>CAXXXQ010000004.1:0-171381 GCA_963677355.2 Thiomicrorhabdus sp. | reverse complement strand
CGTCTGTATCAACCAAAGTTATTGCGACATCATCGACTACATCACCTTGACTATGGTCTTGTGCATCTTTAACTTCATAGTAATAACTTAGATCGCCCGTCGAGGAATCAAAAGCTTCCAGCGTCAAAACACCTTCGCCGGTATCGATTTCAACGGGTTGAGAATTAATTAGCTCTAGTTCGGTCGAAGTAAGTGTGTATCCGCCAATTGAAACTTCGCGAATGCCGTCAGGGGAATCCAAATTAATTTGTCCACGTGACGCTTCAGAGTCATCCGCCACGTCATTAAGACCTTTTTCATAAACAGTACGAGTATTATCGTCCAGGATATTTGGGGTCTTATCGAGACCGGCTGCATAGATGGTAATAGTTGGGAAACCACCTTGGGTGGCTTGTTGTGTTTGAAGAATGTTTCCTCGCTGAACATCATCAAAAGCTTGTTCGCTGATTGAGGTATTAAACCCGGCTGTCACCTCTCCTTCTGCGGCAATACGTTCAACAAAAACACCGCCGTCGGAAGCACTTCCGACCAATAGGGCATCACCTGCCGCCGTTTCTTCCAGAGCGTCGAAATTACCTTCTAATACCGCTTGTTGGAGCGCTTCGATATCGACGGCACCTTCGGTACCTGAGTCCAGGAAATTCGCTTGGCTGGTTACATCATCGTCTAGACGCATTTGGGTATCACGGCCGAGTGTCAGCAAAGTGCCGTTATTCATTTCAATAACCACGCCACCCTTTCCGGAAGTCTGGATAATTTCTCCAGCATAAACCTGACTACCTTCCTGTAGTATTCTGGCTTCTCCCGTTTCAGGATTAATGGCTTTAACAACACCTTCTATTTTGGCTACTTGACCTACGATATTTGACATTTCCTGCACTCCAACAATTGCATTAAACTCAGTCACATAAAACTTCAATTGAACCAATAATACTCTCTAATTTCTATGGCAACTACTGTACTAAAGGACAATATGCTTGCTTATTTGATCCTCCCTCTACCTTCATCCACAAGATATACACAATTTAGTGATGCTCTGCTCGAAATATAGTGGTTAGAATTGAGTAATTTTTTTCATTTTTTATATTTCTATGTCAATTAAATGGACAAAATTAACGCTGTTTTCCACCGCCCTAAAAATAAAAACCCGAAACAGAAAAATCGCAGGCGCGTTACAATGTTTTGACGGTTTCAAACAAAACACCTGCCTCATCAAGCGGCTGTAAGCATTTCAGCAATACGCTTGGCAAGGTACCGTTACTCAGGAAGCAGTCTGATGACCCCAAAAGAAAGATACAGCAAACTTGAACAACATCTGGCCGAAGAAAACCCGGTTCTCTTAGATATAATCAATAACTACCGAGAACTGGACAAAATCGCTTACAAGATCGGATTATTGAACAAAGACCAGTCTTATGCCGAACAGATTTCTTGGTGGCCTTTAATAGCAATTTTGGGTACTTTTTCAGCCGGAAAATCCACCTTCATTAATAGCTATACCGATCAGAAAGTCCAAACCACCGGTAATCAGGCTGTCGATGATAAATTTACGGTACTGTGTTTCGGCGCCAATAAAGAAGTCACCACCCTGCCCGGTTTGGCATTAGATTCAGACCCTCGCTTTCCGTTCTTTGGTATCAGCAAACAAATTGATAAAGTCGAAGAAGGCGAAGGCAGTAAAATCAACAACTACCTTCAGCTCAAAACCGTCAACGCCGATGTCCTTAAAGGCAAAATCCTCATCGACAGCCCCGGATTTGATGCGGACTCGCAAAGGGATTCCACCTTGAGAATCACCAACCATATCATTGACATGTCGGATTTGGTTCTGGTGTTCTTTGATGCACGTCACCCTGAACCCGGAGCCATGCGCGATACGTTGAAGCATCTAGTTGCGACCACAATCGGGCGCAAGGATTCGAACAAGGTGCTGTATATTCTCAATCAGATCGATACCGCTGCCAAAGAAGATAACCCGGAAGAGGTCATTGGTTCCTGGCAAAGAGCTATTTCCAGTCAAGGACTGGTCGGCGGCAATTTCTACACAATTTACGATGAAAACGCTGCTAGCCCGATTTCAGAAGAAGCGCTCGCGGAGCGTTTTAAACGCAAAAAGGATAGCGATCTGCAACAAATCCAAAGCCGCATGCAGAAAGTCAGTATCGAAAGAACTTATCGCATTGCGCATTCGCTGGAACAGATCATTGATGACATTTATGTTGATAAGGTGCCTAAAATCGAAGCGGCCATCGCCTCCTGGCGCCGTAAGGTACTGATTGCCGATTCAGTTATTTTCGCCGTTCTGGGTGTTGTGCTGTTCTATATTCTGCAATTATTCGGTGCATTCGAGACCCCAATAAGCGAATGGGCACTCTCCAAATTAATGATGAGCTCTCCAGTGTGGGGAGGAATCGTCAGCGCATTGTTGTTGATGATTGTCTTTGGTATTCACTGGTTTGTACGCAACAAAGTCAGTGCTCACGACGCCAAACGTCTGGCACGCAAAGAACTGCAGATCGCCAACGCCTTAATTCATAACACACGTTTCTGGAGAGGATTGTTTCCCAGCGCTCCCCGCGGCTGGAACAATCGAACCCGTAAACATTTGAGCAAAATAATCGATGCTGGTAAAAGGTCGATTCAAAAACTCAATGACCAGTTTGCCTCCCCCTCAGGAGAGCCGCGTGAGATGAATATAACAAGTGAATCGGAGCCAACAGAGACGGTAGCCAGCACAAATAATGAAGAGATCAAAATCGAAGCTAAGTGAGCCAACTCACTTAATAACTGGACAGTAAAATTTCTTTATTTAAAATAACTTAGCCATTAGATAGAATTTTCTTATATACATATAAGTCATCCATACTCTTTCAATACTTCCTCAACTTTTAGCTATTGTTGTCTCCGACACCTAGCAGTAAACTAAACGTAACTTTGATGAAGAACTTTATTAAAGTTGCTCTTTATAGTCATATCTCAAGAACTGATTACTCTTGAGTCATATGCTCCTCAGCTTAAAAAGCGCAGTTTTGACCAGACTGCGCTTTTTTTTTGGCAATTTTTTAGTCATCTACCATACAATTAGCAAAAAACTTGGAGCCTATCTGATGGAACAAAATACACCACACCGTCAATATCGCCACGGACACGGTAGCGATGAACAACATAAGCAGGACCAAGCTCTTTTCAGTAAGTTACTCGAATACCATACCGAATTGAAAAGAGAAACCGAAAAACTTGCAAACGGCATCTGTAGCCGTACCACTTCAAGCAACCCCGACTTAGCCAAAACCATTCAGGATCATGTGGAAGGTATGGAAAAACGTTTTGGCATGGGGCGCGCCATTCGCTCTTGGGATCCGCTATTTTCCGCATTATTCGAATACAAAGATCAAATCCGCATGGAATACCGTAATATTGAAGGTGGTGTAGAAGCCATTTTGACAAGTGAAGATCCTAAAATCATCGAGCTGATTCACTGCCATGACGAAACTTTGCACGGATTCGTTAACGAAGGTTTTGATGCCGGCAAAAGAGAGAGCCCAAAACCTGACTGGCTAGAATAAATCACTCAAAATATAACTTTGATTGGCCTGTTTTAAACAGGCCCGCTGTTGAAAAACGGCTGCTCAGCACTATTAAATTGGTAGCTCAATATTTAACGGAGAAGATAGATGATTATTATGTGTCCTCACTGTGCTGGATTAAACCGCGTACCGGATGAAAAGTTATCAAACGGCGCAACCTGCGGAAAATGCAAAAAGCCTTTATTTACCGGCACGCCAATCGAAATGAACAGTCAGCAATTTCTGCGTGCCATGCAAAAAAGCGACCAGCCATTAGTCGTGGATTTCTGGGCGCCATGGTGCGGCCCTTGCCAAGGCTTTGCCCCCACTTTCGCCAAGGCGGCTCAAGTTTTTGAACCTAAAGCGCGCTTTGTGAAAATCAATACCGAAACCGAACAGCAAATTGGGGCGCAATTCGGCATTCGTTCCATCCCGACTTTGGCGATTTTCCAAAACGGCCAGGAGATCACCCGTTTATCGGGCGCCATGGACTTTGGCGGCTTTAGTCAGTGGTTGAATCAGAATCTACCTAAATAAACTTTAATTGAATGGAAAGATAATAATGGAATTAGGCTCAAGCGAACATAAGCAACTCTTGTTAAAAAGCATTATCAAGACGTCGCTGAAAATCATAACAACAGGCTTGTTTCTGGGGGTATTACTGATGATTCCAATTGTCTTTCGGGATAACGCCTTTTCTACCGGCCTGTTTTATGCCGGTAGCTTAATCGTTCTTGGCAGTCTGCTTTACGGTGTCCTCTTGGGTTATAAGAAGTACCATAAAATCATTCGCCCATTCCACCAACAGCACCCAAACGACAACAATTCCTGAACCGATTCTGAGCGGGTTTAAAAGTAAACCCGTGCAACCCTAGATAACGTTTATCCAGGCTTGAGCGGCAAGTCGAATCCGCTCGTCCGTTGTTTGCGTCTGTACAGATAAGTCTTTAGTATGGGTTTGGGCATAAAAATGTGTGTTCAAAGCCGCCATCAATTCATCCAGTTCGGCCGAATTTGCATAAAAAGATTGATACCAATCCTGCCATTGTTGAAAAGATCCTTTGCTGGGATGCGGCTCGACCGTCAGTAGAATACGTTGCCAAAACGGCTTGTTACCGTTGGTCAAACCGCGCCAATTTATTTTCCAGTCCCGATGAGCAAGCTGCCATTCAAGCATAGAGCGCCAAACCGCAGCGCCGGCATTTTCTTCACGAAGTGCTTGTTTGATCGCTAATTTAAAACGTCGGTTTTGCCATGATTGCTTGATCAGCAGCAACAGAGCAAACAAAGAGACCAGCGCAACCGTTAACACTAACCACTGCAATATCCAGATCAACCAGCTTGGTAATCCGAATGCCAAATGACCGTCAGTCCGTAGCTGTTCAACTCGACCGCTATTCGGATCAAAATAGCGTAGACTGAGCTCTGGAAAATGCGTCCATCCCGCTGATTCGACACGATAGGGAATATTAATCTCCAATGAACTCACCATGCCCTGTTCATTGAAATCCTGCTCGCTCTCCATGCTCTCCGATAAAAAATGGATATTTTCCGCGTTGGCTAACTGCCCCAACAACTGATAAGCGGCACTCTTCAAATAATCTACCGAGAGATTTTCAACCGATAAGTGCCATTTCCAGTAATGCAACTTTCCGGCCTGATAAACCCAACCGTTTGGCTCCACTTGCCAGTCAATCACGCCTACCGATGCAGACAAGGGTAGAAAACTGGGCAGCGGTTTTATTTGGATTTGCTTGCTCGCATCAAAGAACTTCCAGCGTTTGTTAGAAAAGTTTTTAACTTCAACCACCGGAGAATAAAGTGTTTTCCGTTCGGCCTTCAAATAACCGGGCATGGCATAAGCGGCGACTAACTGATGGATTGCCCCACTGTCGAGTTCAGCACGACTAACACTCTGCTCCGCAAGAGAGACTTCAATATCCTGATTTTTATTGTGCTGCTGGGTGTTGTACAAGACCTTAAAGGTTGAATCCTGAACCTGAACGGAAGCTCGCCAACTGACAATTTGCTGACTGTATAAGACCGGTTTTGGCGACTGCCATTGCACCGATACCTGCGGATTTTCAGTAACCTGAACATGAAATTCCGGGATATGGAGATTACCGGCCTGTTGTCCGGCCAATATAAAATCTCCACTGCGCAGCGGATACATTTTCACTCTCAACAAATCGGATTGCTGTTGCACATCATCAATCACAAAATCTTTGCTAAACACTGCAAGATCAATCTTGGAAATGGATCCCTTAATGTGCTCACCCTTAACCACAAAGGTTACCGAATCACCCAATTGCACCTTATTCGGCCTCAAGCGTACTTCTACCTGCGCCAGCTTTTGGTAATCCTCCTGAACCTGAACATAGCTGGAATCATTAGTTGTGACCTGAGCAGACACGCCTCCAGCCAATCCCGTCAGCAGCACAACAAAAATAAGATTGAAGACTTTTACCATGGCTGCACTCCCGGAATTGGATGCGCTTCCTCTTGTGCCGCTTCAAAACCTTCTTCACGCTCAAACATACGTTTCAACAATAAACTCTGATCATCTTCCAATTTTTGCAGAGCGTGCTCAAACTGCTCGGCCCGCTGTTTCTGCCTTTGAACTCGCAAAACAGAATTGCTCTGCTGCTCACGATCCTGACTATTCAGGCGCAGTTTGGCAATGGAAGGATTTAACTGATAATCGGTCAAAGGATCGGCGTCCGGTAAATTAATCTGTTCACCGTGACGTTCCCCCTGTTCGCCATCACCTTCGGCGCCAGCACCATCATCACTGGCATCCGGGTTCGGTTTCTGTCCGCCGTAAAACGCACCTTCTGCATCTTTGCCCTGCGCGCCCTGACCTTCTCCTGAACCCTGCTTCTGCTGTAACTTACCCTGCATTTCCAACTTTAAACGCTCCTTGGCCAACGCTAGGTTATGCTCAGCATTGGAGTAAGGGCTCTGATAAAGCAATGCTTGTTGATAAGCTTCAATCGCCTGTGTCAGCAAATTCGCTTTATAGTAGCTATTACCCAAGTTATAAAGTGCCCGGGCGCGCTGCTTTTCATCACGGGCCTGCCAAGCCGCTTCGCGGAAATAAAGCACTGCAGATTCCAATTCATTAAGACGATATGCTGCCGACCCAGCACCAAAATAGCCAGCATAGCTACTCACGCCATCGTAGAGAGATTCGGCGCTCTCATAGTCTTTAGCGGCAAAAGCGTCATGTGCTTGCTGCAAACTGCTCTGATTGCTGGCAGCATGGCCAGGTTCAGACCAGGTTACTACTGAGATCAGCGCAACCAAAGGCAAAACCAAGGCCATCATCCATGAATTCAATGATTGGTTAGCATTAGCCTTTTTGTCTAGCGGACGATTGATCCGTCGAGACAGCACCACTTTCAACAGCTGAAACAGTGCCGAAATAAGGGTTCGACCATAAAATGCAAATAACAACGAAATCAGCGCCAACCAGACAAACGGCGCCGCGTAATCGTGCCAAACTTGAAGCGGAGTTTCGCTTTTCTGCAAACTCGCAACTTGTGTGATTTCATCCATCAATTTGCGCATAAAATCCGGGCTGGTATCCGCTTTGAGATAGAGGCCTTCGGTCTGTTCTGCCAGCCTTTGCAGCAGTCTTTCTTCCAAACGGCTTTGCACCACTAAACCATTAACATGAAGTTGGCCCGTTTTATCTGTTGAATCCGGAATGCTGCCGGAACGATTCAAACCGATGCCGACATAGATGACTTTCACACCGGTTTGGCTTCTTTTCCGCATCTGGTTAGCTGCAACGTTTTGCAAGACTACGGGGAGATCCACCGACTTCCAAAACGGCGGAGCACCATCGGTTAAAACCAACAAGACCTTGGCCCCTTGCCCGGTTTGACTTAATAGATTCAAGTCATGTACCAGCGCCAGCTCATGCCAACTGCCTTTAGTCGGCAGCAGCCCCGGGTAAATATGCTTCAAGGCATGTTGAAAGATCAGCTTGTCGTGGGTGAACGGCACCACCGCATGGGCTTGGCCGGCAAAAACATTTAAAGCGATTCGATCTTGCGGTTTGAGTTCGTTCGCCACGGATTCAGCCAATGTTCTGGCAAAAACGAAACGGCTCGGATTCACATCTTCAACCTTCATCGATTGGGAAAGATCGATATCGATCATCACATCGACGCCATGACGGTTATCAACACTGAAGGTTTGATCCAGACTGCGAGGCCCCGCCAAAGCGACCATTAACGCTAACCATCCCAACATAACCAAACGCCCAGCACTAAACACCTTGCCAACGCGTAAAAGCCATTCAAACAAAGAGGTTCGTTCAGCGCTAACACTTTGCATTTGATGTTCACCGGCAACCCAGGCCCAAAGATGACTATCAGCATAACTCTGCTTCTGGCGGGTTTTTAAAACCTCTTTTAGCACAACAATCAGCAACGGCAACAAAACACCCCAAAACCACTGCGGATTTTGCCACTGTAAGGTTCCATTTAACATGGCTTCGATCATGATGCTTGACTCTCCTGGCGAGCACGCGGCTTCAATAACAGAGATAGCAACCAGTAAAAACCGAAAATCAACGCACTCAGCGTCAACGGATAAGAATACAAACGACGCTCTTGTGGTGGCGAGGGTGGCGGGATGTACGGCACGCCTTCCGCCTGATTAATTTTTTCTAGCACTTGACTGATTTCCTGACCGCTCCCGACCTGATAATATTGAGCCTTAGTCTGCGTGGCAATCTGCTGTAGAGACTCCGCTTCCAACGGTTGATAGAGTAAACCGCTATAGACACGTTTATCTGCCTGATCCGAACTCGCCCCGACCCCGATGGTATAAACCGGCACGTCCAACATCTGTGCGTAATTCACCGCCTCAGACAACTCCAAACGGCTTGGCAAACTCAAACCGTCGCTAATCAGAACCACCACTTTTTTACGCCCTGCTTGCTGACCAGCAATCGAATCATCCGCAGCGGTTTGCAAATTACTATCCGCCTGTTTCAAAGCCAAGCCAAGCGCTTCCCCCATAGCCACATCGGTTCGTCCCGCCAAATAGGGTTTGAGGCGTTTCAAGGTCAATCTCGCCAAAGTCTGGTCATAAGTCATCGGCAACATAGTGAAGGCTTTGTCTGCATAGATGGCGATACTGAAGCGGTTGCCATCCAACTTGGCGATAAACTGGTCAAGCACCTCTTTAACGACATTCATGCGTGTCTCTGGATGCCCATCTATTTCATAATCGGGTAACAGGAAAGAGGCCGAACTCTCAATAACAAACACGATATCACGCACGGTTTTAGGTTCCGGTTTGGCGGCAACCGGTAGTTTTTCAACCGGATCAGCCAGACTCACTGCCAAGACAACAATCAACAAACCTCTTAACAACTGGAAAACCAGATCCGAGAACATACCTTTTGGCAAAGACGTTTTAACTTTTGAACGCTTCATTAAGTGAATCAAGTTATGCTTCACACTCAATTCTGATTGGCGACGGTTTTCGCTCAAATCATCCTTCACGTCGAACTGTCTTCCAGCCCAACCACTGAGCAGCCAAAGCACAGGCCAGAGCGCAATCAAGCCTAACCACTGCGGTGAAGCAAAGCTCAATTTATCGGCATTTTCAGCCAAGCCAAATTCAACAAACCAATGTAAAATCCAAGCTTCCATCAGGCACCTCTCCACTTAGTGAAGCCTTTAAACAGGCACTTGCAAATAAACTTGAAACTCAGCATTTTGTTGAGCACGACACTGGCATGCTGAACTAATTCGAGAAAAGTTTCACGTGAAACAGGAGTATTGGAAAACGCCATATATTCCGCTTGGCTTTTAATCTTGTCGACTTCCTGCTCAAATTCAACCTGCTCGTCATCGGGATGATGCTGTTTGGCACGATTAAAAACGGATTGTAGTAACAGACTCCAGTCATACAGTTGCCGGCTAAGCTGCACATCCAGATTCTGAGTCTTTTGCTGATTGAACTGTTTTTTAATTTTATAGAGCTGCCAGCGCAAATGAATCGGAGCTAACAGCAGACTGCGGTCAAACCAACGACTGTAACGAACCAGCAAAAACAACACTAGCAGCAACAAAACTAGCCAGAACAACAGCCCCATATCTTGCAAAAATGCAAACCAATCCATTCCCGGCTGCATCGGCAACTCAATATCCTTCAATTCACCTAGCTGCTCATCCATTACCATTTATTCCGCTTATTCCACTTTGAGCCAACAGATTGTTGGCTCTATTCTCGCTCAAACATAGATTGAGTTGATTTAAGTCCGCTTCCGCTGCCAATTCAAAGTAGGAGACATTGGCCGCCTGCAAACGCGCGTTGATCGCAGAAAAATAGCGATCTGCCCACTCTTGAAAATAGTCGCGATCTGCCTTGCTGTCTAATTGATAGCGCTGCCCATTAACCGTAGATTGCAGTTGCAAACCAGATATTTCAGGCAGCGCCACTTCCGCCGCATCTTTGATTAGCACCGCTTTAACCAGCAAAAAATCCTGCATGGCGGTTAAAGTTTCCGCGGTCTTCTCATCCACATCATGAAAGTCGCTGATTATGATAAAACGCGAACCAGCGGGTAACTGATGACTAAGACTGAGTAGAACATCATTCAGTTGCGCTTCGGATGCCGAGTTGACCATAGGTGGACAAGGCTTGCTCACCATCTGCATAATTTGTGAAAATGTCGAACGGCCTTCAAAAGATGGGGACTGTTCAAACTTCTCCGCCAGTCGGCCGACGGAAACCGGAATACCGGCCTGCTGGGCCAACCAAGCATAATATCCGGCAACCCTGGCTGCCTGAGTCGCCTTTAAACGAACTCGAGTCCCAAAGCGCATAGAGGCGCGGTGATCGATTAAGATAAACCAACTTTCCTGGCGTTCTTCCTGATAGAGTTTGGTAAACGCTTTACCGGTTTTAGCCATCAAGCGCCAGTTGATACGCCGGATCTCATCGCCCATTTCATAGGGACGACTCTCTTCGTACTCCATCCCGCTTCCCATATAACGGCTGGATTGCTCTCCCTGACGCAAGGCGTCACTCTGTTTGGGATTCAAAGGCAATTTGGCGGCAATACCTTCCAGCTCCCGTGCAAAATCCAGAATATCCTGATGAGATAGGATCGGTTGCTGCACCCGCTGGCCATCCGCACCGACCGAACGGCTGAATTGTGACGAAAAGGCTTGCCATCCTTTTACGAGAAGTCGAGAAAGCGACATTGAGAACCCGGTCTATTCTTGTTCCAAAACAGGAACAGGTACCAGCTCGATCAATTTCTTGATAATTGAATCTGGCGTCCAACCTTGAGCACGACCCGTAAAGCTGACAATCAAACGGTGACGCAGAACATCCGGCAACATTTTAATCACATCATCCGGTGTCACAAAGTCTCTATCCTGTAACCAAGCGTAAGCACTGGCTGCATGTAATAGCGCAATTGAGGCACGTGGAGAAGCCCCCACATCCAAAACATCTTTCAGTTCGCTACTCAATTTACCTAACTTACGAGTAGCGGCAATCAAGGCGACCATATATTTTTCTACCGCTTCGGAAACATACTGTTCCGCCACCGCGTGCCGGGCATGCAGGACATTTTCCGGAGCCAAGAAAGCGTCCGGATGATTCTGGTCTTCACCGAAATGATGGGCACGATCACGACGTAAAATCTCCAACTCTTCCGCCTCATCAGGGTATTCCAAAACCAGATGTAACATAAAACGGTCTAATTGAGCTTCAGGCAATGGATAGGTTCCACTCTGCTCCAGAGGGTTTTGCGTCGCCATGACCAGAAACATTTCCGGTAATGCTCTGGTCTGACCGCCGGCAGTAACCTGTTTTTCCGCCATGGCTTCAAGTAAAGCAGACTGAACTTTTGGCGGCGCGCGGTTAATTTCATCCGCCAATACAATCTCGTTGAAAATCGGTCCTTTCACGAAATTCAACACGCCGCTGTTCACGTCCAATACTTCCGACCCCATGACATCGCCCGGCATTAAATCCGGCGTAAACTGGATACGCTGAAAGCTAGCATGCACGCCTTTTGCCAAGGTTTTCACCGCGGTGGTTTTAGCTAGACCGGGCGGTCCTTCCAATAAAATATGACCACCAGTCAAAAGGGCAATCATCATCTTATCCAAGAGCGCTTCCTGACCGACAATAACGCTTTGTAAATGCTGTTTCAGCTTCTGAAATTCGGTTTGAGTTGCCATCGTTTCTTCCAGTTTTGTCATCTAATATTTTGGATCATCAAGCCGTATATAATCGCACTTTCATGGCAGAAAAGTAAAGCGTGACAAGCTTTAATAGACCGGCATTTAACCGAGCTTACATTGCATAAAATTAATTGATAACAATATCAATCTTGACGGATTTCATTGCGGCTAGAATATCAATTCTAATTACCCTATCTAACAACCATTGCAGTAATAACCCAACCATAGAGGTGAGCATGATGAAATTTATAAAATGGTCTATCAGCGGTCTGTTAGCGGCCTTAATCATTGTGACCAATGTACAGGCAAAAGAGATCAAGCAAAGCTACGGCGACTTGACGGTCAATGCCAATCTGGTCATGGCCGATGGCAAAACTTTCAACGACGAGATTGTCTTGCTGACTCATGGAACCCTGACACACAATGGCCGGGAAACCTATAGTGCTATACAAAAACTATTGGCAGATAATGGCATCAGCTCATTGGCACCAAACCTCAGCTTGGAGGTTGATGACCGCCATGGAGAATACGATTGTGCCACTACACACAACCATAAACACGAAGATGCCATGCAAGAGATCGGTTTCTGGCTGGACTGGCTAAAACAGCAAGGCGTAACCTCAGTCACGCTAATGGGCCACTCTCGCGGCGGCAACCAAACAGCCTGGTTCAGTGTTGAAAACGACAGCGATATGATTAAAAACGTCGTTTTGATTGCACCGGCAACTTGGTCCAAAGAAGCGGAATATGCCGGTTATCAGAAAAAATACCAAAAAGATTTAACTGCCCTATATAACAAAGCGGAAAAGCTGGTCAAAGCAGGTAAAGGCAACACCCTGCTAAAAGACATCGACTTTATCTACTGCACAAGAACTGCCGCCACCGCCAATGCTGTAGTCAGCTATTACCAAGACGATAACCGTATGGATACGCCTACTTTACTTAAAAAAGCGGTCAAACCGACATTAGTGATCATTGGCTCGGCAGATACCGTTGTGGCCGACTTGCAAGAAAAAATGGAACAAGTGGGTAACGATCACGTCAGCACCTACGTTGTCGAAGATGCAGATCATTTCTTTTTAGATCTGTTTGCTGAAGAGTTGGTTGAGGCCGCCGTGGAATTTATTCGCCAATAAGTCCTACATTTCAAGCTTAGAGCTAACGGAATCTCAACAAAATAAAAAGCCGGTCAATCCAATGGATAGCCGGCCCTTTTTTACATCTTTTTAATTAAATGGTTAATCCATTTTCTCGATCAAAGCTGCCATAAACTCTTGTAAATAAGCGATGGTCTGTTCATCCTGCAACCGTCCTTGTTCATCAAATTTATCGAAAGCGTTGTTAATCAAAATCTCCGGTTTATTTAATATCTGCGGATTCAGATATTGCAAAACCTGACGCAGATGAACCTGTGCGCGCGCCGTCCCCATAAAACTCGGACTCGCACCGACGATGCCAAGCGGCTTGCTGTCAAAAGGCTGTTCCGGCATTCTCGACAACCAATCTATGGCATTCTTTAACACGCCCGGAATCGAATAATTATATTCCGGTGTCGCAATGATAATCGCATCTGCGGCTTTAATTGCATCCCCGACTTTTTGAACCGCTTCAGGAATCCCTTTTTGATTTACATCCTGATTATAAAGCGGAATATCCCGATAATCGATCAACTCGATATCAACCTGCTCAGGAGCGATGGATTGTAGAGCTCTGATTAATCCTGTATTAATTGAATTCTCTCTAAAACTGCCTGAAATCGCTGCAATATTCATTAGCACTATCCTCTTGATTTCCTTAAATTATTAAATTCAGTTTATGCAAAATAAACCATTCGAAAAAGAGGCAAAATCACAAAAAACTTTTAATGAATTTAGAACAGTTTTTCTTTGTTCCTTGTTTGCACAGTAACTTAAACAACACCGTCTAAACAACACTATATATCGTCTATTTTACACTACAAACACAAATACAAATAATATTGATTATTATTTAGTTGTACAATTACATACTTTAGGTATAATGCGAATTATTATTATTTACATATCGTTTAGCGAAATTAATTGAACATCATTTGCTGAGGACAATATCAACAATGAACATGCAAGATATCCTTGTAAACGGCGGCATTATCGTGTGGATCTTGATCGGTTTCTCACTGATTGCAAGCACTATCATTTTGGTCAAGCTATGGAGTTTCTCCCGCTTCAACCATAAATCGGCTGAAGCTTTAACCCAGCGACTTGAAGAACAGCCGCATGCTTTAACAGAAGAGTTTAAATACCCGAGCGCGGAAATCATTTCCGCCTGGAAAAACCATCAAGATACAGAGCAGGCATCACAGCACGCTTTTAGACATGGGCAAACACTATTATTCGAACTCGGCAAACATCTAAAAATTCTTGAAGTACTGGCCATGATTGCGCCATTACTCGGCCTACTCGGAACCGTTATCGGCATGATCGTCGCATTTCAGGCTATGGAACAAGCCGGCAGCCAAATCGACCCATCAATACTTTCGGGCGGAATTTGGCAAGCCCTGCTTACTACGGCAGCCGGATTGATTGTCGCTATCCCGATTGCTATGGCTCACCAGTATTTCGAACGTCAGCTGGAGGCGCATGCGCATCATATCAACAACCATCTCCAGCTTGCTTTTGCTACAAATAACCAAGCCTAAACGAGCGACCGGCATGCAACTAAAGTACACCGCCAAAAAACGCAAAATCAGTCTGACGGCTCTGATCGACGTCGTCTTTATTCTGTTGATGTTTTTTATGCTGACCACACAATTTATCCAGTGGCAGTCGGTTCCTCTTACTTTGAATACAACCGAGAAAAACGCGATTTCCGATGTCGAACCCGAGCTGGCCTTTATGCTCAATCCGCAAGGCGAGATTTCCATTATCGGCCGGCTGGCGGATCAACAATTAGAGAATAACTTTTATGAGGAACTCACCGCTCAAGACCTGTCTCATTTAGCGCTACCCAATCCGGTTAAGCTGCACCCCTTGCCGCAAACTCAGGTTCATACCTTGATCAAAGCGCTCGACCACTTCAATGCGCAAGGTATTGAAGTCGCCATTGGTGGCGTAATACATGGAGAGCACCATGTTCAACCTTAAACCGGAAAACAGAATCGAAGCTCAATCGGGACGAGCGATCAATATCGACGACAATTTGATTCCGATGATCAATATCGTCTTTCTGCTACTGATCTTTTTTATGGTTTCAGGCCAGATTCAAAAACCGGTTAGTCAGGAAGTAGAACTAACCGAGACCGAATCTCAAGAGCGTTATTTAGCCGCCGCCCATCAAATCAGTTTGACTGCTGACGGCCGCTGGCAAATGAACGGTCAAACATTGAAAGGCAATGCCTTGCTTAACCAGTTACAGCAGGCCAGACAAAAGACCGAAGAATCGTCGCAAAACTTGGCGATCTATGTCGACCGTTTTGCCACGGCGGAACAACTGAACGAATTGCTCCGAGAGGTCAAAACATTGTCTTGGGATCGAGTGCATCTAGTCACCCGGAAAGCCAATTGATATGACAAAAACAAACTGGATGGTAGCTTTTTTGGTTGCCCTGCTTTTGCATGTCGGTGCCTATTTTTGGTTGGTCCAAAAACCGATAAACCAACCTTTAAAGCTGAATACGCCCGAGTCGCATCTGCAAATGACAGAAATCGACTTAAACGCTCTGACAATGACGAACGAGCCAGAACAACCGATTGAAGCGGAACCGGAGCCTGAGCCAAAGCCGGAACCAAAACCGGAACCAAAACCGGAACCAAAACCGGAACCAAAACCGGAACCAAAACCGGAACCAAAACCGGAACCAAAACCGGAACCAAAACCGGAACCAAAACCGGAACCAAAACCGGAACCAAAACCGGAACCAAAACCGGAACCAAAACCGGAACCAAAACCGGAACCAAAACCGGAACCAAAACCGGAACCAAAACCGGAACCAAAACCGGAACCAAAACCGGAACCAAAACCGGAACCAAAACCGGAACCAAAACCGGAACCAAAACCGGAACCAAAACCGGAACCAAAACCGGAACCAAAACCGGAACCAAAACCGGAACCAAAACCGGAACCAAAACCGGAACCAAAACCGGAACCAAAACCGGAACCAAAGCCGGAACCAAAGCCGGAACCAAAGCCGGAACCAAAACCGGAACCAAAACCGGAACCAAAACCGGAACCAAAACCGGAGCCGAAACCGGAGCCGAAACCGGAACCGAAGCCGGAGCCGAAACCGGAGCCAGACTCGGAACGGGAAACAGAGAGCAAACTAGCGACACAGGAAGCAACTGATAAAGAGTTTGTCTCACCGCCGAAAAGTGCCCGGCCCAATACTGCGAACATGAGTCCGCAAAGCTATTTTGGAGCCCTGCAAAACTGGCTTAATCGGCATAAACATTATCCGGCCGCTTTGAAGCGGGCCAAAGTTGAAGGCATCGTTGAAGTGAAATTTACGGTAAATCGTCAAGGCGATTTACTCAATACAGAGGTCATCGCCTCATCGGGGAACGCCCGGTTGGATCAAGCCGCATTACTCATGCTGAAGCGTGCAGCTCCCCTCCCGGTTATTCCAAAAGAGTTGAATCGTGAGCGAATCACCATTCGGATTCCGATTGATTTTTCTCTAATTACCCGCTGATTTTCAGCATAACAACGAGTCCTATGATTTTTTTGAGCGGAGATCGTAAATAGGACATAAACACAAAACCACGGTTACAGATATGGAGAACAAAACCATGACATCACAACGACTCTCTGCAAAAAAGCAGGTAGCGGAACGTCACAATGTACGCTTTAACGCTCAAACTTCTTTGCGCAAACCAGCCGTCTCGACACAGATGAAAGCCTCGGCGGCCATTATGGGATTAGCAGCCAGCAGTTTTGCCATTATGCCGGCCTATGCCGAAGAGGAAGTATTTAAACTTGATAAACTCGAAGTCGAAGAGCGTACCATCGATACCAACCCTTATGCGGAAAAAGGGGCTCCTTATAAGGCCAAAAAATCGGGCGATGAACGCTATAAACGCGACATTGCCGATCTGCCAAAAAACATTCAAGTCATTACCAAAGCCCAAATTGAAGAATCGGGCGATACCGACCTGAAAGAAATTCTTGATGCCATGCCTGGAATCACTTTGGGAACCGGAGAAAACGGTAATGCATTCGGTGACCGCTACATCATCCGCGGTCAGGAAGCGCGTTCCGACGTATTTGTTGACGGCTTGCGCGATCCGGGTATGACTACCCGTGAAACCTTCGCTACCGAACAAGTTGAAGTCAGTAAAGGGCCGGATTCCAGTTTCGGCGGACGCGGAACTTCCGGCGGTGCCATTAACTCCATTACCAAACAAGCCAATCCGGAATACGACTTTACCAAATTATCCACTGCGGCCGGTACCGATAAACACACGCGTATCACTTTAGATACCAACCAAGTTATCAATCAAGATTTCGCGGTACGTGCCAACCTGCTGTACGGTTATGAAGAAGTGCCGGATCGAGCACCGGCCGACCGTGAACGCCAAGGGGTTGCACTATCGGCCACCTATACGCCAACCAATAAACTCAAATTGATCGGGGACTACTATCATCTGAAAGCGGACGATACGCCTGATTTGGGTAACTACTTAGCCGGAACCGTTCCTAATCGCAAACCGGTGGACGATGTACCGGTCTATACTCAGGAAGGCGACTTTTTAGATTCCGAAGTGGATGTTGTAACCGGTCGTATCGAATACCAAGTGAACGATGATGTCAAAGTCAGCAACGCCACTCGTTTCGGAACCACCAAAAACGGTTATGTTGCCACCGGCGCACGTGACGCCGGCACCGACACTCTGAACCTGTCTACCCATAACGGCTGGCAAGAGGTCGATTATTTCGTCAACCAGACCAATCTGCACTGGGATAAATGGATCGACGGCAAAAAGCACGAATTCCTGTTCGGTGCTGAATTGTCAGACCATCAGGTCGTTAACGGTGTTTATCTACATGACGGCAGCACCTCACGCCCTTCAGTCAGTGACGTTTCATTCAACGACCCGCTGCTAAACAACCAAATCAACCGTTCTCTGACCAGTAAAGGGGATTGGGATTCGGATTGGCATGTTAAGACTTGGTCGCTATCGGCCATGGATACCGTGGATCTGACCGACAAACTGACCGCCTTCGCCGGAATTCGCTTCGATCATTACGACTACACTCTAAAAGCGTTCTGGGATCACGACGGTGACGGCAGAAGAGGCGGAACCCCTTATGTAGAAGGCAAGTTTGAAGACAGCTCGGGGATTTGGAACTACCATCTTGGTGCTTCCTATAAGATCCGCCCGAATGCCAATGTCTACGCCTCTTATGCAACCGCCTCCGACATCAACGGTGGTGAATCTGATGTGGGAACAAGTTCCGGTTATGGTGGTGCCGCCATCGATTCAAGCGGTTCGATGTCATCCGACCCGGAAAAGACCACCAGCATCGAAGTGGGAACCAAATGGCAACTTAACGACGGTAAATTACTGGCCACGGCTGCCGCTTTCCACATTGAGAAATCAGACGTCATGGAAGGTTCCGGTTATGAGTCGACCGGATCATTCAATACCGGTAAAAACCAAGTTCAAGGTATCGAATTCGGATTATCCGGTAACCTGACCGACCGACTTTCCGGTCAAATCGGGGTCGCGTTTATGAAGTCGGAAGTACTTGAATCCGCCACGCCGGAGTACGAGGGCAAAACGTTGAGTAACTTCGCCGACACCACGGCAAGTGCGCAATTGAAGTACCACTTCAACGATAAGTTCGAACTGGGTGGAACGGCTAAATACGAAAGTGAAAAATATGCCGGACAACCGGATACGGCCGCTGGTCTGGATCGTAACGATCCAAGCGAATACGCGCAACCGATTCCGGAATACTGGGTCTTCGGCCTGTTCGCCAACTATCAGTTCAATAAAAACTTGAATGCCCGTCTGAACATTAACAACCTGTTCGACGAAGATTACTATCTTGCCGGATACCGTTCAGGCTCGTTCCTTTATAAAGGGGATGCTCGTAACGCCCGCTTGACGGTGAATTATGACTTTTAACCTCTAAACTCGGGCACCAACTTCGGTTGGTGCACCGATACCTTTGCGGATGTTTTAGCCAAACCGCGTCTGTAAAGGTATCGGTGCGCCGTTAAATGAAACTTTAACCCTAGAAAACAGCAAAATGGCCAAATTTACTCCACAACAATTAGGGCAATATGTTTTTACTCCGCGCGATTATGAAACGCTCGCGGCAAACTATCTGGATGAAGACATCTATGCCTACTTGAGCGGCGGCAGTGCGCAAGAACAGTCCCTACAAGACAATCGACGCGCATTGGATGAACTACAGCTTCAACCTCGTCTGTTAGCGGAGATTAATCAGGTAGATAGCCGAATCACGCTGTTTGGAGAAACCCTGCAAGCACCGGTTTTATTGGCTCCGGTCGCCTACCAGGGATTGGTCGGCACTCGAGCAGAATTGGACAGCGCAGGTGCCGCCAAAGCCGCCGGTGTCGGCAATGCGATCAGTACACTCTCCTCTCAGAGTCTAGAAGACATTGCGCTCCAGTCACCTGAATGTCGCGTTTTTCAACTCTATTTGCAACCCGACGATACTATTACGCAAGACCTGATTAAGCGAGCACAACAAGCCGGCTATAAAGCCGTTATGATCACCTTGGATGCCGCCATACAATCGGTTTCCCTTGATGCTCTACGTCGGGGTTTCAATCTGCACGAGCATGTCGAAGCGGCTAACCTCAAACCTTATGCACAGGATTCGGTCAGTACCCAAGTTTCCGTCAATGACCTGCTACGCCAAGCTCCCAGCCTGAAAGAATTGGAAAACCTGCTTAAAAACAGCCCTCTTCCGGTTTGGATCAAGGGCGTCATGCACCCGCAAGAAGCCATGCAATTCAAACAGTTGGGCGTGGAAGGGATCGTCGTCTCCAATCACGGCGGTAGAGCGCTGGATGGAGCGCCAAGTCCGCTACGAGTGTTGCCGGCCATCCGGGCCGCAGTCGGCAAGGATTTCCCGGTTTTGATGGACAGCGGCATCCGGGACGGTTACGACCTCTTCAAAGCGCTGGCGCTGGGCGCCGATGCCGTCATGATCGGGCGCTTACAAATCTATTCATTAGGCTTGGGCGGTGCGGTCGGCGTAGCGCATATGTTGAAACTGCTCATCGAAGAGTTACATCTGTGCATGGCACAAACACGCTGTGAAACCCTCGCAGACATTGATAAAACTGCGTTATTCAACTCTTCGGCCATTCAATCAAGCTAAAAGGACTCTGACAATGTTTACCATTATTGAAAATGTACTCAGCAAACAGGAAGTTGCCGATTTCCTGAGCAGAATGGAACATGCGGTCTGGATTGACGGCAGTAAAACGGCCGGAAACTTGGCCAAAAACGTCAAACAGAATTATCAGCTTGACGACGGCTGTGAAATTACTCAAAAACTCAGCCAAACCGTAGAACAGAGACTAATGCAGTCGCCGCAATTCGTTTCCAAAGCGCTGCCGCACTCATTCTATCCGCCTAAATTCAATCTTTATCAGAATGGCGAACACTACGGTGCCCACGTCGACAGCGCAATCCTGACCAACCCCTATAACGGTCGGCCGATTCGAGCGGATCTTTCCGCCACCCTGTTTCTCACCGAACCGGAAAGTTATCAAGGCGGAGAGCTGCAAATCGATACCGGAATGGGCGTGCAAGAGATTAAACTCGCCGCCGGAGACATGATCCTTTACTCCTCCGGCAGTCTGCATCAAGTGTTGCCGGTTACCCAAGGACAGCGTATCGCCTCTTTTATGTGGATACAGAGCTTAATCAAAAGCGATCAACAACGGACGATGCTCACGCAACTGGACGAGTCCATACAAGGTCTGCGCAAAGAGTTCGGCAACACATCACAACACCCAGAACTGCTTCAACTCACCGAGCTGTACCACAACCTATTGCGTTTATGGAGTAAAACTTAAGCATAGACAAAACGAGAAAGGATAGAAAAGTCATCGGGTATTCATCCGCTCAAATCAAACGGTAGTGTGATTTCTCTCCAAGATTAAACACACGCCGTTTGGCGAATATTCGGTGGCTTCTCTATCCTTTCTTTTTAGCAAGAAGGCAAGCTCGGCGGTTGGAGATCGAGAGAGACAGGCGTAGATTACGCGGTGTTAGATAGATGGGTTTATCGGCTTTTATCTGTTTGTTTCGGTTTATTCTTGTGCTCTTTGGACGTGTTCAACTCATCAATCTGCCCAATCTGCTGTTTCTCTTCTTTGGTGAACTTCACCTCTTCACCACGGCTCAACGCAAGCAACTTTTTCTCTAAACTTCGGTTATCAGTCATCACAACTTCCCCGGCCATCATTTGACCCTATTTAAAATCAGGCTGCATTTTAACAAGAAATTAAGATTTTTTACTTATTAAAAAAACAAGGGGTAATCTAAAATCAAATAATGACTAAAATAGATTTATGTTTGCTAACTGTAAGAAAACAATTTACCAACAAACAAAAAATTGATTAGTTATTTTTTATAAAAGGTAAGAGCTATGCTCTCACTGACAAGAGCCGCCAACGGTTATTTAACTTCAATGCGGTCAAGTCGCTCAGCCAGTCAACCCCGAAAGAGCATTATAACGAATAAATAACAATAAAAAATATCAGTAAAAATCAGCTTGAACATCGAGAATCCAAAAATTAATGGGCTTCTAAACGATCTCTTGTACTGATTTTCTTATCTTTCTTAACTGCGTTTGCGGCAGCTAACACGAGGTGCGACTCCACCACCCGCTGGCGCATTTTCTTAGCTGCGTTTGCGGCAGCTAACGAAACGCTTGGCGGGCAACTGTCTAACTTGCATTTCTTAGCTGCGTTTGCGGCAGCTAACTCAACCGGTACCGGGTCAACCTTGACTTTGTTTTTCTTAGCTGCGTTTGCGGCAGCTAACGCGAACCAGGCGATAATCGAGGTAACGTTCTGTTTCTTAGCTGCGTTTGCGGCAGCTAACAATGAATACGATCACTTTAGGTAATCGCTGCGTTTCTTAGCTGCGTTTGCGGCAGCTAACATGTAGATCATAATTATTTTGAAGTGCCTGCATTTCTTAGCTGCGTTTGCGGCAGCTAACTCAGTAACGTGTTGGCGGTAACCAAAAAAGTTTTTCTTAGCTGCGTTTGCGGCAGCTAACGTATTTGGTTAGGGCATTACCAACTCGAAGAATTTCTTAGCTGCGTTTGCGGCAGCTAACCGGAGAGCCCATAGCACTAGAAAAATTTGAGTTTTCTTAGCTGCGTTTGCGGCAGCTAACAATTAAGCAAAGTTTATAACACATCTCTTTATTTTCTTAGCTGCGTTTGCGGCAGCTAACGCCAATACCGCCACTCAACCCGGTTTCTTCGTTTTCTTAGCTGCGTTTGCGGCAGCTAACCCGAAACTCGGCAAGCGTTGAACGTTCTGGTTTTTCTTAGCTGCGTTTGCGTTTTTCTTCAAGCTCGTAATACTTCCAAGCTTTTCTTAGCTGCGTTTGCGGCAGCTAACGTACTCGGAAATGAAGCGCGTTTGCAGCTTTGTTTCTTAGCTGCGTTTGCGGCAGCTAACGCTGGTGGGCGAATGAGTTTCTATCCGGTGTCTTTCTTAGCTGCGTTTGCGGCAGCTAACATAGGGCGCATCGGATCCAGCGGTTGACCGGGCTTTCTTAGCTGCGTTTGCGGCAGCTAACAACTAAACTTCACTTAAAAAATTGATTGTGCATTTCTTAGCTGCGTTTGCGGCAGCTAACTTGCTGATTCGATTCAAAATGTTCGCGCGTTTTTTCTTAGCTGCGTTTGCGGCAGCTAACTCGATCTGCATGATTTTATCTACTCCATGCGCTTTCTTAGCTGCGTTTGCGGCAGCTAACCATGACGGCAACAATACCGCTCAAATCCTCTCTTTCTTAGCTGCGTTTGCGGCAGCTAACTTTGCTGGAAAGAAAACGACAATTCTGATTTTTTTCTTAGCTGCGTTTGCGGCAGCTAACTTAGCGCGGGCTATGCGGTCGGCTTCCTTCTCTTTCTTAGCTGCGTTTGCGGCAGCTAACAATTGTAAAGATCATTCCTAATCCCCCGTTATTTTCTTAGCTGCGTTTGCGGCAGCTAACAACATTTACGGCATGGCCGTCGAGCTCTGTCTTTTCTTAGCTGCGTTTGCGGCAGCTAACAGCGATAAATGCTGCAGGCATTTCATTTGCACTTTCTTAGCTGCGTTTGCGGCAGCTAACCTGAAGGAAATGAGCAAGAACGGCCCTTCTACTTTCTTAGCTGCGTTTGCGGCAGCTAACGAGATGATCGATCACAAAGCGGAGAATTATTTTTTCTTAGCTGCGTTTGCGGCAGCTAACCACTAGATTCATAAAGACCGTAATACTCTTTATTTCTTAGCTGCGTTTGCGGCAGCTAACTTTGCTGGAAAGAAAACGACAATTCTGATTTTTTTCTTAGCTGCGTTTGCGGCAGCTAACTTAGCGCGGGCTATGCGGTCGGCTTCCTTCTCTTTCTTAGCTGCGTTTGCGGCAGCTAACTCTTGGTACCTTTCGTAATGAATTCATTAGACTTTCTTAGCTGCGTTTGCGGCAGCTAACTGCACACTGAACACGCCCGCCCATACCGAGATTTTCTTAGCTGCGTTTGCGGCAGCTAACCTTCAAAAGCCGTTGACGGTCTTATCTCCTATTTTCTTAGCTGCGTTTGCGGCAGCTAACATCAATCAAGCCATGCAACGCCTTATGCACTGTTTTCTTAGCTGCGTTTGCGGCAGCTAACCGTCGGAACGCCCCAATCGATCGTCATTTTAGTTTCTTAGCTGCGTTTGCGGCAGCTAACTGACGGCTTTGGTTGGCCGAATTCCTGTTCAGTTTCTTAGCTGCGTTTGCGGCAGCTAACTGCTATGGAAACTATATGGACGTGATCATGAATTTCTTAGCTGCGTTTGCGGCAGCTAACAGAATTCTTCGCAGATGGCGAGCCTGCCGTCTTTTCTTAGCTGCGTTTGCGGCAGCTAACGACCCACACTTGGCGCATGCTCACCAATAGACTTTCTTAGCTGCGTTTGCGGCAGCTAACCTAAAGTATGCCAACCGCGCGGCGCTTTACTTTTTCTTAGCTGCGTTTGCGGCAGCTAACCCAAAACCGAATACAGTCCAAACCCCCTTAAATTTCTTAGCTGCGTTTGCGGCAGCTAACCTAGATTTTTAACCCTAACTTCCTGCTCGATATTTCTTAGCTGCGTTTGCGGCAGCTAACTTGCATCATAAGACATGATTTAACCTATCAGATTTCTTAGCTGCGTTTGCGGCAGCTAACTAGCTGCAGAAGCCGACCCGAGCGCCTATGTTTTTCTTAGCTGCGTTTGCGGCAGCTAACTTACCAAGGCATCAAATACAAAACGGTTTTCATTTCTTAGCTGCGTTTGCGGCAGCTAACTTCCGTAAAAAATCCATTGAGTACAACCGAAATTTCTTAGCTGCGTTTGCGGCAGCTAACGCGGCGGGGTGGCGAAGTTCTTCGGATTCGGATTTCTTAGCTGCGTTTGCGGCAGCTAACTAAGAGCGTAACCAGCGGTCCAATAACGGCTATTTCTTAGCTGCGTTTGCGGCAGCTAACTTACTTGTGACTGTGCGGCGACACAAAGCCGATTTCTTAGCTGCGTTTGCGGCAGCTAACGTGATTGGGCGGAGGTTCGCAAAAATTCTAGGTTTCTTAGCTGCGTTTGCGGCAGCTAACCGGCTGGCCAGGCCGTTGTCGTCCAGTTCTACTTTCTTAGCTGCGTTTGCGGCAGCTAACCAAAACAAAATGATCATGGAAACAATCACACCTTTCTTAGCTGCGTTTGCGGCAGCTAACTTGGTGGTACTGGTGGTAATTAATTCTTTAAATTTCTTAGCTGCGTTTGCGGCAGCTAACGTAATCGGCTTTTGCCGCGCTCATGGATTGCTTTTCTTAGCTGCGTTTGCGGCAGCTAACGTAATCGGCTTTTGCCGCGCTCATGGATTGCTTTTCTTAGCTGCGTTTGCGGCAGCTAACTTCTCCTGTTTCAACGTCGTAAATTGATTGACTTTCTTAGCTGCGTTTGCGGCAGCTAACGCATTGACATTGACTTATCGGTTATCCCTGCTTTTCTTAGCTGCGTTTGCGGCAGCTAACATGCGATTATAGGCTATATCGAATCGCTAACATTTCTTAGCTGCGTTTGCGGCAGCTAACTTTTACCCTAAGTTCAAAGTGTTAAAGATTGATTTCTTAGCTGCGTTTGCGGCAGCTAACGCATCAGTAAATACCCCTGCTTATTCGCCATATTTCTTAGCTGCGTTTGCGGCAGCTAACTGACTCATTGCTAGTAAAACTTAACGACTACTTTTCTTAGCTGCGTTTGCGGCAGCTAACCATATCGCCCTCAACCTTTCTACAACGCTCCTGTTTCTTAGCTGCGTTTGCGGCAGCTAACTGATGGCCGCAGCAGTCGGCATGTATGAGGAATTTCTTAGCTGCGTTTGCGGCAGCTAACCTTCCTATGTTTTGGCATTGCTAAAAGATGAATTTCTTAGCTGCGTTTGCGGCAGCTAACCCAAACCATGTTCGTTAATGTCTATTTCATCATTTCTTAGCTGCGTTTGCGGCAGCTAACTTGGTCGCGGCTCAGTTGGAGTTCATTACGTATTTCTTAGCTGCGTTTGCGGCAGCTAACTTAAAAGCCTCAAGCGGTAAAGGTCTGTCTAGTTTCTTAGCTGCGTTTGCGGCAGCTAACAATACGGTCGATCATTTTCAAGATGGTATTTCGTTTCTTAGCTGCGTTTGCGGCAGCTAACATCCGGGAGCCAAGCCGCCAAAAGTCTGGCGTTTTCTTAGCTGCGTTTGCGGCAGCTAACTTTGGTGTCTATGGCAATCGATCCACGCCTTGTTTCTTAGCTGCGTTTGCGGCAGCTAACAGGAATCCCAACACCCGAAACCGACGCTCCCGTTTCTTAGCTGCGTTTGCGGCAGCTAACTTTGCTGGTTAACTGGTGAAGAGTCCATTAATTTTCTTAGCTGCGTTTGCGGCAGCTAACTTCCTTTTGAGACGGCTTCATTCGATCCTAATTTTCTTAGCTGCGTTTGCGGCAGCTAACAGCCCCTTTCCATCTCAGGTGGTTTCCAAGTTTTTCTTAGCTGCGTTTGCGGCAGCTAACATCAATCCCAAAGTGCATCACAGGCTCCTTATTTTCTTAGCTGCGTTTGCGGCAGCTAACAGCCCGACCTAATAGATCGGGCTTTGTTTTTATTTCTTAGCTGCGTTTGCGGCAGCTAACTATTGTTGTTTTTAAAAAACATCAATAGTTATAGAAGGTTGCGTGTTTTTTTGATTTTACCCAAAAAAATATCACGCTTTGTAAGTTATTGATTTTCCAAATTGTTAAAGAGCTTCTTTAATTTTTGGGTTACGGAAAATCAGGCACAGGATTTTTTAAGCCATAGGCATTAAACACTGGCTGATATTCGTTATTTTCATCAATACTTTGTTTTTGGATTTTTATCCGCATCACATTTTGGTTTGTACTCAGACTTTTTAATTGAATAAAAGGCAGTTTTTTGGTCTCTTTTTGATTGAGCAATTGATAGGCTTCGTCCACATCCATATCATGACGTTTGGCAGCCCTTTTAGCGTGGCTTAAACTGCCTTGACTGGATTGATAACGTTTAAAAACTATCAGGCCTGCTTGTTCTGGAACAGGTCGAATATTGGTAATGTGCATATAGTCTTCAAACTTTCGAAAGACCTTTTTCAGTTGCCAGTGCTGTAATACGTCCTCACTTTGGGCAAACACTCGTAATTTATGCCCCAGTGATTTTTCTGAATATTGTGGAAAAGAGACGCTGACCCAGTTTTCCGCAGACAGATGCTTACTTTCAACCATTAACATATGTAATGGTTGATAGAGCTTTTGCCAGAGAAACCCTGTCGAAATTTCAGCGCCCGGCAATAAGGTGATTTCTTGGTAAACTTTCATCATTAGTCTTTCCCACTTTCTCCAAAGACTCCACCTCGAACCAAAACGGCCATAACATAGTGTTGCTGTTCGTCACTTTCTAAAGATTCACCCTGAGAAAAGCGATCAAACAAGGTAAAAAAGTCGGCTTTTTGTTTTGGTGTACGGAAGGCTTTTCCTAAATTGGTCACCGCACCATAGGGCTCAATGGCAATTGGACCCGTTTCGACCGTATCAAAATCGGGATACCAAGTATCAATACTGCGAATAGCATTACCAATTTTTTGCGAGTGCATCGCGGCAATGCCATCTACATCGTAGAGAATTTTGCTTTTTTGGCCTTTAGCATTAGATTTGTCCAAAACCAATTCTTCACTTGGGTAGACATCTTGTGCCAAGCCAACTTGTGCATAAGCGGTAATTTCTAATAGCAAGAACTCTTGTTCGCCCGACAAAGTTTGCGCAATTTTCTCTGCTAATTCTTCAACGCCATTATCTGAGTGATCAAAATCACGTGTACTGAAATCTTGACTGTCAAAAGTCCAAGTTTTTTCTTGGCCTTTATTCAAGATTTTGACTTCTACTTCAATATTTTCTGCACCAACACGGTTGCGCCATAAAAAGCGGCCATTGGCTAAGTTGGTGGCGTAGCGTCTAGCCACTTCGGTAAAACCAAAGGTGTCAATATAGTCATTGGCGGCTTGTTGATAGGTTTGTAAAAAACTCTCGCTGTTACAGGCCGATGGCTTTTGTACGCCACTTAAAACCTTTAATGAAAAATTCAGTTTTAAGGTGTCTTCACCACTGTTTAAAGCGCAACTGTCCACACGTTGTAAATTCGGTTTTTCCACTTCCGCATCCAACTTAGCCGGATCGGATTGCAACGCTTTTTTCAAACGGTTAGAAATCGTGCCGCGCACGGATTTTTCACGTAAGACCAGTTCGGTTTGTTTGGTTTTGTCTTGTCGGTTTTCCCAGGTGGTGCCATACATAATGGCGTCGGATGGAACCAGTTTTTTTTCAAATGCGAGTACAGATGCTTCAATTTTCTTAGCCATGCGTTATTCTCCTAAAAAGTTAGAATGAGGTTGTTGACATAAATACAGGTTGTTTTCTAAATCGGTATGATATTCCCAGCGCATTTCGTCCCAGTTTTGAAATCGAAACGGCATTTTAAATTCACCTAAAGTAACGACATTTTCAGCAAAACGATGCGGCGTGCTTTCATCACGCTGGTGCTTTGCCAAACCTAGTTCACTGATACCTTGATAACCAATGGAAATAGGCACAATCCAGCCTTTTTGTTTACGCTGGGCTTTGTGCCAAATTACCTTATCGTCATCAGTTTGTTCACATTGATAATGCAGGGCTTGACTGTCTAGCAACGCATCCAGCGCATCTTGACCTTGGTTCATTGCATCTATCATCAAATCTCGCCTCTCAACCAGACAATGTCCCGGCATGAGTTGGTTTTTAAAGCGATTGAATTCCTGCTCGCTTTCCACGGTCATTAAACGACTTGGCTTGGCTGAAAGCACATCTCCGCCGGCAATTTTGAATTGACCGGAAACCAAATCATCAACCGCCTGACGAAATTCCAGTTCATCAAAAACGCCAGAAAGTTGGTATTCAATGGCTAATGAAACCGATAAATGGCAACGAGCCTCTTCAATAAAAGACGGCCGTTCGCCGGTTTTATCCAGCGGATTACCTGTCCCAATAATGGAACTGATAAAACCGCTACTTTCTTTATAAGTTTGTAAATCCATACTGTGGCAAGAAACCGCCAAACCAGTAAATTGAATTTGTTCAAAGCCTTTTTGGTGTAATTGGCGTTGCAAAAAATGCATCGCGCCCATCCAAGCCGTCATCGCCGGAAAGCCAATGGTATAACTGCTAGAAAGTGCATTGGCATTGTGAATTTCCAATTTTGGAATCAACAATAAACGGTGCAGATTTTTCATCGAAACGCCTCCTTGAATTGCTGTTCGGTTTCAGGGTTAAAGCCGTCCCCTAAACCAATAAAATGCTTAAGATCAGTATCATCAAAGCGGCTTTTATTGAGTTTTAAATAGGCTTTAAAAGCCTCTAAAAACCATCTCGTAAAACCTTCCATCGCGAAATCCAGATATTCATCCGATTCGTCTCTTTTGTTTGCATACTTTTGATCTAGCCAAATTTTTTGCCAATTCGGTAGGTTTTCATAGGTATCGGAATCTGACCAACCACTATTTTTTTCTCGAACCTGTTCAAGCAAATCCGCTGCCCGATAAATAGCTGCTTCAAAAGCCGCATCACGTTGATTGCGAATTTCAAAGGTCTTATGCCAATCTTTATTAAGTAAATAGTCCAATTCTTTAAATGCCCAGTCGAAGGCTTTATTCCATAACACTTCATTAAAGAAATCTTTTTTCGGCAGACGAATTGGACGTGATTCCAGTTCCGGTGGCATTGAACTGAGTAAATAAGCCACACCCCCATTTTGGTTATTCAAGGCACTGATATTCTGGGGTTTGGTACCTCCATAGCCAATGCCCGTTAAACCATAGATTTCACGTAAACCGTTTGCATTAAACTCACCTGATTTTCGGTCTTCTCTGGCTTGTTTGGTGTCATCGGAAAAACGCATCTCGTTAATGCGCTGCTTTAATTCATACATTAAACCCGATGAAGTCAAAATGGATAATAGGTGATAACCGTTTGCTTCCGATTCCACTGGAAAATACACTTGTTTAACTTTTCCACTGGTGGTGGTTTGCGGCTCGCTGTCTTGCTTAATCGCCATTAAGCCGGAATGTAATTCGTCAAAAGAAGCGGTTGTTAAATCAAACTGCTGTTGAATCACATCGGTTGCTTGCTCTAAATGCTGTAAAACCGTTAAGCCATCCTGCAATTTCAACGACACGAATTTATAGACATCCATGGCGGCCGCATTACCAAACACATCCAATTCAATATCCATGACATTGCCATAGCGCAATAAGCCATCATTTTTCGGTTCTGCTTGTGCAATTACCGATGAGGTTTTGGCCGCCGAATGGCTGAACTTAGCAGGATGCGAAACGACATTTAATTGTTTGGCCCGTTTTGCCGCATCCGGCAACCAATTGGCTAATGCAAACTGTTGTGTCGCTTCAGCGTGTAATTCCGCCTGTTCCAACTCGGATTGCGAGGGCTTTATTTTCTTTTTTAACCACGCCTCTCGCCGCTCGGTTAAAAAATCGTCTATTGCAGGATCAAGCATAACGTTATCTCCTTTTAAAAAAATCGTTCAAAAAACCACCAGACCTAGTGGTTTTTATTTCCTTTCCATTCCAAATTGTGGGTCATACTGCAAGTTCATTTCACTGAGTTCTTTGCCATAGGTGCTAATCACCAACTGTCCAAATATGGCGGCCGATAAATTAATGTGTTCTGCCGGTGCTTGTTTTAATAACTGCTGGTAATCTCGAACTAACCAGAGTCGATTTTCTTCTTGTTCTGTCAGTGGCTCAGAGTGAATTAGATTGTGCCATTTTTCAATCGCGACTAATTCATTCGCCTCATTGCGTTGTTTAAACACCCATCCCTTATCTTTGTCTGGCATCAAATACAGTTCTTCTTGTTTGGCACTGTCACGAAAACGATGAAAATGTTGTGGCAAGGCGGTGAGCCACCAGTAGGATTGAAACCAGCCCGAATGCTTATCTGGCCCTGGCTTTTCTGACAACTCATTAATATAGTGTTTTGTAACTTCATGCTCTAAATCCGCTAATTTTTCTTTATATTGCAATTCATCTGGTCGATGGATTCTTGGGCTGGCATCCAATTTTTCTGCAAGTTCATTGGAATCAATCAAACCTTGTAAATCATGCGTGTTCAGCAACCAATCTCCATCTTCTTCAAACCCCGGGCGATTAAAAACAGGTTTGCGATTTTCAGGATTTTTAATGACTTGCACCAACCCTTTTAGGTTGTATTGCAATATGCCAATATTGGGATGCTCTAACTTATCTATTTGTCGATGACGCAAAACCCGTCCGGCCATCTGAATAATTGACCTGAGTGAAGAGGGTTCAATCACCGCCCAGTCAAAATCGTGATCCCGCCCGACTTCTTCCACTGGCGAGGCAACTAAAATAAAAATGAGATTTTTGACGTCACTGTTTTGAATATGCTGCTGCACAATTGGATTTTGAAAAATGGCTTGGGGATCATCACCATTACGTTTTAACAAGGCATCTAAATGCTTCTCTTGTGCATTACGCATAATCAAAATCTGTCGTGAATGGTAGGCCATGCTTTTGGCATCTACATCATCCGGCCAATCGGGATTGAGCAAATAACGGGTTAGACGAATACAAGGGTCGATATTCGCCATTCTGACCACACCAAAACTAATGCGTTTGCCGGAGACAGTTTCTTCAACAGCATGCCATTGGTGTTTTTGCAAAATGTCTTGCTGAATAAGATTGAAATAGTGCTCTTCAATGGTTGGTCTTGTCGCTTCTGGTTGGTTTTGCCAGCTTTCAATCTCGCAATCAATAATATTGGCTTTGCGTTTGGCGGGTTGTTTTTGCAATTGCGTAAGGCGCTTTTGTATAAATTTTTGATGGTGGTGTGCAAAATCTTCTAACACTTTTTCAGAAGCGACAACCGAATGCACCTGGGTGGTGAATTCATCCACCCAAGCACAACCCATTCGCGAGCTTTTCTCTCTGACTTGCGCAAAGGTTTGCCAACCGGCCTGATAAGCATTAAAGAATCCTTGCGCTAAATCCGGCGGAATGGTGGCGGACGAGATCATTACCTTGCGACCAGACAAACCCGCCAAATGAATTAAGCGGCCAATGGCGATTAAATCAGAACCGGTAAAATCATCAATTTCATCAATAACCAAATCGGACGACATCAGCCGTAAACTGGGCAAAATATAACGACCACCTCGCGTAGTTTCCGTCGCCCCCATTAAATGGTCAATGGTACAAACCAATACCGGTGCATAAAGCAAAGCTTGGTGCTTGGTTGCGGTAAAAAGAGTTTGCAACATCCCCTCTGGAATCGGGCTATCGTAAAAGACATCATCATCCGATAAAGGTTGTTCCGATTCCGAGCCACTAAGGCTTTCTGCTTGTTGTTTTATTTCTGTCTGCGCTTGTTCATGTAATTGTTGAATGGCGCGTGAACCGATTAACACAGCCAATTCATCGTCACTCAAACCTATTTTTTGACGATATTCATCGCCTGTTTGTAAGGTCAAAGTGCGCAAACCTAATGCCAAAATATAGCGCAAGCTTTTCTCATCGAGTGATAACGCCCGCATGATTTTGGCATTGGCAAAGGTTTTGCCTTTTCCGGTAGACGCCATATTGACGGCAAAAAAGCCAAATTGCTGCTCATCAAACTGTTTGGGTTGTTGTCGCTGTTGTTGCCGCCACTGGTTAAGTTTGGACACCGCCACATCTTGCCAACGAAAAGCCGTTGGACTTTTCTTTCTAAGCGCGCGTACATCTTGTGTGACAGGCAATTGATTTGCGTTGGATTCAAACATGGGTAGATGATGGGCAATGTGCAAACTTTGCTTCATCACACCCAATAAATGTTCTTCTAACGATTGATCCAGCTTACGCTGTTTGCCGACTTTTTTGGTATTGGCGTAAAGCTTTAACTGTGACTGAAAGCCTTTATCGGATTCTCTTGATGAATAATCATGATCTCCTAACATTAAAGCCAATCGGGCTTGCGTTACCAGCCAACGCCAACTGGGTTGCTCATAGATGACATGCAAGGTTTCAATTTGAGGTAACAGTTTATTCGCCCATTTTTTAGCAGCTTTTAACCAGCTAGTCGAATCCGATGGCAAGCCATTTGGAAACTCAAAACAGCGTTTTAAGTGAGTGTCGTATTCTTTTTCATCGAATTTATTTTGATACTGCCAATCCGCTTTAAGATACGTTTTAAATAGATCATTGGGACTGTCTAAACCAATTTGACGATAGATTCCAATATTTTCATTAGATAAAGGTTTGGGCAATCGATGATGGGTCAAAATTAACCATACCAAGGTCATGGCCATAGGCGGTAAATCGGCTTTCAACTTAAAGGTTTCTGTTTGTGCTTTTTCAATTAAATCAGCCTTATCAAACTCGCCTTTCGCAAGACGTTCAATCCATTGCTCATCCGTTTGACCATCAACAAACGCCTGTAAAAACAATACCGAAATCCATTCATGACGTAACGGGTCACCAATGATTTTGGAGGATTTTTGCGTCAATTTAGCTTGAAACCATTCCGACGATTTTCCCCAGTCATGAAACAGAGCAGCCATGGCAGTGAGGGATTTAATATACGGGAGTAAATGCCAATCGTTTTCCCACTGGGTATTCATAATATTTTGGCGAGTCGTGCTGACAGGTACGATGCCCTCATCATTGAACCTCTGGCGATTGCCGACCACCCAAACCAATTCCGAACGACTTCGGCTGCGCATCCAGTGACAAGCCACGGCGGTATTTTTAGTCGCCGTTTGTTTGAGGAGTTTTTTAACCGTTTGCAAACCTTCATCGGTAATGACGGTTTGCCAAGTATTATCACCAATGCGGTTGGCAAATGAATCCAACACTCGCCGCGTTTTTAATAGGGCTTTTTTCTCGCATTGAGAGACAAATGTCACCATCATAAATGCGCGCCCTCTTGGCTCAGTTGTTTGACGGTATCAAACATAAAATCCAGTGCTTTATGCTTAGCAAAGTTTTGCAAACATTGCTGGCGGAACTCTTGTTCAGTGGCTTGTTCTTTGGCAGAGATAAACGCCCAAGGCAGAATTAAGGTATCTTTAATGAGATCAGCGACATCAAACACCAAAGCACCGCGGCGTGTTTTACCGTGCATGACCGCAAAACCATGTGGAATCCCCAGCACCCATAAAGTGGTCGCCGCCAAACCATAAGCCAAATAGTTGCCGTGGTTTAAAAAGGCATTGGCTAAATCTTCTTCCTCAAAATCGCGTTTAAAGTCTTTTTGCTGAGTTTTCTGCGCGGCATAGGCATAGAGTTGTTTGGTAAAGTGTGCTTCGGCGGTGAGTAAATCGGTGACATTGAAGGCGGATTCAATACGGCTTTCAAAGGTATTAATTGCCTTTTCCACCAGTCGGTCATCGGTAAAAAAACCTTGTGCTTGTAAATCCTTATCTTTACCCCAAACCGTTTGCATAAAGGCTAATCGATGGTTTTGAAATGATTTGGCAACGGCGAGCCGTTGTTCATCATCAAACCAAAATTGCATCCAGCCTTGTATATATTCGGTTGGACGATATTCGCTTTGTGGGCTTAACCATTCAACTTCATTAGCGGCAATCAGCGGTGTACCGCCCGAACCACTAAAACCAATCAACACTCCTGCTGCGGCCAACATACGCACAGCCGATTGCGTAATGGATGTGCCCATGCCGAGTAAAATCACCGTGGTATTAGCAATCGGGATATTCCAATACTGTTTTTCAGCCTGATTTTCGGTTAAAAATACCACCCGCCCATCTTTTTGCATCACGCGGCATTTTTCGAGATAGTAAATATTCGCGCGTTTGGAATGAAGGATGGCTTTTAAATCAGTCAGTTGTTCCAAGGCTTCCCCCCCTAAATTTCTGGTTCTAGTTATTCAAAACACACTCAATTTGAGTTCATAATATTTTTCAAAATTCATTTTCATAAATCAAAAATGCCTTTGTCCTTTCTTCCATAAAATTAGAGTATTCAGAAAAGTAATTAAGCCTCTTTCTCTTTAGGCATTTTTTGAATTGAATCTCTTTTCATTCACTATATTTGTAATTAATACTCACCATACCTAAATCTAGAGACAAATCATGTCCCTGAATAAATCTGTAATGCGGCTTCATACTTTTCTTGAATTTTTTCTCTTAAGTCTTTCGGTGCCAATACTTCCACTTGGTTTCCGTATTTGAGAATGTCTTGAATGAGTTCATGATCGTGATGGTAGGGGATTTGAAGTTGAAAACTTCCATCGCTGTCCCATTGAATTTTTTGATCTGGATGCCAGGTTTCATATTGGATCCAGCGTGCCGCATAGGGCGTGAATTTGAGAATAGCTTGTTTATCCGATTTTCCTGCAAAAATGCCGTAGCTGGATTGAAAATGTAATTTGATTTGCTTTGCTGAAATCTCTTTAACCGGTTTGTCTAATATTTGAATACGACTAACCGCCTCTAAAGAGAACGTTCTTAATGATTTCCGTACATGGCACCAAGCATCAATTTTCCAATTGTCTTTGTAACGAACGAGCTGTAAAGGAGAAATGGTACGATTAGTAACCTCATCTCGATCCCGATTCCAAAAATCCAGGTTAAGTTGTTTTTGTTCAATTAAAGCTTGTGTAATTAATTGAAAAGTCTCCTGCTTGACGCTACGATCAGCAATCTCAATGAGTTTGACGTGTTGACTTAGACTGTTGCCTGTAGCTTCATTCTTCAATAATTCAGACAAACGTTTTTGCAAAGGTTCTATTTGGGTTTTGAGGCTTCCCGGAGAAAGTTGTTCTACCACTTGATTGAGAACAAATAATGATTCAATTTCTTCTCGATTAAACCAATAGCCATGCAACTCAATCGTGTTTTCCCTTGATTTATCCATATGTACTTTGTTGTCATGAATAAACCAGGGAGCATGACGATCTTCAATAAGCATATTGACATCGCGTCTGATTGTTTTTTCTGAGCATTGATAAATTTCTGCAAGCGTGTGGATATGAACAGGATAGTGCGACTGAGTCAGGTAATCTATAATTTGTCTTTGACGTTGATCTTTATTCACAGAACGATGCACTATATTGTTTTGTCGTCTTAATATATCAAAAAAACTTAGCTTAACTAGTATAAGTACCCATAAACCCTGTAAAGTTTAAATAGTCCAATTCAATAAAAATTCTCTAAATCTATGCCCGATAACAATATTTCTACGATCCTCATTACGTTTGGCGGTCTGTTTCTGCTGGGTCTCATCGCCGATTTGCTTGGCCGTCATACTCCGTTGCCGCGGGTTACGCTGTTAATTGTGTCCGGTGTCCTGATCGGCCCTTCGGTGTTGGACTGGCTGCCCGAGTTCACACAAGCTTGGTTTCCGGTACTGACCGATATCGCCTTGGCGATGATCGGATTTTTGCTGGGGCAAAGCTTGACCAAAAAACGTTTTCACACCATGGGGCGGCCAATTATCGGCATTTCGCTGAGTGTCATGATTGCTACTTCTTTGTTGATTTTTTTCGGGCTCCTTGTGCTCGGTGCGCCTCTGGAAATCGCACTGATTCTCGCCGGCATTGCCCCGGCTACGGCGCCGGCGCCGGTTGTCGATGTGGTTTCCGAGATTAAAGCTAAAGGTGACTATACCGACACGCTGCTTGGGATTGTCGCCGTAGATGACGCCTGGGGCATGTTGCTGTTCAGCCTGCTATTGATTATTGCGGCCATGTCGATGGGCAACGGGGAAACCATGTTGACACTGGAAGACGGCCTTTGGGAGGTATTTGGTGCCGTGCTGCTCGGTTTGATTCTCGGCGCACCGATGGCTTACCTGAGCGGTCACATCTACCCCGGACACTCTTCACAAGCGGAAACGCTCGGTTTGGTGCTGCTATGTGCCGGTTTGGCAGAGTGGCTGCATGTTTCATATATCCTGACGGCAATGGTGATGGGTGCGACGGTTGCCAATTTGAGCAAACAGCACCGCCACCGCCCTTTCAAAGAGCTGGAAACCTTTGAATGGCCACTACTGATACTATTTTTCTTATTAGCGGGTTCCAGCTTGCAGATTCAAGCACTGAGTGAAGTAGGCTTAATCGGAATCGGCTATATTCTGTTCCGAGTGTTAGGGCGTATTGTCGGCTCACATATCGGCGCGAAATGGGCCGGTTGTCAAACCAAAGAGTATCGTTGGATCGGTCTGGCTATGCTTCCGCATGCCGGTATTCCGATCGGGATGGTGCTATTGGCAAGCCACCATTTTCCGGAATTAAAAAACAGTTTATTGGCCGTAATTCTCGGTGCCACCATCATCTTCGAGCTGGTCGGCCCGATTATTACCCGGCAGATGCTGCTCCGTTCCGGGGACGCTAAACTGGAAAGCGAGCCGCAAACCACGCCGGAGACAAAAGTTTAAGGCAGTTTATGGCCGAATCGAGTTGCATACAGCCAGGAACCGGCAGTCAATAACAGGTAGATCACCACAATGAACAGCATCTGCTCCGGCTGATTATTAAATTCATAATACAAAATCAATAGGGTGCCCACTAACAGGCCGATAATCGCAATCAAGGTAATCATCAGCGATGATTGGGTAAGGTGGCGGATTTTGAAGTTCGCATAAGCCATCAACAATGACACCAGCAGAAAGGTCACACTGCCGAACTCGAGAATCATTTCCAAATCACCGGCCAGCACTAACGCAAAAGCAAACGCTGACATGGTGATGATGGCATTGGCCGGGATCATCTCCCGTCGGTTGGCGATATAACTTGGAAAATAACCGTCCTTGGCAATAACGGCCATCTGTCGTGAAGCGCCGAATACCGTACCGCTGATGGCGCTACTGGTTGCCAGCAATGCCCCGAGAATGACGAGATCCGTTCCCCAATGACCGAGCACATTATCCGCTCCGGCAGCCAATGCATACTCCTTATTGGCGATGATTTCACTGAATGGAATCGCCAGAATCGCCCCCAGCGAAATCACCACATAGATCAAAACCGCTAAAAACAGGGCCGAATAGATCGCTTTGGGGATATTTTTTTCCGGGTTATCCATTTCATTGACGGCGTTGATGACCAACTGAAACCCTTCATAAGCCACGAAAGTAATAGAGGCAACAATCAGGATAGAGAGAACGCTGATTTGCGAATCCGTTTCGAGTAATACCGGTAGCGTAGTTTGACTGTTGTTGATGAGTACAAAAGAGATAACCACCAGAATCACTAATTTGGTGTACACCATAATGTCCTCAATCTTACCCATGCCTTTGACACTCCACAGGTTAATCACGGTGAAAACCAGAATGACCGCTCCGGCAACCGCTTTACGAACCCATTCCGAGTCCATGAACGCAAAGCCGCTGATGGCATAAGAAGCAAAGGTATAGGAGTACAGCGCCAAGGTGCTGATGTAACCGAATATGACCCACCAACCGATCAGAGAAGCTGCGAACGGGGAGTTCGGAAAAGTTTTTTTATAGAACGAGTAGGTTGCCCCTTCGTCCTTGTAATAGACACCGAGCTTAATGTAGGAATAGGCCGCAAAAGCGGCGATCACCCCGCCTAACATAATCACCAACGGGGTATAGGCGCCCACCATCGATACCGAAATCCCCAAGATGGTGAAAATACCGCCGCCGACCATGCCGCCCAAAGCGATGGCGATCAGTTCGGGAACCCCTAAAGATTTATTTCGTTTGCGGTGAATCGGCGCATGGCTATTCATAGTCGTTGCGGTTTCGGCAAAAGCCGTCCTTATCAAATGTTCTTATCAAATGTTCTTATCTAATGAAATATCAAAATTTCCGTCGAAATCTATAGAGCAGTAGCCTGAACCGGCAGGCCCGGACAATAAAAGCATCAATCAATAAATATCTAACGGCTCAAGCAGTTGTTCCGGTTCATGGAAATAGAAACCCTGAGACATATCAATACCCAACTGCAACACTATATCCTGCACTTCTTGACAGTGCACAAATTCGGCAATCAGTTTGATATCTAACTCTTTGGCAAAGCCGACAATGGTTTTCACGGTGACATACAGATTTCTGTCTTTATGTATATCCCGAATCAGAGAGCCGTCGATTTTAATGTAATCGACATCGATCTTGGTCAAGTACTCGAAATTGGAATAACCCGTACCAAAATCGTCAATCGCTACCTGCCCTCCGAGCGCTTTGATCTTTTTGATAAATTTCGATACGGCGGCATAATTTTCAATACCCTCCGACTCTACCAGTTCGATAATCACCCGGTCGCAGGTGTGGCTTTCCTGAATACGTTGTAATAGAAAAGCGACCGTTTCCCTCGTTCAAGATATCCTGAATCGTCAGGTTCAATGAAAACTGACAGGTTTTATCTTGGAAGAAACGACAAGCCTGATCGATAATCCTGCGGGTCAACAACGGATAGAGACGCGCACGCTTGGCATGCTCCAGGAAAAAATAGGGAGAAATCAACTGACCGTTTTCGTCTTCGAGACGCATCAAGGTTTCATACTTATCCTGCTGGCCGTCATTACCGATAATTTTCTGCCCAAACAGCAAGATGCCTCTGTTCTGTAAGGCAAACTTGATCCGTTTAGTCCATTCAATGTTTTCAAGCATCTCATTACGCATGTCTAGATCGTCATTGTAGACAACCAAATCAATCGCATTGCTTTTAGCGTGAGAAAGCGCCATCTCCACAATGGTCAATAGCTGTTCATTGCGTTCCGCCAAGCCAATGCGGACCGAGACAGTGAAGTAGTTATCCTCAACTTTCAAATTATGTTTGGCTAGATCGGTAGTAAAATGGCGACAAACCGTTTCCAACTCGGATAAGTCGTAATGGCCGAATGCCAAAATAGCAAACTCATCACCGCCATAGCGATAAACCCTAAGATTATGATTGGCGAGCCGTTTCAGCTTTTGAGCAAATTTGATCAGCAAAAGGTCTCCCACCTCCTGCCCATAGGAATCATTAATGTCTTTGAAACGGTCGATATTCATTATTGCCAGCTTAGGCAGCGGTAATTTTTCCACATCGGCCTTGAGTTTGACCCGATTTTTCAAGGACGTTAATTGATCGGTATATTGCTCGTCAATAATGGCGTCTTTTTCATAGAGAGAGGTAATATCCTGACGAATCGCCATGTATTCTTTAATCTGATTTTGCGAATCCAATATCGGAAAAATCACGGAATTGACATAGTACGTTTTACCGCTTTTACTTCGGTTTTTCAAAATGCCTTTCCAAACCCGTTTATCCTGAATAGTGCTCCATAGCTCTTTAAAGGTTTCTACGGGCGTATCGGGATGACGAATAATATTATGCGACTGCCCGATCAGTTCGGCAGAGGAATAGCCGGAAACCTTGCAAAACAGATCGTTTGCATAGGTAATGCGCCCAAAAAGATCTGTCTTCGAAACGATGGAACTTTCGTCCAACGCTTTTCTATATTCATTCAGAGACGTAATCGATTCAAGCAATTTTTCATGGGTATCGGTCGCTGCTTTAAGCTCGTTATTTACCTCTTGAATGGTTTGATTCTTTCGCCTTAACTCGAGGTTAATATTCAATAAACGGTTTTCGATCTCTTTTTGAGCTTCAATATTGCGAACCACGGCATACACGACCGGCTCGTGATGCAACACCATTTTGACCAAAGTGACTTCCGCCCAAAAAGGGGTGCCGTCCACGGTGGAATGCATCCACTCGAAACGGTTTGATCCCTTCTCCAAGCAAATTTGTATCATCTGGTTGGCTTTGATCTCGGAACTTTGACCATCCGGTTGGAATTCGGGAGAAATCTGCGAGGGGTGAAGGTGGTAGACTTCGTCTTTGCCGCAAAGACGGAAAGTATCAACTGCAGCCTGGTTACAATCTACAAAAAAGCCGTGATGCAACAGAAAAATCGGGTCATAAGCCGACTCAAAGAGTTTCTGATATTGAGAAATATCGTCAAGGAGCAACCTTTTTAATTGTTCTCTAGACAAAAGTGATACCTTGGTTCTGAACCGGAAATGGGGTTGATCTTACAAAAAGATCTATAGAAAAGTCTAATAAAATCTAATTGTTCGATTGCTCAGGCGTTTATACCATGACCTGCCCGACCCGCTTTAACCGATGGGCTCGTCGGAATAAACGCAAACATTCCAATCGGCCGCCAAACCGTCTTCTGCCAAACAGTAGCGGTTAAAGAAATCGACGATTTCCTGACGCTGACAGTGGGTTTCAAATGCCGCCATATCGGCCCAGATTTCATTAAAGACAAACGGAAAACTCTTACCCTCGGCAAAAGGGCTGCTGATCTGACGGGTCACACGATACTGTAAACAGCCGTCTTCGCGCAGCGTATCCGGCTCCAGACTTTGCAATACCTTGAACAGCTCACGCTCTTTACCGGGTTTGGGGTTAAATTGGGCTAAACAATAGACTTTGGAAGACATCTTTTTATCTCTTTTACACATTAAATTACGGGATAGTGATTGTATTTACGACTCGGCTAAAAATCGAATCAATTCATCAAAAGGTAAGGGACGGCTGAACAGATAACCTTGACCGTGAATACAGCCGCTCGCCAATAGCCGTTGCTGCTGTTCAACGGTTTCAATCCCTTCGGCAATCACATCCATTTTCACCGTATTGGCAAGGGAAACAATCATTTTGATAATGAGCTGTTCGTATTCGCTTTCGGTCAGATCGTCAATGAATACCTTATCGATTTTCACCTTGGACACCGGCATTAATTTCAAGTCTCTCAATGACGAATAGCCGATACCAAAGTCATCCAAAGAGATCTGAAAACCAAGCTGTTTTAGCTCTTTCAGTAAGGAGATGACTCGGGCGGTATTACTGATAAAAACCGACTCGGTAATTTCCAGTTCAAAACGGCTTGCGCAGACTTGTTGTTGCTCGATTATTCTTTTTAAACTTTGCACGAAGTTTTCATCATCCAATTGGACGACGGAAACATTGACCGCGATGGATTGATTAAAACCGGTTCGTTGTAACAACAATTCTGAATCTTGGCAGACTTGTTGAAAGATCCAGTCGCCAAGCGGCACAATCAAGCCAAGTTCTTCCGCCAACGGAATGAAATCGTTCGGCGGAATCAAACCCTTAACCGGATGGCGCCAACGTATTAAACTCTCCAACCCGATGACTTCGCCGCTGCTTAAATCAACCTGCGGTTGATAGTGCATTTCAAATTGCTCTTGTTTGATGGCCTCGCGCAGATCGTTTTCCAACTCAAGTCGGTTAATCACTTCATGAGACATGGATTCCGAATACATTTGGATACGATTTTTCCCGGCGTTCTTGGCCTGATACATCGCGGTATCCGCAAATTGATTAAGAGATTCCAAATCGCAACCGTGTTCCGGGTAGAGGCTGAACCCCATGCTTGCAGAAATATTCAGTTCATAACCGTCAATATTAAACGGCTGTTCAAATACTGTGAAAAACCTCTGTAGGTCATTGTCTAGACTGTCGCGGTTCCTGATATTCTCCAACACCAGTACAAATTCGTCGCCGCCAACCCGTGCAACCGTATCATCCTGACGAATCAACGCCTGCATCCTGTCGGCCACTTCAATTAACACCTTGTCTCCAAAAGAGTGACCGAAGCTGTCATTAATGTTTTTGAAGTTATCGAGATCGATAAAACAGACACAAACCTCCGACCCTAATCGATTACAGACCTGCATGGAGTGTTGCAGACGGGTATTCAGCAAATGACGATTGGGCAGTTGGGTCAGCGAGTCTTGTTGAGCCATCTGTTGAAGGTCTTGCTCGTAACGTTTAAGGTCGGTGATTTCGGTTGCGTTACCGATAATCTGGGTTACCTGTCCTTTCTCATCGCGGCTAAAAGGGGTATCGTAACTGCGAAAATAGAGATAGTGTCCCTGTTTATGCCTAACCCGATATTCAATTTCTTTGCTTTTGCCGTCCTCTAGATTGGCAACTGCTTGAATATGCGCCAGGAGATTAGGCAGATCGTCGGGATGAAAAATATGCTCGGAAAGCAGTCCGGAACCCATCGACTGGATCTCTTGCGGAGAGTAACCGACAAAAGAGTAGACGGTATTATTCGAGTAAATATTCGATTGGGAAACCAGATCGAAAATATACACATAATGCGGTGCGGTATTGAGCACCTTATCAATAAAAACATTTCGTTCTTGTAGCTGGTCGTAAGCTTGCTGTGACTCGGTTATATCGGTATGAATTCCCGTCATGCGCAACGGCTTGCCGTTTTCGTCCCGCTCAACCACCGAGCCCTGTGCCAAAACCCAACGGTAAGAACCATCCTTGGCCAGCATGCGAATTTGCTGTGAAAAAACCGGAACCTTGCCTGCGAAATGAGCCTGTAAAATATCCAGAGACGTTTCAATACTATTATCCGGGTGTAAGCATGCAGCAAACGAATCCAGTCTGGACTCGACTTCGTCTTCCTCGTAACCCAGCATCGCTTTCCAGGCTCTGGAATAAAAGACCTCATCCGTCTTTAAATCCCAATCCCAAACACCCACTCCTTGACTGTCCAACTCCTCGACCCAGTCCGGAATAGCGTCTTTTGAAATGATCATGAATGGCACTCTTGATATGGCTTTCGCCTCATTATACAAAACGGTTGCTAAATGACACGTGACTAATCCAAATTAGTCACGCAATCTTGGTTAAAATATCGGCATGAATAAAAGCCAACCTCTACAAGATCGGAATTTTGACAAACTCGTCGATAAGTTCGAGAAAAAAGTGTACGACACCGTCAAGGGTGAGTGGCGTCTAAAACTTTTGAAAGAAGACCTCGCGGCTTTTCATCAGCAATCAAACCCGGCTATACAGCCAAAACAGATCTGGGATGCCGGCTGCGGTTTTGCTCAAATCAGCCAATGGTTGGCGGAATCCGGTCACGAAATGACATTATGCGATCTTTCTCACCAGATGTTGATTCGAGCCAAACAAAACTTTGCCGATAACGGCCTGCACGCTACTTTCATCGAAGGCCCTGCTCAACAAATAGCGGAACAACTCGATGAGTTTGATCTGGTGCTGTTTCACGCCGTCTTGGAGTGGCTTGGCGAACCGCAACAAACCTTAAAAACCGTTGCCGACAAGGTGAAACCGGGCGGCTATTTATCGCTGCTTTTTTATAACCGCAATTCGGTGGTGATTCGCAATACTTTGCGCGGAGCCTGGCGCTTGGAGATGCTGTTGAACGACGGCTACATGGGCAAAGGCAAGAAACTCACCCCTCCTAACCCGCAAATTCCGGAGGAGGTTACCCAGTGGTTAAACGATTGGGGGTTCACGGTTGAAACCCATACCGGCATTCGAGTTTTCCACGACTACATGACTCACGAAGTTCTGGCGCAGAGCGATATGGATGATCTACTGGCCTTGGAATACCGCTACTGCCGCGAACCGACCTACCGCAATATGGCAAGATACATTCATATCCTGGCAAAAAAACCTGTTGGCCGCTAAAAATTTACGCCGTCAGCGTGAGGCCAGCAAAGCAAAAAACGACAGCGGTTATTGGATTGGTTTTTTGCCGCTATTTAACGTGATGTCTCGTAACAGCCAAAATCCAGCGCCACACAGGGTTGATCGCCATTTACCCATGCATCATGCCCAGAAGCCAATTCAAACGCCTCGCCGGGACCGACTATTGCTTCTGCTCCATCGGCACTTTTTACAGTGAGAGAGCCTGACAAAATATAACCGATGTGATTTTCCGACGGCTTTCCTGTTTGTTTGCCTACATGTTCGGACCACCGCCAACCGGGTTGATATGTGCCTATACCCACAAACGACGTTCTTAAATTAACCGCTGATCTCCTACTGCCGTCGAGAAACTCCCAAGCGATTTCCGAGCAAGAAGGATTTTTAATGATCGTTTCTTTATTCAATGCTCAACCTCACATAGGCTTACCGTTAGTCAGCATTCATAGCGGTCTTTACCGTTATGTTTGGCTTGATAAAGTTTTTCATCCGCCATTTTGATCAACTGTTCGAAATCCGGATGATCGGCAAATTCGGCCAACCCGATAGACATGGTCACTTTCAAAACCCTGCCGTTATCCAACTTGATATTGCTTTGGCGAACAATATCCAAAAGTTTTTCCGCCGCCAGTTCCGCTTTATTCAAAGTCGTCTCCGGCATTAGTATCAGGAACTCTTCTCCCCCGTAGCGGAAGGCATAATCGGTGACCCGCAACGAGCGTTTTAAAAGCAGTCCGATATGCGCCAGCACATGATCTCCCGACTGATGTCCGTAAATATCATTAATCTGCTTGAAGTTATCAATGTCCATCATCATGACACAATAAGGCTGTTTGCTCTGTAGAGCCTGATGGGTTTCATTCTGTAGAATCGGCGCGAGAAAACGTCTCTCGATCAGACTGGTCAGCGTATCCTCACGCGCGGCCATCTCGATATTCATTTCCGAAATCTGGCTCAAAATCCAACTGCACTCGGTAGTCAGATGGTTTACCTGTAAAACCAGTTCATCCCGGTTTTTCTCAGGGTCCTGACCTAACTCATCGATGGTTTTCTGGAGAGTATCAAGATTAACCTTTGCCTTTTGTATCAGCTCGTCATTTCGACAGGCATAAGAGAGTTTATGCCTAATCCACAGGACAAACTCTTGATGTTGAATATTGGTCACCGTTTTGGCTCGGCAGGAAATCAAATCGGTCATGAATTGTGCTACCCAGCCCAGCATCGTGCCTCTGACACGTTCCAGCTCCAGTGCCACTTCATGGGCGCTGGAGTTACTTCTGTACTCCTGAGCCATTCTTTCATTGAGTACTTTACCTTGCAAATAAGATTCGTTAACCAAACTTAAACTCGCATCCAAAATCTGGTTCAGCACAATAATGAAATCGACTTTATCCGTTTCTTGTACCTGCTTGCTTGCTGCTAGATCGTCGAACAGCACTTCTTTAATGACAACCATCGCACTGTTAACCAGTCCCATAGGTACTTCAACCCGGGAATGTACTTCGCCTACCTGATGCTGCTTGGCAACCACTTCTTGAATGTCCGTCTCTTTATGCTTTGCCGAAAGCGTCAGCAATAACCAGCGTTGTAACTCGGTCTTGAGGTGATTTTCGACCAACTGAGTGGTGAGAAACTTCTTCGAGCTGCTATCCTCCATCAATACCCGGTAGAAACCCTCCGCACATTGCGGAACGACCTGCTCGATATAGTGATGATATTTCTCCAGTAACCGGTTATTTTCAGGGCTGTAAAAAAAGGGAAGATAACACTGCTTTAATGCTTTCATTAAAAATTCCAAGTCGTTTCGTTTTGGAGGGGGATTTTACAAGCTAAGCAACTATTTTGCTTAGCATTTTGGGCAAAACCCCAACAACCTCAAGTATTGGAGCTGAGAATCTTGCTAAGAATCCCGCAGACGCTTGATTGAGGAAACTTAGTCATCAGGGGGTACAATCCCAGCCTATAAACCCACTATTTCTATCAATTGAATACCGGCAGTCCAATACTTAAATCTAATAGATCATGCATAACGAATAGGTCATGCATAATTAACGCTTTGTTTCTATAATGTGTCCATTCCCACAATACTTGAAATCTGTCGAAACCATGAGTAAAACCCACCTTTCCCGACTTTTCGTCAACTTGCTTGTTAAGCACCCCAAAACATTACTATTGCTACCGATTCTGGCCATCGGCTGGTATAGCTACGAGTATTTTATCGCCCGCCCGGCGATGACTTATATGGGCGTACCGCAGGTCAGTTCCGGATTCAGTCATATTCTGCGCAACGACGCTTTTATGCTGGAATATTCCGAAACACTGAAAAACCCGCTTTGGGTCACCTATAAAGTGATTCCGAAACGTTATCAAAGCGGCAAACGTCCCAGCGGTTTCTCCAAGGACTGGCGCTCTCTGGCGGCCGTCTCTCATGACGACTATACCGGCTCCGGCTACGATCGCGGACACATGGCACCCAACTACCTGATTGCCAGCCGTTACGGTCGCAACGCGCAACAACAGACCTTTCTGATGACCAATATCGCGCCGCAAAAACCGAAATTAAACCAAAAATCCTGGCAGCGTCTGGAGGAAGTCATTGCCAATGATTTCTCGGACTGGCATGGCGATTTCTGGGTAGTGACCGGCCCTATTTTTGACCAGCAGCCAAAAACCCTGAAAAATTCCGACGTCTCGATTCCGAGCGCATTCTATAAAATCCTGATTAAACCGGGCAGCCCGGAGACCCCGGCGAAAACTTTGGCTTTTATCTTTCCGCAAAATGCCAAAGCCAATGCCAGCCTGATGACCTTTGTCAGTAGCGTGGATGAAGTCGAGGCCCAAACCGGTATCGACTTTTTTCACAAACTCGATGATGAATTCGAAGCCAAACTGGAAGCCGGTAAAACCCCGCAGGCATGGCGTTTAAAATAGGTGGCAAATAGACCGTCCCGTTATTAGAATAAAGAAAACCCATTAAATTAAGATTAAGGAACTCGGTATGGCCTGCAATTGTGAAGTAGAAATCCAGGACGAATCGCAAAAGTCGCTCCTCATCACCCTACTTGCAATCAATGCCTCCTTTTTCCTGATCGAAATCGTCGTCGGCTGGTATGCCGAATCGACCGGGCTTATCGCCGATTCTCTGGACATGCTGGCCGATGCCATCGTCTACGGAATCGGACTCTATGCAATCGGTCGCGCCGCTCAAGTAAAAGCCCATGCTGCACTATTAAGCGGCTATTTCCAGCTCATGCTGGCCGTGCTGATTGTGATTGAAGTCGCCCGACGCTACTGGTTCGGCAGCGAGCCGATTTCGCAACTAATGATGTTGATCGGCTTGTTTGCGTTACTGGCGAATGCCTACTGCCTGAAATTGATTTATAAACACCGGCACGGTGAAGTCCATATGCGCGCCAGTTTCATCTTCTCGGCCAATGATGTGCTGGCCAACCTCGGCGTGATTATCAGCGGATTCTTGGTTTTTTGGCTGAATTCCAGATTACCCGACTTGATTATCGGTGGAGCCTTAAGCCTGTTTATCCTGTTCGGCGCCATCATGATTATCCGTGACGCCAAACAAGAGATGCGACAAAACCAAGCCTCAACCGGCTGCTGCCAGAATGACTGAACCGCAACTTCGCAGAAGACAATTATTAACCTTAGCGGCGGTTTCCATAGCCGGCCTCTCCGGCTGCACGGTTACGGAAGTTCGTCGCAGCATTACCACCGGTCAAAAACTCTATAACGGCCAGTACTCGCAAGCCATCGCCAGTCAGGTACCGGGTACCGGTATTCCCGAAGTCGATAGTCTTGTACGCCAAGGCTTGAGTCACTTTCTGGATCAGGTAGCCGAGGCTTGGCAAGATCAGCAGGTTCCGACCCGCGACACCTACGTTAAATACACCGATCACTATCAAAGCCGAGCGATTATTAATTTTGAAAGCGGATTGATTCGTGTCGAAACCATTGTCCAGAAGAATCCGAAGGCCGCTTTGAAACAAGCCATAGTACAGACGTTATTGACCCCCGAAGATCCGAGTTCCATCGATCTCTATAGCGCCAAAGCACCTAAAATCGGCCAAACGCCTTTCTTGATAGAGCTCGTCAGAGATCAGGATCAACAGCCGATCCGTTATCAATGGCGCGCCAACCGTTTTGCCGATTACCTATTGGCTAATCGCTACCGCCTGAGCAAACAGAAAGACCAAGTTCGCCATATTGTCGAATTCAATATGGTGACGGATTTCAAACGCCAACAGCAACAACACTACCGCTATGCGATTGCCAAACAAGCGCAACGTTTCAATATCGAACAAGCGTTGATTTACGGCATTATCGAAACGGAAAGCAGCTTCAACCCCTACGCCGTCAGTTCGGCTCCGGCCTACGGTTTGATGCAAATTGTGCCGAGTACCGCCGGGCGTGATGTCTATCGTTTCCTGCATAAGCGCGACGGCATGCCTTCCAAACAAACGTTGTTTTCCGCTGCCACCAATATCGAATATGGCACAGCCTATCTGTATATCTTGTTCAACCGCTACTTGAACGGTATTCGCAATCGACAATCTTTGGAATACTGCGCGATTGCCGCCTACAATACCGGCAGCGGCAATGTGTTGCAGAGTTTTGACGGCGATAAAAGCCGCGCCATTGCCAAGATCAACCGTCTTTCCAGCCAGCAGGTTTATCAGCATCTGCGTCGCAACTTATCCAGCCAGGAAGCCCGCAATTATCTGCATAAGGTCACCCGCAATAAAAGCAAATATCTGCACGCTTGAACAAAAACATCAGTGTACTTAACAACGCATGGAGCTTAGTCTGTGTATCGCATAAAAGCTTGCTAATCAGGATAACCGGCGTATTTCCAGTTTCCCGAGTCGTCAAAAGCAAAAAAATCCAATAAAATAGTCCGCTTAACCACAAACTCGGATCGATGCGATGTTTCACCCCTCGGAAAAAGACGATATCTATGCACAAGCCCACGAAGCGGTCGGCGCTTTTCAGTTTGATGAATCGGTGGTAGCAGTTTTTCCTGATATGATTCAACGCTCGGTACCGGGTTATCAGACCATTCTGACCGGTATCGGCGAACTGACCAAACAGTATGCGCAAAGCCATTCCAAGCTGTACGATTTGGGCTGCTCTTTGGGCGCGGCCACACTCACCATGCGTCGCAACCTGCAAGTGAATGATTGCGAAATTATCGGCATCGATAACTCCGCAGCGATGATCAAACGTGCCAATGAATATCTTCACGCGTACCATTCCGATATCCCGGTTAAGCTTGAACACGGTGACATTTGCGAAACGCAGATCGAAAACGCCTCCGTCGTGGTGATTAACTTTACCTTACAGTTTATCGATCCCGAGCAGCGAGATACCTTGATTAAGACTATCTATGATGGCCTGTTACCCGGCGGCATCTTGGTGGTTTCCGAGAAACTGCATTTTGACGACCCAAAAATCCAAGCTGCCATTGAGCATATGCACCTGCAGTTCAAACGAGCCAATGGCTACTCCGAGCTGGAAATCAGCCAGAAGCGCTCTTCTCTGGAAAACGTATTGATTACCGATAACGAGCAACAACACTTGGCGCGCTTTCAGCAGGCTGGGTTCCAGTCGGCATCCATCTGGTTTCAAGCTTATAATTTCGCCTCTTTTTTAGCTATCAAATAAAGACAGGTTTCACGTGAAACAACATTACCAACAATTCTGGTCACAACTGAATGACGATCGTTTCGACGAGTGGAAACAACAGCTTCCCGCACTGATTGACGAAGCCTTACACCCGGAAGGCAACGGCAATCTGCCTCGTTGGCTGGCGGCATTCGAACGCCTGCAACAATTCCCCAGAAATACCGATTATGATTTGAACAGCGCGGCCGTTACGGTTGCCGAAAACAGCACGCTTGACGACGATGCCCGCCAAGAGCTGGAAAGCGCCCTGCGTGAATTTCATCCATGGCGTAAAGGCCCGTTTTCCATTCACGACATCCATATTGATACCGAGTGGCACTCTGACTGGAAATGGGATCGGGTTCGCCCTCATCTGTCTCCTTTGAAAGATCGCCGAGTTTTGGACATCGGCTGTGGCAGCGGCTACCACCTTTGGCGCATGGCTGGCGAACAGACCAAATTAGCGGTCGGTGTTGATCCAAGCCTGCTATTCATGAACCAATTTATGGTGCTGAAACACTTTATCGGTGAAGAAGTACCGGCCTATTTTCTGCCATTAACTGTGGAGCAGCTGCCTGTCTCTAAAAAAGGCGGTGCCTTTGATACGGTATTCTCCATGGGCGTCTTATACCACCGCCGTTCACCGATCGACCACATTTACGAGTTGAAAAATCAGCTGAGCCCGGGAGGCGAACTGGTATTGGAAACTTTGGTGATTCCCGAAAGTTACGGTCAGCTTCTGGTTCCGGAAGACCGTTATGCACAGATGCGCAATGTCTGGTTCCTCCCATCGGTCAAAGAGTTGATTCACTGGATGCAACGTTGCGGCTTTATCAATGTTCGCTGTGTCGATGAAGATCAAACTTCGATTCAGGAACAGCGCACTACCGATTGGATGACCTGGAATTCGCTGGAAAGTTTTTTAGATCCGCAAGATCACAGCAAAACCGTTGAGGGCTACCCGGCACCATTACGAGCCACTATTATCTGTAATAAACCAAAATAGAAGCTAGCAACCTTAACTTAAATCGCTAAATCTAAGCGTTTTTACTGAAATTTCTATATACTTTTTAATTGAAGCAGAGATTTTCAATAGAAAAGGTTTCACGACGTTGTGGCGCAAAACAATCCAAAATCGATAACGACAATTCTTTTAGGAATGCTCCTTGGTGCAGCTGTTTTCAGCATTTTTGCTACCATCCAGTTCGTTGCCGTCTACGGTCAAATCGTTGCCAAAAACTATATTGTGCCGATCACGGTCGGCATAACCGTCGGGGCGTTATTGGCATTTTGGTATCACAAATTACGTCTTGCCAACCAACAGCTCAAAGAAAACCATGATGTTCTATCCCTTGTTTTGGACGGTACTGGGCTCGGTATTTGGGATTGGTACTTACAAACCAATGAAGTCTATTTTGACGAACGCTGGTGCCAACTGATCGGTTATCAAAAATGGGAGCTGGAAAACACCTTTAAAACGTGGGAAGAACGGGCACATCCTGATGACCTCCCCCAAGTCTACAAAGACATCAGAGATCACATCGATGGCAAAACCGACTTTTACTCCAATATCCACCGCATGAAACACAAGCACGGTCATTGGGTTTATATCCTTGACCGCGGGCGCATTATCGAACGAGATAAGCACGGACAACCTCTGCGTTTTACCGGAATCCACGCCGACATCTCACATTTGAAAGAGGTGGAAAAAAAGTTGGAACAAAGTAATGCCAAACTCAAGCAGCTCTCCTTCCAAGACGGCTTGACCAGACTTCAGAACCGTCGAGCGCTCGACGAATTCATGCTACATCAGTGGGGTCACTGGCAGCGTAATCAAACTCCGTTTAGCATTTTGATGGTAGATATCGACTTTTTTAAACAATTTAACGACTTTTACGGCCACTTGGATGGCGACCTCTGTTTGAAGCAGATCGCCGCTTTACTCGACCAAACTTTCAAACGCAGTAACGACATAGTAGTCCGTTACGGAGGAGAAGAGTTCCTGATCGTACTAACCAGTGTCGAAGCCGATAAAGCGGAAAATATGGCAGAAAGCCTAAGACAGTCTGTTGAACAACTGGGAATCCGGCACGAAAGCTCGGGAGTAGCCGATGTGGTGACGGTGTCGATCGGCGTCAGCAGCTGTGACAAAGCGCACTGTTGCGAATCATTTTTGGAACCGATCGATTTTGCCGACCAAGCACTTTATCTGGCAAAAAAACGCGGGCGTAATCAAATTGCCGTCTCAAATCTGACCTATGATGAAAAAGCTCCGCCGCCCAACTAAAGATCACCACAATTCGAAGAACGATTATTTTTTAGGCTTAATTGAACGCCCGGGTTTCTCCAATAAAGGTTCATCCGGCCAGCGATGTTTCGGATAACGCCCTTTCATCTCTTTAGCGACTTCAAAATAAGAGCTTTGCCAAAAACGGGCTAAATCATTGGTAACTTGGATGGGACGCCGAGCCGGAGAGAGTAACTCAAACGTCAAACAGCTATTGCCCCAAGCCAGCTCGGGAGATTTCAACTCCCCGAACAGTTCTTGCAAAATCACCGACACCTTGGGCAGCTGTCCCGATTGATAATCGATAGGTAACGTCTTACCATTGGGAGTTTGATAGCTCTGCGGTGCATGCCTGTCGATCTCCTGCAAAACGGCATAGTCGAGCTGCGACTTAAGTATCTGCTCCAGATCAAGGGATTTCAAACCGTCAATTGAATCTATTCCCTGCATATAAGGCAATAGCCAATTATCCAGTTCGGCCTGTAAATTGTCACTGCTTAGATCCATCCAGTCTGCCGTGTGCTGAGGCGCATTGGCTTGCAACCAGCGTACCCTGTTTAACCAATTCAAAGTCGATTTTTTCCATGGCAACAACTTTAAACCGGTTTGATGAATCGCTTGCAACAAGCATTTTTGCAACTCGGCGGGATCCGGTTTTTGCAGCGGAGCCTCCTTAACGATAATGCGGCCAATCCGGGTGACCTGCTTGCCTTCAATTGTCGATCGTTGTGCGTTATAGCTATAAGCGGCAACGGTTTCAAATCCGGGAAATTGCCGTAAATCCGCTTCATCAACTTCGGCCGCCAAATAAATCCGTCCGTCTTTACGCTGCCCGTCCAAATCGGCCGCCACCAACCACTCGCTCGCTTTTAAACGGTTATGACTATCGAGTACGGCACTCTTACCGTTGGCCAGCTGGTAACGACTCTGTTGATTTATATCAGCCTCTTTACGTTTGGCAATACGATCCGGGTAAGCGAAACAGAGTAAACGGCCAACCGTTGACTGTAACTCGCTCAATGAAGCCTGATAAAAAGAGGCTAAACCAAAATAACGCGCTAAACGACTGGCTACTTTAACGGCCTGCTCACTGGAGGCCGCCTTGAGCGGAAACGTTTTCAGAGCTTGCTGGCGACTCTCTCGGTATGCTTGCAAAGCCATTAAACGGGAAACCAGATCGGCATCTTCTCGAGAAACGTAAAATTGCGGTTCGCTTAAAACCGCAACCAGATCAGCGGCAATAGATTTAATGGTATCCGCTTCGTCATCACTTTCCAGTACTAAATTTGCTAGCCTCGAAGTCAGCCCTAACCCGGCGGCTTGCCTGCCTTTTGCCGTCAGGCCAACATCGCTATCCAGCAAACCCAGAGTCTGCAATAATTGAGTGGCGGCAGCATAATGTGCTTGAGGCGGTGCGGTTAGCCAATCGATCTCATCCGACCGCTTCACCCCCCATTGAGCCATGGCGAGTCTGAGATCGGCTAAATCGGTTTTGAGGATCTCTTCAGTCGCAAATGCCTCTAACTGATTGTGCTGGCTTTGCGTCCACAGCCGATAACAATGTCCCGCTTGAATACGACCGGCACGGCCTTGACGCTGCTCAGCCGACGCTTGGGAAATCCGCTGGGTCAGTAAACGGTTCATGCCGCTGGAAACATCATAGACAGAAGTTTTTTCCAGTCCGGAATCGACTACAGCGGAAACATTCGGAATCGTCAAACTGGTTTCGGCAATATTGGTGGCCAGAACAATCTTTCGCCGCCCCCGATCATCAGGCAATAACGCCTGTTTTTGCTGTTCGGTTTGCAAACCGCCAAACAGTGGCAGCAATGCCGTTCTATCGGTATCGATCCGTGATTCCAACTGTTCAATAATCCGGCGTATCTCGTTTTGACCCGGCAGAAATACCAAGACATCGTCATCGGTATCTTGTAATGCCCGGCTAACCAAGTTCATCAAATCGGCCGACCAGTCGCGATACTGCAATGAAGCAACCGGTTTTGACAGATACTCTGTCGTCACCGGAAAACAACGCCCCTCGGATTTCAGCACCGGCGCACCATCCAGAAAACCACTTAACATCTCGGTATCGATTGTGGCCGACATCACCAATATTTTTAGCCGTTCGTTATAAACCTCGGCAATCTCTTTACACAAAGACAAACCAAAATCGGCATGAATGGAACGTTCGTGAAACTCGTCAAAAATAACCAAGCCAACACCGTGCAATTCGGGATCTTGCTGGATACGGGCGGAGAGAATCCCTTCGGTGACGATTTCCAAGCGCGTCTGCGCACTGACTTTGCGTTGATTGCGCACTTGATAACCGACGGTTTGGCCGACTTCTTCATTCAGTAAACCCGCCAAGTAGTGAGCAATGGAACTGGCAGCTAAGCGCCGCGGTTCCAACATGATAATTTTACGGTCACCCAAATCCAGATTTTGCAGTAAATACAGCGGCACCGCGGTCGACTTTCCGGCACCGGGATCGGCTTGCACAATCAGCTTGTTTTGCTCGTGCAAAGTTTGTGATATTTCCGATAAGTAATTTGCTATAGGGAGATGGGTAAACAACGAACTCATTGATCCTGACTTTTCTATTTTATACCGTAACTAATTAATTTTGCTCAACTTCGAAGGACTAATCCCATACAATTAACATGTTTAATTTATACTGTGGATTATCTAATACCAATTAAAGATACTATGCATTATTTTCGATCCGTTTTAGTCGGTCTATTACTCTTATCCTCTTTACTGCTCACCGCCTGCAGTGAATCCAAACCGATCAATATCGCCTACCACTCCTGGGTCGGTTATGTCATGCCTTTCTTGAACGATTTGCCTGAAGATTTTCCGTCTCTATACTATCGAAAAACCTCGAACGCTCAAGAAACCATGCAGCTGTTTGAAAGCGGGGAAATCGACATGGGCTATCTTACCTTGGATGAGGTCTTAACACTGAAATCAAAAAGCGTTAACCTCAAAGTGATTCTGGTTACCGACAGCTCCGCCGGAGCAGATGTTGTCTTGGCACAACCGGATATTCAAACCCGGGAAGACATCATCGGCAAAAAACTGGCTTACGAACCCCATGCGTTGGGCGCATTAATGTTGCACTTTTTTTTACAGAAATATGATCTGAAAAAAGAGCAACTCAACCTCATCGCTATGCCAATTAACGAACAGCCGGCCGCATTTGAAGCCAAACAGCTTGATATCGCCATCACCTACCATCCAAGTGCGACTGAAATTACTCAGCAACCCTATAACGAATTATTCAACAGTCGAGAAATCCCCAATACGATTCTTGATGTACTGGCGGTAAGAGCGGATGCACTCGACCAAAATAGCGACACTATCTGCCAAGCCGTGCATGCTCATTTACAAGGGGTGGAGAGGCTTAAAGACAATCCGCAAGATAGTAAATACCGACTGGCTTCAATTCTACAGATAGACCAACAGCAGTTTGTTCAAAGCCTAGCCGGTTTGGGCATACCATCGGCCGAAGTCAACTACCCACTACTCAAGAAAAACGGAGCCGCAATGCAGGTGGCCGAAAAACTGCTTCCCATTCTTAAAGAGACCGGTTCCGTCAAAAACAATGTCGATACCCACTCCCTATTTTACGATCAATGCATTCTCGGCTATTTGGAGTAATGAATGAAGCTGATGAAAAAAGCGCTACTGACTTTTAACTCCATATGCCTTCTGTTTCTTAGCCTGCAAGTCCAAGCCGCTCAAAACCTAGTTCTTGGCGTCTATCAATACCAGTCCAAAGATTACGTCACCCAACAGTATCAAGGGCTTGCCAATTACCTCTCCGCCCAACTAAAGGATCATGGCGTTGAGCTGAAAGTACTAAACTCACGCGAACTGATTAATGCCGTACGTAACAAACAAGTGGATCTGTTGTTAGCCAACCCTTATCACTATGAGGTTTTAAGAACCGAAGTGGCTCTGAGCGGGATTGCCGCCACCATTCAGGTTTTACACCAAAACAAACCTCTCGATAGTTTGGGAGGCGTTATTTTTACCCGCGCAAACAATTCGTCTGTCAACCGGCTTGAGGATATCATCGGCAAAACCATTGCCATTCCATCCAAGAAAAATAGCGGTGGTTATTTGATACCTCTCTATGAAGCCTATAAATCAGGTATTAAACTCAGCAAACTCAATTTTATTGAAGTCGGTCACAATGATGCCGTTGTCTCGGCGGTTCAAAGCGGAAAGGCGGATCTCGGTTTTGTCAGAACCGGTATTCTGGAAAACCTACAGCACCGAAACGGACTCAATCTGGCGGAGATCAAACTGATTCACCAACAGCATAAGAACAGTTTTCCGCAGCGAGTTTCCACCCGGCTCTATCCTGAATGGCCGTTTGTCTTTTTACCCGGACTTAGTGAAGATTTACAGAGAGATATTACTGTTGCCCTATTCTCGCTGCGCGCCGATCATCCGGTTGCCAAACAGGCTGGTATTGCCGGATTCGTCGCCCCCAGAGACTATCTGCCATTTGAGAACCTCTTAAAAGATTTAAAACAACCGCCTTTCAATGTCCCGCAAAAACTGACTCTATCGGAATTATGGCACTTATATAAATGGCAGATAATCACCTTATCACTGCTGCTGGTTTCCATCATTACGATATTGATCAAATCCGAAGTGCTACGTAACAAGTTGAAAGAGCGCGACGATAAACTCGTCAAACAGTCTAACGTGGACTATGTGCTGCTCAACCTTCCGAAAATGGCCGAAGAAAAACCGGAAGAGGAATTAATGCAATTTGCCATCGAGGAGATTGAACGCCTAACCGACAGCCAGATCAGTTTTATCCATCTTTACGACGAACAAAATCAAAACATCGAGCTGGTAAATTGGTCACGGCAAACCAAAGATACCTGCCATGTCACCGACTACGAACCACATTATCCCCTTAAAAATGCCGGTGCTTGGGCCGACTCGATCAGGCAGAAAAAATCTGTCATTATTAATAACTTTTCAAGCTACGCCCACAGAAAAGGGCTGCCGGAAGGCCATGTTCATTTAGACAGAATCATTTCAATACCCGTGGTGGATAAGGGCTCCGTTGTCATGATTGCCGGTTTAGGCAATAAGCAAATCAACTATACACAAGACGATGTCGATCTCTGCCAGTTGATCTGTAATGAAACTTGGCATTTAATTAAAGAGCAGCGTACCGACAATGAAATCAAACAACAAAAAAACAAATTCGAGCACTTTTTAAACGATCTGGGAGGAGACTATTTTGTCTATTCCCACCGTAGCCGTGACGGTGTTATCACATATCTATCTGCCGGTTTTGAAGAAGTTTTTGAACAACCCATCGCAAACGTACTCAATAAGCCCTGGTTCAGCAGCATAGACTGGCAAAACGGTTCGATCGAAAACGCAAACAGAGCGCTTCAAGAGCTAGTAACACTAAAGCTCGATGAACACAGTCTCGTGATGTCTTTCACCACTCCGCAAGGCCACAGTAAAACCATTCGTATTCTATTTCATGGCGTCTATGAAAACGAAGAGCTGGTCTCTTTTGACGGTTTGGTCAAAGACATTACTCAGGATTTACAGGCGGAAAGCCATTTGAAACAGGCTGCACAAGTATTCGACTATGCCAATGAAGGTATCTTGATTACCGATAGAAACAATCAAATTATTCGCGCCAATAAAAGATTGGAAGACATTTCCGGTTACCAGGAAGCGGAGTTGATCGGCCAGAACCCTCGGATATTCAGTTCCGGCCTTCAAAAATCGGACTTTTACGAAAACATGTGGGAAACACTCATCAGTAGCGGTTTTTGGGAAGGCGATATCTTGAACCGACGCCAAAACGGCGAATTTTATCCCTGCCGTTCTAAAATTTCGGTCGTCATGGATAAAAACCGTGAGCCGGAATACTATATCGGCCTGTTCGCCGATGTGACCAAAGAAAAAGAGTATCAAGAACAGCTTGAGCACATGGCGCACTATGACGCCCTAACCGGGTTGCCCAATCGATTATTGCTATCCGACCGCATCCATCAAGCAATCTCCTTATCGGAACGCAACAATGAAATTGTTGCCATTATGTTCATCGACTTGGACGGTTTCAAAGAGATCAATGACCAATACGGTCATGCAGCAGGAGACCATATGCTGCAAACCATTGCCAAACGTTTAACCGCTACCTTGCGTAAACAAGATACCGTCTCCCGTTTGGGTGGCGACGAATTCGTCATCCTGCTTTCTGCCAATAAAGACAAACAGGTACTGAAACGGATCGAACAGCATATCCTCAAACAGATCTGCAACCCGATTGAGTACGAATCCCACGAGTTACAAGTATCGGGTAGCATCGGAGTGGTTTATTATGAAGCCGACCAGTATGAATACTATGAACCGGACCAACTGCTGCGTTTGGCCGACCAAATCATGTACAAAGCCAAAGTTCAAGGTAAAAACCAGATTCAATATTATGAATGGGACGACAGCGAAGAACGGTCCGAGTTGATCAGAGCCTTCAAAAATCAAGATTTTCAGCTTTATTATCAACCCAAAATTAATTTTGAAAAAGGCGAAATCGGCTCTTTGGAAGGTCTGGTCAGATGGATTCATCCCGAAAAAGGCATGATCCCCCCTATCCACTTCCTGCACAAACTTGAACAGTTTGGCTTAATGGAAGAGTTTAGCATCTATATCCTCGAACAGGCTGCAGCCTATTTAGAACGCCTTCATTCTCTAGGCCACAAGGTAAAGATCAGCCTGAACATCAACGGTTATGACCTGCTTAACGAACCGTTTAACAAAGCCTTATACAAACATTTTGTAGAAAGTGATACTTTGCGCCCCGAGCATCTGATTTTGGAGCTACTGGAGAGCTCCGCACTGGAAAACGTCAAGCAAATCTCTTCCAAAATCGATGAATTTAAGCTACAAGGTTTCCGTTTTGCGATTGACGATTTCGGTACCGGCTATGCCTCACTGAATTACCTAAAAAATCTGCCGGTCAACGAAGTGAAAATCGATCAGGAATTCATTCTGGAAATCTTCAACGAGCCTTCAAATTTCAGTATTATCGAAGCGATCAAATCCATGGCTGAAGCCTTTAATTTGGATGTTATTGCGGAAGGTGCGGAAACCGAAGACCATATCAAGCTTCTGCTACAGCTCGGCATCAAAGAGATTCAGGGCTATGCCATCAATAAACCGCTGAGCCCGGATGAGATCGAAAAATGGCTAACGACTTGGGAGTTCGATCCTAAATGGCATCAGCTTGAAGAGCTAACCAAACACCACAAAGAGTTATGCAAAGCAAAACTGTCGCATCACGCTTGGCTTAGAAAAGTTGAGGCATCCATCCTCAAAGGAGACGAGTCCAGTCAGATTGAACTGTCTCATACCCACTGTAATTTCGGCCGTTGGTTCCTGAACAGTGCGCCATCACTTTTCCATAACTCGACGACCATTCAGCAAATTGATGCATTACATATCAAAGCTCATGAGCTGGCGGTTCATGCCCTAGACCTGCATAAAACCGGGGAACAGCACAAGGCGGAAGCCATGTTACCGGAGTTGCATCAAATCAAAGACGACCTAGATGCTTTGCTGTCGATTGATGAATGCGATCCATCCTAAAACAAAACAACCGGCATAAAAAAAGCGCCTCAGATCAACCGATCTGAGGCGCTTATTATTGCCGTAAATAAGCCGCTGACTTTAGTTAGCCGACTATTTAGCCAACACTTCTTTCAAAGCCGCAAGACAGAATAACACTTTCTCACGACGGGCACTGTCGCCCATTAGACCGATACGCCAAACTTTACCGGCAAAATCACCTAGACCGGCACCGATTTCAAGGTTGTAATCGTTCAACAGCTTGCTACGGATTTCCGCATCGTCAAATCCTTCCGGAATCCATACCGAGTTCAATTCCGGCAGACGCTGATCTTCAGGTACAACAAACTCGATACCCATCTCGGTCAGACCGGCTTTCAACATCTCGTGCATTTCCGCATGGCGTTTATGCGCGTTTTCCAAGCCTTCTTCTTTCAACATCAACAACGACTCATGCAGAGCATAAAGCGCGTTGACCGGCGCAGTATGGTGATAAGCACGCTTAGCGCCGCCACCCCAGTAACCTAATACCAAATTCAGATCCAGGAACCAGCTCGGTACCTTAGTCTTACGGTTACGAACCACATCCAAGGCTTTCTCGGAGAAGCTGATTGGCGAGATACCAGGCACACAAGAAAGACACTTCTGAGTACCTGAATAGATCGCATCAATTCCCCATTCATCAACCTTAAGCTCAATACCACCCAAAGACGTTACCGCATCCACAATCGTCAAACAGTCATGTTCTTGGGCGATCTTACAGATAGTCGCAGCATCGGAACATGCACCGGTAGAAGTTTCTGCGTGAACAAAAGCGACAATCTTGGCATCCGGGTGCGCTTTACACGCTTCTTCAACTTTTGCAGGCGTCACCGCCGTTCCCCAATCGTCCGCGACTACAACCGCTTCAGCACCAAAACGCTCGATGTTTTCTTTCATTCGCATGCCAAAGACACCGTTAATGCATACAATAACCTTATCGCCCGGCTCGACCAGGTTGACGAAACAGGTTTCCATACCGGCTGAACCCGGTGCCGAGACCGGCATGGTCATTTCGTTTTCAGTTTGGAATGCATATTTAAGAAGTTCTTTGACTTCATCCATCATGCCTACAAATGCAGGATCAAGGTGGCCGATAGTCGGACGGGCCATTGCCGCTAGAACGCGCGGATGAATATCAGATGGACCCGGGCCCATCAATGTACGAATTGGTGGATTAAAAGATTGCATATTAATCGCCTTTTTTGAATAATAGGAAAACCTTACAAAAGTTGATTGAAATCAAGTTTTCAGCAATTATAGTGTTAAACGTATCGAAGTTACAAGGTTAAAAATGGAAGTTATCCAAGCTTTACAAGAAGCGATTGGACAAAACAATGTGCTTTCAAGCGAAGAAGCTTGTAGGCCCTATGAATGTGACGGCCTTTCTGCTTATCGACAAAAACCGATGGCTGTGGCCTTGCCGGAAGATGTTGAACAGGTTAAACAAGTTTTACGTACCTGTAAAGCACATAATACTCCGGTTATTACCCGCGGTTCCGGAACCGGACTAGCCGGCGGTACCTTGCCGCTGGAAAACAGCGTCATTCTCGGCCTCTCCAAACTCAATAAAATCATTGAACTAGACCCGCTGCAAAGAACCGCCATCGTCCAACCGGGTGTGCGCAATATTGTGATTTCACAAGCCGCGGCTCAACACGATCTCTATTACGCCCCCGACCCGTCCTCACAAGTCGCCTGTTCGATCGGCGGTAATGTTGCTGAAAACTCCGGTGGCGTGCACTGTCTAAAATACGGTTTGACCGTACACAATGTTACCTCGGTTACCGTGGTCGACATGGACGGCGAAACCATGATCTTTGACGAAAAAGACGACGGCATTGATCTACTGGCCTTACTGAATGGTTCCGAAGGCCTGCTGGGCGTCATTGTCGAAATCAAAGTGAAATTGCTGCCTAAACCCGCTTCGGCACAAGTCATTATGGCGGCCTTTAACTCCGTCTCTACTTGTGCCGATGCGGTCACCAGCGTACTTAAAAAAGGCATCATTCCGGCCGGTCTGGAAATGATGGATCAGTTTGCCATTCAGGCTGCGGAGGATTACGCCAAAGTCGGCTATCCGACCGATGCTGCTGCCCTATTGCTTTGCGAAGTGGACGGCAGTCACGATCAGGTTCAGAAGGACACCAAACGGGTTTCGGATATCCTCACCGAAAACGGCGCTTACCAGATCCGTATCTCGCAAAATGAAAAAGAGCGTATCGAAATCTGGCAAGGACGCAAAAACGCTTTCCCGGCGGTTGGCCGCTACTCACCTGACTATTACTGCATGGACGGCACCATTCCGCGTAGCCGTCTGGCCTATGTATTGGAAGAGATCGAAAAACTCTCGCAAAAATACGGCCTGCGTGTCGCCAATGTATTCCACGCCGGCGACGGCAACCTGCACCCTCTAATTCTGTATGATGCAAACACCCCCGGCGAACTGGAGGAGACCGAAAAATTCGGTGCCGAAATCCTCAAGCTGTGTGTTGATGTCGGTGGTACCATCACCGGAGAACACGGGGTCGGGGTCGAAAAACTCGACTCCATGTGCCATCAGTACCCGGAAGCGGAACTGGATATCTTCCACGGCATTAAAAACGTGTTTGATAACACCGGACTGTTAAATCCGGGCAAAGCGGTGCCGACCCTGCATCGCTGTGCCGAGCTCGGTCACATGCACGTGCATAACAATCAACTGCCACACCCTGAACTGGAGCGTTTCTAATGCCGATTCAACACCCTATAGAACCTTCGGTACAGGCGTTTGCCGACCAGATCAAACAGGCCGTTGCCGATAAAACCCTGTTACAGATCGCCGGTCAGGAAAGCAAAGTCCCGCTGTATGACGATGCGCAGAAACTGTCGATTGCCGATCACAGCGGCATCGTCAGCTACGATCCTGCCGAACTGGTAGTCACCGTTAAGGCCGGCACCACCTTGACGGAATTAAGCGCCGTGCTTGCCGAAAACAACCAGATGCTAGGCTTTGAGCCGCCGGATTACGGTAACTCGACTATCGGCGGGACTTACGCCTGCGCGTTGACCGGACCTTGCCGCCCGTTCCGCGGTGCGCTACGCGACTTCGTACTCGGCACGCAACTGATCGACGGTCAAGGCCGAGTGATGCGCTTTGGCGGCAAGATGATCAAAAACGTCGCCGGTTATGACATCTCGCGAATGTTGTGCGGTTCAAAAGGTTCGTTGGCTTTAGTCACCGAATTGAGCCTAAAAGTCATTCCGTTAGTGGAAGAGAAAACCTACTGCATCGAAATGCCGGAAGGCGAAGCGATTTTGCTGATGAACAAGATGCAAGGCACTGCTTTACCGCTGTCCGGTTGCGCCTATCACGGTGGCAAGTTCTATTACCGAGTCGACGGCGAACATCCGCAACAGGCCAACCGGGTTGAAGTGCACGAGTGCAGCAACGATATCTGGAAAGTCTTGAATCCTTTCCAACCGAAATTGGAAGAGGGACAAAAGTTATGGCGTTTGGATGTGGAAAGCACTAACCCGGCGATTGAGAACACCATCGCCGTCGGTATGGGCGGTACCAGACGCTGGGTGGCGAGTAAGAACAAACCGAATCATCCGTACGTTACGCTTTGGCAATCTCGTTTTGCGCCGCGCAATAACGACAAGCCTTGCGTCAAACGCATCAAAGACGGCATCAAAGACGTATTCGATCCGCACCATGTTTTCAAAGATCTATAACAGCAACGGTTTATGACCACTATAAAGACTTTTAACTGCTATACCGATTAAGAAAAGATAGAATGCGATGACAAGCCTTCAAGGCTTAGACGACTTTAACTTAGCGAATTCATTATGCAAACCCAACTTCCAAAAGACTTACTGGCGACAGAGACCGGAAAAACGGCCGACAAAATCCTGCGTTCCTGCGTACACTGCGGTTTCTGTCTCTCCGCTTGTCCAACCTACGGCCTGCTCGGTGATGAACTCGACTCGCCGCGCGGTCGCATTTACCTGATCAAAAGTGTATTGGAAGGCAATGAGGTCAGTGAAGACACGCTCGGTCATCTGGATCGCTGCCTCACCTGCCGTTCCTGCGAAACCACCTGCCCGTCCGGCGTCGAATACGGCCATCTTCTGGATATCGGTCGCGAAGTGGCCGAACAAAAAAGTCCGCGTAATCCATTACAAAGATTGATTCGTTTTGCAGTACGTAAAAGCCTGACCACCCCCTGGTTCTTTAATCTGGTCATTAAAGCCATGCCGTTCTTACGGCATTCGAAAGCGGTACAGTTCACGGTGGAAGAGCTGACTCTGAACCAGGAACTTAAAGACCGAAAAGACGCCCTAAAATCCAGTGTTTTGATGATTTCGGGCTGTGTGCAACCGGCACTGGCACCCAATATCAATCAGGCAAGTATCAAAGTGCTGAATAAGTTGGGCTTCAATGTTCTGGAGACTCCTCAGGAACAGTGTTGCGGCGCGGTGGAACATCACCTTTCCGGCCATGAAGACGCTTTACAACAGATCAAAGTCAACATTGATGCCTGGGAAAAGTATCTGGATCAGGGCGTGCAGGCAATCATCTCCAATGCCAGCGGCTGTGGCGTCATGATTAAGGATTATGCACACCTGCTGCGCGACGACGCCAAATATGCTGCCAAAGCTCAACGTATCGTTGATCACACCCAGGATATCGCCGAATTTTTGAGTGCACAAGACCTGTCCAACTTCACTCACTTCAAGAACCAGAAAGTGACTTTCCACTCCCCTTGCACTCTACAGCACGGTCAAAAGCTGCCGGGTCTGGTGGAGGATATCCTGCGCCGCTTGGGTTACCGCATCAGCCATGTCAATGACTCCCACCTATGCTGCGGATCGGCCGGAACCTACTCTATTTTCCAACCGAAAATCTCCAAAAATCTGCGTGACAATAAGTTGGAAAACCTGCTGCAATCCAAACCTAAAATTATTGTCACCGCCAATATCGGTTGTCTGATGCATTTGCAGAAAGGGACCGATACGCCGGTCAAGCACTGGATAGAGCTGCTGGACTGCAATCACTAGAAGATAAACAAAAACTAATAAACAACAAAAAACATATAAATAGTGTTGCGTAAACATCATGAGATACTCGCTGCACAAAAAATAGAGAACGACACATCAAGTGAGGCTACGATGTCTGATATTGAAATTGCACAAAATGCCAAAATGGAGCCGATTATTAAACTTGCCGAAGAGAAGTTTAATATTCCGGCCGAACATCTCGATCCGTACGGACACTACAAGGCTAAACTCTCTTTGGAGTATGTCGACAACCTTTCCCATCAGCACGATCAAGAAGGTAAACTTATTCTGGTAACCGCCATCAGCCCGACACCGGCCGGCGAAGGCAAAACCACTACCACAGTCGGTTTGGGCGATGCGTTGAACCGTATCGGCAAGAAGACCATCATGTGTTTGCGCGAACCTTCTTTAGGACCCTGTTTCGGCATGAAAGGCGGCGCAGCCGGAGGCGGTTATTCGCAAGTGGTTCCGATGGAAGACATCAACTTGCATTTTACCGGCGATTTTCATGCGATCGGTGTCGCCCACAATTTATTGGCAGCGATGATCGATAACCACATCAACCACGGCAATGCGTTGGATATCGATCCGCGCCGCATTAAATGGAAACGTGTGGTCGATATGAACGACCGTGCCTTGCGTAATATCACCATCGGTCAGGGTGGCCCGGCCAACGGTTATCTGCGCGAAGACGGTTACGACATCGTGGTCGCATCCGAAGTTATGGCCATTCTCTGTCTAGCCACTAACCGCGCCGACCTGAAAGAACGTTTAGGGCGTATTATCATCGGCTACAAAACCGACCGAGTCACGCCGGTTTATGCCAGCGACCTGAAAGCGCACGGCGCTATGGCCGCTTTGTTAAAAGACGCCATCAAACCGAATATCGTACAGACTTTGGAGAACAATATTGCCATCGTCCACGGCGGACCGTTTGCCAATATCGCTCACGGCTGCAACTCGGTCACGGCAACACAAACGGCTTTAAAGCTGGCCGATTACGCGGTGACCGAAGCCGGGTTCGGTGCCGACCTGGGTGCGGAGAAGTTCCTCAATATTAAGTGCCGTGCGGCCAAACTTACCCCGTCGGCGGTGGTCATCGTGGCAACGGTTCGTGCTCTGAAGTTCCACGGCGGCGTAGCCAAAGACCACTTGAACCAGGAAAACCTGCAAGCACTGGAAAACGGATTTGCCAACTTGGAGCGTCATCTATTTAACGTTACCGAAAACTTCAAGTTGCCGGCCGTGGTGTGTGTCAACCATTTCACCTATGATTCCGATGCGGAAACCGAGCTTCTGGTCAAGAAGGTCGAAGCGCTTGGCGTGAGATGTATCATCTCCAAACACTGGGCGGAAGGCGGAGCCGGAGCGGAAGAACTGGCTCAAGCCGTCGTCGAACTGACGGAGAACAACGAACCCGGTTTTGATTATCTATACGATACCGATCTACCGCTGTGGGACAAAATCGAAACCATCGCCACCCGCATGTACGGCGCAAAAGAGATCACCGCCAGCGCCAAAGTCAAAGCCGAAATAGAGCGCTTGCAGCCTGAATACGGCAATTTGCCGATCTGTATGGCAAAAACGCAAATGTCTTTTTCAACAGATCCGAACGCCAAAGGCGCGCCGACCGGACACATCGTCGAGATCAGCGATATCAAATTGGAAAACGGTGCCGGTTTCATCGTTGCCATTGCCGGCAATATGATGACCATGCCCGGCTTACCTAAAGTACCGACTGCGGAACGTATCGACATTGACGATGCCGGCGTAATTACCGGTCTGTTTTAAGCCTCCGTCCTTTTTCTTTTATGCGATTGGAACCCTTCAGGGTTCCTTTGTTTTTGCAAACCCGGCTTACGGGGCATGATTCGCCAACACTTTCACTTAGTTAGCTGACTTAATATTGCTTATTTGTGGCACTCACTTTGCTACTCAACTCTTTGCACTCAATAAAATGACACAATTCATAGGATAGGTAAATGCGCAACAACCAACCCGTCACGCAAAATGAATATAAGCTAAAAGCGGATACTCTACTCATCTCGCATACTGACCTACAAGGTAATATCACCTACGCAAATGAAGCTTTTGTAGAAGCGAGCGGTTATGAATACCATGAATTAATGGGCGCGCCGCATAACCTGTTACGCCACCCGGACGTACCGGCGGCTGTTTTTGCCGATTTCTGGACAACCATTCAAGCCGGACGGCCGTGGCATCAGATTGTTAAAAACCGTCGTAAAAACGGCGACCACTACTGGGTAGAAGCCAACGCCACCCCTATTTTCGATGAAGACGGTAATATCAAGGGGTATATGAGTGCGCGTACACCGGCATCGGAAGAGCAAAAACAGGCCGCTACCGCCGCTTATGAAGCGATTGCCAATAAGAAAATTAAACTCAAGAATGGCGAAGTCGACAGCTTATGGAAACGCTATAACCCACTAGCCCACTGGCCGCCTTTAGTCACCCTGATTCCGGCAACCATTCTGGCGATGATTATGGAAGGTTATGCCTATTTCTCGGGCGTTAGGCCGGGTTGGCTGAATAATTTAGTCATTTTCCTGACGATTATTTCTACCATTCATGTCATGTATTACCTAGGCCGTATCAAAGATGCGATCGGCGCGCTGGACGAAATCACCAACGAAAAACTGACCGGCGACATCAATACCCATGGAGCAAATACCTCCGGAGTCATTAATCGACGCATCAAAACCTTGCAAATTCGTCTTAACGCCCAGAAAAACGATGTCATGACCACTCTGAGAAGGTCGACACGTTTGGAGTCCGGTCTCGATAATCTAAATTCATACATTATGATTGCCGACCAAACCGGTACCATTACCTACTTCAATGATTCATTAAAAGCGTATTTGCGTCAGCTGGAACCGGTTATCAGAGAAGAGATTTCCGATTTCGATCTGAATAACCTGCTTGGTAAAAACATCGCTTGTCTATTTGCAAAAAACCCGCACATCATGGAACGCCTGATTGCCATGCAACAAGCTGAAACCTTTAAATTCGAGTTTTTCGGTGCCCAATTGCAGTTGCAACTGAGTCCGATTCAAGACGGCAGCGGTAACGCCTTGGGTATGGTGATCGAATGGCAAGATATTTTTCAGGAGATGTTTGTACAAGACAATATTAAGAAGTTGGTCGAAGATGCTTCTCACGGCAAGCTGCACTCGCGGGTCGAAACCGGTCAACTGCAAGGTTTCTATAAAACATTGGCCGAAGATATCAACCATTTAATGAGTAACCTGCAATATACGCTAAAAGATATCTCGATTTTGATTGGCGGTCTTTCCAGTAAAAACCTGACCGTCGAGCCGGAAGGTCAACATTTCGGGCAATATGGCTGGACCGTCAGAAACCTCGTCACCAGTATCGAATCCCTGCGTAGCTCTTTCTGCCGTGTCAACAATCAGGCTTCCGAAGTCACCCAATCTGCCGAACACGTCTCGAAAAGCAACGAAGAGCTGTTCAATTCGATCAAACAGCAGAGCCAAGAACTCTACGCCACATCTTCCGCCATGCAGATGCTGACCGAAAAAGTCTCGCAAACCGCACAACAGGCTAACGAGTCCAATCAACTGGCCAGACAGACACAAGATCAGGTTGAACAAGGCAACCAAAGCATGCAGGAAACCATTCAAGCCATGCATGAAATCAATGAGGTAAGCGAACAGATTACCGGTATTGTCAGCATGATCGACAGTATTGCCTTCCAAACCAACTTGCTGGCACTGAATGCGGCCGTTGAAGCCGCTCGTGCCGGTGAACACGGCAAAGGCTTTGCCGTAGTAGCCGGAGAAGTTCGCAATTTGGCGCAAAAATCGGCCGAAGCGGCAAAAGATATCAAGACTTTGATCAATAGAACCGCCGAAAGAATTACTCACGGAACCGAAAAGGTACAAAATACCGGCGAATCATTGGAACAGATCATCGGTCAAGTCAACCAGATGTCAAACAACATCTCGGCCATTGCCGACAACGCTCAGGCCCAGGCTCGACAAATTGACGATGTCAACCACACTATCGAAAACCTAAACAAAGCGGCCGACCACAATTCAACTTTGGTCATGGAAAACTCCTCTTTGGCCGACTATCTAAGCGACGTTGCCCACAATATGGACAACTTGGTCGGTGCATTCGAATTGGGCGAATGCGGTCAATCCGGCGGCGGCAGTAATTCGGAAAAAGAGACCCCGATTATCTTGGTGGTGGACGATAACATCTCCAACCTCAAGGTAGCCAGCATGTACCTTAGAAAGGTGGGCTATGATGCTCGTACGGCCTCTAATGGTCGCGATGCCGTCGCTCAATGCAAACGTTACAACCCTAAAGCGATCTTGATGGATATCGAAATGCCGGTTCAAGACGGACTACAAGCAACTCGTGAATTACGCAATAGCGGCTTTAAAAACCCGGTTCTGGCTTATACGGGTCACTCCGATAACTATCAGCAGACTATAGAAAAAGCCGGTATGAACGGTATTATTAAAAAACCGCTCAAAATCGACGACTTGACCGAAATGCTGCAGTCTTTCAATATTCAACCCAATAAATACAGCAGCCAGGTTGTACGCGAAAGACGCAATAAAATCATCGCCCAATCGGAAGTTGCCCAACAGTATGCCAGCATGATCAAAGCTCATATGAACTGGAAATACAAAATCCGTAACTTTATCGACGGTGCGGATATCGGTGTCAGCTATGAAACGGCAATTGATCCGGCAGCCTGTATTCTCGGTCAATGGTACTATCAAGGTAACGGACAGCAACTTATGCATTTACCGATGATGAAAGAGCTGGGAGAACAGCATAGCGAACTGCACCAAACCATTAAAACCATTATGGATGCTTTCTATATCGATGACTATGAAACTGTCGAGAACGGCGTCGATAGAATCGACCGCTTAAGTGATAAAGTGGTCGAACTGCTTAATCTGCTGATCGATTACGAAGGCGATCAAAAGCATATTAACTAAGCGTCATACCCTTCACTCAAAACCCCTCATCGAGGGGTTTTTCGTTAAAGCTTAAATCTCGATTGCTTATCAGTATAATGGGCGATACTCATTGAAAGTTTTTACGGAAATTTCCAGCTCACGATGAAGCCATAATCTGTTAAAGATTCACTATTCCATCCGGGATTTGGTAAAAGTAAAATCATTCATCCAAATAAATACAGAGGATTTACTGTGTCAGAGGCAGTCTCAAATTTATCAGACAAGTTTCAATCCCTGATTGATCACATCAATCAGCATATTATCGGTCAGCCACAATTGACCGAACGTTTGCTCATCGCCCTATTGTCCGATGGTCATTTACTAGTGGAAGGTCCCCCCGGATTGGCAAAAACCAAGGCAATCAAAGTCTTGTCCGAACTGATTGAAGGCAGTTTTCACCGTATCCAATTTACGCCTGATCTTTTGCCGTCCGATATTACCGGTACCGATATTTACCGCCCGGAAACCGGTGAGTTTGTTTTCCAATCCGGTCCGATCTTTCATAACCTGATTCTGGCGGACGAAATCAACCGAGCGCCGGCAAAAGTTCAAGCCGCCCTATTGGAAGCGATGGCCGAGGGTCAGGTCAGTATCGGTAAACGCAGCTTGCCGATGGAGCCTCTGTTTATGGTTATGGCGACCCAAAATCCGCTTGAACAGGAAGGAACTTATCCACTTCCTGAAGCGCAACTGGACCGTTTCATGATGCACGTCAAAATCGACTATCCGGATACTTTCAGTGAGCACCGGATTTTGGATCTGGTTGAAAAGGAAGCGCGTCAGCATAGCGACAAACCGAACTTCCCGCCGCTATCGCAAAAAGACCTGTTCACCGCTCGTGACGCTATTCTGGATATTCATTTAGCCGATTCGGTTAAAGACTATATTGTCGAGCTAGTGATGGCGACCCGCGAACCGAAACGTTACGGTCAGGAACTTGCCAACTGTATCAATGTCGGCGTCAGTCCGCGTGCCACCATCGCTTTATCTCGTTGTGCCCGTAGCCGAGCTTGGTTGAACGGTAAAAACTTCGTCAGTCCGGACGATGTACAAGCAGTGGTACATGATGTTTTCCGCCACCGTTTACTACTGAGTTTCGAAGCCGAGGCGCAAGGTATTCAGGTAGACGATATCACCGATCAACTGCTTAATTTAGTGCCGGTTACCTAGTCGTACCACTCGTTGCCAATGAAAGCCCCGCAGAGTAATCACAACAGTATGCAGACGGAAGAGACCAGCCTGTACAGCAACCTTAAAGATTTGGTCGAGTTCAGGTTTCACGTGAAACAAAAAAAACTGAATCACCAGCAAGATCAGATCGTTGCCCAAACCGGTAGTCATCTAGCGGTAAAAAAAGGCCGAGGCATGACCTTTAGCGAGGTGCGCCAGTACCAGCCCGGCGATGACATTCGCCATATCGACTGGAAAGTTACCGCCCGAATCCAAAAACCGCATACTAAAATATTTGTCGAAGAGAATGAGCGCCCGACACTGCTGGCGATTGAACAGACTCCAAATCTGTTTTTCGGTTCTAAGAAGCGTCTAAAAACGGCACAAGCACTAAATATCGCGGCTATCCTTGCTTGGGTCTCTCTGTCTCATAACGAACGGGTTGGCGGCATCGGCTTCAACCACCTGCGCCAGAACTGGCTGTCGCCGAAACGAAACCAGCAAACCGTACTCAGTTTGCTGCAGCAAAGTATCGACCTGCAAGCACAGATCAATACGCCGCTGGCTCCCGACAGTCAAGCTTGGCCGGAAGCGCTGAATCAACTGCTTAAAGTTAATAAACCGGGCAATAAGGTCTTTCTGATCGGCGATATGATTCAATTAGCGAAATACGCCAAACCGCAACTGCAAAAACTAAAAACCAGCTCGGATATTACCGCTATCCACATCTACGATAATCTTGAAAAAACGCTGCCCGAACTGGGTTGGTTGAGTATGACCAGTAGCTTCGCCAGTAATAAACTGGTCAGACTGGACAGTTTCAGAGAAAAAACCAGACAAAACTACCAAGATATCTATGAAGAGCAGTGGCGAAATACCGCTGAAGTCTTTGTGCAACTGAATATTCCACTCGTGCAGATAGGCACCCATCAAGAGCCCTTGATGAGCCTGATTGAAGCCCGTTTACTCCAATAGTTATTTTCCTATGCAAGACCCGAATCTGTTATCCCAACTCCACGATATTCAACTGCCCGACCCGATTGGCTGGTGGCCGTTGGCTTTCAGTTGGTGGATTTTAATTTTTAGTGTGACCTCTATTCTGGTCGGTGTACTTTGGTACTATCTGGATCTAAAAAGACGCAACGCCTATCGAGTCACGGCGGACAGGTTATTACAAACAATCCTTAGTGATAACACCCTCTCCGATTACCAGAAAATTTCCCGCATCAACCGACTGCTCAAGCAGGTTGCTTTGACGGCATACGGGCGCAGTAAAACCGCTGCCTTGCAAAGTGAAGATTGGGTGCATTTTCTCTCGGATACCAGCAGCTATATCCCTCAGCCGGAAAACCTAGCGGAAATAATCGAAATCAGCTATATGGATGAACACGCAGATAAGTCACCGCAAATACAGCAAGCCACGCGAACGCTAGCGGATTATGCGCACAAATGGATTAAAGGACATCACCAATAATGGAATGGGACAAAATTATTCACATTGTCACCAACCTGAGCTTCATCTGGCCATGGATGATCGCTTTGCTTCCGCTTCCGTGGTTGATTAACCGTTTAATCAAACCAGTCAACAAACAGCACAGTCCTCTGCTGGCTCCACAGATCATCTCGCGTGTCGAAGGCGAGCTTCCGGAAGAGAACTTGGTGGAGGTCAATCAAACTCACAGCGGCATTCCGCCACTGGCGATACTGATGTGGTTTGCTTTGCTCATCGCCGCAACCCGTCCGGTACTCTATCTGGATTCCACTCCCTTTCAGATCAGCGGAAAGGAAATTGTGCTCGCCGTCGACCTGTCCGGTAGCATGCAGAAAGAGGACATGTACCTGCAAGGCGATGAAGTGAACCGTCTAGTTGCAGTTAAATCAGTGGTCTCGGAATTCATCAATCGCCGCCAAGGAGACCGCATGGGCTTGGTGGTATTCGGCACCCAAGCGTTTTTACAGAGCCCGCTGACCTACGATCTGAATACCGTTAAAACCTTGCTCAACGAAACCGAAATCGGTATGGCCGGAAAAAACACCGCCATCGGCGATGCCATCGGCTTGACCCTCAAACATTTCAAAGAGAATAAACTGGATACCGAGATACGTTCCGCGGTACTTATTCTATTGACCGACGGCTCCAATACCGCCGGGATTGTCGATCCGCTGGAAGCGGCTCAGAAATCGAAAGAGATGGGGCTGAAAATCTATACCGTTGGCGTCGGTAAGGTAAGAAGCCGTACCGGACTGGATCGCTTTCTGGCCAATAAATCGGATATGGATATCGATACCTTGACTCAAATTGCAGAGTTGACCGGCGGCCGCTTCTTCCAAGCCAACGACACTGAACAACTGGCCGAAATCTACCAACACATCAACCAACTTGAATCGGTTGAACATGAAATTTTTAGTTACCGGTTACGTTCCGAATTCTATTATTGGCCGCTTGGACTGGCATTCCTGTTTAGTCTGATGTTAGCTTGGCAGCAATTAAGAAAGATGGGGGCCTAGAATGTTTGAAATCATGGCCAATATACATTTTCTCAGACCTTGGTGGTTTTTGGCTTTATTGCCTATTATCTGGATTATTTGGCAAGCTTGGCAGGTCAACCAGAAACAAGGGGCTTGGCACCAAGTCATCGAACCGAAATTCCGTAGATTGCTACTCGGCGAAAATGCCACGTCGGAACCTTCATTAAACGAGAAACTCGGTTATATCGGTCTAGCCTTTGCCTGGTTTTTCACGGTACTGGCACTGTCCGGTCCCTGGATCAAATCGGTGGATGTACCGGCGCAAAAATCCCAACAAGGAGTGGTGATCGTGCTCGACCTTTCCCTGTCCATGTTGGCCGACGATGTTTCGCCAGACCGTATCGCCCGGGTGAAATACACTTTGACGGACCTGTTAAAGCAAAATCCCGAATATGCGATCGGTATGGTTGTCTATGCCGGCTCGGCACATACCATTAGCCCGATTTCGGAAGACAACAAAACCTTATTGGGGCTGTTACCGAGCCTTAATCCGGTTGTCATGCCTCAATTCGGTTCGGATCCGTTGCTCGGCCTGCAAAAAGCGGATGATCTACTCACCGGGGCGAAAATCACCCAAGGACACATCATCTGGATTAGTGATGATATTGAAGCCAACCAAATCGGTTCGATTGAAGACTGGATTGACAGCAAACCCTACTCTATCAGTTTGCTGACGGTCGGTTCGAAAAAAGGCGGCGTCGTGCAAATTCCCGGCTACGGTCTGCTTAAAGACGATGACGGTAAACTAATCATGCCTGAAGTGCCGCTACAGCGCTTTGCGGACTTAGCGGACGAAACCGGCATTGAGTGGCAGCACCTGCGAATTGGCGTTGATAACAGCCAAAACTTGTTACCACCGAAACTGACCAGTAGCGATTTAGATAGTGCCCAAACCGAAAAAGAGGTCAACCACCCGCTCGATATCGGTTTTTACTTCCTGTTTCTGCTGATCCCGCTCGCTGCCTTTCTGTTCAGACGAGGTACCCTGCTTAATCTAGCCGCTCTGGCTCTACTGCCCGGTCTGCTATTGAACCCTCAACCCTCTTATGCCGGTTCTCTGTTATCGGATTTAGGAGAAGTGTTCAAATCACACGATCAGCAAGGCTACCAAGCTTGGGAAGCCGAAGAGTATGACAAAGCCGAAGCACTGTTTGAAAATAAACAGTGGCGTGCCAGTGCCCTGTACCGTCAGGGACGATATGCCGAAGCCGCCAAACTGTTTGCTCTCGATAAAAGTGCTGTCGGCTACTACAACCAAGGCAATGCCTTAACCAAAAGTATGCAACTGGATGAGGCCATCAAAGCGTATGAACAAGCGCTATTGATTAATCCCTCCATGCAAGCCGCCAAAGAAAACCTAGCGATTGCGCAAAAATTGAAAACCATCAGCTCTGCCACGCAACTGCCTGAGCAATCGGAAAATGGTCAAAACGGCGCTTCGGAAGCAACAGAGAATAGCCGACAAGAGTCGTCACAACAAACGCAAAAAAACGATCAGCAAACCACTCAACCACAACAAACGGATAATTCAACCGGTTCAGGAGGTGAGCAAGGCGCTGAAAATGAGGCATCAAAACAGAGTGGTGACGATGTAAATAGCGATTCCGGAAACGCTCAGAACGCCACCCAAGACGGCCAGCAAGCACAAGATGCAACCCCGTCAAACCAAGGACAAGCAACCGATAATCAAGATGCACAAACCTCGGAACAAAACGCTTCCCAACGTTCGGGGGTCGCGGAAGCGGACGGCAGCGGCGATGAAGCCCAAAACGCGGCCGAAACTGCGGACGGCCAAGCCAATAAACTGGCCGACACTCAATCAACCAAAAGCGACAATACCAAAGACGCTAAACCCGCTCTGTCCGAAGAGGAACAGGCGCAGCAGAACTGGTTGAAACAGATTCCCGATCAGCCGGGGGTATTCTTAAAAAGAAAGTTTGAATACCAATATCAGCAAAATCCCCGTACCGACAATGAGAACAAAAAACAGTGGTAACCCCTATGACATTCATGCAAAGCATTCTCCACATCAAGTCATTTGTTAAATGGATTTTCTTGCTGTCCATACTGAGTATCAGTAACGTAGCGTTGGCAGATAAACTAACGGTCAGTACCGATCGTCAATCTGTAGAAATGGGCGATATCGTCACCCTGATGATCGAAGCGGACTTTCAGAGCAAAAGCGGACAAATCGATCTGACCGCTCTTGAAGATCAGTTCGAGATATTGAATCAACAACAGAGCAACCAAGTCGAGATCATCAACGGCTCCTATAACTCCTTTACCCGCTGGCGAGTACAGATTCTGCCTAAGCAGATCGGTAAATTGATGATTCCGCCCTTTGAAGTCAACGGCGTCAAAAGCCAGCCCTATCCGATTACGGTGCTAAACGCACAGGTCAGTGATGCCAATCGTCCCTATTTTCTGGAAGCCAACGTTGATAAACAAACGGTTTTCATTCAGGAACAGGTTGTCTATACCCTGCGTTTTTACCATAAAGGCAGCCTGGTTAACGGAAATATCCGTCCGCCGAAATTCGGCGACGCTTTGCTTGAACAGCTTAAAGAACAATCCGTTTACGGCAAAACCATCAACGGACAACAGTACACGGTTTATGAATGGCAATACGCCTTCTTCCCGCAGTCTAGCGGCCAGCTCGATATTCCCGGCCCGTCATTTTCAGGTATCGTCCACCTGAGAGGCGGCCAAAAAGGCGTTAGAGCGCTTGCCAAACCAATTTCCATCACTGTCCAACCACAGGCGGTTAAGAACACGCCTTACTGGCTACCGGCCAGCTCATTGAAGATTAGCCAGCAATGGCAAAACCTGCCGGATACGGTGCATGTCGGCGACAGTATCAGACGAACCATTACGCTAGAAGTCGAGGGTTTGAAAGCCAGTCAGTTACCGGAAATCAAAACGCAAAACGGCAGCAATTTCAAAATCTATCCGGATACCAGCAAACAAAATCAATCCGTTTCAGCCAAAGGGGTGACCAGCATCGTCAATATTTCCCAAGCGATCGTTCCGACCGACGAAGGCACTTTGCAGATTCCCGATTTAACCATCACTTGGTGGAATACCGCCACCGGCAAGCCGGAAACCGCCACCCTGAAAACCGATCCATTAACAATTTGGCCGGCGAGCAGCTCGATTCCGCCAGTTGTTCAAGGTAGCGACAGCGCCCAAAACATCGCGCAACTCTCTGAAGATCGCAAAACAACAGACAGTACCAGTATTCCTCCTGTGGCGGAAACCTACCCTTACCGCCCACAACCAACCGACTCATTCTGGCCTTATGTCAGCCTAGCCGCCACGCTATTTTGGTTGATCACTTTGCTGATGTTATTTATCACCCATAAAAAACTGAAAAAATTGCAAGCGGCAGCCAACCAGGTAAGCAATGACAACAAAGATGAAGCGGTTAAACTGGTCTTCAATAAACAATGGTGTGATCTACCTTTGAATGAATTCTATCCGGAATTGCTACGCCAGTTGCACGACGACATGAACATTGACTCCATCGAACAGATACCAAATGAACACCTTAAAAAAGCAATTCATCAGCTTGAATCACACCTTTTTGCCGGCGAAAAGCTCGGTTATAAAACCATGCAGGAAATATGCGACAACTGGGCGGCATTAATCAATAAACAAAACCAAGCCGGCCAAAAGAAAGAAAAACAGGAACTAGCCAGTCTCTATAACAATTAGGCATAACCGCTACTAATAGAAACTAATTACAACAAAAAAGCGCTCAAATGAGCGCTTTTTATTTATCCGATGATAACTTGCAAAATTAACTCGTGAAATGTCGTTCAGCAATCTTTTGCACTTCAGGATAATTGGTTTTGCCGGTACCCAACACAGGAACCGATTCGACCAGAATGACCGTCTTCGGAATCATCAATTCCGAAACCGCTTTCTCACGAGCGGCATCTTTGACCGTCTTGCGGCTCAACGTATCATCATCGGTCACCAAAACGAGTTGCTCGCCTTTGCGTTCGTCAGGCACGGCGACCACCACATGATGGCCTTCCGGGCTGGCTTCATTGATATAAGTTTCAACCGCCGTCAAAGACACCATCTCGCCGCCAATTTTCGCAAAACGTTTGGCGCGGCCTTTAATCCAAACATAACCGTCCTGATCGACATCGACAATATCGCCGGTATCATGCCAGCCGTCTTGCGGCGACTGCAATACACCCGGACGATCCGGCATCAGATAACCCAACATGATATTAGGCCCTTTAACGAACAGGCGACCGCCTTCCTCGATACCCGGCACCGCTTGTAAACGGTGCTCCACAGCAGGGACGAATTGACCAACCGAGCCATCTTTAAAAGCCGTCGGAATATTAACCGATAAAACCGGAGTAGTCTCAGTCACCCCATAACCTTCATAAATCGGTTGTCTGAACTTGCAGGCATAGAGTTCTCTCGTTTCCGGACGCAGACGTTCGGCTCCGGCGACCAAAGCTCTCAGGCTGTAAAAATCGAACGAATCTGCCTTTCTTGCGTAACCGCTGTAGAAGGTATCGGTTCCGAAAATCAAACGGGCATTCTTTTGATAGACCATTTCCGGCACTATCGCATAATGGACCGGAGACGGATACAGGTAAGTTTTGGCGCCTTTCAGAATCGGCCATAATAGACCGGCAGTCAAACCAAAACTATGGAAGGTCGGCAAGGCGTTAAAAATGCGTTCATTTGGCAGTAGATTCAACATGGCGTTGATCTGGTTGATGTTATGGATGATGTTATTGTGTGACAGTACCACACCTTTAGGCGCACCTTCGGAACCGGAAGTAAACAACACCACCGCTTCTTCTTGCGGTGATTTGTTATAGCCCGGCAAACTCTTGACCGAACGCACCAAACCGAGCAGTTTATCGATTAAGCCGATTTCTTCCCTGACATCTTCCAGATAAAGAATTCGGGTTTTCTTGCTCAGCTCCGCAATCAGACCTTCAATCTCAAACGCTTCGACAAACTTTTTTGAGGTTACCAAGGTTTTCAATTCCGCCGTTTGCAGTGCAGATTCAATGGCCGATTGACCGGCAGTGAAATTGATCATCGCCGGCACATAACCGTAAGCTTGCAAAGCAAAGAAAGTCACCGGAACACCCGATACATTCGGCAACATTAACGCCACCCGTTGTTCATCTTTAAGATGACGCTGCAAAGCATTACCGAGAATGACTGACGCTTGAACCAACTTTTTCAAGCTCAAATGAACTTCATTGATATCCTCGACACAAACATGACCGCGATCCGCATTTTTCTTGGTTTGCACCAGTGTGCTGAACAGCGATTTCTCTTCAACAGAGCCATAGTAACCGGCATCACGCAGCAACTTAAAAACCGTGTTTTTATAATATTTATGGCGATCCGTACCCTTCAAGTGCTTATCCGCTTTAATCTGGGTCGGTGCTGTAATCGTTAATATGATTTTAGGAAACCAGCGTTGCTTAATAGACGCGAGATGATTTCCATTCAAATATGAAAACTTGCTAAATACCGCGCCGCCGATATTCACAGTCAACACCTGGGCATTGGTTTTGTCAGCAATCAGCCCGGTACCTTCATAAACCTTCATCAAAGCGCCGTTGGTGGTGATTCTCCCTTCCGGAAACACCATGCATTGCTTGCCCTTTTTCAACTCGTCAATCATGTGTTTGGCAGCATAAGGGCTATGAATATCAACCGTAAAATAGTGGGTCATGGAAAGAATCCAGCGCTCATACCATTTTTTGGTGTGAGAGGTATCAACCATGAAAGAAGTTTCGCCGGGAATAAAAAGATCCAATAATGGACCATCGAGTAATGAGACATGATTAGCGATTATTAAAGTCGGTCTATCGTCCTGTTTGGCAGTGTAGTAATGTTCCAACCCCTTTACCTCGACACGGTAAAATAATTTAAACAACGATTTGACCAGAGGCTTTACTAACCACTTCATATATTTCCTACCCACTTCTTTGTGTCGGTTATTTAGTGACCAACTCTCTTTTTCTAAACAGCCACCCAACAACCAGTAGATTGAAGACAGCTAAAATCGACAGCATTTGCAATAAACTTAAAGAGGCGGCAAAGCCAACCATCAACAGCAATGCCGAGAGGACCATTAAAAAAGAGTTGACGATATTATTTACAGCGACCATTCTAGCACGTACCGAGAAAGGCGTATAAGTTTGCAATAGCGTGTATAGCGGCACAATATACATCCCACCGACCACCGCCAATAATCCCATAAACAGCAACGACAAACTCTGCGGCCACAGCCCGATCATCTCAGCCATGGTTAACAGAGTTTCACGTGAAACACCGCTTTCTATTTGACTACCGGCATCAATACTCCAGACCGTCAACCACAAGAGCATAGAGATGGCTGCCATCATCAACCAGTGCCAATACAGATGCACCCTATTCTTCATTAAACGACTTACCAGTGCCGAGCCCAGAGCAATACCGATAGAAAACAGGGTCAGAAAGGCCACCACAACGTTATCGTTCGCCCCTAAATCGTATTTCACCAGAGCGGGAATTTGGCTCAATAAGGTAGCGCCAATGAACCAGAACCAAGAGATAGAGATAATCGACAAAAGCGCCAGCGGATAATCGGCACTTTGTCTGACCATTTGCCAAGTCGAGTTGAATATATTCAGGCTGATCACCAGCGTTTTATCCGCCGTCGCCGAAACCTGCAAAAACAGACTGAATAAATAACCGATCACAGCGACGAAAACGATAACCACCGCCATTAAAGTTGTTCCCTGCTCGGTCAGGACACCTAACCCACCGCCGATAGTACCTAATAAAATGGCGATAAACGTTGAGCCACTAAACAAAGAATTGCCTTGAATCAATCGTTTTCTGTCTAGCATCTCCGGCAGGATCGCGTATTTAATGGGCCCGAAAAAGGCAGATTGAGCACCCATTAAAAACAGCGTCAGAAATAACAATTCCAAACTGCTACTCAGTAGAGCAATCGCACCCAACCCCATAATCATGACCTCTGCCAACTTGATTTTTTTAACTAGCCAGGTCTTTGGATAATGGTCTGCAATCTGTCCGGCAAGTGCCGAAAAGATGAAAAAAGGAAGTATAAATAGGCCGGCTGCCAAAGTGATCAACAAACCGGTCTGATCGGCCGATTCACTCAAACGAAATGTAATCAGCATGACCAGAGCATTTTTGAACAAATTATCATTGAATGCGCCAAGGAACTGGACACTAAACAGAGACAGAAATGAACGGCTTAAAAGTGGATTAGTGGTTGCATTAGCGGAAGAGCTTTTCATAAAAACGGCCATGATTCATTGTGCCGTTAAGTATACATGCTTACCGATAGTAGATGTAGTCCGGCGGGCTATCTTTTGAGATAACCCATATTAAGATAACCCATGGAAAAATCGCGCTACCCGTCTAAATCTTAATGTACTTCCATCCTTCCGTAAGACGTTTAGCCACCGTATCAATCGCCGGTAGCTCATGCTTAACCTGAGGCAACATTTGGATTTTCTCTCCCTTATTCCACGCACGTTCCAAAGCACGTTTGCAGGCATAAAGTGTCAAATTATCATATCGATTCAACAGACTTTCCAACTCCATACGGTTCGGGTTATTGACATCAAACAGAGTGACACCTTGATGATTCGAGATGACATCGATCTGGACATCAGGCCCCCCATCGGCAAAAATTTCAGAAACTCTTTGCAAAGCCTCCATCTGCTTACTCTGATCCGCCGAATCCAGATGAATCAAATAACGTCCGCTACTCTGCTGTGCCAACATATTTTCTTGCATAAATGATGTTGAATTCAAACCTGACGCATACCAATGCAGACTGCCTGCACCCAGCACAATACCGAATAACAAAGAAGCGGCCATCGCCTTAGGTATCGACCAAACTCGTTTCGGTTTCACCGACTTGTTCCCTGGCGTAGGTACCGGAATATCCTGATACATCTCTTTAACCTGCCCTTTAAGGGCTCGCAAATGACAGACTTCCTGCTCTAGATCGGGCTGTAACTGCATCTCATGCTCAATTTCCAAACACTCTTCGCGACTAAGCTGGCCATCAACATAAGCGTGCAGCTGATAACTTTCAAAAACCTTAGACATCATTTTCTCCGTAAAGCGACAACGTTTTTTTGTAGATAGTCGTTGTACTGCAATAATTTTTTTAAACGCTCCCGGCCACGGGCTATACGACTCATCACGGTACCAATCGGGGTGGCCGTTATATCGGCAATCTCTTGATAACTAAACCCTTGGATATCAGCCAAAGTAATCACTTCACGCTGAGAAAAAGGCAATTTGGCCATCGCTTTATAAAACTGTTCAGCCGCCTGTTTTTTAATCAAATCCGACTCGTTGCAACACACGGCAAAATGTTGATCGATCTCTGCTTCCTCCACCCAATCCCAACGACGATTGAAGCGCATATTATCGATAAACAAGTTATGCATGATCTTACTCAACCATGCATCTAAATGTTCCATATTGCTGAGATCCTTATGGGATTCCAACGCTTTAAGCATGGTTTCCTGTACCAAGTCTTCGGCAATCACAGCTTGGTGACTCCAAGCAAATGCCAAACGATACAAACGTTGATATCTGCTTTCCAAGGCTAAGTTGAACTGTCGTCTTTGCTTGGACTCGCAAAACAGATCAACAATTTTATTTGAAAAAATCATCTTTGAATTTCACTACTTTGAATATCTCTTTTTTTTGATACTAACTGCATTTCAATCGAGTTTGCAAATAATTTTTTTAAATATATTAACAACTTATGAAATAAATAAGTTTAGTGGGCGAATAAAAATAACTGGTTTAAAAACAGGGAATAAAAACCGAAGCCAATTCGTTTTAATGGATAAGCGCGCTCAATTTTAAATAATCACGGAGTTTACACCATGTTTAAAAACCCCTACCAAAAGCTACTGACCCTGATGATGGGTCTGCTTTTGACACTCCCTGTTATGGCTGCGCAAGTTGAAGCGCCTCTGCCGGAGACTTTTGCATCCCACAAGGTTGTACTGCAAATCAGCGACAAAGATCCGTTCAAACAAACCTTGGTATTGAATGTCGCCGGTAACTTATTGCGTTATTACGGTGCAGATAATCTCGACCTTGAAGTCGTCGGTTTTGGCCCCGGAGTTCGTTTAATGCTGGAAGACAATGAAAACGCCAAACGCATGCAATCATTAATGGCTTCTGGCGTTCGTTTCAGTGCCTGTTCCAATACCTTGGCGAACTTTACTAAAAAACTGGGACGCGAATTAGTTGTCAGTGAAGGCGTATCACTTGTTCCGGCGGGTGCCGGCCGTATTTTGCAACTCAATGCTGCCGGTTGGCAAATTCTAAAACCATAACATCCATACTCGATATAAAGGATTATAAGATGAAAATTCTCAATAACATTTTAAAACTTGCTTTGGTTACCCTCTTCGGCTTAACACCGTTCGTCACTGCGCATGGCGGCGATGGCTACCAAAAACAGAAAGTGGTTTATCACGTTAATTATGATGACGCCAAACGCCAATCTTCAGCTTTACGTAATATTCAAAACCATATCAATGCGGTCGGTGCGGATAACCTCGAATTAAAAGTGGTCATGCACGGCAACGGTTTATCGATGGTTGTTAAACCGGAAGCCCTTGAACATCTTCCCAAAATGAAAAAAGCTAATGCAACCGATGCCATGCAACAGAAAATCGATCAACTCAAACTACAAGGCGTTACTTTCAACGTTTGCGCCAATACCGTGAAAGGTAAAGACGTTAATTTCCAAACCGATCTTTACGATGTCGATCAAGAGCATATTGTCAAAAGCGGTGTCGCGGAAGTCGCCCACCTACAACAGCAAGGCTATACCTACCTAAGACCTTAATTAAGCCTTAGTACACTCAAATACAAAAAATAAAAAATCTCGCCCTAATGGTGAGAGGGGATTCTTATGCAAAAAAACAGCTCTAAATTCAAAAAATCCGCGCTGCTAATTGCTCTAAGCGCAGCGGTAATCGGCTGCTCTAACGCCTATGCAACCAACTGGTTAATGCTTCAAGGCACCGAAAAACCAAATCAGGCACCGGCTGCAAAACTATGGGGATTTGCCCAAATCGACTACCAACAAACGGCTGATACCAAATTAAAAGCCGGTCCCTGGAAAGACCAAAAGGCTGCTTTTAACCAGATGGCGCCTCAGCTTGATACCGCCAGCGGATTTAATGTCCGCCGAGCCCGAATTGCCTTGCGCGGCAATAATTTTCCCCTAGATAGCAAAATTAATTACTTCCTGATGATGGAAATGGGTAATAACGGCATTACCACAGGCGGTTCGGCCTCCCAAGGGCAACTGACCGATGCCAGCGTGACTTTCAATCATCTGCCCGGAGCTCGCGTCCGCATCGGTCTGTTTAAAACACCGGGGTCCGAAGAATCTTTTAAAGGCATTCCGGTATTCAACTATATCAATTTCACCAGCGGAACAGACCGCTTGCTGATTGAACGTTTTTTCGATAACAGTACCGGTGATACCGAACGCAGTGCATCGGTCGGTGCAGCGCGCGATACCGGCATTGAAGTCTTTAACGCTTTCCGCCAAGGGGAGTGGGAACATAGCTACGCCATTATGTACGGCAATGGTAACGGCTTGGCATTAACCGATAACGACGACAATAAGGATCTATACCTGTATGCATCCACCGAAAAAATCTTCGGTGATTCCAAAGGACCACGCCGCCACGGTATGAAGTTCTACGGCTGGATGCAAGATGGTAAACGAACGATTAATATCGCCGGTGTCAGTACCGAAAAAGACCGAAAACGTGCCGGTGTCGGTATGACCTATTTTGACGGTAAAATCCGCATGTCCGCAGAATATTTTACTGCCGACGGTATGATTTACGGTGGCACCAGCGGTGCGGCCATACCTGGAGCAAGTCAAAATGCCGATCCGACTAAAGTGTCGACTTTTAGCGTACAAACCGACGAAAAAGCCGTCGCTTACCAACTTGATCTTGGCTATCGAATCAAACCGGATCTGGAATTAAACCTGCGTTACGATGCGTTGGACAGCGGTCTGGAAGAAGACGCTAATTATCGTGAATTCCGCACCACTACATTGGGAGCACAGTACTTCTTCAATAAGAAGACTTCTGCCAGGGTGAACTATGAGATGCGTTCGATCGACGCTTCGAAATTACCGAATGCCAGCCCTGTACACGATATCCTCGATAGCCTCGACAACCGTGTATCAGCGCAAATCACCATGGTGTTCTAACACCCGTAAAACTAATCGTTTTCTTATGTTATTGGGGGTGATTCCCCCATTCCGTTTTGCCCTTACAACAATCGTTAATAAGGGCCTTTTTACCCAATATACCAACTACGGCAAACAGCCGACCGAGTACATTCTTATGCCGCAATACCGCTATGTCTTAACAAGGCATCGATTTCCGGTTCGCGCCCTCTAAAGGATTTGAACAAGGTCATCGGATCAACCGAACCACCGGCAGCGAGGATCGTATTTTTGAATTTCATACCGATCTCCTCGTTAAGAATACCTTGCTCCTCAAACAGACTGAACGCATCCGCAGACAATACCTCTGCCCACTTATAGCTGTAATAACCGGCCGCGTAACCGCCAGCAAAAATATGACTGAAACTATGCAGCTGTCGGCTATATTCCGGTGGCATGATAACCGCGACTTCATCGCGGATTCTGCGACTCAAAGTTAGGATATCCTCCGGCTGATCCGGGTCAAAAGAGGTATGCAGTTCGAAATCGATTAAACCAAACTCTATCTGGCGCAACATCATCATTGCCGATTGGAAACCTCTGCCTTTCTTTAAAGCCGTCAATAACTCTTCCGGTAATGGCTCGCCGGTATCGACATGAGAAGAAATGAAGTTCAACCCCTCTCTTTCCCAACAGAAGTTCTCCATAAACTGTGAAGGCAATTCAACCGCATCCCATGGCACACCGCTGATACCGGAAATATCCAGCTGCTCCATTTTGGTAAACAGGTGGTGGATACCATGGCCGAATTCATGGAACAAGGTAGTAACTTCGTCATGCGTTAGACACGCTTCTTTGTCGCCAACCGGCGGCGTGAAGTTACAAACCAGATAGGCGACCGGTGTTTGTAATTGTCCATTCGGATGTTTCCATCTAGTCACGGCTGAATCCATCCAGGCGCCACCGCGTTTATTGGCACGCGCATAGAGATCAAGATAGAAATGCCCCATTACATGACCGAATTCATCTACCAACTCAAAGAAACGCACCTCTTCATGCCAGACGGGTACACCACCCTTCTGTTTGATGCGAACCTTAAACAAGCTTTCCGTGATCGAAAATAAGCCATCCAGCACGGTTTCAATCGGGAAATAAGGTCTAAGCTTCTCTTGCGATAAGGCTAAGGTTTCATTCTTGTATTTTTCAGAAACATAGGTAATGTCCCACGGCTGTAAATCCTCCATTCCCAGTTGCTGCTGAGCATAAGTTTTTAGCGCCTTGAGCTCTTGTTGTGCCTGTGGTTTTGACTTAGCTGCCAGATCTTTTAAAAAGCTCAAGACCTTATCGGTGCTCGGTGCCATTTTGGTTGCCAACGAATATTCGGCATAATTTGTAAAGCCTAATAGATGAGCTAACGCATGGCGATCATGACGAATTTGCTCAATCAAATCACTGTTATCAAAACTTGTATCGCTAAATTGATCGGAAGCTCTGGTCGCAAAAGCCCGATAAACTTCTTCGCGTAATTCCCGATTATCGGCATGGGTCATCACCGCAAGATAAGACGGAAAATCCAAGGTCACACACCAGCCATCCAACTCTTTCTGTTGCGCCAACTGTTGCAACAAACCTAAAGCGCTTTCAGGCAAACCGGCCAAATCCGATTCTTGCTTTACATGTTTGAACCAAGATTGGGTCGCTTTCAAAACATTGTTGCCAAACTTACTACTGGCTTGGGAAAGCTTCTGACTTAAAGCCTTGTAAATTTCTTGCTCTGCCGCAGGCAAAGCGATGCCGCTCAAACGAAAATTACGCAACGCATTCTCAATGACTTTTTTGCGGGCTAAATCATAATTCTGGAAATCGTCTGATTCCGAGAGCTGTTTAAACTTCTCATACAGACCTTTATTTTGCCCCAACTGTGTATGGTATTGAGTGACCTTATCCAAACAGTTTGTATAGGCTTCATGCCACTCGTCACTGTTCATCACCGCATCCAAATGCCCGACCGGACCCCACGCTTTTTCAAAACGGTTATCTAGAATTTCCAACTGCTCGACAAAATTCTGCCAAGTCGGCGCTTCTGTATTCTCAACCAACTCTTCCACTCTTTGCAGGTTTTCATCGATCAATTGATTGATAGCCGGCTCAATATGTTCCACGTGAAACTTTCCAAAAAGCGGAAATTGGCTATCTTCTAAAAACGGATTTTGTAAACTCGAATCGGACATATTTATAAACCTTCTTCTATTATTTGGGTTGTCCCTGGATGGTGATAACCAGGTTTCGCGAACCGCCGTGGTTCCGGTGTTCACACAGGTAGATGCCTTGCCATGTACCTAAGTTCAACCGGCCATGTGTAATGGGAATATTTAAATCAAAACCCAACAAGCTACCTTTTAAGTGCGCCGGCATATCATCGGAGCCTTCATAAGTATGGGTAAAGTACGGCTTGTTTTCGGCAACGATATCGTTAAAGAAACTTTCAAAATCCACCCTAACCGACGGATCTGCATTTTCGTTAATGGTTAGGGAAGCCGAAGTATGATGAATAAAAACATTCATCATGCCGATCTCAATCTCATACAGTTCAGGCAACTGATTGATAATTTCGTTCGTCACCAAATGAAAACCGCGCGGTTTGGCTTTTAAAGAAATCTGTTTTTGAATCCACATAAAGAAATACTCAAACTATGTTCTATTTGAAACTGTAAACCAGTGTAGTCTATTGCACAGCCTGTTCAGGCACTTTCATCACCAACAAGGCCGCAGCGGCCACAAAAATAGTGGCAAACAATAAGCACGCTTCCATTCCGGCTATTTGGTAGATATAACCGGACAAAACCGTACCCGCTAAACGTCCTCCGGCATTTGCCATATAGTAAAACCCGACATCTTTTGAGGTTCCGTCATGTGAAGCCGCCGCAACAATCAAATAGGAATGTACCGCGGAATTCAAAGCAAACAACAAGGCAAACAAAGCTAAACCGACAATAATAATGGTTTGCGGAGCGACCTCTAACTGGAAAGCCATAAACAGCGGAACCAATGCTAAAGCGGTAGCCAACTGCATAGCGGTTTTAGGTGTCGGGTTGCCGTTGCCGGTACTCTGTTTACCGGTAAATAAACGCATTAATTTAGGTGTGCCAGCCTGAATGAAACCATAACCGATTATCCATAGCGCGATAAAGCCCCCCACCTCCATATGACTCCAGCCCAAAACAGCCTGCAAATAGATAGGCAAAGCGACTACAAACCAGACATCGCGTGCACCGAAAAGAAAGAAACGCGCGGCCGACAACCAGTTAATCGCTACACTCTTGGAAAACATTTCCGAGAACTTCGATTTCTGTTTGGCCTTACCTAAACCGCCATCCAAATAGATCAGTGAAACCGTCAGAGCAATGGCAAGCATCGCCGCCATCATAAACATCGCATTGCTGAAACCGACCAGCTCCAGCAAGAGAGCTCCTAAAAAGAAACCAACGCCTTTTAAGGCATTCTTTGAACCGGTAAGCAAAGCCACCCATTTATATAAGGTGCCGTCCTCATTGCTGGCTAAGGACTTAATCGCACTTTTGGCACTCATTTTATTTAAGTCTTTGGCGATGCCGGAAAGCGCCTGAGCGAGCATGACATAGACAACGCCCAACCATTCGGTGGGCACCGTTAGCATCAGCAAGGCTAGAATTTGAATGCTTAAACCGATATTCATGGTGACATTCAGGCCGAGTTTAGCGCCCAGCCAGCCACCTATCAGGTTAGTCACAATGCCGAAAAATTCATAAAACAGAAACAGCATCGCTATTTGTAACGGACTATAGCCAAGTTGATGAAAAAACAACAACACCAACATTCGTAAGGCTCCGTCTGTTAAGGTAAAAGCCCAATAATTCGCGGTGACTAATCCATATTGTTTAACGGCATTCATAATCTACCTTTAGCTTTACTATTGACCTTATAGTTCGGTAACGGCTTGTTGGATTTTAAGGTGTTCAAGTTTTTCGATCGGCAACTGAATAAGCAAATTGATACGGCTATCCAGTGTATGAATAATTTCATGAATCACGTCCAAGTCATCATGTTCATTCGGATTCTCTACATCCCAGGATGCCGTAATTGTATGATCAGGCCAAACAGGGCAAAGCTCTTTAGCTTTATCACAGAGACAGATCACGAAATCAAATTGAGGTGCACTTTCGCCTTCAAACTCCGTTAGTGATTTGGAGCGCAGCCCTTCTGTCGGCAGTTTTGCCTTTTCCAGTGCATGAATCGCTTTTGGGTTGACTGTACCTAATGGGTGGCTCCCGGCACTGTAAGCTTTGAACTTATCTTTTCCCCAATGATTTAAAATCGCTTCCGCCAGAATACTGCGGGTTGCATTTTCCGTGTCATAAAACAAAACTTGATACATATGAAAAGGTCCACTCTTTTTTAATTCGGTTTCACGTGAAACATTGTAATGACTTATAAAGAGTTTGTATTAAATTCGATTAAAATTATTTTGGACGGTTAATTTTGAAAAAATATTTAATTTGAGCGGTTTTGAGCGGTTTTTTATCGAAAATCGAACAAGTGGGTTAGAGATTATGAGAAAACGGCATTTATCCATATATATGAAAGCCGATTTTTAGAGTGATTTGAATTTTTTTCGCCATCCTTAAAATGAATTACACCGATTAATACTCCTAATCCACTTTTTCGGAATCTGGATTTTGTTGCGCTTCTTCCTCTTGTTCTGTTTTACGAATTTCGATTTTGGCAATGCGTTTACTCAACGTATGCAATTGTTTGAATGCATCGACCAATTGCATCTCATAACGAAAGATATTTAATCGTTCTTCTGTCGGCTTAAAACGTTTAACCTGATGTTTAAGCGCATCCTGTATCAAATGATTAATTGCCTGCTTAACCGACACAACGGCAAATGCACACTCTTTATCCGAATTGACCACCGCATTGATGGCATTACCGATCGATTTACCAACCTCGTTGGAAAGCTGTCCGACCAGCTCCAACATGGTTTCGCTCGGCTGAATGTTCTCCTCTATCATCTTATGCAACACAGAGATGATATTGGTCTCTATCGCCTCCAACATCGATTCCATGCTATTCAAGACCTGCATTAAATCTAAAAACTGCATCTGCTCTTCTTTGGAGAACTCAGACTGACCCACCCTGCCGAGATAAGTCAGGATTTTTTGCTGATAATTTCTGAAGCGGTGTAAATTGAAATCCTCTTTGGCCAACTTATCGATATTGGGATTTTCAATTAACGCAACTACCCTTTTATAGAATAGGGCATGTTTTTGCTGATAGCGATCGAGCTCCAACATGACAGCATTGATTGCTAAAGAAGGCGAACTGACAAACGTCTCGTCCAAAAATTCCGTCGTGAATTCATCGCTGTTTTTCTCGTTCTCGTCTATGGGCAAAACTCTATTCGCTATCCATAAGAAAACCGGAATCAAAGGCAAGAAAACCAGTAAATTAATCAAATTAAACAAGGTGTTAGCATTAGCGATTTCACGCGGCGTATTCGCTGCCAAAATTTCGATGGTAACGTCATTGCCGCTAAACTGGTGACTGGAAATATAGACGGCCAGTTCGGATAGTTCCGGAATAAACGGTAGGATAAGAAGCACACCGAAAACATTGAATTGCAGATGAATCAGGCCGGTTCGAATCGCTTCTCTGGACTTTCCGATAGTGGATAACAAGGCCGTTACCGTGGTACCGATATTCGCGCCTAAAGCCAATGCGATACCGGCAGGTAGCGTCAAGAAACCGTTGCTGGCCATCACAATAATGATCCCGATGGTTGCCGACGAAGATTGGATCATCGCAGTGAAAACAAACCCGGCCAAAATCCCCAGCAATGGATTCTGCAGGTCAACCATAAAATCCAAAAAAGGCTGATAATCCTTGAGCGGAGCCATACCCTCACTCATGACATCCATGCCGAAAAAGATCAAACCCAGCCCCATTATTAAACGCCCGATGGCGATTTTTTTATTTAATTTGGCAAAGAATTGAATCGTAAAGCCGATGGCAACCATTAATAAAGCAAAGTTAGTGACTTTAAAAGCGATGATCTGTGCCGTAACCGTCGTACCCAGGTTGGCTCCCATAATGACCCCGGCCGCCTGAGACAAAGACATTAAACCGGCAGAAACAAAGCCTACCGTTAATACACTGGTTACCGATGAGGATTGAATAATTGCCGTCACCCCTGCCCCGGTAATCGCCCCCATCACTCTATTAGTGGTCAATTTAGCTAGCAAAGATTTAATCTGATCTCCGGCGACAACCAATAAACCTTTAATCAGCTGTTCCATTCCGTATAAAAAAATAGCCAAGCCGCCCGCCAACCACATAAACATGGTGAACCAGTCCAGCGAAGTCGAAGTACCATCGTCGGCAACAACCATAGACGGCAATAACGCCATTGCAATCAAAACAGGAAAGGATAAATAACTCATTAATAGATAGCCGTTATTTTGGTTAATAAGCCAATCATAAAGCAAAATCCGATTTGAAACGAAAACTTAATGCTATCAATAGATTATCTATTCAACATTAAAAAAAACTTTTATGGCGAAGTATAAAAACTATAGTAACATCTACTTAATTTATTAGGCTTTGCTTATATATTTTTAACGACAATTTTGGAGAGATTTCCCAATGAAAAAAATCACTATGCTTTCTAGCGCTTTATTGGCCGGTATGATTACCGTTTCAGCAGTAAACGCTGCGCCTGCACCAAAAGACCCTAAACGTCATACTCCTCAGGGTTTATATATTGATTCAAAAGAAACCTATGACATGATGCAAAAAGACCCAAAAGTCATTTTGGTAGACGTACGTACTCCTGAAGAGTGGCAGTTTGTTGGTTATACGCCAATGGCGCAAATTATGATTCCTTCCGTTACTTTCGATTACTCAAAAGCGGCCAAGGATAAATTCAATACAGAAAAAGGGCGTTACGGTTCGGTAGTCAACAGCGACTTCGTTTCTTTGTTGGAAGAAAAAGCGGCCGAAATCGGCGCGGATGAAGAATCTACTTATATCTTGATGTGTCGTTCAGGTGCGACTCGTGCACAACCGGCAGCAAAAATGCTGGATCAATACGGCTATAAAAACGTCTATATTATGACTGACGGTTTTGAAGGCGGAAAATTGAAAGAAGGTGAACATAAAGGTTACCGTCTGAAATCCGGTTGGAAATTCAACGGCCTGCCTTGGACCTATAAAATCACAGCTGACAAAGCCTACTTCAAATAATTGATAATTGAAGTTGATATAAAAACCGCCTTTTGGGGCGGTTTTTTTATAGCAATAAATATCGAAAGATCATATCAACCCTTTTAAAACCGCCAATACCATCGCCGATAAGGTATCTTTTTCCATCGCAGCACTTACGACCTTTTTATCTCCTATCCGTAGATAAACATAAGCCATGGCTTTGGCATTTTTACCTGCGTCCTGAATATGATTGTTATCTTCAAAATGTACCGCATGTTCGGCATAATCGATCACATCCACCGTATTGCCGGTTCTTTTTTGCCAAGCATCACACAATGCGCTTAAAGTGCCATTACCTTCGCCCTGCCAAACTTCACCATTAACTTCCAAAATCAATTTTTCGATTTCACCATCACGATGCATTTGGAAATTATCGATGCTTATATCCTTGGCATCACAATGATAATGTGTCGAAAAAGCGTTAAAGAGATCTTTGTGACTGACCACTCCGCCCTGCTTTTCCGCCAGTTTCTGAGCCACCGGAGCAAAATCCAATTGCATCCACTTAGGTAAATTCAATCCGTATTCCTGAGCCAAAACAAAGGCAGAACCGGCTTTACCTGATTGACTATTAACGCGAATAATCGCCTCGTAATCTCGGTGTAGGTCTTTAGGATCGATTGGTAAATAAGCCACATTCCAAGGTTTGTCCGGCTGCTGTTTCAACAAACATTTGCGGATTGCGTCCTGATGACTACCGGAATAGGCGGTATAGACCACCTCACCCACCCATGGATGACGAGGATGCGTTGCTATCTGAGTCACTTCCTCAACCACAGGCACCCAGTTATTTGGTTGCGATAGATCCAATTGCGGATCGATTCCTTCACTGTATAGGTTCATTGCCAAAGTAACGATATCCATATTGCCGGTACGTTCTCCGTTACCTAACAAAGTCCCCTCAATACGATCAGCCCCGGCCAATAAAGACAACTCCGCCGCGGCTACCGCGCAACCACGATCATTATGAGTATGAATCGAAATAATCGCCGATTCACGATTTTGCAAATGGGTAATGAAATATTCAACCTGATCGGCAAACCGGTTCGGAGAAGTGCTTTCAACCGTGGCCGGTAAATTTAAAATACACTTATTCTCCGGTGTCGGCTGCCAAACGTCCATTACCGCCTGACAGACTTCAACCGCATAATCGGTTTCTGTCTGCGAAAAACTTTCCGGAGAATATTGGAATACCCATTTGCTTTCAGAATTCTGTTGTGACGCTTTTTCGGCATATTCCTGTACCCATTTCGCCCCCTGCACTGCCATAGCCTTAATTTCGTCTTTACTTTTTTCAAAGACATTCTCGCGTTGCACGATCGATGTAGTGTTATAGACATGAATGACTGCCTGTTTCACTCCTTGCAAAGCTTCATAGGTACGCTCAATCAAATGCTCGCGAGCCTGGACCAGAACTTGTACGGTTACATCATCCGGAATCAAGTTCTCTTCAATCAAACGACGGGTAAAATCAAATTCAAGCTGACTGGCAGAAGGAAATCCGATCTCAATGGTCTTGAATCCCATAGCCACCAACTGTTTCCACAGAGCTAGTTTCTGTTCAACCGTCATCGGATTGGCTAAAGCCTGGTTGCCGTCTCTTAAATCGACACTCACCCAAATCGGCGCCTTGGTTAAAAAATTATTCGGCCATTGACGATTCGGCAAAGCCGGTGTTGGGGTTCTTTGGTATTTATTTGAATTCATTATTTATCCTACTGCGTTGTAGTGCTTTACTTGATGAATATTTTATAAACAAAAACAGGGAATTTTATTGCAAAGTATTTCTTAATTTACTTAAATATATAAATAATATTTCAAATATAATCAAATTTTTAAAATAAAATTATAAGAAATACCTTTATGCAATTAGATAATTACGACAAAGCGATATTAACCGCTCTACAAAACAACGGTCGATTGACCAATCAGGAAATTGCCGATCAGATAGGTTTATCCCCTTCCGCCTGCCTACGCCGTTTTAAAGCACTGGAAGATTCCGGTATCATTTTAGGATACCGCACTCTTTTGGATGCTAAAAAGCTAGGCTTGGATCTGATGGCTTTGCTGCATATATCCATGGATAAACACACCAAAGAACGGTTTTCGGAGTTTGAAGAAGCGATCAAATCGCTTCCCAATGTGTTGGAATGTCTGTTACTTACCGGGCAAACCGCCGACTATCAACTTAAGGTAGTGGTTAAAGACCTGGAAGCCTATCAAGACCTACTTTTGAACCACATTACTCAAATTAAAGGCGTCAGCGGTGTTCACACCAGTTTTGTATTAAGAAAAGTCATTGATAAAACCGCTATACCAATTACTTAACTATTCAATCACTGTTATTGATATCACGTTGTAAGACACATCTTTATCGATATTTTTAGTGGCCTTTTCAACACTGATGATTAATTTTCGAAACACATCCAAGTCAATAATCAATATCACAGAGACAAAAGTAACTTTGGTCAATTGAGCTGACATGAAACACAAATAAAACTGAATTGAGATAAGACATTAATTAGAAAATCAATGCCTTCATTTAAACAGCAAAAGAATCGTTATAGAAAAGACAAAATTAATGGAGAAATTAATCAGCAGAATCAATGCAAAACCGTTAGATTCTACTTATCTTTTTTGGCTGCAAAACCGACCCCTTTTTTAGTTTTAGCTTGAAGATCCAGTTTTTCGATGATCTCATGGTAATCCAATCCGGCTTTTTTCATTTCTACAAAACAAACGACAATCACCGCAATAGGGTTTGGAACCTCGCCTTTCTTTTTATAAGACTGGAGGTTTTTTTCACTCACTTTGATTAATTTACTGAACTTAGGAAGAGATATCTCGGCATCTAACAGATGTTTTTTAAACTCGATAAAAGTCATTCGAGGGGTTCCAATAATTTTTGAGGGAAGCGATATTATATTAAATTGAGTTATTTCAATTGTTATTTTAATGTTAAAAAAGTTATGATGTATATAATTTATTACTAAAAACCAGTAATAAATACTTTTATAAATAAAATAAGGAACGAAACAATGGCAAAGGCGCTAAAGAAAAAAGTCGTAAAAAAAGCAACCACTAAAGCAACCATGAAAGCGGTTTCCAAAAAAGACGTCAAAAAGAAGAACGCAAAAAGCGTAATTAAAAAAGCAACTAAAAAAGTCATGAAAAAAGGACTTTCAAGTAAGAAAAAACTGAAAGTTGCCGCAAAAAAAGCCGTTAAAAAAGCAGCCTAATATTCTGCTAACGCCAACTGCCTTCGACTGAAAGGCAGTTGCTAAAATCTTAATCTCTCCTACACCACCCTCAAATTTCATTCTTCATTTACAATCTAAATAATCTGTTTTGGAATGATTCTAGCTTGTTAATTTTCAACCATTATTTGATGATTGATTGAATACAATCAAAAATAAAAACTATAATAATGCACTGATTTAAAAAAGCTGAATATTAAAATGGCAATCGATAAAGACATAAATATTTTAGTGGTAGATGATTTCTCCACCATGATTCGAATCGTAACTAATCTTTTAAAAGAGTTGGGATTTACCAATATTGATGACGCCAACGACGGTTCCAAAGCGTGGCCAATGATCCAATCCGGTAAATACGACTTTATTGTCAGTGACTGGAACATGCCTGAAATGACGGGTATCGAGTTGCTCAAACGTGTGCGAGCCGATGAAAACCTGAAAGATATGCCTTTTATGCTAATCACGGCAGAACAGAAACGCAGTCAAATTCTAGAAGCTGCGCAAGCGGGTGTAGACGGTTATATCGTTAAGCCTTTCACTGCGGCGACTTTAAAAGAAAAAATCGATAAAATCGCCGAACGTAAAAATCTAGAAAAACGCGGCGTTAAAATTAAGGCACCAAGCCAACAACACCGACAATTTGCCGAGGATCAAAAAGCCAAACTACAAAAAATGTTGGCCGCTATGCCTCCAGAAAAACGTAAAGCTTACCTTGCCAAATTAAAACGGGAACAGCATTCCTAATAGGAATTAACTTTACTCTTGCATATAAAAAAGGCGATGAAATTAAACATCGCCTTTTTTATTTTCCGGTTAATGGAAATCAGAACAAATTCGCATTGATGAAAGTGTGAACCCAAATACTGGCGACATAACCTAACGCAATGGCAGGCGTCCATTTCAAATGACTAAAGAAAGTGTAATGACCTTTCGATTGGCCCATCAAAGCAACACCGGCAGCAGAACCGATAGATAACAAAGAACCACCCACACCGGCCGTTAAAGTCACTAATAGCCACTGACCGTCCGACATTACCGGATTCATAGTCAGTACAGCAAACATCACCGGAATATTATCGACAATTGCAGAAAGTAACCCGACTGCGATATTGGCATTGGTTGCACCCCATTGGTTGTACATGACATCAGAGGCCATTGCTAGGTATCCTAATGTACCCAAACCACCTACGGCTAGAATAACACCAAAAAAGAAAAGCAATGTATCCCACTCGGCACGAGCAATTTTGTTGAAAATATCAAAAGTGACCGGCTTAGTGGTTTCGTGGGTCATCCCTTCACCTTGATCAATACCGACATAGGAAACCTCACCTGTTTTCTTCAAATAATAAGCAAAGAATTGCAGATAAGCCAAGCCCATCATCATGCCTAGAACCGGTGGCATATGCAGGAAGTTGTGCATAGAAACGGCTGTGACAATGGTCATGAAGAACAAGAAAATAATACGCTTGGCACCACGACGCAAATTGATGCTTTCATTCAAAGCCTCCGGTTTTTCTTTTGGAATAAAGAAACTCATAATCAATGCCGGTACAACAAAGTTCACCAATGACGGAATGAATAACGCGAAGAATTCGCTGAAGTGTAGCAATCCTTTCTGCCAGACCATTAAGGTGGTAATGTCACCAAACGGGCTGAAAGCGCCTCCTGCGTTGGCGGCAATTACCACATTGATAAATCCTAGACTGATAAATGCGGGAGAAGTCGCTCCTACAGCAAGAATTACCGCCCCCATCAATAGCGCGGTCGTTAAGTTATCGGCAACCGGTGAAATGAAAAACGCCAGAAAACCGGTAATCCAAAACAACTGAGTGTAAGAGAATCCTTTGGAAACCAACCAACCTCTGAGCGCCCCGAAAACCTGACGCTCTTCCATGGCGTTGATATAAGTCATTGCCGCTAACAAGAACAGGAACAGTTCGGCAAATTCAAGAATATTATGTCTGACCGCCTGTTCTGCGGCATGCGGCATACCGTGCTGTGCCATGACATAAGCGATAATTGCCCAAATCAAACCGGCGGCTAAAATGACCGGTTTGGATTTTCTTAAGTGGGAAAACTCTTCCGTCATCACCAGAAAGTAAGCCACAATAAAGATGCCTAAACTGACAAAACCTGCCCAGTGAGTTGTAAGATCCAGCGTTTCGGTTGATCCGCTAGCAAAGCCTAATCCTGGCACTAATAGCAATAAGCTAGTGACAAGATATTTTGATATTCCAAACATCTTTTTAATCCCACTTTATAAATCTGTACAATGAAAAACATTAATAATATTAATAAAGTCTTATTTTAAATAAACCTATAACATTATTGGGTAAAAATTCGCGGGAAAGCTAGGAAATCGGCTATGAAATTAAAACTGTTAAAAACGGAATATGAAATATTCTCACCTTGGGAGAAACACTTTGATCGGATTTTGACGCCTTTCGAAGACTTCATTCACAATCAAACCACAACCGGTTTGATCTTGATGTTTATGACCATCGTTGCATTAGTACTGGCCAATAGCCCTTACGCGGATACCTATGCCCACGTATTTCATACTTATTTCACGATTTCTCTAGGGGATCTAACTCTTAGCCACTCTATCCATCATTGGATCAATGACGGCTTAATGGCTATTTTCTTCTTCTTAGTCGGATTGGAGATCAAACGTGAAGTTCTAGTCGGTGAACTTTCCGAACCAAAAAATGTGGTCTTGCCTGTCTTAGCCGCCGTCGGCGGGATGTTTTTCCCAGCTTTGATCTATTACGGTTTTAATGCAGGAACAGAAGGGGCTGCCGGTTGGGGTATTCCAATGGCAACGGATATCGCTTTCGCCATCAGTGCTTTAGTACTACTTGGTAAGAGAGTACCAACCGCACTGGTGACATTTTTAGTTGCTTTGGCCATCGTCGATGACCTGGGCGCAGTAACGGTTATTGCCTTGTTCTATACGGATCAAATTGATTTCATTTATCTGCTTACTGCTTTTGCTTTCTTTGGGGTAATGATCGCTTTTAACCGATTCGGAATCCATCATCCTCTACCTTATTTCATTGTTGGTGGTTTCATGTGGGCAGCCATGTTGGAATCCGGTGTTCACGCCACTATTGCGGGAGTTTTAGCCGCTTTGACGATACCGGCAAAACCTAAATTCAATCCGGCGTTTTTCAACGAACATATCGATACGCTCGTTTCCAAATATCATAAAGCGGATTGTCATTTCCAGGATTACCAGTTATGTGACGATCAAAAATCGATCGTCCGTCAAATTGAAAAGGGAGCCAAACGTGTACAGACACCTTTAAGTCGACTGGAACACGATATGCACCTACCGGTCAGCCTATTGATTATTCCGTTGTTTGCTTTGGCAAACGCCGGCATTGCGATTAATTTCTCGGAAATGGGTACGGTCGTAATGGAACCGGTGGCAATGGGGGTTATTTTTGGATTGATTGTCGGTAAGGTCATCGGTATTGCCGGGGTATCGTGGGTAGCCATCAAACTCGGAATCGCCAAACTGCCTACCGGCTCAACCATGAGTCAGATTTTCGGGGTTTCCTTTTTCGGTGGTATCGGCTTTACCATGTCGATCTTTATCGCCAACCTCGCCTGGGACGGTAATGAAGCTTTGCTGTTGCAAGCCAAAACGGCTATTCTCATCGCTTCACTGGTGTCCGCCATCATCGGTTTTATCTGGTTAAGATATATATCCAGTTCAACAAAATCATAAAAAACCAAAAAGCCCTCATTTGAGGGCTTTTTTAATCATCTCTCTTTAACTTAACCCGGCTAATTCAAATATTTATTCAAATAGGTTTTCAAGGTTTCGGCTAACACCGGTTTAGTAATTAAATCATTCATTCCGGCAGCCATGAAACGCTCTTTATCACCTTGCATTACATTCGCGGTAACCGCAATAATTGGTGTCGGCTGTAGATTCCGATCCGCTTCAATTTGACGTATCTGTATAGTCGCTTCCGAACCCGTCATCTCCGGCATGTTATCGTCCATCAAAATAACTTGATAGTGATTACTCTTAAATGCTTCAATCGCTTCAATACCGTTATTGGCAATATCGTAGTTCAAACCAAAACCGCTAATAAACTCAACCATTAACTTCTGATTAATCAAGTTGTCTTCAACGATTAGAATCTGAGCATCCGACATTAATGGCGATGATTGTATTGTTTCCGGATCAGGCAATCTATTTTCATTTTTCACAATAGGCGCATCAATCGTAAAACTAAAACTACTTCCAACATCTAAAGCGGAGTCCACCTTCATCTTGCCACCCAACAACTCAACCAAACGCGAACTAATCGCTAAACCTAGTCCGGTTCCGCCGTATTCTCGAGTGGTTGAACTGTCCGCCTGGGTAAAGGAATCAAAAATATGTTCGATTTTATTCGCCGGAATACCGATTCCCTGATCAATAACCGCGATCTTAAGTTGGGATGATCTTGGCAGATATTCCATCTTCACTTTGATAATACTGTTTTTAGTGGAGAATTTAATTGCATTGGAAAGCAGGTTATTGACGATCTGTTTTAAACGCAAATCATCCGAATGAATAAATGCCGGAATATTTTCCGATTTTTCCAATTTAATCTGAATCGATTTTCTGATGGCATTTTCACTGAAAAGTTCAATCGAATGTTTAATCACCTCTAACGGATTAAAATCATGCTTCACAATCTCGATTTGATTCTTTTCCAGTTTGCTGAAATCCAAAATACCGTCGATGATTCTGATCAAATCGTTACTGGAACTGGCAATAGTATTTAGATATTTGAGTTTCTTTTTATCCGTTTCATGTTGCTGAAGAATCTGTAAAAATCCGAGAATCCCGTTCATCGGTGTTCTGATCTCGTGAGACATATTTGCCAAAAACTGACTTTTCAACTCACTCAATTCTTCCGCTCTCTCTTTCTGTCTTTTCAGTTTTTTAATCAATCTTTCATTGCTTTCAAACAACTTAAAGTTATCCGCCATTTTTTTATTGAAAATACTGCCGTTTTTCATCACGTAAATAACAAAGAAAATAACCTGAAGGGCAAAAATCTTATATGCCGGACCTTCCATTTGGAATAGTACAAACAGAACCGGGATAACCGAAATCAATACAAAACCGTAATAGAGACGTTTGATAGAGACTTGAGTCGACATACTGGTGACAATGACACCGGTAATCGTTATTAAAATGAAAGCGTTAATGAATGGCTGATTTTGTTTGATGAAAAATAGGGCTAGAGCTCCCCATCCTAATGCCATCATGTAAACAATGACGATCATGATGGTTTCATGAGACTCCTTATAACCGTTATTGTTGATGATTTCGTGAATATTCTGGCTGATCCAATAACGAATGGCTGTAAGCAGTAGCATATAAGCCAACCAGAGGAATATCAGGGAACTCCCGCCCAAATAACTGACAATCAGGGCAATAAAAATCATGACACCGACATTGCCGATTGTACTGGCCGAATTGTCTTCTAAAACTTCAATCAGTTGCTTTTCACGAATACTCAAAATCAATCCATCTCAGTAGGCTATAAATCTATTCAAAATTGAAATCATCCAAAGCGGGTTGCGGAGCCTTACCGTCATAGATCTCATTGACTCGATACTGTAAATAACTTTCACGGCTGAAAATATACGGATCCGGTTGTGTTTTCATATCTTCAAGCAGTTTGGTGATTTTTGTATATTGGACAAATTTATCTCCCATATAAATCCAAACTCGTCCTTCGGTATCGGTTTTAATCATATTCGGATAAACCGGATCAACACTGCTGTCGGCAAGCCCACCTAATAATTCACGCGTAGTAAAAGGACCGACAAACGGAAGAACCACATAACTACTTTGATCCCAAACACCCCAATGATAAAGAGTTTGTCCGAGGTCTTCGTTTTTATCTTCTAAGCCGGCCGGGTCGGCAATATCTAATAAACCGAATAAACCAAAAGTCGTATTGATTGTAAAACGCATCACTTCGGATAAACCGTCTTCAGCCTTTCCTTGCAGAAAACAGTTCAGTGCGGAAACGGGAGTCGATAAATTATCAAAAAAATTGCTTATCCCGGTTTTAGCAGGCTGCGGTAAAGCACTGTTATAGACATTCGCGATCGGCTTACCTAAGGTATCGTTAAATACCATATTGAAATCGAACATAATCCGGTTGAAATCTTCGTACGGATCTTGAGAGTTCATGACGGTATCAACCGGTCTTTGCTCTTTAACCGGCTTGCTGGAGCAAGCCGTTTGCAAAAACAACAAATGTAATAGAAAAACGGAAATAGGTAATTTATTAAATTTCATTAGAAATTAATCTTTGCTTATTGAGGAAGGAATCTCGATCTCTTTAATCGCTTGTTTAAAAAGTTCGAGAATGGTTAATCGTGAAAACGTCTTACGCCATGCAAGGGCAACTGTTCTTTTTGGAACAGGGGCTGCTAAAGGTTTAATCGTAAAAAGCTCTCTATCGCGATCTGAGAGCGATGTAGATGGAAATATCGATATACCTGCTCCTGAAGAAACCATATAACGAATCGTTTCCAGCGAACTACCTTCAAATGTTTTCTGTAAACGATCACTGTGATAATTCATATGCATTAAATTCGGAAACGCTTCTACCACTTGGTCTCTAAAACAGTGACCTGCTCCCAAAAGAAGAACGGTTTCATCTTCGATATTTTGTAGCTTAATCGGTTTGTCGCTTTTAGCCAATTTGTGTTTATTAGGAAGAACCGCCAAAAAATCCTCTTCATAGAGTGGATAGGTTTCGATATTAGGTTCGCTGAAAGGCAGAGACAAAATCACTATATCCAGTTCTCCGGTTTGCAGCTTTTCAGCTAAAACATGAGTGTAGTTCTCTTCAATAATAATAGGAACATTAGGTGCCAATCTCTGAAAATTAGGAATCAGTTTTGGAAGGATATAAGGAGCGATTGTGTAGATGGCTCCGATTTTCAATTCACTGGAAAGATCGCCTTGCGCTTCTTTAGCTATCTGTTTGATATCCTGACTGCGTTCTAAAATCTCTTCTGCGATTTCAATGATCTTTTTACCTATCGGTGTAACTAAGACGTCCTGTTTGCGTCTTTCAAAAAGAATCACTCCTAATTCTTCTTCAAGTTTTTTAATAGCGACACTGAGAGTAGGTTGACTGACAAAACAAGTTTCAGAGGCTTTTCTAAAATGTTTCTCTTTGGCAACGGCAACAATATATTTAAGTTCGTTTAAAGTCATGGCATCTCATTTTAGAAATCAGTTTATCTATCTATTTTGTGAATAGATATCGATGAAATTCTCTAGTTAGTAATGTATATATTTTTCTTATTTAAACTTACTTGTTATTTCTCTTAGTCACAAGATAAGTGTAGATAATTCTGAATTTGCATATTTTATCAAATAGTTAAACTGTGATTAAAATGTGTTTATATTTTCTGATAAGTACTGTGTATAGATGTGTGAGAATTGTGGATAAAAATCCAAGAGTTGAATTTTATTAGATTTATCCACAATATTACATAAGTTATCCAGAGAGATATTTAATAAAATAAAGCATAAAAAAATAGGGTTACTAATGACTAAATCGATATTAGATTCGGAACAGGTTTTGGATCTTATAAAATCCAGAAGAACCTGTTACCAGTTTCTAGATAAGCAATTATATCCGCTTGAAGCCGAGAAAATTCACCAGTGTTTACAAGCCGCTGTTTATGCTCCAAATCATAAACTTACCCAGCCTTGGCGTTTTTGGATATTAGGAGAGCAGTTCAAAAAAGAGTTGGCTTCGATTTATGCCGATAACCGAGCCGGAAAAAAAGCGATCTCTGACGATGACTGTTACCAATGCTTTTATGATAAAGCGATTGAAAAATTCTCGAAAATTCCGCAAGTGATTTTGGTCGGGCAGCAATTGTCGGATAATCCCGTTGTGGTTAAAGAAGATTATGCAGCCTGTTCTTGCGCCATTCAAAACTTCCAATTAATGGCTTGGCAGTTAGGGATTGGGGTTCAATGGAGTACCGGCCCGGTTATCAGTGATTCCAGAACTTATCAGGCATTAGATATCGATCAAAGCCAGATTGAATTAATCGGGGTTTTGTATCTTGGAAATATTGATGAAAATTGCCAGCCCAATCCGACTAATAATCGTAAAACCGTAGAGGAAGTCACCACCTATACCGATTAGCAATAATCGCTTTGCTAATTAAATTTGCATTCAGTTGGATGATGATCTACTTTAGCGATCCAATTTTATAAAGTTTAGTTTTAATGTCCCACTTGCAAAGCAATCAATCGGCTCTTGATGTATTGAATACGGTTTACGGTTATGAATCGTTTCGCGGTCGGCAAGCCGATATCATTGACGATCTGATCAGCGGTCATGATTGTTTTGTATTAATGCCGACAGGGGGAGGAAAATCTCTCTGTTATCAGATACCGGCTTTGATTCGGCCCGGTACGGCAATTGTTGTTTCCCCTCTGATCGCTTTGATGCAAGATCAGGTTTCCGCTCTGTTGTCTAACGGCATAAAAGCCGCTTTTTATAATTCGAGTCTGGATGCGGAAGCGGCTAACCAGGTATTAAGTCAATTGCATTGCGGAGATTTAGATCTGCTTTATGTTTCTCCGGAAAGGCTGTTGAACCAAAGCTTTTTGCAAAGACTACAGTCTATACCGATTGCACTGTTTGCTATTGATGAAGCGCACTGCATCTCCCAGTGGGGGCATGATTTCCGTCCTGAGTACCGACAGATGGGTACTTTGCGTCAATGGTTTGCCAATGTCCCTTTTATTGCACTGACTGCTACCGCCGATCGCGCCACCCGGACCGATATTTTGCAAAAATTGCAGCTCAATGCACCGCAAATTCATATCAGTAGCTTCGATCGACCCAATATCCGTTACCGAGTTCAAGAAAAACATCAACCGTTCAGACAACTTATCCGGTTTTTGGAGGAACAGCCTCAGGCAAGCGGAATTATTTATGCATTAAGCCGCAAACGTGTGGAAGAGGTCGCCGAAAAACTCAAAGAAAAGGGTTATCAAGCCAAAGCGTATCATGCCGGTTTGCCGGCTGAAATCAGGCAGACGGTGCATCAGCAATTCATACGTGACGAAATAGATATTGTGGTGGCCACGGTCGCTTTCGGAATGGGAATCGATAAACCGAATGTACGTTTCGTTGTGCATTATGATCTTCCCAAAAATATTGAAGGTTATTATCAGGAAACCGGCCGGGCGGGGCGCGACGGTTTAGCTTCCGAAGCGCTTTTATTGTTCGGCATGCAGGATGTCGCCACAGCCAGACACTTTGTCGATAATGTTTCCGATGAAGAACAGCGCCGTTTGGAAAATTTCAAACTCGGTGCAATGGTGGATTTTTCCGAAGCACAGACTTGTCGACGCAATGTGTTATTGAATTATTTTGGTGAAGTCTCCACTCAACCCTGCGGTAATTGTGATGTCTGTCTTAATCCTCCGCAGGTTTTTGAAGGTAAACTGGCTGCGCAAAAAGTATTGTCTTGCGTTTACCGTATGCAGCAGAGCTACGGGGTCAATCAGGTGATTGATGTGTTAAGAGGTTTGGACAATGAAAAAATTCGTAGTGCCAATCACCATTTACTCAGTACCTATGGTATCGGTAAGGAATACACTGCCAAACAGTGGTCTAGCATTATTCGCCAATTGATTCACTTGGGCTATCTTTATCAGGATATCCAAAATTATTCGGTATTAAAGTTCACCGAGCTATCGGGTCAAGCAATGAAAGGTTTGGCTGATATTCAATTAGCTTTGCCTCAACAGAGCGTTTCTTCCATCGTCATGAAGAAGACGGCTAAACATGAATTGTCCGATGAGCATAGAGCTTGTTTTGATGCCTTGCGTCTGCTACGCAGAGAAATATCGGAACAGGAAGATATTCCCGCCTATCAAGTGTTTGGTGACGCCACTTTGATCGAAATGTCGAAAAAACATCCGCAAACAGATTCTGAAATGTTAGCCATTAGCGGGGTAGGTGAAACCAAGCTTGCCCGTTATGGTTTCGAGTTTTTACAGTTTTTCAAAAACTACTCGTAGTTAATCGTTTTGAAATCAAGAACTGACTTTTCTTACTTTGAAAATAATAAAGATTCCATAAAGTCTTGTTAAGGCCTAAAATTTGACTATTGATAATCATTTAGGTTTAGCCATGTTACGTAAATTATGGGTTTTTTTCTTCCTGTTGCTGTTGCAAACAAGTTATGGTTTTGCCAAACCGCCTGTTTCCGTTATTGCCTATCAAGTGGGTATTGAAGAACTGCCTCAATCAATAGAGGTGCTTGGTGAATTGAAAGCGATTCAATCCGTTGAGCTTAAAGCCAATATTTCCGAAGTAGTTAGCAAAATCCATTTTAAAGATGGTCAAACCGTTGCAAAAGATCAATTGTTAATTGAATTCAATGACAAGCAAGAATTGGCTGAACTGAAAGAGAAACAGATCAGTGCCAGCGAAGCAAAGAAACAGTATTACCGATTGAAAAATCTGCAAGGGCGCGCCAATGTCAGTGAGTCGCAAATTGACGAGCAGTACAGAACCTGGCAAGTATTGGAAGCGCAAATCAATACATTGAAAACGCAACTGACAGATAGAACAATCAGAGCACCGTTTTCCGGACAACTTGGGTTGAAGCAATTTTATGAGGGCGCTTTTATCGAACAGGGTGATTCTTTAATTACCTTGAATAATATTGAAAAAATGCAGTTGGATCTGTTGGTTTCCGAACGTTATCTGGCGGATATTTCGGTGGGACAGAAAGTGCTAGTGACTGCTGAACCTTATCCTGAAAAAGAATTTATGGCTCAGGTAATGGCTATTTCACCGCAATTGGATGCTAATTCACGCATGATCAAACTTCGAGCGCATATCGATAATAATCAGCATTTATTGAAAACCAATATGTTGGTGAAAGCGATGATCCAACTTAAATCCAAAACCCAATTAACGGTTCCGAATAAAGCTATTTTGATGTTGGGAGACCATAACTATGTCTATCGTCTGCAAGCTTCAACAGATAATCGTTATAGGGTTGAACAGGTAAAGGTTGAAATCGGAGAAATTGGGGAAAGAAGAACCGAGATCGTTAAAGGGTTACGCAATAACGACATAATTATCAGTCAAGGGGTCTTACAAGTTAATCCGAGAAAAGAAGTTGTTATCAAAAACTTTGAAAATAACCGTTCTCAACATGAATTGTTATTAAAAAACGATAACGTTCGTAAAAACTCTCAAACAAAGCAAGCAGAGTAATTTTTTATGTGGTTATCCGATACTTCCGTCAAAAGGCCGGTTCTGGCAACCGTTATTTCATTGATCTTATTTGCCGTCGGTTTACTTTCATTCGATCGCATGAGTCTTCGGGAATACCCTAATGTAGATCCGCCGATCGTGACTATCGATACCACTTATTTGGGCGCTTCCGCGCAAGTTGTCGAAAACCGTATCACTAAAATCATCGAAAACCGTATATCCGGTATATCCGGTATTAAATACATCGAATCGACTTCCGAAGACGGGCGTTCCAAGATCAAAGTGGAATTTGCCATTGATCGTGATATCGATGCGGCGGCCAATGATATTCGCGACCGGGTATCGCGGATTTTGGATAATCTTCCCGAAGGCGCTAAACCGCCGGAAGTGGAGAAAGCCGACGGTGACGAATCGGTCATTATGTGGTTTAACCTGAATAGCGATCGTTTGACTGTGCCGGAATTGACCGATTATGCAGAACGTTACTTGGTAGACCGTTTTTCGGTCTTGGATGGAGTTGGTCGAGTTAGAGTAGGGGGCGGACAATCCATTGCTTTTAGAATCTGGTTGAATCCGAATGCCATGTCTATCAAAGGAGTGACCGTCACCGATATTGAAAACCGCTTAAAGGCGGCTAATATTGAAATTCCGATCGGCAGTTTACAAGGTGAACACCGCCTGTTTTCGATCAAAAGCAATAAGCCGCTTGCCAAAATAGAAAATTTGCAAAAATTGGTCGTCAAGCAATCTAATCAGTATGGTGAAGTCCGCTTGCAGGATGTTGCAAAAGTGAATTTGGGTACCATTGAACGGCGGCGTTTATTCCGCGGTAACGGCCAACCGATGGTTGGGATTGGTATCATTAAACAATCTAATGCCAATACCTTGGAAGTGGCGAGAATGGCGCGTGAACGTAAAGATGCCATTAACGAAAACCTGCCTGAAGGTATGCATATTGCCAACAGTTACGATTCGTCGGTATTTATCGAACAGGCGGTTAACGAGGTTTATAAAACTTTGGCCATCTCTTTGGGGTTGGTTATCTTGGTCATGTTGATTTTTTTACGCAACTGGCGAACTTCATTGGTTCCGATGGTAACGCTTCCGGTCGCTCTAGTGGCAACTTTTTGGGTACTCTGGATGTTGGATTATTCAGTCAATTTATTAACACTATTGGCTTTGGTCCTGGCGATTGGTTTGGTGGTGGATGATGCGATTGTTGTTTTGGAAAATACCCAGCGTCATTTGGATATGGGATATAAACCTGTTAGTGCGGCTTATTTAGGAACACGTCAGGTCGGCTTTGCCGTTATCGCGACGACACTGGTATTGATTTCGGTATTTTTACCGATGGCTTTTCTGGAAGGCAAGATAGGAAGGTTGTTTTCCGAATTTGCCGTTACCTTAGCGGTTGCGGTTATTTTTTCAAGTTGGGTCGCGCTGACTTTTTCACCTGCTTTGGCATCCAATATTCTCAAAGCTAAAAAAGTGTCTCATTCCGATAAACGAAGCCATTCTAGAGGGATTAGCTGGTTTAAAAAATGGCAGGTTTTTAGTTTGAGACATGCCTGGATTGGCGGCGTGTTTTTTATCGGTATTTTGGTCAGTGCGGTTATGTTGGCTAAACAGGTTCAGCAAGAATATGTTCCGAAAGAGGATAGAGGTGTTTTCTATGTGATGCTGAAAGGGCCGGAAGGCGCTACGTTTGATTACATGCAAAGTTACGCTTTTGAAATCGAGAATAGACTTTATCCGTTAGTTGAAAAAGGCGAGGCTAAACGCTTATTAGTAAGAACTCCGCGTTCGTTCGGTAACAGTGAAGTATTCAATAGCGGAATTATTATTGTTGTTTTGGAGGATTGGTCAAAACGCCGTCCTGCCGAAGTCATTATGAAAGAGGTCAAGCAGACGTTATCTGATCTCACCGGTGTCAAAATATCAACCGTTATGCGTTCTTCTATAGGGGGGAGAACGCAAAAACCGGTGCAGTTTGTCATTGGCGGTTCCAGTTATGAGCAGTTGGGAGAATGGCAGCAGTTATTGGATAAAGAGATTGACCGGACAAATCCCGGGTTGACTAGCTTGGATTGGGATTATGAACCGAATAAACCGCAATTAAGCTTCGATTTAGATTATCAAAAAGCGACTGCTCTCGGGGTTTCTCATCAAAATTTGAGCGAAACTTTACAGATTTTATTGGGCGGTAAAGAAGTGACAACCTTTGACTATAAAGGTGAAGAGTACGATATTTATTTAAAAGCCGAACATCAATTCTTCAAATCGCCAAAAGACTTGCAGCAGATTTATTTGCGCTCGGAAACCACACAACAATTACTGCCGTTGGCGGATTTAGTGACTATTAAACCGCAAGGGGTTTCTTCGACACTGAACCGTTATAACCGGGTAAGGTCCATTACCTTGTCAGCTAATTTGAATGATGATCTATCTCTTTCTCAGGCGCTGGATTACCTAAGCAAAGTTTCACGTGAAACGCTTCCGGCAGAAGCGGTCATCGATTACAAAGGGCAATCCAGAGATTTTAAAGATAGTTCGAGTTCTTTCTATTTTGTCTTTGTTTTCGGATTAGTGATCATTTACTTGGTTTTATCCGCTCAGTTTGAAAGTTTCCTGCATCCGATCGTTATTCTTTTTACCGTACCGCTTGCCTTATCGGGAGGGATTCTGGCGCTGTTTAGTTATGGTATCAGTATCAATATATACAGCCAAATCGCTTTGGTTTTATTACTTGGCTTGGCCACCAAGAACGGTATTCTAATTGTTGAATTCAGTAATCAGTTAAGAGATAAGGGTTATAGTTTCTACCATGCTTTAATCGAGGCGACGGCCTTGCGATTCCGCCCGATCGTGATGACGAGTGTGACCACGATTGTGGGAACCATACCATTGATTTTTTCGTCCGGAGCGGGTGCCGAAAGTCGTTATATACTGGGTGTGGTTCTATTCTGGGGTGTCTTATTTTCGATGATTTTAAGTTTATGGATTATTCCGTTGGCCTATGCACTTTTGGCTAAAAATAGTTCATCTCCTTTAAAAAGAACCAGACAGCTTGAAAAAGAGTTGTCATAGCAAGTCGTTTTATAATCGGAACCGAAAATGGAAAAAATAGTTGGTTGGCGGGAATGGTTAACTCTTCCCGAACTGGGTATTAAGCGTTTAAAATGCAAAGTGGATACCGGAGCAAAAAATTCCGCGCTCCATAGTTTTGAAATTATCGAATTTCTCAAAGATGATGAGCAATGGATTCGTTTTGGTATTCACATAGACGAAGAAAACCCCGAATTAGTTCAGTATTGCGAATCCAAAGTCATTGATATCAGAGACGTCACAGATTCCGGCGGTAATATTACCTCCCGCTATTTCATAGAAACCGAAATAGAGATCGGACAGAGTAGATTAAGAGTGCAGATGTCTTTAACCAGTCGAGATACCATGAAGTTCAAAATGTTATTGGGTCGAACGGCTTTGAAAAAAGCCGGGTTTATCGTCAATCCGTCAAAATCATTTTTACAAGGAACAATAGAATGAAAATAGCGATTTTATCTCGAGGCCCGAAACTTTATTCAACTCAGCGTTTGGTAGAAGCTGCTACGCTTAGAGGCCATGAGGTAAAAGTCATTGATGCATTGCGCTGCTATATGAACATCAATTCGGTTAATCCGGAAATTCACTATAAAGGCGATATTTTAGAGGGCTTTGATGCCGTTATTCCACGTATCGGCGCTTCGGTGACCTTTTACGGTACGGCGGTATTGCGCCAGTTTGAAATGATGAATGTTTATCCGCTTAATGAATCGGTTGCGATTAGCCGTTCCCGCGATAAATTGAGAAGTTTGCAGTTACTTTCACGCCGGGGTATTGGTTTGCCGGTTACCGGATTCGCCCACTCTCCGGATGACGTTGATGATTTATTGGCAACAGTCGGCGGTGCGCCGGTAGTCATTAAGCTATTGGAAGGAACCCAAGGGGTTGGCGTGGTTTTGGCCGAGACTCATTCAGCCGCTTCATCGGTCATTCAGGCATTCAACGGTTTAAAGGCGAATATCTTAGTCCAAGAATTTATTTCTGAAGCAAAAGGTGCGGATCTTCGCTGTTTTGTAGTGGGCGGTAAAGTGATTGCCGCGATGAAACGTCAAGGTAAAGAGGGGGAATTCCGTTCAAACTTGCATCAAGGCGGAACCGCTTCTTTAGTGAAAATTACTGCTCAAGAGCGTGCTACAGCCGTTAACGCGGCTAAAGCGATGGGATTAAATGTCTGTGGTGTGGATCTGTTGCGTTCCAACCATGGCCCGGTGGTGATGGAAGTGAATTCTTCGCCGGGCTTGGAGGGTATCGAGAATGCAACAGGTAAAGATATTGCCGGAATGATTATTGAATTTATCGAAAAGAATTCAAATAAATCGGTCAATCGTGCGCGCACAAAAGGTAAGGGTTGATCGCATGAAAAACCAAGCTTCACAAAAAATCATTAAGAACAATATGATTGAAATCGGTGGAGTGACAGTTAAGCCCGGAGAATCGGCAACCATAGATCTTCAGATTGGAAAACTCTATACACACAGCGAACTCACCATGCCTGTTCAAGTCCTATGCGGCAGACAGGCCGGGCCGGTTTTATTCGTGAGTGCAGCCGTTCATGGAGATGAATTGAACGGCGTAGAGATTATTAGACGTCTGCTTAAGGTGAAGTCTTTAAAACGTCTTAAAGGTACCTTAATTGCCGTTCCAATCGTGAATTTGCACGGTTTTATCAACCATAGTCGTTATTTGCCGGATCGACGCGATCTGAATCGAAGTTTTCCGGGCTCGAAAACCGGCTCCATTGCCAGCCGTTTGGCACATATCTTTTTAAATGAAATCGTTAACAAAGCAACACACGGTATAGATCTGCATACCGGAGCGATTAACCGTACTAACTTACCTCAAATCCGCGCCGATTTGGAGACGCCTGAAGTGAAAGAGATGGCCGAGGCATTTAATGCTCCGGTAATGATGAAAGCGGAACTAAGACCCGGGTCATTACGTGCAGCAGCCGTGAAAAAAGGCATTCCCATTTTACTTTATGAAGCGGGAGAAGCATTACGTTTTGACGAGGTTTCGATCAGAGCGGGGGTCAGCGGAATCATCAATGTTATGCGTCATTTAGGCATGATCCGTAATACAAGTAGCAAGAAACCGAAAAAAACGCCGGTTGTTCCTCGTTCAAGTTTTTGGATTCGTGCTCAGCATAGCGGCATTTTCCGTTCTTTAGTGAGTGATGGCGAGCGGGTTCAGGCTAATAAGACCTTGATTGGCAAGATATCCGACCCGTTTGGAGAAACCGAGGTCGAGATCTATTCGCCTAAATCGGGTATTGTGATCGGACAGATGAAAATGCCGTTGGTCAATGAAGGCGAGGCGCTTTTTCATGTAGCAACTTTCAATCGCAGCGATGTGGCCGAATATAGAGTGGAAGAGTTTCAGGAAGAGATTTCCGATAATTCGAACCTGCTTTATCCAAGCGAAGATATCCCGGCTATTTAGCCGTTAGTAGCTAATGAACGGCTAAAACTATCAGGATTTTCAGAAATTTAAAGTCTCTTCATCTTGCAGGATGGAGGTGTTTTTATTTGATAAGTTACGGACAAATTTCTTGAATAAGATTTTATTCTGTACAGGATCAGGCAAATCAGTGAACAGCATGATGTTTTTATCGATCAAAATATCAATTAAATCTTCAATAACACGAACCATGTCCAAGTCTAACTGCGTTAGCACTTTGTGAATGATCTCATCGCTGTTTTCGGAATCTTCAATGTATTGTGCTAGCTTAGGATCATGCAGACTGATCTCTTCATAACCTTCTTTTTCGGTGAATTCAATTTCAAGAATTTCATTAAGTTCATTACGCTTGATATAAAGCATTTTCTTTTCCTGATACAAAGCCTTGAAAATCATCTATAAAAAGTCGATACAAGGCTTAATTAAGCTTAGGTGTGTCAAATTATGTTTACAGTTTAAATGATTGGACAACATTATCCAATTCATGTGCTGCATCGACCATCTGACGAATTTGTACCGTTGTATTTTGAATCATTCGAGCGTTTTGTTTACTGATATTTTCCGCTTCGGAAACCGCTTGAGTGATGTTTTGAGCACTATGACTTTGTTCGATACTCGAATTATTGATTGTTTCTACCGAATCCTGCAACCTCTCGACTTTTTGTTTGATGCTATCTAACGATTGATTTACATTATTGACCAATTCTACGCCGGTTTGAACTTTCTTATTAGAATCTTCAATCAGATTAGAGATGTCTTTGGCCGCTTCGGCAGATTTACCAGCAAGATTTCGGACTTCACCGGCCACGACGGCAAACCCACGCCCTTGTTCACCGGCACGAGCGGCTTCAACGGCGGCATTCAATGCCAATAAATTGGTTTGGAAAGCGATACTGTCGATTAAGTTGATAATATCTACAATACGTTCCGAAGAGCTTTTGATATCATCCATGGCTGTAACCATTTCGCCCATTACCTGCATGCCGTCATTTAGCACGGTCACCTGTTCATTAGTGATTTGTGTCGCCTGTTGAGTGGTTTCGGTATTTGAACGAATTTTTTCCGAGGTATCATCTACCGCATTCATAGTGGAAATTAAGGTCTGTGACTGACGTTCCGAGCTGGCCGACACATTTTCGGAATCGGAACGTACCGCTTCGATCTGATGTTGGATGTTTTGAGAGACGGAGGAAACTTGGGCAATTAAGCGGCCGAGGTTTTCTATAGAACCGTTAATAGCATCTTTTACTTGTGCCAGCTCGCCACCATAGTTTCCGCTGATTTTAGAGCTTAAATCGCCGTTGGACAGTTTAGCGGAAACTTCGCCAATCTCTTTCATGCTGGCCTGCAATGTATCCAGAGCGGAGTGTACACTGCTACGCAGGTTAGCCAAATTTCCTTCAAAAGCGGATGCATCCAGGCGCATTGAAAAGTGGCCTTGGGATACCTGTTCCATTAAGTTGTTAATTTCGTCAATCGCGGCGGTTAATTTTGCATTGTTTTCTTCCGATTGGTGTTGATGTTGGGCTATTTCGCGCTGAGCTTGTTGGACTTCTAGAACTTGTTTATCGGCCAGTTGTTTTTGCTGATCTAGTTCGGAAAGTTTGATTTCAAGATCTTTGCTTGCCGCTTCTGCTTGACGGTTACTACGTTGTACATTGATCATTAATACGGCAACCAAAACCAGTAGCGTAATGACCAAACCAATCAAAATATTGGTTAAAGTAGAGGTTAATTGATTGGTTTTTTGGTAAGCCATGAAATAGGCATTTTGTGCCTCTGAGATCGCATTCTCAACTTGTGATTCACTGATCTGTTTTAGAATGTTGCTTACCGCTTTGTGGTATTCCAAAACAATCATAATATGCGTTTTCAAATTAATCAGATGAGCCTGATCAATGGCATAGGTATGCTTTGAAATGGTTTCAAAGGTCTGCAAAATTTGCGCTTCATCTACTTTTTCACTGTCGTTTTGGTAGAGCATAATCTGCTTTTCCAGATAAGACAGTAATTGCTTCATGTGCATTGTCTTTTCTTTGACTTTGTATTCATTAATCAAAATAGGCAGATACATTTTTGAGTTGGTAAGTAGAGAGTTCACTCGCATAAATTCGACGGCAAGTTGATCTAAGTTTTCGACTTCGGTGATGATTTTATCCGCTTCGGCTTTTAATTTATTTGCCGTTTCAATATCTACATATTCCGGCACGAATACCATCGCATTGGCGTAACGTTTTAGTTTAACCAAGTTGGCCTGTAGAAAATCATAGTGCCCGACGCCTCCTTGAGCGGTTTTATAGGCGTTTTCACTCATGCGTAAGTAGTAGTTTTCCAGTTCTGAAAAGGCTTCCTGATATTTTTGGTGGTGTTTTTCGTCAACAGAAGGTTTAATGGCGATCACTGAGCCCACCGCAAACATAATTAAAATAATCAGGGACATAATGACTTTTTGAGATAGTGATTTCATTCTGTTTCTCCTAATTATTCGTTGTCTTTGGGAGCCGGAATGACTTGAATATCTAACTTCCCGGTAAGTGAAGTCAGAAAATCGGCAATTTTGGCACGATCTTCGTCCGGAATTTTACGACCCAGCTGGTTTAATCCCATGATATTGATTGCATCATCGAGTGTTTTAGCGCCGGCGTTGTGGAAGTAAGGAGCGGTGAGTTCAACATTACGCAGTGTCGGCACTTTGAATACATTGCGGTCGGATTCCTTCTTAGTGAGGTTATAACGGCCTTTGTCTACTTCCTGTTCATTGGCATCGCTAAAGTAAGCTTCCAGAGCACCGAATTTTTGCATCATATTCGAACCGAAGTTAACTCCCTGATGGCAGGCAACACAGCCGTATGATTGGAATAATTTGTAACCTCTGATCTGATTTTGAGTTAGAGCGTTATCGTCTCCTCGCAGGTAAGCATCGATAGGAGCAGGTGTAACCAAGCTTCTTTCAAATTCGGCGATTGCATCGGTAATAGTCCATTTTGTGATTCCCTGTTTAGGGTAGATCTCAGTGAACAGTTTTTGGTATTTTGGAACCGCTTGAATACGGGGAACGACATTTTCCCACTTGGCTCCCATTTCTACCGGATTTTCTACCGGTCCTTCCGCTTGATCACGAAGATGGCGAGCACGACCGTCCCAGAACTGTTTGAAATTGAAACCGCTATTGAGTACGGTTGGCGCATTAATGGGCCCTTTTTGACCTTCTATACCGATTGAAACCGGCATATTATCGTCCCCGCCGATAGCCAGACCATGGCAACTGGCGCACATGAGTTTGCCATTACCGGATAGTCGGGTGTCATGATAGAGACGATTTCCGAGATCAACTTTTTCTTGATTAAGATTTAGATCTTCAAGTTTAGGAAGAGGTTGGTTGTATTTGGTTCGCGAACTTTCTATTGCGTGAGTTAGGATGGTTGGTTCTTGGGCCGTTTTTTCAAAATCTATATAAGCGGAGCTACTTTCCTGGCAACCGCTTAATCCCGCCGTTAATGAAGTTATCAATAACAAAAAGATGTGCTTTTTCATGCATTATTCCTAATCAAAAATGATCTAAGTATTTTTAATTAAAAGGAAAAGCAAAATAAAAGCCAATTAATCTGCACGCCGTGTGCAGGCGTACAGAAATTATTTATAGAATAGGATTAATGTTTTTATTGATTAATCTTCGATTTCGGACAAAACGTTACCCAATAGTTCGGTCAGTCGGTTATTTTCTGAATAGTCGACCGGACAGTCTATGATGGTTACCGTATTATTTTGTAGCGCTTTTCTGAGCGTCGGTAGAAGTTGATCCGCTGATTCGATTCGAACCCCTTCGGCACCGAAGGACTTAGCGTAGTCGACAAAATTAGGGTTTTTAAAATCGATATAGGCCGGGCGCCCGAATCGTCTTTTCTGTTTCCAGTTGATTAAGCCGTATTGGCTGTCATTCCAAATTAGAATCACGATAGGGGTATTGCAGCGTAGAGCGGTTTCGATCTCCTGAGAGTTCATCATAAAGCCGGCGTCTCCGGTAACGGCAACAACCGCCTTATTCGGGTTGGCCAGTTTCGCCGAGATTGCACCCGGAACGGCAATGCCCATACCGGCGAAACCGTTGGAGATGATGCAAGTATTAGGCAAATCACATCGGAACATACGTGCCATCCACATTTTGTGGGCGCCAACATCGCTGATGGCGATATCTTCCGATTCCATGGCAGTACGTAGATCCCAAATGATTTTTTGCGGTTGCATCGGCCAAGCATCGCTTTTACGACAGCGGTTCATCTCTTCAATCAGGGCTTCGCGCAATTTGAATTCGATTGCAGTCGATTCGATTGGTTCGGCAATCGCATCACCTAAAGCTCGCAGATTAGGTCCTATATTGCCGATTAATTCGATTTCCGGAATATAACGGTTATCAACTTCCGATTTTTTAGTGTCGATATGAATAATGGTATGTTGGCGGTTCGGATTCCACAAATGAGGGTGGTATTCAACCATATCGAAACCGACACAGATCACTAGGTCAGCTTGCTCGAAACCACCGTTTTCATAGTCGCCTTTCTGCAAACCGGCAGTACCGATCGCCATGTCATGGTAGAAAGGAATGACGCCTTTAGCCATAAAAGTATTGACCACCGGAATTTTATGGCGCTCGACAAAGGCTTCAATATGTTTGGTGGCTCTGGATCTTACCGCACCATTACCTACTAGGATCAACGGATTTTTTGCTTGTTGAACCAGTTCTGCCGCTTGTTGAATCAGTTTGTTATCGGCGTAGGTTAAACGGTTGATACTAGAAGGCAGCGGTAATTCATCGGTATTCATTTCACAGATGTTTTCCGGTAGATCGATGAAAGTCGCACCGGGTTTTTCCGCCTGCGCCAGTTTGAAAGCTTTGCGAACCACTTCCGGAATGGTTTCCGGTTCCAGGACTTGGGTTGCATATTTGGTAATCGGTTTGAACATGCTGACCAAATCGACAACCTGATGGGATTCTTTATGCATTCGAGTGGTTGCCGCCTGGCCGGCAATGGCCACCAAAGGCGCATTATCCATATTGGCATCGGCTACGCCGGTGACCAAGTTCGTCGCTCCAGGCCCTAAAGTGGATAAGCAGACGCCAGGTTTGCCGGTTAAACGTCCGTAGACGTCAGCCATAAAGGCAGCACCCTGTTCATGGCGAGTGGTAATGAATTTGATGTCTGAATCCAGTAAGGCATTCATTAAGTCCAGATTCTCTTCGCCCGGAATACCGAAAATATATTCAACCTCTTCATTTTCAAGGCACTTTACAAATAGATCTGCCGCTTTCATTAACCACTCTTTATGTTTTTTAATTTGGGTTATTAATTATGCGGTGTTCTAGAAAAAATAACTAGGGTGAAGGCGGGATTTGTTGCTTTTGAATACAAAAAAGCCGGTAACTCAGAAGAGTTACCGGCTTACTTTTTAAGCTAATCTATCAATCAGTTGTTATTAACTTATTTAGCTTATAGAGACTTAGTACAGAAGTAGAAGTCTTTACACTCGTATTCGCCAGAAGCCATACGTGCTTTTGCATCTTCAATGTTTGCAGCTGGAGGAACAATCACGCGATCACCTTTTCTCCAGTTTTCCGGAGTAGCCACTTTATGCTCATCAGAGGTTTGCATTGCTTCCAATAGGCGGACGAATTCGTCGATTTGACGACCATTGCTCATTGGATAGTAAACCATAGCACGAAGGATACCGTTTGGATCGATGAAGAAAGTTGCACGTACAGCAGAAGTATCTGCTGCATTTGGATGAATCATTCCGTAAGCACTGGCAACTTTCATGTTCAAGTCTGCGATGATTGGGAACTCTAATTCAACACCGAATTTTTCTTTAACGTTAAGAATCCAAGCATTGTGCGAGTGATGAGAGTCGATAGAAAGACCCAAAAGTTCGCAGTTCATTGCATCGAAATCGGCTTTACGAGATTGGAAACCGATGAATTCAGTTGTACAAACCGGAGTGAAGTCAGCAGGGTGAGAGAAAAGAATCAACCATTTGCCTTTGTAGTCTTCAAGCGTTTTACGGCCGTGAGTCGTTTCTGCATCAAAAGCCGGAGCAGGTGCGTTTAATTGTGGGAAGCCAATAACTTGAGTATTTTCCATGATTTTCTCCTATTTGGAAATTTACTTGTTTGTCTGTAAGGTGTGCGACAAACTTCATTCAAAATATTATTTAAAACGCTTAATGAAAAAATTAAGTTTTTATAAATAATAAGTTTTCTTAATACGTGGATAATGATATTGAATAATTAGCAGGTTGGCTAATTGTATGTTTTAAACTTTTTGATAGTTAATATCTAATAATATTAATTTATAGTTAGTTATTAACTATAGAAAGAGAAATAAAAAAGGCGTTTAAAACACCTTTTAAAGTTAAAAGTTTGTTCCCGATTATTTTAAGGTAAGGCTATTTACGACAGCCCACATGCGGTCGCGACTACCTGCCATAGGCACATCGGTTAAGTATTTGCCGTTTACAACAATGGAAGGGACACCTTCTACACCATATTCTTGTGTGATCTTAGCCGCTTTTCGGACATGTTGATCAACCTTGAAGCCTTTGAAGGTATTAACGAAGTCTTCTTTACTGACCCCGAACCGAGTGAAAAATTCACCGATGGCTTCAGGTGTAAATAACTCTTTTTTATCCCGATGTAATGCATCAAAAAAAGGTGTGTGCGACTTTTCTAATACGCCTAATTCTTGTGCGGTATAGAAAACTCGGGCCATAAAAATCCAGTTAGGGTGATTGAATACAACCGGCATACGTTCGAAATGAACATCTTCAGGTTTGGTTTCGAGCCATTTGTGTAAGCTCGGTTCCAGATGGTAGCAATGTGGGCAGGTATAACCGAATATCTCGACAACTTTCTTTTTATGAGGAGCAATAGATTGGATTTGCGGAATACGTTTATATTCGACGCCTTCCATCAACTTGAACTCGGTTGTACTTTGTTCGGTCGCAGCACGCCCTTGTGAAGCAAATAGGAGTGAAGTCAAACCTGTTAAAAATACTCTACGTTGCATTTCTATTCCCTTTGTAAAAACCAAACTCTTTGTGTTGTGTAGACGGCATTTAAGACTTCTATTTCCTTAATTAGTGCAAAGGTCATTTACGCTTAGAAAGGCGATAGAAATCTATACAAGCTAATTTAAGCTTTAAAGTTCACCGTATGAGTGTAAACCGGACAGGAACATATTAACGCCCAAGAAAGCGAATGTGGTCACCAGCAGACCAATCAGTGCCCACCAAGCCATTGGCGCACCACGCCAGCCTTTAGACATACGAATATGTAACCAAGCCGCATAGTTCAACCAAACAATCAATGCCCACGTCTCTTTAGGGTCCCAAGACCAGTAACCACCCCAAGCTTCTGCTGCCCACATTGCTCCTAAGACGGTGGCAATGGTAAAGAAGGCGAAACCTAAGGCGATGTTTTTATACATCAAGTCATCCATCACTTCCAATGACGGCATTGCATTGGCAAAGCGGCTTTGAGGATTTTTCTCAAGGGCGCGTTTGGTCAACAGATAAGCCAAACCGATCATGGCGGCAATCGAGAAAGCACCGTAACCAATGAAGTTGGCCGGCACGTGGATCTTCATCCAGTAACTTTTTAGAGCCGGAACTAAGGGTTGAATCACGTGTGCTTGACGGTCGAAGGTGTACCATAGCAGGAAAGCCACTGCCGCACTGATCACCAGCATGACAAAACCGCCTAAGGCACGGGTTTTGTATTTCTGTTCGTAGTAAAGATAGATCAGACCGGTTAGAACGACAAACAGAATGAACACTTCATAAAGTGAACTGACCGGAATATGGCCGTAGTCGAAGTTAATGATGTAGGACTCTCTCCAGCGAACCATCATTCCTACCAAGCCAAAGGTTACCGCACTCCAGACCATCGTGGTGGCGGTTTTGCCAGCGAATTCAGATTTGGTGAAAACGGCAAAAAAGTAAGCGGCGGTTGAGAGAACGAATAGAGCACTCATCCACATGATCGCGGATTGGCTTGATACCAGGAACTTCAAGAAGAATGCCTGCTCACTGGCGGCGATGACATTGCCGTGGGAATGATAAGTCCACAAAGCAATTAAGGTCATGCCTGTCACCCAAAGCGTCAAAGGCTGGATACTCGGCCAGAAACGCCCTAAAGCAATCAAACCGATAGCGGTGCCGATGAGAATACCGTCTTCGTAGACATCCATTAGGCTGCCGTATTCATACCAGCCATAGAATGCCGCGACGGCGACAAATAGTCCCCATGCAATATCCCGGATTGAGATCGGAGACTTTTCAGATGAATTGAATTCATCCATGTAATTTTCAGTTTGTGTATTACTTTGCATAACCTAGCCCTTCTTGTTATGAAGTTTCTGAAACTTTTCTATTATAGTCTTTAACCTGGGTCACCAAGGTTTCAAATTCTTTGGCGGTTTCAGGTAAATTCTTGTTGTCTTTGGCTGCCATGGTTACGTTCAGCCCATTTTCATCGCTTTTATCTTCAATATGAATCCATACTCTACGCTGTCTTAGATAGAACAGGAAGAACACTCCGATGATCAGCAGAGCACTACCAAAATAAACCACGTCTTTACCGGGTGATTTAGTAATCTGTAGGCCGGTTGCTTGAATTTCGGTAAAGCTTTCGATTTCAAAGTACATTGGCGGACCATATGCAGATAGACCGGAGATGGTGTTTAAAGTGTCTTCAAACCAAATTTTATTAAACTCTGAGATTTCATCATTCACCGTTTTGACTTGGCCTTCCTGTTTTAACAGTTCCATGTAGAGCGTCTGTAGAACAAAACTGGTCTGCGAGAAATAGAAATCCGAGACTTTTTCTTGGTCTTCTTTCGGCACATTCTTGGAAACGAAATCGGTGATGCCGTTGAAACCTTTCCCGCGGAAAAGCGCTACCAGTTGCTCCATCAGGCGCACCTGTGTTTGGTAGGTTTTTTCAGACATGTCAGGCCCTTTCGGGAAGTGTTTTTGTATAATTTCCTTAGTCTTTAGCGGGTTATTGATCATCGCCAAGTATTTAAAGAAACGCGTTTTTTTACGCTCCATATCGGCAGGGATAAATAGGTACCGGAAAGGGGCGGCATTGGAAGTCCGCACACCGGTCATGAAGAACCAGCGACCTTCTTGTTTGCTTGGCAGCATATAGTTCTCGTATTCCCAAGCTTTACCTTGATCGTTACGTACCTTGAAAATAATGGTCGGTCCGTTGTTATGCATTTTTTTACCGGTTAGCGCTTTTTCTTCTTCCGTAGCCGGTACGATGTTATGCATCTTAAAGTCATTAAACTCGGCTTTAAAAACGCCGACCGGCGTTTTCAACGGTTCGGTTTTATTGATATTGGTTTGCAATGACAGAGGGTTTTCAATTGGCGAAAGCAGCGGATGAACTTTCAATTTAAGCTTGGTGCCTCCGTCTCCGAAGGAAGATTGATAAATCGCATAGTTTTTGTAATAAAGCGGTTTATTTACTTCGATGGTCTGGTGAATAGGTTCGTCCAAATCCGGGGCATGAAGAATCAAATCACTTTTGAACGATTTTGGCATTCCGGTATCGTAATATTCGATCTGAAAGTCTTTATTGACGACAGTAAACGGCAGTTTCTGAACTAGATAACCGTTTTCATAAGGTAGGAAAAGGACATCGGTTTTTTCTCCTTCCGGTACGTTGACGCTACCTCGGAACGAGAGGTTTTCCGGACCCAACCAAGATTCTTGACCGATCTGATCCAGACTGACCGAACGGGTTTCCGGTTTTAAGTCGCCGGTTAGTTCGCGATATTTAAGTAACAGGTTACTGTCGAGCAGACCGCCGATACAGATAATAATGATTGAAATGTGGGTAAAGAAATAACCTAAGCGATTGAATTGGCCTTTCAAGCCGGCTACGGTGACGCTACCGTCTTCACGCTGATGAATCTTGGTTTTATAGCCGTTATGTTCCAACAGAGCTTTAGCATAACCTTGTTGCTGTTCCATCGGCAGATCGGTTGAAAATTCGGCTTTGTTCGGTTGATGTTTTAGAGCATTTTTAGACAGTTTTTCACTGAATTGCTTCATGTCTTGAATGAATGTCGGCGTATTGCGGGTGACACAGACACTGGTAGAGACCAGTAAGAACAACAGAACCAGAACAAACCAAGCGGCACCATAGACGTGGAACAGTCCGAGCATATTGAATACTTCGGCCCAGAAAGGCCCGAACTTGATGATGTAATCCTGAACGGTTTGGTTTTGTTGCAATACCGTTCCGATTACCGAAGCAATCGAAAGCATAACCAGCAGGGTAACTGCCAGGTTCATTGAGCCTAAAAAGTTTAGAAAAACGCCTGGTTTTTTCGCTTTCTGTTTGTTATTAGGGTTTTTTTCAGGCGGCGTTGCCTGAGAGTTTGCCGATTCTATTTGTGTTGTCATAGTCTTTGTTCTGTTCGCTCTGGATAAGCGCCGATAAAGCTTCTTTGTTCAGCCAGATAGAAAATGTAAAAAATAGGATAGAGTATATACTTATGTAAAACATTGATAAAGTATTAAAATAGCATTCTTTTGAGTAGCAAACACCCAGTAAAACCAAGGTTTCTGTCCGCTTTTCAGGCATAAATACTTAAACTCACAGCATGTCTGGTTAATTAACCCGGTTAGGAAAACAATAAAACTATGCAACATCCTCTCTATCAACAAGCCGCCTATTTGAAGAGTGTGCCGACAATCGATCTTTGTCCTGAAGAAATGACTCATGAAGTTGCCTTTGCCGGGCGCTCTAACGCCGGTAAATCGAGTGCCTTGAATGTAATTACCTCTCAGAAAAGTTTGGCAAGAACCAGTAAGACACCGGGAAGAACACAATTGATCAATTTTTTCCCGGTTGACGAAAGCCGAGCTTTGATCGATTTACCGGGTTACGGATTTGCCAAGGTTAATGTTAAGTTGAAACAAGCTTGGGAAGCGGGGCTGACCCAGTATATTGAAGAACGAGAAGCTTTAAAGGGATTGATTCTGTTGATCGATTCAAGAATGGAGCCGACCGATATTGATCTGGTTATGTTGGACTGGACTCGAGATATCGGTTTACCGGTTCATGTTCTGCTGACTAAATCGGATAAGTTGAAAAAGGGACCGGCCAGTGCAAGTCTGTTGAGAATGAAAAAGCTCATTGACGAACGCTATCCCCATGCAACGGTGCAGTTGTTTTCCTCTCTGAATAAACAAGGCTTGGAAGAAGTGTGGGATAAACTGGACGGGTGGATGGATTTCGAACGTCCTAAAATAGAAGAAGCTCCGCACCAGCGCTATCAAGCGCCTAAAGGTACGAAGCTGAAGAAAAAGAAAAACAAAGGGAATATCAGAACATTCAACTGATTGAATTCAGTATTAGGTTCGATAATTCTTTTTCATCTGTTCCCGTTGTTGCGGCGTTAATAGCTCTCTAACCTGTTGACGGGTTTCTTTTCGCAGCTCCATTTTCTTGAGCGCTTTGTGTTTTAAGATCTTTTTTAATTTATGTTGCTGTTTCTCGGTTAAATCAAGTCTTTCCGCCATGCGTTGTACTTTACGTTCAATGCGTTTTTCCATTTTTGCTTGACGCTGTTCCGGGCTGGATTGGTAGAAAGATTTACGATCAAAATGACCGTGGCATTTTTTGTCTTTAACTGAATAAGCACCGCGTTCATTTTTAAAGAAATCGTCATCGTTATGGTTATAGGCATAGGCGCCAAATGACAGTGAGCTTAAAGTAAGCGCGGTGACTAAGGTAGTTAACTTTTTCATTGGAATCTCTCCTGAATGATTTAAATGGGCAGAAACGAATCTCTAAATAGAGAGGCTTTCTGCTTTTGTCGCGGTTAGTTTCTCAATGAAAGTTGCAAACTTTATGCAAGCAAAATGGTAGTTTGTGCAATGTGTAAATGTACGGTTCGGCGTTGGTGTGGAAGCTAGTCTTCGAGTAAGAATTTATAACCGACACCGTAAACGGACTGAATCCAGTCATTTTCGCCAAAAGTTGAGCTTAATTTCTGACGTAGTTTTTTGATATGGCTGTCGATTGTTCGATCGGAAACCACTCTATTATCGTGATAGATATTGTCGATCAGTTGTGATCGGGAGAAAATTCTTCCCGGTGCTTGTGAAAGGGTATGCAGTATCTCAAATTCAACAGCGGAAAGATCGGTGCTTTTATTTTCATAGTGCACTTGATAACGCTGTTCGTCGAGTTGCCAGCTGCTTGGTTGTAGCGGGTTTTGTACTAATTGAGAGCGTCTCAATAGCGCTTTGACTCTGGCCACCACCTCTCGGGGGCTGAAAGGTTTGCAGATGTAATCATCCGCTCCGAGTTCCAAGCCGAGAATACGGTCAAGTTCCTCGATACGTGCGGTCACCATCATGATCGGAACCGAACTGAAACCGCGGATGCTTTTGCATAGTTCCAAGCCGTCGCCATAGAGTTCACTATCCGGCAACATGACGTCCAACAGAACACAATCGGCCGGGTTCTGCATCAGCCAGTCGACAACACCCTCACCGGAAGCAAAGTATTGGGTTTGATAACCGTGGCTGTGCAGATAGTCGATCAGAATATCGGCAATTTTGGTTTCGTCTTCAACAATAACGACGGTTTGGTTCATAACGGCTTACTCTTTTGCTTGATTCTGTTCATCATGGGGCAGCTCTATGGTGACTTTTAGGCCGCCTAACGCAGATAGCTCGATGTTGAATCGCCCTTCATGTGCATCGACAACCTGACTGACCATGGCTAAACCGAGACCGGTTCCTCCGGTTCTGCGGTTGCGGGAAGCTTCCGCCCTGAAGAAACGCTCTTTAAGATGTTCCAGCTCTTGCTCGGTCACAGCCGGAGAGGAGTCTTCTATACAGAGCATCCAGCTGTCTGTTTGTTTACTTAAACTGAGCTGTATTGTACCTTGAGAGCCATCTGCCTGCTCTGCATCAGTGTAGTCGATCGCATTTTGTAAAAGGTTATTCAGCATCTGTTGAAGACGTTCGCTGTCTCCCTGAATTCGGGCGCGGTTTTCAAATTTGGTGATTTGTAGGTTGAGGCCTTTTTGTCTTGCCTTGTCTTCAAACTGAGCAGCCGTTTTACGTATCAGGCTGCTGATATCCAGAGATTGCATCGAGTATTGCAAAGCGCCTAGATCACTCAAGCTCAGTTGGTAGAGGTCTTCGATCAATCTCTGTAATAAAGCAACTTCTTGATGCAGGCTGTCCAAAGCTGCGGCGTTCATCGGGCGGATGCCGTCGCGCATGGCTTCAATCGAGCCATTCAATACCGTCAAGGGCGTGCGCAGTTCATGGGAGATATCGGCAATCCACTGATTGCGACTCTGTTGGGAAGCTTCCAAGGTTTTTGCCAAGTGGTTGACGTCGCGTTGCAGTTCTCCGAACTCGTCTTTACGATTCACTCTGAGGCGGTGTTGGAAATTGCCGGAAGTTAGGTCTCTCATGGCTTCGGTAAGCTGGCGAATAGGGGCAAGCAGATGGTTGGCCATCGGCCACAGCAAAAGCAGCGTCAGTACGGTGACAAAAATAGCGCCTAAACTGAGTAGTTTGAATTGGTTCTGGGCAAATTCGATATCGGTTTGTTCAATTAATTCTTTTAGCGGGTGATAACCGATTTGGCCGACAATTTTACCGTTTAGTTTAATCGGCAGGCGCAAATTGGTCTCTTCCAGCTTGGTTCCAAATAGTATTTTCCCTTGGGCATTCATCAAGCTGGTACGGCTTTCGAACTCGTCGGAAGGAAAGGGGCCTTTGCGTTTTTTAGGTTCTTTTTTGATGATGAATTTGAGCGGAATCGGGTTTTCGCGCAAATCTATGCGGTGGGAGAAGCGCAGTAAACGTAGCCAGGTGTTTTCGGGGATTTGTTCGATCGATTGTATATCCTGGGCTGTAAGATAGACTTCAAGGTTGCTTTGCAGTCTTTCCAGACGTTGTTGATCGCGCTGATCGACATAGTGAAGCATCGTTTTATGTAGGACGAATTGATTGCTCCAAAGTAGAGCTCCCAAGACAATAAAACCGAAAAGCAGTAATAAAGTGATTAACTTTAAACGAATACCCATGAATGTTTTCCGAAGTGAGTCTAAGTGTCAATATAACTTAAATAAAGGTTATAAAGATGCAACAAATATGCAATTTAATTGAGTTGTGAAAAGTGAACCGAGCGCCGGTTATTTATCCGGCAAGCTCGTTTTTTCTTTTTCGATGGTGTGCTTGTTGTCACCGACGGCAAGATTATATTGCTGAAGGTGATAGCTCATGATTTCCCCGTTACGGATTTCTGCCGTCAACAGGTAGTGTTGGTTGTTCGGTTGGCTGCCGGTTTGAATCAGATTGATCGGTAATCCCGAGAACTGCTGATCCCAGTCGGCCAACTGCGATTTGGTCGTTTGGATATTAAGCTGTCTAACCTGTTTGCTGAAGCCTACTTTCGGTACATTCTGGAACAGATGTTTCTTGGTCGGGTTGTGGCTCAACAAGGTTGCATTCCAGCTCTGGTCTAAATTTGGGTAACCGTTGACTGCGACATATTGTCCCACCTCGATTTTCAATCCTTCGGCTACTTTGGTCTCTTTAGAGATAAACACGGTTTTGCCGTCAATCACAATATGATCGGATTTAACCCGTTCGATTTTACCGGCTAAGGGGTAGTAGATCTCGATATTGGCGGTCCACGGAATCACCTTGTCAATCACAGTTTCGACGATCACTTGTTGTCCGATTTGCAAATTGTCGTCGGCGAGTAGATTTGATTTGACAGTGACATTTTCCGGATATTCCACCTCAATGCCATTGACCCAGATACTGCCGAATTCGGTAATGGTACCAATAATACCTGTGCCGCCGAATCCGGAACCTTCCGCAAGTTGGGTTGTATTTTCAGTCTGTTTGCTCTGAGCCACTTCGACTTTTCCGGTTCCGCCGAAACCAGAAGTATTTTCGGCTACTTTTACCTCTTGCTTAGGTTTAGTGGCGGGAGCGCTTTCCGGTTTGCTGAAAAAAGGCAGCTGACAAGCTGCCAATGATGCGGCGATCAGTGCCACGCCGACCCATTTGACAAGCAGTGTAGTAACTTTTGATAGTGATGAATTGTAATTGTTCATAGAGACCACCCTGATTAATCAGAGCTACCATTCTTAGGGTTGATAACGGAGTGGTTAAAATAGCCGCCTAAATGCATCTCGTGATCGTTATTCGGCTTACCTTTGTCCTGTTCTTGAAGTTGGCTTGCCAGTTGGTTGATTTCGGTAAGTACTTCCATCATTTTGTGGTTTGCCAAGGTCTCTATTTCATGGATAGAATCGTCCGTTAAATTGGTGTAATAAACCGCGCGGTCGAAAATGGCCGGGGTTCTATTCTCAAGGTTGTGTGCGACAGTCGTCAAATGGCAGCCGATGTTTTTACCGGCAAAGAACAATTTTTCCTCAAAATCTTCTTCGGGAATATAGCCGATCTGATTCAATTTGATTTTTTCTACGTCGTCGTCTTCGACGATTTCGACCAGTTTTTGGGTAATCCACTCGTCCAAAATCGAACGCGGATGCTTATCTTTGGATGTAGAGAGAACCAATTCCTCAAAAGACGGCGATCCGTCGTGTTGATAACGATATAACGGCAGGGGGCGACCATTGTCGTCCAGATAGCCCTGATGACCCACCCAAATTGACATTAGTTGAGAGCTTAAGCTGGCCTTGAGCTCTTTTTCGGTCGGCTGTTTTAGGCTTTCGGTACGGATACGTTTGACGTCACCGCGATGAATACCGGTAATCAGGCTAATGCGGCTATCCGTCAGCCGCTTGTTTTCAATCGCGCATGACTCTTCGGCGACTTCAACATAGGTCCTTTTTAATAGGTTTTGTAAACCGACATAGGTAATATCTTGATGAATTAACAAGCGCACCAAAGGCTTCAGCATATTGCTGATCGCCTTGGCCAGTATTTTTTCTTTTGGATTTGTTTCTTGAGTCATTTTTTAAGTTTTTACGTAGATGATCTAAAACTTTCCTGACAATGTTACCCCAATTGAGCTTGATTGGGTATTGTCATAGCCGGCAAAAGCGGAAAGACTATAAGTATCGTTAAGCGGTTTATCGATATAAGCGGATAATCCTAATTGGTCGTCCAAATCTTCGAATATGCTTTGACGGTAATCCAAGCTGACGCCTATTTTAGTTCGGTTATTATAAATATACCCGGTTCCAACCGAAGCAAACGAGCTATTTTGCATGTTTAGTTCCGAATTTTTGCCGACAAATTTATGACCTGCCGTGGCAAACACGGTTGATCTCCGATCTAACATAGGTGTTTCAAAGTCTATTTGTAGCGAAGTATCGTTTTTACCGGTGCTCAGATTCTTGTCTTCGTCACCGGTAGCAATTTTCTCTTTTAAGGTGACGGTAAAGGCTTTGTTTAAATCGTATCCTAAAGACAATACGGTATCTCCCAACCCTTGTTCTTCGCGGTATTGGTCATCCACAGTCACGTGAGAGAGTGTAATGCCGAAAGAAAATTTATCTTTTTTATGAGTCAAGCTCACCGGAATGCGGGTTGTCGTGACGTCGTCGCTATCGATTAATTCGCTCTGTCCATCCTGATAATTCAGACCGACCGATATTTCTGAATAGTTGTTTGGGTCAGCGGCAAAAGAGTCTTTAGCAAAGCCTAGAGCCAATATACCGAATGCAACGATCATGACTTCAATGGTAATCACTTTTAAAATGGAAAGTTTCATTGTCATTGCCCTTATCAGAGAGTTTTGCAAGATATTCAGGGTGGGAACTTCTTGCAAAATTCTCTATGAGATAAGCAGTACAGTAACCCCTCAATAACCATACCGCTTATACTTAAACGAGCGTTATTTCTCGTTCTTCTTAATTTGTTCTTTAGCTTGTTCCTTAGTTTGAACAGCTGCTTCCTCTTTAATTTGGATTTTTTGCTGAACCTGTTGTTTAGACATTTCTTGTGTTTGAACTTGCTGCATCTCTTTTGCAGCCGCTTTATTATCTGAACTGCCTTTTGCTTCCATTGCTTGAGTTGCATATGGGAATGCTACAAGTGCAGCAATTGCTAGTGTTTTCAATGTCATTATAACTTCTCCTGTTTATGGATTTTAAGTAAATGTTAAATATTTACATTTGTTGATTATGAAGAAATAGATTTGTGCTGTCAATATAAAATGTAAAAAAATCACATTACTTTTTTGTTTCAAGCGGATTTACCGGAAAATGGGGCGTGTGTTGTTGTTTTGAAAGTCGGATATTGAGAAACGGACAGACTTAGTAAGCGGTCTAGAATTTAAGTGATCTGCAATCTGAGCGTAGTTTGCGGTAACAAGAACCGGTGTTAGGTGATTAAGTCTTTAAGAACGGGGATATTTTAGTGATAACAGGATAGAGGTTTAGCCGGTATTTTGGGCAAAACCTCTTATAAGTTGGAAGAAATTAATGTGCTTCGTCCCAGTTGTTGCCTTGTCCAATATCGACAATCAACGGTACTTTCAGCTCGATAGCGGATTCCATGATCTGTTTTATCTCCTGTTTGACCGCTTCAAGTTGGTTTTCTTTGACTTCGAAGACTAATTCATCGTGTACTTGCATCAGCATTTGGATGTCGTAGTCACAGTTCTGCAGCCATGCTTGCATATGAATCATGGCGGTTTTAATGATATCGGCAGCCGTTCCCTGCATAGGCGCGTTAATGGCGGTTCTTTCCGCATATTGGCGCAACTGTCCGTTACGGGCATTAATGTCCGGCAGGTAGAGGCGGCGTCCCATTAAAGTTTCAACATAGCCGCTATCTTTGGCCTTTTGTTTGGTGTCTTCCATATAACGCAATACGCCCGGATAACGTGAGAAATAGAGGTCGATATACTCTTGAGCGACGCCACGCGGGACATTCAGTTGTTTAGCCAAGCCGAAGGCTGACATACCGTAAATCAAACCGAAGTTGACCGCTTTAGCGCTGCGTCGCTGTTCGGTGGTCACCTCTTCCAGGGCAACGCCGAAAATTTCCGCTGCGGTGGCTTTATGGATGTCTTTTCCGGAGGCAAAAGCATTCAACAAGCCTTCGTCATCGGATAGATGCGCCATGATGCGTAGTTCGATCTGCGAATAGTCGGCGGCCAGCATTTTATAACCGGGTTTGGTGACAAAAGCCTGGCGGATACGGCGACCTTCAGCCGAACGGATCGGGATATTCTGTAAGTTCGGCTCGGTCGAAGAGAGACGTCCGGTGGAGGCAACCGCTTGCTGATAAGAGGTGTGCACTCGTCCGGTATCAGCATCAATCTGCTTCGGCAGCGAATCGGTGTAGGTTGACTTCAATTTGGCCAAACTGCGGTATTCCAGAATCAGGTTGGGCATCTCATGGCCGTCTTCGGCAAGTTGAACCAGTACCGGCTCTGCAGTCGAAGGCTGGCCTTTCGGCGTTTTCTTGATAATAGGCAGTTCTAGATTCTCGAACAGAATGACTTGCAGCTGCTTGGAGCTGTTCAAGTTGAATTTTTCCCCGGCAATCAGGTGCGCTTTTTGTTCCAGTTCGGTCAGTTTGAGGCTGATCTCTTCCGATTGGGCGGCCAGCATATCGGTATCCAGTAAGACACCGTTGCGTTCCATCCGCGCCAAAACCGGCATTAACGGCATTTCGATATCGGTAAAGACTTTCTGTAGGCTCGGTTCGGCTTCCAGCTTTTGCCAAAGGGTTTGGTGCAGTTGCAAAGTGATATCGGCATCTTCTGCGGCGTAATGGGCAGCGGTATCAATATCGATCTGGTTGAAAGTGAGCTGTTTTTTACCTTTACCGGCAATCTCTTCAAAGTGAGTGGTGCGGTGGTTCAGGTATTTGAGTGCCAGATCATCCATATTATGGCGGGTGGCAACGCTGTTTAAACAGTAGGATTCCAACATGGTGTCAAATTGCATACCTTGCAGGTCGATACCGTGGTTTTGCAGCACGTGCCAGTCATATTTAAGGTTTTGGCCGCATTTAAAACGGGTTTCGTCTTCTAAAATCGGTTTCAACTGATCCAGAGCCCATTTTTTATCCAACTGTTGCGGGGCGCCTTCGTAGTCATGTGCTAACGGTATATAACAGGCTAAGTTACCGGCTTCATCCGGGTTTTTGACAGCTAAACAGACACCGACAATTTGCGCCTGCATGGTATCTAAAGAAGTAGTTTCCGTATCGATGGCAAACAGATCGGCTTTAGAAATACGCTCCAGCCAGAGATTGAATTGCGCCTCGGTGAACACGGTTTCGTAATGGGATTCAGCGGCTTGACCAGCCGTATCTTGAGTATCGGTTTCACTGTCGGCGGCAGAAACAGCGCCTTTTTTCTGAATCGTTTGACTGTGTGCTTTGGCTCCGGTGGATTTGGAGAACGGAACCTGTCCGTTCATCACTTGATTTAACCAGTTTCGTAAGTCATATTCGGCAAACAGCTCTTGTAGGCGTTGCAAATCGGCCGGTTGGCGATTGATATCTTTTAAGCCGACAGGCAGATCGCAATCGATTTTGATGGTCGTCAGTTCGCGCGATAGTTTGAGTTGATCAAGATTATCGCGCAAGTTTTCACCGATTTTGCCGCCAATCATCGGTGCGTTTGCAACCAAGTTGTCGATATTGCCAAACGAGGTTAGCCATTTGACGGCGGTTTTCGGACCACATTTCGGAATGCCCGGGATGTTGTCGGCACTGTCTCCCACCAAGGCCAGGTAATCGATAATCTGGTCGGGACGGACGCCAAATTTCTCCAATACACTTTCCGGTGTGGAAAGGCTGTCGTTCATGGTGTTGATCAGGGTGACATGCTCATTGACCAGTTGCGCCAAATCTTTATCCCCGGTAGAAATCAGCGTGTCATGCTTCTGTTCGGTTGCCTGATGGGCCAGGGTTCCCATGACATCATCGGCTTCCACGCCTTCTATGACCAGCAACGGCAGCCCAAGCGCCCTGACGATTTCGTGGATCGGTTCGATCTGGGTGCTCAACTCTTCCGGCATAGGGGGGCGGTGTGACTTGTATTCGCTATACATTTCGTGACGGAAAGTCTTGCCTTTGGCATCAAAAATCACCGCCATCTTTTCCGGCTGATACTGTTCCAGCAGTTTACCCAACATATTGATGACACCAAAGATCGCACCGGTTGCCTGTCCTTTACCGTTAGTCAAAGGCGGCATGGCATGAAATGCGCGGAACAGGTATGAGGAACCGTCCACAAGAATAAACGGGCTATTTGGGTTGTATTGAGGTTGTGCGTTGCTGTCAGTCATTAAATCTGAGGCTCTTTTTTGAAAGGATATGATAAAATTTGCATTTCAAAGTTTATGCAAGGTTTTTGCCGTCTACGCGCAAAAATTTCTGCCCATTTTACCTAATTACGAGACTTTACTCTATGTCTGTCTATACGGTCGTTGAAGAACAGCAGTTAGTTGAATTTTTGCAAGATTACGATGTTGGTACTTTACAATCTTTTGAAGGAATCAGTGCCGGTATCGAAAACACCAATTATTTTGTAAATACCACTAAAAACGGTCAACTAGAGCAGTTTGTATTAACGATTTTCGAACACCATACGTTTGAAGAGTTACCTTACTTTTTGAACATCATGGCATTCATGGCGGAACATAATATTCCCACGGCGCATCCGATGCCGACCCATTCCAACGGCTACTTAAAAGAGCTTTGCGGTAAACCAGCGGCTTTGGTGGAAAGATTGGCAGGCAGTACCGTTGATCATCCTTCCACAACACAGTGTGGTGTCATGGGCGGGCAGCTGGCTCGTTTTCACATTGCAGGACAGGGTTATGAAGGTCATCGTGACAATGATCGAGATATCGACTGGATGGCGGCCACTTACGCACAGATCAAAAACCTGTTACCGGAAGATGAACGTGAATTGATCGAGTCCGAACTGGTGTTTCAAAACAGTATCGATTGGAGTGAACTACCGAAGAGCGTGATTCATGCCGATCTGTTCTGTGACAATGCCATGTTCAACGGCGATGTACTGTCCGGTATCATTGATCTGTATTATGCTTGTAATGCGCCGATGCTATATGATTTGGCGGTTATGGTTAATGACTGGTGTCGAGTGCATCACAGTGACCCGGCTCAGATTGAGTTCGATCAACAGCGTGTCGATGATATGGTTTCGGCCTATCAGACACAACGCTCTTTAGCTGATCAAGAGGTGCAAGCTTGGCCTGCTGCGTTGAGATTAGCCGCGTTACGTTTTTTCCTGTCGCGTTTGAAAGACAAACATATTCCGCGTGAAGGCGAGATGACGCAAATTAAAGACCCGCATGTCTTTAAACGAGTGTTGTTGTTACATCGAGAAGCGGTTTAACAAAACCTTTTTCCCTGAACCGTTAATAGCCGTGTCTGGAAGCCGTTTCTTTGTCCCGGCGCGTATCCAGAATGATCGGCTCGCCGCCACTCTTTTCCTGAGAGAGATATAAGGCTTCATCCGCCTTGTTGAATAAGCGGTCAAAATCAAAATTTTCAAAATTATTATCCACGCTAATCCCGATTGAAACGTGCACTTTTTTGCTCGGACTTAATAGGTTGGGAATCTCTTCACGATTGACCAAGTCTTGAATTTCTTGAATCATGATCAGTGCTTTGGTGATGTCTTTGGCGGTTACCAACCCGGCAAATTGGCTGCCGGTAATCCGATAAACCGAACCATTGACCGGCGTCATCTGGTTTTTAATGATCTGGCTGATATCAAGCAATAACTCATCGCCTTTTTGATAACCGTAATAATCCACATAGCTCTTAAAGCCGTCAATTTGTGCAATGAAAAAGATCAGATTGCTGCAATTTTCTCTCAGTTCGGTAATCGGTAATTCGCTGATCTGTTTATTCAAGTAGTAGCGATTGTAGGTACCGGTTAAGGAATCGGTAATGGCAATGCGTTCAATTTCTTTGTGCTTGTTAAGCTGGGCGAGATGTTCTTTTTCCAGCAAACCATAGCTGAACTGATTACTCAATGCCAGCAAATAAGATAGATAGGTGATGGCGATGTAACTCAGGCTAAAACGAACCAGACCGGTTAAGTCCCACTGCCCGTACTCCCAGACACCGATGCCGCTAATCAACAGACCGATAAGCAGGAAGTAGATGAGAAGCGAACCCCTTAGTCCCAAGTTATAGCCAAGCGTCATAATGATAAAAGGGGGGTAAAGCAGAGCCCAGGCAAGTCCGAAACTCTCATTCTGATTTTGGTAAATAAAGCTTAATAACAGTCCGGTACTGATCGTGACGATCAATAAAATGCCGGTTCTTAGCTGTTTGGTTAGACGATAGTGCAGTGTGATGAACAGAAATGCAGCGCTTAAAACGGCCGGAAAATAGGCAAGTGGGTATTGGTTCAGGTAGAAAGCGTCATATAGAGCCAGTAATCCGAAGATTCCAAACCCGAAAGGAGCCACAAAAATCAGCATGATATGTTGCCTGAACTCTTCGGGTGAAACAGCAGTGGGATGGGTATTGAAGTGAATCATTTGATTAGACTTTATAATGTTCTGGTTCAAGCTTGATAAGCAGTATAAAAAACCGTGCCTAGCAATACTAGGTTCAAGAGTAAAAAACGTTTGTCTGACAAGTGATGGATGACGACATGCTTGCTCAGCAATGCTTCATGGGTCATTTCATGTATGTTGAAGGGAATATAAGGTTGATCCCGGTTTAAAGAAAAGTCGTTGATATAGCGTTGCAGGTAATGTTTTTTATCCGTCCAGAACAGCGTTTGTTTGTAAAAGATCAGTTGAAGCAAATAGCATGACAGTAATAGCACAAAACATATGCCCCAAAACAGAGAAGTGGAAAGAGTGGCTTGGTTGAAAAGTTTACCGATGCAGAAACCTAAGATTAGCAAACAAAACAAGCTGTAGGTCAAAAGAGAACGTTTGGCCGATCGGTAGATCAACAGCTTAACATCTTCCAATTCTTGCAGAGCGTCTAGTTTTAGGTGGTGATCGATCGGTTCACGGTAATTCATAAGATTGTTCAGTGGCTCGCATTCATCAAGTAGTTGCAAAAGTGTAATCACAACAACCGAATCTGTAAACTCGAAATGAGTATCCCGTTTATGTAATACAATGCTTTTCTAATTGAACAGCATTGAAATAACAATATCTTTATGAGCACGGATTCTATTCACCAACAGATTCATACGGCAATTCAGCTCCTTCAAGAGGGAGATGTCATTGCCTACCCGACCGAGGCGGTGTTTGGCTTAGGTTGCGACCCATTCAACCGACAGGCAGTGGAAAAACTGCTTCACGTGAAACAGCGTCCGGAGGAAAAGGGGGTGATTTTAATTGCAGCGAGTCTTGAACAGGTTTTACCTATGGTCGAGCTCACTTCCACTCCTTGGGAGAGCCGGGTCTTAGAGACTTGGCCGGGCCCTTTCACTTGGGTGTTGCCGGTCAAAGGAGCGTTGCCGGAATGGGTCACCGGAGGTCGGAATACCGTTGCGGTCAGGGTCAGTAACCACCCGCTGGTTAAGGCGCTGTGCGAAGCCTTTGGCGGGCCGATAGTATCTACCAGTGCCAATCTAAGTGGTGAACCACCGGCTAAGAGTTGTGCTCAAATTAAGCAGTACTTCAAGGATGATGTCTATTGTATTGATGCCGCCTTAGGTGATTTGCAGCAACCCACTCAGATTTGGGATGCGGTTTCCAATCGACAATTACGTTAAAGGTCTATTCTAACTACGCACGATCCCGCTTAGAGTCGATTCGCCTTAAGTTTTGTTCGACTAAGAGTTCAAGATTTTTTAAGCGTTGCCAGAAACAATGGTTCAACTTTTTTGGCGTATTTGGTTAGGTCTTTAATACGGTTTTGGTGGGAAGGGTGTGTGCTCAAGATCTCCGGCGGGCGTGAGCCTTCCGCCTGTTTTTGCATCTTTTTCCAAACGGAAACCGCTGCATAAGGGTTATACCCCGCGCGGGCGGCAAGCTCCACTCCCATGCGGTCGGCTTCAACTTCATGGGTTCGGCTGTTAGGTAAGGCAACGGTAACATTTAGTGCCATAGAGGCTAAATCCATAGTGGGTGCTTCGGCTCCGGTTAGGATGCTGATAGCGGATAAGCCTGCTTGGGTTACAACTTGTTCCGAAGCTCTCTCCCGGCCATGTTCTCTTAAAGCGTGAGCGATTTCATGTCCCATGATGGCGGCAATTTCAGCGTCTGTCAGCTTAAGTTTATTGATTAAGCCTGTGTAAAAGGCGATCTTTCCGCCGGGCATACACCAAGCATTGAGTTGATCGGATTCGAGTACATTGACTTCCCAATCCCATTTAGGGGCATCGTCTCTGAAAACGCGGGTTTGCGGAATGATATTAGCGGCTATTTTTCTAACCCGTTTAACCAATGCATGATTGGTGTTGAGTTTCTTCTTTTCTTTAGCCTCTTCCAGCACCGATTGATAAGCCGCTTGCGCACCTTGATTCATCTCTTGCGGTGAAACCAGCAGTAGTTGCTCGCGTTTTATGCCGACGGTACCCTGCTTGGTACTGGTGCTCGTGCAACCGAGCATAGCGACCAAGGCGAAGCCGAGTAAAGTATATTTATTGAAAATAGACTTAAACATAATTTAGTTTCCAAACACCTTTTTCAGCAGTTCAGTGGATTGTTTCACCGGGTCTTTGCGGATAGCCGCTTCTTCTTGAGCGATGTAGTAGAAGATGCCTTCTATTCCTTCGTTAATGACATGTTCTTGCAGGTCGGCTTTAACGTCGGGCACAAAGGGAACTTTTTTGTACTTGGCGATCGCTTTGTCATAAGCGCTGATCGCACCGACTTCATTTAATGATTTCTCGATAATCGGTTCCATTTTGGTTTTGATTTTTGCCGAGGTTTTCTCTTTTAAATATTGAGTGGCGGAGTCTTCGGAGCCGTTATATATTTTTTTAACGTCGTCGAAAGTCATCCCTTTGATGGCATCGATGAAAAGTGCTTTCGCTTCCGGCGTTGCCGCTTCTGCCGCACGATTCAAGCGGATTTCCACATCATCCATATATTCGCCCATACCGAACTGGGTTAGAGTGGACTGAACTTTTTGTAGGGTTTTCGGTAACGGAATGTGTATCTGTGGATCGGCATTGAATCCGTCTTTGGCGCCAAGTTGTTTGACGGCGGTTTCAGTTCCTTTGTTTAAAGCCTCCTTGAAGGCTTTTTGAATTTCGTCATTGGTCAAAGCACCAGCCGATGTTGAGGTTGTACTCTTAGAGTCCGAATCGGTTTGTTGAACGCTTTTCAGTAGTTCCATTCCTTGGTCCAGCCAACTTGCATGAGCGGAAGTGGCGAACAGTAGCGAGCTCGCCAACATAAGACGGCGAAAAAATTTGTGCTGGAGAGATCGGATCATGGGACTACCTTTCAGTATGGTATTTAATCTATTAGGATATCTTAAATGGATGACGAGAAAATGAAAATCCATTCAACTTATTCGATGGCTTTATACAGGCTGTGTTTTCCTTTGGTACGGAATTCATACTCTAGCAGACAGCCTCCGGACGCAAGGTCTTTAGTGTACAAAATGATGCCTTTTGCATCTTGATAACGCCGGTAATCGTTTTGCGGCAGTTCATACTGAATTGTCCAAATTTCGCTGTCTACCGCTTTTGCACAAGACTCTACCGTTGTAATCAACCCTCTTTTATGTAGAAAACACTGTTTTAAGCTTTGGATAAAAGAGTAGTCGGTTTTGATGCTGATTCCATTAGATCTCGAAATTTGTACCATGGAAACTTCAGTGCTCGGGCCATCAATACCTTCAGCATGTTTGTTCAGAAAAAATTGCCACTCCCCTTTGCTTCGGGTATTGTTTTTGATGAACTCGTCGCAGTGCGTGATGCCGAGTTCATGAAATTGTTTAAGTAATAAGGCATCATTATTCTCGGCACTAAAACCATGCGCAGCAAATAACAGGGTGCTGATAAAAATCATCGCTTTCATATTGGTCGAACACTTCTAAGTTATCTATGAATTGAGGAACTTTTTCAATATGCGATTCAATTCCGGTATTTTTAGCGGCTTGCTTAAATAATCGTCCATTCCGGCGTTAAGAAAACGCTCCCGATCACCTTTCATGGCATTAGCGGTTAAGGCAACAATCGGGGTGTGAGGCTTGCCGCCGACGGCTTCCAGTTCTCTAATTTGGCGAGCCGCTTCCGAACCGCTCATATTGGGCATGTTTTCGTCCATTAAAATGAGATTGTATGAATGATTACGATAGGCTTCAACCGCGAGAAGACCATCTTCGGCGAGGTCGTAATCGACACCCATTTTTTTGAAAATCGCCCCCATTAACATTTGATTGGTTTTATTGTCTTCAACCAGCAAGAGTTTGCCGTGATATGAAAGTGTATTCACGGAATTATCAGCGGAAGCCTGAATTTTATCGCCTTCCTGAATCGGAAGCGTGAAATAAAATTTACTGCCTTGCCCTTCTTCACTTTGTAAAGCCAGCCTTCCGCCTAATAGTTCAATGAGTAAAGAACTGATGGCCAATCCGAGACCGGTTCCGCCGTACTTTCTTGTGGTATTTGTTTCTGCTTGCGAAAAGGCTTCAAAAATGGTGTTTTGTTTTTCTTTGGGGATACCGATACCCTCGTCAATCACCGCGACAAAAAGTTCTTGGTTTGGACGTGAATATTTAATCTCTAGTTTGATGGTTTTGCCGGGATCGGTGAATTTCACGGCATTGGATAACAGATTAGAGAGAACCTGTTTGATACGAAGCGGGTCGGAATGTAGCGAATTGGGTAGATCCGGATCCATGTCTACGACCAGTAGTATATTTTTTTCAGAACATTTAGCTTTGAACAGGTCGGCCACGGATGAAAACGAATCTTGAGGATCAAAGTCGATAAAATCAAACTCCAATTTATTGCTTTCGACCTTACTGAAATCGAGGATATCGTTAATGATACCGAGCAGGCTTTGGCTCGATTTATCGATGGTCTTCAGGTATTGAAGCTTATCCGGATTGTTTTCTTGTTCTTTTAGAATATTGATAAAGCCGGTGATGGCATTTAAAGGGGTACGGATTTCATGCGACATATTCGCCAAAAAAATACTTTTACTTTCGGTAGCGGCCAAGGCTTTGTTTTTTTCGGTTTGTAAAGCCTCTGCCATATCGTGTATCTGGCGACTGATCAAAATAAAGAATAACAGACCGACGAGTAGAATTAAGCCGATGATGAAGTATTGACCGGCCTTAAAATAGCTCTTCTGTTCGGCAACACTCGCTTTTAATGCTTTTAGTCTGTTTTGCTGCTGGTAGTGAATGCGGTTGGTGTTTTCCAACAGACGCACAAAGAGCGGATCGACATTTTTGATGTTTTTTTGAATGACGGCCAGTTGACGGGTGATCAGGCGGGAATTTTTTTCCAGCAGGTTGTTTGCCTGATCCAGAAGCAGATTGGTTTTGTCGAACTGGATTCTGATTTTTTGCAGTTTGGGTTTTACACTAATGCTCAGAATATTGTAGTCGCTTTCTGTTTCAGGACGATAATAGAGCACATTGATAACATTGTCGTTGTCGGGCAGATTTAATTTCAGTTCTTGGGAGAAGCTGCCGCCGTTTTCCAATACGTTGATCAACAGGTGAACTTTTTCGATCTCTTTGTCGACCTCTTTGGTCAATAGTTGACGGGTTTCCGGTTTCAGGATAGAGGTAATCTGGTAGTACTGCTGTTTGATCTGTTTGATATGGAAAATGATCTCGCTGCCAACAATGCCTTCAATCTGCGCATTTTCGATTTTTTTATCCAGTTGAGCGTTGTAATAACTTTCGCCAAGATGAATGAGGGCTTGCAGTAGAAATCCGGCAATAAATATCCAAAACAGCCAAGTTAACTGTTTGGAGATGTTATGTTCTTTTTCCCTGATCGGCATGGGTGGCTTACTTGGCTTGAATAGCCGCTTGGTACTCGGAATCCGTTAAGAAGCCGAACTCTTTAAAGACCGTTAAACCATGTTGGCTTGAGGCAAATTCCATAAACTGTTTGGCCAACTCGGGTTGTTTTGAAAAGCTTAGTAAGTTGAGTTCCAGCGCTTTGGGTTTAGCCACTTCTTTGGGTAACTCAATAATATCGACATATTCTTTGTTGCCGGGCCAAGTTCCGGCCGCATACCAGTTCAGAGTGATATCGGCATCTTTGTTTTTCATCGCTTCAATTAAACGTCTGGAATCGGTTGTCAGGTAAACTGCATTTTTATAGGCATCATCATTGATGCCGGCCTTGATGAGCAGCTTTTCGGATGCCCGTCCGATACTGCCTGTTTCCGGATTACATAAAACTGTGCTCAGGTTTTTATTGGCCAACTGGTTGATATCATCGCTCAGGTTTTTCGGATTGCCTTTCTGCACCATAATCGCAACCCGGTTATAACCCAAAAATACATGCTCTTTAAGTAGCCCGTCTTCAATATTTTTAGTGCGGTAGGAAGATGAGCCCGGTAGATATAGATCACCGGTTCGGCTCATTTTTAGAGAATCATACAAATCTTGTGACCCTCCTTGAGTGATGGTGATGTCAACATCGTAGGATTTTTCAAACTCTTCGGCCAATTGCTTCATCGGCTTAATCATGGTGATACCGCAATAAATGAGCAGGCTCTTTTTCTCGGCCTGATCGTTTTCACTGCAACCGGCAAAGATAGTGAATGAGAGTAGAATTAAAATTTTGACTATATATGACATCTGTTCATCACTGAAATTAGGGTTAATTGACCCGATTGTAACTCGTTTTCATCCTATATCCCATGCTTATTTGATTGAGCAGGTGAACCTTGCTAAGACGGAAAATTCGCGTGTTTAAAGGATCGAACGACTAAAAGTAGTAGTCCAATTTCAAACTTAACTGATCTTGCTGATCCAGCAAACTCACAAAGTTGTTGTTTTGATCCACCTCGGTCGCCCATCTTGCCGTCATCGACATTTTCCAGGTTTCAGCTAAACGCCTCGAGGCTTCCAGTTGCCAAATCTGGGTACCGTCATCCAGATCGTAGATATGCCCGAAGAGCCATTCGGTGCTCTGTTCGTCATTCCAGGTCCAGCGGATGCCGGTCATCCAGTCTCGCTGAAATGGAGTGGTTTGTTGCCATTGGTCGTACAGGTATTCCCCGATCAGGCCAATATCGTGGGTTGAATCAAAGACGCTGTATAGGGTGTATTCGAAACCGCTAACCACGGCGTTGGAGTTGTAGCGGTCAAAACCGGAGGTAGTATCATATTGATGGCTGCGACGATGAACGGCTTCCAACTTCAGTAGCCAGTCTTGATAGATGTACTGTGCGTCTATGCCGAATTGTTGCATTTGCACGTAAACCGGTTGTAAAACGAGTTCGCCATTTTCCAAAACCGGATTGATCAGAGGCGTCCGTTGAGTGCCGTTGAAATAACTGACCCCGATATCCAAGTCGTCAAAGCTGTGATTCCAGCGGGCGGCGAGGTCGATATGACGCTGTTCGGCGGAGTTTTGGTACAAGGCATCGGTGACTTTCAGCCCCAGGTTCGGGCGCAAGTCTTCATTACCGAAGTCGACCTCTCTGAAATGCGGCAATAAGAACAGGTCAACGGTACCCCAATTGCGAATCAACTTGGCTTGCAACATCGCTTGACCGAGGCGTTGTTCGTCATCCAATACTTCGATATTGTCTATCTGGTTAATCACATCCACCAGATGGCGGGATTCGGTGACGCCCCAGAAGACTTTACCGATACCGGCATGCAGCTCCCAGTCATCCGTGTAGCGGTAGTACATGAGCTCGCGGATATCGGCATGGGTGCGACTGTCGCTTTGTGCATCATAGCGGTAAAACAACTTTGCTTTGAGTTCGCTGTTGGTATCGATATTTTGATAGAACTCCGGCTCAACCACCAGCGAGCCGTAAGAATCGTGCTGCTCCGGTTCGGAGGTGGCCTGAAAGAACTTCAGCCCTTCAACCCCGATTTTGCCAATAATCTCAGTCGAAAAAGCCGGATATGAAAGCAGTGTTAAACAGCAGGCAAAGCCGATTTTGTGCAAGCGAATGTTCATGTTCAGCGAATTCGTTTCAGAGTGGCTTTATTAAAATCCGCACCCTGCAACCCGGTTTTGAATTGATAATTCGACCAGGTCAGTACGGTTTTTTTTCCGGTTTGGTGATTGACCATCTCCATGCGGTGCGCACGCCAATATTTACCTAGATATTGGTGATAATCGGATAGCGTCATCGTTTTAAGCAAGGCACCTTTACGGTCGTAAAAATCGATCTTCCATGGTCGGTACTCTGTTTGGTCCACCCAACCGATCTGTTTGGTATAACCGGAAAACTCATCAACCGGATAACGCTCGCTAACAAAGCAGGTCTGTTGTTGGTTTTCTCCGCAGCTTTCATCGCGAAGATATTTATAAGTGTATTTTTCAACCTCTTGCGAACTCATGTCTTCATAGGCGAATTCACTGCCCATAAAAGGACCGGACTTGTTTCGTGAGCTAATGCGTTTAACCCGTTTTAAAGCCGGAAGGTAGAGCCATTGGTCATCGGCACCGGTTACATGACTAAAAGTCAAAAAGGCCGTGCCTCTGACGTCACGCGGTTTATCGAATATGGTCAAGCTTTTATCGCCGTCACCTTCGACCTCCAAAGCACGCACCCGAATTTCGCGTTCACTGGTATCGCCTTGTTTATTGATCAGCAACATTTTCATATCGGCGGTACTGTCTCCCCAACCCAGATCCCTTTTGTCCGCTTCTGTGGCGATTTCAAGACCTTTTTCCTCAGCTGTTTGGGCAAAGGAGTGAAAACTGATCAACAGCAGGGAAATGAAAGTGAACACGGAGGTTTTCATAATAGCTTCCTTTATTAAATAAGTATTTCGACAGTATAAGACAACCACATCAATAGTAGCGTAAAGAAGCCGAAAACAAAGCTGTCCCGGCGTTGTCCAATGTGATTGCTGCGGATGTGGATGAAAACATGTACCAAGCGGCTGATGACAAACAGCCAAGCCATAACCACATAGAATAGCCCGCTTGTTTGGGTGATCAACAGCAATACCATCAACAAATAAAACAGTACCGGCAGTTCAAATTGGTTCTGTAGGTTGTCTCCCCAGCGCAGCATGTATTCGGGGGCTTTGCCTCGATTGTGTTTGAAATAGGGGATTTGCACCTCGCCCGTTTTATAGGCTCGAATGCGAGCCCGCAAGGTAAGGATGGCGATGATGAAAGTCATCCAGACTTGAGCGAACAGCGGATAGAGCAGGGATTTATCCATTTGTAGACTCCTTTTTCCGATCGGAATCTTTGTCTACCTTGAGGAGTAGCGCGGGTAAGAACAAAAAATCCAAGATCAAAGCCGAGGCGATGGTAATCGCCATTAGAATACCGGTCTGTTGGTTGACTAGAAATGAAGACTGCGACAGCAGAGCAAAACCGACGACGAGAACGACCGTCGTGACCCAAAGAGCCTGACCGACCGTCGAGAAGGCATAACGAATCGCCGCCTCGGTCGATAGACCGTTTTCCCGACGTGCTCTTAGATATTTGCTCAAAAAGTGTACGGTATCATCGACGACGATCCCGATCGAGATGGCAAACACAATGGAAGCCGCCATGCCCAGCATATTATAGGTCATGGCCCAAATCCCGATGGCGGCGATGGCCGGTGTCAGGTTGGGTACCAAGCTAAGAAGGCCGAGTTTAAAACTGCGTAGCGCTACAAGCAGTATCAATGAAATCAGGAGCAGAGCAACCAGAGAACCTTCCAGCATCTGTTCGATATTACGCATGGTGATATTGGAAAACATCAAACCGGTACTGGTGCCAACAGCATGCATGGAGTCAGGGGTATTCTGTTGTAACCACTGTTCGGCACGATTGTTGAAGTCAATCAGTTCCGATGTGGTCAGATTGTGTAAAGTGACCGCAATCTTGGTGGCGGATTTGTCGATATTGATCTGATTGTTCAGATCCAGACCATAGGGTAGCGACATTTCGTAAAGCAACAGATATTGAGCGGCTAACTCCTGTTCATCAGGGATTTTGTACCAAGCCTGATCGTCGGCGTGCAGATTTTTGTTGAGTCGTTTCAAGGTATCGCTGATGCTGTTGACGTGGACTACTTCCGGCTGAAGGTAGAGCCAGTCTTGAAAAGCGGCGATTCGTTCTAAAAACTGCGGGTTGTTAATGCCTTGCGTTGCACCGGATTCCACCGAGTAGAACGCCATATTGATTCCGGTCAGGTTGTCGATGATGTAGTCGGAATCGGTTCTGAATTCGATGCTTTGGTCAAAGTATTCGACGAAGTTATCGTCAATGGTGATCCGAGGAATCATGACGGTTAGAAAGATCAGAACCGCAATACTGCCCCAGAAAAAGGTTTTCTGCTTTCTAATAACCAGATCGGCCAGTTTTTCCATCCCCTCCTTATGCTCCGGGTCAAGATTGGTTTTAACTTTGATCGGCATGACCGATACCCAAGCCGGTAGGAAGCTGATGGAGAAAATGAATGCGAAAATCACGCCTATAGCGGTGATATTGCCTAAATCATGGAACGGTGGTGCATCGCTCGAATTCATGGCTAAAAAGCCGATTGCGGTGGTGATGCTGGTCAGAAAGATGGGGCCGATATTGATTCGCAGACTTTCGACAATGGCGGCATTTTTTTCCATGCCTTTTTTCATCAAGGCCAGCATGGAGATCAGAAAATGCACGCTATCGGCCACGGCCAGAGTCATGATAATGGTCGGTGCGGCAGCCGACGGCGGAGTTAAAGCCACGCCGAACCAGCCTGCCATACCCATGGCGGTGAGAATGGAAAAAGCGATGACAAAAATGGTACCCAGAAGGCCGCTGAATGACTTCAATAACAGCAATAACATGATGAAGATGAACAGGTACATCACCGGAATTAAAGTCTGCATATCCTTCATACTGGCTTCGGTAAAGGCATTATTTAGGAAAGTAATGCCACTTATATGGACTTCAAATTGCGGATATTGTTGCTTGAATTGAGCGACCAGATCACGGGTAAAAGCGACCGCTTCAGGGATTTCGCTCTGGTTCTGCTGAGAAAATTGGTTGATCACATTAATACCGGTTACGGTGCCGTTGCGGTTAATTAACGAATTAACCAGCCGTGGTTCGCTCAAAGCGACCTTTTTGATATCGGCAATCTGTCGGTCGCTGAGATTCTCGGCTCGGTAGACTAGGTCTTCAACAATCAAGTCATCTTCTTCAGCATAGGTGTGCTGGTAGTTGGTGATGGAATCGACACGGTTAGAATGAGGGATTTGCCAAGCTTGTTTGGTAAGCCATTCAATCGCAGCCAGATTTTCACGAGTAAATAGATCGCCCTGTTTTGGAGTGATGGCGATCAGAATATTGTCTTCTTTACTATAGATGTTCTGTAACTTTTCAAATGCCAATAATTCCGGGTTTTCATCACTGAAAAAGACTCGATAATCGGTATCAAAAGTCAGGTTTTTGGCTCCGCTGGCAATGATTAACGACAGGGCAAAAGTGAGTAGGATAATCAACCATCTGAAGCGGATAAGGCTTTGAGCATACTGTTGAACAAGAGACATGTGGGCGAACAAATCCTTAGAAAATTTGGAGGATTTCGTTATTGTACGTAATGTTACGGTGAATAAAACAGCTTATTTTCAAAACAGTGTTTCATAAATGGAACAGTTTATGGGTTTAAAGCAGTTTTTCGAAACGTTTAAGTTTGTTTTCGATAAATTCAATGAAAGTTTTCAATGCCTTACTCGGGTGTTTGCGGCTTGGATAGATGGCGTACATAATCGGTCGTTCAATCGCCAAGTTCGGTAATAGCTGAATAAGTGCCCGGGTTTCTACCTCATGCTGACATAAAATTTTAGGCAGGAGAACAATTCCCATACCTTGCATGCTCAGGGTTTTATTAAAAGCCATGCTATTACTGGTGAGTTGAAAACGCTCTCTGAGGAAAGGTTGCTGATTTTCAATCTTGAGCACGCCTTTAGTGGCCGTAACCAGAATATGGGTATGTTCGTTTAAATCTTCTAATTTGTGGATTGGCCGATGTTTTTGCAGATAACTGGGGCTGGCATACAAGCCGAGGCTGGGACTGGCGATGCGTTTGGCTATATAACTGGAGTCCTCCAGTTGTTGGTTGTTGATGCGTATCGCTAAATCAAAGCCGGCGGCAATCAAATTGTGGTTTTGGGTGCTGAAATCGATTTCCAGTTTGATTTTGGGATAGCGAAGCATGAATTCGGGGAGGATATCGGCTAAAAAACTCATGCCGACTTCGGTGGGCATGGTGACCTTGAGTTGCCCCTGTATGTCTTGCTGATAATCCAGAATTTGCCCTTGTGCCTTCTGTAGACCCTGAATCATCGGTAGACAGCTGTTGAAATAGGTTTCGCCGGCTTTGGTCAGGCTGAGTTTACGGGTCGAACGGTTTAACAGTCGTAAGTTTAAGTTGGATTCCAGAGCCTGAATATTGCGGCTTAAAGTCGATTTGGGAATATTCAAGTGTTCGGCTGCTTTAGTAAAACTGCCATATTCGACAACGGCTACGAAATAGAGCGTTTGATTCAAATCCATTTTCGAACCCATCGGCTCTCCTTGTGCTGGCGGTAAAACGGTTTGCCACTAGGCAATAATGGCTTAACAGTCTAGAATAGCGCTTACTATTGTTTTAAGGAATAATCATGTCAGAAACTACTATCAATATTCAAGCGGTGAAAGAGTATTTGCTGAGTTTGCAGGACGATATTTGCCGACAGTTGGCCGAAGAAGACGGTTCCAAAGATTTCATTATTGACGAGTGGGAACGCGAAGGTGAAGAAGGGGTCATGGGATTGACCGGTGGCGGTCGTACTCGAGTGATGGAAGAGGGTGATGTGATTGAGAAAGGTGGGGTTAATTTTTCCCATGTAAAAGGCAAAAAATTACCTCCCTCGGCAACGGCACACCGACCGGAACTTGCCGGACGCTCTTTTCAGGCTTTAGGCGTTTCCTTAGTCATTCATCCTAGAAACCCCTATATTCCGACCTCGCATGCCAATGTCCGCCTGTTTGTGGCCGAAAAAGAGGGTGAGCAGCCGGTTTGGTGGTTTGGCGGCGGTTTTGATTTAACTCCATATTATCCTTTTGATACCGATGTTATTCATTGGCATCTGCAGTCCAAGTCGGCCTGTGAGCCGTTTGGTGAAGAGGTCTATCCGAAATATAAAAAGTGGTGCGATGAATACTTCTATTTGAAGCATCGTGACGAAACCCGCGGTGTCGGCGGTTTGTTCTATGATGACTTGAACGAAGACACCTTCGGCTGGGATTTCGACAAATGTTTTGCTTTCATGCAATCGGTCGGCAATCACTATATTGAAGCCTATCGCCCGATAGTAGCACGACGTAAAGAGATGGAGTACGGCGAGCGCCAGAAGGAATTCCAATTATATCGTCGCGGACGTTATGCCGAGTTTAACCTAGCGTTTGATCGCGGCACCATCTTTGGCTTGCAGACCGGGGGGCGCACCGAATCAATCTTGATGTCGATGCCTCCGATGGCAACTTGGAAATATGACTATCATCCTGAAGAGGGTAGTGAAGAAGCACAAATATACGGCTACCTGACCCCGAAAGATTGGTTGACGGAATTAGCCTAAATCATGGACAAACTTCGGGTCGATAAATGGTTGTGGGCGGCACGTTTTTTTAAAACGCGTGGGGTTGCTCTGGATGCGATTAAAGGCGGCAAAGTCGAGTTGAACGGTTTTAAACCCAAGCCGAGCAAGACACTGTCGGTTGGTGACAAGTTGAAGATCACCCAGGCGCATCGACAAGTTGAGATCACTGTTCTGGAATTAAGCGATAAACGCGGTAATGCAGAACAGGCGCAAACGCTTTATCAGATTGATCAGGAAATACTTAATCAACGTAAACCGACCGCCGATATGGCGTTGGTCGGCTACCGGGGAAAAGGCGCTGGTCGCCCCACTAAACGAGATCGGCGTAAAATTGATAAATTGGGGTTGTGATGGCGCAGTCGTTGCTTAACGCTAAAGGTAAAAATTTTAATGGTGAATCTTAAAGGAATAAATGATGCGTAAAGGTCTATTGATTGCCACAACAGCGGCAATAATCTCCCCTTTTTCTGTACAAGCCTCCTCTGCTGAAAATATAGGTCTTGGTTTTAACTATGGTGCTTTCTCGGGTCCGACACTGGAAATTACTTACCCGATTAGCCAGTCGGTGCAAGTGCGTGGTGCCATCTCGGGCGGAATGAATTTATCCGAAGATGATACGACTACCGATATTACCTATGATGTCACTGCCGATGGCGGAATCCATCGTCTAGCTTTGGATTATCACCCTTTTCAAAATGGGTTCTTCATGTCGGCAGGTTATGCAGTGAATAACTTTGCCATCGATGCTGATGCTACGGTTAGAAGAGATGAAGAGTTAACCATTGGTGACACTAAATATACTGCTGATGGTACGGTGAATTTGGCAGGTAAGCTGGATTGGGATAACGCACCTACTCTGAGTTTAGGTTGGGGTCATTCGCCAGCTAAAGGTCTTGGCTTTTTGGTGGAAATCGGTGCATATTTCACCGGAGCGGCTGATGTTTCGCTGAACGGGACCGGTAGAGTGAGTGACGGAACCACCACCTATAGTGTGTCGAATGAAATTGCCGATGATATTCGTCGAGAAGAGAAAAATCTCGAGGATGATGTGGCTGATTACAAGTTCTTACCGCTTCTGCAAGCAGGTGTTACTTACCGTTTTTAAGCAAACGCACCCAATTGCTCTCGTAAATTTAAAGCCCTTTATAGGGCTTTTTTTGTGCCCCATTGTGGATGGGATAAGATTTATCATTAGACGGTTCAGACGGAAATGAATTTCTATCTTAAAGCTTTGTTGTAAACTGTTCCGGTAATAAATCGTTGGGAATGAAACTGTGTATAGCCTTATTTATGACGAAACCTTAATTGACCAGTTTGAAAGTGAAGTTAAGCCAATTCTAGAGGAGTTGGACTGTGTTTTTATTCCGTTTAGCGATGATTTTGATGTCTCTCAAGTAGAGTCTGAAAAGGTGCTGACCTGGGTTGGCGACGAGGCCTTTTATACATTGTTGCCGATGGCGGTTGAGCGTAATTGGGCCATCGGTTTTCTCGCCCATCCCGGGATGAATCGTTTTTATCGTAATTTCTTGATTGAACAGGATTTACAAGCCTCTTTGGATGATATTCTGCAGCAACAGGAAGCCGTTAGCGCCGACTTGATGTTATGTAATGGTAAACCGGTTTTGAATTCGGTGATGATTGGCGATGAGTCCATTATGACGCCGGCGGCAAAAGCGGACGAAAATATCTTCAGTAAATTCGTTAATCTTTTGATCCTAGCTTTTAATATCCGCAAAGCTTCTTTACAGCGTTTTACCTTAATAACGGCTAAAGAGGTACAAATACAGACCGCGGCAATGGGGGTAGCCATGGTATATCGTCCCGGAGCCAGCAGCTTTACCCGTCGCGTTGTTGGGGAAACCGATAAAGACGAAGCTTCCCTACATGCCGTGATTTTGGCGCCGCGAAGTATGACTCAGGTGCTGAATTATTTTATTACCCGAGTGTTACCTAATAAAAGTAAAGTCACTAAAAGCAAAGTCACGGCTTTGCCGGATTATGCCGGTTATATTAGAACCAACGGTTTAATTCTGTCTGACCAAGATAGTTTGCAATATACGTTGGACGGAAACGTTCACAATGCCGAAACATTGGAAGTCAAGGTTGAGGCTAACGCACTGAATTTACTTACTTCCAAGATGCCTGAAAAGATTACGGAAAGTGAGGAAAAGGAATCGATTAAGACGGCTAAGCTACCGAAAGGGCAGGCTGTAAACGAGTTATGCGGCCGTCACTTGCCATGGATTTATCATGTCGATCAGGAAGAGGTGAAAGAAACTTTTGTTTCACTGAAGGATAATGCTCAGCTTTCCGAATCGTTTGTGGTCTTGATGGTGTTAGCGACTGTGTTGGCCACCATCGGTTTGTTTGCCAACTCGTCTCCGGTCATTATCGGTGCGATGATTTTGGCTCCGATGATGTCGCCTATTATTTCCCTGTCCATGGGGGTTCTGCGGCAAAACAGCGAATTATTGGTCAGCAGTGCCAGAACTCTGCTGGTGGGTATCTTCATCACATTGTTTTTGGGAGTGCTTGCAACCGTAATGACCCCTTTAAATAATCCGAATGCCGAAATTTCGGCACGCTTAACGCCAACTTTGTTGGATTTAGGAGTCGCAATTTTTGCCGGAATAGCCGGAGCTTATGCCAGTGCTCGTGCCGAGGTGGCAAAAAGTTTGGCCGGGGTGGCCATCGCGGTGGCCTTGGTTCCACCCCTGGCGGTTTCTGCTATCGGTATCGGTTGGTGGGACTGGTCGGTATTTTTTGGAGCCTTTTTACTGTTTTTAACCAACCTGGTCGGCATGGTCTTGGCTGCTTCAGCCGCCTTTTTGGTGATGGGATACAGCCCGTTTCATCTAGCAAAAAAAGGCCTATTGTTGATTTTGCCGATCGTACTTGCAGTCTCCGTTCCGTTGTACATTTCATTCAATACGATGGTTAAGGAGCAGGCGATTATCCACCAATTGGAAGGTTGGCAAAATGAATCGGTGATCTTGAAGGACGTTAAAATGCGCAGCGGCAAGCCGGTCTCAATTTCGGCCAAAGCGTTGGTCGACGAGCCATTGAGCAGCCAGCAGGTAAGTCGAATCAAATCAAAGATTGAAAATCAGATCGGGCAACCGATTCAGTTGGAACTGGTGCAGGCGATAGTCCGTTAATAATGGATTATTTGCTTATTTGAGGATATAAAAAAACCCGCATAAAGCGGGTTTTTTTGTTGCGTGTTTTAGCGTTTGGCTAATTAAGCATTGGCCATTGCTGCACGTTTTTTCTCAATCAAGTTGTGAATGATTGGAGACATCATAAGATCCATTGCCTGAACCATGTGCTCACCACCACAAACCAGTGTTTCCGCATTCTGCAAGAAAGCCCCCGGGATTTTTCCCTTGATCTCTTCAAGATTGATGTCTTGGTGACGAACGTGACAGATGATTAGTGAATCTTCCGGAGCAGGTCCCATCGGAGCATCTTCAGAGATAGTTGAGAACGGATCAGACGTATCAATCAACGGTACACGGTGGAAGTTGATGTGAGTACGGTGGAACTGAGGAACGATGGTTTCGATATAGTCCGGCATACGTTCAAGGATCACGTCACGAACCTGTTCGACAGAATATGGACGTTCAGAAGTATCGCGATAGATTTTCTGCATCCACTCGATGTTGATAGACGGTGCAACACCGATCCCTAGATCAACATATTGAGATACATCGTGCATGCCTTCTTCTGGACCGTGATCTTTACGTTTAACCATACCGTGAAGACCTTCGTAGAATAGGACATCCGTTCCTTCCGGAATTGGTTCCCATGGCGTGAATTCACCAGGGCTTAGGTCAGTTCCTAGACGAGCGTTGTGTTCAGCAGCCTCTTCGTCGCTGTGAATGTAGTAACGACGTTTTCCGGTAGCGGTTTCTTTATACTCTTTGAAAAGCGCTTCTAGTTCATTGAATAGGTTTGCTTGTTCGGAGAAGTGAGTTAGAACGGGACCACCATTTGCTTTTGATTCCGCTACTTTTTCACGCATTTCAACGCGGCTGTATTTGTGATAGCTGTCACCTTCAATAATGGCAACGTTTAGATTTTCACGATCAAAGATCTTTTCAACAGCACGTTTAACAAAAGAGGTTCCCGCACCGGATGAACCGGTAACCGTAACAATTGGATGTTCTACTGACATAAACTGTCTCCTAAATTTAACAAGTTACCAGGCCGGTAAGCTTGTGTTTTTACTTATAAATTCTTTATAGCTTTAGACTAGTGCCGCATATTAGAAACTAAAACGAGGTTTTTTTCAAAAATAAATCTGTTACGGTTTTAAGACACTTTGTTTAAAACCGTAACAACTTTAGACGTCTAAGTTTTCAACTTGCAGTGCGTTTGATTCGATGAAATCACGTCTCGGTTCTACTTCATCACCCATTAAAGTGGTGAAAACTTGATCTGCCATCATGGCATCCTTGACTGTGACTTGAAGCAGACGACGGGCTTCCGCATTCATAGTGGTTTCCCATAGCTGTTCCGGGTTCATCTCCCCCAGACCTTTGTAGCGCTGGATGTTTTGACCGCGTTTGGCTTCACTAAACAGCCAATCGATTGCTTGTTCAAAACTGCTGACCGGTTGGGTCTTTTCACCGCGTTGAATGAATGCGCTGTCCGTCAATAAGCCTTGCAGCGATTTACCGAGGGCTACGATTTGGCTGTAGTCTTTTGATTCAAAGAATTCGGCATCATAGATCTGAGTACTCAAAGTACCGTGTTCACGCTGTTGTAAACGAATTTGGAACTTGGCGTCGCTATTCATATCACTGGCTGGTTCATAGCCAAGTTGGTACTCAACTTTGTTCAGCTCACCATTGGCTTTAAGCGGTGCACTGATATTTTCAATCCAGCTTTCCAGTTGGTTGCTGTCGTTGAGCATCTCCAGTGTCATTTCCGCTTGGTCAACCAATAGGTTGAGGAATACCGGATTGTAACGGCGCGCCAGACGGTCAATGGTATGTTTGGTTTTGAAATACTCTTTGGAAAGCGTTTCCAATGCAACACCGGTAATAGCCGGAGCGTCATTAGCCGTAAACAATGAAGCACCGTCAATTGCGGTTTGTAGCAGATAAGCTTCCAATTCGTTATCATCTTTCAGATAAGTCTCTTGCTTACCTTTCTTCACCTTATACAGCGGCGGTTGCGCAATATAGATATAGCCGTTCTGAACCAGATCAGGATATTGGCGATAGAAGAAGGTCAATAACAGAGTACGGATGTGCGAACCATCCACGTCGGCATCCGTCATGATGATGATACGGTGGTAACGCAGTTTTTCCAGGTTGTAATCTTCACCGATACCGCAGCCAAGAGCGGTAATCAGGGTGCCAACTTCTGCCGAAGAAAGCATTTTGTCAAAACGCGCTTTTTCGACGTTCAGAATCTTACCTTTCAGCGGCAGGATCGCTTGTGTTTTACGGTCACGGCCTTGTTTTGCCGATCCACCTGCGGAGTCACCCTCCACCAGGTATAGTTCGGATAGCGCAGGATCTTTTTCCTGACAGTCGGCCAATTTACCCGGCAGGCCGGCAATATCCAGTGCGCCTTTACGGCGGGTCATTTCGCGTGCTTTACGCGCCGCTTCACGAGCACGTGCTGCGTCGACGATCTTGGCGAAAACGGATTGCGCATCTTTTGGGTTTTCCAATAAGAATTCGGCCAGTTTTTCGTTCATGGCGGTTTCTACCGCACTTTTAACTTCCGAAGAAACCAGTTTGTCTTTGGTCTGAGAAGAGAATTTTGGATCCGGAACCTTAACCGAAATTACCGCAGCCAAACCTTCACGGGCGTCATCACCGGAAACGTTCATCTTATATTTCTTGTTCAGCCCTTCCGACTCGGCATAGCTGTTCAAAGTACGGGTTAGTGCGGCACGGAAACCGGATAGGTGAGTTCCCCCGTCACGCTGCGGAATGTTGTTGGTGAAACAGAAAATCGATTCCTGATAGGCTTCCGACCATTGCATGGCGACTTCAACGGTAATGTCGTCTTTCACCGTTGAGAAGTAGAACGCCTTTTCATGGATAGGCGTTTTATTGGTATTGATATAGTCGACGAATGCTTTGATTCCACCTTCAAATTCGAAGACTTCATGGCGATCGTCGCGTTTATCGACCAATTCGATATGCACGCCGGAGTTTAGGAAGGAGAGTTCTCTAAGGCGTTTTAACAGGTAGTCGAATTCGAATTCAGTCTTGGTAAAGGTCTCCTTGCTCGGCAGGAAGCGGATTTCGGTTCCGGTCTCGTCGGTATCTGCGACCGCTTCCAGCGGTGCATCCGGTACGCCGTGAGTATAGGATTGTTTCCAAACATGGCCTTCACGTTTGATCGTCAGGTAGAGTCTTTCAGAAAGCGCGTTTACAACCGAAACCCCCACCCCGTGCAAACCACCGGAGACTTTATAGGAGTTGTCATCGAATTTACCACCGGCATGCAGAACCGTCATGATGACCTCTGCGGCTGAGACACCTTCTTCCGGGTGCATCCCGACAGGAATACCACGACCGTTATCGGAGACAGAGACAGAACCATCTGTGTGGATAGTGACAACGACCTTGTCACAGTGGCCGGCTAAGGCTTCATCGATACCGTTATCGACCACCTCGAAGACCATGTGGTGTAAACCGGTACCATCGTCGGTATCACCAATATACATACCTGGACGTTTACGAACGGCATCCAGCCCTTTTAATACCTTGATCGAGGAGGAATCGTATTGCGTTTCTTCAGACATAAACTCAATTTCTTTTATGGAATGTTTTAGAGCCAATCAGGCCTAAAAATTCGGGTTGTTTTTGCTACTTAAAAATCCCTAAAATTTTACCATAAAACCCCAATAAATGCATGACCTTGTTGTGTGTTATTTTTTACATATAAAACAATAAGTTATGTGTCATAAATTGGCCTAAAAATAATTTTTATAAATGGCATTCAAAAAGTTGCCGGATTTGTCCAATTTTCAGGCGTGATAAAAACACGGGGAAAAAATGAAAATTGAATAAGTTTTTGTAGAAAAGAGTGAGGGTTTCCCATTAGGAAGGCGCCGGTCTCATTAATTTTAGAAGCTATCAATTAGACCGTATTTGATAGTAAATAGGAAAGAAAGTTAAAAAGTATTTGTACTGCTGAGTTGGGTAATTTTATGGGCCGAGATTTGGTTGTTGGTGAGATTAATTTGAATAGATTAAGCTTAAAATAAATCAACTTGTACTATACAGAGTTTTGAATTAAAAGGCCGTAAATGACGGCCTTTTTTAGCAATAGACAGTTAACCAAACATCCAGCTGGTCGCATCCGGCAGTGGTTGTTTTTTACCAAGAAATTTCAGGCCTTTGGCGCAGCGGATAATGATCCAGATCACCACAAACAATAAGATTAACCAGCCAATAAAAATAGGGATTAAGACAAAACCGATAAGGGTGTACAGCAAGCCGATCCAGAAAGTACGAATTTGGAATTGATAGTGACTATCTAGATAGTTGTCTTCGCCTTTATTGATATAAGCCAGAACGACACCGACAATTGAAGTGATTCCAACCACCAAACTGGTTAGATAAAGCACATAGATAATAGTCGGAAGGTTGGTTGAAACTTCGTTTGGTTCGGGCGCTTGTACGCTTGATGTTTCTTGCTGATCAGTCATAGTATCCTCTTTATTTTTATACTGTGCAGAAAGTGCACTCTCAAAATTATAACTAAAGATTTTTTTTAATAAAGAAATTGCTTAATCGGAATTGACCGCTGTGCTTAATTGACCTTTTGACAGCATCCATTGTTGGGTTGTGGCTTGATTAAGTACCGGAATCAACTGCAACGAAGTGCTGGTAATGACATGCTGAATGTTGAGTATTTGAAGAAGTTCCAAAAGTTTTAAACGGTGATTTTCGTCCAGTTCGGCAGGCAGGTCGTCGATCAGCATGATGACCGGTTCATTAACGACTTTTTCATGTAGGCTGGCCTGAGCCAGTAACAGTGCGCAGACAAATAATTTTTGTTGACCGCGTGACAGGATATTCATCGCTTCCTGGTTATTGAACTTGAAGCGGATATCGGCACGATGGGCCCCATACTGAGTGTGGCCTTGCTGTTTATCTTTTAAGTAGTTGCTTTCATAGAGAGCATATAAATCATCCGTAGCTTTCGGCCAGCCGGCACGATACTGGCAGACAACCTCGGTTTCAATTTCCGGCATAAGTGCCTGACAGAAAGTGGTCAGATAAGGTGTTAACTCTTGCAGATAAGCTTGACGGATCTGGTCAATTTGCAGAGCGTTTTCTACCAAGGTGTGATCCCATAGTTGCACCTGTTCTTTGGGCAAATGTTTTTTTAAGGCGTGGTTACGCTGTTTCAAGCCTTTCTGATAATTACGCCAATGATGCATAAATTTATCCGACTGATGAAAGCAACCCCAGTCCATAAATTGACGGCGGGCTTTAGGTCCCTCTTCAAGTAACTTGTGGCTTTCCGGCGTCAGCAGCTGGATGGGGAGAAGTCTAGCGATGGCGCCGTGCGATTTGACGGTTTCGCCGTCAATACGCAATAGTGTGTGATCCAAGGTTTTCTGTACGCCGATTTTATGGGTGTCGTTGTTATCGTGGCTGGAAGCGGTTTCGCAGAATAGCGTGCAGGATTCGGTTTCGTGTTGAATCAAATGGCTTGACTTCTGGGAGCGGAAAGAGCGTCCGGTTGCCAGCAACCAAATCGCTTCAATAATGGCGGTTTTACCGGCGGCATTGTCGCCGACGATTAAGTTGAGACCGGAAGCAAAATCGAACTGGGCATGGCGGCAATTTCTAAAATTCTGAATGGTCAGTTTAGTCAGTTGGGTCATGACTAATCTTGACCCCAGCTATGGTGGGTCGGGTCATCTTTGAGACTGACCGGTTCTTGATGGATCATCACGTCCAGGTCGGCATCGAATAGTTTGAGTTTTGCGGTGACGGCTTCGCTGATAGTGTGCGCTTGCTTTAGGCTCAAATCATCGTCTAGTTCCAAGTCAAACTGCACGAAGCGGTTGGGGCCGGACTGATAAGTACGCAAGTCGTTAAAGCCTTTGACGTTTGGTGTATCGAGAATGATCTGTTGGATCTGTTGGCGTAGCGCCTCAGGTAGTTCTCTATCCAGCAGTTGGTTAGCGGAATCTTTAGCGATATCAAAAGCGCTTTTTAGGATAAACGAGGCAATGAGCAGTGCAAAAAACGGATCCAGCCATTGTATGTGACTTAGCCAAAGCCCAATCAATACAACAAAAGTACTGCCGATATCGCTGACATAGTGCAGGGAGTCGGCACGAATGGCCGTTGATCCGGTTTTATAGATGACGTAACGTTGGAACGCGATCAGTATAAAGGTTAGAAGCAGTGTAAAACCCATATACAACATGGCACTGTCGGCGTTCTGAATCGGTTCAGTTTGCCAAAGTCGTTCGAGCGCGTAAATAATCAAATAAAAAGCCGAGCCGGCAATAAAAACGCTTTGTGCCAGTGAAGCCAAGGGTTCTGCCTTGCCGTGGCCGAAGCGGTGTTCATTATCGGGTGGACGTTGGGCAATCATGACGGCGATCGCAATCATGACCGAGGCTGCCACATCTAACGCGGAATCGAGTAAAGAGGCGAGAATTCCGACCGAATCGGTACGCGCCCAAGCAACCATTTTGATAAAGACAAGAGTCAAGGCGACGGCTACCGAGGCATAGGTAGCGAGCCTGACCCACTGAGTTTTACTGATCATTGACTAATGGTTGTTCAAAACAGGTAAGGCTTGGATTATAGACGCATCGGCATGATGACATGCTGGCACTGGCAGATATCCGTCTGGCCTTCGATCAGGCAGCTACTGTTGGCATCTTTCATTTGTAATGTCACGCTGTCTTCTTGCATCGAGTTTAATACATCCAGAATATAACTGACATTGAAGCCCACTTCCATTTCTGTGCCTTGATAGTCGATTGCCATATCTTCGTGCGACTCATCCTGTTCGCTGTTAGAAGCATTGACCGCCAATAGATTATTGGATAGCACTAAGCGAATACCTTTGAATTTGTCATTGGAAAGAATCGAGGCACGTTGCAACAAGCTTCTTAACAATTCGCGATCGGTCTGTACATACTGATCATTGTGTTGAGGAATGACGCGGCGGTAATCAGGGAAACGGCCGTCTACCAGTTTACAGGTGAATACGGTTTCTTCGAATTGAACGGTCAGGTAGTTTTTAGCTAAGGCAAATTCGATTAAAGTGTCATCGTCACCGATCAGTTTAGACAGTTCGATCACCCCTTTTCTTGGCAAAATCGCTTGCGTCGGAACTAAGCCGTCGATCGCTAAATCTGTTGAACAGGTTGACAGGCGGTGGCCGTCGGTAGCCACAACGCGCAGAGATTGATTGCTGATATCAAACAGCATACCGTTCAAATAAAAACGCACGTCCTGACTGGCCATGGCAAAACTGGAGTGGGCGATTAGCTGTTTCAACTGGTGTTGTGATAGCGAGAACGACATGTCGGTCTGAGTCAGATCGATAGTCGGGAAATCTTCGGCCGGTAGTGTAGATAGTTTAAAGCGTGAACGTCCGGCAGATAGGTTGCAACGGGACTCTTCAAATTCCATGACGATGGTTAGGCCGTCCGGAAGCGAACGCACGATATTAATCAGTTTCATGGCCGGCAGGGTAATGGCGAACTGGTTGGTATCCGAGGATTCCAGTTCAGTTTGGGCACGAGTTTCGATCTCTAAATCCGAAGCGGTTACGATTAACGTGTTTTCCGCTACTTGAAACAGGATATTGCCAAGTATTGGCATGGTCTGGCGTTTTTCAACGACGCCACCGACGGTTTGCAGAACTTTGAGAAGGTTTTCACGAGTTAAAGTGATTTTCATGCCATGTACCCTTAATACTGTTTGCTATAAAACTAATTGGTAATGATTCGAATTAAACTATTAAAGTCTTCATCAATATGATGATCTGTTTCGCGTAACTCTTTTACCTTGCGCACTGCGTGCAAAACCGTCGTATGGTCTCGCCCGCCGAAGGCATCACCAATTTCCGGCAGACTGTGGTTGGTCAGCTCTTTGGCGATACTCATTGCAATCTGTCTTGGGCGCGCAACGTTACGTGAACGACGCTTCGATAAAATATCCGCAACTCGGATTTTATAATAATCGGCAACGGTTTTTTGAATGTTTTCCAACGTAACCATTTTTTGTTGTAAAGCCAGCAGATCTTTCAGTGCTTCTTTGACCACATCAACCGTCAAGGCTTGTTGAGTAAACTGAGCGTAAGCGCCGACTCGTTTCAAGGCACCTTCGAGATCACGAACGTTACCGCGTAAACGTTTGGCAATGAAAAAAGCCACTTCGTCGGGTAGCACGACTCCGTATTCGGAAGCCTTTTTCAGCAAGATTGCTACACGCATTTCAAATTCGGGCGGTTCGACCGCGATGGTTAATCCCCAGCCGAAACGGGATTTAAGACGGTCTTCCAGGCCATCCACTTCTTTAGGGAAACGGTCACTGGTCAGAATAACCTGTTTGTTGCCTTCCAGTAGCGTATTGAATGTATGGAAGAACTCTTCCTGTGACTGCTCTTTATTGGCAAAGAATTGAATGTCATCAATTAACAGTGCATCTAAAGAGCGGTAAAAGCGTTTGAATTCATCAATCTTATTGTGTCGTAGAGCATTAACCATGTCGGCAACGAAACGTTCGGAATGCAAGTAAACCACCCGGGCATCCGGTTTGTCTTTCATTAGTTGGTTACCGATCGCGTGCATCAAGTGGGTTTTACCTAAGCCGACGCCGCCATAGATAAAGAATGGGTTATAACTGCCCCCAGGATTCTCGGCTACCTGACGAGCGGCGGCCGCTGCCAGCTGGTTGGCTTTACCTTCAACAAAAGTTTCAAAGGTGAAGCTGGTATTTAAGTTATGCTTGATCCCGGATTTTTTTATTTTGTCAGCACTGTTTTTGGTTTCCGCTTTTGATTTAGTCTCTTTTTGTAGCGGTTGCGGTACCGTCGGTTCCGGGTCGTTGACGGCTTCAATCGTATAATCACCGATTTCCAGCAGTACATCCGGGGTATTGGTTGGAGCGGCCATAGAGACCGCCTGACGGATATTTTCCATCAATCTTTTATTTACCCAGTCCAATATAAATGTGGAAGGCGCGAGCAGACGAATGACCGATTCTTCTTCAACGGCTTGAAGGGGGCGAATCCAAGTATGGAATTGCTGGTCGTTCAGATCGTTTTCCAAAAATTTTAGACTTTGAGACCAAAGTGTAGACAAAGTAGTATCCTCAAAAAAATTCACGCACATGCAGTTATCAGCGTGATCCTGATTATCTTGTTTTTCTAGTTCTTTTTTAGGTTCAACGGCGAACCTAGCAATGAGAGTGACAGCAGAAAACAGGTTTCCGCCAATACCGGTTTGACCGGTTATATTTTTAGTGTAGATAGAGCCAAAGTTTAGCGGTGACGGCCTTATATTTTTTCTATATCCGATATAAATAAATTTACGTACTTCGGTTGTTTTGGCGTCACATTATGGGCAATGGAAATAGTATACCTGTGAATAACTTTAAAACAAGGTTTTTTTCTGTGGATAAGTCTGTATATAAAGCATGTGGATAACTCGATTTTGTTATAATTTAATTTATTGAATTATAAGACTTTTCTGCGGTTATCAAAGTTTTGTAAAAAATAGCATTTTTATCGCCAATAAAATCAGGAAAACTCCGAAGAATCTCTTCAAGATTTTGACCGGTAATTTATGTGCGAGCCGCGCTCCGATGGGGGCGGTGAAATAACTGGCAAGTACAATCCCGAAAAAGGCGGGTAGGTAAATATAACCGAGAGCGTATTCGGGTAGATGGGTTGCATCCAGCCCGGCGATCAGAAAGCCGATTGTTCCGGAAATAGCTACCGGGATGCTGACGGCCGTTGAGGTGGCGATTGCCTGATGCATGGAAATATTGTTCCACAATAAATAAGGCGTCGTTAAAGTTCCCCCGCCGATTCCGACTAGAGATGATATCGATCCGATAAGAGTACCGGCAAAGCTGTTGCCTACAAATCCGGGTAGTTGACGGCTAGGATTTGGCTTAAAGGCAAGTAACATATTTAGAGCAATGAGTAACTCCAAAAAGCCGAAGACTTGTCCCAAAATATTGGAAGCGACAAACTGCGAGCTCCAACCGCCGATAAAAGCGCCGAATAGTACGCCGGCTGCCAGAAGTTTAAAAGCATCCCAACGAACCGCACCGTGTTTATGGTGAGCCTGTACCGATGAGAGCGAGGTAACGACTATGGTCGCTAAAGAGGTTCCGATTGCTAGGTGAACGACATCTTCGGTATCCAAGAAGTAAACAAATACCGAGCTAAGCACCGGTACAATCAACAGTCCTCCGCCAATTCCTAATAAACCTGCAGCCACACCGACGATCGCTCCGGTAGCGAGATAAATGATCAATTCAATGTAGAGCGGTTCAAGCATGCGAAAGCTGTTTTTTGCGGATTAAGGAGGGGTATATTATAAGGAGTGGTTTAGCTGCATGTTGATAATCTGCAAAAAATTCAAAGTTTATGCGTTCGTAAATTGGTCATTATTAGGTAGTAAATAGGTCATTATTAGGTAGTAAATAGGTCATTAAATGGAATTCTTTTCTGAACTCGGTTGGGTAGGCATGTTTTTGTCAGCGTTTTTAGCGGCAACGGTTTTACCGCTGAGTTCGGAAATTGTACTTGGCGCGCTCCTGTTAAACGGTTTTAACCCGGTAATACTGGTTTTGATTGCGACCTTCGGTAATGTGTTGGGTTCGGTGGTCAACTACGCCATAGGGCTTTATGGGGGAGATTACCTAAGACACAGACTGCTGAAAATTTCAGATGAGCAGTTTGCCAAGACCCGACAGCGTTTTGAAAAGTGGGGTCTGGCTAGTTTGTTATTTGCCTGGGTTCCGGTGATTGGCGATCCGCTTACCTTGGTGGCGGGTGTTTTAAGAGTGAATTTTATTGGCTTTTTGTTATTGGTCACGCTAGGGAAAGGTTTAAGGTATCTTGTGCTGGCTTACGGTGTTTTGAATATTTGAAGATGTGTGCCTGACCGTGTTTGCAACACAACTAGTTGTGTGTTTTTCAGGAATGACTACAACTTGTATGATTAATTTCTGAATACATTCAAGTTAATGATTTATATGGGATTAATGGTCAGCGCGCGCCGTGTGACAGCTTTTTTACAATATTTCATTTTATTTCGTATTAGGTTGTTGTTTTCTTTTAGATAACTCTATATAATCCTCGGTTTTCCGAATTCGGAATAGAAATTTTAAGGACAGTGACATGAAACGTACATTTCAACCAAGCGTAATTAAGCGTGCACGTACTCACGGTTTCCGTGCTCGTATGGCGACTAAAAACGGTCGTAAAGTTCTAGCTGCTCGTCGTGCAAAAGGACGTAAGCGCTTAACAGTATAGTCTCGATGAGGTGTGGTCTTTCCGCACCCTCGGACAACTTCTGGGGAGTGTCATGAATTCTCAAAAAGAGTCGGCTACTCGCCCGGAAACCCCTTCTTTTGAACAAGCGAATAACGATTTTCCTAAATCGGTTCGATTGTTAACCCCAAACTCCTATTCTCATGTGTTTGCTCAAGCTGAACGATTCGGTAATCGTAACTGGACGATGATTGTTCGACCTAACGGCAAGGACTATCCGCGTCTTGGATTAGCCATCGCTAAAAAGCAGTTACAACGTGCCGTATGGCGAAATCGAGTAAAAAGAGTCGCAAGAGAGGCATTTCGCCTACATAAATCGGATTTAAGTGGGTATGATATTGTGGTTTTGGGTCGCAAGGGGATGCAAGACATCGATAATCAGACCTTGCACCAGAGTTTTTTGCACTTAATACGCAAAATCAAAAACAGTAATTTGAAAAACCGCCCCGAAAAATAATAGATCGCAAAGGCTAAGTAGATGAATACAAGATCGATTTGGTGGTTAGCGTTGGCATTTACGCTAACTTGGATTTGGCTAGAATGGAGCCAGTTCACTGGTCAAAAAGAGCAGCAAGCTCTACAAACCAGCGCTGCACAAGAAGTTCCCGTAGCAAGCCAAAATGCGGCTGTATCTGCGCCTAAATCTGATGTCCCGGGAGCGCATTCCGGTTCGGTGAGCAATGATTCCGTTCCGGTTTTGCAGCAAGGAATTGCCCAAGGTCAACGTATTCATGTGACCACCGACACTTTGGATTTGATCATCGATACCAATGGCGGGGACATTCGTGAAGCCAAACTATTGAAGTATGGTGCGACAGCAGACCATTCACAACCGTTCCAATTGATGTCCGATAGCGGCCCGTTAGTCTATATGGCACAGAATGGCTTGGCAACACAGCCAAAAGCTAAATTGCCTGCTCCGACTCACAAAAGTGTCTACCAAGCTGATCAAACTCGTTATGAAATGAACGGCGATACGCTTGAGGTGCCGTTAACATGGACTCAGGACGGTGTGACTGTGACCAAAACTTACACCTTTGCTAAAGGTAAGTATCTGGTCGATGTAGCTTATAAGGTAGAAAACAGTAGCCAGGAAGCTTGGTCCGGAAGCTTGTATTCTCAGCTTGTCCGCAATGCTTATAACCCGGACGATAACTGGATGATGTATACCTATACCGGTCCGGTTCTTTACGACGGTAATGCGGAAGAAAAATACGTTAAACACTCGTTCGATGATTTGAATACTCAGCCGGTTAGCGGACGTAATGTGACCGGTGGTTGGGCTGCGATGATTCAACAGTACTTTCTGACTGCAATTGTTCCTAACCAAGAGGCTCAGAATAGCTACTATGCTAAGCCTTTGGCCGAAGGCCGCTATGCGGTTGGCGTGGTTGAGCCGATGGTGGAAGTGGCGCCGGGACAGTCCGGCACATTGAGTTCACAAATTTATATCGGGCCAGAATCACAAAAAGTCTTGGCGGATATTGCACCGGGACTAGAGTTGACCATCGATTACGGTATTTTGACTTTCTTGGCCGAGCCGCTGTTCTGGTTATTGGATCAAATTCATAGCTTAGTGGGCAACTGGGGTGTGGCGATCATTCTATTGACGATTCTGATCAAGCTGGTGTTTTACAAGCTTTCGGAAACCAGTTACCGCTCAATGGCGCGTCTGCGTAAGTTCCAGCCGAAACTGCAGCAGCTGAAAGAAAACTATGGTGACGACAAGGCGATCTTCCAACAGAAGATGATGCAGTTGTATAAAGAAGAGAAGATCAATCCGTTAGGTGGTTGTCTGCCGATCTTTATCCAGATGCCGGTTTTCATTGCGCTTTACTGGGTACTGCTGTATTCGGTAGAAATGCGTCAGGCGCCGTTTATGTTGTGGATTCAGGATCTGTCTGCACAGGATCCGTATTTCATCCTGCCGGTGATCATGGGGATTACCATGTTCATCCAACAGAAGCTGAACCCTTCTGCGATGATGGATGAAATGCAACAGAAAGTGATGAAGATGTTGCCGTTTATCTTTACTTTCTTCTTCTTGTGGTTCCCGGCGGGTCTGGTTCTTTACTGGGTAGTGAACAACATCCTTTCGGTAGCACAACAGTGGTATATCACTAAGAAGATTGAAGCTGGCGAAGATAACGCCAAAGCATAAAGGAATATCAGATGCAATTAAGTTATCAAAAACTGGGTTCAGATCACCCGATGTATGGCAAAGTAGAATACTTGGTAGCAGATGGTACGCAACCGATTTGTTACAAAACCAAAGACGGTTATCTTCCTTTGGAAGAGGGCGCGGCTCGAATGGTTGCGGCGGCTGAACCGGCCGCTCAAGCCGTTGATACCAGAACGCTATATGTCCTATCCTTTAAAGTCAGTGGTGAAGAGGAAGAGATGACTTTCACTTCAAAGAAAAAACTGGATAAAACCATCGCGCTTTATGAAGAGAAAGAGTTCATTTCCGATTTAAAAACTACCTCATACGATATTGTGGCGTAATCGCTCGGTTTCTTTCATGGCCGTAAAGAAAACGCCCTTCACCGGGCGTTTTTTTGTTTATAAATAACCCTTTTCAGGAACAGATCATGCAGTTTGATAATATTGATACCATTGCCGCAATCGCCACCGCACCCGGTCGGGGTGGGGTTGGTATCGTCCGTGTTTCTGGAAATAAAGCCTTAGAGATTGCACAGACTATTTTGGGTAAAACACCAACCCCGAGATATGCTCATTACGGCCCGTTTTACGGTCAGGAAGGTGAGGTTCTTGATCAAGGTATTGCTTTATACTTTCCTAATCCCAACTCTTTTACCGGAGAGGACGTTCTGGAACTACAAGGTCACGGCGGCCCGGTAGTCTTGCAGTGGTTATTGGAGCGAGTAGTTCAACTTGGCGCACGTTTAGCCGAGCCGGGCGAGTTTTCCAAGCAAGCTTTTATGAATGATAAGTTGGATTTGGCGCAGGCGGAAGCAATTGCCGATCTGATCGAAGCCTCCTCCGATCAGGCGGCTAGATCGGCGATGCGTTCGTTACAGGGTGATTTCTCGCGTGAAGTCAATACGCTGGTGGAAGAGATGATTCAGTTGCGTATCTATGTAGAAGCGGCGATTGATTTCCCCGAAGAGGAGATCGACTTTCTTTCCGATGGCAGAGTGGCCGGGCAGTTGAATGACATTCTTAGCCGGTTGAACAGGGTATTTGCCTCGGCTAAACAGGGTGCTCTGCTCAGAGAAGGGATGTCGGTCGTCATACTTGGCCGTCCGAATGCTGGAAAATCGAGTTTGTTGAATGCGTTGTCCGGTAAAGAGAGTGCGATTGTCACCGACATCGCCGGGACTACCCGAGATATCGTTAAAGAAGAGATCAATATAGACGGCATGCCGCTACATATTTTAGATACTGCCGGAGTGCGGGAAGCAACTGACCAAGTTGAAAAGATCGGCATCGAACGCGCCTGGCAGGCGTTAGATTCGGCAGATCGTGTCTTGGTGATGTTGCAGGCCGGTGAGGCAATCCATCCTGAGGATCAGATTATCTTGGATAAATTGCCGTCTAATATCCCGGTGACGTTAGTACGCAATAAAATCGATTTAATCGATCATCAACCGATGGTCGAGCTGGAAGAGCTAACCGGGCGTACGGTCATTTGGCTTTCTGCCAAGCACCGAATGGGCTTGGAATTATTGCAAGAGCATCTGAAAACCGAGATGGGTTATGCGCAAACCGAAGAAGGCGTGTTTATGGCGCGCAAGCGTCATTTGGATGCTTTGCAAACCGCATTGAGCTGGGTATTGAACGGTAAGCAACAATTGGAAGAGTTTGCCGCCGGTGAGTTGTTGGCCGAAGATTTGCGCCTGGCTCAAGAAGCTTTGTCCGAAATTACCGGGCGCTTTACTTCTGACGATCTCTTAGGTCGTATCTTTACCTCATTCTGCATTGGCAAATAAGAGAGTCATCATGTCACGTTTATGGGTTTTCTGGATTGCATTGTTTTTAATGCCTGTCACTAGTCAAGCGGATGATCAACAAGCCCTTTGGGAAGCATTGCAAGACGGCGGTAAGGTCATTCTGATGCGGCATGCTACGGTTGATTCAGATATTGGCGACTCATTTATCCGCGACGAAAGCTGTTTTACCGAGAAAAACCTTAACGAATTAGGTGAGCGTCAGGTCAAAGCGATCAATTCGGCGTTCAAACAGCGCGCTATTCGCATCGATAAAGTATGGGCCAGTCCATACTGCCGTACTAAAGATACCGCAAAACTTGCATTCGGCAAGTTCGAAGTTTCTCCTCTGTTGAAATTGATTCGTGCTGTACCGGAGCAAGTGGGCAAGGAACATCAGGCTCAGATTCGTAAAATCTTAAGCAGTTATCAGCAAGAGGCGAATATGGTTATGGTGACTCATCGGCCGAATATCGCCGATATTACCAATATCCGTTTAGAGCCGGCGCAAATGATTGTGTTTGAACCGCTTGGAGACGGTTTGTTTGATGTATTGGGTGTTTTGGAAGTCCCCATTGCAAACCATGATGAGCAAGCTTTGCCTTTAAGTCAGTAGTCGGTTTAGCTGTGCAAAGTTTAACTATGGCTGGTAGTCGTTATGATGAAGAGCTTTTCCCGTTTGGAGTACCGCTATGGAGTTCACTGAATATACGAAGTTTTTAATCGGATTGATTGCCGTGGTCAATCCAATTGGCGCGATCCCGATCTTTTTAGCAATGACCTCCGATCTCTCTTCCAGAGAGCGTCATCAAATAATTCATGTCACGGTCATTGCCGTTGCCAGTATCTTGTTGGTATCGCTGTTTTTTGGCGAGGCCATTTTGAGCTTCTTCGGTATTTCCATCAATTCGTTTCGTGTAGGTGGCGGTATTATGATTTTATTGATGGCGATTGCCATGATGCATACCAAAGGTGAAAAGCCCATTCGCAGCAAAGAAGAGGTTTACAATCCCGAGCAAGATTCCATAGGAGTTGTGCCTTTGGCTATGCCGTTATTGGCCGGGCCAGGAGCAATCAGTGCGGTTATTATTGAGGCGCATCGCCAGAATTCTGCAATTGGATATGGATTTTTGACAGTCGATATTGTGGTTTTAGCTTTAATCGTTTTGGTAACCTTGAAGCTGACTCCATGGATTACCCAGCGTATCGATCAGACCGGCATCAATATCGTGACCCGTATCATGGGATTGTTGTTGGCTGCCATTGCCATAGAGTTCATTGCTGCCGGGATGAAAGGGCTTTTTCCAAGCTTGGCTTAAGGCTTAAGTGCTGACTAGCTGGCAGTGAGTTTTTGACATATAGATTTTCGTTAATCATAGGAACTACTTTGAGTTATCCCATTCCCGCAGCGCAAGCGGTCGCCGAAATCGGAATAAAGAAAAGCCGTTTTATCGCTTACGCCAGAGGTATTTCCAGCCGGGAAGAGGGCATGAACTGGTTGGAAGAAATCAAAGTCGAATATCCGGATGCCCGTCATCACTGCTGGGCGTATCTGTTAGGCAATCCCAGTTGCGCCGCAAATGCAGGAATGGGTGATGACGGCGAACCTTCCGGTACGGCGGGCAAACCCATTCTGAATGTTTTGCAGCATAAAGGTGTCGGTGACATCATGATTATCGTTGTGCGCTATTTCGGCGGCATCAAGCTTGGCGCCGGCGGTTTGACTCGTGCCTATGGGCAAGCGGCTCAGGCCGTCATGGAGGTTTTGCAAACCGAGACGCAGGTGGTTATGCAGCTGGTAACGGTGCATTGCGATTTTGCTCAGGAGCAGTTTGTTCGCCACTGTCTATCTCAACAGGATGGCGAAGTTTTTTCAGTGGACTACGGTCAGCAGGTGGTAATGGAAGTTCAGCTGCCGGAAGTTTCTTTGCAGGACTTTACCAGCCAGCTCCAAGCCGCCAAGTGTGGATACGACATAGCGGAATAAGTTCATATTTGTGTCATTTAACGGCATTATCATAATAAGTTGTTAGTGTGATCAAACGTTTTCTGGAGTCTTCATGTCTCGTCACGACTCTCGTCCTATTCCGGTTTCCAAATGGCTCAAACGTTCGCTTTCGAGCTGCTGTAAAAAGGATTATCAATGTAGTCTTTTGAGCGTCGTTCGCAAGCATGCCCTGAAACAGTTGCATTCGGCTCTCGACTTGTGTCATTCGGATAGTGATGATGAAGAGAACCGTATCCATGATATTAGAGTACATATTAAGCGATTGAGGGCTTATGGGCGTATATTGCGTTATGCGATAACGGAAACGGTTTTCAAAGAGACCGATCAGCTCTTGAAACAGACAGCCAATGCATTGTCAGTGGCTAGAGATCAGCATGTTTTGATCGCCTCCCTTTCCTCCTTGATTGACAAAGATCCGGTTGCCTTTAGTGAAGCTGTTAACTGGATGAAACACAATATCCAATCTGATCTCAATGCCCCCGTTGAAACCTCAATTGAGTGGCCGCAAGTAATCGCCAATCTTATGCGGGTGCAAAGTGTTTGGCAGACAATAGAGGTTAAGAATACCGAGCTACTGCAAAAGGGTGTGATCAAAACATTCAAAAGAAGTCGGGCGCCGAAGAAATTTGCCGAAAATCGAGAGCAGGCGGTTGAGCAGCGGCATGAATGGCGAAAATGGGTTAAGCATTTTCTCTATCAAATGAAGTTGCTAAAAAAAGTGCCTTGTGTAGACAAAAGGGTTGTGAAAAAACAGATTGCTTGTTTAGACGAATTAGGCGAGTTGCTGGGCCAGGAGCACGATTATGAATTACTACAAGATTTCTTGGTTGTGCAGGCCGATTTGAGTTCACTCTTACGAGAAGAGATCAATCGGCTCATCCTGATGAATATGCAGCGCATCGTTAAGATACGCAAACAAACTCTGAAATTAGGTAAAAAACTGGAAAAGGTCAGGCCGAAGATAGTTAAGTGACGGTTTTTGAATAGCTGCCGCTATCAAGGTCAATGATTTCACAGGTGATCACGGTTTTTGGTTTTGACCAAGATTTTATTTCTTCAACCAGAGCGGAAGAGAGTTTTTTCTTTTCTTCGGTTGTACGGCCTTTGTGAATTCGACACTGTATATGTACAAATCCTTGATAATTGGCAGATACTTGGTAGGTGTCGATCGAGAGTGCTCTTAGCTTTAAATTATTCATATCAAAAAGCTGCGTATCGGCGATCACGGTTTCTAAGGAGTCAAACATAAGGGGGAATGTGTTTGCTTCCAAGCTTTGATTGGAGTATTCAATAATAATGTGCGGCACTTTGATTCCATACAATTGTTAAATTATTTGATGTGAATAATAAAATTATTTCATTGGCAAGACAACGTACACCTCATTAATCTAATCATCAGGCTTTATTTAGTTTCAAACAAGGAGAGTTGCTATGTCTAAGGTCTTATTAAAAATGTTGTTTTCGGTCGCGTTTGTTGCCTTGTCTTCTCAGGTTTCTGCGAATGAAGTGGAACCAATTTACGGTAGCCAGTTAATGACCCAGAAAGAACGTATGGCTCATCAACAAGCCATGCGCAATGCTAAAACGCCCGAAGAGCGAGCCTTAATTCGACAACGTCATCATGAAAAAATGCGTTTGAGAGCGAAAGAAAAAGGTATTACTTTACCTGCAAACCCTCCGGCAGAACGTGGTCGTATTAATCAACAAGACCGCCCGGGAATGGGTAAGGGTTATGTCAACTAAACTGTATTTGTAGTATTTCTGTTAACCCAAATGGTGTCGTTTTATTTTATTGATCTGCTCACTGTAATCGACTTCTGTTTGGGGTGACTTGCCAAGTCTGTCTCTGGCTTTTTCTGGATTGTTTAGCAGGGTATGAAAAGTGCCGGCAACACATTGGGCAAGTGGGTCGAGATTATAGCCACCACCTAATGAGAAGCTGATGCGCCCCTTACATATCTGCTGTGCCGAATCGACGCATTTTTGTACCAATTGATTAAAGCCACTAACAGTCAATTGATGTTGTGCTAACGGATCTTGCCAGTGGGCATCGTAACCGGCAAAGACAATAATGTGTTGCGGTTGAAACTGTTCTAGTTTTGGTCGGACGACTTCATCGTAGACTTTCAGGTAGCTACTGTCCCCGGCCCCTTTGTGGAATGGACAATTTACGATAGTGCCTTGTGCTTCATCATGTCCGGTAAATTCCAGGCCACCGGTCAGCGGCCAGTAAGGATGTTGGTGAATTGAGATAGCCATGATAGACGGGTCATTCGCAGTCAGGTCTTGTGTGCCATTACCATGGTGTACATCAAAATCGATAATCGCAACCCGCTCTACTCCCCTCTCTTTTTGTAAAGCCCTAGCGGCAATCACATCGCTATTGAAGATACAAAATCCCATCGCTTTATTTTCCAGAGCATGATGCCCCGGTGGTCTAAGCAGCGCAAATCCGGTTTCGACTTGACGATCGTATATGGCGAGATTCAGGTTAATATTGCTGCCGGCAGCCATGCGTGCGGCATCGTAGGTATGGTGATTATAGTAGGTGTCTTGCTGATATTCGTTATAGAAGCCCGGTTCAGAAGATTGGCTCAATAATTTGATTTCATCAATATAGCCGGGTGCATGGCAGGTGAGTAACTCTTCATTCGTGGCGAGCCTGCCTTTGACTGGAGTTAATTGTGACCATAAGTTGTCTTGTGTCAGGATTTCATCAATCGCCTGGAGACGTTTGGCATTTTCAGGATGGTCTTGCATATCGTGCTTGAAAAACAGTTGATCGAGGACGACGCCGACTTTTGCAGTATTCATTTTCTGCGTTGCCGCGATTAACGACGGACTTGCCGAAGACGTTGCGAGTAAAGCCAGAGCTTGCTGGATAAATTGACGACGTGAAGAATCAGACATGGCGACGGCTCCTCTATGTAAAGATTGATCAATGATAATTAAAAATAATCTATTTGTTAAAGAATTGTTTAATTGTATCGATCTGTCTAATTGAGATCAGTTGAATTGATGAATGCTATATTTTGAA
>CAXXXQ010000003.1:0-453523 GCA_963677355.2 Thiomicrorhabdus sp. | reverse complement strand
CGGCAGTCAGGCGGAGCGCGTGGCCCGCCTTGAGGCGCTTTCGAAGGTCATCGCGCCGATGGTGGGCGCCGATGAGGCGAAGGCCGAACGGGCGGCCCATCTCTCCAAGGCCGATCTTGTCTCCCACATGGTCTTCGAGTTCCCGGAAGTTCAGGGCCTGATGGGGCGTTACTACGCCACCCGTCAGGGCGAGGATGCGGCCGTGGCCAACGCCATCGAGCAACATTACAAGCCGCAAGGCCCGTCCGACGATGTGCCGACCGATCCGGTCGCCATCGCGGTGGCGCTTGCCGACAAGCTCGATCTTCTGACCGGCTTCTGGGCCATCGACGAAAAGCCCACCGGGTCCAAGGATCCTTACGCGCTGCGCCGCGCCGCCCTTGGCGTCATCCGCATCGTGCTGACGAACAAGCTGCGGCTGAACCTGATCGATCTGATAGCAGCGCAGCTCTTTGGGCGCACCATTTCCGAAGAAGAGAGACAGTTGATCGTTTCCCTTTCACTTCAAACTTCTCCGGATCAAAACACAGTAAACATAGTGCACGCGCGTCTCAGTATGGCAGGCGAAGATTGGGCGTCTTACTGGAACATCTTTGGGGATAAAGCTAACCTGCTCTCCTTCTTTGCGGACCGCCTGAAGGTTCACCTTCGCGAAGAGGGCGCGCGGCACGACCTGATCGATGCCGTCTTCGCGCTCGACGGTCAGGACGACCTGCAGATGATCGTCAAGCGCGTGGAAGCGCTGGGCTCGTTCCTTGAAACGGAAGACGGCGCATCGCTGCTGGCGGGCACCAAGCGTGCGACCAACATCCTGCGCATCGAGGAAAAGAAGTCCGAACAGAGCTTTGCCGGTCGCCCGCAGGCGAGCCACCTCGTCGAAGAGGCGGAAATCGCGCTTGCGGCGGCGGTCGACACCGCGCGCTCGGAAGCCGAGGCCGCGGTCCGGCATGAGGATTTCGCCGCCGCGATGACCGCGCTCGCCAAACTGCGCGCGCCGGTCGACCGCTTCTTTGAGGAAATCCTCGTCAATGCCGAGGACGCGGTCGTTCGCGAGAACCGCCTGAAGCTCCTGAACGAAATCCGCGAGGCGACGCTGACGGTGGCCGACTTCACACGCATTGAGGGCTGAGCCGCCTCCGCGCGCGGGCGGAAACGCCGTCTACGATTTACGGGCCCGGCCTCATGTCATGAGGTTCGGGCCCGTTTTCGTTCAAGGCCGACCTCACCCGTTCCTGAGCTTGCCGCGTTTCAGGTGCTCGTCGAGGCGGGGCATGATCTCCACGAAATTGCAGGGCATGTGGCGATAGTCGAGCTGCGGTTTCAAGATGCCGTCCCAGGCGTCCTTGCACGCACCGGGCGAGCCGGGCAGCACGAAGATGTAAGTCGCATTCGCGACCCCGCCGGTCGCCCGCGACTGCACCGTGGAGGTGCCGATCTTGTCGTAGGAGATACGGTGAAAGACCTCCGAGAAGCCATCCATGCGCTTTTCGAACAGGGGTTCGATCGCCTCCGGCGTCACGTCGCGCCCCGTGAACCCCGTGCCGCCGGTGGAGATGATGACGTCGACGGTCTCATCCGCGACCCAGCGCTGAACGACCGCGCGAATGGCCGCCACGTCGTCGGTCGCGATCTCGCGCCCCGCCAGCGTGTGGCCCGCCTCCTCGATGCGTGCGGCCAGCGTCGCGCCGGGACTTTGTTGGCAAGATAACGAACAGTTGGCCATCGACAGTATTCGTAAACTGAAAGCTTTACAGCAGAAAGAGAACGCCAATCTTTGGCCTAACCATGACTGGCAGTTTTACCTGAAACACAACCGTTTTCCGAAACATTTCGAATAGTCGGATTCCAAACCATGCAGCTACACACGTTTAAAACCTTATGGGGCAATGAACTGCCGATAGAAGAGGCTTGTCAGCAGGCTAAATCGGCCGGTTTTGACGGCATTGAAGGTCGCGCCCCTTTAGTATCGGAAAGCGCTCGTTGGCAGCAAGCTTTGCACGACAATCAATGCCAATATATCGCAGAGATCGTATCCGGCGGTGATTACGTCCCGCAACGCGATTGGACACCGCAACAACACTTGGACGACATACAACGACAAATCGATGCCTCTTTACCGTTAAACCCTCTATTTGCAACCTGCATAGTCGGTTGCGATGCCTGGTCAGAAACACAGTCGATTGAGTTTTTTGAAGCGGTTCTACGTCTTAAAGAACGTAACAGCCTGCTATTAAGCATCGAAACTCATCGCAGCCGCCCAACCTTCAACCCTTGGTCAACCTTGCGTATTGCCGAAGCTTTGCCGGAAATGAAATTCACCGCCGACATCAGTCACTGGTGCGTGGTCTGCGAACGACTGATGGATTCGGAAATGGAGACCTTAAGCAAACTGATTCCGCAAATCCATCATCTGCATGCCAGAGTCGGCTATGACCAAGGTCCGCAAGTTCCTGACCCAAGAGCACCGGAGTATTTACCGGCACTCAATTCTCACCTCAATTATTGGCAGCAAGCCTGGCATACCATCTGCAATCCGGTCAAAACAACCTGACAATGACACCGGAATTCGGGCCGGATGGCTATTGCCATCTGCAACCCTACACACAAATGCCGGTGGTCGATCTCTGGGAGGTCAACCAGTGGATGCGCCAACGAATTGACCAAGCATTCAACGATTACATTTCCTCCCTAAGCTAACGCTCGTTAAACACGCTTTTGTGTTTGACGACTGCTAAAACGACATTTTTATATTGAGGAATTCTATGCAAGCTATTGCTGTTTTAACTCTTTTGGGTGCCTCCGTTCTGTGGGGTCTAACCTGGTTACCGCTTAAATATCTACATGAACTCGGATTCAGTGGAGTACCCATCACCCTATTTGTCTATTTGATTATGTTTATAGTGGTCATCCCTTATGTTTGGACGCATAGACAGATGGTATTACGCCACTGGAAGATACTGGCCACCGTCATGCTACTTGGTGGTGGTGCACAATTGGCTTTCAACACCGCTATGGTTTATGGCGATGTCATTCGCGCCATGGTGCTTTTCTATATGGTTCCATTATGGGGAGTTCTGGGCGGAAGGATCTTTCTAGGCGAACACATCACCCCATTCCGCTGGCTAGGCATGGGCTTCTCGGTAATCGGCGCTTTTTTAGTGGTCGGCGGCATGAATGCTTTTATTACCCCACCAACTTGGATTGACCTACTCGCGCTGTCTTCGGGTTTCTTGTTTGCAATGAACAACATCGCTTTCAGAGCTTCACCAGAGGTGCCGGTTATGCTTAAACTGCCAGCCATGTTTTTAGGTTCGGTAATCCTCTCCACGTTAGTCGTACTCCAACTAGATGAGTCGGTTATTCCAGACGTTTCCTTAAACGCCTGGCTCATTCTGATTGCTTACGGTGCTATCTGGGTTATGCTGGCAAACCTGGGAACACAGTGGGCCGTCACCCAAATGGAAGCGGGCAAATCCTCCATCATTCTCATTCTGGAACTGATTACCGCTGTCGTCTCCGCCAGCCTGATATTGGGTGAAAGCATGAGCGGAACCGAAATGATCGGCGGCCTGCTGATTCTCATCGCCGCACTACTGGAAACCCGCCCCCAGCCGGAACAAAAATAACAAAATGCACCATTATGGCGACAAAATGGTGCTTTTTATATCCAAAAACATCCTCATTAATTAGCCACTACTCCGCTAAAAACATCTATCTAATTGAAATAATTAAAATTTATTAATTTGGTTTCGTTGCTGTTTATCAGTTATTACGATTTATAAAAAAAGTAATACTTAGAGTGGTTTCGAGGCCCAACGACAAGCGTTCGGACTAGGTAAACATTCAATTTTTTGCGACAAGCAAACTGTACAAATAAACCATTGAATCCTGCCAGTTATGAAGCTGGATTCAATGATGGGAGAACAAGATGCAATGGCACCTAATGACATGGCCGGAAATCGCTGAATTCGGTCAAACCGAAGGTAGTGCTGCCCTATTGCCGGTTGGAGCAACCGAACAACACGGCCCGCACCTAGGCTGCGGCATGGATAGCGAAATCGCCGATCACTTGGCCAAAGCCGTCGGTGAAATCACCGATATCGCAGTTTTGCCGACGCTACCTTACGGCTGCTCAATCGGTCATTCAAAGCGTTGGCCGGGCACCATTGCGTTACAGCCAAAAACCATGATCGATGTAGTCAAAGAGATCGGTGACTGGGTTGCACACAGCGGATTCAAACGCCTATTTATTCTTAATAGCCACGTTTCCAATTTCGCACCGCTACGTTGCGCACTGGAAATGCTTAGAGCGGAACATGACGACTTGATGGTGGCATTGATTAACTCTGCTACCGTCAGTGAGCGTGTTAAACAACGCCACTTTGAAGATGCCGACGACTGGCATGCCAATGAAGCAGAAACCTCACTAATGATGGCTTTGGCTCCAGAAATTGTGCGTGAAGACAAGCTACATGAGTGCGACGACCCGGATCGCACCGAAGAGTGCGTGTTCTCCCATCCGGTGAACCGTACTAGCCTGAACGGCGTGACCGGTAAACCTAGCCTAGCGAGCGTTGCTAAAGGACAAGAACTGTTTGAGTGGATGACGCAGGATTTTGCCGCAGTCATCAACAAAGGCCTACAGGAACAACCGCCACTACCTTATTCCTATGAACACTCGATCAATGACCGAGATTAATAACAACTTATTTAAATCTATTTACCAAGAATTTATCAGTATTTAATACGGAGAAACAAAATGAACAGTGAAATCGATGTAAAGCAACTCAAAGAAGAGTGGAAAAACAAAGGCATCAAATATTGCTTGGGAGCCTATGTAGATATTCACGGTATCCCGAAAGGTAAATTTGTACCGATCGATCACCTTGAACACATGGTAGAAGGATCGGAACTCTATACCGGTTATGCGCTTGATGGCGTCGGACAAAAACCGAATGACGATGAAATCGCTTCGGTTCCGGATCTGAACAGTGCCATTCAACTCCCTTGGCAACCGGAAGTTGTCTGGATGGCTGCGGACAATACGCTGCACGACGAACCTTATGAGATCAACACCCGTGTTGCTTTGAAAAAAGTTCTCGCCGAAGCCGAAGAGATGGGCTTTGGTTTCAACCTAGGTATCGAATGTGAACTGTTTGTCCTGAAAGAAGAGGAAGACGGCAGCCTATCGGTTCCGGATCCTGATGACAGACTGATCAAGCCTTGTTATGACGTTCGCGGTTTCATGAATCGTTTTACCTGGTTGGATAAGATGGCAACCACCATTAACGACCTAGGTTGGGATCTATACTCTTTCGACCACGAAGATGCTAATGGCCAGTTCGAATTCGACTTCCAGTACAGCGATGCACTAACGATGTGTGACCGCTTTGTTTTCTTCCGTTATATGGCCAAACACTATGCCCAGGAAGAAGGTTTGCTGGCAACTTTCATGCCTAAACCTTATGCCGATAAAACCGGTAACGGCGCGCACTTCAATATGTCTTTATTTGATAAGGAAACCGGCGAAAACGTCTTTAAGTGCGACCCGAAAGACGATCCTCGCGGACTGGGCTTGACCGAAATCGGTTATCAGTTCATTGCCGGTGTCATCAAACACGGTCCGGCTCTATGTGCAGTCTTCTCTCCTACGGTAAACAGCTACAAACGTCTGGTTCGCCAAGGTGACATGAAAACCTTCTCGTGGGCTCCGGTATTTAACTCTTTCGGTTCCAATAACCGTACGAACTCAATCCGTGTACCAATGGGCGGTGGACGTTTCGAATCACGTAATGCCGATGGTGCGGTTAACCCATACCTAGCCGCCACTTTGGTACTGGCCGCCGGTCTGCAAGGTATCCGTGAAAAACTGGATCCGGGCCATGCTCAAGAAGATAACCTATACGAATTGAGCGAAGAAGAACGTACCGAACGCGGTATTGAGTTCTTGCCACAAAACCTTTTAGAAGCGGTTGAAGCTTTTGAAGCAGATCCGTTCGTCGAAGAGGTATTGGGTAAAGAGCTTCGTGACGAGTTTATCACCTACAAGAAACGCGAATGGCGTGAATACCATGAGACTATTTCAGCATGGGAAATCAAGCGTTACAGCCACCTGTTCTAATCTTGCCATTCAAGATTAACAATTAAACAAAACGGGTCAGATCAGCAGTCCAGATTCAATGGTGCTATTCTGACCCTTTTTTCTTACCTAGCACTCTCAATCCACCCCCGTCTTTTATTCAAAAATAGACACTTTCACAAACCACTCTTTGATATTATTCTTACTAAGGTTTACCTAAAACGCTCCACAATAGCCCAGGCAGTTTCAACAGGTTTTGACCATGTAACCAGACCATGCTAAACAGAGCCTAAGCCTTTCTAATTTAATCGAACTATCAATGGCGGATAGCTCCACACCTAATTTATTAATTTTTAATTTTTAAACGATACACTCTCAGGACAGAGGGATTACTCAATGCATAAAGACGTTTCGCATATTCTTGACAACTACTACCAGCAGGTGGCGGACATTATTCTTGCCCGGCAAAACCCGATCACCGGGCTCTTGCCGGCAAGTACTGCAATTACCGCCCACGGCGATTACACCGATGCTTGGGTGCGCGACAACGTCTACAGCATTCTTGCCGCCTGGGGGCTTGGCTTGGCTTACCGCAAAGTGGACGATACTCAAGGACGTGCATTTTTGCTGGAACAGAGCGTGGTCAAACTGATGCGCGGACTGTTGGGCGCGATGATGAAACAGTCGCATAAAGTTGAAGCTTTTAAATACTCGCAAGATCCGCTGGATGCCTTGCACGCCAAATATGCGACGGCCACCGGCGACCCGGTGGTTGGCGACGACGAATGGGGACATTTACAGCTCGATGCCACCAGCCTGTTTCTGTTAATGCTGGCGCAAATGACCGCCTCCGGTCTGCGCATTGTATTTACCATGGACGAGGTGAACTTCATCCAGAATCTGGTTCACTACATCGGCCGTTCCTATCGAACACCCGACTTTGGTATTTGGGAGCGCGGCAATAAAATTAATCACGGTATTGCCGAAGTCAACAGCAGCTCGGTCGGCATGGCCAAGGCCGCTCTGGAAGCGATGGACGGTTTTAACTGTTTCGGCCAGGAAGGCGGGATCGACAGTATCATTCACGCCATTCCGGATGAAATCGCCCGTGCCCGTATTACTTTGGAAACCGCCCTACCTTCCGAATCACTCTCTAAAGAGGTCGATGCCGCCACCTTGAGCGTCATCGGCTTTCCGGCTTTTGCGGTTGAAGATGAAGAGATCGTCAATCACACCCTTGAAGAAGTCATCGGTAAACTTTCCGGTCATTACGGTTGCAAACGTTTCCTGCGCGACGGTCACCAAGCCTCCAACGAAGATGCTAACCGCCTACACTATGAACCGGAAGAGATGAAGCAGTTCGAGCATATCGAATGTGAATGGCCGCTGTTTTTCACTTACCTGTTACTGCATTACCTGTTTACCGACCAGCCGGAACAAGCCCGCCTCTATCGCGATAAACTGGAAGGCTTATTGGTGGAACGTAATGGCCAGAAACTGCTTCCGGAACTCTATGTGGTGCCTCTCGATAAAATCGAGGCAGAACGCGCCAATCCGGGCTCTCAACTACGCGAACCGAATGAAAACGTGCCGCTAGTATGGGCACAAAGCCTATTCATTCTCGGTTCGCTGGTACAAGATGGACTGCTGGATAGCGCCGACATTGACCCTTTGGGTCGACATACCGCGATCGGTAAAAGCCTTGGTAAACAGATTCAATTCAGCCTGATTGCAGAAGACGAGCAGGTTCAAGATAAGCTGCACGAATACGGATTAGTCACCGAAACCCTACAGCAAATCAAGCCGATTCAAATCCAGCAGGCAAGCTCTCTGGCAGATGCCTTTGAATGGCAAGGGCGTTGCGAAACTCTACAGCTATCCGGCCGACCACACCGTAATCCACGAGGTCTGACCACCTCTTGCGTCTATGAATACGAAGGCAATAAATTCATCTTTCAGCCTCAATTTCTGAATCGCCACGACTTCTACCTGACCCAAGACAATCGTATGCTGGTGCGCCGCCTGAAAATGGAAATGGGCTACATCTACCGACAATGGACCCTGCCCGGCCGACCGTTGGTAGCAATGGTAGTCAATCGCAATATGCTCAGTAAAGGCGGTAGCAAAGCCCTGCTGGAATTTATGGAAGAGTGCCGTCTTGGGCAATTTGAAGACATTCCGGTCAAACTCGGCTTATTGAAAAGCTTTTTGCCTACCTCCGCCAAACGCAGCTTGCACTACCTGCCGCAAGCGCCAGGAGAAGATGAAACCCTTAGCCAACAAGACAAACCTTGCCTGATACTCCCAGCGATTGAAGATGATGCTGAAATGGAGCTTGACTTGACTGCCTGCCAGCATTGGGATGACGAGGCTTTAATTGCCAAGCTGGTGCATACAGCCAACCTCAAGGAACAATTTGCGATCTTGCAAATCCTCTTCGGTCGACACAGCGGGGATTTCGACACCGGTTTGAAAAATTCACATGGTCAGCAATGTAGCTTGGAAAGCCTCATGGAAGTTGTCTATTTATATGCAGGTGAACGCAATGACTGGGATATTCTGCGCCGTGCAGCGGCGTGGCTCGGCAAACACGATATCAATCTGGAAGGCGCCGTTACCGAAATTCTGCTGCGTAAAATCGCCTTAAGTGTTTCCCGCCAATACTGCAAACATTCCACCTTCCGTCAACCGGTCGGTGCCAATGAGATTCTGCGCATTATCAAAGAGTTCAATGCCGACGACCAACGAGCGCAGATTCTCACTCAAGAGCTGATTTTGAATATAGGCTTGATTATCCGCTCCCGCCCGGAACTGTTCAGTAATATGACTTTGATTCGTACCGGGCAGTTACTGCAATTACTGGCAGGTCATATTCGTCACAGTCAAGAACGCACCAGCGCCGATGACGCTTTGGACCTGTTGATGAACAAAGCCCCGTTCGAGATTGCGCAAGCTCTGCAATATGTACTGGAACACTATGCGGACGTCCAGGAAGAGCTTTATCAGCAAGAATTCATGAAGTTCGACAACAGTAATCAGGACTTAGCCTTACCAAAATTTGAGCCGAATATGGATCCAGAACTGGGTGATGCGGACAACTGGCACCACTGGCGTAAAATCAACGGAAGCATCGGTCGCTATCCGGACGGTTTTTACGAAGGTGTCTGGGATATAGTCAACCAGACCGCCGGCCTAGTGATCGGCGATCAATGGAATCCGAAACGTCGTCTTGATCACTCGCTGTCAGCAAATATGACCCGTGGCGAAAAACTTTTCCAAGATATGCTTGACCACCTATTAAATAAAACCCCGGTTCCGGAAGTCCGTCGCCTCTATTATGAAGCCTTAATGGTACTCGGCCTGATTATGCAAGCAAACCCTGAGATGCACACCGAAGACTCTCTGTTTCTGGATGTCATTTTAGGCCATGCGGTTCGCTTACGTTGGCTGGCTCAGCCGGGCAATAAAGCAATCCATTATCAGGATAACCGTGAGCAGGCGTGGCAAGAATTCTACTATGCCAATCCACATGAAGTGGCTAATGCGGTAGTGGAAGCGTTCCGTTTTTTACATAAATAGAAATCATTCAGGCGTTCAATTTACAGAGGAAAAATTATGGCTCGAATTATTGCCGGAGATGTAGGTGGCACCAAAACCGTTTTGGCACTTTATGAAAGTTCGCATGGTCAACTTGAAGAAATCCGCAAAGCCACTTTTCCCAGTGGTCGCCATCAGCGTTTCGAAGACCTGTTACGAGAATTTATCGCGAGCGACACCAACATCAGTGTCGCTACCTTTGGCATTGCCGGGCCGATAAAACAGCAGCGCTGTATCACTACGAACCTGCCGTGGATTATCGATGCCGGAGAAATTCGTCAAGAATTAAGTATTCCCCAAGTGCATCTTCTCAACGATTTGGAGTCCGCCGCCTACGGCATCCTCCGACTGGATCATTTTCACGAACTCAATCCCAATGCGGTAGAACAGCAGGGACACATTGCGGTCATTGCCGCCGGAACCGGGCTGGGCGAAGCCATTCTGTTTTTTGATGGTAAAGATCACCATGCCATGCCGTCCGAAGGCGGTCACTGCGAGTTTGCCCCGCAAAACGAGCTGGAAGACAAACTGTTGCTGTTTTTAAGAGAGCGTTTTGAAGGTCATGTCAGTATCGAACGAATCTTGTCCGGTGACGGCTTTGGCAATCTCTATGACTTCTTGAAAAGCATCGATTTCGCCTCCGCAAGCGCAGAGCTGGAAACAGAGATGCAGCAACAGGATCGTAATGCATTAATCAGTCTGGCCGCCATGCAAAAAACGGATGCCTTATGCGAAAAAGTGATGGATCTGTTTTGTCGTATTTACGGTGCCGAGGCCGGTAATTTAGCACTTAAAACCTTGCCTGTTGGCGGTGTCTATATTGCCGGAGGTATTGCCCCAAAAATCCGCAATGCTTTGGAATCCGGTTTATTTATGGAAGGATTTCTCGCTAAAGGTCGCATGCGACATGCCATTGAACAACTGCCGGTCAGAATCGTCGATAACCCCGAAGCCCCTCTGCTCGGCGCGGCTCATTACGCTTCAAAATTGTTGGCTTAATAAAAACAAACCCAAGGCCCTGTTTGAAAACAGGGCAATAACCTTCTCCCATTATCTCTAATTGCCATTTCTTTGCCGACAATCGACCAATTGCTCCGGCAAATCAAAACATGCTATTTTCAGCGCCTTATCAAGAGAACTTTCAATATTAATAATTCATTGAAAGTTAACGCTTTATTCATCTTCGCATCACGAAAATGACACCTGTTTGGCCTAAGTTACATTACGCACGTTTTCTTAAATCCATACAGGTACTTAAACATGAAACCACTTTTTCTGAAAAAGCGATTGATAGCGGCTTTATGCCTCTCTGCTATCGCTCCTTTATCATCTGCCTCAGACGATGTAATTATTTCCGAATACGTAGAAGGCAGCAGTTATAACAAAGCCATCGAATTATTTAACGGAACGGATGAATCCATTAATCTTAGTGACTACAGTTTGCAATATTTCTTTAATGGAAATACCACCCCTGGCAGAACAATTAGCCTATCGGGCACCATAGAGCCAAACGGTGTCTTCGTCATTGCTCAAGATCGAGCAACTCCAGCGCTTAGAGATCTTGCCAATCAAACCGATACCAGTACATCCTGGTTTAACGGAGACGATGCCGTTGTTTTATTAAAAGCGGACACCATCATAGACTCTATCGGACAGGTCGGAACCGATCCAGACTCGGAATGGGGAAGCGGAGATACCAGCACAAAAGATAATACCCTTCGCAGAGTCGTTCTGGAAGCGGATGCAAACACAACAGATTCATTTGATCCCTCTATTCAATGGGTAGGATTCCCAACGGATACCTTCGATGATATCGGCCTATTCTCCAGTGAAACAGAAGACCCTGAACCTGAACTACCTCAACTGGTCAAAATCCATGACATTCAAGGGGAAGAAGATGTCAGTCCTCTTGACGGGGAAAGCGTCACCGTTGAAGCCGTTGTAACAGCTGACTTCCAAAACTCCTCGGAGTTAAAAGGCTATTTCATTCAGGAAGAGAATAGCGATATTGATAATTCAGAACTGACTTCAGAAGGTATTTTTGTATACGACAGCATTGCCAATGTAAATGCCGGAGATCTAATAAGAGTAACCGGAACGGTTAACGAATACTACAATATGACACAGTTGAAAAACGTCAGCGTAGAAATCGTCAGCCAGGGCAACAGTCTTCCAGCCGCATCTTTGGTTTCTCTTCCATTTGAAAGCTCTGAATATATGGAAAGATATGAAGGTATGCAGGTTACTCTGCCGCAAACTCTAACGGTTACAGAAAACTATGAACTCGGACGTTACGGCGAATTCTTACTATCTTCTTCAGGTCGCCTGTATGTTCCAACCAGCGTGGTTTCTCCAGGTGAACAAGCCTTAAGTTATCAAGCTCAAAACGATCTAAACCAGATTTTGGTTGATGACCACAGTAACTATCAGAATCCTGACCCCGTTATCTATCCGGCTCCTGAATTAACAGCTTCGAACACATTAAGAAGCGGTTACACCACGACTAACCTCACTGGAGTTGTAAACTATTCATACGGCGCTTATAAAATTCAACCTACTGTGTCTCCGGTTTTTAATCAGGAAACCAACCCGAGAACGGAGGCACCTCAAGAGCTGGGGGGTAGCTTGAAAGTTGCCAGTTTTAATGTCCTGAACTATTTCAATGGCGATGGTTTGGGGGAAGGCTTCCCGACTAGTCGTGGAGCAAGTTCTTATGAAGAGTTTGTCCGTCAACGCGATAAAATCATCAATGCCATTACTGCAATAGATGCCGATATTATCGGCTTAATGGAAATTGAAAACGATGGTTACGGCCCTAACAGCGCTATTGCCGATCTGGTCAATGGATTGAACGAAAAAGCGGGCACAGCAGTTTACTCTTTTATCAACCCCGGAGTCAGTGTCATCGGAACTGACGAAATAGCCGTCGGTCTTGTCTATAAAAACTCCAGCGTTCAACCTATGGGAGCAGCAAAAATCCTCGATAGTAGTATCGATCCGGAATTCATCGACACTAAAAACCGTCCGGTTCTTGCACAGACGTTTATTGATCAATCCAACAACGGTATTGTGACGATTGCCGTCAACCATCTGAAATCGAAAGGTTCAGATTGTGAAGACTTGGCTGATCCTGATTTGAATGACGGTCAAGGAAACTGTAATTTGACTCGTACTAAAGCGGCAACCGCCTTGGTAAATTGGTTAAACACGGATCCAACCGATAGTGAGGATAGCGACTATCTGATCATTGGTGATCTCAATTCATATGCGATGGAAGATCCGATTTCTGCAATCAAATCGGCCGGTTATACCGACTTGATTAAGCAGTTCACTCCGGATAGCAGCGCTTATTCTTATGTATATTATGGTCAATCAGGTTATTTAGACCACGCCTTATCTTCTGAAACATTAACCGATCAAGTTAGTGGTGTGACGGAGTGGCATATCAATGCTGACGAGCCGAAAGTTTTAGACTATAACTTAGAATACAAATCCGACAATCAAGATGTCATTCTATACAGTGCCGAACCTTATAGAGCTTCGGATCATGACCCGGTTGTTATTGGGCTTGATCTGGCACCAACAGCAAAATTTACCTATGTAAATGACTTAAGTACCGAAAACAGAAGGAATGCGCCCGGAAAGAGTAAACGTACTGTCACGGTGTCTATCGAAGTGTTTGATGACTTAAACCAAAAAGTCAGCGGAGCAACGGTTAAGGGTTCTTGGTTCAGTAAAAAATCAAGTAAGGATGTTTCATGCGTAACCGATGAACAGGGAATTTGTGAAGTCAGCTTAACGACGCGAAAAAAAGTACACCCTTTCGGTTACCGAGTAGATTCAATTACTCATGAACGTCTTGAATACGACGCTTCTTTAAATAATGAATCTGTCATCAAACTCATAGTAAAACCTAAAATTAAACACTTTCATAGATAAACCGAATTGAAAGAATTGTTGATTTATTAGCGTTGTAAAGCAAGTACTCAAAAGAAGTGTGAGTACTTGCTTACTTCGGTCAATTCTTTAAAGCTAATTTAAGAATCCTCAGGTCGTTGCGCTATCCAATTACGCCAACCACCGGTTTCGGTAATCTCTTTGGCACCTTCAATACCGTAAGGCTCACAAATAAAACCGACCACTTCGCGACCATCGATTAACTCGACCTTACCCAGTCCTAACGGGGATGGAATCAACGCCAAAAACGAGCCCAAGTGCTCTTTAGGCATGGCCCATACTTCCAGCGCAATCGACTCGCCGCCCTGGCTCTGTTTAACCAGCCCCGGTTTCAGAATCGGACGTTCATTCAATTCAAAGAAACGATACTTCGGTGCGGTTTGGGTCTCTTCCAGCAGAGTTGCACCACGATCGATCAATTGCTGATTCAACGGGAATCCGGTCAAATGCGCACCCACCACCGCTAACGGAATCACACGATCGTTCGCAAACAAATCCGCATTCGCTTGCGGTAGCGGTAGGCCTTTCGCTCCGGTGGTCTCGACAAACTCGGCATGCAACTGGTCGGTCAACTTCAATAGCGCCTTATCGGCTCCGGCCGGAGCAAAGAAAGTCACTCCGGTCGGCAGCTGATCTTCTCTGAAACCAGTCGGCATGGCAATGGCGGCATAATCCAACAAGTTCATAAAGTTGGTGTAGGTACCTAGCTTAGAATTCAACTCAATCGGTTGCGCTTCCAGCTGCTCAATCGAATAGATAGTCGGCGTAGTTGGCGTCATCATGCAATCGATGCCCATCTCGCGCCAAATCTGTTGCGTTTCACGCTGCGCTTTTTGCAGGCTGTAACTGCCCAAATAGGCATCTGCCGCACTTAGCTGTTTGGCACCACCGATGATCGCCGCTACGGTCGGATCCATTTTGGCTTCGCACTGCTCAAAAAAGGATTCAATCGCGACATAACGTTCCGCCACCCAGGCACCGCCATACAGCAGTTTTGCTGTGTCCAACCAAGCTTGGAAAGGGACTTCAACCAAAGCGTAACCGGCTTCAATCAAGTGATTGACGGTTTTTTCAAAATTGGCTTTGGCTTGCGCATCACCATCAAAAAACAGACTACCTTTATCCGGAATACCGATTACCGGCATCTTTTCCCAAACCGGCGGAAGCATATCCGCAGCGCGGCGACTGAACTCATCCTCGGCATCATAGTGACCCGCTACATCCAACACCAAATTGGCATCTTGGGCATTCAGCGCAAAAATACTAACTACGTCTTGAGAACGGACCGCTGGCACCACGCCTTTAGTGCTTAACAACCCTTTGGAAGGTTTCAGGCCAACCAGATTGTTAAAAGCCGCCGGTACGCGTCCGGAGCCAGCGGTATCGGTTCCCAAAGAGAAACTGCATAGATTCAACGCCAAAGAAGCCGCTGAACCGGAACTTGAACCGCCGGAAATCATTTTGAAATCGAAAGCGTTGTGACAGACACCGTACGGAGAACGGGTGCCGACCAAACCGGTCGCGAACTGGTCCATATTGGCTTTGCCTAACGGAATCGCCCCCGCTTCAATCAGTAAACGCACCACCGTCGCCGACTCTTCCGGCACATAGGCAAATTCCTTACAGGCTGCCGTGGTCGGAATGCCCTGTAGATCAATATTATCCTTGATGACAAACGGCACCCCCCAAAGCGGCAAGCTGTTGACTTCGGTCTGCTCCAGCTTAGCAAGATAAGACTCCAAAGTCTTTTCGTCCAACAACTCGGTGAACAGATTGTAATCCGCATAAGATTCCGCTTTATTCAACAATACCGACATCAACTGTCGAGGAGTAAATTCCCCTGCCTGATACGCCTGCTGCAAGGCGCCAATTTGTAAGTTCATTTCCGCCATCACTCTGTTACCTCAAGAACCATCAGGGCTTGCCCTGTCTGGATTAAATCACCTTCATTAACCAGAATCTCGGTTACCGTTCCGGCCATCTCTGCATTTACCGGGATTTCGATTTTCATCGTTTCCAGAATCGCAATCGTCTGATCTTCCTCGATTCGATCACCCGGCTTAACCTGTAGCTTCCAAACACTACCGGTAATCGGCGATAAAGCCGCCTCAAAACCATCCGGTAACTCACCCAGGCCTTCCGATTGAATCTCTTCCTGAGCGGTATCGGCTTCAAAGTTCGCCAGTCCGGACTCTTCCCAATAGAGACGCTCGGCCTCAAAAGCGGCGCCTTGCGTCTGCTTGAACTCATCGATGCTCTGCCGGTTTTCAGCCAGGAAAGCCTGATAAGCATTCAAGGACAATTCGGTCTCTTCTATATCGATTTCGAAACGACCTAACGGGAAGTCCAGACGCGCCTGCGCCAACTCCTCTTCTGAAACCGGATAGAACTGGATCTGATCGAAGAAATCCAACAACCATGGTTTCTCTTCGGTAAAGAAGTTGCTACGGTGGTAAGCGTTCCACATTTGGATGGTTCGGCCGACAAACTGGTAACCACCCGGACCTTCCATTCCGTAGACACACATGTAAGCGCCACCGATCCCGACGGCGTTTTCAGGCGTCCAGGTACGGGCCGGATTGTATTTTGTAGTTACCAGACGGTGACGCGGATCCATCGGAGTCGCTACCGGCGCCCCCAGATAAACATCCCCTAATCCCATAACTAAGTATTTAGCACCAAAAACGATCTCTTTCACATCTTCAATCGAATCCAGACCATTAATACGGCGGATGAATTCGATATTGCTCGGGCACCACGGCGCATCCGGGCGCACCGTCGTCATATACTTCTCAATGGCCAAACGTGTACTCGGATCATCCCAAGACAATGGCAGACGCACGATACGACTCTTAACGGTTAAATCCTGAGCCGATGAAACTTCGGCTTCCAGAGCGACCAGCTTCTTGATCAACTCGTTTTGCGAAATCATTCTTGGATCGTAATGAACCTGCAAAGAACGAATCCCCGGAGTCAAATCTTTAAGGAAAGACCATTCCGCTTGCTCTTTGCTCTCTTTAAGACGCTCAAACAACACCTGAATACGGAAACGCAACGCCAGATCCAGTTCCATTTTCCCGTACTCAACTAATACATGGCTGTCACCGGAACGTCGATACTTCACACCAAACTCGTGCTCATCCGCTGAAATTTCATGCGCCAAACAAGACTGTTCAGTTGCTTCCGCCAGAAAATCCAATTCAGGAAGAGTCCCAACTTGCAGGCCATTGATCGCCGCCTCTTGAGTCTTGATTGCCGCTTCAGCCTGTTCAATGGAAACCGCTTTAAAACGCACCTTGTCACCCGGACGAAGCTGTCCCATCTTCCACTGTTCGGCTTCGATAATGGTAGCCGGGCAAACAAAACCACCCAGACTCGGGCCGTCCTGAGCAAGGATCACCGGCATATCTCCGGTAAAGTCAATCGCCCCGATCGCATAAGGGTTGTCGTGGATATTAGATGGATGCAGACCCGCTTCACCGCCGTCGGTACGCGCCCATTTCGGTTTTGGACCAACTAAACGAATCCCGGTACGGCTTGAGTTATAGTGCACTTCCCAATCGGTTGCAAAGAAGGTTTGAATATCTTCTTCGGTAAAGAAGTCCGGCGAACCTTGCGGACCGTAAATCACCGCAATTTCATAATGATTGCTTAAAGTTGGAATCGCTTCTGCAGGCAGCGTCGGCAAAGTATCCGGAATCTCGACTTTCGGTAGGCGCAAGACATCACCGGCACGCAATAAACGACCGCCGTGGCCACCAAAACCACCTAACGGGAAAGTGGTTTTACTGCCCATGTAATCCGGCACATCAAAACCACCCAATACTGCCAAATAAGCGCGCTGACCGATATCTTTGATCACTTTAGTCTTCAATTGCTGCCCGGCTTTGACTTTGACCGCTTGCCACATTGGAATCGGCTGTTTATCAATGGTCGGCTGCACATCGGCACCGGTAATACAGATGACCGTATCGCAGTCAAAAGTCAGGTTGACACCGGAAACCGTCATCTCGATACTGGCGGCTTCTACATCATTATTCAAACAGCTATTGGCTAAACGGTGCGATAACGCATCCATCGGCCCTGAAGGCGGAACCCCAATATCCCAGTAACCGACACGACCTGGGTAACTGACAATCATGGAATGCGTTCCCGGGTTGGTCACTTCCACCGTGCTAGGCGTATAGGTAAAGCTGTTGAGGAACTTGGTATACAGCTCGGTGCCCTGATGGAAAGTCTCATCATGGCTCAAGGCTTCCAGATAAGCGATATTGGTTTCAAACCCGTCGATGACCGCCTCGTCTAAAGCCGTTTGCATTTTAGTCAGTGCTTGCTCACGATCATCGCCTTTGACGATGATTTTGGCCAGCATAGGATCGTAGAAAGAGCTGACCTCAAGTCCGCGTTTACACCAAGTATCCACACGGCAATCGGCAGGCATCTGCCAACCGGTTAACTTACCGGTAGAAGGCTGGAAATTTTTGAACGGGTCTTCCGCATAGACACGCACTTCAATCGCATGGCCTTGCGCGGCCGGGATCTGCTCCGGACTTAAAGGCAGAGTTGAGTCATAAGCGACGCGGATCATCCATTCAACCAGATCAACCCCGCGTACCGCTTCGGTAATCCCGTGCTCAACCTGCAGACGGGTATTCACTTCCAGGAAGTAATAGGCTTGGGCGTCGGCGTCATAAACATACTCAACGGTTCCGGCCGACTTATAGTTAACCACTTTCCCTAGGCGAACCGCGTGTGCTTCCATTTCCGCGACCTGCTCACGGCTGATCCCAACCGCCGGCGTCTCTTCCACCACTTTCTGGTTACGGCGCTGCAATGAACAGTCACGCTCACCGAAAGAGACCACTTCACCTAAACCGTCACCGAAGATCTGAATCTCGATATGGCGAGCATTAACAACAAATTTTTCGATAAACAGTCCGGCCTGACCGAAAGAGTTCTGACTTAAACGTTTAACCTGTTCAAAAGCGTCGACAAGTTCCGCTTCACTGTCGCATTTCTGCATACCGATACCACCACCACCGGCCGTACTCTTCAACATTACCGGATAACCAACACGCTGTGCTTCAGCCATCGCCTGTTCTACCGATTCCAGCAGTCCTGAACCCGGCAACAGCGGAACGCCCGCTTCAATAGCCAAATCACGAGCGGTATGTTTTAAACCGAAGCTTTCGATATGTTGCGGTTCTGGCCCGATAAAACGAATTCCGGCGGCTTCGCAGTCATTGGCAAAGCCGGTATTTTCACTCAAGAAACCGTAACCCGGGTGAACTGCTTCCACGCCCAATTTAGTCGCTTCGGCCAAAATTAAAGGAACATTCAAATAGGTTTCGGTCGCCGCATTACCCGGTAAAAAAATCACTTCATCCGCTTGTTGAACATGTAGAGACGCGCGATCAGCATCTGACGCCAAGACGACAGACTTGATCCCCATCTCTTTCAGGGTTCGGATAATGCGTGTCGCAATCGCGCCTCGGTTGGCAATCAAAACTTTTTTAAACATCTTTGTTCCTTTGACAGGTCGTCCTGAAAAACGCTTTAAACTTAGGTCGTCCTAAGTTAAGTATTCAATCTGTATATAACGTGTTACTACTTAAAAATCTTTCTACAAAAAACTGTTATGAGAAGTTCAAGAGCAAGGCGGACGGAGAGGAGAAGCCGGAATGTATATTAAATACATGAGGACTTCGAGCACCGCCCAACGCAGCTATTGAACTTCGCAATAAGTTTTTATTCCCAAATCACCATCTCTACCGGTGTCGGGTTATACCCATTACAAGGGTTATTCAACTGCGGACAGTTGGAAACCAGTACCAATACATCCATATGCGCCTGCATCTCAACATAACGTCCCGGCGCGGAAATACCGTCATCAAAATCCAGATGGCCGTCCGGAGAGACCGGAACATTCATGAAAAAGTTGATGTTGCTAGACAGGTCGTCCTTGGTCATCGGTTTATCGTGGTTACATTCGCATTTACCCAATGCCATTAAAAAAGAATCGCGGCACGAGTGCATGTGACGTTTTTCGATGGCATAACGCACGGTGTTGCTCTCCGCCGAGCAGGCGCCACCGATAGTATCGTGACGACCGCAGGTATCGTCAACGATGGTCAGCATCGGATTGCCCAAGTTGGAACGCAGCACGCTGTCTGTTGTCAGATAGATTTTGCCTTGTTCACGAATCGTGTCGGTAGCCGAATAACGCTCCGAGTGGTCGTGCGCGTTATAGAACAATGTGTCTACCGCCTGGTTTCCTTCCAAGTCGACAATACGGAACTTCTGCCCGGCTTTCACTTCATGCATCCATGGATCACCCGCTTTCACTACTTCGCGGAACACAACGCGGTTTTTATCAAATGCTGTATTACTCATCTGGGTTTTCTCCATAGTAAGTTTTGGTGTTGTAGTAGGCACGTTGGTTTTCTGCACGGTGCAGACGACAAGCATCATCCGCCTTAACCGGCTCGGCCTTCATTACGGTCAGCTCAATCGGCTGCGGTGCATATTCCGGATTCGGATCCATCGGGTGTTGTGCGGTCGACAGACAGACGATGCAGTCCATTTCAAAACGGAGATCAACATAATCACCGGCTTTGGAATTGTTCTCGACAAACGTCATGCTGCCGTCATCTTCAACGCGTACTTTACTGAACCAGTTGATATTCGGCATGACATCACTGGCATTCAAGCCCCACTTACCCAACTCATTAATCAGGCTGTCAAAACCACTCTTGTAGTAGTCGTTATGCGCTTCCTGATAGCTTCTCATGCCGTATTTATCCGCCATCGTTCTGGCATTGGAAATCCCGCCGATGGTATCGTGCCATCCGCAACTATCGGCAATAATCGAGCACATGACACGGCCCATATCGCTGAAACACATATTCGGGGTAGTCAGAAAGGCGGTTTTTTGCGCTTTCAAAGTATCCGGCATGTTGTAGCGTTCATTCTTGATTTCGATGTTGTTGATCAACATGGCTACGTTGGCGCCGCCGTTCACATCGGTAATTCTTAACACAGTTCCTCGACGGATTACTCCCGACCAATGCGCCCCGCCCGGTAGCGACTCATTCCAGACCAACCCTTGATAGCTGCTAGGTGTTGAAATTTCAGACATCGGTTGTCTCCTCTATTGAAACGTTGTTAGTTGTATAAATTGGCGGCAAGGCAGAATGCGTTAAATACAGATTGCCGTTTTTCACGCCGCGGTTAGCCTGCATCTCGTCACTGATTCTTTTCAGATCCTGAGCCGGCCCCTGCATCAGATTCACCTCTAGAGTATGGTTGTTCATTAACTGAATTTGCGTGCTGGAAATAATTTCCGCCACATACTTATGTTTAAGCTGGTTCAGCTTCTGTTGCAGCCCGGGAACCGAATGGTCAAAAACCAAAGTGAAGGTACCGGCCATAATCTCGTTGGTAAAGTTCTGCTTGAAAGCGGCTGACTCTTTACGAATCATGTCTGCCAACAGTGCCGAACGGTTATTCATTCCACGCGCTTTGGTCAATTGCTCCAACTCTTCGACGACATCGGCCGGTAAAGAGGCGCTGGTTCTAATTAATTTACTGTTACTCATCTAAAATATATCCGGAACTTCTGAATCGACCGGTACCATACGTACCATACTTAACTTATCATCCATATCTTCTTCCTCTTCTTCCGGATGAACCAGCCCCTCTAGATAATCTTTGATGGCTAGGAACTCCGGAGATAGAAGCGTATCTTTTTTACGCGGTCTAGGCAGAGGCACTTCCAGTGCTTCCACCACTTGCCCCGGGTTGGCTTCCAATACCAAAATGCGGTCGGCAAGATAGATTGCTTCATCCAAATCATGCGTGATAAAGAACACAGTGATATCGATGTTTTTCCAAATTTCCAGAAGATATTGCTGCATCTTCAAACGGTTCTTCGGATCCAGAGCCGCAAACGGCTCATCCATCAATAAGATATTCGGCTGGGTTGCCAAAGCTCGAATAATCGCCACACGCTGCTTCATCCCGCCGGACAATTGGTGCGGATAGGCGTTGGCAAATTTATCCAAACCGACCAGATCGATCCACTGCAAAGCTTCCGCCTCGGCATTGTTCTTGGACATGCCGCCTTCGGTCATGCCAAACATGACGTTTTGTTTAACGGTTAACCACGGAAACAGCGAGTAACTTTGAAACACCATGCCGCGATCCGGCCCCGGTGATTTGACGACCTTATCATCAATGCTGATTTCACCTTCTTCATAGGTTTCCAAACCGGCGATCAGACGTGCCAATGTCGATTTACCGCAACCCGACGGGCCGACCACACAAATAAATTCGCGCTTATAGGCGGTGAAATCGATACCGTTCAGAACTTTTACGTTCTTACCCTTATGTTCAAAACTTTTATGCAGATTCGAAATGGTGAGAGCCGACGGCCGCTGTAAAATGCGCTGGCTTCTATCTTCAATTTCCGGTGTAAACCACTCTGCTAATGGATGAGATTTATTCACGAGACTTTCCTTGCATTTACTTGGTCTGATGCCATGGGAACAGGCGTTTACCCATCTGGGCTAGAATAATATCGGTAATCAAACCAATCATTCCGATAATCAAAATGGCTGCAAAAACGTTATCAAAGTTCTTGTAACGAGCTTGCTGAGTAATAAACCACGTGATTCCCGAGCTGGTTCCGATCAATTCGGCTACGATCAAATAGGTCCACGCCCAACCCAATAAGATGCGCATATCACGGTACAGATCAGGCAAGATACCCGGCAGAATTACTCGTTTGATCATACGCCCGCCTTTACAACCCAAGGTCAAGGACGCCTCAATCAGAGCCATATTGAACTTGCGAGTGGTCGCCGACACAATCAGTACCATCTGAAAGAAGGTTCCGATAAAAATAATGGCGATTTTCGGCGCATCGTAGATTCCGAGGATCGCCACCGCCAAGGCTCCGAATGCGGGCGCTGGCAGATAGCGGAAGAATTCGGTAAACGGTTCGATCAAATGCGATGCGGAATTGTAAGTCCCGGCCAGAACCCCCAAAGGCACTCCGAACAGCATCGCCCAAAAGAAGCCCCAAGCAATGACTTGAATCGAATGCCATAAACTCTCATGCAACCAAGGTTCGCTACTGCGTTTAGGCGGCGTGGTAAAGGCCGTATAGAAAGCACCGACCACTTCATGTGGCGCCGGCAGATATACCGGGTTAGCCGGTTCGCCTTGCGGAAGTGCTTCCTGAGCGATATCCGGCGTAGCTTCCAGAATCTTGTTCACTTCTATATCGAAAACTTCTTTGTCAACCAGAGAACCTTCACGAAAATAACTGACGCCACCTGGTTGAGTAATCTCAACTTGCGGGTGCCAGATGAACGGAACGTAACTGACCAAACACCAAAGTAATATCGGTATAGCAAAGCTTGCGAATGTCAGTATGCGTTTAGAAGTGTTATCTAAAGTCGCTCTTGGGGTTGTCCAACTTGTAAGACGATCTGCCATCGGGATTTACCATTTCTTTTATTAATTGAATTCGTTATTACCATTTTACAAATTCGTAATAAGCAATGGCTGTGCCAGCCCCTAACATGCACTAGTTTTACGGGAATCAGGCCTAAAAACACGCTTTCAATTTAGACAAACGCACCAAAATAACAACCTGCATGCATTCTATTTAAACAAAACAGACTCAACCGTAAATCTGCTAGACAATCTGCGGGCAAACCGCATGGAAAAAAATTGAACACTATAAAAATGAACTCAGGAAAGCTTACGAATCGAATTCAGCCCGGAAGACAATGCCATGCGTTGAACTCCGCCGCTATGCATATCCGCTTCAACTTCAATCAGAGCTTGACCGGATCCGTTGATACCGATAAATTCGCCAAAACGAACCTCAGCAGTTGCATCGTTCAACACCTTGATCGACTCTCCTTCACTGAAGTAACCGTACTCTTGCCAGTAATTCAAAAGCATCCCTTCATCAAACTCAACCAGCCCCAACTGTTCTATCAAGGCATATAGAGTCTCAATAAATTCTTTCAATTCAAAATCAGATACCGCTGCCGATCCGGAGACCTCATCGGCTTGCTGCCGGTTGATGCCGATACCGATGACCAGAGCGCGATAATCTTTCACTTTGACCTGCTCAATTAAAATGCCGGCCACCTTACCCTGTATGCTAAACAGGTCGTTTGGCCACTTCAATTGCAGCTTATCATCAATCAATACCGCCAAGGCACGATGCACTAAAGCGGCCACCTGCAAGCTCATCAAACCGGAAAACCGGGCATTGACAGCGATAGGGTAAGCCATTGAAAGAATCGCAGAATGAGAATTGGTCACCCAACTACGTTTCTGCTGACCATATCCCCCGGTTTGGATATTGGCACTGCAAAATACGGGCTGCCGTGGATGATATTGCGCACAATAATCTTTAAGAAAACGACTTGTAGAATCTATCTCATGAAGTTCAATCGACTGGTATTTATCACTTGGCAAAACAAAACACCTTTATAGGTTGCTTATATATTTCTTATATATTTCTTATATATTTCTTAGATATTTAATAGATGGCTAATTATTAATATCGCTAGTTTAATGCAAAACGGGCATGCTCAACTTTATATCTTATCGGCGGCCACTGATCACACTGATTGAGCAATAGCCGAACCGTCAGAACAAACCAGCCTTGTAACCGACTCGCACTTTCACTCTCACCACTTTAATATCTAGATCAATAAATTCACCGAATTTCTGCACAGTGACAACCGACAGCCTTAAGTTATCAATACCCAGATTTTGTCTAACACAGCAAATCTCTTGAACTTAAAACCTGTTGTAAATTCATCCTCACCCAAAAGCAAACCCATCTACCCCCTTACTAAAATTTGAAGCAACGCGATCACAGAAAACCGACTGCAAACAGTAACCACCAGAAAAGCGCACCAACAGGATATTTTTATGCACCACATAAGTGCCCTTATCGTAAAACACCAAGCAACATGAAACTTTTTTTCTTATCATTCAACACTTTACAAAGTGTGGCACACCCCATGCTATAACGCTCGGGCAACAATATTCATCAACAATTGCAACAATATCAACACTATGCAGAGGTTAATCCAATCATGGAAAAAAAACATACGCATCAAAAATCAAGACGTTCCTTAATCAAAGGACTTGCCGCGCTGCCGCTAGCAATGGCGCTTGCTAACTCAACTGCTTTTGCAGCAGAAGCCAACACGACCGGATTGGCGGTAACAGATGACACGGTAAAAGTAGGTATCCTTCACTCTATCACTGGTACGATGGCGATCAGTGAAACTGGCTCTGTTCAGGCTGAAAAACTGGCTATTGAACAAATCAATGAAATGGGTGGTGTTTTAGGACGTAAGATCGAATACATTCAGGAAGATGGTGCCAGTGACTGGCCGACTTTCGCTGAAAAGTCTAAAAAACTACTGGTAAACGACAAAGTAGCGGCGGTATTCGGATGCTGGACATCTGCATCACGTAAAGCAGCTCTTCCAGTTTTTGAACAGTACAACGGTATGCTTTTCTACCCGACTTTCTATGAAGGTCTAGAGCAATCTCCTAACGTTATCTACACTGGTCAAGAAGCGACTCAACAGATCCTTAAAGGTATCGACTGGGCTAAAGAAACCAAAGGGGCGAAAAAATTCTTCCTACTTGGTTCTGACTACATCTGGCCACGTACTTCAAACAAAATCGCACGTAAGCACATTGACAAACTGGGGCTGAAAGTTGTGGGTGAAGAGTACTACCCTCTAGGTCACACTCAGTTCAACTCTGTAATCAACAAAATCAAACTTAAGAAGCCTGACGTTATCTTCACAACCGTTGTTGGTGGATCTAACGTTGCATTCTACAAGCAGCTCAAAGCAGCGGGTATCGATCTAACTAAAGAAAAACCATTAGTACTGACTCTATCTGTTACCGAAGATGAAATTCTCGGTATTGGTGGTGAAAACGTTGAAGGTCTATACGCTTCTATGAAGTACTTCCAAAGCTTGCCAAATGATAACAACAAAAAATTCGAAGCCGCATTTAAAAAAATGTGGGGTGAAAAAAGTGTTATCGGTGACGTAACTCAAGCGGCTTATCTTGGTCCTTGGTTATGGAAAGCAGCAGTTGAAAAAGCCGGTTCTTTCGATGTTGATGCTATCAGAAAAACACTTCCCGGCATCGAGTTAACTACAGCGCCTGAAGGTTATGTAAAAGTTCACCCTAACCATCACCTATGGTCTAAATCTCGCGTAGGTAAGGCTAAGGCAGACGGTACTTTTGAAGTGGTTTACGAATCTGAAGATTTGATTGAACCAAACCCATTCCCTAAAGGTTATCAATAATCAATCTATAGGTGTGCACCCTCTCTTTGGGCTGCACGCCTAATTAAATGTTCTTATCCTAGAGCATTTAATTAGGCGACAACGACGACACCATAAAACTACCATAAATTTAACCACTTCTACTCTCTAGGAGGAAAAGTATATGTTTGCGGACTATACATGGGCTGAACTCGGCTCAATCTTTGCAATGCAAGGCTTCTCTGGATTGATACTGTTTGCAGTATTACTCCTTATGGCCTTGGGACTAGCCATCATCTTTGGTCAGATGGGGGTCATCAATATGGCGCACGGAGAATTCATGATTCTTGGGGCGTACATTACTTACCTTACCTCAAACCTTTTTTCCGAGTTTCTTCCCGGTCTATTTGACATCTACTTCTTTGTCGCAATCATCTTAGCCTTTGCTGGGACTTTCATCCTCGGAATGCTAGTTGAGTGGAGTCTGATTCGCCATCTTTACAAAAGACCTTTAGATACGCTATTAGCAACATGGGGTCTAAGCCTAATTTTGCAACAACTTTACAGAACGGTCTTCGGTCCGCGCGAAGTAGGTGTCAGCCTTCCTGATTGGATGATGGGCTCTTTGGCTGTTACCGATACGATTGAAATTCCTATCAATGGAATCATTGTTATGGTGATTACCTTCATTATCACCGTTGGCGTTTTCCTATTCTTACAAAAGTCGCGCAAAGGTAAACAATCCCGAGCCGTTGTTCAAAACCGCGCCATGGCAGGTGCCGTTGGGATCAACACCGCTAAAGTAGACCGTTTCACCTTTGCGCTTGGTTGCGGTATCGCTGGAATAGCCGGTGCAACCTTCACGATGATCGGTTCGACCGGCCCAACATCCGGACAGCTCTACATCGTAGATACCTTCTTGGTAGTTGTATTCGGCGGTGCAGCCAGCCTTTTAGGAACCATTGCATCCGCATTCTCAATCGCACAAGCACAATCCATCCTAGAGTTCTTCTTAAGTGGCTCAATGGCGAAAGTATTAACCCTACTAGCGGTCATCGTGATCTTGATGTTGCGTCCGCAAGGCTTGTTCTCACTTAAAGTGCGCAAATAGGAGGCATGATGTTACAAAGCAAATTTAAATCTTTAACCCCAAGAAATGATGTACTTTCATTTGTTGTACTGGCGGTCTTGCTACTCGTTCTGCTGCCAATTTTATTTGATATTTTCCGATTAAACTTGATTGGTAAGTACCTGACTTTTGCCTTCGTGGCAATCGGACTGGTACTGTCATGGGGCTTGGGCGGTATCCTGAGTCTTGGCCAAGGTATCTTCTTTGGTATCGGCGGCTATGCCATGGCGATGTTCCTGAAATTGGAAGCCTCTACTCCGGAAGCAACCAAAATCCAATCCACACCAGGAATTCCTGATTTTATGGACTGGAACCAATTAACGGCACTGCCATGGTTTTGGGAACCCTTCCATAGTTTCACCTTTACGGTAGTTGCCATTATCGTGTTACCGGCTATCTTTGCATACATCATTGGTGCGGCCATGTTCAAACGCCGAGTCGGAGGGGTTTACTTTGCGATCATCACCCAGGCGATTGCAGCTATCCTAACCATCCTGATCATCGGTCAACAAGGTTACACCGGTGGTGTTAACGGTATTACCGATTTAAGGACTCTACTAGGCTGGGATATCCGTACCGATTCAGCGAAATACGTGCTCTATTTTGTGAATGCGATCCTGCTACTAGCCGTACTGGTCGTTGCCCAATACATCCGTAAGAGTAAGCTTGGACGTCTACTGGTCGCGATGCGCGACAGTGAAGACCGAGTACGCTTCTCAGGTTATGACGTAGATAACTACAAAATTTTCATCTTCTGTATTGCCGGTATTTTTTCATCAATCGGCGGCGCCATGTTTACGCTACAGGTTGGCTTTATGTCACCGTCCTTGATCGGGATCGTTCCTTCTATCGAGATGGTCATCTTTGCAGCCGTAGGTGGAAACCTGTCTATCTTCGGTGCCGTTTACGGAGCCTTGATTGTTAACTGGGCGAAAACCATCCTCTCGGAATCTTATCCAGAACTATGGTTATTCGCCATGGGTGCGCTATTCATCGCTGTCGTTCTAGCCTTCCCTAAAGGCTTGGCCGGTCTTTATGAAACTTATCTGCAACCTCGCGTCGATAAGCAGGTTGATAAGTGGTTCAAAAAAGATAAAGCGAAATAACAGGGAAATTGGAGAAAACCATGCAACAAAAAGATTTTGTATTAAGTGTTGAAGGATTAACCGTTTCCTTTGATGGATTTAAAGCGGTGAACGATGTCTCCTTCTACATTGAAGAAGAAGAGATTCGTGTCATTATCGGTCCTAACGGGGCCGGTAAAACAACGATTCTTGACCTGATCTGCGGTAAAACCAAATCGACAGAAGGCTCCATCAAGTTCAAAGGCAAAGAACTTACCAAACTGAAAGAGCATGAAATTGTTCATGAGGGCGTGGGACGAAAATTCCAAAACCCGTCAATTTATGAAGATTTGACGGTGTTTGAAAACCTTGAACTCTCGTTTCCTAGAGGAAAAAAAGTTTGGGGGGCTTTGACATTCGACCGAGATCAAGAAGTTATTGACAAGGTAACAGAAATTGCAGAGATGATCTTTCTGGAAGACAAACTGCAAAGCCCCGCCAGTCTGTTGAGTCACGGTCAAAAACAGTGGTTGGAAATCGGCATGCTGCTGATTCAGGATCCTGAGCTACTGATGCTGGATGAACCGGTTGCCGGGATGTCGGTATCGGAACGTAAACAGACGGCCGAACTTTTGCAGAAAATCACCAAAGACCGTTCGGTACTGGTTATCGAACACGATATGCACTTCGTAGAAGAGATTGCCGATCGCGTCACGGTCATGCACCAGGGCCAGGTTCTTTCGGAAGGTTCAATGGAACACGTTCAATCAGATCCTAAAGTCATCGAAGTTTATTTAGGTCATTAAGGAGAAGCAACCAATGTTAGAAATTAAAGACTTGCATGTGGCCTACGGAGAAAGTGAGGTTATTAAAGGGTTGAATCTTTCCTTAAAGGAAAACGAAATCATTGCCGTGCTTGGACGTAACGGGATGGGGAAAACCACTCTAATGAAGTCCTTAATCGGCATGATCCCGTCTAAACAGGGTTCAGTTGAACTGAAAGGTAAAGAGCTAATCAAAATGCAGAGCCATGAACGCGTTGCCGCGGGCGTAGGCTTTGTTCCGCAAGGGCGAATGATTTTCTCAACCATGACCGTTCAAGAAAATATTGAGACCGGTCTAACCACAACTAAACAAAGTACCGTCCCTGAAGATTTGTACAACATTTTCCCAATCCTACGCGACTTCCGTAAACGTAGGGGCGGAAACCTTTCCGGTGGTCAGCAGCAGCAGCTTGCAATTGCCAGAGCATTGGCAAGCAACCCGGATGTTTTGCTGTTGGATGAACCTACCGAAGGGATTCAACCGTCCATCATCAAAGAGATGGCGCACACCCTTAAAGAAATCCGTGATTCACGAGGCTTATCCATCATCGTCTCGGAACAGGTTTTAAGTTTTGCGCTTGATGTTGCAGACCGAATTATCGTCATCGAAAAAGGCAAGATTATTCACGATCAGCCTAGAGACGAAGTCGATGAAGAGCAGGTAGCTAAGTTCCTATCTGTTTAATTTTTAATGAGTAGTATTCCCACAACCACAACGGAGCTTTTAAAATGGCTGAAACGATAATTAAAATCGATCTTTCAAAGTCCGCCTACGAAAATGAACAGATTCATAACCGCTGGCACCCTGACATCCCTATGGCTGCAACCGTCAAACCCGGTGACGATTTCATCATCGAATGTTACGACTGGACTGGCGGACAGATTAAAAACGACGACGACGCTTCTGATATTCGTGACGTTGACCTGTCTCAAGTTCACTTCCTTTCCGGACCTGTCGGTGTTGAAGGCGCACAGCCTGGTGACCTTCTTGAAGTTGATATCCTTGATATCGGTACTTTTGAAGAAAGTAACTGGGGTTTCAACGGTCTTTTCTCAATCAACAACGGTGGTGGTTTCTTAACGGATCATTATCCTGATGCTCAAAAGACGATCTGGGACTTCAACGGTATCATGACTAAGTCTCGTCATATTCCAGGTGTTGAATTCGCTGGTTTGATGCACCCTGGTCTGATCGGTTGTCTACCATCAAAAGAGATGCTGGAAACATGGAACGAGCGTGAAAAAGCACTTTACGACACCGAACCTGATCGCGTTCCGGCACTTGCGACGCTTCCTTATGCAGAAACAGCTCACATGGGTCAGATGAAACCTGATGAAGCTAAAGCAGCTGCTGAAGAAGGTGCACGTACCGTTCCGCCTCGTGAGCATGGCGGTAACTGTGACATCAAAGATTTGACTAAAGGTTCAAAAATCTACTTCCCGGTTTATGTTGACGGTGCCGGTCTATCGGTTGGTGACCTTCACTTCAGCCAGGGTGACGGTGAAATCACTTTCTGTGGTGCGATCGAAATGGCCGGTTGGATTCACCTGCGTGTCAACTTGATCAAAGACGGTATGAACAAGTACGCGATCAAAAACCCAATCTTCAAGCCAAGCCCACTGACTCCTCGTTATGACGACTACGTTGTCTTCGAAGGTATCTCGGTTGATGAAGAAGGCAAGCAGCACTACCTAGACGTTAACGTCGCGTACAAACAAGCTTGTTTGAACTCGATTGAATATCTGAAGAAATTCGGTTATTCCGGTGAGCAGGTTTACTCGCTACTTGGTACGGTTCCTACCCAAGCTCATATCAGTGGTATCGTAGACATCCCTAACGCGAGCTCGACGCTATGGATCCCAACCGGCGTATTCGACTTTGACATTAACCCTAATGCTGACGGTCCGACTAAGCAGGTTGATGACAGTGTTAAAGTGCCAATCGCTCCGGACGTGAAATAATTTAAGGAGTTAATTTATGCCAGTTTATGATTACAAATGTTCAGAACATGGGATTTTTCACGAGTTAGCCACGATGGATGAATCGGCTAACCCGATGCCATGCCCACATTGCAAGGAGCTTGCTCCACGCATCATCATGATTCCGCCAGAGGTTCTTGATATGGCGCCCAACAAACGGGAAGCCATTGAAAGAAATGAAAAAGCTCAGCACGAACCTAAAATGTCGACTGCTGAGACTCGTGCTGAAGATGAAGCGCGTCGCCAGTTTTATGAGAAGAAGCACCACAAACACCACCAAGGTTGTGGCTGCCAACACCATAAAAAGTCGGCTTCTAAACTGATGTGGACCGCAAACGGAGAGAAAATGTTTCCTTCAATGCGTCCTTGGATGATTAGTCACTAATTTGGCGTAAAAACAAAAAGCCCCGCATTCATAGAATGTCGGGGCTTTTTTTATGTCCGGAAAAAACAAATTGAGACTCCAGACCAATCGCTGCCACAATCAATTAAGCAAGAAAGGATTTAAAGACTTTCACATAGAGCTTGGTTAAGATTTGAGGTAATCTCTCCGGGTGCTCAACCACTTCAAAATGACCTCTTCTAAAGATCTTCTGCACATATTGATCGGCATTTTTATCCAAGGATAAACAGAACGTCTTACAACCGCTGGATTCGATATCTTTAACCGCCATGGCACTATCTTCAATCAGATACTGCGGGTCATACACATCGATATCTGACGGCTCACCATCGGTAATCACCAGAATCAATTTATGGCGTTCGGGACGCTTGCTGATCTTGTAAAAAGCGTGACGCAATGCAGCACCCAGACGCGTCGAATACTCCGCTCTTGCCTGCCCTAAGGAAGCCAGAGAAGCATCTGTCTGATCATCAAAGTCTTTGAAATTATAGTAGGACACTTCGCCGCGGCCATTGGAGTTAAATCCCTGAATCGCATAGGAGTGACCTAAACTATCTAGCAGCTCGGCAAGCACCACCGTTGAATCGAGCGTCAAATCCAGCACACTTTGACCAGTTGAGCCACCGGCTTCATGTAAATCATTCATCGACTCGGACAGATCAACCAGCACCAACAGAGAAAGCTCATGCTCACGCTCTTTTACATGATCGATATAGATGCGAGATTCAGAAGCTGCACCGCCCTTTTTGAGTTCGACCAACTGATCGATCATGGCATCAAAATCAAGCTCGACGCCATCCTCCTGCTTTTTACGGCGATGCATTTGCGACTGATAGGATTGAACAATCCGTTGTAACTTTTTAACAAAATTCCGGTAACGGTTAACGCGTTGCTCCAACTCCGTAGAATTCTGATCCACAAGAGTAATTTCATCCAACGAGCACCACTCTTTTTTCCAACGGTCGATTTTATAATCCCATTCTGGATATAAATACATTTGGTGTCTCGGCTCATGGTTCAGCAAGGTGGACTGAACCGCTTCAGGAACGGTTGAAAATACCAGCCCTTCAACATCGGCGGCATCCTCTCGATAACTCGATACCGCTCGACCGTCCAGTACCTCCTCATACCCCATACCGGTGACACTGACCGGTTCTTCGACCTCCTCGGCCGTGCCGTTTTCCATAGCCACTTCTTCATAGTCATTCCACAGAAAAGAATTATCGTCCCGATAATCGATTAGACGGAACTCGTCGCGCTCATTCATACTGATACGCATTTGACCGATATCATTGGCTAAAGCTAAGCCTATATCTCTAAACAACTGTGGATTCTCAGCATCCTCGTCTACTGCTTGCGCAAACAGGCGCATCGCTTTACTAACGAAAGGGTTTTGCCCGTCATCTACCCCGTCATTGCCATTGACCAGCGCATAAGCGACCGCATAGGCAATCTCCTCAAACTGTAGGTTGTTTTCTGGAAGACGCGTGAACTGGTTACGAAACAGAGTTCGCATCCCTGGAAAGGCTTGTGCGGCCAAATACTCAACACGAGCATCTTCCAAGAGTGAAATTAACACCAACTGACGATTATTCAATCCGACAGAATCTTGCGGCTTGGAATAGAGCAGATGTGCACAGGCATGAAAGGCAGCACTCAAGAAACTCTGACGAGCTTCGATTGCACTGCTGGCGGTAATAAATTCGGGAAGAAAAATAGTTCCGGATCTTACCGTCGGAACCATTTTTTGATCTGCCTGAGGCAGGATTCTGAATGAATCCCCCCAAAAGGCTAATAAGGTCAGTTCCAAGTGACGTTGAACGTCACTTAGTAAAAGTTTATAACTCATCAAAACATCGTCAAATCATTGCAAATTAACGGTGTTCTGTTGAGGTCTCTTCGTTTGGAATACCATCGATAGGACATTCTGCCGTACCCACAGTCTTACGAGTAATTTTCTCAACTTGCTCTTTGGCTTTTTCAGGATCGTTAATCCATGTTGAATAGAACTCGTAAGGACAAGCCGCCACACCTTGGTCACCTTCACCTGAGTTGATCTTACCGGTGTAACCACGGTGCAACAACTTGAATAGGTGGTTCTGAGACTGAGCGTTCTTACGGAAGTCGCGGATCTGAGAAACAGATAGCTCAGCATACTGGATACCGTAATCCTCTTCACCACACTCACCCAAGGTATGACCATCAAAACCGATGATTGCAGAGTGACCAAAATAAGAGTAAACACCGTCGAAACCACTTGCGTTAGCAACTGCAACGTAAGTGTTGTTCATCCAAGCCATTGCTTTGGAAACCATAACCTGCTGCTCTTTAGCCGGGTACATGTAACCCTGACAACGAACAACCAATTCCGCACCTTTCATTGCGCAATCACGCCAGATTTCAGGATAGTTACCATCGTCACAAATGATCAAACTGATCATCATGCCTTTAGGACCTTCAGTCACATAAGTCTTGTCACCTGGGTACCAACCTTCAACCGGACACCAAGGCATGATCTTTCTGTACTTCTGAACGATTTCACCCTGATCGTTGATCAGGATCAAAGTATTGTATGGCGCCTTGTTAGGATGCTCTTCATGCTGTTCACCGGTCAGTGAGAATACACCCCAAGTTTTCGCTTTCTTACAGGCTTCCGAGAAGATGCGGGTTTCATCACCAGGAATGGTCGAAGCGGTGTCATACATCTCTTTCGCATCGTACATGATTCCGTGTGTTGAATATTCCGGGAAAATCACCAAGTCCATACCCGGTAAGCCCTGCTTCATACCGATAATCATATCTGCAATTTTCTGCGCATTATCCAAGACTTCCGCCTTGGTGTGCAAACGTGGCATCTTGTAGTTTACAACCGCTACACCCACCGTATCATTACTGGAAGAGATATCTCCATGTCTCATCTGCTTCTACTCCATCAATTTTTCATTCAATTCGTTTAAATTCGGGTTGGGCTTTGGTTGCTTATTCCGGAACCAAACTTAGAAACTTTATGGAACTCCTAAACCCCTCTCTCAGAGCCCCATAAGCTTCACCCAAACCTATAGATAACAGTTTCTGTGCCACCCACAAAGAACTTGCTACGTATTCCGCCCCAATAAAAACAGCTATCTATATGATTTTTAATATAAAAATATTCCACAAAAACAGCTAAAACGCTAGCGGGCATCAATCACTCATGACGAACTGAAACCAAATGCACTAACTTTGTGCATAAATTCACTATGAAGAACTTATTTATCCTAAAAAGAAAATTGATCTTAGGGAAACAGATAAAAAATGACAGCAATTATCCGCCTAACAAAATGCCGCTTAATTCAATTTTGAAAGAATTGAATACCGAAAACAGAGGAGAGTTGAAGATATGAATACTAGAAAAAATATAGCAAAATGCGCAACCCTAGAGAGGCAACGCTTTCCGTTTAGAGCGATCAAATAAGATCGTCACAAATGTAAGTTCCGGATGGCCTTGCATCATGCAACGCCATCCGGATATATCAGACACTCTGAGGTGTTTCTTTTAGAAAGTCAGTTTTGTGCCTGCGTAAACCATTCTTCCTCGTAACGGCCCCCAAATATGACCGACATCCCAATCGCTCGAACCAGCATCAGCGCCATCAAAGAACAATGGAGAATCACCTTCGGCCGTTTGCGTGTAATCGGTAAGATTGTTTACACCTGCATAAAGCTGCCAGTTTTTACTCATCTCTTTAGCAACACGCATATCGATCGTGTAATAACTTGGTGAAGAATCACCTTTTGAGTCGACTCCTCCGGCTTGATTATAGTGTTGATCGTAAGCGGCATTGGCATAATCGCTATACTGGCGGCTACCTACCCCTGTTAGAGTAATGTTAGCTTGCCAACCATGACCTTCGTAATCAGCCATTAATTTAATACGCTCTTCAACCGGAATCACGCCAAAGGTGTTGCGATAAGCTTCATCATAATCATAAAGTTCAATACCTGCTCCAACCGACCAGTGACCATTTAATTGATAAGACGCAATCATGTCTGCATGCATTACTCTTCCACTTTCGTCAGAGTTGATCAGAGTCGGGGTATCCAAGTCGGTATCGATATAAGCCAAGTTCTCTACCTCGGCCCAAGATACGGTTGTTTCGAACATCAAACGGTCATCCGTATAGTTCAGGGCGTAATGCAGATTTTTCGATTTCTCCAGTTTATCGACATCGACAGCAAAACCATCGTCCAAGATACCGTGATCGGCTTCAAAGAACTGTAATGGAACACGGTAGCCATAACCTGCGGAGAATCTAGAAGTCCAGTTAAAGTTATGGTCATAACGTAAATGCAATCTAGGCGCAACGACCGTCTCGTCAAAAGTTCTGTCTTGATCTACGAAGTCAACGGCAATCCGGTCAACTCGAATCGCGGTAGCCAGCTCCCAATTCGCATCCGGCGTCCAGGTATCACGAATATAGAAACCGTTAGTTTGCAGGTCATATGAATCATTTGCCGGATTAGAACCTCCGGTCGAACTAGAGCGTAATTCGTCCAGCTTTAAATCGGTACCAAACGTGATGATATGAGCATCGTTCATAAAGTAATCCGCGCGTGCGTCTACATAAGACAGTTTCTGATCAGCTTGGTAGGTAGTCGGCTCATAGATCGCATCCATACCCGAGTCAACATGCGAAGCCGTTAAACGGGTCTGCCACTGGTCATTGACATCCGAATACCATTTAGCGGTGATGGATTGTTTCTCCGACTTAATGTTCTCCAAAAAGTCTCGCGCCGTAGTCGTTGCCGTATTCGGACGATTATCAACCGAATCCCCGACAAAACCGGGGTTATCACTTGCGTTCTGAGTACGTGCATCCATACGTGAACTAGCAAAAGGACTATCGACAACAGGCCCGCCAAAAATTTCGGAACTTTGATCTTCAACACGTACTTCTATACGGTTATCTGCATCAACTTGATGCCACAACTGTGCATTGATCGAATGGTTGCTTAGGGCGGGAGATTCATTCACCCAGTTATTGTCTTGATCGTATTGGTCAAGATTGTCACTTTGAGCCGACACCGCTAGCGCCGTCTTTCCGTCTTTTGATAGCTTGGCGCCTGACAACTGATATTTATGATAGCCTTGATTACCTTGAGATAAGTCGATGATCAGCTTATCCTCTCTAGGCGCCGTGGTCACGACGTTGACCACTCCGCCAATAGCCTCAGGCGCAATCAATGAAGGACCGGCACCACGGGAAATTTCAATGGCACTGACACCCGCCATCGGAATGGCATCAAAACCGTAAAAACCTTCTACAATCGAACTGTTCGGCACGCCATTGGTCATTAAAGTGGTGTGCTCGCCTTTTAAACCGTTAAGCATAATACGCTTAACACCGCACATTGAACATTCGTTGCTGACCCGAACCCCCGGCTCATCTGCAATTGCTTGCGCAAGGTTGGCGGCTTGTTTCTGTTCTATTTTCTTTGCGGAAACACGCTCGGTATGGATAGTGTCGTCTTTCACTTGAAGCATTTTCGATTCACCGCTTACGTTTGAATCTTCAACAGTTACCGTTGATAGCTGGCTAGCCGCCTGCACATTCAGAGATAAACTGCATGCCAGAGTGGCAAAAATAGAAAGTGTTAATTTATTAAGAGCGAACTGGTTACTAATGGATAATCGCATGTTAGGCCTTAAATTTAAAAGTTAATAAGAATAATTTGCTTTAGCGTTATTCTATATACAGGCCTAAGAATGTCAATATAAATGAGAATAATTTGCATTAATATTAATAATCGTAATGAATAATTAAAATAAATACCAAATCAACAGCTTGTTTTTTTCAAAAAATAGGATTTAAACGTTGAATCATTCTAGATTCATAAATTGACAAGGAAACACATACTCCTGATAAGACAAGTTACACAGTCTTGAGGATTGCATTGAAGAGAAATTAGCGCGCAGCAGCTTCTTAACAGCATTCACTCGAGTTATAAACAAACCGAAAGAACAAAGCGGAAACGAGTTACTGGAAATAAAAGTTCGGAAATATACGTTCTATCGAAAGCTGTCGGCAGCAAAATATGTGATTGACAAACGATTTGCCTAAACACTTTACTTTCCGTACGAACGGATTATCATTTTCGAGAAATGCTGATAACGAAGTTGCATCCAACTCAATAGAACGTTTAACGAGAAGCGGTTAGGCATTTCATAGCTACCGCTTTGCAAATTCAGGAGAGCAACATGTAGCTGCCAACCCCCATTGAGGTCACGCCCATAATGGCATACCCCCCTCTAAGCATCGCCTTGGATTGCATCAATTTTTTATTAAGCAACATCAAAACAAACCCGAAAACCAAAAAGATTAAAGCAACGCCTAAAGTAAAACTTAGCACCATCATTGGTGACACTGAATCCTGAGATAGCGCCGCTAATGAAACCAACATGCCGCGCGCACCGCCTATCCCCATCAGGACACCAAGTGTAGCTGCAGCAATCCAACCCTTTTTTGAACCTCCATGGGTCTGGCCTGACAATGAATCATGACGATGCGATTTACCATACCAAATATGAATATGTTCATGACCGTCATGCGAATGTTTACTCAAATTAATGCGCTCCGAAATCACCAAATACAGTAAATAGGCTCCCATAACAATAAGCAGGGAAACCGCAGCAATATCACCCCAAGCAAGCAGTTCTTCCGAAAGGTCAAATTGCTGCAGCAACAAGGCAAACAGATACAAACTCACGCCATGCCCAATCGCAAAGCCGAGCGCCACCTTAAACACACGGCGACGATTACGCCCGATAGAAAAGTCGGCGATGGCGGTGAGATGATCCGGGCCAAAGGCATGTAACATGCCGTAGAAAAAGACCAATAACAATCCCGCTTCTAACATTACAACATTCCTTTATCGACGATAAATTTAACAATCGTTTCCAAGCCTTCACCGTTTTTCAGATTGGTAAAGACATAAGGCTTGTCACCGCGTTGAATTTTGGTATCCCGATCCATCACTTCCAGACTCGCGCCGACATACTCTGCCAAATCGATTTTATTGATAATCAGTAAATCGGACTGAGTAATACCTGGCCCACCCTTTCTAGGCAGCTTATCTCCGGCCGATACATCAATAACATACAAGGTCAAATCTGAAAGCTCCGGGCTGAACGTCGCGCTCAGGTTATCTCCGCCCGATTCAATAATGACCATTTCCAGATCCGGGAACTTGTCCTGCAACTCTTCAATGGCGGTTAAATTCATAGAAGCATCTTCCCTAATGGCGGTATGTGGACAGCCACCGGTCTCCACCCCGACAATCCGGTCTTCCGTCAAAGCTTGAGCCCGAATCAGAATTTGCTGGTCTTCTTTGGTGTAAATATCATTGGTCACCACAGCGATATTAAAGTCGTCACGCATCGCTTTACACAATGCTTCAACCAATGCTGTTTTCCCCGAACCAACCGGTCCGCCAATACCTAATCTCAACGCGTGTTTCATTGTTCTCTTCTTTCCCTTTCATTCTCGACTTGAACATCAAGACCTAAACAGTCGGCTATATTGATTTTCATGTTGACTGCTTAAAATCGCTAAATTCGGCAAACTGCTGCCAATCTGTTCGACCGGCAGTTGCATCGCCGTCGTTTTGGCTTTGAGCAGACTTTGATCCAACTCAATCATTAACTTCTGTCCTTGAGTCTGCCCCAAAGGCACCAATTTGATCATGGCCGCCAACTGGTTTTCCAACCAACTCCAGGCAAAGGCCGTCAAGGCCTCTTCCAACGGGACTTTCCATGCCTGACAAAAGAGCGCAAATACAATCGGATAAGAGGCGATCTTTTTCAGATAATCGGGGGCAGACATCCCCAAGGGTTCGGCAAGACGCAACAAGGCCACTGCGAGATGGCCGTCCTCCTGCTTCAGTTCCGCGGTCTCGCGAAGCGCCCGGCTCAGCATGGATAGTTCTTTAATGCGGGCATCATCCGCAAGCTGCCAAGCCGCATAAGCCTGCACTAGCAATGCCATATCATTACAAGCTACACTCTGTTCCAACACGGTTTGTAGCCAGAGATAAGCAGAATCATAATCATGTACCAATTTGGTATTCACCGCTGACTCCGCCCCCTGAGAATATGCATAGGCTCCAATCGGTAACGTCGGACTGGATAACTGCAAAAGTCGAAGTAAATTAGCCGCCTGCATAATATGACTCAGTGATGGTGATGACCGTGGCCATGCCCGCCGCCATGCCCGCCCCCATGAGCGCCATAAGCACCGCTCTCGGGATGCAAAGGCTTGTCTTCTACAAGGACTTTACCTCCTAGTAGCTCTACCATCTCATCCAACACATGATCATGAGCGTAACGCAACCAGCCGGGCGATAACTGTAACGGAACATGACGGTTACCCAAGTGATAAGCTATTCTAGCCAGTTGAAAAGCGTCGTCCGCCGTAACTGTCGACACTTTCTCGTCAGCCGCCTTCACTTCCAGAAAATCACCGTCTTCATTGGTTAACACATCGCCTTCTTTGAGAACGGTGCCTCTCGGTAAAAATAAGCCGATATCTTCCCCGTCCGGCAAAGTCGCTTTTAAACGGCTTTTCTCTCTCTGCAAAAAAGTTAAGGTAATTTTTTGCGCGTCTTCCGGCATCGACGCTGATGACAAAACTTCAGTAAACTCTCGCACAACAACCTCTATATTTATTGGTTAATTTATTCGTTAAATAGTCATTAAAACAGGAAATATCTCTGTGCCAACGGCAAACTCTCCATTGGCTCGCAAATCAACTGCACCCCGTCTGCTTTTACTTCATAAGTCTCGGGATCCACCGATATATCAGGCATCAGGTCATTCAAGAGCATGTCTTTCTTACTTATATTTCGGGTATTGCTAACCGGCTTAATGATCTTTTGCAGACCTAACTCATCCTTAATCCCATTTTCATAGGCTGCCTTGGAAACAAAAGTGATTGAAGTGCCGTACACCGCTTTACCTGCGGTCGCAAACATCGAACGATAATGAACTGGCTGCGGTGTTGGAATTGAGGCATTAATATCCCCCATCGGTACTGCAGCAATCATACCGCCCTTAATAATCATTGACGGTTTAGCACCAAAAAAGGCCGGTTTCCATAAAACCAAATCAGCCAACTTACCCACCTCGACCGAACCGACTTGATCGCCGATTCCATGAGTAATGGCCGGATTGATCGTGTATTTGGCAACGTAACGTTTGGCTCTGAAATTATCTATATCCGAATTCTCTTCCGGCAACAAACCTCTTTGTACTTTCATTTTATGAGCCGTCTGCCATGTACGGGTAATCACTTCGCCGACACGCCCCATCGCTTGAGAATCCGAAGAGATCATCGAAAAGGCACCGATATCGTGCAGAATATCTTCCGCCGCAATGGTTTCACGACGAATACGTGATTCGGCAAAAGCCACATCTTCAACAATATTGGGATCCAAGTGGTGACATACCATCAGCATATCCAGATGTTCATCGATGGTATTAACGGTAAATGGTCGAGTCGGGTTGGTTGATGACGGCAAAACATTGGCAAATCCACATGCCTTAATAATATCCGGGGCATGGCCTCCGCCGGCGCCTTCGGTATGATAGGTGTGAATGACGCGATCTTTGAATGCCGCCAAGGTATTTTCAACAAAGCCGGATTCATTCAACGTATCAGTATGAATCGCGACCTGCACATCATACTCATCCGCTACCGCCAGACAGTTATCAATCGCTCCCGGCGTGGTCCCCCAATCTTCATGCAATTTCAAACCGATTGCGCCAGCTGCGAGTTGCTCTTGCAGAGGTTCAGGCAAAGAGGCATTGCCTTTACCGAGAAAACCAAGATTCATCGGATACTCTTCGGCCGCCTGCAACATTTTATGGATATACCAAGGTCCGGAGGTACAGGTGGTTGCATTAGTTCCAGCTGCGGGCCCGGTTCCTCCACCAATCATGGTGGTCACCCCAGACATCAAGGCTTCTTCGATCTGTTGCGGGCAGATAAAGTGGATATGACTATCCACACCACCCGCAGTAATGATCTGCCCCTCTCCGGCAATGACCTCGGTACCGGCTCCGACCTCAAAAGTAACGTCCGGCTGGATATCGGAATTCCCGGCTTTACCGATCGCGCAGATATAGCCGTCTTTAATACCGATATCGGCTTTGACGATCCCCCAGTAATCCAGAATAAGGGCATTGGTAATCACGGTATCCACTACATCTGCCGCTACCTTCTGACCTTGCCCCATCCCGTCTCTGATGACCTTTCCGCCACCAAACTTAACCTCTTCACCATAAGTGGTATAGTCTTTTTCCACTTCAATCCAGAGTTCTGTATCACCTAGGCGAACCTTATCACCGGTAGTCGGGCCGTACATTTCGGAATAAGCTTTACGATCAATTCTGTAACTCATCTTAATTCTCCAGTTTACCCATGACCAGTTGGTTAAAACCGTAGACAATTTTGTCGCCGGCCAGCTCGACCAATTTAACTTTTCTTTTCTGGCCTGGTTCAAAGCGAACTGCAGTACCGGCGGGGATATCCAAACGAAAGCCTTTAGTCATTTCACGATCAAAAATCAGAGCACTATTGGTTTCATAGAAATGGTAATGCGAGCCAACCTGCACGGGTCTATCGCCGGAGTTCGCCACTTCCACTTCTATGGCATTTCTACCTGCATTCAGTTCGATTTCGCCCTGTTGGGTAATAATTTCACCTGGGATCATAGTGACTCCTATACGATAGGTTGATGGATAGTGACCAACTTGGTTCCGTCCGGGAAAGTGGCCTCAACTTGAACTTCATGAATCATTTCCGGCACACCGTCCATGACCTGATCTTTGTTCAGAATAGTGGTGCCGTAATCCATCAGCTCCGCTACGGTTTTGCCGTCACGCGCACCCTCTAAAACTTCGAGACTGATCAAAGCGACCGCTTCCGGATAATTGAGTTTCAAGCCTCTTGCCAACCTTCTTTCGGCAAGCAGTCCCGCCGTAAACAACAGTAGTTTGTCTTTTTCTCTGGGCAGTAATTCCATGCTACTTCTCGCTTTTAATAATTCACAACTTTCTGATTAATCACGTATTCCAAATTCTCGGTCTGATCGCCGACACACCTAAAATCAATGGACGGGCTGTTACCCATAGCTGATAGAGCACTTCTTTAATTTCATCCAAGTCCTCGCCCAGCACTCGCAAAACGATCAGTCGGTCCATTTGCGTAATGCCGACCGGAAGCGGCCATTCAAGACGATTCAACTCCGCCTTAAGCTCGCCGAGAGTTTGTATATCGGGGCTATAGAGCATTGCCGTAGCAAATAGACTTTTGCCGTCAAAAGAAGCCACGCTATCGGTCACGCCTGATTCCGGAGTGACGTGCAACCGATCTACAAATATCAGTTCATCTTCGACAAACAACTCTATGGATTGCGACAACTCGCCTTGCTCAAAGCGTTCTCCACTATGCGGTCGCCCTAGCCCGATAATATCCCAGGCAATCAATTTATTATTCGCCGAAGCCAGTTTGAAAATAATTTTGTTATCCGATACGGAGCGATTGAAAAACAGAGTCTCTTGGGGCAACCACTCCAACTCGCCTTCCACATCCATCTCGATTTTCTGTAGCTGATAAGCCTTTTCGCTCTTACTACGATAAAACTTGGTTGCCGCCGGTGTGCTAATCAGACCTTGCGCGCCCTGAGTTACTTTGATGTGAGTTTCCAAAACATCGCCGCCGACAATCCCGCCTGGAGGATGAATAATCAAAACTTGAGGCCGTGCTATTTCTTGATAATAAGGCCGCTGTAAAACTAGAGGCCCAAAGTGCCGTTTATCTTTTACGACTGTGCGCTGTCCGTCTTGCACAAACGAAAAAGATAAAAAACCTTTCCAACCTTCTTTAAGAGATAGATTTATCATTGAGCTCCAAATTTTTAGAGTAAAAAAAAGAGGCCTATAGCCTCTTTTTTCCGCTTTAACTAACTTTTCATTCAAATTTCTTAGAATGCAAGGCTGTATGAAATGTTAACCATAGGGTTCTCTAGAGAAGTGTCTTCAACAGCGTCTCCCATCGCTTTTGACACAGTGATGGTAAATGCATCTGTTGCAGCGTAGCTAATGTTAACATCAGAATATTCATCACCTTCATCTAGCATCGTTTTACCGTAGTGGAAACCAAACTTATCGTAGGTGTAATCGACAGTTAAATATTTATAATCATCGTTTTCATCTTGGTCTGTATTGATATAAGCACCCACGCTTAAATCAGAATAAGATAGAGCAACGTAGTATTCAGTGATTAAAGTACCTTCATCTTCATCAAAACCAGTCTCGGCGATAGGCGCTTTTGATGTTGGGATATCGGCAGTATATGACAATTCAGTAGGATAAAAATATGCGAAATATCCTAAGTTAATTCCAAACTCACCAAACTCTTTTGCCCATCCACCATAAAGGTCAAACTCAGAACCGTCAGCTTCTGAAGAAGCCCACATACCTGCATACAAACCTGAATCGTGAGAGTAATCTACACCACCTGATACAACTGCTTGACCTTCACTAATATCAAGACCACGCCATAGGTAGAAGTTGCTTACCGCTGCATTATAAGAAACCTCTGCTTGAGCTGTAGCAGGAACGACAGAAGCAGCAGACGCCGCAGCAACAGCTAAAGAAAGAGCTAGTGGCTTAAGTGTAAAAGTTTTTTTCATTTTTCTCTCCAACATAAAAAAATCTGTAATGAAATTAAATTCGAAATCCATATAACCAAGTTAGTGCCAATTTTTTAAATTATTTTATAAATCAGACAGTTAACTTAAATTCGATCTATTAACAGAATATTGAGAGAATATTACAGAATTAATTTGGTGCAACAATGCACCGCTTTAAACTAGAGAATTCATTTTATCGAGAAAAAGCTGCAACTCACTCTCGATCTTTCTGAAATCCTTAATTAACCTCTTACCCCTGTCGGTTAAAACACTGCCGCCACCTGCTTTTCCGCCAACTGCTTTGACAATTAGAGGCTGCTCGTACATTTGATTGAGTTCTTCAATTAATTTCCAAGCTTTTTTATAAGACATACCCATGCTTTTAGCAGCTTGATTCATCGAACCGAACTCATCAATTTTTTCAAGCAGCTCAATACGCCCGATACCGACATACCCTGAAGCATCGCCGGTAATCCAAAAACGCGCCCTGATTTTTTCCGAGTAAGGCTCTCCAGGTAACTTATTACTATCGGTATGAGTCATTGGTTTAATACCTATCATCTAATGTTATATGTAACAAACAACAAACAGGACTCTTTTCAATAATTAGAGTTGACTGTTAAATATTGACAATTATTATGCATCGCCGAAAATATAAATCCGACATCAAAAATGTCGGAGCAAGCAGGACAAAATCTATGTTTTTTTATATCAACCTAGAGATAGTCGCTATAGAGTTTAATAAACCATGTCCATGCACTGAAATTCGGCTTATAAAATTATAGCCCTTAATCGAATCACAATAACAATCACTAATGGAGTACATTTATCATGAACGTAGGCACACTAGATCGAATCATTCGTATTATTCTTGGACTAGCACTCATCGCTTTGGCATACACCGGCATCGTCGGCAACTGGGGTTATATCGGTATCATTCCGCTGGCAACAGGCCTTATGAAGTGGTGTCCGCTCTACACCATTCTCGGCATTCAAACCTGTCCTCTACATGAAACAATCAAAAGAGATTAAACTCGTTTTTTAATCTTTTCCGGCTTAATTTTTTTAAGCCGGCATCTTTCGACTAACTTCGTTCTATGCATTTTAAGCTTTCAAATGAGCCGTTTAAGCCTTAAAATAATTTTCAACTCTATCTCGTTCTCTTTTATCAGGACTCGAAATGCGACTCAACGCAATCAATAAATTCATTGCTCGTTATCAGGTTGAAAGTTTGAGCGATCAACAAAAACTTGAGCTGGCCAACCGCGTTTTCGAAAAAATCAAAGAGCATGATGCGATTCCGAATCCGGTTCATTACACCGTCATCTATGAAGCTATCCAAAATATCGACCCCAAGCTGAGCCAGCAGATCCAAAAAGTGATGGAAGCGGGTAATTATAGTAACGATGCAGCCGACACTTTTTTTAACGAGTTAATATCTAGCTACTTGTTTCAGCATTTACCGACCCAACAAGTTGAAACGTTGCTGAAAAACCTGCTTGGACAAATCGAAAAGTGGATTGAGACCTCCAGACTGAATCAAGAGACCGTCGTCAATGGAATTAATCATCTTTCAGATTGCGACATTCCTGATTCCATCAAAGAGTGTTTACACGATGAAATTTTGCCGTCGATAAAAGCAATGCTTCGCTGTACGGAAGACCTGCAAAACGGTGCTAACGAAGCTTCAGGGGAAATCAAACAGTTAAAAATGGAGCTTGAACAGGCTAATCTCATTGCTAAAACCGATGAGCTAACCAACATTCCGAATCGTCGCGGACTCAACGAAGCCGCTGAACAAATGCTGGAGAGAACCCAGCTGGAAGAAGACTTCACTTTCTCGTTGATTATCTTGGATATCGACTTCTTCAAAGCCATCAACGATGAATTCGGCCACCTTGTCGGAGACAGCGTTTTAAGATACCTCGCAAAACAACTGCATAAAGAGACCAAAGGAAAAGACTTTGTTGCTCGTCTTGGCGGAGAAGAATTTATTATTTTGCTTCCCCATACCAATCTTGAAAATGCTATGCATGTTGCGGAAAGCTTGAGAGCTAAAATCGAAACCACCAAATTAAAAGTCACGGCCTACAAAAAAGATTTACAACTAACGGTTTCTTGCGGCGTGGCTACCTTTGACCAAAACCACGATAAAAATATAGATGAAATGATCGGTCGCGCCGATAAAGCGCTTTATTCGGCAAAGAGCACCGGCCGTAACAATGTTAAATCCGAACTTGACCTCTAAAACATGAGATTTCAAAGTATCTCCTTATCCCCATCTCTTACTGTATGTTCACACAAATAAAAAACCGAACCGCCGTTAATTTAATTATCGGTTCGCTTGGCGCCGGCAAAACCACGCTATTAAAAAACCTGCTGAAACATAAACCGGAAAACGAAAACTGGGGCATTTTAGTCAACGAATTCGGAGCCATCGGCATTGACGGAGCCATCCTTAGCAATCAAAACGACACTATTCAGGTGAAACAGATTCCCGGAGGCTGCATTTGCTGTACCGCTCTCGGCGAGTTTAAAGAAGCGATTCAAACCTTAAACAGCCAATACCGTTTAGACCGTATTTTTATTGAACCCACCGGCCTCGGCGAACCGGAATCCATGGTAGAGTTGTTACACACCCCCTACTTTCAGGAAAACTTTGAAATCCAAACTGTATTTGCCGTTCTGGATAGCGCGATCACCAAGGTTGAACAATTCTCTCAACTGGTGATCATGCAAAACTTGGTCGACGTCGCCGATGTGATTGTATTTAACAAACAGGACAGAGCCGTTGAAGCAAACATCGAAGCCTTGAACCATTTCGCCAACCAGCTTTACCCACCAAAACTCGCGATCATTAATACCCAACACGCCCAAATAGACCCGCAACTGATTTCCATCACATCCAATCGACACAGACAGCCGCCTGCAACCCAATACCTAAAAACAGACGATGTCGAAACAAAACCGGTACATAACAGCGAACCCCCCGCTTTACCTGAACTACCTCCCCCTCATGAAAGACTGCAAGGGCTATTAGAACGAAAGAGTCAAAATCAACTCAATACTGTCTCGATCGGCTGGATTTTCAATAATGAAACCGTCTTCGATTGGAACAAACTATTAAAACTCTTTAAAAGCCTAGCAAATGGTAAAACCACAGAGAAATATCCACTAAGAGCAAAGGGAGTTTTTAAAGTCGGCGAACCGCGTATGCTGTTTCAATGGGTCAAGGATCAAGAGGTGACTCGAGAATATATTGCCTACCGGCGTGATTCAAGACTCGAGATTTTGCTTCCCCATGGCAACGATTTCGATCTCATGCAATTTGAAAAAAAACTAGCCGCCTGTCAAAAGTAAACCAAATGCCTTTTACTACAAAAAATAGAATATGCGTAGGTAATTCCACGCAAATCCGCGCCCCGTCAGGCTTTGCCAAAAAGCAAGCTTTTTTATCACTTTTTTTATAGATTTTTTATTTAACTAAATAGAATTTTTTTTAGACCTAAATTTTAAAAACCCCACAGAGTTATCCACAAGCTAAGAGGCTCGTTTCTTAGGGAATTTTTACGTTTTTTCCACAGAAATGCATCTAAAAAACAGTAATAAAAGTGCATTTTTATGTGCTTGCACCATTCTCAAAAATCTACTATATTTTGCGATAACAACGAAAACGCGAAACTAGATATTGTGCGAGCAACGCTGTTAAGCACAAGGCAATTATCATTCAAAACTACATTTCATTTTGCATTGTTTCGCTAAGCTAATGAATTCCTTTATAAATTCATTATTGTTAATCCTTTTCAGTAAGTTTGCTTTATACACAGGTTGAAAAAAACAGCGCATGACTAACCAAAACATTCAAGTTACTAAACGAAATGGCACCAAAGAACCGATCGATTTAGAAAAAATCCACCGCGTCATTACTTGGGCGGCAGAGGGACTCGAAAACGTTTCCGTTTCCGAAGTAGAACTTAAGTCTCACATTCAATTTTATGATGGCATCACCACTTCGGATATTCACGAAACTATCGTAAAATCAGCAGCCGACCTAATCTCTGAACAGTCTCCGGATTATCAACATTTAGCAGCTCGATTAGCCATATTCCATTTGCGTAAAAAAGCGTTTGATCGTTTTACACCGCCTACGTTGTTCGAACACGTCAATAAAATGGTTCGCAGCGGCCACTATGACAGCCAGATTATTGATGATTACAGCAAAGCTGACATTGACGAACTGGATCGTTATATCGATCACGGCCGCGACCTTAACTTCAGCTACGCTGCGGTTAAGCAGCTGGAAGGGAAATATCTGGTTCAAAACCGTGTTACCGGCAAAATTTTCGAAAGTCCGCAGTTTATCTACATGCTAATTCCGATGTGTCTGTTTGCCCACTACCCGGAAGAGACTCGTCTGCAATATATCAAAGACTTCTACGACGCTTCGTCTCTGTTCAAACTGTCGTTGCCGACGCCGATCATGTCCGGTGTGCGTACCCCGACTCGCCAATTCAGTTCCTGTGTACTGATTGAATGCGGCGACTCGTTAGATTCGATCAATGCGACCTCTTCATCGATTGTTAAATACGTCTCACAGCGTGCCGGCATCGGAGTCAACGTTGGCCGTATCCGCGCATTGGGAAGTGAAATTCGCGGTGGTGAAGCCTATCACACCGGAATGATTCCGTTTATCAAACACTTCCAGACGGCTGTAAAGTCCTGCTCGCAGGGCGGGGTTCGTGGCGGTGCAGCCACCCTGTTCTATCCGATCTGGCACCTTGAAGTTGAATCTCTGGTGGTACTGAAAAACAACCGCGGCGTGGAGGAGAACCGTGCCCGCCACTTGGATTACGGCGTACAGTTCAATAAATTGATGTACCAACGTATGCTGGAAGGCGGCAATATCACCCTATTCAGCCCTTCGGACGTTCCCGGCCTCTATGAAGCCTTCTTTGACGACCAAGAAGAGTTTGAACGTCTTTATAAAATTTACGAAGTGGATGAAAGCATCCGTAAAAAAACCGTCAAGGCCATCGACCTGTTTACCCAAGTCGCTCAAGAACGTGCTCAGACTGGTCGTATCTATATTCAGAACGTTGACCACTGTAATACCCACAGCCCGTTTGACGAGAAAAAAGCGCCGGTTCACCAATCGAACTTATGCCTTGAGATCGCCCTACCGACCAAACCTTTGCACTCGGTAGAAGACCCTGACGGTGAGATTGCACTTTGTACCTTGTCGGCTTTCAACTTGGGCGCGCTGGAAAACTTGGAAGAATTGGAAAGCTTGTCCGACCTGATTGTACGTGCGCTGGATAGCTTGCTTGACTATCAGGACTACCCGGTTGAAGCCGCAAGACACTCGAGTATGGGTCGCCGCACCTTAGGTGTCGGAGTCACTAACTTGGCTTACTATCTGGCTAAAAACAAGACCAAATACTCGGACGGTTCGGCCAACGGTTTAATTCACAAAACCTTTGAAGCGATTCAGTATAACCTGTTAAAAGCTTCAAACAACCTTGCTAAAGAACAAGGCGCTTGCGGCTACTTTGCAGACACCAAATACGCTCAAGGTATTCTGCCTATCGACACCTACAAGATAGATGTCGACGAAATTTGTGACGAACCTCTGCACTTAGATTGGGAAGCGCTGCGTACCGAAATCAAAGAGCACGGTTTGAGAAACTCAACCTTAACGGCACTGATGCCGTGCGAAACCTCTTCGCAAATCACCAACTCAACCAACGGTATTGAACCGCCGCGTGGTTACATCTCGGTTAAGGCATCTAAAGACGGTATTCTGAAACAGGTTGTGCCTGGCTTCAAAGAGCATCGCGACGACTATGAATTGTTATGGCATATTCCGAATAACCAAGGTTACATCCAACTGGTTGGAATCATGCAGAAATTTGTCGACCAAGCGATCTCGGCCAACACCAATTACGATCCGGCTCGATTCAATGAAGACAAAGTGCCAATTAAATTAGTACTGCAAGACATCTTGTATTGCTACAAGATGGGCCTTAAAACCTTGTATTACCATAATACTCGTGACGGCGCGGACGACGCCCATGAAGACGATGGTTGCGCAGGTGGCGCATGTAAGCTGTAAACCCCGATTCAATAGCGGGTTTCTGCAAACCAAAAGGGGCTTTCGCCCCTTTTTTATTACCACAAAGAGTAGATTCATGATCAAAATGGAATCAGGCCGGAAATAATTGACGAAACACAACTTCTTTACCGCCGGTTCGCTATATAATCGCAGACAATACTTTTTTAAATAATAACCATGTCATATAAAGATCAGATACAAGTCGCTAGCCAACTGGTTAGAAAAATTACCATCCCGGTTCTACCGGATGCAGTCATTGAACTACAGCAATTATTTGAAAAAAGCGACATTCCCGATCCTGCAAAAGTAAAGCGTCTAATCTCCGCCAACCCGTACATTGCCGGCGAATTGATCGGTTTGGCCAATATGCCCAGTCTGACCAACAGTTTGCACAGTAAAACCAAAGATCTTGATGGCGCAATATTCCGTTTAGGGAACAAATACATCAAAAACTATGTCATGGCGATTGTCATCAAAGACTTACTGAAAACCAAAAAAGTGGCGGGACTCAGTTACCACAGTCAAGCAATTGCCGAAGTCTGCTCTTTTATTGCCAAGTACAGCAAACAGATCAGACCCGACGAAGCTTATTTGGTCGGCCTGCTTCACGATATAGGCGCCTTTGCTCTGGCCGAACTTGATGAAGTTTATGGTCAAGTCTTTGTCAGCAGCCTGAACAACCACTACACTCTTGAGCAAAAAGAGGTGGCTAAATTCGGCACAAGTCATTCTGCCATGGGTTATGTTTTGGCGATGGGGTGGTCAATGCCGAAATATATCGCCCAATCCATTCTCTTGCACCATACCGAAAGAATGGATGATATTAGTAACGAAAAACTCAAGTTATTCGTAGCAATGCTGGAACTGGCGCATGCCGTGCAAATCAAAAACTTCGACGCACAACACGAAACCAGACAAAACCACGCCATCTACGAAAAGTGTCAAAAGGTGCTTAATCTTTCGGACGAAGAGTTGGGACATATTCAAACACAGATTACCAAACAGGCTTACGATTAATCTGATTTCGGTGCTTAGAGCACCTCTGGAAAAGGCGGCCAATCATAATCTGTATGACCGATCGCAATAAAAAACGGGTTCAACAAAGATTCGGTTTGGACATACTCCAACGAATGACCTGCTGCATTTAAAACCGCACCGCCGGCCACCTCCAAAATACACTGAGCCGCCGCCGTATCCCATAAAGAAGTCGGTCCGAAACGAGGATAGATATCCGCCTTACCTTCCGCAACCAAACACGTTTTCAGTGCCGACCCCATTCTGATTTTCGAGTAATGACCCAGTTGCCCCATAAAATGCTGTAAAGCACCGCCGTGCCTTCGACTGACGGCCACACGAATTGTCTCGCCGTTTTCCAGTCTCTGCTGAGGATGATTGGCAACCGTAATGGCATCAGCCGTAGCTATTAACTGTTGCCAATCTAGCGTATCCGCTTGATTTTCAGCATAGAGCTGCTCGAGCTTACCGATCTGCGCCTGATTTTCCGGATCTTGCGGGTGGCTTTGAACCGCAAAGTAGAAATCACCGGTTTCCGGACCATACACCACGCCCATGACCGGATGATGATTGTAGATCAATGCAATATTGACACTGTACTCACCGGTCCCGGCGATAAACTCCTTGGTACCGTCCAAAGGGTCAACCAACCAATAGGTCTGCCATGATTTTCGCTGTTCATAAGGAATATCGGCAACACTTTCCTCGGTCACCATTGGAATATCCGGGGTTAACGCCCTTAATGCCAAACAGATCAATTTATCCGCGCTTTGGTCGGCACAGGTGACCGGAGAGCCGTCGGCTTTGCACTCAACATCGAATTCCTGTTTATGATAAAAATCGGAGATGAGCTGTCCGGCCTGAAACGCAATATGACAAACTTCGGGCAGTAAAACGGTGGATAAATAATCAAAATGAAGTTCTGAATGTGAGTCTGTAGGTTTCATGTATTAACCGAATGATAGAGGTTGGGAATTAAAGGCATCTAAATTAAATTACGTTCTTTAAGCACTAGCATTAAAGCCGCATAGGCTCGCCCTTCGGTAAAATCGGGATGCGCCAGCAAATTTTGCCAATTTTGCAGAGGCCACTTAACGACTTCGAGCGGTTCCGGCTCGTCGCCTTGCGCCTCCTGCGGGGACAAACCGGTCGCCAAAACAATATGCGTTTGATGGGTCATATAACCGGCCGCCAGACTGACGGAATCCAGTAACTTTACTTCTGCCGGAGCATGACCGATCTCTTCTTGGCTCTCCCGGACACTCGCTTCGCGCCAAGTTTCACCCGGATCGACTTTACCTTTCGGAAATCCGAGTTCATATCGCCCGACACCGGCACCATACTCTCTGATCAACAACAAGTGATCGTCGTCCAGCAGCGGAATGATCAGCACGGCACCGTCAGAGTTGGAGACCAGTCTTTCATAGTTTACTCGAGTGCCGTTGGAGAACTCGATATGCTGTGATTGAACCGTGAAAATCCGTGACTGAGCCTCGATATTTTCGGCTAGAATAGTAGGCGTTTTTTTTGAATTTGGGTCAGACATGAAACCGGCTCGGATTGACAATTTAAAAACTCATCTTAACGCTAAGAGGTTGGTATTTGCAATGAATCAAGCAGTCAAAAATCCGTTAGTTGATTGGTCTGGTATCGAAACCGTTCTATTGGATATGGACGGCACCCTGCTTGACTTGCATTTCGACTGGCATTTCTGGATGGAATTCGTACCGCAATCTTATGCCGATAAAAACCGAATCAGCTTGGATGAAGCCAAACAACTGATTCATGAAAAGATCCATTCGCAAACCGGCACCCTGAACTGGTATTGTCTGGACTATTGGACCGAGGCCCTTGAACTGCCGATTGCGGCACTAAAAGCCGAACTCAAACACCAGATTAAAGTTCATCCGGAAGTGATGCAATTCCTGAAATGGCTTAAGCAGCAGAACAAAACCGTGATTATGGTCACCAATGCCCATCGTGACAGTCTAGTGATTAAACTGGAAATGACCGAAATTGAAGCTTATTTCGATAAACTGATTTCAGCCCATGACTTTGGCATGCCCAAGGAAGACATCCAAATCTGGTCTGAAATCCAAAATATCCAGCCCTACGACAAAAACAAAACTTTGCTGATTGACGACAATACCCGAGCCCTGAGCACGGCGCAGGAATACGGCATCAAACACCTGTTGTGCGCCACCTTTGTCAGTCCAAAACTCGATCCAGTCGATCCGAAACAGTTCCCGCACTTCAGCCGTTACTCACAGATCATGCCGGCAGAATAATTGCCGAGCAAATACCGTTAGGCTTCGATTAGAAAAACCTTTTCAACCGCATCGACCCCTTTGCGGACAAACGGCACCTGCTCAAGCTTGTCGATTTTTTTGCAATGCGCAAATAAGGCCAACACCTCTTTTTCTTCAACTGAAAAAGGCGGCCCCTGCAATTTCGACTGGTCGTATTCCATGGTGACCAGTAAAGTCTTGCTGCCTTGCGGTAAGATCTCGTTCAAATGCCGAACATACTGTTGGCGCATTTCAGGAGGCAAGGCCACCAGAGCGGCACGGTCATAAACCACGGCAATATCTTGGCACTGCTCGGCATCGATATGAAAAAAGTCACCGCACAATAGGGTCATAGAAGGCAGTCGATAACCGCAGTGTTTGTCCGTGCTATGCGGTTTGGCTTCCAGCCCATTTTCCTGCAAAAATTCATCTAACGCCTTCTGGCTCAGTTCCACACCCAGCACCTCATGACCCTGCTGCGCCAGCCAGACCATATCCAGCGTTTTGCCGCACAACGGAACCAGAACCGATTCCTGTCCCTGTAAATTCAGCTTCGACCAATGCTTTTTCAAATAAGCGTTCACGTCGGGTAAGTGAAACCCGACTACACCGCTATCCCACATATCATGCCAAAACTTCGCTTCCATTTTCGCTGTCCTTCAATCGTAATCATCATATAATGGGCGCTATTCTAGCATAGCGATTTTGCTACTTCGGTTATCTAAAAAAGAACTCTATTTTCTGGCCGATATCAGCATAAAACTCGGAGCCTTTCAGACCCATGCCACAATCCAAGACGCCCTCGGAAACACCTGAAAAACCAAAATTCTGGCAAACCAACTGGTTCAAGAACCTGCTGACCGTCCTGTTTGTCATCGCTGTTTATTTAGCCGTCAGACCTTTTATGCAGGGTGAGGTTTTACAAGGACAGGCGCCCAAAATGCAAGTGACTTCGATTACCGGAAAAGCGATCGACCTGCAAGCACTGACTCAACAGGGACAGCCGGTTCTGGTGCATATTTGGGCAACTTGGTGTCCGATTTGCGAGGTCAGCAAGGGCGGAATCGAGTCTGTTTCCGAAGATTATGCAGTCATTAATATCGCCACCCAGTCGGCGGATGATGAACAACTGTTAAGCTATGCTCAACAACACGAAATGAACCCTGACATCATCGTTAACGACCTGCAAGGCGAATGGTTGAAAACCTTCGGTGCCAAGGCGGTGCCGGCCGATTTCATTATTGATCCGAACGGCAATATCGCTTTTGTGGAAGTCGGTTTCACCACCTCATTCGGGCTGCGCCTTAGACTCTGGTGGGCCGGACTGACGCAAGCGGATCGGGCTTCATGAAATACGACGGCATGATTATTCACAGCGTTCGTGACGAATACGGACTGATTGAAGTGGTCGATAACCGGGTCACCCGCAAACTCTATTTTGACTCGCCGATAGAACAGAGTTGTTTGTATCACAACGCGCCGATGACCCTAAACTTTGAATATCAGGAAAAGATTGTCGAGCGCGTACTGGAGTTTGCCGAACGGCATATCAATGGCAATAAAAAACGCTCCGCTTTTCGGGTACTGATGCTGGGCATGGGTGGCGGTTCTATGGCGCACCATCTATTTCACAATCACCCTAACCTGCAAATGACGGTGGTTGAACTCCGCCAAGCCGTGATCGATTGTGCCTACCGTTTCTTCCAACTGCCGGATGAACCCGAAATCGAGGTGGTGCAAGGCGACGCTATCGAGTTTGTCGAGGACAATCAACACCCCTATGATGCGGTCATCATCGATATTTTCGATGCCGATGGCTTGCCTTCCGGCATGAGTCGTTTGTCTTTCCAAGAGGCGCTCTGGAAAAGTATCGGTTCACCCGGGTTATTGGTTTTCAATCTCTGGTACCAATGGGATAAGCAGGCCAACGGCAAACCGATTCCAACCGAAGAGACCGCACAGGTCTTAGGCTTTTGGCAGCACCAATGCGATGACCTGCATAGCTGCCAGCTGAATCGTTATAATATCCAATCCAGTCAGAACCTTATTCTGGAAATCGTTAAACTGGATTAACGGCACTTACGACTGAACTTAATTGATACAACTCGGAACAGATTCACTGCATGGCACTACTATTTTTACGCGACCTTTCCCTTAGTTTTGGAGCCGCTCCGCTACTCAACAAAATCAACTTCCAACTTGAAGCCAACGAGCGAGTCTGTATCGTCGGGCGCAACGGAGAAGGTAAATCCACCCTGTTGAAAGTCATCGAAGGCTTGATTCCGCAGGACAGCGGCACCCGTATTTTGCAGGATGGCTTGAAAATCGCCAAACTCCAGCAGGAAGTGCCACACGATACTACCGGCAGCGTATTTCACGTCATTGCCCAAGGAATGGGTAATCTAGGTGAGCTACTGGAAAAGTTCCATCAGTTGAGTATGCAGCTGGAGCAAAACTACAGCGAAGCCGTTCTGGAAGCCTTTACCGAGACCCAGCAAGAACTGGAAGCCAAAAACGGTTGGGATCTCAAACAGAGCGTCGATACCGTGATCTCCAAACTAGGACTACCGGCTGACAGCGAGTTCTCGACTCTGTCGGGCGGAATGAAACGCCGAGTCCTGCTGGCTCAGGCGCTGGTTCAGAATCCGGACGTACTGCTTCTGGACGAACCGACTAACCACTTGGATATCCCGTCCATTCAATGGCTGGAAGGGTTTCTAAAGAACATTCGCTGCTCGCTGGTGTTCATTACCCACGACCGTGCTTTCCTACAGGCTTTGGCAACTCGTATCATCGACCTTGACCGCGGCCACCTCAGCAACTGGCAGTGCGACTACCATACCTACTTGCAGCGCAAAGCCGATTTCCTTGACGCCCAAGCCAAACAAAATGCCGAATTCGACAAGAAACTTGCCCAGGAAGAAGCCTGGATTCGCCAAGGTATCAAAGCGCGTCGTACCCGTAATGAAGGCCGGGTGCGTGCACTAGAAAAACTCAGAGAACAACATAAAGCGCGCCGTAGCCAACAGGGTACCGCCAATCTGCAAGTCAACACTTCAGATATTTCCGGGAAACAGGTCATTGAAATCAGCGACCTCAGTTTTGGCTGGCCCGATAAGCCGATCGTCAACAACCTGAGCACACTGATTGTGCGCGGTGACAAGGTCGGTATTATCGGTGAAAACGGTTGCGGTAAATCAACCTTGATCAGCCTGTTACTCGGCAAACAGCAGCCGGATTCGGGGCAGGTCAAACTGGGCACCAATCTCGACATCGCCTATTTTGACCAGCACCGCGCCCAATTGGACGAAGAGAAAGCGGTCGTGGAAAGTGTGCTCGAAGAGAGCGACCATGTCGAAATCAACGGTCAACGCAAACACGTGATGAGCTATCTGTCCGATTTCCTGTTCAGTCCGGATCGCGCCCGCCAACCGGTCAAGGCTTTGTCCGGTGGAGAACGCAATCGTCTATTGCTGGCTCGCGTATTTTGTAAACCTTCCAACTTGTTGATTCTCGACGAACCGACCAACGATCTCGATGTCGAAACGCTGGAATTACTTGAAGAGTTACTGATGAATTATCAAGGTACGGTATTGATCGTCAGCCACGACCGTGCTTTCCTCAACCATGTCTGCACCAGCTCGCTGGTATTTGACGCACCGGGTGAAGTCAATGAGTACGTTGGCGGCTATGATGACTGGTTGCGTCAACGTCCGGAGCACTATAAAAATCCGTCAAAATCAGCGGCAAGCAAAACAGTAGACAAGCCGCAGGAAAACAGCGAAGCGGCTGCAGAAGAAGTTGGGACACCAGCTCCAGCAACCGTCGCCAAAAAACCGAAAAAGTTGAGTTATAAAGATCAGCGTGAATATGACGCCCTGCCGGAACAGATCGAACAACTGGAAACCGAACTGGAAGCGCTCAATAATCAAATTTTGGCAGCGGATTTCTATCAGAAGGAAGAGCGTATAGTACAAGCGACCTTAACTCAACTAAGCGATAAAGAAGCTGAACTGGAAAGCGCGTTTGAACGCTGGGAAGAACTGGAATCGATGGTAATGGGCGATTAAACCGTTAGGGTTTATCCAACGTGGCCGTCGGACTGATATCGCCGCGGATTGCATTCCAGCGATTTAATCGTCTTAAGACTCTTAATAGGTCTGACGCTGATATCGGATAGGTTAAGGTATAGCGAAAATAACCCGTGTCAATCAGTGCCTGTCCATCCTTTAATTGAGTTTCAGAGACCATTAGAACCATCGGTGTCTTTAATAGCTTCGGGTTCACCGTTGTTACTTCACGCCAGGCAGGCTCCATCTGTTCGGCCAGTTCGTAATTGATAAAAACGGCAAAAAATACCCGATGAGTGGCATAACGACGCTGTTGCAGATCGGCTGACATTGCTTCCGCACTGTTCAGTCCGGTGACCTCAATATGGTAATGCTCAAGAAATAGTTTTATCTCGGCAAAACGGGTTTCATCCGGTTCACATACCGCTATTTTTTTGCCTTTCAACCAGATTAACTTGTCTTTAAACGCCAAAACTTACCTCTTACTTCTACCTCTTTATTTGCAAATGAAGTATACAAAGTTCATTAAATTTATAACTTCATTATCATCTATCACGGATCATATTCAAAGAAAGTAAAACATTTTCATCTTCATAGTTTACAAAAGAGAATTATTCTCATTAATATACTATTCATCTTGAGATTTCTGTACTAAAATAGCTTGGTTATTTTTTATGGAATCCGGACACTATGAGCTGCCAAGATAAACACACCTATTCAACTTTCTGTCGTGCAAACAACAACGCAATGAAAGAGCCGATGTTTTTTGGACAAAATGTCAATGTCGCTCGCTATGACCAACAAAAATATCCATTTTTTGAAAAGTTAATCGAAAAGCAGCTTAGTTTTTTCTGGCGTCCTGAAGAGGTTGACCTTTCAACCGACCGCAGCGATTATGCCGAACTACCGGCAAACGAACAGCATATTTTTATCAGTAACCTGAAATACCAGACTCTACTGGATTCGGTACAAGGCCGCTCGCCGAACGTTGCGTTACTGCCATTGGTATCGATTCCCGAGCTGGAAACCTGGATTGAAACCTGGTCGTTCTCGGAAACCATCCATAGCCGTTCATACACACACATTATTCGTAATATCGTCTCGGATCCATCTATCGTGTTTGACGATATTGTCACCAACGAGGAAATTACCAAACGTGCCGTGAGTGTCACCGAACACTATGACGAACTGATCGCCTTGACCAACCACATGTACGCCAACGAGATCGATATCGATAAAGACGACGAATTCCGCAAGAAAATCAAAACCGCTCTGTATCTGACGCTAGTATCGGTCAATGTATTGGAAGCGATCCGTTTCTATGTCTCGTTCGCCTGTAGCTTCTCGTTCGCAGAACGCTCATTGATGGAAGGTAACGCCAAGGTCATCAAACTGATTGCACGAGATGAAGCTTTGCACTTGTCCGGTACGCAAAACATGATTCAAATGTTGCGTGACGGCAAGGACGATCCGGAAATGGCGGAAATCGCCAAAGAGCAACTGGAGATGACTTACCAGATCTTCCGTGAAGCGGCCGAGCAAGAAAAACAGTGGGCGGATTATTTGTTCAAAGACGGTTCGATGATCGGTTTGAACGCCAGCATTTTGAAAGATTACGTGGAATACATTACCAATGTGCGCTTGAAAGCTTTGAGTTTGGAGCCAATTTTTGAAAATACCAGCAACCCGCTGCCGTGGATGAATAACTGGCTGGTGAGCGACAATGTTCAGGTTGCGCCGCAAGAGTCGGAGATCAGTTCTTATCTGGTCGGTCAGGTTGACTCGTCGGTTGATACCGCTGATTTCAGCGACTTCTCGCTATAAACCCAGAGTATTAACTCAACCAGAAAAAGAAACGCCATGAATCATTCATGGCGTTTTTATTTGCACAGATTTTTTCGAGACTCCGATCTCGATTTCTCCCGGCGTAAATCGTACTAACTCAGTTCAAACAAAGTTTTAATGTGCTCCGTCGCCGAGACCCTAAGCGCCCCCAAATCGTAGCCCCCTTCCAATACCGAGACGATTTTGCCGTCGCAAAGCCGATTAGCCAAATGGTTCAGCTGTTCGGTAATCCAAACGTAATCGGCTTCATGCAACTGTAAATGACTCATGGCGTCCAAAGCGTGGGCATCAAAACCGGCCGAAACCAGAATCAAATCCGGTTCAAAAGCCTCCAGAGCCGGCAAGCCGACTTCCGACCAAACTTGTCTGAAATCGTCCGGCCCCGAATATTTCGCCAGCGGCATTTTCACCATGTTCGCAATATCCGATTCCGCCTCGCAGAACGGATACAACGGATGTTCAAAACTGGAACCCAACCAGGCACGCGGCTCGCGACGCACGAAGCATTCGGTACCATTACCGTGATGCACGTCAAAGTCGACAATAGCGACACGATTGATCTCATAACGGGCCAGTGCATAGGCCGCACCGATGGCAACGTTATTGAGCAGACAAAACCCTTTAGATTCGGCGTATTCGGCATGATGCCCCGGCGGTCGAACATTACAAAAGACCCGTTTGGCCTTGCCCTGTTGGAGCGCATCCACGCCATCCAAAACCGCCCCGACGGCATGGCGGGCGGCCAGTACCGAATCTTTGCACAGATGCACATCCTCAACCACTTCCACCGAACCGGATTCGGGAGTATGCTTTTCCAGCCAGCGTATAAGTTGCGGATCATGAAACAGGGCAATCTCCTCATCGGTTGCGGCGCGGGATTCGGCGTGATAAAACCAGTCGTAAAGCTGGCTGCTGATCAAATGATCCTGAATTCGTTTGACTCGCTCGCCCGTTTCTGGATGATAGTTACCGTTATCATGCAAATTACATTTTTCGCTTGTAATATATAAATTCACTCGTCATATCTCTCTAGGAGTTTTCATGGGGCCGCACTATCTTACCAACTTATTTAAGCCGAAAAGCATTGCTGTATTTGGCGCTGGCGAAGCGCCAGACTCCGTTGGCGGGAACGCCTTTGACAATCTGCTGACGGCTGGCTTTAAAGGCGAGATTTATCCCATTAATCCTAAGCATGAGCGAGTACGAAATCAAGTCTGTTATCCAAATATCGAAGCATTGCCGGCGATTCCCGACCTTGCGGTTATCGCCACGCCGGCTAAAACCATACCGGCTATCATCCAATCCTGCGGAGAACAAGGGGTCGCCAACGCGATTATTCTTTCCGCCGGTTTTGAAGACGAAGCCGGTAAACGTTTACAACAAAAAATGACCGAAACCGCCAAAACCTATGGCATGCGCCTGCTTGGTCCGAACTGTCTGGGCATTATCCGCCCGGAAATCGGCCTGAACGCGACCTTCAGCAAAAACCAGGCGGTGGCCGGCAATCTGGCGCTGGTCTCGCAATCCGGTGCCATCTGCACCGCTATCCTCGATTGGGCGGAAGCGAACGGTATCGGTTTTTCGCAAGTGGTTTCGACCGGCGATGCCGCCGATATCGATTTTGGCGAGATTTTGGACTTTTTGGCACTTGATCCAAAAACCAGAAGCATTCTGCTTTATATCGAAGGCGTCTCCGAATCCCGACGTTTTATGAGTGGCTTGAAAACTGCCGCGCGTATGAAACCCGTCATCCTTCTCAAATCCGGGCGCATGCCGGAAGGTTCAAAAGCGGCGATTTCCCATACCGGTGCCTTGGTTGGCGGTGATGATGTTTTCGATGCAGCGATAGAACGTTCCGGAGCGGTTCGCGCACACTCGATCTCGCAACTTTTCGCCGCCGCCAAATCTCTGACTCAGAATATCAAAATAAAAAACAACCGGCTGGCCATCTTGACCAACGGCGGCGGTCCGGGCGTGATGGCAACCGACCGCGCGGCTGAACTCGGTTTAAAGTTGCCAGATTTGAGTGCCGAAAGCCTGCAAGCCTTCAACGCTTTTCTGCCGGAACATTGGTCGCACGGCAACCCGATCGATATCTTGGGAGATGCCACCAGCGACCGTTATATACAAGCGTTAAAGGTCTGCCAAAACGACGATCAGTACGACGGCACCCTGATTATTCTGACGCCTCAGGCCATGAGTGATCCGAGCGGTATTGCCCAAGCGATTATCGATTACGTTGAACAGGCCGGCTTGGATAAACCGATTTTTACCGCCTGGCTCGGCGACTCTTTGGTGAGAGAAGCTCGCCATCTATTCAGCGAAGCCGGCATCCCGACTTTTCGGACGCCCGAGGCGGCTGTAGAAGCTTTTAACTTTATATCGACCTATCATCAAAACCAAGCATTATTGCTGCAAACTCCTGCTCCCGCCGACCAGTGCGAACAGAGTACCGACGCTCAAGGAGCCCGCTTCATTATCGAATCGGTTCTAGCCGATCACCGCAATTTGTTGAGCGGTGCAGAAACTCGTGCGGTCATGCACGCCTTCGGTATTCCGATTACCCAAGCGATTGAGGTCAACAACCCGACACAAGCGATGGTGGCCGCCGAATCAATCGGTTTTCCGGTCAGTCTGAAAATCAATTCGCCCGATCTGACCCATAAGTCCGATGTTGGAGGCGTCAAACTGAATTTACATACGGTACAAGAGGTGCGTACACAATACGGCAATATGCTCGACAAAATCGCTAAAGAACATCCTGAAGCGACTCTACTGGGTGCCACGGTCGAACCGATGTTTAAACATACACATGCTCGAGAACTGTTGGTAGGCGTCATTCGCGATCCGGTATTTGGTCCCGCCATCACTTTCGGCAGCGGCGGCACCACGGTGGAAGTCATTCATGACCGCTCTGTCGCCCTACCGCCGTTAAACCGCTTTCTAGCTCAAAAAATGATTAAACGCACCAAGGTATCGAAGATGCTCAAAGCGTTCCGCGGGCTGCCCGAAGCGGATCACGAAGCGATCATCGATTTGTTGATCCGTATATCCGACATGGTGGCGCAACTACCGGAAATTGAAGAGCTCGACATCAACCCGTTGTTCTCCGATGAGAACGGCGTCATGGCAGTAGATGCACGCATTGTAGTCAAATCTCTGCCGGTGAATCACAAACCCTATCAACACATGGCGATACACCCTTATCCGAACGAGCTGGTCCAGTCCATCGAAACCCGCAAAGGCTTGAATATCATCATCCGTCCGATCCGCCCGGAAGATGCCAAAATGGAAATGGATTTTGTGCAAAACCTATCCGACCGCAGCCGCTACCTGCGTTTTATGAACAGCATGCAAACCCTGACGCCGGAAATGTTATCCCGTTTTACCCAGATAGATTACGACCGGGAGATGGCCTTTATTGCCACCACCGAAGACCAGCATGAACAGACCATCGAGATCGGGGTTACCCGTTATACCACCAACCCGGACGGTAAATCTTGCGAAATGGCGATTGTCGTCCGAGACGACTACCAGCATAAAGGAGTCGGCGCTCTCTTGCTGAAAAGCCTGATCAAGCATGCAAAGGCCAAAGGACTGCATCAGATGGAAGGTGAGGTGCTGACGGAAAATCAGGGAATGCTGACGCTGGCGAAAAACTTCGGTTTCAAAGTTGTGCCATTGGAGGAAGACCCTCAAGTCATGGCCATTTCGTTGAACCTACTAACGACATCATAGAACTAATGCCTGAAACTAAAATAACAAAACTTGAACTAGCGCAAAGACAGTTAGAGATAGCTATTGAACTTTTTATTAGTCGTCGTGATCGCATCTCTGCGATTACCCTAGCAGGTGCAGCAGATGGAATTCTGCATGGCTTAGTTCTTAAAGAAGGTAAACAACCTTTTTCCGATTATGCAAGGGGCGTAGAAGAGGCACTATCAAACCAAACGCCTTCTAAGGCAAAGTATGCTAAACATATCAATGACAAACTAAATATCAATGATCTTAAGCATATGGATAAAGATGACGAAGTTGAAGTTAGCCTAGACCCTGACATATCTGCATTAGGAGCAATTCTCAAGGCTATAGCAAATCATCACAAATTAGTTCCTGAACATCCAGATTATATTAATGCCATGCTGCAATGGACATGGATGTTTTATGATGGAGAAAATATTAAGGAAGACGAACCATATAAAAAACCAGCAGGTGAAAAAATGTTGGAACAATATAAGAGCCGACCTGAAGCAATTAAAAAAATGGAAAAACGCTTCGCTCAAAATTATCAAAATAAAATTAAAAACAGTAAAAAATCACCTAAATAGTAAAGTTGATTTCAACCTATCTTCAAACAAAACGAACCGCTTTAAAGAAACGGATTTGCGCCAGCGCTACCTGTTCCATACTGTTAGCAACAATGGCAACCACTCCGCCTTTAACCGGAATCAACTCGCCGTGGTAGTCACTCTTATTGAAGGCTTCCATAGCCGCCAACTGCTGTCCCGGCATTACAATTACGGTAACCGGTTGGCCATTTTGTTGCATGACAATATGCAAGCCTTTCTGACCTTCAATCACACACATTCCGGCATAACTCATGCCCTCTACCGGCTGATTGAGTTGTGCACCGACCTGAGCAAACAAACGATCCATTTCCAAATCGTTTTTCGGCAATTTAACCGCTCTCATCAAGCTCGGTTCTTCCTGAATATGTTCGACAATATGATTGACGATCGCTTCACTGCTGGCAGCGGGAAGCGACCCGTTTGTCACCAATAGATTCAGTCCGACGGCGACAATCAAAAAGCTGGCAACCATGCCGTACAACCAGTTCATTTTCCAGACTGTGATCGGCTTATTAACTGACTTACTTACTTCTTCAATAAACGTCTCTTGGTTAAAGCTGATCACTTCTGTGCCGCCCGTATCTTCTTGCGTTTCCGGTTTATCGCTATAACTCTGTTTTAACAAAATTCTAGCCTGTAGACCTTCCGGCACTTCGACATCCAGAGATTCGGAAATCAATCGATCAAACTCGCGTGCATTTTGCACTACCGATTTCTGCTCCGGGTTAGCTTCCAGATAATCCAACATTTCGTGGTCTAAATGCTGAGGGCGGGTTAGCAGTCTGCTGCGAAAAGTCATTTCATCCATTGTCAGCCCCTCCCATTTTGTTTTTTCTCGTTTCACTACTATCGGTCATCAGTTGTTTAAGTTGTTGTCTGGCTCTAAATAAACGGGTGTTCACTGTGGCGAGTTTCAATTCGAGCTGCTCGGCGATCTCTTCGCCGCTGAACCCCCACATAATTTGCAGAATCAACGGCTCTTTATAGTCATCGGGTAACTTCATAATCAAATGATGCAGCTGTTCTTTTTCCGCCTTAACATCCGGTTCCGAGTGATAGTCTTCAGCCACCAGACTTTCCTCAATCTCTAATAGTTGAGGTTGGTACTTTTCGTATAGACGGGCATTTTCGCGACGCAGAATGGTAATCAGCCAAGCCTTGGCTGCTTTCTCGTCTTTTAGGCTATCAATCGATTTCCAGGCGCGAGAGAAGGTTTCTTGAACGAGATCTTCGGCTAACGATGGTTGTTTACACAACCAGTAGGCATAACGATACAAATCATTGGCATAAGCCGAAACAAGCTTTTCAAAAAATCGGTTTTTATCCTGCATGGCCTGCTTTGCTCTAAAGGTTGATAACGGGTCTTATCTATCTAGACCGGGCAACAGAAAAATTATTTCAACAGCAATGAATAATTTGCATCGTGGCGTTTTGAAATCGTGGTTTTAAGACTGAGGGTCTTGAAGATATTCTCTTCATTCAGCACGTCACTCGGATTGCCTTGCAACGCAAGATGTCCGTCTTGCAGCACTTTGATTTCATGCGCCACCTGAGCCGCCAGATTCAAGTCATGCAGCACCATGACTATTCCCAAACCTTGGCCGGCCCATTTTTGAAACAGATCGACGAACAGCTGTTGATGATGCAAGTCCAAACCGGTGTTCCACTCGTCCAGCAATAACCAGCGTTGGGCAAATGGCTGTTCGCTTCCGGCCTGCAAAGACTGAATCGGCCAGATCTGCGCCAAAACCCGAGCAAGTTGCACACGTTGCAGCTCGCCCCCGGATAAGGTCAGCACATCACGCCCCTGCAAATGATCAATCTCACATAATTTCAGCAGTTCATCAACGATCAGCACAGAGAAGTTTGCCTCGGGCAACACTTGCACATCCGCACCTAACGCAACCATTTCTGTTACCGTCATGGAAAAACTCAAACTCTGTTGCTGCGGCAATACGGCACGTTGCCGGGCAAGTTGTGCATAACTGGATTCAGCTAAACTGCGTCCGTCAAACAATATCTCTCCATCGGTTAAATCCACTTGTTTACTGAGCAGCTTCAACAAAGTCGATTTACCCGCTCCGTTCTTGCCTAAAATCGCGGTAACCTCTGCATTCTTGAAATCGCAATTGATATCTGCCAACAAGCAGTTTTCTCCAACCCGGTAATTCAGATTACGACACTCTATCGCCATAAGTTCACACTCCCCAGCGTCGTCTTTGACGGATCAGCATCATCAGGAAGAAAGGCCCGCCCAATAGCGCCATAAACAAGCCGATCGGCAACTCCGCAGGTTGAATCACGGTTTTGGCAAACCAGTCCGCATAGAGCAATAACACCGCACCTAAGAGCGCACTCATGGGAATCAATCGACGGTGGTCACTGCCGATCAATAAGCGGGCAATATGCGGAATAATCAAACCGACAAAACCGATCACACCCACCGTAGCAACCGCCAAGCCGACAATCAGTGCACTTCCCCAAATAATCCGCCATTTCACGGCCTTGGGCGCAAAGCCCATATGCAGGCAGTTACTCTCTCCTAATAAAAAGGCATTCAATGGGCGCGCCAAACGCCACAACAACAGACTTACTGCCAAGGTCAGCACGCCTAACACCCAGATAAATTCAGGGTTACCGTTGGCAAAAGAGCCCATCATCCAGAACATCACCGTTCTTAACTGGGCATCGTCAGAGACGGTGATTAACAATTGAGTGGTGGCTCCGGCGATGGCATTGATGGCAACCCCCGCCAATAACATCATCGCCACATCGGTTTGCCCGTGCCGACTGGCGATGCGATAAATGAATGCAGTGGCCAACAGCGCGGCCAATAGAGCGGCCATTCCCATCTGCCAGGCACTGACCTGTCCCCACAGCACGCCACCGAGAACAATCACAAATACTGCGCCTAAAGCCGCGCTGCTGGAAACGCCGATCAATCCAGGCTCCGCCAGAGGATTACGAAACAGAGCCTGCAAGACCACGCCGGAAACAGCCAGCCCACTACCGACAATCATGACTAATAACACTCGGGGAAATCTCAACTCCCAAAACACAATGGATTCGACCTCAGACCAGCCACCGAACAACTTGTACCATTGCAGATTCATAACGCCCGAAGAGAGATGTAAATAGGCGCCGATCAGCATTAACAGAAATGCCACACCGAGCAGTAACCGATAGCGCACATCCTGAGATAGGGAAGCGGACTTAACCAATAGAGCTCTCCGTTAACTGCGCTGCACGTGCGTCTCCGTCGGCTCGTTGAGACTCTATATTAGATGCTTTCTCTTGGTTTGCCTCGTTTCTCTCTCCTGTCGAGGACTCGTCACCCTGTTTTGAAGTGCGATTTTTCTTCATTAACGTTGCCACCAAAGCGCCGTTCCAAATCACGATAAACCATAACGAGTAGAGCCATAACAGAAACAGAGGAATAGCTGCAAAAGCGCCGTAAACCAATGCATAAGTCGGAAACCATTCGACATAGAGGGCAAAACCGGATTTCAGCAATTCCAGTTCAAACATGGCAAAAAAGCCGGCGATAAAAGCAATTTTAAAAGGCACTTTGGCAATCGGCACCAATTTATACAGCGCCGTAAAGCCAAGCCAAGCTAACACCAGCGGCACCACTTTCATACCGAAAAACAGTTTCTCGATCCAAGGCGTGGTTTCGATAAAAAGCGGTAACGCCAGCAGGGAAGAACTGATGACCAAACTCAACCCCAACAAAATTGGTCCCAACAGACTGACGCCAAGATAGTGCAACAGGCTGACCCACCATTTGCGTTGCAAACGTTCCGACCACATACCGTTGATTTTCTGATCCACCTTCCACAGCAGCATCAGCGTCGTCACCAACATGACCGCCAATCCCGGGCCTTTTAGCTTGGCAGCTTGCACGGAAAACTTGAGCAGATACTCTTCAATAACAGGATGCGATTCCGGCATCAAATTGCTGACCACCTGCTCCATAATCAGCTGTTCAAAAGAGGCAAAATAACTGGAAACAGAAAACAGACCGAGCATAACTGCCAACATCGGCACAATGCCCACCAAGGAGGTGTACGCCAGAATAGCGACGGCATCCATGCCTTGACGACTATGAAAAGTATCGAAAACCGCACGCCACAAGCGCCAGTTGCTGACCTGTTTGATTAAGTTAAGAAATCCCGGCTTGACTCTATTGTCAGGTGCCGCGGTTTGACTACTTGGCGAATTCATTTCTGTTGGTACTCTATCGGCGAGGATGAATGGATTAGTATTAGCGCCTATTATTGCACAAATAATTATTGCACAAATAATTGCACAAACCCGCCTTTACCCTAAACGCTTGACACTGGATAATAACGCTATTTATTCATAACGTACCCATTTGACATGACTGACCAAACCGAAACGCATTCCTCAGCATCGCAGTGGCAATTCTGGATCGATCGCGGTGGCACCTTTACCGATATCATTGCCGTCGATCCGCAAAACCGGTTACACACGCATAAACTGCTCTCGGAAAATCCGGAGCAGTATCCGGATGCCGCCATTGCCGGAATTCGTCACTTTCTCAAAGTTGGCCGCGAAGAGGCCATTCCAACCGAGAAAATTCGTGTCGTCAAAATGGGGACAACTGTTGCCACCAATGCATTACTTGAGCGCAAAGGCGAAGCGGTCGCGCTGGTGACTAACCGCGGTTTCAGTCAGGCTCTGCAAATCGGCTACCAAAACCGTCCGGATATTTTCGCGTTAAACATACAGACCCCCAAACCTTTGTATGCCGAGGCGATTGAAATTAAAGGCCGCCTTGATGCCCAAGGCCATGAAATTGAAGCCTTGGATGAAGCGCACACTAAATCTCAACTACGGCAATTAAAACAGCAGGGATACCGTGCTATTGCCATTGTACTGTTACACGCCTACTTGAATCCCGAGCATGAACGCCAAGTTGCCATATGGGCAGAAGAGGTCGGTTTTGAGCAGATTTCCACGTCGCAGCAAACCTCGGCTTTGATCAAATATGTTTCACGTGGCCGCACCACCGTGGTGGACGCCTATTTAAGCCCGATTCTGCAACGTTATGTACGTCAGGTCGCCAGCGCCTTACCCGGTGTGGACCTACAGTTCATGCAATCCCACGGCGGTTTGACCAATGCCGAGCAATTTCAAGGCAAAGACGCCATCTTATCCGGGCCGGCCGGCGGTATTGTCGCTGCGGTCAAAACTGCGCAAAGTGCCGGTTTCAAACAAATTATCGGCTTCGACATGGGAGGCACCTCTACAGACGTCTCCCATTATGCCGGGCAATATGAACGCAGTTTCGAAACGCAAGTCGCCGGAATCGAAATGCGGGTGCCAATGCTCGACATTCACACCGTGGCCGCCGGAGGCGGTTCCATCCTACAAACATTAGGCAATGAACTGCGGGTCGGGCCTGAATCGGCTGGGGCTAATCCGGGGCCAGCCGCCTACCGACGTGGCGGACCATTAACCGTCACCGATTGCAATCTATTGCTGGGCAGAATACAGAGTCGTTTTTTCCCCAAAGTATTCGGCGAAAATGCTGACCAGCCGCTGGATATTGATGCGGTCAAAGGCGCTTTCTCGGAACTCTCTTCCAAGCTCAATAAGCCGGCGACCGAACTGGCCGAAGGCGCTCTGGATATCGCGGTTGAAAACATGGCCAATGCGGTGCGCAAAATATCAACCCAACGCGGCTATGACCTAAAGGATTACACCTTAATCAGCTTTGGCGGCGCCGGAGGACAACACGCCTGCGCGGTAGCCGAAAAGCTGGGAATCAACCAGGTTCTACTACACCCTTATTCCGGGGTTTTATCCGCATACGGTATGGGACTGGCACAGAAACGCGTCATTGAAACCCGTTCCTATGCGGTACCGATCAACCAACTAAAGTCGTCAGTAGTTCTGCATGGAATGGCTCAACAAGCTGAACTGGCCGTCGCCAATATCGAACAACAAAACGAGCAAGTCGCTGAACTGCTAACCACTCTGCATCTGCATTATCAAGGTAGTGACACCCTGCTGGATATCAGCTACCAAGCGGAGAAAACCGAGCAGGAGTATGCAGCGGAATTCGCTCTGCTCCATCAACAGCAATTCGGTTTTATCCAGCAAAACACCGCGATCATGATTAATAGTATCAGTGTGGAAGCGGTTTCCGCAGCCCATTCCGAGCAAAGCGATCCACCGTTGAATAGTTCTGGCGAGCTCGGTTCGATAGATATAGCTGAGACCTATATCAATGGCGAGTGGCGCGAGATTCCTGTCTATCAACGCGAACAGCTCAACCAGAGTCATACAATCTCAGGCCCGGCTTTGATATTGGAAGCAACCGGCACCCTATTTATTGCCCCGGACTGGCAAGCCAAATTGCTATCAGACAGTCAGCTGCTGTTGCAAAAATCGCTGGGGGCATCTGCCGCTAAAACCAGCAGCGACTCTATCGAAAAAACAGCAGAACAACATGCCGATCCGATTCAGCTTGCGCTGTTCAATAACCGCTTTATGGCGATTGCCGAACAGATGGGGGCTACCTTGGCGAAAACCGCTCATTCGGTGAATATCAAAGAACGCCTAGATTTCTCTTGCGCTCTGTTTGATAAACAAGGTCAGTTAATTGCCAATGCGCCGCACGTTCCGGTACATTTGGGCTCGATGGGCGAATCGGTTAAAACCGTCATCCAACGCGAAGCCAATGGAGAGATTCCACTGCTTCAGGAAGGCGATGCCTATGCGCTCAATAACCCTTATGCAGGCGGTACCCACTTGCCTGACATCACCTTGATTTCGCCGGTGGTGATTAATAAGCAAACCGAATTTTATGTCGCATCCCGCGGCCATCATGCTGATGTTGGCGGACTGACCCCCGGTTCCATGCCGGCCGACAGTGTGCATATTGAACAGGAAGGTGTTCTGCTGGATTGCCTGCTGGCCGTGAAAGCAGGTGTTCTCCAAACCCAAACTTTAACCGAGGCCTTTACCGGCGCGAAATACTCGGTACGCAACCTGACCCAAAATCTGAATGATCTACAAGCGCAAATTGCCGCGAACCAACAAGGCATTGCCGGCTTGCAATCACTCTGCCAGGATTACGGTTTGCAAACAGTCTGCAGCTACATGAATCATGTGCTGGATCATGCCGAGAATGCGGTCAAATCCCTGATTCCTAAACTGACACAAGGCGAATTCTGTTACCCGACCGACCAAGGTACACAAATCAAAGTCAAGGTCACGCCGCATCCGCAAACGCAAACCGCCACAATCGATTTCAGTGGCACCAGTCCGCAGCAGGCGAATAACTTCAATGCCCCCTACGCCATCACCCGTGCCGCCACCCTCTATGTGCTGCGTACTTTGGTCGATCAACCAATTCCATTGAATGACGGTTTCTTGAGACCGATTGAACTCATCGTCGCCGAAGGATCAATGCTAAAACCGAGTTTTCCGGCGGCAGTCGTGGCCGGAAATGTCGAAACCTCCCAAGTGGTAACCGATGCACTTTATGGCGCCTTACAAGTACAGGCCGCTTCTCAGGGAACCATGAACAACCTAACCTTCGGTGATGACAACTGGCAGTACTATGAAACCATCTGTGGCGGAACCGGTGCCGGTCGAGATTACCATGGTCACGATGCGGTTCATAGCCACATGACCAATTCCCGTTTAACCGACCCGGAAGTGCTGGAACTTCGCTATCCGGTGAGACTCGAGCAGTTCTCCATTCACGCCGACAGCGGTGGCCAAGGCGTTCATAACGGCGGCAACGGCTGTGAACGCCATTTTACTTTCTTGAAACCGATGACGGTTTCCATGCTGACCAATCACCGCATTATTCCGCCTTACGGGCTAGCCGGTGGCGAAAACGGCAAATGCGGCTCACAGCACAAGATTTCCGAATCAGGTGCAGAGCAGGCTCTGCCCAGCACCTTCAGCGAATATTTTCAGACGGGCGATAAGCTGATCATCAAAACTCCTGGCGGAGGCGGCTATGGCAGTCGCGAAAAATGATAGGAAAATGATAACAAGCAGATTAGAGCGAATTAATACTCGAAACTTTGCTGAACAAATTGCACCTGCTCACTGGATAGAATCTGCGGTTCGGCTCTACCGATCAAATAACCTTGTGCATAGTCGACGCCGATCTCTTCCAGAATATTGAGCGTATTCACGTCCTGCACATATTCGGCGATGGTCAACATATTAAACGCCTTGGCCATAATCACCACACTTTCGATAAAGGCGCGGTTTTTCTCGTTTTCGCACAGGTCTTTTATGTAAGAACCGTCCAGTTTGATATAACTTAACGGCAGTTTTTTCATGTAACTGAACGAAGAAAAACCGACACCGAAGTCATCCAATGCAATGGCAAAACCTTGCTCGTGCAAATAATTCAGATTCTTCAATACCTGATCTAAATTATCGATATACGCGGTTTCGGTCAATTCGATAATAAACCTATCCGGTTCAATATCATGCTGCTGGCTCAACATAAAAATCTTATTGGCGAAATACTGGTCCTGCAAACTCGGCGCGGAAATATTGATCGAAAACTTAATCGAACCGGTTCGCTCCGGGCCACACTCTTTGATTTTTTCGAAGATATTAGTCACCACCCAAGTATCCAGTTCATTGATCAGACCAACCCTCTCGGCAACCGGAATAAAACTACCGGGCGAAATGACATTACCGTCTTCGTCTTTCAACCTCAACAGCACTTCATAGTGGCTGATCTCTTTAGTGGCTATCGACATAATCGGCTGCAATTTCAGTTCAAACAAATTCTCTTGCAAGGCTTTACGCAAGGTAGCCATCAAACGGTGTTCATCCTTCTGCTCTTGTAAAGAATCATCACCAAAATCAAAAATATGCCAGTGGTTCAGGCCTTTCTTTTTCGCTTGATACATCGCCATATCCGAATGCACAATCAGCGTTTGCGGATCTTCGCCGTGTTCGGGGAACAGTGCCGCCCCTAAGCTGGCGGTATAGTCAACTCTACGCTCATCATCCAACACCAAAGTACCGCTCAAGTGTGAAGCGAGTTGAATCAGTATTTTTTGCAGCGATTTTTGATTTACACCGGCCAAAATCAGCGTAAATTCATCCCCGGCCAAGCGGCATACCAAATCTTTTTCACGTACATGACTTTTTAACTTGTCGGCAATTTCAATCAATACCTGATCACCGACCAAGTGGCCGTAAATATCATTAATCTGTTTGAAACGATTGACATCGATAAAGACCACGGCGCCTTCACTTTTTTGCGCCAACATTTTTTCCAAAGTGGCATGAAATACCCGACGGTTGCCGATCTGCGTCAAACTGTCGTTATTCGCCAACCACTGTAGCGCATGCTCATCTTGCTTTCGCTGAGTAATATCGATACCGATCGACAGAATCTGGTTAACGCCGTTTTCACTCGCCACCAAAGTATGAGTCCAAGCCACCATCAAGAGCTGGTTGCCTTTCGTTTTCATCCACACTTCCTGTTGAAAGCTAGCGATTTTCTGCGCCAACAGGTCCACACTCTTCTGAATCAACTCGTTCCTATCGGCATCATCAATTAACAAATCGACAAAAGCCTTTTGCTGTTCGGTCATGAAATAGTGGTCAAAAAAAGCGTTACTTTGGGTGAAACGGTAAAAGGTGTCTTGAGTGAGAATAAACAGATTGGCATTGTCGAACAAGCGCTGCAAGAAGTCTTTGGAGCGGGTAACGGTTAATATCTGTTCCCGTAACTGGTCATTAGTGCTCTCGACCTGATCTTGCAAAGCCTCAAGATTGTCCGTTAGCAACAAAGTACTGTTTTCCAACTCGGTCAGTTCGTCACGAGTGGCCGCCTTTTTCACCGCAAAATTCTTTCTAACCTGATCAAATTGCTGTTTTGGCAGTAACGCCATGACTTGAACCACTCGCAGAATACGCTGAATAGGTCCCAAAAGCGCCATAACAATCAACGTCACGGCAAATAACCAAGCCAGCAAGCCAGCCAAAACCTGATTGATCAGCTCTTGCTTAACTAAAACTTTCTGTTCGCCGTTATCGATAATATTGACGTAAATAGCCGGTGAACCGACTTGAAAATAGTTACGCGGCAGCAGCTTATTAACGCGATATTCGCTACGCCAAATATTCCATAACGAGTCATCGAAATAGATGTTATTGACATTGCTCTGCTTGCTACTGATTGTCCCCAATAAATCCAACGTATTTTGAAAGTCATTGGCCGCCCACAATCTAGCTTGCCAATTATCGATATAAAACGGTGTTTGCCGAGTCTTGGGTTGGTGAATCAACACCGCAATATTCGCCTCGCTGATGGCATGGTAGCGAGAAACCAGATCGGTCATATTCTGGCCGATAACAATGTGGCCTTTGCTACCGTCGGCAAAAAAGAAAGGTTCCGAAACCACTTGCGAACAGTGGCTATCGCAATAAACGATTTTCTTGACCCAGTCCTCTTGTAAATTGTTGGAAAACAGATCTAATGCATTGTGAAAACGCTGTAACGCCGACTGATCGACAAATTGATGGGCACTGACGATCGACTCCCCCTCGTCGTTCATTACAGAAATATAATCGACTCCGATATTCAGGTTCAGATCAAACCATTTGGCCGAAAGCTGCTCTTGTAAAATATTAGGTTCCGCATATCGGTTAGCGGATTTGATAAAGCCATAATCCCCTATCAACTGCCCATACTGGGAGAGTTTGAGGAAATTGTCGTTGATGAGTTGGTCGAGCGTATTTTGATAGCGATCCTGATCCTCCCGAATCGCTTCCCGGTAAGTCAGAAGATCATGGTAAACGCTGCGGCCAACCCAAGCCAGCGTGACCAAAAGCATAATCACGCTTAATAAAAATATGGCCTTCCAGCGGATACTGACAAACATAGATTAATTCATGAACTAAAATTGAAACGTTACTGCGGCACGATACACTTTCCAGAACTTACTGGTCGGGTTATCTTCCATGCCGTCATAAACCGGTGCCCATGCCGTTCCCTCGTTAAAGGCGATTTGCCCACCTAAACTCCAGTTCTTGTTGATGAACCATTTTGCACCAACCGTCCAAGCTTTTTGGTAACCGTGAGTTTGATCATAAGGCCGAGCAAGGTACTCCACAGGTTGGTCGCTGTTTAAGAACAGTTCTTCATAACGAATTAAGGTCACTAGATCGGATTGAGGAAACCATTCTGCCTGAACATAGAAACCTTCAACCATAGAAGTGAGGCTTCTTTCACCGATTAACGCGAATTCCGAAGTGTTATCCAGATGAATTTGCATATACTCCGCCGACAGCAACAAGTCATCATAACTGTACTGTAACGAAGCCATTAAAAATGCGATATCAACCTCGTTTTTAACGACATACTTATTCAAATTCTGTACAACATGACCACCGAGTACAGCTTGTTCCTGCGCACTAAAACCGTCAAAAGGATTGATTCCTAAATTGCCAAACTGGCTGCTTAACGCTATCTGAGCATCTTGTAACGATTGAGTTTTGTTCAAATTAAGTCCGGAACGGATACCGCTTAAACCAAGTTTGAGCCCGGAAAGCTGACTTGGTTCAAAAACCAGCTTTGCACCAAAGATTTTATCAAGCTCGTAATCCCCTTCGGCCGGCCCTCCCAAGGCATAATATTCCATGTATTTACTATCGATATCCCTATCGCCGTAAAACACATTCCATTCCATAAGACCTGCTTCACCTAAAGCGTTACCATACAAATTAACACCGTCCACCGATAAAAATGTATCTCTAAACGAATCAAAATAGACCGATTGCGGCACTTCCAGCCCGGGACGCGCACTCGGTACGTCACGCGACGAGTTGTATAAACCGAAATCATTTTTGACTCGCCCGAGGCGTACCCCAAAAGAATGGGTTGGTTCCTGAATGATCACTCGATCCAATAACAGAAAATCAACGCCGGTTTCGGCATCCGCTCTCTCGCCGAAATCCCGGCTTAATACTTGACCGGTAATGCGAGTTTTCTCATCCATATTCCACGACAGGTTCAACCCTAATTCACGGAAATCGAAACTGCCGTCTTCCGTTTGTGTACCGGCATAAGGACTGTCAGGACTGTACACATAACTTTGCGAAGCAAAACCATGCAACTCGATATCATCGTTCAAAGAGATGGCAAACGCCGGACTCGTAAACGAAAATAAGATAAATAAAGGTGCTAAAAACGTCAGTTTTTTCATTGTTTTTCCCCCACCTCGATAACCTTGACTCCTGTAGTCCGGGTGGCCTGTTCTAGATAACCGATGGCGCCGGGGGTCTTCCTGACCTCCCGAAGCATTACGTCAGCATTGGGAACTTCAACGGGAATCCTTCCCGTTCCGGTAAACAACAATCGCTTCCAATGCCGATCTAATTGATGCGGCTGGATTCGAGCTTTATTGATGACAAAATCTTTGTATTCTTTAGATTGCGGAGCAAAGGTAAAGACCTTGATCGGTTGGCCGTTTGGCCATGTTTTGATCTGCATTGCGTAAATGCGGCTTAGCTGGGAAGCAGAGAGTTGATGACTGGCCACATTCGGATTAGCGATAACAACGACTTCCGAATGGACAGGCTGCATATAGATCATCAGAGCAATGAATGACAGCAGAATATGGTTTAGTGTTTTCAATACAGATAGTCCAAAACGTTAAGACGATATTGTCACAATATGAACAAAGGCTAGGGTCTGACTAAGCCGGCTTCAACTTGCCGGCGAACCTCGATACCTTGTAGTTTTTCAAGCAAATTTAATGCAAAATCCATCGCCGTTCCCGGCCCTTTCGAAGTAATGATTTGACCGTCTTCAACAACGGACTGATCAAGATATTGCATACCTTGAGCCGGGTTCTGGTCAATGACGCCCGGATAACTGGTCGCCTTTTTATTATCCAATAACCCTGCTTTGACCAAGACTTTCGGCGCCGCACAGATGGCAGCTACCAATCCGCCTTCGGCAGAAGTGTGATTTAGCTTTTCAAGAATTCTCGAATCATTCGCCAGATGGTCTGCACCGGGGAGCCCGCCCGGCAAAACCACTAAATCGAACTGCTCCGCCAACACTTTGTCCAGTGTCGTCTGAGCGACCAGTTGAACGCCTCGACTGGCGCTAATGATGCGTTCGTCATCCAAGCTCGCCGTCACCACCTCGACACCGCCACGCACCAAAATATCGATGATGGTGACGGCTTCCAACTCTTCGCAACCCTGAGCTAACGGGACCAGTCCTTTCTTAACACTCATACCCATTCAGCCTTTCGCGGTTAACGTTTCATCTGCTGGGCAAGCGCCATTGCTTTCACCAAACGAAGCGCTTCATTGAGCTCATAATCCTCATCCAAAAGTTTTTCCAGTTCATCGGATTTTGAAACTTTGTCTTCATTCTCTTTGTGGTCGGCATCGCCGTTTTCCAGGTGGCCGGTCAAATCTTTTTCTTTAACCGTCAAACGTTCTTTTTCAAGCTTTTCCACTTTAACCAGATCAATCGTCACATCCGGTTTAATTCCTTCAGCCTGAATCGATCTTCCGGAAGGCGTATAGTAACGTGCCGTGGTTACTTTAATCGCCGCGCCGTTATTCAGTTGCAGTAACGTTTGAACCGAACCTTTACCGAAACTGGTGCGCCCGGCAATAACGGCACGCTTTTGATCTTGTAGCGCACCTGCTACGATTTCCGATGCGGATGCGGAACCTTCATTGATCAATACCACAATCGGCTTACCGTTGAGCAGATCGCCTTTTTCAGCCTCAAAACGCATTTTCGAGTTTTGGATACGACCTTCCGTGTAGACAATCAACCCCTCGTCCAAGAAAGCATCGGAAACTTGAACCGCCGCATTCAACACGCCGCCCGGGTTATTTCTAAGATCCAATACCAATCCATCCAAAGGCTGGCCGTTTTCTTCTTCCAGTTTAGCAATCGATTTTGCCAAATCCGGCCCGGTTCTCAGCTGGAATTGGCTGATTCTTGCATAACCGACATTATCTTTTAACATGCGCTGTTTTAGGCTTTTCACCTTAATAACCGCACGGGTAATCTCAATTTTAATTGGCGCGTCTTCGCCTTTACGAACAATCGTCAACAACAACTTGGTGCCTGGCTTACCGCGCATAATCTTGACGGCTTCGCTCAAAGTCTTACCTTTGACTGGTTCATTACCCAACTTAATAATCAGGTCACCCGCTTTAATGCCCGCTTTTTGTGCCGGGGTGTCGTCAATTGGCGAAATAACTTTGACAAAACCGTCTTCCATGCCGACTTCCATGCCCAAACCACCAAATTCTCCGCGAGTGTGCTCTTCCATCTCTTTGAAGTCAGTCGGAGGCAGGTAGGCCGAATGCGGATCAAGATTGGAAAGCATGCCGCTGATCGCGCCTTCCAACAACTTTTTGTCTTCAATTTCATCAACGTAGTCATGTGAAACACGTTCAAATACTTCAACAAAAGCTCTTAACTCTTGCAGAGGAATAGAAATCTGCTCAGGGCTAACTTGGGTCTGTTCCGTTTTATCCGCCCAAACTGTAGTACCAAGAGCGATCAACGCTCCCAAAACAGCACCCGAACTTACTAATAATGTTTTTTTGATCCCTGTATTCACTAAATTCTCCAAATAATTAGGGAGTGATCACTATGAATTACCTTAGCAAGATTAAGACTAACCCTTCCCAAAAATAATTTGTTCATTATAAATTAACTTTAAGTGACAGATTACCAGCTTTTCATTAGAATCTATCGTCAAATTTTAAAATAATAATATTGTTATATAGTGAAATAAAAAAATGACCGAAGACAAAAACGCTCTTTTTGAAATGAAAGATGAAAACATCACCAAAGCTTCAAAAGCACTCAAGGCGATGGGACACCCGTTAAGACTTAAAATTCTATGCGTAATTGGTGAAAAAGAACTTCCCGTCATGGACATTGTGAAGCAGGTTGGAACCACTCAAAGCAATATTTCACAACATATCGATATTTTACGTGAAAAAGAGATTATCACCTCTCGTCGAGAGGGCAGCAAGATCTTATGCAAAGTCAGAGACAAAAACATTCTTTCTCTAATGAGTGCCATGCAACAGACTTTTTGTACGGTGGCGGAATAAAACCATCTTGCGCTATTCGAACACGACGATCCTGCTTTAACCGGCAGCAATCTGCAATCTGACTGCAAACTGTTGCCTTTCCTGAATTGCGCCATTCCAATTATCGGCAGACTCTGAAACCGCTATCTTCTCGGTAACTGCACTCGAATTTTCAGCTTGTTCAATAGAACCTGTCGACTCAGGGTCATCTGCAGCCACCGTAGTCATTTCCTCTTTTTCAGCAAGCATCAATTCGGTCTGCGCTTGTGCCATCATTTGTGAAGCCGCTTGTGCGACTCTTTGATCTTGGTTTGAAGGTTCTGCCGGCGCCAAGGCGGCTCGCTGAATAACTCTCGCTTTTTCAATAGTCGCTTGCGGGTCGCCTGCAACCGGTGCCGAATCAATCCCTACTTCACCACCGATCGCATATTGCCTACCGTCCGGCCCCGTCTGATAAGTAAAGCTCATCCCTTGTGCATATTGCCCCGCTACGGCCAAATGAGCCATTTCATGCGCTCTAACTTCGGTATCCCGTGCTTTGAGCTGCTGAATCACCTGTTGAATTTGCAAATCCGCTTGTTGCGATTGCCCGGAACTTTTTGCTTGAACCAAGTTACTACCGTCTGCGATTGAATCATCGGCATTCGGCACCTGGGTGGCGCGGTCGTCTTTTATAGAGGGGGAATAGTTGATTGGTCTGGCAGTTTGCGAATTCAGTTGAGAAACGTCCGCGTCAATCCGGTTGGTGGTAATCTGCTGATTAAGTTGAGCAACAGCCTGTACTCCCGCAATCGCCTTAGGCGCTTGCGAATACAGAGAGTAATTGGATTGTCCCGTTGCAATAAACATGTTCAATAACATCCAAAGGCTTCGAGTTGATGAATTAATTACTATATTAACAAAACATCCTTAAATTCAAAACCTTAGCAACACCAAAGACTAACACTAAACGCTATAGACATGCGAAAGAACGGGTAAGTTAAGAAAAGGAAAAACACGATCAATCACTATATTGCTTCTTAGATACGCACTTTTCGTTTAAGATTGCATTAATGAGATCAAAATCTTGCTGCCCTCGACCTGTCAGCAAGTCTGTTTAACAGCGTGGTATTTAATGCAGCAGCAACTTTCCAAAGCAGCGCAAATATTTTCTGAAACGTCCGTTCCGACCATTCCGGAAGAAGTCGTGCTCCTTCAGGAAGAGTTAAATAAGAAATACCCGAACACCGTCACCATCGCCAATTTAATCAGCCACAACCCTGAACTGCTAGGCGAATTTTTAACGCTGGTAAACACTAATATCACCGGTGAAAAAAGCGAGATAACCGATGCTAAAGCGGCTGTGAATGTTTTGGGGTTAGACGAAATCTACAATATTTTTCTCTCCAGCAGCCTCACTAATATAATCGCCCAGACCGCAGAAGAAAAGGCGATTCTGCTTCATGGTGCCAAAGTCGGTTTAGCGGCGGCAGAACTATCTTATTGGGTATTTGATGTCACCCGCGCGGAAGCTTATATGGCTGGTCTAATGCAAAATGTAGGCGCCATTTATCTTTCCAAAATCGATCCCGAAAATTACTTCGAACTCTTAAAAACCCAGCTTTCCAATCCGATTTCCGGCTATCAGAAAGAAGAGACTCACTATGGAACCACTCACGCCTACTTGGGAACCTATATCGCAAAAAAATGGCATATCTCGGCAGATGTTTACAAATCGATCCTTTTACACCACGACACTCAATTTGCCCTGAAAACCGCAAACGACCAAAAAGTTCGTCATATCATCGCGCTCGTCATGGTTGCCAACTTCGTTGTCAGCAGCACCTCAGGTGATCAATATATCACTCAGGAACTAAAAGAATACCGCAACCTCGGTCTGGCCGAACTCGACCTCCCGGAAAACGCGATCAAAGCAGCTAATTCGGCTATTATCAAGTGGGGGAATTCTATTGGGATTTCCACAGGCAGTCATTAGCCGGTCTTTGGTAACTTATAATGAAACGTTTCGATCACCTATCCGCTTTACAACAACTTCTTGATATTGATACCACCCTCATGAAGGAGGAATTGTACTATCCTTGGTATATCGAAAAGCCCGGCATTATCAAAATCACTGCTCTATGGCTTTCTTTCTGTGCCGCCGTGACTTTATTTACCTACCTATACAGCGATCTGGTTCTGGTCGCCATTATTGCCCTGCTCGTGCTAACCATCATCCTGGCAACCAACTATCTATTTCTGATTAAAGAGAAACTTAAAGAAGCTAGAGAAATGGCTCTAGCGCAAACCATGCAACTCGAAAAACGGGATTTTATGAAAGCGATACAGCCTTTTGTTCCCGACGATCAAAAACACATCGCTCGAAAGATCATTAAAAACAAAGATTACACTGCCGCAGAGTACGCCAGAATCACGCTGTCTTCGAAAAGTCGCATTCTATTCAATACCGAAAAATTTATCAAACAGATCGAAAATATCTTTTCAGACCCTAAAATCAAATTCACCATCCCCGAGCCGGATAACAGCTACGACGACTTCAAATTCAAAGTTCCCAAACAAGCTCGAAAAAAGTATGAACAGATGAAAAACCAAAGCACATTCAACGATCAACTTGAAGTTTCCGATGAAACCAAACAAGCGATTGTCAAAAAAACCTATGACGCCATGCATCATGCCGCCTTAGGCAGAGAGATTATTGAATTAAACAAATAACAATTGATGACAGAAAACTCTTACGTAAAGAAAAATATACTGATAAATTTTAGATGGTGGGCCCTCACGGACTTGAACCGTGGACCTGCCGATTATGAGTCGGATGCTCTAACCAACTGAGCTAAGGGCCCGTATAGAAAATTATCCGGATAGATAATTTGGTGGCGCTTATTATAGCGGAGTCACTAGACCTTTGTAGAGTTTTAGATAACAAAAATACAAAGCCTCTCAAACAAAAAAGCCGCAAGCGAAACAGTTCGCTTGCGGCTTTTCTTCTTAGCCAATCTATTTAAGGGATTACATATCCAAGAAACTTTTCAGACGCTCTGCACGACTTGGATGACGAAGCTTACGCAACGCTTTAGCTTCAATCTGACGGATACGTTCACGTGTTACATCAAACTGTTTACCGACTTCTTCAAGTGTGTGATCGGTATTCATACTCAGACCGAAACGCATACGCAACACTTTTGCTTCACGTGGAGTCAAGGTATTCAACATTTCACGGACCGTTTCACTCATGCCTTCGGAATCGGCAGCATCTTGTGGCGACAAGATATTAGAGTCTTCAATGAAATCGCCTAATGATGAATCTTCGTCATCACCGATCGGCGTTTCCATTGAAATCGGCTCTTTGGCAATTTTCATCACTTTACGAATCTTGTCTTCCGGCATCTCCATCTCTTCGGCCAATTCTTCAGGAGTCGGCTCACGACCCATTTTCTGTAGCAATTGACGTTGAATACGGTTCAGCTTGTTAATGGTTTCAATCATATGTACCGGAATACGGATAGTACGCGCTTGATCGGCAATCGAACGGGTGATCGCCTGACGAATCCACCAGGTTGCATAAGTCGAGAACTTGTAACCACGACGGTATTCAAATTTATCTACCGCTTTCATCAAACCGATATTCCCTTCCTGAATCAAATCAAGGAATTGCAAACCGCGGTTGGTGTATTTTTTGGCAATCGAAATAACCAGACGCAGGTTGGCCTCGATCATTTCACGCTTGGCTACACGCGCGTTATTTTCGGCTTTACTTAAATCTTTGTAGATTGCTTTATAAGTTGCGATCGGCATTTTTTCGGCTTTTTGAATCATTGCCAAACGTTTCTGCGCACGGATAATTTCGCTACGCGCGTTTTCCAACGCTTCGGCATGATCTGGCGAAGCAGCAATCAAACGGTCAACCATTTGCAAGTCGGTTTCCGAACCGATAAAAGTCTCTAAAAACAGTGGACGCGGCACTTTGATGGTACGCAAAACCAAGTCAACGATGACACGCTCCTGCTCGCGAATCTGCTTAATACGGTCTTTGATGCGACGGATGATTTTGCTGGAGAAAACCGGAGTAATCTTGATTCCACGAAGATGCTCAACGACTGCTGCACGCTTCGCTTTGGCTTTATCGCCTTCAAAGTCGGTTTCTTCTTCTTTCAGTGCGGCTTCACTTAATTTTTGCAGAACCCGTAAAAACTCGTCCAACTCTTCCTGATTAATACCGTCTTCTTTCGGTTCATTGTTATCGCTATCCGGAGACAGCTCTTCAACTGGCACATCAATCAGGTCTTCAGGGCGCACGAAACCTTGCACGACATCGGCGATCTTACCTTCGCCTTCATCCATACGGGAAAAGGTGTCTAAAATTTCTTGTGTGAAATTCGGGTACATCGCAAGCGCATCCAGCATGTCGCGAATGCCCCATTCAATGCGTTTAGCGATTTCAATTTCGCCGTGACGAGTCAACAATTCAACTGATCCCATTTCACGCATATACATACGAACCGGATCGGTTGTACGGCCAAATTCGCCATCCACTTCCGCTAAGGCAGACATAGCCGCTTCCGCAGCCGCATCGTCAAAGGCTCCGCCTTCCTGGGTCAATAACTCATCTTCATCCGGCGGAGAATCGAAAAGTTTGATTCCAAAATCCTGTAGAATCGTCAACACCTGACCGTATTGGTCTTCTTCGATATCATCAGGCAAAACATCTTTTACATCTGCAAATGTCAGATATCCAAGCTCTTTGGCTCGTTCAATCAAATCAATTAACTGCTGCTTTCTTTCGACTTTTGTCATGCTTTGCCTCAATATCGTTTTAATTCGGTGCTTTCTTTATTTTTCTGCCTAAACCGACAGACCACCTTAAAAAAAGTAACGCGCAATTATACTAAAATTCACGTTCAAAATGTTTAAAAATCAGTTTTTATTCTTAAATATGAGCTATTTAGCGAATATTAGACTTTTACTGATTTTAAATAGGGACTATTTATTGCGAATCAAGTTCTGAAGTTTAAACATTTCCTCAGGACTCCAACCTCGCTTGCCTAATTTGTTCTCATCCATGCTCGCCGCAATGGCGACAATCCCGGCTTCAAACTCCGCTTGTAAAAAGCCGTCCTCATTAGGGATTTCCGATGTCTGAACCAGTGAAAGATACCCCTGATAACCGGCATCCGCCAAGTTCTGCATAGCTGGCTCGACAATAAAATTACTCTGTTGCAAAACTTTTATAAACGCACCTAACGCCCGGTAATCCGGCTGCGGAGAACGAAGCAAGTCTTCGACCAACTCCTGATTAAAAACTTCGGCCCACAACGGTCTTTTTAGCAATACCCTCAGGACAATTAACGGCATTGTCATCACCGGCTTAACCGTCGCCTCTTGAACCGGTTTTTGCTTGCTGCTCGGCTGCTTTTTAAAGTCGGCAAAACCGGAACGCACATTCATCTGTTTTTCGACCCGCCAAGTCGGTAAACCCACCAATTCGGCAATGCCTTCCGCCAACAGGAATTGGTAAAGTCCGTGAGCCGAGCGTACATAAGGTTCGGCCATCGCCACCAACTGCTGCCGACCCTCTATTGATTGCACAGGGTAGGAAAGCTTGCCCTGCAAACCGTTAATCAGAAAATCAGACAAAGACAAAGCTTCTTTAATACGTCTTGTAAAGCCCTCAACACCTTCTTTACGAACTGTTGAATCCGGATCCTCTCCTTCCGCAAGGAACAAAAACTTCACCGAACGTTCTTTTTCCATCATCGGCAGAACCAGCTCTAACGCTTTCCACGCCGCCTTTAAACCAGCCGCGTCACCGTCAAAGCAAAAAACCACTTCCTGTACATGACGAAACAACAACTCAAGATGCTCTATTGTCGTCGCTGTTCCCAAAGTGGCCACCGCATTGCGAATACCAAACTGCGCCAGCGCCACCACATCCATATAGCCTTCAACCACCAGAATATGATCGAATTTTTCTCGGGACTGGCGCATCTCAAACAGGCCGTAAAGCGTGTTGCTTTTATGAAATATCGGCGTTTCCGGTGAGTTGAGATATTTAGGCTGACCATCACCGAGAATGCGTCCGCCAAAAGCGATAACCCGTCCCCGGCCATCACGAATAGGAAACATAATTCGTTCTCGAAATCGGTCGTAAATTTTGCCGTTTTCTTTATGAACCAGCATGCCCACTTCAGTTAGCTGTGCCTGCAAACGCTGATCGGCCTGCAACCCTTTGATCAGCGTATCCCAACCATCCGGTGCATAGCCGATGACAAACTCTTTGGCGATTTGCGGACTCAAGCCGCGCTGACGCAGATAAGCCTTAGCTTGCTCGGAGGTCGCGTGGTCTCGCAATTGGTGGCGATAGAATTTAGCCACCATATGCATGACATCATAGAGATCGCGTTGCTTCTGCTGTCTTTCCTGCTGCTCTTTTTGACGTGCCGGCGAGACTTTTTCCCGCGGTACTTCCATGCCGTATTGTGCGGCCAGAGCCTCCACAGCCTCAACAAAAGAGAGACCATCGTAATCCATTAAAAATTTCAACGCATCGCCACTGGCTCCGCAACCAAAGCAGTGATAAAACTGTTTGGTTTGACTGACATTGAAGGAAGGGGTTTTCTCATCATGGAACGGACAACAAGCTTTATAGCTATTACCCGCCTTTTTCAACGGCACACGGTTGTTTATGACTTGCACAATATCCGCTCGAGCCAATAGAGACTCGATAAACGAACGCGGAATACTTCCAGCTTGTTCTGCCATAGTTACCATTTATCCACAGAAATTACACGACTTATACACAGGCCTTAAAACGCAAAAAACCCGCAGATCAAAATGATCAACGGGTTTAAAAGGCAGTGTCTAAACGAATAGAGTTTTGACGTCTATTCAGCTTTAACCTAATTTTGCTTTGATTAACTTACTGACTTCGCCCATATCGGCACGACCTTGCATCTGAGGTTTTAACACCCCCATGACTTTCCCCATGTCTTGCATGGAGCTAGCGCCGGTCGCAGTCATTGCTTCGTCAATCAGAGCACTGATTTCTTCTTCGGTTAAGGCTTGCGGCATGAAATCCTGAATCACAGACATCTCATAGGCTTCTTGCTCAGCTAAGTCAGGACGATCTGCGTCCACATACTGCTGATGAGAATCTTTACGCTGCTTCATTGCCTTATCTAAAATGGCAAGCACTTCAGCGTCATCTTCTAATGTCGTTTGATTATCAATCTCAACCTGTTTGATAGCTGCTAAAAGCGAACGCACCACACCCAAGCGATTTTTATCTTTCGCTTTCATGCAGGCTTTCATTTCAGCCGTTAATGTTTGTTTTAATTCAGACACTAACTTTCCGCCTATTAGTACATACGAGTTGTACGACGGTTTTCGCGAGAAAGACGCTTAGCTAGACGCTTAACAGCGGCAGCTTTCATGCGCTTTTTAGCCCAAGTTGGCTTCTCGTAATACTCACGTTTACGAGTTTCAGTTAGAACGCCTGCTTTTTCACAAGCACGCTTAAAACGACGTAAAGCTACGTCAAATGGTTCAGTATCTCTGATTTTTACGCTTGGCATAATTTTACCTATTAAATTTTTGAATTCTGTTGCCACTTTTGCCCCACGCAAGAAATGGGAAGTGGAGAAAAGGCGAATTATAATTTTCTGAACAAGGATTTGCAAACCTTTTTCCGATAAATTTTAGGAAACTTTGTTAAAATTCAGCCACTTTGATAAAGATTGAAAGAATGAGGCGATGTTAGTACTTGGAATTGAAAGTTCATGCGACGAGACCGGAGTGGCGGTTTACGACACCGAAAACGGCTTGATTGCCCACACTCTGTACACTCAAATTGAACTTCACGCCCAATATGGCGGCGTCGTCCCGGAACTGGCCTCGCGTGACCACATCCGCAAATTAGCGCCTTTGATTCAGGAAACGCTCAACCAGGCCGGTATCCAAAACCGAGACTTGGACGGTATAGCCTATACCAAAGGTCCCGGCTTAATCGGTGCGCTGTTAGCCGGCTCATCGGTTGCCCGCAGCATGGCTTATGCCTTGAATATTCCGGCCATCGGTGTTCACCATATGGAAGGCCACCTTCTGGCACCGATGCTGGAGGATAATCAACCGGAATTTCCCTTCATCTGCCTACTGATCTCCGGCGGCCACAGCATGATCATTCGCGTTGACGGCATCGGGCAGTATAAATTGCTTGGCGACACGTTGGACGATGCCGCCGGGGAAGCTTTCGACAAAACCGCCAAACTGTTGGAACTGGGTTACCCGGGCGGACCGAACGTTTCCAACCTAGCCCTGAAAGGGCAAACCGACCGCTACAAATTTCCGCGCCCGATGGTAGACCGCCCGGGCTTAGACATGAGCTTCAGCGGTTTAAAGACCTACACCTTGAATACCTGGCAAAAAGCCCAGAAAGAGAATGACGCCAGCGAACAGACTAAAGCCGACATCTGCCGTGCTTTTGAACTGGCCGTTGCCGACACCTTAACCATTAAATGCAAACGAGCTTTGGAGCAGGAAGGATTGAATCGTCTGGTTGTTTCCGGCGGCGTCAGTGCCAACCGAGAAATTCGCAGCAAGCTGAACCAACTCATGGCCAAACGCAAAGGCGAAGCTTTTTATCCGCGACTGGAGTTCTGCACCGACAATGGCGCCATGATTGCCTACGCCGGCGCACAACGTTTACAGGCCGGACAAACTACCGACCTGAACTTTGCCGCCACGCCACGCTGGTCACTAGAAGAGTTGGAAGCAATATAAAATAAACAATTCAAGCAATCAACAGATACAAAAAAGCCGCTCATTCTGGAGCGGCTTTTTTAATTAAGTTAGATAAGCAGTTAAGTAATTAACAAAATATTTTTTTCTAGAACTATTCAGCTTTGTCTTCATTTTTTACCTTAATCAAACTCTCTTCACCATTTAGCAATCGCTGAATATTGCCGCGGTGTCGCCAGAATAGAATCACGGTCATCACCGCCGTTACCCAAACCCAATCAAACTCACCTGAAAGAAACCAGATATAAATGGGAGCAAGAATCGTCGCAATTAGCGCCGAAAGCGATGAAATTTTCAGAACCTTGGCAACAAATAACCAAGTTACCGCCACTGCCAAACCGATCCAGAACGACAAACCGAACATCACGCCCAGCATGGTAGCAACGCCTTTCCCGCCCTTAAAGCCGAAAAACACCGGATAGAGGTGACCGACAAAGGCGGCAAAACCAACCAAAATAACCATCAAAGGTTCAAGCCCTAGGGCGTGCGCCAACAGTACCGGCAACAAACCTTTTAAAACATCGCCAAACAGAGTAATCGCCGCCGCTTTTTTACCTTTCTCACCCCCAATTCGCAATACATTGGTCGCCCCCGGGTTTCCCGACCCGCCCTCTCTTGGATCACCCAAGCCCATCAGACGACAGACAATAATAGCTGTGGAAATCGAGCCTAACAGGTATGAAGCAGCAATAAAGATAAGATTTTGTAATTCCATTTAACGCCCTTTTGGCCTCTGTTTAAAACAATTGCATGATTTTACTAGAAGTAGATAATAGGTTCAGTTTTAATTTTATTGCGCTCGGCAACCGCTAAAGGCAAATCAATGACGGCACAACTTGCAAACCAACCTTTGGACACGGTCTATATAGAAGGCCTGAAAACACAAGCCATTATCGGCATCTACGATTGGGAAAGAGAACAGCGCCAACCTTTGCTATTTGATATCGAAATGGATTTGCCGATTTTCGATGCAGCGCAAAGCGACAATATTGAAGACACCGTAAACTATAAACAGGTATCGGATGAAGTTGTCGAATTGGTGACCCAAAGCCGCTACGAGCTATTGGAAGCATTGTGCGAAGCGATCTGTCAACACATTTTCGCCCACCATTCGGCGGTTCAGGTCATTCGATTGAAAGTCAGTAAACCGCATGCGGTGGAAGCAACCGATACGGTCGGCATTAAGATCACTCGCTTTAAGAAATCCTAACCAAAGCGAACAAACTCAAAGATTAAGTTAACGGCCGATTAACTCATTCATCAAGGCTTTTTGCTGCTCTGCGGCGGTCTTAATTAAAGGCACCAGCTGTTCCATATAGATGCAGGCGTTATGCTCGGTAATCTTGTCCAGTGCAGCATAATCCTCTTCAAACTGGCGACGATTCTGTTTCGACAAGTTCCTCAAAACCTTTTCGTACAGCTCGTCTCCGTCGGCCAACCTAACCAAAGTCACCAGTTGCTCCGGCGTTACTTGCGGCGCGAATTGCTGCACAATACGATCATCCACGCCAATCATTTTCGAAGCCAGCGCTCTATAAGCTTCCAATTTACGTTTCAAATTCTCGGCATCAATTTCGTTGCCTTGATTCAGGCGTTGATCAATTACTTTTCGCAACCCTTCGACCACTTCTTGACTCAATGCAAAAGTCACCGGACCGATTTCCAACTGATAAACACCTTTTTTATTACGGTTTGCAGTGATTTCCATCTCTTTTACCCCGATTCATTTCATTATGAGTCATTAAATATAGCGAGTGTCTTCACTTAACACCTCAAGCCTGCCTTGCGCTTCCTGCTCAAACATCTTTTCAACGATATTTTTAATAGAGATCTTAGCCTCTTCTTCGCTCGGCATGGTCGAACTGGCTAAATCGGCATCGAACTGTTTTGCCAAAATCCCGCCGATATTTTCCATCACCAAGTCGTTCAACTCATGATCTCTGGCGACCAACATCAAGTTAAGTACATCTTTATTATTCAAGATTTGCATAAACTTTTGCAGATCAACCGGTTTGAGCGACTTCATTCGCAAGCCTAAACTGATATAACTATCTAAAGTCGAATGTTCGTCGCCGTGTTCAAGGGCAAGCAGATGTTCAAGCGTAATATTCAATAGCGCAACCGAAAAATGATCCAACTTAACGGCGGCGTTTCCGATATGCACCGACCACTCGTTTTCATGAACTTTTTTAATTCCGACTTTCATGCAAAATCTCAATTATAAGAAGACTAATATTAAGACTCATTGCAGGTGGCAAATTTAACCACTCTCCAATGGCCTCACTAACAACATTACAGGATAAAGCAATTTTCCTTCCAGCTTACTGCATTCGAATCAATAGCCACTGGTTGTTATTTAATGTTTGATGCATAATATCACACCAAAACCGATAACTGACCTCGTGACATCAAGTCATACGCACACAATTGAGATTCTGAATGAAAGCAGCCAACAGACCCAATAACTCTGTCAAAAATCTTCCGGAACCATCGGAAGAAGCCAAACAGCACAGCGCGCTACTCACTAAACGAATCTCGAAACAGTTAAAGAGACAAGGAGAACTAAGCTTCTCCAAATTTATGGAAATGGCCTTATATACGCCGGAGCTCGGTTACTACGCCGGAGCTTTGCAAAAAATAGGTCGTAAAGGCGATTTTATTACTGCCCCGGAAGTCTCGCCGATTTTTTCCCGCTGCATTGCCCGCCAAGCGGCTCAAGTACTTAGCAAACTCGCTGAACCAAACATCATTGAATTTGGCGCCGGGCAAGGCACCATGGCAAAAGACATTTTGCTTGAACTGGAAAAAATTGAGCAGCCCATCGAACATTACTACATTATCGAAATCAGCGCAGACCTTAAAGAGAGACAGAGACAGACTCTGCAAACACATCTGCCAGCAGAGCTGTTCAACAAAATCGTCTGGCTTAACAGCCTGCCGACTACACCGATTTCAGCAGTGATTGTGGCTAATGAAGTATTAGACGCCATGCCCTTTGAACGTATCCGCATCGAACCGGATAGCGCACTACAAGGTTTTGTGAAATTTGACGATGAAACACAAAGCTTCGATTGGGATTACCGACCCATTACCGATAGAACCTTAAGAACCTTTGCCAACCAACTGATCAAACATCTCGACAAGGTTTCCGACCTCGGCTATGAAACAGAGTTTAACCTCAATATCAAACCGTGGTTAAGCAGCCTGAGCAATATTCTCTCTGAAGGGGTCGTTTTATTGATTGACTACGGGTATACCCGTCGCGAATATTATCAACCGGCACGAGTCATGGGAACCTTGCGCTGTCATTATCAGCACCGGGCACACAGCAATCCGTTCTTCTACCCGGGACTACAGGACATTACCGCCCATGTGGATTTTACCGCGATTGCGGAAGACGCTTTTGACAGCGGTTTCAAAGTGGCCGGTTACACCACCCAGGCTCACTTTTTGATGGCCAGCGGCTTATTGGAGATGTCGGCAGATCCTGACGCGGACGTTACCGAGCAGCTTAAGATCGCACAACAGATCAAAACCTTGACCTTACCGGACGAAATGGGCGAAAACTTCAAAGTCATCGGTTTGGCGAAAAACTACAACGAATCCCTGATCGGTTTTTCCGTGAGGGATCTGCGTCACCAACTTTAATCCAAAAACGGGCATAAGGGGCAAACATGGATATCTTTCAAGCGGCCATACTCGGCATTATTGAAGGGCTAACGGAATTTTTACCGATCTCCTCAACCGGGCATCTGATTGTCGTCAGCGAATGGTTAGGCATTGAGCAAACCCAGCAAAACATGGCATTTGAAGTCATTATTCAGGTGGCGGCAATTCTGGCTATCTTCTCGCATTACAAATCCAAGTTTTCCCTGGAGCATATCAGGCTTTGGCTGAATGTTTTGATCGCCTTTATTCCGATTGCGGCGATCGGCTTTCTGTTCCACGATCTCGTCAAAGAGTTCTTTACCCTTGCGATCGTTGCCTGGATGTTTATCATCGGCGGGATCATTTTCCTGATTATGGAAAAACTCTATAACGAAGGCACACACCGCACTCACGACATTGATGATTTAAGTATCAAGCAAGCTTTTTGGATCGGGATTGCGCAGATGTTTGCCTTAATTCCCGGAACCAGTCGTGCCGGTGCCTCGATTGTCGGCGGCATTATGGTCGGACTGGATCGCAAAACTTCAGCCGAATTCTCTTTCCTGCTGGCTTTGCCGGTTCTGGCAGCGGCCTCCGGACTGGACCTACTGAAAAATTACTCAGAATTTGCCAACACCAGTTGGATGCCGCTTTTAGTCGGATTCGTCATGGCTTATATCGTCGCTTACCTGACCATGAGCCTGTTCATCAAATTCCTACAGAAGTTCACCTTCAATGCTTTCGGTATCTACCGCATCCTCTTCGGTCTGGTGTTATTAATCTGGTTTGTGTAATCGAGACCAGAACCAAACTAAAAATATAAAGCACTTCGATAGCGCTGTGATAAAGTAAAACCCATGAAATTTTATAGCGCTAAAACCTCTCAAGCCATTGATCGCGATGCCATAGATAATTATGGCATTCCCGGCATTCTGTTAATGAAGCGGGCGGGTTGGTTTGCCTTTCAGACTTTGCAACAACAGCTACTAAAATCTGAATTGCCAACCCAGGCAGACAACCGGAAGATATTGGTGGTTTGCGGCACAGGCAACAATGGCGGCGACGGTTTTGTGGTCGCGCAATATGCACTCATCAACGGTTACCCGGTAACGGTTTGCGTAATCGGCGATGCGCAAAAAATCAGTGGTGACGCCAGACTTGCGCTAGAAGAGATGCAGCAAGCGGGTTTACAGTTACACCCCTTTACAAACGAGCTAATCGAACAGGCTGATATTATTGTCGATGCCCTATTCGGAACCGGATTAAGCAAACCGATCAGCGGTATTTATGCCGAGGCCATCCAACAGATCAATGCTTCACAGAAGCCGGTCTTGGCCATCGACATACCGAGCGGCATCCATGCAGATAGCGGGGCTATTCAAGGCGTAGCCATTCAAGCACAACATACTTGTACTTTTATCACCCAAAAACCGGGACTGCACACCGCCAAAGGACAGGAACACTCCGGTATGGTGCATTTCAGTTCACTATTTATCGACAAACAAATCTATCAGCAGCATGCCCACTTCGCGGAAAATCATCCGTTGAAATACTGGCTGAACAAACTGCCACCGCGCAAAGCTTCTCATCATAAAGGCACCGCAGGTAGCACCTGTCTGATTGGCGGCAACCAGAGCATGATGGGTGCCATTCAACTGGCCGGCTTGGCAAGTCTAAAGTCGGGAAGCGGTTTAACTAAAATCATCACTAGAAAAACTCATGCTGTGGCCATCACCCAAGCCATTCCCGAACTGATGTGTTATCCGCGCAGCCGACTCGAATCTATTATTGAATCATGCCAATCCATCGGTATCGGCCCCGGATTAGGTCAAGATGAGTGGGCAGAGGAGGTTTTCAGCCAATCGATCAATGCACATTCGCCGAAGGTGATTGATGCTGATGCTTTGCGACTTTTGAAAAATATCGATCTTTCCCATAACGAAGCCAATTGGATTCTAACGCCGCACCCGGGCGAGGCGGCCGAGCTATTAGATTGCGATAACCAAACGATTCAAAACGACCGCATCGCTGCGGTACAGAAACTGCATGCCCGGTTTGGTGGAGTCATCATCTTGAAAGGCAATGGCACGTTGATTTATGACGAAGAAAAACTGGAAATCTGTTTGGCAGGGAACGCCGGCATGGCGGTCGGCGGTATGGGAGATGTCTTAACCGGCACGATCGCCAGCTTTCTCGCCCAAGGACTTTCACTATGGGATGCAGCCAACCTTGGGGTCTCGGTGCACGCTCACGCCGGGGACATCATTGCCCGCCAGCATGGCGAACCCGGCGTCATGCCTTCGGAAGTGGCGCAAACCATCGGCCAACTTCTCTCCTACAGCGGCACCAGCAGCAATTAATAACTTGTCGTCAGCGATTATATCTTTGGCAAGAAAGCATTAAGCTGTTTGATTTTCTCATACAACTCATCTTCCGTTTCCGCAATCAAGTTAATATGCCCCAGCTTGCGCCCCTCGCGCTCGGCCTTGTCATACAGATGCAAAAAAGCGTCCGGCATTTTCAGCACCTCTTCCACCGGCCCGGTTTCACCGATAATATTAATCATCGCGGCTAATGGCTGGCGAGGCGAAGTATCGCCCAACGGCATACCGGTAATGGCACGTACATGGTTTTCAAACTGACTGGTCAAGGCGCCTTCAATTGTCCAATGCCCAGAATTATGCACACGCGGCGCCATCTCGTTGGCCACCAAGCCATGTGTGGTTTCAAACAGCTCTAAAGTCAGCACACCGACATGATCCAACTCGTCGAGCAGCTTTTCCATATAGGCTTCCGCCTGTTTTTGAATCTGTTCGGATACGTCTCGCGCCGGAGCGATGGTATAGCGCAAAATACCTTTGTGATGGACATTCTGCACCAACGGATAATAGACGTGCTCATTATTGGCATTACGTACTGCGACAATGGAAAGTTCGCGCTGGAAATCAACAAAACCTTCCAGAATCAATTCGCGGTCGCCGATCTCATTCCAAGCCTGCTCGATCTGCTCTTCGTCTTTAATCAAAAACTGACCTTTGCCGTCATAACCTTCCGTAGTGGTTTTAAGGATGGCCGGAATACCGATCACATCAACCGCCACTTTCAAACTATCCAACGAATCAATTACCTGATAAGGCGCGCACGGAATGCCTAATTGATCAAACATACCTTTTTCACGACCGCGATGCTGGGAAATATAGAGCGATTTTTCGCCCGGATAGACCGGCGTAGTTTTGGCGATTTCACGCACCTGCTCGACACTGGTATTTTCGCTTTCGTAGGTAATGACATCGGCAAACTCAACTAACTGTTTCAGGCTATCCGTATCATCCGATTGCTTATGCATATGGCCGAGCAGAGCGGAAGGTTCGTCATCGCTCATACCGTAAAAACCAAATTTCTGTCCAAGCGGATAGCCGGCAATCGCCAACATGCGACCTAACTGGCCGGCACCTAAAACACCAATGCGTTTAGTAATCGGGGTCATTACTCTCTCCAAAAAGGAATGTTTATGAAAATTCAACAAAAAAACCGTAATGGGGCATTTTAGCAAACTCCCCTATTACGGTTTTGAAAAGTTACTGCGACGAGCCGCAGTAATCAGGCAATTAATTGCGAACGATTAAATTCTAGGATCCGGGTTATCCAGTACGGTTTCGGTCTGTTCCGCTCTGAAGGCTTTGACCGCTTCACGAATCGACGGAATATTATTGCCGACCATCTGCGCCGCCATAATGCCGGCATTCTTTGCGCCTGCATCGCCAATAGCCAAAGTACCGACCGGAATGCCGCCAGGCATCTGCACAATAGACAGCAGAGAATCTTTACCACTCAAAGCTCGGGACTGAACCGGCACACCCAATACCGGCACCACGGTCTTTGCCGCAACCATGCCAGGAAGATGAGCCGCGCCGCCGGCACCGGCGATAATGACTTGCAAACCACGCTCTTCGGCTTGTTCCGCATATTCAAACATCAAATCTGGTGTTCTGTGCGCCGACACTACTTTTACTTCATGCGGGACATCGAACTTTTCCAGCATATCGACTGCATGAATCATGGTCGGCCAATCTGATTTGGAACCCATAATCACGCCAACTAGAGGCTGTTTGTTATCACTCATTGTTAGACCTTTGTCTCTACCTAGTTTTGAGGAAACCGGGTATTTTATAATTTTTATTTTATTTTTCAAGCTGTTATTTAATTTTAGCATTGCTACAGCATGCTAAAGTCCATTCAGAGTTGACTCGAATCCACGATGAAATAGGTGTTTCCGCCCTCGGATTTAGCCCCTTTTTTCGCCTTGGTTGCATAGGAGGAGAGCTGCTGACGATGTTCGAACAGTCCCGGCTCAACCAATAAAATACCAATCGACAAACTCATCATCGGATAGAACCTCAATACGCCCTCGCGATCTTTAGCCTCAATTCCGCCTCTGGCAATATCTTCCGAATTATAAAAATCGACCACCTGTTCCTGAAAACGCGACAAGATTTGCCGAGCCCAAATTTCATGCTCGCCGACCTGCAAACTCATCACCACAAAATCGTCTCCGCCGATATGACCGATAAAACTGTCGCCGTGCATCAACTGCTCTTCCGGAACCGTCTCCTGAAGGATGGAGGCGATCACGCCGATAATCTGATCCCCTTCGTCAAAACTGTAATTGTCGTTAAACGCCTTAAAATTATCGACATCGATATACATCACCATAAACGGCTGTTTTTTCTTCAACAGTTTATTCAAGCGCTTCTGAATCGGCATATTACCCGGCAGTCCGGATAGCGGGTTAGCGTGCTGAGCCATCTGCACCTTTAAATCGGTCATCTTTCTTAACAGATTGATAAAATCGCCGCAGCCGACATATTTACCGTCTTTTTGAATAATAAACGCATCTTTCGAACTCAACTCATTACTTTCGGTCACCAAACGACTGAAATCAACCAATGAAGTGCGCGCATCAACAACGATTGGCGCTGTATCCATGAGCTTCTTAATCTTTTTCTTGGAATGCAATTCTTGACCAAATTTACGGGCTAACAGATCCATCAAATCGCGGCGCCAAATCATGCCTTTAATTTTCTGTTCATCCACAACCGGAAAATAGTCTATTTCCGGATGCTCCAAAAACAGTTCGGATATTTCATTGACCATTTGATTAGGCGATACCACCGGATGCTTAAACACGATCTCGGCAACGGTTGCCTCCCCTTTCTCGGGTTTGCTCATCGGCAATTTTTCCGGCCACTGATAAAGCAGCTCCTCGGAAATAGTCTCTTCCGGTTTTTTAAACAGAAAACCTTGCACCAGTTCGACACCCAATTCTTCCAACACATCAAGCTCTTCTTTCGTCTCCACCCCCTCGGCGACCACACGTGTTTCGGTGCTTTTAGCCAGAGTTAACAAAGTCTCCAAAAACGCTTTTTTATCATCGTAAAGATGAATATCCGAGACAAAGTGGCGGTCAATTTTGACGAAATCCGGGCGCACTTCCGACCAGATACGCAAGCCGTTATAACCGCTGCCCAAATCATCGATTGCCACTTTGAAGCCATAGGATCGATAGTAATTGATGGCACTTTTGAAAGCTTCAAAGTTATCGACCGGTTGTAATTCGGTAATCTCAATCACCACTCTTTCCGGAGGCAGCCCGAAACTCTCCAACGCTTTTAGAGTCACCCCTTTTTGATGCACCGAATTCATCACCGCATTAATGGATACATTCAAAAACAGATACAAGTGCTCGGTTTCTCTGGCCTGACGGGCAAAAGCATTGATACTGGAAATACGGGCAAAGGTATCCATCTCGTAGAGCACGCCCTGCTCATCGGCTACCTTGAACAAATTTAACGGGTGATGCAAAACAGAATTGAAAGGCCCTCGAACTAAAGCTTCAAAAGCACAGGTTTTTTTGGTCGTCAAATCCACAATCGGCTGAAACACACACTGCAACCTATTGTGACTGACAATATCCAACAGTTCGGCACCCAAACTGTTCTGCTGAAGAATCAATCTTTGACTCGAATCAAAAACGTCAAACATCATTTCAACATCACCTGTGCCATCACCAATTAAGCGCGTCATATTTATACTTCCCAAACTCCTAAAAACCGTCCACCAATAAAAATTTTTATTGGCAAAACAGCATATTTTATTGACTCTGTATGACACTCAGGTGACAGAGCACAACGCCGCTACTGCAAAATCAACTGCTTAAATGCAGGAGAACGCAACTCAACCTTGATATTGCAAACAAAATTTAGGATAATTCGCGGATGCGCCGATTTGAGAATCAGCTTGCGGGCGCTTTAAAAAGTACGGCTAAAGCGAGGACCTTTCCATATCACCCTTTTAAGTCCTGCATATACCCCGTACCTCGTATTCAAAGAACCAATATTCGAGGAACAATCATGACAAAAACCACAGTATTTACTTCTGAATCCGTATCCGAAGGACATCCGGATAAAATTGCAGATCAGATTTCCGATGCGATGCTGGACGCCATTCTGGAACAAGATCCGAGAGCGCGTGTCGCTTGCGAAACGTTTGTTAAGACCGGCATGGTCATTCTTGGCGGCGAAATTACAACCGAAGCTTGGGTGGACCAGGAAGAGCTAGTCCGTAAAGTCGTTACCGAGATCGGCTATAATCATGGAGACCTAGGTTTCGACGGTGAAACCTGTGCGGTACTTTCATCTATCGGTAAGCAATCTCCGGAAATCGCCATGGGTGTTGACGACAGCGAAGAGCATGAACAAGGTGCCGGAGACCAGGGACTTATGTTCGGTTATGCATCGAACGAGACCGATGTTTTAATGCCGGCTCCGATCTATTACGCACACCGTCTGATGGAACGTCAAGCTTATGTTCGCAAGTCCGGGCAACTGGATTGGTTGCGCCCGGATGCAAAAAGCCAGATCACGCTCCGTTACGAAGACGACAAACCGGTTGCTATCGATGCCGTCGTCCTTTCAACTCAGCACGGGCCGGAAGTCGACACCGAAACACTTCGCGAAGCGGTTATGGAAGAGATCATTAAACCGGTTTTACCGGCAGAATGGTTACACAAAGATACCTTGTTCCACATTAACCCGACCGGACGTTTTGTCATCGGTGGGCCTGTAGGTGATGCCGGTTTGACCGGACGAAAAATCATTGTGGATACTTACGGTGGTATGGCTCGCCATGGCGGCGGCGCTTTCTCAGGTAAAGATCCGTCAAAAGTGGATCGTTCCGCTGCGTACGCCGGCCGTTATGTAGCCAAAAATGTGGTCGCTGCCGGTTTAGCGGATAAATGTGAAATCCAAGTTTCTTATGCGATCGGCGTGGCCGAACCGACTTCAATCAGTATCGAAACTTTCGGTACTGAAAAGGTCGACGTTAAACTGATCGAAAAACTGGTCCGCGAACACTTTGACTTACGTCCGAAAGGCCTTATCGCGCAGTTGGATCTATACCGCCCTATTTACCAAAAAACCGCTTCTTACGGGCACTTTGGCCGTGAACTTCCTGAGTTCACTTGGGAAAAAACCGATAAAGCCGATATTTTACGCAGTGAAGCGGGCTTATAACGAAACCTAGGAATACATTATGGAATCGCAAAAGCAATACGAACAAAAATTCAGTTTGGAGTTTTTCCCGCCGCGTACCGAGCAAGGCATGGAAAAGCTTAAAGGCGTCATTGAAGAACTTGGCGTACTGAACCCGGAATATATGTCGGTAACTTACGGCGCCGGCGGCACGACTCAAGAAAAAACGCTGGATACGGTCAAATATATCCAGCAACAAACCCAGCAAAATGCGGCACCACACCTTACCTGTATCGGTGCCTGTAGGGAGAGTGTCACCGAATTACTGGATACCTATTCCGCGTTGGGCATCAAACGTATCGTTGCACTGCGCGGCGACCTGCCTTCCGGAATGATGGATCCGGGCGAGTTCAAATACGCTTCCGATCTGGTGAAATTCATCAAAGAAGAGCGCGGTGACGAATTCCACTTGGAAGTTGCTGCCTATCCGGAAACGCACCCTCAGGCGCGTAACTGCGATATCGGCATTAAATGGTTCAAACACAAAGTTGAACAAGGTGCGGATTCCGCCATTACCCAATACTTCTTCAACTTTGACAGCTATCGTTATTTCATCGATAACTGTGAAAAGAACGGTATCGATATTCCGATCGTTCCCGGCATTATGCCGATCACCAACTACGAAAACCTGATTCGCTTCTCGGAAGGCTGCGGAGCGGAAGTGCCTCGCTGGTTGAAGTGCCGCCTTGAAAGTTACGAAGACGACAGAGAGAGCCTGTTGGCATTCGGTAAAGAAGTGGTTCAGGAACTTTCTCAAAGACTGCTTGATGCCGGCGCACCGGGTGTACACTTCTATAGCATGAACAGTGTGCAGCCAACTCTGGATATTGCTAAATCTCTAACCTACCGCTAAGGAAAAACCGATGCGTATATCCCGCCTGTACTTGCCCGCTGATTATCAAACCAATCTGCGGATTGAACTATCCAAAGAACAGGCGCACTACGCTTTAACGGTTTTACGACTTAAATCCGGATCGATGATTGAGGCCTTCAATGGGGAAGGTCTGCTAGCACAGGGGCGCCTTGAAGCTTCAGGTCGACGTGCTGCGGACTTTATTATTGAACGTGTTGAGCAAAGCTCCAGCGAATCGCCTATCCACACGGTTCTCGTCCAAGGCATATCACGTGGCGACCGCATGGATCACTCCATTCAAAAAGCGGTCGAACTTGGAGTAACGGCTATCCAACCGGTTTTTACCGAACGTTGCGAAGTCAAACTCAAAGGTGAAAAGTTGGAGAAACGCAGACAGCAATGGCAGACCATTGTCATTAACGCCTGCGAACAGAGCGGCCGAACCGTCGTTCCCGAAATACAGCCGATACTGGATTTTGAAGAGTGGTTAAAGCAACAAGATGAACACACTTTCGGCCTAATCCTCGATCCTTATGCAAACGAATCTCTAGCCTCTTTGGAGCAGCCGGCAGTCTCAATGCCCATTCAACTCCTCATCGGCCCGGAAGGCGGCTTGACCGATGACGAAGTTGAACAGGCAAAACAGATCGGCTTAACCCCCATTAAATTCGGTCCAAGAATTTTGCGAACGGAAACTGCCGGTCCCGCCGCATTAGCAATTTTACAGACCCTATGGGGAGATTTATCCTAGCAATAGTAAATCAAGCCCCCATCTTGACCGCAAAACACCAGAAACACCTTGAAAAACACTGCTTTATACATAGAGTTCAACAACTTTCTCTAGTAGAATATTTGGTCATTTACAACGCAAAAATACTCAGAATAAATGTCCGTAATCTCGCCTGCTGCCAAAACCTCAAAAAGTGGTTATCTGCTTCTCTTGACTGTAGTTTTTTTGCTACTGATCAGTCTGGCGTCGGCGGTTTATGCTAGAGACCAAGACAACCATTCCGCTTTGCCTCAAACACAAGAAAGCAACGGCTCGCCGGAAAAAGTCTCTTTACAACTGAAATGGTTTCACCAATTCCAGTTTGCCGGTTATTACGCCGCAAAAATCAAAGGTTTTTATGCGGAGGAAGGCTTAGACGTCACCATCAAGGAACGCGACATCTATACCAACAACATCGAGCAGGTAATCAACGGTGAATCCGAATACGGTATAGCAGACAGCATGCTGATGTTATACCAGGCAAAAGGCGCCCCTCTAACCATCGTTTCAGCCATTTTCCAGCACTCTCCGCTCGTTTTCCTGACATTAAAATCGAGCGGTATCGACAGCCCCTATGAACTAAAAGATAAAACCGTCGCCTTCTATCAAAAAGACACCGACGGCTTTCCGTTGCTTGCCATGCTGCACGAGAACAATATCGACATACATACCAACAGAATGGTGATCAAAGAAGGGCCCGAAGTACTGGCAAGCGGCCAAGTGGATGTCTACCCTGGCTACTTATCGAACGAACCCTACTTCTTTATAGAAAAAGGGATTGATATCAACGTCATCAGACCGCTCAATTTCGGTGTCGATTTTTACGGCGACCTGATTTTTGCCAATAACGATGAAGTAAATAATCATCCGGACAGAGTCGAAAGCTTCCGCAGAGCTTCCATAAGAGGTTGGCAATACGCCTTGGAAAACAAAGCGGAAATCATCAATTACATCATCAAGGAACTGAAAGTCGATAAAAGTTTCGAGCACCTGATGTATGAAGCCAAAGCGATAGAAGAGATTATTCAAGCCGGCGCGGTTCCGATCGGTACACTCAATGCCGGCCGTTTGAAATATATTCAAAAACTGTTTGAAAAACACAAGTTGATCAACAAAGAGTACAACCTCTCCGAAGGCATCTATAAACCGGAATTACACAAACTGAAACTGAGCCGTGTGGAAAAAGCCTGGATCAAACGCAACCCGCAAGTCACCGTGGCGATAGATCCGTCCTGGCAACCGATTGAATTCATTGACGAACACGACCGGTATAACGGTCTGGTAAAAGATTATTTGAACCATCTCAATGCCATTACCGGAATTAAATTCCTGCCTCAGAAACAATTGACTTGGAACCAGTCTGTTGAAGCCGTTAAATCAGGCCGAATCGATATGTTTTCAGCGGTGATCGAAACGCCGGACCGAAGACAATATGTCAACTTTACGCCAGCCTACCTCAAGTTCCCGATGGTCATCGCCACCCAAAAAGGCGAAAACTACATTCCTGACTTTAACAAGCTACCTAAAAAAGTCATTGCCGTGGTCGAAAACTATGCCGCTCATGAACTACTCGAAAAGAACTATCCGCATCTGGATACTCTACTGGTTCACTCTATTGAAGAGGGCTTAAACGCGGTTGCCACCGGCCAAGCCTACGGCTATGTAGACAATCTCGCCGTGGTCGGTTATCACATCCGCTCCCTAGGACTCACCAATATCCAAATCAGTGGCGAAACGGCCTTCAACGCCAATATCAAAATGGCGGTCGGCAAAGAACTGCCGGAACTGCACTCTATTCTGACTAAAGCACTCGCGACCATCGATAACGAGACCAAAACCCGACTCAGCAACCGCTGGCTACAGATTGAATATAAACAGGAAATCAATTGGAAAGAGCTGGCACTATACCTCGCTCCGGCCTTGCTTATCCTCTTACTGGTCTCTATTTACGGTCACAAAATGCGAACCCTAAACCGCCAGTTAACCACGACCAACCAAAAGCTAGTCACTACGCAAAAGTCGCTGGAAGCCAGTAATGAAAGACTGGAAATATTGAGCGTCACCGACTTTTTAACCGGCGCCTACAACCGCCAACATCTTGATCAAGTATTGGAAGGCGAAATCAGTCGTTCGCAACGTTACCACAGCAAGCTGTCTGTACTGTTGATCGATTTGGATAACTTTAAACAAATTAATGATAACTACGGCCATCTGCTAGGCGACGAAGTGATCAAAAGAACCTTCAACGTCATCTCGGAAAATGTCCGCAAATCCGATACCGTCGGCCGCTGGGGCGGAGAAGAATTCATTGTCATCTGCCCGGAAACCGATCTCGAGCATGCTCGCCAACTCGCCGAAAAGCTGCTGAACAGCGTCGCCGAACTTAAATTTATAGAAAACTTCACGCAAACCATCAGTATCGGTATTGCCCAATCCCAACCGAGCGATCACTCTATTTCCCTGATTGACCGAGCAGACAAACAGCTTTATAAAGCCAAGCGTCAAGGTAAAAACCGGGTTTGTGCCTAAAATGCCATGAAACGGACAAGCCGCTAAAAACTCTGCTTCATACTTCAGTCACCATAAATTGAAGCCGTGAAGAAAATAAAATTTGTATAATAAATCCCCTTAAAAATATGCAATCATCAAGAGAAGCAAACGATGCCGTCAACGAACCAAGTACCTCATTTACAAACCGCATTAAAAGGCCCGTTACTAGAGCTGGAAAAACACCTTTTAGATAATCGCAATATCATCGAGTCTTGGTTTCGAAAACAGTTCAAAAATACCCCGGCACCATTTTACGGTTCGGTCGATTTGCGAAATGCCGGATACAAACTGGCTCCGGTTGACACCAACCTATTTCCGGCCGGGTTTAACAACCTGCATCCGGATTTGCGCTCTCTAGCGGTACACGCCGCACAGAATGCCGTTACTCAGGAATGTCCCGATGCCGACGGCGTATTGATCATTCCCGAAAACCATACCCGCAACACTTTCTATCTCGAAAACTTATACTCGTTACAGACCGTTCTGGAAAGCGCTGGTTACGAGGTGCATATCGGTTCGCTGATCGAAGGACTTGAAGAACCGATGAGCATCGAACTACCTTCAGGCAACGCTTTGATTCTAAAACCGATTGTCCGAGAAAATGACCGCGTCGGTGTCGAGAACTTTTTCCCTTGCGCCGTCCTGCTTAACAACGACCTTTCCGGCGGACGCCCGGAAATTCTGGAAGGCGTACAACAGACCCTGCTTCCGCCACTGGAACTCGGTTGGGCGGATCGTTATAAAACCGAACATTTCGCCCATTACTCGGATGTGACCAAAGCGTTTGCCGAGCTGATCGGTATTGATCCTTGGCTGATCACCCCGACTTCGATCCGCTGCGGACCGATCAACTTCAAAGAACGTACCGGACTGGAAGATTTAGCCAAAGCCGTCAACTGTGTATTGGAAGATACGCAAGAGTATTACGACACTCATGATATCGAATGCAAACCTTTCGTTATCGTTAAATCCGATAGCGGAACCTACGGTATGGCGATCATGTCGGTCGACAACCCTGAAGATATTTTGAATCTAAACCGCAAACAACGTAACAAAATGTCTTCGGTTAAAGAAGGATTGCAAGTTGAGCAAATGCTGGTTCAGGAAGGGGTTTACACCTATGAAACCATCGACGAAGCGGTTGCCGAACCGGTGGTCTATATGATCGGCAGTCAGGTTATAGGCGGTTTCTACCGAGTTCATACCGGCAAAACGGCCACCGATAACCTCAATTCGCCGGGCATGCATTTTGAACCGCTCTCATTTGAAGAGTCCTGCGTTCTGCCCGACGAGCACCAAAATCCGGATGCCAGCCCAAACCGTTTTTACGCCTATGGTGTCATTGCCCGTTTAGCATTACTGGCTGCCGCACGTGAGATCGCCGATGCCAAAGGCCAATTGCCTGAACTGGCCGCAATCTAAAAAGCGATATATACAGGCATTACGGAACAAACCAGGAGAAAAACAGATGAGTTTACGTGTCGGTATCGTCATGGATCCAATCGAGGGAATTAAACCACATAAAGATTCCTCTTTTGCGATGTTGCTTGAAGCTCAAAGACGCGGTCATGAATTGGTTTACATGCAACCGGAAGATCTCTACCTGAAAAACGGGCAAGCGCATGCCGTTACCAGCGAGCTCAAAGTTTGGGATAGAGATAAAGCGCAACAGTTCTACGGCTTCGGCGCTTCACACGATATCGCCCTGGCAAGCTTGGATATCATTCTAATCAGACAGGACCCGCCGTTTAACAACGACTATCTGTACAGCACCCACATGCTGGAGCTTGCCGAAGCGCAAGGCGTTTTGGTCGTCAACAAGCCGCAAACTTTACGTGACGCCAACGAAAAACTATTTGCCAGCTGGTTCCCGGAATGCATTCCTCCAACTCTGGTTTCAGCCAATCAAGAACAACTGAAAACCTTTATTCAGGACCATCGTGATACGATCCTCAAACCGCTCGATGCAATGGGCGGCGCTTCCATTTTCAGAGTGAAGGCGGGTGACCCGAATACCAATGTCATCATTGAAAGCATGACTGATCATGGTAAGCATCATATTATGGCGCAGACCTACCTACCGGAAATCAGCGCGGGAGACAAACGCATTCTATTGATCAACGGAGAGCCGATTGATTACGCTCTGGCGCGCATTCCGGCGGAAGGTGAAACTCGCGGCAATATCGCTGCTGGAGGCACGGGTGTCGGCATGCCGATCACTGATCGTGAACGCTGGTTGTGTACACAAATTGCCCCGACGTTAAAAGCCAAAGGCCTCTACTTTGTCGGCTTGGACGTAATCGGCGACTACATCACCGAAATCAATGTCACCAGCCCGACCTGCATCCGCGAACTGGATGCGCAATTCGATCTGAATATTGCCGGCACACTTTTCGACTGTCTGGAAGCCAAATTAAACGCTGACTAAGCGCTACCCAACGGTCAAACCGGCCATTACCGGCCTATACAGTTTGCCGCATATATTTAAAGACCATTTTGGGCACATCCGCATGACGTCTGATATTGTGCGGTTGACCGATCAGCTCCTCCCGCGTATAAGCACTCACGCTCATAAACGTATCGTTTACATAAGTGAGTGTTCCATGCAGATTCGCCTTAGAGGCAATGCTTAAACCTCTAGGATTGAACCTATAGAAACTTCTCTTTCGTGACCGGTGATGCTTATTTGCCTATTGTTTCATTCCATTGCGGGCGGCTTTTTTAGGCTAAAATAGCTCTTTGCTTTACTAAATGATGTTTAAATTTATAAAGAACGCGAAAATGCAGGTTTCAGACCCGTACACAGCACCGACAGACATACAACGACTCTCATGATTGCAAACTCACACCTTTACATTAAAAAAACGCTAGCTATTCTCGGTTTGGTTTTTCTGTTCGGATTGCTAAACGGTTGCGAAGCGCCGCAAAACCAGCAACCGGTCAAAGCGGTTTTGTATGTCTTCGGCACCATGGTGGAAATATCGGTTTACGATGAAAACCAACAGCATGCAAACCACGCAATTGCGCAGGTTGAGGAACAGTTTCGCCAGTTTCACAAAGATTGGCACGCTTGGGAGAAAGGCGGCGTTATTTACAAAATCAATCAGGCGATCGCCCGGCAACAACCGATCACCGTTTCCTTATCTGTCAAAGAGTTTATCGAGAAATCCATCAAGTTAAGCCAGCAGAGTCAAGGCTTGTTCGACCCGGGCATCGGCAGCCTGATCTCCTTATGGGGATTTCACAGCGAACAGTGGCAAGGTCCGCCGCCAAGCAATGACAAGATTCAAGCGTGGCTAACCTCCGCGCCGTCGATTGCCGACATCTCGTTTACAGGCAATCAACTCACCAGTTCCAATCCGATGGTACAGCTTGATTTTGGCGGCAATGCAAAAGGCTTAGCCATCGACCTAGCCATGCAGACTTTACAAGAGAACGGTATCCAAAACGCCCTGGTCAGTATCGGCGGAGATATGAAAGCGCTCGGTTCTAAATACGGGCAAGCTTGGACTATCGGCATTCAGTCACCTAAACATCCGAGCACCCCGTTAGCCAAAATCCGAATCAAAGGCGGTGAAAGTGTGGTCACTTCCGGGGATTACCAACGCTTTTTCGAATGGCAAGGCAGACACTACTCGCATATTATCGACCCGAAAAGCGGCTATCCGGCAGACACCTTTAGCTCCGTCACGGTGATTCACGAAGATGCCACCACAGCGGATTCGGCGGCCACGGCCATTCTCGTGGCCGGCCCTCAACGCTGGCTTAAAATCGCCGAATCAATGCACGTCAAACAAGTGTTATGCATCGATCATCGCGGGCAAATCTTCCAAACCGAAAGCATGGCGCAGCGAGTTCAATTTATCGAATGACGGTTTAGGCACTTCACCGGTAAATCCGCCGCAACAAAACAGCCATAGCACATTAAAATCTCGATATTTTCCTTTCTGTTGCGGTGACCGGGTCTGCTATAATTCGAGCTATGAATAAGATGCAATCTCTAGAACATAATTTCCTTGTTGCCATGCCCTCTTTGGATGACAGCTGGTTTGAAAAAACCGTGATTTACGTTGTCGAAGACAATAAGCACGGCACCATGGGATTGGTCGTCAACCTGCCGAACAAAATCAATATGCAGGAGCTACTTGAGCACTTCTCTTTAAACATCCCCGAAAATGCAAACTTTCTCGACCAGCCGATATTGATCGGCGGACCGGTCGATTTGGAAAGAGGCTTTATCCTTCACAAAGGCAGCGGTAATTGGAAAAGCAGCATGTCGCTGCCGGATCACCTCAACATGACCGTTTCGGAAGATTTACTCGAAGAGATCAGTGAAAATTTTGCCCCGGAACAGTTTATTGTCTGCTTGGGATTTGCAGGTTGGGAGCCCGGGCAACTGGCTAAAGAGATGCAAGAAAACAGTTGGTTGACCATCCCTTATAACGAAAGCCTGTTGTTCGAAACGCCGATTGAAAATCGATGGCAAGTCGCGTTGGGAACCCTCGGTATCTCGCCGGAATTTTTAAGTGCCGAGGCAGGTAATGCCTGAAGCGCAGAGCAAACCGCAAGGCACTGTAATCGGCTTTGATTTCGGCTTACGCCGGATCGGCGTCGCAGTCGGACAAACCATTACCCAAACCGCCTCTCCGGAAGCGATCGTTACAAGCCGGGACGGCAAACCCGATTGGGAACATATCACCCGACTTTTTGAAAAATGGCAACCGGTCGCCATTGTAGTCGGTCTGCCGATGCGGCTTGACGGTACCGAACAAGCCCTGACCCAGCCGGCACGAAAATTCGGTCAACGCTTGAGCGGCCGCTATCAGCGCCCGGTGTTTTATATCGAAGAACAATTAAGTTCAATTGAAGCCGAGAATCGCGGACTGAAAAAACAGCACATAGATGATCACGCCGCACAAATTTTATTGGAGAACTGGCTGCAATCCGGCTAACCTATAGACGGTTTTTCGCCGAATCACCTCCCAAACGGAAAATTTTTATGACTGAACTAGATATCGATGTACCTCAACTGATTGACAGCATCTGCGCACAGCTCAAACAGAAAGCGATCATCCACAAAGCGCCTAAAATGATCGGTATTCGTACCGGCGGCGAATGGGTGGCTCAGCGTATTCATCAACAATTGGCTCTAGCGGAAGAGTTGGGCGTAATCGATATCGCCTTCTACCGTGACGACTTTTCCAAAATCGGCTTGAACCCGACAGTCAAACCCTCTTCGATTCCTTGGGAAGTGGACGACCAGCACATTATTTTGGTTGATGACGTGCTCTATACCGGTCGCACAACCCGTGCGGCATTAAACGAGATTTTCGACTTCGGTCGTCCGGCCAGTGTGACTCTGGTCACTTTACTGGACCGTAAAGGGTGTCGCGAACTGCCGTTTCAGGCAGACGTGGTCGGCATGGCTTTGGAATGCAGTCAAACTATTAAGTTAACCGGTCCGGAACCATTGAAAGTAACCATTGTTAACAACAGTGAGGAAAACGAATGAGTGTCAAGTTAGCGGCGCCGAATATTCAATTGAACGAACTCGGCAAACTAAAACATTTTCTAACGCTGGAAGGGCTTAAAGCTCACCACCTGACCGAGATTTTGGATACGGCTGACTCATTCATTAACCCAAAAACCAACGAGATTAAAAAGGTTCCGTTATTGCGTGGTAAAAGCATCATGAACCTGTTTTTCGAGCCGAGCACCCGCACCAGAACCACTTTTGAAATTGCCGAGAAACGCTTGTCCGCCGATATCGAAAGTCTGGATATCCAGACTTCGGCCACCAAAAAAGGCGAGTCTCTACTTGATACCCTGTGGAACCTACAGGCGATGCAAGCGGATATGTTTGTCATTCGCCACTCGGAGAGCGGAGCCGCCCACTTTTTTGCCAAACATGTGGCGCCGCATGTCCATGTGATGAATGCCGGCGACGGCCAACATGCTCATCCGACTCAAGCGATGCTCGACATGTACACCATCCGCAAACACAAGGGCGACATCTTCGATTTGAAAGTGGCGATTGTCGGTGACGTACTGCACTCTCGGGTAGTACGCTCGCAGATTCAAGCACTGAGCATTCTCGAAGCTCGAGAAATCCGGGTCATCGGCCCGAAAACCTTGATGCCATCCGATCCGGATGCCATGGGAGTTCACGTCTACCACGACATTGAAGAAGGTCTGCAAGATGTGGATGTGGTTATTATGGTACGTCTGCAAAACGAACGCATGAAAAGCGCACTGATCCCGAGTGAAAAAGAGTTTTTCAAACTGTACGGTTTGACCGAAGAGCGTCTTGCTTTAGCCAAACCGGATGCCATCGTCATGCATCCCGGCCCGATCAACCGTGGAGTCGAAATCGATTCGGCGGTAGCGGACGGACCGCAATCGGTGATACTGGAACAAGTCACCTACGGTATTGCCGTCCGAATGGCCGTCATGTCCATTCTGATGAGCAATGCCGCTCAACTGGCGCAGCATAAAGCTGAAGAGGAACAACAAGCATCTCTGCAATTGGAAACCGAGGAGGACACGCTGTGAGAATCGCCATTAAAAACGGTCGTGTCATCGACCCGGCACAAAACATGGATCAGGTCACCAATATCTACCTATCCCGAGGCCGGATTTTAGCCATTGGCGACGAGCTGCCAGAAGGCTATACCGCCGACCAAGAGATTGATGCGGAAAACAAGTGGGTGCTTCCCGGCCTGGTTGACCTGCAAGCTCGTCTCGGTGAACCCGGCTCCCATTATGCCGGCAGTATCGCCTCGGAAACCAAAGCGGCCGTAGCCGGTGGTATTACGAGCATTTGCTGCCCACCCGACACCTCGCCCATTAATGATACTCAAGCGGTTACCGAATTATTGCAACGCCGTGCCCGTCAAGCGGCTACCGCTTTTGTCATGCCGATCGGCGCTTTGACGCAGGGATTGAACGGCGAGTTGCTGAGCAACACCTTCTCGCTAAAACAGGCTGGCTGTGTGGCTCTGAGTCAGGCAAACCAACCGGTGCAAAGTGCATTGACTTTGAAGAATGCTCTGGAGTATGTGTCAACCCAAGACATTCCGGTCATGCTTCGTTGTGAAGACCAGCAATTGAAGAATAACGGCATTGCGCATAGCGGGCCGATCAGTTCCCGTTTAGGTTTGCAGGAAATTCCGCCTTCGGCGGAAACGACCGCGCTGGCCAGAGATTTGATTCTAGTCGAAGAGGCCGGCGTTAAAGCTCACTTCTCGCAACTCTCCTGCGCACGCTCGGTAGAAATGATTGCCGAAGCGAAAAAGCGCGGCCTGCCTGTAACCTGTGATGTCGCTATCCATCAACTGATGCTTTCGGAAATGGATACCATGTCATTCAACAGTTTGTTCAGAGTCAGCCCGCCGCTGCGCAGCATGAAAGATAAAGAAGCCCTGATCAACGGTGTCCGTCATGGCATTATCGATGCCATTGTCAGTGACCACACTCCTCTGGAGCGCGACGTCAAACTGTTACCTTTCGGCGAGAGCACACCGGGAATCAGCGGTTTGGAAACCTTATTGGCTCTGCTCATCAAACTGGTGCAAGAAAACCAATTAGACCTGATGACGGCAATCAAAGCCGTAACCCAATCTCCTGCGGAAATCATCGACTGTCATACCGGCTCTTTGGAGCCGGGCAACTCGGCCGACATCTGCATTGTCGACCCGGAAGCCATTTGGACGTTAAACCCTGAAGAAATGGTCAGCGAAGGCAAAAACACGCCGTTTTCAGGCTGGGAATTTGTCGGCAGAGTCGAACAGACGCTGTTCCAAGGACGCCCGGTGTTCCGCAATAATCAAATCTAACCTCTCTGCTCGGATTGTTATTTTATGAACCCTGTCAAAGTTGCTTCCTATCATGGACAGTCCGAGCAGATCAACGGTTTTTACCTGATCAATCTGAAACTGGACAATCCGCCGCCGACCGAATTTTTCATCGGTCACAATTATTGTTTGGCCGAACAGCCTGAAATCGAATTAACTCTATTCCAAGTCCCGCAGAGTGCGTCCGGATCATATCAATTCTTAAGTAAGGCCGGTTTGGCAGAGGAATCGCTCGGTCAACATCCGACTCTTGCTCCAATCCATCACGCCGAGTCTCAACAAGGTTTTGTTTTCCCCGAAGCAAATCGCCCCAGTGTCATTTTGGCCGAAGAGAAATATATGGCTAACGCTTTTATCATCGCCAAACAACGCCATTTACAAAACCAAGCCGCAACGGTTGTTTTTCTGGAAGGCGAAGCTTTCCCGTTCATGATTAAACCGGCCCGTTTCTGGGCACCGGAAATGCCGGATGAAGCGATTGGTGCCAGCGCTTTATTGGAGGATTGGGGAATCATCAACCGAATGGCATCAAAAAACCTCTTGCCCGGCTGTTTTCACGGCAGCGTGCTGGAACTGTTTGCAGAATGGTGCTTAAACCAGCCGGAACAATTTGATTGGCAGTTAAGCATATTGGCGGATGATAAAGAAAAATACCTGCAAGCGCGGAGGTAATCCGTTACCCCCCCGCTGAACAGGCATTTCTGAGTACTGATGAGTCTATTGTTCTAATTGCTCAATCGATTTCGCTTGTTTTCTCAGCTGTTTAGCCAGTTTTTCCAGCGATTTAGCTGAACTGTGCAAGACGATTTCCGCTGTCGATCCCAATGCGGCTTCTACCAAAATCTGTAACTCTTCGAAGTTCTCATCGGTCAGCATTTGTTTCTGTTCTTTAGTCAGGCTTTTTTTAAACCCTTTCACCACGCTGTATGCATGCTCATTTATATTCATCATTCACCCCCTTTACAATTCGTTCATTAGTCATACAAGAAAATATCTTCACCGGAAGAGACGATTAACGGATCCGCTTGACCCACCACCTTCTCGTCCTTGCCCTCATATGGGATGTTGCTCAACACATAACGCATACACTCCAAACGAGCCCGTTTTTTGTCATTCGACTTGATTACCGTCCAAGGCGCATGGCTGGTATTAGTATAGAAAAACATATCTTCTTTTGCTTTTGTATAATCATCCCAACGGTCAAGCGAGGCTAAATCCATCGGACTTAATTTCCACTGCTTCAACGGGTCGGTCTTACGGGCGTTAAAACGTCTTAACTGCTCTTTGCGTCCGACCGAGAACCAAAACTTCATAATGCGTACACCGTCCGCCTGAACCATTCTTTCAAACTCCGGCGCCTGATGCATAAACAGGGTGTACTCTTGCGGCGAACAGAATCCCATCACTCGCTCGACACCGGCGCGGTTATACCAGGAACGGTCAAACAGAACCATCTCCCCGGCCGTCGGCAAATTTTCAACATAACGCTGGAAGTACCACTGACCTTTTTCGATTTCGCTAGGCTTATCCAATGCCACTACTCGCGCTCCACGAGGATTCAGGTGTTCCATCATTCGCTTGATAGTTCCCCCTTTACCGGCCGCATCACGCCCTTCAAAAAGCATCACGATGCGCTCGTCGTTCTCCTTAACCCACTTTTGCAGTTTCAGCAATTCAATCTGTAACAAGCGTTTAGTCTCTTCGTACTCGTCACGCTTCATTTTTTCCTGATAAGGGTAATTACTTTCACTCGATTTAACTTTTTTCACACAACCTCCTTCAATCGTCTTTTGAATCTGTTTATAGAGCTTTTATCTTCTTAACTATACGCCTTTGAATTCAGTTTTACAGCGGCTTAGCGATTAACAATCAAAGCAAAATTGATTTCAAATAATTAACCTGTTATTTCACTCGGTTAAGACTGAAAAACACGCTAAAGATTCGTCTCTGCTATCAGCTGCGCCCTCACCTTAACCAGTTCATTTCAGTCTGCCGTTATGCAAGCTAACGAAAGAACCGCTAGAATATTCCTCTATAGCAATTCAAGAGTACCTCCTATGCAAAACCAGATTATTGAACGCTACCGTCAGGTACAAGAACGTATCGCACAAGCTTGTATCGAATCGGACCGCCCTGCCGAATCCGTTCAACTGTTAGCCGTCAGCAAAACCAAACCGATTGAAGACATTAAAATTTTGGCGGAATACGGGCAACGGGCGTTCGGCGAGAATTATGTACAAGAAGCATTGGAAAAAATCGAGGTTTTACCGGAATTGGAATGGCATTTTATCGGTCCGATCCAATCCAATAAAACCAAACACATCGCGGCGCATTTCAACTGGGTTCACAGCGTAGATCGATTGAAAATCGCCCAGCGTCTGAACGACCAACGTCCGGACGACTTGCCGCCATTAAATATCCTGCTTGAAGTCAATATCAGCGGGGAAGCATCCAAAGCGGGGTTGAGTAGAGAAGAGGTAATGCAGGTAGCCAAACAAATCGCCCTGCTGCCCAAACTGCACTTAAGAGGCTTGATGGCGATTCCGCAAAAAGCAGAGAGTTTTACCGAACAGCGCAAACCTTTTGCGGCCATGCAACGGTTATTAAAGCAGCTCCAAAACCAGCATCCGGACTGGCGTTTAGATACGTTATCTATGGGCATGTCGGCCGATCTGGAAGCGGCGATTGCCGAAGGCGCAACGATCGTTCGTATCGGCACCGATATCTTTGGCACCCGTGATTATTCAAACTTGAATCATTAAACGGCTTTCTAGAGCCTGAAAGTAAAAAACCCGAAATCGAATCATCGTTTTCGGGTTATCTCCTTTTTGCATAATCCAAACAGATCAATCGATTCCAATCAATCCATTTAAATTATTAGGGCTGTTTATTCGCTCAGGATCACCAAACGCTAACCGCCTCTGTACTTTAATATAACGGCCGTTCAAAGAATCCTTTAGCGTTACATAGCACTTTTTTTCTCCGGTACTTGCGTCACCTTTTAGAGCGCTTTTGCAATCCCGATTTTCTGATCAATTCGGATCCCGATAATGCTCCGTGCCACCTGTTATTACCTCGCTTTATCCGTCTCGATAAAAGCGCTTTATTTCTTATATGGTTAACCACTACGCATAACTATATAAGCGCCCTCTAATAAACAATAATTTTTGTTAATTCATATCAATTTTGGTTCAAGAATTGCATGGTTATTTGTCTACCGGCAAAGCATTAATGGTTTAATTGCCTCCATTATTCTTAAAATTTTTTTGGGCCTTGAAGGTTAAAGGATTCGTTATGTTCCAGTCTAAATGGTTAGCACTTCTTGTTTTTGTCACTCTCTCCCTCAGCGGATGCGGAGGCGGCGGCGGCAGCGGAGGCGGCGGTGGCAGCAGCGACGAACCAAGCACTCCATCGCTAAGTATTGCCGATACTCAAGCGGTGAATACCGCTACATCGGTAGACGTGACCGTGACACTTTCAACCGCCACGGATAACGCCGTTACCGTTGAATATGCAACGGCTGACGGCTCGGCTGTTGCGGCAACAGATTATGTAAGCAATACAGGCACATTAACTTTTGCAAGCGGCGAAACATCAAAAACGATTAGTATCGCTTTGGTGGATGGCAGAGATACCGCTACCACAAAGACCTTTACAGTCACTCTGACTTCAGCAACCAATGCCGTTATTAGCGATGGCGAAGCGAGCGTTTCACTTTTAGATGGCGAACACAGCGCCATGTTCAATAACCCTGCTTATGCTGCCAATTGGGGAATAACCGGAGTCTTCACTAATGCCAGTAGCTGTGCCTCCTGCCATACCGGAACTGCTGGAGATATTGAGAGTGATGATGGAATCATGGAACATAATTTCAAAGATGTCAGTCCGGCAGCGCAATGGAAGCACAGCGTCATGGCGCACTCCTTAAACGACCCTTATTTCAATGCGGTCGTCGAAGAAGAAGTGCATATCTTCCCGGACAAACAAGTATTTATTGAAGACACCTGTCTACGTTGCCACGCACCGATGGCTTCCACGCACGCGCACCAAAATATTGAACTATTGACTTCCGACCCGACCGGTCTAAGTCAAGACGGTGGTTACCCTATGGCCACTGCCATGACGGACCCGCATGCCCGTGAGGGGATTTCTTGTACCTCGTGTCACCAGATGCAAGATCCACGCTCACCAGATCCTGCAGTTAACAGTGATCCACTTACAGATCCTGTACTACTTAACAGCATGAGCGGCCACTACACCATTAAATCGGAAGAAGAAAATAACGGTGTTGATCCCAGCATTTTCGGGCCATTCATCAGCCCGATCGGTCAGGCGATGCAAAACAATACGATCTATACACCGGAGCACAGCAGCCATATTCGCGAATCGGCTATGTGTGCAAGCTGTCATAACCTCTATACTCCCACTCTGAATCTGGACGGTGACCCGCATCTTGTGAATGGCAGTATCGCTCAATTCCCGGAACAAACGCCTTATTGGGACTGGTTAAACAGCCAATACTCTAATCCAACTACCGGCAAAACCTGTCAGCAGTGTCATATGGCACCGCCGGAAGCCAACTACGTCACACCGATTACCACGCGTCCAACCAATGCAACGGATAGACCGTCCGGCACCGACCTTGCCAACGATTCGAGCAGCGTTTTCTCGGTACATGAATTTGTCGGTGGCAACAGTTATCTACTTAGTCTGCTAAGAGATTATATGGTAGAGCTCGGTATCTCGGATAAAACCACCGAGAACGGTTTTAACGATAAAATTGCGCAAACACGCGCTATGCTGGCAAATGCCGCCACCGTAGAAGTGGTAAATCCGAGTAATAACAGTGGTTCATTAACCATTCCGGTGACCATTACCAACTTGACCGGGCACCGTTTGCCGACCAGTTTCCCGTCGCGTCGTATGTGGATATATATGAAAGTCACCGACAATAACGGCTCGATTGTCTTTGAATCCGGTGCAACCGACGCAAGAGGTTACTTGGCTAAAGATGATCAGTTCAATGCTTATGAATGTCTGAAAATCGAGAAAGACCATACTTCCGGTTTTGATTATTCAAGCTGTTACGAACCTCACCATGACACCATTACTAGCGATGATCAGGTAGCTATCTATGAGCCGGTGCTGGGTGATGTCAATGGCGATATCACGCATGTACTGTTGCATGCCAACCAATACTTGAAAGACAACCGCATTCCGCCGATTGGTTGGACTTTAGCGAATCGTCATGCCAACCCGGTTACCCCCGGCATGTATGACGATGACGTTAACGGTTTAGCAACGAGCGATGCCAACTTTGCCACTGGTAAAGATGGCGCCGGGTCAGACGGCAAAGACACCGTAACTTACACGGTGGACACTACGGGAGCAACAGCCCCATTCACGGTTGATGTTGAACTTCGTTATCAAAGTATTCGACCTAGTTTTGTCCACGGTATGCATGCGGACGATCCGGAGCACGGCATTGAAGGCGATAGTCATGTACGCCGCTTTAAATACATGTACGAGGAGACTCCACCGACCCCTGAGCAGATCGCCTCAGACTCGACCACCATTAACTAAACCCGAAAACGCCGCTTTAAAGCGGCGTTTTTCATTCCTCTCTTGCCCAACAGCCATTCTCCCCCGATTCGATTGGGGTATTTTTTAACGCATTATCCTTTATAATATTTCCATCTCGTTTTTCGGAAAAAGATTCTATTCATTATGAATGCTACTATCTGTTTTATTGGAGCCGGTAATATGGCTCAAAGCCTGATTGGCGGCTTAATTGCCAGCGGTTATGACAAACACAAAATTTTTGCCACCGATCCGACTGAAGCGCAACGACAACGGGTTACCGAAAGATTCGGTATCACCTGTTTTGCCGACAATCTCGAAGCGATCAATCAATCCGATATTGTGGTACTTGCCGTCAAACCGCAAATCCTGGAATCGGTCTGCTTAACGATAGAACCCGCCGTACAAAGCAAAAAACCGCTTATTATCTCAGTAGCGGCCGGTATTAGAAGCGGTGCGATTGATCAGTGGCTGGGTGCAAGCAATGCCATCGTCAGAACCATGCCGAATACGCCGGCGCTGATTCAAACTGGCGCAACTGGTCTTTATGCCAATGACACCGTCAACGAAGAGCAGAAAAGCCAGGCGGAACACATCATGCGCGCGGCCGGTTTAACCGTTTGGGTAAATGAAGAGTCGCAACTGGATTCGGTTACCGCCCTTTCCGGAAGCGGCCCGGCTTATTATTTCCTGTTTATGGAAGCGATGGAACAGGCGGGACAACAACTTGGTCTAGATGAAAAAACCGCCCATCTGTTGACGCTGCAAACCGCCTTAGGCGCAGCCAAAATGGTTCTGGAAAGCCATCAGGATTGTCAGACTTTACGCCACAACGTCACCTCTCCAAACGGCACCACCGAACGGGCAATACAAAGTTTTGAAGCCGATAATCTCAGAGAAATTGTCAGCAAAGCCATGCAGGCAGCGCACGATCGTGCCGAAGAGCTGGCGGATGAACTAGGAGGAAAAGCGTAATGGAATTGACTTCTCCGGTCGGTCAGGGCGGCCTGTTTTTACTGCAATTCATCACCGGGCTGATTATTTTTGCCTTAATGTTACGCTTTCTGCTGCGGGCTACCCATGCGGACTGGCGCCATCCGGTGGTAAAATTTATCGCCAAAGTCACCAATCCGCTCTGTGCGCCCTACAACACTTTTATACCGGTAAAAAGTCGCTGGGACTGGTCGGCCATTGCAACTGCCATTACCATTCAAGCTCTGTTTATCCTTTTGGTGGCTTGGTTAACCGATCGTTCATTCGGTATCCCTTTTATCATCATTGCGTCTTTAACGGAAATCGCCAATCAACTGTTGGATATGATGTTTTGGTTGATCATCATTCAAGCGGTCCTAAGTTGGGTCAGTCAGGGATACAATCCTAACACCGCTATTTTTGAACAACTGACCAGACCCGTTCTGGCTCCGTTCCAAAAACTGATCCCTCCGGTCGGAGGTTTGGATTTATCGCCGCTGGTCGCCATTCTTGCGATCAAACTCTTTCAGATTGTGATTGTGGGTTCCATTGCACAACTGGCTCAACAGATGATAGGTTAAACAGTTAAATGAGTGAAAACCCGATTGTTACTACCCCCGAAATCCTCAAAGTAAACACCCCGCTTGAATTAACAAGCGGCGCGGTGCTGCCCGGCTATGAATTGATTTATGAAACCTATGGTCAATTAAATGCAGATAAATCCAACGCCATTTTGGTCTGTCACGCTTTAAGCGGAGATCACCATGTGGCCGGCGTTGACAAGGACGGCAAACCCGGCTGGTGGGACGGCTATATCGGCCCAGGCAAGCCGGTTGACACCGATAAATTCTTTGTCGTCTGTTCAAACAATTTAGGCGGCTGCCGCGGCAGCACCGGACCGACCACGGTCAACCCGGACACGGGGAAAGTGTACGGACCGGATTTTCCGATTGTCACCTGTAAAGACTGGGTGCAAAGCCAGAACGAACTGCGAAAGCACCTAGGTATAGAGCAGTGGGCGGCGTTGATTGGCGGTTCAATGGGTGGCATGCAGGTCTTGCAGTGGGCGATTGACTACCCGGACAAACTGAAACATGCGCTGGTCATTGCCGCCGCACCGAAACTTTCGGCGCAGAATATCGCTTTTAACGAAGTGGCGCGTCGCGCCATTATGTCCGATCCCGACTTCCATGAAGGCCGTTTTCTGGAACACAATACAGTACCCAAACAAGGCCTGTCTCTAGCAAGAATGCTTGGACATCTGACCTACCTGTCCGACGACATGATGGGCAGCAAGTTCGGCCGCGAACTGCGTGAAGGTAAATTGCAATATAACTACGAAGTGGAATTTCAGGTCGAGAGTTATCTGCGCTATCAAGGTGAAAAGTTTGCAACCAAAATGAACTTTGATGCCAATACTTATCTGTTAATGACCAAGGCGCTCGACTATTTCGACCCGGCGGCGGATTACGATCACGATCTCAGCAAAGCCTTGGCGAAAGCCACCGCGAAGTTTCTGGTTGTCTCCTTTACTTCCGATTGGCGCTTCTCTCCGGCTCGTTCACACGAGATAGTCAAAGCCTTGTTGGATAATGATGCCAGTGTCAGCTATGCCGAAGTCCAATCCGAACACGGGCATGATGCTTTCTTATTGCCAAATGAACATTATCAAGGAATCTTTTCGACCTATATGGATCGAGTTTATGCAGATATTCAAGCGAACAAAACAGGAGCGAAAAAATGAACCATATCTCTCCTGAATTCAAACTGATTTCCGATTGGATCACCCCGAACAGTCGCGTACTTGACTTAGGCTGCGGCGACGGCCAACTGCTTAAACACCTGATGGATACCCATAACATTACCGGTTACGGCTTTGAGCTGGATCCGCAGAAGACCATTCAAGCGGTGCAGAAAAACATCAACGTCATTCAAAGCGATTTAAACAACCACGACATTTGCGAATACTTTGATGAAGACTCATTCGATTTCGTCATCATGACTCAGGCATTGCAAGTAGTCAGCCGACCCGACGAGCTGCTGGACGATATGCTGGCGGTGGGTAAGCAGTGCATCATTACTTTCCCTAACTTCGGTTATTGGCGCATGCGTTTACAGCTACTGACCAACGGCCGCATGCCAGAAACGGAAACCCTGCCCTACCACTGGTACGATACACCTAATATTCATATGTGTACTTTCAATGACTTTGAAGACCTCTGTGAAGAAAAAGGTTTGGAAGTCGTAGCGCGAACAGTGGTCAATGCGGAACACCGTACCTCTCTAGGCATGCGTATAGCGCCGAACCTGTTAGGTGAAGTGGCGTTGTATAAAGTACAGAAGAAGTCATAAAACACCGTTTTCAACAGTGTTGAATCTAAAACGGGGTAAGTCCTATCTTACCCCGACATGCAAACAAGCCTATACGAAAGCTCTTATAAAAAACATAGACTTATAAATTCAAATCACGGTCTTGCACAAGTAATTTTTATTGAGAATAATTTGCATTTACACCCCCGCTCTGATAATCTAGCTCCCCTAAATAAAAACCATTATCATTCATTAAGATGTCAGCAGTTAGATACAGTATTCCTCTCTCCCAATGCCTCAATGGCCAGCACAGCCAGATCGTCGGATTGAACGGCAATTTGGAAACCAAAAAACGTTTGGTCAATCTCGGTTTCCACACCCATAGCATTGTGGAAATGATTCTGAGCCGTGGACAAAATCTAGTTGTCTGTGTCGACGGCAGCCGTTTTGCCATAGACAAACATATCGCTGAAAACATTGAAGTCGAACTGCTGGCATGACCGTCATTAAACCCAAAATCAAATTTAAAAAGCAAGCCGAAACCGGCAAGATCGCCTATCAAATCGGCCTGATCGGTAACCCGAACTGCGGAAAAACCACCCTATTCAACCGTCTGACCGGTGCGCAACAGACCACCGGGAACTGGCCGGGCGTGACCGTAGAGCAAAAATCCGGCTACTTCAAACTCAATAACGACCAGTATCACCTGATTGATTTACCCGGCGTGTACAGTCTTGAAGACTCGTCGCATCGAGGGTTGGACGAACGTATCGCCAGCCAGTTTTTAACCTGCCAACCGGCCGATGTGATCCTCAACGTGGTTGATGCGACCAGTTTAGAGCGCCAACTGTTCTTAACCGCGCAACTATTGCATATGGGGCTACCGGTGGTGGTCGTTTTAAACCGTATGGATCTGCTTAAAGAACGAAACCTGCGAATCGACATCGACAAGTTATCAAGTGCTTTGGGCTGCCCGGTTATTCCGATCTCCGCCTACTACAATAAAGGCATAGACCAGCTGAAACAATTGCTGCCGGAAATGTTGAATAAACGTTCGGATCTGCATTTTGACCTGCCGGATGTTTTGCACCAATCGGTTCATGCAGTACGAGACCTTCAGGATGATCCACATTCCGATTCATGCTGGAAAACCTTGCAGATGTTGATTACGCCGCAGGAAGCGCCGCTTGAATTGCGCAGTTTCTGCGAAGCCGAAAAACAGAAATTAGAAAAGCACTATCAGGAAGATCTAGCCCTGATCTCGGCGGATCTATACTTCCAATTCGCCCACGATGCCGCGCATGCCAGCCAAGAGCATACCGATCAATTCACCCGCAACACCACTGATCAGATCGACCGCTGGACCTTGCACCCGATCTTCGGCATGCCGATTTTTCTGGGAATTATGTATTTGGTGTTTGCGCTCTCCATTACCATCGGTAACGCTTTTATCGATTTCTTCGATCTCGGTGCCCAAGCCCTATTTGTTGACGGCCCGTCCGCGCTACTGGAAACCCTGAATGCGCCTAGCTGGCTCATCGCTTTTTTAGCCCAAGGCATCGGCGGCGGTGTGCAAGTGGTCGCCACCTTTATTCCGGTTATCGGCGCACTCTTTCTGCTGCTTTCCATTATGGAAGAGACCGGCTATATGCAGCGTGCCGCCTTGATTATGGACAATCTGATGCGCCGTTTAGGGCTTTCCGGTCAAGCCTTTATTCCGCTGGTAGTCGGGTTCGGATGCAATATCCCGGCGGTACTGGCCAGCAGAACCTTACCGGACCAGCGCGACCGTATCATGACCATTATGATGACGCCTTTTATGTCCTGTAGCGCCCGACTGACCGTTTATGTCATGTTTGCCACTGCTTTCTTCAGTGACAACGCCGCCATCATCGTCTTTTCACTTTATTTGGCGGGTATTGTGGCCGCGGTTATCACCGCTCTGCTATTGAAAAAAACATTGTTACCCGGTGAAGCGCCGGCTCTGTTAATGGAGCTGCCAATCTACCATAAACCGGCGGTATTGAATGTTCTGCTCAACACCCGTAATAAGATGAAAAGCTTTATTCTTGATGCCGGTAAAGTCATTGTCTTGGTGGTATTGGTGTTGAATTTCTTCAATAGTCTGGGAACAGACGGCACTTTCGGCCACGAAAATCAGCCGACGTCAGTATTAAGTACAGTCGCCAAAACCGCCACCCCAATAGTAGAACCGCTTGGCATCACGGAAGAGAACTGGCCTGCCACTGTCGGTCTGTTCACCGGGTTGCTGGCTAAAGAGGTCGTGGTAGGTTCATTGGATGCGCTGTACCAACAAGAAGAGGTGGAAACCGTCGCGTCGCAGGATTATGATCTGCTTGGCGCCTTGGGTGAAGCAGTCAACACCATACCGGAAAATCTGAGCGGCCTGTTTGGCGGCATAGTCGATCCGTTAGGCTTACAGTCTATCGAAGATGTTTCCGACAAGGTCGCCATTGCCGAAGATCAAGGCTTCACCTTATCGACACTGGATAAGATGGCTAAGTATTTCGACGGTCAAGTCGGGGCTTACGCCTACCTGTTATTAATTCTGCTTTATTTCCCTTGCGTGGCTACATTTGGTGCAATCAAACAAGAATTGGGTTGGCGCTGGGCGCTTTACAGCGGCGGTTGGAGCATGTTCTTAGGTTATAGCGTGGCAGTCGGCTTTTATCAACTGGCAACTTATCAACAGCATCCGGCTCAAAGCCTCAGCTGGCTGGCAATTATTTTGAGTGCCTTTGCGCTGCTTTATTTCACCCTGTCCAGAGTCGGAAAAAAATATAGAAAAGCCGGGTAATTCGATGATTTTGCTGGAACTGAAAAAATACATCAAACAGCATCAACGGGTTACGCTTCAAGATATTCAATACCATTTCAACATCGACGAAGCCGCGGCGATAGGGCTATTGGAGCCGCTATTGCAGCAGGGTCATATTCAAGAAATTGCTACCTCGGCAAGCTGCTCGACCGGCAGCTGTTCGACAAACTGCCACCAAGTATCCAAGGGCGCGCAATTCCAATGGATTGACGCAGCTATCAAACCGCTATCAATTCCGGTACAAATTATTTAAAATGCCCAAGTCATGCATTAATTTGCGTGCTGCTTAATTTTGGGAACACTTCTTGCATTCATCCCACAAAAACACAAGAAAATGATCAATGCACCAATGGTTTAGAAAAGGCAATGCACGACGCTTCCACCGTGTAGACATGCCTCTAAGATATTTCGTTATCCCTAGCTCTCCGCTTGAAGAGAGAGAGATCTATGCAACCGGTGTAAATTACTTTCCGAAGTCTGTGCTTGGCAATATCGAGGGGCTGAAATTCGCCACCGTTCACTCGCTTGAGCGTATTCAAGACCAAAAAGAACTGATTAGCGCGATCGTTAATGAAATTATTGCCGACGTCGAGTTTTACGGGCTCTGCCTGCAAAAAATATCCAACGGCGAACACCCCAAAAAAGATCCGAATTACTGGATGCAAATCAAAGGAAAACTTAGCGGTTTTACCACCATCAGTAAAATCAAAGAGAGCTCGCCCAAAACCTTTCAGTACTTCAAACTGATTGAGGATAAATACCTCGCATTTTTGAACGCCTTAGTCACCAGTATCAACGGCTCCGACGAAGACAGTTTTCAAGTTGAAGGCCATCTACCGGTCGGTTTTAAACTGGACGAAACCATGAAACTGTTCAAACAGGAAAAATTTTCCCGTATTCCGCTGGTACAAACCATTTTGCATCTGGCTGAACTGCTTGAAGCTTATCTGGAAGCGCACCGCCAAATCAACGATGACAATTACATACAGCACTTTCCTCAGGAGTGGCCTCTGAAAATGGCCAATATCAGTGCTAGCGGCCTTGCCGTATTAATGCCGAAACTGTTTGATGTCTACTCGAGAGTTAACGTTTTTTTATATTTCGAAGAGAGCAGTAAATACATCCAGTTTGAAGGTACCGTGGTCGACATCCGGGAAATCAAAGATCAACATTTAGAGCGCATTGCCATTAACTTTGAGTTTCCAAACGGCAATGACCAGAATTTTGTTCAGCAAGAGATTCAAAAACAGGAAGTCAAAGAGTGTATGAAGTACACTTTTTTTGATTGATCGTTAAAGCAAAGGACACGACTGATGCCTGGCAGCAATCATGATATTGATGCAACTTTTATGGATGCACTTCCGCTTTCCGTCAGGGAAGCCGCATTGGATTTGATCCGCTATTCCAGTTTAAAGGAGATGCTGGAATACCGGCTAAACGGGCCAAGCGAATTCCTGAAGAACAAATTTAATCTCTCGACCGCACAATGGATTCATGTGCTGGATTCGGTCATTCTGACCAAGGTAAGTTATTTCGATATTCAACTGCACTTTCCGAACCGCTATATCGATAAACTAATCGAGATCACCGCTTTCGCATACGGAAAAGAATCTGCCGACCCGCTTGAATTACATCAATCTTTACTTGCCGAGCATCCGAAATTGGCAGACTGGCTAAAAAATGCCATTCAGGTCAAACAGCAGAATATTCGCTTTGCCAGAGCGCAAGTCCCGCGATCTTGAACCTTGGTTGCCGGATTACGGAACGGCGACCGTCATCATCGCATCGCGGAGCTCGTGACGTTGTTCAAACAGCGTAATCTTGTGTTCTTGCTCTGCGGTTAGCAGATCAAACTGAATTCCGACTCTAAAAGGCCGCAAATCATCACCCGAAGCGGTCTGTGAAACCACTTTTCCTCGACAGATCAGAACCTCATTGTCTATCTCCATGAAGATATCCATCTGCATAAACAGCTCAGCTTGCGTTTCCGACAAAAAACTGAAGCCGCCGGCACTGAGATTGACCTGATAATGATTCCAGTCTTCCGATTCGGAAATTTTTCTGAAGGCTGTTTTCAAGCGGCCGAGAACCATTTCGAGCAGATTGAGCTTATCGATCATCAGCCTTAACACTTTGGCCGGTAAGACTCCTTCTTTAGCCAGTTCGTCGAGATTTTTAACATAGACCTTATCATCGAAAAACTCGTTTTCAGGCTGGGAGTAGATAAAGATTTTCCCTTCCAAACTTTTATCCACGACCCCTAACAACTCTTCGAGATAGGAATCAATCGTCTTATAGAACCCTAAAATCAACGGCGCAATGGTTGATTCCTTTCGGCTTTTAGGCGGTTCGAATTTTTTGTCCTCTTTACAACGGAACCTAAAATCATTCGCCAAACGCGGGTCGGTGGACTCAATCAAATGATCAATCAGCCACCACATAAAATTCAGGCGGTGGTTCAAAGCGTAAAACACATAAAGAGCGCTGGAGCTGGCACCAAAGATTTTTTCAAGCCAATCCTCAATTTGTATATTGAGTACTCGGAGCTTCTCTTCTTCTTCGGCAGTAATGAGCTGACGACGCTCCGCCCCTAAATGCTTACCGAACCGGTCAACCGGTTCCATGTGCATCGGCAGGATCACATCGTAACGAAAATAACGTCGCTCTACAGCCATTAACCAAAATTCCTTAAATTATCTATTTTGTTTTCAAACGGGTTAAACCCGTCTCCGGCAAACCTTGAAAAGCAAAAGCTTGACCAAAACCGCGCACATAAGAACCGTTTTGGCTGCTTAACTCAAACAGGTGGAAATCCGGCAAACCGTTTAACACCTCAACCACATCACCAAAGCGCTCGGCAAACAAAGCAAGCACCGGATCATAACGAGCCTCTTCTCGCACTACCTCGACCACCCTCAGTTGAAAACCGATTCGTTCACGGGCAAACAACTGCTCGGTTTCACTCTCGTCCGCCAGCATCAAAGCACTGATTTGTAGCGGTTCAGATTCATTTTGATTCAATTTCGCCAACAAGTTTTGAGTATGTTTCGCCAGCTCACTGACAAAAATATAGAAGCAGCCGTCAGACTCAACAAACGGCACCACACTGGTTTCCAGCAGACCGTCATTATCTTGGGTGCTAATCACCAGGCTGCGTCTGGCGCGGATAAACTCAAGACATTGCTGCTGCGGATTCATCCGTCGGATACCTTCAGTTTATCGGTTAACCATCCGGCAATCGCTTCAATCTCTTCCATGCATACTTGATGTTCCATCGGATAACTGTGCCATTCAAGCTGACAGCCCGCATCGGTTAAACGCTGACGGGAAGCTTCCGCTACCGAATAAGGCACAACCTGATCGAAACGCCCGTGCGCCATAAAAACCGGAATATCCCGGTTGATTGGCCGAGTGATCGCTTCCAAACAGGCTGCCGGATAATAAGTAGACAATGCCATGACGCCAGCTAAAGATTTCGTACAGCTCAGGGCGGTATTAAGGGCAATCAGCCCCCCTTGAGAAAAACCGGCGATCACGATATTCTGCTCTGCTATGCCCTGCCCGATCTGCTCGTCAATCAAATCGTTCAACACCTGACTGGAAAGCTGAATACTATGCAGGTCCATTTTGTCGGCAATACTCATCGAGTAAATATCGTACCAGGAACGCATGGCCATACCGCCGTTGACCGTCACCGGCTGAACCGGCGCGTGCGGGAACACAAAGCGGATACGATGATCGGCCGGCAGGTTCAATTGCGGCAAGATACCGACAAAATCGTGGCCGTCCGCCCCCAAACCATGTAACCAAATCACGGCACAATCCGCCGATTGCGGCGGCTCAACGACAATACTAGGATCCAAATCCGTCAAACTGTAACTTGCTGTCATAAAAAACCTGAATTCGCTAAAATCAAAAACATCAAAGAGCGCTTAAATCGTGAGTTATGCACGACTCTTTGGTAAAATTGCACCCATTTTAATTGCATCGACTCAACGAGCACAACTTAAAAACGGTGAACGCTAGGAAAAGCGGGCTTTTACCCCACTGCCCTGTGCTTCAAACCCGACACTGGAAACGATTATGCGACTGATTATCTTAACGCTTTTTAGCGGTGTACTGCTGGCAGGTTGTGGAAAAAAAGGCCCGCTCTATCTGCCGGAAGACGAACCGAAACAGACGCAGACCCAGCAAACGGAAAGCGCACCGCAAAATTTTAAGTTTAATCCCTAACCAGGAACTATCATGACACAAGCATTCAGCTTAAAAAACAACGGAACATCTGCAACACTTTATGCCGAAAACGTCAGTCTTGACGCTCTGGCAAAAGAATACGGAACCCCGCTTTACGTTTACTCGCGCAGCGAATTCGAAAATCGCTGGAGTGCATTCGACCAAGCCTTCGGCACGCAACCGCATTTGGTCTGCTATGCGGTTAAAACCAACTCGAATATCGCGGTATTAAATGTACTTGCCAAACTCGGTGCCGGGTTCGACATCGTCTCTCAAGGTGAACTGGAACGTGTCTTGAAAGCAGGCGGCGACGCCAGCAAAGTGGTTTTTTCCGGTGTAGCGAAAAAGTCATCCGAAATTCGTCGTGCTCTGGAAGTCGGTATCCGCTGTTTCAATATCGAATCGCATGCCGAATTAGATCGCATTCAAGCGGTTGCCGAACAGATGGACCAAATCGCCAATATTTCGATCCGAGTCAATCCGGATGTGGATGCGAAAACCCATCCTTACATCTCGACCGGATTGAAAGACAATAAGTTCGGTGTCGACATCAATACCGCTCCGGAACTGTACGCCGACGCCTGCGCTTGCTCTCACGTCAATCCGGTTGGTATCGATTGCCATATCGGTTCCCAGCTGACGGAAATCACGCCGTTCGTCGATGCTCTGGAACGGGTATTGGCACTGAAAGTCACTCTGGAAGAGATGGGAATTGATATCCACCATTTGGATTTAGGCGGCGGTTTAGGTATCCAATATACCGACGAAACACCTCCTCCGATTCAGGATTACATTCAAGCCTTGATCGCCAAACTGAACGATCCAGAGATGGAAATCATCATTGAACCCGGCCGCGCCATTGCCGGTAATGCTGGTGTGCTACTGACGGAAGTGGAATACCTAAAACCGACCGAACATAAAAACTTCGCGATTATCGACGGCGCTATGAATGACTTGATCCGCCCTGCGCTTTATCAGGCCTATCAGGAAATCGTCCCGGTCACGCCGCGTACTGATGGTCTGGAAAAAAGTTGGGATCTGGTTGGTCCGGTCTGCGAAACCGGCGACTTCCTCGGTAAAGATCGCACCCTGAACTTAAAAGCGGGCGATCTGCTAGCAGTTAAATCGGCTGGAGCCTACGGGTTTACCATGAGCTCGAACTACAACACCCGCCCTCGTGCGGCGGAAGTCATGGTTCAAGGCGATCAAGCATTTTTGATTCGTCCGCGTGAAACCTATGCAGACTTATTTGGTTCTGAAATTCTGATTGAAGATTAAAGCCTGACCTGATTGTTACGACTAGCAAGACCATCGGTTTCGGTAATTCGCCGAAACCAACATATCACCAGATTAACCAGATCATCACTAAATCACACCCTTAAGCGTTAAATAATAAATACCACCTATATTGACTACGACCGTTAACCAGAAAATAAAACGGAACGGTTGTTTTTTGGTTTTGTGCCTCAACTTTTGCTGCGCAATCAGGGCACCCGGCCAACCGCAAAATAACGACAAGAGGTGCAAAGTATTTTCTGGTGTTCTCCGCCCACCGCTCAGTGCTGCGTTTTTATCGATCCAATAAATGAAATAAGTCAGCATACTTGCCCCGATATAGACGATCGGCAACCAGTGAGTGAACTCGAAAACAAAACTCAGGACGGCTATCGTCAACAAGGCAATCAATCCGAGCAGAATCTGCATAAAGGAACTGCCTGTCGATTTTTCATATTCTAAAAAGTCGCCCGACAATATCGCGGTTTTACCGCAAGTTCTACCTTGTTTATCCTGACCGATTGAAAAAGTAATCTTCTGCCCGACTTGCGGCTTCCAATTAAACTCTTTGATATGGATAAATATCTCTTTTCCGCCGTCGGTAGGCTTAACAAAGCCGAACCCCTTGCCTTGATTCCAAGAGACGATTTCTCCCTGAATTCTCATCCCCTCAGTCTCCCTGTTTAAGCTGTTGAGCCTGCCATAGATGCAAAGTCGACAGTTGTTTGGCTCCCGGCAAGCGATTTTCCAAACCTCTAACCCGTTCAATAGAATACAGTTGCTCGACCTGTTTGGATAATTGCGGATTGTCAGGCAGATGAGCGTGTAGCAGCGCAGCCCAAACGCCTTCTTCGTCCTCCCAAACATAAAGCTGCTTATGATTCTCATGCCCGGCATAGTCGATAAACCAAGCATGCTGCTGAATCTTGGCAAGCCGCAGCCAATCATCCTCGACAATGACTAACTGCGGCTGTTCTTTCAAACTCGATTGAAAAGCGTCCGTTGGCTGCAAAACCTCGGTTTGCGAGCTAAAAACGGTATCCATCCACGTCAGATAAAGTTTCGTAACCTCAACCAAGTAGCGACATTGACCAATGCGATCGACCTGTTCTTGCGCCAATTGTAAATATGCAGCAAGCGCATAGGCATCCTCCAACAATGAGACCATGCTTTGACATTGCATAGGTCGGCAAGGTAGTTGCGCCAAAGCGTGGTGCAAAGTCGAGCCGATCAGTTCGGGAAACCGGGCAGCCAAGGTCAGCGCCATTGAGTTGATTCTCGGCAAATCCTGTAGCGCGGTTAAACGTTGTTCATCCAACAGACAAACCTCGATCTGTTCGGCAATATTCTTATCCACCCAGCGCAGACGCAAATTGGTCAGGAATTTAACGGTATCCGCTTTCCCCGGCCAGCCTACCGATTCGGCGATTTGAGTACGTTTACCGGACATCAAGGCAACGATTTCCGGTTCTTCCATGCCCGAGGTCACTAAACGCCACGCCAACATCGGAGCATGGTCCAGCAGTTCCAGTATCTGCGGGTATTTACCGGCATAATGCAGCAACTGCATCTGGTGACTCGGAAACAAGGCACAACTGTCCTGTACCCAGGCCGGAATCTGTTTTTTCCAATCGGCAAACTGGGAGTGCTTGGCCCAGAGCATGATTTTAAAATAGGCGGGATACTCCGGAATCGGTTCGGCATTGAGCATCATATTGTCCCAACCCAAAATGGTCACCACACCCTCTTTCGGAAAGATTTTGCGGGCATCGATATAAAGCACCTGCTCGACTTCATCCCAAAAACAGTATTTGGGAAGATGCTGTTGCAGGCGATCTACCGGAGTGAGTATCGCGGGTGATTTCTTAGCCATGATGACAGAAAACCTGAATTACCGTTTCAACCGGGATCACCAGGTTGGCGAGACTTTAAAAAACAGAGTCTTGATATATTCCGTCTCCGGAATGGCCGGATGAATCGGATGATCCGGCCCCTGATGGCCCTGATCAAACAGCTGGACATTGCGATCGATATGGCGGGCGGTAGTCTGCACAACCTTTAAAAGATCGTCACGGCTCAAATGATGCGAGCAAGAGGCCGAAACCAGAATACCGTCCTTGTTCAAAAGACGCATCGCCAATTCATTGATTCGGCGATAAGCCTCATAGCCTTTTTTGAAATCTTTCTTACGTTTAATAAACGCCGGCGGATCAACGATGACGACATCGAATTTCTGTCCGTCGGTTTTCAAAGCATTCATGACATCAAAGGCATTACCTTGAATCGTCACCATTTTGTCGGCCACACCATTCAAGGCGGCATTACGATCCACTCCATCCAGCGCGAACTCGGAGGCATCAACACAAGCGACCGATTCCGCTCCGGCATTGGCCGCCGCTACCCCCCAGCCACCGAGATAACTAAACACATCCAATACGGTTTTATCCTTCACCAGTGCCTGTAGACGTTGACGGGAAATACGGTGGTCATAAAACCATCCGGTTTTCTGCCCGGCTTCGACAGGAATTTCAAACTGGGTATTATTTTCGGTAATGACTAAAGAATCCGGTAATTCGCCGTAAACAACCTCTTCATAAAGTTCCAAGCCTTCAAGCTGACGGCTAACGGTATCGTTTTTCATGACGATCGCTTGCGGCTGGTATAAGTTGATTAGAACCTGAACAATATCCTCTTTAACAACCTCCATGCCTGCCGTGGTAATTTGCACCGAAAACACATCACCAAAGCGATCAATCACCAAACCGGGCAAGCCGTCCGATTCACCAAACACTAAGCGATAGAAAGGGTCGGCAAAATGCAATTCACGTAGCGCCTGAGCGGCCTGGATACGTTTCTTCAAGAATTTGATATTCAGCTCAACTTTGACACTACGGCTTAACAGCCGCGCACAGATCAAGGTGTTTGGATTCACATAACCCATACCTAACGCTTTGCCGTTGTCGGCTTCGATAATGACCTGTTGCCCGGGTTCAAAGCCTTTCAATGGAGTCTCCTGGGTATCGACCTCATTGCTGTACACCCAAACATGCCCCTGTTTGATACGGCGCTCTTCATTCTTTTTTAATCGTAAACTGGCTAACATGCTCGACTCTCTAACTGTGTTGTATATAGGCTGTTAAAACGACAAAAGAGGTTTAACCGCAAGGCTAAACCTCTTTTAATCTTTATATTTGAATGGCGTTATTTTAAACGATTTATCAACTGAACGCGATCGGTTCGATATGTACTACCTTGACTCATACCGAGTCAATCAGCGCCTGATACTTCTCATCGCTGAGAAGATCATCCAGCTCGGATTCATCAAGCAGCTGAATTTTGAATAACCAACCGGCATCATAAGGTTCGTCATTAATGATTTCCGGAGAATCTTCCAATTCTTCATTAATTTCGACCACCTCACCACTGACCGGAGCGGAAATAATAGACGCCGCCATCAAGGCTTCCAGTTCCATAATTTCGTCCCCGGCGGAAACATCCATGCCCAACTCCGGAAAAGTTACGCTAGTTAATTCGCCCAAAGATTCCTGAGCAAAATCGGTAATACCAACCAACGCTTCACCGCGCTCGTTAAGAAAAACCCACTCGTGGTTTTCGGTGTACTTGAGATGACTCGGTAATACACTCATGGCCTGCCTCCCTGTTATCTTATTTAACTAAAAGGCTACCATAAAGCTAAGAATGGTTGCAGCATTTATTATGCTTCGTCGCTAACGACCACCCGATTGCGCCCGGCTTTTTTCGCCCGATAAAGCGCTTCGTCGGTTTTCTTGAAGAAAGAGCTGTCGCTGTCCCAGCGGCTCAAACGCGAAACCCCGATACTGATGCTAAGTTGGGCAGCAACGCCGTCCGACAATAACTCAACGGAAGCGCGCAAACGCTCCATTACCATTTTGGCGTCATGCAACTCGGTTTCCGGCATGATCACTGCAAACTCTTCACCGCCGATACGGCAGAAAATATCGGTTTCCCTTAATAGAGAAGTCACCTCTCCGCTGACAATTCTCAACACATGATCACCGGTATCGTGACCGAATTCATCATTAATGGACTTAAAGTGATCCATATCGAAAACCGCTAAACATAAAGGGTTTTGATAACGGTTGGCTCTAGTCACCTCTTCGGTCAACTTCTTGTTAAATACCAAACGGTTGGCAATACCGGTCAACGGATCGGTTTCCGCCTGATACTCCAGACGCATTCGATACAACTCCTGCTTGGTCACATCATGCATGATGATTGAGTACAGAGGCGTTTCACTGAGTTGCACCAGCGCGACTTTGACTTGGAAATAATAAGGTTTATCGTCTTTACTGATCTTGACGATGTGCTCTTGGTCAACATGATCCAAGGCATAATCCAACCAATATTTGCCATCCACATACTTTTGCAGAAAACCGTTCCCGGATTCAAAAGTATCGCAGATGCATTCATAATGTTTTAAAAACGCCTTGAGATCTTTAAACTCGGAATAAAAATCAAAAAACAGCTTATTGGCATCAATGATTTTGCTGTGATCGGAGACCAGAATAATCTCGGAGGTCGCGTTCAAGATATTGCGGTAATACTTACGGCCCTCTTCCGCTTTTTGGCGAAGCACATAAATCAAAACCAACAACAGAGACAGAAAAGAAACGATTACCGAGCCGTAAAGATATTGCTTATTTAACAGTCTGACTTCGGTCAGATCGACCGTCGATAAGTCCTCAAAAGCGAACCAATACCCCATTAACCGACCCAAAGAATCCTCAATAACATATTGAGTGATCACCGTGCCGTTCAGCTTTTGTATCGGCACGATCTTTGTAAACTGCGCTTCGCCGAATTGTTGCAACAACTCGATATCATACGTTTTAAAATTCTCGTTAACGATATAGAAATCGTTTAAAAACCGGGTTTTGTCTGCTCTTGTCAACTGAGCTTTATAACGTTTATCCACCAAAATTACCGAGCTAATCCGTTGAATTTTGGCTAAACGTTCCGCCAAAGAGGTCAAGTGTGAAACGACTTCCAGCATGCCCAAAAACTTCTGATCTTTACTGAAAACCGGAACCATAGACTTAAACGTCAAGGAAAAACGCCCGACACTCATACCTTCCTGAATACGATGCGACCCCATCATCTGACGAACATCGTAACGCACCTCTTTTAGAGAGTCTCCGACATTGGTCGTCCAGCTTCGATAACGGCTCACGCCTTTACTGTCGATAATCTGCACGCCGATATTACCGTTGTGAGTACGCAAATCGAGTTGTTCAAGGGTTTTCGAGAAATCGAGTTCCGGCCGCTCCGACTCCGAACAGTCTTCACATAAAAAACGATGAACGTTCGGGTTCTCGGCCAAAGCCAACGCAATAGCAAGACTGGAATCGCGACGGTCATCGATAATCGTTTTAATATCGTGTTCGATCTCTTTATGATGCTGCTGTAATGCAACCTGAAAAAGATTGTCTTTGGTAGAAGAATAAAGAAGATAAACACCAAACAGGATAACGGTTATCGACGTCACGATCCAGAAGTGGAGATAACTCAATTTTTTCAAGGCTGCTCGCATAATGAAGTCTAAACTTAGAGAAGTTCTTACCCGTTAGTGCATTAAGTATTAATGAGTAAGCATAACAGATGACCTCTGCCCAACAAACACAAACTTTATGTAGCCTCCCTGCAAAACTTTTTATCACCCTAAAAAAAAAGAGTTCATAACGGCGTTAAAACTGTGAAATTGTCGCCGTCACCACTCCCCAAATGACGATATCGGAAGCCTCTCTTACCGGAATCGGCGGATAATTGTCATTTTCCGGCACCAGCCAAGTACCGGTGGATTTAATCGATAAGCGTTTAACGGTTAACTCGCCGTCTAGAGCGGCAATGACGATCTTGCCGCCTTGCGGTTCAATACTGCGATCCACCACCAAAATATCGCCGTCCATAATCCCGGCGTCTTTCATCGAATCGCCTTGTACTGATAATAAAAAGGTCGCCTCTTTATTACGAATCAACTTCTCATTCAGGTCCAGACGCGCTTCCATATAATCTTCCGCCGGACTAGGAAAACCGGCCACCACCTTATGGGCATACAGAGGCAAGGCCACCACAGCCGGCTCATCTTCCGGCAAATACCAGCCTACCGAGGCATTAAACGCATTTTGATTGGCGGGGGACAAAAGCTTGTCGCCGGCTCGATCTTGCAATTTTAACCAGGCTTTGATGGCCGGCACTTTTGACTCCGGAATTCGTACCACCTTAGTCGGCTCGCCAAAACGTCCGCTTCCCGTTTTTCTACCGGCTCCCGGACGAACACCGCCATGTTTCGAATTTTGATTATGCTTGTCGTTCAAAAAGCGATACTCCGTGATTCATATCTTGATTATTGTTACATGTTTCAAATAATATATTAAAAACAGATAAAACTCAAAACAAGACCGCAGGAAAATTATGCCGATCTATGCATTAGTGGATGGAAACTCTTTTTACGCTTCATGCCAAATTGCTTTTCAACCCTGGCTGAAAAGCCGCCCTGTCGTGGTGCTTTCCAATAACGACGGCTGCATTGTCGCCGCCAACCAAATTGCCAAAGATTTAGAAAAACAACTCACCGCCCCGCGTGACTACGGACTAGGCGGCTACCGAGCGGCTAATTCGGACAGCATGATGTTTCAGCCCTACTTCAAAGTCGCGCCTCTATTAAAAAAGCACAACACCGTGGTATTCAGCTCCAACTACGAACTTTATGCCGACATGAGTCAACGCATGCACGCCATTACCGCCGAGTTTGCCAACCGACAGGAGATCTATTCGATCGACGAAAGTTTTTTGGACTTCACCCATATTCCCAAACAGCAACTGAGCAAACACGCTCTAACACTGAAACAACGAGTCTGGCAATGGATTGGCATTCCGGTCGCGGTCGGCATCGGCCGTTCCAAAACGCAAGCCAAGCTAGCCAACCATCTTGCAAAAAAAATACCCCACTTTAACGGAGTGTTGGATTTGAGCAGCATGCACGAAACCACACTAAACACACTCTACAAACAGGTCAAAGTCGGCAGTATTTGGGGAATCGGCAAACGCCTGTCAAAACAGTTGATCGCAAACGGTATGATTACCGCCTACGACTTGAAAACCGCCAATATCAAAACACTACGGAAACAGTTTTCAGTCAATCTTGAACGAATCGTTTTGGAATTAAACGGAGAAGCCTGTCTGGAATTTCATCAAACCCCGGACGATAAACAAAACATTGTTTCATCCCGCTCTTTCGGAGTGTTAGTAAACGACTTCAACGCCATGCGCGAAGCGGTCAGCAGCTATACCGCCACGGCGGCGGAAAAGCTTAGAGATCAGAACAGTTGCTGCCAATTACTGACCGTATGGATCACAACACCTCCGCACCAGAAACGTTATCCGCAATACCGAAATCAATACAGCATTCCGTTAATTTACCCGACAGACAGTACGATTTTATTGACCAAAATCGCCCATAAGGCACTGAAACAGATTTGGCGCGAGGGCTACCACTATCAAAAAGCCAGTGTAATGCTCTCTAAAATCCAACATAAATCGGCGTTACAAACGGACTTATTCGCCCCCGATCCGCAATTCTCGGGCAACCCCAAATCGGATCAATTAATGAATACGCTGGATCAACTCAACCGGAAAATGGGTAAACAGACCATTCAACTGGCCAGTAGTGGTTTACAGCAAAAAACTTGGAGAATGAATCGGCGCTTAATGTCGCCACGCTACACTTCGCGTTGGGAGGAGTTACTCCGGATTCAAGTATAGAGCAAAAAACGGAATCGACTCCCGTCACACTTGGAAGAGTTTAATAAATTCATCATAAGGCATCGGTTTGCCCAATAGAAATCCCTGCAATAAATTGCAATCCTGCTCAATCAACCAATCGAACTGAGCTTGCTCCTCAACGCCTTCCGCCACCACTTCCAAACCGAGATTCTGAGCCATATCGATAGTGGCACTACAGATTTTGGTATCGCTTTCATCGTGCGGGATACCGTCCACAAAAGACTTATCTATTTTCAATTCGGAAATCGGCAGCTCTTTCAAATAAGACAATGACGAGAAACCGGTACCGAAATCGTCCAGCGAAAAGGTAAAGCCCATAGCAGACATTTCGGAAAAGAGTTTTTTCGGATCCAGAGCGTTATCCAGGAACGCGCTTTCGGTAAACTCGAAACGTACCCTTTCCGGCTCGACTTCTTTTTCTTTAAAAATCTCCAGCAGACGTTTAGCCAAATTCGGGTTAGTCAGTTGTTTGATACTTAAATTAATCGAAATATGCTGCAAAGAACTTTTCTCGAACAGGCGGTCCATACGCTTGATATCGTCCAATACATTCTCGACCACCAACATCCCGAGCTCGTCAATTAACCCGCTCTCCTCGGCAACCGAAATAAAACGGAACGGAGACACAAATCCAAACTCTTGCGAATTCCAGCGAACCAGAGCCTCTGCACCGACAATCTGTTTATCGGCATCAAATTGCGGTTGATAAACCATAAAAAAGCGACTGTCTTCGGCCGCTTTTTTTAACTCTTTTCGCAAAGCGGCCTCAAGACTAAAACGTTCATTCATCGCCTCCCCGATCGATTGGGTATAAAACCTGAACGTATTCTTACCCATGGCTTTTGCTTGATACATCGCCGCATCCGCCTGCATCAGCAGACTATGTTCGTCATCGTTTTCACAATCGCTTACGGTCAAACCGAGACTGACGGAAACATAGACATGCTGCTGCTTAACGTCAATGCCACCCGCCAACGACTCCAAAAGAATCTCAGCCATACGTTCGCATTGAAAATTGGCGGTCTCCAGTTGGCTGGGCAGCTCGGTAAACAAAATAACAAACTCGTCTCCGCCAAAACGGGAAATGGTAATATCTTCCGACATCAGATCCTGCAAATGCCTTCCGAACACCTTTAACAGCTCGTCCCCGAAGCCGTGGCCGAAATTATCATTAATCTGTTTAAAGTTATCCAAATCGATAAACATGATTCCAAGCGTATGTTTATGGCGTTTGGCGAGACGTACGGCCTGAATCAAACGGTCGGTCAACAGCCTACGATTAGGCAACAGCGTTACTTCATCGTAAAAAGCCAAACGTTCCAATTCATTTTCGATTTTTTTACGCTGGGAAATATCTGAAAAGTTACCGATATAATTAATCACCCGACCGGCGTCATCCTGCACACGCGTAATTCTCAGCCACTCGGGATAAACCTCTCCGTTTTTACGTTTATTCCAAATCTCGCCCTGCCAGAAGCCTTTTTTAGCTATTTCAGACCAAATCGATTGATAAAAATAACGCTCATGACGGCCTGATTTGAGCATATTCATATTGCGTCCTATCGCTTCTTGCTGACTGTAGCCGGTAATCGATTCAAAAGCCTGATTGACCCTTAAAACCGAGCCCCGACTATCGGTTACCACCATCGCTTCTTGAGTCTCGAAAGCAACCGCAGACAACTTTAATTCTTCCTGATCCCGAAGCACTTGAGTGACGTCGATGCCGGTTGCAATCACATGGGTCACCTTACCGGATTCATCAACCAACGCCGAGTTATGCCAATCAATAGAAATATGGGTTCCGTCTCTCCTTAACCAATCGTTTAGGTGTTGATTCGGAAACATGCCTGAAGTCAGCCGCGAAAAAACGGCTTTCACCTCGTCTTCCACCTCGTTCGGAACCAGCATCTCCCACACATAATGTCCTTTGACTTCGTCCGGACGATAACCGGTCGCCTGCTGGGCAGCCAGATTAAACTGTTGGATAACGCCGTTATGATCCAAGACCACTACAATCGCATCCATCGTTTCAAGAAGGCGCTCGTTCATCAATATCTGCTGTTCAAGCTCCGTGGTTCGCTTCACGACTTCGGTGCTCGTCCTATCCAGCATTTCATGCTGTTTGGCATGCGCCTCAACCACCAGACTCTGCTCATAGGCCAATAGAATAAAAGACAGCAGCAATAGCATCAAAATCGCACCAATGATAATCGTCGATAAATTTTCTCGCCGAATTCCGTCCGACAAAACCGAACAGTAAGCGTTTGGTTCAAAGATCGCGGCCGCCATGCCGGTATAGTGCATACCTGTTACCGCAAGCGCAGTCACTACAGCGATCATCAAGTTCGGTTTTGAAAAAAGCGGATACTCCGGTTGGTTTACGGCGCGGAAGAACAGATTCAGTCCGAAAAAAGAAGCGACAAAAGCGATGATTAAAGACAAGGAAAACAGAACCGGATCATAAGAGATGGCGGGAACCATCTGCATGGCATCCATTCCCAAGTAATGCATGGAGGTTATTCCGCTTCCGAACACTAACGCGGCATAAAAGAGACGCTGATTTTTACTTTGGAAATCGATCGACAGCAATAATGAAAAAGTTAAATAACTTGCCGCTACGGGAATCAACGCGGATGCGATCGTGCGGTTGATTTCAAATGCGGTTTCCGTTTCAAGGTGTAAGGCCAGCATACCGATAAAATGCATTGCCCAAATACCTAACCCCATATTGAGGGCAGCCGCAAACAACCACATTTGCGAGGAGTTTTTTTTCTGCCAAACCGTAAAACCGGCAAAAGCGATCGCTAAAAAACTCGCCAAAAATGAGATTAATAAAGAACCTAATACCAAATAAAGGTCGTACTCTTTATCCATGCATGTCTCACTTTGGGTGACAAGAAGCAGACCGAATGCTGCGACATCATCAAGAAACCATAGATAAATTCTAACTTATCTCATAGACCATTCCTATAGAGAAAAATCAATTCAATAAAAAAACGCCCCTGGCCGAAACCAGAGGCGTTTTTACATTAACGGTTAAGAATTAACGAATTATTTCTGTGCTCGACGAGCTCCAAAGAATCCGATCATTCCCATTAAGGCCGCCAATAGACTTGGAAGCAGCACACCGTCAAGTACGCTAGCACTTCCGCCGGAGGACGAAGTTTCCACACCAGTATCATAAGGATCTTCACCAGTCGCTTCTCCTGAGATTGCCACCGCATGAACCGCATCTACCGCGCCGTTGTCATCTTCATTCCATACGGCATAAACCGTTCTACCATCCGGAGTTGGACGAAGCTGTGATTCAAAACGAGCCGCACCGTTTGGATTATCCACTTTTACAATCGGTTCAAAGGTTGCCCCTTTATCAAACGAACGAGTGTAGTAGATATCCAATTCTTCCGGATCTTCAATATGTGAAGCAACATTGGTTTGCGTACCCCAAGCGATAACGAAGGCGTCCGGATTATAAGTTCCGTCTTCAGAGTAAGGTGTTTTTACAAAACGAGGCTCACGCACGTTCATACTTGTATCCGGCAAGTTAGACAAGTTTTTCGGTGCCGACCACGTATCAGTCACACCATCATAATGTCTTAGCCAAAAATCATAATTATCTAACGTTGTATAGGTGGTCAATGCCCAATCGGAAGTATACGAATAACCGATATAAAGATCGTCACCTACAATCGCACCACGGTGTGCAAGTGCATTTTCGATATTATTGGTTTCCGTTGTATCGGTTAGGTTACCACCCGTTTTCGTGTTACTGCTCAAGTTTAATGCCGGTTCATTTTGCAACGCGACCGCAGCTTCATAGGTTGCCGCCTCACAGTTTGCATCTACAGCAGGTTCCATATCTGCAAACCCAGTACCTTTAACTAAACGAGCCATAATGTCAGATGGACCACCTTGATCATATTTACCTTCTTTCCAGAAGATACCGATCTGTACGCCGCTGACTTCACCAGGCGTTGCTTGAGGAACAAATCTTACGCGTCGAGCATTTTCAGCCGGATTCGAAATCACACACCCTACTTGACCTGAAGCTGTCGTCAAAGCTGCATCGTCAGCCGGGTAAGCAAAACTGTGGTAACGAATATATTTACCGATTTCAATCTCTTCCGAACCTTTGGTCTCTTCATAAGTCACCACTGCGGTTGACCCCACCAAAGCGGTGTTCGCACGCGTTGCGGCTGTTTGACCGCTATCAATCGTTGCACCGTCAACCTCTGCACCGTTTACATCCTTAACTGCATGATGCCCACCGGAAAGGTTATTGGTTGCATTATTCGTCAAGCGAGCAATCGAATTCAAGCCTGAAACATAACCCGCAGAAGGCTTACCTGTATCCGGATCCGTGCTTGTTACCGTATTAGTAGATGTCGTCATCCAAATATCGGTACCGTGGTTGGCTGTAGCACCGGAAGCACCGTCACCCGGGCCATCAGCACTACCGATACGCAAACCTTGCGGATCTTCTTGCCAAGTAATGATAGAACGACCGATTGAGTTAACCTTGCTCACATCCTGTTTAGCATCACGTGAACCATCACTTAACTGAATACCGCCTGTTTCACTTCCTGGTCGCCAAGTGATTGCACCGCCTCCGGATACACTCGCATAACGCGCATAAGTACAACTAAATGGAATTTCACGGTTTTCACGAGTGACATAAGTAACCGTACGCTGATTAGTACCGTCAACATCTCCCGGCAAAGCACCACAGAACTTATCAGTCCATGTAATCATGATATTAGAACCACCATTGGAAATATTCGGCTTATCCGAATCTCCGTAATACGGCGTTCTAGCCGCGCTACCATCAGTATCACCCGTCCAATTTGTATTGATACTTGTTTCAGTGGCTGTTAGAGAAACGTTTTCCGGATCACTCCAATTCTCTTCCAAAGCACAATCTGTGTTTACGCTATCACAAGTACGAATAAAGATATCTCGAGCCGGACGATTCTCATCCCCTTTCAAGTCGTAAACGACTTTAGTTGAATCGACACCATCACCATAAACAGAAACTAAAGCACCATTACCTAACATCACCAGCTTAGCTTTGAACGCCATACCTAAGTCTTCAGTCTGTCCTGTCGCTAAACGATCAGACAATTTAATCGTATTTGAAAAATGTAATTGTTCCGCTGCTTGCTCCGTATCCCCTTCCGCAGCAAAAGCAACTGTATTCACGCCCATCGCTGCAGACATCGCAACAATTAGGTACTTTTTACTGATCAACATATCTCTTAACCTCTAATAGTTTTTACTACTCTCTGATCTGAGTCAGTTTAAACCATCTAAAGGAGCCCGCTTACCCCTCATAATTGATCACAACAACCTACTCAAATCAAACTGATCCGATCTACATAATCGGCTCATCTCCAACTTTCATGTTAACAAGAATCCATCTGTTTTTTACTTATTAACGCAACAAAGTATAAACAAATCACCCCCCCACACAAACAAATATAACGTATTGATTTTAAAATTATTTCATACATCACCCTCTAAGGTGATATTGGATAAAATCAGCTTAAAAATTGATCCAGATTAAGAACTGAGATCAACCTCTTTTAGATGTAAAATAATCACTTTCAACAGAACGTTTTTAACAACAATTACTTACGATGATTTATGCCGTATAAAAAGAAAAACGACACGGGCATCAAAAAAGAGTTTTAAAGCAATATTGAGAAGAAAATAGAAACCGAGCCGAGAAGCAACATCGCTGTTTACCGTTAAATAAAGATTTTATTTTCTAACGATTTTGTACATTCAAGCTCGACTTCTCTTTATAATAAGCGTCGGTTTAATTTTGCGCCCGTAGCTCAGCTGGATAGAGCGCTCCCCTCCGGAGGGAGAGGCCGGGAGTTCGAATCTTCTCGGGCGCGCCATTCAATTTAAAACCAGAACAGCCCGTCTCAATGGTTCTGTACGCCTTTTCCTTAAATCTTCAAAAAATTTACACTACAATAGCCACAGCTGAACAAACAACTACAGCAAACTATTTGGAGAGTCGTTTTGATCTATCAAGGAAACGCACACTATAATCATGGTGACGACAGTGCCACAGGCATATTACTAACCAACCTCGGCACACCCGACGCACCAACAAAAGAAGCCTTAAAACCTTATTTAAAAGAGTTTTTATCCGACCCGCGCGTGGTTGAACCGCCCCCGGCCAGATGGCTTTGGAAACTGATACTCAACGGTATTATTCTAAATACCCGCCCCGCCAAATCGGCAGAAGCCTATGCCACCATTTGGGATTCGGAAGGCGAAGGCTCGCCCCTTCTCAATATCAGTCAACGCCAATTAGATGCAGTTGCCCAACGGGTACGACCTCATTTTGCCGGTCGAGTTGAATTTGCATTAGCCATGCGTTACGGCAACCCGTCTATCGCCAGCGGTTTAAAAGAGCTGGAAGCGAAAGGCTGTCAGCGAATCTTAATCCTGCCGCTCTACCCTCAATACGCCGCTGCCACCACCGCATCCACCTTTGATGCAGTAACCGCCGAACTCCAGACTTGGCGCTGGGTTCCCGAGGTGCGTTTTATCAATAAATATCACCGCCACCCGGGCTACATTAAAGCATTAGCCAACAGTATTCGCGAACACCAAGCGGTACACGGCAAACCGCAACTTCTGGTCATGTCATATCACGGCGTACCGCAACGCTATCTAGATAACGGCGATCCTTACCATTGCGAATGCCATGTGACTTCGCGTCTGGTCGCTGAAGAGCTAGGGCTATCCAAAGAAGAATATCGCGTCACTTTCCAATCGCTATTCGGTAAAGAAGAGTGGATAAAACCTTACACCGACGCCACCATGAAGTCTCTTCCCGAACAAGGAATCAAAGACATTCAAGTCATCTGCCCCGGTTTCTCGGCCGACTGCCTAGAAACGATTGAAGAAATCGGTGAAGAAAACCGCGAATACTTTGAAGAAGCCGGCGGAGAAAAGTTCAGCTACATCAAGTGTCTGAACGACCGCGCCGACCATGCAGACGCGCTAGCGGAACTGGTTCTGCAACATACCAAAGGCTGGTATGAACGTGACGAGTTTATGGCCGAAGCGGATCAAAAAGAACGCGAGACCGTTAAAGCCAATGCAAAAGCGATGGGATGTCCGTTTTAATCGATACAAACGCTATACAAAAGGCCTCATTTCGAGGCCTTTTTTGTTTATAGAAAAATAGTAATAAAAAGGGGTCTAAAAAGGGGTCAGCAAAAACAGAAAAAGGGGTCAGAATAAAAAGGGGTCAGTAAAAAGGGGTCAGTACCCTTTTTATCTACTCAACAACATCTATTTTCTTCGGTCGACCGCGCGCAGCATACCCTACTTTCTTGCCTAAAAGGGCTTCAACTTGCTCCTTAAAACGCTCATTACCTAATGGCGTACCTGTTTGCACGGCATTTCGAATATCATTCACCAAATACTCATCCAGTTTTTCTTTAAAACTTTCACGGTAAGCCTCTGCTCTTTGTTGTTTGGTTTGACCTAAGCGCGTATAGAATTTATGAGCCGTCAAAACAGGATTAACTTCTGCTAATGCATTCGCCCGATAGCTCGACCAAACATAAGCTTCAGGATATTTGACCATATTGGCTCTGACTGGATTAAGTTCAATATATTGATAACAACGCAGTAAATAATGCTCCGTATCTATAAGGCTAGCTTTAAAGCGCCCCTCCCACAGCGTTCCGGTTTTACCATACTTATGATTAAAGTAAGGCACATACCTACGCCCAAGATATTGCATAAACTTCGATAAGTTCTCAGGTTCAGGGCTGCTAATTAACCAATGCACATGATTATCCATCAGTACATAAGCATGAATAAAGACATGATAGGTCAGAGAGGCTTCTTTGGCGATTTCTAAATAAGCCGCTTTATCTGCATCTTCTGCAAAGATAACCTTTCTATCATTGCCTCTAACAATGGCATGAATGGGTATATCAGGTAAAAAGAACCGTGGCTTTCTTGGCATTCCCGCTCCTTTTATTTAATCAGCTCACCTATAAATTTATCAAAAAAACATAAAAAGGGTACTGCTTGGATTCAAGAGTCAAGTGCAACACTGAATAATCCGCTCGGACTTTCAAGCTCCATCATTTCTTGCGGGCTTCTAAAATCATATCTTTTCCTTGGTCGATTATTAAGCAGGTAAGCAACGTAGTCTAATTCGGATTGGGTATATTGTGATAAATCCTCACCTTTAGGCAAGAATTGACGAATCAGCCCATTCGTATTTTCGCTGGTTCCTCTTTGCCAAGGGGCATGAGGGTCTGCAAAATATACGTCCATTTTTAAGTTTTTTGACATCATGACATGTTCGGCCATTTCAGCCCCACGGTCATAGGTTAGCGATAGCCTCAAAAAATCCTGTAGAGTTTTCATGCTTTTTTCAAAACCTTCACGGACTTTTTCAGCGGATTTGTTCTCCATCTTGCTTAAAATAACAAACCCAGTTTTGCGCTCGACGAGCGTACCAACGCAGGATTTATTCATAGCTCCAATAACTAAATCGCCTTCCCAATGTCCCGCAACTTCTCGGGAGTTTATTTCTTCAGGTCGATTCATAAGCCGTTGTTCTTCTGTGATTTTTAGACTGCTATAGCAACTATCCTTACTGCCGCGTGGTCCACGCTTAGACTTGCTTCTACGCAGCGATTGAACCAGTAACTTTTTAAGTTCACCTTTGGGTTGCGCATAGATATGAGCATAAATCGTTTCTGGAGATACTTGCATGTTTAAATCGTTTGGATAGCTTTGTTTTAAATAGGCTGAGATTTGTTCTGGAGACCATTTATTGAGGACTAAATGACGCTCAACAATATCGCATAATTCTGAATGCGTTGCGAGCTTTTTGGCGCGTTTACAACGCTGTCGATTCTTTAGGTATTGCTTAGTCGCTCTAGTTGCATTATAGGCTTTAGGTTTGGTAGTTTGTCGCCTAAGTTCTCGTGAAATGGTAGAAGGGCTACGCTGGAGAATTTTCCCAATTTTACGAAGGCTATATTGTTGATCTAACATCAACATAATTGACGCTCTTTCTTCGGGACTTAAGTGTATATACTCTTTCATGAGAATCATTATCCAAGTTAGTGTTGCACTTGCAATTTGATTCTAAGCTGACCCCTTTTTTTCCTGCTGACCCCTTTTTTTCCTGCTGACCCCTTTTTTTCCTTTTTTTTTCGTCACCATTTTCCTATAAATTCGTCAAAAACCATCCAAGTGGTTGGTAACCAGAATATTAAAATAATAACTAAAATTATATAATCTGTTAATTGACCTGAAAATGGCCTTGAATCGTAACCATAGGTAACTTGATCTTCATAAATAAATGCAGAAGAAGCTAACCAATTTATAAATACTAATATTAAAACCTCATAAGAAAACTTCAAAGGTTCATTAGCTTTCAAAATGGCGAACAAGACTATCGAAAAAATAATAAACAGACATATAAAAGTATAAACTTTAAACATTAGCTTAAACTCATTCATCACTGATTATTTCCTTAGTGGTGTAATCTGCGCCAATCCCGATTAGAGCTGAACCTGTTTTACGACTGGTATAGAACCCTACTGCTGTACTCACAGCAGGATTGTAATTACCATTGCGTGCTTCAAACCCTGCATTTACTACCGAATAATAAAGACCAATAGGCCTTGTAACAGGTACGCCTGCTTGAATTAAATAACTTCCATCTCCAAGTTTATTATTCAACTGAACACCATAACCTTTTTGAAGAGATGGATTTAAGTTATAGTCAAGTTCAACAGAAATGGCACCGGCAGTGGCTACATTTGATCCAACTTCAACTGCAGACCGAGCAAACAACCATCCAAACTGTTCGAGAATCGCAGCCAATAAAGAATCAGGATCTGTAGAACAATAATCAATACAACTACCATCCCCATATGCACACAACCCCAACGGATCAATCAACCCCAGCGGATTATTATAAACATAAATATAACCGTTAACCCCACCCGCTAAACCAATTGGGTCTTGGCTGATGTATCGGCCTAGTTGTGGGTCGTAGTAGCGGTGGTAGTTATAGTGCAGGTTGGTTTCTGCATCGTAGTATTGCCCTGCGAGTCTTAGATTGTTTTTGATTTGCTCTATCTGTATTTCAGCTTCACCAAATGGCGAGTAGCTGGCTTGCCAGAGAATCTTTCCGCTGACATTAATAATTTGTTGCGGTGTGCCTAGGTGGTCGTTTTGGTAAAAACCGAGTTGGCTGTTAGTGCCTGTGCCTTGTTGGATAAAAACAGGATTGGTGCCCCAAGTCGTCTTGTTTTCATTTCCTGGTTCGTAACCGTATTGGGATTGAATTTGTCCACTGGTATTAAGTTCGGCCACTAAGCCTTCTTGGGCATAGAAATAGAAAGTGGTTTGCCCGTTAACCGTTTTGCTGAGACGTTTACCAAATGGATCATAGCTATAGGTAGCTATAGTTTGAGTTTGACCGTTGGTGACTTTGATAAGTCGTTTATCTAGGTCGTATTCAAAAGTTCTAATGACGGTGTTATCAGCTTGAGTGATTTGAACCAGTGAGCCATTGGCATCGTATTGGTAGTTGAGTTGGCCGAGTTGTGGATCATCACGTTGCACTAGGCGATCCATTATGTCGTACTGCCACATTTCAGCGGTTCGGCTATCTAGGGTACGGTTACCGGTGGCGTCATAATCAAAATCCACATTTTGGCTATTGGCAGCTTGCTCTGATTGATAGCCAGTGAGTTGTTGTGTGCTGTCATAGCTGTATTGGTTGGTTTGTGTAGTTTGGTTTTGAGATTGTGCAAAGGCTCTTTGTAATTGGGTGAGGTTATCTACTGCATTGTATTGGTAGTTAAATTGACCTAATAGACTGCTGGCGGCGTTTTGGGTTTGCGTGCCTGTTTGGCGTAAAAATCCGTCGTATTGATGGGTTTGAGTGGCGCCACCTGGATAGACTTTTTGTTTGGGTGCGGTCCATAGACGATCACTAATAGTGATACTGCCTTGGTCTTGAATAGAGTAGGTTTGCAGTTGGTTGTTGTTGTCATAGCTATAGCTAATGACTTTGCCATCAGGTCGAGCAAAGCTCTTTTTTAGGCCGTTTCTGTAATAGCTATAAGCGCCTGTTTTGGTGAAACTGCCGTAGTTTTGACTAAAGGTGAGTAAACGCCCATTAGCATCATAGCTGTAACTGGCGCTGTAAGTGCCGTCGTTATAACCGGTTAGGCGATTGAGTTCATCATAGCTGTAGGCAATTTGTTTTTGTGGGCTGGCACAGCTGGTGTCACTGTCGGCATTGGCTAAAGTATCGTAGTGACAGCTTTTAATAAGGCGATTATCGTCATCATAGAAATGAACTTGCGTTTGGCCTTTGGCATCGATTTGATGGGTGAGATTACCATTGGCATCGTAACGGCTTTGATGAGCGGTGTCGTCGGGTAAAATTTCTTGAATAAGTTGACCGCGATCATTGTATTGAAAACGACGGATACTGTTGTTACGCGCATTGGTTACCGCGGTAAGATTATGGTTGCTGTCGTATTGGTATTGGGTGGTTTGTGCTTTAGCGTCTGTATGCGATGTTAAACGGCTATGGCTGTCGTACTGCCAAGTTTGGGTATTATTAAGCGCATCGGTCTGTTTGAGCAGGTTACCTAGGTTGTCGTATTGATAACGCGTGTTGCGGGTAATACCACTGGCTTCATCAATTTTGAGTTTTAGGCGATTACGCAGATCGTATTCCAGTGTTGAGCTTGCACCGGTTGGGTAGGTTTGGCTATTCAGCAGCCCTTTATAGGGTTTTAAAGAGCCGTAACCAAAATCTGCGGTTATTTGATTGCCATTGCCGTCAATGGTTTTAACTAGATTACCGTCTAAGTCGTATTCTTGAATAAAGGTGCGCTCTTCTGGATCGATAACTTGGGTGATTTGGCCTTTGCTGTTATAAGCAAATTGGGTGATTTCCAGCTCTGTGGTTGGGGTGCTGGCGGCATGCGGATTAGTGAGTTTGATTGGGCGGTTGCGGGCATCATACTCTAGCTGAGTAATATAGCCTTTGGCATCAATAATTTTATTGAGGTTACCGCGGCCATCGTAAAAAAACTGGGTGGTGTAACCAAGTGGCGTGGCAATTTGGGTTAAACCCCCTGCGGCATTATAGCTGTATTGCCAAGTTTTACCGCGGCCATCGATAATGGTTTTGGCATTACCTAAGGCGTCAAAGTCTTGGTACTGAGTGGTAACGTTATTAGCGTCAGTGTAGCTGGTAACATTACCGTTTTGATCATAAGCCCATGTTTCAGTGGTGCCGTCTTGGTATTGCGCCGCGGTGCGTTGACCGTATTGGTCATAAGTATAGGTGGTAACAATTTGCTCTGCCGTGCCTTTGGCTTCAATCAGCGTTTTTAGGTTACCTTTATCATCGTATTCAAAAACGGTTTCTATGCCGTTTTCATCCACAATTTGAGTAGGTAGCGTATAGTCAGTGTTATAGCTAACCAGCAGCTTAGAAGTGTCTGGATGCTTGACTTCTGTAATGTTTTTGTAGACATCTTTTTTAACTTTAGTTTGCAGGCCATTTTCATCAATGGTGGTGTAGGTATCTCCTTTGATAATGGTTTCTTGAACCACTCGGCCGTTTTTTGAGAGTTTGGTAATATCACCGTCTTTGGTCATATCTGTGACAGTTAGAGAACCGTCACCATCAACGGTTCCTTTAACCCAGGTATTACGTGATTTATTGTAAAAATATCGATAATCAGAAACTAATCGATTATTGATTGCTATACCTCTAAGTATTCGGCCTTTTGTAGAGCGGTCTTGAAGAACATAACGCGCGGGTGCCACCGTAAATTTCTTTGATATTTCATAAATACAGCCATCACGCTTGTAGTTCCAGCTATTATCAGAATTACGCGTCCAGCGTTCACTTGCCCAGTCAGAGCAAATCTTTACTTGATCAGAATCCGAGCTAACAGATCCACGAACAAAAATTTCTTTTTCGGTAGTGTTATAAGGCGTGACCAAATTGGTCGTTTTTGGTAAGCTCCCATAAAATATTGATAAGACTTGATTACTCGGGCCATCTCGTTGCACCATGTAACCATCTTCATATTTATAGTTCCAGTTTTCACCCATCGAATCAGTCACACGGGTTAAAAACTTTCCTTCTACATAACCTGATGAATCAACACCGATACTTGATGAAGGTTCCGGCCAGTCTTGTTCATAGTAATAATTAACTTCACGGCCTGAATGATCTTTAACCTTGGTTAAAAATCCATCCACATCATAGTCGTATTCAAGCAAAACCAAGCCTGAATTATTTTCAATTTGTTCAAGTTGCCCTTTAGCATTTCTTTTAATGATGGATTTATTTTGATTACGATCCTTGAAACCAATTGAAACGCCAATTTCATCATAAAAAATGGTATTACCTTTACGGTCATGCCACTGATAACCATCATCCGTTTTGCTTATGTAGTTAATCCCTTTATAAACATAAACTGAAGTATTTCCTTGACGAACATATTCTCTATCATTTCTGTCAATCTTCGTTGGAAATTCACTCACTTTGTTTTCAGCATAAGTAATCTTTAAATTTGACCACTTTGGGTTAAACTGCAAAATTCCACGGTGTAAATATCGAACATGCTCAACATAACCTCCATGAGCTTTTACCTTTAAGTCAACAGTTTCTTCTTGGTAAGCCCCCACACTTGAATCACCTCCTTGACGATTAATTTGAAATGGGGATGAATTCAAGCTTTCTATGCCAGGCTGTTGAGCATGAACCGTGTTGACATAAGTTAGTACTAATAAAGCCGAAACCAAAAGTGTGATGTAGTAACGAATCATTGTAATTTTTTGCTTAATTATATTTTTCACAACTTTTCCTTAACTAAAAACAGTCATTAACGCCACTACAAGGGCTTATTTCGGGAATATCTGAATTTTCTGGGTCATCTTGTTCATCTGGTGCAGAACCTGGTGGAGCTGGCTGCTGATTAATCACTATATTTTTCCCGGAACCAGAATAACCACCGCCACTAGAAATATCGTCAAACCCTCCTGATCCAGAAGCTGAAAAACCACTTGGGCATTGAGTGATCCTACGAGGAATATAATTACAGAAAGGCATCCCTGTATCGACAATGGCGCCATTAATGCATATGGACTTTCCTTCTACATATCCACATTCAAAATAACCGCCTGCATAACAAGTATTTGATCCTGCTCCAGTATCTGTTCCATCAGGGTCAATCGACTGAAGCATAATTGCTTTAAAAGGCACAAATATAGTTTCTTTAGCTCCCAGAGTCTCAGGCAGACCGCCTATTAGTTCATAACGAATAAATTGATTATCCGCTGGTAATTGAACCTCTAAATCAAATGCACTGATAAGTCCTTGGTTGGTTATGCGGAGTTCACCAGTGAAGATATCTCCGGGCTTCATATCAATTGGCATTTCGATACTGGCCGGATCCACGACAATCACCGCTGCCGGAACATCGGTTTCAAAAGTGGCATCAATGACGATTTCGTATTTATCAAGCAGGGTAATTTCATTAACCGACCATTCCACAGAAACCAGTTGGTTCTGTAGGAAAACTGGGATAGTATCGGTCATACCGGCCTTAACCGTGATTTGCCCTGACAAGTCTTGGTGTTTAGTGGCGCTGACTCGATAGGTATAGGTACCCGGAGTTAAGTCCTTGAAATAGGCTTCACCGAGTTTATCTGTGGTTAAGGCAGCCTGAATGGTACCGAGCGTATTGTGAAGTAATTTGACACTTGCACCCTGAAGGCCTTGAATCACTTCTTGCTGTTCTTCACTCCACAAACCAGTGTAGATATCCGAGACTTTGAAGATCACATTACCCGCACCACTTTGACTAACGGCAACGGAAATTGGCACTTCCGTGGTTGGGTAGTTAGCACTGGTAATACGCAATTTAAAGTCATAGATTCCATCTTTGATCGTTTCATTAGGGAAAGCTGACAAAGTAATATCTAAATTTTCGCCTATTGATAAAGATTCAATTTCTGCCGGGCTGTTTAACACCAACCATTGAGGGGCTACATTGGCAAACTGGTCACGTAAAGAAAGAGAGACCTTCTCTAAGGTTTTTGTACCGCTATTAGATAAGGTGATTGTCTCGGTAACTTGTGAATCCTGTTTAACTCCTGTTTTAAGAATAGCAGGGGTCACTTGAATGTAAGGTGTCAGAACCGAAGATAACTTACGATAGTTAATAATTAGGCGATCTAGGGTTTGTAAACCAGTTTCTTCGGATCTTAAAGCCAACACCAACGAGCCTTCATCGGCGGCAACATCTGAAACTTGCAAATTAATATTCAATGCAATTGAGGTAGCCCCATTAACTGCAATTGCCTCAGGCAGAGAGATGGATACACCTGTTGGTAACTGTCCATTTGGTTGATCCTCGGCAATATACTCTAAACGAACATTAGTCGCTTGAGTGCCTTCCGCAACATTGAGTTTTGCAGCTAAGGATTTAGTTTGATCTTCAATCAAATCAACATTAAATCCTTGCTCGTAAATAAACAGACCGCCAATAGTGAAACTAGCCTGCTTAGGTCTCTCATTAACTTGCGGGTGAATCACTGATACCGAGTACTGCCCTGTTTCACCTTGTAAGGGTTCAAAGGTATAAGCAAAAGCACCGTTAACATCTGTTTGCAGCTCTCTTACTCGTTCAAAACCATTGTTTTCAATGATTAATTTTAATGGTGCGACCGCTTGTGCCTGTTGAGTCGTTCTATTAACAGCCTGACCTTTAATTACCACTGGGCCATGGGTAATTCTTGATTGAGGTGTTACATCTGTAATTTCACCGAAGTATGCTGTTTGAATCAAATAGGCAGGTTGTTTTGCCTGAAGGTCAACGGCAATAGTGACAGAGTCCGACCCACCTAAATGGTAATGTAGGTGAGATACATTGAGTTCAACATTGATTTCATCAGGCGCATCACTTGGTACTTGAATTGGCACCCAGTTAGATATGAATTCTTGCCCCGGTTTTATGGTTGTTATGGTTTGCTGATTGGCAACAACCTCGAGGCCTTGTCCCGTATATTGAGCAAAATTCTCAAGACTAATTAAATTACCTTCTAGATCTTTTAGTTTGAGTTGAATATCAGGCGATGGCCTCTGTTGGCTTGCTAAACGTAAATCAAATTCTTCATCAGAAGTGTTCACCATACGTAATTGAACAAAGCCGTTACCACCTTTAGTAAATTCTTTGGTATTAAGAGTTAGCTCTAGCCCTTGTTGTTCTCCAATAATTTCATATTCTTTATGCAGTTCAATATTTAAGCCTTTTTCAGGGGCGCTTTTTAGAACCGTTGACACTTGGTTTAAACCAGCTAATTCAGCGTGCCCACCAACAATTAAAGCTAAGCTCACTTGCTCACCCGGCAAGAGCACAGGTAACACTTTTGATTGCTGCTTATAACCACTAATACTGGCTTCAATAGAGAAGTTTCTTAACGGCTGAGAACCCTGGTTTTGAATTTGATATTGAAGTTTATTGATTGCCCCAATGGAAAGTTTTTCATTGAGCAGTTGAATATTCAGCTTAGGTAAGATTAGCTCTCTGGATAAGCTCTGCTCTGCATTATTATCTATAGCTTTAATTTGATAACGACGTTCATTATTGGTAAATGCTGTATCAGTAAACTGTGTATTAACTAAATCTTTAAAAACAGTGCCATCAACGTCAAGTTCATAAGATGACACCGCACTTTCAGCGGCATGAGACCAGCCAAGAACTGGCAGTGAATTATCAGCTAAAACAACACTAAACTCTTTGACCGGTAATAGTCCAAAATTGAGGTATGCAGATTCGCTTGGAAGCGATTCGTTGCCACTACTATCAACCGCAGTAACCACATAGACATGCTCTTCTTGTGAAGGCTGGTTATCAATAAAGTTAGTTGACGAAATATCTTTGGCAATTGCTTCCAAGCCAGAAATATCTTCAAGAACCGTTCCTGTTGATTGATAAATTCGATAAGTGAGCGGTTCTGAACTTGGAGCTGTCCATGATGCCTGAATGCCTCTGCTAATTAATGATAACTGTAAGTTGCTTGGTGGCGTTGGTGCTACTGAATCCGCTTGAACGGTAACAGGATTACTCATCGCACTTTCAGAAACCTGACCATTTGCTTTACGAAGTGATGCAACAGCATATTCATAGGTACCGTCCACAGTTGTCTCATCTTCAAAACTCATTAGCGTAGTTTCAGTAAGTTGCTCATATTCAACCGCACCTGGTACTTTACGATATAGACGGTAACCATCGGCTTCTTCGACAGGTTCCCAACTCAAAGCAATCTTACCGCCTGCTAGAGAAATCGCTTGCAAACCTTGCGGTGAAGAAAACGGAGGTAACTCACCTTGATATACTTGGAAGCTATTTGGGCCTAAGACTTGAACGCCTGAGTTCTCTAGGTTATCAACAGACGAATGAGAAAAGCTAAGTAATTCATAACGTTCCAGGCCAGCATCAGTTGGAAGAGTGAACCGAGCTAAGTACTGATCACCTTCCGAGTATTCAACTGTGACTTCTTGAGGGACGCGGCCTTCACCTGACAATTGATACCAAACCTTCGGTAGAGTGCCAACAGCAACAGATTCATCAAAATTAAGAACAGCTGTTATTTCAGTTGGCGTTTCCGTACTGTTTTTAATGGGCTCTGAAGGTGAAACTGCAATATGGGTTATTTTAGGACCTATCGTATCTATCTCAAATGACTGCCCACTGACTATTTCTGTTCCTCTGTTATCTGCTAGGTCTCTACCCGAGAAAGTCGCATAAGCGGTGCCTGAAGGTGTACTTGCTGTAATTTCAAAAGTACCCACATATTCAGTTTCAGAAACTCTAGAAAGTGAAACCACCAATGGTGCACCTAGATGGGGAACCAAAGAGAAAAACGGTTCTGCTGAAAGTGCTTCACTTAAGGTTAGAGTCAATTTAACTTGACCAACACCAAAAGCCATTTCATTAAATTTACCTTGCGGTTCATAACTGATCGAAATAATTTTGGGTGATGTTGTATCAACTAAAGCTGCCACCTGATTAGACAGGTTGCTAGCTCCACCCAATTCATTCACTGCCGCAACACGGTAATAATGACCACCATCACTAGGTAGATCGATATATTGATTACCTGTTACATTGGAAGCCAGTAAAGAGGCTTGTGTAAAGTCAGTGAATGGCGCGTTAGCATGATAAACACGATAGCTAACGACTTTTGGCGTTGCTTCGACTTTAGCCCAGCTTAAAAGGACCTCACCATTATTTTCAGTCAATCCTACAATTGGAGCATCAGGTAAAGTGGTGTTAAGGTTTACAGAAACGGTGCTACTTGGCGGACTACTTAAACTATCTTTTGTTACTTGAACCGATAAGTTATTTTGACCTTCGGCTAAAACAATGGGAACACTAAAATCACCATTAGCATTAGACTCAACAGAGGCTAATGATTGACCATTTTGAGTAACGGTTACTGCTGCTAAAGGTATGGTTTTACCAGTAAGGCTTAAGTTAGCTTCATTAGTTGTAAGGCCATTTTTAGGCGAGATAATGTTTGGCGCAGGCGGAATAATCGCTACCTGCACTTCAACAGAATCTTCAACAAGGTTGTCAAATGTATCATAGGCTTTAATTAACAACGTGTGCAAACCAGAAGTTAGCGTGCTGTAATTTATTGGCAAAGTAAATCCGTCAGCAGCATAAGCATCTGTTTTTTGAATCTGACCATCCACTTCAAACACAACGCGAACTACATTAGAAGTATCTACTGTAAAAACTCCCGCCTCACTCATTGTGAAAGGTGTTACTGCTTCATTACCACTATAATAAACAGTGTTAATGGTTGGCTCAGCCATCACCATAATTGGATCTGAAAGTAAATGATTAGTTTCATTTAAATCAACAAGCCCATCCGGCATGACGGCTTGAGAAACAATTTCAAAACCGCCAACAAAATTTTCTGCTAAGGTTGCATTAATAGTATAAGTAAGTGAAGCATTGACTGGGATATCGACTAAATCATCAATAGCAAAACTTCCACTTGCAGCACACGTTGCAGCATAGGTAGCAGTGCACTTCCAATCTGCAGTAATGAATACATCTGGCAGTAAGCTTTGCACTCTTGCACCAATTACATCACTTGGCCCATTGTTTGCGACTGTCATTTCATATTGAATATCTGTGCCGGGAGCAACTTTTCTAACACCGTTATCCCACCAGTAATCACCACCAACAAACAGCTGGAAGGCCAAATCTGCATGAGGTTTGATTTCGACTGTACGAGTAACTGTATTGTTTTCAGTATTTTCACCATAAAGTTCAGGGGCTGAAACCTCAGCAGTAACTGTAAATTCACCTGTTTGGTTTGGCCAAACATCTATCTGATAAGTTGTTTCAGATGATTCACTCAATAACCGTGTTTCTGAACAAGAAATGACATTAGAAAGCTTTTTACACTCAGTTGGTACGTTTACAGGGTCTGTTGCATTTGGCAGAGTGAGTTTTGACGTAAGGGTATATTCTTTATCTTCTTCACCAGATAAAAGCGGCGCTCCCAAAACCGCATTCGTCAATGTATAGGTCAATTTTTGCTTTAAATAACCAGTATCTTTGCCAGTTTCAAGGTCAACAAGAACATCACGATCACTGGATAAAGCCCATATAGACAAAGAACGACCGTTATTTGATTCATCAAGATCAGCCAAATCTTCTGGCAAGGTTGCTTGCGCTGATATTTCCAGATTGCCGTTATAATCTTTATCGATTACTGCAGTAACAAGGTATTTCACCTGCGCTTGCTTAGGCAAGTCCACAATTTGATTAAGAGAATCAGAGCCTGTTGGTTGGCAATTAGCTCCGTCAAAAGCCTGGCATGACCAACTAACTGCAGTTAAGGCTTGAGGTAATTGAGCTTGAATATTTAGACCAGTAACATTACTTGGTCCATTATTTTTAACAATCAATTCAAACTGGATTTGTTTACCTGAAGCAATAATTTCAATATCACTATTCAAGTCAACAGCAATGTCAGCATGAGGTTTAACAGTTAATTGGTGGCTCGCAGTATTATTTTGCTTATCGAAATCCAGCTCAAAGCTAACAACTTCTGCCGTCACATCAAATACACCCTCTTCATCAGCTCTTATATACAGGTGCTGCTCTTTATCATTTAGATCGCTAAGCTTTCTTGTATGCGAACAGGTAATGGTATTGTCTGTAACATAACAACCACGGCTTGATTCCAATAAGCCTTCTAAAGCGAGAACTGATGATGGAAAATGAAGTTTCGTTTGAACGAAATAAGTAGCATCATTTTCAGTCGTTAAGACTGGCTCACCATTAACAACCGTTGTTGTTGTTTTTAAAGGTTCGCCGGTTACAGAAGTGATTATGTTGTACTTCAAGACTTGACCTAGATAAAGCTCATCTTTAGAGGCCTCAAGACTTACCGATACATCTCGATCATTGGAAACAATTTGAATAGTTTTTATCGCAGTATTATCAGTGATGTTTGTGTCTTCAGACCCTTGCGACAAACTTGCTGATACCTCTATTGAAACATTGCCGATTGCACTAGCATCGACATTGGCTGCAATATTACAAACAATGCTGCTGTTCTTTGGAAGAATAAAGGTTCCGCTCAAAGGTACAGGGCCAGCTGAAGAATAAACTGCCCCATTAATTGCATTACAACTCCAGTTTTCTATTGAGAGTTCACTTGGTAATGAAGCTAAAACTGCAACATCACCTGCATCAATCAGCCCGTAGTTTGAGACTTCCACACTAAAATTAAACTTGCCGCCAGCGACCGCTATCTGCTGGTTAGTGTTTATCAATGTTTTTAAATTTGGTTTTGGAGTATAAATTAGTGGTTCGTCAGTCACATTGTTTTTGATGGTTGTATTTTTAACGACTGTACCGTCATCAAAAACCAATTCTTCAATTTGGTAGCTATAGCCATTGTAGTTTCTGTACCATTGATTGATTTTTACGGAATCACCTTCACCCAAGTTAATGATTATGTCATTAGTTCCTTGAACCGCTGTGTAGGAAACCTCGGATGGCTCTATTCCATGCAAAAATAATTGATCTATGTCGCCGTAAACATAGTCATAATCATAAATGATGTCGTTACCATCACCTCGAGTGAAGTGATAATTATCGCTACCATAACCACCGTTAAGCGTGTCATCACCTTTATTACCTTGAATGTTATCTGCACGTGAACTGGCTGTGATTGAATCATTCTCTTCGGTTCCAAGGTAGAAGGCTTCTGCTGATACAGTTCCAGCTTTGATGACAGTACCATCATCAAATACAAGTTCCTCAATCTGATAGCTATAGCCATTGTAGTTTCTGTACCATTGATTGATTTTTACGGAATCACCTTCACCCAAGTTAATGATTATGTCATTAGTTCCTTGAACCGCTGTGTAGGAAACCTCAGATGGCTCTATTCCATGCAAAAATAATTGATCTATGTCGCCGTAAACATAGTCATAATCATAAATGATGTCGTTACCATCACCTCGAGTGAAGTGATAATTATCGCTACCATAACCACCGTTAAGCGTGTCATCACCTTTATTACCTTGAATGTTATCTGCACGTGAACTGGCTGTGATTGAATCATTCTCTTCGGTTCCAAGGTAGAAAGCTTCTGCTGATACAGTTCCAGCTTTGATGACAGTACCATCATCAAATACAAGTTCCTCAATCTGATAGCTATAGCCATTGTAGTTTCTGTACCATTGATTGATTTTTACGGAATCACCTTCACCCAAGTTAATGATTATGTCATTAGTTCCTTGAACCGCTGTGTAGGAAACCTCGGATGGCTCTATTCCATGCAAAAATAATTGATCTATGTCGCCGTAAACATAGTCATAATCATAAATGATGTCGTTACCATCACCTCGAGTGAAGTGATAATTATCGCTACCATAACCACCGTTAAGCGTGTCATCACCTTTATTACCTTGAATGTTATCTGCACGTGAACTGGCTGTGATTGAATCATTCTCTTCGGTTCCAAGGTAGAAAGCTTCTGCTGATACAGTTCCAGCTTTGATGACAGTACCATCATCAAATACAAGTTCCTCAATCTGATAGCTATAGCCATTGTAGTTTCTGTACCATTGATTGATTTTTACGGAATCACCTTCACCCAAGTTAATGATTATGTCATTAGTTCCTTGAACCGCTGTGTAGGAAACCTCGGATGGCTCTATTCCATGCAAAAATAATTGATCTATGTCGCCGTAAACATAGTCATAATCATAAATGATGTCGTTACCATCACCTCGAGTGAAGTGATAATTATCGCTACCATAACCACCGTAAAGCGTGTCATCACCTTTATTTCCTTGAATATTATCTGCACGAGAACTGGCTGTTATGGTGTCATGAGCACCTGTACCCATGTGAAACGCATTAGCACTTATGGTTCCATTGGTGATTATCGTGCCATCATCAAAAATGACTTGCTCAATTTGGTAATACCAACTACTTCTATACCAATTATTGATTTTAACTCGATCGTTTGGACTTAAATGGATAGTAAGTTGATAGGTTGTATCTGTGGTAAAGCTGATTTCTTCAGAAGTCACTCCATGTAAATATAATTTATCTGAGTTAGTTGATGAGTTGTAGTCGTTAATCTCTGCATAACCATCTCCTAAGCTAAACTCATAGGTATCATTGGTTCTAAAGCCATTCCAGATATTATCAGCTGCTGCATCAACGGTTACTACTTTGGCATTGATTGTATCTCGGGTGATAACTGTACCGTCATCAAAAACTAATTCTTCTATCTGGTAATACCAACTTGATCTAAACCAGTCAGTGACTTTAATAGATTCGCCTTCTCCTAAATGGATTGTGACTTGTTTGGTAGTATCTGTGGTAAAGCTAACTTCTGATGAATCTATTCCATGCAGAAATATTTGGTCTTTATTGGTTGATGAATCGTAATCAATAATGACATCATTGCCATCGCCTCGGGTGAAGTGGTAGTCATCACTTCCAGCTCCACCGTAAAGCGTGTCATCACCTTTATTTCCTTGAATATTATCTGCACGAGAACTGGCTGTTATGGTGTCATGAGCATCTGTACCCATGTGAAACGCATTAGCACTTATGGTTCCATTGGTGATTATCGTGCCATCATCAAAAATGACTTGCTCAATTTGGTAATACCAACTACTTCTATACCAATTATTGATTTTAACTCGATCGTTTGGACTTAAATGGATAGTAAGTTGATAGGTTGTATCTGTGGTAAAGCTGATTTCTTCAGAAGTCACTCCATGTAAATATAATTTATCTGAGTTAGTTGATGAGTTGTAGTCGTTAATCTCTGCATAACCATCTCCTAAGCTAAACTCATAGGTATCATTGGTTCTAAAGCCATTCCAGATATTATCAGCTGCTGCATCAACGGTTACTACTTTGGCATTGATTGTATCTCGGGTGATAACTGTACCGTCGTCAAAAACTAATTCTTCTATCTGGTAATACCAACTGGATCTAAACCAGTCTGGAATTTTGATGGATTCGCCTTCTCCTAAATGGATTGTGACTTGTTTGGTAGTATCTGTGGTAAAGCTAACTTCTGATGAATCTATTCCATGCAGAAATATTTGGTCTTTATTGGTTGATGAATCGTAATCAATAATGACATCATTGCCATCTCCTCGCGTGAAGTGGTAATCATCACTTCCAGCACTACCATTCAAAGTATCATTGCCCAAACCACCGTCAAAATAATCACTTGAGGAAGTTCCACTTAATGAATCATCACTCTCTGTTCCATTATAAACAGCGGCTTGTACGGAATAGCTGAGCAGCAAGCTCATTAAAATTAAAATGGAAACGATACTTTTTTTCATGGACATATTCTTTTCTGATTCAGACCAATATGATTGTTAATTCATTTGTATTTTTAAGACGGGGTTTAAAGCCTTAAACAGAGCCGTGCCTGTTTGTTTCGATTTATCACTATTTGCAGATAACTCAACCAGAGGAAGATAATTTTTTTTATTCGGTTTGAAATGCTTTAAAAATGGATCTATTACATGCCACCGATCATTAATCAAGACTTCTGCCCAATTGTGATAATCACGAACCGTTAATTTTTTATTAGTTTCGACGATAAAACCGCCTAACATTCTTGTAGGGATGCCACTTGCCCTCATTAAAGCGCTAAATAAGTAAACCGTATCAGTACAGTCTGCTTGTTGCATTGCAAGAGCGTATTCAGCTCCTAAACTGTCTTTATTGAAGCCAACCGGTTTTATATTGTTTACTATCCATTGATAAACTTTATTAAGCACATCTGTTTGTGCGTCAGAGTTTTGTAAACCAAGCTCTCTTAGCGTTTTTTGAATGGAAGTCTGTTGGTGTTTTAGTAAATCACCATCTTCTAGCCATTTACCGAATTCATTTTTATCTAGCTGATTAAATTTTTCTCTAATCTGAAGAGTTGCTTTGATGGTAAGTTGTTTAGTTTCATAGGGTTTGATAGATGGAAACCAAACATAGAGTTGACGATTTCCATATTGATCACTTCTTGTCTTAAACGGCCGATCAATGGTATTGATGTCTTGGACGGCAAATTCAATCGAGACATCAGTTTTAGGAAGGTTAACAACCAAACCCGCTTCTTCTATAAGCCGATTTGTCGTATTCGTAACATCAAACTGATATTGAATAGTTTTTAATAGTTCTTTTTGGTCACTTATTGCACTTGTAGAAGCTGGGGTTGCATAAACGTTAACGCTGGCGTTAAGGCTAACCAAACTTAAACAACAGATTAAGAGCGGCTTAACTCGCCCCGCTGAAGACCCGAAAGAACTTGGAAAAGATGAGGAACCATTTTGAATGAGCTTCATTAATTAGCTCCACTGCCAAGTAATGGATGCTCAACAACAATACTTTCATATTCATGCTTTTCTTGCTCTGTTCTCTGCCAAGATAACTTGTAAATCGCTCCAGAATTACGGCAATATCTGCGTCGATCCGAGTCGGTACAATCATCATCGCCAATGTCAGTGAAATAAATATTTAAACCGTCAGAAGAGATGCCGCCAGATGAAGCCTGCCCTTTAGAATTTACCGGTAATTCTTTTTTACTCCAACTATCCGAGGTTTTATCAAATAGTTTGCCTCCGACCCAAAGCCTTGGTGTTCTATCATCCATAATGGCCCAACCCATAGCATAACAAGCATCTTTAGAGCCAGTACTCAGCTTAGCGTCTAAGACCCAGCGTCCATTTGCATGCTCGAAAACATGAATTTTTTTAGAGTTGTTTGAACAAACAGCCAGCCATTTGTCATCTGCGCTATATTTTGCATAAGCCCCAAAACCTTCAGATTTTACAACCCGGTCGGCTTTCAAAGCAGAACTGACTAGCCAATCGCCACTTTCAGACTTGACATACTCATAAACTGCGCCGGAATTAGTACATTTAAAGTTATATTTTGATGATTGGCTAAACTCTCCGTCGCCATTCTTAATTTCAGGAGAAGTACAAAGATCATCTCCCGGAGAACCTATAATGAAACGGTTTCCTTCAGCATTAACATCCAATACCTTGATGGCGTTACCAGCCTGACTATTTGGCGGACGTAAGCGTCGAGAAAAACCAAGCTGTCCGCCTCCAACATTTTCAAATACATAAAGTGCCGGAAGCATCCGGCCATTAATCAAATCATAGCGTAGACTGATTAAGGTATTAGCAACGTCATCTATCTCTACAGAGGCCCCTAAAAAGGCGCCTTTATTTAGAGTATCCTGATTTGACAAAGCACTCTCTTGTACAAGATCCCACCCTGTGTTTTCTCTTGCTAACCTGTGGATAAGACCACAATTTTTCCATTTTGAATTAATGGCAAGACTGCTATCACACTGTTTACCACTATATAGTGGATTTGCTAAAACGGCAGACTGCATATCTTCATCAAAATATGCATTTAGACCAGATGTTAACCAGCTACTAGAGTAATCAATCTTAGGCCAGTGAGTATTATCGGCTTCCCAATGGGTATTCTCGATATTGAAAACAGCATAATTATTCGTTTTAAAATTTTTAACAGCGAACTTTTTGCCCGATTTACTTAATTGACCGTTTAAACCAAAATAGTCATCTCTCTTCGGATTAGAGAGCTTAATTTTTTGTTTATGCCATCCAAAAGCCGGGATTGTTTTGGACACAAATTCACCCTTACGTCCACCAATACTGAGTATTGTTTTTGTGATTTGACTCTCTTTCGCCGCTGAGAGGTGTTTAACTTTTACTAAATCATTCAGGCGAACACTGATTCCTTTGGCATTTTGGTCATACCAAGTATCAGAATCATTTATTTGGAAATAACCGTTTTTCACAAAGACAGAAGTCGGTGCATTTATACCTCTAACAACTATATTCTCCGATATAACCTCTGTGTTAAGAGGTTGTAACTGTTCTGGCGAGTTAAAGTAAAATTCATCTGGCCGAGTATCTTTCTTCTCAAGAAGAAATGATTGATATTCCGACCACTGTGAAAATTGTTCACCATATTTAGATCTGACCTTAAAACGAGCTTCAAGCGGTTTTCTACTTCCCTCAATCAAAAAAGATTGCTGGTCAAGAGTTTCTGAAGCATACAAGGACCAATTAAAATCATTTTTACCTTTTTTTCGATCTTTTCTTTCTTGATACTCAACCTGTATTTCGTAAAGAGAGGCGTCATCATTCGAATACCAACTTAATACATTCTTTTCGGCTCTCAATCCTGATGGCGTAGTTAAGAGTAATTGCGTTTTTGTTTTAAACACCGCTGTTTTATCGCCAATAGTCAAAGTGGTTACTTTTTCCGTCAACGGCTTAGATGAAGTAATTTGCTTAACCTGAACTACATCATTATTATTAATCATCACTTCAGTTGCATCAGGGCCATACCACTCTCCGACTTGGTTAATTTGGAAATAACCATCTTGAATACTAATAGGGGTTAAGGTATTAATACCCTTAATTAAAACCAAATCTGACAACATTTCGGTATTTTTTGGTTGTAACTCCGCTAACACTTGGAAAGCAAAATTATCAGGCGATGAATCTGAGTCTGCAATATATGGATGATTGCCAAAAATATACTCATCTTTATTGCTAACTTCATCCCCATCCATATCTAGCAAAGCATCATCGGGGTTGTGAGGGTTGAGCCCATAACGGTACTCCCAAAAATCGGGCATACCATCAGAATCAGAATCTAACATTTCCTGCCCCAACACCATGATTTTGGCAGTAATGGATATCTGCGAACTTTCATCTTGCGGGTCAGTAGCAATAAATGTAATTTCATACGCATCCATTGCCGCAGCATCTTCCGGAACAACCCAACTAAAACGGCCTGTTCCATTGCCAAAATCCTCAAAATTAGCATTCTGAAACACCACAAAATCAGGTAATTGCACACTAAGCGGCGGTTGTTTCAACGAACGCGGATCTAAGGCTTGAACCATGAAAGATATTGAACTTCCTTCCAAAACCTCTTTATCGGATATTGGGATAAACTGCGGCTCTACATTACCTACAAAATTATAAGAAATCGTTTTAGTTAAACTCTTCTCGTACCCCTCAAAAGCAGCTAATGCTTTCACCGTTGTAGATTGATTTATCTCGAAAGGTTCAATATATTCATGAGTTGTTGTGCTATTCTGTGGATCCGGGATAGAACCGTCTAATGTGTAAAAGAGGTTTGCACCATCCAAAGAAGATTCAATCGTGACTGATACTAATTCATCCGACACAAGCTCAGAAGCAGGGAAAATCATTGGTAGAGGCACTTTATTTATCTCTTTTTCGTACCTTATGACGTAAGCATCCTCTTCGTTTGACGTGACAGTTTGAGCAAAAGTATTTCCATTTAACCGGAGAATATTAGTAAGCTCAGAGGTGTGCTCAATTTCCATATCTTTTGATGCTTCTTCTTCCAACCAAAGAGCCGTAACTCCATCAAAAATAATGCTTTTGCCTGATGTTAGGTACTCCTCAGCCAATTGATAATCAAAATCAGAACCTGATAAATTGAAGCCTGCCGTTTGAACAGGCGAGTAAATCGCAAGGTAACTAACACTTTCTCGACCATGAGAGGCTACATTTTCTTCTGCAAACAAAGAGGCCGTAAAACCAAATTTATTAACATCAGAAACTTTCACTACAGCAGAATTAACCCCATTATCACTTTGCAAAGTTGCAAATACTTTGGGAGCTCCCTGAAACTCGGCAACAAACGGAATACTTGACCAATTATCATGACTCACCAGCTCAAAAGTTCCAGCTTCCCAAACACTTCCGTCAGGCATCAAATGACGACCCTGTTCAAGAATTAAATACGGGATTTCCTCTTCACTGTGTATTCCATCTTGATAACTCCATTCATTTATCTTGGCTAACACCCGATTATCTTGAGTCACTTTTAGAACCGGAATTGCTGTATCATCTACCGACATGGAGGATGCAGGTCCAAATATAACAACCGGACCAACAAATCCGCTGGTATCAAATTCACTCCAAGAAGAAGTGAGCGTTAAAGCACCTGATTTCACGTTAAAAAAGTTAGGTTTCCTAGGGTCTGTAGACTCCAAAAACTCATCTAAATCTGATACTCCATCCCCATCAAAGTCGCCCAAACCATCTCGATCAAGGGTACCAAAATGACGTAACTCCCAATCATCATCCATGCCATCTCCATCGCCGTCACTTGATGGATTGACGTTAATAATTGCTTTACGGTAAGAATGTAAAGTACCATCATCCGCTACAAACTCTATTTCATGGCTACCAACCTGCATTTCGGCAGGAGTCCAAGAAAATAACGCGCGCCCCGGTTCTTGCATCTCAAGGATGGCGCCACTCGGCAAATTAGTTGAATTAATTTCTACTGGCAAACCATTCGGGTCAGTTGACTCCACCAGAAAAGAGGTCAATGAACCAGCCTTAACGGAACGATCCGCTATAAACTGGATAATAGGAGGTTCGTCTTTAGTCGCTCTATCTTCAAAAATCAGTTTATAAAGACCTGTAGTTTGACCATCAAATAAATTTAATCGATATGAATAGTCACTATTTTCACGCTCCTTGGAAAACCAGACATTATCAATGGGCAAGATTTTTCCGTCAGAACGAATAACAGATTTCACCACTTTTTTTCCGCTGAAAGGTTCGTCAATTTTTACGAAAGTAAACCCTGGGTTAGGCTGCACTTGCAAGCTATATTCATTAGCAGTTATTCGGCTAAATATCACGGTTTCCGAATCATCAGGCAAGTAGCTAACGACTGGCGTGTCCAGTCCGCTTGATTCATAAACAAAATAACTTCCATTATCAGAAGCTAAAAAGTCCTTGATATTATCCCGACCAACGATATCAACCAAAACATCTCTTTCCAAAAGATATACATTACCAATATCCACAATCGAAGTGGCCTGCCCTCCTAACTCATCTGAATGGCTAATCGTTGCATCTAACTTTACAAACTCTCCTGACAATGTACTCATCATCTGCCAACGCCCCATTCTGGCAGCCCCTGGGCCTATATCTCCAAAATCGACTGTTAGAGATGGCTGCATCAACTGATCATCGACATAACTAGATAGGATTTTAAAGTCAATTAAAAGCCCCAATTCATTACTAACAATTTCTGGCTGAGCCGATTCGATTTTGAGATTCTTCGCCGTCGCAATACCATTGTTACTCACCCTTACCCCAAGGGTAAAAGGCTCTACAGCCTCTATCTCGGAAGTTAAAGGGTTATCACCTTCAACATACTTTGTAAGAAAATAATCAAGTGAAATATTTGGAAGAGGCTTTACCCTAATAAAGTCTGGAGCAACTTCTAGCTCCTCTACTTCTGTCCCGACAGAATAAGAAAGACTTGCTCCGACAAAATAAATTTCACCGTCAACATTGTCATTTGCAGCCCCTTTAGTAGGGATGATCAACCAGTGAATGTCAGCAGAAGTTTGAGGGGCAATACTCCCACCATTAACCGATGTAAGTCCGTCATGAGAGTCGAGTGTAATAAAGAATTTTGACGCAAGATCATTGGGGTCAGAGCTAGCTATTACTGAATTTCCATCGTTATCTTTAAATTCAATCTGAATATTGACATCTTCAAGAGAAATTCCCTCCAAATCATTATTGATTTTTAAATTTGCATCGAAAGCTTGACGCTCTAGTGTTAACTCCTGCTTTATTTGAATCCTGACCTCTGCACAGACCGTTTCAGCTGCATTAACTAAAACCGGGCGCATCAAAAAGAGAAGTAAAATTAACAGGAATGCTTTTTTAATAAAACAATGAGCTTGCGGTTTCATAGGGAGCTTTCTAGTTTCTACAAAAAAATTAATCACTTAACTATGTACGTAATAACGACCATAACGAATCATACATAAGCCCACACTATAAGTAAATAAAATAGGGTAATTTTACTAATACCAAATCATTCTATCTTTAAAAATCTAGACAAAAAGACTCGACCCTCGTCTACACAACCATCATACAGACGTGCCATCAGAACCTGTATTACACACCTACAGAGAACTTAAATGAATGTAACGACTTATGTCCGGAGCGAATTAATTAATGGATTACGTCACAGTTCATTTCAGAACCGTATTTTTAATTGAGTACAAAATCGATTCTTATTCTTAAAAAATTCTGAATTTTCCGTGACTAAATGGGGATTAAAAAAGATAGGAAATGTGAATCTCTTGTGAGGACTAAATATAAGTGTTTTCTGATAATGATTCTTAGCCAGAAGGCTAGAAATCAATTATAAAATTGGAGAATTCAAATGAAAAAAATGACTTTACTTGTATCAAAAATTATTCTGATTAGCAGCATTGCGTCAACAAACACTTTTGCCGCAAGTACTGGTGGGATGAATGCAGCAACTTCTTCAAAAACTGATATGACATCACAAAGCCATCAAAGTGAGAATTTTGACACTTTAGATATCTATGCGGAAGACTATAGTTTAATCTTTCAAACAGAAGAGGAACAAACTACATCCACTACATCCAAATCAGAAGACTACCCGTTAAACCACGATATTTCTGATATATATGATGAGGATTACAGCCCTCTTTTATAGATTCCATTGTGTTTAGCCCTACTGTGAAATCACCCTGTGATTTACATTGCAGGGCAACCTAACCATGGAATAGCCATTAACAAAGGGAGACAACTTGAATTCAAGAATGAAGTACTACACGCACTTGAATGGTCAAAAGAGTGCCGACCTATTTTCTCAGAATAGAAGTCAAAGCCCTTTTTCTTCTATTTGGATTACAAACTTCTCCCACCATCTAGAGGTAAAGAGATTCCGGTAGAATAAGGGCTTTTCATCAGATAATTGACCGCCTGCCAAATAACTTCTTCACCGGGTTCAATCGGAATAGCGGCCTGTGCTAAACGTTGTTTCCGATATTCGGCAGAATCGCCTTCATTGAAAATAATCAATGCCGGTGCAATGTCGTTCACTTTAATATCCGGGGCAAACTTCTTGGCAAACCCTTTGGTCAGGTTTTGTAATGCCGCTTTACTGGCAAGATAGGCGATATGAGTCTCGCTCGCCTTGCTAACGCTGAAATCGGAAATCGAGATAATGTCTTTACTCTCACAAGCGGATTTCAGTAACAAAGGATGCAGTGCTTCATTTAAAAACATCGGCACATCGACATGCAAAGTAAACAAACTGCGGTACTCGCCGGATAAAACCGGAGCATCCTGATCGTTTGACCACACCGAAGCATTATGAATGACGGCTCGTAAAGAATGGACTTGGTTTTGAATGGATGCCAGCAAGTCCGGCAAGGCGTGCTCTTTATTAAAGTCACACTGGACTGCCAGTGCACCCAATTCAATTAATTTGGCAACATCTGGTTTAAAGGTTCGATAGGTGAAGACGACTGGATAGTTCGTCTGTTGCAAAAATTGTCTAGCCAGATAAGCGCCTATTCTCTGCCCCGCACCGGTGATCAATATTGCATTTTCTAGTTTGGATTTAGCCACAAAAACTCGATTAATCAAAATTTAAGTCAACTCATTGTAGCCAGTAAAACAGATCAGGCCAACCGTTTCATTACGCTTATTTGTCCTCCGAATGCACGAATAATAAAAAAGCGATCAACGGAATAATGACAACAAACATAAGAGGAAATAAAACAATAAAAAAGAATTGCAAAACCGGCATTTCAACTACTGCAATAGCCCATAAAATAACGATTGCCACCACCAAAAGTGCAGAAGTTAAGACCAGCCAACCAAAGCCATTAATATTGTAAAACGGAGTTAAAATTCTACTTAACATAGATGCATGTCCCTAACACCAAAAAAACCCATACTTAGTATATCAGCATATATACTTAATAATAATTAAAAATACCAATCCATACCGCATTAAATCACTGAAATTTATCCAGACCACCAATTAATTATTTTTATATAATATGCGGCTACCTTTTTTGAACTCGTGCATAGACTGAAGAGAAAACTAGATGAAAAATCGTACATTTGATGTCGTTATTGTTGGTGGCGGAATTTCGGGCAGCGCCCTGACTTATATGCTGTCCAAATATACAAATGTCGGTTCTATCGCCATGTTGGAAAAATACGGCTCCCTAGCGCCGTTAAATTCTCATGCACGAGCAAACAGCCAAACCCTGCATTGCGGAGATATCGAGACCAACTACACTCTTGAAAAAGCAAAATTGGTCAAACAGCAGGCAAACATGCTGGTTCACTATGCCGATCAGGTCAGCCACAATGACTTTCTGTACAAATTCCCTAAAATGATCTTGGCGGTGGGAGAAGAGGAGTGCGAACGCCTCGAAAAAAGACACCATGAATTCGCCGAAGCCTTCCCTTACATGGAACTTTGGGATGCCGAACGTATTGCCGAAGTTGAGCCCGCAGTTGCTTTAATTGACGGCAAGCCTAGACCGGAAAAAATTCTTGCCTCCGGATGTACCGATGAATACTCCGCAGTCAACTATGGAAATCTCTCCAAATCTTTTGTCAACAGTGCACGCAAGACCAACAAAGAGATCAATATTTCATTAAGCTGTGAAGTGGAAAAGATTCAGAAGTATGAAGACCACTATGAACTTTTCACTCCGCAAGGTACTTTCATTGCCAAATTCGTAGTCGTCTCGGCCGGCGCGCACAGTCTGCTGCTCGCCAACCAATTAGGTCACGGTTTGGATATGTCGATTCTACCAATGGCCGGAAGTTTCTACTATGTACCCAAGATGTTGAACGGTAAAGTCTATACCATGCAAAACGACAAACTGCCGTTTGCCGCCCTGCACGGCGATCCGGACTTGATCGAAATGAACAAGACCCGCCTTGGACCAACCGCTTTGGTGCTACCTAAACTGGAACGCTATACCGGTGGAACCTACTGGGATTTCTGGAAAAGCCTGAAATTGGACTTTAAAGTCCTAAAAGTTTTCTGGGATCTGATGAAAGACAGTACTATCCGCAACTATATCTTTAGAAATTTCGCCTTTGAAATTCCTAAATTACGTCAAAAACTGTTTGCCAAAGATGCACAAAAAATCATCCCAAGCTTAAAACCGGAAGATTTGGAATACGCCTCGGGCATCGGCGGATTACGCCCGCAAGTGATCGATAAAACCGAGATGAAACTAAAACTGGGTGAAGCCAGTATCGTTCCTGACAACGAGAGTCTGATCTTCAATATGACACCTTCTCCCGGAGCCACCACTTGCTTGGGCAACGCCTACCGTGATGCTCAGATTATTGCGGATCGTCTTAATTTGGAATTGGATAAAGAGGCGGTGATCCACGAGCTCCTCGGTGGAACCGATATCCCTCGTTAACTGATGTCGGCATCGCTTCCCGTCTATTTAATCACCGGCTTGCTGGGAAGCGGAAAAACCACTCTGCTCAAACATCTTATCCGCCAAAAACCGATCAACGAACGTTGGGCAATATTGATTAACGAATTTGGCGAAGTCGATATTGACAGCCAGATCCTGCAATCCGCTGCCGAACCTATCAAGCAAACATCACCTGCCAACACGCTGCTCCTAGAAGCGGTATCAGGCGGCTGCATCTGCTGCACAGCACAGATCACTCTTGCCAATACCTTAAACAAACTGCTGCAAGACCATGAACAGATCGACCGCCTGTTTATTGAACCGACCGGCCTAGGCCATCCGGCCAAAGTGATCGACACTTTAACCCATGGTAACTTCAGCCGAAAACTACATCTCCAAAAAACCTTTTGTGTCATTACCCCACTGCAACTGACGCCTGAGCGCTGGCAAAAATCTCAGGTCATGCGAGACCTAATCCATTTGGCCGATACAATCGTCTTGAACAAGACCGATCTTGCCAGTCAGTCAGACATTGAGCAGGCCAAACAACTTTTAAAGCAATGCTATCCGCCCAAAACGGAAGTTTGCGAAACCCGATTCGCGCAAATTGAGCTATCTGATTTTCTAAAGCCGCCTGTAGCTAAAGGTCTGACCATTCTTGGCATACAGCAGCCGGCACCACTTCTAAGCAGAGAAAAAACTCAACAACAACTCCCCTATGCCTCACAAATCGAGTCGACCTTTGAATGTTATGCCGGGCGAAGCGGTAACAGACTAATGAGCATGGGCTGGGTCTGGAAAAACAACCTACAGTTCAATCGAACCGAACTCAAAACCCTATTTGAAAAACTCAGCCCTTACCTCTCCCGGGCCAAAGGAATCTTGAAAACCGGCAAAGAGTGGCAACTTGTCCAGTGGAGCGACGGTAACTTAGAGTTCAGCGATATGGCATGGCGCCATGACAGCCGCCTGGAGTGTTTGTTTAAAGAACAAATAGACACTGAATTCAACCTAAATGAATCCCAACTGGAAACCTGGATCGAGTCCACTCTGTATCGAAAACAGACAAAGATTTAATATACCGGAATTACCCAACCTTTTTACTCAATTATTTGCTAGAATAGCCCGCTACTTTTTAACAATTTCAGTTAGTTAGACCTTTGCTAAGCTTCGAAAATATAAATCGCTGCTCTAACTAACCTAATGATAAGCCGAAGGAAATTGCATGACCAAGCACATGCCCGATATCGCGTGTCAACCACATCACGGCCCTCAAGGAAAACTTAACTGGGTTGGAATGAGCGGCATTGAACTACCCATTCTTGTTAAGCAGGCCCAGTCTGACGACAGCACCGCGCAAGAAATCCGCGTATCATCACAAGCACAAGCCTATGTCAGCCTGGATGTACCGGAAAGCAAAGGGATTCACATGTCCCGCCTATATTTGCTGCTGGATCAAATGGCAACACAGGAAACCCTGTCTCCAAACCGAGTCAAAAATATTTTGCAAGCATTCATCGAATCTCATCAAGATTTGAGCGCCAATGCTTTTGTCGAATTCAAATTTGACTATTACGAGCGTCGCCGCTCTTTGAAAAGCGACAATAGCGGCTGGAAACACTATCCGACAACGCTGCGCGGTGAATTGCGTAACGGTAATTTCGAGTGCGAAATTTCCATTGAAGTTCCTTACTCTTCAACCTGCCCTTGCTCGGCCGCTTTGTCTCGCCAATTGATTCAAGAAGCGTTTGAAAAACAATTTTCGGGTCAAAACCCGGATTACCAAACCGTACTGGATTGGCTCGGCACACCGGAAGGCATCAATGCCACGCCCCACAGCCAGCGTTCTTACGCACAGGTTAAGGTCAAGGTGCAACAGAGTGACGATCTGCTGATCTCGAAACTGATCAATCACATCGAAGACGCTTTGCAGACTCCGGTTCAAGCCACGGTAAAACGTGAAGACGAGCAAGAGTTTGCCCGTTTGAATGCCTCTAACCTGATGTTCTGTGAAGATGCATCACGTCGATTACAGGCGGAACTGGACGGCATCAACGACTATCTGGATTTCTGGGTTAGAGTGAACCACTTGGAAAGCCTGCATCCGCACGATGCGGTTGCCGTAGTCACTAAAGGCATTGCCGGCGGTTATATCGATGATCCGAATCTGATGGATCCAATGTAAAAAACAAGTCAACGCAATCGATGATAAAAAAGCCGAACTCAAGTTCGGCTTTTTTATTGGCGAAATAAAACGTTCACAGCACGGTTTTAACTCCGATCCAGACTATCTCCGTGTTTATGTTCATAAACATCAAAGATGGTAATCGCCATCGCGGCAATAACCGGTCCGAAGAATAGTCCAATCACACCAAAGTGGATCAGACCGGCAAAAGTGGAAAGCACCGTGATCAACGTATGGTTAGCCACAGTCAAACCTTCTCCTCCGCCCTTTAAGGAGCGACTTAATTTATTGATCAATAACGGACGCATAATGTTATCGATCACAAATCCGGTAACGACAACCCCCCAAATGGTAATAGTGACTGCGGTCACATAATCGCCCTGCAAGGCACTGTAAGTCGCAATCGGCACCCAAACTAAAGCGGCACCGACTACCGGAATAAACGAGGTCACGGCAATCGCCATACCAATAAACATGCCGGGCAAGCCTAAGATCCAGGAAATCAAGGCAAACGAGAAACCTTGCATGACTGCAATCCCTACCACACTCAAGGTCAGAACAGTCGAAAGCGAAGCGAAACGATCCATGATCATCTGGTCATAACGATTTTCCAACGGCGACAACACTTTCAAATGGTTGGCGATCGCATGTCCGTCCCGATAGAAAAAGAACAGCGCAAAAACCGACAAACCGATAAAAGTAATAAAAGAGGAAGTCGTTCCCAATACCCCTTCCAACAGGAACAAGGTGGCACTTTGCACAAACCCCAAAATCTTCTGAGAATGCTCTTTAAGCTGAACCAGAGCATTCGCCTGAGCTTCGTCGCTTAAAGGCAGGTAACTTAGAATCGACTGATTCAAATTAGCCAAACTTTCGGCATCTTGCTGATTTAACCAGGCTTGTGCGCTGCTGTAGAGTTGGCCGACCTGAAGACTGACTTCAACCAACAAATAGGTGACCGGCGCAATCACCCCGGCAAAAACCGCTACACTCATCACGGAAGCGGCCATGGTCGGCGACTGTTTGCAACGCGGCAACAACGCTTCATAACCTTTATAACTCGCGGTTGCCAAGATCATTGCAAAAAACAGCGCTTCTAAAAACGGGGAAAAAAGCCAGACGACACCGATAATCGCCAGAATCAATAAAATAACTAAAAAACCTTCCTCGTAAGGTTGCTTGTCACGCATAATAATCCTCTTACACCTAAGCTATTAAGTTTGAGAATACACTACCATGAATACCGATATTGAAGAAGTGATTATTCGCCCTTTAGGCTCATTACAGATCCTCTCTTATCAAGAAGCCCACCAGCTCTGCGACGCCACCTCCAAAGGTCTGAACGAGCTATTGAGACGCTGCACCTTAGCCGTGCTGAACACCGGTTCGGAAAAAGACAATGAAATCTCCCTACTCGAGAGTTACCCCGACTTTTCGATTTCGGTTAACGTCAAAGGTCGAGGGGTACAAATCGCACTTAAAAACGCGCCCCGCCATGCGTTTGTGGATAACGAGCTGATTGTCGGTCTTAAAGAGCACTTATTCGCCGTGATCCGTGACCTGATCTATTCGCAAAACGAAGTGATCTCCAATATCGAAATCGACCTAAACTCTTCGCACGGCATTACTAATGCCGTCTTTCTGATCGCTCGCAATGCTCAACTGATGATCCCCAATATCTTGCCGAATATCGTCGTCTGCTGGGGCGGACACTCTATTCCTGAAAAAGAGTACGATTACAGCAAACATCTCGGCTACGAGTTAGGTCTGCGCAACTTGGACATCTGTACCGGTTGCGGCCCTGGCGTCATGAAAGGACCGATGAAAGGAGCCATTCTCGGCCACGGCAAACAGCGTTACACAAAAGGCCGCTATATCGGCATGACCGAGCCCGGCATTATCGCCGCCGAAGCGCCGAACGCTTTCGTTAACGAACTATGCATTATGCCGGATATCGAAAAACGCCTGGAAGCATTTGTGCGCATAGGCCACGGCATCGTCATCCTGCCGGGCGGCCCCGGCACCATGGAAGAACTGCTCTATCTGTTAAGTATTCTGCTGCATCCGGACAATCAACATTTGACTTTGCCTGTCGTCCTCACCGGAGATAAATCCAGCGAAACCTATTTTACGGCGATACTCGATTTTATTCAGGTAACGCTTGGCAATGAAGCCATTGATAAATTGAAATTAATTATCGACCATCCCCGCGATGTTGCCAGCTATATGAAGCAACAAATGGAAGTGGTTCGCCAAGATCGAAAAAAATCCAGTGATGCCTATTACTACAACTGGCGAATCAATCTGGACTTGGAAGACCACCAACTACCGTTTATTCCGACTCATATCAATATGGCTAAACTGAATCTACACAGGGATCAGCCCGCGCATTTATTGGCCAGCCAATTGCGCAAAGCCTTCTCTGGCATTGTCGCCGGTAACGTTAAGGCGGACGGTATCAGGGAAATTCAGCGTAACGGACCTTTCATCATCAAAGGCGATCAAGAGATCATGCAAAGCATGGATACCTTATTACAAATGTTCATACAGGAAAAACGCATGAAGATTGGCGATGATGAATACAAACCTTGTTATAAAATACAAGCCTGAAATCGTTTTAGTGCCGTTGTTGACTAACGGCCCAGTTAGTAAAAAATAATGAGACCTTGATGACATTTGAAGAATTGGATTTAGATCCCGCTTTATTAAGCGCGATCGAACAGCAAAAATTTCATAAACCGACACCAATCCAAGAGGCGGCGATTCCGATTTTACTTGATCGCCGAGATGTCCTAGCCGGAGCCGCAACTGGCACAGGGAAAACCGCCGCTTTCGTATTGCCCATCTTGCAATACCTGCTGGATGAACCGCAACACGCCGATCAACCGCGTGCATTACTACTGGCGCCGACACGCGAACTTGCCTTCCAGATTCATAAGGTCGTCAAACAATTAGGCACGCACTGCAATTTCCCAAGCACAATCATTACCGGTGGCTTCAAGATGAGTCAGCAACTGGAAAACCTGAAAAGACCTTGTGACATTCTAGTAGCGACCCCCGGGCGCTTGGCGAAGATCATGGAAGAGGACGGTGTGAATCTGTCCGATATCGAAATATTGATTATCGACGAGGCCGATCGCATGCTGGATATGGGACAAGGCCCCACGGTTCGAGCCTTGCTTGAAGCGATTCCCGGCGATTTTCAGGCAGGCCTGTTCTCGGCCACACTTGGCGGAAGCGGTGTTGAAAAGTTTGCGGCAGAGATTCTCGACGAACCGGAAGTGGTACAGATCGATGCACCCAACCAAAAGTCGGATCAAGTTCAGCAAGCCGTCTATCTAGCCAACGACAAACAGCACAAACAAGCTTTGTTAACCAACTTGCTGAATGACGCCAGCTGCCAAAGTGCTATCGTCTTCTGTAACAAGAAAGAGCGTGCCATAGAAGTCACGGACTACCTGCAATCGCAAAACGTCTCGGCACAAGTTTTACACGGCGATTTCATCCAAGCGGTGCGCCTGGAAAAGATGCAGAAATTCAAATCCGGAAAAATCAAAGTGCTGGTCGCAACCGATGTCGCGGCACGCGGCTTGGATATGTTGAATATCACCCATGTCATCAACTACGACATGCCTTACCGCGGAGATAACTATATCCATCGTATCGGTCGAACCGGCCGCGGACAACAGGTAGGTATCGCAATCAGTTTGGTGGAGCGCCATGACTTGCCGAACTTAGAACGGGTTGAATACCACCTACAGCAAAAACTGCCCATTCAAAAGATTGAAGGCCTGGAAGCCAATTTCAAACTTAAAGATGCATTGAAGAAAGCAACCGCTAAAAAGAAACCGAAAAAAACGGCTAAAAAGAAAACCACTAACAAAAGTGCCATAAAGAAAAAGCGCTGATTCTGAATTTTGAATCGCGCTTTTTAGAGCAACCGGCTATAGAGTCGTATCGTTTTTCTTAATCCTGTTCTCGAACAGGCATGGTTGACAAGTAGTCAAAATAGTAATGCGATAATGCGATAACGGCTAGAACAGGGATAAACAATCCGATCAATGGCAGAGTACTAAGCAGGAACAGCGCCGCAATCGCCAGCGTCGGCGTCCAGTTGGTTATCTGCTTGACCTCATTGAACATTTTCTCCGGCAGAATAACCTGCCCCACATCCAACACCACCGAATAACGGAAGAACATAAAACCGAGCAACCAAAACCAGATGACGTTGATCAGCGGGATAAACAACATCGGAATGGTAACCAAAAACAGCAATAACAACAAAAAGCCGTACCAGAGCAGCTTACCAAGCATGCCAAGCATGGTTCCGTGCCCTTGATAATCGGTATGCGGATAGTGTTTATCATGCACCGCTTTGACCAAACTATCGGTCATAAAACCGGTAATAATCATGGCGAAGAGAAGAATCAGATAGCTACCCAGCAAGACTCCCAAAATACCGGCAATTACGGCAAAAACCACGCCTAGCAGCCAAAGGATAGCAGTACCGATAAAAGGTATTGCCCCAATCGTCTGCTCCGCCTCGGCAGTCCAGGTTTCAACATCCTGAACAAACGGGTTATTGGTCACAAAATCACTGACCATGAAAACACCGAAAATACCGTAACCGAGCAGAGAAACCAAAACAATCGCTGCTACAAAAGGCACAAACAGTCGCCATAAAATGGCTGGCTCTTTCAGGTCTGATAAAGTTTTTATCAATAAATCAAACATCATTTAATCCAAATTGATTTCACATTGGTGAACTCTCTGATTCCATGTTCGGACAGTTCACGGCCATATCCGGAATTTTTCACGCCGCCAAACGGCATTCTCGGGTCTGAAAAGCTGATATTGTTGACAAAGGTCGCTCCCGACTCCATTCCGCGAGCCATCGTCTCGGCAGTAGACAAATCATCGGTCCAGATGGAACCGCCCAGACCGAAATCGACCGAATTGGCGATGCCCAAAGCATGAGCCGGTTCGGTAGCCTTCAAGACAATCGCCACCGGTCCGAAGAATTCTTCACTCCAAGCCGGCATATTGCTGGTGACGTCGGTCAGAATAGTCGGCGCATAATAGCAACCCGGACGATCCAACTGATAACCTCCGGTGACGATTTTCGCCCCCATTTCAACCGAACGCATCACTTGATCATGCAATTCGTCCAACAGATCCTGACGCGCCATCGGAGCCAATGTCGTCTCCTCATCCATCGGATCACCCGCGACAAACTTCTCTTCAATCGCATTTTTGAAGCGTTCGGTAAACTCGTCGGCGATATATTGATCGACAATAAATCGTTTAGAGGCGATACAACTCTGCCCCATATTGATAAAACGTCCGCTTACCGCACCTTCAACCGCTTTTTTGATATCGGCACTGTCCAGTACGATAAAGGCGTCCGAACCACCCAATTCCAACACAGTTTTCTTCAATTCCGAACCGGCGACACTAGCCACTTGTCGACCGGCGTTTTCACTACCGGTCAAAGTCACCGCGCGAACGGCTGGATGACGGATCACCTGTTCTACTTGGCTTGAACCGATCATCAGAGTTGAAAAGATATGGTCGGGGAAACCGGCCTTACGAAAGACTTCTTCCATCGCCAGAGCGCATTGCGGTACATTGGATGCGTGCTTAAGCACTGCGACATTTCCGGCAATCAACGCCGGTGCTGCGAAACGAAAAACTTGCCAGAACGGGAAGTTCCATGGCATAACGGCCAGCACAACTCCCAATGGCAGATAAGCGACATAACTTTTGGAAGCATCGGTCTCTATAACTTCATCCGCCAAAAACGCAGGTCCTTTTTCGGCATAGAAATCACAAACCCAGGCACACTTCTCAATTTCCGCCTGAGCCTCTTTGAAAGTTTTGCCCATCTCCAGAGCAACCAATTCTGCCAGCGGCTCGATGTCATCGCGGAGCACTTCGGCAACCCGCTTTATCATCATGCAGCGGTCTTCAATCGGGGTCAGTTTCGACCAATCCGCAAACATATAACCAGCCTGAGTTACCACGTAATCCAAGGTCTCGTCGTCCCAGGTTTCAAACTCAGCAAGCAACTCTCCGGTTGCCGGGTTAATGGATTGCATGGTCATAGATGTATCCCCTTTTCAAAATATTTAAACTCAACGGTTCGAGTAAGGATTTATATTATATCGGGTGACTTATGACTCTGTCGTGGGAATATGGTTTTTACTCGGTAATGACTTGCTGAGCCCAAGCAGAAGCCGCCATAAAACGGGAACTGATTTCACTGATACTCAAGCCGTCGAACTGGAGATTAGAAAGAATGCTATTAGCCTGTTCCATCGCATTCAAAATACGCAACGCATCTCCCATTGTGCCTTTTTTATCGACCAACGCTTCCACTAGATCTTCGGACAACGGCATTTCCGCGACCACTTCCGCAATCGGAATTCTGAAAAAAGCGCCTAGATTAGAAAACAGCCCAACCAAAAAATAGCTGTCTTTTTCCGTATTGTAACCAGCGGCTTCAGCAACCATTTCGCAAAATTTGGCACGCATCAACGAGGTAATCAACAGTTCTTGCGGCACGTCTTCCATACTGGATAACATCAGCATATTGACCCAGAATTTAAGCCGTTTTAAACCCATATATTTCAAACCGTCGGCGATATTCTCCACTCGCACCGGAATCATCGAAGCCGGATTATTAATGGCAACCAATAACTTATGACTCAAAGCGACATCTTGACTGATGATTTCGGAAAGTTCGGTAAAATCGGTATGTGGACTGTTTACCTTGGCCATTAATTGCAGCAGCGTCAGTTTGTTACCGGATAGTTTTTGTCCGTTGATAATGATCGGATTAGTGAAGAAATAGCCCTGAAAAAAATCGAAACCGAGCTTTTTCAAATAGTTGAACATCTCTTCGGTTTCAACCTTCTCGGCAATCACTTTAATACCTTTGTCGTGCAGCTCCTGCAACATATTTTTAAGCTGCACCTCGGTATGAGATTCAATATCGATCTTCACGTAGTCACTGATACTTGCCAATTTAATGCTGGATTCATCATCCACAAAATCGTGCAAGGCGATACTCAGGCCTTCGGACTTAATCTCTTTCAAATTACGCAGCACTTCGATGTCTTTGACGACATCGTTCGGAATCTCCAGTACCAACTCTTTATCCGGATCAATCGCCGGAAGTAAATCGACTTTCACCAGCTCTTTCGGCAGGTGTAGCATCACGTTATGATTTCCTGCTATCGCCTGAAAACCGATCTCTTCTTCAGTCTTCTCAATCAGTTCAACAGTGGTTTCCAGTGTTTTTTTATTTGGATTCAAACCTTGATGGAACTGCAACTCATACGCAAAGACATTCATTTGCCTATCCAATATAGGCTGTCTACCAATAAATACTTCCGACATCTAGACTATTCCACTCAAGTTATTCAATTGCGCTTATATCATAAGCAATAATTCACGCCAAAAAAACAAAGATATGCGATTTAGCGGTTAAAAAGCAGTCTTTGACCGGGCGTAAAATCGGCAAATTCACCTTGATGATACTTCAATTCACCGGAAACAAAGGTACTGATAACCGATGACTTGAAGGTATGACCTTCCCAAGGCGACCATTGGCATTTATAAAGGTTATGTTCTTTATCGTCGGTATGCGGCTTGTTCATATCCACCAATACCAAGTCTGCCCAGTAGCCCTCGCGGATAAAACCGCGATCTTCGATCTGATAACGAATCGCCACATTGTGCGCGGTTTTCTGTACCACCGTTTCAAGATCAAATACGCCGTCATGCACCATATCCAATAGCGCCGAAAGTGACTGTTGAACCTGCGGCAAGCCTGCAGGCGCCGTAAAGTATTTGTTCTGTTTTTCCGCATCGGTATGCGGCGCATGGTCGGTCGCGATAATATCGATTCGTCCGTCTCTTACCGCTTGGCGAATCGCCTCTCTGTCCGACTGTTTTTTAATTGCCGGATTACATTTGATGTAAGTCCCCTTAGTCGCATAATCCTCTTCGCTAAACCAGAGGTGGTGGACACAGGCTTCAGCAGTAATCTTCTTGCCTTCAACCGGGCCCGGCTCGAACAACGCCATCTCTTCAGCGGTAGTCAAATGCAAAATATGTAAATCCGCACCGGTTTCTTTGGCTAAATCCACCGCAAAAGAAGAGGATTTGTAACACGCCTCGCGGCAACGGATTTCAGGATGAGCCGACATAGGCACATCGTCACCATACTGTTCACGATACTTCTCTTCTTGCGCTTTGATCATCGGCGTATCTTCACAGTGAGTGGTGATCAACGTCGGGCTGTGGGTAAAAATATCGCGTAACGCCTGCTCTCTGTCGACCAGCATATTACCGGTAGAAGCCCCCATAAAGATTTTCACCCCGCAAACATTTCTAGGATTGACCTGCTTCAATTCCTCAAGATTGTCATTGGTTGCGCCAAAATAAAAAGAGTAGTTGGTCCACGCTTTTTCGGCACCGATCTGATATTTCGCTTCCAGATTTTCAATCGTGGTCGTGGTCGGTTTGACGTTCGGCATATCCATAAAGCTGGTGGTCCCGCCGGCAACGGCCGCCTTCGATTCAGTCGCAATATCTCCTTTGGCCGTCAACCCGGGATCACGAAAATGCACCTGATCATCGATCATACCCGGTAACAACATCAACCCTGTCGCATCAATCACCTGATCAGCCGCCGCTTCTATTTTGTCAGCAACTCGTTTGATACGGCCGCTTTCGACCAGCACATCAGCAACAAACCGCTTTCCTTCGTTGACGATCGTGGCTTGAGAAATCAGAATGGTTTGTTTGGCTTGAGTCATGATTTATATTCCTTAAATACGTTCGGCAATGCCGCGATTAGCTCAATCAGCTACACCGGGGTTAAATGCTTTGTTTGGTATTTTATCGGTATTCATTGTACTATTTGTAACAGTTTTTCCGTTATCAAGCACAAATATCATGCCCGCTCGTTTTCCAAACCCTATCTCCTGGCTATTGATCAAAATCGTCCGCTTCTATCAGCTCTTTATTAGTCCGTTGATAGGACCGCGTTGTCGTTTTTATCCGAGCTGCTCAAGCTATGCCATCGAGGCTATTCAAAAACACGGCCCCATCAAAGGCAGCTGGCTGGCAATCAAACGTATCGGCCGCTGTCACCCGGGGAATCCGGGCGGTGTCGACCCCGTTCCGCCTTGTTCGTGTCACCGCCAAGAAAAAGCGGAAACCAAACATGACGATCAAGCCCCCTAAAAAAGCGAACCGGAAAACGATAGAAGAGACCAAATTGTCATAATTACGACTTATTTTTTGGCTAGAATATTTTTTCAATTATTAATCACATCGAAAATTAAAAAATGTCTGACGCCAACACCAATACATCGACACCTGATGGTACAACGGAGTACCCTTTATATATCAATCGCGAACGCAGCCTGCTGGAATTCAACCGCAGAGTCTTAGCCCAGGCCGGCAATGAATCGATTCCATTGTTGGAGCGTTTGAAATATCTGTGTATTTCCAGCAGCAATATGGACGAATTTTTCGAAGTTCGCCTAGCGAGCCTGATGGAGTTGGCGGACGATCCGGGAGCCGTTACCCAACCGGATGACCAGAAACCTACCGAGGTGATTCACTGCCTGTCGGAAGCGGCGCATGAAATTGTCGAAGAGCAATATCACACCCTGAACAATGTGCTGATTCCGGCCTTGCAGAAAGAGAATATCCGTTTTCTGCGCCGCAACCACTGGTCGGATCAATTGAAAGAGTGGATTCGCAATTACTTTACCGAATCGTTGCAGCCGGTATTAAGTGCCGTTGGCTTGGATCCTTCCCACCCTTTCCCAAAAGTACTGAATAAAAGTTTGAACTTCATCGTCTCCTTGGAAGGTAAAGATGCGTTTGGCCGTTCAAACGGTCTGGCCATTGTTCCGGTACCGCGCTCTCTACCGCGTATCATCAAGCTGCCGCCAGAAGCGACCGATGGTGAAAACGACTTTGTGTTCCTGTCGTCAATCCTGCACGCCAATGTTTCCCTGTTATTCCCGGGCATGACCGTAACCGGTTGTTACCAGTTTCGCGTCACCCGCAACACCAACCTGTTCATAGATGAGGAAGAAGTTGACGACTTGATGAGCGCACTGCGCGGTGAGCTTTCCGGCCGTCAATATGGTGGCGCCATCCGTCTGGAAGTGGCTGATAACTGCCCGCAACATTTGATCGATTACCTTCTCGATCGTTTCAATCTAGACGACCAATCTCTGTACCGCGTCAACGGCCCGGTTAACCTGCATCGATTGGATGCCGTACCCGGTATGGCGGAACGTCCGGACTTGTTATTTGAACCTTATTCGCAGCGCTCTATTACCCTAAAAAAACGGCCGTCCAAACATGCTTTCAAACTGTTTACACGCCATAAAGAGCCCGACAGCCTGTTTGATCGCATCAAACAAAAAGACATACTGTTACACCATCCGTACGACTCATTCAGCCCGGTGATTCAATTCTTGAAAGAAGCCGCTAAAGATCCGAATGTACTGGCTATTCGCATGACTCTATATCGTACCGGTGAAAACTCGCAAATCATCAAAGCGTTGGAAAGAGCCGCTCAAAACGGTAAAGAAGTGACTGCTGTGGTAGAGCTTCGCGCCCGTTTTGATGAAGACAACAATATTATTCAAGCCACCAAACTTCAGGATGCCGGGGCACACGTGGTTTACGGAGTCGTCGGTTACAAAACACACGCCAAGATGATTTTAGTGGTACGCCGCGAGGGTGACAAAATCCGTCATTACACTCATTTGGGAACCGGAAACTATCACCACATTACCACGCGTTTCTATTCCGACTTTGGTCTGATGACGGCGAACCCGGCTATCGGGCGTGACGCCTCCAAAATTTTCCAGCAGCTGACCAGCTTGGGAGACACCAAAGATCTTGAAGTGCTGTTGCAGTCTCCGTTTTCACTGCGCAGCGGCATGATTGAACGTATCGAACGCGAAGCGGAAAATGCCCGCCAAGGCCGTCCGGCAAGAATCATCGCCAAGATGAATGGGTTGGAAGAAAAAGGGATTATCGATGCACTCTACAAAGCCTCTCAGGCCGGCGTTAAAATCGATTTAATCGTCCGCGGTATTTGTAGCTTAAGACCGGGCATCCCCGGCCTTTCGGAAAACATCACAGTCACTTCGATCATCGGCCGTTTTTTAGAGCACCACCGCATCTACTATTTTGAAAATGACGGCGCACGCCCTGAACTGTTCTGTTCAAGTGCGGATTGGATGCGTCGCAATCTGTTGGCTCGTGTGGAAACCTGTTTCCCGATCTTGGACGACGACTGTTTTCAGCAGGTCTATACGGAAGGTTTGGCAATCTATCTGGAAGACAACACCGGAGCTTGGCAACTACAAGCAGACGGTCGTTATAACGCCCTGACTCCGGATAACCATAAGCCATTCAATGCTCAAAACTCGCTGATCGAAAAATACAGCAAATAATCAACATACCTGTCAGTAGAGCCTTTTACCGGATTCAATTGACAGGTCTAATTTTAATTCCTGCACACCATTCATAGCCCGCTTCTGTAGGCAAAGCTACGGAAAACGGTTAAACTAGAGCGCGTCAATCGAAAACAGAAAAGAAGCGACGGCAATGACGGTTGCCAGAATATTAGAATAAGCCTATGAACGACTCACCCAAGAACGACCTTTTTGCTGCTATTGATTTAGGTTCAAACAGCTTCCACATGATCATTGCTCGAGAAGTCCATGGTCAAATGCAAGTTGTCGATAAACACAAAGAAATGGTTCGCTTGCGATCCGGCTTGGATAAAAAAGGCAGACTCACCGATAAAGCTTTCGAAGACGGCATCGCCTGCCTGGAACGCTTCGGACAACGCATCAAAGACATTCCGCCCAACAATGTTCGCGCCGTGGGGACCAATACGCTGCGTAACGCCAAAAACAGTCGCGAATTTCTGAATCAGGCTAAACAGGCATTGGGACACACCATCCAGATCATTGCCGGCCAGGAAGAGGCTCGTTTAATCTATCTTGGAGTTGCGCACGGTTTGCCAAGCACTAGCGAGCAACGCCTAGTGATGGATATTGGCGGCGGCAGTACCGAATACATCATCGGGGAACATTTCAAAAATAAACACCTGACCAGTACGGAAATGGGTTGTGTCAGTGTTTCTCAAGAATTTTTTCCGAAAGGCAAAATCACGGAAGAAAGCTTCAACGAAGCTACGGCCAGATGTCGTCAAGTGCTCAGACCCCACCGCAGAACTTTAATGAAACAAGGCTGGGACATCGCCATCGGTGCCTCCGGAACCATCAAGTCCATCGGACAAATCCTGGAAATCAATAGCTGGTCTGAATCGGGCATCACGTTGCAGGGTATGATTGACCTCAGTAAAGCCTTGATAAAAGCCGGTTCAACTAAAGAGATCAAGTTGGCCGGTCTGAAAGACGAACGCCGTCCGGTTCTCATTGGCGGTTTGGCAGTATTAATGGCCACTTTTATCGAGCTCAATATCGAACACATGCAAGTTTCGCAAAACGCTTTACGTGAAGGTTTAATCCTTGACACCTTAGGACGCCTCAATGCCGAGGATATCCGTGAGACCAGTGTCAAAGCCATGCAAAAGTGGATGAAAGTCGATACCGAACAAGCCGACATGGTTGCCAAGACGGCATCGTCCCTGTTCAAACAGAGCCACAATACCTGGGATTTACATTCAGACAGCTACGATTTCCGCAGATTGCTTATTTGGGCCTGTCGTTTACATGAAGTAGGCATTTCCATTAGTTTTAAACGGGCACGTCAACATGGCGCTTACCTTATCGCCAATGCCGACATGGCCGGTTTCAACCAGCAGGAAAAACAAATCCTGAGTGCCTTGGTGCTGAACCACCGCGGCAAATACTACATGGACGCCAATGAAGAGTTGGATGAAAGTGTACGCGACATCATGCCTTATCTGACCGTGGTGTTACGCCTTGCGGTCAGAATTCATCGTGGACGAGATTTAGAAGCCGTTGATCCGACTTTGATCATAGAAGAAGGTCGAACAATTCATTTGGAATTTGAAGAGAACTGGCTTGACGCCCACCCGCTTACTCGTCTGGATTTGGAATCCGAAGCCGAAAAACTTGAAAAAGTCGGCTTTCAATTACACATTAAATAACGGCCTACGCCGTCAATAGACATCCTGTTGAAGGCGTTTCTCTTTACGCAGCTGGTTCCATAATTGCTCAGCGTCTTCGGCGGATAAACCTCCCTGCTGTTGAAAAACCGTCAGCATCGCCTCTTTAACCGCCACCGCTAATCGATTCTGGCTACCGCAAATATAGAGGTGGGCACCACTGCCGATCAAGGCCCATAGGGTTTCCGCCCGTTCCAACAAACGGTGTTGAACATAGACCTTTTCCGCCTGATCTCGCGAAAAAGCATAAACATTCTCCACCAGCCCTTGCGCTTGCCAAGCCTCAAACCAGTCGCATAACAGGCAGTGCTCCAGTTGACTGGTCTCGCCATAAAACAGATAGGCGGCACCGAGTTCCTTGCCCTGTTTCATTAACTGTTCACGTTGCTGCATAAAACCCACAAACGGTGCCAACCCTGTCCCGGCACCCATCATTATGATCGGCGTAGTGCTATCTTGCGGCATTTTAAAGGTCGGATTCGGCTTGATTTCCACTTCCAGCTGGCCGTCACAACCCTGACCAACCAAAAAATTACTCGCCACGCCGAAACGCTCTCTTTCATTGTGATGATAATTGACCTGACGATAGAGAATAGAGAGTGTTTTGTGATCCAGATTAGCCGAGGCAATCGAATAATACCTTGGCGCCAGAGGCGACAGTAACGTCAGAAATTCCACACCTAAATTTTTCAGCTCAGGGAAATGCTCGAGTAAATCCAAAATATCTTTGCCATAGGCAAAATCCATCATCTGTTGGCGATCTTGCCAACTGCCGATTTGCATTTGGCGTTGTATTTTATTCAATATCGCCGGGTTCAACTGAGTGATCTCTAGATGATGGCGTAAAGCCTCCTCAACCGTAACTTGACCAGCCCTTCTCAGCTCAATAATTTCTTGACCGCTCAGCTGCAATTCAGCCAAAAGTTTACTGACTAGTTCGGGACGGTTACAGGCTTGAATGGTGACCCAGTCACCGGGTGCATAATCGATCGTATCGGAACCACTATCAGGAACAGACAAGGTAAGATAATAAATCGACTTCTCGCTTGAGTCAGGAGTCAAGCAGTCATGGCTTTGAATATCTAATCGCATAGGTCTCATCATACAAGCTACAGGAAATGAACTTTATTCTAGCCTATATTCAAAGGTTGGCAAAAAGACCTATGCAAAATCCTCGCGATTAGCGTAGGTTTTCCATCAAAACCGTCAGCCATGGAGCCGTGGCCAGAATGGCAACCGCCGACATGAGACCGGAAATCAAACCAATACCGATTTGCGGAATCAAATTGTTCTGCTTGACTTCAATAGCCGACATTTTACGCTCTACCGTCGCAAAAATATCGATTTGACGTTTGAGAAGCGAGTTTAGCGTTTTAATCTGCTTGAACAGCAACTGCTGCTCTTTTTCCACCTTGAGACGGGATTTAGAGCTTTGTTCATCCAAGGAACGCATCTGCTGAGACAGTTGGCCGATGGAAGCATCCATCTGTTTAACCAAGCTTTCAATGGCAGTCTTATCTTGTTTAAGCCACTCAAAATCCGGTTCGATCATATCCGACATATCCAGATCTTCATAACCGTTATTCTTTTGTCCACGGCGGCGGCGCATAGCTTGTTCAAGCAGAACACTTTTAGAACCTAGCGGCTCCACTTCTCTTAAGTCGATTGCCATATCATTTATCCCTGTGCTGTCATTTTTCTGTCGTTATATTTTGTATAATTCTATTTTTCCTAGTTTATGCAGAAAACGTGCCAGTTTTACCAACTAGGATAAATTGTTAATTTCTGCCACTTCACTGACCCAAAAGGCCAAAATCAATGAAATATATCGGAGCTCATGTTTCCGCCGCAGGCGGGGTAGAGAACGCCCCTATCCGAGCACATGAAATCGGAGCCACCGCTTTCGCGCTATTCACCAAGAACCAACGTCAATGGGTCGCCAAACCGCTTAGCGAACAGAGCATTCAAAGCTTTAAGGAAAACTGTGAAAAATATGGCTACGGCAGCAATCAGATTCTGCCGCACGACAGCTATTTGATAAACTTAGGCCACCCGGATATTGATAAACGTCAAAAATCTCTGGACGCTTTTATCGACGAATTGCAGCGTTGCCACCAACTCGGTATAGACCGTTTGAATTTTCATCCCGGTAGCCACCTGCGAGAGATATCGGAACAACAATGTATGGATTACATTGCCGAATCGATTAACTTTGCCTTAGCCCAAACATCCGATGTTATCGCCGTGCTGGAAAACACCGCCGGCCAAGGTTCCAATCTTGGCTATAAACATGAGCAACTGGCTTATATTATCGATAAAGTGGAAGATAAATCCCGGGTTGGCGTCTGCATCGATATTTGCCACGCCTACGCGGCCGGTTATGACATCAAAAACGACTATGATGCCGTTTTCTCGGATTTCGAACAGACTGTCGGTTTTGAATATTTGAAAGGTATGCATTTAAATGATTCCAAAGCGACTCTGGGGCAAAAGTTGGATCGTCACCATAGTTTAGGTCAGGGAGAAATCGGCTGGGAACCGTTTAAAAAACTGATGCAGGATCCGCGTATCGACAATATTCCGATGACTCTGGAAACGATTGATCCTTCAATTTGGGCGCATGAGATTCAACAACTGAAAACTTGGGCTGAGCAATAACAATCACAATAGCCCCTATTTATTTTTTCTGTTTGCTGGTCTGAGAATTAATACCGTAATATAATTTAATCCAAGTTAATAAAATTCCAAAAATACCCAATGAATAAAAACCAATTTATTGAATTCGTTATGAACACCGGTGTGTTGAAACTTGGCGAATTCACTCTCAAATCAGGACGTAAAAGCCCTTATTTCTTTAATGCCGGCCTTTTCAATACCGGCGCTCAACTTGCCACCCTTGCCAAAGGTTATGCTGCCGCCATCGCGGAGTCTGATATTAATTTTGACGTGTTATTCGGCCCGGCATACAAAGGCATCCCTCTTGCCGCCACGACCAGCGTTTCTCTAGCCAATGACTTTAATTTGGATAAACCTTATTCTTTTAACCGTAAAGAAGCCAAAGATCACGGGGAAGGCGGCAATATCGTGGGCCACGCGCTAGAAGGCAATGTCCTGATTATCGACGATGTCATCACCGCCGGCACGGCGATTCGCGAAGCAATGGACATTATTACCGCTAACGGGGCCAAGCCTGCCGGTGTTGTCATCGCTTTAGATCGAATGGAAAAAGGTAAAGGCGAGTTATCCGCTATTCAAGAAGTCGAACAGGAATATGGTATTCCGGTCATCAGCATTATCAGCCTAAACGATATTATCGAATATTTAGAGCAGTCTGACGATGCACAAAGCCGTCAATATTTAGCAGCCATGAAAACTTACCGTCAAGAGTATGGAATCAACTAATCGGTCAGTCTCATGGGACTTATGGAAAGGACGCTATTGTGACTAATCGGTTACGTGAACTTATGCTTCTCCGTCATGCAAAATCTGACTGGAAAGAACTCGATCTGCTTGATATAGAGCGTCCGCTTTCCAGTCGTGGCAAAAAGAATGCCACCAAAATGGGGAAATGGATTAGTCAAAATAACCTGATGCCGGATCTAATCATCTCTTCGCCTGCGCTCAGAGCCCAGCAAACCCTTAAACGTATTTGCAACGAATGCTCCGCAAACGCCGTCATCGTTGACGAGCTTTACCTTGCCGACACCGACCAACTCTTGAAAATCCTGGCTGATACCCCAGTCGCGGAGAGGGTCATGATCATCGGTCACAATCCGGGACTGGAAAGTTTACTGCATCTTTTGCTTAACCAAAATGAAGATGAAGAAGTACAACTGTTCCCGACCTGCGCTTTGGCTCATCTGATTCTGCCCGGAGATTGGTCTCATATCGAACCGGGGTCAGGCAGACTACAACGTTTTATCTCCCCTAAAAACATAAAGAACGTTTCTGCATAAACATCAACATCTTTTATCGCGCCAAAGCCTTTAAACAGGCCGCTTAGAGCCGATTCGCAGCTACCCCTTAGTCAGTATGGAATTTTTAGTATTAATTTAGTGCAATCTTCTATTAATACCTTAAATATCGTGTTATATTTTGTAAGGAATTAATCATTCTGTATTTAAAAAAGGATACTACTCATGAAAACTAAACTTCTTCCTCTTGTAGCAGTAATTGCAATGGCTGCAACGACGGGTGTTCAAGCTCACTCTTCTGTTGAAGAAAAAGGTGACATTATGGCTGAAGGCACTTCAGCTTACATTGTTGACTCTTGGGATCGCATTGTTCGTGACAACGAAAACCGTTGTGTACGTTCAATTGACTGGTCGAAAGAAACTGCAATTGCCAAATGTGAAGGTTGGGAAGAACCTAAGCCTGAAGTTAAACCGGAACCTAAGCCGGTACCAGCTCCGGTAGTAGAAGAGCCAGCACCTGCACCAGCTCCTGTTGCGCCGCCTAAGTTCGTTGGCCACTTCGATTTTGACCTAGCTGATATGATGGCTTCCGAAGCGCCGGAACTAGATGCATTTGCTAACTACATGAATGAAGCTAAAGATAGCAAAGTTTCGATTGTCGGTCATACAGACAGCAGAGGTTCTGAAGCATACAACCAAGCACTTTCAGAAAAACGTGCACAGGATGTTGCAAAATACCTTGAAGGTAAAGGCATTTCTGCTGACCGTATGAGCGTTTCAGGCATGGGTGAAACTGCACCTATCGCCGACAACGCTACTGAAGCAGGTCGTGCTGCCAACCGTCGTGTTGAAGTTGAGATTGTTGAGTAATTTAACATCTCACTGAGCGTGGTTTGAAATCTTAATTCATTAGATTTCGGCGCCCACAAAAAACCCGCTTCATGCGGGTTTTTTATTGCCTTTAATTTTTCCCAACCTTGTCATGACATGGCTTTAATAATCAAAGACACTCCAACAAGAATCGTCACAATTTCAAAGCTGCGTTTAACTAAACGGTTACCTTTAACAATAGCAAAATGCGCCCCCAGATAACCACCTATCAAAGAGCCCAAAATTAAAGCCGGTAGCCAATCCCAGCGAATATCACCTAAAATTCCTAACGTAACCGCCCCTGAACCGTTCCAAAAAATACCGACTAGAATCAAGGTATAAGCCACTGCGGTTTTATAGTCCAAACCGAACCAACGAACCAACCATAAAGTGACAAACAAACCGGTACCGGAAGTCAAAGAGCCGTTTAAAGCGCCGATAAAGAACAGAACCAACCCGCCAATCAATAAACCTCTCAAATCACGATTTTTCTGCTCCAAAGTCTGTCCCAGTTCAGGTTTGACCCAGGAATAGATACCCAACCCCAAAGTAAGCAGACCTAACAAGCCTTGTGAAATCCTATCATCAACCTGCAAAATAATGCTGGCACCGAGCACCACTCCGGGCAGCCCTGTCGCTAAAATCAAAGAGGAAAAACGCCAATCAAATTTTGATGATTTTAAATGGCGCGCTGTCGCCCCCAACCCCAAAAAAACGCTCGCCACTTTATGGGTCGCTAAGGCCGTTCCGAACGGCAAGCCTAAAAACAGCAACGCAGGTAGCTGCAACAACCCTGCTCCGCCGCCAGCCAGTGCAGAAAACAGGTTAGCCACCAAAGAAACAATAAATAAAACGATTTGGTCAAATAGATACATGGCGCTATTGTATTCCAGACCAGCCTTTCCAGCAGGAATTTCAGCCATAAAAAAAGCCACTCGATCGAGTGGCTTTTTGGAAGCGGTTAACTAAAACGTTAACTCAATGATTATTCACCTTCCTTATGAAGATGCACATCCATTTGTGGGTAAGGAATAGAAATACCAGCCTCGTCAAAGGCCAACTTCACTTTCTCGTTCATACTCCATAACACCGCCCAGTAATCAGCGGAATTTACCCAAGGTCGAACAATGAAATTGACACTGCTGTCACCCAACTCTGAAAGCGCAATCACCGGAGCCGGATCTTTCAAAATGCGCTCGTCTTCCGCCACAAGTTGTTCAAGAATCGTTTTTGCTTGGCGAATATCATCGTCATACCCAATTCCAAAAACCATATCCACACGACGCGTATCTCGCGCAGAATAGTTTGTGATGGCACCGCCATAAATCGAACCATTCGGCACAATAACCTCTTTGTTATCACCGGTACGCAGAGTCGAGCTGAAAATATTAACTTGCTCAACCACACCGACAACACCACCGGCTTCTACAAAATCACCGCTTTTGAAAGGTTTGAACACAAGGATCATAACCCCGGCAGCAAAGTTCTGCATAGAACCTTGAAGTGCTAAACCGATAGCCAAACCTGCGGCACCGATCAGAGCAACTAACGAGGTTGTATCAACACCTAATTGGTCTAACGCAGCAATAACAACAAATAACAGTAGAATGGCATTGATAATGGAAGCAACAAAGTTAATCAGCATTTCGTCCATATTGCCCGAACGAGCCAACAGCTTCTTAACGAGGTTGACAATGATTTTCACAACCCACTTACCGACAATGAAAATAACCAATGCCATGACAATTTTGATAGCCCACGGCATGGCATATCCGTTTAATAAAATATCCAAGTCCATTTTTATCCTCTCTCAGATCATAAAAACTTTAAAATTTAATTTGCGGTAATCAACGTTCCCACACCCTCATCGGTAAAGACCTCAAGCATAACTGCATGCTCTACTCGGCCATCAACAATATGAGATGAGTGAACTCCGTTCTGCACGGCATCCAGCGCACACTGGATTTTGGGCAACATACCTCCGTAAATTGTACCATCCTCTACGAGTTTATCGACAGATTCTGCATTCAAACCGGTTAATAATGTTCCGTCTTTATCAAGCAGCCCCGGCGTATTGGTCAACAACATCAATTTCTCGGCGTTGAGTGCTTCGGCAATCTTTCCGGCCACCAAGTCGGCATTGATATTATACGAGTGTCCATCCTTGCCGACACCGACCGGAGCGATCACCGGAATAAAATCGTCCTGAATCAGCATATCCAAAACTTTGGTATTAACCGTTCCGACCTCACCCACATGACCTAAATCGATAATCTCAGGCGCATTAATATCTTCATTGAAAGCGGTCATTTCCATTTTTTTGGCACAGATCAAATTGCCGTCTTTACCGGTCAAACCGACGGCATTCCCGCCCGCTTGATGAATCAAATTAACGATCTCTTTGTTTACTAAACCGCCCAATACCATCTCGACGATATCCATAGTTTCGGTATCGGTCACACGCATACCTTGAATAAACTCGGACTCTTTCCCGACTTTTTCCAACAACTGACCGATTTGCGGACCTCCGCCATGCACAACGACCGGATTCATGCCGACCAACTTCATTAATACGATATCGCGAGCAAAACCTTGCTTCAGCTTTTCGTCCGTCATCGCATTGCCGCCGTACTTGACGACGATGGTTTTCCCGGAAAATCGCTGGATATACGGCAAGGCTTCGGCCAAAACCGAAGCGATGTTCTGCGCCTGTTCTTTATTTAAATTCATTGTATTTTGTGCTCTCATCGAACTTTCTCGTTATTATTCTGGCTGAAAAGCCTTTTTTGACCGACTTATCGGCAACCACTTAGCATTTGGAATTTTCCGGGACAGAAACGCCCGGTTAATCGCGGAAATTATTGAATTGCAATGGCATATCCAGCTCTTCCATGGCGCGCAGCATTTGCATGACCTGTTGTAAATCATCACGTTTCTTGCCGGTCACACGTACACTATCACCCTGATTAGCCGTCTGAACTTTCAGCTTGGCGTCTTTAATGGCTTTAATGATTTTTTTCGCTAATGCTGCATCAATACCTTCGCGCATTTCAATAACTTGCTTGGCGTTCTTTAATTGAATGTCAGGATCTTTTGCATCCATACATTTGATATCAATGCCGCGGCGGTTCGCTTTTTGTAACAGCATGTCATACATCTGATTCAACTGAAAATCAGACTCGGTTTTCATGGTTACCGTCGTTCCGTTCAACTCAAAGCTGGAATCCGTCCCTTTAAAGTCATAGCGTGTCGTGACCTCTTTGTTCGCTTGATCCACCGCATTCTGCAGCTCGTGCTTATCAATTTCCGAAACGATATCAAATGATGGCATACCTAAACTCCTAACTAGCCGATTTTCTATGTGCTAACCGCCACATAACAATAAATTAAACATCTTTTTATTTTACCATCAGCTTGCTTTTATAAGTATCAGAAAGCAACAATTTTCCCATGGATCAGAGGTTCCTTTTATAATCTCAGCACCTTGTTAAGAAGAATCCAAAAATGCCTGACGACAAAACTGCTTTTAAATACGGAATTTCACAAACAGCGCAAGCGGTAGCCCCTTTCCATGTCATGAAGATATTAGGTGAAGCCAAACAGCTGGAAGCCGCCGGAAGAGAGATTATTCACATGGAAATCGGGGAGCCCGACTTCCCGTCACTAGACAGTGTTCATCAGGCGGCGCATGAAGCGGTATCACAGGGCTTAACTCATTACACACCCACCATGGGTCTGCCGGAACTGCGTCAAAAACTGGCTGCATTCTATCTTAACTTTTATAAAGCCGAAATCAACGCTGCCAACATTATGATCACGCCCGGCTCATCAAGCGCCTTGCAGTTGGTTTTAACATCCATTTTGGATATTAACGACAAGGTGATGATTGCCGACCCGAGTTACCCCTGTAATCGACAGTTTATCCAACTGCTACATGCGGACACTCTATCCGTTCCGGTCTCTTATGAAAGCAACTATCAATTGAATTTGGATCTTGTCAAAAGCCATTGGCAACCGGGAATAAAAGCCGTGATCATCGCCTCGCCTGCCAATCCGACCGGAACCGTTATTGAACAAAATGAGTTGCTTGCCATTGCCGATTTTTTAGCCACCCAAAATTGCTATTTGATTGTCGACGAGATTTATCAAGGTCTGGTCTATGACAGAAAACCGGAAAGCATTCTGGCGCATGACAATCTTGTGGAAAATGTGATTGTCATTAACTCCTTTTCTAAATATTTCGGCATGACCGGCTGGCGTTTAGGGTGGACTATCGCGCCCTCTCACCTGATTCCGGTTTTGGATCGCTTAGGTCAAAACCTGTTTTTATCGGCACCGACGCCTTCTCAATATGGCGCCTTGAGAGTACTGGAAAAAGACGCCTTAGCGGAACTCGATAAACGCAAAACCATTTTCGAACAGAGGCGCAATGTTCTCGTAAACGCCATGTCGCAAGCTGGCTTCAAAGTCAAAGTCATTCCGCAAGGCGCTTTTTATCTGTATTGGGATGTGGCCGAATATACCGACGACAGTCAGCAGTTTTGTTCCGAACTACTGCAAAAGACAGGAGTGGCCACCACCCCAGGCTTAGACTTCGGCGCATTCCAAGCCAATACGCATATTCGCATTGCTTATACCTGTGATGAAAAACAAATTAAAACGGCTGTTGGCAAAATCGTTGATTTTCTGCAAACACAGCGGAACCGTTAAGACCAAAATTAACTGTGCACAAATGAACTAACGCTATTTCATTTTGAGATAGAACAGATAAAATACCACCATAAATTTTGGGTTTTTCGGATCTGCCAAATCGAAGCCCAATCCCTATCTAGTTGTTAAACAGATTAAACGGCCAACATCATGATCAAGCTGATTAAAGTGTCCCTCATTCTTGCGCTGTTCTTTTCGGCGAAAATCCTTGCCGATCCCGGCGATCGTCAGATCACTCTGACCGGATCATCCCTCTCGCAGAATGAACTTAAATTGTCGATCAAAGAGCTTGAATCGAAATTTTCTCTGTTTTCTACCCAACTCTATAACCCTTGGGACAAAAAAAATGCCCGTTATACCGGTATATTGATCAATGACTTGGCCAACACCTTCTCAAAAGCAAACGTGGTTACCATCAAATTTTCAGCCATTGATGATTACCAAGTCACCATTCCCAAAAAGCTTTGGCAGAAACAGCGCATCTTACTGGTTACCAAAGAGAACGGTAAACATATCGAAATCTCAAATAAAGGGCCGATGCGGATCGTCTTTCCCGACTATGACATCAGTAACCCAGAATATCAGTCCAATCTGACTTTATGGATGTGGATGATCAACCGAATCGAATTTGACTGACGTGAAAAAGTTTACCTATTTCATTTTCCTTGCCATCCTAAGTGTCACGATTTTAGGGGTCGCTTACTACCAATACTCCAGCAAACACATGCCGGAAAAGGTGATCAATTCGCAAAAAACCATCATCAACATCGATAGCCTGCGCTTCACTTTCAAAATCAGCATCATGGCGCAAAAAGGATTGAGCAGCTATTTAGCCGCCGTATCTCAGAAAAATCCGGACTTATATACTCAAGCCATCGATTATTTTGATGCCGCTGCCGCTTTTGCAGACCCGGCCTTACTTGATAACGATTCGTTTTCTCGAGACGCCCTCTTATTAATCGAGAAGATCAGTACCGAGCTTGAAAACAACAAGCTCACTCCGACACAAGAAGCTTTGCATCAGCTAGAAAACCACGTACATCTTCTGTCCAAACTCTCTGAACAGGAAGAGCGAGAGTCTTGGCTTAATATCCAAAAAAACTATATCGAATTCAAAACCCACGAATATAAAGTAATCCAACTTTATGAAACCATCACAATCGCGTTTCTGGCTTTTTTCCTGATTGCCATTTTGCTCACGATCAGACAACAACGCCTGATCAAGCAAAACAGAAAACAACAGGCCGAACTTCATCATCAAGCATTCTTCGATCCGCTGACTGGGATTGCAAACCGTAAAAACCTGGAAAAAACTCTGGATGAAAAAATTGAACAAGCGCAACACAACCAACACAGTTTTTATATTGCCCTGATTGATTTGGACGACTTCAAAAACATTAACGACTTATTGGGCCATTATGCCGGCGACCAATTGTTGCAGAAAACAGTTTCCATCTTTCGAAAAATGATCCGTCATGATGATATTTTCGGTAGATTAGGCGGCGATGAATTTCTCATTATTTTCAATGAATACACCAGCCACCATCAACTGATCGCGACGCTCAACCAGATTAAACAAGCCTTTAACAACCCAATTTTAGTGGACGGCAACGAGTTCAAGATCACCATCAGTATCGGAGTTGCCTGTTATCCGAAAGATGTCTGTGCAGAGACCAGCCAAATCACCCAACATTTAATTAAATCCGCCGATATTGCGATGTACGAGGCAAAAAACCGAGGTAAAAATCAATTTCATTTCTATGACGCTCAACTTGAAGCTCGCATTCAACTGGAACATAAAATGGATAAAGAGATCGAGCGGGCGATTGAACTGAACGAGTTTGAACTCTATTACCAACCGCAAATTGATGCCAAAAGCCAAAGAGTGGTCGGCGCCGAAGCCTTAATACGCTGGCATCACCCGCAAAAAGGCCTGACCATGCCGGGCGAATTCATTGAGTTTATCGAAAAGGGCTATCACACTTCCCAGTTTGGAGAATGGGTAATCAGCAACGCCATCAAACAACAAAAAATTTGGCGGAATAAAGGCATGTTGATTCCACTCTCCGTCAACCTTTCAGTCAAACATATCCTCTCACCTAACTTCTTTCAGCGGATCAGTGGATTGATAGAAGAAACCGGCGCCGATCTACAGCAGCTGGTATTTGAAATTACCGAGTATGAACTGATTCAATCGCAGGAATTGGCCATACATGATCTGAATAAACTGCAACAGAACGGCTTTAAATTCCATCTGGACGATTTCGGAACCGGCTACTCGTCACTCAGTTATTTAAGCCAGTTGCCGGTTGAAGCGATTAAAATCGATAAAAGCTTTATCGACTACATCGCACCGGGTAGAGAGAAACAGAATCTGGTTGAAGCCATTATCCATATCGGCGACACTCTAAATAAAGACATCATTGCCGAAGGGGTCGAGACTCAGTATCAGGTTGAGTTTCTAAGAAACTCCGGCTGCGAAACCTTGCAAGGCTACTACTATTCCAAACCGATCACAGCCAATGACTTCGAGCGCTTCTATCTGGAGCGCAAAAAATAACCGCGTTCTGACTTATTTGCTTCCGGTTGAACCGAAACCGCCAACACCACGTTCAGTCGCATCGCCAAATTCATTGACTTGAGTAAACACCGGTTGCAAAACCGGAACAATCACCATCTGCGCAATACGTTCGCCCACTTCCACCTTATATGGCGTATCACCTCGATTCCAGCACGAAACCATCAACGGCCCTTGATAATCGGAATCAATCAAGCCGACCAGATTACCCAACACTATACCGTGCTTATGACCTAAACCGGAACGCGGCAACAACATCGCCGCCAGTCCAGGATCGTCAAGATGGATCGCCATCCCGGTCGGAATCAAGACCGTTTGACCCGGTTCGATCACCATCTCTTCATCGATACAAGCTCTCAGATCCAATCCTGCCGACCCTTTTGTGCCATAGTGCGGCATTTCGATTTCATTGCCCAAACGCGGGTCTAATATTTTGTATTCAACTTGAACGGTCATCACTTTTCCTCAACTAGATTAACGGCAGATATTCTACACAAATCAACTCTTCCTACCCAGCTCAAATCGCTGCCAAGCGCTAAAACAGGCTTTCAACCGCCAAATCCGACAGTTTTTCTCGACATTACTTAAAAAGCTAGGTAAGTTACTAATAAAACAGGAAAACCAGAGGGTCTTATGGAAACAATCAACGCTTTTTTATCTTCGGCAAGCAGCTGGGCTTGGGGACCGGTTATGTTAATCCTGCTACTGGGAACCGGTGTCTATTTAACCATCCGCCTCAAATTCCTGCCTTTGCGAAACCTGTTTTATGCATTTAGCCTCATGTGGAGAGGGCGAAAATCACAAGAAGAAGGTGACATCACGCCTTTTGGAGCCTTGATGACCGCCATGGCCGCCACAGTGGGAACCGGGAATATCGCCGGGGTGGCCGCCGCACTTTTTATCGGTGGGCCGGGAGCGATCTTCTGGATGTGGATTACCGCTCTGGTCGGTATGGCCACCAAATACAGCGAAGCGGTACTCGCGGTAAACTACCGTGAAGTGGATGAAGACGGTCGTCACGTAGGCGGACCGATGTATTACATCAAAAACGGTATGGGTGAAAAGTGGAAGCCATTGGCCTTTGCCTTCGCCCTGTTCGGCACCATCGCCGCCTTCGGGATCGGTAACATGGTTCAAGCCAATGCCGTCGCCGGTGCGATGGAAGAAGCGTTCGGTCTTAGCAACCAGATCACTGGCGTGATCTTGATGGTATTGGTCGGACTGGTGCTGTTCGGCGGTGTACAACGTATTGCCAACACTGCAAGTTCATTGGTGCCGCTAATGGCGGCTTTATATATCGCTTTTTCACTCTACATTCTTTTTGTACATGCAGACGCCATTCCTACGGCCATCAGCACCATTATCAGCAGTGCCTTTACCGGTAGTGCCGCTGCCGGAGGATTTGCCGGAGCCAGCATCATTCTCGCCATTCAATTCGGTGTCGCCCGCGGCGTTTTCTCCAATGAAGCGGGGTTAGGTACCGCACCGATTGCTCATGCCGCCGCCAAAACTAATGATCCGGTACATCAGGGACATATCGCCATGCTGGGTACCTTTATCGACACCATTATTCTCTGCACCATGACCGCTTTGGTCATCATGGTCACCGGCGTTTGGACCAGCGGAGAAACCGGCTCGCCGTTAACCGCTCTCGCTTTCAGCACCGGACTGGATTCCGACTTCGGAGCCATTTTCGTTGCGGTCGGCTTGGCGATCTTCGCATTCACCACCTTGATAGGCTGGAGTTATTACGGGGAGCGTTGTGCCGAATACATCGCCGGTACCAAAATCATTACCGGCTACCGCGTAATATGGATATTAGCCATCTTTGCCGGTGCCGCCCTATCGGATTATTTTAATACCGTACTGATTTTGGCTGATGTGCTGAATGCCTTAATGGCGATTCCAAACCTGATTGCGCTATTGGTCTTGGCGCCGGTCATTATTAAACTGACCAATGACGACATGAAATAACCCCGCTGGCCTAAAGCAATCACAGCACTTTTAATTCAGGCCCGATCCAAACGTCGGGCTTTTTTGTTTATGAAAAACATAAAAGTTTGTTGTTTTTTAATCTAGTCGGCACAGGTACTATTGAGTTAATTCCACAGTAAACCGGTCAGTTTTATTATGTTTATCAGTGCGTTCGATATCTTCAAAATTGGCGTTGGGCCTTCCAGCTCTCACACCATGGGGCCAATGATTGCGGCAGAAAACTACATTGCTGCCGTAAAGCAGTTCCTTGAACAGAATCCGGGACAAAAAATCTCGCGGATTAAATGTACATTGAAAGGCTCATTGGCTTTTACCGGCAAAGGCCACGCAACCGATAGCGCCGTTTTATTGGGCATTCACGGCTACCAGCCGCAGAACTTGACCGAAACCGACATTCCAGCCTTATTGGAACAACTCAAACAGCCTTCACAGATAAAAAGTTTATCGCCGGCGGTTTTCTTCAACTTCGACAGAGATATTATCTTCGATTACGGCGAGCCCTTGTTCCAGCACCCGAACGGCATGGTCATGGAAGCGTTGGATGACGACAAAAAAGTCATCCATTCCGAGATCTATTTTTCCATCGGCGGCGGCTTCATTTCGACTTTGGCAGATATTGATTCCATCGAGGCACCAATCAAGGGCGAACCTGCAAAAAGCTTCCCCTACCCTTTCAATTCGGCCGAATCGATGCTGCAAATGGCCAATCAAAACCAGAAAAGCATTGCCGAAATGAAACGCATCAATGAATGTGAACATCTTTCCAACCAACAAATAGACGCTCAATTAGACTCTATCTGGAATGCCATGCAGAAATGTGTGGAAAACGGTTTGCAAGCGGAAGGTATTCTGCCCGGCGGTTTAAACGTCAAACGCCGCGCTAAAAACTTATTTCAGCAGTTAAGCAAAGAACAGTACTCTAACGTCAACGACTGGTTATGTACCTATGCCATGGCGGTCAATGAAGAAAACGCGGCCGGTCATATGGTGGTGACCGCGCCGACCAACGGCGCAGCCGGCGTAGTACCGGCGGTACTCTACTATTTTGTTCACCACGAAAACGGGACTTTAGAACAGGTCAAAACCTTCCTGTTGACCGCGGCGGCGATTGGAGGCTTGATCAAACACCGCAGCTCCATTTCCGGTGCCGAAGTCGGCTGCCAGGGAGAGGTCGGTTCCGCTTCAGCTATGGCCGCAGCCGGTTTGTGTGCGGCCAAAGGCGGCATTCCGGAACAAGTTGAACAAGCGGCAGAGATGGCGCTTGAGCATCACTTAGGCATGACTTGCGATCCAGTTAAGGGCTTGGTTCAGGTTCCCTGTATCGAGCGTAACGGTTTCGGTGCACTAAAAGCTCATACCTCAGCGTCCATCGCTTTACGCGAATCGGGCGAACACATGATGCCGCTGGACAGTTGCATTGCCGCAATGAAAAAAACCGGCGACGAAATGTCCCATAAATACAAAGAAACCTCACTGGGAGGCTTGGCGGTTACCTGGGTGGAATGCTGATTGACTTAAAATGCGTTCTGCTCGGCAATGAAGGCAAGCAACTCTATCGCCTGCATTTGTTTGGAAGACAGAGGCAAGGTTTTTTCTTGGGTTGCGGTCATCAGCGTCAAAGCATTTTCTGCGGTTTCAAACCCCAGATTTTCACCGACTTGGTTGGCGCAGATCATATCCAATTTTTTACGCGTTAATTTACCTTTGGCATATGCCAATACATCTTGCGTTTCAGCGGCAAAGCCAACGGTGTAGGGGCGGTTTTGCTGCTCCGCCACCCAAGCGACAATATCCGGGTTTTTCACCAAATTTAAGGTAAGAGCATCTTGCTCATCCGTTTTTTTCATTTTCTGAACCGCCGGTTCGGCAATACGATAATCGGCTACCGCAGCAGCACTGATAAAACAATCCGCCGCAGAATATTCGGCTTGAACTGCCTCAAACATCTGGCGGGCGGAACGAACATCGATACGTTCGATACCCTCGCTGCTTTTTAGTGAGACCGGACCGGCCACCAAAGTGACTTTGGCACCGGCAATCGCAGCCACTTCGGCAATGGCAAAGCCCATCTTGCCGGAACTGCGATTACCAATAAAACGCACCGGATCAATATCTTCATAAGTCGGCCCGGCGCTAATCAATAGCGATTTTCCCTGCCAAAAAGCGTTTAATGCGGCTTGTTTCTCATGCAGTTGTCGCTGAGCATCGTTAAGTTCGATCGCCGCAGCAAAGATGGCTTCGGGTTCAGGCATGCGCCCTTCTCCGATTTCACCGCAGGCCTGCTCACCCGATCCCGGTTGCAATAGCTGCCAACCTCTCTGTTTAAGAAGGGTAACATTTTCCTGCGTCGCCTGATTAGCCCACATCAGGCGGTTCATAGCCGGTGCAACCAAAATCGGTCGGTCGGTCGCTAAAACCAGCGTTGTCAACAGATCGTCCGCTCGCCCCATACGTAACTTGGCCAGGGTTTCTGCCGAGGCCGGCGCAATCACTATCACATCAGCCCAACGAGCCAATTCGATATGCCCCATACCTGCCTCTTGATTGGCATCGAACAAACTATCCCTGACCGGTTTGCCCGATAACGCCTGAAAGGAGAGTGGTTGAATAAACTCTTTGGCGCCCTCTGTCATCACCACCTGAACTTCATGTCCGGCTTTGATAAATAAGCGGGTCAACTCCAACGATTTGTAAGCGGCAATGCCACCGGTAACACCTAATAAAACTTTCATGGACTTTGATCTATTGAAATATTATTGAGAATTATACGTTATCCCATCTGGCTAATGTTAGGCACAACCAGATGGAGTAGAATATCGCGATCAAAACTATTCTATTCGAGACGCCCTATGAACAACATGATTCGCTTTAGCTTATTTATCTTTGTCTTACTCTTCACAATCTCTTTTGTCGATATCATTTTAGACTGGGAAGATATGGGAGGCTTTAACGCCCATATTGTGGTTGAAATGGCAATCGGGATTATCAGTTTCCTTGCCTTCGGCATCCTACTGTACGCCAACTGGCGACAGAAAAAAGCGCTTAAAGAAACCTTACTTAATTTGAATGAAGCACGACACGCTTTAAGTAATGCTGAACAACAACTTAAAAAGTTAATGGGAGAGTTCTCTAAAATTATTCAGGCTCAATTTACCGAATGGAAATTTACCCAAAGTGAAAAAGAAGTCGCGCTACTGCTTTTAAAAGGGCTGAGTCTGGAAGAAATTGCTGCGGTTCGCGAAACCAAAGAAAAAACGGTGCGCCAGCAAGCGTCTAACTTATACAAAAAAGCCGGCATTTCCGGCCGGCATGAACTGGTTGCTTTCTTTTTTGAAGACCTGTTGATCTAAAATTCATCTAATAAAAAACAACAGTTTTGAAGAACTCGAAAAGCCTCGAAAAACATAAAAACCGCCTGTTCCTCGCGAGAAACAGGCGGTTTATTCACATTTTTTCTTAAAATTTTAAGTCACTCGATAAAATTTTAACCAAAGGTATCGGCAAACAAATTATTCGCCCATTTCAACATGGCTTCGAAATGTGCTTCTGAAGGTTCGTCAGCGGTGTTTCCAGCACTTACCTCCATCTGTAAGGTTTCAGGGTTATAGCGCCACGCTTTTCCGGCGAAATTGATTTTTGTTTGCGTTACCGGTGCCGAGCAACCAATCGTGGTAATCGGTAAGCCATAAGGTTCGTCACCGGCCATTATCCTTAAAATAGCATCCGCACAAATCTTGGCCTGAGAGTTGGCCGTTTGCCCCCCTTTAACCTGAGCCGTTGCCTGTGAATCGCCAATGACATGGATAAACTCTTTACCTGCAATCGTTGATTCATAAGTTAACGGGTTGATCGGAGCCCATCTATCGACAGCAGGGTCAGCCACCAAGCCAGCTTGGAAAATCAACGCTCCAGCCTTATGATCCGGTATCAAATTAATAATATCGGCTTCAATGGTTTCTTCCGCCCCCGGCACACCTTCACTATCCAGTTCAACAAAAGTAATTGAGCGACCGGAACCATCTTCCGCCCCCGAGTTGACACTGACGACTTCGATATTACTACGATATTCAACACTGAAATCATTATAAAGACCGTGGAACATCTCCCCTTCAATCGAGATATCCGCTTGAGCATCAAGCACCACAACACGAGCATTTTTATTATTGATTCTCAAGTAATCAGCCACCGTACTTGCTCTCTCATATGGCCCTGGAGGGCATCGATATGGAAGCTTCGGAACTTTAATCACAAAAGTGCCATTCTCAGGGAAATTTGCCAACTGATCCTTAATAATTTCCAGTTGTTCGCGGCCACTCCAAGCATGAGGTAGTTTGCTGGCATCCCAACCTTCAACGTCAACAAAATCGATCCCCGGAGAGAGAATCAGCCTGTCATAATTAAGCGTCGTCCCCCCTTGTAAGGAAACTGTTTTAAGAGATGAATCCACAGCTGAAACACGATCTTGAACAATATTAACGCCGTGTATATCACGCAGGCGATCATAACCGAATTCCAAACGGTCAATCTCTAACTGATTGGTGACCACCATTCCACTCAGAATCGGCGAGGTATAAATACTATTAGGCTCAATAAGCGTGACATTAACCGTATCTTTACCCCAAATTTTCAGATACTTGGCGGCAGTCGCGCCACCAAAACCACCTCCTACAACGACAATATGCGGCACATCTGCAGCGAACGTCGGTAAACTACCCATTGCCGTCAACCCGGCCAGTAAACCCACTCCGCCTCGTAAAAACTGACGACGAGACCAAAGTTCCTGACGAACATCAATATCTACCGTTGAACTTTTCATCACTATTCTCCCCCTGCCGCATAGTCAACTTTCGCAAAATAGCTTTTCAACAAGTTCACTTCATCATCGGTATAAGCCAAGGCGTGCAAATGCATGACATTGTCGCTATAGGTATTTGCATCTTGATATTCCTTCATCCAATAGCCAATCTGATTACCTGAGCCCCATAAATCCGGCCACTCAGCGACGGCAACCCCATAAGTACCATGACATTGAGCACATTGAGAAGACAATAAACGGGCACCAGCGGCTAATTCGCTTTCATCTACCGTAATGGCTGCATAATCAACCGAAGAAATATCGAAATGAATTCCCGAGTCGGTACTTTCCGGGTCATCGGATGAAGAGCCCAAACATCCGCCCAATAAAACCAAGGGCAAAGTGGCGGCCAAGGGCCATATATACTTGTTATGAGTAAGGAAAAACATGTTGCTACCTCAGATATGTAATTTCACTTATTAAGTTAAAACAGAATTTGGTTCATGGCTATCAGCTAGCCTGCTTTCATACGGATATTTTTTGGAATGTGGTACGTAAACTTCACCCTAACGGGTTACCGCACAGAATATAGGGTTATAGGCCTTTCAGATTGAACATAAAATGTAAGCCTCGTACCGATCGTCATTTACCCGATCAGGCATAAAACACGCATACTGGTCAAACATCGATCCAAAGGGGGAACCAAGCTGACTCCGCTTAAATTTGCAGAACGTTCGGTATGCTTGACTCAACCGCAGATTAAAGGTTGAATGACATCCATATTCCATCATCTATTTCATCATTGAAAGGAAACGCTTGTGACCCGACTAGTGACGATTCTATTTGCTCTATACTTTATGAGTATCAGCCCGCTTGTGCAGGCGATCGACAATAGTGAAAAATCAACCGCTTACGGCACCGAGCTCTCTGCCGATTTGGAAGCGCTAAGCCAAGCCATCCAACAGTCTCAACTTGATGAAGCAGAAAAAACGGCGCTTAACCTGCAATTGGATAAGGCGGAAAACTGGCTCACTATAGCCAATCAAGCCGTACAGGAAAGCAAACAGTTAAACGCTCAAGTCAAAAATATCGAACAGCGCTCCGCAGAAATCAACAATTCATTACAACAACTGAAAAAACAGAATCAATTAATTGATAGCGATGCACTGCAAGTAATGAGTCACGACGAACTCACGAAGCAATTGAATGATGCGCAAAAACAGCTCCAGCTCGCCAATGAGAACTTTCTAAAATGGGATGCCAAACTTGGAAATTTCCAACGCCTAGCAACAGATGGCGCCCGCCAGAAAGTGGGGTTAATTAATTCAATTGCACAATTTTCCAAGGAAAATCCGCTGCCGGTTGAAGCCGTAGAAGAAAATCTGCCTACCAGAGTGGAAAATTTAAGTGTCAAAAGCAAGAAATTCCAACTGGAGGCTCAATTGGAACTACTGAACCTGCAGCTCTCCCAACTGGAAAAATTAAGCAAAAGCGCTCAAATGGAAAGCGATTACTGGGAAAACATCTCCCTAATTCAAACGCAAATCATTAGCCGTTTGCAGGAACAATCACAAAGTCGTAAAGCCGCTCAGGCGGAAAGCGAACTTCAACAGGTAGTACAAAGCCAGATCAACCCGGGCAGTCCGCTTTATCCTCTTTATCAAAAGCTGATTAAGCTGCAGGAGCAGAAAGGTTTTTTGATCAATCAGGAAAAAAGTGTCCAGGCCAATATCAATAAGCTAAATACGCTTTACAACCAAATGAAGGCCGATTTCACCAGAGATCAACAAATCATCGAATTGGAAGGTTCCCGTGAAACCGTCGCCCAGATTCTCCATAAACGTTTGGAGTCGATCTCAAAAGCACGCATCAAAGCATCCGATCTGGAAGAAGTTCGTGAAAAGCTTAACCAAGCCGTACTTCAACAACTATTAATCAGTGAACAACTGCGCAATATACAACAGCGTTCGATTGACGAGAATCTTAAAATGATTCTTTCCGGCGTGCCTGAAAGCGAATACGCCCAATGGCAGGATGCTGCTTTGGAATTGCATATGCAATACACTCATGCCACCAAAGAGCTGCAAAGCCTATACCCGGGATTTATCAGTAAACTATCTGAACTGAACAGCATCTATCTGCGCCAGAGAACACAGTATTCGGAATATAGCGATTTTTTAAACAGCCATCTGCTTTGGTTGCCAAATGCCGATATGGAGACCTTATTCTCGGGCAAAATACTACTCGACAATCTGCACAACTTGATTTCCTTAAAAAACTATAGCGGCCTCAAAGCCGATATTATTCAAGCCGTTAGTCAAAACAAATTAGCGATCATTGTTTGGCTGCTACTGTTATCGGCTCTAATTTGGAGTCGATCGCGCTTTATTGCCAAACTGGAAGAAACGGCCACCAAGCTTAATTCGATTCGCTCCGACTCCATGCTGCACACCTTAAAAGCGCTATTCTTAACCACCGTTCTCGCTACTATCGTTCCGCTTTTCTTGCTTGGGCTTTTCGGTTTGCTGAATTCGGTGAAATCACCCGAAAACATCACCCAAAACTTGCAGTCCGGTCTAGCCAACGCAGCGATTCTAGTGTTTATCCTTGGTGGCGTGAAACAAATCTGTCGCCCGGCCGGATTGGCGGAAAAACACTATAAATGGAATTCGACCGCAACCAAAGTGCTCTTCAAAGAGCTGACGTGGGCTGTGCCTTTCGGTGCCGTTATGGTTATTTTAATCGCCATCAACACCGATGTATTGAGATCCGCCGATCAGCAAGTGATCGGGCGCTTGGCGTTTATTACCTTAATGATCGGACTGCTCGTCTTAATCTACCGACTGTGGTCTCCGCATAGAGAGACCGTTAAGTTGGCAAAGTTACAGCAGTTCAATGATAACTGGATGCAATTCCATTTTATCTGGTACGGTTTGCTTCTACTCGTTCCTATTTTATTGATCTGGAGTACCATCTCCGGTTACTTCTACTCGGCCATTCTCATGGCCGAACGGATCAACCTAACTATCGGCTTGTTTTTATTAGTCTTTATTTCCAGAGAATCATTGCTTAGATACATCTATCTCTCTGAACGCAAGCAGCACTATGAAGAGCGCTTAAAACATCTTGCCGAAATTGCCCAGCAAAAATCGACCGAAGAGGATTTCCAAAATAAAGCGACCGAATTCGCTAATATCGAAGAACCGGAAATCAATTACCAAAAGCTTAACCAACAGGTTAAACAAACCGTTAACCTCGGCTACCTTCTGGCTTTCATCTTTGGTTTATGGGTGTTGTGGGGCGACATTCTAGTGGCACTCAATTTGATTGGCGATAGCACCTTGCCTTTAAATAAATCGCAACTGGTCGATGGCGTTAGCCAACAGGTTCCGTTGACTTTAGGGGATTTACTGCAAGGACTGTCCATCGGAGCGATCACGTTAATTTTGGCGAAAAACCTGCCGGGAATTTTGGAATACACCGTACTCAAGTTTTTGCCGATCAGTAATGCATCACGCTATGCAATCAGCTCGCTAACACAGTATTTGATCGGTATTATCGGTTTTGTCATTATCTTCCGGGCTCTCGGAATCGAATGGTCTAATATTCAATGGTTAGTGGCCGCGCTTTCCGTCGGGCTCGGTTTCGGTCTTCAAGAGATTGTCGCCAACTTCATCAGCGGGATTATTTTGTTGTTTGAACAGCCAATCCGTGTCGGAGACATCGTCACGGTCAACAATGTCACCGGAAAGGTTTCTAAAATCCGCATCCGCGCCACCACCATCGTTAACTGGGATCGCCAGGAGTTACTGATCCCCAACAAGGACATCATCACTGGTGAACTGATTAACTGGTCATTGTCGGATCCGATTACCCGCGTCAAAGCGGATGTCGGGATCGCCTACGGCAGTGATGTCAACAAAGCGATGCAACTCATTCAGGAAGCGGGAGAAAGTCACCCGGCAATTCTAAAAGACCCGCAAGCGACCGTCGTCTTCGAAAGCTTTGGGGATAATTCATTACTACTCTCGTTCCGCGGTTACATCGAGGACTTGGAAAACCGCTTGCAAATCCTTTCCGAACTCAACGGTATGATCAACGACAAGTTGAATGAAGCCGGTATCGTGATTTCGTTCCCGCAAAGAGATGTCCACTTGGATACCTTAAGTCCGCTGGAGATCAAACTGACTCGTTCAGGAAAAACGGACCGAAAAACAGATGCGGAAACCGACGAAAGAGAAACGAATTAAAAAATTAAACGAGAGTATCCAAACCTTCAAATGCGGTCGGACGACCTTTCTCGTTGACCGCCACACCGATAGTACGTGCCTGTAGCATCAGCCGGTCATCCGAGCAACGGTGGATTTTCTGCACAAACGCATATTTGATTCGCGACGCTTTCTCGAGTTCCACACTAATATAAAAGTCGTCTCCCGGTCTCAGCGAATCTTTATAATCCAATTCGGCTCTGACCACCATCAAATGGATACCCGCTTTGGCTAAAGCAACAAAATCTACATTATTCTCCATCAAAAATTCATGGCGACTGTGCTCGAGATAATTCTGATAAACCGCGTTATTCACCACTCCCTGAATATCACATTCGTAGTCGCGGACTTTCATTTTTAACTTAAACATTGCTTTAATACGCCTTTATACTTAACATTATTAAACCGGTTAACGGGTATCTCTTACCTTGAATTGACCGTCATCTTACCAAAATCCATCATTTAAAACTTATACAAACAGGAATCCTCCATGGCCATTAGCGACTGGCATGAGAATGACCGTCCCAGAGAGAAGTTACTGAAATTCGGGGCACAGAAACTGAGCGATGCGGAGTTGCTGGCGATTTTTTTGCGTGTCGGTGTCAAAGGCAAATCTGCAGTTGATTTGGCCGAGGATTTACTCGAAGAGTTCGGTGACCTGAATAACCTCTTAAAAGCCACCGAGAGCGACTTTTGCAGAGCGAAAGGCTTGGGACAGGCCAAGTATGTACAGTTGAAAGCCGTCCTGGAAATGTCGCGCCGCCATTTCGAACATGGGCTGAAACGCGGACAAGCCTTCACCCAACCGGAAATCGCTGCTCGTTTTCTGGTCCACGAACTGGGGCATCAACAACGGGAATGTTTTGCCGTGCTACTCCTTGACCAACAACATCAATTGATCAAATATGACAAACTGTTCGAAGGCACCCTAAACCAAGCAGAAGTCCATGCCAGAGAAGTCGTTAAAAGCGCCTTGGACAACCATGCTGCCGCCGTCATTCTGACACACAACCACCCTTCCGGAGATCCGAAACCCAGTCAGGCGGATATCGATTTGACCAAACGACTCACCCAAGCCCTTGACCTGATTGAGGTGCGTACTCTAGACCACATCATCATCGGCGATCAGGGACGCTGGTACTCTTTGGCCGAACACAACCAAATGGCATGAACAAAAACCGGTAACTTGAACTCAATAACACTTTCATAATTCCTTGCCTTTCCACCCGTTTAACTCGAGTAGAATAGCAAATAATTCAATCCAACCGTGATGCCAGACATGAAATTTAAAACTCCGCTCCTGCTCGCTTGTTTCGCCACCATTTCCGGACTTTACGGGTGTGACAATCCCTCGGATTCAACTTCCCATTCGACCTCTTCTTCGGCATCGATTCAAATCGATTTTGCTCCGATCGAGGTTTCTGCGGAACCGCTAATGGAAATCCGCTCCAGTAAAGCCGTTACCATCAACGGCGTTACCCAACCCCTTGACTACCAGACCCTGTTTTTGACCGGAGAAAACAACAACGCGGAACATTTTGGCTTAATCAAAGATGTCGCCGGCCAACCGATCCAATTTTCGGATGGCTCTAACTATGTATGTAGCGGTACGAATGAAGGCGTCGGTTCCGGACTTGACCATATCTCGATTCTGCAACGCAATAATAAACTTTTTATGGTTTCACAATATGAGTGTGCCATCGGCGCTTTGTACGTCAACGAACTTGAGCAGCTGGCAAACGGACAACTTAAAGTCAAAGCGGACAGCCTGAAATATATCGACCAATCCAGCGAGTTTGGCGGTTTTGTGCATTGCGCCGGGCAAACCACCCCGTGGCAATCGCATCTGGCTTCTGAAGAGTATGAACCCGATGCCCGAGCGATCGAATCGCAATTTAACCCTGACAACGGGCTGACCGGCATCGCTTACTATGACGAATTGAAACATTACTGGCAAGATGATCTCAGCCGGGCCAACCCATACTATTACGGCTGGATTCCGGAAGTACAAATCGACCCGCAAAACCAACCGGTTTACAGCAAACACTACAGCATGGGACGTTTTTCACATGAACTGGCTTATGTCATGCCGGATCAAAAAACCGTCTATATGAGTGACGACGGTACCAATGGCGGTTTTTATCTCTATATTGCCGATAAACCTGCCGACCTGAGCAGTGGGCACCTATTTGCCGCTAAATGGATACAAACCTCCAATCAAGGTTTGGGAGCCGCGCAAATCCACTGGGCCGATCTCGGCCAAACCACCGATCAAGAAATTCGCACTTGGGTAGCCAAGAAACTCAAGTTTTCCGATATTTTCTCAACGGCTCCTAGAGACGATCAACAGCAATGTCCCGCCGGATACCGCTCTGTGAATACCATGCATGGTGCAGAATGTCTGGCACTAAAAGACATCAATCACGACAACCAGATAAGCCGCACCGATGAAATTATCGCTGCCCGCTTGGAAACCCGAAGAATGGCCGCTTATTTAGGCGCGACCACCGAATTCCGTAAAGCCGAAGGAATTACTTTCAACCCTGAACAAAATCGCCTCTATCTATCGATTTCAGAAGTGGCGAGAGGTATGGAAAATTTTCAAAAGAACGCTGAGGATAACGCTAAGTATGACCTTGGCGGCTATAACCATATTCAACTAAAGCACAACGCCTGCGGCGGAGTTTATCAATTAAAACTCGAATCCGACTTGAATATGAAATCCGATTATGTCGCGACCGGCATATCCGGTTTGGTGGCAGGAGTACCGCAAGACGATATTGAGAACAGCTGCTCTCTGCAAGGGATATCCAATCCGGACAATATTAGCTTTCTGGCCGGCAGCAATAGTTTAATTATTGGTGAAGACACCGGTCATCATCAAAATAACTTGGTCTGGTCGTATAACACAGACACAGAAAAACTGACCCCGATTTTCAGTTCTCCGACCGGTGCAGAAACGACATCGACCTTCTGGCACAAAGATCTGAACGGCTACGGTTACTTGACTATTGTCACCCAACACCCTCTGAAAAACACGCAAACTGATACGCATAAAAAAGAGTCTCGTGCGGGGATTATCGGGCCTTTTAACTGGGGTAATCGGTAAAAGTCGAAGCGAAATCGATACCAATTAAAAAAACGGTAATCTAACGTCATATAACCGTTAAATTTTATTAACAGACAAGAAACATTTTTTACAAAGCCACGTAACAACCATTTCCTAAGATTCGCGGAGCCAAACAATTTGGTTATCCCAACCTTTTACAATTTTAGGAATTCGACATGAAACTTAAAAAGCTACACCTTGCCATGGCCATGGCATTGACTGCTTCAGCACTTGCTCTATCAGGTTGCCAGGACGGTGATGACGGTACGGCAGGAATCAACGGCGTTGACGGTACAGACGGTATCAGCAGCGTCGAAACACCAAGCTCAAGTAACCTTAGTCTAAAAGCCCTTACCGTAGAGTTTGATCCTGTTGCTCTGCCAATTGACGATGCTTCCAAAAATGCGCTACAAACTTCTGGAACAGCTCGTATCAATGGAACAGACCAAAGCATCGGTTATCAGAAACTAATGGCAACCGGAGATACAGACAATGGTGAAACATACGGTGCCGTTAAAGACTACCTAGGTAACGCCATTACGTTTGAAGATGCTTCTGCATATATCTGTAACGGGACTAATGACGGTGTCGGTTCAGGACTTGATTACTTCTCTATTCTGCAACAAGGCGGAAACATTTACATGGTTTCTCAGTTTGAGTGTCAGATCGGCGCCATGTATAAAAGTGAACTAACCCAAGACGGTTCCGGAAACCTTTCTGTCGTTCCTGGTTCTCTTGAGTTTATCGATCAGTCTCCTGAATTTGGTGGCTTCGTTCACTGTGCAGGTCAAACAACACCTTGGAGCTCTCACTTAGGTTCTGAAGAGTATGAAACTGACGCGCGTATGGTTGAAGAAACTGCTGACCCTGCAACCGGTTTGACAGGTGACAAATACTACGATGAAACAGCGAAATTCTGGGGTAATGACGGCACTAAGCTAAACCCATACTACTATGGTTGGACTCCTGAAGTTCAAGTCTCTGGCGGTGGTGTACCGACTTACTTTAAGCACTATGCAATGGGTCGTTTCTCTCACGAGCTTTCTTATGTTATGCCTGACCAAAAAACTGTCTACATGTCTGACGACGGTACCAACGTAGGCCTATTCATGTTTGTTGCCGATACGGCTGGCGACCTTTCTGCCGGTTCTCTATATGCTGCAAAATGGAATCAGGTTTCTGATGCCGGTCTAGGTAGTGCAACGATCAACTGGATCGACCTTGGTCACACAACCAACGCTGACGTACGTGCAATGCTGGATGCCGACGGTGATGTTGCTACAAATGACGCACCTGTATTCTCTGACATCTTCGCAACTGCTACACCTGCTGCGGACGGTTCATGTTCTGCCGGTTTCACTGCTGTTAACACGACTTTCGGTAACGAATGTCTACAGTTGAAAGACGTTAACGGCGACAGCAACATCGATGCTACGGACGAAGTTTTGGCTTCTCGTCTGGAAACACGTCGTTATGCAGCAATGATGGGTGCAACAACTGAATTCCGTAAGGAAGAAGGTATCACCTTCAATGCAAAAGACAACAAACTTTATGTTGCTATGTCTGAAGTCGCTCGCGGTATGGAAGACAACATGAAGAACGGTGAAGCTGAAACCAAGTATGACATTGGTGGTAATAACGACATCAAACTTGACTACAACAAATGTGGTGGGGTTTACGAAATGGATATTGCTGCAGACAGCACAATCGGTTCTGACTATGTTGCCTATAACATGAAAGGTCTGATTGCGGGTACTCCAACGGATTACTCAAGCAATGAAATGCTTTCGGCTAACAGCTGTGACGTTAACGGAATCTCTAACCCGGATAACGTGACTTTCCTTGAAGACTCAAACATTCTTGTTATCGGTGAAGATACTGGTGCACACGAAAACAATATGATCTGGGCTTACAACATCAAAGATAAGTCACTGAATCGCATTGTCACGACTCCGGCAGGTGCAGAAACAACTTCACCTTTCTGGCATAAAGACGTGAACGGTTTCGGGTACATGTCAATGGTAACTCAGCACCCTGATGCAGATTCTGACCTTAACGGCGAGTCTGAAGCAGGTGTTCTAGGTGTATTCAATTTCGCACCTTAATACCTAAACTCTAAATTAGAGTTAGCAGGTCTGTCATACAGGCCTGTTTTCTCTTTAAATCTTTTTAAAAGATAACGTCTGACCACGTTACGTTTTAAAAAGGTTTCAAAATCAACGAGAATAGAACAATGAAAAAAACAATTTTATCAGCCATCGGTATCGGCATAGGCAGTGTCCTGCTATACAGCTGCACAGGCTCCGACAGTGATGGAACAAGCAGCACGGAATCCGATTCTGTAGCAGAATATTCGCCTGCCTCTCCGGTTGAGATCAATCTTCTGACCAATCATATCCAAAATAATGATGCCGCCTATATTCCGGCTCAATGCTATACCCGAACGCAAGGGGATAACGATCGAATTCACAACCCTTGCTTTAGCTGCCATACCGTCGGTGAAACGCCAAACTATATTGACGACAGTGAATTCCAACTGCTTTATGACTTCAGAACCTATAGTCGCACTAACCGCTGGACCAACCTGTTTAAAGACCGCACGGCGGCGGTTGCCGGTATTTCCGATAGCGAGATTCTGAACTATGTCAGAACCTCCAATTATTTCGATGAAAACGGTAATTTGAAATTAGCGCAGACCCTCGCCAATGTCCCTCAAGAGTGGGATGTGGATCAAGACGGCGTGTGGGACGGCTATACCCCGGATTGCTATTTCAATTTTGATACCGAAGGTTTCGATCGAAACCCGGACGGAATTGATACCGGCTGGCGAGCCTTCTCCTACACTCCGTTTTTGGGTACTTTCTGGCCAACCAACGGCAGCACGGATGACGTGATCATTCGCCTCGCCGATACCATGCGTCAAGACGCAGCAGGCCATTATTCAAGAGACGTCTACAAACTGAATCTGGCCATCGTTGAAGCGATGATTACCCGTAAAGACATCGCCATCGACAGTACCGATGAAAATCTGTATAACGTTGACCTGAACCGTAACGGCGTCTTCGATGTTGCCACTCAGGTTACCTATGACTGGGCTCCGACAGAGGGCCGCAATATGTCTTATGTCGGTATGGCTAAAACACTACAAGAAAGCGGTGAACTGCACTTGGCCGCCGGTCTCTACCCTGAAGGAAGCGAATTCTTGCATACCGTTCGCTATATTGACGTCGATGATAACGGCATCAAACTTTCGGAACGAATGAAAGAACTACGTTATGGGAAAAAGACCTCCTGGAATACTTATTCACAACTTTATAATGCCGCTATGGGAGAAGAGCTGGAAACGGCACAATTCCCTGACCGCTTGAGAACCATTACCGGCAATGCGGAAAAAGGTGTGATCAATGGACTCGGTTGGACTTATCAAGGCTTTATCGAAGACCAGAATGGGGCTTTGCGTCCACAAAGCTATGAAGAATCGATGAATTGCATCGGCTGTCACTCCGGAGTCGGCGTCACTACCGACAGCAGTTTTGCTTTCCCTAGAAAACTAACTGCAGACCACTTCCAAGCAGGCTGGTATCACTGGACTCAAAAAGGATTTGCCGGGCTTGCCGAACCTCAATGGTCAGACGGCACTTGGGAATACAGCAAATACCTAACGGAAAACCAATCTGCGAATGAATTCCGCGATAACGACGAAGTCATCGCCAAATTCTTTAACACTGACGGCAGTCTAAAGGAAGACCAAATAGCAATTTTGCACGCCGATATCGCCCATCTGCTGCAACCGTCTACCGAAAGAGCGCTTAAATTGAATAAAGCCTATAAAATCATTGTTGAGGAACAAAGCTACATCTACGGCCGCGATCCTCATATCGCACCTGTCACGACTAGCTGGGATGTGGTACCGATTGACGAAGCTACCGGCGTGCAGACCCCGGTGATCGCTAATTAAAGCGCTTTGATTAAATAAAGAAGCTACTGCAAGTTTTAATCGATAAAAAAGAAACAGTTAAGCTTGCAATCTTCTTTGATTTCATGGATAATTCCGCTTCTTATTTTTGGCGTTATCTCGATAACGTTTTGAAATATAGAAATATTCGAATATTTTTATTTGTTTGAAGCCTTTGATGTAAAGGGTTCAATATTTGTTTTAGAGGGATTGTGAAATGTCTAAAGTATGCCAAGTAACAGGAAAAGGTCCTGTCGTAGGTAACAATGTTTCTCACTCTCACCGTAAAACTCGTCGTCGTTTCTTACCAAACTTGCACACGCACCGTTTTTGGTCAGAAGCTGAAAGCCGTTTTGTAAAACTTCGCGTATCTGCAGCAGGTATGCGAATCATTGACAAAAACGGGATTGACGCTGTGATCGCTGATATGCGTTCACGTGGTGAGAAGGTCTAAGGAGACTAACCATGCGCGATAAGATTAAATTACAGTCAACTGAATCTGCTTATTTTTACACTACTGATAAAAATAAAAAGAATATGGCTGGCAAATTCGAGATCAAGAAATACGATCCAGTAGTTCGTAAACACGTCTTGTTCAAAGAAGCAAAAATCAAATAAATCTTACCCAGATTAATTTGTACCCCAACCCGATCCAAAAGATCGGGTTTTTTTGTGCCTCGATTTTATGAATCACACAACTCTTTCATTTTGTCCATACAGACTCGGTTGCGACCTGTCATCTTCGCTTCATAAAGCACCTTATCCACGCGAGAATAAACTTGAGAAGACTGGATATACGGATTCATCCGGCTACAGTACAAGCCGCCAACAGACACCGTCAGCACTTCAGATTCCGAATCCGGATTAGGGACATGCAAGTCTCGCACGCCCTCTCTAAACTCATTCAAATAGGACTCAAATTCTTCGGCGCTGGCGTAATCGGTAAGGATCACAAACTCTTCACCCCCAACCCGGAAGATCAGATCATTGGCGCGACCAAAATATCGTTTAGTGATATTCACCACTTCCACCAGCACCTCGTCCCCTCGCTGATGCCCATAACGGTCATTGATCAGCTTGAAATCGTCGACATCAAACATCGCCATACAGAAACTGCTTTTTGATCGTCCCGCCCGGTGCACCTGAGATTCAAAGAGTTCATTAAACTGGTTGCGGTTATAAACCCCCGTTAAACTATCCTTGATGGCTAGCTCTTCCAGACGCTTTTTATCGGAAATATCCACTCTAGTCGTCCAAGCCCCCACCACTTTACCGCGTTTAATCTCCGGCGTGATGGTCGCCAACACCCAAAACTCGTGACCGTGACAGGATCGTGCTCTGAGTTCGCCCGACCAAACCTTTCCGGCGCCAACCGTTTTATATATCTCGTCATAATACTCGGCGGCCACTTTCGGGTGCCTGAAAATATCATGAGAGTGGTATAACACCTCTTCTTGACGACAACCGATCATTCTCAGAAAGGAATCACTCACCCATTCCACTTGGCGGTTCTTGAAATTGGTATAGGTCGCCAGCGATAGTTCGTTAACTTGTCTGATATAAAATTCCTGCTGTTTTTTCTGCCGATAGAAAACCAATGACGTCAAAACCAAGATCAATGCGATTACTAACGACAATAAAATCACGGAAAGCAAAGTGCTGTTATCGGTGCGTTTGACCATTTCCAACTGAATCCACTTGTTGTAGATTTCGCTACGTTGCTGTGGCGTGATGTTCTGTAACGCCTTCTCCATAATACCGAGCAACAACGGCTCTTGTTTGGAAACGCCTATCGCCAATTCAAAACGCGCACCGCTATCACCGGCAATATGCAAACCGTCTAATCCGTAACGTTTAATCGCAAAATTGATGGAGGCTAAATTGCCCGAATAGGCAAAGGCTTTGTCATGCAAAACGGCTTCAAGGCCGTCTTTGACCGAATCAACCAACAACAGGTCAATCTGCGGATAATTCTTTTCCAACCACTCTTGGGACCAATAGCCTTCCGGTACCGCGACTGTTTTACCGTTTAACTGACTGTAATCGTCTATAAAGTTAAGATTACTGGTTGAAGCAATAACGAGCGGAAAGCTTAGATAGGGTTCGGTAAAACTCATGTACTCACGACGTTCCGGCGTCGCAACAGCACAGGAATAAATGGGAATTTCGCCACTTTTAGCCGCATCGACCACATCCCACCAAGGTTTATTTTTAAAATACTCGAACTTAACACCCAACTGTTTAGAAATCAGTTCGAAATAGTCGGCTGCCATACCTTTGTAAACGCCATCTTTATCGACATATTCAAAGGGTTCCCAATAAGAATCGTTACCAATCTTAATCACCGGATGGGATTGAATATAAGCCAACTCTTCAATCGTAAATCGTTCCTCATACGGCCTGAATAGAAACTCCTCCATATTGATTTGCTCAAGCTCTAACTGGCTAATCAAACCGGTCTCTTTCGCGTCGACTGCACTGGCCATCAATTTGACCGGGTTAATCGAGCCGATCTTACTGTTGCCGGGCTGAACATAAACTTTGATCGCTGCCGCTTCCTGCAACAAGGCATCCCGGTTTTTAACCACCTCATAATTATTGAGAATATAATCGACCGTCTCTTCCTGATGATTGATAGCATACTCCCAACCCTTAATGGTTGCGTCCCGAAATGCGGCAACGACATCCGGCTGCTCCCTAACCAGCTTTTGACTGGTGATAATCAGATCGCCGTAGGATTGAATACCGTAGGTTTTAGGGTCCAGAATATAAAACGGAATCCCTTCTTTTCTTAACCGATAGGGTTCATTAGTGTTATAGGCCGCATAGAAATCGACTTTTTTATCGATAAAGTCTTGCAAACTCCCTGTAGAATCGAGACTCACAGCAGGCTCATCGACGACGGCATTGGCTTTAGCAATCAGGGAATTAATCTGCATATTGCCGTAATGCATGACCTTTTTGCCGGCTAATTGCTGCAAACTCAAAACCGGCTCGTGAGAAAGCAAAACCATTGGTGAAAACTGGAAAGAAGCCATCACCAAGCTAATCGGCTTACCTTGAACATAATCGACAATGGTAGAGGTATAACCGGTGGCAAACTGGGCACGTCCGGCAACCACCTCATCAACGCCGTAAATCCCCGGTTTCCAATCCTGTACGGTGACATCAAGGCCAAGATCCCGATAGTAACCTTCCTTAATCGCAGCATAGAAACCCGCAAATTCGAACTGATGGTTCCAATTGACCTGAACAGAGATAGGCGTCAGTTTCTTACTCTTATCATGACTAGCAAGATCTTGAGCAAGGCTAATCGACGAAAAGATTAACGAGAGAATTAAGAAACAGGACTTAAGTAATTGGCGATGACTCATAAAGTCATTATATCTCTGAATTCGATAAAAAAAGCACTGCCAAAACCAAAAAAATTTATTGTGGGTATATGTAATTTATCCATGATAAACGGATTTGGCAAGACGCATAGCAGGCGGAGTTTTATCTATCTCGTTCAATCTAGGCTTCTCTTCAAAAGAACGTTTGGCATTAAAAGCTTCGTCAATCGAGCCAAAAGCGGCGATCACCCTCGCTCCCATAAGAACCAAATAATCCGTTCCGTCAAATTCTATGAAATAGTTTGGGACATTCATTAGTCTAAATACTCTGTTAAGATCGTTACAATAAATATCATTGGCCGAAACATCGAATCATAAACGCTAAGCCGTTAAATTAAATGATTTATTTTAAAAAAACCGGCTATCAAACAATTGATATATTTCTGAAGTTTATTTGGATATTTCATTACAATAAGCTACCCAGTTAACCATTATGCGATAACCCTACACTGCTAAGAACAAATCATGCCAGAACTACCCGAAGTCGAAACCACTCTTAGGGGCATCAGCCCGAAAACCGAGCGACAAATCATCGCGGAATTTATCATCCGTAATCCGAATTTAAGATGGCCTGTGGATTTAACCTTACAAAACCGCTTGCCCGGTCAGGCAATCAGAAGCGTAAAACGTCGCGGTAAATATCTACTATTGGAAACGGATATCGGCACTCTGCTCATTCATTTAGGTATGTCCGGAACCCTGCGTGTGCTTCCCAAACAGACGGCTGTGCAAAAACATGACCATATCGACTTGGTTTTACAGAACGGTTACACTCTTCGCTTGAACGATCCAAGGCGTTTCGGCAGTGTCTTATGGCACGACCAAGACTCGGGCGATGTCGGCAAGCATGCATTACTCTCTAAACTCGGGCCGGAACCTTTATCAGACGAGTTTAACGGCACCTACTTGTACCAAAAGAGCCGTCATCGAAAAGTCGCCATCAAAAGCTTTATCATGAACAGCAATATCGTCGTCGGAGCCGGTAATATTTACGCCAATGAATCACTGTTCTTAAGCGGTATTCACCCAAAAACTCCGGCAGGCAAGTTGACCAAAAAACAATGCAATACTTTGGCCGACAACATTAAAGAAGTGATTGCTGCCGCCATAAAACAGGGAGGCACCACCTTAAAAGATTTTCTGTCACCGGACGGTAAACCCGGCTACTTTGTTCAGCAGTTAAATGTCTATGATCAAGCCGGAAAACCTTGCCCGAATTGCGGCACGCCAATTGAACGAATTATCCTCAATCAAAGAGCCTGTTACTTCTGCCCGAATTGTCAAAAAACTTAAACCGCCAAAGCCTATTTTTTAGAGTAGCTTGATACTATTCGAAAAATACCGTTTTTTATCACTTGATATCAGGATGATTATCGAGACATAATCATTCAGAAGCACGTCTAAACGGTTACCAAAGGCTTTGTAATGAATAACTTACGTGAAAAACACTGGCATCACCATCCGCTCGATGAACTCGGCGCTCTACTGGAAAGTGACAGCCGTAACGGATTAGAAGAACTGGAAGTCAAAGAGCGTCAACTGCTTTACGGTGCCAACCGTTTAACGCCGGCCAAGGGCAAAAGCCCTATCATGATCTTTCTGCTGCAATTTCACCAGCCTTTGGTTTATATCCTGTTGGCCGCGGCGATCATCACCTTTCTATTGCGAGAGTGGGTCGATAGCGGTGTCATTTTCGGCGTCATATTAATCAATGCCATTGTCGGCTTTATCCAAGAAGTCAAAGCGATCAAAGCCGTTGAAGCACTGTCAAAAAGCATGGAAGGCAGCAGTACCGTTATCCGTGGCGGACGTAAACTGACTCTACCGGCAGCCGAGCTGGTCATCGGCGATTTGGTTTTGCTGCAATCCGGAGACCGAGTGCCGGCCGACTTGCGCCTCATTCAGTGCCGCGAACTGCAAATAGACGAATCAGCCCTGACCGGTGAATCTTTACCTACTCAAAAAAGCCTTGCCGCCCTGCCGATCGATACCCCGCTTGCCGACAGAGATAACATGGCTTACTCCTCCACACTAGTCACCTACGGCACAGCCACCGGTTTTGTGGTCGAAACCGGTGATAACACCGAAATCGGTGAAATTAATACACTGATCGCCAACGCTCAAGTCCTAACCACGCCATTAACCGAAAAAATATCGGAATTCAGTGAACTGCTACTGAAAATCATTTTGGTATTAGCCGCCTTGACCTTTGCCATCGGCTGGTTGCATGGACAACCAATGTTAGAAACTTTCATGGCTGCCGTTGCCTTGGCGGTTGGCGCTATTCCGGAAGGGTTACCGGCGGCGATCTCAATCATGCTCGCGATCGGCGTCAACAAAATGGCTCAGCGCAACGCTATCATCCGCAAAATGCCGGCCGTGGAAACGCTGGGGAGTACCACCGTCATCTGCTCCGATAAAACCGGAACCCTCACCCAGAACCAAATGACCGTTCAACATCTGTTTGCCGGTTATCAGGACTATGCACTTAGCGGTACCGGATACACGCCTGAAGGTGAACTCACGACAGCAAACCGGCCAGTACCCGTTAACACTGAAAATAATCAGTTACAGCTGCAAACGCTCAATATCGCTTTGTCCGAAACCTTAAAAGCCGGACTGCTGTGTAACGACTCTCGACTATTCAACAAAGACAACGCCTGGAAAATCGAAGGTGATCCGACCGAAGCCGCGCTGATTGCCTCGGCATTGAAATGCGGATTTACCCACGAATATTGGGAGCAAGCCTTACCCAGAATCGACACCCTGCCGTTTGAATCCCAACACCAATACATGGCAACACTGCACCGTCCCACTTTTGAAGATTCGAACACCGATACCCTCGTCTATATCAAAGGTTCGGTAGAGAGTATTCTGAAACGAAGCGCTCAAGCATTGGATCAAAACGGCAATCCGGTCGAGATTGACGAAAAACGCATTTTTGACGAGATCGATCTAATGGCCGCCCAAGGACTGCGTGTTCTGGCCTTTGCCTGCAAACGCCTACCGATAGATACACAGGAAGTAACGCACGACAATATCGAAAGCGAGCTTACTTTTCTCGGTTTACAAGCAATGATGGACCCGCCGCGTGAAGAAGCAGTCAAAGCGGTTAGAGCCTGTCAACAGGCCGGAATCCAAGTCAAGATGATCACCGGCGACCATGTCGCCACTGCCGCCGCCATTGCCCGTCAGATCGGTTTAAAAGAGCCGCAGCAAGGCGGTCAACAAGATTACGCCTATAGCGGCCACGCCTTGGCCCAATTAAGCGATCGAGAGTTGATCGAAGTGGCGCAGAACTCAGCGGTTTTTGCCCGCGTGACCCCGGAACAAAAACTCCGCTTGGTGGAAGCCTTGCAAAGTAAAGGGCATATCGTCGCTATGACCGGTGACGGCGTCAATGACGCGCCTGCATTAAAGCAAGCCAACATCGGTATTGCCATGGGCATGGGCGGTACCGAAGTCGCTAAAGAAGCCGCCGACATGGTTCTGACCAACGATAACTTCACCACTATTGAAGCGGCCGTTGAAGAGGGGCGTTCGGTGTTTGACAACTTGGTCAAGTTTATCACTTGGACCCTGCCTACCAATGCCGGAGAGGGGCTGGTTATTCTTACCGCTATTCTGTTTGGTCTGACCTTGCCGATTACGCCGGTACAAATTCTCTGGATCAATATGAGTACGGCCTTATTACTCGGCTTGATGCTCGCTTTTGAACAGAAAGAGCCGGGCTTAATGAGCCGCCCCCCGCGCAAACCGGGTTCCCCGATTATCAATCCGGAACTGATGCTAAGGGTGTTAATCGTCAGCAGTTTGATGTTGATCGGCGCGTACCTGCTTTTTAATTGGGCGTTAATGAGTGGCAGCAGTCTGGAAACCGCTAGAACCATGGCGGTCAATGTCTTTGTATTTGGCGAGATTTTTTACCTGTTCAACTGCCGTTCGCTGCGCTACTCCACCTTCAGAATCGGCATATTTTCAAATCCATGGCTACTGGTTGGCGTAGCGGTGATGGTTGTCTTACAGATCGGTTTTACTTATTCACCGACCATGAACACCCTGTTCGGCAGTGCACCATTAACCTGGATTCAATGGATGGCGGTGATATTCAGCGGCTTAACAATTTATCTGCTGGTTGAACTGGAGAAAAAAATCCGTGTTAACAAGGAATTGAAAATTTAGCCCGACTTTATGTTGCGGGCTAAAGCCGTAGAGTTCAGTGATTACTCGGCAATGGCGACCGATTTAATCAGAGCAAACAGTTTCGTGCCCTCTTTAAGGCCTAATCGGATTGCAGACGATTTGGTGATTTCCGAAAACAGTTTTTGTCCGTCTTGTAGCGCCAATCTGACCAGCATGCGCTGATTGTCTTCCGGGATCAATTCCAATACCTCTGCCGGCAGGTGGTTCATGATACTGAGCTGCTGCGGATCGGAAAGCGCCAAACTCACATCTTTCGCCACCACTCTAACCCGGACCTTTTCTTTATGAACCTCCGTGGTATCGGAAAGCCATAAAATATCTTCTCCCATCTCGACCGGTCTCAATCCATTTTCGATCGCCAGCGAACGTCCTTGTAAAACCGAAACCGCACCTTCATCGTCAAACAGTGGCGAATCCGGCCGAGCCAACGCTTCCTGTAAAGTCTCAATACGTTCAATCCGGCCTTCGCGCATAAACACAATACGATCGGCCAAACGTTCGACCTCGGCAGGAGAGTGAGTAATATAAATCAGCGGTATTTGATAGGTTTCGGCAACCTCTTCTATCAAGCTCAACATTTCCGCTTTGGAGCGCCAATCCAACGCGGAAAGCGGCTCATCCATACAGAGAATTTGCGGACGTTGCAACAGAGCCCTGGCGATGGCAACTCGTTGTTTTTCGCCCCCGGAAAGCGAGTTGACGTCTCGTTGCAACTTATCTGCTATACCGATTCTCTGGACGATCTCATCAAAATCCGGGGCTTGAACGCCTTGCGGTAAACGTTTCAGCGCATACATTAAATTCTGGCGCACATTCATATGCGGAAATAAGGCTGCGTCCTGAAAAACGAAACCGATATTACGTTTTTGTGTGACCAGTGCCCAGTTACCGTCTTGCCAACACTGGTTAGCAAAATGCAGTTCTCCTTGGGTATGTTTATCCAAGCCGCTCAGCGCCCTTAACAGACTGCTTTTCCCGCTACCCGAACGTCCGAAAAGCACAGTCACGCCTTGCAGAGGCAATTCGAAAGCCCTGCTGTCCAATTTGAATTGCCCAAGCTGTAGCTTTAAAGCACCGCGTAACACGGCAAGTTCAGTATTTGCCTGCATTCTTAACTACCCTACCTTTACCGCAAAACGACGGTTCAAGCCATAAACCAGCATCAATACCAGCGTCGCAAAGATCAACATCATGGCCGACAACAGGTGTGCTTGGTCGTACTCCAAACTTTCGACATGATCAAAAATGGCAATCGATACCATGCGCGTTTCACCCGGGATGTTACCGCCAATCATGAGCACCACGCCGAACTCGCCCACCGTGTGGGCAAATGTCAGAGTGGCAGCAATCATAAAACCGCGTTGCGATAGCGGCATGACAATCGTGAAGAAACGATCTAACACCGAAGCTCGCATGGTAGCCGCCGCATCCAGTAATTTCTGCGGCACGGTTTCAAACACATGCATTAACGGCTGAACGGCAAAAGGTAACGAATAGAATACCGAACCGATCACCAATCCCAATTTACTGAACGTCAGCTGCCCTTCAAAACCGAACCAGTGCAGCCACTCGGTAACCAAACCGTTCGGATTCAAAAAGATCAACAAGTAAAAACCCAAAACCGTGGGCGGTAATACCAAAGGCAAAGCCACCAAGGCTTCCAGCAAGACTTTAGAGCCATGTTGCATGCGTGCCATCCACCAAGCTAACGGGGTTGCAATCAACAACAGCACCAGCGTTGTCCACAGAGCCACCTCCAGCGTCAGCCAGATGGGCTCTAACGAAACTTCGATATTAAATAACTCAAGCATATGAATCCGTTCACAAAATTTTTATGGTGTAGCGTAGCCGAAACTGCGAATTATATCGAGAGCGGCCGGTGTTTTCATAAATTCAACAAACGCCAATGCCGCCGGGTTGTTTTCAGCTCGTTTAAGCAACACCGCGCCCTGTTTAATCGGTTGATACTGCTCTTGAGGCACCACCCAGTACTCGCCCTTGTTATACAGCGGACTTTGCGGATCGACCAGTTGCGATAAAGCGACGAAACCGATTTCCGCGTTACCGGTCACCACATATTGGAAAGCGTTGCCGATACTCTCTCCATTGACGATTTTCGGTTTGACTGTTTCATATAAGCCTTGACTCTTCAAAAACGCTTCCGCTCTTTCCCCGTAAGGAGCCGTTTTCGGATTCGCCATCGCCAGATGTCTGAATTCAGCTTTTTGCAGAACTTGCAAAGCCGACTCTTTCACCGGATGCTTGGCGCTATATAAAGCAATCTGTCCTTGAGCATAGACAAAATAGCTGCTCTGCATACCTATACCATCTTCAATTGTTTTCAAAGGCCTGCGTTCATCTGCACCGAAGAAAAGATCATAAGGCGCACCGTTCTTAATCTGCGCATAAAGCTTTCCGGTCGGCCCAAAGGCAAATTTAACCTTATGGCCGGTCTGTTCAGTAAAGGCTTCACCAATTTTTTCAATGGTTTTGGTAAAGTTTGCAGCCACGGCAATCTTGGCCGTATCCGCAACCGAGACTCCGCTATTAAAACTGATTACCGCAGCGATCAAAATCAACAACCAATTTTTTTTCATAATACCCCCTTATCCTCTATATAGACTTAAGTACATATCGATAGTTAAAAAAATACCTTAATCAAAATTAAGGCACCTACATTCAATTCTTTTTTAATTAATCCGCTACAGCCAGTAATACGTGAGACGCTTTAATCAGGGCACAGCAGCGGTCGCCAACAGCCAATTCCATGCTTTCAACACTCATATTGGTGATAATGGCCGCAATGCTTAAACCTTCACCGAGATCAATGCTGATATCACTATTGACCGCACCTTTTTCAATGCGCGTGATCGTCCCGCATAAACGGTTTCTTGCGCTGGTTTTATAGCTTCCATCCACATCTTCACTCAGGATTACCCAACTGGCTTTAATCAGTGCGTAGGCATCCGAACCTTCTTCCAATCCAAGTCTTTCGATACTACTCGGTGTAACTTGCGCAACAATCTGTAGATCGTGTCCGATTTTCAACACCACTTCGCTGTTGACTTCACCATTGGAAATACGGCTGACCGAGCCATGGAACAGATTACGTGCACTGGTTTTCATAGACATTTTTCTCATTAATTCCAATTGGCTCATCATGCCCGGCGACAGATCTTCAAGCTCTCGCATCCAATGCTGCATCTGTTCGCTAAACAGCAGATAAGCAGTCAGCAAAGCGTTGCCTTCCGCAGTCAGTGCTGTACCGCCACCTCCGGAACCGCCTTTTTGTGCATCAACCAAAGGGGTTCCGGCGAGTTGATTCATCGCCTCAACTGCTTGCCATGCACCTTTATAACTCATGCCGCACGCCTTGGCGGCGGCGGACAAGCTGCCTAGAGATGCAATTTTATTAAGCAGCTCTAAGCGGCGATGCCCCGACTGAGACTGTTTGCTGCCCATTAAAAACTGCTGAACCAATTGTTCCGGATGTCCGCTCAAATGACGACCCTTTATTACCTTTAGTACATAACGAAAGCATGATATATGAAAATAGCCAGACAATTCAAGTGCAAAGTTCATGATTCGTTAAGAATACTTCCACCTTTAAAACAGCTTTTACGCTATAAATATTGAATATGATATTAGGAATGTGATAGCTTTGCTTTTATCAATTTAGGAAGATTTCATGGTAAAAACGACTTCGTTGGCGCTCTCGTTCGCAGCAATGGTACTGACTGTACTTACCATCGCCGGCTGCTCAAACAACACTAATCAAAACATCGTTCAATGGCCGACGGACAAAAACTGCGATTTACACCATACAAGCTGTATTGCCAAGATGGGAGATGCGGAAGTTGCCTTGAAGATTAGTCCGCACCCAATTCCGATCGCCCGACCGCTAGGCATTGAAGTGGCGATTAAAAATCTACAAGTGCAAAAGATGGAGTTGGATATTTCCGGTGTGAATATGTACATGGGCTTCAATCGTGTCGAGCTGAGATCAATCAACTCAAACCGATTCGTCGGCACATCTATGTTAGCGTTCTGCACAACACAAAAAATGATCTGGCAAGTGACTTTGATCATACATCAGCCTGACGGAAATCAAATTCAGATTCCGTACAATTTGGAAACCGTTAACAGGCTGTAGTAACCGATTAAAGTTTTTGCTTTGCTTTCAAGGCACCGGCGACCGCCGGATGAACGAATTCGGACACATCGCCACCCAAAGCGGAAATCTCTTTAACCAGACTGGAAGAGATGAAAGCATACTGCTCGGCCGGAGTCATGAACATGGTTTCCACATCCGGTGCCAGCTTTCTATTCATTGACGCCAACTGGAATTCATACTCAAAGTCGGAAACCGCGCGCAATCCACGTAAAAGAACATTGCCGCCGATCTCCTGCACAAAATCAACCAGCAAACCGCTAAAACCGACCACTTCGACATTAGGCATCTCCGCCGTCACTAGGCGTGCAAGCTCGACTCTTTCTTCAAGGGAAAATAAAGCATTTTTATTGCGGTTATCGGCCACGGCGATGACTAGACGGTCGTAAAAACGGGCCGCTCGCTCGATAAGATCAAAATGCCCGCACGTAATAGGGTCGAATGTCCCCGGATAAACCGCTGTAATAGACATAATATTCCTGATAGGTTTAAAAATTCGTGTCGCTTATTCTACGTGATAGATTGCAAGAAACAACTCTCAATCTTCAGCGAATCGAAACACGCCAAATTGAACCTGAGAAGTTTTTTTCTCTCGGTGACAATACCAACCGGTAGGCAGTTGCGGCCAAGCCAGGCTATTTTCCTGCTCCAAATACAGAATAGAAGATTCGGTAATAAAGCCGTTGGCAAACAACCGCTCTAGTGATGCTGCCATCAGATCTTTATGGAATGGCGGATCAATAAAAACGATATCGAAAGGTTCGGCGATCGGTTCTGAAAGCCATTGCAAACTATCCACTTGATGTACGCTGGCATTATGAATATCTAAGGCGGCCAAGTTCTGTTTTAACTGCTTGGCATTGGCCGCACTTAATTCCAATAAGACCGCATTTTTCGCACCTCTGGACAGAGCCTCAAAAGAGAGTGAGCCAGAACCCGCATATAAGTCCAAACAGCGAGCACCAGCTACATCGAATTGCAACCAGTTAAATAATGTCTCTTTGACCCGATCCGAAGTCGGGCGTAAACCCTCCGCATCCAAAACCGGTAACTTGCGCCCGCGGAATTCACCGCCAATGATGCGAATTTGACCGGTTTGGCCTTGCTTATTCTGCTTTGCTCTTTTTGCCATACTGCTCTTTTTAACTAACCTTCACCTGATTACGCCCGGCTTGTTTTGCTTGATAAAGCGCCTTATCTGCACGGGACATCAATGTTTCCGCATGATCATCAGATCGCAACTGCGCCACACCCAAACTGATGGTCACCTTCTCTACTGGTGAGAAATCCGCTTCATCCACCACTTTCCTAACCTTTTCGGCCAGTTGCTCGGCTTGATGAATATCTTGCATCGCCAACAATATCACAAACTCTTCACCACCGATTCTAAAGATAAAATCGGACGAACGCAGTTGGCTTTGTATCACCTTGGCTATTTTTTGCAAAACCTCATCGCCTACCTGATGTCCGTATTGATCATTAATTCTTTTAAAAAGGTCGATATCGAACAGTACCACCGAAAAAGGTTGATTGTTTCGTTTTGCCAAGCCTATTTCGCGGCTTAATATCTCGTTAAAGCTTAACCGATTACCCACCTGAGTCAGTTCATCGGTACGACTTTGTTGGTGCAACTTGGTATTGAGCTGTTCCAACTTGGTAATGTCCGATAAAACGACCACAGACAAATTCCTGTCGGAACCGAGTCGTCGCGCACGCACTTGAAAAACCCGCTTTATGCCGTCAATGACAATCAAAACCTTATGCTGGGCGTTCGGATTCATAATCAGATAATCGATCCAGAGAATGCCATCCATATACTTTTGAATAAAGCCGGGTTCCGCCTCAAAAGCGTCGCAAACACAGCCTTTACTGCGAATTTTTAATTTGGGGAAATAGGAAAACAGTTGCTGGTTGGCATCCACTAGAGACCGCCCATTTGTCACCAATACCGCTTCCTGCTCGTAATTCAAAATATCTTGGTAATATTGGCGCTGACTGCGCATGTAATAGAGCGATACCGCCATTAAAAACACGACAATAACGGCAATGTCGGCAATCATAAACAGATTACGCTTGGTTCTCAAATCGGTGATGATATCCGCCTTATGAATCGTTTCTGAAAGGTTCGTTAAAGCGAAGAAATAGCCGTGAACAGACTGATCACTGGCTGTTAACGGGTATTTGACCAACAATTCGTGATCTTTATACCAATAGCCCTTTTCTTGAGCAATCAAGCTTTTAATCTGCGACTCCGTTAAGCGCTGGAAAAACGCTTGATCGGGATTTAAATTCGAAACATAAAATTGGCCGATTTTACGCGGACTAAATGCGTGCTCCATCAATTTACTGCGTTCTTCAGTCGCAATCACCATCGAATCGATACCGACATTTTTTAAGCGCCGCTGTATCGAATTGAAATGCGAAATCAGATCCAAGAATCCAACCAACTCGCCTCGATGATAGATTGGAGTAACCACCTTGATGGTAATGTCAAAACGCCCGGAGGAAATAGACTGCAAAGGCGCTCCGGTTTGGCGCACCTTATCGAATTCGGGACGGATGTTAGCGAGATTATCTTTGATCGGGCTCCAACTGCGGTACATGGAATTACCGTCCAAATCGACAATTTGAATCCAAATATTTTTGTAATCGGAATAGTTGGTGATCTGTTTGATTAGTCGCTGTAAATGTTCGTCTTCGCCCATTTTAGCGCTGATAGGAATCTCGGAAACTTCAGAACTCAACGCCAGGGCAATCGCGGTTGTTGCCCGTTGTTTATCCAGAATGCTCTGTTTTATCTCAATATTGACCTTTTCGGCTTCATCCTCGGCATGGATACTTTCAATCTGACTGCCTAAGCGGTTTATTTGACTAATTGTAAGCAGCTGTATCACACCCACAATAATCAGGGAGACAAACCAAAGTTTGTATTTGAGTAGAAAGTCTCGCACAGGACGACAATAACCATACAATTAAGATTGAAATAAACTAACATTTTGATTATATGATAGATATAGATTTAATGCTGTACGTAGTAATCAGGTAGCATAAAACGCTCTGTACAGAGCTGCAATACAGGAATGAGTTCGATGTTTTATCCATAGACCCGGACAAAACATCGCATCAACAAAGAAAATGATAAAAACAAGACTGTTGCAAACAATCAATTCGTAACAGGATTCCCAACCATGATTTTAACCATATTGTCCGGTTGAATATGCTTTTGCCACGCCTTCAAAACATCTTGTTTACTCACCTTTTCTACTTCTTTCGGGAACCAGTCCAGATAGTCCAATGGCAAGCCGTAGAAACCGATCATCGACAGATAGCCTAGAATTTTTCCATTGCTATCGATCCTTAACGGAAAGCCGCCAATCAAGTTTTCTTTGATAGCATCCAGTTTTTCTTGAGAAAAACCATCCATGAAAGCGTCTAAAGTCTCTTTAACCACTTGGTCGGCTTCATAGGCGGATGCATTCTTGGTTGACAGGCCGATCAAAAATGGACCGGCTACGCGCTTAGGCGCAAAGTAACTGTAAACGCTGTATACCAAACCTCGTTTCTCGCGCACTTCTTCCATTAGTAACGAGCCAAATCCGCTCCCTCCTAAAATATGGTTGCCGACAAAAAGCGGAATATAGTCCGAATTACCACGTTCAACACCGAGCTGAGTCAGACTGTAATAAGTCTGGGTAGAATCAAATTTAATCTGAATATCTTGAGACTCGACAGTTTTAGGCTGTGGCAAGGCATCCGGTTTTTGACCCTTATCCAAACCCTGAACCAACTGTTCCGCGATCTTTTCGGCTTTTTCCCGGCTGATATTACCAACCATGGCAATAGTCGCATTAGCGGCCACATAATAGCGTTCATAAAACGCTTTAAGATCGTCAAGCTTAAACATCTTAATCGACTCAATCGTTCCGGAGACAGGGTGTCCGTATGGATGTCCTTGATATAGGGTCTCCCATAATTTATCGTTGGCAATCACTTGCGGTTTGACCGAACGTTGCTGTAAGGCAATCTTGGCACGTTTCATTTCACGCTCGTACACGCTTCTGTCGAATTCCGCATCGCTCAGCGTCGCGGCAAACAAAGCCAGCGCCTTATCCATAATCGGTTGACGGGTCAAAGTTCTTAAAGAGACCGAAGCACTGTCGCGATTAACACTGGAACCGGTCTGCGCACCGATTTCATTAAAACCTTGCGAGATTTGATCTTCATTCAATTGACTCGTAGCCGTTCCGATAAGACCTGAAGTCATCGAGGCCAACCCCCAACGATCACCATCTCTTGCCGAACCGGCATCAAAGGCAATTTCAACATCCAGCATCGGCAGTTGCTTACTCTCCACAAATAACACCTTGGCGCCATTGGAGGTTTGCCAAGTTTCGATCTGCACGCCGGCAAGCGCCGGCAAACTGAATAAAACCAGTCCGAAAACCACTGAAATCTTGGTTAATTGATTAATGAATTTCATTAGTGTGCTCCTCCGTAAACCATGGGAGGCTTACCGAGCCTGGCATGTTTTCCGTTTGGTAGCAGAGTCGCCACCGTCACGCGATCTGGTTGCAGATACTTATTGGCTACTTTTTTGATCTCTTCCGGCGTCACCTGACGCAGAGCCTCGACCCAATTATCCAAAGTGTCTGCCGGCAAACCAACACTGATTAAAGACCCCAATACGGTCGCCTGCGACTGAATCGAATCTTGATGGTAGATATACTGCGCTTCGGTCTGGGCGAGCACTCGGTCTAACTCCTGTTGATTGACAAGCTCCGTTTTTAACTTATCAATCTGCTGCCAAATCGCTTGTTCCGCCTCTTTAGGCTCGATTCCTTTTGAAGGAGTGGCCTCAAACATAAACAGAGTCGTTAAGCGGTCGGTTCCATCGTAACCGGCACCGACACTCGCTAAGATTTGCTGCTTTCTGACCAAATTGGTCGGCAGGCGGGATGAACTGTCGCCATCTAAAATTGAACTGAGCACTTCCAGCGCATAAACCTCTTTTTTCTGTTCTTCGGTTTTTGCCGTGACCAATGTCGGCGCATGAAAGCCCATTAAGATACTCGGAGCCTTAGTCGCCCCTTTTAAGGTAATACGACGTTCGCCTTCCTGCTCCATCTCAACTTGCGGTCTGGGCGGCTCGATAATCTCCGGCTTATTCGGCCCGTAATATTTCTTGGCAAGGCGATAGACTTCCTGCGGATCTACGTCACCCACCACAACCAGAGTCGCATTATTCGGTGCATACCACTGCTTGTACCAATTGCGCGCATCTTCCGCCGTCCAGGCGCGAATGTCGGACATCCAACCGATAACCGGGTGATGAGCTGGACTATTCATAAACGCCGTTGCCTTGAACTGCTCGTACAGTTTACCCGTCGGTTTGTCTTCGGTACGCCAACGGCGTTCTTCGGTAACCACATCCCGTTCCTTGATAAACTCTTCATCGGTCAGGATTATATTGCGCATACGGTCACTTTCCAGGCGCATCACTTCTGGGAGGTGCTGTTTGCCGACCACTTGGTAATAGGCTGTGTAATCTGTGGAAGTAAAGGCATTTTCGGTACCGCCCATGCGCGAGACAATCTTGGAAAATTCCCCGGGCTGTAATTGTTCTGTTCCCTTAAACATCATATGTTCAAGCATATGGGAAATGCCGGTTTTACCGCTATGTTCAAAATGGGAACCGACTCGGTACCATACCTGATGAACCACTACCGGAGATCGATGGTCTTCCTTGACGACCACTTTCATCTGATTGTCCAAGGTGAATTCCGTCACTTTCGCATGTGCCGCTGCACTGAATGCGATAGACAACAAAACAGTTCCAAAAATTTGCGAACTTCTATTGATCAATTTTTGCTTGATCGAACACATAAAACAGCCCCCTAAATTCAACCTACCTAAATATGGATCTAAGCTCGGTTTAAATCCTTTCTCTTATTGTTTTTTTGATTGGTGTCAGGTCAGGCTAGACCCAACTGATATGCAATTTCATTTATAATAACCGCAGTTTTAATTTCAAGTATGGAAAAAGCTTTGATGGAACGCGTCGTCAAGCTTTGAATACAGCATCAGGACCCTAACATGTTTAGCTTTTTGCGCAAAAACAAAGACAAGAAACAGAGCGACGAACAACAGGAACAAGAGTCTCTTCAGCCAGAAAATCAACCGGTTGAAGAGGTGATTGTTGCCGAAACCGAGATCGCAACCGAAACCAAAGCGGAAGAAACCGCACCCGCTGACGAAGAGCTCAATAATCAATCCGAACAAGCGCTTAAAGCCGAAGCGTCTATCAGCGAACCGGTAAACAAAGTTGATAACGACGTTACTGTAGAAATGGAACCAACTCCGGACAGCAGCGAAAAAACAAAAGTCGGCTTCTTTACCCGCCTGAAACAAGGTTTAAGCAAAACCCGCCAAAGCTTTACCGACAGTCTTGCCAGTCTAGTCTTGGGCCGTAAAGAAATTGATGACGACTTACTGGACGATCTGGAAATGATTCTGTTGACGGCCGATGTCGGTATCGAAGCAACCGATCGCATCATTCAGAACCTGACTCAACAGGTTTCCAGAAAAGAGCTAAAAGATCCGGAAGCCCTGATTAATGCACTTAAGGTGCAACTGCAAGAGATCATTGATCCGATGTCTCAACCGCTGGAAATCGAGCCACACCTTAAAGCCAATGGTGGACCCTTCGTTATTCTCATGGTAGGGATTAACGGCGTCGGTAAGACCACAACCATCGGTAAACTGGCCAAAAAATACCAGCAAGAAGGCAAATCAGTCATGTTGGCAGCCGGAGACACTTTCCGTGCCGCCGCGGTTGAACAGTTGCAAACCTGGGGAGAACGCAACAATGTTCCGGTCATGGCACAAAAAACCGGAGCCGACTCTGCCGCGGTGATCTTTGATGCGATTCAATCCGCCAAAGCCAAAAAAATCGATGTCTTAATTGCCGATACCGCCGGACGCCTGCATACTCAATCCAACCTGATGGATGAGTTAAAGAAAGTGAAACGTGTTATGGCCAAAGTCGATGAAACGGCACCGCATGAAGTCATGCTGGTCATCGATGCTGGTACCGGACAAAACGCATTAAATCAAGCCAAACAGTTTGCCGAAGCGGTCGACGTTTCCGGAATTACCTTAACCAAACTGGACGGTACCGCCAAAGGCGGAATCGTTTATGCGCTGGCGGAACAGCAACAGATTCCTATCCGCTTCATCGGCGTCGGAGAATCGATCGATGACTTGAGAGCGTTTGACAGCAAGGACTTTACCGAAGCTTTATTCGACCAGTCCCAAACCGGCTAAAGCCCGAACGATATCTGCTATGCAACTACCTGAAACCGAAAACATTCATTTCCAATACGCCTTTAAGAAGGGCTACAGAATGGCGATTGACGGTAAAAGCGTCAATAGCATGCCGAGCGACATCCGTCGTGACATGGAACTACGTCAGTATTTTCAGCAAGGTTGGGAACAGGCCGTTGAGGATGTCACTCTAGCCCAAGAACAGCAACAAAAACCGGATTGGCGTCACCGCTTTGTCTGGATCGCCATTATGATTACCGGTGGCTTAGCCACAGCAAGTCATCTCATTAACAATGTCGAGCAGGAAAAAGCGGAACAACAAGCGATCCTTTCCGGACAGAAAGAGAGCCAATCCTCAGCTCAATCGCAACCTGTAGAATCTATCGGGTCTGATAACACGCAACTATCCCTGCTGACAGAGAATCAACGTAGCGATCTACAACTTCAAGCTCCGCCCAAAACTGAAGTCCTGCCACTCGAACCGGTTATTGACAGCACTATCCAAATCGAACATGCAGTCATCAGTAAAGACGTTATCGAACGTGAGCCGGTCGATATATTCACCGACAATGTCCCAAAATATATTCGCGAACTTTATTTCTTCACCGAAATTTCTCACGCTAACGGTCAAACAATCTACCATCGCTGGCGAAATGAGCATGAAATTCTTGCTACAATAAAATTAGAGATAAAGAGCGATAAATATCGAACGTGGTCGTCCAAGAAATTGGCTAGCGCGTGGCAAGGAAAATGGTATCTTGAAGTTTTAAATACCGACAAACAGGTCATTTATCGAGACGCTTTTAATTACGGAAATTAACTCAGAATTACGGAAAACCAATATGCGCTTTTGGAAATTATTAATTACCAGCGGTTTAGCCGGAACGCTTTTAATGCTTTCAGGGTGTAGCAGTACACCGCCGCCTAAAAAGAGTATGGACAATATCTGTTCAATCTACCATCACGACGATGATTGGAAAGATGCCGCTTATAAAGCCTATAAGAAATGGGGCACGCCGCCTTATGTTTCTATGGCGATGATTCATCAGGAATCACGCTTTAGACCGGATGCACAACCAAAGCGAGAGTATGCTCTTGGACTCATTCCCCTGCCAAGAAGGTCATCGGCTTACGGTTATTCGCAAGCTAAAGATGGGACATGGCATGATTACATGAAATCAACCGGTAATTGGGGAGCTTCGCGTTCTGATATTGAGGACTCTTTAGACTTCATTGGTTGGTACAACTATCAGTCCTACAAAAGACTGAAAATATCCCGTAAAGATACTTTCAAACTCTATCTGGCTTATCATGAAGGTCACACAGGTTATGAACGCCGTAATTACTTAAAGAAAAAATGGCTACAAAACGTCGCCAAAAAAGTATCCAATCGCGCCAGAATGTATCGCAAACAATACAGTAAATGCGGTTAACAGAAGTTAATCACAGAGACAAAAAAGCCGGAACTAACTGAATTAGTTCCGGCTTTTTTATTGGATAATGAATCTAGCTAATCGCTATGAAAATCTTAATCTTTATACTTCTCGAAGACGACAGAAGCATTGGTTCCACCGAATCCAAAGCTGTTGCTCATAATACGGTTCAAACCGGCGTTATCGATACGTTCACGAACAATCGGCATGCCTTCGCATTCAGGATCCAGCTCTTCGATATTCGCTGAAGCACAGATGAAATCATTCTCCATCATCAACAAACTGTAAATGAATTCATGCACCCCTGCTGCACCCAACGAGTGACCAGACAAAGATTTGGTTGAGCTAATATATGGAACTTTCTCGCCGAATACTTCACGGATCGCCGCCGCTTCTTTGGTATCGCCAACCGGAGTCGAAGTACCGTGCGGGTTAATGTAATCTACATCGCCGTCAACGGTCGACAATGCAAGTTCCATACAACGAACCGCACCTTCCCCGGAAGGGGCAACCATGTCGTAACCGTCTGAGTTAGCACCATAACCGGTAATTTCCGCATAGATTTTAGCGCCGCGAGCTAAAGCGTGTTCTAATTCTTCAACAACCACCATTCCGCCACCACCGGCAATAACAAACCCATCACGGTTGGCATCATAAGCACGGGAAGCTTTATCAGGTGTATCGTTATATTTAGTAGACAAGGCACCCATCGCATCGAACATGACAGACATCGTCCAATGCAGTTCTTCACCACCACCGGCAAAAACCACATCTTGCTTACCTAACTGAATCTGCTCAACCGCAGTTCCAATACAGTGCGCAGACGTCGAACATGCAGAACTGATGGAATAGTTAATTCCCTTAATCTTGAAAGGTGTTGCCAAACAAGCAGAAACGGTTGAACCCATCGTACGAGTGACCATGTAAGGCCCAATACGTTTCACACCTTTTTCACGGGCAATCTCAACAGCAAGAGTGGAATTTGAGTTCGATCCACCACCCGATCCGGCAATCAAACCGGTACGCGGGTTTGAAATCTGGTCTTCAGATAAACCGGAATCTGCTACAGCTTGTTGCATTGCAATATAAGAGTATGCGGCAGCATCTCCCATGAAGCGTAACTGTTTACGATCGATGTGATCTTTAAAGTCCAAGTTTTTGATAGCACCATGGACTTGAGAACGCATCCCATTTTCAGCATACTCAGGTGCAAATACTATTCCGGATTTCCCTTCTCTAAGGGATTCTGTGACTTCGTCCGTGTTGTTACCTAAACTTGAAACAACACCTATACCTGTAATAACTACTCTACGCATCTTAGAAACTATCCGTATTTGTGAATAAACCGACCTTCAGGTCATTTGCACTGTAGATTTCGCGGCCATCTACAAACAATTTGGCATCAGCCAAGCCCATGTACAATTTACGTTTGATAACACGTTTCATGTCAATAACGTACTCAACCTTCTTTGCAGTAGGCAGAACTTGGCCGTAGAATTTAACCTCACCAGATCCTAATGCTCGTCCGCGACCAGGTCCACCGGTCCACCCCAGATAGAAACCGATCAACTGCCACATTGCATCCAAACCTAAACAACCCGGCATAACAGGATCTTCGTTGAAGTGACATTCAAAGAACCACAAATCTTCTGTTACATCTAATTCAGCTTTGATTTGCCCTTTACCGTAAGCTCCACCTTCCTCAGAAATGTGAGCGATACGATCAAACATCAGCATAGGAGGTAGAGGTAATTGAGCATTACCTGGTCCGAAAAGTTCACCGCGACCACAAGCTAAAAGTTCTTCTTTTGTGTAACTAGATTGTTGTTCCATTAGGTTTACCAGTTTAGTCAAAAATATCCTGCATTATACCAGTTGCCATAAGTACAATACAATCCAAGTCAATTGGATAGGCATAGGTACAAAAAAGCCCGTAATTCCGAAGAATTTACGGGCTTTGAAATATGGTGCCGACATCAAGACTTGAACTTGAAACCTACTGATTACAAATCAGTTGCACTACCAATTGTGCTATGTCGGCGAAAGATGCGCGTATTATAAGACTTCATCAAAAGCTGTCAATACTTTTTTATCGTTTTTTACTGTTTTTTTACAGTTTCTTCTACATAGACCATACCTTGTAAAACAAGATCGGGAATGTACTCGGCAATGTAATCTATTAGTGGCATAACTTGCTTAGCGTCACCGCCCGTTAACACTATTTTGAACTCTGTTGAAAGCTGCTGGTTTAGATCAACAATGACGCGATTAATAAAGGAAGCAAGCATGTATAAAGTACCGCCTAAAATAGCCGAAGAGGTATCTACAGCTAATAACAAATCAGTCACTTCGTCGTCTTTGGCATCATCTGTTGTATAGTTTTCTAAAGATGCCGTACTAGTAGCCAGAGAAGCTCGCATAGTATGAAGTCCCGGGACGATAAAACCACCCTGATGCTGACCATCGACAATGGCATCGATAGTCAGCGCGGTACCGGCGTCAATGATAATACAGGGTTGCTGGTATTGCTCAATAGCTCCTAACATGGCAAACCATCGATCATCACCCAGCGAGTGAAAATCAGCGTAGCCTGACGTCAATCCACAACAGCTTTGTTGTGCAGTTAACTGTATCGGCAGTAATTTCCATTCAGACTGAATAAGACTCTTCAAACGATCTACAAGACTGGCATCAGCAACACTGGAAAAAAAAACTTCATCAGGTTCATCATCAAGCTCGAAAACATCGATACCTTCATTCAAGATATCTTCAAGCCTGAAAGCGGGCTGTAATTGGTAAATATCGTCGTTCACGGTTGCCCATTTAACGAAATTATTACCAATATCTAAAAAAACTTTAATCATGCATGAGTGCTCTTATAAATGTTCGGTATATCTAAACATCTTAATTTTATAGAATTCGAACTCAGCCACCAGGACCCCGATTCGCTAGCGCTTTTACGATATTTATTGATGGTCGCTATCATACACAATAACGTTTTATCCAGTTATAAAAAATCATTAAGAATACGCGATTAAAGTCGAGACTTAATTAAAGGCATTATAAGAATCTAACGCCTGTTGGAATGAGTACATACATAGCGGAACCTTTATACGGGTACGAGTCGAGGTTTAGCCTTAAAACTCTACTCAACAACTATTCTCAACACACAATTTCAGCCGGCTACAGCTTGCTCGCACTGCTAAGGAGAAGTGATATTTAGGAAAAAACTTCTGCCTGTCGATTCAGAAAGCGATTTCTTAAGATATATACCCATTCAGGCACAAGAGCCTGGCGATGCACAGCCACAGCACAGAGGCTGTGTCGTTTTTATACCCTTTGGGTACGCCAGCTAAAAATCAGCCGCAAGGCTAATTTACTATCCGCGCTGTTCTACCCTTGGGGCATCCTACTTGCAAAACATGCTTGCAAAACATGGAAGTTTTAATGCCGTGGGTACAAGGATGTGCAGGAATACCCTCTAGTAGGGCATGCTGATTTTCAGGCATAAAAAAGCCCCGCTAAACTCAAAAGAGTCTAGCAGGGCTTTGGAATATAAGCTTGGCGATGACCTACTCTCACATGGGACCTCCCACACTACCATCGGCGCTGAGACGTTTCACTTCTGAGTTCGGGAAGGGATCAGGTGGTGCCATCTCGCTATGGTCGCCAAGCAATTTGGTGATATAAGCAGCGCACGGTGTGTCTACTTATAAAATTGCTTTGGAATATATCGGTTACGTTGTTTTAACGTCTCTTTAAGTTGGCTGCTATGTAACGAGCTACTCTTCTCATTTCTGAGCGTATATTCATGACTACTTTTAGTCACTCTCTTCTTTCGAAGTTACTTTTGAGTTGTATAGTTAAGCCTCACGGGTAATTAGTACAAGTTAGCTTCATACATTACTGCACTTCCACACCTTGCCTATCAACGTCGTAGTCTACAACGGCCCTTAAGAAGACTTAAAGTCTAGGGAAAACTAATCTTGAGGCAGGTTTCCCGCTTAGATGCTTTCAGCGGTTATCCTTTCCGAACGTAGCTACCCTGCAATGCTCTTGGCAGAACAACAGGAACACCAGCGGTTCGTCCACTCCGGTCCTCTCGTACTAGGAGCAGCCCCTCTCAATTTTCCAACGCCCACGGCAGATAGGGACCGAACTGTCTCACGACGTTCTAAACCCAGCTCGCGTACCACTTTAAATGGCGAACAGCCATACCCTTGGGACCGACTTCAGCCCCAGGATGTGATGAGCCGACATCGAGGTGCCAAACACCGCCGTCGATATGAACTCTTGGGCGGTATCAGCCTGTTATCCCCGGAGTACCTTTTATCCGTTGAGCGATGGCCCTTCCACACAGAACCACCGGATCACTAGAACCTGCTTTCGCACCTGCTCGACGTGTCTGTCTCGCAGTCAAGCACCCTTCTACTCTTGCGCTCATTGCACGATGTCCGACCGTGCTGAGGGTACCTTCGCGCTCCTCCGTTACTCTTTGGGAGGAGACCGCCCCAGTCAAACTACCCACCATACACTGTCCCTGACCAGGATTCACTGGTCGAGGTTAGAACCTCAACGTTACCAGGGTGGTATTTCAAGGATGGCTCCACAATAACTGGCGTTACTGCTTCAAAGCCTCCCACCTATCCTACACAGGTAAAGTCAAAGTCCAGTGCAAAGCTGTAGTAAAGGTTCACGGGGTCTTTCCGTCTAGCCGCGGGTACGCAGCATCTTAACTGCGATTTCAATTTCGCTGAGTCTCGGGTGGAGACAGTGTGGCCATCATTACGCCATTCGTGCAGGTCGGAACTTACCCGACAAGGAATTTCGCTACCTTAGGACCGTTATAGTTACGGCCGCCGTTTACCGGGGCTTCGATCAAGAGCTTCGCATAAGCTAACCCCATCAATTAACCTTCCGGCACCGGGCAGGCGTCACACCCTATACGTCATCTTTCGATTTTGCAGAGTGCTATGTTTTTAGTAAACAGTTGCAGCCACCATTTCACTGCGACCCCCTCGCGGGGGTGTACCTTCTCCCGAAGTTACGGTACCATTTTGCCTAGTTCCTTCACCCGAGTTCTCTCAAGCGCCTTGGAATACTCATCCTGACCACCTGTGTTGGTTTGGGGTACGATTATTTATAACCTGAAGCTTAGAAGATTTTCTTGGAAGCAGGGTATCAACTACTTCGTCCAAAAGAGGACTCGTCATCACGCCTCATCATTAAGATCCCGGATTTGCCTAAGATCTCTGACTAAACGCTTAAACATGGACAACCATCGCCATGCTAGCTTAACCTTCTCCGTCCCTCCATCGCAGTTATAAATAGTGCAGGAATATTAACCTGCTTCCCATCGACTACGCCTCTCGGCCTCGTCTTAGGGGTCGACTAACCCTACGTCGATTAGCGTTGCGTAGGAAACCTTGGTCTTTCGGCGAGGGAGCTTTTCACTCCCTTTATCGCTACTCATGTCAGCATTCGCACTTCTGATACCTCCAGGACACTTTACAATGCCCCTTCGCAGGCTTACAGAACGCTCCTCTACCATGCATGTAAACATGCATCCGCATCTTCGGTATATTACTTAGCCCCGTTAAATCTTCGGCGCAGGCCGACTCGATCAGTGAGCTATTACGCTTTCTTTAAAGGGTGGCTGCTTCTAAGCCAACCTCCTGACTGTCTAAGCCTTCCCACATCCTTTCCCACTTAGTAATATTTAGGGACCTTAGATGGCGGTCTGGGTTGTTTCCCTCTTGACAACGGACGTTAGCACCCGCTGTCTGTCTCCCATGATTGCACTTGTTGGTATTCGGAGTTTGCAATGGGCTGCTAACCCTTGACGGGCCGCTAGACCATAACAGTGCTCTACCCCCAACAGTGAGACATGAGGCACTACCTAAATAGTTTTCGAGGAGAACCAGCTATCTCCGGGCTTGATTAGCCTTTCACTCCGATCCACAGCTCATCCCCGCATTTTTCAACATACGTGGGTTCGGTCCTCCAGTTGGTGTTACCCAACCTTCAACCTGGCCATGGATAGATCGCCCGGTTTCGGGTCTACACCATGCAACTCAACGCCCATTTAAGACTCGGTTTCCCTACGGCTCCCCTATTCGGTTAACCTCGCTACATAATGTAAGTCGCTGACCCATTATACAAAAGGTACGCAGTCACACCACGAAGGTGCTCCTACTGCTTGTACGTACACGGTTTCAGGTTCTATTTCACTCCCCTCCAGGGGTTCTTTTCGCCTTTCCCTCACGGTACTGGTTCACTATCGGTCAGAAGAGAGTATTTAGCCTTGGAGGGTGGTCCCCCCATGTTCAGACAGAATTTCACGTGTTCCGTCCTACTCGATTTCACTGATAAAAATATTTCGTATACGGGACTATCACCCTGTATCGTCAGACTTTCCAGACTGTTCTACTACATTTATATCAGCTTAAGGGCTGGTCCCCGTTCGCTCGCCGCTACTGAGGGAATCTCGGTTGATTTCTTTTCCTCCGGGTACTTAGATGTTTCAGTTCTCCGGGTTAGCTTCCTATAAAAGGATATCCATAAAGGATGGGTTTTCCCATTCGGAAATCTCCGGGTCAAAGGTTATTTGCCACCTCACCGAAGCTTATCGCAGGCTATCACGTCCTTCATCGCCTTCTTCTGCCTAGGCATCCACCGTGTACGCTTAGTCACTTAACTATACAACTCAAAAATAACCTTATGCCTTTTGTTCACTCCACATCATCAGGTAGCTAAACCCTTCACGATCATGCTTCTGTTATAAAGCCTATTGAATTGCAGCAACTAAAAGTATTCGCTGTCATGAATATACGCTTGAGTAACTCAATTACATATATTTATTACTTACTTTGCGCTGGGGCCAAAAAGTCGGCTCTGACCCCAGCATCAACTTAATTGATTAATGTGAAACCCAAATACAAAATGTGTCCATCTTGATTCAGTTATCGTTTCTCATCAATCGATTGAGAGATATATTCCAAATTGTTAAAGATCTATCAGTTTTGGTGTGACTTTAAAAGTCATACCAATTTAACTGTTAATAATTACTCTTGCGAGTCACTATTAAGAGGTAAATTGGTGGAGCTATGCGGGATCGAACCGCAGACCTCCTGCGTGCAAGGCAGGCGCTCTCCCAGCTGAGCTATAGCCCCTCATATAAGTTATTTTCTAATGAGAAAGATCATAGAAAATGGTGGGTCTGGGTGGATTTGAACCACCGACCTCACCCTTATCAGGGGTGCGCTCTAACCAACTGAGCTACAGACCCGAGGTCTTTTACACCTAAGTAATTCAGAGACAATTTATGTGAAAGCTCGCTTAAGCTCGCAACCTTTTTATCTTAAAGGAGGTGATCCAGCCCCAGCTTCCGCTAGGGCTACCTTGTTACGACTTCACCCCAGTCATGAACCACAAAGTGGTAAGCGCCCTCCGAAGTTAGGCTACCTACTTCTTTTGCAATCCACTCCCATGGTGTGACGGGCGGTGTGTACAAGGCCCGGGAACGTATTCACCGCGACATTCTGATTCACGATTACTAGCGATTCCGACTTCATGGAGTCGAGTTGCAGACTCCAATCCGGACTACGAAGGGTTTTTTGAGATTCGCGCACTATTGCTAGTTGGCTGCTCTTTGTACCCCCCATTGTAGCACGTGTGTAGCCCATCCCATAAGGGCCATGATGACTTGACGTCGTCCCCGCCTTCCTCCGGTTTATCACCGGCAGTCTCATTAGAGTTCTCAACTAAATGGTAGCAACTAATGATAAGGGTTGCGCTCGTTGCGGGACTTAACCCAACATCTCACGACACGAGCTGACGACAGCCATGCAGCACCTGTCACTGCGTTCCCGAAGGCACCAATCTATCTCTAGAAAGTTCGCAGGATGTCAAGGGATGGTAAGGTTCTTCGCGTTGCATCGAATTAAACCACATGCTCCACCGCTTGTGCGGGCCCCCGTCAATTCCTTTGAGTTTTAATCTTGCGACCGTACTCCCCAGGCGGTCAACTTATCGCGTTAGCTGCGTTACTAATCTTTTTAATAAGACCAACAACTAGTTGACATCGTTTACGGCGTGGACTACCGGGGTATCTAATCCCGTTCGCTACCCACGCTTTCGCACCTCAGCGTCAGTTTTAGTCCAGGAAGGCGCCTTCGCCACTGATGTTCCTCCTAATATCTACGCATTTCACTGCTACACTAGGAATTCCCCTTCCCTCTACTAAACTCTAGAATGCCAGTATCAGATGCAGTTCCCAGGTTGAGCCCAGGGCTTTCACAACTGACTTAACATTCCGCCTACGCGCGCTTTACGCCCAGTAATTCCGAATAACGCTTGCACCCTCTGTATTACCGCGGCTGCTGGCACAGAGTTAGCCGGTGCTTCTTCTAAAGTTAACGTCAAGCAATGCAGGTATTAACTACACTACCTTCCTCACAATTGAAAGTGCTTTACAACCCTCGGGCCTTCTTCACACACGCGGTATGGCTGCATCAAGCTTTCGCTCATTGTGCAATATTCCCCACTGCTGCCTCCCGTAGGAGTCTGGGCCGTGTCTCAGTCCCAGTGTGGCTGATCATCCTCTCAAACCAGCTAAAGATCGTTGCCTTGGTAAGCCATTACCTTACCAACTAGCTAATCTTACGCGGGCTCATCCTATAGCGATACCTTCCAAGGAGAGGGCACCTTTACTCCGTAGAGCATATTCGGTATTAGCATACGTTTCCATATGTTGTCCCCAACTATAGGGTAGATTCCCACGCGTTACTCACCCGTCCGCCACTCGACGCCCATAATCGCACACCGAAGTGATTGTTTATGTCGTTTCCGTCCGACTTGCATGTGTTAAGCCTACCGCCAGCGTTCATTCTGAGCCAGGATCAAACTCTTCAGTTTAATCTTGCTGATATATTTAAACTCCGTCTCCGGAGAACAAACACTCGGAATTGACAAAGTTGAAACATAGTAAAAAAATTACCATATATACATTTCTTGTCAAAAATCGAGATTCTTTATCGGTTACTCACTTAAGGAGCTTCCACATAAATTATCTCTGAATTACCTGATTTTTAAAGAACTTAGGTCTCTTCGACAGCGAAAAAATCTTAGTGACTTTTCGTTGTCGGTAAGCTGCTTATTATAGCGTTCTTCTTAAAAACCTGTCAACAATTATTTTCAAATTATTTTCCGGTTTTTTGTCAGAAACTTCACAGCTTCTTTCCAACTTCCTGACTCTCAATTCTCATCTCGATGCCTGTCCGGTGGAACGAGGGCGTATTCTATAGATTTACCAAACTAACGCAACCCCTAATGCCAACTTTTTTACACTTTTTTTACGCTTTTTTTCGTCATCACCAAAAACCCGGCTTTAACCCCAGTTTACTCACCACTTATCCACAGAGTTATTCACAATTCAGTCATTTCATTCCCTTTTCAGGCTGATTTCGCTGAGAAAATAAATGCCGCCAACAAAAAAGCCCGAGCTGAAATCAGCCCGGGCTTTTTTTAATGATTTACTATATATAAATCTATAACATCTAATTCAGCGTCACTCTGGCGAATTTACGTTTACCCACTTGATAAACACAAGTGGTGCCTGCCGGCATGAACTGACGACTGTCATCCACCTTTTCACCATTGATTTTAACCGCACCCTGCTTTGTCATACGATGCGCATCGGAAGTTGAACCAACCAAACCGGCTTCTTTTAATAAGTTAGCCAACGGCATCTCACCATCGAAAGTAAATTCAGGCATCTCATCCGGAATGGCATTTTTCGAGAATTTAGTCTCAAAATCTTTTAATGCAGACTCTGCCGCTTCCTTAGAATGGAAGCGCTCTATAATTTCCATCGCCAGTTTAACTTTGACATTACGTGGGTTCTCGCCATTCTCAACAGCTTCTTTATAAGAGGCAATCGTCTCCAAAGACTCGAAAGACAATAGCTCATAGTAACGCCACATCAAATCATCGGAAACCGACATCACTTTACCGAACATATCATTCGGCTCATCCTTGATACCGATATAGTTATTTAAAGACTTGGACATCTTCTGTACACCATCCAAACCTTCAAGAATCGGCATAGTTAAAGTACACTGCTGAGGTTTACCGAAATGCCCCTGTAGAGTACGCCCCATTAACAAGTTAAATTTCTGATCGGTACCACCCAACTCAATGTCCGCATCCATAACAACTGAGTCATACCCCTGAATCATCGGATACAGGAATTCATGAATGGCAATCGGCGTATTGGAGTTAAAACGATCCGAGAAATCGTTACGTTCCAACATACGTGCTACGGTTACCTGACTCGCCAACTTGATCATATCTTCCGCAGTCATCTTTGACATCCACTCGGAGTTATAAAGCACAGTCGTCTTTTCAGGATCTAGAATTTTGAAAACCTGCTCTTTATAGGTAGTCGCGTTTTTTTCGACATCTTCTTTCGACAATGGAGGACGAGTTGTACTTTTACCGGTCGGATCACCAATCATCGCCGTGAAATCACCGATCAAGAATAGAACTTCATGCCCTAGATCCTGAAACTGCTTTAATTTGTTGATCAGAACCGTATGGCCCAAATGCAAATCCGCCGCCGTTGGATCAAAACCCGCCTTAACACGCAGAGGCTTGCCCGACTCCAGCTTTTCAATCAACTCTTTTTCAACCAGAATTTCTTCAGCGCCACGCTTAATGATGGCTAATTGTTCTTCTACTGTTTTCATCTTTATAGCTACTTAAATATTTAAATTCCGTTCAGTTTCCGTATTTACATATATATAAATATATAGAGATACCAAAACCTAAATTCTTAACCGCAAAGCACCGTGTCGGTATTCAACTCCAGCTTACCTGTCAACTCAGCGACAGACTGTACATTATGCTTTGCCATATATTTTGCAATGCCTTTATTGACCTTTTTAACCAATAAAGGATCTTTGGCGATGGCCGTACCAATGGCAACCATGGAGGCACCTGCCAGAAAAAACTCGATTGCATCTTCAGCCGAAGCGATGCCACCCAAACCGATAATCGGGATATCGTGCTGCTTAGCGACTTGATAGACTTGGTGTACCTTAAGCAAGGCGACCGGTTTGATAGCCGGGCCCGATAAACCACCCTGATTATTACCTAAGGTAGGTTTACGGGTTTGAGCATCAATCTGCATACCCATTAAGGTATTGATCGCAGACAGCGCATCCGCACCGGCATCAATCACACGGCGAGCACCCTCGGCAATATCCGTCTGATTTGGTGACAACTTTACAATTAACGGTTTTGTCGTTGCTGCTCGGCAAGCTTCAACCACTCTTGCCGCCATCTCCGGATCATTACCGAATGCCACCCCACCTTTTTTGACGTTCGGGCAAGAGATATTAATCTCCATTGCCGGCAGCGCGGTCTGATCGAACAAGCGAACCACTTCGGCATACTCTTCAATACTGGAACCGGATACATTAATAATAAAACGAGTCTCATCCATATCCAGTTGCGGCAGATAGTCGTTAATCACCGCATGCGCCCCCGGATTTTGCAGGCCAATTGAATTCAACAGGCCGCTTGGCGATTCCATCACCCGCTCGGGTTTATTACCCAACTTCGGTTCCAGAGTAGTGCCTTTTAAAAAGATGGCACCAATATCTCGATTGGAAAACCCTGAAACAGACTGGTATTCTATGCCGTAACCGGCATTCCCAGAGGCCATGGCGACTGGAGAATTGAATTGAATACCACAAAGATTTACCGATAAATCAACCACAGAACTAAACCTTACAAACTGAACACACTATGCTGCACATTATTCTTTACGAACCAGAAATACCGCAAAACACCGGAGCTTTGATCCGTCTTAGCGCCAACATGGGCGCCCACCTGCATTTAATTCACCCAATCGCTTTTGATTTGAGTGAAAAAAAAGTCCGTAGAGCGGGTTTAGACTATGCGGAACTGGCTAATGTGTTTGAACATCAAAATCTGGAAGCCTGCTTAAACGAAGTTAAACCCAATCGAGTCTTTGCATTGACCACCAAAACCACGCGCTATTATACAGAGCCTAAGTTTGAAAATGGAGATGCATTTTTATTCGGCCCGGAAACTCGCGGTTTGCCAGGGGAAGTGATAGAAAGCTTTCCTCAGGAACAGAGACTGACCATTCCGATGATGCCGGGCGGACGCAGCATGAACTTAGCTAATGCGGTATCCGTTATGGCTTATGAGGCTTGGCGCCAGCTCGACTTCGACATGTCTATCTAACTGACGATTTGATTCATGACAACATAACTTACTCGGCCTTGGCGGAGCGGGTCATTAAAGCCTGAACGGCCTCTTTAGGTGTTGCCTGCTCCATAACCAGAAGATAAACCTGTTCCATAATCGGCAGTTCAAGATCAAGACGCTCGGCCAGTTTCTTCACTGCTTTAACTGCCTTAACCCCCTCTACAACCTGACCGATCTCATTCACCACTTCCTCGGTCGTCAAATCACCGCGAGCCAGACCAAAACCAAAACGTCGATTACGCGACAGGTCATCGGTACAGGTCAGAACCAGATCACCTAATCCGGCCAAGCCCATCATGGTTTCCGCATTGCCACCCAAAGCCTCGCTAAGACGCATCATCTCAGCCATCCCCCGGGAAATCAGTGCCGCACGAGCGTTCGCGCCCATTTTCAGACCATCACTGATCCCGGTCGCAATCGCCATAATATTCTTATAAGCGCCCCCGACTTCAACACCCAACATATCCGACTGGGTGTACATGCGGAAAGTATCATGCAAAAACCGATCGGCCCAATATTCGGCCTCATCAGATTGATTAGAAGCACTCACCATCGCGGTCGGCAAGCCCATGGCAACCTCTTTGGCAAAAGTCGGTCCGGAAAGCACCGTCAAGCGCGCCTCATCGCCTAAAACCTCAAACGCCACCTCATGCAGCAGCTTCTGAGTAACCGGCTCGAAACCTTTAGTGGCCCAAGCAATATGCACTTTCTCAACATCTACCAAGCCCTTAAGCTCGATCAATGTCTCTCTGAATGCCTGACTAGGTACGACAACCAGCACACTCTCGGCATCCGCAACCGCATCCCGCATAGAAGCCGTTGCCGAGATATTTTCAGGCAAACCAATATCAGGCAAATAACGCTGATTTTCGCGGTCAGCATTCAGCTTTTGCGCTTGCTCGGCTCGATGAGTCCACAATGAAACCGAATGACCCACCTTTGCCAGATGAATGGCTAACGCCGTCCCCCAGGCTCCGGCGCCGAGAACCGCAATTTTTCTTGAGTTCGTCAAGATTAAATCCTACTGTTCGGTAGTATTGGCTTCTGCTTGTGCTTGTTGCTGTTGCATATGACTGGCATACATCGCTTCAAAATTAACCGGTTCAAGAAGCAGTTGCGGGAAACCGCCACGAGTCACTAAATCCGAAACCGCTTCACGAGCATAAGGGAACAATGCGGTCGGACACTGCACACCCAACATATAAGACAGCTCCGCATCACTAAAGCCGGCAAGAGTGAAAATCCCTGCCTGCTCAACCTCACACAAAAACGCCGTTTTGTCTTCGACTTTTGTGGTTGCCGTTACACGGACAACAACGTGAAAAACATCATCATCCAAACCGGTACTTTCAACATTCAAATCTACAGAAAGCTCAGGTTTAAACTCATGCGTAAAGATCGCAGGTGAATTCGGCGATTCGAAAGAGACATCTTTTGTGTAGATTTTCTGGATTACAAAAGCTTGTTGAGTGGCTTCTGACATAATAGTTCCTTAATTTTAATTATTTCTAAGCTTGAAGAAGAGGGTCGATTTCGCCACGTTTATCAGCGGCAGCAAGGTCATCGTACCCGCCAATATGCTGATCACCGATGAAAACTTGAGGTACCGTGTTTCGGCCGGTTTTGACCTCCACCTCCGCCCACTTTTCTCGATCGTTGCCAATATCAATTGATTCGTATTCCGCACCTTTCGAGTCAAGTAGGCGTTTAGCCATTAAGCAAAACGGGCAGGTGGCAGTACAATAAATGACGACTTTTGCCATAGTTTTCTCCTGTGAAGACAAAACAGCCCGTTGTTGCTCCGACTGTTTTGTCTTAGTTACTTTTTTTTAGTTTTCTTTGATTTTTGACGACCTACCGGAAGCCCTGCATTTTTCCATGCAAGAATTCCACCAGCCAAATTATAAACATTGGTATAGCCGTTTTTCGCCAGCATCGCTGCCGCACGAGAAGAACGCGCTCCAGTCTGACAGTAAACCACAATCGGTGTTTCCTTGTCCGCCGGAAGATGTCCCATTTTGGATGCCAACTCGGTTGATGAGATATTCGTAGCCTCACCAATATAACCGTCTTTATATTCACCAGCGGTACGAACATCCAGCATATAAGCATCATCGTTAAATAGTCGAACGGCCTCATCAGTATTGACGCCCTTGAAACCGGACAAACGGTCACCTACATAGCTATAAACAAGCATTAATGTAATCACAAAAACCGCTAAAAAAAGAGGCCATTGCTCTTGGAAAAATTCACTAAACATTCACATTCCCTTGGTAAGGTTAATTGGATCTTTTACCCAATACGTTAATATACTCGCTAAGTAAAAAGACCCCGAAAAATCAAACCTAATGATTTTAACAGCGAAAGCCGCTACAATAAACCGGATAACGAAATTAAATGGTAGAAAAAGAATGCCGAACGAATTAAAACCGAAAATTAAAATTGCCAACCGCCCGACGGGGTTGATTATCCTCGACGGCTGGGGATACCGAGAAGAAACCGAGCACAACGCGATTGCTCAAGCCAATACACCTAATTTTGACAAACTAATGGCGGAGAACCCGCACACCTTGATCAGTACGTCAGGATTGGATGTTGGTCTGCCACACGGCCAGATGGGGAACTCTGAAGTAGGTCACATGAACCTGGGTGCCGGACGTGTGGTTTATCAAGAATTGACTCGAATTCAAAAAGATATCGACGACGGTCGATTCTTTACCAATAACGCGCTGAACAACGCCATCGATAAAGCGGTAGAACGTGATCACGTAGTGCACATCATGGGCTTGCTTTCGGATGGCGGGGTTCACTCACACATCAGTCATATCAAAGCAGCACTGAAACTAGCAGCGGAACGCGGCGCTAAAACCATTCTGCACGTCTTTACCGATGGGCGCGATACCGCACCTCAAAGTGCACTACGCTACATCGAAGATGTGGAAAACTACATCGCTGAATTAAACGCTGACATTTCAATCGGCTCAGTGACAGGTAGATTCTTTGCACTGGATCGTGACAACCGCTGGGATCGTACCGAGGCGGCCTACAGTGTTATCTGCTGCGGTAAAGCGGAATACAAAGCCGACTCTGCCAAAGAAGCAGTTGAAATGGCGTATGAGCGTGGTGAAACCGATGAATTCGTCGAGCCGACTGTCATTCTGAACAAGAAAGGCAAGAAGAACAAAATCAAAGACGGCGATTCTGTCATTTTCATGAACTTCCGTTCGGATCGCGCTCGCCAACTGACGCGTGCATTTATCCTTAGCGATTTCGCCGAGTTCTATCGTTGCAACACACCGTTACTGGCGGCTTATGTGACTTTAACGGAATACCACAAAAACTTTGAGAATTTCGGCGCCACGATCGCCTATCGTCCGGCTAACCTGAAAAATACTTTTGGTGAAGTGATTTCAAACTACAAGTTACGCCAGCTGCGTATTGCAGAAACCGAAAAATACGCGCACGTGACCTTCTTCCTGAACGGCGGAGTTGAACAACCTTATCGTGGTGAAGACCGTATTTTGGTTCCATCGCCGAAAGTTCGTACTTACGACCTACAGCCGGAAATGAGTGTAGGCGAGTTGACAGAGAAACTGGTGGAAGCGATCGAATCCGATAAATACGACACCTTTATCTGTAACATTGCCAACCCGGATATGGTTGGACACACCGGTAATTTCGAAGCGTGCATCAAAGCGGTTGAAGCGGTTGACGACGCTTTAGGAAAAATCCTCGATGCAGTCGAAAAAGCGGATGGTCAATGCATCGTTACCGCTGACCACGGTAACATGGAAATGCTGCAAGACCCGGAAACGGGTGAGCCTTTTACTTCGCACACCACTTTCCCGGTACCGCTAATCTATTTCGGACCGAGAAAAGGGATCGAACTGCGTACCAACGGTCGCTTACCGGATGTCATGCCAACCATGCTAGACATCATGGAAATTCCGCAACCGGAAGAGATGGACGGAGTCAGCTTAATTCGCAAGTAATTGCAGCACTCCTCCGCTATAAAAAGGGCTGTTCAGCCCTTTTTTCATGCCTGCCAAAACCTATAGAACGCTTTATCCAATGCTCATGGATAATGTGGATAATTTTTGTCATACCGCTTATGCTATTCAGCAGAATTGAAAAATGATTAGGGAACCATGTTTGATACTGAACAGCTAACTTTATGGCTTTTTATCGTCGACTTCGCGTTTGTCGCCATGACCCTGTTACACATGCTCTATCAGCGTCGCTCACCACAGAGTCTTGCCACATGGTTACTAGCAATCATTCTATTGCCTTATATCGGCGTGCTGTTCTATTTCATTTTCGGGTTACGCAAATCCTATAGTAAACGCTATAAAGCCAAAATCACCCAAAAGCCAATCACCAAAGTATCCAAACACTCCGGTCTGAAATATGAACTAGATACCCTAATGAACTCCAATCACATTTCCGGAACGACCGAAAATAATGTCTTACAAGTGATTGGCGACGACATTCAGGCCTTTGAGCTATTAATGGAACTCATTAATCAAGCCAAAGAGCAAATATCTCTGGAAACCTACATTTTCGAAGCCGACGACACCGGCAACAAAATATTGGACGCCCTGACAGAGAAGGCCAAACAAGGCGTTGAAGTCCGACTGTTGATGGACGCCATCGGCTCGTTCCGACTCTATTACAATCAGATCCCATTGAAGGCTCTGCAAAAAGCCGGCGGACACTATGCTTTCTTCCAGCCCATCTGGCCCAATATCATCACCAGCCAGATCAATCTGCGTAACCACCGTAAAATTTACCTATTCGATCAACAAGTGGTATTGACCGGCGGCCTGAATCTTAGTGACGATTATCTGGGGGAAAACAACGGACGTATTCGCTGGCTCGACCTATTCTTTAAAATAGAAGGGCCTGCCTGCTATCACTACCAGAGCGTTTTCAACGCAGACTGGCTCTATACCAGTAAAGAAAAACTGCCTCCTGCGATCACCGGCCAGCAATTCAAAGAAGGAGAAGCGATTCAAGCCGTCCCTTCCGGGCCCGACATTGAATCCGACACGCTTTACGAGGCGTTGCTGCACGCTATCAATAGCTCGAAACAACGCATCTATATTGCCACTCCTTATTTTATCCCCAATAACAATGTCATGAACGCCCTGCTGATCGCCATCAAACGCGGCGTCACAGTCAAGGTCTTGACCCCAAGCAAATCGGATCACTGGCTCTTTGATTTCGGGCGCAGCTCCTATATGCGGGAACTGGTTGAAGCGGGTGGCAAGGCCTACTTTTTCCCGCACAATATGCTGCACGCCAAGCTGATTATCTTCGACGACCAAGTAGCGATGAGCGGCTCGGCCAATATGGACTACCGTTCGCTGTTCTTGAACTACGAAATGGTGCATTTCTTATACTGCCAGAGCACCATTAAAAACCTGACCAAGTGGTTCAACGAAAACCAGAAGAAAGGCGAGATCTATCGCCCTAAGCATAGCTGGCTGGCCCGTTTCATTGAAAACATATCCCGCATTATTGCCCCGATTTTATAGAGAGCCTGCATGTACCGACCCAAACACTCCCCCCTATCCAATCAATTAGCGGAAGCCAAGCTACCTGATCCGTTTTCCTTGATCTGCTGGAATCTGCACAAAGAGGATTTTTCAACCTTTCACCCTAGAAACATTGAACAACTTCTCAACATTGAAGAGATGCACATCCTCTCTTTACAGGAAGCACGCATTAACGAAAACCAAGGTACCTTTTTCGGCCTACCTTTCAGCATGGCACCCAACATCGAAACGCCTAATAACGTCTACGGCGCTTTAACCGCTTCGGCATACCAACACCACACCTATCACCAGTTTCTAACCACTAGCCGAGAGCTGGGCTTCGCGACGCACAAGCCAGCCATCATTACCCAACACCCGCTGAATGACGGTCAAATCCTCACCCACGTTAACATCCACGCCATCAATTTCGTGCCGCACTACGTTTTTAAAAAAGAGCTGCAACTACTTATCCATAAAATCGAAGAACTGGAAGGCCCGCTCATCATCAGCGGCGATTTCAACACTTGGAATAAAGCGCGCGTCACCACATTGGCAAAAACCGTAAACAAGCTAGGACTGACCAAAGTCGACTACCCCGATATTCGCCCGATCAAAACCTTAAACCGCCAACCGCTTGACCATATTTTCTACCGAAATCTGACACTTAAAAACTCCAGAGCCATCACCGTGCCCCACATCTCAGACCACAACCCGATCATTGCCGAATTCTCGCTTAAATAAAACATTTAAGCCCAGCCGCAATCAGTGGTAAAATTTGCCTCTCACTGCACGAATAAAGTATAATTCCGCTCTTATTTTTAGTATTAGAACGCGCTAAGACTAAACAAATTCCTTATATTTCAATAGGTTAGATGTAACATTCCTAGCTATTGTTGCGGGTAAAATTTTCTAAACAGGAAACTGAATATGAATCCACTACAATCACACAACGGTCTAAACCTAAAAGGCCTATACTCTCCAGAGTTTGAAAAGGAGAACTGTGGTTTTGGTTTGATTGCCAATATGGACGACAAACCGAGCCACTGGGTCGTAGAAACGGCTATTGAATCTCTTTCTAACATGACACACCGTGGTGGTGTGGCAGCAGACTGTTGTACGGGTGATGGTTGTGGACTGTTGATTAAAAAACCAGCCAGTTTCCTTGCCAAAATCGCTAACGAAAAAGGCTTTGTCCTAGCTTGTACTTATGCGGCCGGTATGGTTTTCCTAAACCAGGATGCCGAGAAAGCGCAAAAAGCACGTACTTTCATGGAAGATATCCTGACTTCAAAAGGCCTAACCGTTGCCGGTTGGCGTGAAGTACCGGTTCGTTCGGAAGTACTGGGTGAGCAAGCAGCCGGTATGGAGCCTAAGATCGAGCAGATCTTCGTCAATGCTCCGGCCGATATGGATGAAGCCGAATTTAACCGTTTACTGTTTACAGCGCGTCGTAAAACAGAGATGGCGATTGAGCCGGAAGATAAAACTTTCTACATCGCCTCCCTAAACAGCCAGCTACTTTCATACAAAGGCTTGGTTATGCCTAGAGAGCTGCCAGAATACTACCTTGACCTGAAAGACGATTCATTTGAGTCGGCGTGTATCTCTTACCACCAGCGTTTCTCAACCAATACCATGCCGCAGTGGCGTTTGGCTCAGCCATTCCGTTTCCTGGCGCACAATGGTGAGTTGAACACCATCCGTGGTAACCGTAACTGGGCACTGGCTCGTCAAAAGAAATTCGAAACACCGTTACTACCTGATCTTGGCGAATTAAAACCACTGGTTTCTCAAGAAGGTTCGGACTCCAACTCATTGGATAACATGATGGAAATCCTGATGATGGGCGACATGCACATCTTCCAGGCTCTGCGTCTATTGGTTCCGCCGGCATGGCAAAATATCCCGAATATGGATGCCGACAAGCGTGCCTTCCTGGAATACAACTCGATGCACATGGAACCGTGGGACGGTCCGGCCGGGATGGTAATCAACACCGGTAAGTACGCGATCTGTGGTGTCGACCGTAACGGTCTGCGTCCTACGCGTTATGTAATCACCAAAGACCGTCACATCACTTTCGCATCCGAAATCGGTGTCTACAACTATGCGCCGGAAGACGTGGTCGAGAAAGGCCGATTGAAGCCTGGACAAATTATCGCCGTTGATCTGGAAGCCGGCGAATTGATCAAACCTGAGCAGATCGATAACAGCTTGAAAGCTTCTAAGCCATACCGCCAGTGGATGGATCAAGGTTACATGCACATCGAAGAAAAACTTGATCAAGACGAAATCACGCTAGGTTGGGATGACAAAACCGCCGACATCTACCAAAAGTACTTCCAAGTCACTTTTGAAGAGCGTGATGCGGTTATCCGTGTTTTGGCAGAAGACGGTCAGGAAGCGACCGTATCCATGGGTGACGACGCTCCGCTACCGGTATTCTCACACAAGCCTCGTTCGATCTTTGACTACTTCCGTCAGATGTTCGCGCAGGTGACTAACCCGCCGATCGATCCGTTACGTGAAAACATCGTCATGTCATTGAACACCTGTTTCGGTCGTGAGCTGAATATGTTCGAAGAAGGCCCGGAACACGCTCACCGTTTGGAAGTTAAATCTCCGGTATTGAGCCCGTCGATGATGGATCAACTGATGTCTATCGATGACGACGGCTATAAAAACATTACCATTTCTCTGCACTACAACCACGAAGAGAAAGGTCTGAAACAAGCAGTTATCGACATTTGCCAACAGGCAGAAGCGGCGGTTAGAGCCGGTACCACCATTTTGGTACTCAGTGATATGGGTATTGAAGAAGGTAAGACCACGATTCCGGCTGCCATGGCCAGCTCGGCGGTTCACCACCACCTGATTTCGACAGAACTTCGTACCGAAGCAAACATTGTCGTGCAGACGGCAACCGCGCGTGACCCGCATCACTTTGCAGTACTGTTCGGTTACGGTGCCACAGCGGTCTTCCCGTATCTTGCTTACGAAAGTATCGAAGATATGCGCCGTACCAACGAATTGGACAACAGTGTTTCTATCAGCAAATACATCGCTAACTACCGTAAAGGGATTAACAAAGGATTGTTCAAAATCCTTTCTAAGATGGGTATCTCAACCATCACCTCTTACCGTGGTTCACAGCTTTTCGAAACCGTTGGTCTAAGCTCGGATATCGTTGAGCTTTGTTTCAAAGGTACGCCTTCACGTATCGAAGGAACCAAATTCGAACATTTGGAACTGGATCAGCGCCGCTTGGCTTGGGAAGCATTCAATCCGCGTAAGCCAATGCAGCAAGGTGGTCTGTTCAAGTATGTTCACGGTGGTGAATACCACGCCTTCAACCCGGATGTCGTTAACAACATCCGTGAAGCGGTACAGAAAAACGACCAAGCGGCTTATAACAAGTTCCGCGAGTTGGTTAACAATCGTCCGGCAATGACCATTCGTGACCTGTTCACCTTCAAAGAAGGTGTTCAATCTATCGACATCGATCAAGTAGAACCGGTTGAGTCCATCTTTAAACGTTTCGACTCGGCGGGTATCTCGCTAGGAGCACTGTCTCCGGAAGCGCACGAAGCCTTGGCTACGGCAATGAACCGCCTTGGCGCGCGTTCTAACTCGGGTGAAGGTGCGGAAGATCCGGCCCGTTACGGCACGGAAAGAATGTCTAAGATCAAACAGATCGCTTCCGGTCGTTTCGGTGTCACGGCTCACTACCTGCGTAACGCGGAAGTGCTACAGATCAAAGTCGCTCAGGGTGCAAAACCAGGTGAAGGTGGTCAGCTACCGGGTCACAAGGTTGATATGACCATTGCCAAACTGCGTCACTCGGTACCGGGTGTTACGCTGATTTCACCTCCTCCGCATCACGATATTTATTCGATCGAAGATTTGGCACAGCTAATCTACGATCTAAAACAGATTAACCCGAACGCGCTAGTGTCAGTTAAATTAGTAGCTGAACCGGGTGTTGGAACCATCGCCGCCGGTGTAGCAAAAGCCTACGCTGACTTGATTACCATCTCCGGTTACGACGGTGGTACCGGTGCATCGCCAATGACCTCGGTTAAATATGCGGGTAACCCGTTTGAGATGGGTCTGGCTGAAGCGCACCAAGTATTGCGTGCTAACGATCTGCGTGGTCAGGTTATCGTTCAGGCGGACGGTGGTTTGAAGACCGGTCTGGATGTAATTAAAGCAGCCATCCTAGGTGCGGAATCTTTCGGTTTCGGAACCGTACCAATGATCGCGCTAGGTTGTAAGTACCTACGTATCTGTCACTTAAACACCTGTGCAGTAGGTGTGGCAACTCAGGACGAGCGTCTGCGTAAATCACACTTCATCGGTATGCCGGAAATGGTTATGAACTACTTCCGTTTCGTTGCCGAAGAAGTACGTGAATGGTTAGCTAAATTAGGTGTCGCTTCGCTTGAAGAGTTGGTCGGACGTGTTGATCTATTGAAGATGATCGACGAGCCGTTGACTGAAAAACAGAAAAACATCGACCTGTCTGCATTCATTACCGACGGCGGTGTTCCAGCGGATAAACCGCAGACCGTTCAAGTCAATAAGAACAACCCTTGGGATCACGGTGATATCGCAGAAGAGATGGTCAAAGAGACCCTGCCCGCGATTGAAGCGAAATCCGGCGGTACTTTCGAATTCAACTTGGTTAACACAGGTCGTTCGATCGGTGCGCGTGTCGCGGGTGAAATTGCCGAGCGTTACGGTAACGACGGTATGAAAGATGCGCCGATTACGCTTAAACTAACCGGGATTGCCGGTCAATCGTTCGGTGTATTCAACGTAGACGGTCTGAACCTGCATTTGGACGGTGATGCCAACGACTACGTCGGTAAAGGTATGGCCGGTGGAGAGATTGTCATCCGCCCACCAGCCGGTTCGACATTCAACGCTAAATTTACGCCGATTGTCGGTAACACCTGTCTGTACGGAGCAACCGGCGGTAAGCTATTTGCCAACGGTACCGGTGGTGAACGTTTCGGTGTCCGTAACTCGGGTGCAACCGCAGTAGTCGAAGGTCTAGGTGATCACGGGTGTGAATACATGACCGGTGGTACGATTGTCAGCTTAGGTCAAGTCGGCGTTAACTTCGGTGCCGGTATGTCCGGTGGTATGGCATTCATTCTGGATGAAGCCAATAACCTGCACGACCACCTGAACACGGAAATGGTTGAAGCGATTCGTATCGATACCGAATGCACTGAACCTTATCGTGTTTACCTGAAATCACTGATTAGCGAATACGTTGAGAAAACCAATAGTCCATGGGGTCAGGAAGTGCTGGATAACTTCAGCGCCTTCATCGGTAAATTCTGGCTGGTCAAATCGCGTGCGATCGATGTCGATAAACTACTTGATCTATTTGTGAACGCTGCGGACTAAGGAAAACTGGAAGGAATTTAAAAATGCCAAATGTAAGACAATTTTTAGAATTAAACCGCCAGCTTCCTGAAAAGAAAGCGGCAGTAGAACGTAAGGTCGAGTTTAAAGAGATTTACGCGCCTTTCAATATGGAAGACGCTATGGCTCAGGCAGACCGCTGTTTGCACTGTGGTAACCCATATTGCGAATTCGCTTGTCCGGTACACAACTATATCCCTAACTGGTTAAAACTGGTTGCGGAAGGTAATGTCATGGAAGCGGTTGAGATCTCTCACAAAACCAACTCGCTACCGGAAATGTGTGGTCGTATCTGTCCGCAAGACCGTCTATGTGAACAAGCTTGTACGCTGGAAGACACCAACTTTGGTGCGGTCACCATCGGTCAGGTTGAAAAATACATTACCGATACCGCTTTCGCACAAGGCTGGAAACCGGATCTATCTGACGTTGTTAAGACAGACAAGAAAGTCGCTATCGTCGGTTCCGGCCCTGCCGGTCTGGCTGCGGCAGACATTCTTGCACGTAACGGTGTTCAAGCGGTTGTCTTCGAGAAGCAACCAGAGATTGGTGGTTTACTGACTTTCGGTATCCCGCAATTCAAGCTGGATAAAGACATCGTGGTTCGTCGTCGTGAAATCCTTGAAGGTATGGGCGTTGAATTCCGTTGTAATACCGAGATCGGTAAAGACGTACAGTTCCAAACTTTGCTGGATGACTACGATGCGGTCTTCATGGGCATGGGAACTTACAAGCCAATGGCGGGACGTTTCCCGGGTGAAGACCTACCGGGCGTACACAAAGCGCTAGACTTCCTGATCGGTAACGTTAAAAACGTCTTGGGCATGGAAAACGATCCTGAGCCGTATATCAGCATGGAAGGTAAAAAAGTCGTTGTACTAGGTGGTGGTGATACCACGATGGACTGTACTCGTACTTCTATCCGTCAAGGCGCAGACGAAGTTTACTGTGTCTACCGTCGTGACGAAGCCAATATGCCGGGTTCACGTGCGGAAGTACAGAACGCCAAAGAAGAAGGTGTTCAGTTCAAGTTCAACCTGGCTCCGGTTGAAGTGATCGGTGACGGTAAAGTTGAAGGTATCAAGGTAATCGAAACTCGTATGGGTGAACCGGATGAAAACGGTCGTCGTCGTGCCGAAATGGTGGAAGGTTCTGAAACCGTTATTCCATGTGATGCGGTAATCGTCGCATTCGGTTTCCAGCCAAACCCACCGGAGTGGTTCAAAGACTTCAATATCGAAATCAATAACTGGAACGGTGTCGTTGCCTCTGACAAGTCTCTATACCCATTCCAGACCACTAACCCGAAAGTATTCGCCGGTGGTGATATGGTTCGCGGTTCAAGCCTGGTTGTTGAAGCCATTGCCGAAGGGCGTTCTGCCGCAGAAGGGATTTTGGATTTCCTAGAAGTTTAATTGAACCTCTACAATCTGAACCCAATAAAAAACCCGCAAGGAATTTTCCTTAGCGGGTTTTTTAATGCCATTACGGAATTCTTTTTCTTCAAATTATATTTAATATAAATCGTACAAAGCACCACAGACTACAAGAAAGAGAATCACTTTCCAACAAACCTAGTGTAAAATATATTATCTGATAAGTAATTACACCAAACAAGGATTTAAGGTTGACAACAAATAAACAGAAATCAAGATCCCCTAGCCTGAGAAAGAAAATATCTACCATCTATAAGAATATTAAAGAAGTTATCTCTGAAAAAACGATATCACCTATCAAAAGCTTATTGTCTTGGGTAACAAGCTTTATAGTAATTATTTTTATAGTTGGATTGAGTTTAATTGTTGGAGGCATATTTCACGAATCTCAGATAAACGGACTATTTTCATATGATAAAGCTGCAAACCTAGTGCAAGAACTCGGAAAAATTCTTTTAGGAGCAGGTGTGTTTGCTGTCATATTAAAATCTGAGCAGTTCTCCAAAATTTTTCAGAACCACATCGCGAATGTGTTTTATGATCCTGAAATAATAAAAAACCGTGAAATAATTGACGAGCGCTGGAAAGTCATGACTCAATCCTTATTAAAAAAGGTCTTACCTGAAAAGTATGAAAATGCAGAACAAAAGATTCATGAACAATTCTTTGATTCAAATTTACACTGTCAGTTTGAAGGATTTACATCAACCTACGATATTACTGTAGATTCCAACTCTAAAACAGCAACCATAGTAAATACATCATCGGCGGGCTTAGTAATAACTGATGGCATACCAAATCCAATTTTTGTTCAAGAAGGTTCGGTACTAAACGGAGATGAAATTAGTGTAAAAAAAATTAAAATAAATTCACAATCATTACCATTAGAAGAAATAGTTGAGGTTGACGAAGACAATAAAGGGTACAAAATAACAATAGAGTTAGACCAATATAAGAACCTAGGCCTAACTAAAGTTCCTTATATACGTATAACGGAAGCGGAACAGGATTTATCTCAAGAACCCTACATTTCTTCATACGTCAGTCGATATATAAAGGGTACAACCAGTATAAAAGTAAAAATTACAGAAGGATTTTCAGTTAAATTCTTAAAACTTGGCATTAGTCTTGTTTCTGCTGATGATAACGATGAAATAGATCATCAAGGTTATAAAGTATGGACACTTGCTAAAGAAGAAGAGTTGCTTTTACCTGGACAAGGGTATAACCTAATTATTGTCGAAGATACAAAATCGGCAACAGAGCACAATACACCACACACTTGATTTATCGAAAAACAAGTGTTTAAATGTGCGCTCTAAAGCCAACGGAGAGAAACATGTTACTTTCTACTGAATCTATTTAATATTTTCAATGGGTTCACACAACAAAAATTATTTCATCTAACAGCGAATGTCGTTAGGTGTAGTGCTATAAGCCACCAAACTTAATATTATTAGATGGAAGGCATTAAGTGAGGTACTTGTGTGCTCCTATAATAACTGGGGTCAGAGTAAAATTAAATTCAGCCTATTGAGAAGCCTTTTTAACCTCCCTACTTCGTCTTAGTGCTTTCTAACTGGCTTCCCGTGACTTTTTGCTGTTCGGCAAAAAGTAACCAAAAAACGAACCCCACTCCATAAATTGGCAAGTTCTAAACTTGTTCACTCAAACTTCAAAACTCGCAAAACAAGTTTTGCTCAAACAAATGAAGTTTTTAACCGTTCACTTCGTTAAGACCTTTGCACAATTTATTACAAGGGGACTTCTGGCGATTTGTGGGAGCATTGTGCATTACCTGCAAACTAATACATTTGACTTCGAAAAAATTACCTACCTTCACAAATATATCGGCACACGCCTTTAAACCCCTTGTAATAAACTTTGTAGGGTTCTTAGTGAAATGAACGGTAAAAAATCCCGACTGTTCGAAGCTGAGCTTGCTCAGCAAGTTGCGGGATTTCAGTGAATGAACTTAGAACCTACAAGTTTATGGAGCGGCTATACGTATTTAGAAGAGAAAAGCCGCTCAACATCATATTATGCTAATCCTATTTCCACTCAAACCTTTAAAGTTAATTAAAAATACGTATCTATTCTTGACTGCTAAAACAGCCTGAACAATAATTACTATTACGTAATTTATATTTTTGAAAAGGTAGTTTTATGAACGAATTTGAAAGCCAGCTAGATGTAGCATCAAATGAGATTGTTGTTAATGCAGGCCCAATCGAACGAGGCAAGTTTATAAAAAAAACATATTTTCATGTTGGTATGGCGATCACGCTTTTTGCAGTGCTTGAATACTATTTACTCCAGTCTGAAATAGCGCAACAATTTGCGCAACACATGGTAGGCAGTAAATGGACTTGGTTAATTGTATTGGGTGTTTTTATGGGTGTAAGCTTTCTTGCAGACCTTTGGGCTAACACCATGATATCAAGACCTGTTCAGTACGCAGGACTTGCTCTATATATTGTTGCTGAAGCAATTCTTTTTATGCCACTCCTTCTCATAGCTGAAAACCAAGCCCCGGGAGTTATTTTATCTGCCGGTATCATGACAATCGCTTTACTAATAGGCATTACCTTTACTGCTTTTACTCTAAATATTAACTTTTCTTTTTTAGGCCCTGTCTTACAACTCATAGGCTTTATTGCATTAGGCGTCATCATTGCGAGCATAATTGTTGGCTTTAGTTTGGGTGTTGTTTTTTCTGGAATAATGATCTTTTTTGCCGCACTTTCCATTTTATACACTACATCTAACATGATTTTTGAATATCACACTGAACAATATGTAGCTGCATCAATGGCTCTATTTGCAGGAATTGCTTTAATGTTTTGGTATCTTGTGCAATTTTTGATGAATAAATTTCAAGACTTCGAATAAATCATTAAAAGCCATTGCTAAAAAACCCGCAAAACATTGCCTAGCGGGTTTAGTGAAAGCAGATCTCGTGTCTGATTAAGGCACTAATGTCTGTGCTTTCTCTAGATAGTGTTGTCCGTTTTTAAGCACTTTTTCGGTTTCGCCGTGTTCAGAAGCTTCGTGGACTTCTTCCAGCAGTTCTTCCATTTCATCGACCTCTTTTTTGATCTTTTTCATGGCATTTTCCATGGTGTAGGTCATCATATGGATTTCGCCCATCTCCTTTAGGTCAATGGTGCCGTCTTGAATCATCTGAGCAAACTTTTGATTTTGAGCTGAAAATTGTTTGACCGCCTCGGCAAGCGTTTCCACTTTTTCACCCTTGAAATGACGATCATCACTCGCCATAACAGTGCTGCTAAGAGTTACAGCCCCTGTAATAAGCGTGGCCGTTAAAATATTCTTTGTTATCGTCTGCATGGTTTTCTCCTTGTGCAAAACTGTTATATTGAATTTAATTCTTTGTTATCCACAGAGGATGGATAGATTAAATATAGCTAAAGCTTTATAGTCATAAATTATTGTTCAATACCAGAAATCTTGTCCATACAGAACCATTGCGAGAGGATTAAACTCAGCCCGAACTTTAAATAACGCTTAAAATAAACCTTTTTAATAGCCGACTTTATTTCAAGTTAAACAATCAAGTTAAACAAAGCCCCATGCTCGCAACCTTCTCTATTCTTTTCCCGGTTTTCGCGTTAATCGCCACCGGTTATATCAGCTATAAAACCAAAATCTTAGGTTCGGCTTCGGCCACGGAATTGAGTCGGTTTGTGGTCTGGTTGGCTCTACCTGCACTGTTATTCGAGATTACCGCCGAGAGCGATTGGAGCACATTGTTCCAATGGGATTTTATTGCTGTGTATATCATCGGCTCCTTTGCGGTCTTTCTCTTGGTATTGGTTTGGCAGAAACGTAAAGGCAAAGACTTGGCGGAAGCCAGCATCGACAGTATGGCGGCTTCTTATGCGAATACCGGCTATATCGGTTTTCCGCTGATGTTTCTGGTGTTCGGCAGCGCCAGCGAAGTACCTACCGCCCTTGCCAGCATTATTGTTGCCTCGGTACTGTTCGGCTTTGCCATCATTTTGATTGAAAGCGCCCTGCACGCCTCGTTGGCTTGGCATTTACGTGCTCTGAATGTATTTAAATCAGTGTTTAAAAATCCGTTAGTAATCGCGCCACTGGCAGGGATTCTGTTTTCGGCAACGCCTTACACCCTACCCGTCAGTATCGAAACGTTTGTAGGGCTATTGGCCGATGCCGCCAGCCCCGCCGCACTGATCAGCTTGGGGTTGTTTTTGGCGCATGCCTCGGCACAACCAACCCAACAGTCAAGCCAAATACGCAACACGGCCATCAACCTGACACTTGCCAAACTGATTCTGCAGCCTTTGTTGGTGGCGTGGCTGGCGTTCGGGGTATTTGAGATGCAAACACAATTGGCTTGGATGGCGGTGTTTCTAGCTGCGCTGCCAACCGGAACCGGGCCTTATATGCTGGCAGAGTTCTATCGTCGGGATGCATTGGTTACTGCGCAAACGGTACTTTTCTCGACCGTGTTTTCCTTATTGACCCTGTCGCTACTATTACAATTTGTATCGAAATAACGGCAATCTGTGCAGCTTCATCACCAAAGATCGAAAACAGAAAATAATCAAGCAAAAGTGATTTGTGATTGCCGCTTTATAGGCTAAACTTAACCAATCAACCCGAATAAAAGTGTCGCCGCAATCATTGCTTTAAATTCAAGACGCTTTATTGAATATCAACCCTATAATCAAACCCTATATATCAACCTTTTTCCGGCAGTCATCCATGAATTCAAAACCCAATCTTTTTTCCCGCTTAGACAATTTTTTTCAACAACAGGCCGAATACGGGCTGACCAATATCGTTAAGATCCTGCGCTTATTTTTTATTGTTTTCATGGTGGTGTATCTGATCGTCTGTCTATTCAGCATTTCCCACAAACTTTTTGAATTCATCGTACTGCAAGGTGTATTAGATTTTAAATCGATGAAAATTTTGCTGACCGATGCGCTATTCACCCTAATCGTACTAGCTATTGTCAAAGCGTTGTTTATTCACGACGGTTTTGGCTATGCCCTGACTTTCCTGGAGATTGCCTTTGTGGTGATTATTCGAAAACTGATCCTGCTGGATACCATTCCGGAAGAGAATTGGACACTGTTAATACTCGGCGTCATCTCGACCGCGTTCTTTGTACTGATTATTTATATCCATAACTTGCAGCGCCGCTGGACTCAATCCGATAAATCCACCAACCCGGAAAACGTCTGACCGGTAAAATATATTGGTGATGGGATCGATTTTAGCGACATTCGCTATCAAAAATATTGGGACGGCGTTAATGAAGATAAATCAAATCTTAATCACTTTGCTACTGCTGCTCTCGGCCAGTATGCTGGGCTGTACAAAAGAGACGCCGCAACGTACCGAGCTTGAGGTCACGGCCACAGCTTATACCTCGCATAAATCGCAAACCGATAAAACGCCCTATCTAGCCGCATGGAACAACGTGCTCGAACCGGGAATGAAATCGATTGCGGTTTCACGAGACCTGCTGAAAATGGGACTGAAAAACGGTTCCAAAGTGACCATTGAAGGTTTGGAAGGGGAATACTTGGTACTGGATAAAATGCACAAACGCTGGGAAAAGAAAATCGATATCTACATGGGCACCGACAAACAGAAAGCCAATGAGTGGGGCAAGCGTAGCGTGGTAATTAGCTGGGCTGAACACATTGAATAGATAAAAAAAGATTCGCGGTTTGCGAATCTAATGGAGAGACACAAAAAGTGTGTCCGGAATTTTTTATTAATGGTTTTAACAATCCCCGTTCAGCATCTTTAAACCGAAAACGACGATATTAAATTTTGCTTAAATGCTGAAGCTCGCCATTTTCTTTATTATAGAAACGGTATATGTGGTGAGAAATATCCAGTAATTGCTGACGATTCAGGTCTCCTGTCAGGGCATAAACCAACGATTTATCAACCCAGTAGAAAGAAGCAATATCGCCATCTTCAAAAAACTCGAAGGCGGTTTCTTCTTTGTTGTAATTTTTATTAACGTACAACGTCAACCTTTGCCCCTGACTGTTTTCGTACATGAATTGAGCAGAAGGCCCGGTTTCATTTGGCAATAAACGCCCGCCGACCAGCTTAAAGCCTTGTCCGGTCAAATCCGGTGTCTCAATATCAATCCCAAGACGTTTTGATATCCATGCAACCAGGTGTTTTTCATGCTTGGAAGTCACATCAACCGGATGCAGTTTTTCGGGTGTGTACATCACATGCGCCAGTCTGGCTTGTTTTACAAAACTCATGGTCTCTGTTGTCAGACTCATTTTTTCAGTTTCAATCGGTTTCAAGCCCCAGCCTAAGATACCGCCCAAAACCAACGGCAAAACCAGTGAAGCCACTCGGTACGGTGCAAACCACCTCTTTGTTTTCTTTTTGTCGTTCGTGTTCCCGTCCGTAACGGCTTCCAATAAAAAGTCAGGGATTTCTTCGTCCAGCACCGGATCGAAACCGGTTTTCAATAACCGATTCTGTTTCTGAATACTTTCAACCAACGCCATAGCTTCGGGGTGAGTTTGCAGATATTCTTCAACTAACCGCCCATCTGCTTCACATAACTCACCATCTACATAAGCATGCAGCATAAGTTCATCAATTTGGTTATTTACGCTCTCGCCCATCGTTTTCTTACTTCGTCTTATGATTCGTCGCCAACCAGCGTACGTATAGCTTTTCTTGCCCTAGACAATCGAGACATAACCGTGCCGACAGGCACATCGACAACCGTTGCAACCTGACTGTAACTCAGACCTTCCACTGCGACTAAAACAATTATTTCCCGTTGCTCCAAAGGGAGTGCATTCAACGCTTTTAAGCATTCATTTAACTCTATTGAGCCGATCTGAGAATCAGAATAACTCAACTCCTCCATTGTACCGTCAATTGGAATATGCAACCCACCACGGCTATTTTTTTTAACGCTGTTCACATACACATTGTGCATAATCGTAAATAACCAAGCCCGCATATCCGTTCCACGCTTCCAAAGCTCGATTCTTGTCAGTGCACGTTCAAGAGCATCCTGAACCAGATCATCGGCACTCTCCTTATCTTGCGTCAAAGCTCGCGCATATCTTCTTAATTTTGGGATCAAGGCAACGATCTGTTTTTGAATTTCGTTCATTAATTAAATCATTTCTTATGAAAAAGCTAAGACTTTTGGTTCGACAAGTTTCCAACTCACACTCTGTTTTTTATAAGAAACGATCAAAAGAGCCATACCAGGTATATGCCTAATCCATAATTCATAAAAACATCTTTCAATATCGAATCTTTCTGCAACTGCGTTTCAGGAAATGATTTGCCATTCACCATACTAAGACCTGTACCAAACAGAAAAGTTTCAAAGATTGAAAGAGGTTTTCTTTAATCACCGGATAAAAGGGCCGAAAATATCCGGCCCGACTTTATTTCACTATTAAACTGAAGTTACTTATCAACCAATCGATACGTCAATCGGATATCCTCAATTTCGACATTCGAATCAACCGGCGTTAATAAGATGCGGTTGATAATCTCGATTCCTTGAGTCGAAATAAACTTAGCCTCAGGCCCAAATGGCGGCAGCTGGAAGTTATCGACAAACAGAAGTTGTTTATATCGCGGACTGTCGTTCAATTCTGCGAGGCACTGTTCAGCGGCATCCGGAGAAATATCCTTAATCAGATCTGCTTGCTCTTCGGGGTGAAGTTTAGATTCGCCAATTTCGTCTCCGGCATTGCTTACAATCAAACCGTCACAAATGTAATGCGCGACTCGTAACGGGAATGGATCATGCGCTTCATTAAGGCCAAAGGCTTCCTGTTCACGACTTTGAGTCAGATCATTTGCCGGTGCAAAAACAGGCTTAACATGCGAAGGCGTTGCCAGCATATCCATATTAAACTCCAGATCTCCAATTTTGATGGATGCCATTTGAGGGTTCATCACCGGCTGACTGAATGCATTGACTACTGTATCGAACGAGCTACCGTCCAATTGCGTCAACGAAGTTGAGAAATCCACTCCGGAAATCAAGTTGATCAAATGTTCATAAGACTGTTTGTAATCGTATAAAGCATCAATCAAAGCGGATTCTTTAACATTTAAAGGAACCGTTTCGAAATGGTCGGCACGAAGAGAAAATGCCGCTTCACTGGTGGACTCATCTTTGACAATTTCGCCTTTAGTGACAAGGTGTGAAGCAACCCCGTTGGCAAGAGCATCATCCAAAATAATATATGCCGCACGTTTCAGACGATCAAACTGAAAGACCACTGGTTCACTGGCAAGCAGAGCTCCGGACTTTTTCACTCTTGAAGAGAGTGCTTCATTCGGTAGAAAAGGAGCATTAGCCAATGATGAAACATGAGGCAACAGAGTCGCTGCAGTTAAAATTTTGGTGGCGGTCAACAGGTTCTGCTGTATGTCGGCATCGTTCAAATCAGTACGCGCTGCCGGCAAATCCCCCGTTTCAATTTTAGCTAACAGGTTTTCGACCAGCTGATAGGTTGCATACAAGTGCCCGTCACTGAAACTTCTAAAATTACTGCTTGGGCCTGCAATGGTATTAAACGGGGCTGAAAGCGGACTTAAGCCGGATTGTTGCAGAGCGGTTTTTGCTAAAACCATGTTATGCAACATCAGTCGTCTATCTTGGAGTGAAAAGCCTTTTGCAGTTAATTCATCGCTTACAACAGCAAGTACTTCGCGATCGGTCGTTTCGCCATTGTAATAGCTCTGAGACTGCATTAAATCAATCAAACCCTGTGCAGTGAATGCACGACCATTCAGTTCGAAATGATCGGTGTAACCCAACAAATCTTCAACAAAAATCAGGATACCGTCTTCAATGCGAATGACATCTTTCTTGCCGTCCGCGCCATGAATACTGAATGGAATCATCGAAGAAAACGGCGTGCGATGCACGCTACCGTCAGAGAGCACGACTTCCAGCTGAGCCGATAGATCGGTTAGATCATCCACACTTAGCCCGCCCGCAGAAACCGATTGAAAAACTTCCGGGTGTACTTGAAGCGTCAATACAGGATTGTCGCCAAAAGTGGTATTGGATGCCCCTCGCGCTCTGTGAAACAATGAAACAGAGCTACCATCATAGATTGGGCCGTTTGCATCGCTGCCGGTTTCCAGTACCGTAGGCCCTAATAATGGGCCGGTGTTTGCAATAGCCGGGTTATGAATTGGCTGACCAATTTCGACAAAATTTACTTGGCGAGCCTGGAAGACCATATAAGCGAAATCTTCCCTAGTGATGCTGGACTGATAATCCTTTTTAGACAAAAAGCCTTCAATAGAGACGGTTTCCTGATCTTCGGCATTGATCAGAGAATCCAAAATCAATCGTTTAGCTTCATCATAACTCAGCTCTCCCGCCCCCAAATCCTGAATGCCAAGAAGCGTCTCGGCAAATTCGCTATCCGCAGGGGCTTGAGGGTTAAAATTTTCTTCATTGGGCAGAACACCCTGCGCTTTCAAGCTGGATACCGCTTTGAGCGCATAATCTGAAATGGCCGCTTCGTCTTGAAATGACGAATTGGGGTCAAAAGTTGATGATTCAACATCTTCATACGAATAACTTTCTGAAGATGAACTGTCTCCGTAGCAACCGGCAAGCATCACCGTAGCTAAACCTACGGCGCTCCATTGGCCAAGAGATGAGATAATTTTTCGTTTTGGTAGATTCTTCATTTTCGCTCCTTTGACGATAGATATGGTGTTTCAAGTAGATCGAACACTCATAACCCTATAAACAAAGGAAAAATAAATTTATTCCAAAAAAAAATTATTTTTTTAAAACAACCACGAAAATAAATATAAAAAATGCAAAACGGGAATGATTTTCCGCCCCGGTAACGGTCAAACCAAGACCGTTATCAAACAACTCATTTGGCAACTCCGGTAGTCGACCGATTGCAGATAATAAAAATCCCCGATGACCAAACCGGTCGCCGGGGATGGATAGAGAAGACGGGATAAGGTTACTTCAGCTTGATCGAGCTAGTGCCTTTATCTCCGGTATTGTCAGTCAAACTAACGGTGACTTCATCTCCTGCATTGGCGTTAACTTTAACCGCCATATAAGGGTTGGCCGAAACAGCGCCCGACCATTGTGCATCAACCGCTTTAGTACCGTTAACCGATACTTCAACCATATCAATATACTTAGCCGGATAAGGCTTACCGGTTTTCTTGTTCATACGAGCACCGGATTCCATTGGATGTTTAATTAGCGCTTTCACTTCGGCCACGCCACCTTTTGATTTACCACGCATTCTGATTTTAATACTCATGATATTATCCTTTTCAAAATTCTTTGATCTAAGTGTGTAATGTTTAAGTTAGTAATTTAGTTTAAAAAAGCTGGATTTTGTTCGGTTTCCAGGCGCTTGAGAAACAGAAGTCACAAAGCAACAACGAAACTGGGCAAAATAACCTTTTTTAACTAACCACCACATCCACCAATAGTAACTTTCACTTCTTGTTCGGCTTTAAGCAGCTTGTCACCGGCTTTAACAACCGCAATCACGTTCATGGTCTGTCCCATCTTAATACGGGTTGATACATAACCGACTGCTCCAGCTCCGAATGTATATTCACAGACCAGAGGCATCGGGTTTTTACTGGCCAAAATCGCAATAGATTCCACTCCGCTTAGTGCCGAAGCATCCACTGTCACCGGAGTCACCGCACCGTTTTCAGCAATGGCAGGCGCCTTTAATTTAATATCACCGGAATCCGCCGCTCCCGCCGATCCATATACACTGCTCAGTGCGTCGTCAGTTGTTTTGGCTTCAAACGCTTTTTTGTTCCAATCGGCCAAAACTGAAGTTGGAGTTAAAAGACCTGCATTTGCAGCTACCACTGCCGCACCGGTCGCCAAAGTACTTTTTAAAAATGATCTACGTTTCATCGTTGAACTCCTAGTTATCAATTAAAGGAAATGCGAAGTTAAACCTTTCTGCTTGTCACCCATAATATTAGAAAGGTCTAATGCGTCCTTAACTTCAGATTAATGATTTAAATCCGGAACTCAAGCTAAATTTTATGGCTAATATCATGCTCTTAAAAAGTATTGAGAAAACAAGAAATAGACTTTTTACTTAATTATCAACATATTACATAAACAACAATAAAATCATTTATTTTCCTACATATAAGATATAGTCATTGTTCATTAAGAAATGAAAGCCGATTTTGAGCCGTCAAACAAACGGAATAAACGCTATAATTTAAGCAAACTCGGTTCACCCTCTGTTAAATGATTTTGATCCATGACTAATCATCAATAGCCAAACACCACTGGCTAGCGTTTTTTCATAGACAGGAGGATTAGCCGAAACCAATAAGTAATAAAACCCAATAATTCAAACACTTTGAGAATAAAAAGCAGGTAACACTGGTTTATTCCAAATAGATAGCATATAGTCTATCAACAACATTAATACCCCATAAAAGACATTTGTTCATAAGGCACTTTACCCAAGTATGTTTAGCCTGAATTTAAAAAATAGCTGGTCCATTTTTTACCTGATTTTAGCTGCCAACACAATTGTTTTGATTTTGCTCACTTACGGTAAATATCAAGATCTCAAGCATGAGAAATACAGTGAACAAGGCGCCTTATCTAAACTGCTTTCGCATAACCTTCATTCCAAACTGCTCGAATACGAACTCTTACTCGATCTGCTCGGCAATCAGCTGATCGAAAACGACCACTACCAGAATAAACATACCGTACATAACCTGTTAAAAAAGATGCTTGCTGTTAATCCATCTCTAGGTGGCTTTGGTCTGGCTAATCCTGAAGGGGACTTTATCGCCGTCAGCGATAACATCAACACGAGTCAACTTAAGAACCTATTGGATCAAGAGGTCACCCGAGACAGCTTTTTACGTACCTTACAAAGCCATCGTCTGGTATTGGGAAACACCTATAATTTTAAAGCCGGAAGTCACTGGGCGATTCCGATTCGAAAAGCACTTAGAGATGAAAACGGCCAAGTGGTCGCCGTCATGACCACCGGACTACGAGTGGACAACGGCACTCTCTTTGACGAGACCGATTTCCGAGGGGACAGACGGGTCACGTTTATCAATGCACACAACCACTTCCGCCTTTATATGAGCGGCTTACAAGCGCAAGACTATCATTCATTCTATGCCAATGCGACGCAACCGCAAACCATTGCCGATATCAATACAACATTTGAAAAAATTTACGGAAAAACATTAGCAGAAGCCCAGCACAGCCCGCAAAACACCTCATTTCACTTAGAACGTCACTCGCCGTTTTTCCAGAGAACCGTCATAGAAAGTGCCGCTTACGATCCGAGCTACGGCGTTTGGACTATCATTTCCGAACCCAAAGACATGCTCTACAGTAGTTTGATCAGCGAAGCTAGCCAGTATTTATTGATTTTTGTGCTATCCAATCTGATGATTTTCGGTTTAATTAAATCATTCTCTCGTTATGAGGCGGCAACCAGACAAAAACTCTTATTTCAGGCCAATCACGACCCGCTGACGGGTCTATATAACCGCAACCATCTCAACCATAAATTCAACAACAAAGACGGCATAAACCAGCTGATAAAAGTACTATTTGTCGATTTGGATAATTTTAAGAACATTAACGATACTTTCGGGCACGCCATCGGTGACAAATTACTGGTTCAAGTCGCGAATCGCCTGCAAAGCTTTGTAAGCGAATCGGAACAAATCATTCGGTTTGGCGGTGATGAATTCGTGGTATTACTGTTTGATAAGCAATCTGAAAGAAAAGTGGCTCAGTCGATTATCCAGACCTTATCGGAAACCTATTTGGTCGATAAAATGCGCTTTAATATCGGAGCCAGTATCGGTATTGCCTATGCCTATCCGGACGATCCGTCTCTCGATACCGCTCTAAGCCATGCCGATATCGCCATGTATCAAGCCAAAAAACGTAAAAACAGCATTGAAGTATTCTCTAGCGAGTTGGCAAAACAACTGAAACGCAAAACCGAAATCGAACACCACCTGCGCAGTGCTGTGCGCAACCAAGAGATCTACCTAACCTATCAACCTCAGTTGACTGCAGATAATGATATCTATGGAGTTGAAGCGCTGGTTCGATGGTATAACCCGCAACTGGGACGCATCCCGCCAAACGAATTCATTCCGGTTGCCGAAGAGATTGGCATCATGCCGCAACTTGGCAGCTATATTGCACAAACAGCCTTACAAGAAATTCGCCAACTTCAGCAAAACCTCAATTGCCGTTTTCACCTTTCAATTAATGTATCGGTCGCCCAATTTATGGACGCGAACCAATGTGAAGAGCTAACCCAAGCCATTCTGGACAGCAAATTGGAACCTAGCCAGATCACTATTGAGGTAACCGAATCCCTATTTATCGAATCTCTGGCGAGAGTGCTGCCAACGCTGGAAGCCTTTAAAGAGCACGGTATCAAACTTGCCTTAGATGACTTCGGCACCGGCTTTTCGTCATTAAGCTTATTAAGAAAACTTCCGATCAACGAACTGAAAATAGACAAAATGTTTGTCGACGATCTGCTCGAAAACTCGGAAGACTGCGGACTGATCGAAAACATCATCGATATGGCAAGAAAAATGGGAATCTACACGGTTGCCGAGGGGGTCGAACTGGAACATCAAGCGAAAACCCTGCAAAAATTCGGTTGCGATCTCTATCAAGGTTATCACTACGCCAAACCGCTCACCAAGTCGGAACTGAAATCATTTATCCTCGACAATAATGCCAAGTCAAAACACAACCATCTTTTAGAGCTGAGTTGACGTATCAAAAATTAGACTGAACAATTAGTCATATACCGGCACTAACTGATAACCTTGCGCCTGCCAGCCCATCACGGAAAGAAAACCTGATCTGACCACTTTAATGCCCGGTAACAGGGTATCGTTATCTACATTGAAAGCCGCGGTTGCCGCCGAGCAGACTTCCATCTTAACGCCCAATTCAACCAGACGTTTAATCTGAGCGGCAACTTTCTCTAACACCTCGCCGTATTCCATCGCAACCTCTTCTGAAGGCTCTGTAGTAATGAATTTCACCGCTTTAGCAATGAATACGATGCGCTGATGCGGTTCAACGCCCTCTTTGATCAAGTTGACTCGGTTCGATTCAATGCCTTTTAGATAAACCAACATGGCGTTAGGAGTCGATTTACGAATATCGTAGATGACATGCATAGTCTTCAATCCCTGCATCGCCTCTTTATTATTTAACTCAGAGGCATTGCTTGGCATCGACAAGATTAGCAATGAAAAAAGTAGGGAAAAAGAAAAGAAAACCCGGGAAATCGTATTTCTGGTGAAAGACATCATTATGCTCCGTTGCAAATTAGAATAAAGATTCTAATCCATGGTAATTTACGAACTTGATAGTTACCAATAAGATAATTTTATAGATTAAAACCTAAATCTATCAGGCATAACGCCGCCTTCCGATCCGAACATAACGCCTGCATGTCCAAATCAATCTAGAGGCATTGCAAATACGTTCATTAAAAAACACACATTTGTGAACCTTTTGTGAGGATTTCCCGACGCTACGTAAAGAGAATGATCCCGACCCACTTACTAAAAGGAAATCACCATGAAATCTCTAAAAAAACTTGTCTTACCCATATGCATTCTGTGCTCCGCTACAGTCTTGAATGCGAATGCCATGACCGAAAGCATGCCGGTTCCGGCCGACACCGCAAACGGCATCGCCTTTCCGAAAGGCTATCAAGATTGGGCCGTCGTTGCCGTTTCCCACCGCGAAGACCATAAAAGTCTTAGAGCCATTGTCGGCAACCCGATCGCCATCAAAGCAATTGAAGACGGACAAACTAATCCTTGGCCTAAAGGCACCATCTTAGGAAAAATGGTCTGGAAAGATCGTCAGGATGAACACTGGAAAGCGGCTACCGTACCGGGCGAATTCATTCATGCCGAGTTCATGTTTAAGGATGCCGAAAAATGGGCTGATACCGGCGGCTGGGGCTGGGCGCGCTGGTTAGGGACCGAACAAAAACCGTTTGGTCAAGACGCAAAATCCGCTTCCGCTTCCTGTGTGGCTTGTCACACGCCGGTTAAAGGGCAAGATTGGGTATTTACTAAACCTGCCATTATGCCGAAACGCATTAAGTAACTTATCCAAACCAATCTATAAAAAGCGTTTCAGTTAAAATGGAAACGCTTTTTTATAATTGGATCAAACTATGACAAGCACTTTTCACTGTCTAATTATTGAAGACGATCCGGACATTGCACATCTAGTCGCACTGCAAATTGCCACACTTAACGGATCGAGTACCCACTTTGATAAGCTTTCCGATGCTAATGACTACTTAGACACCCATCAAGTTGATCTGATTGTATTGGATTTATCCTTACCCGACGGAGACGGTTTGGACTATTGTCGTAAAATCCGTAGTGCTCACGAACAGGTTCCCGTTTTGATTATCTCGGCCCGTTCGGACGAAATCGACCGGGTTTTGGGTCTCGAATTAGGAGCCGACGACTATCTGAATAAACCGTTCGGTCTCGCCGAACTTAAAGCGCGTATCAAAGCGTTACTCAGACGTTATCAATTAAACACGACACTCAAGCCGAACGAATCCGAAATTCGAGTCGGTAAATTGAATATTAATATTGTCCAGCATCAGGTTTTTTTAGATAAAACACCGCTCAACCTGACTTCTAAAGAGTTCGATTTATTAACCCTGTTTGCCCGCCATCCAAATCGGGTTTTCAGCAGATTAGATTTGCTGGAACAGGTGTGGGAACTGCATCACGACGGTTACGAACACACGGTTAATTCACATCTAAACCGGCTACGCAAAAAACTGGAATCCGACCCCGCCAACCCTAAAATACTGGAAACGGTATGGGGTGTCGGCTATCGACTCAACCCGGAGGCTCTGTGATCCGAACTCAAAGTTCCAAACTCATCATTCGTTACGGTTTATGGCTGCTACTCGTCTTCATCCTGATGGGGCTTAGCTATCTTTTTATCAGTTTGACCTTATCCAATCACTATCTGCAACAGGTTCAGACCCGAATCCATATTCACGTTGCGGACTCGATCATTGAAGACCATCGCCTTGTCGATCACGGCCGTTTGGATAAAGAAGCCATCTCCTCGGTATTCAGACACTATATGCTGCTCAATCCGCATTTAGAGATCTACCTTCTCGATCTTCAAGGCAACATACTCGAATACGCGGCGGACGCCAAAAAAATCAAACGTTCAAAGATTGATATCGCACCGGTCATCAAACATATTCAAGGCAATAACGCGGATTTTTTGTATGCCGACGACCCGCGTAAAATGGAAGGCCAAAAACCGTTCTCTGCCGCCTATCTGCCTAACAAAGAAGCACCCGAATCGATACTTTATGTCATCATCCAAGACAGTATCGAACAAGAAGCCAACCGACAGCTTCAGGAGAGTATTTTGCTGGAATTAAGCGGCTGGTCTTTCCTGTCCAGCCTTTTTATCGGGCTGTTGTTAAGCGGCTTGATTTTCTACCGCCTGACCAATCGAGTCACCAAGCTCACCAACAAAGTCGAACACTTCAAACAACAACCGGGCAGCGCAGTAAATTACCCGGCACAGCTTAGCGACGAAATCGACCAGCTTGATCAAACTTTTGCCGAAATGTCGATCCAAATCCAGCAACAAATTGCTCGACTGGAAAAAAACGATCGGCAACGCCGCTTTATGATCTCCGGACTATCGCATGATTTAAGAACACCTTTGACCAATATGCTCGGCTATATGGAATTACTGCAACAACAAGCGTCGCCAAATGAATATTTAACGATTGCTTATCAGAACGGACAAAAACTCAAACACTACCTAGACCAGCTGTTTGAATATTCCAAACTCGACGTTGGCGGAGTAGAACCGGCACTGCAAAAACTGTCACTCAGCGAGTTCTGTTTTGACATCATTCAGCACTATCAAGCTAACTATCCAGACACCCTATTTCATACCGAAATTGCAACCGATGTGATGCAAATGTTTGACCCTAACCAATTGGAGCGTGCCATTAGAAACTTGTTGGATAATGCCATCAAACATGGTCAAGGAGAGATTACATTTGCTCTGCGTCCGTCTCTGACCGAGGCGAAAATATCGATTTGCGATCAAGGCGTTCACATCGACAATCCGATTACAACGGAACCCAAGCACAACCAGTCAGGTGGCCTAGGACTCGGATTGATTATTGTCGAATCCATTATCAAAAAACATCATGGAGAGTTGGATTTTGAAAGCGGAGAACAAGGCAACTGCTTTACTCTTACTCTCGTTAATACCGTAAACTCAGACTAACTAAACGACCGAAACCACTTCAATTCAGCTTAATACAATTTCAATTTTGGCTTGATCCGTTTTTCCATCAGATTGACCAACATCACCCACACGGTTTTCCAGAAGCCGTGTAGCGCCATCTGGTGCTGTCGGTACAAACTCGCATAGGCCCAATGGGCAGTCTTGCCTTCGATCATCCAGTTCTTACGCAATAGCTCGTCCAGCAAACTGCCAAAAGCCTGAAAGTGGCTCAATGAAATCAAGGCGCCGTGATCGTGATACACAAACGGTTGCAAATTACCGTTGTTAATCTGCGCACGGATATTGGTCGCGCAGACTTCCGCCATCTGATGAGCCGCCTGTGCCGTGGCCGGCACCGGACGCTCGTTCTCCTGCAATAGACTGGCGCAGTCACCGATGGCGTAGATGTCGGCAAAACCTTTAACCTGCAGTGTAGCCTCAACCTCAATTTGATTGATTCGATTACTTGGCAGCCCCAGCTCGGCTAAAAATTTGGGTGCCTTGACGCCTGCCGCCCAAACAATCAAGTCCGCCTCAATCTCTTTATCGACTGTAAGCAAACGCTTGTTCTGAACGTCTTTGACCATAACCAGAGTTTGAATATCGACACCGAGATCCGTCAAGGTTTGATGAGCCTTGTTTGCAAGCCGTTCCGGTAGCGCCGGCAAAATACGGTCGGTCGCTTCAATCAACGTAACGGCTAAACTGTTGTGATGGATTTTATGCACCCCGAACTGCTCCAGCCGATCGGCAGTGGCATAAAGCTCGGCCGCCAACTCGACGCCGGTTGCCCCAGCCCCGACAATCGCCACCTTCACCTGCTCTTCAGGTTTGGCGGTTTCCGAAAACTGTAAAAAACGGTTTAGCAGGCTTAAATGAAAATCTTCTGCTTCCTGTGCCGTATCCAAAGTATGGCAATGCTCCCTGACCCCTGCAATGCCGAAGTCGTTACAGCGCGAACCCAATGCAAGTACCAAATAGTCATATGACATGGTGCGTTTTGGCAACAGCTGCTTGCCGTGATGATCAATCAATGGTGCTAGGTCTATGGTTTTATTTTCCGCATCGAGACCACTGAAGTTACCGAGATGAAAATAGTAATGATGCTCGGCCGAATGGGCGCGGTAACTCAAGGCCTCCCGTCCGGTATCCAGCGAACCGGACGCAACTTCATGCAATAACGGCTTCCATAGGTGGATACGGTGTATATCAATCAAATTGATTTCAGCCAGGCCTGATTTGCCTAAGCTATTCCCGAGCTGTGTTGCCAATTGCAGGCCGGCCGCACCGCCGCCGACAATAATGATTTTGGGAAGAACGCGCATACATACCTCCAGAAAACAGGAAAAGAACCAAGAAAGAAAGGGAAGTGACGAAAGTACGGCGATGTACCAGAGACTAAGCTTAACAGTATCAAATTATTGAATTTATTACCATTTTGTTTTCATTACAGAAAAGCATTTAATTTTGGACAATCAAACAAAGCTCAAAGTCCAATCTCAACCGCAAGTACAGCGGCTATAAGCTATACTTAGAGCTCATTTATTCCAATGCAAATTCGCCACAATATGATTCAGACATTAAATAGCCACCGACAACTGATTTCACATGACCGCCAGCCGGTTACTCTCAAGCTAGTCCCGATTAAGGGCTACGGGGAAATTTAATGTCAATCAAGCTCACCGAATTCAATGCTGAATTAACACAAACCGATGACTTCAAAGCGATCGTATTAAACCGAACACCGTTAATCGACGTCCGCGCCCCGGTCGAATTCCAGCAAGGCGCTTTCGAGACGGCAAGCAACTTGCCATTAATGACCGATGATGAACGCCACAAAGTCGGAGTCTGTTACAAACAACACGGTAATGAAGCGGCGGTTAAACTCGGTCATAAACTGGTCGATGAAAGCAACCGCACTCCGAGAATCGAAGCTTGGTCGGCATTTATGGATGCCCACCCGGATGCATTGCTGTACTGTTTCCGTGGCGGCATGCGCTCCAAGATTTCGCAACAGTGGCTGCATGACAACGGACGCAACATCACCCGCTTGAAAGGCGGCTATAAAGCTTTTCGACGTTACCTGATCGACTTTATGGACTCGGTACCGCAACGCTTTACCGAAGCCGGAATCCAATCGATTGTGTTGGCCGGACGCACCGGCTCCGGCAAAACCCAACTGCTTCCGATGTTAGCGCACACGATTGATTTGGAAGGTTTGGCGCACCACCGCGGTTCTGCGTTTGGCCGTCACGCTACCCCTCAGCCTACGCAGATCAATTTCGAAAACAATCTGGCAATGAGTTTGATCCGTTTTTTTGAAACCCAAGCCAAACAACTGATTATCGAAGACGAGGGGCGCAACATCGGCGCAGTCAATCTGCCCAAGGAACTCTTCGAGTTCCTCAAAAGCGGCGAGCGTATTGTTCTGGAAACCCCGCTTGAGGAACGCATCGCCATTACACTGGACGAATATGTCGTTCAGGCCCAACAGGAATATGCTGGCGTTAACGATTGGCAGGCGTTTATGCTCGCCGCGCTGGCACGCATCCAAAAACGTTTGGGTGGCGAACGTTACCAACGGGTTCTCAAACAATTTGAAGACGCTTTGGCTTATCAGCTTGAGCATGACTCATACGAGCACCACCAAAAATGGATTGAAACCTTGTTAGTCGAATATTACGATCCGATGTACGACTATCAGATGCAAAAAAGACAAGATGCGGTCGCCTTTAGCGGCGACATGCAAGCCGTACAAGACTACCTGAAATCAAAAACGCCATAGCGAGCTTTTAGGATTTAAGGCTTTTAGCTTTTCATCAAAACCGTCGTTTAGAAAACAGTTCTGTGCAATAGACTCGATATTGGCGTAATGAATGTGACCACTAAGAAGAGAGAAAAAATGAGACAAGTCGTCATTACAGGCGGAAACAAAGGGATTGGCCTGGCCCTGACCAAAAAGTTTATTGATAACGGTGATTACGTGACCATCGTTGCCCGTGACTTCAGCAATCAGGAATCGTTCGATTATCAGAACCACCCTGACATCACCTGTATTCACTGTGACCTGACCGAGCTGGAAAAACTGCCGGCACTGGCCGAGCAAATTCCCGCGGTGGACGTTCTGATCAACAATGCCGGATTGCTGCAACCGATCACCTATGATGACTATCCGGCCGAAACCCGCGACTACTCTCTGGCACTGAACATTATCTCGCCGGTTGAGTTGACCAAACTGCTGGAAAGCAAATTGCGCGCCGAATCGGGCTATAAAGGTCGCGTGGTGAACAATGCCTCAATCGCCGGTCAGATCGGCCACCCGGATATCTGGTACGGCATCGGTAAAGCGGGACTAATCAATGCAACCAAAGCATTTGCCAAAGCGTTTCAAGACAAGATCATCGTCAACGCCGTAGCGCCAAGCCCGGTAGAAACAGATATGCTCGCCAGCATTCCCGAACACCGTCAACAGGCGTTTTTGAAAAATACCATCAGCGGCCGATTTGCCACTGCTCAAGAAGTGGCGGATACCATGTTTTGGCTGGCGACCGACTCCCCCGAATATATCAATGGCCATTGCATTGATATCAATAACGGTTCCAGATAGTCAATTGGGATTAGATTGCGGAAATATCGTTGACTTCTTTTATGGCCTCAAAATAGGTTAAGGCATAATCCTGATATTGGTCGGCACGGTTCATCTCAAAACTTTTTGAAATATTGAGTAAACGGCCATACTCGCCTTCACCAGCGAGCAGGCCCTGTTTGATCTGGTCATTTAACGGAAGATGCCCTAAGGCCTGCTCCATCTCCTGGCCGACAATGACATCCATCATCGAAAAGAGCCCAGCCAAATAAAAACTGTCAACACTCGGCAAGCGCTCCTGCTGCGCAACATTTCTCATGAAAGTAGCTCTCAATCTTGCCAAACTGAAAACCTCCGGCAACACCTCGTCCAAAGCGGTCATTGACAGCATCGTCGCCCAAGACTGCACCCGCTTCAAACCAAACAGCATCAACACCTCTTTTAAAGAAGAAAAATCCGGCATGGTCGAGGTTCGGTACTGCTTAGCCAGCTTCATCAACTTGATGCTAAGACCCACATCTTTCTCAATGATTTTTTCCAGATCATCCAAATGCAGAGATTCATCGACCACTTTTTGCAACAGCTCCAACAGATGAACTTTTGCCACACTCAACTTTTTACCGGTAACCACTTCCGGCTTGGCAAAATAATAGCCTTGAAACAGATCCGCACCGGCCGCTTTACACTGCTCAAACATCTCTTTTGTTTCAACACGTTCCGCCAGAATGGTGACATCTTTAAGTTTTCTGATTTTTTCGAACAACGGTTTGAGGTTCTGCGGCGCGATCTCCAGCACATCGAATTTAACGATATCCGCCATCTTGATAAAAGGAATGAATTTCTTGTTAAAGATAAAATCGTCCAAAGCGATCATATACCCTTGTTCTTTCAGGTAACGCACACTCTCAATCACTTCTTCGCTCGGCTCCACCGTCTCCAGTATTTCAATGACCGCTTGCGAATGATGAAAACAGGGCGCATGGGTTTCAAAAAAGAACTCTTCCGGAAAGTTGATGAATGCTTTGCTATTGCCGACCAACTGACTTAAACCCATATGCATCATCGCATTACAAATAACCGTTGCCGTTGCCTGACTGTCCGAATCGAACTGTGCCTGATTCGGCTTGAGTCCGCCGCGGAACAAAAGTTCATAGCCGTAAATATTGTGATTAACATCCAGGATCGGTTGCCTGCCGACAAAAAAATCTTCTTGTTGTTCTGAGGTCATGTACTGTGTAGCCGTGAAATATATATTTTGTATTATGTAGTTAAGACAACTATTTTAGCCGTGAAAAAATAACGACTCATAGAATATTCTAGCCATCCGATAAGTAAATATTCTACCTTAAATTTTGCCAAAAAAAATTCATCATAAAACGCCGACGAACACAAATAATTTATAAGGCTTCGATCAGCTACGCGCAAATTACTCTTTGAAGCCCGTAAAGATGGAGACAACATGGCCTTGACTGCAATGCTGTTTCTTTTGAACTGTTATTTGACTTACAATCAAAACATCAACTCACAGACGACAAACGGATGGATCATGAGTAACCTAGAAAGCGATGCACTCCATTATCACGAATTACCCAAACCGGGAAAACTCGAAACCGGACTCACCAAACCTTGCGAAACCCAGCGTGATTTAAGTTTGGCTTACAGCCCGGGCGTGGCCCAACCGGTGCGCGAAATCGAAAAAGACGCTGATAATGTCTACCGCTATACCGGCAAAGGCAATCTGGTCGGCGTAATCTCCAACGGCACTGCCGTTTTGGGACTTGGCAATACCGGCGCGCTAGCAAGCAAGCCGGTCATGGAAGGTAAAGCCATGCTATTCAAACGCTTTGCCAATATCGATGTGTTCGACATCGAAGTCGATTGTGCAGACACTCAGCAACTCATCCAAACCATCGCCAATATCGCGCCGACTTTCGGCGGCATCAACTTGGAAGACATTGCCGCGCCGCAATGTTTTGAGGTGGAAACCGCTTTAAAGGAAATGCTCGATATTCCGGTGTTTCACGACGATCAGCACGGCACGGCAATAGTCGCGGCGGCCGGTCTGCTGAATGCGCTGGAATTGCAAAACAAACAACTGGATCAGGTCAAGATTGTCTGTGTCGGTGCCGGCGCAGCCGGTATTGCCTGCATGAACCTGTTGATGGCCATGGGTGCGCAAAAAGCCAATATCACACTAGTGGACAGCCAAGGCATCGTTTCCACCCATCGCGACAATTTAAACCAATATAAACAGGCCTTTGCTCAAGAAACCAACAAAACCTCTCTGGCGGACGCCATGCAAGAGGCGGATGTCTTTTTCGGCGTTTCCGGCAAGGATATTCTCAGCGTGGAAATGTTGAAAAGCATGGCACCAAATCCAATCGTCTTCGCCATGGCCAATCCCGATCCGGAGATCAATCCGAATCTGGCCAATAAAACCCGTAAGGATGTCATTGTCGCCACCGGCCGTAGCGACTTCCCTAATCAGGTCAACAATGTACTGGGTTTCCCCTATATCTTCCGCGGTGCACTGAATGTCCGTGCTTCGCAGATCAATATTGAAATGCAAATTGCCGCAGTTCATGCTCTGCGCAAGCTCGCCCATAGTTCAGTGCCCGATGTGGTACTCAAAGGTTACGGCTTAAAAGAGTTGAGTTACGGTAAAGATTACATTATTCCCAAACCGAATGATCCGCGCCTGATTGACGTCATTCCCAAAGCCATCAGTCAAGCCGCGATTGACTCCGGCGTGGCCAGAATCAAGCACAAAGAGTAATCCATTTTCAAAATGAAAAGTTTTATGCGCTTAAACCGGTCATACCGTTCATACTCAATACTGGCAATGTTGCTTCCCCTTGCTCTGCTGTCCGGTTGTCAGACCACGACGGTAAAAACGCCAACCGTTGAACAGCCCGCTCTACAAACCGCCTATGATTACCAATTGCTCGATAATAACTGGCAACCGGTTTCGCTGGCGCAGATGATTAAATCTTTAGGCGGGGCAGATGTGGTGTTTATCGGTGAATTCCACGGCAATCACGCTTCCCATTTGTTGGAAACTCAACTGCTCGCCGGACTGCACCAGCAGCACAAAAATATCATCCTCAGTATGGAGATGTTCAACCGCGACCAGCAGGAAACCTTGAATGACTATATCGACGGCTTTATCGGCGAACAGACGTTGATCAAACAAGCCCCTGCCTGGCAAAACTATCAAGCCAGCTATCGTCCGAGCGTGGAATATGCCAAACAGCATTTCCTGCCGATTGTCGCCGCCAATGCCTCCGGCGATCTAGTGCGCTGTATCGGTTCGCAAGGTGAAGACTATTTAGCCAAATTGGATAACACTGAAAAACAGTGGATTGCCGACCAACCATTTTCCGAAATCGAAGGTTATAAAGCCAAGTTTTTCGGCTTTATGAATCGAGCCAAACACAATACAGATAAGGCCAATAGCGATCGAGCACAAAACACCTATCTGGCACAACTCAGCCGCGACAACACCATGGCCGAATCCATTCTCAAAGCCATGCAAGCCAACCCTGGTTATAAAGTCATTCACCTCAATGGCAGCTTCCACAGCGAAAACCATCTTGGCACCGTCGGCGCTCTAAAACGCTTGGCACCGGACCTAAAAATCAAAGTCATCACCCCGGTCTATGCCGACGAGCTAGCCGCCGCCAAAGTCGATGCAAACCGCAAAGACGATTTCTACTACACCCTAAACCCACAACCTGCCGAATACGTTCAAAACAAAAACCGCCGCAAAGCCCAACAAGCGATGTTTGAAGAATCTCGAAAAAAAGCGAATGCGTGTAAATAGAAGGAGATTAATCCTGATTACTGCTTTACATCAAAGTACGTAATTAATACACTCTTTTAAATTAAAAATAATTTAAGCATTTTTGCCTGACTTTTCACCTAATACTGAATGCTTTGCAAAAGTGCTTCATACTAAATTGTTAAGCATCATTAGAAATGACAATACGGAAATAACTCATGAAAGAATTAGAAGTAAAGCCAGGTGACGTTGTTGTTACAAATTTTGGCATTTATCAACACTGGTCTTTAGTAACAGACCGAAAATGTGATGAAGGTAACTATATGCTGATATCAGCCACAAAAAGAAATGGTACCGTTAAAGAAGAGCCATGGCATATAGTCACAGATGGTAAAGAAACATATGTTGCTCAAGTTGAAGGTGAACTTCCTTTAAGCCAAGTTTTAGCTAACGCCAGGTCTCAAATTGGCACATGGGTTTATTCTGTAACTGATAAAAACTGTGAACATTTCGTTAAATGGGCATCAGGAATTCAAGTGTCATCAACCCAAGTTAAAGCGGGGGTAGCAGGAGCTTTAACTGGCGCAGCAGCGGTCGCAGCGTTTTCTGAAAATCCAAAACTAATTAAATTCTTAGGCGGAGCTATTGTCATAGGTGGTTTGGCAGTTTATGCCGCCAAAGCACTTGAAAAATCAACTAAAAAAAATCCTTAACAATACACTCCACCCCTGCTCGCTAAGGCGCGGCCGGTTAGCTTAAACATTACAGAAAATTTAAAGAGAAGAAATATGGATAGCCTTAGTTTTCTATTAGGTATAACAACCAGTTTAGCTGCAACATTTTTAATATTCATATATAAAGTGTGGTTTTGGCCTTGGTATCTTAAAAAACGACATACAGGTAAGAATATATCTGGTGAATGGATTGGATTCTATGGCTTAAGTAATGAACCTGCACTCAAATTGATATTGCGACAAGAAGGTCATTCTATTATTGGTGAATCCTCTGTTTCCAAAGATTCTCAAGGTGAGAATGTAGACAGAAAATATAGTTACCAAGGGTCATTTCTAGATAAGAGTTTAGTACTCACATTTGATGATATCAATAACTCTCGACACTTGGGCGGTGCAATGGTTTTCTTTCTAGCTAATTCAGATGGAACCCTAATGAAGGGAACTACAATGTACTACAAACCTGAACTAAATGAAGTAGTAAAGTTAGATGCAGAGCTATGGCTTAAAGGTCATGTACCTGCTAACAATTCACTCAACCCGACCGCGCTAACGCGTGGTCAGTTAGCTTAAACGTTAAGTCATAAAATAGGAGGCAACATTGCCAAAAGAATGGATAGATGTTGCGGACACAGCAGTAAAAATCGGTCTGGGTTCTCTCATTACTGGTGTTTTCACGTATGTAGGGTTACAGTTCTCGCATAAATCTGAAAAGAGTAAATTTATGCTTGAGCATAAAACCAAATTGCTGGAGCTGATAGCTGAGGATGTTGAAACATATTTCGCAGCGTGGGATTCATACATTAGTAAAATATCAGGCATAGCTCTCCATAGAAAGAACAACGAAAAAGAAAATGAAGAGCTAAGTAAGAATCAAAAATCTTCTATTAGAGAAAGGGATTTAAATCTAGTAGAAGCGTGGCCAAAGCGAGAGTCAGCTATCTCGAAGTTAAGGCTCATGAAATCGGACAAGGCCTCAAAAGCTCTATCATCATGTAAAACGCTAGAAAAAGAGATGAGAGATTTAGTCGTGTTTGAAAAAGTAATGCCCACCCATGAATATGTTAAGGAATATCGAACAAGGGTGCGCAAAAAGAAAAAGGTAGTTCATGAAGAATTAGCTGAGTTCTACGAGTCATTCGGGACTTAACAAGTAAAGGCAGCGGACGCATAAATGCGCCGCTGCTTTAGGCGTTAAACGAAGGAAGTATGAAGCGTAATACAAAGAAACAACTCTTTAAAGTGCATTTTGGATCTTCATATATAGAGTCCGTGCGAGTTCTATTGGAGAGATTTAATGAGCATGATGGGCCACTAAATCCTTATTCTATACCTTTGATCATAACTTCCGCTGCAGCGTTAGAAACGATTCTTAATGAGGCAATCATAGTTGAATGTCGCCATAGGTTTCCTGAAAAAGACATTAAAAGAATTACTAATTCTCATCTGGGAATGAGCCTTGGCGGCAAGCTAGATAACTTAGGCTGGCTGCTTACCGACAATGAGTTCATTATGAATAATGAGTCTAAAATCTATCAATGCTTGAGAAATATCATTAAATATCGAAATGAGATAATGCATCTAAAAGCTTACTTTAAAGAAGTTGAGTGGGAAATCTCTGAAGAAGAAACAGAGGATGGCATAGAAAAAGGTGTCATTTGGGACGAAGAGTTCTTTGATTCTATAAAAAGATCAGTCGATCAAATTACAGCTGATGAATATGACAAGTTCTATAGAGCTGTATCTGAATTAGAAATTACTATCGTTAACATAACCAGCAAGCCTCCAGTAGTGGAAAATGACCTATTTACTAAAAACGTTTAACAAGCGCATGTTGTACACCCGCTTCGCGGGTTGGAACCTTCGTTACGCTGCGCTGCGCTTCGGCCACAAATGTGGTCGTTATGAATAAAAAGGAAATAGAATGAGCTTTTCATGGAACTGCCCTTTCTGTAATCACCATTCAACAATTACAGACAAGAACTCTGGCAGTAGTCGATATGAGTTTAATTTTGATAATAAGTATGGCTATCAGGCCGTCAAAACTCACGTTGTTTCGTGTCCCAACCCGGAATGCAAAGAGTACACGTTAACAGTCACTCTGCACGATAATGTGCAACAGGATGGGCAGTGGAATGACCTCAAGGCCAAAAAAACCTGGAGCCTTATCCCTCAGGCGCAGGTCAAAGTTTTTCCTGATTACGTACCGAAACAGATCGTCAGTGATTATGAAGAAGCTTGCCTCATTCGTGATTTATCACCAAAAGCATCAGCAACACTGTCACGGCGATGCATTCAGGGAATCATAAGAGATTTCTGGGGCGTAAAGAAGGGAAGGTTAGTTGACGAAATCGAAGCCATTCAAGAAAAGGTGGACTCTGTCACTTGGGCAGCAATAGATGCTGTTAGAAAGATAGGGAATATCGGGGCACATATGGAAAAGGATATCAATCTGATAATTGATGTTGACCCTAGATAGGCTGGGCTTCTAATTGGCCTTATCGAAAACCTGATCAATGATTGGTATGTAATCAGAGAGGAAAGAAAGAAGAGAATGGCAGAGATTGTTGCTGTTGCTCAAGAAAAGGCTGAAGTTAAGAAAGGAAACAACACATAACAATGCCTTCCACAGGACATCGGTGCTACCGCACCGCTGCCCGTAAAGGAGGGTGTTAGTGTTAAAGGAATACTAAGTGCCAGAATCTACAAAAGATAAAATTAAAAGCTCTCTTAGCTCTTTCATAGCTGTCATTTTTATATTTGGTGGTGGTTGGCTATATCTTGACCAAAAAAGGCAGGAAGCCAATCAGGTATATCAAGAAGCAATGAAGTTAAAAATCGAAGCTGATTTAAAAATTCAATTTTACGAAAAACAATTAACTTCTCTTGAGAAAAACGAAAAACATCTCAAAAGCAAGTCATTAGAGTTATCAAGGGATTCAGAACTGTCTGCATTAACTCTTAAATTTATTAATGAGTTTGCAGGCATCGATTCGCACATTCATTGCGGTGACAACCCTAAACATAATGCTGAAGCAAGAAAAGCAAAGGCTTTATTGGCTTTAATTGAGTCAAAAGCAAAAGAATATGGTCGTTTTGACATTGTAAATACGTTTGTTAATAGTCAAAAAAGCGGTATTTACGAATGGTCAGAAAAATGTAAACTCTAACAATATACTTAACCCGACCCGCGCTAACGCACGGCCGCTGCTGTTGCATGTTGGTACTACGATATTCCTTAAGGCTTTTCGATTCTTGACGGCATATTAGTTTTAGGGATTGCATTGGCACTGATGTCTGATTCTATATGTGATAGATAGAGCTCAAGGCGAATGAATACAACAAAAATAATTACACGGCCAACACTCCCTTAAGCTTTGTATTCTCTTTTGTTACAGGCGTTATTTATAACCTCTAACTCCTACCATTGCTTAACCCCAATTTGCTAATATAAATACTCTCCACATTACTCTTACGAGGCACTTGTGTTTACCTCTTTAACCACCAGTATTCTTGCGTTTAGTTTGGCGACCATTGTGATTGTGATTGCCGGTAGTAAGCTGGCGAAACAGGCGGATAGTCTGGCGGATAAGACGGGCTTGGGTGAGGCTTTGTTTGGGGTATTGTTATTGGCAGGTGTGACTTCGTTGCCCGACTTTGCTGCTACTTTGAGTGCGGCGATGGATAACCGTCCGGACTTGGCGATGAGTAATGTCATGGGGAGCATGGCGGTGAACCTTCTATTTTTAGGTGTGGCGGATATTGTTTACCGTAAAGCCAACTTGGAACATGCCGCTGCCTCACCAGTAAATATGCTTCTCGCCAGTTTATTGATTGTATTGCTCACTCTGCCGCTACTGGCAATCTTTACCCCACCTACCTCTACATTCGGTATTCACCCGGTCACGCCGGTGATTGTGGCGATTTATCTGTTTGGTTTGCACTTGGTGCATCGTACCCAAACCAAACCGATGTGGGTTGCCAAACATACGCATGAAACGGTCAAAGATGAACCTAAGGTAAAACACAAAGGCTCTCTGACAACCTTATGGATCGGGTTTATCAGTATGGCATTGTTGACCGGGCTGGCCGGTTGGATATTGATGGAAGCCGCAAAAGTCATTGCCGACCAATCTGGTTTATCGGAAACCATTGTCGGTGGTCTATTGACCGCTTTGGCGACCTCTACTCCGGAACTGGTGACCACCATCGCTGCAATCCGTATTGGCGCTTTGACCTTGGCGGTGAGCAATATCTTCGGTACCAATGCGTTCAATATGCTGGTGGTGGCTGCGGCAGATGTGGGTTATAGCCAAGGTTCGATTTACCATGATATGAACCCCGTGCAGATGACCTGGGGGCTGGTGAGTATATTAATGACCGCGATTCTATTGATGGGTCTGGTCAGACGGGAAACCTACGGCATTGGCCGCATCGGTTTTGAAAGTGCAATGATTCTTGGGGTTTATGCAATTGCCATCAGCGTGATTGTGGCAACTGCGTAACAAATAACAAACCTCACCAATCCTTTCTACCGAAAGGACGATTATTGCAAATAGAGATAATAAACCCCGGCAGGCAGTTTGAGTGATTCGGCCAATGGCAGATCAATCAGATTCAAACTCGCCGGGTTATCGAAACTTTGCATGCTCGGTGAATAGGTAGTCGCATTTTCGTTTTTGCTGTAACGGTAACTGACGACTTTACAATCCTTCGCTTCACCTAATTCACAGGCGTGCTTGGTCGCATCCGACAGATAACCAATCGAGTCCACCAAACCTAATTTTTTCGCTTCTGTACCGGTGACGACTTTAGCGGTTTTCAATACAGCCATCTGCTCTTCGGAGAGTTCATTGCGCTGTTCCACCAGTACATAGAAACGCTCTACCATGGTTTGCACCATGCTTTGAAAAGCCTGTTTATCTGACTCGCTGGCCTCACGGAAAGGTGAGCCCATATCTTTATTGTCACCGGTTTTATAGACATTCACCTTGGCGCCGATTTTATCCATGGTGCCGGAGATATCGGCGGTGATGGAAATCACCCCCACCGAACCGGTAATGGTCGAAGGATGCGCTTGGATATGATCCGCCGCCATAGAGATATAAACCCCACCGGAAGCGGTCAGGCTCATCATCTGCACATAGAGCTTTTTCTTGCTGCGCTTTTTGAATTCCAGCAGTTCGTGATAGAGAATATCGCTGACTGTCACTCCGCCCCCCGGCGAATTGATTTTCAACAGTACCGCGACGATTTTGTCATCTTTCTCGGCTTTACGCAGTTGCATAATGACCGAATCCATCACACTCGGTGCGGTGGCTAACAAGCCCTTTTTAGGCTCGTCATTGAGTACGCCGTCAATATTGATAATCAGCACTTTCTGGTCGGTTTTACCCTCTTCCAATACTTGCTCGGTAATCGGCTGGTTATAGGAAGGCCCCAGTTTGATGGTGGCGCAACCACTCAAGGCCGTCATCAGCATAGCCGACAACAGAAACAGGCCGGAAATCCGCATCATCTTATTCACAGGTCACCTCATTTGGCAGACAGCCTTCCGGCTCGTCTAAAAATGCTTGAATATTCGCCATAGTCGTTTCGGCAATATGAGAAAGCGCCTCTTCAGTGAAGTAAGCCTGATGTCCGGTAATCAAGACATTATGAAAGGTCAGCAGACGTTCGAACTCGTCATCCTGAATGATTTCACAAGAGTGGTCTTCAAAAAACAGTTCGCCCTCTTTCTCATAAACATCCATGCCCAGATAACCGATCTGCTTCGACTTCAAGCCTTCGGTCACCGCCGCGGTATCCATCAAGCCTCCTCGACTGGTGTTGATCAGCATGACACCTTTTTTCATCTTGGCAATCGAATCACTGTCAATCAGATGGGTGGTTTCCTTATTCAACGGACAGTGCAAAGAGATGATGTCGGACTCGGTTAACACCTGTTCCAGCGGCACCTGTTCAATGCCCAACTCTTTACAGGCCGTACACTCGTAAGGATCGTAGACAATCACCTTGCAACCGAACGCTTTGAGCATTTTACCCACCAAACGTCCGATACGCCCGGCACCGACCAGCCCGACCGTTTTGCCATACATATCGAAACCAAGCATACCGTTTAGCGAGAAATTACCTTCCCTGACCCGGTTATAAGCGCGGTAAAGCTTACGGTTAAGAGCCAGCATCAAACCGACGGTATGTTCAGCCACGGCATAAGGCGAGTAGGCAGGCACCCTAAGTACACGAATACCAAACTTTTTGGCTGCGTCCAGATCGACGTTATTGAAGCCGGCGCAGCGAAGCGCAATCAGTTTAGTTCCGCCCTCGGCGAGCACTTTCAAGACCTGCTCGTCCAGACGATCATTGACGAACGCACTGACCACTTCCGCGCCTTGGGCGAGAGCGACCGTATTCAAATCCAAAGCGAGCTCGACGTAACTGATTTTCCACTCTGGGTTCAGTACACGGCATAAAGCTTGCCGATCATAAGTTTTACTACTGTATGCAACGATTTTCATAAGCTTTTCAATCCCGTTTTACTGGCTATACAAACCCGATTACGTCCTAAATTTTTTGCTTGGTACAAGGCTTTATCGGCAATGGAATACAGTTTATCAATTGCCTTGGCTTCTTTCACCTTGGATGAATAAATTCCCATGGAAACGGTAACGTATTTTTCGGTGCTGCCCTTGGCATGCGGAATTTTTAGCTCTTCAATCTCTTTTCTCAAAGGTTCCAGCCATTTTTCCGTGGCGACCGGGTCGTCGGAAACCACTAAGCCGCCAAACTCTTCGCCTCCCAACCTGAAAACCAAATCCTCTCTGCGCTTGACATAACTGCGGATTTTTCGAGCCACTTTGCGCAATACCTCGTCTCCCTGTTGATGACCGAATTCATCGTTATACAGTTTGAAGTGATCTACATCCAAAATAAAGAAGGTCAAATAGAGATCGGAGTTTTGCAGCTCAGCCAATTTTTGATGCATAACCTCTTTAAAATAGTGGCGGTTAAACACCTCGGTTAAAGCATCGGTAGTCGAGAGGCGTTTCAATTCGGTAATATAACGTTTCTCTTTAAGGCGCTGATTTGCAATTTCGGAATTTAACCCGCTACTGGCCATATCAATCACTACGGCCAATGCCGTTCCCAAAACGGAGGCCACCACAAAACGCAAATAACTCATCAATGTCCAATTGCCGTCATCCCATTGACCAATCCCTTGGTAAGTCATAAAAAAGACCACGCTGTAAAAAACAATCAGATAACGGATACCGTTTTTATGCCCGACTAGACTAATGATCGCAAACGGCGCAAAAAACAGCCAAACCATGGAAAATTCTTGAGCTTGGTTAATATAAATAAACGATGGAAAATACAGAAAAATCAAGCCCACCGATGCATGAGCAATCCAGCCAAGGGCTCTGTTTTTATGAATCATATAGAGAAAAAACAGCAACACCGAACCGGATAAGATGTTGATCAACATATTGAAAGACATGCCGGTAACCAGCAGATGAAATAAACCGAAAGCCGATGAAATAAAGATGACGATAGAGAGCAAACCAACCACCAATAGAATTCTAAAAGCGTCGTAGGGTTCTCTTTGAAGCATGCCCGGCTCGATAAAAAGCTCGGCAACGCCATTTAAAAATTTATTCACTCTCATCTGAATGCTCATCACTGACACCGATACTAAAATTTCAACTCTATCAGTTTCAGTATAACGCTACTACTAAAATCTATCTCATTAACTCGTTGATTTGTATCAATAAAAAAGCCCGGTTTCCCGGGCTTTTTTTTGTGCGAATTGCTAGACTCTTTTTCTTGCTTTACAAAGAACGGGCACGTAAATACGCCTGCTCGGAAGCACCTGTCCATTTGGAGACTTGCTCCCTAAACGCTTTTTGCGAAGCCCACACTTTTTTCGATAATGCATCCTTGGTCGCTTCCTCTTCAACAACCTGCTCTGAAATCGCTTTCAGTTCTTTCAACACCTCATCCGGGAAGGATGTAAGCTGCACATTGTGTTCACTCACAAGAGAGTGCAATGCCTGCTGGTTACGCGCTGTATATTCCGCCAGCATATCCGCATTCGCGGCCTTAATGGCATTACGCACGATACTTTGCAGATCGGCAGGCAACTCATTGAAAGCCGCCTCGTTAATCATGCATTCCATAGTGGTACCCGGCTCATGCCAGCCCGGCGTATAGTAATATTTAGCCACTTTATAGAGCCCGAAAGCCAAGTCGTTATACGGGCCGACCCATTCGGTTGCATCCAAAGCACCGGATTGCAAAGAAGGGAAAATCTCTCCGCCCGGCAGGGTGACCGGAATACCGCCGGCACGTTTCAAAACTTCGCCGCCTAAGCCGGGAATACGCATCTTCAGTCCTTTCAAATCGGAAACCGAATTGATCTCTTTATTGAACCAACCGCCCATTTGAGTTCCGGAGTTGCCGCCCGGGTTTGGAATCAGACCGAATGGTTTGTAAGCTTCTTCCCACAATTCCATCCCGCCGCCGTAATACAACCAAGCGTTCATCTCTTGAGCGGTCAACCCAAAAGGCACCGACGAGAAAAAGGCCGCCGACGGAATTTTTCCTTTCCAGTAATAGGCACCGGCATGACCGAGTTGCGCGTTTCCACGTGAAACAGCATCGAAAACTTCAAAGGCTCCAACCAACTCTCCGGCACCGTAAACCTTAACCTCGATTCGCCCGCCGGACATCTCGGTAATCAATTTGGCAATATTATTTGCGCCGGTTCCCAGCCCCGGAAAGTTTTTAGGCCAAGTCGTCACCATTTTCCACTGATAAGTTTTTTGCGGTTGTTGCGCCGCGGCCGGTGCTGCGGACTCGTCCGTTCCACAAGCGGTTAAAGCGGTTGCCGCAGTTGCACCTGCTACTGCGCCGATAAATTCTCTGCGTTTCATTTGCCGTCTCCTTGATTTTTTGCGGTTCATTTTAAGCAAAAACCGACAGACAATCACTTTTATTTAAAAATGAAAGGCCGCTGTGTCAATCGGATACTTTGTCATTTCTAAAAATATCTACTCGGTAAATAAAGGGGAGTGGAAACATCGCCCCCCTTATCAATCAAACAATCCTAACCAGATCGTCCAAGCAAGGAGAGTAAATAACAAGTTTGATCAATATTTCACAACCTGCTTGGCAGCCTTGATCTGAAATGACCGCTAGGCGGCAAATATCGATTTCCGTTGACTTTTACGTGACCTTAGACAACACTTAAACGTTAAATCTAACGGGAGAAAATTAAATGAAAGGGATCGTTTTTGCCGAATTCATTGAGTTGGTCGAAGATAAGTTTGGTTTTGAAATGGCCGACGAGATCATTGAAGAGTCCAACTTACCTTCGGGCGGAGCTTACACTTCGGTAGGCACCTACGACCATAAAGAGATGCTCGAACTCGTCTCCCACTTAAGTGCCAAAACCGGAATTTCGGTAGAAGACTTGGTAAAAACCTTCGGGGAACATCTGCTTGTCAGGTTCACCGAAAGTTATCCGATGTTTTTTGATGATGTGAACACCTGTTTCGATTTCCTTGATACCATTGAAAACCGGGTTCACATTGAAGTCAAAAAACTCTACCCGGAAGCCGAGTTGCCTACTTTTGATTCGGACATCCAATCCGAAAACCAAATGCTGCTGACCTATACATCCAAGCGCCCGTTTTCGGCTTTGGCTTACGGTTTAATTAAAGGTTCGGCAAGTTACTATCAAGAAAACATCGATATCACGATGGACGACCAATCCACCGATGATCTGACCAAGGTACTATTCACCTTAACGAAACACTAAAAATAATTCGTACTAGAAACTAAGACATGACCAGCAATCCGTTTGAGCGACGATTCAAAAGAGAGCGAGAAGCCCGTAAGCAGGCCGAGCACATTCTCGAAACCAAATCGTTAGAGTTATATGAAAGCAATCAGGCATTAAAAAAACTGACGGATACGCTTGAGCAAAAAGTGGCCGAGCGAACTCAAGAACTCGAACAGGAAAAAACCCGTGCCCTTGAATTAAGCAAGGCCAAATCGAAATTTGTAGCCACAATGAGTCACGAAATCCGTACACCGATCAATGGTGTCATCGGGGCGCTGCAACTACTGGAATCCGAACTGCAAACAGAAGAGTGTCATCGCTTACTGGACATTGCCAACCACTCTGCCGGCGTACTCTTACATGTCATCAATGACATTCTGGATTTTTCGAAAATCGAAGCGGGACAGATGGAAGTCGAATCTATTCCGTTTAATTTGAAGAACCAATGTGAAAACGCCCTACACATTCATCAGGAAAAAACTCACAATAAACCGATAGAACTTCTCTTTGAATGGGATAGTTCAATTCCTGAGTGGCAGAAAGGGGATCCTTTCCGAATCAATCAAATCATCAACAACTATCTAAGCAACGCCATCAAATTCACCGAACGGGGCAGCGTTACTCTCAAAGTAACCTTGCACGGGAATAACATCAAACTCACCGTACGGGATACCGGGATAGGCATCTCTCCACAAGGACTGGAAAAACTGTTTATAGATTTTTCCCAAGTGGATGCTTCAACCAGCAGACAATTTGGCGGAACCGGACTCGGCTTGGCGATAAGTAAAAAACTCGCCAATTTAATGGGGGGCGACGTCGGCGTTAGCAGCGAAGAAAATCAAGGTTCAGAATTTTGGGTTCTCATACCGAACCGGCCGTCTGAAAAGGTTGAAAAATCCGAGCAGACCACCGCTATCCAAAATCCGGCTGTCCAAAGTCGCCATATTTTACTGGTTGACGACAATCTGATTAATCGGCAAATCGGCCTCAAAGTGCTGGAAAAATTGGGACATAAGGTTGAACTTGCCGAAAACGGTAAAGAAGCGATCGCTCTGTTCCTTGCCGATATGGAACCTGAAATCGACCTCATTCTCATGGACTGCCAAATGCCGGAAATAGACGGTTTCCAAACCACAATAGAGATTAGAAAACTGAACGCCAAAATTCCCATTATCGCCTTAACCGCAAACACCTCCGAAGAAGATCGACAAAAAGCCATTGAAAGCGGTATGAATGATTTCTTGAGCAAACCATTCAAAGTCGGCGATATTCAAAACATCATCTCTTCTTATTAAAAAGCCAGACAAATTCAGTCTGGCTTGTTAAGAGAAACGAACTAGAAATCCGCCCGCGGATTAAACGGCATTTGCGCCGCCATGGATTCGTACAAGGCCTTATCTTCATCCGATACCGCCGGAGGTGTATGAATCTGTACGATCACATACTGGTTACCCGGGTTCTGTCCCAAACCGCGCCCTTTGATACGCAGCTTGGTACCGGATTGAGTACCCGGCGCAATTGCCATTTTGACTTTGCCTTTCAATGTCGGAATTTCGACTTTGGCGCCTAATGCAGCTTCCCACGGGGTGATCGGCAGATCAAGATAGACGTCATTGCCTTCAACCTTATAGTGCGGATGTTTTTCAAGATTGATTTTAATGATGACATCGCCGTCAGGCCCGCCATTAAGGCCGGAAAACCCTTTACCTTTAACACGAATCTTCTGATCCTGAGTTACACCGGCCGGAATGCGTACCTTGATCGGCTTGGTGTCGTAGCTGCTCGAACGCGAGTGCGGATTACCCGTTTGCACATTGATGGTTCTTTCCGCGCCCTCAATCGCTTCAGTCAGAGAGACCATGACATTGACGGTTTGATCTTCGCCTTTTTGCGGACGAGCCTGATGTTGACCAAAACCGCCTGCGCCACCATGCGCGCCGCCAAAACCGCCAAAGCCGCCGGCACCACCACCGAACATATCGCCGAAAATATCGCTGAAATCGGCACCGCCGCCGTGCGCACCGCCAAAACCACCTGCCCCGGCTTGCTGATAGTCCGAGCCGAACTGATCGTACATGGCACGCTTTTCGGCATCGCTCAAGGTCTCGTAAGCTTCACTGATTTCCTTAAACTTGGATTCGTCACCGGTCGGTTTATCCGGGTGGTATTTCGCCGCCATTTTTCGATATGCTTTTTTGATTTCAGCATCGCTGGCACTGCGACCGACACCTAAAATTGCATAATAATCTTTGCTCATAATTTTCCGTTCTCTAAAAATTCATCAATTGCCATAAACCTATGGGCAGAACTCATTTTTTCAAGGCATCCAAGTTAAAAATTTCGGCTATTTTATCAGCAATCTCTCAATAACATGCGGATGCTTTTTAACTGGACAATAGGCATAAAAAAACCGCCTGCAGTCTAAACTGACAGACGGTTTTCGCTTTGCCGAAAAAACAAAGCACAGCATGATTAAAGATAACTTAGAACTGCATATTAACGCCTAGTTTGAAGTTACGCCCGGTATTCAAGGTGTAACCTTTATAGGTATTTAAGAAGTCAACATAACGGCGATCAAATACATTATCGACCTTAGCGTAGACATTCAGCTTCTGTTTATCGAGATTAATTTGCGCTTGATAGCCTAAATCAACCAGTGTATAAGCAGCGGTACTGGCGGTACCGACCTTTACAATATCGTCAAATTGCGAAAAAGGCTCATAACTGCCTGCCGAATCTTTTGACGCGACCGCTTTAACCGCCAAACTTAACTTCTGTTTATCCACATTTTGCCATTTGGACGGCTCATAGTGTAAGCCGACACGAGCATTATTGGCAGGAATCAACGGCAGATCACGATCATTTTCAGTATCGATACCTTTAATAATTTCCAGCCCCAAATCCGCACTCCATTGAGCATTGAAACGTTGATTAAGAGCAAACTCAAATCCGCTAATACGCGCATCGGTCTGTTCGGCCTGCATTCCTTGTAGCGCACCTGGCGTTCCACACACCGCTGACTCGCCTTCAGCATCGAAACATAGACCCGGCAAGTTTGCCAAGTAAATATAGTTATCAATCAGATTGTTATAAACGGTTGCCACCATTTGCGTGTTTTTGCTCTGATAACGCAAAGACAAATCCGTATTGATTGAGGTTTCCGCTTCAAGCTCAGGATTACCCAACTGGAAAGCCTGAACGCCGCCGTGAGATCCGCCCGCAAACAGCTCAAAGATAGTCGGGGCTCTAAAACCGGTACCAACATTTGCCGCCAGTTTCCACTGATCATTGATACTGTAGGTTGCGCCTAAAGAGCCGCTTGCCACTTGGAAAGACTGGCTATTGTTCGACGCGTCAAACACGCCCATTTCGTCAGTAAAGTGTTCATTTTCTCCACCGACAGGCGCTTGAACGGTATGCCAGTCATAACGCGCACCAAATTGCACTAACAAGTTGTCATAATCGGCTTCTTCAAACATATATACGGCACGTTTGCTTTCGGTTGCACTTGGCGTTAGATGCCCGGAACGTAAATCTTGAGTTTTTTCCGACAACTCGATACCAATTTCACCTTCAAAATCACCGACTTTGGGATGCTCTAAACCAAGTCTAAAGTCATCACGCTTGACGAGAATATCAAGCAAGCCATGCTCATGCTCTTCATGCTCCTCTTCATGTTCCTCTTCGTGCTCTTCTTCATGACTATCGAACATATCTTCATACGGTTCTTCATGAGCGGCTTCACGCTGATTACGAGTATGACTCCAGCTCGGTTTAATCACCCAATCACCGGCAAAGATTTCTGCCGTCAGTTGCGCTTCCTCATTGTTTAAGCGTTGCCCGGCCGGAACAGCTTCATATTCAGACATTGGACCATCGGCTTCAATACCGACATAGTTTTGTTGCGATACCCATTTGGTGTAACGGAACTCAACATTCCCCCAGTCGTCCTGATATCCCAAACCGATATTACCGGCTTGGTTTTCAAAGTTGGTAAAAGGCACCTCGCCGACGAATAATGGTTCATAGCTTTTCGCCCCTGCCGGAGTCGCCCCTTCGGAAGAGTCGCCTGTCGGCACTCTGAAGTTATCCGCTTTACGACTTGAAACGCCAGCAGTAATGGCAAATTTCTCCGATCCGGCACCAACTTTGGCGCCAAGCTGAGTTTCACGGTTATTACTGTTAAACTCGGCAGCAACTTCTCCATGTGTTGCTTTGCCGTAAGGCATATCACCCTGAATGACATTGACTACCCCACCCATAGCCTGTGAACCGTACAGTACACTCTGCGGACCGCGAATGACCTCAATACGCTCCGCCAGAAACGGATCAATATTCGGGTTATGGCGAGTTCCATAAGCTTGATAGTCGGTACTCTGCCCGTTTGACAAGACTTTAATTCGATTGCCCGTCAACCCGCGAATAACCGGCTTACCGGACTGTGTTCCCGCTGATTGATTGTTAACGCCAGGAATATCTGCCAAGGTAGCACCTAAAGAGCCACTTTGCTTTGCGGCCTTTTCCGTTCCTTGTAAAACATCGATTTGAGAAGGGACAACAGAGGCATCATGCTCATGAATCGGTGAGGCAGATACCGTGACTTCCGGTAGAGCGGTTGTGGAATCGGCTGCGCTTATTGAACCGGCATAAGCACCTGTAGCGGCCATAACCGCTAACGTTATATTCTTTAGTTTCATTGTTTTTCCTAATTGATCAAACATCAATAAACCTGCAGAACAAAGTCTCAAACTTTGCCGCAGGGCGAATAATTAAAATTTGTGTTGATAACAATCAGGCAAGAGGCGGGGCTCGACCGTAAAAATGGTCAATGTGGGATTTGTGATAAAGAGCAGTCAGTTCAATGACAGAAGCTTTACAGATAGTAAAATTCTGCTTGGTTTCAATCGCGGCTGTGGCCGAATCGAACGGCTGAGCCAGCTTATCGAACACATCGCAACTGGCGTCATGCTCATGGAACGGATGAATTTCGGCGTGCAACAAACCGGCCGTTTGCGCCATGACAAACAGCAAAGCCAGTGCAAGCGACCAAGACTTCAACTTAGCCAATGCCTTAACCACATGATAAGTATGGTAATTTTTCATCTCTTTCCGTATGATTTTTAATGTAATTTATTATAGAGACTATTGAAGTAAGATAAAGTCAAAATCGAGAATAATTCCCATTATTGCTCGGCTCGACATTCTATTGGTTGAGAAAACACAAAACCGTCATATAAATTGGATAGAATGAAGTCGAAATAAAACGATTATTGGTAAGGTGAACTCATGGCAATTTCTGAATATGCGGGTAAAAAAGCTCCACACACTCTGTTAGAAAACATTCCCAAACTCATGACGGATTATTACAACTTGAAGCCGGATGTATCCATCCCGGAACAAGCCGTCAGTTTCGGAACCAGTGGACACCGCGGCTGCTCGAGTAAAACCACCTTTAACGACGATCATATTGCCGCTATCTGCCAAGCGATCGTTGAGTATCGCGGCTTACAAAACACCGTCGGCCCAATGTTTATCGGCATGGATACCCACGCGCTTTCAGAAGCGGCGCACGCCACCGCCATTGAAGTCTTTGCCGCAAATGGCATTAATGTGATCATTCAATCTAATGGACGTTACACCCCGACACCGGTTATTTCCAACGCCATCTTGCAATATAATCACGGCCGTCAAGGCGGTCTGGCGGACGGAGTGGTCATCACTCCTTCACACAATCCGCCACAAGACGGCGGCTTCAAATACAATTTGCCGACCGGCGGACCGGCCGATACCGAAGCGACCTCTTGGATTCAAGATCGCGCCAACAAAATCATCAGCGAAGGTATGCGGGAAGTGAAACGCATGCCACTCAACGATGCGATGGCGAGCGAAACGGTTACTCCGACGGATTTAATCACGCCTTATGTTGAGAATCTGGACAAGGTCATCAACATGCAAGCGATCAAAGAAGCCAATCTTAAATTGGCAATTGATCCGATGGGGGGTGCCGCAATTGATTTCTGGAAACCGATTGCCGAACACTACGGACTGAATATCGAAGTCGTCAACCCGCAAGTAGACGCGACTTTCTCTTTCATGCATGTCGATAAAGACGGCAAAATCCGCATGGACTGCTCCTCTCCGTACGCCATGGCCGGACTGATCAATCTTAAAGACAATTACGATTTGGCATTCGGTAACGATCCGGATGTAGATCGCCACGGCATCGTTACCAAATCAGTCGGTTTAATGAATCCGAACCATTACTTGGCCGTTGCCATCCAGTACCTGTTCAGCCACCGACCAAACTGGCCGCAAAATGCCGCAGTAGGGAAAACTTTGGTTTCCAGCTCGATGATCGACCGTGTTGCCGCCGCGATGAAGCTGAACCTGAACGAAGTTCCGGTTGGCTTTAAATGGTTTGTTGATGGCCTGCAAACCGGCGAATTCGGATTCGGCGGCGAAGAGTCTGCCGGCGCCTCTTTCTTGGCGATGGACGGCAGCCCTTGGAGTACCGATAAGGACGGCATCATCATGAACCTATTGGCCGCCGAGATCACTGCGGTAACCGGCAAAGATCCGGGCGAACTTTATCAAGAGCTAACCGAAGAATTCGGCAATCCAATCTATCAGCGTATTGATGCGCCTGCGAACCGCGAACAAAAAGCGATCTTAAGCAACCTCTCTCCTGACATGGTTAAAGCTGACAGCTTGGCCGGTGAAGCCATCACGGCCAAACTGACCCACGCTCCAGGCAATGGCGCGGCTATTGGTGGCCTGAAAATCGTTACCGAAAACGGTTGGTTCGCAGCGCGTCCGTCCGGTACCGAAGATATCTATAAAATCTATGCGGAAAGCTTTATCGGTCATGAGCATCTAGACGCTATTCTGCATGAGGCTCAAGCGATCGTCTCCGACGCCCTGAAATAAACCATGACTCAAAAGCAAGTTCAGTTATCTGAAAATTCGAACCCGAAAGAAGCCAAAACCGTTTCTCTGATATTGGGAAGCGGCGGGGCTCGCGGACTGGCTCATATCGGAGTGATCCAATGGCTCGAAGAACACAACTACCGGATTACCTTTATCTCGACATGCTCTATGGGCGCATTAGTTGGTGGTGCCTATGCCGCCGGTAAACTAAAAGAGTTTACCGACTGGTTCGAGAAACTGACCAATACCGACATTCTTGGGCTGACTGATATCGCGTGGGAACGTAGCGGCCTCATCAAGGGCGAAAAACTGTTTGAAAAGTTGGAAGAGATGATCGGCAATCCGAATATTGAAGACCTTCCTATTCCGTTTACCGCCGTGGCAACCGATATTGAGAACGAAAAAGAAGTTTGGCTGCAAAAAGGCCCCTTACTTGAAGCCGTCCGAGCTTCAATCGCCCTACCGATGATCTTCACTCCGGCCCATCTTCATGGGCGCACATTAATTGACGGCGGCGTCTTGAATCCTATTCCGATTGCACCGACTTTCAGCCAACATAGCGATTTGACCATTGCCGTCAACTTGGGCGGCAAATCCCAGTCGATTGATAACGAAGCGAAAGACAAAGCACAACAACAAGCGAAACAGAGCTGGTTGGACAGTGTAAGCGAGTTTTTCGACGTTCTTAAAGAACGTTTCATCCCTCAAGAAACCAATAAAAACGCCCCTTTTGACTGGGACATGTACGATATCAGCAACAAAGCGTTTGATAGCATGCAGAGCAGCCTAGCTCGTCAAAAACTGGCGGCTTATCCGCCTGATATCGTCTTGGATATTCCACGCGATGCGTGCGGCATGCTCGAATTTAATCGAGCGAGCGACATGATCAAGTTGGGCTATGAAACAGCAGAAAAGGTCTTACGGCAACACACGGTTACGGCGGACTAGTCCAATAACTGATCCAACTCTTCCTTGGTTAAGGTCGCGGACGGACTTGATTCGCTAGGCTGACGCGGCTGTCTTCTGTCGCTACCTTTGCGACGATCCACTCCGACACGCGGCTTAAATATCGAACGAATCCAAGCCCAAACAGACTTATGTCCGCTCTGCTCTCTCGGATCGGTACGTCGCTCGTTACGCTGACGACGATCAGGCCCTCTCGGCACCATTTTATAATCGTTTTCAAAAATCGACTGTTCCATGTCTTTAAGCTGATCACTTTCTGACAAAGCGGAGCGGCCTTTACCCTGATCTTTTTCAGAACCTTCTTGGGTCTCAATTTTATCTTGTAGCACCATAACATTGAACTGCATTTTATTATCTGATAACACTGCCACCTTCTTATTAAAAGTCGGTACGCTGTGATAAAAAATTATAATACAGGCTTTAAAAACAATCACCTAGTATTCATTAAGTGAATATGAACAGGCCTTTTCCAACGACACGATTCTCATAACGCCTAAATAAATACCGATTTCAAAAAATCATCATCTATATGTCACGCAAGCTTCACTATTGGTTTTGATAATAGCCTCGACAAACTGTATTCAACCAAATAACCGTTTAGACGAAACGGCAAGAGAACGTAATCAATCATGCTAAATATTGAAGCCGCAATTACCGAAAAATTTCCGGAATTACCCCAAAAGAAAACCGGAAAACTGGCAATCAAACTTATTAAGTCACTGACTCACGAAAAAGAGATTAACGAGTTCATCGAAACCCATCAACATCTGAAAGGGTTCGCTTTTTTGAACGAAGTTCTGAACTACTTCAATTTTAGCTATAAGATCAATTCCGAAGCCATGAATCGAATCCCTTCGCAAGGAAGAGTGATTATGGTGGCCAATCACCCTATCGGTTCTTTGGACGGTTTGGCTCTGCTGAAAATGGTTCGTTCGGTGCGCCCGGATGTGCGTATCGTCGCCAGCGATCTACTCAACAATATCGAACCACTTAAAGCCTTGTTCCTTGGCGTCGACAATATGAGTGGCAAAACGGCTCACAAAACCCAATTCAAAAACATCTTGAATGCTTTGGAAAATGAAGAGGCGGTGATTATTTTCCCGGCCGGAGAAGTCTCCAGAATTCGCCCGAACGGGGTGCGCGACGGCAAATGGAAAGCGGGCTTCTTGAAGTTGGCGGAAAAATCCAAGGCGCCGATTCAACCGATCTACATCGATGCGCGCAACTCGACGCTGTTTTATGCCTTATCGACCTTATACAAGCCGCTCGGCACCATGATGCTGGTTAAAGAGATGTTCAATAAGAGCCATCAGGAAATTCAGTTTTTTGTCGGCAAGCAAATCCCATGGAAAGAGGTCGCGAAAATCGATATGCCGGCCAAACAGCTGGCGAACCGTTTCAGAAAACACCTGTACCGACTGGACAAAGAAAGCAGAGCGCTAAAAAAAGGCAAACAGCCGCTATTCAAAACCGAAGAGACCATTGCCCACCCGGTCGATCCTAAAGCGCTTAAAAAGAGTTTGAAAAATGCACAACTGCTTGGTCAAACCCAAGACGGCAAAAAAATCTTTCTGTATGACTACGAAGAGGATTCCCCTGTCATGCACGAAATCGGTCGGCTTCGCGAATTGACCTTCAGAACCGTTGAAGAAGGCACCGGCACATCGATCGATCTGGACGCTTACGATACCGAATACCGTCATTTAGTGCTCTGGGACGAAGAGGATTTGGAAATTGTCGGTGCATACCGTTTGGGGGAATGCGGTAAGCTGGTCGAAAAAAACGGCATTGCCAGCCTATACACCAGTACCCTTTTCAAACTGAAACCGGAGATCGAGGCTTATCTGCCACAAGCAATTGAACTGGGCCGAAGTTTCGTACAACCAAAATATTGGGGGAAACGCAGCTTGGACTATCTCTGGTACGGTATCGGCGCCTATGTTGCCCAACACCCGCATATCAAATACCTATTCGGTCCGGTCTCCTTGAGTGACGCTTATCCCCAGAATTCGAAAGAATTGATTATCGGTTTCTTCAACCAACAGCTTGGCTCACATCAGGATTTGGCCGAGGCTTTGCGACCGGTTGAACTCAGCAAAAACAATCAAAAAATCGCCGAAGAAGTCTTCTCGGGTGACTATAAGGACAGCTTCAAAAAGCTCAATGCGCTACTCGATTTGGACGGGGTTAAAGTGCCTACCCTGTTTAAACAATATGCCGAAGTGGCGGATGACAAGGGCTGTCGTTTTATCGATTTCAGTATCGATCCGGACTTCAACGCCTGTATTGATGCTTTAATTCTGGTTGAACTCGATAAACTCAAGCCGAAAAAACGAGAACGTTACCTAAATCCGATTAAAGCTTAACAGGCAATTGACGGCCTATAAAAAAGTCTGGCATTGCCAGATTTTTTTGTTTATTCATCGATTCTTTTGGAAGCCGTCTTTACGCTACCCGAATTTTTAAACAACCAAGTCACGGCAAAATGCAAAGCAATACTGATCAGCAGACTTCCGCCTGCTACCAGCCATAAATGATCCAAAGCCCAAGCGGACCAACCCATAACAACTCCTAAATTTTCTCAGCGCCAAGAATAAGCAAAAATACGGCTTATGAAGACAAAAAACATTCGCAAATAGTATAAACTAGACAAAATTTTAGCAGTAATACCACTAAACACCATCTCATTTAGAGAACTTCACATAAAGGATAAATTCACATGGAAACAATCTTAACGCCGAGTTTGATTTTTTGGCTTATTGTGGTCTTTTTTATCGGCATCTTCATCAAAATGGGTGTCAAGGTAGTTTCGCAAGCGGATATGGTTGTGGTGGAGCGACTTGGTAAATATCACAAAACGCTGGAAGGCGGTATTCACTTTATTATTCCGGTGATTGATTCCATTCGCAGCACCTTTAGCTCTCAAGAACAGTTAATCGATATTCCTTCACAGCAAGTCATTACCAAAGATAACGTTACCATCACGGTGGATGGCGTGGTGTTTATTCGTATTAGCGATGCCAAATCCGCCACCTATGAAGTCGCCGATATTAAACGCGCTATTGCGCAGTTAGCACAAACCACCTTAAGAAGCGAAATCGGTAAGTTGGAATTAGACCAAACGCTGAGTTCTCGTGAGGAGCTAGGAGCCGCATTGTTAAATGCCTTGGATGATGCCAGTGCCAGTTGGGGCGGCAAAACCACACGTGTTGAAATTGCAGATATTCAAGTTCCGGAGACGGTCCGCCATGCCATGGAAATGCAACTGGAAGCGGAGCGTACTAAACGTGCTACCGAACTAAAAGCCCAAGGGGAGAAGAACGCCGCGATTGCTCAAGCCGAAGGGGAAAAACAATCTGCTATTCTTGCTGCCGAAGCGCAAGAACGCCAAGCCGAAGCTGATAAATATACCGAGGTACAAAATGGTCAAGGTAAAAAAGAAGCTATGGAGCTGATTAATGAGGCCATGCAAAGCAATCCACAAGCAGCTGAATTCCTGCTTGCACAACAACGTATCGGTGCTTTTGCAAATCTTGCCGCTTCAGACTCTGCTAACAAAATTGTGGTACCTGTGGAAGGCGCGGATATGATCGGTTCTTTAACCTCTCTAACCACACTAATGGGCGCCGGTTTAGCCCCCATTCAAAAGGTAGATAACGTTTAATTAAACCCGTTTAAAATGGGAACACAAACAAGTTGGAAATCAAATGTCTTATTGGTTATTTTTAATTTTAGGAGCAGTGCTGATTGGGGTGGATTTGACGGTGATTTCCATCTACCTGACCTTAATTGGTTTGGCATTAATTGAAACCGGTGCTTTAGTCGCTTCGGGGTGGCCAACAGAACCCGCCGAACAAATAGGTGTGGTCGCAATTTTGTCTTTGCTGAATTTTTTCATCTTACAAAAACCTCTAAAAAAACTGCTGCGAAAAGACAATGAAAAAATTACTACCTTCGAGGCTGGTGAAATGGGGCGAATTGAAATCTCTGGTGAAAACCTGATTCGAGTGCACTATCACGGTACAACCTGGCCGATTGAAAACCTCTCCGGTTTAGAAGGGCTCTCTCACGGAGAAGAAGTAATCGTCACCAAAATCAACCAAAACAAAGCAACGGTGCAAAAACTTAAAAGTGATGCAAGCGACTCTTAACCCGATTTTTAAGATTCTCATGCATAAAAAAGCCAGTCGAAGAGAATTTAAGACTGGCTTTTTTATTTAATTTAATGACGATTTTATCAACGGCTTATGAATCACAGGTACCGGCATCCGGTCCCGGGTTCCACGGATGATCCAAACGAATCAAGCCATTATCTACCGGAGGCGTGGCGATATTTCCGCCAAACTCTTTCCAGGCGGTAAAACCGCCGGCAATATTAACGACATTGCTATAGCCCATCTTTTGCATGGTATCGACAGCTAGAGCACCTCGACCGCCGGACAGACAAAAAACAATCCAACCTTGATCCAAGTCGGAAAGCTCACCCTTGTGTCCCGCATAACAAGTATCACAGATGGGCTCAAGCACCCCTCTCGGTACATGAACGGACATCGGAATAGTTCCGTCAAGGTATTCGGCCGGCTCGCGTACATCCAGTACCTTATAGCAACCGGTTTTCATCATATCCGCGGCTTCTTCACAGCTAACCTCTTTAATATTCGCCTTAGCTTGTGAAACAATATCTTTCAGTCGTAATGGCATCTTCTCCTCCTTTCAGTAAAAATACCCAAACCCTGTTCAATATAGCAAATACAACGAGCTTTTCAATGAAATTTACAAGACAAAAAAGGCCAAATTTCTTTTCTAAATCAATCCCCTAGATTCCATTGAAGCACGGCATCATTTCACTTTATGCAAAATGGTCGTCAATAGCCTTTGACGTGAATCAAACAGCTTACGACAAGCTAGATTCACGGCAATCAAGGTTCCAAAACCGGTAGAAGTGGCAATCAATAACATGATCATAATTTGATATTTAACGGCCTCCATCGGATCTGCTCCTGCCAAAATTTGACCGGTCATCATCCCCGGCAACGAAATAATCCCGGCAGCAACCAACATATTGATCACCGGAATCATCGCGGCGTGATAACTTTGCTGACGAATGAAGTCCATTGATTGCTTGGCCGTTTTACCTAAAGCCAATTGCGCTTCAATTTTAGCTTTAGCCTGAACCGCATTGCGGGTCAGGGTATCCAATCCCAAGCCAATGGCCGTCATACTATTACCCAACAGCATACCTAATAGTGGAATAGCGTACTGGGGTTCATACCAAGGCTGCGGTTGAATGACAATGGTCAAGACCGCTACCAACAGCACCAAGGAAGTCATCGATAAGGCCATAAAACCGACCAGCAAACCATTCAGTTTCTTAAAGCGGTACTGCTGACGTTTGGTGATTTCATAGCCTGCTGCCGACAGCATCACCATTCCGACCAGAGCGATCCAAATGGGGTTATCGGCATAGAACACATAACTCAACCATACCCCCATAAACAACAGTTGGACAATCATGCGCACCGCGCCCCACCACAACTGTTTTACCTGACTAAAACCACTTAACCACAGGAAGATTCCCAACAGGAAAACCAGTACGGAAAGTATCGCCAAATCCCAGTAGCTGATCAAAATCATCGTTCAACCTCCTCTGTGTTTTTCGCCTCGAAAACCAGTTTTTTGGTCGCCATGCGTTGGCTTTGATTCGGGTCATGGCTAATCCAGATCGCCGCCGCCTGATGTTGATCGACATACTCCTTAACCAACGTTTCAACCAGCTGCTCGCTTTTAGGATCCAAGTTGGCGGTAATTTCATCCAACAACAAGATTTTCGGCTGATATTGCAATCCTCGCAACAAAGCCAAGCGCTGTTTTTCACCGGACGAAAGCGAGTCCGGATTGGATTCCAACACGTCTTTGCCTAAGCCGACGCCTTTCAGACAATCGGTCTCCAACCCCTGATCGAAGTGGGCAATGACCGTATCCTGCCACCAAGCCGTCTCGGCGGCAAAATACATGACTTGCGAGCGCCAAGTTTCCGGACAAACCTTATCCAGCATCTGCTCCTCCAAGCACACTTCGCCTTGATGTTTGATCAAATCCGCCAATGCTTTTAAAAACTGTGACTTACCGCTTCCTGATGGTCCGGATAACATACAAATATCCTGCGGCTGCAAAAACATATCCACAGCTTTAAGCATGCCTTGCGCGAACACCCCTGTTGCGCTGAAAAAACAAACGTCCTGTTTTGGTTGTGACACGATGGTACCTTTCTATTTATGCTTTCTTCTCAAGGTTGGCGTAAGCCGTTACCAACCACTTGGCACCGGCATGTGTGAAATTGACCTGAATACGGGCGTGTTCGCCACTCCCTTCGGTGGCCAGCACAACACCATCGCCGAACTTTTGATGGAACACGCGCTCACCCGCCATAAAACCGGTTTCATTCTGTTTGGCTGACAGGCCAAAACTATCCTGTGCTTGATATCCGCCAAATGATGGGGCCACAGAACCGGATAAACGCACGCTTTCAACACACTCCTCCGGAATCTCTTTAATGAAACGTGACGGCGCAGGGAAGAACTCCTGACCATGCAAACGACGCCGGGTGGCAAAAGTAATCATTAACTGTTTTTCCGCCCGTGTCACTCCCACATAGGCCAATCTGCGTTCCTCTTCCAATCTGGACGGATCTTCATGAGACTGTTGTGATGGGAACAAGCCTTCCTCGACACCAATCATAAACACCAGCGGAAATTCGAGTCCTTTGGCGGAATGCAGGGTCATCAATTGAACTGACGACTCCCATTCATCCGCCTGTTGCTCTCCGGCCTCCAAAGCTGCCTGGGCTAAAAACTCGGACAACGGATTATCAAATGTCGGCGTCAACAGAATGGTGTTGCCATCTTCATCGATGGACTCGACTGGCGCCTGCTGGGCAAATGCTTGCTGCTCCGATTCGACACCTTCCGCCTCCTGCTGAGCTTGACTCTGCTTGAATTGGCTGGCGGCATTAATCAATTCATCGATGTTTTCCAAACGTCCCTGCCCCTGCTCGGAACGATCTTTTTCAAAGTGCGCCTGTAGGCCGGATTGGGAGATCACCTTCATCATCTGATCTTGCAAACTCTGTCCTTCAATCTGCTCCTGCAGACTTTCAATCAAATCGAGAAAACCGGCGACTGAAGATTTTGCTCTTGCGGTCAAGCCCGCATCCACCAGTTGTTTGGCCGCCTCCCATAAAGATATCTGCTGGTGTTTGGCTGCCTCTCGAATCGTATCGGCGGTTTTTTGACCGATACCGCGCGGCGGATGATTGTAGACCCGTTCAAAAGCTGCATCGTCATCACGATTCAATAACAAGCGGAGATAAGCGAGTACATCTTTGATTTCAGCCCGATCATAGAAACGTAGACCACCGTAGACACGATATGGAATCTGCGCCTGCATTAACGCCTGTTCCATCATTCGGGATTGAGCGTTGGAGCGATACAGCACCGCTATCTCATTTCTGGCGCCGCCGTTTTCACACCACTGTTCAATCTGGTTGCAAACATAACGCGCCTCGTCCATCTCGTTGAAAGCTTCATAAATTTTGATCGGCTCACCCTGCTCTCCGGCGCTCCACAGTTCCTTGCCCATACGGGAGGTATTATTGGCAATCAAGCCGTTGGCCGCTTTCAGGATCGTTTCGGTGGAGCGATAATTCTGTTCCAGACGAACCATTTTGACATTAGCAAAATCCTGATCGAATTGGCGGATATTCTCCACTTTAGCACCACGCCAACCGTAGATTGACTGATCATCATCCCCAACCACAAACAGTTTGCTGCTGGCGCCCGCCAGCACTCGCAACCAAGCGTATTGCAAACTGTTGGTGTCCTGAAACTCGTCAACCAGAATATGTTTGAAACGCGCCTGATAATGCGCCAATACCGCCGGGTTTTTCAACCAAAGCTCATGCGCACGTAACAACAGCTCGGCAAAATCGACCAGCCCGGAACGTTGACACTGCTCTTCATAAGCTTTGTAGACCTGAACCATCTTGGCAACGAACGGATTGTGACCGATATCGATATGATGCGGCCGCCTCCCCTCTTCTTTCTCGCCATTAATGAAGGCCACAATCTGTTTATGCGGCCATTGCGACTCGTCCAATTCCATCGCTTTTAACAATCGCTTTACGACTCGTTTCTGATCATCGGCATCCAGGATCTGAAAATCTTTTGGTAATCCGGCTTCCTGATAATGTTGGCGTAGAATTCGATAGGCGATTCCGTGAAATGTCCCCATGGTCAAGCCGTTGGCCTGATGGCCGATCAGAGCTTCGATACGACCGCGCATTTCATTCGCAGCCTTATTGGTAAAGGTGACCGCCATCACATTATAAGGAGACAAATTCATCACTTGGGTAATCCAGGCGATGCGATGGACTAAAACCCGCGTTTTTCCACTTCCGGCACCGGCTAAAATCAGGGCATGCGTATCTTCAGCCGTGACCGCTTCTCTTTGTGCGTCATTCAAATCGTCTAAAATAAATGAGATATCCATTATCTATTCAGTTTCTTTCTTGGCTTGCAGTGGTTAAATCTTAACCACCGAGGTTTATCGTGATAGACAATATCGTACGATAATTGCGTCTCTTTTTGGCTCGATCAAACAAATTAAGGGTGAAAGTTTTTTTATAAATAGGCTTGATATTTAAAAAGACTTAATGTAATAATTACCAGAATATCGAAAAACAAATTGTAGATTCAATGCGGAATTTCGTTAAATTGATTAACATTTCCGACATCACATCATAATAAAACCTCATACAGTTCAAGCTTCCCTTACCTACTTTGATGTAAACGCAATGATGCGACATGGTATGCGGTGCACCTGTATGTTAAACACAGTTAGGAGAAAACATGATCTCAACAAGCGATTCAAACTTTGATGCAGAAGTTTTACAGTCAGACGTTCCGGTACTAGTGGATTTTTGGGCTGAGTGGTGTGGACCATGTAAAATGATTGCGCCAATCTTAGATGAGATTTCTACCGAGTACGAAGGGAAAGTAAAAGTAGCTAAACTAAACATTGACGAAAACCCGGCTACTCCACCAAAATACGGTGTTCGAGGTATCCCGACTCTAATGTTGTTCAAAAACGGTGAAGTCGATGCAACTCAAGTAGGTGCATTATCTAAATCACAATTGACAGCATTCCTAGACGGAAACCTATAAGCATTAAGCTCCCAAGTTAAAACCGGCTTGGGAGTCAAACCTCCCATCCTGAAACATCAACAACAAACTCAAGAACCATTTTCTTTCAAATTGATTTACGTTTAACGCAATCAATTTCTATAAACCATCAAACAAAATTTTCAAAATTATGCATTTATTAGATTTAAAAAAACAATCCGCTGCCGCTCTGCTAGACCTAGCTGCCAGCATGGGCTTGGATAACCTAGCCCGTTTACGCAAACAAGACATTATTTTCGCCATTTTGAAAGCTCACTCCAAAAAAGGAGAGGACATCTATGGTGAAGGTGTACTGGAAATCTTGCCGGATGGTTTCGGTTTCTTGCGTTCCGGAGACGGCTCTTATTTAGCCGGCCCGGATGACTTGTATGTTTCACCTAGCCAAATCCGTCGCTTCGGTCTGCGTAAAGGGGACACGATTCAAGGTAAGATTCGACCACCTAAAGAAGGCGAGCGCTATTTTGCACTTCTAAAAGTTGAGAAGATCAACTTTGAAGATCCGGAAGTGGCGCGTAAGAAGATCGCCTTTGAAAACTTGACTCCGCTTCACGCCCAAGAGCGTTTGAAGATGGAGTTGGGTAACGGTAGTACGGAAGACATTACCGCTCGAATCATCGACATTGCCTCTCCATTCGGGAAAGGACAGCGTGGTTTGATCGTAGCACCGCCTAAATCGGGTAAAACGGTTATCCTGCAACAGATGGCGCAGTCGATTGCCGAAAACCATCCGGAAGCTTATCTTATCGTTCTATTGATTGACGAGCGACCTGAAGAAGTAACCGAGATGGAACGCACCGTTAAAGGTGAGGTCATTTCTTCAACCTTTGACGAACCGGCAACACGCCACGTTCAAGTAGCGGAAATGGTTATCGAAAAAGCCAAACGTTTGACCGAGCATAAAAAAGACGTCATTATCCTGCTGGACTCGATTACCCGTCTGGCACGTGCCTACAACACCGTCACTCCGGCTTCAGGTAAGATCCTTTCCGGTGGTGTTGACGCCAATGCCCTGCACCGTCCGAAACGTTTCTTCGGTGCGGCACGAAACATCGAAGAAGGCGGTTCTTTGACCATCATTGCTACCGCCTTGGTAGAGACCGGTTCAAAAATGGACGAGGTTATCTTTGAAGAGTTCAAAGGTACCGGTAACATGGAACTGCACCTATCGCGTAACATTGCCGAGAAACGCACCTTCCCTGCGATTAACCTGACTAAGTCCGGTACTCGTAAAGAAGAGTTGCTAATAAGTGCCGATGAGCTTCAGAACATCTGGATTCTACGTCGCTTCCTAGGTGCAATGAACGAGATTGAAGCGATCGAAACCTTGATTGACCAAATGAAAGTGTCCAAAACCAATGATGCTTTATTTGAGGCGATGAAAGGCTAAAGTCCCACGGTAGCTGTTGTTAATTAATTGAATTAACAACGGTTTTAACAAGCAAAGGGGAAAAGGAATTGCAAAAATAGTCTTGCAATTCTATTTTTTATGAATATAATTCCCCTTTCTTAGAAATTTATTAAACATTTTATTTGGAACGTCATCATGAAAGCAGGCATTCATCCAGAGTACAACGAAGTAGTTTTCCAGGATATTTCTACTGGCGAAACTTTCTTGACTCGCTCAACAATTGAAAAGACTTCTGGCGACACTATCACTCTAGACGGTAAAGAATACCCGCTAGTACGTGTTGAAGTTTCTAGCGCTTCTCACCCTTTCTACACTGGTAAGCAAACTCTTGTAGATACTGAAGGGCGTGTTGAAAAGTTCAAGCAGAAGTACGCTCGTCGTTAATCCCTATCGCTGCGATAGCGGATTCAACGCAAAAAAGCGCCACAGGTTTTACCTCTGGCGCTTTTTTTATATCCGTTATTTGCCGGTCAAACTGGCTTGCCAATTGCTTTGTTTCTAACAACTTAAACGATACAATCGATACCCATGAAAACCTTACTTTCCAGCTTTATTCTCAGCTTACTCTTAGTTAGCCAAGCCTTTGCCGATGAGCAGAGCTGCCAGGTCGATTTGGACAAATTGATTTGGGCCAAAGCGGAATATGCCCTAAGCGGCGATACGATTGTTGTGCAAAATCAGCGGGTACGTCTGATCGGCATCTATGCGCCGCAAAAAGAACGCAAACAGAAATTCCATACACCGGGCGAACCTCTTGCCGACGAAGCGCAACTGTTTCTAAACAAGCTACTTGCCAATAACGACTTGGATATCGGCATTGAATATGATCAAACACAAATCGATAATCGTAACCGCCAACTGGCGCATCTGTTTCTGAAAGACGGTACCAGCATCCAGCAAAAGCTATTGGAAAGCGGTTATGTGCTAAACCGAACTACCTATGACAATACCAAACATGCCAACTGTTATTATCAAGCCGAAGCCAAAGCCCGCCAAGGCCAATACCAACTTTGGGATCTGCTGGCGAAACATCCGGATCGGCACTTCCCGTTAATCAACAGCTCGGAACTGACCAGTGAAGACGAAGGTTACCGGATCATTCGCGGCGAAGTGGTCAAGGTCGATAAATCATCCAACAACTACATTATCAATATGGATACGACCGGTATCCGCATTCCGAAAAAGCATTGGGATAAATTCGATTTCGATAAATTAAAAGCCTTGCTCGGCAAAACCATTGAAGTGCGCGGCTACGCTTATCTCTACAAAGGAGCCATGTATATCGTGATCGACCACCCATATGCCATGGATGTATTTAACCCCTTGGCAAACAAGTAAGACTCCATTAACGCTCTTTTCTTGCTTTAACCCTGCATTTCGCTAAAATAAGTGCCTATTTTTGAAGCGATAATGAATAAAGGGCCTTATCATGGCAGAATTGCAAAACGACCGTTTTTTACGTGCACTTTTAAAACAACCCGTTGATCGTACTCCGGTATGGATGATGCGCCAAGCGGGTCGTTACCTGCCTGAATATCGCGCTACCCGCGCTAAAGCCGGTTCATTCATGGATCTATGCAAAAATGCAGAACTGGCTTGTGAAGTCACCATTCAGCCACTTGACCGTTACCCGTTAGACGCCGCCATCCTATTCTCCGACATCCTGACCATTCCGGATGCAATGGGACTTGGCCTTCGCTTTGAAACCGGAGAAGGCCCGGTTTTCGACAAGCCAATCAAAACCCAAGCCGACATCGATCGCCTCTACGTTCCGGATATGGATTCCGAGCTGGGTTACGTGATGAACGCAGTTAGCACAATTCGCAAAGAGTTGAACGGTCGAGTTCCTCTGATCGGTTTCTCCGGAAGCCCATGGACATTGGCTACCTATATGGTTGAAGGCGGTTCAAGCAAGCAGTTCGGTAAAGTCAAAGGCATGATGTTTGAAAACCCAAAAATGATGCATCAAATTTTGGACGTTCTAGCCGATTCTGTGACCGCTTATCTAAATGCCCAAATCGAAGCCGGTGCGCAAGCCGTACAGATTTTTGATACTTGGGGCGGCCTATTGACGCCGCGCGACTACAAAGCCTTCTCACTGGATTACATGGCGAAAATTGTAGACGGCCTCATCAAAGAAAAAGACGGCCGTGAAATTCCGGTCATTCTATACACCAAAGGCGGCGGACAATGGCTGGATGCCATGGCGGCAACCGGTGCTCACTGTTTGGGAATCGACTGGACAATGGATTTGGCCGATGCGCGCGCGCAAGTCGGTGATAAAGTCGCTCTACAAGGTAACATGGACCCAACCGTTCTTTACGCCTCTCCCGAGCGTGTTCGCGAAGAAGTAAAAAGCGTGCTTGAAAGCTACGGAAAAGGCACCGGTCATATCTTCAACCTGGGGCACGGTATTCATCCGGGAATCGACCCTGAGACGGTTGATGCCTTTATTAATGCCGTTGTGGATTACAGCCCGCAATATCACCAGTAAACACAAACGGTCAAAATACTAAAACGCCCTCATCAAGAGGGCGTTTTAGTTTGATGAATGAAACGAACATCAAAAATCAAAATTCAATTGTCTCGGCAAATTTCATAGCCTGCAAATAACAATGGGATGCTTGTGCCGGTGTTAACCCCTGCGGCATAAACATAGCGACATCCCCTTGCTCCAAACCTTTTACCAAAGCCAACACCTGACCCAGTTCACCTTTTTGCTCCAACAAGGCCTCTTCAATATCGGAGGCTAGCCCCAACTTATCTAACAGAACACCCAAATCCGCATCCATGACCGCATCCAAACAGGAAAAAAGACCTACCGTGAAATACTGATCCACAGGTTTACGAAGCTTTTCCGCCACCAACTCGCAGAACTTGGCACGGGTTAACGCGGTGATAAAGAGTTCTAGCGGCTTATCGTCAACACCGCAAAGCACCAACATACTCGCCCAGCTTTTCAGGCGGTTCAAACCAAAACGTAAAACGGCATCATGAATCGAAGCAATCTTCAGATCCGGTCCCGAGGTTTCAGCCACAAATTTCAGCAGTTTTTGACTCAGAGAAACGTCTTTACCGATAATGTCGGATAACTTGTGCATATCCACATCCGGATTATAGACATTGGATAATAACTCTAGTGTGGTCAGTTTATTTTGCGGCAGACGTTTGCCTTCAATGATCTTAGGCTTGGCAAAAAAGTAACCTTGAAACAGATCAAAACCCAGTTTCAGACAGTATTCGAACTGCTGTCTGGTTTCGACCTTTTCAGCCAGCAATTTAATCCCCTTGGATTTCAGTCGCTGACTATGTTCGATCAACTTTTTCGGCCCGACTTCTTGAATATCGACTTTGATAATATCAGCAAACTCTTCCAGCTCTTTGAGCTTGGGATTGAAGACGTAATCATCCAAAGCGATGGTGAAACCCTGCTCTCTTAACCGCTGCAAAGCAGCAATCAGATTCTCGGAGATCGTAACGTCCTCAAGAACCTCAATCACTACCTTATTTTTTGGGAAAAAAGGTTGGTATTCTCTTAATAAAAGCCCTTCGGTAAAGTTGATAAAGCCTTTATGATGGCCCAGAACTTCAGCTAGCCCCATGTCACCAAACACATTCATCATGACCTGTGCGGAAGCGGTATCGCCTCCCAAGATCATGGCATGATTATCTTTGGTGTTGCCTCTAAACAGCAGTTCATATGCAACCACTTCCAATCGAGGGTTGAAAATAGGCTGACGACCTACATAAATATCAATTAACTCACTCAATGAGCATTCCTCTTAACGAGGCAATTCAAGCCAGACAATTCAATTAATACCGTTAATTAAACCGACTTAAACTCCTCAGGCATTTCAATATCTTCATCATTAAAGAGAAATTTCTGCATCTCTTCTTGCAAGAAAGTACGCGCTTTTGGATCAAGACTCGATAGACGGTATTCGTTAATCAGAATCGTCTGTTGACCAAGCCATTGCTTCCAAGCCTCTTTGGAAACATTGTCAAAAATCTTCTGCCCCAATTCACCCGGGAATGGAGGGAAATCCAAGCCTTCAAGCTCTTCACCCATCTTCACGCAATCGACCATTCTACTCATATTAAACTCCGTAACCCTTTGGTAGTTATATTTATATACTGCTATTGATGCTTTTCACGTTTAATCAATTCGGACAACATCTTATTGACCGGCGCCGGCACCGCTAATACGCCCTGTTCAAGCGCGTTCATATCAACCCACTTTATCTCGTTTGATTGATACTCGGCCTCTTCTTGAGCCGCTTTAATTATTTGTTTTTCTCCAGTATTCGCCGCCGCTTTTTCAACACAAATTAACGGAAAAATATCCAAATGATAATGAGAAAAAGTGTGCCTGAAATACTCCCATTCTATCAAACTCTTGGCAGCAGTTGTCCCGCTTTGCAGGTATCGATCGGCGTCGGCACGGCAGTCAAATTCCGGAAAGCTCCACAAACCGGCCCAAATGCCCTTTTGCGGTCTTTTATGGAACAATATTTCGCCCTTGTCATTCAGTCTTAATACAAACCACGCTTGCTTGACCGGTTTCTCTTTTTTGGGCTTTGAATAAGGAAAAATCGCCACCCTGTCTTCCACCAGAGCCCGGCACGTTTTGTTGACCGGGCATTGAGCGCAAAGCGGTTTGCTTCTTTTGCAGACTGTCGCTCCCAAATCCATAATGGCTTGAGTATAGTCGGCAAAGCGGGTATCCGGCGTCAATTGATCCGCTTTCAGCCATAATTCAGCTTCCACCTTTTTTTCGCCCGGCCAGCCTTGTACCGCAAAATAACGGCTCAAGACCCGTTTAACATTACCATCCAATATAGGAAAACGTTGCTGCAAACTAATCGATAAAATCGCGCCGGCCGTTGATCGCCCAATCCCCGGCAACGCCAAAATCTGTTCAAAATCATCCGGGAATTGCCCTTGGTGTTTATCGACAACCTGTTGAGCGGCCTTGTGTAAATTGCGGCCACGGGCGTAATAACCCAATCCAGCCCAGTGCGCCAGCACCTCTTCCTGAGAAGCCGCTGCCAAATCACCCACTTGCGGAAAACGTTGCATAAACCGCTGGTAATACGGTATGACTGTGGTCACTTGAGTCTGTTGCAACATGATTTCCGACACCCAAACTCGGTAAGGGTTAATAGCCTGCTGCCAAGGCAGGTCATGACGACCAAATTGGTCGTACCACTCCAGCAAAGGCTGCGAAAATTCGGAAATAAGAGACGATCTATTCATGTTTATTTTTTATTTGCTCAGTAAAGGTTAAATTTAATTTTGGGCTATACTATACCGATTCAAATCTAACTCAAGACCATAACACAAAAAACAGAAAATCATGACTGATCAAACCAACCAACCGGCTGCCCAGCAAAAGACGCCGGAAACGCCTCAATTTACTCAGAGAATTAAAAGTTTTGTGCTTCGCCAAGGCCGCCTATCTGCCGCCCAACAAAAAGCGATCGACAATAACTGGCCTAAATACGGACTTGAAGTCAGCGATGAGCTGCTGGACTTTAACAAGTTATTCGGCAGGAAAGCGCCGACCATTGTCGAAATCGGTTTCGGCATGGGTAAAAGCTTAGCGGAGATGGCCGAAGCCAATCCACAGCAGAACTATATCGGTATTGAAGTACATCGTCCCGGTGTCGGCGCACTGCTGAAACTGGTTGAAGAGAAAGGCTTAACCAATATCCGTGTATTCAATCACGATGCAATTGAAGTCTTGGAAAAGTGTATCCCTGAAAATTCTTTAGCGGGCGTTTACCTGTTTTTTCCGGATCCATGGCACAAAAAACGTCATCACAAGCGCCGCATTGTTCAACCTGAATTTGCACAAAAAATCGCTAAACATCTGAAAATCGGCGGCCAGTTCCATATGGCTACCGATTGGGAAAACTATGCCGAACACATGATGGAAGTGATGAGCGCTTCGCCTAACTATCAAAATTTCAGCGGCGCCGGAAACTATACACCGAGACCGGAATACCGCCCCTTGACTAAATTCGAAGCCCGCGGTCATCGATTAGGCCATGGTGTTTGGGATTTGATTTTCGAAAAAACGGCGTAATAACGCCAAGCAACCAGTAAGTTTATTTTGCCAGCATCATCAAAGCCTGCAACATTGGGGATTTTTCGGCCATGGCCGGATCGATTTCCGCAATATTTAAAGACCACTGCGGACTGGCCAACTTGCCGGTAAACAACACAGGTAAAATGGCTCCTTGCAGCTCTTGAAGCTTCTCAGCCGGGCTATGCAAATTGAGCTTTAACTCGCCTTGCAGCTGGTTTCGAGCGAAATCGAATGAGCCGGTTCCGGAAGCAGAAAAACGTGCCGCTTCCAGCTGTAGCCTTTTAGGAGCAAACACTCCTTGCTCAATTTGCCCGATCACACTCAACTCTGTGAGTTGAGTCGCTTCAGGCTTTTTTGATAGTGCAATCTCCCCGCCTAACAGACTGTTCAAATCAAACCCTTTAATCCGGGCTGGCGCAATATCCGCCTGAACCGATCCATTCAGGTTAGCAAGCCATTCTGCATCCGTCACGCCTGTTGATTTCAATGCAAAACGACTATTTAAAACGCCATCCATAGTCGGATTTGCCGCCAGCTGAGAAATCGGCAGATCATCGGTTCTCCCTTTCCAGAAAAATTTGATTGGCGCTTGCTGCTGCTGACCTAAAACCAATTCAAGTTTGGACAGGAGAACGCCTTTAGCAAACTCCACGTCCAAAGGTGCCAACATGAGGCTGCCGTTATCAGCCATGACATTCACTTTCAAGGTATCCGCCTTGATGCCGTTGAATTGGATATTTTCTACTTGCAACACTCCGTCGGCATGCCATTTTTTCAAAAAAGTCAGCGGTACAGGATAGAAAGTATCGCCTTGCGGAGACTTCGCCAAATAACGTTCGGTATTCAGGTTTCGCACCTGTAAATCAAAGCGGTAGGCATCGCTTTTAATCGGAATCTCTACTCGGCCGGAAATTTGACTGTCATCCAGCTCGGCATCGATATTTTCCAGCTTCAGAATTTTACCGTCCCAGGAAAAATTGAATTTACCTCCCGCATTGGTTAACGCTTTTTCGTCTTTCATTTCAGGAGCCGGCAAGCCGAGATGTTCAATCCAATTTTTAATATTAATACGTTTGGCAGAAAACACGCCTTGAAACGCCGGATCAACCCCAAACTCGCCTTGAAAACTGGTCAAGACTTCCGAATCCAACCCATTCAACAAGGCGTCCTTGACATAAACCTGCTGATGCTGGAAGTCAATCATCAGATTCTTTCCGCTGGTATTCAACCTAATATCCGGCAAATTGCGCTCTTCCGGTAACTGCAAACGAAACACTCCGTTCCAGTCACTGAGATGCGCTTGTGTAAACTCATTGGCAATCATCAAATTGCCGTTCACTTCAAAATCAAAGGTTCTTGGCGACTGACTATGCTGGTAGACAAAGTCACTATTCACTTTAAAAGAATGGCCTGGACGGATATCGAAAGAAATTAAGTTAGCGCGCTTGAGCGTGACGGTAAAGTCCTGCACCAAATGGCTATAACTGATTTCGGCATTCTTGATGACTAAGCTTTCCAAAAACCATTTTGAATCGGCATCAGACTCGGTAGCGTCAGTGGTCGTTAAAGGCTTTTCGACCGCCGTTTTCAACAGATAAGCCGGATCAAACCCCATATGATTTTCGGCATACTGTTCGGAAAACGATGAATCCATCAGTTTAGCCAAGACAGGAATACCTCTCCAGTTGTTTTCTTTCGCTCCCTGAATGAAATGAATTTTCGGTTCAATCAGTTCCAAACTGGCTATTTCCAATTTTTTCTCCAGAAAAAGCTTTCTTAAACTGATCTGAATATTGGCGTCGCGGACGGTTAATAGATTTTCTTCGGCAAAATCTGGCGGATTTTTCAGGCTCAATTTGCCGACATTAAACATAAACGGCAGAATCGAAACATCCACCGACCCTTCGATTTGTAATTCATGCTGGGTTAGTTCACTGACCTCTTTTTCAATTTGCGGTTTATACTGATTGAAGTCAATCAGGCTGACAGCACCGGCAAAGGCCAAAAAAAGCAATACGGGAATGATCGCCAAAACCAATATCAGACGTTTCAGCCACTTGAATGTTTGTTGAGTCACAGAAAACCACTCTTTAGAAATTTAGTTGTTGTTCATTATAAGAACTGTAGAAATAAAAAATATGGAGAAATATCCGAATTACATCCGTCTATTAGACTAGTCCAAAAAAGCACCAACCACGTCGTTCAGATATTGCTTACCTTGCGTGGTTAACTGCAAATGCTGATTATCCAACTGAATCAAACCATCTGCATGCAACTGATCCAGTTTTGGCTGAATCAAACCCAGATCAAGTCCGGTTCTTTGCTGAAAGAGCGACAATTCAAAACCCTCCTGCAAACGCAAGGCATTCAACATAAATTCAAACTGAACATCCTCTCCATCCAGCCACTGTTTGCGTCCGAACTGCCCTGACTGAACCGACTGTATATAACCGCCCGGAGAGGCCGGCATCTGCGTACGGTAAATTCGCCCTTCCGGGGCCAGAGTGATTTTGCCGTGCGCGCCGGCTCCCAGACCGATATAGTCGCCGAATCGCCAATAATTCAAATTATGCTGACACTGTTTATTCGGTTGCGCATAGGCCGACACTTCATAGTGCCGATAACCGGCATCGGCAATCAATTGCTGGCACACCTGCTGCATCTCCCAAGCCAAGTCATCGTTTGGTAAAACCGGGGGATTTTTGTAGAAAGGCGTGTTCGGTTCCAGAGTTAGCTGATAATGTGAAAGATGCGGCGGCGCATAAGTCAAAGCCATCTCGACATCGCGAATCGCTTCCGTTAACGATTGATTCGGCAGAGCAAACATCAAATCCAAATTAAAATTCTGGAAGCCGGCATCTTTAGCCGCCTGAATAGCTCGCTCTGCTTCGGAAGCGGAATGAATACGACCCAGCGCCTTAAGCTTGGCATCGTCAAAACTTTGGATACCCATTGAAAGACGGTTAATACCGGCATGATAAAAACCGGCAAACTTTTCGTAATCGACCGTACCGGGATTGGCTTCCAGAGTAATCTCAATCTCCGGGCCGAAACCCAATAAGGCTCTCGCCCGAGACAGAAAATCATTCAAGCCTTGCTCCGAAATCAGGCTCGGCGTGCCGCCGCCAAAGAAGATCGACTTGATCGGTCGCCCCCAGATGTCCGGTAATTGCTGCTCCAGTTGGCTAATCAACGCTTGAATATAAGCCTTTTCATCCACTTCCGTTTTCAAGGTATGTGAATTGAAATCGCAATAGGGACATTTCTGCACACACCAAGGATAGTGTACATACAAGCTAAGCGGCAACGGCTGGGTAAATTTCACAAAGTCATTCCAAAATAATCGTTAAAAGCCTGACTCAAATCATCTTTAAGCGTAAAACAGGCCTGCGGAAAAAACGCCATTCTACCGGTTTTTACCTCTCCAAAACACCTTATGGAACGGCAACATAATTTAAACTGATCGTTGCACAATAAATTTAAATCATTGTTTTTATTGTAAATTCAAACCCATTAGGCCATTCTAATATTTCCAACCAAGAGGGAATAATGATGTTTGATATGAAACAGACAACCTTAAAGGTGATGGGTTCGGCGCTTGTCGGATTCACATTATTTGGACTCTCCGCATCAGTTCATGCCGCTGAACCAACCCGTGCCGTACTGCTGACCCCAATTCAGGGTTCCTTTAGCAAAACCGCTCCTGCCGATGTCAAATTGCTGGTCACTGAAGGCCAAGCAAAAGGCTGCATTATTCAGGGCACAGCCTATCTGAATAAAAAACGACTCCGTTATGAATATCAGCTAGCTCCAGTCAACTGTATTAAAAACGGACAGAAAATCGATGTTGGTCAAGTCGTCAGAGGACAGCACAACATCAAAGGCACCATGGCGAATAGCGGAATGGGACGCGACTACTTGAGCTCCAATAAAGGCGTGACGGTAACGCTGGCAGACTATTAAGCTTGTCTTAGAGACAAGCTGCCGAAGCCATTTAGTCAAAAAAATTGATGTCTCTTATGTTTAACAGTCGTTAACTGTGCTATTTTTTCTTTGTCCGATATAAATCAAACTATATCGATATAACATCGAAAATTAACATAAGGAGTCAGCGGTGACACCGATTCAATCATTTGGTGCGGCAGGCACCGTTACCGGTTCATGTCATCTTTTGCAAATCAAACAAGGCCCCAACATTCTGGTTGATTGCGGCATGTTCCAAGGCCGAGTTGAACATAAATCGGAAGACCCGTTTGGCTTTGACCCCAAAGAAGTCGATATCCTCCTTATCACCCATGCCCACCTGGATCACGTCGGACGCATTCCCAAACTGGTCAAAGAGGGGTTTGACGGCAGAATCGTCGCCACTCGGGCAACCATGGAACTCGCTGAAGTCGTGTTGCTGGACAGTGCCAAAATCGCCCAAGAAGATTATGCGACCGCCGTTAAAAAAGCGCGCCGTCGAGGCGAAGAGAAAGAGATCAAAGAACCTATTTATGACTCCGAGGATGTCCGCGCTGTTTTCGATTTAACCATCCAGTATGCCGAATATGACCAACCGATTAAATTGACCAATGAAGTGCACACCACTTTCCGTAACGCCGGACATATCCTAGGATCGGCAACGGTTGAAATCGATTTCCGTGACGAGCAAGGAAATAAAACGTTGGTATTCAGCGGCGACTTGGGGAATCAGCACGATCTTGCCATGCCCGCTCCCACATCGGTCAAACGGGCCAACGCACTCTACATTGAATCGACTTACGGAGACCGTAATCATCGTGAATTGGGCGACAGCATTGCCGAATTCCAACAGGCCATTCAGGAAACGCTCGACAAGCAAGGCAATATCATCATCCCTTCTTTTGCCATTGAACGCACCCAAGAAATCTTACTGATGCTTAAGCAAATGTTCTACGAACAAAGCTTGCCGGAATGCAAGGTATATGTGGATTCACCGATGGCAATCAAGGCGACAAAAATCTATGACCGTTATCATGCCGAGCTAAACCAAGCGTCACAAGATCTTTATGCACTAAACGGTTCTGTTTTCGACTTCCCGTCGCTGAATTATTCGCTAACTGGCGAAGACTCGATGCAGATCAACGGCCAGGAAAGCCGTTGCATCATCATTGCCGGAAGCGGTATGTGTAACGGCGGGCGGATACTACACCATTTCAAACACCGCCTGTGGAACGAACGCAACCGGGTGATTTTTGTCGGTTACCAAGCCGAAGGCACTTTAGGCCGGCTACTGGTGGATGGAGCGGAAACTATTCGAATTTACGGAGAAACCATCAAGGTCAATGCCGATATCAGCATGATCAACGGTTTTTCCGCTCATGCCGATCAAGGTGATATGCTGAACTGGATGTCACAATTTGAACAATTAGGCAACGTGTTTCTGGTCCACGGCGAACGCGACAAACAAGAAATATTCAAAGCCGCGATCGAAAGCAAACTCAATAAGACCGTTCATATTGTCGAGTACGCTGAAGAGGTTTGGGTCTGAAACGCCTCCAAATGAGGGGATTAAGCTCCTCGTCTTAACTGCATCACTAAGGCGTTTAGAGCCTGAGCTCGGTGGCTGATACGGTTTTTTTCCTGCTTGGAAAGTTCCGCCGCCGATTTACCGAGCTCTTCCACCCAAAAAATCGGATCATAACCGAAGCCACCTGTGCCGCGTTTCTCGGTCAATATTTCACCGTACCAACGACCTAAACCGATCACCGGAGTCGGGTCTTCAGCATGTTCAAGATAAACCATGGCGCAATAGTAACTGGCTTGACGCTGTTCTGGAGGCACGCCTTGTAATTCATCCAGCAATTTCTGTAAATTGGTTTCATCACTAGTGTTTTCGCCGTGCAAATCCTGAGAATAACGAGCCGAATAAATCCCGGGGCGACCCTGCAAATGAGAAACCTCAATACCAGAGTCGTCGGCAATGGCCGGCAAGCCGCTCTGTTCTGCCGCATGGCGCGCTTTGAGAATAGCATTTTCGATAAACGTCAGCCCGGTCTCTTCAGCTTCACTATCGAAAAACTCCGCTTGCGGCTTTACCTCCCAGCCAAAAGGCTGCAGAATTTCCGACATCTCATTCAATTTACCCTGATTACCTGTAGCCAATACCAGTGATTGCATGCGCTCACATCCTCTACTCAAATGACGCGTTTCTAAAAACGTGTATTATAGACCAATCGCCATTCAAAGCTTATTAAAGGAATCATCGTGGATCACAGCAACTACTCGGCTCGCAGTATGACGGCTTTTGCCAAAATGCAAAACCATGGAGACCCCGCATCCAAACTCGGTCGTTTCAGTTGGGAAATCCGTTCCGTCAATCAACGCTATTTGGAAATCAATCCGCGACTGCCGGATGCTTTCAAACATATCGAAAATGCTTTACGCCAGACAATCAAGCAGCAAATTCACCGAGGCAAAGTGGATATTTCTCTAAGTTTCGAAAACCCTTCAGCTTCATTAGAGATGACCGTCAATCAAGACGTACTAACGCCTCTGACTCAAGCCATCAATCAAATTCAAACCGCTTTGCCGGAAGCCGCTCAAGTCAATCCGCTAGAAGTATTGCAATGGCCCGGGGTTTTGCAACAAGAACAATCTTCCGCTCAACAGGAAGAGATCGATACTGCCCTGCTACAACAGTTATCGGCGACGCTTGAATTACTTAATGAACACCGGCAACGGGAAGGACAGGCTTTAGCGGGGTTTATTCTCGAGCGTTGTTCGCAGATCAAAATGTTGCTCAAACAGCTAGAGCCGCAACTGCCTGAAATTCTGGAAAATCACATTAACAAACTCAAACAACGTATTCTCGGCTTAACGGATCAAGTCGACGAATCTCGCTTTCATCAAGAAGTGGCAGTTTTGGCGCAAAAAATGGACGTAATGGAAGAGATCGACCGTTTACATACCCATCTTGATGAAGTGCAACATATTCTGAATGAGAACCAAGAAAATAAACCGATCGGACGTCGACTCGACTTTCTAATGCAGGAACTGAACCGTGAAGCAAATACACTGGGCTCGAAATCGATCGATCAACGCATCTCCCAAACCAGTGTCGAGCTCAAGGTTCTAATTGAGCAGATGCGAGAACAGGTGCAGAATATCGAATAACCGCACCCAATCATAAATCAAAAGGACTGATGCATAAAAAAATACTATAGAACAAGTTCCTAAAAAACTTGATGCAAATCAAGCATAACCGGCCAAATTGATTGAAATTTGTATTTGAACTGAGTATAGTTCGAAATGTTATAAAAATAATAACTTTAGCTGAGGCATTAATCATGAGCAACTTTATCAAAATGTTACTAACAATCGTAGTAACTGTTGTTATCCCACTAGCCGTTCTTCTAGGTATTTGGGCGGATATCCTTCCACAATCACTACAAGTTTCGATCGGTATGGCTGGTGTTGTATTAGCAATCGCCATTATCGTTGTAGGTAACCTATACCTGATGTGGAGCGACATCAAAACTGGTCGTTATTCTAAGTAACCCTAATCAAGTTACTTATCTGAAAACCCGGCAATGCCGGGTTTTTTGTTTCTGCAAAAACCAAACAAAAAAGGCCTGACCCGAATCTAAGCAAAAACGCTATAATAACGCTCAATTTCAACTTTAAATTGCAGCTGTGTGCTTTTCTAAAATTTGCTGCCAAAACAAATAGTTCGCAAAACTCATGAGTAATCAAGAAAACCAAGAGCCTTATATCAAAGATGCAAAAAGCATCCAATTACCTGAAGATGCTGTAACCAATGCTGAGCCGGAAAAACAGGCGGCGGATAAACCTCAACAGCCTAAGCGTCGTTGGTTACTTTGGTTCTTCGCTATTAATATCTTGTCAGCCGGCCTGTTTTTCGCGGTTGGAGCGCTGTATTACTATCTGACCATCTACCCGACTCTGCCAAATCCAGCGGAACTGAAAACGGTTTCCTATCAGGTGCCACTGAAAATTGTGACTCAGGACGGTAAGTTGATCAGTGAAATCGGTACCAAAAAACGTATCCCGCTTGACTACTCGGAAATTCCGGAACGCATGACTCAAGCGATTATCGCAGCGGAAGACGAACGTTTCTTTGAACATGGCGGGGTCGACTACAAAGGCTTGGCACGCGCGGTCTATGAATTGATTTCAACAGGAAGCAAACAGTCCGGAGGCTCAACGATCACCATGCAGGTGGCCAGAAACTTTTTCTTGACCAAAGAAAAAACCTACCTGCGTAAGTTCAATGAGATCATCCTCTCTTATCGAATTGAAAATGAATTAAGCAAAGAAGAAATTCTTGCGCTGTACCTGAACAAGATCTTTTTGGGATATCGTTCTTATGGCGTGGCCGCTGCGGCACAAACCTACTATGGTCGCCCTTTAAATGAATTGACCTTGGATGAATATGCGATGATTGCCGGGCTGCCGAAAGCTCCGTCGGCCTATAATCCGATTGCCAATCCGAGCAGAGCACTGTTGAGAAGAGATTATGTTTTACGCCGCATGAACGAACTTAACTTCATCAGTGATGAAGAGATGCAACAGGCAATGGCGGTTGAAGTTCACGCCGATAAACATGCGCCGATGTTGGATTTGGAGGCTGGCTATGTTGCCGAAATCGCACGAAGCTTCGCACTGGAAAAATTCGGCGAAGAGGCTCTGCAAAACGGCCTGACCATTGTCACCACTCTAGACAGCCGTTTACAACAGCAAGCCAATCAGGCGGTGCGTCACGGACTACAACGTTATGCACGTCGTCACGGCTACCGAGGCCCAATCGAAAATATCGACTTAAGCAGTTTCGAAAATGAAGAGGCTCTGCTCGACAAACTGAAAGAAACCTCCAACTTTGGCGATCTGCTTGTCGCGGTAGTTACCGGTTTCGATAAAAAAGATGCTCAAGTCATACTGGAAAGCGGACAAAAGCTAACTTTACCGTTTACCTCAATGGAGTGGGCTGCACCCTATAAAAACGTAAACTGGACCGGAAAGAAACCAAGTAAAGCTCAGGATATTCTTAAACCGGGCGACCTGATTTACGTCCATGAATTTGAAGACCAATGGCAGCTGGCACAAGACCCTAGAACCGAATCGGCACTGGTCTCCATGAGCTCGCATGACGGTCGCGTCTATGCAATGGTTGGCGGTTTCGATTATTTCAAAAGCAAATTCAACCGTGCCACTCAGGCTCGCCGACAAGTCGGTTCCAATATCAAGCCATTTTTGTATTCTGCCGGTTTGGAAAACGGCTTAACCGCGGCGACCACAATCAATGACGCGCCGGTTGTTTTCCACGATAAAAACTTGGAAGACACTTGGCGTCCGGAAAACTATTCCGGGCGTTTTTACGGACCTACCCGCCTGCGCCTTGCCTTGGCATTTTCAAGAAACCTAGTGTCTATCCGCCTACTACAAAAACTGGGCATTCCGGTAGCGGCCGATTACATTCAACGTTTCGGCTTCCCGAAAGAAGAAATCGATCTGCATCGCGACCTATCGCTGTCATTGGGAAGTGTGCAATTTACTCCGATGGAAGTCGCGCGGGCTTATGCAACTTTTTCCAATACCGGCTTTTTGGTTGACCCTTATGTCATCGACAAGGTACTCGACTACAACGGTGACCTCATCTATCAAGCCGAACCGAAAGTTGCCTGTACCAATAACCAGTGTATCCCGGGTGACGAACGCAATGCGCCACGTGTCATTGAAGAGCGCAACGCCTATATTATGAGTACCATTATGCAAGACGTCATTCGTATCGGATCGGGCCGAAAAGCCAAAGCACTGAACCGAGAAGATATTGCCGGTAAAACGGGTACCACCAATGATCAGAAAGATGCGTGGTTCTCAGGATTTAACCCTCACATGGCCACTACCGTCTGGGTCGGCTTCGACACACCTAGCACACTAGGACGTAGCGAAGTCGGAGGGCGTGCCGCACTACCGATTTGGATAGAATATATGCAACTCGCTTTGCAGGCTTATCCGAACGAACCTTTGGTGCAACCGGAAGGGATTGTCAATGTTTCTATTGATCGCCAAACGGGACACGCGGTACCAACCGATGCACCGGGTTCGGTAAGCGAAATTTTCCGCGAAGAGAACGCACCGGAAGTACCTTTAGTGTCGGACAAACAGATCGAGCAGATTACCGAAGATTTATTTGAATAATGGTTTAGCCAGCATCCAAAGGAGACGATATGGATTGGCAAGATTTTTCCAAGCAGCTTAGCTCACAGTTAAATCAAGCTATCCATATCGAAACCGCACATGCGGTTTCCGGTGGCGATATTCATCAGGCCTATCAACTGCATACCGATCAGGGTAATTTCTTTCTGAAAACCAATTCGGCCAATTCCCTCCTCCTATTTGAAACCGAGGCGCACAGCCTGAACGCCATCAATCAATCCAACACGATTCGTTGCCCTAAGGTCATCGGCTACGGCCTCTACCGACAACAAGCATGGCTATTACTGGAACATCTCCAGCTGACCCATCAGGGAGACGATTTTCAACGCGGTCGAGACTTGGCCTTCATGCACCATCAGATCAACCGGGACAACCGACCTTTCGGTTGGTTCGAAGACAACTTCATCGGCCATACTTTACAAAAAAACAGTTGGCATTTTGAATGGATCGATTTTTATGGCCAGCAACGCTTACTGCCGCAACTGGAGTTGGCGCAATTGAACGGTGCCAGCCGAGATTTATACGACCAAGGCAGAAAACTGATTGAAAAATTGCCGTTCTGGTTTACCAACTACTCACCTAAAGCCTCGTTGCTACACGGCGACCTGTGGGGTGGCAATAGCGCCTTTATCAAAGAAGACCACAACAGCTCGGAAGCCGTCATTTTCGACCCGGCCAGTTACTATGGTGACCGGGAAACGGATATCGCCATGACCGAGTTATTTGGCGGTTATAGCGCGGAATTTTATGCCGGCTATAACGATGTCTTCCCGTTGGATAGCGGATATGCACAGCGCAAACCGCTCTATAACCTGTATCACATCCTCAATCACTTTAATCTGTTCGGCGGCCACTACCAAAATCAGGCATACAACCTGATTGATGCCTTATTGAAACAAGCGGATTAAGTTGTCAGCAGCCAAACGGCCCGCGTTGTTGATGAAACTTTTATGACTTGGCAAAAGGCCGTATAATATGCCACCAGTTTTTTGTAATTAATACTAGGACCCTCCTCTCATGAAACTCATTCTTCTTGGCGCACCCGGTGCGGGGAAAGGAACACAAGCACAGTTCCTGACCAAACAGTTCAACATTCCACAAATTTCGACTGGCGACATGCTTCGTGCCGCGATCAAAGCCGGTACAGAATTAGGTAAGCAAGCGAAGGCCGCAATCGATGCCGGGCAACTGGTCACGGACGAGATCATCATCGGAATGGTTAAAGAGCGTATTGCCGAGCCGGACTGTGCAAATGGTTTCTTGCTTGACGGTTTCCCGCGTACTGTGCCACAAGCCGATGCAGTCACCGATGCCGGTATTGAAATTGATGCCGTTGTTGAGATCGATGTACCTGACCAAGAGATCGTTACCCGCATGTCAGGACGCCGCGCGCACCTTGCTTCCGGTCGTACCTATCACATCGTTTACAACCCACCTAAAGAAGAAGGTAAAGACGACGTTACCGGTGAAGAACTGGTACAACGTGATGATGATAAACCGGAAGTGGTTAAAGACCGCTTGGACGTTTATCACAAACAAACTGCGCCATTGATCAACTACTATACCGACGCAGCGGCCAAGAATCCGGCATTGAAATACATCAAAGTTGACGGAACTCAGCCGATTGATGAAGTCGAAAAAGCAATTTTGGACGGCTTAAAATAATCGGATCGTCTGTAGAATAAGCAGACGTTATATTTGAAAAGGCTCGGTTACCAGCATAGGTAACCGAGCCTTTTTTCTAGAAGCGCGTCAAGTAATGTGTGGGCGACTTTTTCTGCATAACAAAAGCCCAATCGGGCAAATCCCGCTCACTGGCGGCCTTAACTTCCAACTGACCATGATATTTGCTCGGTGACTGCAACTCGACCTTACCGGTTAAATTCCAGTTAGAGCCTTCCCCCGTTAACTGTCCCACAATCTTACCTTGTGAATCAGGCTGAGAAGCGTTAAGTGCAATCTGTGGAAATTGATTGCCCATCAAATTTAAACCGTTTACGGTTGCAGTAGCCTGTAGCCCTTTAGGCCAGAGTCGCTGCAAATCGATAACACTGTTTAGCGAAGCAATATTTACGGTTCCACTCATATCCTCAAGCATGCTCATGGATGGCGGCAACCTAACAACACCTTTACTCAGATTAAGAACATCTGTCGCAACCAGCTCTCCTTTAACGTCTTGCAACTGCAACTCAGTTGCCGATAAGAGCGCGGATTGTACTTGACCAGACAGAAGTGAGGCTTGGTATTGCCAATTCAATTCGGCATTTAGATTCAAGAACAGCAAAGATAAGGGCTGTAAAGACCAGCTCAATTCACCCAATTCGGAGTTTCGGTAACGGATGTGAACGGAACCGTTCCAGACCGTGCCGTCAACCGCAGATAGTTTGACACCCGAAGCTTTCAATTGAGATTGCACGGACTGCTGTCCAATAACCCAAGCGGCTGGCAGATGCGTCAGTAAAGAAGCCACTAAAACCAGAACAAAAACACTGACACCCAATACAATGTTTTTTTTACCCCGAGTCGACTGATTTTGCATAACTCTAATCTTAATCTACTTTGAATTGCATACTGGCTTTCACCTGATCAGGAGCCAACCAAGTCACTTGTAACCGGTCAGCCATGACACCTTGCTGCTCCAGCACACCCAACCAGCGGAACAAACGAGACGCTTTTACCGCCTCGAAACTCACTTCACCACCTTTGGAGATTCCTTTCACTGTTTTAATCTCTTTAAACAGGTTCTGTTGACGCAAACTACTTTGCAGCAATCCCAGCAATTGATTTTGATTCGTGACTTTCACCGTTTGTTGAACGCTACCGCTTGCTCTTCTCTCTTGCACCAGTGGCAATTGCTGGTTAAGCCATTGCCACTCCTGTTGAGCGGCACTCAGTGACTGCTGGGCAGAAAGCTTTGATTGCTGGATAGGAGACCAAACCAACAAATAACCTAACACCAAGATCAGGAATGCACTCAACAGTTTTAACAGCGTGCGCTCACGGGCTTCTAGAGAAAACCACCATTGATTAATTTGCGTCAACATAGATCACTCCTTCAGCCAAATCATTGGTGACATTTTTAAGCTGCAAACTCAACTTCAGAGGCTTTTTGGATTGCTGGCTGAATTTGACGATTTTTTCTAAATCGCTCGATTTAACCGCCTGCACATTTAGAACCAGTTTTTGCGCCTGCTTTTGATCCCATTTAAGATCTGTCAGTTTGACGTTTTTAGACTGTAGCAACCAAGGCTCGATAGCTTGCAAAATCGGCAGCAATTGCGTTTTATTGTCCGCTCCGGCCGAGCCCTGACTAAGCTTGGTCAAGGTCTGCGCTTTAATATTGACGATACGCTTACTCTCCGGGAACAGTTGTTTGAACAATTTCTCGGTTTGCGACTGTGTATAAGCCGCCTGTTTCTGTAACTGCTGGGTCTGCATGATTTGTGTGGCTAACCAGACAATAACCAACAACAATGACAGAGCCCCTACCCAGCGCCACTCATACCAGCCGCTTTCAGAAGTCGTACGACTCTTATAAGACCCTTTACTCAAACTTACCTGGCTGACCTGCGGCAAGTTTTGCTGGCTACTGGTTAAAAGTTCATGGGCATTAACCATCTGCTCTTTCAGTTCTTGCGCAAATTCTTGTTCCACATGGAGCTTTTGCATATATTGCGTTTTTAACACCGGGAACCAGGCGGTATCGGCTGCAAGCCCCTGATAGGGTGCCGTTCTAGCCAAAACTCGCTGCTCATTCTTCAATATATACCAGACCGGATACTCTGCCGCTTCATCCAAAGTTGAATAAACCAGCCGGAAACAGTCCGGCACCAACTGGGCATGTTCCAAACCATTTTCTTTGAGTATTTGCTGCCACGCCTGCATCTCGTCGTGGCTAACAATCGCTGCAGAAACCAAACCAGCCTGATCACGGGCATAAGCGGAAATATGATAATGGTCTATCGATTCGGATAAACCCTCTTCCAAAGCAAACGGCAACGCAGCCATCCAGTGAGCCTTACGTTTACCCGGCACGACCACATCGGTCATCACGACCTTTTCGGTCGGCACCCAAACAATCGCAAGCTCTTTCTGCAAACGGTGACTCTTTTGTAAGGCGGAGATCATGCTCTGCGTATCAAATAATTTACCGTCTAGATCTTCAAGACATAAGTGTCCCTGCAAGTCGATACTCGCCACCAAACGATTGCTCATCATCATGTCGAACTGAGCTACCAAAGCCGCCTGTTCCGTTACACTGTTAGCCGACACTTAACCACCTTTGTACTAATGTCACTTGACTGTCGTTACTTCGATTAAAAATTGAAGATACACCCTGTTTTACATCACCATAATCGATTCTAGCCTGCAATAGAAAGAAATCCGTTTTCACCGAAATGACCCCATCCGGCAGGGAGGCTTTAATTTCTTCTTGCTCAAAACCGGTTGCAGTGATCAAAAAATTAATAAACTCTTCAATCTGTTCCGCCGGCTCATTATCACGTTGCACTATCCATTGCTGAGCAATGCCTTCACTCATCCAATCGGTCAAGGCCATCAACACCTGCTTACTCGCCGTATTCACATTCACCGCAGTGATGGTAGGCAATGCCGTCACCCCTTGATTGAGCTGATTCAATTCCAATTCGGTTACGGTTTCCATCCCTTGTAGATTGCTTAACTCGCTGACCATAACCAGAGGCTGATTCGCTGCGCGGTATGCCGGATTTTTCAGCAAATATACAGGGCTTTCCGCTCCGTAATCATTCGGCTCATCATCCTTATCAACCCAATCCAATAGGACATCGGAGAATCCCTGAAAATCTCTGGCGACTTCGGTCGATTGCAAAGACTCTTGCAGATAACGCTCGATCGCTCGCTTCCAGAATTTCTGCTTGCTCTCGTCCGTTTCCAGCACATTGTTTAGGTTGAGCCGTCCTTGCAGGTCGATCAACTCGCCGCTCACTAGGCCACCCTCAAAATCGATCGGTACCAACGGTTGCGCCCACAACTCTTTGAGGTGATCAACTTGATTATCGTCAACGTCGGCCTTCAAGCCTTTTTTGACCCAACTTTCAAAACCATAAGCCACCGACAGTGAGTGCGCCTGATGCACCATGTAACCGCTGCGTTTGATCTGCACCTGCTGGTTGTATAACAACTCGCTGGTGACAATGCTGATTAAAGCGACGACTAATAGAACGGTCAACAATGCGAATCCGCTCTGCCCTGACGCAACTCCGGTACCTCTTGCTCCCAACATCAATTCACTCCCATAAAGAGACGTGTGATGGTGCCATATTCCTCACTGTCGATCGTCACCCGCGTCAATTTCGGTAACGCAGCGCTACTCTGATTGGGTAATGGCCAACTGCTCTGCCAACTATGGCTATCATCCAATAGGGCGATCTCAAACCGGGTCACGTTTTCAAACAATTTAACTCTGTTAACTTGAGTATCCTGCGCTCTATCCAGTACCGGCCATGTCAGGCGGTACAAGTCTCCGTTAAGCAGCTGATAGCCGACTCGAATCAATCCTCCGGAAGCATCGGCAGTCGGAAACTGGGCGATACGAGTGAATTCCAGCCCGGTATCCTCACGATATTGAAAGGCCGGCAATTCCGAACCCAGTTCATCCTGCACAGGTCGAGGCGCTAACTGCACCAAATCCTGTTGCATACGCCATATCGAACGTTGCAATTTTTCCGTTTTCAGCGAATGCTCGTCTACGCTGGTTTTGACATCCACCATACTGTTAATGGTTTGATAAGCCAAAACCGCAATCACGGCGGAAACACCGAGCGCCACCAATAACTCTATCAAGGTAAAGCCCGACTGACGGCTTAACAAGGCTCTATTTCCCCCTCGCGTATCCATTCGCCGGTTACTCAGGCTTACCGACAACCGTAAACAGGTTAGCCGCCACCTCTCCTGTCGACTCATCTTTGACGACAACAGAAAGCTTAAATATTTCGGGTATAAAAGTCGGTTCGGTCGCAAATTGAACTTGCCAATCCCGATCTAGCATCGTTTTGCTAATCTCATTGCTGCCGTTAACATTGCCCAAAACCTGCTGTTCGACGATGGCATCTTCCGCCACCCAAGTCGCCACCACTTTCTCTTCCAAATGGCTCTGGTTGCTGGTCGTCACACCCAAACTTCGACTCGCAGCCGACAAGGCTACGGCAATAATCACCAAGGCGACCATCACTTCAATCAAAGTAAAGCCAGCAGACGATGGAATCTTTGAATAAACAGTTGGTGGCGATTTCCAGGTTGAAACCGTCTCGTCCTTGCCACTTAGCTCATTCAATCTGTTATTCATCGTCAGCTCTCTTAAAGTCCAACCATTGATCCCATTCAACTGATAGCGTTTGGTTTTCGTTCTGATCAGCCATATCCAGTTTGATAAGGCCTGGCGTCACCTCTCCGCTCGGCCAAAACAACCAACCCGCTTGCGGTAATTGCTGTTGCCGAACCATGGTTTCGTCAAGCTGCCAACTCGCCTCAAAACCTTCATGCCAAGCAAACTTTTCTATCGACTGTTCAGCTTGCCATTGAAAATTGATCTTGGCATACAACGACAACCCGCTTTCATCAGGTACCAACAAATAAAGTCTCTGTTTAAAGGCGGCTTCATCCGAGACCTGCTTGAGATAGCTCTGCAACTTGGCTTGCTCGGTTGCGGTCAGATTCTGATTAAAGCTGCCTAACGAAACAACGCCAACAGAAACCACTACCGCCATAATGACGACCACGACCATCAACTCAATTAGAGTAAACCCCTTTTGAGTTTCAAAAGACTCCACTCTAACGAGATCGTGGCAACGCATGGAAACGAGAAAAACCTAAAGCTTATTTAATATTCCACTGACCAATGGTGGCGTTGACACCTTCTCCTCCATCAACCCCATCAGCTCCATAGGTGAACAGATCAAAATCCCCATGCTCACCAGGAGACATATACAGATACGGATTACCCCAAGGATCTACCGGAACCGTATCCAAAAGTTTTTTCCAGTTTTTCGGTTCCGGGTCATCGGCGGGCTTGTTCACTAACGCTTCCAATCCTTGATCGGTCGTCGGATAGCGGAAATTATCCAGCTTATAAAGTTTCAAAGCGGAAGAGATCGCAGAAATATCCTGCTTCGCTTTCACCAATCGAGCCTCATCCGGACGTTCCATCAGATTCGGTACAACCAAACCGGCTAATACCGCCAGGATGACCACGACCACCATCAACTCAATCAGAGTGAAACCCTTTTGTCGGTTTAACTTATTTTGCTTATTCAATATTTTCATTTCACCAAACCTTTGTAATAATTTGTTAATTCATAATTTTTAAACGGTTATCGAGCTCATTATTGTGATGCTCACACTAGGCTCTAGCCACCGACCATCTGGTTCATTTCGAAAATCGGCATCATAATGGCCAACACAATGGTCAACACCACCGCCCCCATGATAATAATCAATAGCGGTTCCAAGATGCTGACCAAAGTATTGGCTGCAGTTTCCACCGAAAACTCGTAATGTTTAGCCGCCTTCAATAACATGCTGTCCAGCTGACCTTTCCCTTCTCCGGTTTTTACCAGATTGGTCATCAGGGGCGGGAAAAAGCCTGCGGTTTGCATCGCTTTGGCGACCGATTCTCCTTCCCGAACATCATCGCCCATTTTCAATACCGGTTTTTTCAGCGGTTCCAGGGTGACAACTTCGGAGGAGATTTTCAATGCATCCTGAATAGCCACTCCACTGGACAACAAGACGCCAAGTGTTCTCGCCCAACGTGCCGCGGTAGAATAGATCAAAAACTTTTTCAGTCCCGGGGTTTTCAACATCAGCTGATGCACTCGATAGCGCCCGGCCGGCTGTTTCATAGTCCAGAGAAAACCGAGCCAGAGCGCAATGAATAACACTAGCAACAGCGCCCATTGATTCTGGATAAAATCGCTCATACTCAGTAAGCCCTGAGTCAATGGAGGCAGTGCCTGATTCATATTATCAAACACCTTGACCACCTTAGGCACCACATAAACCATCAAAAACAGGACAATCAAAACGGCAACTACGACCATCAATACCGGATAGATCAAAGCGGTCTTCATCTTTTTATTAAGCTGGTCACGCTGCTCCACCGCGTCTGCTAATCGAGACAGGACCTGATCCAGATAGCCGCTTTCCTCTCCCGCCTGAATGGTGGCAATCACATCCTTATCCACATTGACCGGTGCTTGAGCCAGTGCGCTGGCTAAACCGTGACCTTCCGCAACCTTGTTATGCAGACTGCTGATAAAACGGCTCATGTGTTTGGATTCTTCCTGCTTGGCCATCGAGCTTAAGGCATCATTAAGCGGCGTTCCGGCATCCAGCAGGGTATAAAGTTCACGAGTGAAAAGAGAGAGGTCTGCGGTGGAAAGTTTGGTGTTCAGGAAACGGTTATTCGTGTTTTTTTTAGCCGCGGAACCTCCGGCTATTTGCTGAATTTCGGTTGGCACCAAGCCCGTATCACGCAACTGCTGACGCACTAGTTTTTCCGAATCGCCTTCCAGCAGACCTTTCTTGAGCTTACCGGACTTGTCTAAGGCTTTATATTCATATGCGGGCATAAAATTTTCTCTGAACTCGCTAAAAGGCAGCCTAAACTTGAGTGACTCTTTGTACTTCGGCTAAGTTCGTCTGCCCTTGCAAAACGGCTCGATAACCATTGTCGAGCAGCGAACCGGAGGTTTTTCTAAGCTCCGCCAACATTTCGTCTTCGGTGGCATTAGAGTAGATCATGGTACGAATATTTTCATCAATCAAAAACAGTTCATACAGCCCCATCCGCCCTTTATAACCGGTATGCTGACACTTGTCGCAACCGTTCGGTTCATAAATCGTCGCCTTTTCAACACCAAGCATTTCACATTCAACTGCCGTTGCCTGATGCGCGGTTTTGCAATCACACAATTCTCTAACCAAGCGTTGTGCCATCACCCCCACAATACTTGAAGACAGCAGGAAAGGTTCAACCCCCATATCACGTAAACGGGTAATGGCGCCGACCGCTGAGTTAGTATGCAAGGTGGACAACACTAAGTGTCCGGTCAAGGAAGCCTGCACCGCGATATTGGCGGTTTCGGCATCACGAATCTCTCCGACCATAACCACATCCGGGTCCTGACGCAAAATGGCTCTCAAGCCTTTGGCGAAAGTCATGTCCGCTTTGGCATTGACCTGGGTCTGGTTAATACCGTCAATGTTGTATTCAATCGGGTCTTCAACCGTCATGATGTTTCTTTGTGCATCATTCAACAGTGTCAAACCGGCGTAAAGCGTGGTTGTCTTACCGGAACCGGTCGGCCCGGTAACCAGAAAAATTCCGTGCGATTTGGAGAGCGCCTGCTTAACGCCCTCTTCCACTTCCTCGGGGAGATGTAATTGTTTGAGATTCAAACGTCCGGCACTTTTGTCGAGCAGACGGAGTACCACACGCTCTCCAAAGCTGGACGGAATAGTCGATACCCTCAAATCCACGGCACGGCCGCCGAGTTTCAGAGAGATGCGCCCGTCTTGCGGCAAGCGTTTTTCGGCAATATCGAGTTTCGCCATCACCTTAATACGCGATACCAGCATATTGGCCAAGGCGATATTCGGGGTCAAAACGGTTTTCAAGATGCCATCAATGCGAAAACGAATGCGTAGCTGATTCTCGAAAGGTTCAATATGAATATCGGAAGCACGGGAACGAATCGCTTCACTCAAAATTGCATTTAACAACTTGATAATTGGCGCTTCATCTTCACTATCAAGCAAATCTTCCGGCTCGCCGACTTCGGCAAACACCGAGGCCAAATCATCTGTTTCGATCGCCTCAATCGCTTCCATCGACTGCTGTCCATGCGACGAAAACGCCTGCTGAATTTCAACATCGAATTGAGCCGGTTCTAACTGTTCAAGCTTTACTTCGCTGCCGGCCAACTGTCGCTGCAATTCCAACAAAGCGCTGACCGGCGTCTGCTCGGTATAATGCAGACTGATCCCCTCTTCGGTATTGGCAATCAGCAGTTTGTTTTTATTGGCAAAACTGTAAGACAGTGAAACACTCATAGACCCAATAACTCTTCCGACGTAGTTTCATAGATCAATCGATCCTCACCCACTTCTTTCTCAAGCGGTTTTTCCTCAGGTCGAACTTTGCCGAGCTCATCTTTTTGCCACTGTTCAACCGTCGGCAGCTTCGGACGCAAGCCTTTTAGCAAGCTCTTATCGTCGTTCTTAAGCATCTCAGCCTGTTCGTCATAGACATAGTTGTATTTTTTCTGACTGTAGTAATCGCTCATCTCTTTATTGCGGATGATGACCGGACGTAAAAACACCATCAGATTAACCCGTTGACGCTTATCTTCCGTAGAACTGAACAAATGCCCCAAACCGGGAATATCCCCCAGTCCCGGAACTTTAGATTTAACTCGAGTCTCTTTTTCGTCAATCAAGCCGCCCAAAACCACCATGTCTCCGTCTCCGACAATCACATTAGTCTTGATTTGACGTTTTGTGGTCTGGATATCGACGGCTTCGCCTTTCGGCAATACATCGGAAACTTCTTGGTCGATCTCCAGATAAATCTCGCTACCTTCATTAATCTGCGGTTTCACTTTCAGTTTCAGACCCACGTTTTTACGTTCTATGGTACTGAACGGATTACTGACCGAAGTTGTGGTACTGGTATAAGAACCTGTTTGGAAAGGCACCTCACGACCCACTAGGATTTCGGCCTCTTCATTATCCAGAGTCAAGATCGACGGCGTGGCTAAAATATTCGATTCCGAATCACTGTTCAAAGCGCGCAGCAACGCCCCCCAACCGTAACCGTCAGAATCGATTTCTCCGCCGGCAAAAGAGATACCGGTGCCAATAGCCTGCGACTGCGCCAGAGGATCTCCGACATTACCTATTAAGGTCGGAATCGCGCCGGAAAAGTTGACGATCCCTGCCCCACCGGAACTGCTTAATCCCCACTCAACACCTAGCTCTGCTGCTTTGTCCGCAGAGATTTCCACAAAGATCGCTTCAATCAATACCTGAGCACGACGGATATCCAGCTGTTTAATAACTCGTTTTAAACCGTTCAATACATTGGTTGGCGCACTGATAATCAAAGCATTCATACGCTCGTCGGCTTCGATACTAATCTGTTTTTCAATCTCTTCTTGATCCTGCACGGCGATAGAAACCGCATTGTTTTCGGCCGCGCCTTGTACCGCCTCAGCCAACACTGCGGATGGTTTGCTGTCCGTTGCCGGTTGGGAAAGCTGGAACATACGGTTTCCGGCTACTTTTTTCAGCACTTCGGCCATGTCAGCGGCTTTGGCATAACGCAGATAGACCACTTGTGCACCGCCTTCGGCATCAACAGGCTGATCCAAATCGGCAACCAAAGCACGAATCATCATACGTTTCAGCTCGTCACCACTCAAAATCAAACGATTGGTTCGTTCATCGAAACCGATGTTCACGTCGACAGCAGCCTTCCCTTTCGGCATAACACTCTTCAAGGTTTTCGATAGATCGACAACGGAAGTATGTTTAACCGGGATGACTTCAAAAGCACCGACGACATCGACATCCACACGTTTCAAAATATTCTTGATACGTTTGATATTGGCAACCGTATCGGAAACAATCAGCTTATTACTTTCCGACAAAGCGACTAAATGTCCCTCTTTAGCAACCAGCGGACGTAAAACCGCCACTAACTTACCCGCATTAACATGATGTACGGAAATCACCTCGGTCACCCACTGCTCGTCAAATTCGCTCCAGGTACGATAAGGAATCTGATCGCGGGCAAGATTGCTTGGCACCACCTTGATCACGCCATCACCCGGAACCGCAACAAAACCGTAGACATTCAACACAGCCAACAAAGAGTCATATAAAGCCTCAGGCTCCATACCTTCAGGCGCAATAAAGGTCACCTTACCCTTAACTCGAGGATCGATAATAAAGTTTTTGCCGGTAATTTTGGCAACCGACTCAATCACCGTGGTGATATCCGCTTGCTTGAAGTTCTGCTTCAAAGCACCTTCAGCCTGCGATTGGGTGGCGAACAAAGCGATAAACAGAAAGGTAAAACCAAATATCCAGACCAATGAATTAGAAGCTTTTGCTTGCACATTTTTTGTTGTTGAGAGGTGTGGAAAAAACTCCATATTGCTTCCTTAATTATCTAACTGAACGGACAGAGGTATATTCTGCCCGTCTCGTTTTACGATCAATTCCAAATAACTTTTCTGTAATAACTCTTGCCACAAGGTTGGCGACTGAGACAATTTATCAACACTGTAACCGCTAATTTCAAGCAGCTCGTCGCCCGGTTTAAAGCCTAATGCCTCGAAAATCTCTTTTTCCTGCTGAGGCCAAACCTTAACCGACTGTATCTTTCCCGAGACATTCACCGGTTGAAAACGCACATAGCGCATAATAGAAACCGGATTTTTCAATGCGCTCTGTTTGACTTCGTCCAACTTTGCTTTCTGCTTGTCATTCAACAGACCGGAATCGCCGGAAACAATATCGGCAAATACATTTTCCGTTTCACTCATCTGTAACTTTTCCAGCAAGCCATTATTACTGATTACCACGAATTCGGGATGAACCTCTTCCAGCTCGACGCCGCGTTGAATTTCTTCGCCAACCGCATAACTTTCAGACTTGCCGCTTTTAGAAATAATAGCCACGGACATTTGCGGAGAAACCAAAACACCTAACAACTTCAAATTAAGACGGGTCTTTTTAACATCTTTCTCATCAACATAGGTCGGCGTAGAAGGTTCGGCAGATTTTCCAAAAAGATATAAAGTTGAATAGGTATTTTTTTGTTTTGAGGTCGGCTCGACGGTTTGCAGACTAGGTAAACTCAGCTCATAAACGGGAGGATAAAAAACAGCCCAAAATGTTCGGCCCAATAGCCAAGCCGTCAATGCCAATAAAAGCATATAAACAAGAGGTCGAAACTTTCGAATGTAATTAACACTCAAATCCACGCAAATTCCAGTATTTCAATATCTGTACAGTAAAGATGCATTATATAACCTAATAACAATTAATCCAGCGGGTCTCTCATTTATACAAAACATTAAATATAAATGTAAAAAAACAATCACCTTTTAGGGTGGTACCACCCTTTAATGCCCCTTCAAAAATCGGTTTTAAAAATGATTTCAACAAAACCTGTTTCAATTCACAAAAAACAAGAATCTAGTCTCGCTAAAGAACAACAATTAAAGCGATACAGCCTTGAACTCTCAATGTCGAATTAAATAACTTAAAAACTCTTTTCAAACCTTTTTAGACCTATTATCTCAGGACTATCTTTCAAATTGTGGCGAGTTATTTAAGCGCGATCAACCCAGCCCAAAAACCGAATTTAAGAAGTTGTCATAATAAATTTAAAAAAGTTGAAAATTTCATTGACACCACCTAGGCGCCTCCATATAATACGCTCCATTCTTATTGGTCGCATAGCTCAGTCGGTAGAGCAAAGGATTGAAAATCCTTGTGTCCCTGGTTCGATTCCAGGTGCGACCACCACAATGCGAGCGTGGTGGAATTGGTAGACACGCCAGATTTAGGTTCTGGTGCCTTTGGTGTGAGAGTTCGAGTCTCTCCGCTCGCACCATATTCTGAAGCCCTGATTGATTCGTCAATCGGGGCTTTTTTATTTCTAGAGATCATCCCTAAATAATGTTGCTTTTTTTCCAAAAGAAAAAGCATACTCAGCGCTACGATTATTTTGTCTTTTAATTATCTACAGCAAAGCACGTCGAAAACATTAAACAGACCGAATAAAATCGTAACGAATCAACAACCGCTGCACATACTTAATAAAGTATTTGTCTGTACGCATTCACATGCTCAATCAGACACTGAACTAACGAAGAGTACCTTACCTGTAATAATTTAAAGCGGTTAAAATACCCCGTTAAATTAATGACAACTAAGCTTGGGCTTTTATTGATCGAAAAGCGTCTGGAAAATTAATTAAAAAATATCGACGCTATCTCAATAAATGATAAATTAAATCGGAAGTGTGAAGAGTATTCGTAATGATTGCAACCGGAAAAAAATATGTGTTTTTAATATGGATGTTTTTACTGTGTTCTTTACCATTTTCCAGTCAGGCAGATGAATATTTACCTAAATGGGAATTAGGCTTAGGGGCTGCATATATTTCTTACCCAGATTATCCAGGATCAGATAAGCAAGAGAACTTGTGGTTACCTTTACCTTACTTCGTCTATCGAAGTGATTCATTGATGATCGACAATAGCCAAATCACCAAATCACTGTTTGATAACGAACGATTAGAACTGGACTTCAATGTTACTGGAGGCATGCCTGTCTCCAGTGAAGACAATGACAAACGGGAAGGTATGGACGATTTGGACGCTTACGCAGGTATAGGCCCTTCTCTTAATTACCGTTTAATGCAACAGGGTGACAATACCTTGAAACTGGAACTTCCGTTTCGTGCCATAGTTGCTGCAAGCTCAGAGGAAATTCATTATGAAGGTTTACAGTTTGAACCAGGCGTTTCTTATTTTTTTAAAAACCAAATAGATCAACATCAGAAGCTAGAAATCACTATCGGACTTTCTTTGCAGTATGCTGATGCCAAGTTTCATAATTATCTATACGGCGTTTCATCTGAAGATGTCTCGCCGGAAAGGTCATTTTTTAAAGCTGATTCCGGTTTTGCCGGCATAAACCATAAATTAGGATTAGATTGGTATTTTAATGATTTTAAGCTCGGTGCTTTCTGGCGAGGTACCGATATGAGTAGAGCCGTCTTTAAAGATAGTCCTTTAATGGATTCCACATTCACTCATAGCTTCGGTTTTTTTGTCAGCTGGCGTTTTCTAAAATCTAAAGAAAAGGTCTTGAGCTTAAATTGAGAACTAATGCATGGTGACGAAAATCATTATAACGCTGTCGGCGTTATTCATTTTTTTAGGTGGTTTATTTTTTAGTACCGGTATCTTACAGCTTATTCTTCAGCTGTTTTCTTTATCTCTATTAGCGTTGTTTATGCTATTTTTTACTGTCAGCCTATTTGGGGAAAGAACACCAATTATTACCCGTTATGCCTTATTGATGGGAGCGGAAGACTGCAATGCGGAAAGGATATACACCCGAAAAGTGACTTGGATTTGGGCTGTTTTTCTCATGTTATTAATCGGTTCTAAATTAAGCTACCTCTGGGGCTATTCAGAGTTATTTGCCTCCGGACGAATTGAACTACTTTTCTATTTGGGCTCGCTCCTGCTTTTCATCACTGAATTTTATGTGAGGCAATGGTATTTACCGCAACATCGAGGTAGTTCACTGATTAAGTTTTTTTCCCTGCTAACCCAAGTCTCCTTTAAAGAAATCTGGCTCTTCGACAAAATCAAAAGCAAATAGACTTTGCATATTATCTATTTAAGTTCGGCTTCGAGGAGAGTGTGCCCCATACCAATATTTTCAATTTTATGAGTTACCTTCAAACCGGCACTATCCATAAAGCCCAACATGTCGGACAGTCGATACATACGACTGTCACCATTAGCAAGCGCTGTAAAATAGAGCGACGTGTTGACTACGCAAAAAGCGGCTTCTTCAAAACGCTGGTTATCCCAATAAGTTTCCAGTACATATAATTTACTGTCCGCAGACATCGCCTGCGCAGCACGCTTTAAGATATTGACGATATCGTCATCACCAAAACAATCGAGAAATTGACTCATCCAGATCGCATCATAGCCTTTAGGTAAAGGTTGTGTGTGGTCAAGCATATTGGTTGGAATAGTATCAATACGGTTTTGCAATCCTGCCTGCTGAATATTGGTTTTAGCAACAGCTAATTGCTCAGGCAAATCAACAATTGTGATATGGACATCGTCATTGTAATTCGCAGCCGTCATAGAAAACTTGCCGGTATTACCACCAATATCCATCAACGTCTTTGGCCGGTGCTCGAAGACTCGCGGTAACGCTTTAGGAAAGGCATTGTCCGAATAGTAATGGTCAAACTCAAACCAGCTGCTTCGAGCGGGTTCGGGTAAAGAGGTCAATGCTGGATAGATGGTCGGCCAATTGCCAAAAACCTTGTTCAAACCAACCGGACTGGTGGAATCAATAGACTCTTCAAGATAATACATACCAAGGTAGTTAACATCATGATTATAGTTCATGTTAATTTGCGTCATTTCATCAAACAAAAACATGCTACCCACCTTGCTAATGGCATATTTTTCTTCATTGAACGAAACCACTCCGACACTTAAGCAGGACTCCAAGATAACGCGAATCCCATAGAGTCGCATGTCGACAATTTCCGCCACTTCCGTTGGCGTCAACCCTTGCGGATGATCCGAGAGCGCCTTAAGAAGACCTCTTTTCCAAGCAATTCGGACAGCCTGGAAAGTCATCGGTGAAAAAGCGATTTTTTGCGCTTCATAAAGGGCTTCTTGGGCACGAAGCTCGGGGAAATTAAATGGAAAGCTCATTGATATTATCTTTTTTTTGATTAAAATTTGGCAACATTATAAATAAAACCTACCGATTTGGAATATGGCAACGTCATTATGCGCATTATCGCCTCAACATTAATTTCGTCTCTGGGAAGAGGTAAAAAGGCTCATATTGATGCTTTAAAAGCTGGAAAAACCGGTCTTTCCGAGAGTACTGAATTTCATCAGCATATCGCCCCACTTAAAACCTATCTAGGCGAAGTGAAAGGCCTCAATACAATTAAATTGCCTGAAGCCCACAAACCATTTGAATGCCGTAATAACCGCCTAGCAATGATGGCGCTACAAACGGATGATTTTGAAACAGAGGTCATAAAATACCGCGAAACATTTGGTAAATCCCGGATCGGGTTGGTGGTTGGAACGAGCACCTCGGGGATTGCAGAAACCGAAAACGCCTTTATTCACCCCGATGGCGCAGAGAATTATGATTATTTTCATAGCCAGCAGATGGACTCATTAGCACGCTTCAGTTCTGAATATTTAGGAATTGACGGCCCAAATTTTGTCATTTCTACAGCCTGTTCTTCGAGCTCCAAGGTCTTTGCTGTCGCCAAGCGTTGGCTAGATTCCAATCTCGTTGATGCCGTTGTGGTCGGCGGAGTGGACACCCTATGCTTAACCACGGTTCACGGCTTTAATTCATTAGGGCTCGTTAGTGCGAATATCTGTAAACCACTTGATCAAACCCGGGATGGTATCAACATCGGTGAAGCTGGAGGTTTCGTCCTGCTATCCAATCAATCGTTAGATTCTTCTGGCAATAAGACTAAAGCAAAAATTAGCGTGGCAGGAATAGGGGAAAGCAGTGATGCTTTCCACATTTCAACACCGCACCCCCAAGGACTTGGAGCCTTGAATGCCATGCGAGCAGCCTTAAAGCAAGCTAGTATCGGGATCGACAAGGTACGATATATCAATTTACACGGTACGGCGACGCCTAGTAACGACCTTTCAGAAGTATCTGCAATTAGCACGGTATTACAAGGAAAAACTGACCCGACTTACATTAGCTCTACAAAAGGTTTTACTGGCCATACTTTGGGGGCGGCAGGAATTACCGAAGTCATTTTCTGCCAATTGGCGTTAGAAGAGAATATAGTTTTGGCGAACTTGAATTTATCCCTAATTGATACAGAGTTGAACGATAAGTTTGACTCTTCGATCTCTTACTTAGTGCCTCGGCAAACCAAGTCTTTGGACGATGAAGACATGAAGTTCGTCATGACCAACTCTTTTGGTTTTGGTGGCAATAATGCTTCAGTCGTTTTAAAGAAGGGAGATTGAGATATGCGAGCTCACATTCTAGGTGTCGGCGTGACAGCTCCGGATATTGCCGATTTTTCGGAATTACAAAAAAAAGTTAAGCAAGATTTTCAGTCGGATGTAACACAACCGCTGGCAAAGTACAGCCCTACGTTTTTACCTGCCAATGAACGCAGACGTACTACCGCGACCATCAAGTTAGCATTGAAAACCGCTGAAGAAGCCTTGACCGATTATTATTCAAGGTCGCAATCGCCGGAAACACAAGTCCCCGTTGTTTTCATCTCCAAAGATGGCGATACCTTTATCTCTGCCAGAATGTGTCAAACCGTGGCCGATGAAGAACCGTTGATTTCCCCAACTCAGTTTCATAATTCAGTGCACAATGCACCGGCCGGCTATTGGATGATTGGTCAGCAAAACCAAGCACCGGCTACGGCTATTTCGGCAGGCGAATATAGTGTCGCCAACGGCTTGCTCGAAGCAGTGCTCCAATCTCAAGAGACAAAAACACCTGTATTGGTTGTTATTTACGATAATCCGCTAGATGAGTTAATGCCCGTAAAAGCATCCGGTAAATCCGGCGTTCCTTTTGCATTCGCCTTGGTTCTGGAGGCAATGAGTGATGGCAACGAAACACAGAATCATACCTTAGGTTTAGAATTGAAGATTTCTTCTGCCAATCAAGCAACCCTGAAGGTGTGCGATTCCGACAATCCATATTCAGGCGTGCCTGCAGCAGAGGCTTATGACTTATTAAGCGTTTTGGCAGGTAAAAATATCGTTTCAGAAGCGAACTCTTTCCAGTTCGCTTTAAATTCATACACTTCATTACAGGTTACCTTGGTTTGACCACATCAATACTATTCAATAAAGCACAAATTGAAGCTTTGATTCCGCACAAAGCGAATATGTGTTTATTGGAAGAAGTACATACTTATACTCAGGATCAGATTTGCTGCCGCACTTCAACACATTTAAGTCCAGATAATCCTCTCAAGCAAAACGGGATGCTATCAAAAATGCATTTAATTGAGTACGCAGCGCAGGCGATTGCCATCCATGGAGGTATTCTTGATAGGGAAAACACCTGTAAACCCCGTTTAGGTTATATCGCTGCGGTCAAATCGGTGGAATGGTTTGGCTTTGATACTACTGCAAAGTTTTTAGAAGTTCGAGGCTCTGTCGTTTTGAGTGATGACAACAGCAAACTGTATGACTTAACCGTCATACACCCTGATGGGACAATATCTTGTACCGCAAGAGTTCTAGTCGCATTGCAAAAGGAAAGTGTTAATTAACTATGTCAGATTTAAAAAATGCCCTGGTTACGGGAGCGACGGGCGATATCGGCTCAGCCATAGCCAAACAGCTGGCTTCGGATGGCTATCATGTTTGGGTTCATGCCAATACCCAGCTAGAAAAAGCAGAAAAAATCGTTGACGATATCAAGCGTTCAGGCGGCCAAGCAAAGGCCATCCAATTCAATCTAACAGATGAAGTTCAAACAAGCCAAGCGGCTGAGCAAATACTAGAGTCAGGGGTAGTACAAGTCATTGTCAATAACGCCGGCATTCATGATGATGCGGTTATGGCTGGCATGACAGCAGAACAGTGGACGAAAGTCATTGATGTTTCTCTTAACGGATTCTTCAATATTACACAACCCTTGCTTTTACCCATGATACGTACTCGCTGGGGTCGTGTTATTAACATATCTTCCGTGGCTGGAGTACTAGGTAATCGTGGTCAAACCAATTATGCAGCCGCGAAAGCCGGTATTATCGGCGCTAGTAAATCCTTGGCATTAGAGCTTGCTTCCAGAAAAATTACTGTCAATGTTGTCGCTCCCGGTGTCATTGAAGGTCAAATGTCTGAAAACAGCTTCTCGGATAGCGCAATAAAACAAATTGTGCCGATGCAAAGAGCAGGCACAGCACAAGAAGTCGCGGATTTAGTCAGCTTCTTAGCTTCTAAGAAATCAGCCTACATCACCGGGCAGACCTTTTCAATTGACGGCGGGATGTCCTAAAAAACTCTTACCAAACGGGTAAAATGCCTTACAATAGTTTTCCGTAAATTTGCTTTCCAATGTACTTAACCAAAGGGTTTAAATAATGTTAAAGATTAATTTGAAAAAAACACTTTTACTACTTCCTCTTCTCTTTGTTACTTTTACAATGACCGGGTGTAAATCCCAACCAGTTAAAAATATTGAATCTAATGCGGTTCCTAGTACGGTAAAGTCAGCTAATGACGTCAAAGATGCCATTATTCGAGCAGGATCAAGTTTGGGTTGGGTCATTACAGAAAAAGACGCTTCAACTCTTCAAGGTACATTACTGCTAAGATCGCATCTTGCGAAGATTAAAATCCCGTACTCAAAATCATCCTATAGCTTACTGTATCAAGAGAGTAGAAACCTAGAATTCAACCCGGAAGATAAAACGATTCATAGCAATTACAATGGTTGGATCCAAAATTTGGATCGCAATATACAAATTCAACTTTCAGTCATGTAAATTCGTCAAATATTATCTAAATTTGAAAAGGAAACAATATGAACTTATTTAGGCTCTTAGCTCTATCACTTTTAACATCTATGCTGGCAGCATGTGGTGGTAATGAAGTAAAACAACCTCCTGATGCCCCAAAATCACAGTACTCTGTATCAAGTATCACCATACCTGTAGAAGCCTTGATCGAACAAACAGATGATAAAAGAAAAATCAGTAGCGCAGCCATGAAAGAGTGTAGTTTACCAGCCCAATACACTCAATTATTCCGGGAAATCGCATCGGAAAACAACATCAATGTACAAATATCCGGTTCTAATGAACCAACACCGACAGGCTATTATCTAAAACCGACATTTACTTACATTATTAGTGATGGAAATCCATTTTTGGGTCACCGAAAATACACTCAAATGACCATGGAGTTATATAAAGACGGCAAAAAAGTTTCCAGCGCTCAATTTGGTCGAAATTCAAGTGGCGGGCTATTTGGCGGATATAAAGGCTCATGTTCGGTTCTTGGCAGAACCGTTGAAGCAAATGTATCTGACGCGGTCGCTTGGTTGAAAAACCCTGTTGATGGCTCTGTCCATGGAGATATGTAAGATCTCTTTGATGGTTTACACTCTTAATTTTGAATAGGTTTGATTGTCCATGAGACTTCATTCGGATTCAAATCAAGAATCGATTGATCGGGATGGCGTACTTATGCTGCTCATTTCAATCGTCTGGGGCCTGGCTTTGCTGGGCCTTCCTTTTTTTGGGCACTTCTATCAAGTTTATCAAACAGCAAAAAGAGCGGATTCATCGTTGCGTGCAAGTGATAATACCTGGATAGTCTTCGGTAAGCAGTTACAGAATAATCAAATGGATCTGGAGTTTCAGCAGCGCGTCCAAGCCACTGCCGAAGCGGCGGCTAAGTTTCTTCCTGAAACAATCGTTTTTCAAGGCGGCCTCACTGCTAATAATGAGAGAAGTGAAGCTGAAGTTGCTCAATGTTATTTTAAAGAATTAACCCAAAACAGGCATGTAGACAATAAAACACAAGTCAAAATTTTTCTAGAAGATGGCTCTAGGAATACTCTGGAAAACCTAAAAGAGACTCGAAAAATATTACTGGATAATAATACCCCTCTAGATGTCGTTCTTGTCTCGAATAGATACCATCTACATCGCTGCTCCTTGATGGCGACAACTTTCGGCTTTAAAGTTAAAAAACTGCCCGCCGAGACAAATTTTAAGCTCGATTTTGTTCAAATAAAAAAAATGGTTTTTGAGGCTTTCTTAATAAACTGGTTCTGCACGGGAAAGTTCGTCAGTCATCTTTTGAATAACCAAAGAATGTTAAATAAAATACGTTGATTTTCAGAAAGGCGGTTATATATTCGATGCCAAGAGTTATTTTTGTCGCATTTACTTTATTTTTATTATCCGCATGTTCTAATTATGGACTGAAGATTGCTCCTTCACTAAACATGATAACGTTGATTAAAAAATGACTGCAACTGAAAATTCATAAAGAAATTGATTCTGTGGTTTATGATGCAACGATTGGCGGTACAAATATGCACAAATTTGGTTCTGCCATAAATAAAGTAATCCCTCTATTAGAAGAAATAAATTAACATGCAATCCCTTCCGAATTATGCAATTGTCATACCCGCCTATAATGAAACATTAACCATCACCGGTGTGATTGAAAGAGCGCTTAAACAGACGCCTTTGGTGATCGTCGTCAATGATGCATCTACAGACGATACAGCAGAGCTAGTCAAGCAGACTGAGGCTATTTTGGTAGACCTCCCTCAGAATCAGGGCAAGGCAGGAGCGTTACAGGCCGGTTTCGACAAAGCCTTAAGCTTTGATGTTTCCTGTGTGGTCACACTGGATGGCGATGCCCAACATAACCCGGAAGACATACCGAAACTATTGGCATATTTTGCACAACACCCTAATAACCTTTGTATCGCATCGCGTTTAAAAGACAGAAAAAACGCACCGACGTCAAGACGCATTGCCAATAGTATCGCTGATTTTTGGGTCAGTTGGGCTGCCGGTACTCCAATTGCCGACAGTCAGTCAGGTTTCAGGTTGTACCCTGCCGCTTTATTGAAAAAACTGCCTTTTCCGTATCAAAATGAATCCGGTTTTGTTTTTGAAAGTGAAGTATTGATAGACTCGGCACACAGAGGATTTCTGTTTGCTTTTATTCCGATTGAGACTATCTACTCAGAAAATCGTCGAGAAAGCTATTTCCGTGCTGGCTTTGATATCTCTCATATCACGCTAATGGTCGCCAAGAAACTCCTGTCAAAGTGGATGAATCCGTCCGGATTAATTCGTTCAATTTTTAAAAAGCCTAATATCATCCGCAGCTAAAAATCCAATTCAAATGGGGTATTGACGGACTTGCTTATAATGAGCGACATATAAGATTGCATATAACCAAATAACCCCAAATAAGACGGTCATACCGATAGAGTTGAGTATTTGAATATCACTGAAGCTTAAAATACTGAATGACCCAATAGTGGTCAGGAAAGCGATTCTTACCGATCGTTTCCATTCATCAAAGCCCCTATCTTGAGTCGAAGCTTCAAAGAACAACAAACTGTAATCAATACCGATCGCAGCCACCAACATGAAACTCATAAGATGGAATATATTCAACGATACTCCCAGAAGTGCCAAGCTGCTGTATAGCAGGCAGAAAGCAGCGATTATCGGTAGTGTGATATTGAGTACAGCAGCGAGGCGTCGATATTTCGACCAAATAATCATAACTAGCAGAAAGGAAATAATGATTAGTATGGTGAAGATAGCGTGGCGAGTCTGTTGAATCTGATCTGCTACCAGTTTACGCTGATTAAAGTAGGTAATATCATCTTGCGAGAAAGCCTTTAGAGCATTGATAACTGCACTATCCGATTCGACACCGGAAAGCTCTATCACACCGATATAACGATTTTGATCTTTAAACCAACCCCGTGACCCTTGGCTTACTTGGTTGGATGTCAAAAAGATGTATTTTTCATAGTCCAGCAAAGGCAATTGCTTACTTTCAGCAAGTTCATCCGCAAAAGCCTTGAAGTGAGTCGTCTTAAAGCGCGTTTGCTCAATTGCCTGATTAATCCACCCTTCAATGCTTTCATTATCTGGTAAAATCGCTTGCCTCTGTTGTTGTTTAGCTTGACTGGGTAGGCTCTGCGCCAACATGTGATAACCGGTTATCTGTTTCTGTTTTTTTAAGTTTTCCAATATAGGAAACAGAAGCTCTTCAGTTTGTAGCAAAACTTCCATTGAACTACTGCTAACTAAAATCTTTTTACCGACTTCATTGGCTTTAAATAGGCTGCGCAACTCTTGATCAGCTGTAATCAAGCTTTGCGAGACTGGAGAAAGGCTAGCGATATCATCCTGCCATTTCGCTGGTTTTAATATAAAAACAGAACCACCTAAGGTAGTAGCAAGCAAAAAGATAAGTAGAGCTCTAGAATCCATCTTCATAAGCTGATCCTGACTATTTGCTTGCAAGCCCTCTGATGTCTGCGGGCATGCCAGTAGTTCAAAATATGTCGCGAAATAAGGCCGCAGACTGGCCGTAACGAGCAGCGCAGCCAATAATCCGCTACCGGCAAAAACACCAACCTGTTTGATGCCATTCACATCTACCCAGAAAAGCGCAATAAAACCAAGAATACTAGTAGTCGCACCCAGTTTGACTGTCGACCAGATTTTCCCGTAGACGGCCTCTTGGCGACTTTGATAAGCAGATAAAACATGAATCGGATAATCAATGGCGACACCAAGCAAAATCGCACCGAGCGCCAAAGTAATAACCTGAATCTGACCAAAAACAGTGATGGTTGCAAGCATCCCAACAACTACCGCAGCCAATAAAGGTAAGCTACTGTAGAACAGGAGTTTGCTTGACCTAAACGCCAACAAAAGAGCAATGACGACCATTAAACTGGCTAGAACACTGACCAGCGTAACAGACTGTTTGATTTCCGCTTCAGCCTTCGTTGCCACCCATTTATAACCGGACAGAACGTAGTTATCCGTTCCAAGCCACTGTTGCAAGGAATCATCCAAAGCTGTTAATTCGATTTTGTTTCCGCTAAATTCGATCAATAACAAGGATTGATTTGTACCTTCATCAAACCATCGTCCGTCCTTTTTGGCTAGCTTCATATTTGGATGGAGCTGTTGCTGGTAATTAAGCCATTGATAAGTCGGATCGGAAAGTAGCCAGCGTTTATCCAACACCAAACCTAACTGCAACTCTTCCCAACGCTTTCCGATCTCAACCGGCAATACTTCAAGATTGAAATCGGTCAACAAATAACGATAAGCGTATAAAGCCGGAGGTGGTGTCTGCTCAAGCGGCCCACGAACTACCTCGGACCCATTTAAAACGGTTTTGACACCTGTAGCCCCAGCCAACAGCTTTTTTAGCGACTGATCATTCGTGCTTTCGAACTGCGTTAAAAACGTTTGGCGGACCGACAGCATCAACCAGTTTTGATTCTGCTGCTCGCTGTTCAACTGACTTTTCAAATAGTTCATTCCCAAGGATTCCTGATTAGGGAAAAAACTAGTCATATTGTTTTGAAACAAACTTGTTTTACTAACGCTTAAAACCAAAGCCCATAACATGATAAACGAGGCTATCCAGATCAATGTTTTATGTGAATACAAAAGTGAATGCATGGATAAAATAACTCGGTTTAACTTGGGTTGCCGCTCAGAGAAGGAATCGATATCGGATTTAAAATTAGCTCCCGCCAATCGCCCGATCTTTGTGTGAATAACAGGCTATTGATTGTATTTTGCTGGCCTTTAATAGAGATCGCTTGAATATATTTTGCAAGCGCTTGTCGGGGAATAAGGGTAAGCTCCCAATGATCCGATTCACTTGATGTATAGTTAAACTCAAAATCTTTTTCAAGCGCTGCTTTATCGCCGTTCAGGATATTCAAAATCGAGCGCGAAAAACTCAACACCTGTGGGTAGTTTCGAGCATCTAATGTGAGCTTTTTATCTGGGAATTCAATGACGACATTGCTATTGCTGTAGATCATCTGACCTTTGATCGGGGTTTCATAAAACTGAGCGAAGTAATTAGGAGCCACATATTTCATAGTCCCTTTTTTCTGAAAAGATAGTTCCAACAAAACGTCATATTGAGTTTCCGTGAATCGGCTCTCAGACTGCTGAATTTGCTTTAAGCTGGAGAACAAAACATCGAGTTGAGAGCCGTCAGAAGAAGGCGTTTTCCCACAAAAACCTGAGTGGCTAACCATCAGCATGGCGAAAAATAGCGAAATTAAATGCAGATTACTCTTTTTCATTTGGAGACAGCCAGTAAGGGTAGAAATTGAACCAGTTGTAAGGCGATTGCCGACACTGCTTCTCTAACAAAGCAACGTATTTATGAGCCAGTGACTCAACAGTCTCATCCGCTTCAACGCTAATAGGGTAGTATTCCACATCATAGCGATTCCCCCCTTCATAACGGTTGAAGAATACATTAACCGGACGTTTGAATTTTAGAATCATTTGAAACAGGCCGGCAGGCAAGAAGAGTTCACCCTCAAAAAATTTAACCGGAATAATTTTATTAGAATCAATCGGACGATCGGCCAAGAGCGCAATAGATATACCGTTTTCCAATGTTTGTTGTATGGTAAACGCCGTTTCTAAGCCTTTGTAGGGAATGACACTTTTATAAAAATCGGGATTCAACTCTTTTAAAAGCGAGACAATGGTCTGGTTATGGTCAATCTTCATAACCGGCCTGATTTCATAGTCTCGGGACATAGATTGAGTTTTGAGTGCTTCTAGACCACCAAAATGGGCGCTGATGAAAAACTGTCCCGGACAAGCCTTAAAGGAATCAATGACCTCCTGACGACGAGAGAAGCGAATATCGAATATCTCTGTTTTCCCTGTCAAAAAATAGACCCTATCTAGCAAAACCGCTGCAAACCAATAAAAATGCTTGTAGGCATGCAGGATATTCGGGCTTGTCTGTAGAGACTGCGATAAGTAGTGATAGGAAATCTTGCGTTTTTTGGCTGCGAGCACGACATAAAAAGCGACTATCGGATGCAGCAGCAGTCTGACGCTCCAACGCGGCATAAATAAGGCAATTTTGATAATCAGATTCAACCAAAAGCGATTAGACAGTTCACGCTCTTTTTGCCAATCTTGTGCTTTTTTAATCATGCTTTTTCTCAATGACTGAGCCAATACCACTGACTAGCTTCAGATCAGAAGCCGCGTGACGTAGTTGGAATGAGATTTTGTGATGAGATTCCAACTTGTCGGTATTGATGCTGACAATGACAGGAATATCTGGCAAAACGGTCTGTAAGAACTTGATGTTAGTCATTTTGGCGATTGACAGCTCAGGAAAAGCGGTTTCCAAAGCGCGTTCAAAATATTCCAAAAGCACAACTCCCGGCACAATTGGATTGCCGGGAAAGTGGCCTTCTAACGCCGGGTGCTGAGCTGATATCTGGAAAGAGCCAATGTCAATCATGATGGTTTCGTATTTAAGATTATTTTAGTCATTTCAAATGGGTTTTAATCTCACCGATCATTGAAGCCTGTCAAGTAATTCATTATATAAAATCTTGCCGACTTCATTGCGCGGTAATTTATCAACAAACACAAGCGGCCTAGGCAAAAAAACCGGGTCGATACGCTTACGAAGTGCGTCCATGATCTGTGCTTTGCTGTTTTTAGAAACTACAAATGCACTCAAGCGACCTGAATTCGGGCAAGGAATAAATACCCCTTCTTCAAGGTCTTTCAACGCCTGAAGTTGAGCGTTAATCTCCGCTAAAGAAGCTCGTTTCCCTGCCACTTTAATCAAATCAGTATTCCGCTTTCCAAGCTTGAAGTGATGATCATCAATGACTTCAATTTGATCGTTCAAGGTTGAAAAGGCATCTAAACCGGCACTCTTGACCAACACACTTTCTTCTTCACCCTGCTTGAATTGGACACTTTCATAGTTTTGCCAAAACTCATCCGTAGCGGTTCTTCTTGATGCAATGGAAGCCGTCTCTGTACTGCCATAGACCTCAAAAAGTCGTGCTTTGGTAGCCATTTCTACGTTTTCCGCCAGCTCCCGAGATAAAGGAGAAGTAGCTGAAAGAATGCAGTCCAAACTTGGTGACCAGCTTTCCTCTGCCGAAATCAATTTTTCTAAGTGTAACGGTGTCGATACCAACAGAGCATTCTCTGTAGCGCCGATTGTCAATGCATTAGTGACTTCAGCCGGATACAAGGGTTTACCATACCAGAGTTTTGCATGAGACATCAGCGGCCAGAAAATAGAGGTCTCCAGCCCATACATATGCTGATTTGGTACCGTGGATACAATATAACAGGGCGCACTAAGGCCAAAACGATCGATAGCCAATTTGGCGGATTGGATCATATTGGCCCAGGTTTTCATCACTTTTTTGGGCGTACCGGTTGATCCGGAAGTATATAGCCAGATTTGCTCTTTCCGAATGCTTTCAAAACATGAGTTCAATCTCTCGAAGTCAAAAGGCGTTGTTTGTTGCTTAACCTCATGAATAATTTCATCGATCTGTTTCGAAAATATTTGTTTCTCATACTCTAAAGTAACAAAGGAGGTATCAGAAAAAAGCAACAAAGGACTTAAAGTGCTTTTCAAATCAGAGAGCGTTTTTTCTGTAAGATTTGGAGGTAAAACACTCTTGCGTCGGCTCATCGCCATCGCTAGAAGAGAGATAATAAAGTGATCTCTCTGTTCAAATAAAACCAAACCGTATTCAAGACCCGAAAAGGCCCGAGAAGAAATAAGATTTGCGAGCTTTTCAGCCGCCAGAAAAACTTGCCAACGACTTAAAGATTGCGTGTTCCCTTGATACTTGATGAAAGTCTCGACATACCACAACCGCTCAATAGCGGCACGGTCTGTTTCCTGAAATGAGTATTCCACCATAAGCGAAGCAACAAAGAGTTATTTGTGACTGTGGATATAACTTGCTAATGACGCAACGGATGAAAATATCTGGTTAACATTCTCATCACCGGATCCTATTTTCACACCATATTTTTTATTAATTTCCAATGAAATCTCAAGCGCATCGATTGAGTCCAGTCCTAGACCATTATTAAAAATCGCGTCATTTGGATCAATTTCATCAGCCTCTATATCTTCAAGATTGATGGCATCGATAATAAGCTGTGCAACTTCAAGCTGTTCCGGAGTTAAGTTAGCCATGAAAATAGTACCTTTAATTTGAAAATAAAAATAAGCCGAGAATTATACATTAAGCACCGGGAATGTTACGTAGTTTATATTTCTTTTGGTAAGTAATGGCTTTCAAATTTAGGTTGATGAAACCAGTTGGCACTTTCAGTATTGATCTCTTTTATACTCTTATGCTTTATATCTGTTAGTTGCTCTATATAAACGTCGATCACGCCAGGGACTTTTAAAAATGTCCCTTTTGGCCAGAATTTTCCTGCATTATGAGCGACGACATAAACAGGAACATTTTCTTGCTTAGCTAACATAGCTCCTCCCGGTGACAACTCTGCTCTTTCGCCGGGTTCTATACGCGTCCCTTCGGGAAAAATAACAAGCCATAGTCCATTTTTTATAGCTTGTTGCCCCTCTAATTTCATCTTTTTGATAGATTGAATACCTTGACCCCGATCAATCACGATTGACTCGATAGTAGAAAGGATTAAGCCAAAAAAAGGTATGTTTTTAAGCTCTTGCTTGACCACATTTATTTGTAGGGGAAAAATATTATGGAATGCCAATGCTTCCCACGTTGATTCATGTCTGGCAAGAATAATACTTGGCTGGTCGGGATTAAAACTGCCTCTAAAGTGAACTTGATGTTGAATATTACATGTCAACTTCAACCAGAATAATGATATCCGAACCCCATAAGACATGAATTTTATCCTTGACTGCAAGGGGAAAGCCCTAAAAAGTAATCCAATTAAAGAAAAAATCACCACATTTAAATAATGACCCAAATAGAAAAGAGATGACCTAATAAAAAGTAAAGCGTTTTTCATGTAGTAAAAAATTAACCCGAAAGAATACTGCCTAAAATCTTTGAAACCCTAATTAAATACAAAAGGAGTTTCATGACTTTGTATTATGCTAGCTGCTCGATTTGAGGCAAAACAACCAAGATGATACATTCTAGCTTTCCAAGCAAGCTTATGATTTGGCAAATAGACCAATTATACTTCAAAAACCGTAGTCAACATACGTCACCATACTCTCTCTCCCCTAACATAGGCTCTACCAAGAACTCTCCTAACAAACCTTTATAAAGGGAAACAGAAAATATATTGGTAAGTAATTTTACCTACCATTTATCAGGTATTTTATAATAGCCAAAATATAAAGGGGAAATTAAATAGGTAGAAAAATTGACAGGACTTCATGCTTAACCCTCAAAAGAAAGTTCTGATAAAAGCAATCAAAAGCATGCGTCATTTGCTCACAAACTCTAGGGCAAAGCGTCCTGGCTTATATAGACTTGGGTTGTTTTACCTTCGGCCTTTTGGATCGGCAACATAGCAGACTGACTTAACCAGCTATCAATCGCATCACGCTTACCTTCGCCGGTAATAACTTTAATCAGTTTTTTAGACTTTTTGAATGCCGGGTAGTTAAGACTTACCCGTAATGGCGGTGGTTTTGGTGAATTGCTTTCGATGATGACCATGGCTTGTTCAACAGAGTCTGCTTCAACGGCACGAACCGATTCCGCATTTTCATGACCGGGAAACAGGCTAGCCGTATGACCGTCTTCCCCCATTCCGAGCAGGCAGAGATCAAATTCATTAACGGAATTGATCAACTTAGCATAAGCGCTTGCTGATCGTTCGGCACCGGCCTCGACATTGATAAAATGCACGTTTTTTACCGGTATATCGTTATTACTCAACCAGTGCTCTAACAAGGCTTGCGAGTTCCGTTCTGAATCATTGAATGGTAGAACCCGTTCGTCCCCCATATAGATATGCCAATTTGACCAGTCCGCATTGGCTTGACTCAACAACTGATAACAGCGATTCGGTGTAGTGCCGCCAGCGGTGATAAAGTGAAAAGCGCCGTGATCCTGGATCGACTTTTCAGCCAGAGCCAAGATCTCGGTCGTTAATTTTTGTGCAAGTTGCTCGGCATCTTCAAAAACTAGCCAGTTTTCTGGTAGGTTTTCCGCTTTGCTTTGCATCTTGCTCTCCTCAATAATTGATCTATTAGACTATTCTTTACAGAACTGATTGATGTAAGTTCGCCAGTATTGATCACCGTGTTCGAATAGCTTGTGCGAGCCTTCCGGCCCCCAGCTACCTGATGCATAGGTATCAATATAATTAGTCTGACTGGCCCAGGCATTCAATACCGGATCAACCACATCCCAAGCCGCTTTGACCTCATCAAAACGCAAGAATAGAGAGCGGTCACCTTTGATAACATCAAGTAACAATTCCTCATAAGCATCGATCTTTTCGTTCTCGTCGTATTTCATGGCGGCATCAAGGCTGATCTGCTCAGTTCTGATCTCCAAGCCCGGCTGCTTGGCGATCATCTCGATCTTAATCGACTCTTTCGGCTGAATCCCGAAAACAATCCAGTTCGGTTCCATCTTTTCCACCTGAGAGTCACGGAAGAATTGCTTGGGCGGATGCTTGAAGCAGATAGAAACCAACGTCTTCGACTGCTTCATGTTTTTGCCGGTCTGAATATAGAACGGTACGCCTTCCCAACGCCAGTTGTCGATATACAGTTTCAATGCCGCATAGGTTTCGGTAACCGAATCTTCTGCTACGCCCGGCTCATCCAGGTACGCCGACACCTGATTGCCGTGCACGATACCCTCTGAGTACTGAGCACGATAAGCGCTGCTATTTACCTGATTCTTTTTAATCGGACGGATAGAACGCAGCAACTTAACCTTTTCGTCGCGCAAGGCTTCGGCATCCATCGACGCCGGAGGCTCCATCGCGACCAAAGCTAACAATTGCAACAAATGGCTTTGAATCATATCCCGCAAGGCGCCACTGTGATCGTAATAACCGGCTCGAGAACCGACACTTTTATCTTCTGCGTGAGTGATCTGAATATGATCGATAGTATTGCGGTTCCACAACGGTTCCATAAGCGCATTAGCGAAACGGAATACCATGACATTCTGCACCATTCCTTTACCAAGATAGTGGTCGATTCGATAAGTCTGTTCTTCAGACAAAGCTTCGCTAATTTTTTTCTGCAACGCTTCCGCGCTGTGCAGGTCATAACCAAACGGTTTTTCCAACACGACTCGGCGCCAGCCGTTGGCCTCATTCAAAAGATCGTATTTTTTCAACTCGTGAGTCACTTTGCCGAACATATCCGGACCCAAAGAGAGATAGAAAGCGATATTGTTTGAATACCCGGGTTGCGTCACTGTCTTACACAACGCCTGATAAGATTCGGTATCGGAGATATCCATCTTCACGTATTCCATGCGCTCGGCAAACGCATCAAATATCTTATGATCGATTCCGCCACGAGCCACCGGTTCGATATATTTCTCGACCTCTTTTGACCAATCCGCCTGAGACCATTCTCGGCGCCCGATAGCAACAATCTTCATGCCCTCAGGCAATCTGCCGACCGCTTCTAGATGGTAAAAAGCCGGCATCAATTTAGTTAGAGACAAGTTCCCGGTCGCACCGAACACCACATAAGTACAAGGTTCTACCATTCCCTATACCTCGTAAGTCGTTGAACTAACATTACCGCCCGATTCGATCCAGTCGGTATGGAAGAACTCGCCGCGCGGCGCATCGACTCGCTCGTAAGTGTGCGCGCCAAAGTAATCACGCTGAGCCTGCAATAGATTGGCCGGCACGACTTCACTGCGGTAACCGTCAAAGAAAGCCAAAGCAGAACTTAACGCCGGCGTGGCAATTTGCTGCTCGATTCCGAAAATCACAGCCTTACGCCAGTGCGCTTCGGCACCTTTAATCGCATCTTCAAAAAACGGCGCTTTCAATAAATTGGAAAGCTCCGGCTCCGCTTCATAAGCCTGCTTGATCTCTTCCAGGAAGCGGCTTCGAATGATACAACCGCCGCGCCACATCAGAGCAATTCCGCCATAATTCAGTTGCCAATCAAACTCTTTAGCCGCTTCTGCCATCAGCATATAACCTTGTGCGTAAGAGATGATTTTTGAAACGTATAAGGCATCGTGGATCGCCGCAATGACCTGCTGTTTTTCCTCTTCAGAATAAGTTTTCGCCGCTGCTCGCGGATAAATTTTCGACGCTTCGACACGTTCCGACTTCAAGGCTGATAGACAGCGGGCGTAAACCGATTCGGTGATCAAGGTCACCGGAATACCTAACTCCAACGAGCTAATGCCGGTCCATTTCCCGGTTCCTTTTTGACCGGCGGCGTCAAGAATTTTATCAACCAACGGCTCACCGTCTGCATCTTTGAACTTAAGAATTTCGGCAGTGATTTCGATCAAATAAGAATCCAACACCCCCTCATTCCACTGGGCAAATACTTGCTGACATTCGTCCGCACTCATGCCTAAGCCTTCACGCATCAACTGGTAAGCTTCGGAAATCAACTGCATATCGCCGTACTCAATCCCGTTGTGCACCATCTTCACATAGTGACCGGCACCGTCATCGCCAACCCAATCACAACATGGCTCATCACCGGATTTGGCGGCAATGGCCTGAAAAATCGGTTTAACACTTTCCCACGCCGCCGGGTTTCCGCCGGGCATAATGGACGGACCAAAGCGTGCGCCTTCTTCTCCCCCGGAAACACCGGTACCGATAAAGTTAATCTTCTTTTCGGCCAGAGCCTTAGTTCTTCTGTTGGAATCGATATACAGCGAGTTACCGCCATCAATGATGATGTCGCCTTCGTCCAGAAGCGGCACCAGTTGATCAATAAAGGCATCGACCACATCACCCGCCTTGACCATCAGCATGACTTTTCGCGGTGCCTTGAGAGAATCGACCATTTCCTGCAACGAGAAAGCCGCAGTAATCGGCAAACCTTCGGTGCGATTCTTAATAAATTGATCTGTCTTATCCGGCGAGCGGTTATAGACGGAAACATGAAATCCATGTTCGGCCATATTCAGCACCAAATTCTGCCCCATAACGGCCAAGCCGATTAATCCAATATCTGCTGATGACATATTAATATCCTTAAAATTCAAGTTTTAGCGAATGAGTGGTTATGCTTTTCACACTTTAATACATCTTTGTCAAAGTGCTAACTAAAGATTTCGATAGTAACGATAATTTTTACCTACCAGCGATTGGTTATCCACACCGTCTGATAAGGTTGGAGTTCGATTTCGCCGTACAAATCGGTAATCATCTCACCGGTAATCAACTCTTTCCACTCATCCATATCGATTAAGTTTAGCTGTGCCAGACTCAGAGTTTGTTTCTGATTTGTGACATTGTTGACCACAAAAATACTTTGATCACGCATCAGGCTCTGACGCCAGAAGCCAAACAACGGATCCGGCAAATGCAAGGTAAACTGGGTCGCATTCGGATGAAATGCGGCGTGCTGTTTGCGAATACCGATCAAACGATTTAAACCGGCCAAGACTTTAGCATTAATCGAATCTTTATCGTCCAATTTCTCAACCAAGGCATCCAGATCCCACTGATGGCGATTGATATCACGATTATGTTCGGTTTTCTCCAAGGCTTCGTAATCGTTCTCGGTTGCAAAGAAAGAGTGAATATAAATAGCCGGCACGCCTTCCAAAGCGATGGCAATGGCGTGCGCGCAGAGCATCCGTTGAACCTGATATTCGTCTTCACCGTCAGCCGTGCCTTTAAAGGCGTCAATCAAAGCAATATTGATCTCATAAGGCTGCTTTTCGCTGTTCAACCCGGCTCGCCAGGAAACCCGGGCACCGAACGACTGTAGAACGTGGATCATATTCTGCAACTCTTCCGGATCAAGAATCCCTTCCGCCGGACGTACGCCGATACCGTCGTGACTTGCCAGAAAGTTCAAATAACTGGTTCCCAACTGGGCGGGCGGCATCGACATCAACCACGTTTTCAAATGGGTTGCCGAACCGGTTACCATGGCATTAATCAAAATCGGCGGCAACGAGAAGTTATAGACCATATGCGCCTCGTTGGCGTTACCGAAATAGGTGAGATTCTCTCTTTTCGGTACATTAGTCTCGGTGATGATAATAGCATCGGGTAAACGATATTCGATCAAAGCACGCATCAACTGAATGGCTTGATGCGTTTCTTCCAGATGCATGCAAGTGGTACCGATTTTTTTCCATAAAAAGCCGATCGCATCCAGCCGGAAAATACTGGCACCCTGATCGATATAGAACGAAATCAGGCGCATCACTTCCAAAAACACTTCCGGGTTGGCGAAATTCAAATCAATCTGATCGTGACTGAAAGTACACCAGACATATTTCTCGCCGTCCGGAGTGTGAGTGACTCTCAATAACGGCGTGGTTCTTGGCCGAACCACTTTTGACAAATCGTCACTCGGCGAGGCCTGCACAAAATAATCTTGATATTCCGATTCGCCACGGCAGAAAGATTGAAACCAGGGATGCTCGCTGGAACAGTGGTTAACCACTAAGTCCGCCATAATCCGGTAATCGTGACTGATCTCGTTCACTTCCTTCCAAGTACCGAGATCCGGATTAATAATCTCATAATCTTTGACCGCAAAACCGCCATCAGAACTATAAGGATAATAAGGCAGAATATGTACCATAGAGACACTGTCTTTGAGATATTTATCCAGAGTTCTCTTGAGTGTTGTCAACGGTTTTTCACTAGCCGTTTTGATGGTATCGCCATAGGTGATCACCATGACATCTTTCTCATCCCAGTGTGAGGCATGTGAAGGCGGAATCGTCAAATTATCCGCTGAAATTCCGGATTTTTCGATAAATTGCTGCGCCAGTTCATTAATATCCTCTTCGGGGTACAAGGAAGCAAGCAACGGATTAATTCTCTCAATCAGAGCGTGGTAAGCCTGATCGTCTTGGCTGCTTTCCGCCGGGGTTTGCACTAAAGAATCTGAATTCATAACGACTTAGCTCCCGTACTGTTTCATATCGGCATCAACGGCATCGGTAATCTCTTGCAAAATATCCGGAAAAGCCGAAGTCACTCGGTTCCATGAAGGGATAAACGGCGTTTCCATCGGGTTTTCCAGAAAATGATTACCCGCCTTGATGATGTTTTCGCAAAACATCTCTACCGCCGTCTCTTCTTTATGAATATCCAGCTTCAGACCATTCATAATCGCGTCATTGCGATAAGATTCGATCAAATCCAGAGCAATGCGGAAATAGGTCGCTTTCAGGGTGCGGAAACTCTCTTTGGAATAGCTCACCCCTTCTGCGGCCAGCTTACGGAAAAATGCCTTACTGATGTCAATCGACATCTTAGAAAGCCCTTTGGCCGCGTCATCCGGCGAAAGATCCTGATGCTTGTGATCGTATATATCCGCAATATCCACCTGACAAATTCGGTTAGAACTGATATTGCGACGCATTTCGGAAAGCACGCCGATCTCCAACCCCCAGTCGGAAGGAATCCTTAAATCCGAAATCACACCGGTTCTAAAGGCAAATTCACCCGCTAACGGATAGCGGTACGAATCGATATGTTCCAAATACTCCATCGCCGTTGCGTTCTCTTGACCGGCGGTCTTCTTTAAAGCTCTGATCAACGGCGTAACCAATAAACGGGTGACCCGCCCGTTCAAAGTCTGGTTGGCAATACGGGTATAAAAACCTTTCGCAAAAGCGTAGTTGAACTGCGGATTAGCGACCGGATAAATCAGCCGCGCCAACAGAGAACGATCATAGGTAACAATATCGCAGTCGTGTAGAGCGACCGATTCCACCTTATCCGATCCTAAAACATAACCGATCATATACCAGACGTTTCGGCCTTTACCCGGCGCTTCCGGTGCAATATCTTCCTCAACCAATTTACGGTGAATCGCTTTCATTCGCGGGCCGTCGTTCCAAATCACTTTCACATTCGGAAGATCGGCAAAATACTCAAGTGCGTGACGATACTCATCTTCGTCGGCTCGGTCTAAGCCAACGACAATCTCATTCAAATAATCAACGGACTTCAACTCTTCAACAATCTTAGCTAACGCCGGAGTTTGCAACTCGGAATACAAACTCGGCAGGATCAAGCCGAGAGGACGGGTTTTGCTGAATTTTTTTAAGTCCGCCTCCATATCCTCAATTGAGCGATCCACCAAGTTATGTAAAGTTGAAATAATTCCATTTTGATAAAAGTCCATATAGGCTCCTTAGTTATTTAAGCCAATCCATCACAGCTTTATTCCACCCGGTTGGCCCATAGGCACGAGTGGTCTTTTTATTCGAATGCTTAATTTTTGGCGGCTTATTTACCGGAGAGCGCACAATCACTGCATAATCGCTAGCCTCAAGTAGAGGAATATCGTTTTCACCATCACCTAACGCCATGGTTTCGACCGGTTCGCGCCAGAGTTTTTCATAATACGCTTTCAGAAATTGCAGCGCTTTACCCTTATTCGCTCGACCCATCAAATGCACAAAACGACCACCGCGAATGACTTGTAAACCATGCGGTTCGACAAACGCTTTAAACTTCGTCAAATTCGCCTCGCTGTCTTTCCATAATAAGGGTTCCGAGAAAGTACGCTGCTTGGCTTTCTCGGCCTGTTCCAAACTCAAGCCGGTGCAATCCGCAACCTGCTGTGCATCCATCTCGGAAAAACCGACAAACACAAATCCGAACTTAGACTTCAACTGCAAAGCCAGCTCAACCACTCGATTCAAGGCGATTGAACTTAGACGAACATACTGAAATCCACCCTCCCAATTTTGCAACGCCGCCTGATCAGGCAGGTCATGCTCGTTTACCGCACCGGCCGGCCAGAATATACCCGCTCCATTTTCAACAATAAAAGGATTGGAGTTATGAAGCTCCTCCCGGATATCCATCACTTCCGCAGCGGTTTTGCTAGTCGTCAGAATACACGGAACATGCAGCGTTTTTAATTTCTCCAGCGCCGGAATTGCCGGTGAATAATCGTAATCATGATGGTCTAATAGCGAACCGTCCAGATCAGTAAACAGGAGTCTTCTCATATTTATTCCTAATCAAGTCATGCACTCTAATCTGTACATTTAACTTTTTTGCTTCCGCTCTATTGCTCGCAATCTGCATAGCTCTCCAAAAATTCAATTCTTACACTCGTTAAATAGAGCCAAGAATTTTCTGTCTCCGAGCCTACTGCAAACCCCATGCCAAGAAAAAACACCCCATCCTGCACCTTTAAGACCAAAAAAAACACGTCTAAAATAGACAATTAACCTTTCTAATTCAACACGTTAACTAAAAATTAAAAAAACATTAATAATCCAGCTAAATTTAAAAACCATTAACCAAAACACCAAAACCAGAACCCGTTAGCACCATAAAGGTGCTTAAATCCTCCAACATAACTATTTGTTTTAATTGGTTTTATATATTTTCCGTTATTTTTTGAAAAACTTAAGCACCAAATAAATACAGCTTTTTAATCTTTAAATGGTAAAAATTGCTTATAAGAAGCGCTTCAACTCATAGAAAAAAACATAAGCCATTGATTTATTTAAAATTAAATAAAACAACGCCTTTATTTTGCTTAGTTATACAAAAAAGACAGGAACAAGACTATGCGCATACAAGAAGGTTATTCCAGTAACGGCTTTTTTGACGAGTCCCTTGATTCGTCGAGGCAACCTCGCCTAGCATCAAAAGAGCTTTTCCACCACCTTGATCAGCTAGGGTTTGAAGAGCTGAAAAACAGGCAAAAAATTGCTGAAAAAACCATCGCTCAGATGGGTATCTCTTTTACCGTTTACAGCGACAACGGCAATATTGATCGACTTTGGCCGTTTGACCTGCTTCCCAGAACCATTGAATATTCGGAATGGCAAAAAGTCTGTGACGGATTAAAACAGAGACTGGATGCACTGAACTATTTCATTGAAGATGTCTATAACGAACAAAAGGCTTTGAAAGACGGTATCGTTCCGGAAGAAGTAGTTTTGACCTCAAAAGATTACCGTGAAGAATGCAAAGGCATGCAATTAAAACACCACGCCTGGGCATGCATTTGCGGCTCCGATCTGGTTCGCGACCAAGAAGGAAAGTTCTATGTTCTGGAAGATAACTTACGTGTTCCTTCCGGCGTCTCCTATATGCTTGAAAACCGTTCTTTGTCAAAAACAGCCATGCCGGAAGCGTTTCAAGACATCAATATCCAACCGATGCATCAATACCCTTATGAACTGCTGATGATGCTTCGCTCCATCTCTCCGACCGATTCGGAAGATCCTGAAATAGTGGTCTTGACGCCGGGCATCTATAACTCGGCCTACTATGAACACGCTTTCCTGGCGCATGAAATGGGCGTTGAACTGGTTGAAGGCAGCGACTTGATCGTCGCCGACGATGATTGTGTCTACATGCGTAATATTGATGGCCTGCAAAAAGTGGATGTGATTTACCGCCGAATTGACGACGCCTTTATCGACCCCGAAGTTTTCAACAAAGACTCCATTCTAGGCGTACCCGGCTTGATGAGAGCTTGGAGGAAAGGCAATGTCGGCATTGCTAATGCGCCGGGGTGCGGCGTTGCCGACGACAAGGTGCTGTATGCGTATGTACCCGACTTGATTCGCTATTACCTTAACGAAGAGCCGCTGATCGACAATGTTCCGACCTATCTGTGCAGCCGTGAAGAAGACCGTAAATATGTACTTAAACACCTTCCGAAACTGGTCGTTAAGCCGGCTAACGAATCCGGGGGATACGGCTTGTTGATCGGCCCTAACGCCGATCAGGAAGAGATCGATACCTTTTACAAACTGATTGAAGAAAACCCGCGCAACTATGTAGCCCAACCAACATTAAAGCTATCAACCGTACCGACGATTTTCGATGATAGCTTGGAAGCCAGACATGTTGATTTGAGGCCATTCATTCTGCACGGCGAAAAAAGTTATGTCACCAATGGCGGCTTGACCCGTGTTGCCTTGGTTAAAGGTTCTTTGGTCGTTAACTCATCCCAAGGTGGCGGTAGTAAAGACACCTGGATCGTCAAAACGGAGGATCAATAATGCTTTCTAGAGTCGCAGAACGCCTGTATTGGTTGGCGCGTTATATCGAACGCATTGAAAACACCGCCCGCCTGGTACAAACCCATTCGCAATTAATGCTCGATATGCCAAAAAACGTTGAGTTGACTTGGTACACCCTAATCGAAATTACCAGTAACGAACCCTATTTTGAGCAGCATTTTGATGCCAAAACAGAGCGTAATTGTTGCTGGGCGTTGTTAGGGGATCGTGAAAACCCGGCGTCGCTTTTTTCATCACTATGGTGGGCTCGAGAAAACATCAGAACTTCAAGAGACAGCCTGCCTAGAGAGACCTGGCGCTACGTCAACGAACTCTATCTTCTGGTTAAAGAAAATCAGGAGGATTTCTATGTCAGAAGAAAACGCAACGAATTGCTTGAGCAAATTATCCGTTCCTGCCAAGCGATTGCAGGCATGCTGCAAGGTACCATGAGCTACAACAAGACCTATCAGTTCCTACAATTGGGGAGCGCCATCGAACGTGCTGACATGACCTCGAGAATGCTCGACGTGGGAGCTTTTGTGGTTGCCAAAGTCGCCGAAGAACAAGAAGGCAAGCAGTTCGAAAATATTCTCTGGGCGAATATTCTTAAGTCCGTCAGCGCTTTTTTCATGTATCGCCAAGCGGTACAGATGGAGATCAACGGCAAATCCGTGATCCGTTTTCTGGTCAACGATCAGGAACTATCACGCTCAATCAAACACTGCGTGGAAAAGATTCAAAGACTAATCAACACCTTACCGCCTTCGGAAGAAGTCAACCAGTCCATTCACCACCTGGAATCGATGGTTAACCAGAAAATACCGTTTGAATTAGGCTCCGATGTGCTGCATGATTACCTCGATAACATACAGCTACAACTTTCTATTGTGCATCAACAATTTTATGGCGCATGGTTCCATCCCAAAATCGACCCGAATCAACAAATTCAAGCGCAGCAATAGAGAAGACGACAGTGAGACTTAAACTTTGAAACGTTTTTTTTGTAAGTGCGGCCAAGAAATATTTATTAACAACTTATTTTGCGAAAAATGTGGCCGCGACCTGATTTTTGATTCTAAATCGCAAACCATGTGGGGAGGAGAGTTAACGGCTAAAGGCTTTGAGGCTCACACTAATGCCGGAGACGATATTGGTGGTTCGGTCCATTTTCGCCCCTGTTCTAACCGCTACTCCAGCGTATTATGCAACTGGTCGGTCTCCGACCCGGAAGCACACCAGTGTGTCTCTTGCTCCTGCACCCGAACCATTCCGGATCAAAGTAGCGAAAAAAACCAAAAACGCTGGCATGAACTGGAGATGGCTAAACGCCGCCTGTTCACGACCTTATTAAAATTAAATCTACCGATCGAGAATTTCACTCAAAAAGAGAACGGTCTTGCCTTTGATTTTCTTGAGGACCAGCGTAGCAACCCCAACATAGCTCTTGAACATGTCCTTACAGGACACTCAAATGGCGTGATTACCCTAAACGCCATGGAAGCGGATGAAGGTTTCTTACACACCGTAAAAGAAGAAATGGGAGAAAACTACCGTACTCTTCTCGGTCACTTCCGCCACGAAGTGGGCCACTATTACTGGGACATCGTCATCCAAAACGAATGCCAACTCAATCAGTTCCGCGACCTGTTCGGGGACGAGAGACAGGACTATAACGAAGCCTTGGAACGCTATTATCAAAGAGACCGACCCAAGTTCCGTAGCAACCTTTATATCAGCCAATACGCCAGTAGTCACCCCCATGAAGACTGGGCGGAAACTTGGGCACACTATCTGCACATCGTCGATACTCTAGAAACCGCTGTCAGCTACGGCCTGAGCACCTACGAGCCAAAAACCAACGACTTTGACAACTGGTATTCCGAATGGGCACGTGTCGCACAGACCATGAATGCATTAAACCGCAGTATGGGGCTTTCCGATGCTTATCCGTTTATCTTGACCGAGGTTGTCCGCAATAAATTACGTTTTATCGACTCCTTGATCGACTGCTTTACCTTTCGCAAATAAACCACTTCAACGCGCCATTAAATCACGCTTTATGGTATGCTTTGCCTCTAATTAAACAACGATGGAATCAGCGAACAACCGCTTTCGATCGTTTAATTTTGAGGCTGTTTCTATGCAATCGTCCATACAGATCTTATGGCGCCCATTCACGGTTATTTTGATGATCTTCATCAGTTCGCTACTGAGCGGATGTTTTAGCAACCAGCCTTCGGAAGAAGAGATCAAATCCATGGTGGCGGAACGTTTCGACCGCGACTTCAGCGGCATCTTCACGACCAGCAACGTCGTTAAAGACAACGGTTATAAACAAAACGACACACACTATGTGGCCGAAGTAACCATAACCGGAACCGCACAACAGTCGCTTGACGATTACGCTCGTCAAATCATGAAAGACAACACTCTAACCAGTTTGGAAAAGATCACCGCCAGCATGACCATCGGCCTGCTTAAACTCACCATGCCGGAATTCGAAGCGGGTGATCAAATCGAATTTAAACGCAACTACCTGTTCATCGATACCGACAAAGGCTGGATATTAAAATGGGAACTAAACCCGGACGGCCAACCTATCGACGAACAAATTTAATAAAATAACGCCCTACTTCAAAAGTGAACAAGGAAACTCATTATGCCTTTACTAGACAGTTTTACCGTTGACCATACCATCATGAAAGCGCCAGCCGTACGTGTTGCCAAAACCATGACTTCACCGTCCGGCGACACCATTACCGTATTTGACCTACGCTTTAACAAACCGAACGAATCGATGATGGGCGAGAAAGGTATCCACACTTTGGAGCACCTGTTTGCCGGTTTCATGCGCAACCATTTGAACAGCAACAGCGTGGAAATCATCGACATCTCACCAATGGGTTGCCGTACCGGTTTTTACATGAGCTTGCTGGGCACCCCGTCCGAACAGCAAGTTGCTGAAGCCTGGTTAGCCTCGATGCATGACGTTTTGAATGTAGAACGCATGGAAGACATTCCTGAATTAAACGAATACCAGTGCGGAACTTTCGTAATGCACTCGCTTGAGGAAGCCAAAGAGATTGCTGACAGCATCATCAAAGACGGCATTGGCGTCAATAAAAACGAAGAGATCGCACTGAGCAAAGAGACGTTGGAATCGCTAGGTAACGAAGTATAGGAACCGTTATGAAAATCGCCATTATCGGAGCCATGGAAGAAGAGGTCAAACTGCTTCGCTCCAAACTCGACAACCAGAACACGGAAAACCATGCCGGCTTTGAATACTACACCGGGCAGATCAATGACACGGAAATTGTGCTATTGCGTTCCGGCATCGGTAAAGTTAACGCCGCCATCAGTACTGCCGTGTTGCTGAAACATTATGATCCGGACTATGTCATCAATACCGGTTCTGCCGGTGGCTTTCATACCGACCTGAATGTTGGCGACATCGTTATCAGTAGTTCGGTCTGCCACCACGATGTCGACGTGACACCGTTCGGTTACGATTTAGGGCAAGTTCCGGGCATGCCGGCTTGCTTCCTACCTGATGACAAACTGGTCTCGGCGGCGCAAAAAAGCATCGAAGATTTGGGCGAAGTCGTACACATGCACGGTTTGATCGCCACCGGAGACCGCTTCATGCACCAACCGGAAGATGTTGCCAACACCCGCAACAACTTTCCGGAGATGATCGCCTGCGAAATGGAAGCGGCTGCCGTGGCACAAGCTTGCCACACTTTTGACAAACCGTTCGTCATTATCCGCTCGCTTTCCGATATTGCCGGTAAAGAAAACGCCGTCACTTTCGAAAAATACCTAGAACAAGCCGCCACCCACTCGGCCAAAGTCATTCTAGGAATGCTGGATAGACTCTAATCCGGTTACTCTACCGATGAAACAGCTCTGCCACAGAGCGTTTCAATATCGGTTGCCACCTCCCCAAAAAAGCTGTTACAACTTTTTTAACACATCCCAAGAATAAGACCTGTACTCGTACCTATAAAGCCTAGTGCCGACTAGCAGATGCTTGCTGTGCACCACTAGCCAAAAAAGTTATAAATACTTTCTCCACACCAAAATTAACCTTTACCGCATAAAAACAACTCTGGCGTCGTAATTGAATACGTATTTCCTCTAGCAAGGTTTTATTCTTTCCGGTATTATCTGTAAGTAAATATAATTAATATTTATACTTTTTTACCCATAAAGAAAAAATAAATCAGACTGGTAATTACCACCGTATTTACTCATCAAAATGAAATATGTGAACAAAGCGCTCACTAAAGCCGCAGACCACCCACACTGATTAAGCTTGAACAAGGAATGACATGAGTACTATTGAACGACAACAATATCTTCAAAAAATAACTCAAAGACTGGTGACGTTTACAGGAGTCGCTCTTGCTTTACTTGCACTAGGTTTGTATGGGTTCATTTCAATTAATAGCTGCGAGGCTCCGGATGCTTGTGAAGAGAAGAGTTATTTAGTTCTTTTAGTTTTTATCTCTGGACTGCTGGGAGGATTTGTAAGCATCCAACAGAGGCTACCATCAATTCGGTTAGATGAATTAAAAGTTTTATCAAGTTCATGGATATCTATAACATTGATACCCATCAATGGAGGGATATTTGCCTTAGTGATTATGCTGATGTTTGCTGGACACATAATTCAAGGCCAACTCTTTCCTGTTTATCCGGATACATTTCCCATTACTGATGCAAAATCTTTTTCCAGCTGGTTGGAAAAAGCATATCCGGAAAATGGAATCGATATTGCCAAATTACTCTTTTGGTCCTTTGTCTCCGGCTTTAGTGAGCGCTTTGTTCCCCAAATAATCAGAAGAACTTCAAACGAAGCAATTGAAGAACCTAACAGCAAAAACCCTAATAAAACAAATTAACAAGAACTTCAAAAACTTATAGGTTGTTTGTACTTCTGCTCATTTACAGCGTTGTGTTTACAACTCATCAACCAAGGAGATTTATTAATGTACGAATACAAAATGGTTCAAATTCCACCAAACATTGCTGTTCAGATGAAAGCACACAAAGGTAATGAAGCAGCCGCCTATCTTGAAAGTGTTGTTAATGAATATGCTTCAAAAGGTTGGGAATTTCACCGTATTGACAGTATAGGAGTCGAATTACAACCTGGTTGTTTTGATGCATTATTTGGTAAAAAAACTGAAAATAGCACTTACTATGTCATAAGTTTTCGCATGGAGAAATGATGTTGGTACGGCTTTCAATAAAACTAATCTATCTATACAGGCTAATCGCCCCAAAAAGACTGCGAAAAGCCTGCTTATTTGAGCCAACATGCTCTGAATACAGCATTTTAGCACTTAAAAAATATGGCCTTATTAAAGGCTGGTCTATGTCATTGAAGCGAATTATCAGCTGCAAACAACCTAATGGTGGCATTGACTACCCATAAACATCACAAAACACTCAAATCGACTGTGCTTACACGCTGTCACTTTGCTTAAGTGTTGTGATTTATAAACATATCTCGTCACAACGCAATAACCAATCACTTCTTCAATGAGTATTAAATATGAAACGAATTGTTTTTCTTCTTGCCATTGCCCTAGCCGTCTATAAATGGGACGCGATAGATCAATTTATAAACCCTCCGCCGGACTATTCGGCATACCAAATCGAACCTGTCGTTCTGTATGCAACTTACTCTTGCTCTTACTGCACAAAAACCCGTGACTTTTTTAATAAACATAATATTGCTTATTATGAGTACGATATTGAACGAGACACAGATGGAAAAAAGCAATTCGATGCTTTAGGTCAAAGAGGTGTTCCGGTTGTCTTGATAGATGGCAAACTGGTTGCAGGCTATGACCCGAAACGAATGTCTCAACTTTTAGGCTTATAAATCTTTGTTTAACATACTCATATATCCGGAAGATTTTGATGCTTGGAAGTGCTCAATAAAGGAATGATGATGAAAACAAGTGAACTGTCGACCTGCTTTTTTACTGGTGATGTAGATGCATGCCGTGAATTTTATACCCAACATTTTGCAGCAAAAGCAATTTTTGATTGTGGCTGGTATGTCAACTTGCGCTTTGGTAAAGATGGCCCGACTATACAGTTCATGCAGCCGCAAGAAAACATGCCAACGTTTAACGGTGCAGGCGTAATGCTCAATTTCAAAGTTGATGACGTTGACACTGAATATTCGAGATTGAATAAATCTGACCTGCCAATCGCCATGCCGTTAGAAAATCACCCTTGGGGAGATAGAGGTTTTTCGATTATTGATCCTATCGGCAACTCTGTTTATATTTACTCAGACCGCGAACCAGCAGAAGAATTTAAACAATATTACAAGAGCTAACAAGACAGATGCAGTATAACCTCGACGGTAAGATTTTTAAGTCAATCGCCAACACTGAAAACGGCGACGTCAGCTCTGACACTATCTTTTATTACCATCAAATAAATAATCTTGTGTGGGCCGAATACTCCGGTGGAGAAATCGAAAAAGGTCACCTTGTGGCAAACATTCTTTCGACGGGCCAACTGAATATGAGCTACCACCATATCAATCGTCAAGGCGACATTATGATGGGTAAATGTCTTTCGACTCCTGAACGTTTAGAAAATGGGAAATTGAAGTTTAAAGAAGAGTGGCAGTGGTTATCAGGCGATATGTCATCCGGTTATTCTGAAATTATTGAATACTAAATACGAAAAACACACATAAACTAACTCGGCTCAATTACAGCTTATCGGGAATAAGATCGGCCACGAAATATAGACATCTCATACCAGCATTGCCACCAACTATAGCAAACGCATTTTCCTTCAAAACGTTTGCACACCCTCTTATATAAGAATTACGTATTTTTACACCACACAGAAGTGTTTTTACGATAATATCAACACAAAGTTCTTCAACTTAAATTAACTCCTACATAAACGAGCAATAAGATGAATTTTGATCGCATTACCGATGGCAACCAACCAACTGATAGCTTACAGGCAAACCCGTTAGTGGTAGAAGAAGTGACAGGGCTCTATCCAACCAAGGTTGATGCAACTTTCACTCCGGGTACACTCGATCAGCTGCAAACCTTAGTCAAACAAACAAATAACCCCATATCCATTGGCGGTGGGCGATTCAGTATGGGCGGACAAATCGCTGCTCCAGAAACGATACATATAGATATGAGAGGTCTTAACCGAGTCCTCTCACTGGATGTAGAACGACGGATCATACGTGTTCAAAGCGGTATTCGCTGGCGAGACATTCAACATGTTATTGACCAACACAACCTGTCCGTAAAAGTAATGCAGACCTATTCAGATTTTACCGTAGGCGGTTCTATCAGCGTGAATTGTCACGGACGATACATAGGTTTAGGTCCACTGATTTTGACGCTGTGCAGTCTACGAATTATGTTGCATAATGGCGAAATTGTCGATGCTTCCCCTGATACAAAACCAGAATTATTCTATAGCATCGTGGGATGTTACGGCGCTCTAGGCATTATCGTTGAAGCTGAACTAGAGCTAACCGAGAACACCTGTGTACAAAGGACTAGCCAAAAAATGTCCACCTCGGAGTATCCTGATTTTTTTCAAAAGCAGGTTCGAAATAATCCAGATGCTGTTTTTCATAACGCGGATCTATACCCACCAGCCTATACTCGGACCAACGTGGTCACATGGTCTCGAACAAACCTAACAGCAGACACTAAAGAACGCTTAAACTCTGGCCGGCGTTTTTACATTTTAGAAAAATATTTTTTGTGGGCAATAACGGAAACTCCGTTGGGCAAATGGCGCCGAGAATATTTTATTGATCCAATTTTATTTAGAAAAAAGATTGTTCACTGGCGGAATTATGAAGCTGGTTATCATGTAGGAGAGCTCGAACCCGTATTACGTGACCGAAGTACCTATGTCTTGCAGGAGTATTTTATACCAGTGGACAAATTCCATTCATTTCTTAATTCCATGTCCGAAATCTTAAAGCGATATAAAGTGAATGTGGTCAACATATCTGTTCGCCATGCCTTTAAAGACTCTGGAAGCTTGCTTGCTTGGGCACGCGAAGAGACGTTTGCTTTTGTAATTTATTACAAACAGCGTACAAGTGTTCCTGCCCGGGAGCAAGTTGCAGTCTGGACAAGGGAACTCATAGATGCGGCAATTGCTAATAATGGAGCTTACTATCTGCCCTATCAACCTCATGCCACAGCTGAGCAATTTCATAATGCTTATCCCAACGCGCGAGAACTATTCGGGAACAAACAAGTCTACGATCCTAACTACCGCTTTAGAAACAGCCTTTGGGAAAAATATTACACCCCTGATGTTCAAGACAAAGCTGAAACTGAAAATATCTCAGATACTTTCTCTGAGTTCAGACAAGTATATGGAGACACTCCCTGGCGTGATAAGTTTTATCTTTTTTTACAAAATATCTTTAACCTATATCCTGAAGACCGCTTTCACGGATTAATATTACAGCTATGCACTGATTTTAAAGACGATGAAACAATCTACCAACGCATACAAGAATTATTGCCCGAAATCACGCCTCCGTTACGTGATCTACGATATGCGTTACCTTCATTAATTAAACAAAAAAAAGTAATTGCCCATCAAACCAGTGAATTAATTGGAGACCGAAGCTTTAATGGTTACCTTGAAATCGGTTCAACTGGCCGCTATGTCAAATCATTGAAGCGGCTTATCGACATTAAGGGCCCGGTTTACCTGACCAACTATACTGCTCCAAATCACTCTCCTGCAGAGATCATGGAGCGAGACGGGTTGAAAACGGTTGGAGAGTTTTTCGAACTGAAAGAATATCGACCGATCGACGAAGCCATTATTGCAGACGCCAGTCTAGATTTAGTCTCATGCTATATAGGTCTGCACCACTGCTCACCCGAAGAGATTGATGCCTATTTGGCTTCCATAAATCGTATTTTGCGTGATGGAGGAATATTCATATTACGAGATCACGATGCAGAAACACCCGAAATGAAAACTTTCGTTTCATTAGTTCATACCGTATTTAACGCAGGTTTGGGTATCAGTTGGGAAAAGAATCATCAGGAGAAACGCTTCTTCAATGGTATTGACCACTGGATTAACCTGTTACAAAATCATGGATTCGAACCGATAGGAAAACAACTTCTTCAAGACCATGACCCTTCAAAAAACACCCTGATCGCTTTTGTAAAGGGTAGCAAAAAATGACGCCGGCAATTAACAAAACTCTGTTGTCTAAAACACTTCTCTGGATAAAAATTCCAGCATTAATAATATTGATCGGCACAATTTTTACAACTATCGTTGTTACCGGGATAGTCATTGTCAGCGGAGACTCGAATTATTCTGGACGGCTCACAGATCTCCAATCTTCCTCCCCCCCTAGCCAAACTGAATCAAAAATATTAGAACAGGTCACATCTTTAATTCCGCAATACAAAAAAAGCGAAGAGCAAACATATCTAACTTTGCCGGAATGGTATTTAGTCTTCAACCCTAACGAATATGCTCACTATTTGGCGCAGGGCAACAATCCCAGCAATTTTCCATTTCTAAGAAGCATTGATGAATATTGGCGGCTGTACGACCGAGTTATACGACTCACTGAAGATCAGTACCCACCAAATAGCGAATACAAAACCATGCTATTAGTCATTGGCGTAAGTACAACTTTAGAATATATGATTAAAGGACTATACGAAAATACCATAGGCCGATTTAGTTACTGGACTTGCTCTGAACCTACCCCCGAAGATCGGTTAATACAACAAGCACATCTCTCTTATGGATCATACATCTATCAGGAGCCATGGTACTCATTTCCATTTTCTGATTGGTTAACTAAAATCTGGACTGAAACACCATTTTGGGGAGCTAACTTTCTCCGTAAAATTGAGCGAAAATTTATGTTTACGTTAGAATTCGGCTTCAAAACGATTTATGCAAAGATAATCGGCTATGGTGCTAAAACTGCTTACGATCCTTCTGACGGCCAAGTCAAAATGCATATTTCCTCAGGAAATATGCAAATGCATGACTTCAAGAATATTGATGAACGAATAAAAGTATTACACGGCTTTGATAATGGGGAATGGATTATTTCCATACCTCGCTGGGGCGAGTTTACAGAGATCGTTCCCAAATTAATATCTAAAGATATTCAGCTCTATGAGATCGCAGGAAACGATGACATTCTTGTCACGGCTATTAGTGATAAGAATAAAACTTTAGAGGACTCAAATGCTCAACTCCTGTTTACGTCATTAGTCATTTCTCCAAAGAACAAACATCGTCTGGTTTTCTCAACAAAAGTGGCAAATTTAGCTAACCTGATCAACAGCTTTAAGAATCACAACATAACGCTAGAACACATCTATGATTATTAATTTTTATTCTAAGATTCAACCTTTGGTTATGTTTTCTATTTGCTGGTTATGCCATTTTCTTAAGACAAGAACACCAAAAAGTCCGCCAAACAACGCCCAGCCCATATCCGATTGGGTATCCCAAACATAGCCTTGCGTACCTAAAAAAGCTTCGGCTGCTTCGTCGGACAATAGCGCCACCCACCATTCAATCAATTCGTAGAATGCGCTGAAAGCCAGAGCCACACTGACTGAAAAGAAATTAATCCAGAACTCGCCATTAATAATCTGTTTACGAATCAGAATCTCCCGCGCCAAGATCACCGGAACAAGACCTTGGGCAAAATGGCCAACCTTATCGTAGTTATTGCGGCTTAAATCCAGTTCCAGCCTCAACCAATCAAACAGCGGAACTTCTGCATAGGTGTAGTGACCGCCAACCATCAGAATAATGCAGTGAATCAACACCAGCCAATAGAGAAGCGTTGTCAGCGGGAAAGTTTTACGAGTTAAAACAATTAATAACAAACCGATTATGGCCGGCAAGACTTCTAAAAACCATGTAAAGGTATCTTTGGGGTCAATAGCCGACCAGATAAACACCACAGTAAACGCCAGCAGCCAAAGAGAGGGTTTGATTTTAGATTGAGATAACATCAATGCGTCTCGAAGGGAAATAAGAGCCATGCTACTGATAGAGTCTGCTTCGGTCAATCCAGATATTATGGGCTGGTATAAAAAAAGCTCCATATGGAGCTTTTTCAATCAATCCCAGACCATAGTTTACAGATATTGCTCGACAAACTCATCGGCTGAGATCGGCGCTGACCAGTTCATACCTTGCGCCATGGTACATCCCATCTGACGGTAGGTTTTAGCTTGATGCTCATCCATCACACCGGTTGCGATAACACAAAGATCCAGCTTTTTAGCCATCTGAATCAAACCCTGCGCCCACTTTTTGCCGCGCTCGGTCTGCATGGATTCATACAACCAATCTCTATCCAGCTTCAACTCGGACAGTTCAATCATGGCCAGCATGGACAAATCCAAAGACTGTCTGCCGATATCGCTAATGGTAATTTGATAACCGGCAGCCGTTAATTCATCCAGCATGCTTAACAACTCATCATTCTCAAACAAGCTCTTGGCGGAAAATTCCAACTGTACCTGAGATGTCAATACACCGAATCTTGCCATACGTTCATTCATGAACATCACAAAATTCTGTTCTTGCCAAAGTTTATCGACTACCGGAATAGAGATCACCATTTCGTCATGGTGTGTTTTCCATTGTCTAAGGTAAAAAAGTCCGCAATCGATCAGCCAGGTACCCACAGATACCGCAGATTGACTTTGGTTCAACAAATTCGACCAACTCACTAGATACGGACCTTCCATTTCCGGTTCGTTCCACTTGGCCGTGACACTTGCCCCCACCACAGAATTGGAAGCTAGATCGATCTGAGGTTCAAATACCGCTTCGATCTCCCCTTGCTCAACAGCCGTATCCAAAAGCTGAACCAACTCATAACTAGACAAGCTGATCTCGTTTTGCACTTCATCGTAAAAATGATAAACACCACGCCCGGCATTTTTTGAAAAATACAGCGCCTGATCAGCATGTTCCAACAGTTCAGTTGAACTTTTTGCATCCCTTGGAAAACACGCCACGCCGATACTAGTGGAAATGGCGATTTCTTGACTGTTAATCCAATAAGATCGGGACACTTCGCGAATTATTCGTTCATTAACGCTTTTGATAACCTCTTTATCAGTCACATCCGCCAACAGAACGACAAACTCGTCGCCGCCTAAACGACTGATAATATCGCCTTCTCTAACCGCAGATACCAAGCGTGCAGAAACATGTCTCAACAACTCGTCTCCCGCTTGATGACCCATTGAATCGTTTACCGCTTTAAAACCATCCAGATCCAAAAACAGCAAGGCAAACTGACTAGCATTATCCCCAGCTGAAATAACAAGCTGTTCAAGCGTACTATGAAAATAGGTGCGATTCGGCAAATGGGTCAAGGCATCATAGTTAGCCTGTCTAAACAGATCACGAGTACGCATTTGCACCTGAGCTTCAACCATCTCTTCTATCTCGGAAGAGATATCTCCGGTATTTGAAAAGCGCTCTTGCAGACCTTTCATCAAATTTTTGACACTGAATCCCGGCTTATCGGTTTCAATCACGTCACTACTTTGACTAACAGGACGTCCTCTTTCCGATTGCAAAAACCGTTCAATCTCAGGAGTCATTTCTATTTCGTTTTTTGCTCGGCTAGTTAACTCAACCATGCTGTAAACCTCATGCCCGTTTGGCGGTTTCAAACATTCAAAATACCGTTATAATATCCGTCTTTATTTGTCTGCCTAGCGGTGCTTTATCAACTTTTTTCTAAAGTTATGAATGAAGATGCCGATAAATTGGCCCTTTTAAATCTATTAATCACGTAGCAAAGGAGATGCCATGTCTACAATTGGTACCCCATTTTCACCAACAGCGATCAGAGTTTTACTTTGTGGCGCTGGCGAACTTGGAAAAGAAGTCGCTATTGAACTACAGCGATTCGGTGTCGAAGTCATTGCCGCCGACCGCTATGCCAACGCGCCCGCCATGCAGGTTGCAGACCGCTCGCACGTTATCGACATGCTTGACGGTGATGCTTTACGCAAAGTGATTGAACTGGAAAAACCGCACATGGTCGTTCCGGAAATCGAAGCGATTGCCACCGACACCCTTGCCGACATGGAAAAAGAAGGTGTCAAAATCATACCGACCGCACGTGCCACTCAATTGACAATGAACCGCGAAGGTATTCGCCGTTTGGCGGCGGAAGAACTCGGCTTACCGACTTCGCCTTATGAATTTGCCGACAACCAAGCCGACTTTGAAGCAGCCGTTCAAAAAATTGGCATGCCCTGCGTGGTAAAACCGATCATGAGCTCATCCGGTAAAGGGCAGAGTGTCATTAAATCGGCAGAAGACATTCAGGCCGCTTGGGATTACGCACAAGAAGGTGGACGAGCCGGAAAAGGCCGTGTTATTATCGAAGGCTTTATCGATTTTGATTACGAAATCACCTTATTAACGGTTCGTCATGACAACGGCATCAGCTTCTGCGAGCCAATCGGTCACCATCAGGAAGATGGCGATTACCGCCAGTCTTGGCAACCGGCGGCAATGACAGAAAAAGCACTACAGACCTCAAAAGACATTGCCGAAAAAATAGCCGACAACCTTTGTGGAGAGACCGGTCGCGGCCTATTTGGAGTAGAACTGTTTATCAAAGGAGATAACGTCTACTTCAGTGAAGTCTCGCCTCGCCCGCACGATACCGGACTGGTTACTCTACTTTCCCAGGACTTATCTGAATTTGCTCTGCACGCTCGAGCCATTCTTGGCTTGCCGATCCCGAATATCAAACAGCACGGCCCATGTGCATCTAGCGTCATCTTGCCGACAGGCACCTCCAGCCAAACCCAATTCTCTAATTTGAAAGCGGCTTTGACAGAACCGGACACACAAATTCGACTATTCGGTAAACCCGATATCGACGGACGCCGTAGAATGGGTGTAGCCATCGCCAGAGCCGGGTCGGTCAAACAAGCTATCGAAAAGGCGGATCGAGTTGCATCGGCGGTAAAAGTGACCTTTTAAACAACATATTTAATAACTGATTCGTTATCTCTTCGGCGGTTATGATTTCATACCGCCGTTTTTATTTCAGCCACTAACTCATTGATTTTTGACACCTTATTCAAGACACCCTCATCTTTCCGCAGCAAACACCGCCTAGAAAAAAACATTATTCCCTTTACTTTCAATAAGTTATTTCTTCAATTTTCATATCCGATTATTTTTTGGCATAGCCTATGCTGTAGTCACCATGTAAAGAGAAAATAAATCTGTTTCAAATTAGAAACCTATGAAAAACAGAATACAAGGGAATATGAAAATGACTTTAAATAACACAGCTGAAAATTTAAAAGCGCCAATTTTGGAAGAGTACCGACGCAATCAGGAAGCTGAACAGCATCTTGCCGAAAATCCAAGCAAGACAATTCTACTATTAATGCAAGGAGCGGTAGACAAGGGAAACTTAGCTAAGGTTTGTCACCAAAGCCACGCTTTAGTAGAAAAAGGCTTTCATCTTGGTCGTATGACCACCATTCTGGATGCGTTACGTGACCGTCTTAATCTAACTCAAGACACGCCTATCGCTTATGATCTGGAAGAGCTTTACCGCTATGCCGATCAAAGCATTCAAGAAGCCGTCTTTGAAAAAGATACTTTTTATCTGGATAGCGCCATCGACATTCTGACTGAACTGCGTGATGCCTGGTTGGAAATGATGCAGCAAACAGGCCAACTTGCTGACAATGCCTAATTTAAGGTAGTGTTCTATAAGCCGGTAATCATATTGCTTGATATACCGGCTTACTACCCCTTTCTTACCTTCTTCAAAACTCGCCCCATCCATACCTGTAAAACAAATAAAATCAATTACCTAGATACTTTGAAAAACTGTGTTTATTGTTAATAATTGAGACATTATGAACAATTTAGCACTCTCTTGCATTGAGTGCTAAAAATAAGTTATATTAACTCTATCAATAAGTTATTCGGTGGAGGGAGTTATGTCTGAAAAGCTAAATTCTTACTCAAAATCTCAACAAACAATGGCACTGCCAACAGTACAGTTGAATCAGTTGGTTCCGGGTCAAAATCTGGAAGCCTATCTGCATGCCATTCAAAGTGTGCAACAACTGGATGCGCAGCAGGAGCGAGAGCTTGCTGAAAAACTATACTATAAAAAAGACGTTGAAGCGGCTCGCCAGTTGATTCTATCATCGCTTCGATATGTCGTCCCGGTTGCCCGTTCTTACAGCGGTTACGGCTTGCCTTTAGGAGATATTATCCAAGAAGGGAATATCGGCCTAATGAAAGCCGTCAAACGCTTTAACCCGGAAGAAGGCGTCCGTCTCATGACCTTTGCCGTGCATTGGATTCGCGCCGAAATCAATGAATATGTCATTAAAAACTGGCGTATCGTAAAAACGGCAACCACTAAAGCGCAGCGTAAACTGTTCTTTAAACTACGCAGCACGAAAAAAGCGCTGGAGTGGTTTGGTGACAATGACGCCGATAAAGTGGCGGCGGAGCTGGGTGTTACCCGTAAGGATGTGTTGGAAATGGAAACACGCCTATACGGTAAAGACATCTCAGTCGATATGGATGCCGACGACGATAACGAAAACACAACCTTTCCGGTCTTAATCAGCCAAGAAGCCGATCCGGAAACAGTTGCGCTTCAAGAGAACCAAGCCGACTATGAAATGGCGCGTATGCAACAAGCCTTATCGACTCTGGATGATCGCAGTCGAGACATTCTACAAAAACGTTGGTTGTCGGAAGATAAAGTCGGTTTGAAAGAACTTTCTGCGGAATACGGTGTATCCATGGAACGTATTCGTCAGATTGAAAATCAAGCCTTAAACAAAATGAAAAACCTATTGGTAGCGTAATCCTTTAAACGGATCTAGCTTTCAATAACCGAGCCCGTTTTGATATAAGTTCAAAACGGGTTTTTTTATGCCTGTCCGAAAAACCTAAATGAAACTCACTTGTATTGACTGGTTACATTTGGTTAGATAACTCAATAAATTTTCGATTGAGGTTCCCAACATGCTTTCCACGGAAGATTCATCCAGCACTCAGTTCACCGGTAATAAATCACTTTCGACCGAGAGTTTCTCTCGTGCGGAGTTAATTACCGAGATGCCTTATTTGCTCAGTGGCGATATTGAAGAAAAACGTCGTGAAATCAAACGTTATTTCAATCTCACTTATGAAGGTTACGAACGTCTGTTTGATACCTTGAAAGCAGATAGTGCCTTTTATGAACGACCTTGTTCACTACGCCACCCGCTGATTTTCTATTTCGGGCATACCGCCACTTTTTTCACTAACAAGCTGGTACTGGCCAAACTACTGCCGGAACGCATCAATCCGCGGATTGAATCGATGTGTGCTATTGGCGTGGATGAAATGTCTTGGGACGATCTGGACGAAACCCACTATGACTGGCCGAGTGTAGTAGAAGTTCGTGCATATCGCGCCCAAGTCAAACAGGCGGTTAACCAACTCATCGACGAGATGAATTTTACGCTGCCAATTGATTGGCAAAGCCCAATGTGGCCGGTGCTGATGGGCATAGAACACGAACGTATCCATTTGGAAACCTCATCGGTTTTAATTCGACAATTGCCGATTGAATCGGTGCAACCGTCTCCGCTATTCCCGATTTGTACAACCTCGGGCGAAGCGCCTGACAACACGCTTTTACCCGTTCCGGCCGGACGAATCGATATCGATCATCAGGACCCTGCACCGACTTATGGCTGGGATAATGAATACGGTCACCATCATGCGCAAGTCGAGGCATTCAAAGCCACGCAATATCTCGTCTCCAACCAAGAATATCTTGCTTTTGTCGAAGACGGCGGTTATGAACAAGCCCGTTACTGGGATGAAGAGGGCAATAAATGGCGTGAGTTCAGCCCGGACAAACATCCGACTTTCTGGGTTAAAAAAGAGGATGGTTGGTACCTGCGCTGTATGACCGAAGAGATTAAAATGCCTTGGAATTGGCCGGTAGAAGTCAATCAGCTGGAAGCCAACGCTTTCTGTCAATGGAAAGCAGAGAAGAGCGACAAGCCGATTCGTTTACCGTCGGAAGATGAATATTATCGGTTACGCGAACATAGCGACGCATTGAACCATCTCGATCAAGCCAATCTAAACTTGCAGAAGTTTGCCTCTTCCACCCCGGTAGATCAATGCAAAAGCGGCGATTTTTACGATGTCATGGGTAATGTCTGGCAATGGACCCTAACCCCAATCTATCCGTTTGAGGGCTTTAAGGTACACCCTCTGTACGATGATTTCACCATGCCGACCTATGACAATAAACACAATATCATTGCCGGCGGCAGCTGGATTTCAACCGGAAACGAGATTAACGGTCAATCACGCTACGCGTTCCGTCGCCACTTCTTTCAACATGCCGGGTTCCGCTATATCAAATCGGATGCACAAGTCATCACCGAATTCACTACGTACGAGACCGATGCCGCCGTCGCCCAATACTGCGAATTCCATTATGGAGATCGTTATTTCAATGTGGACAATTTTGCGCAAGCCTACGCCAGCAAAGCAATTGAGATTGCCAAACAGGATGCGGACTTAAACGCCAAAGCCAAACTGTCGGTGCTGGAAGTGGGCTGCTCCGTGGGCAGAGCCAGCTTTGAGCTCGCTAAACATTTTGATGAAGTCACCGGATTGGATTTTTCCGCCCGCTTCATCCAAATTGCCAATCAGCTGCAAACCAGTGGCGAAATCCGTTATGCCATTCCCAATCAGGGCGAGATTATGGATTTTAAATCGCAAACTCTGAAAGACTTGGAGTTGGATCAGCATGCACATAAATGTCTGTTTATGCAACAAGATGCCTGTAACCTCAAAGCGCGTTTCAGTGGTTATGACATGATCGTCGCCGCTAACCTGATTGACCGCTTATATGAACCCGCCAAGTTCCTGAATAACTTAAGCGAACGCATTAACAGCAAAGGCTTGTTGTTGCTTGCTTCACCTTATACGTGGGATGAAGCTTATACCGAGAAAGCCCACTGGCTGGGTGGCTACAAAGATGAAAAATCGGGGGAAAACGTCACCACTTTGGAAGGTCTGCACAGCCTGCTAGACGATGAATTTGAATTGATTGAATCCCCCTTCGAAATTCCTTTCGTGATTAGGGAGACCGCGCGAAAATACCAGCATACGCTGGCGGAGCTCACAATATGGAAAAAAATCACATAATTTTATACCACAATGAATTCCACGATGATAAGCTAATGATCAATTAGAGAAGCGTATGGGTAATTCAGACAAAGATATGTTCAATTTCAATCAACCGCTATCCAGAGTAGGTACCTATGCGGAAAAATATGAATCGCGCAAAGCGCTATTCGGGCGAGAAGACCTGTTGCCGATGTGGGTGGCGGATATGGACTTGCCGACCCCTCCTTTTGTCTTAAATGCACTGCGCTCACGCCTGAATCACCCTATTCTGGGTTACAGCATCTCTCCCGAGCCGCTCTATCGAGCGATTATCGACTGGCAGGCACAACACGACTATATTATTCACGCTAACGAAATTGTATTCACCCATAATGTCGCCAACGGCTTTTTTATGGCGGTTCAAGCATACAGCCAAGCGGGCGATGCCATTTTAGTCCAACCACCAATCTACCCGCCGTTTCTAAAAGCCCCCGAACTCAATGACCGTAAATTGGTTGAAGCGCCTTTGCAACTTATCGACGGGCGCTATGAAATGGATTTTGCAGCACTGGAAAACAGTATCATTGACCATCAGGTCAAACTGTTTCTATTCTGCAATCCACAGAACCCTTCGGGTCGCGTCTGGCTACCGGCAGAACTGGAACGGATAATTGAGATTTGTGACAAACACCAAGTCATCATTATCTCCGATGAGATTCACTCCGATATGGTATATCCGCCGTTAAAACATACGCCTCTGGCAAGCCTTTCGCAACGAGCGACACAAATCACGGTCACATTGAGCTCACCGGGCAAAACCTTCAATCTGGGCGGATTGCAGATCGGCTACGCCATCATTGCTAATCCTCAGTTGAAGGTGAATTATCTAAAAATTTGCCAAGCCAATAGTATCGACGGGCTGAACCTGTTTGCCCAAATCGCCTTGATGGCGGCCTACACAGCACAAGGTCTGGAATGGAAAACTCAGCTGTTAAAACACTTCACTCAAAATCTGGATCTACTGGAAAACTTTTTGACCAAAGAGCTGTCGGAAGTCCGCATGATGCGCCCGGAAGCGGGATATCTGGTCTGGCTTGATTTCAGAAACATGTTCAACTCGCACTCTGAATTGAAAGACTGGTTAATCAATCATGCTAAGCTCGGTCTGAACGACGGGGAAAGTTTTGCCGGCAACACACAAGTCGGAACCGGTTTTATGCGCATGAATATTGCCGTACCGAAATCAACAATGGAAAAAGCGTTACAACAATTGCGACAGGCAAAAAATATCTTGCCGGCGGCGTGAATGGCGCAGCTACCAGGACTCGAACCCGGAACGGCCCCTTAGGAGGGGGCAGTTATATCCAGTTTAACTATAGCCGCTCTAATAAAAGCCATAGTTTACCCAATTTTGCTCTAACTGCCACCCCCGAGACGAGAAAACGCAATGTGGATCGAAAAAACGATACAATGCCCCTATTGCTGGGAAGAAATCGATATCCTAATCGACCCGGCCGAAAACCGTCAGGACTATATTGAGGATTGCCAAGTCTGTTGTCGTCCGATTCACTTTAAGGTATTCATTGATGATAATGGGGAACCTTCGGTACAAGCTTTACATGAAAATGAAACCTAGACAGCTAAAACAGCTAAACGCATCCATTTATCAACACACTTTGTAAACCGCGATGCCCTATCCAAATCAAAAAGCGATCAACTCTTTTAGCAAACAGGAAATCAAACGCCTCTATATCGTGGCCGCGGTCATGTCTGCCATTGCCGGCTACATCAATAGTGCCATGCTGCTGGAATACGCTATTCCGGTGAGCCAAATGTCCGGGGTGGCCTCACACCTGAGTACCGAGATGTTTGAAATGGATATTCACTTTCTACTTTTGACTCTAGCCGTGCTACTCAGTTTCATCTTCGGTGCCTTTCTCTCCGGCCTATTAATCGGCAATAAAAACTATTCTGAAACGCCCAATTACGCCTACGGCCTGATACTAAACGGTTTTTTGATTATTACGGCGGGCTTGTTGAATCCATTACAGTCGTTTATTACCGTAGTCCTAACCGCAGTCGCCTGCGGCCTGCAAAATGCATTGGTCGCCAGTTATAAAGGTGTGCAATTAAGAACCACTCACATGACCGGCAATGCAACCGACTTGGGCGTTCACTTGGCAAAAAGAATCCGAACCGGAACGAAATGGAGCTGGCAAAGCCAGCTTTTACTGATTCTGTTGATCTCTTATGTGCTGGGAGGCATTCTAGGCATTTATTTCTATCAACTCTCGCCCGTCTCCGCTCTCGCCTACCCCGGTGTTATCACCCTATTACTTGGGGTAGCAATCCTCAGAAACTATCGTAGCAAAAGATCCGGCAAACCGATTAAATCAGCAGATTAAGCTTGCCCTCTAACGGCTGCTTAAGGTTGATCCAAAGCTCCAAGACGAACCGTTTGGTATTTCCCCGTTTCGGTATCCAAATCATAAATATTGAAATTGGTATCAATATCAAAATCGCCATGGCGGGACGCATAATTGGTTGACAAACTACCCTCCGGCGAATGCACGCGATGGAACACATGCTCAGGCCAACCTAAAATAGCGGCTCCGTCAAAAACTTTCTGGCTATTGTGATAAATAGCATCTGCGGTGACTTCAAAGTTTTCTACTTTGCCGTGTTTAACCGAATACAGTTGAACCAAGCGGCGTCCTTGGTGAACCACCAGTTTATCTTCCTGCTCGGTATGCATATACCAATACCAAGTATCATCACCGGCTATCAAAGGACTTTTCCCACCGGGTTCATGTACCACTAGATCAATTCCGGAAAGATCGTCAACCACACCTTCAACCGCATAAAAGTTGACTTTTGGCGTGGTTCTTAAAGTTTTCAGCGGCAATATAAAACAGAGATTTTCGATATAAACGGTTTTGCGACCAATCTCGAAGGACATCATGTCGGTTCCTTTTATTAGATGTTGGTTTTAATTTACGCTACGCCGTTGTAGTAGAGATGAATAATTGATGAATTAATTAAAATTAAAGTCAGTCTTTTGCTATAGAGTATTGCACACTTAGGTTATGTTTTGAATGCGCCGGGACACTAATTGCGTTATCCAAGACATTGCCGCTCTCCACACAGGCAAACTCACGCCATGCGTCATCGTCAATATCACTGAAACCTTTGACAGTCTCCGGTCCCGGATTCCAAACCACCGAAGAGTGAGAATTTCGTTTCTCAATCAGAATTTTCCGCGAATTTTCCTTATCCAGAATACTAACCGTTCCCGTCTGATCAAGATACACTGAATCTCTCGGCGGCGCTAAATCAAGAATCTTGGTCTGAGTCTCGGGTTCCGCATCGATTTCGAGTTTATCCAGATGAGTGGCAAGCTGTAAACCGTCGATTTGCAAGCTCTCCGGATTGCCGACATTAAAATAGGTATGCAAAGCTTCGGTGATATGAATAGCGTGGTCGTTACGGTTATGTGTAGTCAAATTCAAAATCAGCTTAGGACCGATTTCAATACAAAGATAGAGTTCAAACTCATGCGGCCAATATTGAAGTGTCTGTTCACTGGAAGCGATACTCATTCCGACACAGGTAATGCCCGAATCAAGCTGTTGAACATTATCCAACTGCCAGGTCATATTGCGCACAAAACCGTGGGCAGGCAAACCCTCTTCAGCAGATTTTCCAAACCAAGGCCAACAAACCGGAATACCGCCACGAACCGCTTTGGAACCGTCATAAACCGCCTGCGAACTTACCCAAAGCAGATCCTGCTGACCGGCCGGAATAAAACTTAAAACCGACCCACCATGAGTGGTGATTAAAGCCTTGGCAAACGGGTTTTCAACTTCGATTAATTCGACGCCATCCTGGGTTGAAAACTTGACTCCGGGCACTTTCGTAAACGCTTCATTCGCCATACAACTCTCCTGCAAAAGTTTAGCAAAATTAATTCTGATAGAACTTAAGGAGTTTGCCTTGGCTCGACGAAGCGTGACACGGTTTTAGCTTGTGCTCAACGCCATTCGGTTAAGGTTTGCTCCAGCAATTCCTGCGGATAGTCGCCGGTGACATATGCTTGGCCAATTTCTTTTAATAAAACCAAACGAATCCTACCAGCCTGAACTTTTTTGTCGCCGGCCATTAAATCCAAATATTTTTGGTTACTCATCTCTTCAACCGAAGGCGGCAACACCGGCAACTTGGCACGTTCAAACAAGGCCTGAATACGATCCTGATCGGCTTGGCTTAGGTTGCCCAGCAGTTTGGACATATAAACCGCCTGCATGGTTCCGGCACTGACACCTTCGCCATGCAACCAATTTCCATAGCCCATTCCGGCCTCAATCGCATGGCCGAAAGTGTGCCCCAGATTGAACAAAGCCCGCAAGCCCGCTTCTTTCTCATCTTTGGCGACAATAACCGCCTTGTTGTGGCAAGAACGTTCGATCGCTTCGGACAAGGCTTGCGGATCACGAGTCATCAACGCTTCCAAATGCGCTTCCAACCATTCAAAGAACGGCAGATCGACAATCAAACCGTATTTGATCACTTCAGCCAAACCGGCAGAAAGCTCTCGGTCTTCCAAAGTATTCAGGGTATCGGTATCAATCACCACACATTCAGGCTGATGGAAAGCACCGATCATGTTTTTGCCCTTAGGGTGATTGACACCGGTCTTACCGCCCACTGAAGAGTCCACTTGGGAAAGCAGGGTCGTCGGCATTTGAATAAAGTTCACGCCGCGTTGAAAAGCGGCTGCGGCAAAACCGGTCATATCGCCGATCACTCCGCCACCCAAGGCCACCAAGGTACAGCTGCGATCAAATTTCTGACCGATCAATTCATCAAACACCAGGTTCAAGGTTTCCAGGTTTTTATACTTTTCACCGTCCGGCAGCACAACCGACTCGACATCAAAATCGGCAAATGCCTTTTCGCATGCTTCCAAATACAATGGCGCAACCGTGGTATTGGTTACGATCAAAACCTGTCGGCCTTTGACATAGGGCTTGACCAGTTCGGCATTCCCCATCAAACCCTGGCCGATAAAAATCGGATAACTTCTATCCCCTAATTCAACCTTCAATGTTTTCACTGTCTTTCTCTTTTAAATTATTTTTTCCGATTCAAGGCGTTCAACAATCGTCTTGACCACGCGGTGTACCGGCACCTGCTGGGTTTCAATTACCAGATCCGCCATTTCCAAATACCAAGGTTCACGTCTCGTCATTAAGTCACGCAACACCTTAGCCGGGTTCTCCGTCTGTAATAAAGGACGATTACGGTCATGCTTGGTTCGTTGAATCAACGCTTCCACGGGTGATTTTAAATAAACCACAAAACCGCGGCTTCTCAAATGCTGTCGATTGGATTCGGTTTCCACCACACCTCCGCCGGTCGCCAAAACCACCTCGGGACGCTGACTCAACTCATCGATAACGGCGGCTTCTCGAGAGCGAAAACCATCTTCACCTTCAATATCAAAAATCATTGGAATATTGGCACCGGTTTTCGCTTCAATTTCATGGTCGCTATCCACAAACTGGTAGTGCAATTTGTCGGCCAATAATTTTCCAACGGTTGATTTGCCCGCCCCCATGGGACCAACTAAAAATATACTTTCTTTATGCATGAGTTCATTATAAATGGAATTAATTAATTTTCTTAAGTATCACCTTTTAAATTCACAAAAAAAAAGCCAAAATTTAACCTAACCGAAATTCATTTCAGCGCAGACTTAAAACTCGACTTTGCAACCCATAATCAAAGCAGGCTAGCCCATGAAAATTGTTGAAGCGTCACACCTCAGCAAAACCTATAGCACCGGCGGAGAAACCGTCAACGCCATCCAGAATGTCGACTTCACCATCAATAGCGGCGCCTTCGTTTCTTTTGTCGGCCCTTCCGGCAGCGGCAAAAGCACGTTGCTGAATATGATCGGCTGTCTGGACAAACCTTCCCAAGGCAGCCTCAAAGTCAACGGCGTGGATATCAATACGCTAAACCGTGAGCAGGCCGCAAAATTCCGCGGTGAAAACATCGGCTTCATATTTCAGGACTTCAACCTGATTCCGGTGTTAACCGTGGCGGAAAATATTGAATACCCGCTCTTGATGGTGCAAAACTGGCCAACTCAGGAACGCCAGCAGCGCGTCAAAGCGCTCATGGAATCGGTAGGCATCAGCGATCAGGCCAATAAATTTCCGCACCAGCTTTCCGGTGGACAAAAGCAGCGCGTCGCCGTCGCCCGCGCTTTAGCGCCAAAAGCCAAATTGATTCTAGCCGACGAACCCACCGCCAATTTAGATCACGACACCGCCTTTATGATTATCGATTTGATGAAACAGATGCGCGACGAATTCGATACTACCTTTATTTTCTCCACTCACGACACCAAAATCATGGATGCGGCGGAAACCCTGTACATCATTGAAGACGGTCACATATCAACGCAAAATCAAGGAGGGCAAGCCTAATGAAAATTCTCCGCATTGCCAGCCGAAACCTGTTGCGTTACCGACGCCGTACCCTGCTCACGACCTTGCTGATCACCCTCGGCGTAGTCGCCATGTTGCTGTTCGTCAGCACCTCCGGCTCGTTCAAAAGCATGATGGTCGGCCAGATCACCGATTCCATGCTCGGCCACCTGCAAATCCACAAAAAAGGCTATGTCTCCTCCATCGACAGCCTGCCTTTAACGTTGAATATGAAACCTAAAATGGTCGAAAAAGCCGAGGAGCAACTGGAGGAAATGCCGGAAATAGAAGCCTGGTCACCGCGCATCAAATTCGGGGCGATGTTCAGTAATTTTTCCGAAACCACCAATATCCGCCTAAACGGTGTCGAGCCGGACAAAGAGCTCGCTACCTGCCCGGAACTTTCGCAACGTCTATTGGGCGACAAACCGGATACCCTGATTGAAAAGGGCAAACTGCTGATTCCCGAACTGATTGCCAAAGGACTGAAAGTCAAAGTCGGCGATCCGGTCGTATTAGTCGCCACTAACCGCGATGGTTCGGTAAACGGCATCAACTTTGTGGTGCATGGCATTCTGGAAGGCCTCTCCGGACCGGGTGGCCGAGACGGTTATATTCATATCGACGATGCCCGGGAACTATTGCGCATGGAAGACAACGAAATCAGCGAAATCGCTATTCGCCTGAAAGATACCTCTATGGAAAATAAAGCCAAAATCACTCTGCAATCGACATTAGGCGAGATGACCAATCAACAGGGCAAACCCGCTTTCGAAATCCACAGCTGGGATAAACTATCCCCCTTCGCCAATATCGCCAAAATGATCGATTTGATGACTCTGTTTATCAAAATCATGCTGGTGGCTATTGTCTTGATCAGCGTCATGAACGTGATGATTATGGCGGTCTACGAGCGGGTTCGCGAAATCGGTACCTTAGCTGCCATGGGCACGCAGCCGAAAACCATTCTCTCGCTGTTCATTACCGAAGGATTGCTGCTTGGCTTGGTTGGCGCTTTGCTCGGCGTGCTCATCAGCTTTTTCATGGTGTTGGGCTTGCAACAGGCTGAAATCAGCTTTGCTTTCGGACGCCAGAGCGGCTTGATTCTATATCCGGTACTGAACTTGAAAGACGTACTTTTTGCTTCAGTCACCGTAATCGCTGCGGCGGTGTTAGCCAGCCTGCAACCGGCTTGGAAAGCATCTAAACTCAACCCTGTAGAGGCCCTGCGCCAAGTTTAGGAGAATCTCATGCCAATCACCAATCCAATTCGCTTCGCCCTCCTGCTCTGCATCGGCTTGCTAAGCAGCCTTGCTCAGGGCTCTTCCATTGAGGCCAATGCCTTGCTCAAAGAGGTTGATGAGCGCTTACAACCGCCCTCTTACGAAATGTACCGCAAGCTAATCAATATCGAACCGGACGGTGACCGCAAAGAGTTTGTTCTCTATACCGTCAAAAAAGGCAAAGAAAAGGTCGTCGCCCTGTTTCTCGATCCGGCCAGCGAACGCGGCCGAGCCAGCTTGCGGGTCGGCGACAATATGTGGCTGTATATTCCCAATGTCGGCAAGCCGCTACGCATTACCAGCCTGCAATCGGTCATCGGCGGCGTCTTCAATAACTCCGACATTCTGCAACTGGATTACAGCGCAGAGTATGACGCCGTCGACCTGATTGAAGAGGATGAACACTATCTGCTGACCCTACAGGCCAAAAACCGTTCGGTTGCTTACGACAAACTGAAAATGTGGGTCGAGAAAAAGCACACTACTCCAATGAAAATCGAAGCCTACTCGGCCAGCGGCATGCTCATTAAAACCCTCAATTACAGCCAGCTAAAAGACTTCGGCAACGGCTACATTCGCCCCGCCATGCTACAAACCGACAGTCCGCTGTACAAAGGGTTTAAATCGGTCATGCTGTTTGACGGCATCAAACCGAAAACGCTTAACGACGAAGTCTTTACGCTCGACTATCTACCTAAAATCGGCGAACTTAGAGAATGACACCAGCAACACGGCGGGCAAGCAAGCGACTGGGTTTAGCCGTTTGCTCGCTGGCGTTAAACAGTCTCACGGCTCAGGCGGAGGAGTTCAGCTTCAATCTTAGCGCCTATGAAAAGAAACCTTACGAGATTTCCGGCTATGCGGAAATGATGGCCACCCATTTCGCTGTCGATGACAATGCTGCTTTTGCCAACTTAGCTTTTAAGCCGCCCGACAGCCCAGAAGACTTTCAGCGCTATAACGCCGAATTGTCATTAAACGGTCTCTATCGCTTTGACCAGAGTTCGCTTCACTTCCAAGGGATTTTGCAGTGGCAGGACGATCCGATTTCGGAACCGCTTGAGCTACTGGACAACTCTGTGCAAGAGGCTTACTGGCGGTTCCAGCCTTCCGACCACTGGCAGTTTAATCTCGGTAAAAAAGCGGTCAAATGGGGTAAAGGCTATGCTTGGAATCCGGTCGGCTTTATCGAAAGGCCCAAGAATCCGGATGACCCCGAACTCAACCGCGAAGGCTTTATTCTGGGTAGCGCCCAATACACCAAAAGCCTGACCGGTGCCGTTCAGTCGGTGACCGGCTCCCTATTTGTGTTACCAGTATCGACAGACCTCAACCCGGAACTGGCTTCCTCCCCGGAAATCAGCAACGCCCCGATGGCTGCCGCCAAACTCTCCCTATTACTGAATGACACCGATTTGGACTTTTACCTGAGATATTCCAGTCAAACGTCCACTGATGCCGGTTTCAGCTTCTCTACCAATCTGGCCAGCAATCTCGAAGTACACGGTGACTTTGCCTATCGCCATCAGGTCTATCAGGCCGAATTGCAAACCGACAACACGATTCAACTCGAGAAAGCCGCGCATTTTCAAAGCTTGCTCGGTTTGCGTTACCTGACCGAAAGCGAACTGACCTGGATAGTCGAATGGCTGCACAGCCCTCAGGGCTATGAGCGTCAGGATTTAGAGGGCTTCTTTACACTTGCGCAAAGCTCACCAAGCACGGAAGCGGATCAATACCGACTGGCGCAAATTGCCAAACAAAGCAGTTACGGCCAGGCATTTGCCGGACAAAACTACCTCTATGTGCGCGCCAGCCAGAAAGATTTTGCCGATTTACTCTATCTGAACGGCGCAGTCACCGCCATGAGCAATCTAAACGACGGTAGCTTCAGTTTTGCTCCGGAGCTCAGCTATACCAGCTTTAAAAACAGTGAAATCCGTCTGAAAACCACTTTTTTACAGGGCAGTGATTTGAGCGAATATGCCGAAAAACTTAGTGATTTCAAGATCGAATTACGCCTGAGACTGTTTTTTTAAAGCCCGTTTTTCCACTCCGATCACCTAACAACGAAGCCGATTTAGAGTTATCCAAAGACCGTAAAATCTTTGTTAGAATACCCCCTATTCATTTATTCACTTAATAACGTATTCATTGTTGGAGATACGCTAATGCAAGGTTCGCTTTATATCGTTTCAGCGCCATCGGGTGCCGGAAAAACTTCTTTGGTCAGCAAGTTAATTGAAGAAGACAGCAGCATTGTCGTATCCGTATCCAGCACCACCAGAGGAATGCGCCCGGGTGAAGAAAACGGTGTTAATTATCATTTTATGACCGTTGAAGGATTCAACGAAAAGATTGAACAAGGTGATTTTCTGGAATACGCCAAAGTATTCGACAACTTTTACGGCACCTCGAAAAGCAGTGTTGAAGCCCAGCTAGATTCAGGAAAAGACGTCATCTTGGAAATCGACTGGCAGGGCGCGCAACAGGTTCGCAAATTGATGCCGGAAGCAACCTCCATTTTCATTCTACCTCCATCGCGTGAAGAACTGCTGCGCCGCCTGAAAGGTCGCGGCACCGACAGTGAAGAGATCATTCAACGCCGTATGCGTGATGCCGTCAGTGAGATGTCTCACTATGACGAGTTCGATTTCATCGTAATCAACAATAACTTCGAAATCGCCCTTAAAGAACTGCACAGTATTTTCTGCGCCCGTCGTTTATCGAAAAGCAAACAAATTGAAGCGCATAAGAACCTAATCGACAATCTGCTCAATTAAGCGTTTCCAATCCGCTAAAAAACCGCACAATGACAGTCGAATCTAGCCAAGATTGAATGTAACACGCATGCAAAATATTCTATGTATCCATTACTGATTCGACTGCTCGCTCCGGTGATTTTAATCATCACTTTGATTGAAGCCATTAAAAGACAGGGCGGCTGGAAATTTCTCCGCCAACGCTGCGGTTTTGGCTATCAGTCACCCGGACAAAACAATTATCGCTACTGGATTCACTGCGCCTCGGTTGGAGAGGTTAATGCTGCCTTACCGTTGATTTCTCATCTGCGGGAAAACGGACTCGCGCAACAGCTTCTGGTCACCACCAATACGCCTACCGGCGCCCAGTTTTTACAAGCCAAATTTGCCGACATTGCGCATAGTTACTGCCCGATTGATTGGCCCTATGCGATCAATCGTTTTCTGAAATGTTATCGACCGACTGAACTCTGGGTGATGGAGACCGAAATTTGGCCAAACTTATATCGCATCAGTCAAAAACAAGGTATTAAAATCAGCATTCTGAACGGCAGACTATCTAAAAAGACGTTAAATGCGCCAAACTGGCTTAAATCTGCTTACAGAAAGACCTTGACTACGGTCACTCAAATTTTGGCTAAATCGACAGCGGATGCCGAACGTTTTATTGAACTTGGTGCCGACCCCGATAAGGTCTTTGCACTGGGCAACCTCAAATACGCGCAAATCAAACATCTGCCAAACCAGCCGCGAAGCATCCAGAGAAACTATGTTCTACTTGCTTCCAGTCACGCCGATGAAGAATTCCAGATAACACAACTCTGGCAAGACCTTAAGAGCAGATTGCAACGTGAAGAATTTCTGGTCATCGTACCGCGCCACCCGAAACGCATGCCGGAAATCAAAAAACAGCTGGAGGCACTCGATATCCGACTCGCCGTTGCCAGCCGACAAGATCCAATCGACCAAGAAACCGATGTACTGTTGGTTGATAAAATCGGTGAACTACTGAGGCTATACGAGCATGCCTCGGTCGTCATTATGGGCGGTAGCTTTGCGGCCAAAGGTGGTCAGAACATCATTGAACCGAGCGCTTACGAACGCTGCATTCTGACCGGTCCGGACATGTCTAACTTTGCCGCAGAAATGCAAACTCTACTTGCGGCTAAAGCCGTTATTCAATGCCGCGATTACCCGCAACTGGAACAGCAACTGCAACGCGTTTTGACTCAACCCGATGTCGCTATGCAAAGCGGACAGCATGCCAAACAAACCGTCGCTGAAAATGCCGATATCCTGCAAACCTACCTGACACATCTAGGCCAGATATAGCCTCTTATGTCGCAAAACCGACAAAACCTCTAAAAAATTAAGCGTTTGAGACTAAAACTTTACGAGCTTTTCAGTTAAAATAACTCCTTACCTTTAAATTTTATGGGATAGGAAACAGAAATTATGGCACGTGTCACAGTAGAAGATTGTTTGACTCAAGTTGAAAACCGTTTTGAGTTAGTTATTTTAGGTGCAAAACGCGCTCGTCAATTGGCAAATGGCGCTGAAGCGACTCTAGAGTGGGATAAAGACAAACCAACCGTTATGGCTCTGCGTGAACTTGCAGAAAACACCATTGACGGTAAAGTTGTAATGGACGACCCTGATACTCCTCCATTTTTCAGCTAATTTACTTTTTATTTAAGTTTTACCGAATAAAAGGTTATCTCACCCTATGCCAACACCAAGTTCCATCGACGGACTCATTGAAAAAGCTTCTGTTTATCTAAACGAAGAACAGATTGAACAGATCAAATCCGCGTTTGAATTTGGTGCGCTAGCCCATCAGGGGCAAACCCGAAAATCGGGCGAAGACTATATCTGGCACCCGGTTGCCGTTGCCGCCATTCTGGCCGACATTCAACTCGATAAAGAGAGTCTGATCGCAGCGATTCTGCACGACGTTATTGAAGACACCCCTTATAGCAAACAGGACATCATCGACCGCTTCGGAGACAATGTCGCCGAGATTGTAGACGGTGTCACTAAATTGGGTAAGTTGGAATTCGATAACCCGCAAGAAGCCCAGGCGGAAAACTTCCGTAAAATGATCTTGGCGATGTCGCGAGACATTCGCGTCATTCTGATCAAGCTAGCCGACCGTCTGCACAATATGCGCACGCTCGGCGTCATGCGTCCGGACAAACAGCGCCGTATCGCCCATGAAACTCTGGACATCTTTGCACCGATTGCCGGTCGCCTCGGTATCAACGCCATTCGAATCGAACTGGAAGACCTTGGCTTCAAAGCGATGCACCCAATGCGCTTCGCCGTTTTGGAAAGCGCTGTTAAAAAAGCGCGCGGCAATCGTAAAGAAGTCATTGAACAGATTACCGAGACCATTCAAAACCGCTTGATGCAAGAGAACATTCCCAGCCAAGTCATCGGTCGTGAAAAGCATCTGTACAGCCTTTACAAAAAGATGAAAAACAAGCGTCAGAGCTTTAATGATATCTTGGATATCTTCGCCTTTCGCATCATCGTCAACTCGGCTGACGAATGTTACCGCACCCTAGGAACAGTCCACTCCCTTTATAAGCCGCTTCCGGGTCGTTTCAAAGACTACATCGCTATCCCGAAAGCAAACGGTTACCAGTCTTTGCATACCGCTCTATTCGGTCCGTACGGAGTACATTTGGAAGTACAGATTCGTACCGAAACCATGCACGAGGTCTCCGAGCACGGGATTGCCGCGCACTGGCAGTACAAACAAGACGGTTCCGAGGACAACGGCGGCACTTCACACGTTGATCTGCGCGCCCAAGAGTGGGTGAAAAACCTGCTGGAAATTCAGCAGAGTGCCGGTAACTCATTGGATTTCTTGGAAAACGTCAAGATCGACCTATTCCCGGATGTCATCTATGTATTCACACCAAAAGGCGACATCATTACCTTGCCAGCCGGTTCTACGCCGGTGGACTTCGCTTATGCGGTACACACCAATATCGGTCACAGCACCATCGGTTGCCGTATCGATAAAAAACTGGTGCCGCTGAGAACGCCGCTGGAAAGTGGTAAAACCATCCATATCATCAAAGGTACCGAAGCCACTCCGAACCCGGCTTGGCTGAACTTCGTCAAAACCGCCAAAGCGCGTTCGCAAATTCGTCATTACATGAAAAACCAGCAAGCAGGTGAAGCCGAGCAACTCGGTCTGAAAATGCTGACTAAATCGCTGCGTAAATTTAATATGGCTTATGACGGCCTGACCGACGATATCCGCGACCACCTGATTGAAGTACTCAATCTGGAAAACTGGGAACAGTTACTTGAAGAGCTAGGTACCGGAAACCGGATGAGCCCGCTGGTTGCCAAGCAGATTCATGACATCGTCTTAGGAACCGAAGACAACATCGAACCCAAGAACAATCTGCATGAAGAGGGCAAGCTACCGATCTCCGGAACCGAAGGGATGGTCATTCATTTTGCCAACTGCTGCCACCCGATTCCGGGCGACGACATTATGGGCTTTATCAGTACCGAGAAAGGCCTGGTCATTCATAGGGAAAGTTGTCACAACATCAAGAACATTAAAAACCAGCCTGAAAAATGTCTGGATGTACGTTGGGACGAAGAACCGGCCGGAACCTTCCTGGCGGAACTACAGCTGGAAGTGGTCAATAAACGCGGCTCACTGGCTACCATCGCCAATGAAATAGCCAAAACCAATACCGATATTGAGCGTGTCCGCTCGGAAGACAAAGACGAAACCTACAGTCTGATGAACTTCGTCATCAATGTGCGCGACCGGGTTCATTTAGCTCAGGTCATGAAACACCTGAAACATTTGTCCATCGTCGAAAAAATCCAGCGTATCTAGAAATTACGGTTATTTGAATTCCCCCTGATGATGGGCTTTCTTCATCTCGTACATTAATTGGTCACCTTTATCCAACATCTCAGACAATTCTCTGCATCCGGAATTGTCGCAGAAGCCGATACTAATACCCACATCAAACACGTTGCCGTTAATATTTATCGGCTTTTCGACCACGGAAATAACCCGCTTTTTCAGCTTATTAGTCTGTTCCTGATTCAAATCGTCGTTGACTAAAATAACAAACTCGTCACCACCTAAACGGAAAATGCTATCTGTTTCTTCCCGTAGCAATGCATACAATCTTTTGACGACAATTTTCAGGATTTCGTCACCGGCTTCATGACCAAATTCATCATTAATCGGTTTAAAGCGGTCTAAATCGAAATAAAAAAGCAAGAATCGGCCCTTGGAATCAAATAATTTTTCACCATATTCCATTAGCGCTTTTCTGTTATAGGCTTGGGTCAGATTATTGGTATAAGCCCCCTGAATCAATTTCATCTGATCTTTTGAACGATGCATTAAGAACTTGTATAGCTGAAAAGTGACGATGAGCAAAAGAGCGAAAACGATTAAAGCAATAAAAAAATACCTTAACTTCAACTCGTTTTCCTGCTGAACAATTGCCTGCTGCGGATATAACGAAATCAACTTCCAACGATTGAAATCTTCTACAGAGTTCGAAAAACTCATAGAATCCGTGCTTTCTCGGACTTCCGAAGTAATGCTTTGAAAATCAATCGTATTAAAAGAGTGGAGACCTTCGCTATTAAAAGTATGACCCCCGTCTTGTTTTTGGAGCCTTTGCCAGAGTTTTGGCGCTTGTTTAGCCAAGCTTTCGTCTTGCCGCTCGGCAAACATAAATCCCCACTCCTTTTCAGGATCAGAAGCCTTTAACCAATAACCTTGACTATCAACTAAAGACCATTTCAAACTCGAACCCTGCCATTGATCAAGCGAATCCAATAAACGTTTGGCATCATAATTGATGACCACCAATCCCGCTTTTTTTTCATTGGCGGAATGAATGGCTCCTACAAAACGCATCGTCGGATTGTACGGCCGCTCAATTTCCCCGCGTTCAACATTCAAGTCAATTCGGCTTATATAAACTTCATTCTCTTGAAGAGCCATTCCTTCCTGAAAATAATAACGATCAAGCTTATTCTGCAATTTTGACGAAGCAACAACAGAAACATCGTTTTGATCTCGCTGAATACGAACCAGCTCGTCTCCGTTATCGTCAATCAATCGAATCTGGCTGTAAAACGGCTTGGCTCTAGCGAGTTGATACATAACTTCTTTTACATGATCCAATCGGTGTTCAGCGCTATTCTCTAGAAGTCCTTCATAAACATTCGTTAGAAAAGAGGTATCTCTAATGACGGCTTGCAACTGCTGCGAAAATTCTTTCGCCAGCAGTTCATGCTGAACGGACGCTTGAACTTCAATGGAGTGCACTAACTGAAAGGATTTTTCGGAATAGAAATGATGCATTAAGGTCACAATGCCAATTAGCCCCATAAGAGAGACCAAAAGGAGCTCTTTTTTAGCATTGCTTTTAGCCTTAACACCGCTCTTTTGCTTGATCAGCGTTTCAATCTGAGAACAAGATCTATCCACAAAAATCTGCCGTTAATTACTCTAGAAGTAATTTGAGTATAACACCAGAGAAACTGGTTTTTCATGCAACAAAACCCACTTATGCATTTAATTTTATTAATTTTTTTCTCATCGTGAATATAAACACTTATCTCAACCCGTACAATTACTTATCCCAAGAAATTAGGTCGGGAAACAGATGATTTGCTAAAATCCATCAAACCAAATCAACGCGAACAAGGAAAAAATCACATGCGAGAAATCATTGCGACAGATCAGGCTCCCCAAGCCATCGGAACTTATTCTCAAGCGGTTAAAGTCGGTAACACCGTTTACCTATCGGGACAGATTGCCCTGATTCCGGAAACCATGGAGCTAAAAGAAGGCGATATTTCGGAACGTATCCATCAAGTATTCAAAAACCTGAGCGCAGTCTGTGAAGCAGCGGGCGGTTCACTGCAGGACATCGCCAAATTGAATATCTTTTTAACCGATATGAGCCACTTCGCAACAGTTAACGAAATCATGGCGCAGTACTTCCAGCAGCCTTATCCGGCTCGTGCCGCCGTAGCCGTGGCACAACTGCCTAAAGATACCGATGTTGAAATGGATGGCGTCATGGTTTTGAGCGCCTACTAATCGATTAGTCAGCCTATTGGAAAGCCAACTCAAAGCCTAATTTTTGTATTTTTCAATCGGTTTGCGGATACATTGATCCAAATTGTTTATTTGTGGTTTATTTGGATCAATGTCCGCCCCCCTACCTTAAAACCTTTATAAACATCCATACTAAACACACTATCTCCAGATTTTCTATGGCAATATCCGGTATTATTTTCTAGTACTTCATAATTAATTGGATTTTAAATACAGGTATGCGAAGTGACTAAAACGTCTCTAGCCGCTGCACTTTGCCAAGCGATTCAGAAAATGCTTAACAGACCCCCTTACATATCGATCAAAGGTGGTACTTTAAGGTACTGGCTAACCGTGCTGTAAAGACGGAATCTAACTCATTAAATCACTCTTCTTTATCAAGGAATCGTTATGACTCATATTAGAAAAGATCACTTAAAGATTCTTCTACTGACAACGCTGCTTGCCGTTAATACCAGCGCGACTGCGCAGGCACTTCATGAACATCACGAACACGATCAGCATGAAGCACAAGCCGTCCATGAACACGGTGTTGCCCATATGCAGTTTGTCGTGGCTGAACAGGAAGTTTTACTTGAAGTGAGTAGTCCACTCTATAATGTCATCGGTTTTGAGAGCGAGCCAAGTACACCGGAACAGCTTGACGTCTTCGAAAAACAGCTTGCCGCTATCGAAAAAGGCGATCTCATTCGTTTTAATCCACAAGCTCAATGCCGTTTGAAAAACCAAACCATCCGCAACCCTTTTCCCAAAATGAAGGCGCATGACCACGCCGTAAGTGAACATGACGGCCATGAACACAAGCACGGCGAACATGGTCATACGGATTTAAGCTTCGAATACGAACTGCACTGCCAAAGCGCGGACGAACTTAAAGAGCTAAACAGCCAAAACCTGTTCAAAGCCTGGCCAAACCTGCAAACTTTACGGGTAGAGTGGATTTTCCAAAACCAGCAATCTGCCGATACTTTGGATCGAGACCATACCGTTTTACATTTTAAATAAAGCACGCCGTAAATATCCGTAAATAAATAAAGATGAAACAGACCGATCCCTTTGCCATCAACATCCATCAGCTTCGTTTCCGCTGGCCGAATCAAAGCGAAGATATATTGCAGATTGACCGTTTTCGGGTCAAATACGGAGAGCACCTTTTTCTCCAAGGCTCCAGCGGTAGCGGCAAAAGCACCCTGCTTAATCTGATGGCGGGCGTACTCACTCCGCAAGAGGGTAAAATAGCACTGCTCGGGGAAGAGATTACCGCTCTGACCAACGCGCAGAAAGACCGTTTTCGCGCCGATCATCTCGGCATTATCTTTCAACAGTTCAATCTGCTGCCTTACTTAAATGCCATGCAGAATATCCAACTCGCTTTGGACGTCTCCGCTAAACGACGCCGACGCGAGGCACACCTTCACTCTGAAGACCACATCTTGCAAATGCTCGACCAGCTCGGCTTGGATGCCAAACTAGCCGCTCAAGCGGCGAGTCAACTGAGCATCGGTCAACAGCAGCGGGTTGCCGTTGCCCGAGCGTTAATCGGTCAACCTGAAATTTTGATTGCCGACGAACCCACATCCGCTCTGGACAGCGATACCCGGGATCGTTTTATTGAGCAACTCTTCAAGGTAGCAGAAGCCGCCAATACAACCGTCATTTTTGTCAGTCATGATCAAAGCTTACAGTCGCACTTTAGCCGTCACGTACATCTGGCGGATTTAAACGGCGCAACTCAAAAAAACAAGGAAACCCGGCAGTGAGAACCGGTTTGATGACGCTGGCGCTCAAAAGCGCACTTAACCGTAAAGGCAATGTCATTTTAGCGATTGTCTCTATTGCGCTTAGCATTACGCTTCTGCTCAGTGTGGACACCATCCGCAAACAGAGCAAACAGAGTTTCCTGAATACCGTTTCCCAAACCGATCTGATCGTCGGCGCACGTAGCGGCCCGATCAATCTATTGCTTTACAGTGTTTTTCATATTGGCAACGCCACCAACAATATGCACTACGACAGCTATCAAGCCATTCAAAAACTGAGGGAAGTCGATTGGGTCATTCCGCTCTCTCTCGGAGATTCCCATAAAGGCTTTCGAGTGATCGGAACGGAGACAGTTTTCTATCAACATTTACGCTTCGGCGATGAACAGGCGTTAAGTTTTACTCAAGGCCAGCCGTTCGACGATCTCTACGATACGGTTATCGGCGCTAACGTCGCCAAAAAGCTCCATTACCAAGTAGGAGATAAAATCGTTCTCTCCCATGGAACCAGCGCATTCGGCAACCCGAAACACGACGATAAACCCTTTGTGATAACCGGTATTCTCGCTCCGACGGGTACACCGGTAGACAATAGCGTACAAGTCTCTCTGCAAGCGATTGAAGCCATTCATATCGACTGGCAAAGCGGCACACGCTCTCCGCTGAAAATTTCAGCCAAACAGACACGAAAACTGTCATTAAAACCTAAGCAAATCACCGCCATTATGGTCGGCCTGAAAAATCCGATCTACACCTTTAAAATGCAAAGAACCATTAACCAGTGGCGTTCGGAACCGCTAATGGCGATTCTTCCCGGCGCCACTCTGGCGCAGTTATGGAAATCCATCGGCATTTTTGAAAAAATCCTGCTCGCGATTGCCGCCATGGTCTTGGTAAGCGCGCTGATCGGCATGCTGATTACCCTGCTCAGTACCCTTAACGAACGCCGCCGGGAAATGGCGGTACTCCGAGCCATCGGTATGCACAGCTGGGACATCATCAAACTCTTTGCCATCGAAGCGGCTTTGATCATGGCGGCGGCCATCGCTTTAGGCATTTTAGGTTTATACGCACTGCTGGCTGTCAGTCTGCCTTTTATCGCCAGTCATTACGGTTTTCACCTGAATTTTGCCTTACTCGATGGCGAACAGTTTATAGTGCTGTCAATCGCATTCGTATTAGCGGTATTATTAAGTTTGGTGCCGGGATGGTTGGCTTACCGTCAATCTTTGGCGGACGGCCTGACCGTTAAAAGTTAATCTCAAATCGAACCCTTGGAAAACCCAATATGATTGATCAACTCTCTTGCTCTCGACAGCGCCTTTTCATAACAGCGGTTTTAAGTCTGCTGTGCCTGACGTTTTCCGTTCAAGCTCAGGAGCAATCGGACCAATCAAAACGGCAAGACGGCACTCAAGCACACCCGTTTGAATTAGGCTGGAGCGATCTGATTCCGGAAGGCTTCGAGCCGGAAAAGTTGGCGAAGAAATACGAAGACGACTTAAATAAGCTCGATTCTTTGCCGGACGGCAGCGAAGAAGGCTTGCTGATTATTCAACGTATTCAAGCGGAAGTCGACATGATTCCGAGCAATACCGAGTGGGACGGAAAGTGGGTCAGCTTACCCGGCTACATCGCCCCCTTGGAAACCAAAAACGCCGCAGTCAGACGCTTTCTTCTAGTCCCTTATTTCGGTGCCTGCATTCATGTTCCGCCCCCGCCGGTCAACCAAACCGTTCTGGTGGATTTGAAACCTAAACAAGGCATTAAACTTCATGAAGTCGATTATCCGTTTATGGTGACGGGCAAACTCTCGGTAGCCAAAACCAGTACCGACATAGGTAATGCCGGTTACCACATCACCGAGGCCAGCGTGCGGATTCACCATGATAGCCGTTGGCTCGAAGAAGAATAAATAGCCAAACAGAAAGTAAGGCGCCTACCAACATCTCTAAAAGAGACCCGCCACAACGCGAAAAGAGCAATTTTTAAACGTTAAATGGCGTAGCGTATCGCTCGCGAAGCCTTATAATAATCTCTTTCTTTTCGCTGGATTCCGGGAGGAGCTTCCCCTCACAATGCCGACAACACAAAATCACCGACTTGCTTATCTTTTACTCGCCTTAACCACCCTGTTTTGGGCAGGAAACTTTGTACTCGCCCGCGCCATGCACGCCAATATTCCTCCGATCGGCCTAGCCTTCTGGCGCTGGTTTGCCGTGGCTGTCTTTATCGTGCCTTGGGCTTGGCAGGACTTAAAGCAACAATGGCCGATCATGAAAGCCCACTTAGGCTTTATGATTATGCTGGGAGTACTCAGCGTGGGGGCATTTAATACGTTGGTGTACATCGGTTTACAGACGACTTCGGCCGTTAACGCTCTGCTGTTGCTCTCTTCCGTGCCGGTTTTTATTATGTTAATGTCGCCTTTGCTACTCGGGCACAGATTAAAAGCTTATCAAGTAGCCGGTATGCTGGCTTCCGGAGCCGGCGTTCTCTTAGTGTTAACCCAAGGCAATGTGCAAACCCTTGCCAACTTCGGCCATGACCAAGGCTTGCTCTGGGTTCTGACCGGTGTTGTCAGCTGGGCTCTCTATTCGGTTTTACTCCACAAACTTCCGCAAGGCGTCGGCGGCCGGGCTTTTTTTGCCATGACGGTCATTGTCGGCGTAATCGGTTTACTGCCGTTTTACGCCTGGGAAACACTGGTACAGCAGCGTCCGGTGCATTTTAACCTCGATATCTGGCTCACCGTGCTTTATGTTGCTCTGTTCGCCTCAATCTTGGCCTATATGTTCTGGAACAAAGCGGTCGATATGATCGGTGCCGAACGCTCCGGCGCTTTTATTCATCTCATGCCGGCTTTTGGCTTGATCTTATCGGCATTGCTACTCGGAGAGCAAATCACTATTGCCGCCTTGCTCGGTTTGGCACTGATCCTGGTCGGACTAGCGGTTGCGACTGGTAAATGGCTTAAACGCCGTAAAACCAACCTCAACAAACAAAATCAATATTAAGGGTTGAGTGCCTTTATGCAGAAAAACAGCATTGACGCCCGTCCAATCGGCGTATTTGATTCCGGTATCGGCGGCCTGCCGATCGCCCGTAAAATCCGTGAGTTATTACCAAACGAAAATCTGATTTATGTCGCCGATACCGCGCACACGCCTTATGGAGAGAAAACCGAAGACTACATTTTGCAGCGTTCATTAGCGGTAACGGACTTTTTAATCTCGCAAAACGTCAAAGCCGTCGTGGTCGCCTGCAATACCGCCACCATGGTCAGCATTCAAACGCTCAGAGAGAAATTCGCACTGCCGTTTATCGGGGTGGAGCCGGGCGTCAAACCCGCTGCGATTCATACCCAAAGTGGAGTCATCGGTGTTTTGGCAACGCAAAAAACCCTTACCAGCCAAGCGTTTAACCTGCTGGCGGAGCGGGTAGCCGGTCATGTAAAAATGGAAATTCAGCCCTGTCCGCAACTGGTTCGTCTGGTCGAATCGCTGCAATTGAACGACAATGAAACCTATCAAGCCGTACGCGATTATGTCCGTCCGCTGATTGAGAAAGGGGCAGACACGATTATTCTCGGTTGTACCCACTTTGCCCATTTGGCTCCGGTCATTAAAGAGGTAGCCGGTCCGCATGTCTCGGTCATCAGTACCGAAACGGCTGTCGCCAAAGAAGTGGCCCGCCGTTTACAGAGCGAAAATTTACTTTCAACAGCATCCAAAACGAGCCAGACTGAATTTTTCAGCAACAGCGATTTACCCTTGTTTCAAAAACAAATCAGCGGCTTGTGGGGGCAAGACGCCCGTGCGCAATCTTTTTAGATCCTTGCCGAATTGCCGCCGCCAGTCAGGTTTTTCATAGCGGGCTCTAGGCTATGCTAGACATTGCCTTCGCAGCCGGATGGTTTTTCCATCCGGTTTTGCGCTAAAGTAACGCCTTGTTATATTCGCTTTATGTGTAAAGGAGAGAGATTGGATACCCGCATTCTTGCAGTCGAATCCACGGAACAGATTGAGACGGTAGCACACCTAGCCAAACAGATTTGGGAACAACATTTCACCCCCATTATCGGGGCAAACCAAGTGGCTTACATGCTGAAAAATTTCCAAAGCTCTAGGGCGATACAAGAGCAAATCAATCAGGGTGCCGTCTATTTTGCCGCTAAGTATGCCGCTGAAGGTACTGCTGAATCCGCTACCGAATCGGTCAGCGAACCCGCCGGTAAATGGATTGGTTATATGGGGTTGATTCCCTCTGCCGAACAAAACAAAGTCATGCTCAGTAAACTTTATGTCAAAGATTCCGCCCGCGGTAAAGGAGCTGGCAAGGCTTTATTGAATCATGCCGAACGCTATACTGCCGATGCGGGAATGACGGCTCTATGGTTAACGGTCAATCGTTTCAATGACACCACCATAAATTGGTATAAACGCCAAGGCTTTGTCGTGGTGGACGAACAGAAAAAAGACATCGGCAACGGCTTTTTCATGGACGATTTCATTATGCAAAAAGAGCTTTAACGGTTTTAGGCGGAGGGCAAAATGGCATTTTCAGAACCCGAAAAACAAATTCTGTTGGCGTTAAAAGGCGTAGGCCCAACCGTGGTCAAACGATTTGAAGAGATCGGCATTGACTCCCTAGCGGAACTCAGCACCTATAAAGCCGACGAAATCGTTGACACAGTCGCTTGCATGCTTCGCAGCAACTGTTGGAAAAACAGTCCGCAGGCGAGAGCGGCGGCGAATGTCGCCATAGAAAGAGCCAAACAATTCGTGAACGAAAGCAGTTCACAAGCGTAAATCGGCCATGCTGCAACTTTCAAGCGGACAGCTGATCCCGGAAAACGAAATCTCTTGGCAAGCCATGCGCGCTCAAGGTGCCGGCGGACAAAACGTCAATAAAGTTGCCACCGCTATTCATCTGCGTTTCGATATTCAGAAATCCTCCTTGCCCGACGATTTCAAACAAAGATTGCTCAGAATGCATGACAAGCGCATCACTAAAGATGGCGTTATCGTGATTAAATCCCAGTCGCATCGTACCCAGGAAGCTAATCGTCAAGCGGCCTTACAGCGCCTACTCGACATTCTCGAAACCGCGGCAATACGCCCGAAAACACGTATCGCTACCCGTCCGACCAAAAGCTCGCAACGCAAACGGCTTGATCAAAAACGTCAACGCAGTGAAGTTAAAAGCTTACGTAAAACCGTTCAATTCGACTAACCTCAGCTAACACCGAGATAGAGACTAAATGAACATGCCATCGATTTTTATTTGCGCCGCCATGTCTGAACTACAAATTGAAGACTACAAAGTTGAAGATGCCCGCGCCATCGCCGACTTATACCACGCGGCGGTGCATGCCATTGAGCCGACGGTTTATTCCGAAGCACAAAAAGAGGCTTGGGCTCCGACTCCGCCGGACTATATTTATTGGGCAAACCGTCTCGCCGTTAAAAAACCGTTTGTTGCCCGGGTAAACCAGCAAATAGTCGGATTCATGGAACTGGAGGCGGACGGGCATATCGATTGCGCCTATACCCATCCCGATTTCCAGGGAAAAGGCATCGGCACGGCACTCTACCAGCATCTGGAAACTCAGGCCAAAAAAGCGAAACTGACGGCCGTTTATGTCGAAGCCTCCATTATTGCCCGTCCATTTTTCGAAAACCAGGGGTTTCACTACCGGCAAACCAATTCGATAGAAAAAGCCGGACAAACGCTAACCAACTTTACGCTATACAAGAGTCTCTAAAAACAAGGCTACCGGAGCAGCCTAAAAGCCCAAACCGCCGCGTCAAAACGGTTTCGGTATCAATAAACCCAGTTTTGCCAAATCAGCAACAGTGTGTACAAAAAATCCGAAAGAAAAACCGCTCACAACTTGATAAAGTTTTCATTAGGCCATTAAAAAACGATGCCCGGCTCAATAGTCAATTCTAAGGAACTTCCATATGGACACTTATCATAAGCTCAGTAAACAGACCATCTTTCTACATTGGATCGTCGCATTTTTCATGATCGCTCTGTTAGGCACAGGCTTGTATATGGAGCAGACTGAAACCTACGCGCTTTATGACTGGCATAAATCGTTTGGCGTGTTGATTGTGGCGTTTGTGCTGTGGCGCATCTACTGGCGCATTAAAAACGGTTGGCTGCCGCCGGTCAGACAATATGCCGCATGGGAATCAACGCTGGCGAAAATCGTTAAATGGCTATTGATTATCGGAACCATCATGATGCCGATTTCCGGCATGATGATGTCCGGCTTAGGCGGTCACGGTATTCCGTTCTTCGGTCTGGAATTGCTGGCTCGCAACCCGAATCCGGACGACCCGAGCAAAGTCATTCCGCTAAACGAATCTTTGGCTTATGCAGGGCATGTCATGCATGGATTAGGCGGAAATATCATTATCGGTGCCCTTGCCCTTCATATTGCAGGTGCATTAAAACACCATATTATCGACAAAGATGACACCCTTAACCGCATGAAAGGCAAAACACTTTCAGAATAACAATAACACTCTCCTCAAAAACTCTTTTTACAGCGCTTCTCCCCAACTTCTAACCTCTAATAGGAGCGCTTTTTTTATTCAAACATCATAGATTTCCAAAATTGGCGGGCGGTTATTGTCATACCACTCCAATTTCAGAGTGGGTTTCAATTGCCTCAGAAAATCCAAATCATGCGAAGCCACCATTAAAGCTCCCCGATACCGATTCAACATCTCGATCAATGCCTGCTTACTGCGATAATCAATATGGTTAGTCGGTTCATCCAACAAAAGCAATTGCGGTGCAGGTTGCTGCAACGTCGCCAGCAATAACGCGGCTTTGATTCTCTCGCCCCCGCTCAGCTGTCCACTTGGCAATTCCATTTTCTGAGCACTCAAAGCAATCTGAGCCAACTTCTGTCTGGCCTCAGCTTCCGTCAAGTCGCTGATTGCCAACAACTGTTGCAAAACCGTTTGCCGCGCATCCAACAGCCCGGCGTGTTGATCAAGATAAACCGGCTCGACATAACGGATGAAATTGTCCGCTTGCGGCTCCGCTAGTTGCCCGGCAATCATCTTTAACAATGTCGATTTTCCGCAACCGTTGGCCCCGAGCAGAGCGACTCTCTGCGGACCGACAAGATGCAAATCCAATGTGCCTTCTGGCATCAGCCCGTAGGGGAAAACCAGCTTTTCAATTTGCAATACCTGCTTATGAGGCTCCAAAACCGTCTCCGGCGGAAAGAAACAGTAATCGATTTGTTTGACCACTCCTTTAGCCGCTTCACTAACTTGTTTATCAAGTTGCGTTTGCGCATCGCGAGTTTGCGTCAACAGTTTACCGGTATGCAGCTGACTGCGATTTTTCTGAAAATCCAATAAGGCTTGCGATTGATTAGTCTGTTTCGCCGCTTTTGCAGCTCGCTGCTGCCGTTTTTGTTGGCGCTCTTTCTGCTGCTGCAACGCCTGCAAACCTCTTTTACGTTCCAGCTTGGCATGCTCCAGTTTTGCCGCTAGCAACTGTTGCTCATGCTGTTTTTGTTGCAAATAAAAGTCGAAATTGCCGCCATAACTTTTTAAGCCATGTGCCGTGAGTTCAAGGGTTCGCGTCATCAAATTCAGCAATTCCCGATCGTGACTGATGACCAGCAAACCGTTGTCCCAATTTCGGATATAGTGCTGCAAGCGGCGACGCTGGCGGCGGTCCAGATGGTTAGTCGGCTCATCCAAAATTAAGTAATCGGCTTCGCTGATAAAAGCGCCAATCAACGCGATCTGGGTGATCTCGCCGCCACTGAGTTCTGTCAACGGCGTGGTCAAACCGACATGCTGCAAACCGAATTGGTTTAAAGCATCTTGTGCATTCTGGCGCAGCAACCAGCGGTCGGCCAATAATTCGAAATCATGCGGGTCAACCGAGCCCTGCTCGATACGAGCCAACGCCTCTAATTCGGCACGGATTTGCATCAGGTCGGCTATGGTTGCATGCGGTTGCGGACGAATATTCTGCGGCACATAAAACACCCGTCCGGTTCGGCTAACATAGCCGTCACTCGGCACTAAATCGCCAGTGATAATTTTTGCCAAAGTGGATTTTCCACAGCCGTTATCACCGACCAAGCCGGTAGCCTGACGATCAAAGGTTGCGCAAATAGAATCGAATAAATTTTGTCCGTTAGCATGTTGATAACGGACTCGGTCAAGAGTGACCAGTGTTGTCTGGGTCATAATGCCTCCAATAATGCCTGTTCGTTGAAATGACGAAAAAGCTGCAAAAAGCAGCGGCATTAATTGCGCATCGGCCCATCCTCCACGGAAAGAAATTAGAAAAGTGGCGCTATTCTATGCGAAAACCTATTTCAGCATAGAGATTTTGATAAAGTAAAACAAACATAACACTTTAGATAAGAGCCAATTTATTTGATGACAAGTTTTAATCAAACAACATCTGATGAACTTAGTTCTCTCCGAAAATTATTCTCTGAAGACGGTTTATTCGCTTCATTTGGTAATCTTTTTCAGATTAATCTGATCCTTGATGCTAATGCCATTTTAAAGGATATAAGGTGGTTGGCTTGTAAGGCTAAAAACCCAAATGCTAGAACTAGCTTAATAGAAGCTATTGATGCAAAAACGATCATTGCTTTCGCTCCTACTTTTTTAGAAGAAGAAATTCAAAAAAATATTCCTTTGATTGCGGAAGAAGAAGGTATCGAAGCCCATCTTTTTTTCAAAAAGTGGGAACAAATTAAAACAAAAATTAATTTTATCGAGTCTGGAGGACCTGATAGTCAAGGACATGATCCCAAAGATGTTCCATATGTAAAATTGCATAATGAAATGGGCTATCCTATCCTGAGTAACGATTCCGACATTTCCAAAATGGGAGCAAAAGCAATCAAGGTTGAACTAATGGTTTATGCAAGAGATTACTCAAGAGAGGCCGCCGTTGAATATAAACTCAAAGCTGGTTTTCTGGGTGTTTTTGTAATTACATCATCTATGATTTCTGTAGTTTCCGATTTTATTCGTTCACTAAAACCTTCAATTCAAAAAATTCCACCATGGGCATGGTTATTGGTGCTAGTTAGCATAATCCTTTTATTAGCAAATGAAGGTTTTAAAAATTGGCTAACAATGAAGGTAAGAGGGTTGTCGGAGCAGGCTAAAGAAAATGGTATAAAGCTTATTGAGATGCTAGAACCTATAATTTTGGAACACCAAAATAGACAATTAAAAGCTAACCAAAATAAAAATGATTTGATAGAAAAAATTAAATAGTCTGTAAGGGTTTAGTCATGAAGGAAAATAAAGAAAGAATAAAACAAATTGTTGCTGAAAGAGAAATTCCATACTTATTGCATTTTACTAGACTCGATAATTTAAAAAGCATTCTTGATAATGGTCTTTATTCAAGAGATTGTGTTGATGAATGTTATTCTCAGGCTTTAATAAATGATCACTCTAGAGCTGATAGAAGAAGAAATACAATTTCAGTTTCAGTAGCACATCCAAATGACAGAATGTTTTATAAACTAAAGCAAGATACTCAAACAACAGATCAAGACTGGTCTGTTGTAATTCTAAATAAAAGAGTGCTTTGGGAATTAGATTGTTTATTTTTTCAAAGTAATGCTGCTGGTGGCTCCATGTCTTGTATAGATGAGGCACAAGCCTCAAGCTTTGAGTCATTTGACTCAATGTTTTATGATGAGGTAGGTTCAGAAAATAGAAGTGAACAGGTTTTAAAACCTTATGACCCTACAGATGTCCAAGCGGAAGTTCTAGTTAAGAACCATATACCTACCGATTTTATTTTAGGTGCTGTTGTTGCTGATAGGAAACAACATAAACAATTAACGAAAGCCTTTCCAGACCTCAAAATTTTCTTCAAAAAACCAAATAAAACGGTCTTTGCTAGCCGACAATATCGTAGGAGATATAATGGCAACTAGACCGCTTTTCGTTCCTAAAAGAAACAGTATTGGCGTAGATGAAGTCATGATTGATTTTGATTGGTTTCCCGGATTTAGCAAATCTCAAAAACAGAAATCCATAGATTCACTTCACAAAGAAGCGAAGCTGAAAGGGTTTAACAAAATATTAGAGATTTCAAGTAAGTCAGAATTGGAACTTGGTATTAATTTAAGCGCATTTAATTTAATTATTACAACCCAAAAGCAAAAAAAGAAATTAACTGTAGAAACCGCCTTCCAAGGTAGTAAAGTTTTTGAAAAAGGTGGGCCTTACAAAGACTTATTTGGGCTGGATTCTTTAAAAGCAAAGAAAGATATAAGATTAAAAGAATCTGGCAACTTAAAGTCATTTAATTTTTTTGGAATGGAATTTCCAATATTACCTAGAACTTTTTTTTATGATTGGCTTTATATAAACGCTCTATTACAAAACCATGATTTGCTGGAACAAGTAAAAACTTTTGATGCATTTAGTGATATTGAATTCAATCCTGAAAAATCAATAAACTGCCAAGCCCATGCTGTTGCTTTATATTTAAGCATCTTAAATAACGGTTTTAGCTTTGATAACAAAATTAGTGTTGAAGATTTTTCCAAGCTAACTAAAAAGCATTACGACTCTCAAAGAAGAAAAATAATGGTACAGAATTCATTCATATGATTAGATGTGCTTAAAAAGCTTGAAAATTAAAAAAAACCACCAGAATTAGTGGCTTTTATCGGGATTTAGAATAGTTTGTTAAAAGCTATTAAGCGCTTAAGACCTGTTCTGCAAACTGCTTTCTCAGAACCTTGGCGGCTTCGACCATATTGGTCAGTGCCGGTTCTGTTTCCTTCCAGCCTCTGGTTTTCAGTCCGCAATCCGGATTAACCCACAGGCGCTCGGCCGGAATGTTTTGTGCGGCCTTTTGAATCAAATCGACCATCTGCTCTACCGTCGGTATATTCGGTGAGTGAATGTCATAGACCCCCGGACCGATTTCATTCGGATAAGCAAAATCGACAAAGGCATCCAGCAGTTTCATCTGCGACTTGGAAGTTTCGATAGTGATACAGTCGGCATCCATCTGTGCGACCGCTTCAATAATGTCGTTGAATTCGGAATAACACATATGAGTGTGGATTTGGGTATCGTTGTGTACACCGGAGGTGGTCATGCGGAAACTGTTGACTGCCCAACGCAGATAATCGGCCCAGTCCGATTTTTTTAACGGCAAACCTTCACGCAGAGCGGCTTCGTCGATTTGGATCATGTGGATGCCGGCGGCCTCCAAGTCCAACACTTCGTCACGCAAGGCCAAAGCGATCTGATTACAGGTGGCTTCACGACTTTGATCATTACGCACAAACGACCATTGCAACATGGTCACCGCACCGGTCAACATGCCTTTCACGATTTTATCAGTCTGATTCTGCGCATATTGCGTCCAGAAAACCGTCATCGGCTTTTCACGTGAAACATCGCCGTAAATAATCGGCGGCTTGACGCAACGCGAACCGTAGGACTGCACCCAGCCGAATTGGGTAAAGGCGTAGCCGTCGAGCTGTTCGCCAAAGTACTCGACCATGTCGTTACGTTCCGGCTCGCCGTGAACGAAAACATCGATACCGATGCGCTCTTGACGAGCACAGACATCGCGTATTTCCGCCTGCATCGCCTCAATATATTGCGCCTCGGTCAAGTCGCCGTTTTTGAACTGGCGACGTGCTTGGCGGATATCCTGTGTTTGCGGGAAAGAACCGATGGTGGTCGTTGGAAACAGAGGTAAATCAAACTTGGCCTTTTGTAATTTGGCTCGTTCGGCATAAGGCGCCGCGCGATCCAACGCCACTTCATCCAGTTTGGCGATACGTGCTTGCACTTGCGCATTGTGAATCAATTTGGATTGTTTTTTATCGGCAATCGCTTGCGCATTATCAAGTAGCGCTTTTTCATTCAAATTACCCTGTAGGGCGTCATCCAGCACTTTGATTTCCGTCAATTTCTGCTTGGCAAAAGCCAAATAGGATTTAAGTTCGAGATTCAACTTCTCTTCCACTTCCAAATTGACCGGAACGTGAAGCAAAGAGCAAGTTGGCGCAGTCCACAGATTATCGGCAAACTTATCTTTTGCTGCCTGCAACTGCGTAACCGCCTGATTCAGATCGGTCTTCCAGATATTACGGCCATCCACCAAACCGATGGAAAGCACCTTGTCCGCCGGATATTGGTCGATCAGATCCTGTAACTGTCCCGCGCCGCGCAGGCCGTCATAATGCAAACCGGCCACCGGCAGGTGACATGCCAATTCAAGATTATCGCCCAAGGTTTCAAAATAGGTTGCCAACAGCAATTTAACGGGTGATTTGGCCAGCACAGCGTAGGCGTCATTAAAGGCGTCTTGCCATTCTTTTTTCAGCTCCAATCCCAAAATCGGTTCATCGATTTGCACCCAGTTAATACCTTGCTCTGCCAAACGTTGCAGAATTTGCCCGTACACGTCCAATAAAGCCGGTAAACGACTGAGTTTTGGAATAACCGATCCCTTGTTTTCTGCCAGATACAGATAGGTTACCGGCCCGACCAGTACCGGTTTAAAGTCGATATTTTGGCCGTCTTTTTTCAGTGCCAAGGCTTCGGCCACTTCTGCAAACAGTCGTGTGTCGGTGATGGCAAACTCGGTATCTTCTTCCAATTCCGGCACAATATAATGGTAGTTGGTATCGAACCATTTTTTCATGGCACCGGCATAACCGGCTTTGGATTGGTTTTGGCAACTTTCTGCGGCACAGCAACCGTGTCCGTCGTCGGAAGGCGCACGGCCACGGGCCATACGAAACGCTACTTCCACATCAAAATTATCTTGACGGAAACGTTGCGGGATCACGCCAAGTAAAGTACTCATATTCAAGACCTGATCGTAATAGGCAAAATCATTAACCGGAATCAAATTGATACTGGCATCGATCTGAGTTTGAAAGTTTTGATAATGAATCTCTCTTGCTAGAGTTTCCAGTTCGGTTAAGGTTTTTTCGCCTTTCCAGTGAGCTTCCAAGCTAAATTTGAGTTCACGGAAGTCTCCTATTCGCGGATAACCTAAGTTAGGTATTGTCATATCTGCTTCCTGTATTCAAGTTATTCATGGCAAACCGGTGACGGAACAAAAATACCCAATCACCACATTTGGATAGTGAAAATGGTAAAAGGGTGTTAACATGAAAACAGACGAATAAAATTTAGATTTAGATGAATTAAATTAATATGATAGAACTCAAACACCTCAAAACCATACAATCCTTAGCGGAAACCCACTCGGTTGTAGTGACCGCCGAGCAGCTTTATATGACACAGTCCGCCCTGTCTCACCAGATTAAACAGCTGGAAGAAAAATTGAATCTCAAGTTATTTGAACGCAAAACCAATCCGATTCAATTTACGCCGGCCGGTCAACTGTTACTGCAAACCGCACAAGAAATTTTGCCGAGAATGCAACAAACCGAACAGATGCTAAGCGCTTTGGAACAAGGCGAACTGGGTAGATTGTTCATCGGGGTGGATTGCCATACCTGTTTTGAGTGGTTGCTACCTTTATTGAGACAGTATCAGGAGAAATGGCCCGGCGTGGATCTGGATATCGTCAACTCATCCGGTCAACAGCCCTTGAAAAAACTGCAACGCCAGCAATTGGACCTGGTGATCACTTCCGATCCCGAACCGCAAACGGAGATCAAATTCGATGCCTTGTTCAGTTATGAACTGGTCTGCGCCCTGCCGAACAATCACCCTCTGACCGCCAAAAGTTGGCTCACCGCTGAAGATTTTATCGATCAAACCTTAATCGTCTATCCGGTTAATCAACACAAGCTGGATGTGTTTAAACGTTTTCTGTTGCCCGCCAACGTTCAACCGAGGGATATTCGTTATTCGGAACTGACATTGATGATGCTACAGCTGGTCGATTCGGGACGTGGTTTGTGTGTATTGCCGAAATGGCTGATCGAAAGCCAACCGGAGTTTAAACATTTACCGATTCGGAGCTTAGGAACGGAGGGTCTATGGTCAACGCTGTATGCGGCTACTCGCCAAAATCAGAACAAACAACCCTATATTCAGGATTTTATTCATCAGGTCGCCGATAAAATGGCCTTGTAATCAGGCTAGGCAATAATCAGCCTTCCGCCTCTTTTAGTCCAAAATTATCATCCGGAATGGATTTCAGATCTTTAGTAAACTCTTTGACGCGTTTTTGGGCTCGTATATATTGAATCTGACCGATATTAAGGTTTTTCATGGAGGTCGAAGCGGCTTTTTTGATCTCTTCCGTAACATAACGGGAATCTTCGGTCTCAGCCACCACCATACGGGCAATATTGAGCAGATTAATCAATTCATAGGCCTGATTTTCACCCTTAGGACACTTTTGTGCGCCTTGCTGCTGGAACAGGATTCCGCTGTAAACGGAATTCTTAACCCGCCATTTTTTAGCTACATAAACACCGATATAGTTACTGGTGGTGCCGAAAGCCGCTAACTCTTTTTCCTCGCATTGTGAAGGATTGATTAAGCTGGCAAGGTAACAAGGCTTGTAATCGTCCGGCGCAAACATGGCGAGCACAACATAACCGATGTTATACAGCAAGCCGTAAAGATAGGCGTCACTGGTTTTAACCGTATCCACTTTATTGGCCAGCTCAGCCATCGCGGTCGCAACTTTGATGGCGTGGTTGATGATGATCTCGTTCTGTTCCGTAGACTGGAAACAGAATTCGATTGCGCTGGAAAAGAAAACTGTAAAAATACCTTTGGTGCCGAGAATATCCACCGCCTGCCTAGCCGTAGTGACCTCTTTTTTGGACATGAAACTCGCCACAGCCAAAAATTTGGTGAACAATTTCGGATTACGGCTGATACAGCGGGTAACAACCAGAACATCTGGGTCCGGCTTCATCGACTCATCTTGCAAGACCGCAACTTCATTGGAAATTTTGGGCAGCTTGACCTGATTTAAGATATGCGCCGCAACGGCGAGTTTATGTTTCATAATGGCATTCTTCACCCTATAAGGTGATTATAGTTTTAGCTTGAGAATCATAAAGTTTTGTACCAAATTCATAATTCACTTCAGAATAATATATGTTTTGTCTATCTTGGTAAATTAAATAATTTTATAAGAGTTAAAGACATCGACTAACGATCCCCTTTAATCGTGCTGTAATTTACGCTCCGTAACATCAATTGTGGCTATTTACGGCAAGTTTGCTAGAATCATTCGCATTGTCTGAAAGTGAATCGATATGCTTGCCGAACTGTCGCTAACAAATCTAAAAGGGGTGGGTCCCAAACAGCTTGAGAAGCTTGAAAAACTCGGCTTGTTTGTGGTCCAGGATCTACTGTTCCACCTTCCTCTGCGTTATCAGGACAAAACCCGTATCACCCCCATTGAAAACGTGCTGGTCGGCAGTGAAGTGATGGTGGAAGGCACGATTTTTTCGCAAGCCCTGACTCGCGGCCGACGCAGTACCCTGGCCGTCAAAATCCAGTCCGATCAGGGCGCTACGCTCACATTACGTTTTTTCCACTTCCACTATCGGCAAGCTCAACAGTTCGTACGCGGCAAAAAAATCCGCGCCTTCGGAGAGGTACGCTCCGGGCCGGGCGGGCTGGAGATCATTCACCCCAGCTATCAATTGTTTAATGAAGGCGAAGAGCCTGAACTGGAGGCCACCCTAACACCGACCTACCCGACCACCGAAGGCTTAGGGCAGGCTTCTTTATTGAAGCTAATCAAACAGGCGATTCAATTGCTTAAACAGCATCCGTTGCCTGAGCTTTTACCGGACGAACTGCTCCGGCAACTACAGTTGCCTAATCTGAATCAAGCCTTGATTACCCTACATGAGCCAGAACCGGAGGACGATTTAACCAAGATCAAACAGTTCTCCCATCCTGCACAGCAACGTTTAATTGTGGAAGAGTTAATCAGCCAGCAAGCCGGGCTGCAACTGCTCCGGCAGGAAGAGCAAAAACTCAAAGCCCCGCCTTTAGCGCCCAGCCATAACAGCAATGCTCTATTGGCAAGTCTTCCTTTTGCTCTAACGGCGGCTCAGCAACGGGTATTGCAGGAAATCCAGCACGACCTCAATCAGCCGCATCCGATGCAACGTCTCGTTCAGGGAGATGTCGGTTCCGGTAAAACCGTTATTGCCGCCTTGGCGGCCATTCAAGCGGCCGATGCCGGTTTTCAGGTGGCCGTAATGGCACCTACGGAAATTTTGGCCGAACAGCATTTGAATGCTTTTCTGGAATGGCTGGAACCGTTGGATATTCCGGTGGCGTGGCTGAACGGCCGCATGAAACCGGCTGAAAAGCGTTACCAACTGGCGCAAATCGTGAATGGCGGTGCCAAAGTGATTATCGGTACTCACGCCCTCTTTCAAGAGGCCGTCGACTTCCATTCGCTCGGCTTGGTCATTATCGACGAACAGCACCGCTTTGGTGTTCACCAGCGTTTAGCCCTAAAACAAAAAGGGCAATCGATCATTCTAGAAGGTGAAAAAACAGAGACCTCATCGGACGGAGAGGCTTTACTTCACTCTGAAGTTCACCCTCATCAACTTATTATGACCGCCACTCCCATTCCGAGAACCTTGGCCATGACCGCCTACGGTGATTTAGATCTTTCGGTCATAGACGAACTCCCCCCCGGACGCAAACCGATTGAAACCGCGGTGCTTAGTAATGAAAAACGCTTTGAAGTCATGGAACACCTGTACGCCAAATGTAAGCAAGGCATTCAAGCTTATTGGGTTTGCCCGTTGATTGAAGAGTCCGAATTGCTGCATGCACAAGCCGCCGAAGTGACCGCCAACCAATTCAGCGAACGCTGGCCGGATTTACGCGTCGGACTGGTTCACGGCCGCCTGAAAGGCGAGCAGAAAGCTTTGGTCATGGATGCCTTTAAGAACCATGAGCTGGATCTGCTGGTGGCGACTACGGTCATTGAAGTTGGCGTCAACGTGCCGAATGCCAGTTTGATGATCATTGAAAACGCCGAACGGCTCGGACTGGCGCAACTACACCAGTTACGCGGCCGTGTCGGGCGTGGCGAGCTGCAAAGCCACTGTGTACTGCTCTATCAGGCTCCGTTATCCGAAACCGGCAAAGCACGCTTAAATATCATGCGCGAAACGACCGACGGTTTCAGAATCGCGGAAGAAGATTTAAAAATTCGCGGTCCGGGCGAAATTCTCGGCACCCGCCAGACCGGCGGACTACAATTCCGGATTGCCGATTTAAAGCGCGACAGCGAATGGATTCCAACTGCCCAACACTGGGCACAGCAACTAGTCGAACACGCCCCCTCTCTAGTCGAACGGCTGCAAACCCGCTGGGTGGGCCATAAAATCGACTACCAGCACGCCTAAAATACAGCGATAAACCTCTTCAATAATAATTGTTTTATCCTCCGCCATTAAAAATATCGCAACGCATAAAGAAATGGCACTTCTTTTGCTTTGTTATGCAAACAACTCATATATGTTCAGATGGGAATAGGGTTTTCCCATAGAGATAAGGCATTCTATTATGAAAAACGTAAAAAATAAGGGTCGTAGCACTGCTCAGAACACCGCCCTGTTCTTTATTATCCTGATTATGGTAAATATTGCCGGTTTTGCCGGTTTTATTCATCTTGAAAATAAATTTAAGCAACAACTCATTGCAATAGAAGACCATTTCAATCAGAAAAACCATCTGTTACATAGTATTGAAGAAAGTCTGGGTTATACACACTTAATCCACAACTTCAAAAACCTTATACTGCGCGGTGAAAGTGATTATCGAACCACCAGCTACTCGGAAGCGGTCAAACAAAACAAAGCCGCTATCGAACAGAGCATTGCCGCATATAAAAAGCTAGCGCCTTTACACAAAGCCGAATCAGCCGGACTGGAAGTCGTTTCGGAAGTCATTAATCAATACGGCTCGATGGTGGACAAAGTTCTGGAAATGAAAGCCGCCGGTGTCGATATCCAAAAAATTGACCAACAAGTTTTAGTGGATGACCGTAAAGCCATGGAAGCGATTCAGGCATGGAATAAATACCTGCAAACAGAATCCAGACAACAACTTGAAACCTTGCTTGAACAAGCTGCACAGGAGAAACAAACCGAAGTTCTTATCGCGTTCCTCATCCTTCTTCTGATCACCGCCGTGGTATTCAAATTCCTGATCTTCGACTCACTGATTCGCCCTTTAAACAAAATCTATCAGGAACTAAACCAAGTCTGTTCAGCGAACGGGGCTCTGAATGCAAATCATCAGATCAGTACGGTCGGTTCTCTGGAAACCAAACAGATCGGCGAACGTTTGAACAATATGTTGGATCGTATCGACGAACAGGTCAAAGACCTCAATACGATTCGAACTACGGTAGACCAAAGCTCGTCGAATATCATGCTGGCGGATAACGATTTGAACATCACCTATATGAACGATGCCATTATGAACACCTTAAAATCAGTTGAGAAAGAGATTCAAAAAATGCTGCCGCACTTCTCCGCCAATGATCTGGTTGGGAAAAACATTGATATCTTCCACGTCAATCCGCATCATCAGCGTAACCTTCTGGCTTCACTGGAAAAGACCTATGTCGCTAAATTAACGCTGGGGGAACTGCATCTCAATATCATTGTAAACCCGATATGGGGAGCAGACGGCGAACGAATGGGCTTCGTCACCGAATGGAAAGATATCACCCAACAAGTCAAGCTTGAGCAGATGCAGTCAGCCGTTGAAGAGAATTTGAAAGTTATGGTGGAAAAAGCCGCCAAAGGCCATATTGGCGAACAGATTGACGTCTCCGCTCTGGACGGCTTCATCCGTGATTTGGGAGAGCAGATCAACTTCATGTCCAAAGCCATTCACGATGCTAATATGAACATTGCTCATGTCATCAAATTCTTATCGGAAGGTGATTTGACCCATCGCATCGTTGGTGACTACGAAGCCGACTTGGGCGAAATGAAATCCGCCATTAACCTCTCTTTGGATAACTTGTCTCTAATCATTTCCCAGGTGAACGTGGCGATCCACGATATTGCCGAAGATATCGCCGCCACTTCGGAACGCAACACCAATTTATCGGCTCGAATCAAAGAACAGGCAGCCTCTATCGAAGATACCGCTTCTACCATGGAAGAGATCACCGCAGCGGTTCGCAACAACGCCGATAGCGCTCAAAAAGCCAACTCCTTAACCGAGCAGGCCAGCCAAGCGATGAATCAGGGCAGTCAGATCATGCAGCAGACCATCGGAGCAATGCAGCAGATTAAAGAATCCAGCGACCAGATTCAGCAGATTATCGGCCTGATTGATTCGATCGCTTTCCAAACCAACTTGCTGGCTCTGAACGCTGCCGTAGAAGCCGCTCGTGCCGGTGAACACGGTCGCGGTTTTGCAGTAGTTGCCGGAGAAGTCCGCAATCTGGCAGGAAAATCCGCCGAAGCCGCAAAAGACATTAAAACGCTAATTGACCGTTCGGTCGCTCAAGTTGTGGAAGGGACTCAACTGGCGGAACAATCCGGTTCATCGCTTAACGAGATCAGTGTTTCCATCAATGAAGTCACTCAAATGATCGGTGAAATCGCTACCTCGTCGCTTGAACAATCGCAGGGTATCGAGCAACTCAACCAAGCGATCGTTTCTTTGGATAGAAACACCCAGGAAAATGCCCAACTGGTTCAACTCTCGGCGGAAAGCGCTCAGATGATCTCTTCGCAATCCGAGCAGTTGGTTCAAAACATTAAAACCTTCACAATCTCCGAAGAATTCACACAAAAAGCGTTAGAGCTTCAGAAAAAAGAAAAAGCCTAGCCGAACTTTTTCATCCATTTAGGGTTTATAACGGGTACCTTTTGCCATTCGGCCTTAAGGTATATCCCGTTATGCAAACCTGTACCGATCTATCTTGCTTTTAAGCGTTATTGACTTTAATTGATACGTTTATTTTTGCCATAAATGGCACAATTTGTTTAAAATTTGGCTATCCGAACATACTAATTGCCGTTTACAGGACTCTTTTCAAAACAAATGCCAGCCAATAACCCGCTTTCAAAAATTCAAGCTCTGATCCAAGAAAAGACTCAACTGAAATTCAGCGGCCCGCAGTTTTGGAAACCACCTGGTTTAATCAGTCGAATCGCCCCCGCAGCCCAAACCCAAAGTTGGTTAAAAACTCCGACCTCTTTAACGGCGCGATTAAGAAAACACTGCCCCGAGCTGGAAGTCGTTATTCTTTCCGAACAGTTTGAAACGCCACTAATCAACGAAGCGCAGAAACTCGGCCTGGTATATAACGAAGAAGCTTGGGTGCGTTGTGTCTTGCTGAAATGCCGGCAACGCAGTTGGATCTATGCTCGTACCGTTATTCCGAGAATGGACGCTCAGAATCCTTGGCAGGAACTGCAGACCTTGGGAGCGAAACCGCTGGGTGAAATTCTGTTCGACAAGCCGAGTGTCAACCGTTCGGCTTTTGAATTCTCAAAAGATAGCTTGGCTCATTGGCCACACCTGATGAAACACCTGAACGCACCCGAACTGGCTCATAAACCGGGCTTTGCCAGACGCTCCGTTTTCAAACAAAAAGGCGCGCCCTTGCTGCTAACCGAAGTCTTTCTTCCCGGCCTCTTGGATCAGTCATCATAAAAACAGAAATTTTACGTTTCCGCTCAGGGGCAATTCGACTTATTTTCTTGAAAACAACGGCTGTACTCTCGTGCCGTTTTTATTCGTTGTTCAGTATTCGGATGTGACGAGACAAAGTCTGAAAAGTCTTCTGTGGATTGCTTTTCAGACTCCGATTCCTCGGCAAGGTCAGTTTGTAATGACGTCATTCTCTGCATAATGCTTACAAAATGGTTTGGATCTATACCGGCCTGCAACATCTTCTGAAACGCATAAATATCCGCTTCGGATTCATGTTTACGGGAATAAGCACTGGTTAGGAGCAAACTTCCTGTACCAATGACCAAATCCCCCAGTGCGCTACTATCGCCAAAAACACTCATCATAATAACGGACAACACTGCCCCTTCTAATAGGCCTTCCAAACCGTGATTATGAACCACATGCCCCATTTCATGAAGTATGACCGAGTCCATCTCTTGCTGGTTCCGGCACAATTCAATGAAACGGTCCGTCAGAATAATATCGCCGGAAGGCAGAGCCAATGCGTTCGCGATAGACTCATCGCCAACCCGCCACTCTCTGAAATGCAGCTTAAAACCATAAGGCGGATTATCTTCAAGGGAAACAAGCTGTTCATTGAAGTGCTTCACAATCCCTTCTTGTCTGGATTGATTGATTTTTGACTCGGCAAAAAAATGCTTATCCAGTAAAACCAGTGTCTCGTCGGAAATGATTTCCCGGGTTTGATCCGGAAGCATGCCCGCAATTTGCTGACTCATCCAGGGCAGCCCCCAACGGCCGAAAGAGTACACAGAAAGTGCGGTCACAAAAACGGCAACCAGCACCCATTTGAAACTGCCTTCCAAGCGATGTATAAGAGAGGGTAACGACGCATTTTTACTAAACAAGAGATCAATGGCATCATTATCCGATGTTGTGAATAAAGAGCCATCCTGGAGAGTTAATCTCCTTTCGATATTGCCGACTCTTTGGCTAACCGTTAAAGCCTCAAGTTGACCATATTCATGAACCTCTCCGTCAATATCGACGGAATAGCCCGGTGACTCGACAATAAGTTTCGCAGCCTTAACGGCAGCTGAATCAACCGGATACCAATGTCCATCTATCATCACATTAGACATAAAGATTAAAGCGCCAACCCCACATCGACATCAAAAGCGTCACCAAGTTCCTCACCCAAAGCCGATTGGGTTTGTTGTGCTTGACTCGTATAGTCTGAAAGGCTCTCATCCGTTTTAACGCCCGTATTCTCAAGTATTGCTTTAGCCATACGGACTTTTGTCCAAGGAAAAGCCAAGCCCAAGGTTACAATGAGAAGCACTAAATTTGAAAACAGAACCCAAGCCAGAGTTCTCGCCATCAGCGTCGAGTTAAAGAGAATAGTCTCTTCCAATTTGGTATTTTGGTAGATGTAAGCTCTATAGCGTGAAGTTGCATAAGCGTAGGTCAGCATTCCAATAAAGAAAAAACCACCATACATAACAAAAACCAAGGCTATCAGAGCCGATGCATTTTGCTCAATCGCATCCGGATTCTCTGCTAAAACGGCAAGATTGCTAAAAACGGTCATTCCACCTATGGCGGAGACCAACAAGAAATAAATCAAGGTAGCCAACACACCCACACCAAAAGTTTTTAAACTAATGATAACAAAAGGTCCTATTTCAAGATTGCAATTGAAAGTACCGTGACCATAGCGTGATCCGTTTATGCGATATTCCGTGATCATTTTCTTAAAAAGCGCATAAGCAAACACATAGAGCGGAATCAACAAAAGAATACTCCATTCTCGGGTGACCAGCATTACAACCGCAGCCACAACCACAAATAACAGAGGATAACCGATATAAAGTTTATAAGCGTCGCCTAAGGTGCCTTCAAACTTGAAACGAACGTTGGCAAAAGAGCTTACTTTCATATTAAAGATCAAAGAACGCCATATAATCCAAGGAATGGCGACCGCAAATAACAGCATGATAATTGCACTGATCGTTGGCGATACTTGGCCGAGAACCACATAAACAATCAGGAAAAACATCGCAATCAAATAACTTAAAAACAGCTGTTTTCCGGTAGCGTGATATTCAAAGTTTTGCTGATCCAGCGAGGTATTGCCGTAGAAATAACGACGTGTTCTCACTTTTGCCCACGGGTAATAAAGACCAATAGTCACGATGGTTAATAAAACATTTACAATCCAAATTTTAAAATATTCGGCTCCGTTGCCATTGAATCTCAAGTTAGTCATTTTTACATCTCAAGTGCTGATAAATTGAAACTCCTACTATACAGATAAGATTAATTACGTACCATTATTTTTTCAAAATTAAAACTTTATAGAAGTCGTCCGTTATCCAAAACGGCAATAAATAGCTTGTAAATTTATTTTTAAGAACGGTAGAAACGCATTTCCAGCATAAAACGTAAACTGTATTGCGGTGCAGTCAATCTGTCGTCGGCTTGATACCAAGTCGTCTTTGGCTCTATCTCAAAAAAGAGCCAATCCTGATAGAGTCGTTCTCGCCAGTTAAGCCCTACCGCAACAGAATTGAAGTCAACGGCATCGTAATCGGTGGCAATCCATCTAGCATCCAAATAATAGGCGTTGGCTCTGAATGGATTAGGCTGGGAAAAATAGGTGAAACGTTGATTCATCAGCAACTGTTTGTCTTTACGCCACCATGTCAGTTTTGATTGACTGCGCAATAGCTCTTCAGCGGTCAATTTCTTATCGAATACCTGTTCGCCTTCCCAGGCAAAACCGTCTTCCCTTTCCAAATACAAGGTGTGGGTCGTTCGGCTTTTCAGATCATCATAGAGATCTTTCTTGTAACGGTCTTGGTATTTGATAAACGGATTGGGTTCAATAAAGCCGATAAACTTCAGACCGGTATCGATATTGCTGAAACGATTTTTTTCGCTATTGAGGATATAGCGCCCACCAATACGATTGGCATTGTCGTCCGTCACATTCCGGGTATCGGTTGCCCTCTCCAGAATTTCACTATTGTTCTGACTCTCTTCGTCCTCGTCAAAAGAGGTGATAAACAGTTTCCATTTATGGTTGGTTCTCGGCAGATCGATCTGAAATTTAAAGTTGATTTCGCTGTTGGTTTTACCCCCTTGATAGAACGTGATCGGTGTTTGGATTTTAAGCTGGTTTCGCTTACTGACCACTGTAAGGTCTTCACTACCGAAAAAACGGTCTAAGCCCTCGCCAAAACTCTGTACATAACCGCCCACATAAGATTGCATACCGGACAGCTCTCCCAGATAGTGCTTGATATCCGGACTCTCGACTCGTTCCAAAACCGGTTTTGTCGGCACGTCTTCGACAGGTTCCTGTTCTGCAAGCACGCCACTAGAAAGGATAAGCAGGAATAACCCTACAAAAACTTCTATAATAGTGATTTGATTTCTTGCAAACATAACGACAATAGAAAACAGGCCTTGAACAAAAATATGAGCGATACCGTCAGCCAAATTCAAGCTTCTTACCACCCTGCTGAAGACAGAATACTCCTAAATATTAAAACCCTCAATGAGCATGTGTATTTAGCTTGGATAACACGACGCTTCATGAAGCTGATGATACCGGTGCTGCACGGCCAGCATCCAACCAGCGGTAAGGCCTTGTTTGATGAAAAAACCAGTATGGTTCAACAGGCTAAAAAAGAACAAACACATCTACAAGGCGACTATCAAAGTGCTTATAAGGTACCGGAGAACCCAAGCTATCCACTAGGTGAGAAGCCAATTCTCTTGGCTAAAATTACTTTCAAAGACATTTATACAGATAAAGGCTCATTGGTTCTCGAACCGGAAAAAGGTCAAGGCATTATTTTGCCCTACCATCCGGATTTACTCGGACCGCTCATCAAAATCTTTGGACAAGCCTTAGCTTCTTCAGACTGGGCGCTTGAAATCGATCCGATATTGGATGTACCAGAACAAGCCAACTTACATTAAAAATGTACACTAATTTCGCAAAGCATAATCCAAAGCGATGGCGAACAGAATGATCACGCCAATCCAGTGATTCTGAATAAACACTTTGAAAGCCAACTGCGAATCTCTTCCCGATAACCGTTTCAGATCGTAACCGAACCAAGCTGCCGTAATCAATAATCCGGCATAGTAGAAAACGCCTAAATCAAACAGTACGCCAATCCAAACCAATAAGGCCAACATAACCAGTTGGAAGAAAGCCGTCCATGCAACCAAACGGTCACCAAACAGAATTGCCGTCGATTTGATTCCCACTTTCAAGTCATCCTCCATGTCGGTTACGGCATAAGCAGTGTCATAGATCAACGACCAAACCAGCGTGGCGACAAATAACGGCCAGACTTGCCAAGGAACGTCATTGAGTACCGCGGCAAACGCCATGGGAATCGCCCAAGCGAAAGCGGCGCCTAAAAAGGCCTGCGGCCAATAGGTGTGACGTTTCATAAACGGATAGAGCGTGGCTAGAAACACGGCGCCGAAAGAGAGATAGACCGTTAACGTATTCAACGATAACACCAGTCCAAAAGCGATCAGACACAAGACGGCAAAAAACAGCAATGCTTGTTTTGCCGAAATTTCACCGGTGGCCAAGGGACGATTACAGGTTCTGGCGACATGACCGTCAAAATTTCGGTCGGCAAAATCATTGATGACGCAGCCCGCTGAACGCATCAGAATCGCACCAAAGACAAAGACAAACAGTACATATAGGTTAGGCATGCCTTCACTGGCCAACCACAACGCCCATAAAGCAGGCCACAAGACTAGATAAATGCCGACCGGACGATCAATACGGGTTAACGAAATATAAGCGGAGACTTTGCTCATAACTTATATGGAATCCACCATAGCTTGAATCTCGTCACCGGCTTGCGGAGAGACTTCCAGATTGGCTCGCACCTGACCCTGACGATCCTCGTACTGCATCATCACTTTGTGGCCATCTTTTTCCCAGATAATGACATAGCCGTAGGCGAGGATTTCAGTTTGGCCGACATCCTGATGGGTAATCAGCCAACCCGATTCGTCCATACGTTTTTTAAAAGGTTCGCATTGTGATGGTTGCAGAGTGATATATTTCATAGTCTTTTATTTGTTTTTGGTCGGCTTTTGCCAACCTTTCAGTGTGAGTTGTTTGGAACGAGACAAGGTCAATTCATCTGCCGGTGCATCTTTGGTAATAGTCGAACCGGCACCAATCGTGGCGTTGTCACCCACAGTTACCGGGGCGACCAACTGGGTATCGGAACCGACAAATACACCATCGCCAATCACTGTCAGATGTTTGTTGACCCCGTCGTAATTACAGGTAATCGTTCCCGCACCAATATTGCAGCCTGCCCCCATTAAAGTATCGCCAACATAACTCAGATGATTCACTTTTGAACCCGAGCCAATTTTAACTTTCTTGGTTTCAACAAAATTGCCGATACGAACACCATCGGCCAGTTCAGTTCCCGGACGCAATCGAGCATAAGGGCCGATATTAACCTTAGAACCGATGACGCACTCTTCAAGATGACTGAAAGGATGAATGGTCGTATTGTCGGCGATAGTGACATTTTTCAAAATACAATTAGCGCCAATCTTCACATTTTCACCCAATACGACTTTGCCTTCCAAAATGACATTCGCATCAATCTCGACATCCATTGCCGCCTCCACTTCGCCTCGAATATCCAAACGGGAAGCATCTAATAAGGTTACGCCCGCTTTCATCAGCTCATCGGCAAGCTGTTGCTGATACAAACGCTCTAGCTGTTGCAGTTGTATCTTATCGTTGACGCCTAAAACTTCGATAGATGAATTTGGATGGGTTGTCGCTACGGAAAAACCATCGGATACGCACATAGCAATAATGTCCGTTAAATAGTATTCCCCTTGTGCATTATCATTACCGAGCTGTGATAACCAAATTTTCAGCAGCTTACCATTGACGGCCATAATACCGGTATTAACTTCATTGACGGCTAGCTGTTCGGCAGAGGCATCCTTCTGTTCGACTATCGCTTCGACACTTTCATGCTGATCGCGAATGATACGCCCATAACCTGTCGGATCATCCATATGGATCGTCAACAACGCTAGAGGGTTCTGTTCAGAAACTTCACTTAACAGATCATCCAAAGTGTCATAAGAGGTCAGAGGGACATCACCATATAAAATCAAGACCGTATCATCGTCAGCAATGTGATCCATAGCTTGGACAACTGCATGTCCCGTACCTAACTGCTCTGTTTGCATAACAAATTCCAGGCAATTGCCCGAAACCTGTTCACGTACCAATTCAGCCCCATGACCGATCACCGCAATGACCTGCTCGGACTCAAGCTGATCTGCGGTATCAATAACATGTTGCAATAGAGGTTTAGTGGATAGCGGTTGTAATACCTTTGGTAAGTTAGAACGCATACGGGTTCCTTTACCAGCCGCCAAAATCACAACTTTTAATGTCATACAAAATCCTAATAAATTAGTGATATCTTAATAGCATACTAGTGTCTTTAGATAAGTTCTAGATTCGTTTTGAGGGAGTAAGAAAAACGGAGTGTACAAATGGCACTTGAGCACTTTCTATCAACCCAATGGATGAATATAGGGCTTATTTAAAAACGCTAGGAAAAAAAAAGCGGGATAAAAATCCCGCTTTTTTACTTAGGGTAAGAATTAAGCCAACCCAGTTTTATGCAAACGGTCACGAAGTTTCGTAATCGCTTGAATTTGACCTACGGCTTCCGCTAATTCAATCTGAGCACGAGCGATGTCGGTTTCAGATTGTGCGTTAGACATAGCTTCTTCAGCACGTTGTTTAGCTGCTTCAGCTGCTGCTTCATCAAGATCCGCTGCACGAACTGCAGAATCTGCAAGTACCGTAACAACATGAGGTTGGATTTCAATGATACCGCTGTTGATGTAAAAGTGATCTTCTTCATCACCAGAAACAACACGTACTGGACCTGGCTTCAAAGAGCTCAGGAACTGGGTGTGGTGAGGCATAACACCAACCTCACCGTCGGCAGCCTGTGCATAAAGCATCTCAGCTTTACCTGAGAAAATTTCACCTTCTGCACTAACAATATCTACTTGCATTGAGACTGCCATAACTCATTACCCTTCGTATTTTTTCGCTTTCTCTAGAACTTCGTCGATGTCCCCAGCGTACATGAATGCTTGCTCTGGAACATTGTCAAGTTCACCAGAAGCGATCATTTTGAATCCACGGATAGTTTCTTTCAGTGGAACATAACGACCATCTTCACCTGTGAAAACTTTCGCTACGAAGTAAGGCTGAGAGAAGAAACGTTGCATTTTACGAGCACGAGCTACTAATGAACGGTCTTCTTCCGAAAGCTCATCCATACCTAGGATAGCGATGATGTCTTTCAACTCTTTATAACGTTGTAGCGTTTGCTGAACGTTACGAGCAACTTCATAGTGCTCTTGACCAACAACTAGAGGATCAAGCTGACGTGAAGTAGAGTCTAGAGGATCGATTGCAGGGTAGATACCTTGCTCAGCGATCGCACGGTTAAGAACAACTGTCGCATCCAAGTGAGCAAACGTTGTTGCAGGAGCCGGGTCAGTCAAGTCATCCGCAGGAACATATACTGCTTGGATAGACGTGATAGAACCAGTCTTAGTTGATGTGATACGCTCCTGAATCTGACCCATCTCTTCAGCAAGAGTAGGCTGATAACCTACCGCAGAAGGAAGACGACCTAGAAGTGCTGATACTTCTGTACCCGCTAGAGTATAACGGTAGATGTTATCAACGAAGAATAGGATATCACGACCTTCATCACGGAAGAATTCAGCCATTGTCAAACCAGTCAAAGCAACACGTAGACGGTTACCTGGTGGCTCATTCATCTGACCATATACCAACGCAACTTTATCAAGTACGCCAGACTCTTCCATTTCATAATAGAAGTCGTTACCTTCACGAGTACGCTCACCAACACCTGCAAATACCGAGTAACCAGAGTGCTCGATTGCGATGTTACGGATAAGCTCCATCATGTTTACAGTTTTACCAACACCGGCACCACCGAATAGACCAACTTTACCACCCTTAGCGAATGGGCAGATCAAATCGATAACTTTAACACCCGTCTCAAGAAGTTCTTGAGAAGCTGCAAGCTCGTCAAAAGCTGGAGCTGGACGGTGAATTGTCATTGTTTGTTCTGACTCAACTGGACCAGCGTTGTCAATTGCGTTACCAAGAACGTCGAAGATACGTCCTAGTGTTGCTTTACCAACTGGTACAGCGATCGCTTCACCAGTATTTGTTACTGCCATGCCACGCTTAAGACCGTCAGAAGCACCCATCGCGATACCGCGAACAGTGTCGTCACCGATCTGCTGCTGAACTTCGATCGTTAGATCCAGTTCATCAACTTTCAACGCGTCATAGATTTTTGGTAAATCAGCACCTTTAAATTCGACGTCAACAACCGCGCCGATAATTTGTACTATTTTTCCACTCATAATCTTTAACCTTTTATTGAAACTTTCAAACTTATACGGCTGCTGTACCAGCAACAATTTCTGAAATTTCCGCCGTGATCGCAGCTTGACGTGCCTTGTTGTAAGACAACTTCAATTCTTTGATCATTTCGCCTGCATTGTCCGTTGCATTCTTCATTGCCATCATACGAGCACCTTGCTCACATGCCGCATTTTCAACAACCGAACCAAATACAGTGGCTTCTACATAACGACGCATCAACAAGTCTAATGCTGATTTAGCATCTGGCTCGTATAAGTAATCCCAATGCGTTTCGCTTTCTGCTGCAGCTTCTAGAGGAACTAGTTTCTGGATAGTTGGATCTTGAGACATAGTGTTAACAAAAACGTTAGACGCTAGGTACACTTCATCAATTTCACCTTCATCAAACTTGTCTAGGACAACTTTGATGGTTCCAACCAAGTCCTCAATATGAGGGGTATCACCCAAGTCAGAAACCGTTGCAACCACATTACCGCCGTATGAACGGAAGAATGTTTGTGCTTTGTTACCAACTAAGGCAAGTTCAACCTCAATGCCTTGCTCTTGCCATGCTTTAAGCTGTGGCATCGCTTTGCGGAATAAGTTTGAGTTTAAACCACCACATAGACCTCGATCAGAAGAGACCATGATTAAAGCAACACGTTTAACCTGATCACGCACCTGAGTATAAGGATGTTTATACTCAGGGTGAGCACCAGCAACGTGGCCAATCACTCTCTTCACTTTTTCGACGTATGGTTTCGTCGCTTCCATGCGAGCTTGCGCTTTACGCATTTTAGACGCCGCCACCATTTCCATGGCTTTAGTGATTTTTTTGGTATTTGTTACGGAAGCAATTTTTGCCCGTATTTCTTTACTACCGCCTGCCATGGCCTACTCCTTATTAGAAAACGCCGTTAGCCTTGAACTCTTCGATGCTAGCTTTAAGCTCAGCAGCGATATCATCGTTCCAAGCACCACCATCGTTGATCTTGGCAGCTAAATCAGCTTTTGCAGAGTTAATGTGCGCATGAAGAGCTGCTTCGAAATCAAGTACTTTTTCAACTTCGACATCATCAAGGAAGCCTTCATTAGCAGCAAACAAAGAAGTTGCCATTTCTGCGATAGTTAGCGGAGCAAATTGCTTCTGCTTCATCAGCTCAGTTACACGCTTACCACGCTCCAACTGTGCTTTTGTAGCTGCGTCAAGGTCAGATGCGAACTGAGCGAAAGCTGCCAATTCACGGTACTGAGCCAAGTCAAGACGTACACCACCACCAAGTTTCTTGATCGCTTTAGTCTGAGCAGCACCACCAACACGTGATACAGATAGACCAGCGTTAACTGCAGGACGGATACCTTGAGAGAATAGACCTGTTTCAAGGAAGATCTGACCATCAGTGATCGAGATAACGTTAGTTGGTACGAAAGCAGATACGTCACCCGCTTGTGTTTCAATAATAGGAAGAGCAGTCAAAGAACCAGTCTTACCTTTAACTTCACCGTTAGTGAAACGTTCTACGTAATCTTCGTTTACACGAGCAGCACGCTCAAGTAGACGTGAGTGTAGATAGAATACATCACCAGGGAATGCTTCACGTCCAGGCGGACGACGAAGTAGCAATGATACTTGACGGTAAGCCTGAGCTTGTTTAGTCAGATCATCATAAATAATCAAAGCATCTTCACCGCGGTCACGATAGTATTCACCCATCGCACAACCAGCGTAAGCTGCCATGTATTGTAGAGCTGCAGGATCAGAAGCGTTAGCCGCTACGATCACAGTATTTTCCATTGCACCGTACTCTTCAAGCTTACGAGCAACGTTGTTTACTGTAGAAGCTTTTTGACCCATCGCTACGTATACACATTTCACACCAGTGTTCTTCTGGGAAATGATTGCATCGATTGCGATTGCTGTTTTACCAGTTTGACGGTCACCGATGATCAACTCACGCTGACCACGACCTACAGGGATCATAGAATCGATAGATTTAATACCTGTCATCATTGGCTGATCAACAGATTTACGATCGATTACACCAGGAGCGATACGCTCGATTGGTGAAGTAACTTTAGCGTCGATTGGACCTTTACCGTCGATTGCACGACCTAAAGCATCTACAACACGACCCATCATTTCTGGGCCTACCGGTACTTCAAGAATACGACCAGTACAAGTAACTTTGTCACCTTCAGAGATGTGTTTGTATTGTCCTAGGATTACAACACCTACAGAATCACGCTCAAGGTTAAGCGCCATACCGAAAGTGTCTTCATCAAATTGAACCATCTCACCATACATCACGTCTGAAACACCGTGAATCAGTGCGATACCATCAGCGATGCTAACGACCGTTCCTTCGCTGCCAGACTCAGCTGCACCATCAAAACCTTTGATGCGGTCTTTGATTAGGTTGCTGATTTCAGAGGCATTCAATTGCATGTTTGTTCCTCTCCATTATTGGGCGATTGCTGCGCCAAGTTTATTCAATTGTGATACGGCTGAACCATCTACAGCCCAGTCACCTACTTTGATCTTAATGCCGGAAATTAAAGTGTCATCCACTTCATAGTCGATTTCGACTTCGGCATCAAACTTAGCATTTAAAGCAGCACTTAATTTTTTCTTCTGCTCGACAGTTGGCTTACGCGCTGAAATGACAGTCGCTCTAACCTTTTTCTCTTCAGCTGCTTTTAATGTTTCAAACATTTCTGAAACTTCAGCTAGAGCGGCTAGACGCTTGTTTTCAGCCATCACTGCTAAAAGGTTTTTACCTCCAGCAGTCAAATTGACACCCATGATACCTTCAAATACAGAAACGATATCTGTAGTTGAGTATGCTGGGCTGTTAAGCATTTCTTGCATAGCATCATCGGTTGCGATGGTTGCTAAATTTGCAAGCTGCTCAGACCAATCCGACAAGTTTTGCTCTTCTAAACCAAGAGCAAAAACTGCTTCAGCGTAAGGTCGCGCAATTGTTATTAATTCTGCCATAGAGTCATTCCTTAGATTTGTTCAACTAAGGTTTCAAGCATTGCGTTGTGCGTTGCCGCGTCAACTTCTTTTGCTAGAATTTTCTCAGCACCAGAAATTGCGATTGTAGCGACTTCTTTACGAAGCTCTTCTCTCGCACGACTTACTTCTTGCTCTATTTCTGCTTGGGCGGAAGCTTTAATACGGTCAGCTTCTTCAGCGGCTTTTACTTTCGCATCTTCTACGATTTCAGAACCACGCTTTTCAGCTTGACTTAGTACGTTTTGAGCTTGAGCTTTAGCTTCTTTAAGCACTTCTTTGGCTTTTTGTTCAGCTAGCTCTAACTCATGCTTACCTTTCTCAGCGGCTGAAAGACCGTCAGCGATTTTCTTCTGACGCTCTTCCATTAACTTTGAAAGCGGCCCCCACAGCACCTTGTTCACAAACCAGACTAGTACAATAAAAGCAATAATCTGGATGAGAAGCGTTGCGTTAATACTCATAGTGGTTACCTTGCCATTCGTTATTAATAAAAATAATTAGATACAGTGTTCTACTTTGGATTAAGCACCAACAGCAGCTTTCATTGCATCAACGAATGGGTTAGCGAATAGGAACCACATTGCGAAAGCTAGGATGATGAATGGGAAAGATTCCATCAGACCAGCGAAAATGAACATGTTAGTCATAAGAGCTGGACGCATTTCTGGTTGACGTGCGATACCTTCAAGAGTCTTAGAACAGATTAGACCCCATCCGATTGCTGAACCAAGACCAGCAGCAGCCAAAATTACACCTACACCAATTGCAGTTGCAGAATAGATATCAGCAATCATAGTAGCAGTTACTTCCATCGTTTTTCTCCAATGTATTAAAGTTAAAAAAATTAAAGTTAAAAAAGCTTTTTACTCAGGTATTCAATAAACACTTAAGTAGGTGCGCTTAAACCCTTTGGAAGCCCACCCGAAAGTGAGCGACCTATTCTTTTTATCGAATTCTTAATGACCTTCGTCGTGAGCCATACCAAGATAAACGATTGTAAGCACCATAAAGATAAAGGCTTGCAGGGTGATGACCAATAAGTGGAAAATCAACCAACCTAAATCTAATAGGACTTGTAATGGTGCCCAGAATAGGGCAGCGGCACCCACTGCTAAAGTTCCACCGATCAAAGCGATCAGAAGGAATACCAATTCCCCTGCGAACATGTTACCGAACAGACGCAGAGCAAGAGATAGAGGTTTAGCAACTTCTTCGATTGCAGTCATAACGATATTGACTGGAACAAAGAACTTACCGAAAGGGTGGAATAGGAACATTTTGATGAAACCGCCCACACCCTTGATTTTGATGTTGTAGTAAAGGATCAGTGCAAACACTGTCATAGACATAGCTAGAGTCGTGTTCAAGTCAGTAGTAGGAACGACTTTTAGGTATGCATGTGAATCACCTGTTACTAGCTGGAACAAGTAAGGTAGAAGATCAACCGGGATTAAATCCATGAAGTTCATCAACCAAATCCATATGAAAATAGTTAGAGCTAAAGGAGCAATAAGAGGGTTATGACCTGGGAAGGCATCTCTTACGTTTGTCGATACGAAATCAAGAATAGATTCCACAAAGTTCTGGAAACCGCCAGGCGTCCCAGTTTCTAATTGTTTACCTAGACGTGCTGCTACAAAAATAATCAGCGCACCTAATAAAGCACTCACAACGATGGTATCTACGTTAAACGTCCAGAAACCTTCGCCAATCGTGTTGTTGGTCAAGTGGTGAGATATATACTCGACCGTACCCATTTTCTCAGCCAATGGTCTACTCCTTAGTCAGTCAAACGTCTTTTACCTTTAAGATCGAAAAGCTTTCCAAGTTGCATAACCACAAAAGTCAATACCACCGGGAATGCCTGACTCTCATCAAGGAAAGACAGCCCTAAAACAAATAACACAGCTAACAGAACAAACCTGATCACTGCACTCATATATAAAATTAAAATTCCGCCCTTTGGGTCTTCTGCTGCACGTTTATTCGCTTTACTGAACGTCAGACTTAACATCCATACATTCACTAACCCGATAAACATTCCGTAAGCTGCCGCGACGGTTTGACCAAAAAAACTGAAAATCACCACCATAGCCAAACCGATTCCGATTTGGATTTTCACCGACTTATCAAGATTCATCACTATCTTTTTTCTCGGTCGCTCGCGGCTGATCCATTCTACTGGTCAACTGATGTACTTTCTGAATGCCACCGATAAATCCTAATACTCCACAACACATCAAAAAGATGGGGGTCGTATCAAATAACTGGTCAAATGCATAGCCAACTAAAAAGCCGGCAATCAGCATTGAAGTAAAAATCGATCCTGCACTTAACAGTAAGAAATTTAACGCCGGTGATGGCGCTTCATTCTTCTTAGATTTTTCTGTTTTTTGCGAATCAGTCATTCGATGGCAAACTCTATTAATGATACTTTTTAGTTGAACCAAGTTCAACCTAAACGGCCGCACATAATAATGTTTTATGCATTGAAAAGCTAGCTTAAGCCAATGAATTTTTATGAAAATTTCACTTAACTTTTCTCTAGAAACTAAATAGTGTGATTTTCATTTTAGGAAACACTAAATGTGCTAAAAATTAACAGCAGTTCAACTCGCTATTAAATCGATTTCATCATGTCCATTAATCGATTTAATTCTTGTAAATCTTTATAAGGGATTTCAATTTTTCCCTGACCGTTTTCTTTGTGTGCAATTTTGACCTTAGTGGCAAACTTTTCTGCCAGTTGGCTCTGCTGCTCAAGTACTTGTTCAATATTCGGAATAGTGCGTTTCTTCGCATCTCGAATCATTTTTTTCGGTACCAAAACTTGTTGAGCAGCCTCTTCCATTTCACGAACGGACCAACCTTTCTCAATCGATTTATCGGCAAGTTGTTTTTGAATATCTTCAGGCAAGCTGATAATGGCACGAGCATGTCCCATACTCAGTAGCCCGTCATGCAAAGCGGACTGGATGTTATCCGGCAACTTTAAAAGTCGCAGTAAATTGGAAACGGCTGCTCGTGATCGACCAACGGCATCAGCGACTTGCTGTTGCGTCAAATCAAACTCTTTCACCAAACGCTTTAAACCAATCGCTGTTTCAATCGGATTTAAGTCTTCACGCTGAATATTTTCAATCAACGCCATCGCCAACGTTGCTTGACTGTCTGCTTGACGGATGACAACCGGTACTTTATCCAGGCCTGCGATTTGTGAAGCACGCCAACGTCTTTCACCGGCAATAATTTCATATTTATCGGTGCTGATTAAACGTACAATGATCGGTTGAACCACCCCTTGTACCTTAATCGAATCTGCCAATTCTTGCAGGGCACTCTCTTCAAACTGTTTGCGAGGCTGATACTGACCAGGCTGCAACTGCTCAATCGGCAACTTTTCAATGCGCAAATCCGAACTGCTATTGTCCGATTTCTGTTTTGCACCCAACATGGCGCTAATGCCACGTTTTCCTAAACCTGAAGTTTTCTTAGCCACGAATGTTTACCCCTTAAAGATCTAGTTGAAATCGGTTTCCGACTTCTAAATATTTGTTTTACGAATCAGTTCATTTGCTAACGCTAGATAAGCGATGGCACCATTAGATGCGGAGTCATAATCCAAAATCGACTCTCCATGACTCGGCGCTTCAGCCAGTCGAACATTTCTAGGAATGATGGTTTGCAGGACTTTCATTCCGAAGTGAGCAACCAACTCATTGGAAACATCATTGGCGAGGTTGTTACGACGGTCATGCATGGTACGCAACAGGCCATCAATATGAAGTGTAGGATTCAGCTGTGACTGCACAGTATCAATAGTATCCATCAAAGCGGAAAGCCCTTCCAATGCGAAATACTCACATTGAACCGGGACAACGATACCATCGGCAGAAGCCAACGCATTCAAGGTCAGCATGTTGAGTGTCGGCGGACAATCGATGATCACCGCATCGTAATTGTCACGCACCTTTTTGAGCGCTTTGCGTAAGCGTTTAGGCCCCATATCTTCTTCAAGAAGCGCGACTTCGGCAGCCGTTAAATCGGCATTAGCAGGCATCAAGTCAATATCGGCCTGCTCGACATGAACAATGGCTGCTTTCGGCTTCATTTCGCCAACCAGCACTTCAAATACGGACGCGTTCAGATGATCTTTATCTACACCGATGGCGACAGTAGCATTGCCTTGCGGATCCAGATCTATCAGCAATATGTTTTTACCCAAGCGACCCAGTGCAGCCGCTAAATTGACAGCTGTAGTGGTTTTACCCACTCCGCCTTTTTGGTTTGCCACGGCAACAACTCTGCCCATGCTTTATGCCTTTTAAAGTGCTAAGAATTAAATTATTTTTTTATGCCTTTGACTAACATGCGTTCTGCTTCCAGCAGAGGCACCTTGAGATCAATGACCTTTTCAATTTGGACGCTATCCGGAAGTTTGGATAAATCCTCAAAATCCTTCTGAGCTTTCATTGCCCACCAACAACCGCCTGCCGGAATCAAATGATTTGTCCAGTGCAGCATATCTTCCATAGCCGCAAAAGCTCTCGACACCACGCCATCATAAAGCGGGTCGGGCTGATACTCTTCAACTCGGGAATGAATCACTTTCGTGTGAGTTAATCCAAGCTCTGCTTTTGCCTGAATAAGAAAGCGTGTTTTCTTGCTGTTACTATCCAGTAAGTCGACCTGCTTGTCAGGGAAACAAATTGCCAACGGAATTCCCGGCAGCCCTCCTCCCGTGCCGACATCAATCAGCCTTTCGCCTTCTATATGCGCAACTATAGCGAGGCTATCCAGAATATGCTTAATCAACATCTCTTTAGGATCACGGATGGCGGTCAAGTTGTAAACCTTATTCCACTTTTGTAACAAGGTCAAATAAGACATTAATTTTTCAATTTGAGATTCGGAAAGCGTTAAATTTAATTGCTCTATGCCCGATTTCAACAAGGGGCGTAATTCATCCATTTATGAAGCTCTCTTGGAACGGAATTTTTTGATTTCGATTAGCAACAATGAAATTGCTGCCGGTGTAATTCCTTGGATACGGCTCGCCATTCCCAAATTTTCCGGGCGATGATCGCGCAGCTTCTGCTTAACCTCGTTGGAAAGTCCTGAAATGGTATCCAAATCCAACTCTTGGGGAATCTGTACCGATTCGGATCGTTTCATTTTTTCAATCTGCTGCATTTGCCGATCAATATAGCCGGCATACTTAGCTTGAATTTCGATCTGATCGACCACCGCATCATCCACAACACCTTGACCAAAGACATCCATTGTCGCTAAGGAGTTGTACTCCACTTTAGGGCGTTTTAACAAATCAAATAAGGTCTGCTCTTTGCTCAAAGGTAGCTCCATCAACTCTTCGGCTTTTTTCGCCTCGGGATGCGCAGGATGAATCCAAATATCTTTTAAACGCTGAACTTCTTGTTCCAGACTTTCCATCTTGTTTTCATAAGCAGCCCAACGCTCATCATCAATCAAGCCCATCTCACGAGCCACCGGTGTTAATCGCTGATCGGCATTATCTTCACGCAACATCAAACGGTATTCGGCACGCGAGGTGAACATGCGGTAGGGCTCATTCGTTCCCATGGTGATCAAGTCGTCAACCAAAACGCCAAGATAAGCCTGATCACGGCTTGGATACCAGGCTTCTTTGTTTTGTGCTCTGCGTGCCGCATTAATTCCTGCCAACAAACCTTGCGCACCCGCTTCCTCATAACCAGTCGTACCGTTAATCTGACCGGCAAAAAACAGACCGTTAATGGCTTGAGTTTCTAAGGTGGGCTTTAATCCTCTTGGATCAAAGTAGTCATACTCAATCGCATAACCCGGACGCATGATTTTCGCTTCTTCCAACCCTTTCATTGAATGAACAATCTGCAACTGTGTTTCATATGGCAAGCTGGTGGAGATACCGTTAGGGTAGAGCTCCGTTGTATTCAAGCCTTCCGGCTCGATGAAAACCTGATGACGGTCTTTATCGGCAAAACGCATCACCTTATCTTCAATTGACGGACAATAGCGAGGCCCGATGCTATCGATCTCACCTTGATCTGAATACATTGGCGATTGATCCAAAGAAGCCATAATTGCTTCATGGGTTCGTTCATTGGTGTAGGTGATATAGCAAGGAATCTGCTTGGGATGCATTTCCGCTCTACCCATATAGGAGAATACCGGCACGGGATCATCTCCAGGCTGTTCCTGCATAGCGGCAAAGTCGACGGTACGTGCATCAATACGCGGAGGAGTCCCCGTTTTCAACCGCCCGACGGGCAGATCCAATTCTCGCAATTTAGCGGCTAAACGGTTAGCAGGCTCGTCTCCGGCTCGACCGCCTTCATAATTCTGCAGACCGATATGGATGCGGCCGGCCAAAAAGGTACCCACGGTAAGAACAACCTGGTCCGCATAGAAGCTGAGGCCCATTTTCGTGATCACACCACGAACCTGTTCGCCATCCAAAATCATATCTTCTACGGGCTGTTGGAACAAAGTCAGGTTTTCTTGATTTTGCAAACGGCTCAATATTGCCTGTTTGTACAAAAGACGATCTGCCTGTGCACGAGTGGCTCGAACGGCTGGCCCCTTAGAAGCATTCAAAATACGGAACTGAATGCCGCCTTCATCAATGGCCAGCGCCATCGCGCCACCCATGGCATCAATCTCTTTGACTAGGTGTCCTTTACCGATCCCGCCGATTGCCGGATTACACGACATAGCTCCCAAGGTATCGATATTATGCGTCAGCAAAAGTGTCTGCAAACCCATGCGTGCAGAAGCCAATGCAGCCTCGGTACCGGCATGTCCGCCGCCGACCACAATTACATCGTATTTAGAACCTTGAAAACTCATACCCAATCAACCTCAAAATCGGCACTTCGCCCGGTTGGCGAAAACCATAAAACAGCACCATATTTTAGCATAACAATCATTGAGTTGCGTATTGCCTATGTCGTTTAACCAATCATTTTAATGCTTAATGGACGCATGTCATATTGTCTAAAAATCATCTGAAAGTTAAATTAGATAAACATGGTCATATTCAATACAAACAATTTTCTATCATTTTGGAGACAACTTATGTTTATCAAATCTACCTCACTATTACGAATAGCGATTCCGGTTGCCGCAATTATTTCATTAAGCGCATGCATTCATACTCCGCAAACCGAATTAGAAAGTTATTCCCACTACGGTACTTTGAAAATTAACAAGGCCATTACAATTGCGCCGGATACCGCTCGCACTTACTTCCAAAACGGCCAAACCGCCAATGGATTTAATCAGTACGCACAACACTGCAGAATAGAAGTGACAAAACTAAGTGAAATGAAACAGCAAATACTGCCTGAAGAATTCAAAATTACTAAAATAAGTCTGGATGAAGAATATATTGCGAGCAAGGACAAACCTTCATCGCTATATTGGGCACAGGCACAGGCAACTCAATACGATTTTGCCAACTCTATACAACTTGCTTACACAGGAGACAGTCAGCGACCGGAAACCATGGATTTGGTGCACTTTTATCTGCATTCATCGAAACAACCCAATATTTATCGTTTAACCTGTGCAGGAGCCTTAAGCAATGGTCGCCCACAGGATTACCCTCACTCTGTTAGGCCTGACGCAGACATCATTAACCAAATTCTCGGCAGCTATGGACAATTAGTGCTCAAAAAACAAAACAACTAAGTTGGACGTTTACCATTTGGATTCGGGCGCATGGTAAGCAACTCTTCAACTTCAGAATGAGTACAACCTCTATCCAACGCGAGCTCAGCTAACTGTTGAGCTCGGTCATTCAAAGACTGCGGCTCTATTCCATTTTCAATCGCCTCTTCAAGCCATTCAGACAATAGGTCTAATGTAGCCGACTCATCTTCATCATCGTCAGCACCTTGTTCCCACAAACGCTTAACGTTCAAATCAAAACTTTGCAATAACTGCTTGGCCTTCAGATTGTTTTTTATATTAATAATCTCGTCTGCCATGGTTTACCTATTCATCACTCTCTTTATTACGACTCTGTTTAACTAATTTATAGACCGGATTTTGATCATATAGCGCATTCCATGCCTCCTGATCAGAATCGCTATCAAAATCGTCTTCAACTGAGTCAGGTTTTGATAAAACCCACTGATAGCCAAAAGGAAGAAAGAAGAGATTAATGAACTTTATAAACATTTTTAAATGACTATTGGCGCACGGTTCTGGAAATGTCGAATTCGTCTTCAAAATTGGAACGATACGGGTTGATATCCAATCCGCCACGGCGAACGTAACGTGCATAGACGGTTAACTTGTCCGGCTGGCACTGCCGCATAATATCCACATAAATACGTTCGACACACTGTTCATGAAATTCATCATGTTCACGGAATGAAACGATATATTTGAGCAGTCCTTCAGGCTCAATCTTTGCACCCTCATATCTGATAACCACCGATCCCCAGTCCGGTTGGCTGGTCACTAGACAATTAGATTTCAACAGATGACTATTGTAGGTTTCAGCAACCTGTTGTTCAGGGTCACAAGACAAAAATGAAGGCTGAACAAGATAGTCATTTATTTCAATATCCATATCATCCAAATTTTCACCGGGAAGACTACCGATCAAAGTCTCCTCAAACACGATGGCACGCATATCGACCGCAACAAAATCACCGCTTGCAGCACTCAAGTCTTTTTCAAGTAATGCAATGACCTCCTGCTCGTTATTGAAACGCGTACCATTGAACGAATTGAGATATAACTTGAAGGATTTTGATTCGATTAAATTTGGTGAATCTGCAGCAAATGCAAATTCGCAAATACGAACGATGGGCTTGCCTTTCGAATTCAACCAGGAGACTTCAAATGCCGTCCAAATATCCAGCCCTTGAAAAGGAAGCGAGTCACTATCTATTCCCAGTTCATCACGTTTCTCTTTTCTAGGAATTGGAAACAGCAGCGTAGGATCGTATTGACGGCAATAAGGAGTGACTTTGCCAAGGCTGCTCTTGTTAGCTGTGTCCGACATAATTTATCCTGGAATGTCCAAATTGCGCAATGCAGTACGGAAAGCGTTAAAAGGGTTCAATAGCGCATCCGCTAAAATAATAGCAAAGCCTATCCAATGAAAAAAACTGGGATCACGCCCCTCAACAAAATACAGGTAAGTCAAAAGACCGGAAGCTAATACAACCGTTACCACCGCCCAAAATTGATCTAAAAGAAAAGATAACGGACTAACATCACCCGATTTAAACATCTCTACAAATAATACGATCACAGCGACCGTTATAAATGCATAACCTACCGTACCCTGAAGGTTTATTTGTAGATATTCTGCGACAAGCAAAAAGCCAATGATCAGCAACATCCAAGGAAACTTGCTAATCAATCCAACCACACCACCGGATTTAATACTGACTTCAGAACCCATTAATTTCACTCCTCTTATGATTGCTAGGTTTATTGTACTGGATAACTTTAAACTGGGTATTATCAAACAAAAATCCAGGCAAAAAAATCTGACGCTAGTTTGCTTTCAAGATGCACTCGTTACTTGTAGAACAGGATATTCGAATGGCATGAAGCTAAAGCTACCTAGGAATACCCTCTAGCAGGGCATGCTGATTTTCAGACATAAAAAAAGCCCGTTTAGAATCCTCTAAACGGGCTTTTGGAATATAAGCTTGGCGATGACCTACTCTCACATGGGACCTCCCACACTACCATCGGCGCTGAGACGTTTCACTTCTGAGTTCGGGAAGGGATCAGGTGGTGCCATCTCGCTATGGTCGCCAAGCAATTTGGTGATATAAGCAGCGCACGGTGTGTCTACTTATAAAATTGCTTTGGAATATATCGGTTACGTTGTTTTAACGTCTCTTTAAGTTGGCTGCTATGTAACGAGCTACTCTTCTCATTTCTGAGCGTATATTCATGACTACTTTTAGTCACTCTCTTCTTTCGAAGTTACTTTTGAGTTGTATAGTTAAGCCTCACGGGTAATTAGTACAAGTTAGCTTCATACATTACTGCACTTCCACACCTTGCCTATCAACGTCGTAGTCTACAACGGCCCTTAAGAAGACTTAAAGTCTAGGGAAAACTAATCTTGAGGCAGGTTTCCCGCTTAGATGCTTTCAGCGGTTATCCTTTCCGAACGTAGCTACCCTGCAATGCTCTTGGCAGAACAACAGGAACACCAGCGGTTCGTCCACTCCGGTCCTCTCGTACTAGGAGCAGCCCCTCTCAATTTTCCAACGCCCACGGCAGATAGGGACCGAACTGTCTCACGACGTTCTAAACCCAGCTCGCGTACCACTTTAAATGGCGAACAGCCATACCCTTGGGACCGACTTCAGCCCCAGGATGTGATGAGCCGACATCGAGGTGCCAAACACCGCCGTCGATATGAACTCTTGGGCGGTATCAGCCTGTTATCCCCGGAGTACCTTTTATCCGTTGAGCGATGGCCCTTCCACACAGAACCACCGGATCACTAGAACCTGCTTTCGCACCTGCTCGACGTGTCTGTCTCGCAGTCAAGCACCCTTCTACTCTTGCGCTCATTGCACGATGTCCGACCGTGCTGAGGGTACCTTCGCGCTCCTCCGTTACTCTTTGGGAGGAGACCGCCCCAGTCAAACTACCCACCATACACTGTCCCTGACCAGGATTCACTGGTCGAGGTTAGAACCTCAACGTTACCAGGGTGGTATTTCAAGGATGGCTCCACAATAACTGGCGTTACTGCTTCAAAGCCTCCCACCTATCCTACACAGGTAAAGTCAAAGTCCAGTGCAAAGCTGTAGTAAAGGTTCACGGGGTCTTTCCGTCTAGCCGCGGGTACGCAGCATCTTAACTGCGATTTCAATTTCGCTGAGTCTCGGGTGGAGACAGTGTGGCCATCATTACGCCATTCGTGCAGGTCGGAACTTACCCGACAAGGAATTTCGCTACCTTAGGACCGTTATAGTTACGGCCGCCGTTTACCGGGGCTTCGATCAAGAGCTTCGCATAAGCTAACCCCATCAATTAACCTTCCGGCACCGGGCAGGCGTCACACCCTATACGTCATCTTTCGATTTTGCAGAGTGCTATGTTTTTAGTAAACAGTTGCAGCCACCATTTCACTGCGACCCCCTCGCGGGGGTGTACCTTCTCCCGAAGTTACGGTACCATTTTGCCTAGTTCCTTCACCCGAGTTCTCTCAAGCGCCTTGGAATACTCATCCTGACCACCTGTGTTGGTTTGGGGTACGATTATTTATAACCTGAAGCTTAGAAGATTTTCTTGGAAGCAGGGTATCAACTACTTCGTCCAAAAGAGGACTCGTCATCACGCCTCATCATTAAGATCCCGGATTTGCCTAAGATCTCTGACTAAACGCTTAAACATGGACAACCATCGCCATGCTAGCTTAACCTTCTCCGTCCCTCCATCGCAGTTATAAATAGTGCAGGAATATTAACCTGCTTCCCATCGACTACGCCTCTCGGCCTCGTCTTAGGGGTCGACTAACCCTACGTCGATTAGCGTTGCGTAGGAAACCTTGGTCTTTCGGCGAGGGAGCTTTTCACTCCCTTTATCGCTACTCATGTCAGCATTCGCACTTCTGATACCTCCAGGACACTTTACAATGCCCCTTCGCAGGCTTACAGAACGCTCCTCTACCATGCATGTAAACATGCATCCGCATCTTCGGTATATTACTTAGCCCCGTTAAATCTTCGGCGCAGGCCGACTCGATCAGTGAGCTATTACGCTTTCTTTAAAGGGTGGCTGCTTCTAAGCCAACCTCCTGACTGTCTAAGCCTTCCCACATCCTTTCCCACTTAGTAATATTTAGGGACCTTAGATGGCGGTCTGGGTTGTTTCCCTCTTGACAACGGACGTTAGCACCCGCTGTCTGTCTCCCATGATTGCACTTGTTGGTATTCGGAGTTTGCAATGGGCTGCTAACCCTTGACGGGCCGCTAGACCATAACAGTGCTCTACCCCCAACAGTGAGACATGAGGCACTACCTAAATAGTTTTCGAGGAGAACCAGCTATCTCCGGGCTTGATTAGCCTTTCACTCCGATCCACAGCTCATCCCCGCATTTTTCAACATACGTGGGTTCGGTCCTCCAGTTGGTGTTACCCAACCTTCAACCTGGCCATGGATAGATCGCCCGGTTTCGGGTCTACACCATGCAACTCAACGCCCATTTAAGACTCGGTTTCCCTACGGCTCCCCTATTCGGTTAACCTCGCTACATAATGTAAGTCGCTGACCCATTATACAAAAGGTACGCAGTCACACCACGAAGGTGCTCCTACTGCTTGTACGTACACGGTTTCAGGTTCTATTTCACTCCCCTCCAGGGGTTCTTTTCGCCTTTCCCTCACGGTACTGGTTCACTATCGGTCAGAAGAGAGTATTTAGCCTTGGAGGGTGGTCCCCCCATGTTCAGACAGAATTTCACGTGTTCCGTCCTACTCGATTTCACTGATAAAAATATTTCGTATACGGGACTATCACCCTGTATCGTCAGACTTTCCAGACTGTTCTACTACATTTATATCAGCTTAAGGGCTGGTCCCCGTTCGCTCGCCGCTACTGAGGGAATCTCGGTTGATTTCTTTTCCTCCGGGTACTTAGATGTTTCAGTTCTCCGGGTTAGCTTCCTATAAAAGGATATCCATAAAGGATGGGTTTTCCCATTCGGAAATCTCCGGGTCAAAGGTTATTTGCCACCTCACCGAAGCTTATCGCAGGCTATCACGTCCTTCATCGCCTTCTTCTGCCTAGGCATCCACCGTGTACGCTTAGTCACTTAACTATACAACTCAAAAATAACCTTATGCCTTTTGTTCACTCCACATCATCAGGTAGCTAAACCCTTCACGATCATGCTTCTGTTATAAAGCCTATTGAATTGCAGCAACTAAAAGTATTCGCTGTCATGAATATACGCTTGAGTAACTCAATTACATATATTTATTACTTACTTTGCGCTGGGGCCAAAAAGTCGGCTCTGACCCCAGCATCAACTTAATTGATTAATGTGAAACCCAAATACAAAATGTGTCCATCTTGATTCAGTTATCGTTTCTCATCAATCGATTGAGAGATATATTCCAAATTGTTAAAGATCTATCAGTTTTGGTGTGACTTTAAAAGTCATACCAATTTAACTGTTAATAATTACTCTTGCGAGTCACTATTAAGAGGTAAATTGGTGGAGCTATGCGGGATCGAACCGCAGACCTCCTGCGTGCAAGGCAGGCGCTCTCCCAGCTGAGCTATAGCCCCTCATATAAGTTATTTTCTAATGAGAAAGATCATAGAAAATGGTGGGTCTGGGTGGATTTGAACCACCGACCTCACCCTTATCAGGGGTGCGCTCTAACCAACTGAGCTACAGACCCGAGGTCTTTTACACCTAAGTAATTCAGAGACAATTTATGTGAAAGCTCGCTTAAGCTCGCAACCTTTTTATCTTAAAGGAGGTGATCCAGCCCCAGCTTCCGCTAGGGCTACCTTGTTACGACTTCACCCCAGTCATGAACCACAAAGTGGTAAGCGCCCTCCGAAGTTAGGCTACCTACTTCTTTTGCAATCCACTCCCATGGTGTGACGGGCGGTGTGTACAAGGCCCGGGAACGTATTCACCGCGACATTCTGATTCACGATTACTAGCGATTCCGACTTCATGGAGTCGAGTTGCAGACTCCAATCCGGACTACGAAGGGTTTTTTGAGATTCGCGCACTATTGCTAGTTGGCTGCTCTTTGTACCCCCCATTGTAGCACGTGTGTAGCCCATCCCATAAGGGCCATGATGACTTGACGTCGTCCCCGCCTTCCTCCGGTTTATCACCGGCAGTCTCATTAGAGTTCTCAACTAAATGGTAGCAACTAATGATAAGGGTTGCGCTCGTTGCGGGACTTAACCCAACATCTCACGACACGAGCTGACGACAGCCATGCAGCACCTGTCACTGCGTTCCCGAAGGCACCAATCTATCTCTAGAAAGTTCGCAGGATGTCAAGGGATGGTAAGGTTCTTCGCGTTGCATCGAATTAAACCACATGCTCCACCGCTTGTGCGGGCCCCCGTCAATTCCTTTGAGTTTTAATCTTGCGACCGTACTCCCCAGGCGGTCAACTTATCGCGTTAGCTGCGTTAC
>CAXXXQ010000002.1:0-1351950 GCA_963677355.2 Thiomicrorhabdus sp. | reverse complement strand
CAAATGGGTGACGGCGATTGAAGCCGCCGGATTGGTGGTGCAGGCGAAACCGGTTCCCACTCAGGCGCTACCGGGCTGGTGCCAAAAGCAGGCGAGTCTGCATGGTTTGTCATTGGATGACGAGGCGGCGAATCTATTGGCTGATCGGGTGGAGGGTAATTTGCTGGCGGCCGATCAGGAGCTAATCAAGTTATCACTCTCTTTACCGCAGGGCAGCTTGATTAGCGCACAGCATGTATTGGAGCATGTTGTTGATCAGGCGCACTATCAACTGTTTGCTTTGGCAACCTCCATATTAAATGGGGAGGCACAGCACAGCGTGCAGATGTTGAACCGTTTACATCAGGAAGGTATTGAGGCACCGGTGGTGTTATGGCTGCTCTCCAAGGAGATTCGTCAGTTGATTGAACTGGCCCAGCTTACGCAGCAGATCTCTGTGGCGCAAGCATTTAAACAGTGCCGAATCTGGCAGTCTCGCCAGAGCGAATATTCGCAAGCGATGCGTCGTCACGGTTTACAGGACTGGCAGGCTTTACTCAAGCAGGCTTTGCAGATTGATATGATGATTAAAGGCATTCAACCGACTTTGAGTGAACGTGAAATTTGGTTTGCCTTGGCCGATTTGGTGAGCAAGATCGCTCGATAGAATAAAAACATAACAAGAACCTATAAAAACATCAGTAAAGAAAAGAAGAGAAGCTGGAACAATGAATGTACAAGCTTATATGAATGACTTAGGGCAAGCGGCTCGTAAAGCGTCTCGTGCGTTGGTACGTGCGACGACAGAACAGAAGAACAGCGCTTTGCTAGCGATGGCGGAAATGATTGAAAATTCAGCCGAGAAATTGCAAGCAGAAAATGCCAAAGATTTGCAGAACGGCAAGGCCAACGGTTTGGATGCCGCCATGTTGGATCGCCTGACTTTGAACGACAAAGTGATTGCCGGCATGGCGGAAGGCTTGCGACAAATCGCAGCACTACAAGATCCGATCGGAGAGATTTCGGATATGAGTTTCCGTCCTTCCGGTATTCAGGTCGGTAAGATGCGTGTGCCTTTAGGCGTGGTCGGCATTATTTACGAGTCGCGTCCTAACGTGACTATTGACGCGGCGGCTCTATGTTTGAAATCGGGAAATGCAGCGATTTTACGCGGCGGCTCGGAAGCGGTTCATTCTAATCAGGCGTTAGCGGCTTGCATTAAGGCCGGACTGGAAAAGGCCGGTTTGCCAGCGACGGCCGTTCAGGTAGTTGAAACGACGGATCGTGAAGCGGTAGGCCAGTTGATCGCCATGCCGGAATATGTCGATGTGATTATTCCTCGTGGCGGTAAAGGTTTGATCGAACGCATCAGTGCCGGCGCTCGTGTACCGGTTATCAAGCATCTGGACGGTATCTGCCATGTTTATATTGACCGTGATGCAGACAGTAATAAGGCGATTGATGTAGCTTTGAATGCCAAGACTCACCGTTACGGGGTCTGTAATGCCATGGAAACCTTATTGGTAGCTGAATCACGAGCCACAGAGGTATTGCCGGAATTAGCCAAGCTTTATGCGGAAAAAGGGGTGGAGCTGAGAGGTTGTGATAAGACTTGCACAATTATCGATGCGATACCGGCGACTGAAGAAGACTGGGCAACAGAATATCTAGCACCAATTCTGTCGATTAAAGTAGTCCATGATGTGGATGAAGCGATGGATCATATTGCAAAGTTCAGTTCAGGTCATACCGAGTCGATCATTACCGAAAACTTCTCTACATCACGCCGCTTTTTGGCAGAAGTGGATTCCAGTTCGGTAATGGTCAACGCTTCAACTCGTTTTGCCGACGGTTTCGAATACGGTCTAGGTGCAGAGATTGGAATCAGTACCGACAAGTTTCATGCTCGTGGACCGGTTGGACTGGAAGGGCTGACCTCCCAGAAATATATCGTTCTGGGTGACGGCACGATTCGCAAATAATGTGAGGTTTTGATAATAGCGTGAAATTTATTGGTATCAATGGGGGCACATTTGATCCCATACATTACGGTCACCTGAGACCCGCGCTAGAAGTCATGCAGCAGCTGAACCTCGAACAGGTTCAGTTTATTCCCTGTTACCAGCCGGTGCATAAAGATGCGCCAAGTGTTTCCGCACAACAGCGTTGTGAAATGATTCGCTTGGCGATCGCCCACCAGCCCAAGTTTATTTTAAATACCATTGAAATAGATAAAGGTGGGCCGTCTTATTCGGTTGAGACCTTGGAAATCCTCAAACGTCAGCATCCGGGCCAGGCTCTAGTTTTGATGATGGGCACGGATGCATTTGCCAAGTTTCATACTTGGTACCGCTGGCAAGACATCATCAAGCTAACCAATATTGCGATTATGCATCGTCCGGGGGAGCCGGTACCGCTGGACTGTACATCGGGTACGATTTACCAGAAACATAAAGTAGGCGAATTGACCGCAGAGAGCGGGCAGATGATAGACATCGAAGTTACTCAGCTGGATATCAGTTCTACTTTGATCAGAGAGCAAATTGCCAAGGGTCAGAGTGCTGAATATTTGCTCCTGCCTTGTGTCATGGAATATATTAATAACCATGGTTTGTATCAAAACCATTTTTAAATAACGAAGAGGTAAAAAACCTTAATGAGTATGGATATTAAAGAGATCGAGAACTTAGTTGTTGAAACTCTGGACAATTCGAAAGCCCGTGACATTCAAGTCATGGATGTGGCCGGTATCAGTAGCTTTGCAGATCTAATGATTGTTGCAACCGGTACTTCAACCACGCACGTCAGAGCACTAGGTTCCCATCTTGAACAAGCTTTTAAAGAAGCCGGCGAGCCACCACTAGGTGTTGAAGGCGGTCCGCAACCGGATTGGGTTCTGGTTGATTTGGGTAACGCCATTGTGCATATTATGACCGAAGGTGCCCGTGCGCATTATGCGATTGAAAAACTCTGGGATGTCAAATCCCAACAGCAAGAGCAAGTCGCTGAATAAAGCTCGTTAGCGTTATTCGGGTAACGCTTTATTTGCCTTAAATACTCAGCTCTATCGGCAGATTGCTAAGAGCTGGGTTTAGTTTTGATCGTCCTTAATCCGGCCTTGCTCGATCATTAAGGTTTTACTAGATTCCACACAGAGTTACATAGCAGATAAATGGTTATTCACTTTATTACTGTCGGGCAAAAGATGCCTAAATGGGTGCAGGACGGTTATGCAGAATATGCGAAACGTCTGCCGAAATCCTGCGCACTCAAGCTGATTGAATTGCCGATGGCACAGCGCGGTAAAAGCGGTTCGGTAGACAAGTATAAAGAGGAAGAGGCCAAACGAATTTTAGCTGCGGTGCCTAAAGGTGCAAGACTAATTGTGCTGGACGAGCACGGTCAACAAGTCACCACCAAACAATTGGCGGGTAAGCTTGAAGAGTGGCTCTCCGGCGGACAGGATGTTGCTTTGATTGTCGGCGGCCCCGATGGTCTGGAAGCCGATTTAATTCAACAGGCTCAGTGGAAGTGGGGACTGTCAAAACTAACTATGCCGCATCCGATGGTGCGTATTTTGGTTGCGGAACAGATCTACCGGGCCTATTCAGTAATAAACAACCATCCCTACCACCGCGAGTAGCCAGAGCGGTCTTTTTATCCAGCCTCTGCGTTAAATGACAACTCGTTTACTAAGTGTAAACGTCGTTGTCATTTGCCTTGACTCTGAATAAAAATCCTCGCTCTGAGAATTTGTTTGGTCGGTTTCCGTGTTGCTGAATTGTTTGTGTACTATTTGTACTTTTCACAATCAAGCGCCTTGAACTCAAGCAAAGCGCTCGTTTCTTTTTTATTTATTGTATGCTTTGCCAAAACTTGCCTTGACCTTAAGCAAAAATTCACGCTCTGAAGGTTTGCTTGTCTGATTTTTTTGTTGCTGAATTGCCCTTGTATATTTGTACTTTTCACAATCCAGCGCCTTGAACTTAAGCAAAGCGCTTGTTTCTTTTTAATTTATTGTATGCTTAGCCAAAAGCTTATGCCTTGACCCGGAATGAAAATCCTTACTCTAGAATTCGTTTGGCCGTTAAATTTGCTAATTCTTGCTGCTTTCAGCAGAGGATAAGTTGATGATAAGCCGATGAGGATTCTTTTCTGCGTTTAGTATGAAGCGATTTGTTGTCGGGCATGCAGCAAGTTAATGAAAACAGAGAAATTATTTTACGGTTTTATCTTGACCATTCGTTAAGGAATGTGGATAATTCACAGCTCAAATTTATTTACTCATTATTGCGGTGTAAGCATCGAATAATGTTGTGTTAATCGTTAATGGTTTTTAAGCCCCATAAAGGTCTACGGATCGTTAACACGTAAAACGATATTTCGGGAGAAATAAACATGGCAAACTCAGCACAAGCTACAAAACGCGCTCGTCAGGCAGAAAAACGTCGTCAGCATAACGTTGCTCTACGTTCAGATATGCGTACTGCGGTTAAAAAAGTAATCGCTGCAATCAACGCTGGTGATCAAGCTAAAGCAAACGAACTATTCCGCGTAGCGCAGTCTAAGTTGGATGGTATGGCTCGTAAGGGTATCATCAACAAGAACAAAGCGGCACGTTCAAAAAGCCGTATCAATGCACGTATCAAAGCGCTTGGTTAATCACTAAGGTTTTAAGCATTGCAGAGAAACCGGGATCGATTCCCGGTTTTTTTATGTCTGTTGAAAAGGGATGAAATCAAGATGAAATTTTTAAGATTTATGGCCTTGTTGGAAGGCACATCACTATTGCTGCTATTGTTTGTGGCCATGCCGTTGAAATATAACTACGGCATGCCGGAAGCGGTCAGTTATGTTGGACGGGCACATGGCGGCTTGTTTATCGCTTTCAATATCGTGTTGTTCTATCACGTCTTTAAAGGCCACCTTTCTGAAGCGAAAGGTTTTATCGGTTTTCTGGCTTCATTGGTGCCTTTCGGTACCTTTATCTTTAAAGCCAAAGCCTTACCTAAAGTTGCCGAATAATTAATTGATCCGTCAGCTACTTTGAAATTCCAGCAGGGAAAGAATTTCTTTAAATTTCTCTGCCGGCAAAATTTTCTTCAACCCCAAAGTACATTCCAAGGTTAAAGTCATCCGCTGTTCTTCCAGTTTGAGCAGTTGCGCCAGTAGCTTGCGACTATATTGGTTGTCTTGATTTTCCGGGTTCAGCAGCTCTTCTTTTAGTTCCGTTTTTATGTGGTGGTATTCGGCATTGATGGACTCGACTTTGGAAAAGTTCTGTCGTGAAATCGCCCGAATCTGATCAAGCTGTTCGCTGCTTAGTTCCAGTGTGTCCAAATTATCCATTACAATCGGCATCAAGGTAACGATGTTACTGGAAGGTTTGAAGTCTTCCGCCATTAATGGGGTGTGATAGCCGAGTGTTGTTAGGCAAAAAAGTGTCACAAGTGCCGGTTTTTTCATAGTAAATACCTTTAATTTTTATGTGTTATGGGGTTAGGTCGGACAGATCATTTCCCCGAGCTCTTCGGTTAATTTGAGGTTTTCGGAATAATCGACCGGACAGTCGATCAGAACCACGCAGTTGTCTTCGATAGCCTGTTGCAATGTCGGTAACAGATCTTCAGTCTGTTCGATTTTATAACCTTTGGCACCAAAGGCCTCGGCCAGTTTGACGAAGTCCGGATTGCTGAATCGGATATGACTCTCCCGTCCGAATTGATTCATCTGCTTCCACTTGATTAAGCCATACTCCTGATCATTCCAAATCAGCACGATAATCGGAATATTCAGACGCACGGCCGTTTCAATCTCTTGGATATTCATCATAAAACCGGCATCTCCGGTGGCCGCAACCGCAACTTGTTGCGGCTTGGCGAGTTTGGCGGCGATGGCTCCGGGCAGGGCGATGCCCATTGAGGCAAAACCGTTGGAGATAATACAACTGTTTGGTGCCAGGGTTTGATACATGCGCGCTATCCACATCTTATGGGCGCCGACATCGGCAATGACGATATCTTCCGGTGCCAGCACTTTACGTAAGTCACTCAATATACGCTGAGGTTTGACCGGAAAGGTCTGATCCGAATCGTGTTTGTGAAAGCGCTCTTCAATACGCTGTTTGAGGCCTTGGTAGGGCGCGCCGCTGTGACGTTTACTGGTAGCCGCAACACTGTCTAATGCCTGACCGATATCACCAATCAGGCCGGCGGCGACAATGTAGTATTCGTCCACTTCGGCCGGTTGCGTGTCGATGTGGATGATTTTGATATCCGGATTATGGTTCCACAAATGCGGGTGGTATTCAACAATGTCGTAACCGACACAAATCACGACATCGGCGCGGTCAATGCCGCAGGAGATGTAGTCCTGAGCCTGCAAACCGATAGTGCCTAGTGAAAGTTCGTTATCGCAAGGCAGGGTGCCTTTGGCCATAAAGGTGGTGGCGACCGGAATATTCAACTTGGAGGCGAACTCCAGCAACGCATCACTCGCCTGGGAGCGGATCACGCCATTGCCGGCGATAATGATCGGAAAATTAGCTTCAGAGATAATCTGTGAAGCTTGTTCGACTTTCAGCGGATTGGCATGTGCCGGTAGCGGACTTTGTGCTTTAAGCGGCTTTTTTTCCAAGATTTTTTCGGCGATGTTTTCCGGAAAGTCGATAAAACTGCATCCGGGTTTCTCGGCTTGAGCGACTTTAAAGGCTTTACGGATCACTTCCGGAATGATTTCCGGGGTGAGAATCTGCGTACTGTATTTGGTGATCGGTTCGAAAAGATTGACCAGATCTAAGACCTGATGACTCTCTTTATGCAGGCGGTTGGTACTGGCTTGACCGGAAATAGCTACGACCGGAGCGCGGTCCATATTGGCATCGGCCACCCCGGTCACTAAGTTGGTGGCACCCGGCCCCAAGGTTGATAAACAAACGCCGGCTTTGCCGGTCAAGCGACCGTAAACATCGGCCATAAAGGCCGCCCCCTGTTCGTGTCGGGTTAGTATGAATTTGATTTGACTGTCGAGTAATGCATCCATGATATCCAGATTTTCTTCACCCGGAATCCCGAAAATGTATTCGACGTCTTCATTTTCCAGACATTTTACAAACAACTCTGCGGCTTTCATTAGGCTCACCGTTACACTTTGATCCAAATAGAGGAACGGTATTTTGTAAAAAACTTTCACCGTTCAAATGAATCTTGACACATTTACTTGGTTATCGGTATCAAATGCTTTTACCAACTTATTCAGCGGCTTTATTCAGTCTTATTTGGCGGCGTTATTGTCAGCAGGGGCTTTGAATTTGATTTAGCGATGGCTTATTTAACTATCCGTTGCCGGGCTCTGATACAATCTAAACAGTTTTGTAACTCGGCTCCTGATTGACTGGATTTAACGATTGAAAAGAATAATTAAAGCCACCGCTACCGTGGGTGGTATGACCATGATTTCACGTATTCTCGGTTTTCTCCGAGATGTGATTATTGCTCGTTATTTCGGTGCATCTATGGGAGCAGATGCCTTTTTTGTTGCTTTTAAAATCCCCAACTTCTTCCGTCGTCTGTTTGCCGAAGGCGCTTTTTCCCAGGCGTTTGTCCCGGTCTTGGCAGAAGCCAAAGAGAAGCGCGGACAGCAAGCGGTTAAACATCTGGTCAATGCCATCAGTTTCAGACTCGGCGGCATCCTGCTAATTTTGACCGCTTTTGGTGTGTTTGGTTCGTCCTTGTGGATGATGGTGTTTGCTCCCGGCTTTATGGATGATCCGCAAAAATTCAACCTTGCCGCGGATATGCTCTCCATCACCTTCCCGTATCTGCTGTTGATCTCATTGGTCGCTTTTTCGTCGGCTATTATGAATACCTACAACCAGTTTGCGGTACCGGCTTTTACGCCGGTTTTCCTGAATCTGGTATTGATCAGTTTTGCCGTTTGGGTTTCGCCGCTGCTGGATGTTCCGGTCATGGCCCTAGCTTGGGGGGTGTTGGCCGCCGGGGTGGTGCAGCTACTGTTTCATCTGCCGTTCTTGTATAAGCTCGGACTGCTGCCGCATCCGTCCCGAGAACAAGACGAGGGCGTTGGCGAAGTTAAACGCTTGATGCTGCCGGCGTTGTTCGGGGTTTCCGTCGCTCAGATCAATTTGTTGATCGATACCATTTTGGCTTCATTTTTGGTCACCGGTTCGGTCTCCTGGCTCTACTATTCCGACCGCTTAATGGAATTTCCGCTTGGTGTGTTTGGCGTGGCGCTGGCTACCGTGGTATTACCCGGTTTGTCCAAAAAAGCGGCCAATGAAAACTGGGATGGCTTCAAGGAAGATATCGATAGCGCCTTGCGTCTAGTGCTGATAATCGGGCTGCCGGCTACTCTTGGGCTGTTGTTGCTCGCCGAGCCGTTAGTCACCACCCTGTTTTTCTATGGGGCTTTTACCGCCCATGATGCCAATATGGCGAGTTTGAGTTTGATGGCGTATTCGTTCGGGTTGCTCGGTTTCATTCTGGTCAAGATTCTGGCGCCGGCATTCTATTCGCGTAAGGATATGAAAACTCCGGTCAAGGTGGCCGTGATCGCCTTGGTGACCAATACGGTGATGAATCTGATATTGATCGGGCCTTTTGCCCATGTAGGTCTAGCGGCGGCAACCACGATTTCCGCTTTTGTGAATGCCGGGTTGTTGTATTGGTATTTGCAGAAGCAGCAGGTCTTTCAGCCGTTGGCGGGTTGGAGTAAATTGATTCTTCAGGTTGTCATCGCCAATGCGGTACTGGTCGTGTTTTTAATGTGGCTGTCTCCTGAGGTGGCGCAGTGGCATGCCTTTGATGTCTGGTTGCGAATGGGTTGGTTGTTCGGCTTGGTGGTCGGTGCCATGGCGCTTTATGCCGTGGTCTTGATGCTGGTCGGGCTTAACCCGAAACGTTTGCTTAGCCGAGGCTGATTTATCGGCGCTAATTTCCTGCATATTTACAAAAAGTTAAGCCTGCCGATAGGCTATAATTACTCGTTTGATTTCTAGCAAAGACATTGATTAAATGCGCTTGATTCGTGGTTTACACAATTTGGGAAAATTTAAGACGGAATTGGCGTCTGGTTGTGTACTCTCTATCGGCAATTTCGATGGCATTCATTTAGGACATCAGCAGGTGTTGCAGGCGGTTACCGCCAAGGCCAAACAATTGGCTTTGCCAAGTGTGGTGATGATTTTCGAACCCTTGCCGATCGAATTTTTTGTACCGGACAAGGCGCCGGTCAGATTGATGAATTTGCGTGAAAAAATCCAGGCTTTCCGGACGACCGATATCGACTATGTGTTGTGTGTTCGTTTCAGCAAGGTGTTTGCCGACCTAACGGCGGCAGACTTTGTTGAGCAAATCCTGGTTGAAGGCTTGAATGTAAAACATTTGGTGGTTGGCGACGATTTCCGTTTTGGTAAAAACCGCTTGGGTGACTTTGCGTTTTTGCAACAGTCGGGTCGGAGCAACGGCTTTACCGTGGACGATATGCCCACCTATGGTTTGCAAGAGAAGCGTGTCAGTAGTACCCGCATCCGCGCGGCATTGGATAACGAGAGCATGACTCCGGATTTGCCGGAAGTGCAACGTTTGCTGGGCAAGCCGTTCCGCTTTGACGGTCGGGTAATTCACGGTCAAAAGTTGGGCAGAACCATCGGTTTTCCGACATTAAATCTGAACCCGAAACGTATTCAGATGCCGGTGCAAGGCGTGTTTGCCGTCACGGTGGACGGCATTGCGGACGAGCCGTGGCCGGGTGTAGCCAACTTAGGTTTGCGGCCGACGGTGGACGGTATCAGACCATCGATTGAGGTACACCTGTTTGATTGGGATAAAGACCTGTATGGCCGTCATGTAGGGGTCACCTTGGAATCTTTTATCCGTCCGGAAATGAAGTTTGACGGCCTGGAGGCTTTGCAAAAGCAGATTGCGGCCGATGCCGAAACCGCAAGACAATTTTTTAAGCTGTCGGCCTAGTTGAAAGACTTGGCGGGCAGTAAACGATTTTGATTTTTAACCTAGAGTAAGACTCTTAAATACGACAGTGAAGTTAGAGAATGACAGACTATAAATCGACTTTGAACCTTCCGGAAACAGATTTTCCAATGCGCGGAAATCTGCCGAATCGTGAACCAGCACAGGTAGAAGCTTGGCTATCGGATTCACTTTATCAAACCGTGCGCGAGCACATGGCAGGTCGTCCTAAGTTTATTTTGCACGATGGTCCTCCGTATGCGAATGGTGATATTCATATCGGTCACGCGGTCAACAAGGTTTTGAAAGACATGATCGTCAAGTCGAAAGGTCTGAGTGGTTTTGATGCGCCTTATGTTCCGGGTTGGGATTGTCACGGTCTGCCGATCGAGTGGAATGTCGAAAAGAAAAAAGGCAAAGTCGGTCCGAAAATCAATGCGACCGATTTCCGTCAGGCGTGTCGCGACTATGCACAAAAGCAAGTTGACGGGCAGGTGGCCGACTTTCAGCGTTTGGGGATCATGGCCGATTGGGAAAACCCGTATCTAACCAAAGATTTCAAGTTTGAAGCCAACGAGATTCGTGCGCTGGCGAAGATCATCGACAACGGTCACCTGATCAAAGGAACTAAACCGGTGTATTGGTCTGTCGGCGGACGTTCTGCCTTGGCGGAAGCGGAAGTGGAATATGAGAACAAACGTTCCAAGTCGATCGATGTTCGTTTCAAAGTCATTGACGAAGAGGCTTTCTTTAAGCGCTGTCATCATGTGGAAGATCATACCGGCGAAGGGCCTTTGTCGGTCGTGATCTGGACTACTACGCCTTGGACTCTGCCGGCTAACCAAGCGGTTTCAATCAATCCGGAGCTGGAATATGCCGTGGTTCAGGTTGAAGGCGAGCATGGTCCGGAACGTCTATTCTTGGCTGAAGCAATGATCAAAGATTCCATGGATAAATGGGGATTCGAGCAGTACAAGGTCATCGCTTACGGGCGTGGCGAACAGTTTGACCTGATTCGTCTGCAACACCCGTTCTATGATCGTATCGTACCGCTTATACTGGGGGATCACGTGACCACCGAAGCCGGTACCGGTTGTGTACATACGGCGCCGGGCCATGGTCTGGAGGATTTTCAGGTCGGTCTGAAATACGACTTGGAAGTGGACTGCCCGGTTGACGGCAACGGTAACTACGTCGCCGGAACCCCGCTGTTTGAAGGCGAGAACGTATTAAAAGTCGACGATCATGTCATCGAGGTGTTGAAAGAGCACAAATCTTTGGTGCATATCGAAGTCATCGAACACAGTTATCCGCACTGCTGGCGTACCAAGACGCCGTTGATTTTCCGTGCTACGCCTCAATGGTTTATTTCCATGACCGAAGGCGGACTGCGCGATAAAGCGATGCAGGCGATCCCGAATGTCGAGTGGATTCCGGAGTGGGGGCAAAACCGTATTGAAGGTATGGTAGACGGCCGTCCGGATTGGTGTATCTCCCGTCAGCGTTTCTGGGGTGTGCCGATCACGATTTTTGTACATAAGGTCACGGGGGAGATGCATCCGCGAACGACCGAATTGATGGAAGAGGTCGCTAAGCTGGTCGAAGAGAAATCGATTGATGCTTGGTACGATCTGGATGTGCAGGAATTCTTGGGTGCCGACGCCGATGATTACGAACAGGTAACGGATATTCTGGATGTTTGGTTCGATTCCGGTATCTCTCATTTCACGGTATTAGATCAGCGTGATGAGCTGCATTCGCCTGCGGATCTGTATCTGGAAGGTTCGGATCAGCACCGCGGTTGGTTCCAATCTTCGTTGCTCACTTCGTTGGCAACCGGCGACGAGGCGCCATACAAGCAGGTGCTTACACACGGCTTTACGGTCGACAAAGACGGTAAGAAGATGTCCAAGTCGAAGGGCAACGTAGTGGCTCCACAGCAGATCGCCAATAAGTTGGGTGCGGATATCATGCGTCTATGGATCTCTGCGGCGGACTACCGTTACGAGATGACCGTATCCGACGAAATCTTCAGCCGTACCGCGGATGCATACCGTCGTATCCGTAATACGGCGCGTTTCCTGTTAGCCAATATCAACGGTTTCAATCCAGAAACCGATATGGTGGCTTATGAAGACCTATTGCCGTTGGATAAGTGGGCGATCGGTCATGCGGCCAAGCTACAGAGAGAGATTCTTGAGGCTTACGATAACTATAACTTCCACCACATCTATCAGACGGTAACCCATTTCTGTTCAATCGAGTTGGGTGCATTCTATCTGGATGTGATCAAAGATCGTCAGTACACCTGTCAGGCGGACGGTTTACCGCGCCGCTCTGCACAGACGGCGCTGTATCATATCGTTGAAGCTTTGACTCGCTGGATCGCTCCGATTTTGAGCTTTACCGCTGAAGAGGTATGGAAAGAACTGCCGGGCGAGCACAGTCAGACGGTATTTGTCGCCACTTGGTATGAAGATTTGACCGAGTTGGATGAAAATACGGAGATGAATTCAGCTTACTGGGAAGAGATGATTGAGGTGCGTTCGGCCGTTGCCAAACAGCTTGAGCAGTTACGTAACGAAAAAGTGATCAAAGGATCGCTGACGGCTGAAGTCACTCTGTACTGTGATGATGTGCTGTTTGCCAAATTGAATAAACTGGCGGAAGAGTTGCGTTTTGTCCTAATCACTTCAGAAGCGACCGTTAAGTCATTGGCCGAGAAGTCCGCTACGGCTGTCGAGTCTGAGTTGGAAGGTCTGTGGATTGATGCCGGTGCAACTGATAAGCCTAAGTGCGCGCGTTGCTGGCACCACCGTGAAGAGGTCGGAACGATTGCAGAACACCCGGAGCTTTGTCAGCGTTGTGTGGATAACATTGATGAAAGCGGTGATGGTGAAGTTCGTCATTTTGCATAAGGGTTTTCCGCTGCGGTTCTAATGACAGTAACAAACGATTAAAAAGCGAATTTAGATTCGCTTTTTTTTAATTGGAAATGATATGAATCAAACAAACTCAACGGCGATTAAAACAGTCTGGCTGGCAATTTTGATCATCGCTCTCGATCAGTTAACCAAGTTCATTGCGGTCAGCAGTTTGACCTTTGGCGAACCGGTGGCGGTACTGCCGAACTTGAATTGGACTTTGGCCTACAACTACGGGGCGGCGTTCAGCTTCTTGGCGGATATGGGAGGCTGGCAACGTTGGTTCTTTGCCGGTTTGGCATTTGTCATCAGTGCTATTTTGCTGTTCTGGCTATCCAAATTACCAAATAAACTTACAGTAGAAACCTGGGGTATAAATCTGGTAATTGGTGGCGCAGTGGGTAATGTGATTGATCGTATTATCGAAGGCCGAGTTACCGATTTTGTCGATTTCTACATCGGTTCCTGGCATTACGCGACTTTCAATGTCGCCGATATTGCGATCACTGTTGGAGCCGGTTTATTGATTCTTTCCGAACTTTTTTTGAAGCCTCGATCCGATAAAAAAGAACAATCGCTTACTTAGCATCAGGCTTCAATTCATCGCTTATAAAAACGACCTTTTGGGTCGTTTTTTGTATTGCGGGTCTATCTTTCGTACTGTGATGACCTTGGATAAGACTGGATTATCGGCTATGGATTAATCATTGCCGAATAGATCTCGTGTATAGATTTTTTCCTCAATATCGGTCAATTCATCATCCATACGATTGGCAAGAATAACATCACACTGTTCTTTAAATTGGCTCAACTCTCTTTCTACTCGAGAGTGAAAGAAATGTTCTTCTTTTAATGCCGGTTCATAGACAATGACCTCGATGCCTTTTGCTTTTATTCTTTTCATAATCCCCTGAATAGATGAATCTCTGAAATTATCCGAGCCTTTTTTCATAACCAAACGATAGATGCCAACCGTTTTGGGTTTGCGTTTCAGGATGTCAAAAGCGATGAAGTCTTTACGGGTGGTATTGGAATCGACAATGGCCTTAATCATCTGATTGGGAACATATTGATAGTTGGCCAGCAATTGTTTTGTGTCTTTTGGTAAGCAATAGCCGCCATAGCCAAATGACGGGTTGTTGTAATGCAGGCCGATTCTCGGGTCGAGTCCGACACCTTCAATAATTTGTCGGCTATTCAACTGGTGACTGATGGCAAAAGAATCTAGTTCATTAAAGAAGGCAATACGCATCGCTAAATAGGTGTTGGAAAACAGTTTGATCGCTTCGGCTTCGGTTGATTCGGTAAAAAGAACCTGGATATCCTCTTTTGTCGCACCTTCAACCAACAGGTTGGCAAATTGTTTTGCATTTTCACACTGACTGCCAACGATGATTCTTGAAGGTTCCAGATTATCGGCTAAGGCTTTGCCTTCACGTAAAAATTCCGGAGAAAAAATGATGTTCTGATTTAGGTATTTTTGCTGGATACCTTTTGTATAGCCGACCGGCACGGTCGATTTAATGATGACGGGGCAATCAACATTGAAAGTGATTAAATCTTCTAAAACGGTTTCGATTGAATCGGTATCAAAAGTATTGGTTTCCGGATTGTAATTGGTCGGAGTTGCGATGATTACCATTTCAGGATTTTGGTAAGCGAAGGTTTTATCTGTTGTTGCCATCAGGCTCAAATTTTTATTGGTTAAAAAATCGCTAATTTCAGGGTCTTTAATCGGCGATATTTTCTGGTTGATTTGAGAGACTTTTGCTTCGTCAATGTCTAGCGCGATAACGGTATTTTTTTGGGCTAATAAAACAGCGATAGATAGTCCGACATACCCGGTTCCGACAACGGTTATTTTCATCTTGTTACCTTTCGATTAAATGCAGTTTTCATTTTTTAGTCAGTTTATTTTTGGAATATTGCAGTTAAATGTTATTTCGATGACAGCTTGACGATAAATCCCGGTTCCGATGACGGGTCTGCTAGTAGGTGCTAATAATGGCTTGCACGCTTGCGGAATCTTGTCGTGGTATGGAGTAAATTTTATTTTTCAAATAAAAACAAATATTTATCTTTTTTGAAAGAAAAAGAAAATAAAGCTGGACAAGTAACAATAATCTCTATATTCTCGTCTTCCAAGCTAGAAAGAAGTCTCAGATTTACAACCTACATTTCGCTGTTTTATTCGTAATACCTCGTCCTGCAGTTTTAAGTTCCAAGTCTCCATTTTTAAGCAATTCAAGCCTATTGAAGGCTCTTTTATACAAATTACAGGATAATTATTATGTCTAATACAACAACAGGAACCGTTAAATGGTTCAACGAATCTAAAGGTTTTGGTTTTATCGAGCAAGAGTCAGGAGCAGATGTCTTTGCTCACTTCAGCGCAATTACCGGTTCAGGATTCAAAACATTGACTGAAGGCCAGAAAGTAGAATTCACGATTACCAATGGCCAAAAAGGTCCTCAAGCTGAGAACATTGTTGCTCTATAAGTAAACATTCTCCGCCTATGTAAAAGCAAGTCTCTCGGGGCTTGCTTTTTTTTTGCTCTAAATAAGTTATTTATAGTATTTCAAGATATCTTCATTTTTATCTAATTGCTTAGATCCCAAGCTAGCTTTTATAATCAGGCTTCTTTTCTGTTGGAATTTTAAAATGCCTTACCCTCAAATCTTCGGTTTTCTGTTTTTAATTCTGGCTTATGCATTATTGATTCCAGGCATTACCGAGCCGGTGCTGCATGTGGTGACGACTTTGGATAAGGCGGAGCTGTCGGTAATGGGCAAAGAGGCCATTTTGCAGAGCGGAACCATCCCAAATTTTCTGATGCCGATGGCGATGGAAGTCTTAAACCAAGTTCAGGTTAGCGGCGAATTGGTGGTGCATGACAGTGCCAAAAGTATTTTGGGTACCTCGCGGGATTTATGGAATGACGGCAATTTGTTGGTGGCTTTTCTGATTATTTTTTTCAGCGTTTTTGTGCCGACTTTGAAACTGTTGCTGCTGGCAATATCGCTGTTTTTGAAAGAGTCCAAATTGGGTCTGTTTTTAGCCAAGAGCAGTGCGGCAATGAGTAAGTGGTCAATGGCGGATGTGTTTGTGATGGCGTTGATTATTTCGTTTCTTGCCATTAAAGCCAGTTCCGGCACCTCAAATATGGTGACCACCGAGATTACCTTGCAAGTCGGTTTCTATTATTTTCTTGGCTACTGCATCTTATCTATTTTTGCTGGCCAGCTGATGTTTGCCGGAAAACGACGCGAACATTGAGCGCCATCAGGCTTTTGGCTTTTTGGCGTTCTGTTCGCGCAGACGGTTGGAAAGCTTGAGCAGGCGGCACTGTAATTTCCAAAAAATAAACGCCGCATGCTGCTTATCGGTACTCGACAGGTTTTTGATTAAATAATTTGCGGAAGCCGTGACCACAATGTCTGACCTTTTCTGGGTTGGATTGAGTTCCTATTATTCTAACATCTTCATTTTTACTCTTGAATCGGCTGAAGAGAAGAAATATTACGGAAAAACTGTTCCTGTAAATCGGCGAACGCTTGCTGCGGATTGTCGGCTTGAGTGATCGCCGTGACCACGGCAATACTTTTCAGCGGCAGACCGCTAAACTGGTTTATATTACCGACATTGATTCCGCCAATGGCGACAATGGGGAACTGCCGTTTCAGGCGTAATAAATACTGTAGATATTCCACCCCCTGAATTTGCCCGCTCATGTCTTTGGTCCGGGTCGGGAAAATCGAACCGATGGCGATATAGCTTGGTTGTAAACTCTGGGCCAGCAGCAGCTCATAACTGCCATGACTGCTTAAACCTAAAAGCAATCCGGATTGCTGTAGGCTTTGCAGTTCATTTTGACTGAGAGTCTGCACATCCTCCTGACCGAGATGAACGCCATTCGCGCCATATTTGATTGCTAGTTGCCAGTAGTCGTTGATAATCAATTGGCACGGGTGCCCTGAGCACAGATTCACGGCCTGTTGAATTTGTGCTTCAAGTTCGGCCGGAGACTTATTTTTTAGCCTGAGTTGCACAATGCGGATATCCGTTTTCAGTAACTCCGCCAGCAAGTCCAGAGAATCGATTACCGGGTAGATGCCTAAAGTTGGCTGCGGCAGCGATTTGAAAGGCTTAAGAGTAGCGGTGTCGATATGCGCTAGTCGAACTTGAGGGTAGTACTTGGCGGTTGGAGGCCATTCGCTCTGAATGAGCGCGCCGTAATAGTCTGCGGATTTGGCGTTCTGTTCATGCAACGCTTCATTCGACTGCTCATGCATTTGCTGTTGTAGGCTGGCTTGCAAGGCTTGGTTGATGAAGGCTTTCGCCTCAACCAGTGCATCCATTGGCACCAGTCCTTTGGCGAGAAATGCGGTGATGGCGGTTGAAAAAGTGCAGCCGCTACCATGCGTATAACTGGTCTGAACTTGTTTGGATACCAAAGAAAAACTCTGCTCTAGTCGGTAAACTTGGTCGATACTCAGACCATTGTTCGGTTGATCCCCTCCGGTTGCAACCACGCACTCGATGCCCATATCCAGCAATGGATTTATTTCATCAGTACTGGCTGGTAGAAAAGAGTGCAGCCATTCAAGTTCATGCCGGTTCGGAGTCAGAATGGAGATCTGTTGCAATAGTTTAATAAGCTTGTCAGCGTCAATTGCTTCCTGTTGTAGCGTCTGGCCGACACTGGCTTTGATGACCGGATCCCAGATAATCGGCAGAGCAGGGGAAAGCGCGCGAATTTCGCTTAACTTTTGGCTCAGCCATTCGAGTTGTGCATTATTGACCAACAGGCCGATTTTAATCGCCTGCGGCGGTTTATCGGTAAGCAGACAGGACCATTGTGCTTCCAGAATTGCTGTATCCACTGCGTTGAGTGCTTCCAAGCGTTGGGCATTCTGCACCGTGTTTGCCGTTATTAAAGCACAAAGCTCAACGCCGATGGCGTGTGCGGTTTTGATGTCCGCTTGAATGCCGGCGCCGCCGCTACAGTCGGAACCGGCCAAACTCCAGATAATCGGACGGCTTAAGGTATTGAATTTATCCATAGTGTGTTTGCTGCCAGAAAGGTTGGTCTAGTGTCGGGGTGCTCGGTTTTGCGCTAGTGCGTTCGCTGATCGGCTGGCTTAGATAGCCGAGCCGTCCCGCTTTGACGGCTAAAGAAAATGCGCTGGCCATCTCTATAGGTTGCCCCGCTTGGGCGATGGCGGTATTCATTAGAATGGCATCAACGCCGAGTTCCATGGCTTGAGTGGCATGAGACGGTTTGCCTATACCGGAGTCTATAATCAGCGTCACTTCCGGAAAACGGTTGCGAATCGCTTCAATCGCATAGGGGTTAAGAATGCCTTTGCCGGTGCCGATCGGAGACCCCCAAGGCATAATGACTTTGCAGCCTAGCTCGACTAAATGACGGGCGATGACCAGATCGTCTGTACAGTAAGGCAGCACTTTGAAGCCATCTACCAGCAGTTGCTCGGTTGCCTTTAACAGTTGGATCGGATCGGGTTGCAGATTGTAGTCGTCACCGACCAGTTCCAATTTAATCCAGTCGGTCTGGAACAGCTCGCGGCTCATGTGTGCCATGGTCACCGCCTCTTGTGCGGTGTGACAGCCGGCGGTGTTCGGTAACAGGTGGCAGCCGAGCGACTGAATCATGCTCCAAAATGCTTGGCCGCCATTGGCCTGCGGGTTTTGTCGGCTTAAAGAGAGGGTAATCACTTCCGCTTGTGAAGTTTTAATCGACTGCTGCATGATTTCCGGCGACGGGTAGAGCGCACTGCCTACCAGGAGTCGTTGTTGGAGTTCGGTATCGTATATTGTAAAAGTATCTTGCATCTTATCCTCCCTGTATGGCGGAAATGACTTCCAAACAGTCATTGGCCTGAATCAATACAGAGTTGTGTTGTGATTGGGGAATAAATTCGTTGTTGAGCATCAACACGAAAGGGCGCTGGGCACCAAACTTTTCAGCTGCTTCGAGCACATTGACCGGTGCGTCAAATTCAAAGGCCTGCTGATTGATATAAATCGTAATAGTGGGCTGCATAATGACCTCAACAGTATTCAATAAGGGCCGCGAACCGATTAAGTTCGGGTTCAATGTTGTTTCCGTTCCGGTTTTGTTTGGCAAAAATCTTCATGGCCGCTTCGATGACGGCCGGCGCAGTCAGATAACCGTGCCGATAGAGCCCGTTAATTTGAATTAGGCGATCTTTGACGATAATTCTGGGATCGTTATTGGGCAGAGCGGGTCGTAAACCGGACTCGATTTCCAGAATCTCTGCTTCGGCAAAACCGGGATGGAGGCTGAAACAGCTCGATAACAGCTCCATGGCCGAGCGCACCGTCGGCTGGCGTTGGTCTTCGGATTCAATCTGAGTGGCGCCGACTACAAAATGATGATTCTGCTTCGGCGCAATATAGATCGGATATCGCGGGTGCATCAAACGAACCGGCCTTTGCAAGTCAACGGCAGGAGCGTGCAGACGAATCACTTCACCGCGCACCCCTCTGAGCTGTAATGACTCGGCATGATTTTCAGCCATGCTCTGTTTGGCTCCCAGACCACGGCAATCAAAGATCCACTCGGCATGATGCTCAATGATTTGACCATGACAGTGTGTCGTGAAGTCTTGCCCTTCAAGCTGTTCTACCTTGTGCTGCGGATGCCAGACAACGGCGGAATTCTGAATGCTGGATTTGAGTGCGTTAAGCAATTGACGGTTGTCCAGTTGCGCTTCGCCCGCCAAAAACAGACCACCTGAAAAACGATTGGTTTGTTCTGCTAAAAACGGTTCGTACTGCGCCAGCTGTTGCGGGTTCAATACTTCAAGTTGCGGCTGATAATGCGTTTTGATGCGCTGTTTGAAATCTTGCAGCAATGGAGCATCTTGTCCGTAAGAGAGAATCAGGCTACCGTTTTGCTGGAAGAAAACGTCGTTATCGAGCGAGGCTAAAAATTCCGGCCAGAGCGTCAAGCTATGTTCACCCAATTGACACACCAATTCAGAGGCTTCGACTGATTCAGCAACCGGAGCCAACATCGCGGCGGCTAAAAATGCCGTGCTTTGCGAGCTGGCGGTGTCGTCGCTATCAAACAGTTCGATTTGATACTGTTGGTGATAACGGCGCGCAAGGTTTAGTGCCAGCATGCGACCGATCAGTCCCGCTCCCAAAACAGCGATTTTAGGTTGAAAGGAAATCGCCATCGCTAAATTTCCTGCTGGTAAATTTGGCTGCCGTTCTCTCTGAACTCCCGCGACTTCTGCTGCATGCCTCGTTCAATATCTTGGACATGAATTTCGGTAATCTGCGGGTTTTCTTTTTCCAGTTTATCGGCGTAGTCGCGCACATCCTGGGTGATTTTCATCGAGCAGAATTTAGGTCCGCACATCGAGCAGAAATGGGCAACTTTGCCGGAGGCTTGAGGAATGGTCTCATCGTGATACTCTCTGGCTCTCTGCGGATCCAGTCCAAGATTGAACTGGTCTTCCCAGCGGAATTCGAAGCGGGCTTTGGAGAGTGCGTTGTCGCGAATCTGTGCGCCCGGATGGCCTTTGGCCAAATCACCGGCATGGGCGGCTATCTTGTAGGTGATTAAGCCTTCTTTAACGTCGTCTTTGTTTGGTAGGCCGAGGTGCTCTTTGGGGGTGACATAGCAGAGCATGGCGCAACCGTACCAGCCGATATTGGCGGCACCGATTCCGGAGGTGATGTGGTCGTAGCCCGGAGCGATATCGGTGGTCAACGGCCCGAGCGTGTAGAAAGGCGCTTCGCCACACTCACGTAACTGCTTGTCCATATTCTCTTTGATCATTTGCATTGGCACATGCCCCGGGCCTTCGATAATGACTTGAACATCATGTTTCCAGGCGATCTGCGTCAATTCGCCTAAGGTTTCCAGTTCGGCAAATTGCGCTTCATCATTGGCGTCGGCAATCGAGCCGGGGCGGAGGCCGTCACCCAGCGAGAAGGTGACGTCATAGGCTTTCATAATCTCGCAAATCTCTTCAAAGTGCGTGTACAGGAAGTTTTCCTGATGATGGGCAAGACACCATTTGGCCATGATGGAACCGCCGCGGGAGACGATGCCGGTCACCCGTTTGGCGGTCATGGGCACATAATGCAGCAGGACGCCGGCATGGATCGTGAAATAGTCCACCCCTTGTTCAGCCTGTTCGATCAGGGTGTCACGGAAGATTTCCCAGCTCAGGTCTTCGGCGATGCCGTTGACTTTTTCCAGAGCCTGATAGATCGGTACCGTGCCGATTGGCACCGGAGAGTTGCGCAGAATCCACTCTCGGGTTTCATGGATGTTACGTCCGGTGGATAGATCCATCACGGTGTCCGCTCCCCATTTGCTTGCCCAGACCATCTTTTCAACCTCTTCGGGAATGGAAGACCCCACTGAAGAGTTACCGATATTGGCGTTGACCTTAATCAGGAAGTTGCGGCCGATAATCATCGGTTCCGATTCGGGATGGTTGATATTAGCCGGAATCACGGCACGCCCACGCGCCACTTCGTCGCGGACAAATTCAGGCGTAATCTCTTGCGGAAGTTGAGCCCCAAAACTTTCGCCGGCGTGTTGGCCTAGGTTTTCCTGACCCAGTTGCGCACGTTTCATGTTTTCCCGGATCGCAATATATTCCATCTCCGGGGTGATGATGCCTTGGCGGGCATAATGCATCTGAGTGACATTTTTGCCTTTTTTAGCGCGCAGAATCGGAGGAAGGTGTTCGAAACGGATTTGATCCAGGTTTTGATTATCCAATCTTTGTTGCGTGAAACGGGACGAGGCGCTATCAAGCTGTTCAACATCTTTACGGGATTTAATCCATGACTGGCGCAGTTTAGGTAAACCTTGGTAAACATTAACTTCTATGTCCGGATCAGTGTACGGACCGGAGGTATCGTAAACCCTGACCGGTGCATTGGCTTCATAAATCGGGTTGTCTTCGCTTCCGCCGATAAAGCTATCACTGAGCGCGATTTCTCGCATCCCCACTTGGATCGGATGGAGTGCTCCCTGAATATAGATTTTCTTGGAGTTTGGATAGGATTGGCCCGATACATCAGCCAAAAAAGCTTCGGCGTCGGCACGTTGTTGGCGACGGTTGGTAGTTGAGTTATGAGTTTTCATCACTTGCCTTATTTATTTTTGAAGATAAATTTCAGGCGAAGTACAAGTAGACTTGGTGTAGATGGCAGACAGGCAGCAAGGCGCTGCTTTTGAAATTCATTACCGGAACCACTGCACAGTTAAAGCACTGTAGCACGGATTGAAATTAGGTCTGTTTGTTCCCTTCGCTGGTACTAACCAGATCAGGTTCTACGGATCCCGCAATTTGCGATCTCAGCCTTTCGTCTAAGGCACTCCGACAATTCGAGCAAGAAGTCTAACGTGATGAATTGAAAAAAGCAAACTCTGTTGTGATGTGTCGCCAACAGAGTTACGAGTGAATTTTAATGGTCGAGTCGAGCTCTTTTTTGAGACGTTTGAGCATTTTCAGACTCGGGAAACCGTCTGCCGGAATCCCTTTTTCCGCCTGAAAAGTACGCAAGGCTTTGCGGGTGTTGCCGCCGATAATACCGTCCGGTTTACCGGTTGGATAACCCAATAAATTCAAATGGTTCTGAATTTCTTTAATCTGTGATCGGCTTAGACCTTTATCGTCTTTAGGACGTTTTTTGGTCAGTGGTGGACGGTTGACAATTCGATCTGCCAGATGACCGACGGCAATGGCGTATTTGTTGGCGTTATTCCAACGTTTCATCACTTTGAAATTTTCATAGACTAAAAAAGCCGGGCCTTTGTAATCGGAAATCAACAGCAGGCGGGCTTGCATGTCTGCTTTTGGTATGGCACGGCCATCGGCCAATTTAATGCCCATCTTGCGCCATTCGGCCAGACTGCGCATGGTTTTGTTATCGGCCAGAGCATAATCGAATTTTTTTGGCAGATGGACTTCACGCCCCCAGTTTTCCTCTTTTTGCCAGCCAAGATGGTTGAGGAAGTTGGCGGCCGAATAGAAGACATCCGGTAGACTGTCCCACAGGTTGATTTTGCCGTCACCATCACCGTCTACTGCGTATTGCAGGTAGTTGGAAGGCATGAACTGGCATTGCCCCATGGCTCCAGCCCAGGAGCCTTTCATTTGTGGCAGTGAAACGTGTCCTTTATCGAGAATGGTCAAAGCACTCATTAATTGAGTGCTGAAAAATTTACTGCGTCTCGGGTCATAGGCCAGTGTCGCTAGCGATTCGATAATGGGAATATTTCCGGTATAGCTGCCGTAGTTGGTTTCCATTCCCCAGAAAGCGACGATATAGCGACCAGGTACACCGTATTTGCGAGTGACCTCAGCAAGCAGTTTTTTGTGTTTTCGGTAGTTCTTTTGACCGTTTTTTACGCGGTAATTACTAACCGCTCGGTCAAAATATTCAAAGAAGGTTTTGGTGAATTCCGGTTGTTTTTTGTCCGATTCCAACACCTTGCTATTGAGTTTGACGTTTTTAAACGCGAGTTGCAGAGTCTTGTTGGAGATGCCTTGTTCCCGGGCCTGCTGTTTGAAGCCGCTTAACCAGGTTTTGAAGTCTGCTTCTGAAGGTTTGAATTCATCGGTATTGGCTTGTACAGAGCCGACGGCAAGCAAGCTGCTTAGGACTAAACTCAGGGATAAAACGGTAAATAGTTTGGTCATTGGTTTTCCGGTCATTTGGAACAGCAGCTCTGCAGAGAATCTTAAAATAATAGACTATTCTACCCAAACAAAGCCGAAGTTGAAGCCAAAAAGGTTTAAAATGACGCTTTTAGTGATTTCGGTTAATAATAGCCGAAAAAACAGGACATTAGCCCTACAAAATGGAAAGTAATTGATGAATTTTTTTGCCACGTCTCCCGGCGGTTTAAGTGAACTTTTAAGAGAAGAGTTGCAGTCTTTTGGTGCTACGGATATCAAAGTCCAGCCGAGAGGCGTAAGCTTCAGCGGCAGTTTGGAAGTCGCTTATCGCAGCTGCCTGTGGTCACGTTTGGCCAACCGCATCTTTCTGACCGTTTTGGAGGTTGAGCTGGACAATCAGGAAGACTTGACCACCCAAGTCGCCAAGGTTGCCTGGGATAAACACATGGATGCGTTTGGCACTTTTGCGGTTTCGTTTTCAGGTAAGGGGATGGGTATTACCCATAGCCATTACGGTGCCTTGAAAATCAAAGACGGCATTGTCGATTACTTTCGCGACTTGAGTAACAGTCGTCCTAAGGTGGATACGGTCAACCCCGAGTTGCGGGTGCACGGGCATCTGAACCGAAACCAATTGACTCTAAGTATCGATCTGGTCGGTTATAGTCTGCATCAGCGTGGTTATCGTGAAGGCCAGCAGGTCAAAGCACCTTTAAAAGAGAACTTGGCGGCGGCCTTGTTGATGCGTGCCGGTTGGCCGGAAATCGCCAAGCAGGGCGGTTGTCTATATGATCCGATGTGCGGTTCGGGAACCTTTTTGATCGAGGCGGCGATGATGGCGTCCGATCTGGCGCCGGGGCTGGAAAAAGCTTCGGAAATGATCTTAAACACTTGGAAGCAGCATGACAGACAGCTGTGGCATCGCCTGATTGAAGAGGCAGAAGAGCGTGAGTCAGAGGGATTGCGAAATCTGCCGGATATCTACGGTTCGGATGCGTCGCACAAATCTTTGGATATCGCCTATGAAGCGATCGCCAATGCCGGTTACTCCGATTCCATCGAAGTCAAACAGATGATTATCGAACAAGGACATCGCTGGGGAGATTGGCAAAAAGGACTGGTGATCTCGAACCCGCCTTACGGTGAACGTTTGGGCGAAATCGAAGATGTCAAAGTGCTTTACGGCGAGTTGGGAACTTACCTGAAGAGCGAATTCGACGGTTGGCAGGCGGCTATCTTTACCTGTAACCCGGAACTGGGTATGTATCTGGGAATTAAAGCCAAACGCAGTCATAACTTTTTCAATGGCGCTCTGGAATGTAAGTTGTTCCGTTTTGATATTGAAGAGGAATTTCACCGCGAACCGTCAGTGAAAGCCGGCGCCAATTTGATAGAAGAGATCTATCGTGTCAGACCGGAACTACGGGATTCGGAAGGGGCACAAATGGTGGCCAACCGTATCAAAAAGAATCTAAAACAGTTGAGAAAGTGGGCCAAAAATAACGAGATTTATGCCTACCGTGTCTACGATGCCGATATCCCAGAATACTCACTGTCGGTGGATTATTATCAGACGCTGGATGCCGGTGAGTGGTTGGTGGTCAATGAGTATGCCGCACCGAAAACGGTTGATAAGAGCAAGGCGAAAAAACGTCTGCATGAAGCCTTAGCCGCTATGCCGTTGGTGTTCCCGGAAATTGATATTGAACAGATGATTTTCAAGGTGCGCCAGCGTCAATCCGGGACTTCGCAATACGAGAAGATGGACGATAGCAAAGCGTTCTATACCATCAAGGAAAACAGCACTAAGATCCGTGTTAATTTCACCGACTATCTGGATACCGGGATTTTCCTCGATCACCGTGATGTGCGTGCCATGGTGGCTAAAAAAGCTTCCGGCAAGAGTCTGCTGAATCTGTTCTGTTATACCGCGACGGCTTCGGCACAGGCGGCCGTGATGCGCGCCAAGCGCAGTTTAAGTGTCGATATGTCCAAGACTTATCTGTATTGGGCGGAGCATAATCAGATGCATAACAACGTGGACAATCGTAAGCATCATCTTTTGCAAGCCGATGTGCTCGCTTGGTTGAAAGAACAGAGCGAAAAGCCGGTGCTCAAGGAGCAGGAAAAGTTCGATGTGATTTTTATGGATCCGCCATCGTTTTCGACATCGAAACGTATGGAAGGTACGCTCGATATTCAACGTGATCATGCGATTCTGATTCGTCAGGCGATGAAGCTGTTGAATCCGGGTGGAGAACTGGTTTTTTCCAACAACCTGCGCAAGTTCAAACTGGATGCGGCACTGAACGAAGAGTTTGCCGTCGAGAATGTCACCCAGCAAACCATGCCGAAAGACTTTCAACGTAACGGTAAAATTCATCAGGTTTGGGTGATTAAACAGGCGGACTAAACAGGCGGCTTAAATAAAAAGCGTAACAGTTGAGTTCGATTAAGTTACCCGAAGCAAAATTAGATTAACATTAGCGCCTTTCAATCAGGCAGTCCGGAAAGAGATATGGAACAGCAAATTCAATTTGATGAAGATTTAATCAAACGCTACAACCAAACGGGGCCGCGTTATACCTCTTATCCGACGGCGGTGCAGTTTGACGAGTCTTTCGGTATTGAAGACTACAAGCAAGCGGTGGCGCGCAGTAATGAGTCCGGCAGAGGCTTGTCCCTGTATTACCATATCCCTTTCTGCGATACGGTCTGTTTCTTCTGTGCCTGTAATAAAGTCTGGACTCGCGACCGTTCAAAAACCACGCCTTATCTGGACAGATTGTTCAAAGAGATCGAAATGCAATCCCGTTTGTTCGACTCCAGCCGTAAGGTTGAACAGTTGCATTTAGGCGGCGGTACGCCGACCTTTATCAATAATGACGAAATGCGCCAGTTGATGGACAAGACCCGTCAGCATTTCAATTTGTATGATGACGATTCCGGCGAATACTCGATCGAAATTGATCCACGTGAAGCAAACCGAGAGTCGGTCAAGTTACTGCGCGAGCTTGGTTTTAACCGTATGAGCCTGGGGGTTCAGGATTTTGATGAAAAGGTTCAGAAAGCGGTCAACCGTATTCAAACTCAGGTGGAAACGTTTGAAGTTCTGGAAGGGGCACGTGAAGCCGGTTTCATGTCGGTGAATGTCGACCTGATCTACGGCCTGCCGTTCCAGAATGAAAAAGGTTTTATGAAGACTCTGGATCGAGTCTTGGAAGCGGAGCCGGATCGTTTTTCGATTTTCAACTATGCCCATATGCCGAGCATGTTCCCGACGCAGAAGAAAATGAACGAAGCGGATATGCCTTCGGCCGATGAGAAGCTGGCGATTTTGCACTCTACGACTGAGCGCCTGCTGGATGCAGGTTATGTGTATATCGGTATGGATCACTTTGCCAAACCGGATGATGAGTTGGCAGTGGCTCAGCGTAATGAGACTTTGTATCGAAATTTTCAAGGTTATTCAACGCATGCGGAGTGCGACTTGGTGGGCATGGGCGCGACGTCGATTTCCTTGATCAATAACACCTATGCCCAGAATCGCAAGGGTTTGAATGAGTACTACGATGCGATTGATGCTGGCGACTTGGCGGTGTTCAGAGGGGTTCAGCTAACCGAAGACGACGAATTGCGCCGTGATGTGATTACCCGTTTGATCAGCCACTTCCATCTGAATTTCGCCAAGTTGGATCAACAATGGAATATCCGTTTCAAGGAGTATTTTGCGGCCGAACTGCAAAATCTGGCGCCGATGATTGAGGATGGTTTAATTACCATGACCGATGAAGATATCTACATCTCAGCTAAAGGTCGCTTGTTGATCCGTAATATCTGTATGGTGTTTGACGCCTACCTGAAAGCGGGCACTCAAAACCGCTTCTCTAAAGTGATTTAATCATTCAATATGACATCATGCAAAAAGCCATCTTAAAGATGGCTTTTTTATTGGCTAAAGAATGACAGTTCTTGAAAACTCTTAAGGTTCTGGAAACCGGTCACGGTTCTGGAAACCAAGCATGGGTTTTATCCGTCAGGTAATAGACGGTTAAACCGATCCACTCTTTCCATGCCGGTTCCAGTGCTTTCAAGTGGCCAAAGAAATCGAAATCTACAGTGCGCAACTCATCGGAGCTGGTTCGGTAGTCAACCGGATAGGCGATGACATTGATTGCTTGTTGGCGGGCGATGCCTACCGCGCGTGGCATATGAAAAGCAGAGGTGATTAACAGGTAGGTTCCGTTTTCTTTTGGCAATAGCGGTTTGGTGTATTTAAAGTTTTCATAAGTATTGCGTGATCTGAATTCAATAATCAAACGATGCTCACTAATGCCGACCGCCGTTAAAAGTTGTTCGGCTAAAGAGCCTTCGCTTTTACTGTCTTGCAGAGTGATATCGCCGCTACCGCCGCTGAAAATAACCGGGATGCTCGGATAGATTCGGGCGAGTTCGGCCGCACCAATATAGCGGTCGCCGCCTAAGCCCAATTCGGCTACATTCCAGCTTAAAGAACGTTTCAAGTCTTCTCCTCCGCCCAACACAATAATACCGTCTATGTCGTAAGGCATGGTTTCCGGCTTACTGAAACGCTCTTCCAGAGGTTTCATCAAATAGTCGCTGACCGGATAAACCATCAACACAAACGATAATAGTGCGGTTGGAATCAATACCGTTTTAGCCGCCGCGTGTTTTTTGAAAATGAGTAGCAGAGTACCCAGAGTTAGTGCAAAAATAATCAGGTTGCTTGGGCTGAGCAGAGCCCAGCCGATTTTAGAGGCCAAGAAAAACAGGTTATCCATAGAAATGTCACAACTATTTGATTGAACTGCCCCTTATCTTATAGGGGTTATGGGCTAAGCAAAAGTTTTTTTATAGGAAGCTCTCTTGAATGCGCAAAGTTCACCCCCATATTTTGTGTAGTCGAAAAGAATTTACATAGGAGTTTGCCTCTGATGATGGACAAATTTACAACTCAATTTCAAAGCGTGTTGGCGCAGGCTCAGTCTCTGGCGGTCGGCAATGATAACCAGTTTATTGAGCCGGTGCACATTCTGGCGGCATTGCTGGACGAGTCCAAGCAGTTATTGCAACTGGCGAATGTGAATCTGCCGATGTTGAAGCAGTCGGTAACCGAAAAGCTGCAAAGCTTGCCGAAGGTCTCGGGAGCTGGGGGCAATGTGCAGTTGTCGCAGCAGTCGGCCAGCGTACTCAATTTAATGGATAAACAGGCTCAGCAGAATGGCGATGCCTATATTGCCAGTGAACTGTTCTATCCCGCTATTCTGGACACATCGGATGTGGCCGCTAGTCTGCTGAAAAAAGCAGGATTAACTAAAGAAGCTATCAATCAAGTCATCCAGCAAGTTCGTGGAGGTGAAAGCGTGCAGGATCAAAACGCAGAAGAAAACCGTCAAGCACTCGATAAATACACTGTCGATTTAACCGCCCGTGCGGAAGAAGGAAAATTAGATCCGGTTATCGGCCGTGATGATGAAATCCGCCGTGCCGTTCAGGTATTGCAACGCCGTACCAAGAACAACCCGGTGCTGATTGGAGAGCCCGGTGTCGGTAAGACCGCGATTGTTGAAGGTTTGGCGCAACGTATCGTCAACGGAGAAGTGCCGGAAGGATTGAAAAACAAACGTCTGTTGTCGTTGGATCTGGCCGGTTTGCTGGCCGGTGCTAAATATCGCGGTGAATTTGAAGAGCGTTTGAAAGCGCTGTTAAAAGACCTGGAAAAACAGGAAGGTTCGGTCATCCTGTTTATTGATGAGATTCACACTATGGTTGGAGCCGGTAAAACCGAAGGTTCGATGGATGCCGGTAACATGCTAAAACCAGCTTTGGCTCGTGGTGAACTTCACTGTATCGGTGCCACCACGTTGGACGAATACCGTGAAAACATCGAGAAAGATGCCGCGTTGGAACGCCGTTTCCAGAAAGTGCTGGTGGACGAACCGACCGAGGAAGATACCATTGCGATTTTACGTGGTTTGAAAGAGCGTTATGAAATTCACCACGGGGTGGATATTACCGACCCGGCGATTGTTGCGGCAGCCAGTCTGTCTCAGCGTTACATCACCGACCGTCAGTTGCCGGATAAGGCGATCGACCTGATTGATGAAGCGGCGTCGCGTATCCGTATGGAGATCGATTCCAAACCGGAAGTGATGGATAAACTGGATCGTCGTTTGATTCAGTTGAAAATTGAACAGGTTGCTTTGAAGAAAGAGAAAGACGAAGCCTCTAAAAAGCGTTTGGCTACTTTGGAAGACGAGATCAAAACGCTGGAAAAAGAGTATTCCGATCTGGAAGAGGTGTGGAAACGCGACAAAGCGGCTCTGCAAGGAGCGCAACAGTTTAAAGAAGAGTTGGATGCGGCGCGTATCGAACTGGAAGCGGCGCGTCGTGCCGGTGACTTAGCGAAGATGTCCGAAATTCAATACGGTAAGATCCCGGATCTGGAAGCAAAAATCCAAGCAGCAGAGCTGGCGGAAAGTCAGGCGGAAACTGAAGATGGTTCTCATTTATTGAAAAACAAGGTCACCGATGAAGAGATTGCTGAAGTGGTGGCACGTTGGACCGGAATTCCGGTATCGAAAATGATGGAAGGTGAGCGTGACAAGTTGCTGCGTATGGAAGAGGCGCTGTCTAAGCAGGTAATCGGTCAATCCGAAGCGGTGACTGCGGTGTCTGATGCGATCCGTCGTTCTCGTGCGGGGCTGGCTGATCCGAATCGCCCGAACGGCTCTTTCCTATTCTTGGGACCAACAGGTGTGGGTAAAACGGAATTGACTAAAGCGTTGGCCGATTTCCTGTTCGATACCACCGATGCGATTGTGCGTATCGATATGTCCGAATTCATGGAGAAGCATTCGGTCGCGAAACTGGTGGGAGCGCCTCCTGGGTACGTCGGTTATGAGCAAGGCGGATATTTGACTGAAGCGGTGCGCCGTAAACCTTATTCAGTGATTCTATTGGATGAGGTGGAAAAAGCACATCCGGATGTATTCAATATCCTGCTACAGGTATTGGATGACGGTCGTCTGACTGACGGGCAAGGACGCACAGTCGATTTCAAAAATACGGTCATCGTCATGACTTCTAACCTGGGATCGCAGATCATTCAGGAAAAAGCGGGCGTTGCCAGTTATGACGAGATGAAGTCGGATGTGATGGAAGTGGTCGGTGGCTATTTCCGTCCGGAATTCATCAACCGTATCGACGATATTGTAGTGTTCCATCCGTTAGGTAAAGAGCAGATCCGTTCGATCGCCAATATCCAACTGAATAACCTGCGCAAACGTTTGGCAGATGCAGATATGACATTGAAAGTGTCGGATGAAGTGTTGGATGTCATCGGTGAATCCGGATTTGATCCGGTGTTCGGAGCGCGTCCGTTAAAACGTGTGATTCAACAGCAGATTGAAAATCCGTTAGCGCAGAAAATCCTTAAAGGGGATTATGCCGCCGGTTCGACAATTCATGCTGAATTGGAAGATGGACAGATTAGCTTTAAATAATTGATTTGCTTCTGTTAGTAAAATTAAAAAAGCCCCCATTTGGGGGCTTTTTTATGCCTGAATGAAAGTCATTAAGAGCGGGTTTTAAAGGTGGAAACGGCGCTTTGCAAACGTTCGCTTTCATGTGACATTGACTGTGCAGCAGCGGTGGTTTCTTCAACCAATGCAGCATTTTGTTGAGTCGTTTGGTCGATCTCTCCAATAGCATGTTTGATTTGATGCACGCCAGCTTGCTGCTCTTGAGAGGCGGCCGAAATTTCTGAGACCACATCGCTTACTTTCTGAATTGATTCATTGATTTTGGTTAAGGATTCCGAAGTTTGTTCAATTTTTTCGGTACCGTTTTCGATACTGCCGACCGTATTTTCAATCAAGTCTTTGATCTGTTTGGCTGCGTCGGCGGATTTCCCTGCCAGAGTTCGAACTTCACCGGCAACAACCGCAAAACCTCGTCCGTGCTCGCCTGCTCTTGCAGCCTCAACCGCTGCATTGAGAGCCAGTAGGTTGGTTTGGAATGCGATGCTGTCGATTAAGCCGGTAATCTCCTCAATCTGTTTACTTGAGCTGTGAATTTTTTCAATGGCTTTTTCGGTTTCGTTCATGATGCTACGTCCGGTCTCTGCTTGGTTGCGAGCGTCTTTGGCCAGATGATCAGCGGTCATGGCGTTGTCTGCATTCTGCTGAATCGTGGAGGTTAACTCTTCCATCGCCGAAGCGGTTTCTTCAAGAGAGGCGGCTTGTTGTTGCGTGCGGTCGTTGAGATCATTGCTCCCTGCACTGACTTCGTGGCTGGCGGTGTTAACGGTGCTGGCCGCATCGATAACCTGACTGACGACGGAGTTTAATTCTCGGTTACTGGTATTGATCGATTGTTTCAGCATGTCCAGTTCGCCAAGCATCTCAATATCTACCGAGACGGTGAGATCACCCTGACTTTGCGCACGCAAGGCTTTCGATATCGCTTCAATTGCATCCTGAAGATGTTGCATGGAGTGATTGGTGTTCCGCTTTAATTCATCCAAATCACCCGGAAGCTCGGCTTTGACGCGAGCGTTCAGATCCCCCTCACTCAAGCGTTTGATAACCGAACCAACTTCATTGATGGCTAAGTCCATCGTGCCAATGGCATTGTTAACGTGGTTGCGGAATTCACCTTTGACGGATTCGTCAAGGCGCATATTGAAGTCTCCCGAGCAGATGGCGTTCATGATTTTTTCCAACGCTTGCATGGTACTGTCGACACTTTCGGCCGAGGCGTTAACATTGTCTTTGAGTTTTTTCAGATCTCCGGGTAGATCAGCGGTGATTCGGCTTTCGAAATGTCCTTCGGCAATTTCATGCATGGTGTGATTCACTTCGTTTAGCGCTTCTTCCGTGCTCGCTAATAGCTGATTGAAAGCGGTTCCGGCTTGACCGATTTCATCCTGACTTTGAACGTCGATACGGCGGGAAAAGTCGAATTCTCGGCGAATTAAACTCATGGTTTCGGTGAGACATAAGATAGGACGACTGATTTTTCTGGAAAAAATCAGGGCAATAAAGGTAATCAGGATAACGGCGATAGCGGTAATGATAGCCGTCGTGTTCATTAAGTGGTCAACGGCTTCAAAAGCTTCCTCGGTAGATACTTCCGCGATCAGTGCCCAGCGATGATGCCCTATCTCAATTGGGGTATAGGCGGAAAGTACTTCTTGTCCCAGTTTGTTGACGATATGCTCGCCGGTTTTTTGCAGTAGGGCTTGCTCGGTGGACGGCGTAACCATTCGACCATTCACTTTGTCTCTGAAAGAGTTAACGACTGAATGTGTTTTGTGAAAATTTTTGGAGTCGGAGCGCATCAGTTTGTCCGGTCCGACCAAATAGGTCTCGCCAGTTTGACCTAGCCCGGAATTAGTCGTCATGATATGGCTGATCTGGTCTAACGGCATTTGAAAGACCAAAGTACCGAGTCGCTGTTTTTTCCCGCGCCGATTAGTTTTGAAAATAGGGGTGGCGGCAAAGGCAGCCGGTGCATTATAGGATGGTGGATAAAGGGAAAGGTCGGTAAAAAAGACTTCTCCGTCTTTAAGTTGTTTGGATTGATAATAAGCATTAGCTAAACCGGTCGCTTTCCAGGGGCCTTTAGTCAGGGAGGTGGCATAGTCGAGTTCTTTGAAGACCGAATAGACCACGTTGCCGTTTTGGTCGATCAAAAAGATGTCATAGAAGCCGAAGCGTTGTAAATAGCTGTTTAGCCAGTCATGAATTGCATGATGGTGTTTGTTGTAACCGTAAAGTCCTTCGTCTTCGAGCTGGGTTAACTTGTTCTTTTCACCGAGCGGGAATTTATTTTGGGCAATAAAAACATGCTGTAAACGGATGGCCTGATCATTAAGTTGAAATGCGGACATATCGAAAGGTGTTCCGTTCTGCTCTTGGTATTTTTTGCCGAATTGCTCGGTCCAATATTTTTTAACGGCTTTGCGTTGTGAATTGAGTTCTTCCGGATCGGCTTCTTCCATTCCGTCCTCGGAAGCGCCGAAATCGGTGTAGTTGATGGTAAAACCATCCAGCGCATCGATAATGCTTTGGTTGCCGGCAACGGTTTGTAGCTGCTTTTCAGTATTTAAAAAGTACTCTTCAATGGCGGATTTCTTGATGTCGCGAATGGCGCTAAGCTTCTCATAAGTCTGTTTCTCAAGAGCGGATTCCGCATTGAGTAGCGCTATAGCGGCAATGGAGATTAGGGGGAGTAAGCCGACCAGTAAAAATCCGATTTGTACTTTTGTTGCAAGCTTTTTCATCGTTGAACCTTAATATTAAATGGCAATCCATACCAGACTGCGTTGCCGATACGGAGGTTGAAAATCAATTCTGTGGAATTCTTGATAAAAAAGCATTTATTAGACCAAAATTTGTTTTTTATCAGTGTATTAGGAAAGTCTTATGGGAAATTTAGGGAATAAAAAACCCGCATAAGCGGGTCTTTTAATCGGTTTCGGTACAGATTAACCGAAAACGTCAGCGGTGATATTTTTGAACCATGAGTGAGCGTAAAGAACTTCACGCTTACGCAGTTCGGCATCATAAGCACCGGTTAGACCGCCGGAACCTTTGACTTTCACGATCTTGCCGTCTTCATAAGCATATACCATCGCTACCGAAATACCGTCACCAGGAGCGATAACCGAGTAGCAGGTGTTGACCCACGAAGGTTCAGGCATGCTAACTCCGTTTAGCAGAGAGGCAACGGCTGCTGCACACACTTTTGCTTGAGAGTTGGCGGAATAGCCTGATTTAGGCATAGGAGAAGCAACCGATGAATCACCGACAATATGGATGTTTTTGTGTAGAGTCGATTCAAAAGTCTTATGGTCGATCGGACACCAACCTTTGTCATTCACCAATCCGGCGTCAAATGCGATCTTACCGGCTTTTTGGTTCGGAATAATATTCAAAACATCCGCTTTGAAAGTACCGGCTCCGGCTGTAACGGTTTTGCTGGCTACATCAACTTTTGTTACCTTACCGCCGTTTTCGCTGTTGATCCAAGTGATCATGCTATTGTCGGTGCCGTAACCGTAGTGACGTTTCCAACCGTCCATAAATAGACCAAATTTTGAAAACTTTTTCTTAGGATCCAGTACAACAATCTTAGAGTTTGGCTTGTTCTTTTTCAGATAAGCAGCAATTTGCGAAACACGCTCGTAAGGTCCTGGAGGACAACGGAATGGGTTTTCCGGCGGGCAGATGACTACTGTTCCACCGTCTTTCATCTCAACCAACTGTTTACGCAGCATCTCAGTTTGCGGCCCGGCTTTCCATGCGTGCGGGATGGCGCTTTCAGCCACTTCTTTAGAATAACCTTCGATTAACTCGTATTTGAAATCCACACCCGGCGAGACGATACAACGATCATAAGCTAGTGATTCACCGCCGGCGGTTTTTACGGTTTGGCCTTTTGCGTCAATTCCGGTGACTTTATCAAAAATCACATTGATGCCTTTAGCCGTTAGTTTTTCGTAAGTGAAATGAATTGAATCCATTTCGCGGTGACCACTCAATACTTCATTCGACATGAAGCAGGTATAGTAATCTTTGTTTGCTTCAACAATCGTTACATCGATGCTTGAATCCATTTTTTTCAGGTATTGTGCTGCCGTCGCACCACCGATACCACCACCAACGATCACGACTTTTTTGCCTGCAGCTTGTGCTGAAGTCATCGCACTGGCTGTTGCTACACCGACCGCTCCGGCTGCGGAAGCTTTTAGGAGGTTACGTCTGGAAATATTTGTCATGTCTGCTTCTCCTTACTTGCTAGAGTAGAATTCGATAAGAGCGTTAACGCCGTCTTGGCCGTATTTATCGTGCATTGCTTTGAGCTTTTTAGCCATTTTTTTCGGTGCTTCGCGGTTACCGGAAGTAAAGTCATGCAAGTTGTATTGAAGATACGGTTTCCATTGACCGGCCAGGATCCCTGCATCGTCTTCTGCTAAAGAGCCGCCTTCAGAATGGCATTTCTCACAATATTTATCGTGTAGTTTAGCGCCTGAAGTAGATAACTTAGCGTCAGCTTGTTGCGTTGCGGACATAAATTTCTGTTTTGAAAAGTAATCGGCCATGAGTGCGATATCTTCGGCTGAATAACCTTTGGCAATACGCATCATAATCGTGGATGGACGGTCGCCTGATGCATAAGCATCCATTGCTTCAATAAAGTAATCTTTCGACATACCGGCAATGGTCGGCGTAGCAGGACCGCTACTTACCCCGTTTGGTCCGTGACAACCTGCACAGGTATTTGCCAGCATGGTTCCTCGATCCATGGCGGCAAACGCTGTGCTGGAAACTAGCATGGAACCAGCTAATACTGCACCTGCAATAATTTTAGCTTTCTTCATATACTCCTCCTCAGAAGTGTTTTCCAGTTTTAAGTTTTAGACTGTATTCAGTCTTAGTTATATAACTCACATGCAATGGTTTGCATGTGGCGGTTATTTTTATCGTTTCGGAAGCAGGTCTTCTACGAGACCGTCCCGGTATTGATTTAGGATAGGATCCGGTTCATCCGGTTCGGTATGGGCAATCCCTTTATGGCAATCAATACAGGTTTGTCCTTTTTTCATGGCACGCGGATGTTTCTTGGCCGGTTGACGCCCCTGTTCGTCGAAATCCATCGCGGCAAATGAGTGACAAGTGCGGCACTCTCTCGAGTCACTGGCTTCCATTTTTGCCCAAACCGCAGAAGCCATTGCCCAACGGTGTTTATCGTAATGTTCCAAGTATTTTTCCGGGTCGGCTTTCAATTCGTCGCTCACGGCGAAATCGCCGATAAATTCATGATAGACGTCTTTGGCGGCAATAATTTTGGCTTTAAGCTTAGGCAAAAATTCTTTAGGAACGTGGCAGTCGGCACATTCGGCTCGAACTCCTGATGCATTTTTGTAGTGAATCGTCTCTTTGTACTCTTCGAAGTTAACTGTCATGCTGTGGCACGAAGTACAGAATTCGGTAGTGTTGGTGTAACTAAAAAAAGTATTCATGGCTCCAAAAGAAGCGAAGCCGAGTAGAAAAATAATGAGAAATAGACCGGTTTTTTTTGTAAACATCGTTGTTTTCTTTAAATAAAAAAATCACTAAATAATTGAGCCGTTGATTCTTACGAATCCCCTAGTAGCTAAGGGCTTTTCCGTAGACTCGAGGCTATAATATGGAAAAAATTTTATATGGTAAAGAAAGTATATTTAATGACTTATAGGGGGGTCTTATTCCAGTAAATTCTAATATTAGAATTTGATGATTACTTTGCCTTGACCTGTGCTGCGTACAATCTGTTCTTGTTTTTCAAGTTCCTTTGCTCCGGTTGCGGAACCGAGACTAATTTTAAACCCGACGGCAACTTCTTGATGTGAAACTATTTTTCTCGATGGCATGAGTTGGTCGTCTTGATCTAGAACGATGGTTTTAGGCAAGTTTTTTAATAGATGTTTCTCGGCAGCAATCGGCATCGGCATACCGGATGTCGCTTTAGCATAGATGAAAACAGTGGCTTTCGGATATTGATGTTTCAGCGTTTCATCCATTGTAAAACGGGCTACATTTTTGTCAGCTTGTTCTGTTTGCTGCTTGGTCGTTGGTGTTTGTACCGTTTTGCCAATACTTGCTAGCAACTTCGCTACTTTTGGCTTATCTGCCGAATCAGGCGGTAAGAGTTGATAGAGTGTTAGCCAATGTTCAGCGGCCGATTCGGGGCGGTTTTGTTGTTTTTCGGCCATCCCTAATAGCCACAAGGTCATTTGGTTCTGCGTGTCCAGCTTATAGGCTTTGAGCAATAACTGATACGGTCGTCCGAGCAGTTTTCCGTTTTGACTGACAGCAATCGCATCTACCAACGGAAGCAGTGTATTTAGATTATTCGGTTCCAATTGATAGGCTTTTTCAAATGCGTTGACCGATTTCTCGTGTTCTTCTGTGACTAGATAAGAACGCCCCAACAGCAACCAGCCGTTCACATCCTTGGGGTTTTTCTGTAACTTCGCTTCCAGTTTATCTACTAAAGTAACGGTGTCGGCTTTGGCTTTTTGAGACGAGATTTCTGCAAATTCAGGGGTGCCGATCCAGAAGTAAAACGCCATTGAAAACAGGGGAACAAATAGAGCGATTCCGAATAGCGGTTTCTTGTTTTCTTCAAATTGTTTGGCTAAAGGCAATAACAGCAGGGATAGGGCTGCAATCAGCAATAGCGCGAAAATAATGCTTAGCTCGGTCATGAGTTGTCCGTGGTATGAGTATGGTCGGAATAGGATTGTTTGATAATGCGTAGCGCAACCCAGAAGCCGATCAGCAGAAACAGAAAAGGCCCAGCCCATAATAGGTAGGTGTGCGATTTTACCGGAGGCTTGTAAAGAACAAAGTCGCCATAACGGTTGACCATGTAATCGATGACTTGTTCTTTAGAATAAGCCTTGTCCACCAGCATGCTATGGATCTGTTTGCGTAAATCTTGAGCGAGCTCGGCGTTGGAATCGGCTAGATTCTGATTTTGGCAAACCATACAGCGCAGTTCATCAATTAAGATTTTATAGTCTTGTTCCTGTTGAACCGTTTCGAACGGATAGCTTTCAATCGAGGCTTGCGCGCCAGAAGTGCACGAGAAAAGCAGACAAAAACCTAATGCTCTAGCGAAGAAAACAAAGTTCATGGAGTATCCTCCTGTATAAGGTTTAACAGTGGTAACAGTGGTAACAGTGGTAACAGTGTTTCTCGCAGATATGTCTCGGTAACTGGGCCGGTTATTTTATGACGAATAATGCCTTGAGTGTCGATAATGAATGTTTCCGGAACGCCGTAGACGCCGAGATCGATGCCGGTTTGTCCGTTAGGGTCTTGCAACACCATTTGGTATGGATTGCCGTAACGAGCGAGCCAGTTTCGGGCTTCTTGCTCGGTGTCTTTGTAATTCAGGCCAATGAGCGTAACCGAGGATTGACGGGACAGATCAAGCAGCACTTGATGTTCCTGTTTGCAGGATTCACACCAAGAAGCCCAAACGTTTAATATCCATATTTGCCCTTTTAAGCGCTCGGGAGTGATGGGTTGATCCGATTCGAGTCGTTTGAGCTTAAAATCGGGAACCGGTTTGCCGATTAGCGGCGATGGTACCGCCTTGGGGTCCAAGGTTAAACCGATTGCCAGAAAAATAACCAATGCGGTAAAAATGGAGAGCGGAATCAGCTGCTTTTTCATATGTTCGGTTCCTGTTGGTAACGACTACCGTGTGACAGAACAGAGCGTTGCAGAAGCGTTACTAGGCCGCCGAGAGCCATTAAGATGGCGCCCAGCCAAATCCAGCGTATAAAAGGCTTATATTGAATGCGGACACTCCATGCCTGCTGATCAAGTTTTTCTCCGAGTGCGACAAATAGATCGCGTGACAGTCGGGCGTCAATACCGACTTCGGTCATCGGCATGGACTGGCTCAAATAAGTTCTTTTTTGCGGATAGAGGACGGTGAGTAACTTCTCATTCTCATAGACTTTGACCTGTCCTTCCGAAGCCAGATAGTTGTGTATCTGTTTTTGTTGTACGCCGATGAACTCAAAGCGGTATTGGTTTATCTGATAACTTTGGCCCGGTTCCAGACGAACGTCTTTCTCTATCGAATAGAGCGAGGTAATGGTAATGCCTGTAAGGGTAACGGCAAAACCGATGTGCGCCAAAACAGAACCGATCTTTTGCAGGTCCGGACGAAGTTTGCCTTGAGGATTTGCTTGCAGGAGCCAATGCAGAGCGCCGAAGGCGATCCAACTACTCATTAACAGCCCGAGTACGGTTAGTCCGGAAAATTCCGGGAGCAATAGCAGCGGAATTAAGAATGAGGTTAATAGACTGGCTACGGCAGGAAGCCAGAGTCGTCGAAGTAATCTTTGTGCCCGGTCTTGGCGCCATTGAATGGCAAAACCCACTCCCATCAGTAGCGCTAAAGGCACGGTGAGCGGTAGCATCACGGAGTTGAAATAGGGGGCGCCGACCGATAGCTTGGCGATGCCTAAGGCATCCAGGATGAGCGGGTACAGAGTGCCGAGTAAAACGGTTGCCATCATCGCGATCAGTATGACGTTATTGAGTAGTAATACACTCTCCTTGGAGACGGCTGCAAACGGTTTTTTGCGGGTAACTTTATGAGCGTGCCCGGCATAGATGAATAAAGATGCGCCGACCACTATGACGAGAAAGATCAGAATAAATATCCCGCGAGAAGGATCGGTAGTAAATGCATGTACCGAAGTTAAGACCCCGGAACGAACCAAAAAAGTTCCCAGCAGACTCAAAGAAAAGGTGAGAATGCCCAGCAGAAGAGTCCATGACTGGAATGAACCTCGATTGGCGGTGATGCTTAACGAATGAATCAATGCGGTGGCAACGATCCAAGGCAGTAAGGAGGCGTTTTCTACCGGATCCCAGAACCACCAGCCGCCCCAGCCGAGTTCATAATAGGCCCACCAGCTACCGAGCGCGATGCCGATAGTCAGGAAAGCCCAGGCAATAATGGTCCATATCTTGGTCCAGCGTGCCCATGCCATTTCAAACTTGCCGTGCAGTAAAACGGCTACCGAAAAGGCGAAAGCCACCGCCATGCCGACGTAGCCCATATAGAGTACCGGCGGATGGATTGCTAGCCCGATATCTTGCAGAAGCGGATTAAGGCTGCGGCCTTCTTGCGGAATTTCGGTCAAGCGTTCGAACGGGTTTGAAGTCAATAGGATAAAAAGAATGAAACCGATGGTCACCATCCCCAAAAGGCTAAGCATTTTGCTGCCAAGCGAGAGTGGCAAGGTTTTACTAAACAGGGCAACCGCCAAGGTCCAAGCGGTCAATATCCATGCCCAAAGCAGTAAAGAGCCTTCGTGTGCTCCCCAGGTTGCAGAAATTTTAAAGATCATCGGCAGTTGCGAGTTCGAATTGCCGGCCACATATTTGACCGAGAAATCGTCCAAAATAAAGCTGGTCAATAGGCAAGCAAAAGCGAGGGCGACAAACAGAAACTGTCCCCAAGCTGCGGGTTTGCTTAATTGCATTAAGGCGACGTTGTTATGGTAAGCGCCAAGCATAGGCAGCGTTGCCAGCACAAATGAGAAAGCCAATCCTAGAATAAGGGCGAAGTGACCGATTTCAGGAATCATTCAAGAGGCTCCGTTTTCTGTTGGGGGGTTGGCGAACGGTCGGCAACGGTTTTCTCTTGCGCTTTTGCCAGAGAGTCGGAAACGGCTTTCTCTTGCGCTTTTGCCAGAGAATCAGCGACCTCCGGCGGCATATAATTTTCATCATGTTTGGCGAGGACTTCGCTGGCGATAAAAATGCCGTTGCTGTTGAGTTGGCCTTTGGCGATAATTCCTTGGCCTTCACGGAATAGGTCGGGCAGGATGCCTGTATATTCGACTTTAACCCGGGTTAGGCTATCGGTTAACTCGAATTCAACCTTGAGACTGTTCGGATCGCGTTTTACGCTGCCCTGAATCACGAGACCGCCTAAGCGGAAAGATCGATCTAACGGCGCTTTGCCTTGTTGCACTTCACTAGTGGAAAAGAAAAACATCATGTTCTGACTAAAGGCCTGGATGATTAGAAAGGTTGCTAAGGCTACGCCTGATATCAGTAGGGCAACCAAATACAACCTTTTTTTTCGGACTGGACTCATGGAATTCGCTCTTAATTTTCTGGTTCGTCGAGATAAAATTCATCTGCGGTTTTTAACGCCTTACGATGGTGAAGCACCGGTTCGACAATGTTGTAGAGAATAATCGCTGCGGCAATACCGAAACTGCTCCAAACATAGAAAGCGTAACCGCCCATTGCAAAAAAATCGGTCATGGATTGTCTTCCTTCTGTTTTTGTGTATCAAGGATGATTTTTTTCACCCAGCCGGCTTGGATATCTTGTTCAATCAGGTTGGCGCGCATTTTCAAGAGCAGTACCAGCAGAAAAAGGAATTTGAAAGCGGTTGCCATCAGTAACAGCGGAATCAGCATATCCGTGTGAATGCTGGATTTCTTGAAAACGCTGACGGTAGCCGATTGATGCAAGGTGTTCCACCAAACCACGGAGTAATGAATGATTGGTAGATTAACCACGCCGACCAGTGTCAGAAGGCTGATCGCTCTGCCTGCCGTCTGCTTGTCTTCGATAGCGTTGTAGAGAGCCAATATTGCCAGATAGATAAACAGCAGGATCAATTCCGAAGTTAAACGGGCATCCCATACCCACCAGGCTCCCCACATGGGTTTTCCCCAAAACGCTCCGGTAAGCAGTGCAATAAGGGTAAAGCCGGCACCGATCGGAACACTGGAGATAATCGCTATTTCAGCCATTCGAACACGCCATACCAAGGCAAAGACGGCGGCAACCGCCATCACCAAATAGACAAACATCGACATCCAAGCGGCCGGAACATGCACGTAAATAATACGGAAAGAATCGCCTTGTTGATAATCGGCCGGGGCCGTGACCAGTCCCATATAGAGGCCGGGAATAACAAATAGTAAAAAGAGCCCGCCAGCCCAAGGCAGGAGCTTGCCTGCCAGTGGGTAGAACCAGAGCGGAGCCGCTAAACGATAGTACCATTTCAATATGATATTCATTGGGAAACACTCACCTTTAAAGCCGTCGCAACCGCCAAGGGGGCGAGGGTGATGCCTAAAACAAACAGTCCGGATAAGATGTAAAGCGGTCCTGCTGCCGACCAGCCGTCAGCGGCAATATCAACCGCGCTTGCACCAAAGATTAGAACCGGGATATAGAAAGGTAATACCAGTAGCGGCAGTAAAAGACTGCTCTTTTTAAGTCCGGTTGTCAGGGCTACGCCGATTCCGCCGATAAAGGTCAGTAAAGGTGTGCCTAGCAGTAGGGAAATGACCAGAACGCCGATGGCGCTGCCGGGAAGATTCAGGCTCAAAGCAAATAAGGGGGCTGCCAAAATCAAGGGCATGGAGGTGGTTAACCAGTGGGAAAAGAGTCTGGCCCAGGCGAAACCGAATAATGAATGTTGGCTGACCGCCCACTGCTCCAATGTGCCATCCTGAAAATCTTCTCTGAAAAGGTGATCCAAAGAGAGTAGCGTCGCAAGCAGAGCCGCTACCCAAAGCAAGCCGGGGGCAATTTCGGCAAGTAGGTTTTCCGACGCATTGATTCCGACCGGAAACAGTAGAATGACCAGACCAAAGAAAATCATTGAATTCAACATTTCGCCGCGTTTTCGGTAGGCGAGCAGCAGGTCTCTTTTAATGAGGCTTAACAGGCTTTTCATGAGGGTTTTCCACCTAGAGCGAGTGTTTTAACGCGCTCGGCAGCGATATGAACCGGATGATGCGAGGTCATAACGATCATGCCGCCATGACGTAAATGTTGCTCGGCAAGTTGCTCAAAAAGTTCGATGCCGGCTTGGTCTAATGCGGCTTGCGGTTCATCGAGAATCCACAACGAGCTATCGGCAATCAACAGGCTGGCTAAACAGAGGCGGCGTTTCATACCGGCGGAAAAGGTTTTCACCATTTTGTGTTTTACTTGCGCTAAACCGACTGTATGTAATGCTTCTATGAGCGATTGTTGATTACGAGGACGGATATGTCCCAGCATCTGCAAGTTTTCCAAGGCGGTCTGTTCATCTTTGATAGGGTTTTGGTGACCAAGCCAAACCATTTGTCGATGAAATTGGGAATCCGTTGCATTGATGAGCGTGCCTTGCCATTCGATTTTGCCGGCATCGGCTTTTCGTAATCCGGTCAGGAGCTTCAGTAGTGTCGTTTTACCGGCACCATTTTTACCCTGTATGAGTAACAGTTGGCCGGCAGATAATTCAAAAGAGACCTCTGCAAACAAGGTTTTGTGGTTGCGGATACAACTTAGGTTTTGGGCTGAGAACAGCATAGGTCTGTAGCGTGCTTTTTATTGTTTTTCTATATTTTGACGATAGGGAAGTTTAGCAGAAAAGCTAAAGTGAATAAGTAAGAGTGAGCACGGCTAGCGTAGATATTTTTTATAGTGGATTAGCAGCTTTTATTTTAGAGTTTGTTAATATTTGTGTGAGTTTGATTGGAAGGAGACTAACTCGCCCGCTGGGGGCGTGTTAGCCGCCTTAGGATAGAAGCAAGAACTTCTATTCACCTGCTGTTGCTTGTGCTGCCTGACGTTTCATCTCTTCGGATTCAAGAATTTTCTTGTAGGCTTTGCGAACCGCTTTCTTGACAGTTTTTTCCACTAAGATGTGTTCTTCGGTAGACATATAAAACGACATATCAATGTCGTAGCGAATGTATCTTGCCGGAATTCGGTTCAGGGCAATACAGGCCATGTCGGCTAGTACGTCCGGGTCGTCAAAGCGGCTGGAATAATGTTCGTTGATTTCATTAATTACCAGTCTTTCATAGTAATTGTGTACGCTATCCATTGGCATAATGCCCTCCTGACGGACTACTCCCGGAATATACATTTGATATAAACCCTTTTAATTTGATGAGCTAAAGCTTAATCTTGAATGTCAATATAACCTCGCCGGTAAAAACGAGTCAAGTTACAAAGGCCATTCGCTAACTCATTGAACTTTAATAGACTTTAATTAGTTTGCTAAGCAATACAGGTGCCATTTCCGGATATTAAAAAGGCGGTTAAAGAAGACTCTAACCGCCTGATTTATCTATTTTGCAGCAGCAAGTAAAAGATTACTTTTCGCGAGCGATAGCACGGTGACCGATATCGGTACGGTAGTAAACCTTATCCCAATCGATCAGCTCAACACCTTCATAAGCACGCTGTTGTGCCTGAGTTACGTTTTCACCTAAAGCGGTCACACATAGCACTCGACCACCGGCAGTCACGACTTCATTGCTCTCGTTTAAGGCCGTTCCTGCATGGAATACTTTAAGGTCTGGGCTGTTGACTTTATCTAGGCCGGAAATTACATCGCCTTTTGGATAATCGTCCGGATAACCACCAGCAGCCATGACGACTCCTAGCGCGGCACGACTATCCCATTCGGTGGTCATGCCGTCCAGCTTACCGTCGATAGCGGCTAAGCAAAGAGCTGGTAAATCTGACTGTAGACGCATCATGATCGGCTGGGTTTCAGGGTCACCAAAACGACAGTTGAATTCCAAAACTTTTGGCGCGCCGGTACGGTCAATCATGACACCGGCATACAAAAAGCCAGTATAAGGCAGGCCGTCTTTGGCCATGCCTTCAATCGTCGGGTAGATGACTTCATTCATGATGCGGTCGTGAATGTCGCGTGTGACAACCGGAGCAGGCGTATAGGCGCCCATGCCGCCGGTATTTGGACCGGTATCACCGTTATCACGCGCCTTATGGTCCTGAGATGTTGCCATAGGCACAACATTTTTGCCGTCTGCCATGACAATGAAGCTGGCTTCTTCACCAACCAGAAACTCTTCGATCACCACGCGAGAACCGGCATCGCCGAATTTGTTACCGGCTAGCATGTCTGATACGGCATCTTTAGCTTCTTGCATGGTGTCGGCCAGAATAACCCCTTTACCTGCGGCTAGACCGTCGGCTTTAATAACGATTGGCACACCCACTTTATCCAAATAAGCATGAGCCGGTTCGATTTCGGTGAAAACTTCGTAAGCGGCTGTTGGAATATTGTGCTTGGCAAGGAAGTCTTTAGAGAAGGCTTTAGAACCTTCAAGCTGAGCGGCGCCGGCCGTCGGACCAAAACATTTCAGTCCGGCTTCGGCAAAGGCATCAACCACACCTAAAACCAGAGGAACTTCAGGGCCGACAATCGCCAGATCAATTTTGTTGTCTTTGGCGAAGTTGACCAAACCGTCGATATCTTCAACGCCGATGTTGACATTGGTCAGGTTCGGCTCGATTTCCGTGCCGGCATTCCCCGGAGCTACAAATACTTCGTTTACATCTGCTGATTGAGTTGTTTTCCAAGCGAGAGCGTGTTCGCGACCACCGCTACCGATTATTAATACTTTCATTCGTTTTCCTTCAGGGGTATCTGTCGAATAGCTTCTAAAAAAGTCCAATCCTGCGTTCAAAAATGGTCACTTAGCATACCTAAGCTCACATTTTTTGCCTTGGCTTGACCGTTTTTAGAAGCCATTCGAGAAGCTACTAAACTGCGTAAATTAAATTTTTGATTAATCTTGTTTTCTTAGCGTAAAAGTAATGCGCGTTTTGCTCAAGTTCAAGGCGGGTAAAAGAACCGACGCGCAGCGTACATCAAGTACGTGAGCATCGGAAGCTTTTACCCAACACAGAAATTGAGTAAATAAGCCATTACGACCGAGTGTTAATGTTTAAAATGGCGCATCCCTGTAAACACCATCGCAATCCCGTGCTCGTCGGCGGCATCAATCACTTCCTGGTCGCGCATCGAGCCGCCCGGGTGAATGACGGCGGTAATGCCGGCTTCAGCCGCAGCATCAATACCGTCACGGAATGGGAAGAATGCATCCGATGCCATAACCGATCCTGGGACTTCCAAACCTTCATCCGATGCTTTGATGCCGGCGATTTTAGCTGAGTAAACTCGGCTCATCTGACCAGCACCCACGCCGATTGTCATACCGTCTTTGACATAGACGATCGCATTCGATTTAACGAATTTACCGACTTTCCAGGCAAACATCAGGTCTTTCATCTCTTGCTCGGTTGGAGCGCGCTTGGTGACTACTTTAAGGTCGCTCTCTTCAACCATGCCCAAGTCACGGTCTTGGACCAGTAGTCCGCCAGTAACACGTTTGTAGTCGTAAGCCGCTTCCTGCTGACCTAGTTCACCACACTCAAGCAGGCGGACGTTCTGTTTGGCGGCTACTGCAGCTTTGGCTTCTTCTGAAACGCTTGGCGCAATGATCACTTCAACAAACTGACGATCGACAATCGCTTGTGCGGTTTCAGCATCTAACTCGGTGTTGAAAGCGATAATGCCGCCGAAAGCGGAAGTCGGATCGGTTTTATAAGCTCGATCGTAAGCTTCAAATTGAGTGGCACCAATTGACACGCCACAAGGGTTAGCGTGCTTGACGATAACACAAGCCGTTTCAGCAAATGTCTTAACCAATTCAAGTGCGGCATCAGTATCCGCGATGTTGTTGAAAGAAAGTTCTTTACCTTGAATTTGAGTTGCTGTCGAAATTGATGCTTCAGTCGGGTTACGTTCGGTATAGAACGCTGCATTTTGATGCGGGTTTTCACCGTAACGCATAGACTGTTTCTTGACGAACTGGGTATTGTAGGTGCGCGGGAACTTGTCTTCGGCATTGTCAGAGAACATGGTACCGAAGTAGTTGGAAATAGCACCGTCATAACGTGCAGTCTGTTCGAATGTTTTGATGGCCAAATCGAAGCGTGTTGCATGCGCTAACTGGCCGTCGTTCGCTTTCATTTCATTTAGAATGCGATCATAATCGGCCGGATCAGTCACAACGGCAACGTCTTTGTGGTTCTTGGCTGCTGAACGCAGCATGGTTGGCCCGCCGATGTCGATGTTTTCGATGGCATCTTCCAGTTTACAATCCGGGTTGGCAACGGTGGCTTCGAAAGGGTAAAGGTTGACCACAACCATATCAATCGGGTCGATACCGTGTTCGGCCATAATGGCATCATCCGTACCGCGACGACCTAGCAGGCCGCCGTGGATTTTAGGGTGCAAGGTTTTTACACGCCCGTCCATCATCTCAGGGAAACCAGTGTACTCAGATACTTCAGTGACAGGCAAACCGGCTTCAGACAACACTTTATAGGTTCCACCAGTCGAAAGGATGGCAACATTCATTGCGCTAAGTTCTTTGGCAAATTCTAAAATGCCTGTCTTATCAGAAACGCTGATTAGGGCACGGCGTACTGGTTTCATGTTTTTCTCCAAGATTTGAGAGGGTTTACTGACCCGAAGCGGGAGCGGCGAACCTCATTGAAATTAAAAAGTATTCGGTTGCGCAGAAAAATCCGGTTTAGCTTTTAACCTGGTATTTCTGCATTTTCTTTTTTAGAGTATTACGGTTTATCCCCAAAATATTGGCTGCATGAGTTTGATTATTTTCGGTTTGCTGTAACACAAACTCAATCATCGGTTTTTCAACTTGTTGTAAAACCATCTCGTAAACATCCGTGGCCTGTTGCTCTTCCAATGTTTTAAAGTAGGCTTCAAGCATGTTGGTGACCTGTTCGCTCAACGAGGTTTCGGTTTTGTTTTCTGATGCAGGTTGAGGTCGAGTCATTTGTAAAATCTGTCTGTTGTTCAGCGGATCATGTTATGGATTCAAAAAGCGGGTCGGCAAAATAATCCTTGAGCAGAGCCATCTGAGTCGATGCTGAATCCAATTTGTTAAAACGTTTTCGTAGTTGCTCTCCATTAGAGAGTCTTTGAGAATACCAACCGATATGCTTACGGGCAATACGAACACCCAAGGTTTCGCCATACAACTGGTGCAGGGCTCGAGTGTGTTGCAAAATGGTCTCTCTATACTCGTCAAGAGTAGGGGGGAGGTGTTTTTCTCCCGTGCTAAGGTAATGATTTAATTCACGAAATATCCAAGGATTGCCTTGTGAATATCGTCCAATCATAATGCCGTCAGCAGCGGTATATTCTAATACAAATTTAGCTTGTTCGGGAGTGCAAATATCGCCATTTGCGATCACCGGGATGCTGATATCCGCTTTCACCGCTTTGATGCTGTCGTATTCCGCATGGCCGCTGAATTTGTCGGCTCGGGTACGGCCGTGAATGGTAATGGCTTGTATGCCATTTTCTTCGGCAAGCCGAGCGATCTGCAATACATTTTTATGTTCTGCATCGGTACCGGTTCTGGTTTTGACAGTGACCGGTACATCGACCGCTGCAACGACGGTTTTGAAAATTTCGGCTACTTTGTCCGGTGTTGCCATCAAGGCGGAACCGGCCGCTACCGAGCAGACTTTTTTAGCCGGACAGCCCATATTTAAATCGATGATCTGTGCGCCTTGCTCGGTTTGCCAAACGGCGGCTTCCGCCAATTCCTGCGGGTCGGTTCCAATCAGCTGCACGGCTCTGGGTTCCGGATCATTTAAATCAACGTGGCGGGTTGACGATTTTTTGGATTTCCAAAGTTGTTTTTTAGACGCAACCATCTCGGCCAGAGTGTAGCAGGCACCATTTTGACGGCAAATTTCTCTGAACACCGCATCGGTAATGCCGGCCATGGGGGCTAGCACGATATTGTGTTCAAATTCATAAGGGCCAATTTTCAACATCGAATAAACCTAGGCTGTCTTAGTGCCGGACAGCAATCCCCATTCATCAAGCGTTTCGAAGTGGTCAAGCTGGATACCATGTTGTTGATAGTGCGTGATCAAACCTTCCGCCTGACTGGCTAACAATCCTGATAACACCAAGGTACCGCCTGGTTTCAATAGACGTTCAAATTCCGCTGCCAACTCTTTCAATGGGCCAGCCAAAATATTAGCAATTAACAGTTCAACCGGTTCGGAATCGAAGTCTTTCACCAGAGCAAACGGAATGCTTTCATGGTTGCGTTGCGCGTTTTCTTTACTGGCAGTGATCGCTTGCGGGTCAATGTCTGTTCCACAGACACTCTTGGCACCCAGTTTTTTTGCTGCCAGGGCTAGGATTCCGGATCCGCAACCGTAGTCAATGACGTCTTTATCAGCTAGGTCTTGCCCATCCAGCCAACTCAAACATAGCGAGGTGGTCGGGTGGGTGCCGGTGCCAAATGCCATGCCCGGATCAAGCATTAGATTGACGGCATCGGCATCGGGAGCTGCACACCAAGTTGGTACAATCCACAGACGTTTGCCGAACTGCATGGGTTTGAATTGGTCCATCCAGGCGCGTACCCAATCTTTATCCTCTAACTGTTCGATCTTAAAATCTTCGGCTTTAAGCTGCGGTACAAGGCTGATCAACAGGTTAATAATCGGAGCCGTCTCGACTTCGGCGTCAAACAGGCCGACTACTTTGGTATTGGTCCAAATCGGGGTGGTGCCGAGTTCCGGCTCGAAAATAGGCTGATCTTTGGCATCTTCAAAGGTGACGGAAGCGGCGTTGGCTTCCATGAAGGCGTCTGACAAAGGTTCGGCAAGGGCTTCCGGAACGACGGTATTAATTTGTATCCAAGCCATGTTAGCTCCTAATGATTTTTGAAATTTATGCCAAGTGCTTTGCTAACGATATTCAAGTAAATAAGGCCAGCAAAGGACTCGGTTAAAACAAAAAACCTCCAATACCAAAGTATTAGAGGTTTTGAATACGGGTCAAGCAAGGCTTGGCCAGAAGAGCGCAGGGCTTAAACCAAGTGCTCTAAACGGTGTTCCAGATAATGGATATTTTGGCCACCTTCACAGAAACCGCCGTCATTCATGATTTCTCTTTGCAGATGAATGTTGGTATCGATTCCTTTGATGACCATTTCGCTCAAGGCGCTGTCCATACGTGCGATTGCCGTATCACGATCGCTACCGTAGCAGATCAGCTTACCGATCATGGAATCATAATGCGGCGGAATGGAATAACCGGTATAGATGTGAGAATCCCAACGTACTCCCAGCCCACCTGGCAGGTGAAGACGTTCAATCTTACCTGGCGATGGCATGAAGTTACGAGCAGGGTTTTCTGCGTTTACACGACACTCTATGGCGTGCCCGGTTAACTTAACGTCTTCCTGTTTGATGGTTAGCGGGTTACCGCGTGCGATATCGATTTGCGCTTTAACTAGGTCAATGCCGGTAACCATTTCGGTCACACAGTGCTCAACCTGTAAACGGGTATTCATTTCGATGAAATAGAATTCACCGTTTTCATACAGGAACTCGAATGTTCCCGCGCCGCGGTAACCGATTTCGATACAAGCGTTAACACAAGCGGAACCTATGCGCTCACGTTGTTCAGCCGTAATCCCAGGTGCAGGCGCTTCTTCCACGACTTTTTGGTGACGACGTTGCATTGAACAGTCGCGCTCACCGAGGTGAATGGCATTACCTTGACCATCTGCTAACACCTGAATTTCCACATGGCGAGGGTTCTCCAGGAACTTCTCCATATAGACTTCCGGATTGCCGAAGAAGCTACCGGCTTCAGATTTGGTCAATTGAATCGATTTAAGCAGGTTGGCTTCGGTATGCACTACACGCATACCACGTCCACCACCGCCACCGGCGGCCTTAATGATGACCGGATAGCCGATGCGTTGCGCCGTCGCTAAGTTCTCTTTGTCGTCATCGCCAAGCGGTCCGCCTGAACCTGGAACCGTCGGAACGCCGGACTCGGTCATCGCCTTGATCGCGGAAACCTTGTCACCCATCAAACGGATGGTCTCTGCGCGCGGCCCGATAAAAGTGAAACCGCTCTCTTCGACACGTTCTGCAAAGTCGGCATTTTCAGATAAGAAACCATAACCCGGATGAATCGCTTCGGCATCAGTCACTTCTGCTGCCGCAATCAAAGCCGCCATGTTCAGGTAACTTTCCGAAGACGGGGCAGGCCCGATACAAACTGATTCATCGGCAAGTAGGACGTGTTTCAAGTCGGCATCGGCAGTTGAGTGCACGGCAACCGTTTTAATGCCAAGCTCTTTACAAGCTCGCAAAACACGTAGTGCAATTTCACCACGGTTGGCAATAAGAATTTTTTCAATCATGGTGTCTTCCTTATTCGATTACGAATAGAGGCTGACCGAACTCTACCGGCTCACCATTTACACCAAGGATTTGTTTGATCGTCCCCGCTTTGTCAGACTCAATCGGGTTCATGATTTTCATGGCTTCAATAATGCACAGAGTGTCACCTTCGGCAACCTTGTCACCCACTTTTACGAAAGGACCGGCATCTGGGGAAGGTGCTTCATAGAAAGTTCCAACCATCGGAGATGTGATCTTGTGGCCGCTGATTTCAACTGCCGGAGCTTCTGCCGGAGCAGCAGCTACAGGTGCGGCTGCTGGCGCCGAAGCCACTGGCGCTGCAGCCATAGCTGGAGCGTGCATGATGACAGGCTCTTGATGTCGAGTGACACGAATATTGTGGTCGCCTTCTTTAATTTCGATTTCTGAAATATCAGATTGTTCTACGATTTCAATTAGTTTACGAATTGAACGAATATCCATGTTGTATCCTTTATTTGAGAGGTTTTTCTGAACCTCTTTTGTTTTTTCCCGAGCTTGGTTTGGCTCGGGTGTTGTCATTTCAGGGGGTTAAATTTGTTCTTCTAACTTATCAACTGCGGCTGTCAAAGCAAGCTGGTAACCTTTGGTTCCCAAGCCGGCAATCACGCCATCGGCCAAATCCGAAAAATAGGAGTGAGTTCTGAATTCTTCACGTTTGTGGATATTGGAGATATGCACTTCGATGAATGGCTTGGCGACAGTTGCCAGAGCGTCACGAATCGCCACGCTGGTGTGAGTAAATGCAGCAGGGTTGATAATGATGTAGTCAGTACCGTCCGTCATGGTCTGATGGATACGGTCAATAATTTCGTGCTCGGCATTGCTCTGGAAGTCAAACAGGCGGACATTATATTGGTCGGCCATTTCAATGAGCCCTTCGATAATGTCGTCTAAGGTTTCATAACCGTATGTATCGGGTTCACGCTGTCCTAACATGTTCAAGTTGGGACCGTTGATAACCAATATTGTTGCCATAAGACGCCTTTTGCCTATTCCAGTCTGATTTGATGTCAGGATTATAACGTAACTTTGTTTATAACTCCATGTATAAAATAAGAAAATACTGGGAGTTTTTTCATTAAATGACGCGTTCTGTAATGAACGTTCGGTGAATGGGCGGGAACGTTAGAGTTTGCCATTAAACTGTCGGTAGAAGGTTTAATGGCATGGGAAAAGTAAGGTTATTGGTAAGCTTTATTAATGGTTGCGGTAAATTTTTCGGCATTTTTAAAACCGACAACACGCTGAGCTTTCTGTTCTTGACCGTCAGCGGTAAAGAATAGAATCGCTGGCGGCCCAATAATGCCGAACTGCTTCATTAAGCTTTTATCGATATCGTCATTAGCGGTAACATCAGCCTGCAGTAATTTAACCCCTTTTAAAGCCGCATGAACTTCCGGCTTGGTAAAGGTCAAAGCTTCCATCTCTTTACAGCTAACACACCAATCGGCATAGAAGTCGAGCATGACCGGTTGGCCTTTGGCGAGTTCTGCTTGTAAATCTTCATAGGATTTGATGGTTTGGAATTGCAGATGTTCGGACTGTACTTGTGCGTGACCGCCTCCACTTTGAAATACTTTCAGTGGCTGAAACAGTTGAGTACTGCCGCCTAATAGACCGATTAGGATCATCGAACCGTAGATAAATAGGGTTAGCCCGAGACCTTTGACCAGTTTCATCCAACCCGATTTTTCCTGAGTGCTTTCAAAGGCGCCCATGTAAACGGCAGAAATGATAAATAGCATCGCCCAGCTGATCATGGAAACTTCAGCCGGAACAATGCGTTCGGCCATCCAGATAGCGACACCGATCAGCATGACACCAAATACGGCTTTAACGTTGTCCATCCATGCACCGGCTCTTGGCAACAATTTACCAGCAGAGGTGCCAAGTAGAAGAAGTGGTAATCCCATCCCCATACTCATCGCGAATAGAGCGGTTCCGCCAAGCAAAGCATCGCCGGTTTGACCGATATAGATCAGCGCGCCCGCCAGAGGAGGGGCGACACAAGGGCCGACAATCAACGCGGATAGGAAGCCCATAACGGCCACACCCGTCAGGGTGCCGCCTTGCTGTTTATTGGAGATGTTGGTCAGTTTGGACTGCAGACTGGACGGCAATTGCAGTTCGTAGAAGCCGAACATGGAGAAAGCCAGTAGGATAAAGATAATGCTGAAGCTGCCGATGATCCATGGGTTTTGGAACGCAGCTTGCAGGTTTTCACCAAACATACCGGCTAACACACCCGCGACGGTATAGGTGACGGACATCGCTAAGACATAAACGAGCGACATTACAAAAGCGCGGCGAGTGGTAAGTTGATCGCCTTGTCCAACGATAATGCTCGATAGAATCGGAATCATCGGGAAGACACAAGGGGTGAAAGCGAGTAATAGACCGAAAATAAAGAAAGTGGCGATGACAATCCAAACACTGCTGTTCTTAAGGGTGTCTGCAATCTGGTCGGTTTCTGAAAGTTCCTGAGCAGGTGCTGCCGAACTGGTTTGCGTTTGGGTCAAATCAGCAGTAGCAGAGGTGTTGATGCTGTTGGCATCGACCGGAATCTGCTGTTTGATCGGCGGGTAGCAGACGCCTGAAGTAACGGAGCAACCTTGGTATTCGATTTGTACGGTCGCTTTGCCGCTAATCTGGGTGATTGGTAGCTGGGCGTGGAATGTGCCATGGTAGACTTCGGTTTTGCCGAACAGTTCATCATTCACGGTTTCCGCTTCTGGTAGGGCAATGTTTCCTAGAGTGGCAGAACCGTCAATAATGGACGTTTTGATTTTATCTTTATACAGGTGGTAGTCATCGGCAACGGTCCACTGTAGTTCTAACATGCCTTGAGCGTTAATGTTGTGTGAAAATTGGAAGGCATCTTCCGCATCCAGCAATTCAGGCTGCTCGGAATCTTGTTTGAGGAATTTGTCTAAAGCCGAAAGCGAGTCCAGTTTGCTAGCGCTATCGGCACTTTTCGTGGCAGCCGGTAGGTCAATGGTGAATGTCCGCGTCTGAGGCGGGTAGCAAACTCCTATTTTATCGGCGCAACCTTGGTATTTGACAGTCAACTCGGAACTGGTTGCACTTCCGCTGTAAGGAACGCTAATTGAGGCTGTGTGCAGATAAACTTTGGTTTTACCGAAAAGGGCATCATCGACTAATTTACTTTTAGAAAACTGTGGAGTGTCGAGTGTCACATTGGTTGCAGTGACAGACATCTTGTCTTTATAAAGCTTGTAGTCATCAGCAATTTGCCATTCAATGACGATAGACTGATTCTCAACTTTGGGTTGTTTCAGTTCAAAAGCTTCATCGACCTCAAGAAGCTCGTTGGCGTAGGCCGAGTTGGTTGCGCTGAATAATGGAAAAAAGATCAATAGAGTGGCAAAAAAACGGACTATCAGTCTTTGCCATTTATAGATATATTTGTTGCTAGCCGGCTTCATTGTCTGCATAAGTATTCTCTTCAGGGTTCTTGAAATTTATTATTTCAACTTTATATAGTATCGGTACCTTGCCGTTTGCTTGGTGAAGAAACTCTTGAGTTTATAACCATTAAGGTTTAAATCCGATAATGGCTCATTATAATCGTTTATTACTATTAATAAAGTAGGCTTGTGTGATCCCGTTTTTAGGGTTGCCGGCTTCAAAATTTAGAGACCTGTTAAATGCGAATTTTATTTCTACTTCTTTTAATTATTCCGCTGATAGAGTTGTATTTTCTGATTCAGGTCGGAAGTGTCATCGGTGCCTTGCCAACGGTGTTGTTAACAATTACAACTGCGGTGGTCGGTATTGCGTTAATGCGAAGTCAAGGGTTGGCGACTGTGCAGAATGCACAACATGAAATGGCGGCAGGCCACTCACCCGAAGCCTCGATGTTTGAAGGTGTGTTTATTTTTCTTGGCGGGGTGTTGTTGTTTTTCCCCGGACTGATCAGTGATGCTATCGGCCTGTTGTTTCTAGTTCCATTTATCCGGCGCTTTCTAATTAAGCAGAGCATGAAAGGAATGCAGACTAGAACCTATTACCGTTACCAGCAAGATGAGCAGGTTTTTGAAGGTGAATGGGAAGAAAAAGAACCTAAAAAACCTGAGCAAGTTACCTATGACCGGAAGGATTAACTTTAATCCTTGTTAATCGTTAAGCAGTTCCCGGTAGCCTGATTGATAATCCGGATAAATGAATTCATAGCCGGTATCGAGTATTTTTTGGTTCGATATTCTTTTGTTACTTCTCATTTGTCGAGAAGACTCTTTCGGCTCGATGTGTTCAACATCGGGTACGCATAACTGTTCGGCCAGCCAGTCATAAACTTCACATAACGGCGTTGGTTGACAATCCACACCAACATACAAGTCGTCAACTTGAGTCGCATCCTTTTCATTCATTTCAAACAAGTGGTTAAGGATGCCAACGCAGTCGCTAGAGTGGATGCGGTTGCTCCAAACGCCGTCCATACAGTGAGATTTTCCTTGCAGAACGAGGTCGACCAAATGTGTGCGTCCAGGACCGTAGATGCCGCCGAAACGAACAATCGTTGAAGGAAATTTGCCGTTTTGGACGACCTCTTCACCTTCCAAAAGGCGTTTAGTTGAAAAGTTTGCGTCACTAGTCGGACTGCTTTCATTAACGAATTCACCGTCACTTTGACCAAATACCGAGGTGCTGGAGACAAAAAAGAAACGCTTTATATTTTGTTGACCCAAATCTTTCAGGATGTGTTTTACGCCTGAAACATAGGCCAGATAGTAGGCGCTGTCTTTATATTTTCCAGCGGAAGCCGTATAGAAAACATAATCGATGTTTTCAGGAAGATTGTCGTTTGGTGTTGACAAGTCAGCCTGAATTGGCGTGATGTTGTCCGGTATTTTGCTGATATCCCGACGAAGTCCAAAAACTTCGTGATTATTTTGAACCAGTAGTTGCCCAAGTTTGCAACCGATACCGCCACACCCGGCGATTAAGATTCTTGCCATTATTTCCAACTTCCTTTTAAACGATGTGTTATCAACATAGTATGCAGAAAAAACCAAAAAGACAATGGCGCTTATTATTAAAGATTTATTAACAAATAGGAAGAAAATTTATTGTGCGAAAACGGCGGAGAATAGAAACAAAAAAGCCGCATAAAAATGCGGCTTTGTGGCATAAATCTAAATTGATCAGGATTTATTTTTTAACGATACCCCATTTGTAGGTATACATTAGCTGCCAGTTGGTTTGACCATGAGAAATTTCCAAACCATCATTTAAATCACCGTCACCTGTGACTTCGGTTGCTGGAGCATGCGTGAACGACGCATCAATAGTGTGGCTTTTGTCAAAGTTATAACCGAAACCTAGCGTATAGTGACGCTCAACGGTTGCAGGGAATAGCGGGTTGACATGTTCATCCGGAACAGGGTTGTTCGCTACGTTCAAACCGGCACGAAGAGTTAGGTTTTTATTGTACTGATAAGCACCACCAAGCATGATGACATTTTGATCATCCCATTCTTGTGGCAGGCTGACATCAAGTTCTGCATTAGCAAAACCGGCGGCAAATGGATTTGACTGAGTTGCATCAGCTTCAAATACCATATTAAAGTCTTTCATGGTTTCAGACCAGTTGATGCGTTTGTAATCCGCTGTCAGTAACCATTTGTCTGTCGGGCGATAAGCTGCACCGAATGCAAAAGTACTCGGCCATTGGAAGTCTTTAATTTTAACTTCCCCTTCAACTGGAATGGTTTGTGTTCCCATGCCTGGCATGACTACATTCATACTAAGGGTGGCGTCACCTGTCATATCAGACAGGTTGGTTTTGCTGTGATATGAAGCACCAAGTGTTAATTTATTGTTTACAACATAGGTCATACCCAGTTTTCCGCCAAAACCGGTTGCTTTGGCTTCACCTGTGTATCTATCATCATTTGAGAAATCGAAACGAGCCCAGTTAACATCGCTTAACATGCCGCCCATAAACATGCCTTCAAGTCCGCTAAGCATAGTTCCTGAAACATTTCCTGAACGTGTGAACGTTGCAGGGTCGCTGTAGGCTAGATCACGGAATTGTGAGCCTGACATGTCCATCATCATGTCCATACCGGCCCATACGAAGTCAATAGACGCACCTACTGTTAATTTATCGTTTACTTCCATGTTAACAGGGACAATGACACGACCAACAGATAACTCGGAACGGTTTTTGTCGCCGCTAAGTTCGCGAGGCATTGATGAGGTTGGGTCTTGCATCATAGAGAAACCGCGTTTGAACAAATCCTCAGAAGCCATAGAGGTGTCTGCTCTGCCGAATTCCGTTCCCATGCCTCCTTGACCTAAAATACCGATACCATAGGTAAGGCCGTCGCGTTTACGTGCAAAACCGAAACCAGGCATGTAATATGCTGTTCCGCTTGAGTCTTGGTCGATTCCGTACATATCTTGTTTAACACTGACATCCGGCCCCAGTTTACCAACAGCAATCTGGAATTTATTACCTTCTTTAGAGCCCATACCCATGGTTGCCGGGTTGTTCATCATACCGCCAAGACCGTTGTTGTATGCTTGGGCAGTCCCCCCCATTGCACTTGATACCGGGCCGTAACCTTCCATGTTCATGCCGTTGGTTGCAAAAGCCTGAGTACTCATTAGGCCTGCTGTTGCAATTGCTAGAGCTAATTTTGTTTTTCTCATGTTTTTTCTTTCTCTTTATTGTCTTTAATGAGTTGAATTTTCACGGCTAATTGTTTAGCCGTTATTCCGTTTCGATGTAACTATGCAACAAATAAGTATCTTTTTGTAATTAAAAAAATTTAAGGGTGTATCAGTTTGTATATAAGAAAATCATTATTTCATTATGAATGACTCCATAAGAAAAAGTAATTGATGTAACTTATTGAAAATAAATAAAAAATAGGCTTTTATGCAGCGATAAAAAAGACTTTGGATGAGTATTTGTCAGTAGGAGGTAAATGAAGAGATTTACTTTTTTTAGACTGTTGTTTTTTTACAACAAAAGGCGTGGTCATTGGTTGATTTGTAGAAATGTATTTGTCTAGTGATGTGGCGGATCTGAGCAAATAAAAAAAGCCGCATTGAATATTCAATGCGGCTTCTATCAACATTCCTGATTAGAGGAAGTGGAGATTAGAATGCTCCAGTTTTACCGTTTTGTAGCATTTCCCACATAGCGTTACGAACCGCCATGGTGGCTTCTTGAAGTTCAGGAGGCATCTTTTTACCCATTTTGATCGCCATATCCATATTCATGGTGTAGATGTGAAGACCATCTTCTTCTTCGATGATGTTTACACGACATGGAAGGAAACCACCCATCGCTGGAGAGAAGTCAACCATTTTACGAGCCGTTTCAGGGTTACAGAAAGACATAACGTGAATCACTTTAGATTCAATTCCGCGAGCTTTCAATTCTTCAGAAAGAGGAAGTTCACCAACGTTCTTGATGTTGCGGTTTACACCAACAGCGTTAATGGCATCAATAACGTCTTCAAGTGCAACGCCTTCGTCTACTTTTACTTCCCACATAGAAGCATCTGCGATATCACCTTCTGCCTCTACCCACTTGTCCCAGATTTCCATGAACGTTTCGCCAGCGCCGTCGTTCAGATTGCCGATAGCGTGCATGGTTCCGCAGCCAGAAAGAGTCGTAACCGTAACTGCAAGGATTGCTGCTTTAAAAAGGTTGATTAATTTCATTCCGTTTTCTCCGTTGAGATTATATTTTTAATGAGCGTGTAAGCACTGCTCTGAAATTTTCAGAAGCTAGGTTACTCGCTCTAAAAACAAAATCAAACCTAAAATTTTTGTTGGTTTAATAATATTATTTTATTAAGAAATTCTAATGTTCTAATGTGTTTTCCTCGGCAATAACCGGAAAACCCAGGGATTTTAATAGGTTATTAAGGGTTTGATCGTCTGCGGCAAGGACCCTATGTTGATGCCATTCTCGATAGATGGGAAAGTTTCTACGGTAATATTCGTATTTTTTATGTATGTTTTGAATGTTTTTATCGCGTATGGCTCGGTCGTCATGAAATATATTATGTGTCTGGCTGAACAGTTGGTTAAGCTTGCTCTGAATCGAGCCTGTATCGGCTATTTTTAGCGGGTTTGGAGAAGAGGGGAGTGATTGGCGCCATTGGTCTTCAGGGGGTGTTTGCCAATATCGGCAGAGTTCTTCGTACACCATTGAACTTCCAGCGACTTTTGCATCCAGAGAGTGACCGGCAATATGTGGGGTGGCAATCCAGGCGCTATTGTAGAGCGCCTCATTAATATTCGGTTCGTTTTCCCAGCAATCGATAATATTGGCTTGTGTTGGGGTTTTTATCCACTGATCTTCATTAATTATTCCCCCTCTGGCCGCATTGATAATGATTTGCTCGGGGCGAATGCGTTGTAAATGCTTCGCCGAGATCAAATCCACGGTAGGAAATTCACCTCGATCTGTTAAAGGCGTGTGCACGGTGATGATGTCAGCTTGCAAACACTGTTCTAGTGGCACGTAAGGATACTTCTCAGCCAGTTCCGGTTGTTGTTGTAGTTTGGGCGGATCGTTCAAAAGGCAATCTATACCCAGTAATTCCGCTTTGTTGTATAAGCGTCCACCGACATTACCGACTCCAATGATTCCCAGAGTTTTATCAGATAGTTCGAAGCCAAATTCTTCTGCTAGATTAAACAGGGCAGTAATAATGTATTCGGCAACCGAGTTCGCATTGCAACCCTGTGCGGAATAAAAATGAATCTGTTTTTTCTTTAAATAATCTTGATCGATATGGTCTAGACCGACTACCGTGCTACCGACAAACTTAATTGAGGTTCCTTGTAATAAGTTTGCATTAACTTGAGTTCGGGAGCGAACAATTAAAGCGTCTGCGTGCATGACGGCTTTACGGTCGATTTCTCTGCCCGGGAGCGTAATGACTTTGCCAAGATGGGAATAGATTTCTTTAGCATAAGGAACGGCATCATCAATGATAAGAGTTTTATTTGTTGTCATGGTGTCTCGGATCGTTGTGTTGTTAGCGTTAGATAGCAAGAGTATAACGAATTCATGCTCTCAATTGATTTAGAATAATCTCGATATAGATTGGCAATATTTTGAATGGTGTTATGAAAAAGAGCTCAATATTGATCAACGGGCCGGCGGGCGAGTTGGAAATTCGGGTCAAGCCAAGCCGAGATCCGGGTAGTAGTAAATTAGTCGTTATCAGTCATCCGCATCCGCTTTATGGCGGTACCATGAATAATAAGGTTGTGACGACGTTGGAACGGGGGTTTTCTGCTACGGGTTACCATACGGTTGCTTATAACTTCAGGGGGGTCGGCAAAAGCCAGGGCAGTTACGATAACGGCGGAGGCGAGCAGGCGGACTTGTTGGCGGTTCTTGAGTGGGCAAAAACGGAGTTTGAACCTGAATATATTGTATTAGGCGGTTTTTCCTTTGGCAGTTACGTAACCTTAAAAGGATTACCTCAATACGGTGATATTGATGCCTTGTGTACAGTTGCTCCGCCAGTCGGTTTATATGATTTCTCGGTCATTGATGATATTGAACCGTCTTGGTCGTTGATTCAAGGCGGGGAAGATGAAGTGGTCTGCGCTAAAGAGATATTGGACTGGGCGATGAGCCGGTCAATCATTCCGGATATCTATTGGCGCGCAAAGGCCAGTCATTTTTTCCATGGTGAGTTGGTTTGGCTGCGTAAATTGATTGAATCCAATTTTTAGTCGTTTGACTATCTGAAGTTACTCTATATTAGGATTTGCTTATATTCGGATAATCACTATAATATTAGAAAATTCTAATATGTTAATAAGCTTGAGTTATGAGTAATTAGTCTATAAGGTTAGCTACTTATAAAACAGAGGTTAACGTATGTCTAAAGTAAGATGCTGTTTAGCTGCTTAATTTGTAAGAAAAAAAGGATGTGGGGACATCCTTTTTTGGTTTTTTAAGCAAGAGGTTAGTCAGGCGATTTGGAGAGAGTAATGAACCAACAAAAGAAATTTAAACGCAAGCTGGTCGGTTTGCTGGTAGCGGCTGCAGTGAGTATGCCACTGTTAGCCCAAGCGCAGCAGTATGACTTCAAATCTTGCGTGGATACTGCATTGGCACAAAATCCTGAGATGGAAGCCAGTTCGGCAAGAATCAACCAGGCTGAAGCGGCGTTAAGTAAGGCGGAATCCAGTCGATTGCCGCAAATTACCGTTTCGGTTACCGGTAGTAAGTCGGATAACCCGCTGAATGTATTCGGTATGAAGTTGCAACAACGTCAAGCGACTTTTGGTGATTTTGGAATTGCCGAGTTTCCGTTTAATAATCCGGCAGCATCAGAGGATATTGCACCCGACGCTTTGAATAATGCGGATGCACACACTGATGTCAATACCAGAATCGAGATGTTGTTGCCGATTTGGAACGGCGGCAGAATCGGTAGCTATGAAGACCAAGCCGCATCCATGATTGAAGCGGCTAAGAACGGTGATATTGCCGTTCAACAATATTTAACTTTCAATATCTATCAAGCCTATGAAGCTGTTCATGCCGCTCGTGCCTATATCGAGGTTGCCAAGCAGGCAAAGGAAACTGCGGATTCTTATGTAAAAACTACCCGAAACCTCGTTGACCAAGGGGTTGTCGTGCGCTCTGAGTTTTTAAGTGCGAAAGTTAACCAGTCGGCGGCGACTGTCGCCTTGGCCAAGGCGATCTCACAAGAAAAAATCGCCTTACAAACTCTAAAAATGTTGATGAATGTGGATCCTAAAGCGGATGTGGATGTTGCCGAGCGTCTTGATTTACAGTTGCCGGTAAATAATGAAGAAGAGCTTTTGTCTATGGCTTTGACTTCAAATCCGGAATTGGATGCGAAGCGCAAACAGGCGGAAGCGTCTACTTACGAAATTAATGCCGCCAAAGCGGATTACTATCCGAGCTTTAATGTGATGTTGCGTAAAGATTGGAACGCTGAATCTTTAGAGCTGGTAAACGACTCTTATACCGTAGCGGGTGTGCTTTCTTGGAAAATTACCGATTTTGGCGTCACTGACGGAACTGTCGATATGGCGACGGCGGCGGCCGCTCAGAAAAAAGCCGAGGCTCGTTCTCATGAAAATAAAGTTCGTATTCAGGTCTTAACCGCGTGGAATAAACTGCAAGCCGCGGAAGAGCAGGTCTTGTCAAACCTGTTGGCCGTACAGCAAGCAGACGAAGCCCGTCGTTTAGTATTAAAGCGGTATAACAACGGGATTGCGACTATCACCGAGTTGCTGGCAGCCAATACTCAGCTGGATAGAGCTCGAGCCGAATTGGTTTCGGCGCGTTATGACGTTAATGTTCAAAAAGCGCAATTACTTTTAGCAGCAGGCCGAATGGACGTTAACCGCCTGTAATTGCAGCATTAGAAATTTATAAGGATAGAGGTTTTTAAAATGAAACATTTCACTAAAGCAGTAGGGATTTCGCTATTAGCTGCAACCATGGGGTTAGCTGGTTGTGGTCAAGATGCCGAACCGACGGCAGTTGAACAGCAGACTAAAACCGTGGTGGCCGAAGTCGTCAATGTCAGCGTTGGTGCGGTGCCATTGAAATCGGTTGTGCCAGGATCGGTTGTACCGGATCAGAAAGCGCATATCGCTTCCCGTATTATGGGCTATATTGAAAATTTAGACGTAAAAGTCGGGGATCATGTAGAGCGCGGTCAACTGCTTTTTAAAATCGATGCCGGCGATATCAATAGCCAGATTTCTCAAGCGCAATCGGCTTACCAGCAAGCCAAAGCAGCATTGGAAGACGCAACCGCCGATTATGAGCGTTTTACCAAGTTGTATAAAGATAGTGCTGTATCCAAACAGCAATACGACAAAATTCGCCTTCAATATAATGTTGCACAAGAAAACCTTGCGGCCGCCCAGGCGGGCTTGAAACAAGCTCGCGATCAATTGAATTACGCGAATGTCAAAGCGCCGTTCAGTGGTGTGATTGTACAGAAAATGGCGACCGAAGGATCGTTGGCGGCACCGGGCAATCCAGTTGTGGTAATGGAAAACCTATCTTCGTTGAGTGTTCAAACTCAAGTTTCTAACGACCTTTATGCAGCATTGCGTATCGGCGATAAAGCGTCGGTGAAAATCGACGGTATCGAAAAGCCGATTGAAGCCACGATTTATACATTGGTAAGTGCTGCTGATCCGGCAACACGTACACATACTGTTAAATTAAGTCTGCCGGATGTGAATGATGTTAACAGTGGAACTTTTGCTCGTGTCAGCTTTACCCGCGGTGAGCGTCAGACCATGATGTTGCCGAAATCGGCCATAGTTAAGCGTGCCGGCATCAATGGTGTTTTTGTGCTGGAAAGCGGTAAAGCGTTTTTCCATATGGTACGTACCGGTGCGGAATTGAACGGCATGGTTGAGGTTCAAGCGGGTCTGGTTGTTGGTGAACAAGTGGTGGTCTCCAATAATGAGCTGCTTATGAATGGCGATACGATTGAAATAGCCGTGGCACAAACTGAGGCTGAAGGAGCTAAATAATGGCTGAAATTCAGAAACAGGAAGTAGAACAGTCTGCCAAGGACTTGAATATCGCCGGTAAGTTGGCGAAAGCCTTTATCCATTCCAAGATCACCATGATGTTGGTTGTGGCGGTTACCTTAGCCGGATTGATGGCTTATTTGATTACGCCGCGAGAGTATAACCCGCAAATCGTGGTACCGGCGGCCAATATCATCGTGCCGAAGGCGGGTGCAACGCCGAATGAGGTGAATAATCTGGTGGTAAAACCTCTGGAAACGATCCTTAGCTCTTTGCCGGGTGTCGATCATACCTTTGGTTATGCATCTAATGATTTCGGGATGGTCACGGTCCAGTTCGAAGTAGGTGAAAACCAAGTGGACAGTCTGGTGAAGTTATACAACCAGATCATGCAGAACATGGATAAGATGCCGCCTGATACACAAGACCCTCTTATCAAACCGATCAATGTAGATGATGTGCCGATCATGACGCTGGCCATCACCTCTAACGATTTGGAAGGCTATGACCTGCGTGATATCTCGCTCAAATTGGTTGAAAATCTGCGTAATATCCCAGGTGTTTCATTTACCAATGTGGTTGGCGGGCAAAAACGTTCGGTTAACGTTTGGCTGGATGCTCAGAAGATCGCTCAAACCGGTCTGACTTTGGACACAATTAGTCAAATGCTGAAAGGAAGTAATGTTTCCTTACCGGTCGGTGCAGTGGTTAATAATAACCGTGAGCGCCTGATTCGTGTCAACGGTTATTTGGGTAATGCCAAAGAAGTCGGTGAAATCGTGATTGGTGCCGACCAGGGACGCCCGATTTACCTGAAAGATATTGCAACCATTAAAGACGGTACTCTAGAACCGGATGCCAACTACCGTGTCGGCTTCGGGCCGCATTCCAATCATGCCGGTAGTCCGGAGCAGCAGGCCGTAACCATTACGCTTGCGAAAAAGCCGGGAACCAATGCGGTAGATGTGGCCAATGCTGTTTTGGATCAGCTTGAATTTCTCAAGAAGTCGGTCATCCCGGCTAATGTTGAAGTGGTGGTGACTCGAAACGACGGTGAAAAAGCCAATGCTGCGGTCAACTTGTTGATGGAGCATTTGGGGATTGCTGTCGGTTCGGTAGTGATTATCCTGATTATTTTCTTGGGTTGGCGAGAGGCTGGAATTGTTACTTTGACAGTTCCGTTGATTCTGTTTGTTGTGTTATTTGTCGGTTTGATTGCCGAACAGACGATTAACCGAATCACGTTATTTGCGTTGATTCTCTCGCTAGGCCTGCTGGTGGATGCGGCCATTGTTGTTATCGAAAATATCCATCGTCATATCCATGACGGCTTTGATCCGAAAGAATTCGATCAAGTGATGATTCGAGCGACCAATGAAATCGGTAACCCGACAAATGTGGCGACTATTGCCGTTATTTTGGCTTTCATCCCGATGTTGTTTGTTACCGGAATGATGGGGCCGTTTATGGCACCGATCCCGTTCAATGTTCCGGTTGCCATGATCGCATCCTTGGTTGTCGCCTATATTTTGGTGCCTTACTTGGCTTATCGTTTATTGGGCAAAAAAGCGATCCAGCAGATGCAAGAGCGCGAAAGCTTGCAAACGCATCATGTCAATGAAGAGGATTGGATGCAGAAGTTGTACGTCAAAGCAATCAATCCGATGATCGAAAATCGTACCAAGCGTAATATTTTCCTGTTTGTGGTGCTGTTGGCTTTGATCGCCGCCATGATTCAGCCGGCACTACAGTTTGTTCGCGGTGACGGTATGAATAATCCGCTGCACCCGGCAGGGGTTGAGGTTAAGATGCTGCCGTATGACAATACGAGTACTTTCCTTATTCAAGTGGATATGCCGGAAGGAACCGCGCTCGAAGCGACTGACCGAGTGGTGCGTCATTTGGGTGAACACTTAAGTAAGATGGCATTTGTGACCGATTACAGCGTCTACTTGGGCGATCATGCTCCTATCGATTTTGCGGCTTTGGTGCGTGGGGATTTGATTAAGCAGGGTAGCCACTTTGCACAGATTCGAGTCAACTTGGTTAATAAGCACGATCGAAGCGCTTCATCACATGAGATTGTTGAGCAATTAAATGTCGATTTGAGTGGTTTGCGAGAGCAGTTCCCGTCGGCCAATATTAAGCTCTATGAAACGCCTCCTGGGCCTCCGGTAACGACTCAGATTATGGCTGAGCTTTATGGGCCTGATTATGACAAACTTCGTGCTGCGGCCGTTGAGGTTAGCGAGAAATTCAAAAATATTTACGGTTTGGTCAATATTGATGACTCTGTGACTGCAGATAATATGAGTTACAACATCAATATCGATCGTGAGCAGGCCAATCTGTTAGGCGTAGCGCCGGCTCAGGTCAGTAAGATGTTACGCGATTACATTAACGGTTTTGAGTTGGGCTATATGCACTTGGATGAAGTGCGTGAGTCGGTCAATATTATTGTGCGTCTGCCTCGTTCTGAGAGAACGACGGTTGAGCAGTTGATGTCATTACGCGTTCAGTCCCGTTCCGGTGGTTCGGTACCGCTGTCGGCCGTAGCGAATATCGAGGAAGAAGTTTATGCGAAACCGATAATGGGACGTGACCAGCACTCAATGGTGATGATCGGTGGTGAGTTACTGCAATCCAGTCCGGTTTATGCAGTGCTTTCATTGGATAGTATGCTAGACGGCATTAAGTTGCCTGAATCCGGCGTCACTTTCCATACTGCGAACCTCGGTTTTGTGGAAGCACAACCTAAAGATGTGATGGATTACACGTTGCTATGGGGCGGAGAGATGCGTCTGACTTTGGATGTGTTCCGCGATATGGGGAGTGCATTCATCGTTGCATTGATTTTTATCTATCTGATTTTGGTGGGTTACTATAAATCCTTCATGATGCCGGTTATTGTCATGGGGGCTATCCCGTTGACCATGATCGGAGTCTTCCCTGGACACTGGTTAACTGATCAGGCATTTACCGCAACGTCAATGATCGGGGTAATCGCCTTAGCGGGTATCGTAGTGCGGAACTCGTTGTTGTTGATTGACTTTATCTTGGAATATCGAGCTGAAGGTCAATCATTGAAGGATGCGGTAATCGAAGCCGGTAAGGTGCGTTTCCGTCCGATTCTGTTGACCGCTCTAGCAATCATGTTCGGATCGATGATTATGATCACGGATCCGGTGTTTGGAGGATTGGCGGTTTCATTGATTTTCGGAACCTTGTCGTCCACTGTCTTGACGTTGCTTGTCATTCCATTGCTTTACTATATCTGGCAATGGCATGGCGGCGTCAAGCAGCAGGAGGCGTTGCAAAAACAGCAATAATTCTAATTGAAGCAATATAGAATTATTGTTTTTAGAATTAAGCTTAAAAAGCCCGTTTTATGCGGGCTTTTTCGTTTTTAAGAGCCAAGGAATACCTGTTGCAACCCGGTCTTAATTAGCGATAATTGAATGTTCCAGTAACAATGCTTATATGTAACTATAAAGATAATTTGCTCTGGAACCTTAAAACGTAAACTAACTTAGGATGGAATTATGATGAAAACAATTAAAAAGCTAACTCTGGTTTCTGGCCTTGCGCTTTCCATGGCTTTACCTGTTCATGCAGAGGAGGCTTTAACAGCAAATGTTTCACGAGTAACTGTTGATGTTGCAAATACCATCGCCATGAGTGCAATGAAAGCTTGTCGAGAACAAGGGATTCCTGTTAGCGTGACAGTGGTTGACCGTAACGGAATTATCCAATCACAGGTAAGAGATACAACCGCTCCGGCAGTTTCATTGCCAATTAGCAAAAACAAAGCCTATACAGCTGTTATGTTCAACGCGAAAGGCTCTCAATTGGAGAGTCGAGCAAATACACCTTTACAAAACATGAATGTCGGCTTGGCGTTTATGGCGGGTTCTACGACGATCGAAGCAGGCGGTAAAATTTATGGTGCAGTTGGTGTAAGTGGTGCGCCAGATGGAATGGTGGATGAAGAGTGCGCAATCAAAGGGGTTGCTGCTGTTATCGATGATCTGGAAATGATGTAATTCAGATTTAAATTTTTCAGGCATAGACAAGCGCCTAAAACACCAGTATAATTCGCCACTTCTTATACAGTGGAGAGCTGTCTGAGTGGTTGAAGGAGCTCGCCTGGAAAGTGAGTATAGGTTAATCGCCTATCGGGGGTTCGAATCCCCCGCTCTCCGCCACGCGGGTATCGTATAATGGCTATTACCTCGGCCTTCCAAGCCGATGATGGGGGTTCGATTCCGCCTACCCGCTCCATTATGGTGACTCTACTTGTCCCCTCGCGACGCTAGGTTGGGAACCCCGCCAGGTCCGGAAGGAAGCAACGGTACCTTCTGATGCGTGCGCCGAGGTAAGGCGGGTAGGGTTGCCACCCTTTACTTTTTCTTACTTTTCCCAGTGTGCATGACATTCACCGCCAATTCTCTATCCTTATCCTCTGTCGAAAATTGACTGAATTTGTTTGGAATTTATTCTGATTTCGAAACCAATTCACGTTAAAATAAATCCCAATTTTTTCCATTGATAGAGTTATTTTTAGCATATGAGTTATACCGTTTTAGCGCGAAAATGGCGTCCCAAAAACTTTTCCGAGTTGGTTGGGCAAGCTCATGTGATGCAGGCTCTATCCAATGCGCTTGATCAACAGCGTTTACACCACGCTTATCTGTTTACCGGAACGCGAGGGGTTGGTAAGACTACTATCGCCCGAATCTTTGCCAAGGCTTTGAACTGTCAGCACGGTATTAGTTCTACTCCCTGTGGAGTCTGTGAAACCTGCCGTTCGATAGATGAAGGTCGTTTTATCGATTTAATTGAAGTTGATGCGGCATCCAGAACCAAGGTGGATGATACTCGTGAAATTCTGGATAACGTACAATTTGCGCCTACTCAGGGACGCTTTAAAGTGTACCTAATAGATGAGGTGCATATGCTTTCCAAGAGCAGTTTCAACGCTTTGTTGAAAACTTTGGAAGAGCCACCAGAGCACGTCAAGTTTCTATTAGCCACCACCGATCCGCATAAGCTACCGATTACGGTTTTGTCTCGCTGTTTGCAATTTAATCTGATGCGCTTAACTCAGACTCAGATTCAAACCCATCTGGCAAATATCTTGAATCAGGAAGGCGTATCATTTGAAGATTCGGCGCTGGCTCTGATCGCTAAAAGTGCGGATGGCTCAGCACGAGATAGTTTGAGTCTGCTGGATCAGGCTATCGCTTATGGTGCCGGTCAGGTGATGTTTGAGCCGGTGCAGACGATGCTCGGATTAGTGGATCAGCAATTTGGTGTTTCGATCTTGCAAGCCTTGGTTTCCGACGACGCCAATGCCTTGAAAGAAGTGATTCAGCAGCTGGCCGTGATGGGGGTGGATTACCAAGCTTTGCTCTCGCAGTTGATTGAAAGTCTGCATGCCATTACCTATACCCAGTTATTTGCCGAACAGGAAACAACGACATTGCTCCCGGCCGAAATTGTCCAGCAGTTTGCTCAAGCCTTTTCACCGGAAAGAGTGCAGATGCTCTACCAGATCGCTTTACTGGCCAAGCAGGATATGCAGTTGGCACCGGACGTAAGAATTGGTTTTGAAATGGCATTAATGCGCATGTTGGCCTTTCAGCCGGGGAATACGCTAAGTGAATCCGGTTCTGTAAGTAACGACTCGGTTGTTGCTCCAGCGGCGCAAACGGATAGCTTGGCTGACAATTCGACCAATGAGATGTCGCCCGCCGATGCCTTGGCTAGTCTTGCTTCCGCCCGCTCTCTTGTCGGAAAAAAAAACACTGAAATAAATGAGCCGACCTCACAGCAAGAGTCTCAGTCAATTTCCCATCCACAAGAAGAGTCACCGCTTCAAGCCTCTTTAGACCCTGATCAAAACAGATCCCCCAATGATTTTCAGCCTGAAGTTTCAGTCTCGCCACATGTGAGTGTTGAGAAGCCGGATTTTTCAAATTCGACAACTAATCCAAATCCGCTGCCGCCGGAATCGATAAACCGGGAGGAGTCAGCTTCAGCTTCTCCTGCTGGTGGAGAGGTTGATCATTTGTCTCTGATTCGGGCGCGATTAAAACAGCCGTTTGCCAGTTCGCCTCAAACGCAGAATCCTGCTGCGGTAGATGCTGAGGTTACCGTTCAAGCGGATATCAAGAGTCAAATTAGTCATTTGCAGGAAACAGCCGCTACTCAACAATCTCAACAACCTGTTGAAGATTTGAGTCAGTCAGTGACTGTTGTTGCTGAACCTGCGATGTCACCCGTTACCGGTAATGAAGCGCCTGCTATTGAAGATGTTCCACCATGGGTATTGGAAGAATCGGGTTTTACGCAAGCCGCTGGTGGCGATATGTCTTCTGTAATGGTTAATGATCTTGCGGCAGACGCCCCTAAGATTGACGAATCAGAAACCAATCTGCAAGAACAACATAGCCAAAAGCTTGCTGATGCAGGCACTTATCCCGAGACTCAAACCGAATTTGAGCCAAGCGATGATCAATTGCAGGATTGGATTCGTATTATCCAGCAACTTGGGTTAAAGGGGATGGCTGAGGATATTGCGCGTAACAGTGTTTTGGTTGAATTTAATGAACAACGTTTGGCAATCAGTCTGGACCCTGAGCAAAGTTTTGCCAAGCCTGAAATGGGGCTGGAGCAGATTCGTCAGGCATTAAAACAGCATTTCGGCGCCCATCTGGAGCTTGACTTGGTTGAAGCGCAAACTCACTTCACGCCGATTAAAAAAGAGGGTGTTGACCAGCAAAACCGTGTGCAAGCGGCACAGCAGTCTATTGCTCAGGACCCGTTCATACAACAATTTCAGACAGTGCTTGGAATGGAAGTGATTTCAAGCAGCATTAAACCTATTTAAAGATAAAAAGTAGAAAGGAACAATTATGTTTGGTGGAAAAGGTGGCCTTGGTAATCTGATGAAACAAGCTCAAGAGATGCAAAAAAATATGCAAGCAGCTCAAGAAGAGATTGCCCAAATGGAAGTTAACGGTGAAGCTGGCGGCGGCATGGTTAAGGTGGTGATGACCGGTAAGCATGAATTGGTTAAGGTCGAAATCGATGACTCGCTGATGGATGACAAAGAGATGCTTGAAGACCTGTTTGCAGCGGCTGTGAATAGTGCGGCAAGACGAGTGGAAGAAGTCACGCAAGAAAAAATGGGTGGTTTGACCGATGGAATGAACATGCCAGCCGGCATGAAGATGCCGTTCTAAGGGTGAGTTAAGCCGTTGCATAAATCACTGATTGAAGAATTGATTGAAGCCTTTAGGGTTTTACCTAGCGTCGGCCCTAAATCGGCGCAAAGAATGGCTTATCATCTATTGGAAAAAAATCGGCAGGGGGCGCAGCACCTTGCTCAAGCGCTCAATCAAGCGGTAGAAAATGTTGGGCATTGCCAGTCTTGCCGGACGCTGACGGAGAAAGAGGTTTGTGATATCTGCTCGTCACCAAGTCGGGACAATGGCGAATTGTGTATTGTCGAGTCACCGTCCGATATTGCCGTGATTGAACAGTCCGGTATTTTCAAAGGCAAGTATTTCGTTTTGATGGGGCGTTTATCGCCGATAGATGGCGTAGGGCCGGAAGAGCTAGGATTAGATGAGTTAAAGGCTCGTTTATCCCGTAACATGGTGGTAGAATTAATTATTAGTTTGAATCCAACTGTTGAAGGAGAGGCAACAATCCACTATATTCAACAGTTAGCAAAAAAATACAATGTTAAAGTCACTCGTTTGGCTCAAGGTATTCCTCTCGGAGGAGAGCTTGAGTATGTTGACTCTGGAACTTTAACTCAAGCATTCATTTCTAGGAGAGAGGTTGAGTAGATGAATAGTATAGGCAAGTTGTTAGGGCTATTAACGCTGGCAATGCTGTCGGCCTGTGGAGGGCCAACAGGGGGGGGAAGTGATGTGGTTTTAAATGCAGAACCCGGTGTCAATTTAGCCATGTATGACAACTCTACTGATGTTGCTACAAATCGAATTAATGAAAACACTCAAGCTCGAGTTGAAATATACCTTACAGACGAAGAAAATCTGCCAATTGCGAATGAGTTGGTCGATATTAGTGCATCATCAGGAGCGCTGAATCAAACGGTGGTTTTGACCGATGACAATGGACGAGCTAGTGCGCTGATCTATGCCCCTGAATTTGAAGGGAATACGAGCCCTGGTACTGTGTCAGCCAGTTATCAAGAATTTTCGACAGATTTAAATTACGAGTTTGTTGCTAGTGATGCACCTATTGTTGCCACAACAGGAATTTTAGTTGAGATGAGAATTGGTACGGCAACAGGTACGGAAACAAACGAAATTCCTTCGGATGAGTATGCATTCGTTACTTTTACTTTGCTTGATGAGACAGGTCAGGTCATGCCGGATAAACTGATAGATGTTTCGGTAACGTCGGGTTCTGTAATAGGTAACACCAATCAGGTTAAAACAGATGTCAATGGTCAAGCGACTATCCAGATTGAGTCGCCAGAGATAACTTTTGGCGAGTACCCTGGGTATTTGACGGCTTCTTCCGATTCTGCCGTCGAAGATGCTATTTTTATCTATGAATTTTATGCTTCGAATGTTGTTGATGACGGAGAAGCTCCGCCGGAAGCAGGCTCCATTCAGTTTGTTGGAGCTGATCCAGAAATTATCTCATTAAAAGGAACTGGGGATCTTGGCTACGGTGAAGTCTCAGAGGTGACTTTCAAATTACTAGATAAGTCCGGTAATCCTTTGTCGGGAGTTGATGTTAATTTTGCGCTTACTACAGATGTAGGAGGGATTACCTTATCTAATACAGCAAAAGGTACTTCAGACTTGCAAGGCAATGTTTCCATTGATGTAATTGCCGGTTATGTCGCAACACCTGTTCGTGTTATTGCTTATTATGAAGATGAGCTTGGTAATACTGTTTATGCTAATTCAAGTCAGTTAACAATTACATCAGGTATTCCAGATCAAAATAGCTTAAGTATATCTGTAGAAACATTTGCACCTGATGCTTGGAATCATGATGGGGTGGTAGTTGGAGTGACCGCAAGAGTGGCAGATAGATACAATAATCCTGTGCCAGATAACACTACGGTGAACTTTACAACAGAAGGTGGCTCTATTGAAGGTTCTTGTTTTACTAAAGATGGGGCATGTTCAGTTAATTGGGTGAGTCAAAATCCAAGGCCAGAAGACCATAGAGCAACCATTATGGCGTACGCTGTAGGGCATGAATCATTTTATGATAGGAATGGAAATGGTATTTTCGATGCGGGAGATGATTTTGATGATATGCCAGAGGCTTACTTAGACGCTGATGAAGATGGGGCATATGATCCTACGGCAAATAGTTTTTCCTATTTTGATGCATTCTTTGATTATAATGTAAATGGTTCTTTTGATCAGCCAGATGGGTTGTTTAACGGGTATCCATGTAATGATACTTTACGTTGTTCTAGCGATCTTGAGGAAGGATTAGCATTAGGTTCGAATTTATTAACTCATGTGAGAGACTCTGCTTATTTAGTGATGTCAAGCAAAACGCCATCTGTATCCGTATATATCTCAAATGATGGACAGGAGTGTGTGGACTCTATTACGGGTAAGATTAGAGTCGCGCAGTGTACAGAGTTTAATAGTGATGATGTGCTTTTATTAGATGGTACTAAGGTGATTAGTTTTGTTATAGAGGATACAGTTGCTCTTTGTTACGCTGCGGATGGTATTACTCGTGTGAGTACTACAGATCCAGATGATGCCGCTTGTGAAATTGCAGTTAGGCAATCAGCACCAGATGGGACGTCAATTAGCTACTATACTGATTTGAATTCAGTATCCGACGATGCTCTTGTTGAAGAAGCTCGTCCTGAGTTTTCTGATATTTCCATGACTTCGATACCAAATACGACAAAATATGTGGAGTTATTAGTAACCGCAGTTCCAACTACGTCTTACGCTGTTGATTTAACGGGTTATTACGAATTGTATGTACAGCCGCCGACTGGGCAGAAAATTACGAAAACAATTTCATATAATGATCCTGCTAATTAGAAAAGCGGTTCAAGTATAAAAACCCTGCATTTTCAGGGTTTTTATTGCGTAAGAATTACCTATAAAAATAATAATCACTTTTTCATCAAAAACTCAAGCAGTGCTTTTTGGGCGTGTAGGCGATTTTCCGCTTCGTCCCAGACAACCGAGTCTTTGGCGTCAATGACATCTGCGGTGACTTCTTCACCACGATGCGCCGGCAGGCAGTGCATGAATAATGCATCAGGATCTGCTTTACCCATTACGGCTTGATTGACTTGATAGTCGGCAAACGCTTTTTCACGAAGTTTTTGCTCTTCTTCCTGTCCCATGCTGGCCCAAACATCCGTGACAATTAAATCCGAGTTTTCAGCTGCATCCATGGTATTGCGCACGATTTCAACTCGGTCTTGATTCTGTTTGACCAGCTCCATATTCGGATCATAGCCTTCAGGGCAGGCAATGCGTAATTTGAAGTCATATTGTGCCGCAGCATTGATGTACGAATGGCACATGTTGTTGCCATCACCGACCCAGGTGACGGTTTTACCCTGAATGCTGCCACGGTGTTCCTGGTAGGTTTGCATATCGGCTAGCAGCTGGCATGGATGGAAGTCATCCGTCAGTGCATTGATGACCGGAACTGAAGAATATTGGGCAAAAGTCTCAACAATGTCATGCCCGAAGGTACGGATCATGATGCCGTCGACCATGCTGGAAATGACGCGTGCACTGTCTTCAATTGGTTCACCGCGGCCTAGCTGGGTATCTCTTGGTGATAGGAACAGGGCATGCCCACCTAGTTGGGTCATGCCGGTTTCAAATGAGATGCGGGTACGAGTCGATGATTTTTCAAAAATCATTGCCAATGTCTGGTTTTTTAGAGGTTCATAAATTTCACCCGCTTTCTGCATCTCTTTAAGTTCGATGCCGCGCTGAATAATCTGCTGAAGCTCGGCAGTTGTCAGGTCTTTCAGGGTTAAGAAATGTCTTACACTCATAGTTCTGTCTTTTATTTGTTCTGTTCAAGAAAATCTTTAATCAGCTTGCTCAGGATGCTGACTAAAGTATCGGTTTGTTCGCTGCTCATGACAAATGTCGGTAGTAGACGTACCGTGTCACCACGCGTTACATTGATCAGCAAGCCTTGCTCAAGCGCTTGGCCGGCTAGCTCGCCACAGGGTCTGTCTAGCTGAATGCCGATCATGTAGCCTTTACCACGAATATCGACAACGCCATCAACGTTTTCCAATTTGGTTGCTAGACGTTTCAATAGCTTGTCACCTTTTTTCGCGATCGTGTCAGCCCAATTGTGGACTTTCATGGTTTCGATAACCGCAAGGCCCGCAGCGCAGGCTAATGGGTTGCCGCCAAAAGTAGTACCGTGGTTGCCCGGAGCCAGTACGTTGGTGGCTTTGCCGTTTGCGATACAGGCACCAATTGGTACGCCGTTACCTAGCGCTTTCGCCAGCGTCATCACATCTGGAACAATGCCATCATGCTGGTGAGCAAACCATTTTCCGGTTCGTCCTATTCCCGTTTGGATTTCATCCAGCATAAACAGCCAGTTATTGGCCTGACAGAGTTCGCTAATCGCTTTCAGGTAGCCTTGTTTAGGCACGTGTACGCCACCTTCTCCCTGGATTGGTTCAACCAGAACGGCAACAATATTTGGGTTGCCAACTTGTGCCTTAATGGCGTCAATGTCATCAAAAGGGACGCGTAAAAAGCCTTCCACCAATGGTGCAAAACCGGCCTGAACTTTGTCATTACCGGTTGCCGACAGTGTGGCCATGGTACGACCATGAAAGCTGTTTTCCATAACGATGATTTGCGGATGTTGAATCTGTTGATCATTCGCGAACTTTCGTGCAATTTTAATGGCGGTTTCATTGGCTTCCGCGCCTGAATTACAGAAAAACACACGTTCCATGCCGGATAGTTCAATCAGTTGATCGGCAAGTTGTTGTTGTTTTTTGATTTCGTACAGGTTGGAAGTATGCAGCAGTTTTTGACTCTGCTTGCAAATCGCTTCGCTAATCGCCGGATGGGCGTGGCCTAGGCTGCATACGGCAATACCACTGATTGCATCTAGGTATTGCTTGCCATTGCTGTCCTTTAACGTGGCACCTTCCCCTTTTTTGAAGGTCACGGGCAACCGAGCGTAAGTGTTCATTAAATGTTCTGACATAGCTTTTAATCCAGTTGAATAAAAACAAAAAAAGCAACCCGAGATAAGTATTTGTAAGAAACCTGATGATCCAGTCAATAGGATTTTTTACAGATACTTTCTGCGAAGTTGCTTTTTTGATTACGCGAGTAATATGTAACGAGTTGCGTAAAAACCAAATAAATAATTCTAGCTAAATTTAAGCAAAATGCAAGTTTCCCTGTAAATCAGAAGCTATCAGGGATTTATTTGAGTTAATAGTCGAAAATGCCGATAAGAGCTTGTGATTAAAAGATGTTTTAGATAATAAAAGTTAAAGCCAAAGTTATAAGATTTAGGATAAAATATCGCTCTTGATATTTTTAATTTTTGTGGAGATTTGTGAATGCAAACGATGGCAGATAGAGATGGCCTGATTTGGTTAGACGGTGAAATGGTTCCTTGGCGTGACGCAAAAGTTCACGTGCTGACACATACCTTACATTATGGGTTGGGTGTGTTTGAAGGTGTGCGTGCTTATGAGGCCGAGCAAGGTACTGCTATTTTCCGTTTGGATGCGCATACCAATCGTTTGCTTAACTCTGCAAAAATCATGAATATGGACATGCCTTTCGATAAAGAGACGCTGGATGAAGCGCAAAAGGCGGCCGTTCGTGAAAATAATTTAAAATCAGCTTACATCCGTCCGATGGCTTTCTACGGTTCCGAAGGAATGGGGTTGCGCGCTGATAACCTGAAAGTCCATGTAATGGTTGCGGCATGGGAATGGGGTGCTTACATGGGTGAGGAGAACCTGACTCGTGGTATTAAAATTGCAACTTCGTCTTATACCCGCCACCATGTAAATGTCACCATGACCAAAGCCAAATCAAATGGTCAATACATGAACTCCATGTTGGCATTGCAAGAAGCGATTCATCACGGTTGTGATGAAGCTTTGCTGCTGGATGTAGACGGTTATGTTTCGGAAGGCTCCGGTGAAAACTTCTTTATGGTTAAAGACGGCGTGCTTTACACTCCTGAACTCACGTCTTGTCTAGACGGAATTACTCGTAAAACGATCATGCAGCTGGCGAAAGAGCAGGGGATTGAGGTGCGTGAGAAGCGTATTACCCGTGATGAAGTTTACATTGCCGACGAAGCTTTCTTTACCGGTACAGCGGCAGAAGTTACACCGATTCGTGAGCTGGACAACCGACCAATCGGTCAAGGTTCTCGTGGCCCGATCACTGAGAAACTACAGTCTCTTTATTTTGATATTGTGCATGGTCGCTCGTCGGAGCACATGGATTGGTTGGCAACGGTAAAATAAGGAGGCGGTAATGAGTTCGAATTCAACTAATGCAAAGTCTCATTATGAAGTCACTTATGCGGATCTTCCGCTGCATTGTCCGACTCCGGAAATGAGTCAGTGGAATTCGCACCCGCGCGTTTTCCTACCGATTGAGGAAACCGGTGAAGCCAAGTGTCCATATTGTGGTGCGGTTTATACGTTAAAAGATTTTGATCCAAATCACGCCGCTCACTAAAAGACAGTGGTTAGAACTGAAAAAGCCGTATGAGCCTGATTGCTCATACGGCTTTTTTGTTTGTGTTGTCAAACGATTTAATATTAGTATTTTTTTATATCCCAGCGGTTATGAACCCATAGGTATTGAGCGGGATTTTCGTTGATCTCCGCTTCATAAAGCTGATGTAGTCGCAGAGTATCTGCATAACTGTCACCGCTTGGGAAGTTCGTTAGTGCCGGCAAGAAATTCAGTTCATAGTTGAATCCTTGTTTCCTTCTGGTGAAAGTGGGGACAACGATACAGTCGGTTAATTTTGCGATTTTAGAAGTAGCCGGATTGCTTTTGGCGTCATGGCCGAAAAACGGAACCACGACATGACCTTTTGCCCGGTATCGTTGATCAGGTAAAAGAATCATGTGCTCGCCTTGTTTCAAGACCTTGAGCATCTTTCTAGTATTAGAGTTAGCAATCGGTACCGTGCTTTCAACTTGATGACTCTGTCTATTGTAATGCGGCATGGAACGGCCTTTTCTGATCAAGTAGTCCATCAAAGGGTTATTATGCGGTCGGTAGACAGGATTGTATTTCATCAAAAACGAGATAAACATGCCAGCGATTTCAAGGTGAGTAAAGTGTGGCGCTAAAATCAAAACACCTTTTCCGCTTGCGAGAGCGGTTTGTAGGTTATCAAGTCCCTTGAATGTCACCATGGAACGCTCTTTCGGGTTTGCGGGATGTTTGCGATGATCTCCCCACCAGACAATCGCCGTTTCGATAATGCTTAAACCAAGGTTCTCGAAATGTGCTTTTAGCAATGACTTTTTTTCTTGATCAGTCATTTCCGGAAAGCAGAAGTCGATGTTATAGGCCGCTAGCCTACGGCGTTTAGCGCCAATGAGATAGAGTAGTTTTCCTAATAGTTTGCCGATTTGGAGTTTTACGGCTAACGGTAGCTGGTGAATAAGCCATAGTAATCCGACTCCTAGCCATATGCCCCAGTATTTGGGGTGGATGAAGCGGGTTTCAAAAGCGGTTGAGCTGTCTTTTTTAGAGCTATTAGCCATCTAGTGGTTGATCCTGTTCTTCAACTTGGTTGTAGAGTTGGGCATAGTTGCCTTTCAAGTTAAGTAACGTCTGGTGATTGCCGGTTTCGATAATGTGACCATGTTCCATAACGACGATTTGATCTGCATTTTCGATGGTGCTCAGTCGATGGGCAATAATAATGACGGTTCTGTTTTGACGCAGCTCTTCCATCGCTTCTTGGATCATTTGTTCGCTTTTATTATCTAGGGCAGAGGTAGCTTCATCCAGAATCAAGATGGGTGCGTTTTTCAAGAAAGCTCGAGCAATGGCGATTCGCTGACGTTGTCCTCCTGAGAGCAGATTGCCGTTTTCACCGATTTGCGTGTCGAGTCCGTTTGGCAGTTTTTCGATAAACTCCCAAGCATGAGCATCTTTGGCGGCTTTAATGATTTTTTCCCGGTCAAACTCAGTATGACCGTAAGCAATATTGGCGGCTACCGTATCGTCAAACAGGGTAACTTTCTGGCCGACCATGGCGATTTGTTCACGTAGAAATTTGCGGTTAATGGTGCTGATGTCGGTTTGATCAAGCAGAATCTGTCCTGAGGTCGGTTCGTAGAAACGTGAGATCAGGTTGACTAGGGTAGATTTTCCACTGCCCGATTGACCGACTAGTGCGGTGGTTTGAGCGGCAGGAATCGACAAGTTTAGCTGTTTGATGGCAAGATCGCTGCTGCCGGGATATTGGAAGTCCACGTTTTTGAATTCAATGCTTCCTAAGGTATTTAAAGGTTTCTCTACGCCTTTGTCGATTTCATTGGGTTGGTCAAGCAGTTCAAAGATACTTTCGGAGGCAGCCATGCCTTTTTGGACGGTCTCGTTAATGCTGGTCAAACGGCGGATCGGTTCAAACGTTAATGCCATGGCGGTGATGTAGGCAAGTAACTCGCCTGGAGTGAATAGGTCTTGAGCTGACATCTGCATAGCAACATAAACAACGCCGGCAAGGGCAATCGCGGCTAAAACTTGAACCAGCGGTACATTCAATGCCGAGACGCGGGTGACGCGCATAGTGTTGTTTAAGAGCTCGGTTGCGGTGTTCTGGAAACGTTTACCTTCGTACTCTTCTGCACTGTAGATTTTAATGTCTTGGTGAGCGGTCAGGCTTTCTTCAAGACGATGGGTCAGCTGCCCCATGTTTTGTTGCATCGCTTTGGATGAGTGGCGCATCAGACGGCTTGCTTTATCAATAATATATGCGACGACCGGACCGATAATCAGCATCAATAAAGTGAGTTGCCAGGAGATGAAGAGTAAATAGGCGACCAGAGCCAGTACGGTCAAAGTGTCGCGTATTAAGATAACCCAAGCAGTTGATAACGCACTGCTGGCTTGCGGAACATCGTAAGTGATCTTGGACATCAGGGTACCGGTGCCGTAGCTTTGAAACTTGTGGAACGGCAGATGCTGCATTTTGGAATACATATCGGCACGGATATTCAGAATGGCTTTTTCGGCAATCCATTTGCTGAAGACTTTGCTGAAATATTCGGCAAATCCTTTGACGATAAATACACCGGCTAACAGAAGAGGCATCAGCACAAAAGAGTCCGGGTTTTTAGCAATTAGGCTTTCGTCAACCAGTTCTTTAAGTACCATGGCGGTGGCTGGTTCCATGGCAGCAATGGTCAATAAAGACAGCAAGGTAACGGCAATCATACCTTTGTATGGCAAGATGTAGTTTAGTAGACGCCGATAGAGAGAGAGGGTAGCGCGATCAAACATGGTCTGGTTTATTCTCGTCGAAGGATCTTGTTGACTACTATATTCGCCCAGCCTGAACTTTTGAACTGTTTGTCCAGACTTTCTCGGTCATAAATGTTTTCTACCCAGTCTATAAACTCAATTTCGGGGTGAGTTTGCTTGTATTCGAAGAACTTATCGAAAAAGAAATCCAACTTGCCCGTATCTGCCCAGCGAAAATGCCCATATTTCATGCCCAGCTGTTTAACTGCTTCTTCAAGGGGCTGCTGTTCAACAAAATGCTTGTAAAGCACGCTCATCAACCCGGCTCTATCGGCGCCAGATTTGCAATGAATCAGGATAGGGTATTCAACCTCTTGTAAAAGTTGCTTTGCTTTAATTACCATGTCGGCTTTCGGCAGTTTTCGTGATGACATGGGGTGGTTGATTAGTTTTACCCCTTGTTTTAAACAAGCTTCTTTTTCCAGTAAATAGGATCCGGAGTTGTTTGCTTTACGCATACTGATAATGGTCTTGACTCCGTACTTGCTTTTTAGCTTTTTAATAAAAGCTGCCGAAGGGTGGTTGCTTCGATAAGCCGTGTTTGAAAGAGCATAAAAATTGCGAAAAAGTATGCGCAAGATTTCATGGTCTACGAACAGGTTTTCCAAGCGAGCCTTGATACGTTTGACCGGCGAGTTTAGACGATCCATATAACCTTGTGTAATGCGTTTTGAGAGCTGGTTATTCTAACTTTTATTTTATTTAAAGTGTTAGAATTGCAAGTTTTTGAACACGCTTAATAATAATTGATAATTAAGGGATCATGAGAAGGCATTTATCTTTTCCATATTTAACGGCTCTTTGGGTGCTGTTGTTTCCGTTGGTTGCTTTCCTGTTGATGGTTGATGACTATCGTGAATCCGAAGTAAGTGCCAGGATAGGTTGGCTGCTTTTGTTGGTAGCGTTTTCATATGTCGTTCGTATCAAGTGGTTTTATTTGTTGATACTGCTGCCATTTGTTATTTCCGGAATTATCGATCTTTTCTATTCTTCTACTTTTAGCCAACAGTTTGAAGCGCCGTTATTTAGAGTGCTTACCGATACTGATGTTCAAGAGTCAACGGAATTTCTGTCGAACTATCTTAGCCCATTCAATGTCGGAATTTTATTGATCTATATAGCGGGCTTTATTTATTTAGGTTCCAAAGCCGCCTTATTTGCTCCAGAGAGTTTCAAAAGCAAGTTGCTTGTCAGTGTGGGCGTGTTGATGATGGTTGTTGCCGTTCAACAAATTTGGTTTTACGAACGTTTTAAGGATGTTCTGCCCGGTGCCTTGGGTCAAGTTGTAGACGGCTATAAGAAGTACCAAACGCTACAGGAAGAATCACTTAAGCGCCCGGAGTTGTTGGCTAAGTATGATGTTCCCGTTTTGAAACGGAGCGATGAACCTCAGACCTATATTGTTGTAATAGGCGAGTCGGCGTCAAGAAAACATCATTCCTTGTTCGGTTATCAAAGAAAGACGAATCCCGAACTGGAAGCGATCAAAAACGAGTTGATTTTATTTAATGATGTGGTTTCACCCTATGCAGTCACTTATTTATCCTTGAGTTATACTTTGACCCAAAAAAGAATCAATAATGATCTGGAGTTTACCCAAGCGTTGAGTTCCGTCGGGTTGGCTAAAAAAGCCGGGTTTAAAACTTGGTGGATTTCGACTCAGCCGAAATTTGAAGGCACGACTTTTTCTCTATCGACAGTTGCGGATGAAACGGTTTACCTAAATGACGGATCCTTAAAAGATGCCGCAGTATTTGCAGAGGTTGAGAAAGCTCTGCAAGACAAGAGTAAGCATAAAGTAATTTTTGTGCATATTCGTGGAAGTCACATGACTTACGAAAAGAGATATCCTCAAAATTTCGAGCGATTTAAAACTCAAGACGGTTTGAAACTCTATACGGACAGTCCTACCGGCGAGCAAGTTGATGTCAGCAACGCTTATGACAATTCAATTTTATACACGGATTACGTCGTCGCCGAAATCATTGATCTGATAAAACAATATTCTGCTACCACAATTACCGGATTAACCTATTTTGCCGATCACGGCGAAGAAGTTTATGATTACAAAGATTTTATTGGACATGAATTAAAGCGGGTTACCCCGGTAATGTTTGAGATTCCTTTTGTTGTATGGACTAATAAGGCTTACCAGCAAAGCTTTTCTGAACAATATAATGCAATGTTAGATCAGCATAATGTTCCTTTTTTAAATGATGATTTTTTTGATTTCGGACTTTGTTTTATGGGAATTGAAACCGGGTTGGCAAAAGAAGCGCGGTCACCTTGCGAGATAAACTACCAGCCTAAAGAAAGGTGGGTGGCAGGTAGACATTATAAGGACGGTCGTTTTGAAAAATAAAGAGGCAGGGTTGTGAAAAGTCCGCATAGTGGTTTAAAGCGTGTTATTTATGCCGCCGGTTATTCATGGAAAGGCTTTCGCTCCACATGGAAGCATGAGGCGGCTTTTCGTCAGGAAGTGATTCTGTTTACCTTGATGTCGCCATTGGTGTTTTGGCTGGGAGATACGGCTTCCGAAAGGGCGATTTTGATTGCCGTTTTATTGATTGTGCTGTTAGTCGAATTGTTGAATTCAGCCGTTGAATCGGTGGTTGACCGTATCGGTGAGGACTATCATAAGCTATCGGGTCGAGCCAAAGATCAAGGCTCGGCTGCAGTATTTATTTCGTTTGCCATCGCCATTGTGGTGTGGGGCGGATTTTTAATTTCAAAATTATTAGGTTAGAAAGATGATTGTTGTAACGGGCGGAGCCGGGTTTATCGGCAGTAATATTGTTAAGGCACTGAATGAGATGGGGCGTAGCGATATTATTGTGGTGGATAACCTCAAAAACGGAAAAAAATTCATCAATATTGCCGACTGTGATATTGCGGACTATTTAGATAAAGAAGATTTCCAGCAACGTATTTTCGCCGAACAGGGTTTGCCGGATATTGAGGCAGTATTTCATGAAGGAGCCTGCTCGGCAACCACCGAGTGGGACGGCAAGTTCATGATGGATAACAACTACGAGTATTCTAAAGACCTGCTGCATTACTGCCTGAATTGGAAGATTCCGTTTTTGTATGCTTCATCTGCTTCGGTTTACGGAGATGGTCCAACCTTTATCGAAGACCGCCAATATGAGAAACCGCTGAATGTTTACGGTTTCTCGAAATTCCAGTTTGATCAATATGTGCGCCAGATTCTACCGAGTGCGCAAAGTCAGGTGGTCGGCTTCCGTTATTTCAATGTCTACGGTCCGCGCGAACAGCATAAAGGAGATATGGTGAGTGTGGCATTCAAACTGCATAATCAATTGTTGGCCGGTGAGAAGTTGAAACTGTTCGGTGAGTATGGCGGTTACGGTCCCGGCATGCAGACTCGTGACTTTGTCTATATTGAAGATGTGGTCAAAGTTAACCTGTGGTTTATGCAAAATCCGGACAAATCGGGGATTTTCAATCTAGGGCCGGCGGCCGCCGAACCATTCAAAAACATTGCTGAAGCAGTGATTGATTTCCATGGTAAAGGGGAAATCGAATTTATCCCGTTCCCGGAACACTTGAAAGGCGCTTACCAGAGCTTTACCCAGGCGGATAACAGTGCTTTGCGTGCCGCCGGTTATCAAGGGGAGTTTCATAGTGTGGCACAAGGCGTGGAAAAATACCTGCAATGGTTGACGGATAATCCGAGAACCATCGAATTTAAATCCTAATCCGGGTTTTGCCATGCGAGTCCTGCTAATCAAGATGTCCTCAATGGGCGACGTGTTCCATACTTTTCCGGCTCTTTCGGATGCGCAACGTTACCTGCCGGATTTGAAAGTGGATTGGGTGGTTGAAAAGGGCTTTGCAGATATTCCCGGTTGGCATCCTGTAGTTGATCAGGTATTGCCGATTGAGTTACGCAAGTGGCGTAAAAGCCTATTGTCCGCTCAGACGCGGCGTGAGATCAAAGCTTTTTTCAAGATGCTCAGACTTGCCGATTATGACTTGGTGCTTGATGCGCAAGGGTTATTGAAGAGCGCTTGGGTAGGCAGTAAAGTCAAAGCTCCCAAAGCGGGTTATGACTGGAGTAGTGCTCGGGAACCGCTCGCCACTCTATTTTATGATTTCAAATACCCGGTTACGAAACAGCAGCACGCGATTTTACGGTTAAGGCAACTGTTCTCACAGGCCTTAGATTATCCGTTAGCGGAGGGAGAACCGATCACTTATGGCTTGGATACGCAAACCTGGCAGAAACCGCCTGCATTAATTGAGCAGTTTGATCAAAGTGATTATTGGGTTTTTCTGCATGGCACGACTTGGGATACTAAATTGTGGCCGGAAGATCAGTGGTTGGCGCTGCTTGGCAAAGCTTGTGCACAAGGCGTAAAAGTGATGCTGCCTTGGGGGAATGCCGAAGAGAAACAGCGGGCGTTGAGACTCAAAGAGCAGGCCGAAGCCGTATCAGGACAAGCCTTTGTTTGGGTTCCTCCAGAGATGCTCAGTTTGAATGATATTGCCAAGGTATTGAAAAACGCTCAAGCGGTGGTCTCGGTAGATACGGGGCTTTCCCATGTTTCAGCAGCACTGGAAATCCCGATGGTAGCGCTCTATAGAGTCACTGACCCCTCTCTTGTCGGAGCGGATGGTTTGTTGGTTAAACGACTATCCTCTCCTTGCGCTCCTGAATACTTAAAGCAGTTTGCCTCCGTGCAGCAAGAGCAACAATCCTTACAAGGGCTCTCCGCAGATAGAGTTTATCAGGCGTTGTTGGAGCAAATTGAAAAGTCTCAAAATGTCTAGTAAAACGGTTCTTTACCTGCCTTCGACCCCATTGAATATTCTGGTTTCTATTGCCCATGCTTTGGCATTTAAAGACCAGCAGCAATCGGTGATGTTGATCATCGATCAAAAAAATATCGTTAATCACCCTTATCTGAAAAGCCTTTTGGCTTGGGATGACTCTCCGTTTATCTATGTAGATGTCATGGCTGGTAAATCTAAGGGTGTGGATAAATTGAGCCAGCGCAGACATAATTTCTTAAAGTTAAAAGGTTTGCTCGACAAGTATCCGTTTCAAGCCGTTGCCGCAGGGAGTGATCGAAGAGTTGAATTTCAATATGCAATGCATCTTTGCCACTCTAGAAACACGGCCGCTAAGATTGAAGGTTGGTATCTTGACGATGGATTTTACTCTTATGCCGGCAGGCCAGCCAAGTGGTATAAAGACTGGGTTAACGCAATCGTAAAGAAATTGACCTACGGAATGTGGTGGCAAGAACCCTCTACTGTTGGCGCGTCGGATTGGGTGACCCATGCATGGCTGTTTGATCCTTGCAAATCGGTTATGCAGTTGAAGAAAAAACTGACGGTAAAAATTGAGAAAGATTGGTTTACAGCTCCTCAAGTTAACGAGTTTGAAAAGTTACTATTTAAACAATATGGTTTGTTGGAAAACGATTTGAAAAAATACCGCCAAGCTGATTTGTGTATTTTAATTCCCCATCCGAGTAACTTAAAAAAAATGCCCGATTATGCTGTTCGTTTGCATAGTCTATTAGACGAGGCGATTAAGTCAGGTAAAAAGCCCCTTGTTAAATATCATCCTAGAACAAGCGTTGAAGACCCGTTAGGGTTGGTCGAAAAATATGCGGTTCAACTTATCCCGGCAGAAATTGCTTTTGAATTTGTTTTAATGTTATTTCGCAATGAATTGGTACTCGTTGGCGACGTCGGTACGGCATTGTTAACATCTAAATGGCTGCGGCCGGAGATCAAAGGGGTGGCGGTTTTAAATGAAAGTAGTGAATTTGAAAGCCGGATGGCCGCGTTATTGAAACAGCATGGCGTGATGGTTAAATCCGATATATCTGAATTGAAGAGAGTGTTAGATGAAACCTCTTGAGAACCAAGCTCAACCAGTTGATGTCTACTTGGTTTCGTCCACTTTGCATTTTTTCTGGGCATTCATGCTGGCGAGTAAAAACAGTGGGTCACGGCAAAGTCACTTGATTGCAATTGATCAATATGCAGATAAGCCGTTAGTGATGCTTGAGTATTTGACCGAAGCTATTTCGCCTTTTTTGTCCGTTCATGTGTTAGTTGGCCGAGAGCTAAAAGGCTGGGCAAAACTTAAGAACCGTAGGCAGCAATTTGCATGGATTCGGGAATTTGTCGCTTCCCAGGCGATTGACAGAGTGTTTATCGGAAATGATCGAAGTGTTTTGGGGCAGTATTTCATTAAACAAAGTAAACAGAAATCCCCCCTCTGTATTGCTTGCTATCTGGATGACGGTGTTTTTAGTTATCAAGGGCGTGCGGCATCGCAGAATTGGGCTGAAAAATACGTGGATGCTTTTTTCAAAAAAGTGACTTACGGCTTTTGGTATGACGTCCCGGCAACGGTGGGCGCAAGTAAGTGGATTGATGAAGTTTGGGTGATGTATCCAGAATTGGTCAATTCTTACCTTGGAAATAAAAAAAAGGTGGAGATTCTTCCAGATAATGACGGGTTCTCAGTTTTGTTGCCTTTAAGCCGGAACGTTTTCAAGGGGATGGATATTTCATTGGCACGCATTAATTCTTTGGACGTATTAATTACGTTACCTAATGAAACGGTATTCTCAAAAATTGAAGGGTATCGGGAAAAAATCAACGGTTTGATTTCTAGTTTGCTTAAAAATCAAAAGAATGTAGCCGTTAAATATCATCCGGCTGCAGGAAATCAGGACCTGCTTGGGTTAGAAGCGTTGGGCGTTTTTAAATTACCTAGTAATGTCAGTTTTGAGTTATTTATTCCTCTTTTGAGTCAATGTTTGGTTATCGGAGATTTTTCCACTACCGTGCTAACCACCAAGTATTCAGGCAATGTTTCCGTGGGTATGATACAAAGTGGTGAGAACCGTGAAATGAGAAGATTATGTGATCAGCTAGGTATCGAGATAATGAACATTGACAAGTTGATTCATCGTATAGGCAAAGACTAAAACAGTTGTTAAGAACATGAAAAATCTTGTAGTTATTGAAAAACAGATAAAAAACAAAAAAGTTGCCTTGGTTGGTAATTCTCGAAAAGTACTCGGAAAAAAGTTTGCGGTGGACTCTCATGATGTGGTCATTCGTATGAATGGCGCTTGGTCTTTGCCTGAAGAAATGCAACAAAGCATTGGCTCTAAATTAGACATTTTATGTATTTCAGGGCATAAAAAAGAGATCGAATCCATTATTCAAAATGTTTCTCAAGTCATTTGGATGTCTCCTAAAAGTAGAGATCAATTATCGCAACAAACAATCGATGCGCTTTATTTTTATCCTATTGAGTGGTGGCAAGAACTCTATGAGCAAATCGGAGCGAGACCTTCAACCGGTTGCATGGCAGTGGATATGCTCAGACGTATGATCGGTGATGGGCATTTGACGTTATACGGTTTTGACTTTTTTGCTAATCCAAGCTGGCATAAACGCTATAGTTGGAGAGAAAGAATTCAATTGTGGATGGGCAAAGAAATTTACGTCAATCCTCATGATGGTGCTAAGGAAGCGGAGTATATCCAAGGCTGTTTACCTAAAACACAATTGACGATAGTGAAACCTTAATGTCTGAACAAAACGCAAAAAACAAGTTACGTATTGCCATTATTAACGATACTAAGCCGACAAACCATTACGGTTGCCTGATGGTAATGAAAAACCTTGAAACCTTGTTAGAAAATTCAGGAGCCGAGATTTTGTGGACTTGGCCGGTCGGTGTTGATTGGCGAAAACAGCGAATTAAAATTAAAAACTTACCCAAAGTAGATGCGGTGATTGTAAACGGTGAAGGGACTATTCATCATGGCCCGCGCAGGTGGCAGGCTCAGGCATTGGCCGAATTTGCCGAGTTTGCACATGATGTTCTGCACGTTCCTGCTTTTTTGGTGAATAGCACTCTTTACGCTAATGAACCTTCGTTAATTGAGCACTTAAAGCAGTTTGACGCGATTTATGTCCGTGATAGAGCAAGTCATGAAGAACTCAATGAGTCTGGTATAGAAAACGTTTTCGTGCCTGATATGACGTTTGCTCTTTCTTCCGGCCTATCTCATTACTATGAAAAACCTCTGTGTGTTGTCGATTCGGTGATGCAAAGTGATTTACCTAAACTGAAAAAGTTCAGTAAAAAAAATAATGCCGACTATTGTTCCATGATAGTCGCCAGACCGTCTAATTATTCTCCTTGGAGAAAAACACGACGTTTTATCCTTGAGAGTTTCAAGTGGTTTTTTAAGGAGAGAGAGAGAAGCCTTAATCCCACAGACTTTGAAGCCTACCTTGGGAAATATCAGCTGATTGTCACAGGGCGTTATCATACGGTGACAATGTGCTTGAAAAATAAAATCCCTTTTGTGGCGATAGAATCCAATACACCTAAGATCAGTTTTTTATTGAATGAAGTTTTTGGGGATACATCGAGAGTGATATCGATAGATGAGCTTGAATCTCTGGATAAGAATAAATGGAATCATTTTTCGGAAAAAGAGAGCATGGCCATTAACCATTTTCTAGACAAGGCCAAACAAGATAACCAGAAAATGATATCCAAAATTCTGTCGGCAATTAAGCGTGGTTAATTTCTTGAAAAAAACACTTTTATCCCAACTTGTCGTTTTTTTTAATCAGCGGGCTGATGAGCAGACGATCCTTAAAAAGAAGCGCTTGTTAATAGAAACTCAGGAACAGATGAGGGAACTCGTCAATAGGGTAGAAAAAGAAATAGGTCAAGAAAATAATGGTTTAAAGGTGGTAGAGACGAATTATATCGGGCTTGGAGGTTCAAATAATTTAGGTTTTTTTGAGCATAAAAAGAGTACTGGTAAATCAGAATTAATCACCAAAATAGCTTATTCTCAGGATATTCAAAGAGAGAAATCTTTTTTGAAATGGCACCAAAGTCAGTCTTTGGGTGATATGGGGTTTGCCCCAGAAATGTTAGCTAGTGGTGATTTGAGTAAACGAAATGGGATTGACTTTCTAACAACCGAAAAGCTGTATTCGGTTAAAAATCCGACAGAAATTCAGGTCTGGGACTTATATGAAAGAAGTAAAATTGGTGTCGGGTTCTTTTCTGAAGAGTTTAAAAATGAGCCTCTTTTAGAAGGCGGAAGTCGAATTAGAAATATGTTAGTGCATTTGGTTGCTAATCAGGATGTTAATTCGGGTAAAAAATATCTTTCGGAGTTTATGGAAGAAAGAGTTGCTCTTTTGACTCCATTTGAAAAGTCTTTACGAGAGTCTAAATCCGCGTTGTTGGAGTTTTATGAGTCCATGAAAGAAACGGTAGAAAGTGGCGATCTAGGTTTTGTTCACGGAGATTTTAAAACTGCAAATATGTTGAAGGATTCGACCGGACGGTTAAAGTTGATTGATTTTCAGTATTACTGTAAAGGTTTTAGAGAGTGGGATCTTGCATTTTATTTATCAAAGAAAAAAAAACGTTTTTGGCATGTTTTTCCATTTTATGCCGATCGATTAGAGTCGGATAATGAGAGGAGGCGACTAGCATTTTTTTATATTCTGGCCGTTTTACTTCACCCAAAGCCAGAAAAGTTTTTACCCCTGTATAAAAATAAAATTGCTCCAGCTTTGATTTATCTAAAAATGAACAATAGTAATGTATATAAAAAATAATATAAATCAACAAGACTTTAATGTACCATTCAAGGTGTTTGTTTTCACCTTGCCTCTATTTATCTTTACTGGTTATGCATTAAGAGGAATTGTTTCGTATAACTTCGAAATTATTTTCGCCTTTGTTTCTATTGCGCTTATTACACTGTTTTTTTTAAAAAAGCGCCTGAACTCTTGTCCTTCTCTATGGTGGTTTACCATAGTTCTTTTGTTGTATTTTTTTTCGGTTCTGTTGCCATCTCTCATGCTCCATGATGGTGGCAGTCAGTCCAGTCATAAACTTGCCATTCTAATATTGATTCCAGGTTTTATCCTACTAGCATGGTTACTCTACCAAGCTAAACTTAAAGTTGATTTTTTTTGGTATTTTCTGATGTTGGCAAGCTCTGTCATGTTGATTTGGGCTTTATTAGAAGTTAACGCAGTGGGGGTTCATTCACTAGGAAAGGAATACCGTTTAGGAGATTTTTATAGCCATCCAATTAAGTTGGGAGTCTATGCAAATGCGCTTTTTATTTTAATGCTTGGGGGCATTTTGTGGGCTTATAAAAAGCATCCTTTACTGCTGGCTGCATGGATATGCTTTTTATTGTTAGATTTTTTAATGGTTATTTTGTCTCAGACAAGAACGGCTTGGATAGGTTGGCCGGAAGCCCTTATAGGCTGGGGAACTTATTATTTATTTCTAATTTGGAAATCGAATTGGAATTCTCTAAGTAAAGTTTTCGTTATGATCGTCCCCGTCTTAATCCTGGTGGGTATTAGTCTTACTGAACCGGTATCAAATGTTTTTGAAAAGAGAGTTCAATTAGCGGTTGATAATGTTTCAGATTATTTCAGTGGAGAAAATTATCAGTCCAGTTTGGGGGCTCGTTTAATGATGTATGAAACGGCGATTGAGATGATCCAAAAGAAACCGTTAGTAGGCTATGGTGCGGAAGATTTTGCGAAACAATTCAAGTTAACTTCAATAGAAAAAGTAAAAGAAAGATTTGGTGTCGATTTCTCTGGCTTTGATTATGGTCATGTTCATAATCAATTTCTGATGTCTTGGGTTCAATATGGAGTGATGGCGTTTGTCTCTTTATTATTGGTATTTATTTTTCTTTTTTATCATTTTGTGGTGGGGATGAGGTCAAGTAAAGATGAGGATAAACCTATATTCATAGCAGGATTAGTCTTTTCGGTAGCTGCATTTCTTGGGTTTATGCCTGAAAGCCCCTTAGAATTTTCCGGCTATAGCGCTCATTATTTACTGTTTTTTAGTTTGTTATTTTCTTTTAGCCTTTCAGTTAAACGATTAAATGGTGATGATTTCAAAATAAAAAGCTGAAAATACCGAAACTAATAAGGTAATTGCCAATCCTACTTTTTTAGCAATCTTTATCTGTTTAGACTGTCGTTTTTTAGGTTCGGGGGTTAGGTTAAGCATTTTATATTTGTAAATTTTATCTATTTTTTCGTTTAATCGTTTGAAAGATCTGTTGAGTAATACGTCAGTTAGATAATTTATTCTCATTACAAAAGGGTTCGCATTGGCTACGCCCAAGCCATCAATCAATTTATAATCCCACTCGCCCATTTTATTTTTCTGAACGGCGATGTTATTCGGACTCAAATCATAGACACAAATTTTTTGTTCATATAAATAGTTTTCAAGTTGCGAAAGAATTCGTTTTACCTCTTCGTATTCGATAAGGTTATTTTTAATTGCTGAATTTAATGTCGGTGCAACTGTTTCGTTATCCACTCGTATTAGATCAAACAGGTATCCTGTACCTAAATTGGTATCGACTTTCCCTTGATATAAACTTATGTTTGTTAAGTCCCTGTTCTTTTTATGTAGGTAGTCGAGATAACTTCGTTCCCTTTTGGATTGTTTTTCTGGCTTTATAGCAACCTTAATACATAAGTCAGGGTCTGTTGGATGTTGATAGCATGCGCGATCACGTCCTTTTGCAATTAGTTGTGTTTTATGTAGATAAATCAAACTGTTACCCCTGTGCTAATACATAAGACAAATGTCATCTTTAGACATTTGTCTTATTATTTTAACAAAAGAATAATAATTTTATGCTGAATGAATTAAGTGGAAATGTTTTTTATGGAATTCAGGCTGGAGTTTGATATATGAAAAAAATAACAGATGCTTCAGTTTTTGAATTATCGGCGGTTGAGTTAGTGACACCATCAAGTCAGTCAGAGCTGGTTAAATACGTTATAAAATTTTTGGCTTTAAAGCGGAAGATTACCCTTAGAGCAGGAGGAACTTCTTTAGCGGGGCAGGCGATTGGCTCTGATGTCGTGGTTGATATATCAAAACATATAACCAAGATTCTTTCTTATCAACCGGACTTGAAAGAGATTACCGTTGAACCTGGTGTGATACAGGATGACTTAAATGATTTTGTGCGCGGTGACGGTTTGCGATTTGCACCGGATACTTCCACTTCCAATCGTGCCATGATCGGCGGCATGATTGGTAACAACTCCTGTGGCTCCTACTCGGTTTATTATGGGACAACTCGTGAACACGTCAAGTCAGTCGAAATTATTTTGGCTGACGGCTCTGAAGCGACCTTTGGCCCACTGAATGAATCACAATTGCAGTCCAAATTGAAGCAGCAGGATTTTGAGGGCAACCTGTATCGAACCGTGTTTAATTTGCTGGACAGGCAAGGCAAAGAGATTCTCAAAAACTATCCTCACCCCTCAATCAAACGCCGCAATACCGGTTATGCGCTTGATGAACTCTATCGTCATCACCAGCCATTTAACCCGCAAGGTAAGCCGTTTAATCTAGCTCCGATTATTTGCGGGAGCGAAGGCACTTTAGCGGTAATCAAATCGGCAACTCTAAATCTTGTCGAGCAGCCACGGTTCCGGCAACTGATTTGTGCGCACTTTGCTTCCTTGCAAACCGCGATGGAATTGGTTCCTGAGCTGTTAGCGTTAGAACCTGTCGCAGTGGAGTTGATTGATAAAGCGACTTTGGATGCCACCAAGGATAGTCAAAATCATCAGCCGAATCGCTTCTGGATTGATGGAGAACCGGAAGCGGTTCTGGTCTGTGAGTGGTTTGCTGATGAGTTAACAGCGTTGAATGAACAAGTCCTGCGTGCAAAGAACTGGCTGGAAAGTCATGCTTGTTACAGCGCTAGGGTGATTGATTCTAGTCAATCGTCCAAGGTATGGGAGTTGCGTAAAGCGAGTTTGGGTGCCTTGATGGGCAAAATCAACAAAAAGAAAGCGGTGGCAGTAGTTGAAGATGCCGCTGTTCCGGTAACTCGACTATTTGATTATTTTCTGGATGTGCAAGCTTTGATGGCCGAATTGAATGTAAGCTGTGTCTACTACGGACACGCTTCGGTCGGTTTGATTCACGTCCGCCCCGAATTGGACTTGGCGGACGAAACTGACCGAGAACTTTTCAAAATCATTGCTGGACGAATTTCCTCATTGGTTAAAAAGTATCGTGGTGCCCTCTCGGCCGAACATGGCGACGGTCGATTGCGAGCCCCATTTCTGAAAGAGCAGCTGGGTGCTCAAGTCTATGCCTACTTATTAGAAGTGAAAGCCGCCTTTGATCCTCATAATTTATTGAATCCTGGGGTGATTATCGGGCAGATGGATATCACTCATTTTTTGCGGTCAGACCGCAAGATACAGCAATCGTTAGTCACCGGGTTTGATTGGTCGGCTGATCTATCTTTGCTGGATGCGGTTGAAAAATGTAATGGCGCGGCGGCGTGTCGAAAGTCAGCCGGTAGAGGGGTGATGTGCCCATCCTATCAGGCAACTAGAGAAGAGAACTATTCCACACGGGGGCGCAGTAATTTATTGCGTCATGCGTTGACGGAAAAAGAGCCTTTGAAAGCCCTGGCAAAGCACGAGCTTCGAGATGCTTTGGATTTATGTCTTGGCTGTAAGGCGTGTAAAACAGAGTGCCCAGCCAATGTCGATCTAGCCAGATTGAAATCAGAAGTGCTGTTTCAGGCTCCGAGTTTGAGCTTGTCTGACTGGCTATCAAGGCTGATGTTAAAAAACTATGGCCGGATTCTTCATTACGGCCGGAAATATCATTTCATTTTTAATTGGTTGCAATCGCGCAACGCGATGAAGTGGGTGTTAGGTATCAATCTCAAGCGATCTCTCCCAAAAGTGGAGGCCTGTAATGAGGCTCTATGGGTAAAAGATCAGGGTTCAAAATTGTCATCAACTGAGCAACGCAAGACTGTATGGGTATTGTGCGATCTGTTCAGTCAATATTATGAGCAGCGGGTGGCTCAAGCAGCTTTTAAAACGTTGGAGGCGTGTCAGTTACAGGTTAAACCGGTTCAGCTTAAAAGTTCGCCACGAGCGTTGATTAGCAAAGGGTTGCTGAAAGAAGCCAGGCAAGCGCTTTTGGATATTGCCGGGCAGTTAGCTGACTATCAGCCTGGAGACCGGATCGTCGGGATTGATCCTGCTGAACTATTGGTTTGGCGAGATGAGGCTTTTGACTTGATGGCATTAAACTCTTTGCAATCTGGAGAGCAGAATTGTTTTTTCTCGCAGGAGCTGCAATCCGGTCTAGCAAACAGTTTGTTATTTGAAGAGCTGATACTTGAGTTGGCAGAAGAAAAACAATTGCCTGAATTTAAAGGGTTGGATTCAGTGTGCTGGATTCATGTTCATTGCCACCAGAAGTCGTTGGCGAAAACGGTAGAGGTGAAACGCGCTTTGCAACTGATTCCATCTCTACAGGTAAATGTTATCAACGCCGGTTGTTGCGGCATGTCCGGCGAGTTTGGTTACAAGCATTACGAGTTGTCAGAAAAAATCGCTAATCAATTGTTAATGCCGGCTATCCGACAAGTCAAAGAGGGTGAGTTAGTTGTGGCCACCGGTTCGAGCTGTCGTCAGCAAATAGATCATTTCTCTTCGACGACAAGTCCTTTACATTCGGCTGAAGTGTTCGCCATGGCGCTTAAGTCATAAATGAACGTCGGCAATCTGCTTACTTAAAAAAGTCAGCCAAATCCTGTTTCCATTTTTCTGCACTCGGCGATGATGATTTCAGCGGTTCATGACACCAGATGGCATCAGGCCAAGCTTCATCCGATTCATCTCTAAAGATTAAATGAATGTGGCAGTTCGGATGTTTATTGCCGATCTTGCCGAGATTAAAGTGTCCGCCAAGATTATTGGCTTGAATATAGTTGGTAAGTTGATAAATTGCTCCGTAAAGCTGCTGCACATATTCCAGATTATCATCACCCCGCATCTCTTGTTTGGGAATAATAAGCAGCCATTTCATTTCCGTTTTTTTGGCTAACAACGAATACAGTGGATGGTCAAATAAGAAAAGACTGTCAAAGGTGTTTTCCAAATGTTGCGGTGAGTGGTCTTGTACGATGAGATCCATATGGCTACCTGAGTAATCTGAAGTAAAAAAATCCTTATTATCAAGGATGGAGTCAGCATTTTTCTGTAAATGGCGCTAGAATGTAGACTCTTTTTATAATCGCAGCGATAAGGTCGCTTATAGCAAAGAATTATGGCACAGATAGAAACGTCGAAGCAGCTTTATTTGGTATCAGGCTCGCCGCGCAGAAAAGAGTTGTTGCAGCAGATTGGTCTGACTTTTGACGTTTTGGATGCGCCGATTGATGAGGCTATACAAGATGGCGAGAGGCCTGAAGAATATGTTAAGCGTATTGCTATTGAAAAGGCCTTGGCCGGCGCAGGGAAATCGGCTGATGAACACGCTTGGTATATTGGTGGTGATACCTCGGTAATTGTTGATGGTCAAGTGCTGGGTAAGCCGGAAGATGTTAAAGTCGCTACGGAGATGCTTGGCAAACTTTCGGGACGGGAACATAGTGTATTGTCGGCCGTATCCATTTTGCATGGTGATCATGTTTACGCGGCGTTGAACCGAACGCAGGTTAAGTTTAAAGCGTTGAGCGCGAAAGAAATTCAAGACTATGTCCTTTCCGGCGAACCGATGGGCAAAGCAGGCAGCTATGCGATTCAAGGAACGGGTGCTTGTTTTATTGAATCCATTCATGGAAGTTACTCTGCCGTGATGGGATTGCCGCTGTTTGAACTCAATGACTTGCTGCTGCAATCCGGATACAAAGAATAATAATATTAGAAAATAGGGCATGAACCGATTATGCATAATGAAGAGAAGGTACTGGTAAACGTTACCCCGAATGAAACTCGAGTGGCTTGGGTTGAGAATGGCGTTCTCCAAGAAGTCTGGGTGGAAAGAGCAAATAAAAGGGGCCTGGTCGGCAATATTTATATGGGCAAAGTCGATCGCGTTCTACCCGGTATGCAAGCGGCATTTGTGAATATAGGTCTGGAACGGGCGGCTTTCTTGCATGTATCCGATATTTGTCATAAAGCGATCGGTCATGAAGATGAAGAGTGTGAAGATATCACCAAGCTTCTTCATCAAGGTCAAAAAATCATGGTACAGGTTCTTAAGGATCCTTTAGGGACTAAGGGTGCCAGAGTGACCATGCAAGTCACCATTCCTTCGCGCATGTTGGTTTATATGCCGGTTGAGAAAACTTTGGGTGTATCGCAAAAAATCGATAGTGATGAGGAGCGCGAGCGCTTGCGAGATATGGTGAAAACCATTCCGGAATACGACGCTTCCGAAGGCGGAGTGATTGTCAGAACGGTAGCGGAAGGGGTCGATTTCCATGAGATGCGCGCGGATATGATCTATCTGCAGCGTTTATGGAATGGTGTGCAGGAAAAGGCTAAGGCCGCTAGAAAGCCGTGTCTGATTTATGAAGATCTGCCGCTATATTTGAGAATTCTGCGTGATATTCCTATTGAAACCATTGAGAAGATTCGCGTTGATTCCACCGAAACCCTCGGCAAGATGCAGAAGTTTGTAGAAACCTATGTTATGGAGCTGCAAGACTGTCTAGGGCTGTATCAGGGCGAGCGCCCGATCTTCGATTTATATAATATCGAAGAAGAAATTCAGACGGCACTGGATAAACGCGTCAACCTTAAATCGGGCGGTTATCTGATTATTGATCAAACTGAGGCCATGACTACGATCGATGTGAATACCGGAGCATTTGTCGGTCACAAGAATCTGGAGGAGACGATCTATCGAACCAATCTGGAAGCGACTCAAGCGATAGCGCGCCAGTTACGATTAAGAAACTTAGGCGGAATTATCATTCTGGATTTTATCGATATGGATGATAAAGAGCATCAGCAGCATGTGCTGGCGGCGCTGGAAAAAGAGTTGAGTAAAGATCGGGTCAAGACGTCTATCAGTACCATTTCCAGCTTAGGGCTGGTTGAAATGACTCGTAAACGCACACGCGAAAGCTTAGAGCGAACGCTTTGTGAGCCTTGTCCGGTTTGTAATGGTAGAGGAACAGTGAAGACCGCTGAGACCGTAGCTTACGAAATTTTTAGAGAGATTACCCGCATGGCACGATCTTTTGATGCTGAAAAATATCGAGTGATAGCTGCCGAAAGCGTCGTTTCCCAAATTATGGACGAAGAGTCAAACAGTGTGGCTGAGCTTGAAGCTTTTTTGAATAAGAGTATCCGTTTTCAGGCGGAAAGCACTTATGCATCTGAGCAATTTGATGTGGTGATGATGTAATTGACGATAAGTCAGGTGCTTTACTGATTGCTCCATACTCAACGATCGGTAATTTAGATAAAATGGATTCATAGCAAGTGATATTTAAAGTAGATTTAGACCTGAGTTAAAAATGATTCGTAGAACCCATAATTTTTTGCAGTGGGCATTTGCAATTTTTGTCCTATATTTACTGCTAACCAGATTGTTTATCTCTTGGGTTCAGTTTTTTCCTGCCAATTTCATTTCAACGGTTAGTTCCGTTTCCGGTGCCTCCATTCAAGTCGAAAATATTGAAGTCTCGCAAGATTGGCTCGGTTTTCAGCTTAAAGTCGATGGGTTAGCGGTTAATTCCGATCAGTTTGTGTTGCAGGCTGAGCAATTGGAATTGGATTTCAATACCTTTTATTTTGTTTTACCTTCAATTGATTATGGAGATTACCTCCAAATTCGTAATGGTGCCTATCAAGTCAAAAGTGTCCACAAGATTGACTTACAAGAAGCTAAATTGCCACCTTTGTCCGAGTTGTTAACAGTCGATGTTGATATCCAGCGTTTGTGGAAGCGAGTCATGCTGACAGACTTCGTGATTAGTGAAATACAGCCGGGGCTGTCTGTGCAATTACATGATTTTCAATCGTTGAAAGGAACACGGTTAACCTTGGTATCCGAATTTAGCCTCTCTTATAAGGATGTACTTGATTACGAAAGATTTAATTTCAAAACCTCTTTTACCCCCAATGTATGGGGAGAGATAGACAATGGTGATTTCTCGTTAAGTTCGTTTAAACCTTTGCGGGTACAGCGCATTGCAAAACTATTGCCTGCCAAATGGCAAGAGGTCTTGCCAAGAGGTGAGTTGATTGTTGATTTGAAAGGTAAGGTCGTCAATTCCCAGCTGGCACAAATGAATTTGCAATTTAATAGTCAGTCTCTTAATTGGAAGCAGAGTGCGGAAGGACTCCCGGAGAGCGTTGGCCTGAATTTGGAATGGAAGCAAGAGCAACAGAATATCAGTAGGCAGTTAACCGATTGGCAGTTCAGTCTTTCAAAGATACAGATTGATAACCGTTTTATTGAATCGGTCTCGCCTGTTCAAATGTTTTTTGAGGGAGACGAATACCTCCATTTCAGTGCGGAACGATTTGATATAGAGCCATTTAAAGTCATTGTTAAGGCATTGGTTGATACTGATTTTGTATCGGATATTTTTGACCGGGCGGTTACGCTCAATATCTCTAACTTTAGTGGAAAATTGGACTGGCAAACCTTAGCTGTTCCTGATCTGAATATCCATTTCGGGCGGCTTGATTTGCCTGTGACGGATTACCCCGGGATGAGTTTGAGAAGTTTTAGTCTCTTGAAAACACCGGACAAAATTACGGTTTCTTCCGCAAAACCGGTTTGGATATTGGTACCGCAAATTCATCCTAAGCCAATGAGAGTCGATTTGCCTAAGTTGTTTGCCCTTGATTTCGATTCGATAAACAAGACTTGGCGTTTGCCTAAGCTGGATTTTAGTGTTAACCAGATGCCCATTTCGATTGAAATGAATCAGGTTGATAAAAGTTACGTAGACGCTCGCTTCAATGCAAAAGTCGAATCAATGGTTAAGCTCAAGTCTTATTTACCGTATTCATTTATGAGTAAACCTCTTCAGTCCTGGTTGACGGATAGTCTGAAGGAGGGGCGAGACATTGATATTAGTGGCGAGATTCGAGGTTTGTTAGCCAATTTTCCATTCACTGATCAGGACGGAAAGTTTGAGGTAAAAGCTCATGTCAAAGATGCCGTATTGAAATACAACGCTAACTGGCCAGAGTTAACTGATTTTGACGCTGATATCTATTTTTCACCTTATCAAATCGATATTAGTGTGCCTGAAGTGCAAGTTGGAGCGAATAACTTGGCTCGTGATGTCAAAGTTGTGATTCCTGATTTGAATCAGCCTGATATCGGTTTGAGTGTCTCTGGTAAGGTGGATACAAGCTTTAAGAAGGCAGCTGATTATTTGACGCTCTCGCCTTTGGCGGAAAAAATCGGTATCAAATCGTTTTTAAAATCTAAAAGCAGCTCTTTTTCAGGGAAAGCGTTGATCAATATCGAGCAGATTTGGGTACCAATATCCGGATATAAAAATGAGAGTGAAAAGGTCAAAGGTAGTGTGGTCTTGAATAACGCCGGTTTGGAGGTCTTTGAGCAATTGACGTTTAATCGAATTAATGGACGTTTGAATTTTAGCGAAAGTGCCATGTCGGCTAGTAACATTCAATATGGTGTTTTGAAGGGAAGCGGGAAGTTAAATGTTGTTACGGATAAAAAGAATAAGCGGGTCTTGCTAAATGCACAGGGTCAAGCGTTTATTGATAAAAATGACTGGTTTGTTAAGCCGCTTCCATGGAATTCTACTTTGAATATTCCTTTTAAATCCTCAAAACATAAAGGTATAACCTTGAATGCTGATTTCGATTTGGAAAATGCGGAAAGTAAAATGCCTGCCCCTTTGGGTAGAGAGGATTTAGTCGGTAAAAAACTCGAGTTGAAAACGACAATTGAAGATGAATCTATTTTAACTTCAATAGATATACAAGACCGGATTAAAACGCAAATCAACTGGCTGGAAAAAGAAAAGCAGTTGCAGTTAGATTCAATGAAGGTATTGCTAGGCCGTTCAGCTTCAAAAACGCAGCTGCTAAAGAATAAGGGATCATTCGTGTCTGGCAATGTAGGTGATTTGAACCTTAAAGAGTGGTTCAAAGTCTTTAAGACAATGCCTTCTTTGTCTGAAGAAGGTGAGGCTTCTAAAATTCAATGGCGAAAATCCCAAATACTATTTAAGCGATTGAATTATTTATCAACTCATTATGATGATGTAAAAGTCTCTTGGGAAACAATACAAAATGAACCTTTAGCAATTCAGGTATCTGGCAAGAGTCTTTCAGGCCGAGTTGTATTGAAGGAGGCTGACGAGGTTGATGTGCTTGTTGACCGTTTTCGAGTCAAAACGGGGGAGGCTTTAAATACAATTGTGGCCGAAAGCCAGGTACAAAAGGAGTGTGTGTCACAGGTCGCGGATAATCTTTTACCGAAAATTAATTTTTCGGGTAAAGATATCATTATTGACGGGCGAAAAATCAATGCCTTGAAATTTACCATTTCGGATCAGCAGGATAGGATGTTGGTTAAACCCATTGCAGGAAGTTTTGGTGATGGTGCAGGGGTGCTGAATGGTGAATATCTTTTTAATAAAAATGAGTTTGTTAGCTTATTTAATGTTGGTCTCAAATCAAAGAAAGTATCGGAAATAACCAAGTTTTTGAAAGTGGAGCAAGGTTTATCCGGAAAACAAGCAGAAGTGAATTTAAATTTGAATTGGCAAGGAGGTCTTGATTGTTTCTCGATCCGTACCGCTAAGGGAGATTTGGATTTTGAATTGCTAGATGGCAGTATTGAAGAGGTCGAGCCGGGTGTTGCAAGGTTGATAGGGTTGCTCAGTGTTGAATCGTTGGTTAGACGTTTGCAATTGAATCTCAATGATGTAACTAACAAAGGTATGGCTTATGACTCCATTCAAGGTGAGGCGAAAATAGATAAAGGTTTGGTCAATTTGACCAAGTTTAAGATCGCTGCGCCATCAGTAACTGGTGAGATCAAAGGCGGTCTAGATATTAATAATCAGACTTTCAATTTAAAAGCGAAAATCACACCAAAAATTGGAGCCACTATTCCGACTATCGCCGCATTGGCAGGAAGTACTAACCCGTTAGCGGCTTTGGCGGTTTATACATTAATGAAAGCCATTCCGGATGTGAATGAAAACTTGATTACTTACGAGTATCGAGTAACAGGTCCATGGGCGGATCCGAATATAGAACAAAAAAATAAACCTGAACAAGACAGTTCACCACAAAGTGAATCCATATTGGACCTGCAGTAAATATCTCACAATACCTGTACTAAACAGGATTTTTAAAATCTTTCATAAAATCTCAAAAATACTGTTGACACAGAAAAAAATATTGGCATAATACGCCCTCGTTCCAACGGACAGACTTCGAGATGAGAATTGAGAGTCAGGAAGTTGGAAAGAAGCTGTGAAGTTTCTGACAAAAAACCGGAAAATAATTTGAAAATAATTGTTGACAGGTTTTTAAGAAGAACGCTATAATAAGTAGCTTACCGACAACGAAAAGTCACTAAGATTTTTTCGCTGTCGAAGAGACCTAAGTTCTTTAAAAATCAGGTAATTCAGAGATAATTTATGTGGAAGCTCCTTAAGTGAGTAACCGATAAAGAATCTCGATTTTTGACAAGAAATGTATATATGGTAATTTTTTTACTATGTTTCAACTTTGTCAATTCCGAGTGTTTGTTCTCCGGAGACGGAGTTTAAATATATCAGCAAGATTAAACTGAAGAGTTTGATCCTGGCTCAGAATGAACGCTGGCGGTAGGCTTAACACATGCAAGTCGGACGGAAACGACATAAACAATCACTTCGGTGTGCGATTATGGGCGTCGAGTGGCGGACGGGTGAGTAACGCGTGGGAATCTACCCTATAGTTGGGGACAACATATGGAAACGTATGCTAATACCGAATATGCTCTACGGAGTAAAGGTGCCCTCTCCTTGGAAGGTATCGCTATAGGATGAGCCCGCGTAAGATTAGCTAGTTGGTAAGGTAATGGCTTACCAAGGCAACGATCTTTAGCTGGTTTGAGAGGATGATCAGCCACACTGGGACTGAGACACGGCCCAGACTCCTACGGGAGGCAGCAGTGGGGAATATTGCACAATGAGCGAAAGCTTGATGCAGCCATACCGCGTGTGTGAAGAAGGCCCGAGGGTTGTAAAGCACTTTCAATTGTGAGGAAGGTAGTGTAGTTAATACCTGCATTGCTTGACGTTAACTTTAGAAGAAGCACCGGCTAACTCTGTGCCAGCAGCCGCGGTAATACAGAGGGTGCAAGCGTTATTCGGAATTACTGGGCGTAAAGCGCGCGTAGGCGGAATGTTAAGTCAGTTGTGAAAGCCCTGGGCTCAACCTGGGAACTGCATCTGATACTGGCATTCTAGAGTTTAGTAGAGGGAAGGGGAATTCCTAGTGTAGCAGTGAAATGCGTAGATATTAGGAGGAACATCAGTGGCGAAGGCGCCTTCCTGGACTAAAACTGACGCTGAGGTGCGAAAGCGTGGGTAGCGAACGGGATTAGATACCCCGGTAGTCCACGCCGTAAACGATGTCAACTAGTTGTTGGTCTTATTAAAAAGATTAGTAACGCAGCTAACGCGATAAGTTGACCGCCTGGGGAGTACGGTCGCAAGATTAAAACTCAAAGGAATTGACGGGGGCCCGCACAAGCGGTGGAGCATGTGGTTTAATTCGATGCAACGCGAAGAACCTTACCATCCCTTGACATCCTGCGAACTTTCTAGAGATAGATTGGTGCCTTCGGGAACGCAGTGACAGGTGCTGCATGGCTGTCGTCAGCTCGTGTCGTGAGATGTTGGGTTAAGTCCCGCAACGAGCGCAACCCTTATCATTAGTTGCTACCATTTAGTTGAGAACTCTAATGAGACTGCCGGTGATAAACCGGAGGAAGGCGGGGACGACGTCAAGTCATCATGGCCCTTATGGGATGGGCTACACACGTGCTACAATGGGGGGTACAAAGAGCAGCCAACTAGCAATAGTGCGCGAATCTCAAAAAACCCTTCGTAGTCCGGATTGGAGTCTGCAACTCGACTCCATGAAGTCGGAATCGCTAGTAATCGTGAATCAGAATGTCGCGGTGAATACGTTCCCGGGCCTTGTACACACCGCCCGTCACACCATGGGAGTGGATTGCAAAAGAAGTAGGTAGCCTAACTTCGGAGGGCGCTTACCACTTTGTGGTTCATGACTGGGGTGAAGTCGTAACAAGGTAGCCCTAGCGGAAGCTGGGGCTGGATCACCTCCTTTAAGATAAAAAGGTTGCGAGCTTAAGCGAGCTTTCACATAAATTGTCTCTGAATTACTTAGGTGTAAAAGACCTCGGGTCTGTAGCTCAGTTGGTTAGAGCGCACCCCTGATAAGGGTGAGGTCGGTGGTTCAAATCCACCCAGACCCACCATTTTCTATGATCTTTCTCATTAGAAAATAACTTATATGAGGGGCTATAGCTCAGCTGGGAGAGCGCCTGCCTTGCACGCAGGAGGTCTGCGGTTCGATCCCGCATAGCTCCACCAATTTACCTCTTAATAGTGACTCGCAAGAGTAATTATTAACAGTTAAATTGGTATGACTTTTAAAGTCACACCAAAACTGATAGATCTTTAACAATTTGGAATATATCTCTCAATCGATTGATGAGAAACGATAACTGAATCAAGATGGACACATTTTGTATTTGGGTTTCACATTAATCAATTAAGTTGATGCTGGGGTCAGAGCCGACTTTTTGGCCCCAGCGCAAAGTAAGTAATAAATATATGTAATTGAGTTACTCAAGCGTATATTCATGACAGCGAATACTTTTAGTTGCTGCAATTCAATAGGCTTTATAACAGAAGCATGATCGTGAAGGGTTTAGCTACCTGATGATGTGGAGTGAACAAAAGGCATAAGGTTATTTTTGAGTTGTATAGTTAAGTGACTAAGCGTACACGGTGGATGCCTAGGCAGAAGAAGGCGATGAAGGACGTGATAGCCTGCGATAAGCTTCGGTGAGGTGGCAAATAACCTTTGACCCGGAGATTTCCGAATGGGAAAACCCATCCTTTATGGATATCCTTTTATAGGAAGCTAACCCGGAGAACTGAAACATCTAAGTACCCGGAGGAAAAGAAATCAACCGAGATTCCCTCAGTAGCGGCGAGCGAACGGGGACCAGCCCTTAAGCTGATATAAATGTAGTAGAACAGTCTGGAAAGTCTGACGATACAGGGTGATAGTCCCGTATACGAAATATTTTTATCAGTGAAATCGAGTAGGACGGAACACGTGAAATTCTGTCTGAACATGGGGGGACCACCCTCCAAGGCTAAATACTCTCTTCTGACCGATAGTGAACCAGTACCGTGAGGGAAAGGCGAAAAGAACCCCTGGAGGGGAGTGAAATAGAACCTGAAACCGTGTACGTACAAGCAGTAGGAGCACCTTCGTGGTGTGACTGCGTACCTTTTGTATAATGGGTCAGCGACTTACATTATGTAGCGAGGTTAACCGAATAGGGGAGCCGTAGGGAAACCGAGTCTTAAATGGGCGTTGAGTTGCATGGTGTAGACCCGAAACCGGGCGATCTATCCATGGCCAGGTTGAAGGTTGGGTAACACCAACTGGAGGACCGAACCCACGTATGTTGAAAAATGCGGGGATGAGCTGTGGATCGGAGTGAAAGGCTAATCAAGCCCGGAGATAGCTGGTTCTCCTCGAAAACTATTTAGGTAGTGCCTCATGTCTCACTGTTGGGGGTAGAGCACTGTTATGGTCTAGCGGCCCGTCAAGGGTTAGCAGCCCATTGCAAACTCCGAATACCAACAAGTGCAATCATGGGAGACAGACAGCGGGTGCTAACGTCCGTTGTCAAGAGGGAAACAACCCAGACCGCCATCTAAGGTCCCTAAATATTACTAAGTGGGAAAGGATGTGGGAAGGCTTAGACAGTCAGGAGGTTGGCTTAGAAGCAGCCACCCTTTAAAGAAAGCGTAATAGCTCACTGATCGAGTCGGCCTGCGCCGAAGATTTAACGGGGCTAAGTAATATACCGAAGATGCGGATGCATGTTTACATGCATGGTAGAGGAGCGTTCTGTAAGCCTGCGAAGGGGCATTGTAAAGTGTCCTGGAGGTATCAGAAGTGCGAATGCTGACATGAGTAGCGATAAAGGGAGTGAAAAGCTCCCTCGCCGAAAGACCAAGGTTTCCTACGCAACGCTAATCGACGTAGGGTTAGTCGACCCCTAAGACGAGGCCGAGAGGCGTAGTCGATGGGAAGCAGGTTAATATTCCTGCACTATTTATAACTGCGATGGAGGGACGGAGAAGGTTAAGCTAGCATGGCGATGGTTGTCCATGTTTAAGCGTTTAGTCAGAGATCTTAGGCAAATCCGGGATCTTAATGATGAGGCGTGATGACGAGTCCTCTTTTGGACGAAGTAGTTGATACCCTGCTTCCAAGAAAATCTTCTAAGCTTCAGGTTATAAATAATCGTACCCCAAACCAACACAGGTGGTCAGGATGAGTATTCCAAGGCGCTTGAGAGAACTCGGGTGAAGGAACTAGGCAAAATGGTACCGTAACTTCGGGAGAAGGTACACCCCCGCGAGGGGGTCGCAGTGAAATGGTGGCTGCAACTGTTTACTAAAAACATAGCACTCTGCAAAATCGAAAGATGACGTATAGGGTGTGACGCCTGCCCGGTGCCGGAAGGTTAATTGATGGGGTTAGCTTATGCGAAGCTCTTGATCGAAGCCCCGGTAAACGGCGGCCGTAACTATAACGGTCCTAAGGTAGCGAAATTCCTTGTCGGGTAAGTTCCGACCTGCACGAATGGCGTAATGATGGCCACACTGTCTCCACCCGAGACTCAGCGAAATTGAAATCGCAGTTAAGATGCTGCGTACCCGCGGCTAGACGGAAAGACCCCGTGAACCTTTACTACAGCTTTGCACTGGACTTTGACTTTACCTGTGTAGGATAGGTGGGAGGCTTTGAAGCAGTAACGCCAGTTATTGTGGAGCCATCCTTGAAATACCACCCTGGTAACGTTGAGGTTCTAACCTCGACCAGTGAATCCTGGTCAGGGACAGTGTATGGTGGGTAGTTTGACTGGGGCGGTCTCCTCCCAAAGAGTAACGGAGGAGCGCGAAGGTACCCTCAGCACGGTCGGACATCGTGCAATGAGCGCAAGAGTAGAAGGGTGCTTGACTGCGAGACAGACACGTCGAGCAGGTGCGAAAGCAGGTTCTAGTGATCCGGTGGTTCTGTGTGGAAGGGCCATCGCTCAACGGATAAAAGGTACTCCGGGGATAACAGGCTGATACCGCCCAAGAGTTCATATCGACGGCGGTGTTTGGCACCTCGATGTCGGCTCATCACATCCTGGGGCTGAAGTCGGTCCCAAGGGTATGGCTGTTCGCCATTTAAAGTGGTACGCGAGCTGGGTTTAGAACGTCGTGAGACAGTTCGGTCCCTATCTGCCGTGGGCGTTGGAAAATTGAGAGGGGCTGCTCCTAGTACGAGAGGACCGGAGTGGACGAACCGCTGGTGTTCCTGTTGTTCTGCCAAGAGCATTGCAGGGTAGCTACGTTCGGAAAGGATAACCGCTGAAAGCATCTAAGCGGGAAACCTGCCTCAAGATTAGTTTTCCCTAGACTTTAAGTCTTCTTAAGGGCCGTTGTAGACTACGACGTTGATAGGCAAGGTGTGGAAGTGCAGTAATGTATGAAGCTAACTTGTACTAATTACCCGTGAGGCTTAACTATACAACTCAAAAGTAACTTCGAAAGAAGAGAGTGACTAAAAGTAGTCATGAATATACGCTCAGAAATGAGAAGAGTAGCTCGTTACATAGCAGCCAACTTAAAGAGACGTTAAAACAACGTAACCGATATATTCCAAAGCAATTTTATAAGTAGACACACCGTGCGCTGCTTATATCACCAAATTGCTTGGCGACCATAGCGAGATGGCACCACCTGATCCCTTCCCGAACTCAGAAGTGAAACGTCTCAGCGCCGATGGTAGTGTGGGAGGTCCCATGTGAGAGTAGGTCATCGCCAAGCTTATATTCCAAAGCCCTGCTAGACTCTTTTGAGTTTAGCGGGGCTTTTTTATGCCTGAAAATCAGCATGCCCTACTAGAGGGTATTCCTGCACATCCTTGTACCCACGGCATTAAAACTTCCATGTTTTGCAAGCATGTTTTGCAAGTAGGATGCCCCAAGGGTAGAACAGCGCGGATAGTAAATTAGCCTTGCGGCTGATTTTTAGCTGGCGTACCAAAGGGCATAGAAACGGCACGGCCTCTGTGCTGTAGTTGGACATCGCTAGCTCTTGTGCCTGAATGGGTATATATTCTTAAGTCTCGTAAGTTTTACTTGCTGGGCTTTTGTCCACTCAATAATTATATAGCTAGCAGACAAACGAACCTTAAGTCTAGTAGAGGTATCTATTGCATTGTTGTGTTAATAATTCAACCTTATTCTAGGTTAATGTCTATGAAGCTTTTATATGGTGCTAATGTGTAGTCTGTGTGATATGATTCAATAATGGTGTAGTGTGGGCAATTTTGCGGATTTTATATGCAGAATACCAGTTCCGAGCAATATGTTCTGGACTTAATGATTATTGAGTTAAAGTTTGTTTTATCCGTTTCTGTTTATTTTAAACTCTAGTTAACAATAACCAATTTCCCAATTAGTCTACTATTATTGATGTTAAATAGATTAAAGAGCATTTAAATTAATGTATCGTCCTTTTTTTGGTTTGAGTTCACTACCATTCAAGACAACTCCCGAGCTTCAGATGTTTTACAAAGAAGGTTCTCGAGAGCAAATTCTAGAAGCTCTACTATATACAGTGAGCAGAGGAGATGGGATAGTAAAGGTAACGGGTGAAGTAGGTAGTGGTAAAACTATGCTTCTTCGTCTTTTAGCTAGCAGGTTGTCTACTGATACAGAAGTTATTTATATTAACTCTCCAAACCTCTCCGCAAAAGATATCCTGCTGTATATCTGCAATGAACTGAATATCGACACGACTGCTCTTAAAGAGAAGTTTAGCCTTACTAATGAATTAAAGTCAAAGCTTGTAGATTTACACGCTCGAGGTAAGCATGTTGTCATGTTAGTAGATGAAGCGCAAGCAATGACTTTTGATGCGTTGGAAGAAGTTAGATTATTGAGTAATTTAGAGACTAATGACGATAAATTATTACAGATGGTTCTGTTTGGGCAGCCTGAATTGGATGTGGCTTTAGACAACAATAAAGTTCGTCAGATAAAGAGTCGGATCACGTACAGTATTTATGTTCCTCCATTAAATGCACAAGAGGTTCATGCGTATTTAAACTATAGAATGCGGCAGGCTGGTTATGTTGGTTTGGATGTCTTTAGTTTTAAAATCGCTAAAAAGATTCAGAAATTGACTGACGGTTTGCCAAGAAATATTAATGTATTGGCGGATAAAATTTTAATGGCTTGTTTTGGTCAGGGTGATACAGTTGTAAAGTCAAAGCATTTGAAAAATCTGCCAGATTTAGAGTTACCACGCAAAAGCTTTGTGTTGTATAGATATCTCTTGTTATTAATATTGTTGATATTGCCTGTTGCATATTATTTTTATGATCAAAATATTTTTTCTGAATCGGTTCAGGCAGTGGATTCGGATATGCCGAGCACTAAAGATGATTTATCTAATTCGACATCCTCAAATTCAGACTCATTGGGCATAACAGAAAAATCTGACATTGAAAATAACGCAGTAGATGAACTTCATAATGAAATAGGTTTGGAGTTAGCTAAAGAGGTCGATAAGGCATTAAATCAGGTTGATCTAGTTGCTAACCATGATCATTCTCTAGAAGAGAATTCAGATGAAACAACCTTAGGTTCGGTTCCTCAAGCAGATAAAAATTTAGTTGATGACGGTCCAAAAAATCTTCAAAAATCTGCAGATGACGAATTTCAGTATGCGATACGGGTTAATGAGGAGTTGTTGCAACAGCCTTTTTTATACCTACATAATAAAAACAAACTTGAACCTCTTTTAACTAAGCATTTAGAATCTAAGCGCTGGTTAGTTAATGAAAATTCTAGATATGTGATACAGCTTTCAACTAGAAATTTAACTAGTCTAGAATCTACATTAAGTTTTTATCGAAAGTATGAAATTAATTCTGATTTAGTTCATATTCTGATAGACTTTAATCCAAAATCGAGAATGTATAGGCTGAAAGTCTTCTATTATGCGGCTAATAGCTTTTATCAGATAAGTGAAAAGTTAGATTCTCTACCTGATAAAGTTAAAAGAGAAGGGCCGTTTATTGTGAAGGTCAGTAGTTTGGAACAAAAATTGCACGTTACAGAACAGGAACTAAAACAAGTTGGGATTATTAATGAATAGCACAAGTAAATTGAATATTATTGTAGGACTATTTTTAGTTTTCGGTTTAACGGCCTGTCAGGATTCTGCGGTAAAAAGAGACACACCAGCTCCACCTGTTTCTGATAAGTTTATTCCAAATGGACATATTCTATCTAAGCCATCAGTGCAAAATGAGGTGCCTGAAAGTGCTGATATACCAGGAATTGTAAAATCTCAAATTCCAAACCTGCCTCCATTGAGAGGGTCTTCAACTGAATCCGAAACTTATTCTATCTCAGCAGTATCGGTGCCTGTGACAGAGCTTTTGTTTAAAATTGCTCAAGATGCAAGAAAAGAGATTGATATATATTCAGGTGTTCAAGGCAATGTAACTATCAACGCTTTGAACCAACCCTTAGATAGAATTTTGGAAAGAATATCATCTCAAGCGAATTTTATTTATGAAATGAGCGGGAATACAATTCTCATTAAGCCAGATTTACCAGAGTGGCGTAATTATAAGGTTGATTACGTCAATATTAAAAAGCAGAGTAAAGAATCAATTGATATGCAGATGAGCGTTTCGTCTGGAGTTGATGATGCAACAACAGGTGGTACACCGGCAAGTTCTACAAAAGTGACCGTAGAGTCAGAACATGATTTTTGGAGTAAGCTTGAAGAAAATATCAAGTTGTTAGCGCAATTAGATCCAAATGCAAACAGAATTATTTTACCAAATGAGGGTGATGAAGCTTCTAATAAAAATAGCAAGGTAGAGCTTGCAAGTGTATCCCAAAATACGATTGTTAATGGTGAAGCGGGTGTAATATCAGTTTATACGACAATTAAGCAGCATAAAGCGATTAAAAAGTATATCGATGAAGTGACTAAAAGAGTTGAACAGCAAGTTCTTATTGAAGCGACAGTGGTTGAAGTTGAACTTAATGATCAATTTCAGGCAGGGATTGATTGGTCTCTTATGAATGGAATGTTTGGCGATGATGGTGGATTGAAATTTACTTCACCTTTTGCGGGTCCAAGTGATGGTTTTTCAGTGACGACGGTTGATAGTGGTGGCATTGTCGGAGCTATTGGCGAATTTAATATTATGGCTAATCTGCAGCTGTTGAAGCAATTCGGTGACTCAAAAGTTCTATCGAGCCCTAAAATTATGGCAATCAACAATCAGACTGCATTGTTAAAAGTCGTAGAAAATCTTGTGTATTTTACTATTGAAGTTAATACAAACTCGACACAAACAACGAGTACGGTTACCTATGAAACTGAAGTAAATACAATTCCTGTCGGTTTTACCATGAGTGTGACTCCGTTTGTAAGCGAAAATGGCGAAATTACATTGAATGTTCGTCCTACGATTTCCAAACAAGTCGGCTTTGTTCTAGATCCAAACCCATCCCTTACTATTTTAGAAAGCCGAATTCCAGTTATTCAAGAAAAAGAGATGTCTTCAGTTCTAAGATTACGGGATCGTCAGACCGCGATCATTGGCGGTTTAATTGAGGATAGTAATAGTAACGGTAGAACAGGTTTACCTTGGGTAAGCGATATTCCTGTTGTTGGAGATTTCTTTTCTACGAGAGATGATTCGACAAGAAAAAGAGAATTAATTATTTTTATTCGACCAGTCATTATTAAGAATCCGGATGTTGATTATGGCGACCTTAAGTCAGTCAGTCGTTTTTTGCAGAAAACTAAGAATTATTAAAAAGTGATTTCGTTGTGAGTGTACTTTTAGACGCCTTAAAAAAAGCAGCTGATGAAAAAAAGAATGCTGAAAACAGTGAAAAAAATCTTCACCAAGAGGCATCTGATAATGCTGTAGATCAAAAACAAGATGTTTCTAGTTTGGAACCGGAATCGTTTTCAAATGAAGCCTTGACTGGCCAAGAACGCGATACTGAAGAGACCAGTTTTAAGTTTAAACTGTCGAATAATGATGTGAATTCAGAAAATGCTTCGGCAGATAATTTTGAAGCGGCCTTGTATGATCCTGATGTTAATAATCAAGATTTAAATATTGACATGTTGAACAATGATTCTAATATCATTGACTCACCAAAACTTAAAATAGAAAAGTTATCGACCGAAGCTGATAGCGAAACTATTGATATAGAAAGTCAAGTGGATCCATTATCTGATAATTCAGATGATTTAGCGGCATTGATTGATTCATTAGATTCTGGTCAGGAAATCAACGAGAGTCTAACTCTTAATTCTTCATCAAAGATTCAAAAGACACCTTCTAATATGGGCTTGTCACTTAGCACTGATGAGAATTATGATTCTCTAAATGATACTAGTGGAGAGACTTTTGCTGAATCTAGTCATGATTCTCATGGCAGCTTTGACTGGAGTATGGATGATCTGCCAGGCTATATGTCAGACTCAACGAGTCGCGCTGTTGGTGATGCCCGGCGTGATTTGTCAAGTACAGTCAGCAATCCAATTCTTGTTAGTGGTGCTAATGTTCCTCCCAAAAAAGGCAAAAATAGATACGCAACCTCATCAAAAGTCTTTTTAAGTTTATTTGTCTTCCTTCTTTTTGTAGTGATTAGTTTTTACGGGATCCTTTATTATCAAGAACAGAATGAAAGCCTTGAAAAAAGCATGATGAAATATAATCTTTCTGCTCTGAATATCTCTCCAAAACAACCAAATGTGACGTCAACAAATGTTGCACCTGAAAGTCATACTACGAATCAAAATAATGAAATATTGGTAGTCGTTCCAAAGAAAGAGAATGATATCGATAAAAAAACGCAAGAGAATATAGATTTAGATGTGATGAAGGCTGATGCTACCGACAAGTCAGAGCTAAAAACAACTGCTAACATAGTTAAAGCGAATAGCGTTCCGTCTTCTAATGGGAAGGTGAAGTCGACTAGTACTTCTAGTAAAAAGCGATATGATACGACTCTTTCTAAAAGAACAAACGATCCAATTAAAAGGGCGAGGAAAGCAGTTTCTGCGATGCCTGTTGTTGAGATTAATAAAACAAAATCTTTATTAGCAGAAGGCTATGAGGCTTATCGTGCCGGTGATTATTCTAAAGCAGAAAATATTTTCTTGATAACGGTAGATTCAGACCCGAAAAATGTGAATGCTTTAATGGGATTAGGGGCCATTGCGGTTGTTAATAAAGATTACCGTTCTGCCATTCAGTATTATGAAGAAGTTTTGAGTATTAAGCCGAATAATCTTAATACGTTGGAAGCGATTGCTAACCTTTCGGGCTTGGTTCCTTTAAATGCGAACTGGGAAAAACAGTTATTTGAAGTGACTGAGCTATACCCGAATTCATCAGTTCTACAGAATGCCTGTGGTAATAGTTATGCTAGCAAACATAACTGGTTAGCAGCCCAGCAAAATTATTTTAACGCACTTGCTAATTCTCCTAACAATCCGGACTATATGGTGAATTTAGCGGTAAGTTATGACCATCTAGGTGAATATAAATTGGCTTCTCAGTACTATACTCAGGCTCTTGCTTATGCTGGCACTAGTAGAATCAGCTTTAATCATGGGCAAGTCAAAGCTAGACTCGTTTCTATTCGACAGTTAATTATTAAAGGTAGTTAGTCAACATGCAAGCGCCCCTAAGGCTTGGAGAAAGGCTTGTAGAACAAGGCCATATCTCGTCTGACCAACTTGCCATCGCTCTTACTGAACACAATAAATCCGGGCAACGCTTAGGTGAAATTTTAGTTTCCATGGGCTTTGTTGATGAGGGAATAGTACGAGAAGCTGTCGGTAGCTTCGTCGGTTACGCTTCAATGAGTCTGAAAGAAGTTGTGCCTGATCCAAAAGCAATTACGCTGGTATCCGAAACTTTCGCACATAACTACCAATTGATGCCGATTAGTCTTCAGGACAATATTCTAAAAGTAGGGATGTCCAATCCTGGTGATATTCTCGTATTGGATAAAGTAAAAAGGCATCTACAAAATCCCCACATACAAGTTCAGCCAGTATTAGTCGGAGAAGCGGAGATCCAAAACGCGATTGACAGTTATTATGGTTATGAGCTGTCAATTGAAGGAATTCTTCGTGAACTTGAGACAGGGCAGGCTGACTTAAACTCCATATCGGTAGGAAATGAATATTCCCAACCAATGGTCCGTTTGGTTGACAACTTATTAACAGATGCTGTGAAACGAAATGCGTCAGATATTCACTTTGAACCGGAAGAAGAGTATATCCGTATTCGCTACAGAATTGATGGTGTTCTGCAAGAAATTCGCTTGCTCCACAAAATGTTTTGGTCCGGCTTGGTGGTACGATTAAAAGTTATGTCTGATTTGGATTTAACTGAACAGCGTGTACCTCAAGACGGTCGTATGTCGTTAATTGTTCATGGTCGTAGAATTGATTTCAGGGTGTCTTCACTTCCTTGTTCACACGGTGAAAACTTTGTACTCCGTATTTTGGATAGGGAAAAAGGCATTGTTCCTTTAGACGATTTGGGGTTGGATAAAGATTCTTACGATGAATTGAAAATTATGATGGGTAGGCCTACGGGAATTTTGCTTGTAACAGGGCCTACCGGTTCAGGTAAAACAACTACTCTATATTCAATCCTGAATGAGTTGAATGATACTGGGGTGAATATCATGACGCTGGAAGATCCGGTTGAGTATCCGATGTCATTGATTAGACAGACTCCTGTGAATGAAGAAATAGGTATGGGATTTGCTGCAGGTATTCGAGCTCTGTTGCGTCAGGATCCTGATATTATCTTGATCGGGGAGATTCGTGATGGTGAAACTGCAGAGATGGCAATACGAGCAGCAATGACTGGGCATCAGGTGTTTGCTACCTTACATACTAACTCGGCGATCGGTGCTATTCCACGTCTATTGGATATTGGCGTATCGCGTTCTATTCTTTCCGGAAACGTTATCGGTATTGTAGCTCAGCGTTTAGCTCGTAAACTTTGTGAGCACTGTAAAGAAAGTTATGAACCGGAAGCTTTTGAAAAAAAGTTGCTGTCGATCTCGGAATCGGATAATTGCACGCTTTATAAAGCGAAAGGGTGTGAGAAATGTAACGGTGTCGGTTATAAGGGGCGATTGGCCGTCTTGGAGACACTCAGATTTACCTCCGAAATGGACGAACTTCTTCTCGAGGGGGCATCTCAACATTTGTTATTAGAGAAGGCGATCGAGAACGGTTTTTCAACTATGGCGCAAAGTGGAATTCGATGGGTCCGTCAAGGCAAAACCACGTTGGAAGAAATAAGCCGAGTTGTTAACTTAACCGAATTGCTTTAGGTAAAGATTATGCAAAACTATAACTATACAGGTATCAATAAGTTTGGAAAACGTGTTTCAGGAGTATTGCCTGCCGCTAATGAACAAGAGCTTGAACAAAAGCTGTTAAAGTCAAAAATTGATTTATTAAGTTATAGGGAACAGCGTTCTACTTTTTCACTGTTGCCAAAACCTAAAGTTACTCGTAGAGACGTCATTAATTTAACGTTTCAAATGGAGCAGTTATTACGTGCAGGGGTTGCGTTGCTTGAAGTGATTAATGATTTAAAAGACAGTTTTGAAAGTGACGCAGTTAAAGAGATGCTTGCTAATATTGCTGAATCAATGGAGGGAGGCTCAACATTTTCCGAAGCTTTAAGTGGCTTTGAAAATGAATTCGGTGAAGTTTATGTATCATTGGTTTCAGTGGGTGAGAAAACCGGTAAGTTAGAAGATATCTTATTAGATTTGGGCAATATGTTGAAATGGGAAGATGAGCTAATTTCAAAAGCGAAAAAGGTCATGATTTATCCTGCTATTGTTGCAACGGTAGTCATTGCGGTTGTTATTCTAATGATGTTATTTGTTGTTCCGGAATTGCTTGGTTTCATTACTTCTATGGGCGGGGAAATTGGTTTTGCAACAACTTCATTGATTTGGACTTCTAACTTTGTTCAAAACTACATATTAGAGCTTATTATTATTCCGATTGTTATAGTCTTTGCAATGAAATGGTGGAGAAAACAGTCCCCTGAATTTAAACTTAAAACAGACGAACTTTCTTTCAAGGTGTGGATTATTGGTCCGGTAATTTATAAGTTGAAGTTGGCCCGTATCGCAAATTCATTGTCTGTTATGTATGGTGCCGGGGTAAGTTTTCCGGATAGCTTGAGAATGTCGAGTGTGGTGGCGGGCAATAAATATCTTGAAGAAAATATTATTAAGGCAGTAAAACTGATCGAAGACGGAAAGCCGATTCATGAATCCTTTGAAGAGGCAGAAGTATTTCCTTTAATGGCTGTACGAATGATCAAAGTAGGTGAGCTTAGCGGAGGCATGGATAAAGCCTTGCAAAATGTCAGCTATTTTTATGATAGAGAAGCTAAAGAGTTGATTGAAAAAATTGAACCTACCATTGAGCCTTTGTTGACGGTCATTATGGGCTTTATTGTAGGTTGGGTTATGATAGCTGTTCTTGGCCCGATTTATGACACGATTGCACAGGTAGCATAAATATGAAGTATGTTTTTTATATTACTGATCACGGCTTAACAGCGTATTCCTCTGTTGAATCAAATGAGTGTGTTAGTGAGTCATTTGAGTGGAAAGAGGTCGAATTAATCGATGCATACCTAGCTACAATCGATGAAAGTGCTGAGGCAGATGTGATTTTGGATTTAATCGATGAAGAGTTGCATTTGAGTGGGCACCGAAAGTACAGCCTTGGGAAAAATCGGGGATTGCCAAACGTAGAAAAGAACGTTTACAAAACGACAGTACATTATTGGCAGAAGTTTTATGGACTGGTGTTAGTCATGTTAGCGAAGAGGGGCGTAAAGAGGAATTAATGCTCTCTTCTACCATTTCCGATTCTCATAATGTCTCGAGTTTTTTACAAAACTTGGAAGATGCTCAGGTTATTCTGAGAAATATCCATTCTAAAGCATTTCTATTACAAGAATATTTTACCAAGAAAGTTCGTACAGCTCTCAAACTAGGGCGACAAGATGTTCAGAAGCCTTTTTTGATGATTACCCGCCAGTCGCCGAATGTTTTTAGGCAGACTTTTTTTTACCATGGCGAATTAAGGTTAACACGTTTAGTTGATATCGACGAAACCAATCATTCTCTTGAAGAGATAAGAAAAGCGTTATTAGCGGAAACTAAGCTAGCCATTGCTTATGTATATAACCAGAAAATTATTCCTTTTAATAGTCCGATAGGTTTCGTGTTTTTAGATGGCGAGCAGGAGATGCTTGATGGCATACTTGCCGAATGTCAGGAAGAGGGGTTGATCCGTTCTACATGGGATGAAAAAGATTATTTTGTCGGCACGGCCAATTTCAGAAAAGTATCCGCAGACGGCCTAAACTGTAAACAGCTTGAAAAACCGTGTTATTCACAGCAAGCAGTGGTGGACTTTGTTTTAAGTGATCATCCCAAAGGGTTTTATGAAAACCCGTTTGTGAGACGGATAAACGCTCTAATTCATGGCCGTACATTACTTGTTGCTGTAAACATCACTCTATTTTTGTTTGGTTTGTATTATGTCCTGATTACAGGTATTGATTCATGGATGAGCTGGGAAAAACAGAAGCTGCTTGAACAAAAAATTATGCAACATCAAAATGAAAAAACGCGATTGCAAAAGATGGTGCAGCTTCAGGATGATGCGCAACGTATAAAGGCATCGGTAGAGTTTTCGGAGTCCATTTTAAAGTTGAAAGTCAACCGCCTGATTAGTTTTGATATCAATGCTCTAAGTGGTGTTTTAGCAAACAATAGAAACATTCAGTTAATTGACATTGATTGGCGGACTTTAGACCGTTTTGATAGTCGACGCAATCAAATTGATATAAATGCGTGGGTTTTTCCTTTTTATGAAACTTATCACGATCCGGTCAAGTGGGTAGATAAATTCGTCAGCGAACTGAACAAAGTACAAGGAGTCGAAATTGTTCAGCTTCAGAAAGAACCTTTAAATCGCAGATTAAATCAAGCGTTGACGATTAAAACCGATATGGGAGACGTTAAGGCTTTACCTTTCACTGTTTCATTGAGAATTAAAGATGTTGAATCTAAATAGTTTTGTTAGAGACCCGATCGTCCAGCGTTTTTATAAGAGGCTGGTGATTATTTTTGTTCTGCTGGTTCTTTTAGTGGGAGGAGCTTGGTATGGCTATGGAGAAATACAAAAAGAATTAAAGGCACAAGAACGCCCGAAAATTCAAAAATTGGACTCTCTACGAAGCCAAGTAAAGTTCCTTCAGCAGCAAGTGCGTTTATATTATGAATATGGCGATAAGTACCAAGAGTTGGTCAAAAAAGGACTGGTTAAACAGCAGGATAGGGTTTTCTGGACGGATTCATTGATTAAGATTAAAGATGAATACGTTATTCCTGAAATGTCATTTTCATTCTCTCCTGAAAAGCCGCTAAGTTCAGGCCAGTTTTCAAAAATCAAACTGCCGAACGGAATGTTCTTTTATAGTGATTTGAAGCTAAAGATGTCTCTACAGCACGAAGAAGACCTAGTCAGAGTGTTTGAAACAATCAGTCAGAATATTTCTCCTTTATATCTTGTGCAAGGATGCAATTCAGAAATTAAAGATAATGACTATAAAGTTAATGCAAATTTTGATTTAACTTCAGGTAATGTGGATATTGATTGTTCATTGATTATTTTTCATACTCATGAAATCTCTGAAAAAGATAATAAAAAAGGAGCGAAGTAGTTATGTTTAAAAAATTACTCACTTCGACAGTCGCTGTTTGTATTGGCTTATTATCGGGATATTCCTATGCTGATGGGGATAAGGTCTCGGAAGCTATTGATAAATTTTCCATTCAGAATAATCAGGTAACTCCTCAGTTTAAAACTTTGTTTCTGACTGAGGAGCAGCGTCGAAAAATTGACAAGCAGAGAGAAGCTTACTTAAATCCACCCGCACCGTCAAAACAAGAAGAGATTAAACCTATTGCCAAAGCTGACGGGAAACCTAAAAAGAAACGTATCTATATTCCGCCCAAGGTAGCCATCTCTGCAGTTATCGTCAAGCCTGATGGCTCAACATTGATCAGAGTCAATAATAAATACAACCAATCGCCATCAAAACATATCAAGTTAGATGAGAATGCAGCCAATAGTAATGGCGTTCCAATTACTGTAAACGGGAAAACTCAAATCGTGCCGGTTGGTAAAACGCTTTTGACAAGAAAAAATAAATTGGTTGATACTTATAAGCTTGATGCTGCTGCGCGTAAGCAGGCTATGCCAAAAACAGAGCAAAAAGCGGTTAAAAGCCGTTTAGAGCAAGTTCAAATATTAAATGCTAAGCCGGATGCTCCTGTAGAGGCTAGTCCAGTCACACCAAAACCTTAACACAATGATTCCTAATGATTTGATGTTAGCTGTACTTGCGACTGCAATTGTGAGTACGGTTTTTTTAGTAATTCTTTTCCTGCAACTCAAAAAAGAAAAATTCAGTGCGCTGCAATCATTGTTAGAAAATGAGCAGCTTAAATCTAGCAATGAACACCTTAATATGCGTAATGAAGAGTTGCTGACGAGCCTCAAAGACCTTGAGGACAAACAAGCTTCATCCACTCAGTTAATCTCGGATTTAACTGCAATCAAGGGTCAGTTCGAACAGTTACAAAGTCAATATGGTGCTATAACTCAACAGCTTTCTACTAAAGATGAGCAGCTGGATAAGTTTCGTCAACAGATCGCCTTATTAGAGAAAAAACTCGCAGAGCTTAATAAGCAACTTGAGCATGAAAAGAAAACTGCCGATGAGAAGATTGAGTTGCTTGAAAATGCCAAGAAGCAGCTTTCGGATGAGTTCAAGTTGCTTGCCAATCAAATTTTTGAACAAAAGCAATCGCAGTTTACTCAAGCGAGCCAAGCGACGCTTGAGGCAACACTAAAGCCGATGCAAGGCGTGTTAAATGAGTTTAAAAGTCGTGTAGAAAGAGTCCACAAAGAAGATTTGGAAGGGCGAGCTTCTTTGTCGGAGCAGCTTAAACAATTGCAAGTTTTAAACTCTCAAATGTCCGCAGAAGCACACAATCTGACCCAGGCATTGAAAGGGGATAGTAAAACTCAAGGGAATTGGGGAGAGCTGATTCTCGAAAAATTGCTGGAACGCTCAGGTTTGACGGAAGGTATCGAATTCGAGAGAGAGAAAAGTTTTTCAGAAGAAGGCGGCCGACGTCTAAGACCGGATGTAATCATCAATATGCCTGACAATAAACATGTCGTTATTGATTCAAAGGTATCTTTATCCGATTACGAAAAAGCTTTGAATGCGCCAAGTGATATTGAAAGGCAAGCTGCGTTAAGAGCGCATTTAAATAGTTTGAAAAAACATATTCAAGCCTTATCTTCAAAACGTTATGAACACCTAGAGCAACTAAATGCTCCAGACTTTGTTTTGATGTTTATTCCGGTAGAAGGCGCTTACATGATGGCGATAGAAGCTGACAGCCGGGTGTTTGAAGATGCTTTCGAGAAGAAGGTGGCTGTGGTCACGCCTACGACTTTGTTTACCACTCTTAAAACGATAGAGCAGTTATGGCGCTATGAACGTCAAAGTGAAAACACGGTCAAGCTTATTAAACGTGCAGCAGAAGTGCATGACAAATTTGTTGGCTTTATCGATACCTTTGAAAAGGTAGGCAGTCAATTTGAAACGGCTCATAGCTCATATCAAAAAGCCCGGAATCAATTAATTCATGGTAACGGTAATTTAATCAGGCAGGCAGAGATGCTCAAAGATCTGGCTGGTAAAACCAAAAAAGAGATTCCTGCGCATTTACTGGAAGAAGCTGAAGGTAATAAAATTGAAGTTAGAGAGTAAGTTGATTTCAGTAGAGAATAAAAAAGGCCGCAAATGCGGCCTTTTTTATTAAGGTGATTATAGCTCACCCCATTTCTTACGTTTACCTGGCGGACGGAAGAATCGCCCCAGTAGCAAGCCTAATAGCAAAACACCACCACCGGTAAGGAACCACTGGCGTTTGATCGAGTCATCAGATTGGTCAATCTGCTCTTTCATAATGGCATTTTGATTTTCGAGCTGAGTGAGACGCAGTTTCATTTCCTGGTTTTGCTCGTCGAGTTGCACCGCATTACTGGAGATTGACTTTAATCTTTCCAATTCTTTGGAGATTTCAAACTTTTCTTGTTTGATCTCCGCCAGTTCACTATCAGTTTCATCAAAACGAGTTTTTAACGTGCTTAACTCTGTTTGCAAGGCGTTGTATTTTTCTTCCACTTCAGACGTTTTGGCAATTTGTACTGCTAATCGATCCTTGGCAACCGGCTGGTTTTGCAACACAATCGAAGGTAGCCAACCTGTATAGGTTTTGCTGCCTTTTACATACTGAACTCTAGCCCAGCCACTATCAGCGACTTCCAGAATTTTAACCGCTTCACCAGATTTCAGCATTCGGCTGATTTTGTACTTATAGCCAGCACCTCGTCTTAATGGCACTTCAAGAGAGTCGCTGATATAGTTGGTGTATCCTTTTTCAGCCGCTGAGACTGGCGCAACGGCCGTTGCGAATCCAATTGATGCCGCTAAGATAAATCCAGTTATTGGGGTTGTTCGAGTGGTCTTACATGTTTTCAATTTTTGCATATTGAGCCTCAAGGTTTTGTAAAGCTGTCTCATAATCGGACAATTTTTCTCGTTCCTTTGCAACAACCGCTTCCGGTGCTTTTGAGACAAAACCGTCATTGCTTAATTTGCCGCTTAGACGTTTGATTTCACCTTTGAGTTTAGTGATTTCTTTATCTAAACGACTTAATTCTGCATCTTTGTCAATCAGGCCGGCCATAGGTATCAGTACTTTCATTTCACCAACTAAGGCAACGGCTGACTCAGGGGCATCTGATTCATTTTCTAGCACAGAAATGCTTTCCAGTTTAGCTAAACTTTGCAGATAGAGCTCATTATTTTGTAGCCATAGCTTATCTTGCTCATTCAGTCCGGAAAGTAGTACCGGTAGTGCTTTGCTCGGTGCGATGTCCATTTCGGAACGAATTTTACGGACGCCGATGATGAATTGTTTCACCCAGTTTAGTTCGGAAACAGCTTCATTATCGACTTTACTGCTATCAGCTTGAGGGTAGGCTTCCAGCATAATGGTTTCAGCTTGAATGCCAGCAAGCGGAGCAACCGCTTGCCAGGCTTCTTCTGTAATAAATGGAATAATAGGGTGGAGTAATCTTAGTAGTGCCTCTAGAACGCGTACTAATGTTTTCCTTGTACCACGTTTGGCGGCATCACTGTTGTCACCATTTAGAACTGGTTTAGCCAATTCAAGGTACCAATCACAATACTCATTCCAGGTAAATTCATAAAGGGTGTTGGCTGCCAGATCAAAGCGGTAGCTTTCAAAATGTTTGGCAACTTCCGTTTCTACCTCTTGCAGTCGGGAAATAATCCAGCGGTCAGCCAATGAGAGCTCTACATCCAAGCTTTCATCTACGCCGGTATCATACCCTTCGGTATTCATCAGTACGTAGCGCGTAGCGTTCCAAAGCTTGTTACAGAAGTTGCGATAACCTTCCGCACGGTTCAAGTCGAAACGAATATCTCGACCTGTTGACGCCAAAGAGGCAAAGGTGAAGCGAATTGCATCAGTACCGAATGCCGGGATGCCGTCTGCAAACTGCTTGCGAGTCGCTTTTTCGATTTTGGCCGCTTTCTCCGGTTGCATCATGCCGTAGGTACGTTTTTTAACTAGATCTTCAAGTTCAATACCGTCAATCAAATCGATCGGATCCAATACGTTTCCTTTCGATTTAGACATTTTTTGACCTTCACCGTCACGAACCAAACCGTGTACATAGATCTGTTTAAATGGAACTTCACCGGTAAATTTCAGCCCCATCATGATCATTCTAGCTACCCAGAAGAAAATAATGTCAAAACCGGTGACCAAGACAGAGGTTGGATGGAACTTCTCCAACTCTGGTGTCTTTTCCGGCCAGCCAAGAGTCGAGAAGGTCCACAGAGCGGAACTAAACCAAGTATCCAATACATCGTCATCCTGCTTAAGTTCAATGCTCTGATCCAAATTGTTATTTTCACGGACTTCAGATTCGCTGCGTCCGACATAAACATTGCCGTTATTGTCATACCATGCAGGAATGCGGTGTCCCCACCAAATCTGACGTGAGATACACCAGTCTTGAATGTTGTTCATCCATTCGAAGTAGGTGTTTTCCCAGTTCTTCGGCACGAATTCGATGTCGCCGTTTCTAACGGCATCAATAGCGGGTTTGGCAAGTGATTCTACGGCGACATACCATTGATCCGTCAGGAAAGGCTCAATGACCGCATGGGAACGGTCACCACGTGGCACCATGAGGGTATGCGGTTTAATGTCCTCCATTAACCCGAGCGCTTCCAAGTCGGCAACGATTTGTTTACGCGCCTCGTAACGATCCAATCCTTGATATTTTTCTGGTGCTTCTTCATTGATGGCCGCATCAATGGTGAAGATGTTCAACATCGGCAAGTTATGGCGTTTACCCATCTCATAGTCATTGAAGTCGTGAGCCGGAGTAATCTTGACGCAACCGGTACCGAATTCCAGATCGACATAGTCGTCGGCAATAATCGGAATTTCACGGCCGACAAGAGGCAAGGTGATGGTTTTACCAATCAAATGTTGATAACGCTCGTCGTCAGGATGTACGGCAACCGCCTGATCCCCCAGCATAGTTTCCGGACGAGTTGTGGCGACGACTAGATGACCGGAACCATCCGTCAACGGATAACGCATATGCCATAGATTGCCTTGTTCCTCTTCTGAAATAACTTCCAGGTCGGAAACGGCCGTGTGTAGAATTGGATCCCAGTTGACTAGGCGTTTACCACGATAAATCAAGCCTTCTTCATAAAGTTGGACAAAGACTTCCTTAACAGCGTCAGAAAGGCCGTCATCCATGGTAAAGCGTTCACGACTCCAGTCCGGTGATGCGCCCATACGTCGAAGTTGTTTGGTAATCGTGCCACCGGATTCTTCTTTCCATTCCCAAATCTTGTCGATGAACTTATCTCGGCCTAAGTCGTGACGGGTTAAGCCTTCGGCAGCCAGCTGGCGTTCAACCACCATTTGTGTTGCGATTCCGGCATGATCCGTGCCCGGCTGCCAGAGTGTATCTTGGCCCTTCATGCGGTGGTAACGGATTAGAGTGTCCATGATGGTGTCTTGGAAAGCATGTCCCATATGTAAGCTACCCGTTACATTGGGAGGGGGAATCATAATGCTGTAAGGGTCAGCGTCCGGGGATTGTGGCTTGAAATAACCTTGAGATTCCCAGGTTTGATACCATTTAGTTTCGATTTTATTGGGGTCAAAATGCTTTTCCATAGAACTCTTAATCTGCCTGTGAATTTTTTGAAATATTAATCGCGTGATTATAGCAATCCATATGCGCAATGTCTTAACCAATTCAGGAAAATCGATATGGCAGGTTTTAGGCGTTATGTGATTGGTTGAGGAAAAGGCGTGACTGGTGATCCGAGTGTTTAAGGAGGTTAGAAGGAGGAGGTAAAAAAGCGGCAGTCAAGCTGCCGCAGGTTAGGAGGAATGCATAAAGTCTCCGGTTAACTATTCAAAAGTTGTAAGACAGATGCTCTTGATTGATTGGTTTGCGCTTGCATCATGATTTCGCTGTCTTGCAAGATATTTTGCCGAACTTGTTCTGAAACCGCCTTGGCATAATTGGTGTCCAACATCTGGCTGCGGCTCTGTTGCACATTGATGTTTTGATTTTGAATGTTGGTAACCGCGCTGCTAAGTCCGTTTTGAGCAGCTCCAAACTGTGAGCGTTGATTAGTTAGCTGTTCAAGCGCAGTAGAAAGAACTCCGCTCGCCGCGGTTGCATTGCCCAGATTGCTAATGTCTACATTGTCCAGGCCTAAGGCTGTAGAAGTTAAATCCGCCAACTGGATATTTTGGCTGGAGCCGTCAAAAGCGATCGCTACAGACGCACTTGAGTCATTCAGCAAGTTAATGCCGTTAAATTGTGAATTGTTTGCGGTCTGATTTAACGCATCCATGTTTTGTTGGAATTCAGTATTAAGTGCAGCTCGGTCCGACGTATTTAAGGTGCCATTTTGAGCTTGTAAGGCTAACTCAGTCATTCGCATCAAATTCTGACTAATAGATGCACTGCCGCTGTCCGCCGTTTGTAAAAGAGAGATCCCGGTATTCGCGTTACGAGTTGCGACGTCTTGAGAATTTATTTGAGTGCTAAATGCAGTGATCACTGCTGAATCAGCTGCGCCATCTGCAGCAGAATTAATTCTCTGCCCTGAAGTTAGGCTTTGCTGAGTTGAATAGATTTCAGGAGTATAGGATAAAGCTGAAATGGAAGAATAGGGGGTGATGGCCATGATAAAATCTCCTGAGTTTATCCTTTATGTAATTTATTTTACGCCTGTTTATTGAATTAAGGAAATGAAAATGTCTTGTTGTTCAGGGGGTTACTGTAATTTTAATTTTCCGGAAGGCCCACCCTTGGTAGATAATGCGGTGACGAATTTAAATGCTGAATACCAGTTTTTACCTTATGGGACTTTACTCTCTAAAGGGGAAATAGTTCGAATTTGGATGGAAAATGGTCAGGCAAAAACGGTATTGATTGAGGATAAGATTCCGTTAGATATTACGTCTACTGGTCCGGTACCGCTTTTGAGTGAGCAGCAACGTCAGTATCCGTGGCAACTGATTGCTTTTGATAGTGGGATTGCTTATGAGGATATTATGAGCTGGCAGATTCATCCATTGTATGCCCCGGAGGAGCAAGCGGTTTTGCTGAAATACAATCATCCGATTGAAGTGAAACCAAGTTTGAAGATGATTTTTTTAAAGTGGTTATACAAGATAAGAAATTTATGAGCTCGTTATCTGATGAAAATAAAAAAGCCCCGTTTTAGGGGCTTTTTTATTGCATCACGAAGCGTTCGAGATACACATCTTCCAATAAATCAGGATAGAGACGGTGAGTTTCCAAAATATTGCGGGCGATCTGGAGGACTTCTTCTCTAAGTCGATCTGGTCCTTCCGGGGTTTTAAGTTTTGAATAGGTTTGGTTACGTAGCAAGCGGTCAATGTCGTTTTTAAGAATAGGACGCAAATGCTCCATCTCCACTTCGACCAGTTGCGGGTAATAAGACATAAATTTAAAGTCCACAGCCAAAAATTTAGCTTTGCCTTCGCCTTGGAAGTTAACGACATTCTTAGGCATCGAGAAGTATTTAGGGATACGGTCGGCTGGCGGCTCAAATTGCTTATATTTTGGTGAGTAAGTAGGGTCTTCTGCTGAATCTTCAGATGCCTGACTGCTAGCCGGTAGCAACAGGCTGAAAGCGATCATACTTAAAAGTAATGGGGTTAAAAGGTGTTTGAAATTAGGGTTCATTATGTAAACCTGCAAATAGCTTTGAATATGGATTGGTTTATCAGCATATTTTAAGCCTTATTGTTTAAGTGAAGTAAATTAAATTCGGGATGCAGAAATTGAGGTAAAAAAAACCCCGCACTTGCGGGGTTAAAACTTAGCCGAGGAGCCTGTGTTTCTCAAATTTGGTCATAAGAAACACAATTTAAGTTTTGTTGGGGGGAGCTTATTTTGTAAACTCAGGATAAGCTTCCATTCCACATTCAGATTGGTCAACACCTTCGTACTCTTCTTCTTCAGAGACGCGGATGCCCATGACTGCTTTGATGATTCCCCATACGATTAAGCTTGTTACGAATACCCAAGCGAAGATTACTGCGATACCAGTTAGCTGAGCTACGATAGACGCATCAGGGTTAGTGAAAGTAACTGCGATAAGACCGAAGATACCAACAATACCGTGAACAGAGATCGCACCTACAGGATCATCAATTTTGAACTTGCTATCAATGATTAGGATTGATAGTACTACGATGACACCACCAGCAAGACCGATTAGGGTTGCAGATAGCGCGCTAGGCGTTAGAGGTTCAGCTGTGATAGCCACTAGACCCGCTAGAGCACCGTTAAGCATCATGGTTAGATCCGCTTTACCGAACTTGATTTTTGACATGATTAGCGCACCAACAACACCACCAGCAGCAGCCATTAGCGTGTTAACAAAAATCATTGCTACTGCGTTAGCTTCGTCAACGTTCGAGATCTTAAGCTCAGAACCACCGTTGAAACCGAACCAACCCAACCATAGGATGAATGTACCTAGAGTTGCAAGAGGAAGGTTTGCACCTGGGATCGCTTTAGATTCACCGTTTGCACCGTATTTACCTTTACGAGCACCAAGCAGGATAACACCGGCAAGAGCAGCAGAAGCACCAGCCATGTGAACGACACCAGAACCAGCGAAGTCAAGGAAGCCTAGACCATCTAGGAAACCGCCACCCCATTTCCAGTAACCTTGCATTGGGTAGATAACTGCAGTGAAAACGATCGCGAAAGCGAAGAAAGCCATTAACTTCATACGTTCTGCAACGGCACCCGATACGACAGACATAGCTGTTGCAACGAATACGACTTGGAAGAAGAAGTCTGACATACCAGAGTAATAAGGTGCATCATCACCACCCGCAATAACGTCTGCAACAGCATTGTCACCACCAAGTAGGAAGCTAACACCAGGGAAGAAGCTAGAAACGGCTTCACCAGGATACATAATGTTATAACCAACTAACATGTACATAATACATGCGATGGCAAAAAGACCAACGTTCTTGGCCAAAATTTCTGTGGTATTTTTAGCACGTACCATACCTGCTTCAAGCATCGCAAAACCTGCGGCCATCCACATTACTAATGCACCAGACATTAGGAAGTAAAAGGTATCAAGTGCATAACTTAATTGAAGTACTTGTTCCATCATATAATCCTTTCTTTATAGAGCTACGTCACCAGTTTCTTCGGTACGAATACGAACCGTTTCTTCAAGTGGCATTACAAAGATTTTTCCGTCACCGATTTTGCCTGTTTTTGCAGAAGAGCTGATTGCTTCAATCACGCTTTCAACCTTGTCATCGCTGATAGCGATTTCAAGACGCAGTTTTGGTAAAAATTCGATGGCGTATTCTGCACCACGATAAATTTCGGTATGGCCTTTTTGTCTACCGAACCCTTTAGATTCAGTAACGGTCATGCCTTGCACATCGATGTCATGCAGGGCTTCCCTGACGTCATCGAGCTTAAAAGGTTTGATAATTGCAACAACCAGTTTCATACTAACCTCTCAGTTAAAGTTAAAAAATGAGTTCGCCTCGAATAAAACTCGATATGTGCCAAAATAATAAATAAATATAAAAAACAACAAGATAAGTAATTTTTTTGGTTTTTTAGAGTTTTTCAAAAAAAGTTTAGTTTTATTTTGGTGCGCTATTATTTTATTTTGGTTCGGATTTCTTAAGGTTTCGTTTTGCAAAAAATTCCCAAAATTTTCATTGCTTTGTTCATTCAGTTATTGGTTTTGATGGGCTTGGCTTTTACTGTGTTTTTGTTGTCCCATGTCATTCCGCCGCCTTATCCTTACTGGCTTCTTGTGTTTGCACAGGCTTTTATCTCTGTTTGGATTACGTTTTTATTTGGTTTGCCTGTCTGGTGGCGTTGGATTCAGTTTCTATTTCCGATCGGTTTGTATTTCGCTTTTTTAATTGGATTTGAACCAATTTGGGCATTAATTTTATTTATATTCATTGGGCTGGTGTTTTCTAATGTGTTTACCGATAGAGTGCCGTTGTATTTAACTAATGACACAACAAGACAAGCGTTAAAGGCACTGGTAAAAAACAGACGGGATGTGCGTTTTTTGGATTTAGGTTGTGGTCTTGGGGGAAATGTCACCTTTATGTCTCAACTGAAATCGGTTAGCGTTTCTCACGGGGTGGAGACTGCGCCGATCCCGTATTTATTGTCTAGAGTGCGGACATTGTTTCGAGGTGGGCAGGTTTTTGCCATGGATCTATGGAAAACCGATCTGGCTTACTATGATGTTGTGTATGCTTTTTTGTCTCCGGAACCTATGCCGCAATTGTGGGAGAAGGTCAAAGAGGAGATGTTGCCGGGCAGTATTTTTGTCAGCAATAGTTTTGCAGTTCCGGGAGTCGAGCCCTGTGAGGTCTGGGAATTATCCGATCAGCGGTTAACCCGGCTTTATATTTATTATTTGTAGCTTAAGTTGATTGCGGATAATGTCGTCTGCTAGGTATGCAGGTAAAGTGATATTGATATTTTGTAAAAATCAGGAGTTTTTATGCCCTTTTCAGTAGAGCAAGCGCTTGCTTGGAGTCCGTTTGTCGAGCGTTTAGTCGGAAAGTTTCCCGATCTAAAATCAGGCGATTCACTTGAGGAGGCTTGGCAACAAGGTGGCTTGTACCGTCGAGTGTATGACGAGGTGATATCGGCCGAAAATGAGAAAGAGTTGGCCAAGCGATTACGATTGAAAAGAAATTGGATGATGGGGCGTATCGCTTTAAGGGATTTAATGGGGTTAGCTCCATTGGAAGAGACGATAGCTTCGACATCCGAGTTGGCGGATGTGCTGGTTGAGTCGGCATTGAATTGGCATTACCAGCGCCATTGTGAGCGTTATGGAACACCTATCGGTAAAGAAAGCGGTCTGCCGCAAAAAATGATTGTGATCGGAATGGGTAAGCTCGGTGGGCAAGAGTTGAACTTCTCCTCCGATATCGATTTAATTTTTACCTATCCTGAAGGTGGCGAGACGCAGGGAGCGGCGCGTAGCGTTTCTAATGATCAATTCTTTTTAAGGTTGGGGCAGGCTCTAAACAAATCTCTAGTGGAGATAACAGAAGACGGTTTTGTGTATCGAGTGGATATGCGTTTACGCCCGTTTGGTGATGCCGGTCCTCTTGCTTCCAACTTTACCAGTTTGGAACACTATTACGAAATCCATGGCCGGGCTTGGGAGCGTTATGCGCTGGTCAAGGCGCGTATTATGGCCGGCGATAAAAATCAGGGTGAGGAGCTTTTTAATATTCTTCGCCCGTTTGTCTATCGTCGTTATGTGGACTTCAGTGCAATGGATTCCTTGAGAGAGTTAAAGGCGATGATTGCCGAGCAGGTGGCCAAAAAAGGGATGCAGAATAATATTAAGCTTGGTGCGGGAGGAATCAGGGAGATCGAGTTTATTGCCCAAGCCTTTCAGTTAGTTCATGGCGGACGTCTTCCCGCTTTGCAAACTCGTTCCTTGCTGACCGCACTATCCGAACTTTTAGAGCATGATTTTCTGGATCAAGAAAACTACGACAGTTTGGTTGCAGCTTATCGTTTTTTAAGAACGGCAGAAAACAGATTGCAAATGTGGAATGACCAGCAGACGCATGATTTACCGGTTAACGAAAATCAGCAGAATTTACTGGCGGAGTCAATGGGCTTTAACAGTTATGACGATTTTTTGAGTGAGCTGAATAGACACCGTCATTATGTGGAGTCGCAGTTTAGATTGGTGTTTGCGGAAGAACAGGTGGATGCCAAGCGCGATGATATGGCAACCGTTTGGAACGGTGAATTCGAAAGCGACGATGTTTTTGACGGCTTTGATTATGTCGGAGAGGTGCCGGAAGCGGTGATTAAAGCGTTAAGGGATTTTAAAAACAGCCGAGCCGTACAAACGTTGAGTAAGGATGGTGTAGAACGTTTAAATGCAACCATGCCTCTGGTTCTAAGAGCGATTATGAAGCCTGATGTAAGTGTTGAAACAATACGCCGAGTCTTAGCGGTTATTGAAGCGATTACCAAGCGTAGTGTTTATCTAGTCCTTATTAAAGAAAATCCGCACGCTTTGGAGCACTTGGTTAGTTTGTGTAAGGTGAGTTCTTGGCTGGCGGACATGTTGGTTAAATATCCGGCTCTTTTGGATCAATTGCTTGACGAGCGGGAGCTTTATTCGCCGTTAAATTCCGCTGATTTGCTCAAAGAAGCTTTTCAGTTGCTGGAAGAGACGGGTATGGATGAAGAGTTGTTTATGGATAGTCTGCGTCAATGGCGTCATGCTCAAGTATTTAAGGTCGCAGCAGCGGATGTGACACAAAATGTACCCATTATGGCGGTGAGTGATTATCTGACCTGGATAGCAGAGGCTGTCCTAAATGTTTCGGTTGAGTTTGCGTGGCGATTTATGCAAGTTAAAAGCGGGTTGCCGGGTGGGTTACCGGAAGGAGTGAAGCGCAATCCTTTTATGGTTCTAGGTTACGGTAAGCTTGGCGGGATAGAGTTGGGTTATGGTTCGGACTTGGATATTGTCTTTTTGTACGAAGGCGTGACTTCGGGTGCGCAAACCGTTAATCCAAATGGCAAAACTCTAGATAACGCGATTTATTTTATTCGCATGGGTCAAAAAGTGATTTCGGTACTGTCGACGGTTATGCCGTCCGGCAAGTTATATGAAGTGGATACTCGTTTGCGTCCGAATGGAAATTCCGGAATGCTGGTGACTGATTTTGAGAGTTATAAGGCCTATATAGAAAACAAGGCTTGGAACTGGGAGCATCAGGCATTGGTTCGTGCTCGTGCCGTGGTAGGAGATGGTCAGTCAAGGTCGGCCTTTGAGTTTTTCCGTGAAGACTTTCTCCAGCAGGAGCGGGATGGGCAGAAAGTTAGAGAGGATGTGGTTGAGATGCGTCTCAAAATGCAAAACTCATTGGATAAGAGCGATGATGATCAGTTTGATTTGAAGCAGGGATCCGGAGGGATTGTTGATATTGAATTTATGATGCAATATCTAGTCTTAGCGTTTGCGAGCCAGTATCCGCAATTGGTCGAATATTCGGATAATGTCAGAATTCTGGAAACGGTTGCGTCGGTCGGTTTGTTATCAAAAGAGGATGTTGATGCTTTGACTCATGCATATAAAACCTATCGTTCCAAATATCATCGTGTGGCTCTGGCTAATGATCAGGCGATTGTTGAGCAGAGTTGTTATCTTCAAGATCGAGAGAATGTGGTTAGAATCTGGAATGCATTGATGTTGCAGTAGTTGAATTACTAGTTCTATTCTGAAAATAAAAAAAACCCGCCAATTGGCGGGTTTTTTGATTCAATCGAAATGGATCGATTATGAAGAGTAGTACATATCGAATTCGATTGGGTGAGTCGTTGCACGTAGGCGAGTAACCTGCTCCATTTTAAGCTCGATGTAAGAATCGATCGCTTCGTCAGTGAAAACGCCACCGGCTGTCAAGAATTCACGGTCGGCATCAAGAGCATCTAGCGCTTCTTCTAGAGAAGCGCATAGGCTGTTGTATTCCGCTTCTTCTTCCGGCTCTAGATCATATAGATCTTTCTCTGCTGGATCGCCCGGCTCGATTTTGTTCATGATACCGTCAAGGCCAGCCATTAAACATGCAGAGAATGCAAGGTATGGGTTAGCAGTTGGATCAGGGAAGCGAAGTTCTACACGGCGAGAACGCTCTGATTGCGCATACGGGATACGAATAGAAGCAGAACGGTTTTTACCAGAGTAAGCGATAAAGATCGGTGCTTCGAAACCAGGTACCAGACGCTTATATGAGTTAGTACCCGGGTTACAAAATGCGTTTAGTGCGCGAGCGTGTTTCATCAAGCCGCCGATATACCATAGCGCTTCTTGAGATAGACCTGAGTAAACGTCACCAGCGAAGATGTTTTTACCATCTTTAGATAGAGACTGGTTGATGTGCATACCGGTACCGTTATCACCAACGATTGGCTTAGGCATGAAAGTCGCTGTTTTACCAAGTGCTTGACAAGTGTTGTGAACGGCATACTTAAGGATTTGCACTTCATCCGCTTTGGCAGTTAGCGTGTTACCTGATACTGCTAGCTCACACTGGCCTGCTGCTGCTACTTCGTGGTGGTGAGCTTCAAGTGTAAGCCCCATTGCTTCAGCCATGGCGCAGATGTCTGCACGAACTTCGTGTAGTTGATCAACAGGCGGAACCGGGAAATAACCACCTTTAACCTTAGGACGGTGAGCAAGGTTTCCACCTTCAACGACAGCTTCAGATTCCCAAGCGGATTCACCGGAGTTGATTTTAACGAAAGTACCCGACATGTCTGATCCCCAACGAACATCGTCGAAGATGAAGAATTCTGGTTCAGGACCGAAAAATGCAGAATCAGCAATACCGGTAGATTTTAGGTAAGCTTCCGCTTTTTTAGCGATACCACGAGGATCTTTTTCGTAAGATTCCATTGTTGCCGGCTCAACGATCATCATACGGATGATGATGGTAGGGTCGTTAGTGAAAGGGTCCATGTAGAAGCCGTCAGTTTGCGGCATTAGAAGCATGTCGGAATCGTTGATGCCTTTCCAGCCCTGAATAGATGAACCATCGAAAGTTTCACCATCAGTAAAAAAATCTTCATCGATACGTGAAGCCGGGATGGTTACGTGCTGTTCCTTACCGTGAGAGTCGGTGAAACGCAGGTCAGCCCACTTAACGTCATTTTCTTTGATCATGTCAAAAATAGCTTGTGGCATTTTCGTGTCCTTTTTCAACTGTGAAAATAAATAATTAAACAGGAGTGATAATAGCGCGAACCGTGCCATCTTTCCAACTCTTTTTAATCGTTTTATAAATTCCTATACATATCATAAGGTTATGAGTTTTACGTATTGAACATAGGGTTTCGAAAAGAAGTAAAAATGCATTAAGTTGGTGCTCTGAATGTTTTGGTATGGTGCGATATTGCGGTTTTTTCCATTGTGGGTTACGTAGGATTAATTATTAATTGTTACAAGAATGTGACACATAGATTTAAAACCCGATTTGAAATGCAATTTAGGTGTCATATTTGGCTGTTAACATCAAGCACAGTTTTAAAGTATATCTTCAGCGCGCCTTTAATTTTTAGTGCTGAACAGAGTTCAATTTAAAAGGTGGTTAACTCTATGTCTGTTAATGCTCATAGTAAGTTAGATGCGGCGCTTAAAGGGCCGGCATTCGAGAAAAGGATTCGCCGAAGAAACCTTAAGGATGCAATTTCTAAACATAGTATTTCCATAGGTGGTATCGGCGTAATTTTCGCCGTTCTGCTTATTATGTTTTTCTTGTTGTATGTTGTTATGCCGTTGTTTGCTCCGCCATCGATTGAAAAAGGTGTCGAGTACAAAGTTCCGGGAAGTGCCAATGAAAAAACACTTTATTACGGGATTGACGAATATCAAACCACAGCCATGAGGTTTACGGAAAGTGGTCGTTTAATCGGCTTCAATGTGGCTGATGGATCGCTTAATCTGCAAGAGACCCTGCCTCTAAATGGTGCGACCATTACGACCTACACTGTTGTCAATGAAATGAAGCATATTTTGGCGTTTGGATTGTCTGACGGTTCGGTGCTTTTTGCACAGTACGGTTATGATGTGAGCTACCCGAATGATGTGCGTACGATTTCACCAAAAGTGACTTATCCATTCGGTGAAACACCGATTGAAATCGCAGACGGCGAAATTAATCTGTTGTCCGTAAAATCCTCGGATTCAGAGGTGTTGATTGCCTATCATGTGAAGGGGGCTGCTGAAGGCAATATCAAGCTGTTCTCTAAAATAGAGTCGATGTTGACTGACTCGGTTGTGTTAGAAGAAGATTCTTCCGGAACTTTCAAAACAGGAGGCTCTTCGAAGTGGTTGATGATCGATAGTAGCGGGCGAAATTTATATGATATTTCCGAGAATGGAACGGTGGGTTATTTCAATATCGCCGATATTGAAGAGCCGACTGTGGTTGAAAAAATTGATCTATTGTCGGGCGGTGAAAAGCCAACTGATATTCGTTTCCTGTTAGGTAACTATTCATTAATGATCGGAACCAACGAGGGGAATGTTTATCAATGGTTTCCGGTTCGTGATCAAAATAATAACTTTTCATTAAAGCAAATTCGTCATTTTGAAGTCAGTAATGCGCCTATCAAGTCAATTGGAATTGAGTTGGCCCGAAAGGGGTTTGCGGTGACTGATGCAAACGGAAACTTCCATCTGTTACATTCCACATCGGAACGTAATTTGGGTTCGCATGAAATAATGAAAGGCGTAGCAGGAGGCTTGGTTACCATTGCGCCACGTGCCGACGGTGCGTTAGTCGAAACGGCCTCTGGTGATTTAGTTCATTTCGAGATTGACAACGAGCACCCTGATGTCTCCGTCAGCAGCTTGTGGGGTAAAGTCTGGTATGAAGGCTATGAAGAGCCATCTTATACTTGGCAGTCTTCTTCGGCAGATTCCGATTTTGAACCTAAGTTCTCTTTGATGCCATTGACTTTCGGTACGATCAAAGCGGCACTCTATTCAATGCTGTTTGCGGTACCCATCGCAATTTTAGCCGCCATCTATACGGCTTTCTTTATGGATAAATCGACTCGTCAATGGGTCAAACCAGCCGTTGAAATGATTGAAGCACTGCCTACCGTAATTTTAGGTTTCTTGGCCGGGCTTTGGTTGGCTCCGTATATGGAGGCGAATCTACCAGGGTTCTTTGCCATTCTAATCGTCTTGCCGCTGGGTATTATCCTGTTCGGTTACGGCTGGTCTCGATTGCCTGAAAAAATTCGTTTGATAGTACCGGTCGGGCGTCGAGCAGTATTGATGATTCCGATCGTGATTCTGTTGGGCTGGTTTGCATTGCAATTGAGCTCGCCGATTGAAAACGCCATGTTTGACGGCAATATGCGTCAATGGTTGACGGTTTCGGCAGGCATCGATTTTGACCAACGTAATGCCATGGTTATCGGTTTTGCGATGGGCTTTGCGTTGATTCCGACGATTTTCTCGGTAACGGAAGATGCGATCTATAACGTGCCGAGTTATTTGGTGAACGGTTCCTTGGCTTTAGGCGCGAGCGGTTGGCAAACTCTGGTAGGTGTTGTTCTACCGACAGCCAGTCCGGGAATTTTTTCGGCGATCATGCTCGGATTCGGGCGCGGTGTCGGGGAAACCATGATTGTGTTGATGGCTTCCGGTAATACGCCGCTGATGGAAGTGAATATCTTTGAAGGTATGCGTACTCTTTCAGCTAACTTGGCGGTTGAAATGGCCGAAGCGGAAGTGGCGAGTTCGCACTATCGAGTGCTGTTCTTGGCCGGCTTGGTGCTGTTTATCTTTACTTTCTTCTTTAATACGCTTGCAGAAGTGGTTCGCCAACGTATGCGTCGTAAATACGGTTCACTATAAGGGAGCATGCAGATGAAATCTTGGTTTAATAAAGGCGAACACTGGATTTGGATGAGTTCTGCAATGGTCAGTATCAGTGTGGTACTGGTTGTGGGCTTGATTGCGATGATTACCTATCGTGGAGCGGTACATTTTTGGCCGCATACCGTATATGAATTCAGCGTCACTCAAAACGGACAGACTGAAACCGTAATCGGAGAGCAGCGTGATGAAAAAGTGCGCCACTTCACCGATTCTGAGACGGGGGAGCAGGCGACCGGAACGCAATATCTAATAAAGGTCGGTAACCGTGATGTTTACGGGATAGACTTCCGTTGGATCAATGATGACCTTATCAGCAGTGATATGAACCAGTTGGCAGATAACGTCATGGTCATTGAACGTTATGAATACGGTAATGTTTTCGGACGTTTGGTTAGTGCAAAAATCGGCGATACTAAAGTTGTGGATCAGCATACGATCTACAAACTATTGGAAGATCAGGTTGCGCACAGTACCGAAACGCACCAGAAGATTAAAAGTATTGAAAAACATCAAATCGGTGCGATCAATTACAAGATCGAGCAGCTACGCTTTGAAGAGAAGAAACTGCGCAAAAGCGGTGATTTCAGCGCGGAAGAAGCCGCTCGCCTAGAAGCAGAACGTGAAGCGTTGCAACAGCAGTTTGTCGCTTTACAGGCACAGACAGAGGTGTTGTATACAAAATTAAATAGCTACGGAGAGGTTACGGTTCAGATCAGCAACGGTCAGGAGTTGACGGTCCCGATTAAAAAGATCGTGAATTTCTGGCAGCCGAATAACATGAGTTTTATCGAGAAGCTTGGTTTCTTCGGCCACTCTTTAGGTAACTTCCTGATTGACGACCCGCGTGAAGCGAATACCGAAGGAGGGGTTTTCCCTGCCATGATCGGTACCATCACCATGGTGTTGTTGATGACGATATTGGTGACGCCAATGGGGGTGGTAGCCGCTATCTACATGCGTGAATATGCAAAAGACGGCCCTATGCTGCGTATGGTTCGTATCTCCATCAATAACCTGGCAGGTGTCCCTTCAATCGTATTCGGTATCTTCGGTTTAGGTTTCTTTGTTTATATTCTGGGTGGCTCGATCGACGATCTGTTCTATGACTATAAATTACCTAGTCCGACCTTCGGCTCTCCAGGTCTGTTATGGGCATCGTTAACCATGGCGTTATTGACTTTGCCGGTGGTCATTGTATCGACCGAAGAAGGGTTGTCTCGAATCCCCCGTTCGTTACGTGAAGGCGGATTGGCCCTGGGCGCAACCAAGTCTGAAACGATTATGCGTATTGTTTTGCCGATGGCGACGCCGGCGATTATGACCGGGTTGATTTTGGCCATTGCCCGTGCAGCGGGTGAAGTGGCTCCGTTGATGCTGGTCGGTGTGGTTAAGTTGGCACCTGAATTGCCGGTGGATGCGATTGCGCCATTCGTCCATTTGGACCGTAAATTTATGCATTTAGGTTTCCATATTTATGATGTTGGCTTCCAAAGTCCAAACGTTGAAGCTTCTCAGCCGTTAGTTTATGCAACGTCGTTATTGCTCGTCATTATCATTGTCGGCCTTAACTTGGGTGCGATCTCTATTCGTAACAGATTGCGTGAGAAATATAAGGCATTGGACAATTAATTTTTAAAGGCATTATTCGGAATTTGTAGGGTGCCGCCTAACGGCACCGCTAATAAAAGTTTTTAAGGAAAAGTTATGAGTGAACAAAACGTATCAATTTCATTGGACCGTGAAGACAGAGAAATGTCTTTAGAAAATGAAACCGTTGCTATGGAAGTCAAAGATTGGAATCTTTACTACGGCAGCAAGCAGGCTTTGAACAATATCAATATGGTTATCCCGCAACACCGGGTAACGGCTTTTATCGGCCCGTCCGGTTGCGGTAAATCGACTCTTCTGCGCTGTTTCAACCGCATGAATGACTTGATCGATATTGTTCGTGTTGAAGGTGAGATGACGTTGCATGGCGATGATATGTACGCCAAGAATATGGATGTGGCTTCCTTGCGTCGTCGTGTAGGGATGGTTTTCCAAAAACCGAACCCTTTCCCGAAATCCATTTATGAGAACGTTGCTTACGGCTTGCGTTTGCAAGGCATAAACGATAAAGCGACTTTGGACGAAACCGTTGAATGGGCTCTAAAAGGAGCCGGTTTATGGGAAGAAGCCAAAGATCGTTTGGATGAAAACGCATTGGGTATGTCCGGTGGTCAGCAGCAGCGTCTATGTATCGCGCGTGCGATTGCCATTAAGCCGGAAGTTCTGTTGCTAGATGAACCGACTTCTGCTCTTGATCCGATTTCTACATTGGCGATTGAAGAGTTGATCTTTGAGCTGAAAAAAGATTTTACGATTTTGATCGTTACCCACAATATGCAGCAGGCGGCACGTGTTTCCGATTACACCGCGTTTATGTATATGGGGGATCTGATCGAATATACGGATACAGATAGCCTATTCACTAATCCTCAGGTTAAACGTACTGAAGATTACATTACTGGTCGTTACGGTTAATTACACTCTTTGGACAAGTTTAAGAGGATATGAAAATGGAAAGAACAGAATTCAAGTCTCATATTTCCGAGAAATATAATGAGAATTTAGAAAACCTATTTAATCAAGCCTTGGAAATGGGCGGCATGGTTGAAGCTCAATTGAAAAATGCGGTTGAAGCGATTAAGGATGAAAATAAAAAACTGGCCAAAGAAGTCAAACAGATCGACAAAATCGTCAATAAAAGCGAGCTGGAAATCGATCGTCTATGCGCTTGTGTTTTGGCGCGTCAGGAGCCTAAAGCGTCCGATTTACGTTTGATTGTCAGCACTATTCGCATCGCAGTAGATCTCGAACGTATCGGAGACGAAGCGGTGAGTGGTTCGAAGATTGCGATTAAAATGGCTAAAGAGCCGGAATCTTCTATCCATGCTTTGCCGGGTTATAAGCAGTTGTTGGATATGGCTGCCATCGATATCAGTATGCTTGAAAAGGTATTGACCGGTTTCGCGCAATTGGATCTCGCTGAAATATCTGATGTTGTCGATGATCAGAATAGAGTAACGGAGCTGAAGCAGAGTGCTTTATCGGATATCCAGAAATATCTGGATAATAAAGAAACCGGCGGAGCCGAACATGCGATGCAGATGATTCACTCTATCCGTTCTTTCTATCGCGTTGCTGCACATATTGTTAATATTGCGGAAAGTATTATATATTTAGTCAAAGGTCACAATGTTCGCAATATGAATTCGCAAAAGTTGATCGAGTTTTTGAATAATCTGAATCACGACTTATAATTTTTTCAGGTTTGGAGGTGTTAGTGGGTCAAAATAAAATTTTAATCATCGAAGATGAAGCCGCCATTCGCGATATGCTTAAATTCACCTTGATGGCTTCGGATTATGAAGTATTTGAAGCGGCAAATGCTGAAGATGGTTGGAAGTTGTCGCTGGATAAGGCTCCGGATATTATCCTGCTTGACTGGATGATGCCGGGAACGTCCGGCGTAGAATTAGCTAAACGCCTACGTCAGAACGATAAAACGGCTGATATCCCGATTATCATGCTGACCGCTCGTGGAGAAGAAGAGGATCAGGTTAAAGGCTTTGATGCCGGTGCGGATGATTATGTGATTAAACCGTTCTCTCCGAGAGCGTTGGTTGCACGTATTAAAGCTAATTTGCGCCGACAGTCGTCTGATACCTCGGACAAAGAGATCATCAACTCAGGAAAGATGTGTTTGGATCTGCAATCGCATCGTTTCTATGTATCCGACGAAGAGATCAAATTAGGGCCAACCGAGTTTAAATTGATTCAATTTTTTATGACGCATGCGAATCGAGTTTTTTCCAGAACTCAACTTTTGGATCATGTCTGGGGGGTTAATGTCGTGGTTGAAGAACGTACCGTGGACGTTCATATTCGTCGTTTGCGTAAACTGCTTGAGCCTGCCGGCGTGGCAGATTACATTCAAACTATTCGAGGTTCCGGTTACCGTTTTGCAGTTGTTGAGGACTAATCTTGTTCTCTAACGGCATCAAAAGGGAATTGACCTGGCTGGTAGTCAGCTTGTGGATGTTTATATTCATTGGTTGGCTGCTCAATTTTCTTATCGGCGCGTTGGTTCTATATTTCTTTTTTTATATTTTGCGCCAGCTATGGAGCATGCGTAAATTTGAAATATGGATGGCCGGTAAAACCACAAAAGCCTTTCCTCCCGCTTCGGGTTTTTGGAGCGAATTGACCTATTTGGTTTCAAAAAAGCAGCGTGCTTTGGAAAAGCATGCCGATCTCAATCTCTATAAATCCGAACAGTTTAAATCGGCTTCCATGCTGATTCCCGATGCAATCGTTTCTCTGGATAAGTCGAATAGAATCGAGTGGTTCAATAAAGTATCAAAGGAACTTCTCGGTATTCGCCGCCAAAATGTAGGGGGTAGAATCGAGTCTTTGGTTCGGCACCCGGATTTTATCAAATATCTGAGAACTGCAGACCACGCAGACCCCATTAAAATTAACGGTTTAAACTCCACTGCTCGTACCTACGAGTTACAGATCATCCCGTATTTCGATAGCCATAAATTATTAGTGGTCAGAGACATTACCGAGCTCTATCAGCTTGCGCAAATTCGACGCGATTTTATCGCTAATGCCTCCCATGAGTTGAGAACACCCTTAACGGTTTTGCGCGGCTACCTCGAAATCATGATCGATCATAAAGAAGACCTTGAACAGTGGAGCTTGCCTTTAGAGCATATGGAAACCCAATCGCATCGTATGCAAGCCATTATTGAAGATTTACTCACCTTGTCTACACTCGAGTCGGAATCGATTACCGCAGAAGAAGAACTGGTTAATGTGCCGGCAATGTTGGATCAACTACAAGCGGATTCCAACCAGTTGGGTACGGAAAATCATCACTTTTTATTTGAAGTGGATCGCGATCTGGTTCTATCGGGTTATTCCGAACCGATAAAAAGTGTTTTAACCAATCTTATTTCTAATGCTGTGCGTTACTCGCCGGACGGGGGGAATATCACTGTACGCTGGTTTAAAGAGGGCGGTAAAGCGATCTATGAAGTGAGTGACCAAGGACTGGGTATTGCAGCCGAACATATCCCGCGTTTGACGGAACGTTTTTATCGTGTAGATAAAGACCGTTCAAGAGTGACTGGCGGAACCGGCTTGGGTTTGGCAATCGTTAAGCATGTATTGGAACGACATCACGCCTCGCTGGAGATAGAAAGTGTGCTCGGCAAAGGCAGTACTTTTCGCTGTACTTTTCCTTTGCATGAGGAAAAGAAGCATCATTAAAATAAAAAAGGCTCTATAAAAGAGCCTTTTTTATAATCATTTCGACAAGTTGGTGTTTAAGGCAACATCATACCTCTGATCATGAAATAAAACAGTGCTGCCAAAGTGGCAGAAGCCGGTACGGTAATGACCCAAGCGGCAACGATTTTCAGGAAAGCCGAACGTTTTACCAGCTCTTTTTGATAGACCTTATTCAAGGACTTACGTTCTTTTTTACTCAATTCAACATCGGCTTTTTTCGCTTTCAACTGGGCAAGCATCTCTTTTTTCTCGGCAAGAGAGGCTTTTTCAAAAGCTTTGATAAACTCTTCCACTTCCTGTTGATCGGAGCCTTGATGGTGATCGCGAATCTCCTGGATGGTTTTGGCGTAACTACGTTTCAGGTATTCACGTAAAAAACCGACCCCGAAGATTCCGCCAACGGCGATATGGGTTGAACTAACCGGCAGCCCAAGTTGCGAAGCGATAATGACCGTAATGGCCGCGGCCATTGCGATAGAGAAAGCGCGCATTTGGTCAAGCTCGGTAATCTCACTACCTACGGTACGGATCAGTTTCGGGCCGAAGAGTAATAAGCCTAAACTGATCCCGATGGCTCCGATCAACATAACCCATAACGGAATTTCCGCTTTGGTTGAAACCCCATGAGACTGAACGGCGTCATTGATCGCAGCCAATGGTCCTACTGCGTTGGCCACGTCATTGGCGCCATGCGCGAAGCTCAATAATGCCGCTGCAAAAATAAGCGGAATGGTAAATAAGGTGTTGACGCTGTATTTACTGTTATCTAGAAATTGCGCCTGACGAGCGATCATCGGTTTGACCAGAAGATACACAGCCGATGCCAGTGCCAAACCGATTAGAGCGGCGGTGATGAAATCGGTTTTCCAAACTTTCTTCAAACCTTTCAGAATCAGGTAAGTCGAGAAAGCCCAAGCCATAATGGCGACGAGTATCGGCAACATTTTTTTAGCGGCCTGTACCATGTCTTCTTTGTAGGTGATGGAGCGTTTTATCCACATCAGGAATGAGGCGGCGATGACGCCTCCAATGACTGGAGAAATGACCCAACTGGCCGCAATGGCACCCATTTTGTCCCAGTTGGCGATTGACCAGCCTGCGGCGGCTATGCCGGCACCCAAAACGCCGCCGACAATCGAGTGAGTCGTAGAAACCGGTGCACCTAAAGCGGTAGCAAGGTTAAGCCAGATAGCGCCGGCCAGCAGAGCGGCCATCATCAGCCAGATAAACGTATCGGCATCGGCGATTAATGCCGGGTCAATGATGCCTTTCTTGATCGTACTAACGACATCGCCGCCGGCAATCAGGGCTCCGGAGGATTCAAAGATGGCGGCCAAGATAATGGCTCCGGTAAGAGTCAGGGCTTTGGAACCGACTGCGGGGCCGACATTGTTGGCGACGTCATTGGCGCCGATATTTAAGGCCATATAGCCGCCGATCATCGCGGCCACGACCAGCTCGACACTGATTACTCCTGTTCCTGTTTGCAGGTTAGAAGTAAATAAGATAATCATGATGATGAATAGAAGGGCTGTTCCGAAACGGAACATTTCTTTACGTCCACGAGAAGTCGCGTTTTCGATTTCATTGATGCTTTGAAATTCCATAAACCTGTCTCGAAATTGATTAGGAGTTATGTGGCGCATTGTATATAAAAAATTGGCTTGTGGGGCTTTTTGTGACACTAATATTACATCGCCTGCTCCTGAAATCGCCCCTTTATCATAAAAATACAAATAAATGCGTATTTAGTTGTCATTAAGTTGTCACATTCGTGTCAATTTAGTTTTAAGAAGGCTGCCTATAATTTGCTTCGTTATTAACAAATTCTCACTAAATTATTTTTTGGAGTAATAACCATGAAAAAAGCCAATCTTATTATGGCAATGGGTCTAGCAGCGACAGTTGCGACTACTAATGCAATCGCTGCAGCTGATCTTCCAGCTTATGAAAAAGTTTCTGGTGTTTCCGGAAACATCTCATCAGTTGGTTCTGATACGTTAGCAAACCTGATGACGCTTTGGGCTGAAGAGTTCAAACGTGCATACCCTAACGTAAACATCCAGATCCAGGCAGCTGGTTCTTCTACTGCTCCTCCAGCATTGACTGAAGGTACTTCAAATCTAGGTCCTATGAGCCGTGCAATGAAGTCTAAAGAAGTTGCGATGTTCGAATCTAAGCATGGTTATAAGCCGACCCAAATCGGTGTAGCTATCGATGCTCTAGCGGTTTATGTAAACAAAGATAACCCAATCAACGGTTTGGATATCCCACAAGTTGACGCGATTTTCTCTTCAACTCGCAAGTGTGGTGCTAAAGAAGATATCTCTACTTGGGGTCAAGCTGGTGCAACTGGCGCTTTAGCAGACAAGTCAATCCAGATTTATGGTCGTAACTCGGTTTCTGGTACTTACGGTTACTTCAAGAAGAAAGCACTATGTAAAGGTGACTACAAGTCTTCTGTAAACGAACAGCCTGGTTCTGCTTCTGTTGTTCAGTCTGTGACTGCTTCTCTAAACGGTATCGGTTACTCAGGTATCGGTTATAAGACAGCTGGTGTTAAAGCGTTAGCTATCTCTAAGAAAGCGGGTGGAAAGCAGATCGCTCCAACTAACGAAAACGCGCTTAACGGTACTTACCCTCTAGCACGTGTGCTTAACGTTTATGTAAACAAAGCGCCTAATAAGCCTGTTGAGCCAGTTGTTAAAGAGTTCATGAAACTTGTTCTTTCTAAGCAAGGTCAAGAGATTGTTGCTAAAGACGGTTACATTCCTCTTCCAAAAGACTTCGTTCAGAAGCAACTAGCTAAACTTAACTAATTAACATATTGGTTAAGAAGTTAACAAGCCCGCAATAGCGGGCTTTTTTGGTTTTGACGGATTCGAAAAAAATTACGGCACTTTTATGTCAAAAAAACGATTAAATCAATTCAATAGTGACATCGGTAAGCGGGATGACGCTACAGGTCAGCACCTCTCCTTGTCCTGCCTCATAGGCCGGGCTTTGAATTTCTTCGACTTCTCCGGAAATTAGTTTTACGGCACAAGCACCGCAATTTCCACCTCGACAGCTGTACGGCATATCGAAGCCGTTTTCATCCAATGCTTCCAGCATTGAAAACTGTCCGTTAAATTCACAATCCCCTTGTCCTACGACGGTAATTTTAGCCATTTAGATACCTGCATAATTTGCTTAAAAAACCTCATTTTAACAATTTAAAAAACAGATTATTAAAGTAAAATACGCCAAAATTGCGGGCCTGAATGCGAGGCCGTTTTTATAGTTAAAAAATTTAATATTTCCTTAGGTAGCGATATGAATTGGACTGAGTTTCAAAAACGTTTTCAAATAATTCGTGATAACAAAGTATTTGAACTCTTTGTCATCACGGTCATTATCTTTTCGTCATTAATGATTGGGATACGTACCTATGAGTTAAACCCGACATTTGAAACTATTTTGGTGGCGCTGGATTACGGTGTCACGCTGTTTTTTGTAGTGGAAATTGCCATCCGAATGGCGGCGGAAGACCGATTGCGCGATTTTTTCAAAAAGGGTTGGAATATTTTTGACTTCATTATTGTGGTGGTCAGTCTGATTCCGTTGGATGACTCACAATATGCGTTGATTGCCCGTATGTTGCGTCTATTCAGGGTAATGCGTCTGATCTCCTTTATCCCGGAACTACGTGTTTTGGTCAGTGCTTTGATTACCGCTCTGCCTAGAATGGGCTATGTGGCGTTGTTGATGTTTATTATTTTCTATCTTTATGCGGTGATCGGTAATCTACTGTTTTCGAATATTAACCCGACGCTTTGGGGAGATTTAGGTATCTCGTTATTGACTTTGTTCCGTGTAGCCACGTTTGAAGATTGGACCGATGTTATGTATGAAACCATGGCGGTCTATAGATTAAGTTGGATGTACTATATCAGCTTTATTTTCTTTTCTGCATTTGTGTTCTTGAACATGATGATCGGTATTGTGGTTGATGTTTTAGATGAAGAGCATAAAAAGATGGAAGCGGAGAAAATGGGGGAGACGCTTGAACAGCATGAAAAGTTTGAGGTCAGAGTTGAATCCGAGATTTTAGAACTGCATAAAAAGTTGGATAAACTGCTCGAACAGAACAACGGTATGGCGAAATAAGCATGCTGAAAAAAGGTAACTAGAAGCCCGTTGTTTATAAAAAAAGCGAGACTGAGTCTCGCTTTTTTATTGCGGTAGGGAAGTTTACCAGACTAAAGGTTTGTAACCTTCTTCCTGCAGTTCCATTAAGGCGGCCGCTCCCACCTCTGCATATTCGGCAAAAGGGCGCATATCCGAATGTTCCCAATGAATGGTATTCATGGTGTTACCGCAGGCAATCCAGCGAACGTTATAGTCTTTGGCAAAAGATTCCACTCGCTCGTAGGTCAACGGATCAACTTCGCGTTGCGGTTTTTTGGCTAACACATGCAAACCGGGACCGATCGCCACCACGGCAATGTTGACGTTGTCTCCATAACGTTTGATCATGGCTTGAATCGAGTTGAGAATACCGTGCTGGTAGGCGGCATCTGCTTTATTCCACATATAGACCGCTTTATGTTCGGCTGGATCGCCCGGAAAACGGTCGCTTGGCGGATCTTGCAGTTCCGGAACGGGTTTAAGTTGGAAGTCACTTTTCGGTTGCGAGCTTTCCGCTTGGACGTTTAGAGAGAATGTAGCAATGCTTAAACTTAATAGGGTGGTCATCAGAACGCGCATGACGGCTCCTTTAATCTCGGTGGTTATCTATTTGTTCTTATAAAATCGGCTTATCAAAACATTGTAAGATTATTTGCATAGTCGCTGGCTTGAAGTTGTAATAAAATTCTTTATATTCTTAATCAATAAAATTTATTAATCTATAAGCTACGAAAAATAAGTAATTAAAAAAGGGCTAACAAGATGAGTATCGAAACACAGATTAGAGACGCCGTTCAGGCTGATTTTGACATTGACTTTATGGAGTTGTTAAACGAGAGTCACATGCATTCCGGGCCTGCAACAGAGTCGCACTTTAAATTAACATTGGTATCGAAATCGTTCGAATCCTTATCTAAAGTAAAAAGACAGCAAGCCGTTTATAAAGCGTTGAAAGCCGTTATGCCGCAATTTCATGCTTTAGCTCTACACACCTACACGCCCGGCGAATGGCTTGAAAATCAGCAGCAAATCCCTGCGTCACCAAAGTGTGGCGGAGGCCATTAAGTCGACGTAGTTAGAAAGAGGGGGTTAATCCTCCGAGTGCAGATTTTCCGGATCGAGTTCCGGATAGGTGAGATACCAGACACGGGTAAAATGTTCCGGTTCAAGCTTATTTTGCAAAAGCAGTATCGCTTGAACATATTGTTCAACATAGACATAGTTGCCTTTGCGCAGAGACTGCCATAGATGACGGTATTTATTGGGTAAAAAATGTTTAAAATGGGGGATCAGTCCGAAGCTTCCTTCGGTCTGCTGAACCCTTCTTTCCGCTTCTTTGCGTGCGGCGTACTTGAATCCTCTTTCGTATTGTTCAAACATTTTGCTGATCCAGAATAACAGAGCCGCCGTGACCACGAAGCTTACGATAGGTCGGTCAAACAGAAAGCCGCCTAACAAGGTAAAGCTGACCAGAATAATAGCGCTTACCGGAATGGTCAGGATCGAAATCCAGATTTTATCGCCTTTCATTTCATTGGCAATTTGTTCGATATTGAACTGCTGAACATCAATACTTTTCAAACGCGCCAACATCTCTTCCGCTGACGGAATGAAATTTTCTTCAGTACCGATAATTTGGGGTTCCATTTCAGCCATATTTATCCGTTAGCGCTTTTTTCTTTTTTAGTTTCGGTTTGCATTGCTGCTCACAATCCAACGTGTAACGTCGTTTCTCTTCAATTGAGTAGGCGGTTAATTGCCCTCCCCATAAGCAGCCGGTATCCGTTGCATGAACTTGATAAGCATCTATCGCACCAAGCGTCGACCAGTGTCCGAAAAAGATTTCATAATCCTTGTTACGGCGGTTGTTGAAGACAAACCAAGGTTGGAACGGGCTCTCGCTACTATTTGCCTCTTTAGTAGGCGATGATTTCATTTTGAAATCCAGTTGACCTTCGGCGCTGCAATAGCGCATACGTGCAAAGGCGTTAACGATGTATCGCAAGCGATCATGACCGGTTAAAGCGTTGTTCCAACTATCCGGTTTAGAGCCGAAAAGATGATTAATCAAGTAATGTTGCCAATCCGGTTGGGCTAATTGTCTCTCGACCTCTTTAGCATATCGTTTAGCTTCTTCAATCGACCATTGAGGTGGGATGCCGGCATGAACCATTACCGCATGATAAACCGGGTGGGTGACCATGAGAGGTTGTCTACGCAGCCAGTCAATAAGCTGATGGACGTCATCTGCTTCCAGAATCGGCGCAAGCGTGTCAGATTTGGATACAAACTTTTCCAATCCCGAGTAGGCGGCCAGTAAGTGAAAATCGTGATTGCCCAGCACCATCTCCGCTTTACCTTCGTCATGCAGTTGTTTGACAAAACGCAGGCATTCCAGAGATTTAGGGCCGCGATTGACAATATCGCCAACAAACCATAAGTGGTCATGATCTTTCTGATAATTGATCTGCTCCAGAAGCTCTATCAGTTGATCGTAACAGCCTTGCAGGTCGCCAATAACGTATGTAGTCATATACTTAATCAGTCAAAGTGGGTGGTTATTCGGATTTCGATTGTAATTTAATCTGGTAAAAAAGGTTGGCCAATTGGACAAATTTTTCAACGGAAACCGATTCGGCTCGGGTACTTGGATCAATGCCGCAAGATTCGATCTGTTCGTTATCGAGCCAGCCTTTAAGGTTATTTCGCAAGGTCTTACGTTTTTGGCTGAAAGCCTGTTTAACCAGTTCAGCAAAAGTGGCTTCATCATCGGCTACGAACGGTTTTTGTTGATAAGGCAACAGGCGAACAATGGCGGAATCTACTTTTGGCGGCGGCGTGAAGTTTTCCGGGCCGACCGTAAACAGGTATTCGGTTTGACAGGCGTACTGGATCATCACGCTCAAGCGGCCATAGGCTTTTACGCCGGGTTCTGCGGTTAGGCGGTCAACGACCTCTTTTTGTAGCATGAAATGCATATCTTTAATATGCGCGCTGTAATTTAGCAAGTGGAACAGCAGGGGGCTGGAAATATTGTACGGCAGGTTGCCCACCACTCTAAGAGGTTGTTCCGGTTCAAACTCTAACAAGCTGGCATAATCAAAAGCCAACGCATCGGTGTGATGCAGGTTAAAAGCCGGTTTTGAGGCAAAACGAATTTTCAATGGACCAATTAAGTCGTTATCGATTTCGATGATATCGAGCCGTTTAACCACGTTGATCAGGGGTTCGGTCAAGGCCGCTTCGCCGGGGCCGATCTCAACCATGTGGTCAGTTTTTAGGGGGCGAATCGAGGCAACGATCTGATCTATGATACGGCCGTTGTTCAAGAAGTTCTGGCCGAACTGCTTTTTATGTTTGTGGCCGGAACTGCGCCCGGAATGTTGTCTCGCCATATCTGCAAACTCTTCTATTGTTTGTTTCTGGTTTGGCTTTCAGCCATTTGTAAGGCGACTTCGATCGCATATTCGAAGCTACGGGCGTCAGCCTGCCCGGTGCCAGCCAGGTCTAAAGCGGTACCGTGGTCGACGGAAGTGCGTATAAAAGGCAGACCGAGGGTGATGTTGACGGCGTTACCGAAGCCCATGTGCTTGAGTACCGGTAACCCTTGATCGTGATACATTGCTAATACTGCATCAGCCTGAGCCAGATATTTAGGGGTGAAAAGCGTGTCGGCCGGCAAGGGGCCCATCAACTTCATCTCAGTTGCCAGTTTATTCATCACAGGCTTGATGACATCAATCTCTTCGCGGCCCATATGGCCGTCTTCACCGGCATGTGGATTGAGGCCGGCAACCAGAATGTGTGGTTCTTCAATACCAAACTGGTTTTTCAATGAATCGTGGGTGATCCTTAATACATCTTCGAGCAACGGTTGGGTAATGGCACGCGGCACCTCGGCAAGCGGCAGGTGCGTGGTTGCTAAAGCGACTCTTAATCCTGGAGTGGCCAGCATCATGACAACTTGTTCTGTTTGGCTGTCTTCGGCAAGTAGTTCGGTATGACCGGTAAACGGTAGACCGGCGTCATTGATGACGCCTTTGTGAACCGGGCCGGTTACCATGCCGGCAAACTCCTGTTGCATGCAGCCTTGAATTGCGCGTTTAAGCATGGCGATGACATAATCGGCATTGGCCGGATTCAGAACGCCGTCTTGAACGGGTTCTTGAGTACCAAGGTGTTCAATAGTAAGCTGCCGAGCTTTACTTGCTTTGGCTTCTGTTTGTGAGTCGTAATCGATGAACTCAATAGGCAAACCGAGTTTGTCTGCCCGTGCGGAAATCAGTTTTTTGTCGCCAATGACGACCAGCTCTACCGGCCAGTCTTGCTGTGCAAGTTTAACGACTAGATCCGGACCGATTCCGGCTGGTTCTCCTGAAGTAATGACAAGTCTTTGGGTCATTTTGAATCCATTGATATCATAGGTCGGTTGGCCCGAAGAGCTGGGCCGCCGAGATTTGAATAGGGTGGTTAAATTCGAATCAAACCATTATTTGATTTGAATAAATGCTTCATCTTTAAGGCGGCGCAGCCATAGATCAAACATTTCGTTGGCCTTACGCATACGAATGGTTTGAATGGCTTTTTTGCGCTCCGAGTCACTGGCATTGCTGATTTCGCGGACGTCATCCAAATATAAGATCATCCAGCCGTTGTCGGTCAGCATTGGAGGCAGAGCCTGTTTGGCCGATAAGTTGGCAACATCCTGCTGAATAACGGCCGGAATGCGATCCAGCGTTCGCCAGCCAAGATCGCTGTTTTTATTAATCTCGGCCGGAATATCCGAGTATTTTTCAAAAAGGGCTTGGAAGTCTTGGATGCTGTCCATCTCGGCGGCAAGGGTCGTAATTTCTTCCGGAACATTTCTTGGGTTTTTTTCGTCATTCAGAATTACAAAACGGAATAGGTGATATTCTGTCTTGGCTTGGATTGTTCCCAGGTCTTTTTTGTCGACCAGTTTGATTAGGTGGAAACCGCTCGGGCTTTCGATAATCTTGCTAATTTCGCCGTTTTTCAGCCCTTCAACCGCTTCGGAAAAGAAGGTTGGTACTTCCGCTTCGGACATCCATCCTAGATCGCCGCCTTGCAGAGCCTTGCCGCCATCGGAGTAGCGAACCGCCAGTTGAGAGAAATCTTCTCCGGTATTTAATCTGTTCTTAATCTCTTTGATTTTACTTAAAGCGTTTTGACGTTCGTCCGGTGTGGCCGATTCCGGAATCGAGACCAGAATATGGGCGAGTCTGACTTGAACATTCGATTTGGCCAGCGCTTGTCTTTTCAGATAGTTTTCAATTTCGCTTTCGGTGACGTAAGCTTGACTGATAACCTCTTTTTCACGCAGTTTCTGGATTAAAATTTGCTTCTTAAAGTTCTCGCGCACTTTTTGGAAGCCTTCCGGAGCTTGCAAGTTCAAACGGTTTCTCAATTCGAATAGCGAGATGTTGTTTTGCTCGGCTAAATTCTGCATCTGCTGGTTAATCTCTTCGTCAGTCGCTTTTAGGCCGACTTGATTAGCACGCTCGAGCTGCAGCAGTTCCAATATCATATTGTCGAGTACTTTTTGGCTCAAGGCCTGCGCGTCTCTGACCGGAATGTTTTGTGCCGCCATGGCTTGAGCCTGTTCATAAACTTTGCCGGATAATTCGCTTTTTAGAATGATTTGGTCGTTGACCACTGCGGCCACTTTGTCGAGCAGAACTTCTTCGGCTTGTAGACTACTTGAACCTAATAGGCTCAAGGAGGTAATCAATGAAATCAGGGCTGAATGGATAAGTTTTTTCATGCGTTTATCTCTAAAAATCGAGTTTATCAGTTAATTCTTTTCTAAAACGAGAGCTTGATGTGCTCAGGCCTTTAAGCTCAAACTGTATTTGAATGCCATCATTATACAAGCCATTTTCGAGTTGTGTTCTTTCTGCAACGATTTCTGCCGCCCAGCAGCAACTGTCGTAGCGAAGTCCTACTTGGGTTTCGTATATTTTTTCGGTCTGCAAATTATAATTTCTGAAAAAGCCAAGTTCCCAGTCTGACGATATTTTGGAGTAAGCGCCGATGGATACCATGTCTGTTTCATAACTGGTATCCACGTTCTGTAAGGTATGGTTCAGCATCAGTAGATGAGTGCCATCTTGCCATTTCAGACGACTGTTTGCATTGGTCATGGTGAGTTCGTCGCGATCGAACTGGCTCGTTGAAGCAAAGTACCAGTTATTGAGCGTTATACCCAGCTTGACGAATAGATCCGAGTATTTTTCAGTTTGGGGAGTGGTTCCCCGTAGAGCTACTTTTCTATCCTGTAGGTAGGCGATCTGCCCGATACCCGCATCCGCTAGCTGGCGTCCGTTGGCGTCCAGCAATTTGGTGCTCAAGGCCATGGATACCTGATTGGCATCACCGATGCGATCTGCTCCGGTAAAACGGTTCATGGAGAAAAGATTGCTGAAGGCGAGACTTTGAACGGCGGTATCGAACAGAGCAATATCCGACTGATCGACATAGGGGGTATAGAGATATTGGATTTCGGGTTCTAAAGTTTGGATATAGGTCTGCCCGCCGAATTTGATGTCTCGTTCAAAAATCAAGCCGCCACGTATCGCGAATTGGGGAACCGAACGGTTAAAGCTTAATTCTTCGGAAGGGTTGTATCCGTTATCATCCATTTGATACTGCGTCAGATTAGCAACCAATGTGGTATTGAGGTAGCCGTAACTTTTCTGAATGCGGTGGCTGAGTTGCGGTTGCAGATGAAAGCGTGCGCCTTCCGGTCGAGTGTGATCACTGACCGGCACATAGAAGTCCGAAAGGTTGGCGGTGATGTCAAAATCGAACTGGGAGAGGTTTTTATAATAACTCAGTCCGAGCTCAGGACGCTTTTCATAGTTGATGGCCGCATTCTGCAAGCGCAGATAACTGAGCACGCGGGCATAGCTGTGAAGGTTACCGTTGCGGTAATCAAAGCGGGCATAGCGCTGTTGGATGGTTGCATTTTTCAGCTCTTGTTCCACCGGAATCTCTTTAAAGAATACTTCGTCGGAGACTTCTTGCCAGTCGATGGTGCTACTAAAACCATGCCCCCAGTTCTGGTTCGCTTTCAATTTTGCTCGCCAACGGTCGGCATCCTTATCGCCATAACTGATGTTACCGGCTAAATCCATGCTCGCCAGTCCTTGATCGGCGACCATGTTGTCGTGAATAGCGGTTAAAGTCAGTTCGGCACTGTGCAGCACGTCATGGTTCTTGGCAATATAGCGGAATTCGTTATCAACCCCCAAACCTCTTTCCGAAATGGGAATCAAGGTCAAGGTGTCGTCCATATTCGGGGCGATATTGAAGTAGTAGGGAATTTTGACATAGCTCTTACGCTCGTCGTCGGTAACGGATTTATAGCTTCCGAAGTCGGGCACGAGTAAACCGGTTGCCCGGTCGTCTAGAGGATAGTCGAAATAGGGAGTGTAGAAAATAGGAACATCGTTGAAATAGAGTGTGGTGTTTTTGCCGATCACTCGACGGGTTTTATCGTTGATTTGCAAGTTGTCGAATTTTAGATCCCAATCTACCGATTGGTCGGATTTAATTTTGCAGGTTGTCAGGCTGGCGCGTTGCAAATCGATAGTCTGTTTGTTTTCATCCAGACGGATTGATGTTGACTTTCCGTGTGCCCGGCTGGGTTGAAGCTGATATCGGGTATTTTCAAGACGTGCTTTTTTGGCATTGCCGTCAATCATGGCTTTGTCTGCCGTGATGGTGACCTCTTGCTGGTGGAGTTCTACATGGCCTTCAAAATCGGCCGTATTTTGTTTTCGATCCAGAGTCACCGTATCGCTTAACACCACGAGCCCGGGCTGTTTTAAGGTGGTTTTACCCTGTAGTTGAAATTGATTTTCCGAAATTTGTTTTAAACGGTCTGCTTCTACATGTTTAGGTGCCGATTCCGGGTTGGCTTGCATTTCCGGAATGGCTTGCGGTGCGGCAATCAACTCCGGCAGGCAGCGTTCGGCCTCAGAAGTCTGTTCGGATTGAGCGCTGGGCGCAAACAGTAACGCGACGGCAAGAAAGAGTGTCTTCTGTGGTAATCGGGTCAGCTGATTGCCATTGCATCGAGGTTGATGCAGGGATAAGAGCAATTTGGAAACAGAATTTGACATCTACCGGAGAATCATTAATTATTCACGAACTGCATATTTTAACCGAGTATTTAACCTATGAATGAAAGATTTCAAATGATGTTGGACTGGCTGGATCAGCTGCCTGAGTTACAGGGTAAAACGGTGTCTAATCCGGTAGCGGCATCCAGTGATGCCAGCTTTAGACGCTACTTCCGTATTGAGGTAAGTGGCGAACAGAATGGGGCTGAAAACAGAGACAGTTACATCATTATGGACGCACCGGTTGAGCATGAAGATTGCCGACCTTTCATTCGAGTGGCCGATGAACTTTTTGCAATGGGCTTGAATGTGCCGCAAGTGATCGAACAGGATTTGAAAAACGGTTTTCTGCTGCTCGGCGATTTAGGTAGTACCACCTATCTTTCGATATTGGAACAAGCCGATGAGTCTCGTGCCGATCAATTATATGGTGATGCATTGGATGCGTTGGTGACCATGCAACTGAAGGGGCGGGAAAAAGCTAAGGCCTTGCCAAGTTATGACGAAAAATTGCTTTATACGGAAATGGCACTGTTTCCCGATTGGTTGTTGGACCGACATTTAGGTATTGGTTTCAATAACATGGAAAGAGCGGATTGGCAGCAGGTTCAACAAACCCTTTCCGAGTCGGCTATTCGTCAACCGCAGACTTATGTGCATCGGGACTACCATAGCCGTAATTTAATGCTGGTTGAGCAAGGAAATCCGGGCATTTTGGATTTTCAGGATGCGGTTCATGGCCCCTTGACCTATGATGCGGTTTCGATGCTGCGCGACTGCTATATCGCTTGGCCGCAAGAGTGTGTTGCCGAATGGCAGAGACGTTACTTTTTACAACTCTGCGAAGTGAATCTGCTGAGCAAAAATGAGTGGAATGACTTTCAGAAATCGATGGATTTAATGGGTATTCAACGTCATCTAAAAGCGTCCGGTATTTTTGCACGCCTGTTTCACCGAGACGGCAAGGATGGTTACCTGAATGATATTCCGCAAACATTGAGATATATACAGCAGGTTGGGGAAAGTTATCCGGAAATGCACGCTCTGGTGAAGTTGCTGGAAAGCAAGGTTCTACCTAATTTTTAAAGTGACTAACGCAAATCAAACGAAAAAAGGACAACTGTGAATACTTCACAACGGCAGGAAAAGAAGCAAACCGTGAAAGCGATGATTCTGGCGGCTGGTAGAGGGAATCGCCTGCGCCCGATTACCGATACCACACCAAAACCGCTGGTTCCGCTGTGTGGTAAACCGTTGATTGAATATCATATTGAAAAACTGGCCGCCGCCGGTGTAACGGATATTGTCATTAATCACGCCTGGCTGGGAGAAAAAATAGAACAGTCTCTGGGTAATGGTCAACGCTGGGGGGTGAACATTCATTTTTCCCCGGAACCGGAAGGCGGCTTAGAGACGGCCGGAGGCATTATCAATGCCTTGCCTTTGCTTGGTGAAGACCCGTTTTTGGTCATCAATGGCGATGTGTTTTGTGATTATCGATTCGAGCAATTGATTGAGGAGGCTCAATCCATGCAACAGGAACCGGGTGCGCGTTTGGCGCATTTAGTGTTGGTGCCGAGCCCTGATCATAATTCAACAGGAGATTTCGGGTTGAATCAGCAGGGTAAAGTTGAGGAACAAGGGCAATATACTTTTGCAGGTTTAAGTGTGCTGCACCCTCAACTGTTTGCGGGCATGGATGTGGATTTTATTCGTCTGGCGCCGATTTTGCGCGAGGCGATGCAGCAAGGGTTGGTTTCCGGAGAGTTGGAAACCGGTTTATGGTCTGATATCGGGACTTTAGAACGCCTACAGCAAACAGAACGCCTGCTTGCCGAGCGTTAAGGATGCTGTTTAGAGGTCAGGAACGCCGATTTCGCCGCCTTTAATGGTTAAGAAACCTTCGGCAACATCCTGATACATTTCCATCATGATGTCTTTTTCTTGCCCTAAACAACGCATACGATGAGAGATGTAGCCGGTGATCTTGCCGGATTCGTCTTTGATAGGGCCGACATTGGCTCTTAACCAGTAGTAGTCGCCGTTTTTACGACGGTTTTTTACGATTTGTGACCAAGTACTACCCTGTTGGATGGTTTCCCACATATCGGCAAATACACCGGCCGGAACATCCGGGTGACGCAGTATATTGTGGGGTTGACCAATTAGTTCGTCTGCCGAGTAACCGCTACAATGGACAAACGCATCATTCACTTTGGTAATTGTGCCGTGTAGATCAGTTTCGGACATGATTACCATGCCTTCTGGAACCAGAAATTCGTTGTCTGTCACGGTTATATTGTCGTTCATTGCCTGCTCTCCTTAATAGACAATTATTAATTTTGTAATATATGGGTATAGAAAATGTTTGGGCGAGTGTAGCACAGCTTAACTCTTCGGCAAGATAAAACCTTTTTATATGTATGGTTAAATTGGCAAAAATATGATCAGAATCAATAAGTGGTTGAGCGAGATGGGAATTTGTTCTCGAAAACAAGCTGATCGTTTGATTGCCAGGAGTCAGGTTTGGGTAAATGACCAACCTGCTAAATTAGGGATGCTTGTTGAAAGTTCTGATCAAGTTCGAGTGAATGGCGAGCTAGTTGAGAAGAAGCCGGCACCGGCTTTTCTTCTCTATTACAAACCGGTTGGCGTGGTCTGTACTCATGATGAGTATGTGACTAACAATATTGAGCAGGCAATTGACTATCCGCACCGAGTTTTTGCTGTAGGGCGATTAGACAAAGAATCGGAAGGGCTGCTATTGCTGACCAATCAAGGTGATATCGTTAACCGGATAATGCGGGCAGAAAATAAACATGAAAAGATTTATCAGGTCTGGGTAGATCAAGTTATCACGGATGACTTTATTACAAAGATGGCTGGCGGAGTCGATATCTTGAATACCCGGACGTTACCTTGTCGAGTAGAAAAAATGAGTAGTCACTGTTTTCGCATTACTTTGGTACAAGGTTTAAATCGGCAAATTAGAAGGATGTGTAAAGAGCTGGGTTACAAAGTAGAGCGCTTGCAAAGAATGCAAATTATGGACTTCAGTATTGCCGGATTGGACGTGGGGCATTTTCGTCATTTAAGTGAAGACGAAGTGGAGCGTCTATATTCTGCTTTGCAGGATTCCAGAAATGAGGTGGACTCTTAATTTGAAATAAGTTTTGTTTGGATATTCCTTGGTTTTAGGGGGAAGCGTTTTACAATGTAATTAAACAAGACTCCGAATAGAAAAAACTGAAAAATAAAGGAATGGTATGAGCCACAAGCATAAAGTCATTATTGAAAAAGTATTTGCACACCCAATCGCGACAAATATTGATTGGAAGAAATTGTCACATACATTAGAGCATTTTGGCGCAGAGATTGAGGTATCAAGCAGTAATAAAGCTAAGATTCACTTCAAAGAGCAGGAGTTGGTAATTGGTTTACCGCATCATGGACATGAATTGGCGGATAAAACTGAGATTACTAAGTTGCGTCACTTTTTGGAAGAAGTGGAATTGACGCCGGATCAGATTTAATAAGAAGTCTGTTCAGATGATATAAAAAAGGCCTGCATTTGCAGGCCTTTTCAGTTTATGGCTATGTTATTAGCCTTCAACTTTAACGATGTTTTCAGCTTGTGGGCCTTTAGCACCTTGAGTTACAGTGAACTCAACTTTTTGACCTTCAGCAAGCGTTTTAAAACCATCACCTTGAATTTGGCTGAAGTGAGCAAAAATATCCGGACCTGCATCTTGTGCAATAAATCCAAAACCTTTTGTTTCGTTAAACCATTTTACGGTGCCAGTAGTCGTTGACATAATTCTAATCCTAATAAATCTAATGGAAGTCTTCACTTCCGGGTAAAACTTGCCTGAATCGAGTCAGGCTGATAGCTGCAAGATAGTAGTGCTGTTACCATGTAAATCACAGCGATGCCTTAAAAATTCATAAAGATTAGTTTACAAACCAGAACCGAAATAACTAACAAAAGATAAAAGCTTTATATCTTGTGTACCCATTATAAGGATGCTTTTGTTAAAAGATAGTTAAAAAGGGATTAAATTCAAATTAAATATTTGAATTTACGGGCTAAATACAGGTTTGATCATTCTAAATTGATGGGTGAGCTCTAACAGATAAGATACCTTAGTCTGTTTTATTGCGGTTTATCCACCAGGCAAATAGCCCGCCACTGAAAAACATGATGAGCGCATAGGATACCGCTGGAATCATCATGGTCTCGTTACCGATTAAGGTGCCGGCGACCAATAGTGCTAAGGTTCCGTTCTGGATACCCACCTCAAAACCGATGGCGGTGGCTTGAGCCTGACCGAGTTTAGCTATTTTGGCGAGCTGATAGCCCATGATAAGCACAACCGCATTTAATAAAATCGCTGCCGGGCCGGCCTGAATGAAGAAATCGTAAAGATTGTCACGGTTTTTAAGCAGAATTAATACGATAATCAGCGCCAGAAACAGAACCGAAAACCATTTAAAGAATTTTTCCATGCGGTTGGCTAACTCTTGCCATCTGTATAAAACAAACATGCCCAATGCGACCGGTACTAGGGTAATTAGGAGCAACTGAACAATGGTTTCGATAATCGGCAGACTGAATTCGGTTTGTGAATCCATAAAAAAGCCCATGCTTAATGCGACCATTAACGGCATAGTGAAAGGCGTGACCAGACTGACAATGGCTGTCAGGCTGATTGACAGCGAAACATCGCCTTTCGCCAAATAGCTGAACATATTGGATGTTGCACCGCCGGGCGCTAAAGCAATAATCATTAGCCCTACCGCAATTTCAGGAGGCAGTTGCAGTACAAGTGCCACTACTAAGGCCGCAAAAGGTAGTAGTAACATCTGTCCGCCCAGGCCGATAGCAACCGCCTTTGGTGCTTTAAAGACATTCTGAAAATCTGCTGCTTTCAAAGACAGCCCCATACCAAACATAATCAAAAACAGTGAAATGGGTAGTATGACTTTGGTCAGAATATCGGGCGACATTTACATTCCTTGAGTTAAGCAGATTCTTCTACAGATTTGCTTACAAATCTTCTTATTAGAAGCCGTATTCTAGCGGCTAATAGAGGGCGTGGAAATAAGTCAAAAAACCTATTAATCTAAATTTATTAAGATGATTAGTGTTTCTAATCCAACTTGAATTTGGATGCTTTATAATCCAATGATTAATCGGAACTAGGAAAGGAATAGCAGATGTTAATGGTGGTTTCGCCGGCTAAGGCGCTAGATGAAACGTCAAAGGTTCAAACACAATTACATACTCAGGCGGAGTTGTTGGATCAAGCGGAAACACTCGCCAATGAGATGAAGCAGGTTGGACCGGTCGAGCTGGGCCAGTTGATGAGTATCAGCGATAAACTTTCCGAATTGAACTATGATCGTTTTCAGGCGTGGCAACGACCTTTTCCGCAAGAGCATGCCAAGCAAGCCGCTTGGTTGTTCAAGGGTGATGTTTATCAAGGCTTGGATGCCTATTCGCTGTCAGAACAAGGTGTTGAATACACGCAAAACCATCTGCGAATTTTATCCGGCCTGTACGGTTTGCTAAAGCCACTAGATGATATGCTGCCATACCGTTTGGAGATGGGAACCAAGTTCGCTAACTCTAAAGGTAAGGATTTATATACCTTCTGGGGGAACGATATTACCGAATTACTGAACAAGCATTTAGCAGAAAGCGGCAGTCAAACTTTGGTTAATCTAGCCTCAAATGAATATTTTAAAGCGGTCAAAAAGAAAGAGGTGAACGGTCGAATCGTCACGCCGATTTTTAAAGATTGGAAAGGCGGCAAATATAAAATCATCAGCTTTTATGCCAAAAAAGCGCGAGGTTTGATGGCACGTTATGCCGCGGATAACTTGATTGAGAATGCGGAAGACTTGAAGTTTTTCGATTATGAAGGTTACAAATTCGATCCGGAGCTATCTTCGGAGACCGATTGGGTGTTCACTCGTAAACTTGAAGATTAATTTAAACACCGAATAGAGCAAGAGATAGGGAGCAAGCAAAATATGACACCACAAGCCGGAATTTTTTATGAAGATGCCAAACATATGTATTTCATGGAATACCGTTTAAAAGATGTGCCGATCAAAGAGGTCAAAGCGGCCATTGTCGAGGCATTGAAAGCGGAAAAGGTTTCGGTGACGGTCTCATTCGGCAAGCAAGCATGGAGTAAGTTGCAGCCGGCATGGTTGCCTGCAACCTTGGAAGACTTTTATGAAGTCAAAGCGGTTGAGGGCGGTTACAAAGCACCATCCACTCAGTCGGATATTTTCTTCTGGCTGCAGGGAGAGGGGGTTGCTGAGGTGTTTGACCAGGCGATGCATATCCAGCAGCAGATGAAAGCAGTGGCCAAGCTGACGTTGGATGAACGCGGTTTTGACTACCATCATCATATGGATTTGATCGGCTTTGAGGACGGAACCGCCAACCCTAAAACCGACGAGTTGAAAAGAGAAGCGGCTATGATTCCGCAAGGTTTGCCGGGTGCCGGCGGCAGTTTGGTCATGAGCGAAAAGTGGGTTCACAATATGGAAAAGTGGAACCAAGTTCCGGTGCATTGCCAGGAAGCCGTGGTCGGGCGTACTAAAGTTGAGAACGAAGAGCTTGAAGGGGATGCCATGCCGATTGATTCCCATGTCAGTCGTACGGATTTGAAAGTCGACGGAGTGGCTATGAAGGTATATCGACGTTCTGCACCTTTTGGTACCGTCAAGCAAAACGGCTTATTGTATTTGGCCTTTGCCTGCGAGTTGAAACGTTTCACTTCTCAGCTAGAAAGTATGTATGGTCATAATGAAGCCGGTGTAATCGACCAGTTATTACACTATTCAACAGCGGTCACGGGTTCTTACTTTTTTGCCCCGACTATGGAAGACTTAAACGAAATGTTGCAGGCTTAGTTTACAAACAGCCGCCTCAATTTCGGTTCTAGAGCTCAAGGTTCTTAGTGATTCATCCGTTTTAAAGCATTGAGTATGAGTGAGCTTATAGTTCGCTTTCAGGTTTTTCTTGAATGTTTGAGCGGATGTTTTTAGGAAGGTAGTAAGCCATTAAGAGTCCGGCGCTGAGAAAGACTAGACCGAATAACGGTAAAAAATAAGCCTGTCCCTTAATTCCGGTTTCCAAAACAGATTCTTGTGGATGCTCGGGCTGATAATAGACGGTGACCGGCAGTTGTTTGCTGTAACGGTTTACGATACTGCGAGCATGAGATGGGTTGCTAGAGCCGTAATCGCCGTAAGCGATCCGATCATTGCTGTAAAGCACGCCGAACACTTCATAGTCGTAAAGTATTCTTGCATGATAGGTTCCTCCGCCGTCACTGTCGCGATGATACTCCATTTCTGAAGCAGAAATCGCTCCTTGAGTATTGGGCCAGCCGTTACTTGCCTTGGCTAGCAGCATGTCACTAATACCCAAATAGACAGTAATGCCGCCAACAAGAATAAAGATGGCAGGGAAGATGCGGGTGAAGAAAAACGCCTTCGCCGGAGTCATGTTTTGCATGCTTTTTGAGGAGCGTTTCATAATGCAGATTCCAGTTTATTGAACGGTTTGCTTGTTTTCTTCAGCCGTTTCTGCAAATAGCTCATCAACCGCTTTTGCATCAAAACGCATGTGGAAGTTGCACATCTCGTTATGAATAACGATTTCTCCCTGCTCTTCCAGAATTCGACGTACCTCTGCTTCCCCAAGCGAAAACAGCATGTCTTTTACTTTTTGGTCGTCTTTAGGACACTCATAAACCACTTCTTGAGATTCAAAAAGCTCAACTAATTCTTCATGGAACAGGCGGTGAATCAACTCTTCGGCCGGTAGTTGAGTCAACTCTTCATCTCGCACGGTAGAGGTTAAATGACTGACTCTTTCCCAGCCGTCTTCATCCTGTCCTTCGGTTTCCGGCATTTTTTGAATCATCACGCCGCCGATAGCCTGTTCGCTGGCTGCTAGCCATAGCTTGGACGGCAGCTGTTCAGATTGGCTCAGGAAAGTTTCAAAAGCATGAGCGATAGAGTTGCCTTCACGTGGCACATAAGACTGGAAGTGATGCTGAGTCTGAGTGTTTTCCAGTGTCATCAGAATTTGACCATCACCGAGTAGTTCGTCCAGATCGGTTGTCTGTTTGACTTCTTGATTGGTCTTGGCAACGCCGCGGATTTTCAGATCGTGAGTCACGTCCACAACTAACAAGCTAACCGGTCCGCTACCTTGGATCTGCATGGTGATACGCCCCTGGTGTTTCATGCCGCTGGCCAGCAAAATGGAAACGGCGGTCAATTCGCCGAGCAGTTGGATGATGACATCCGGGTAGTGACGGTCTTTGATCATCTGTTGCCAGCTTTCATTTAACTGAATATGCTGACCACGGATATTCAGTTCCTTGAATAAAAAACGTTGTACCGCATTGATTGACATAATCTAATTCCTTAAAGATTAATGAGCGATTTCTTTGGCTTGCAGGTCGGCGTGATAGGAAGAGCGTACCATTGGGCCGGAGGCGACATTGGTGAAGCCCATTGCATAACCGGCTTCTTCCACCTGTTTGAACTCTTCTGGTGTCCAATATTTTTTCACACCGAGATGGAATTCGCTAGGTTGCAGATATTGACCGACGGTCAGCATTTCCACATCGTGAGCACGCAGGTCCTGCATGACTTTCAATAGCTCTTCCATGCTCTCACCCAAGCCAACCATTAAGCCGGATTTGGTGGTTACTTCGGGATTCATCTGCTTGAAACGTTTTAACAGATCCAACGACGCTTGGTAGTCGGCACCCGGGCGTGCTTCTTCATAGAGGCGAGGTACCGTTTCCAGGTTGTGATTCAATACATCCGGCGCGCATTCGCTGAGGGTGTCCAGTGCGACACTCAAACGGCCACGGAAATCGGGTACCAGGGTTTCAATTTTCAGTTCCGGCATCTGCGTTCTTAGCTCGGAAACCACTTGGGTAAAGTGGCGTGCTCCGCCGTCGCGCAAATCGTCGCGATCAACCGAAGTGATCACCACATATTTCAACTTCATAGCGGCCACGGTTTCGGCCAGATGTTTCGGTTCGTTGCTATCCAGTGGTTTCGGGCGTCCATGAGTGACATCGCAGAACGGACATTTACGGGTGCAGATGTCGCCCATAATCATAAAGGTGGCGGTACCATGGCCGAAACACTCTCCCAAGTTCGGACAAGAGGCTTCTTCACAGACGGAATGCAGTCCTTTTTCACGCATAATGGTCTTGAGTTCACTGACACGGTGAATATCTTTTGCTTTCGGCAGTTTGGCTTTAATCCATTTCGGCTTTTTCAAGCGTTCGGCATTAGGATCCGGACGATGTTTAAGTGATTTGGTTTTGTACTGGCCTTTCGGCATGGTCTCATTACGTTCTTTAAGACTCTGACGGTTGCCAATCTGTTCTAGACCGATCTCTTGGATTTGCGGAGGATTAGACATAATTTATAAAGAATTCTGCGGTGAAAGATAAGGCGACATTATAAAGGAATTTGTGCCGATTTGCTGCCGAAAGCGATGCTACTGATCCGTTCGGTTTTGTAGTTTATCAACCAATATTTGAGCGATAGCGAACCCGGCATCTTGGGTGCTTGGCTTGATCTCGGGATTGATAAAGTCGCTCACTTGTACCATTTGCATGCCTTGCAGGCCGCATGGGTTAACCAGGCGAAAAGGGGTTAGATCCATGTCGACATTGAGAGCCAGGCCGTGATAGCTGCTTTGTTTGCGAATTTTAAGGCCAAGCGAGGCGATCTTGCTACCTTGAACATAAACGCCGGGCGCATCCGGCCGAGCTTCGGATTCAATGCCTAAACCGGATAGATAGGTAATGATGCTGTTTTCCAGTTCAGTGACTAGGGCTCGTACACCGAGCTTAGCGCGTTTTAGGTCTATTAATACATAGACAATACTTTGTCCGGGAGCATGGTAGGTGATTTGGCCGCCACGATCGGTCTGTACAATCGGGATATCACTGTCCTGCAAGATGTGTTCCGCTTTGCCATTCAGGCCTTGGGTAAACACTGGGGGGTGTTCGACCAACCAGATTTCGTCATCACTTTCTGCGTTACGTTGGTCGGTGAAGTCTTGCATGGCTTGCCAGGTGTGCTGATAGGGCTGCAAGCCAAGATGCTTGATTTGGATGGACATGAAATTGCGTTGCCGGTTATAGGCTCATTAAAACTTCTGGATGTTTTTTCAGATCGGCGTAAATTCCGTGAATCTGTTCAAGACAGGTAGCGTAAATCGTCACATTGACCGAGATAAAACGTTCTCCTTTGGAGTTGTTTATCTTGATGTTCTCGCGAGGTGTGCCCGGTGCATATTTGCAGGCTATCTCGTAAACGATTTCAACAAATTGATCCGACTTTCTGCCCATCGCTTTGAGGCGATAGTCACAAGGGAATTCAATCAAGGATTCATTGTCTGGAGTGTGTAAATCTTTTGTCATGTTAAACCTGTGCTGATTAAGTCGAAAATTTAATTCGCTGAATCGGGAAATTCCTGTTTGTGTTTTTGGTAAATCTCACGCATTTGTAGCCACAGAGCGCCGGGTTTTCCCGAACCTACCGGTTTACCGTTGATTTGGCAAACCGGTAAGGCCTCTTTGGTTGAGCTGGACAGCCAGATTTCATCGGCGGATTCCAACCCCTGTTGCGATATCTGTTTTTCAAGGAGCCTTATATGGTGCTGATCGGCTAAAGATTCAAGTACCATACGAGTAATACCCGGTAGAATTTTTTCACTGTTTGGCGGCGTTATTAGTTCGTTGCCTTTAACGATGAATACGTTACTAGCGGTTCCTTCAGCGACCGTGCCGTCGCGTGCGATTAAAATCGCGTCATCAGCCCCTTGCTGTTTGGCCGCGAGCTTCATCATGACATTCGGTAGCAAGGTTATCGCCTTGATGTCGCAACGTAGCCAACGGATATCGTCCAGAGTAACCACTTTGATTCCATGCTGGATAATGCTATCTGCAATCGGTTTCAACGGGTTGGTGTATGCGTATACGGTTGGCGTTAAACAGTCTACGGGCAGATGGTCACGTTGCATCTGTACGCCACGTGTCACTTGCAAATACAGAAATTGGTCCTGCCACTGATGGCGTCTGACCAGTTCTTGCAGAATGTTAAGCCATTCCCGATCCGTGTGCGGATTGAGGATGCCGGTTGCTTGCAAACTGTTTTTTAAACGTTGTAGGTGTTCTTCGAAATAGAACAGTTTGCCTCGGTAAACCGGGATGACCTCATAAACACCATCGCCAAATAAGAAGCCACGATCCTGAGTGGAAATCTGTGACTCGGCCATCGGTAAAAATTCACCGTTCAGGTAGACCGTCTGTTGGCTGATGGTGGCGTTCACTTAGCCCGGCTCGATAATATTATCCAATCAAGCTGTTAATAAACAGTTTGATTTGGTCCATGACTTTTTTGAAGAATGAACCTTCTTCAACCGGGTCTAGAGCGACTAAAGATTCTTCTGCAATCACCTTGTCTCCCAAAGTGATTTGCAGTTGACCAAGCTCTTGTCCGGCTTCAATCGGCGCTTTGATTTCAGGTTGTACTGAAGACTCGATTTTAATGTTCTTGTACTGGCCGCGAGGGATGGTGATGAACAGATCCTCTGCTAGACCAACACCGATCAGGTCGCGAGTTCCTTCCCAGACTTTTACGTCATTCAGGCGCTGTTTGGCTTCGTAAAGTTTATGGGTCTCAAAGAAGCGGAAACCGTAGTTAAGCAGTTTCTGACTTTCTTGAATTCGCATTTTTGAACTGTTGGTTCCTAAAACAATACTGATCAGACGGGTCTCTTCACGTTTGGCAGAAGAAACCAAACAATAACCGGCACTTTCGGTATGACCTGTTTTCAATCCGTCCACGGTGGTGTCCTGCCATAACAGTTTGTTACGGTTGTATTGAGTGATGCCGTTAAAGGTAAATTTCTTTTCCGAATACCATTTGTACTCTTCCGGGAATTTGGTGATCAGTGCTTTGGTTAGGATAGCCAGATCACGAGCAGTCGTATAGTGCTCCGGATCAGGTAGGCCGGTTGCGTTAACGTAATGAGTACCAGTCATGCCCATGTTAGCGGCGTATTTATTCATCAGCTGGGCAAACACTTCTTCGCTACCGGCAATGTGTTCGGCTAGCGCTACGGAGGCATCATTACCTGATTGAATGACCATGCCTTTGATCAAATCACGAACCGAGACTTGTTTTCCAACTTCGATAAACATTTTCGAGCCAGGCATTTTCCACGCCTTTTGACTGATAGTGACCATGTCGTCCAAACTCATATTGCCGTTCTTAAGCTCGTTGATGACAACGTAACCCGTCATAATTTTGGTCAAACTGGCTGGTTCAACTCGTTCATCCGCATTTCGTTCCGCTAGTGCATGCCCACTGTTGTAATCAAGTAACAGATATGCGTTGGCCGCGACATTTGGAGGTGACGGAATAACATGTGGCGTTGGCATATTTGGGGTAGGTAAAGTATCTGCCTGAGCAGTTTGCCAGATGCCCAAAAATAAAAGAGTGATTACCGTAAAAAATTGTTTTATTGTCTGCATGACTGCGCCCGTTTTCCTTCTTGATAATGAGGGGTTTTGAGTTCAACTATCGGTCATTAATAGAAGAGTTGTAATTTAACACAAAGTCAGCAAAATCTAAATGCTTGTAAGCTTTGAAATAGGCTGGAGTTGTGGTGTCGGTTTTCTTAAAAATCAAGTGTTTGAGTTAGTCGGTCAATAAACGTTTATGGGTATGGATCGACATCAGAATCCCAAAGCTGATCATTAAGGTCACCAACGAGCTACCGCCGTAACTGACGAGCGGCAGTGGTAAGCCGACCACTGGTAACAATCCGCTGACCATGCCGATATTGACAAATATATAGACAAAAAGCGTCATGGTTAAGCTGGAGGCGATTAGGCGGGTAAAGTTGTCTTGCGCTTGGGCGGCGATATACAGTCCTCTTCCGATCACAAATGCATAAAGCGTTAATAAAGCGATGACGCCCAATAACCCGAATTCTTCAGACAGAACGGAAAAGATAAAATCGGTGGTGCTTTCGGGCAAAAACTCTAGATGGGCTTGTGTGCTGCCCAGAAAGCCTTTACCTTGAATGCCGCCGGAACCGATAGCGATTTTGGACTGGATGATGTGGTAACCGCTACCGAGCGGATCGGATTCAGGGTTTAGGAAAGTCAGTACACGTTGTTTTTGATAGGCGTGCATGAAGTGCCAAGCGATCGGTGCACTGGCCATGGCGGCGGCAATCGCAGCAATAATCACCTTCCAGGGCAGGCCTGCAAAAAACAGTACAAACAAACCGCTCATGGCGATGAGTAACGAGGTTCCCAAATCAGGTTGAACGACAATGAGGCTAGCGGTCACGGCGATGACTACCGCGCCTATAAACAACCTTTTATAACTTGGCGGGAACGGACTGTGGGCAAATAGCCAAGCCACCGTGATGGGTAGAACCAGTTTCATTAATTCGGAAGGTTGAAATTTCGCCACGCCGAGATCGAGCCAACGTTGCGCGCCTTTACCGACGTCACCCACCAAAATAACGGCAACTAGCATCATAATCCCGGCCAAAAACAGCCAGGGAGTGAATAGATAGATAATGTTGGGCGGGATTTGTGCAAATACAATCATTAAACCCAGAGCAAAACCGATACGGATGATATGGCGTGTGATAACGGCTTGATCGCCGCCGGAAGCGCTGTAAACAACAGCGATACTGATTCCCAAAAGCAGCAAGAGCCCAAGCAGTAACCAGCCGTCGATATGGAGGGCTTCCAGCAAGCCTTTGTTTCGACGGTAGACTTGTTGTTGACTATCATCAATTCTCATTTATCACTTCTTCTCTTCAACGGGAATATCCAGTTTGTCTTTCAGGTATTCTTGAATTAATTTGACGGCCATCGGCGCGGCGGTTTTACTACCACTACCGCCGTTTTCGACAATGACGGCTACCGCAATTTTCGGATTGTCTACCGGTGCAAATCCAATGAATAGCGAGTGGTCATGCAGTTTTTTGTCGATCTCTTCAGCGACATATTTACCTTGGTTTAAACTGAATACCTGAGCAGTACCGGTTTTTCCGGCCATTTTGAAAGGCAAGCCCCGGCCATGACGGCGTGCGGTGCCTTTTTTACCGTGCATAACATCTTCCATCGCTTGGATGACTTTATCCCAGTTGGATATTTTTTTAATCGGAATTTGCTCGGTAGGTGATGCTTTTTGCGGATCGCGCAGCAGGTGGGGTTGAATAATTTTTCCGCGGTTGGCCAAAATGGCCGTCGCTTTAGCAAGCTGCAAAGGCGTTGATAAATTGTAGCCTTGGCCGATCGAGGAGATGATGGTTTCTCCACGATACCAGGGGCGACCTTTGGTTGCCAGTTTCCATGCTTGGGACGGAAGAATTCCTTTTGACTCTCCGTAGATATCGATATTGGTTCTGGAACCGAAACCGAACGGTGCCATAGTGTCATGAATAGCGTCTACTCCCATATCCAAACTTAGTTCATAGAAATAGGTGTCGCAGGATTGCGCGATGGCGGCATGCATGTCGACTAAACCGTGGCCGGTTCTTTTCCAGTCGCGATAGCGGTGGTCTGCAAAGTCAAAATAACCGGGATCGTAGATTTTCTTGTAGGGTGAAATGTAGTTGTTCTCAATGGCTCCGAGAGCGACAAACGGTTTAATGGTCGAGCCGGGAGGATACTGGCCATTGATGACACGGTTGATAAAAGGTCGATCGGGGTTGTGCAGCAGGCGGTTGTAATTTGTCTGATCGATTCCGTCCACAAACAGGTTGGGGTCAAAGGTCGGCATACTGACAAAGGTCAGAATTTCCCCATTCTGCGGATCGATGGCAACCATTCCGCCCCGCTTGTTTTCAAACAGCGATTCGGCAAATTGTTGCAGCTTGATATCGATGGTAAGGTGAATGTCCTCTCCCGGAGTTGCGGGTGTGGTCTCCAGTTTGCGTAGAATTCGGCCGCGCGCATTGGTTTCGATTTGTTGAATGCCGGGATAACCGTGCAAACGTTTCTCGTAATAGCGTTCAATGCCGGCTTTCCCCATGATTTGAGTACCGCGATACTCTTTTTCATCGAGTTTCTTGAGTTCTTTGGTGTTGATTCTGCCGACATAACCTAGCGCATGGACGGCGGTCTTTTTATAGGGGTAAATTCGCTTTAATCTTGCTTCCAGCGTCACGCCGGGAAATTGATGGCTGATGACGGCAAACCGGGCGGCTTGCTCTTCACTGATTGAAAAAGGCAAGCTGTAAGACTTTGAACGATTCCATTTGCGGAACTTCTTGAAATAGCCCTCGATTTTTTCCGGAGGCGTGGTGTCCAATAGTTGCATCAAGGCGAGTTCGAAAGCATGAATATCCTCCATTTTCTCGCGAATCATGCTTAGCGTGTAAACAGGTTGGTTATCGGCCAGTAGGATATGGTTGCGGTCATAAATTTTGCCGCGGGTCGGAGGAATCGTTTCTACCGAAATGCGGTTGCCTTCTGCCAGACCATGGTATTGCTCATAGTTGTACCACTGAAGATAGGCCATGCGGCCAATCAGGAAGCTGAACAGAATCAATACGATACCGTAACCGAAGTACAAACGCGATCGGAATAGACGTTTCTGTTGATGGGTCTCGGCATCACTGTGAAAGTTCAATGACTCAGGCATGACAAAGGACTCTTAGGATGAGCTTTGAGTGATGCGATTCAGCAGGCCTTCCAGAAAAGGCCAAATTAGAATGCCGACGGCCGGCATACTCCAATAAGGGACAAAACTGCCGTTATCCAGAACCGGGCTGAAAAACAGCGTATTCAACGCCTGATAGATGAGTAGGTAGATGCCGATAATAAAGGCTTGTTGCCAAGACGGGTAGGTCTTGAATTGCAGTCTAATGCGCAACATCATAAACACGATAATGACATAAAGCAGGGCGTGCGCACCTAAAGTGGTTTGATAGAGTGCATCCGCCAGCGTGCCTAATATAAAAGCGGAAATAAAGTAAGTTCGATCAACAACGTGGCTGCTCCAGTAAAGAACGATGAGCAGTGTCATGGGCGGAATAAAGCTGATTGACTGGTTTAAGAGAACCATGCTATCAGCAATCAATGCGAGCAGGTAGCTAATGAGAATCAGCCAACGAATCTGCGTAGAACTTAAGTTAACAAACTTCTCCGTCATTTAATGACCCGCCTTCGAATTTTGTTCGGGAGTTTCTTGATTCAAATCGAAATCAAAGTCGAGGTCAAAGTCGTTGCTCCATTTCTCTTCTTCTTGCTGTTGCGAAATGATCAGTACTCTATGCGATTGGTTCAGCTGTGCAACCGGTACCGCTGAAACCTTAAAGTAGGGGTTGTCACCTTGAGTGTCGATTTGAGTGATGATCGCTACCGGATAGCCGGCAGGGAAAATTCCGCCTAGGCCGGAGCTTTCCAATATGTCGCCAACTTTGATTTCGCTGTTTACCGGAATGAAGTTTAACTGTGCCCGGTCATGTCCGGTGCCCTGCAAGATGCCACGCTGACCGGTTCTCTGGATTCGAACGGGAATCTGATGATCCGGATCGGTCAAGAGCAGAACGCGGGACGTGGTTGGAGTAACATCAATGATCTGCCCCATAATGCCTTGTGAGTCGATAACGGTTTGCTGTTTACTGACTTGATCCAAGCTTCCTTTGTTTAGCGTCACGAACTGGGAAAGCGGGGTGTTGCTGTAGTAGATAACGGTTGCTATCTGTACCTGTTGGCTGGCCACTTTACCGGTCGTTCCGAGCAGTGATTCCAGACGTTCGACTTGCAGTTCAAGGTTGGCCATCTGTTGTTGTTTGGCTTTTAGTAGCAAGTTTTCGGTTTTGATCTGTTGGAGTTCGCGCTTTAAGCCTTCAACCGAGGTAAAGTCGGTGGTAACCAAGGTATAGATTTGTTGCGGGAAAGTGGCGACACGCTCGATTGGTGTCAGTGTCGTGAGCAGGGCGCTACGAACATTGCCCAAAATCTGCCCGTAGTGGTCAGCCGCCATCAGTGCGACAGCAAGAATGAAGGCAAGGGTAAATTGCACTCCTTCCTGCTGGGCTGATGGCATGTTCAGATTGATGGCTGACTCCTAGAGGTGTGAATGAACCGGTTGACGGCTTATATTTAAAGTTGATTATTCAAAGGAGAATACATCAACGCCTTTTTCATCCATTAATTCAAGCGCGCGGCCGCCACCGCGAGCGACGCAAGTTAAAGGGTCGTCGGCGATAATGACCGGAATACCGGTCTCTTCCGAAAGCAACGTACTCAAGTTGCGCAGCAGGGCGCCGCCGCCTGTTAATACAATACCGTGCTCGGCAATGTCGGCACCTAGTTCAGGAGGCGTGTTTTCAAGAGCGGTACGAACTGCACTGACGATGGCGGAAAGCGGCTCTTGCAATGCCTCAAGCACCTCGTTGCTGTTTAGGGTGAAACGACGCGGTACGGCTTCGGCAATGTTTGAACCGTGTACTTCCATGGTGTCGGGGTTGACTTCATGGTAAGCGGTACCGATTGTCTTTTTAATTTTTTCCGCAGTGGTTTCACCAATCACCATACCGTAGTTACGACGCACGTATTTGATAATCGCATCATCAAAACGGTCTCCACCGACCTTGACTGAGTCGGACCAAACAATACCGTTCAGAGACAGGGTGGCGACTTCGGTGGTTCCTCCGCCGATATCGACTACCATGGAACCGGTTGGTTCGCTGACCGGCATGCCGGCACCGATAGCCGCCGCCATTGGTTCTTCAATCAGGTAAACTTCACGTGCACCGGCCCCAGCCGCAGATTCGCGAATTGCACGGCGTTCGACCTGCGTTGAACCGCAAGGGACGCAAACAAGAACGCGTGGGCTTGGTTGGAAAAATTTTGCTTCATGCACTTTTTTGATAAAAGCCTGCAACATTTTTTCGGTAACTTCAAAGTCGGCAATAACTCCGTCTTTCATCGGGCGAACGGTTTGGATGTCCTGGTTCTCTTTACCGAGCATCAACTTGGCGTTTTCACCTACTGCGACAATGGAACGGCTTGCGCTGCCGCGCTTATTGTTACGAATGGATACCACCGATGGCTCATTCAATACCATACCTTTTCCGCGTACATAGATCAGGGTGTTAGCTGTACCTAGGTCAATTGAAAGGTCGTTGGAAAAGAGTCCCATGAATTTGCGAAACATTGCGTCCTGCCCTTAAAAATTAATAATATTTAGACTTAAAAAATAACATGGCATTTTAACTTATTATTGGCCGCGGTAGAAGCTTATTTTTGACTTCTCCAGGGTTCTTTTTCAAGTTCGCTTTGGCAGGCTTTTGAAGCACGGGTTTTGGTTTGGAAGCGCAGGAGTGAAATTGTGTCCAAAATAGTGAAAAAGCGGCAATTAGGCTTTAGCTAAATGCTCGAATATGGTATTTTATACGGCTAAATTTTATCTGTCGATTTGCTGGCCTGGTTTTGATTTTCCGCGAATCAAAAATGCGTTGGCTAACGGGCATTAAATCGACAGTTTCAATGTATCCGATTAGGAGAAAACCGTGTCTTTAGGAAAAACTGAAGTCGAGTATATTTCCAACCTGGCAGCCATCGAAGTGAAAGAGAATGAAGTCGATGATGTGGCTGCCAAGTTATCCAATATCTTAGATCTATTCTCACAAATGCAAGCGGCTGATACCGATAATGTTGCGCCGATGGCTCACCCATTGGATCAGGTTCAGCGTTTGCGTGCCGATGTGGTCACCGAAACTGATCAGCACGAGAAGCTGCAGTCGGTTGCGCCGGCGGTCGAACAAGACATGTATTTAGTACCCCAAGTGATTGAGTGATAGAGAATAAGATGCATAACCTAACCATTAAACAGATGAGCGAAAAACTGCATGCCGGCGAGATTAGCAGTGTGCAATTGACTCAACACTTTTTAGATCGCATTTCTAAATACGATCCGGAATTGAATGCCTTTGTTACGGTGACACCTGAGTTGGCCGTTGAAATGGCAAAGCAGGCCGACGAGAAATTCAAAAACGGTACGGCTGAATTGCTGACCGGTATTCCGGTTGCGCACAAAGACATTTTTTGTACGGACGGAGTAAAGACCTCTTGCAGTTCCAAAATGCTGGATAACTTCATCGCGCCTTATGATGCGCATGTGGTCACGCAGTTGAAAAAGGTCGGTATGCCTATTCTAGGTAAAACCAATATGGATGAGTTTGCCATGGGTTCGACTTCGGAGAGCAGTTATTACGGACCAACGAAAAACCCTTGGGATTTAAAAGCGGTTCCGGGCGGTTCGTCCGGTGGTGCGGCGGCCGTGATTGCTGCCGGATTGGCGCCTTTGGCAACCGGTACCGATACTGGTGGCTCGATTCGTCAGCCAGCTTCTTTCTGCGGAATTACCGGTATTAAGCCAACTTACGGTTCGGTGTCGCGTTTTGGTATTGTGGCTTACGCCTCCAGTTTTGACCAAGCGGGGCCGATGACTCGCTCGGCAGAAGATGCGGCTTGGATGTTGAATGCGATGGCCGGTTTTGACGAGCGTGACTCAACCAGTTTGGAGCGTGAAACCCCTGATTATTCGGCAGAGTTGGGACAATCCTTGCAAGGCCTAAAAGTCGGTGTACCTGCCGAGTACTTTGGTGAAGGTTTGGATCCGGAAGTGGAAAAAGTCGTTAAAAATGCTATTGCCGAGATTGAAAAGCTAGGTGCGCAAACGGTTGAAGTTCATTTACCGAATAAAGATTTAGCGGTACCTTCATATTATGTTTTAGCTCCAGCAGAAGCGTCATCCAACTTGTCTCGTTTTGACGGGGTGCGTTTTGGTCACCGTTGTGAAAACCCGAAAGATCTTGAAGACCTTTATAAGCGTTCGCGTTCGGAAGGTTTTGGTGCCGAAGTTAAGCGCCGTATCATGGTAGGGGCTTATGCACTTTCGGCAGGTTTCTATGACGCTTATTACCTAAAAGCGCAAAAGCTGCGTCGCATGGTGCGTGATGATTTCACGGCAGCATTTGAAAAGTGTGATGTCATTATGGGGCCTGTTGCGCCGAGCACTGCATTCAATATCGGTGAAAAATCAGATGATCAGGTAAGTATGTATCTATCTGACCTTTACACCATCCCTGTTAACTTAGCGGGTCTACCGGGGCTTTCCGTTCCGGCTGGTTTCGTTGATGGTCGTCCTGTAGGTCTGCATATTGTTGGGCCTTATTTCAGTGAGTCTAAGCTTCTGAATATTGGTCACCAATACCAGCAAGTGACCGATTGGCATAAACAGATGCCAACGCAGTATCAATAAGGAGTTAACAGAGATGAGCGCAAATAATTGGGAAGTCGTTATTGGTTTAGAGATTCATGCTCAGTTAACCACCAACACTAAAATATTTTCAGGATCTTCGATTGCTTATGGTGCAGCACCCAACAGTCAGGCGTGTGCGATTGATTTAGGGATGCCCGGTATGTTGCCTGTGTTAAACAAAGGTGTGATTGCTCGTTCAATCAGACTGGGTTTAGCGCTAGATGCGGAGATCGGTCGCAAATCGGTATTTGAGCGCAAGAACTATTTTTATCCGGATTTGCCAAAAGGTTATCAAACTTCGCAGTTGGAATATCCGATTGTCGGAATGGGAACTCTGGAAATCGAAGTTGACGGCGAAAAGAAAAAAATCGGCGTTACCCGTGCTCACTTGGAAGAGGATGCCGGTAAATCGACGCACGGTCTAGTACCGGGGATGAGTGGTATCGATTTGAACCGTGCCGGAACGCCTTTATTGGAGATCGTTTCCGAGCCGGATATGCGCTCCGCCAAAGAAGCGGTGGCTTATGCCAAGAAAATGCATGAGCTAGTTCAATACCTAGGTATTTGTGACGGTAACATGCAGGAAGGTTCTTTTCGTGTCGATTCTAACGTCTCCATTCGTAAGCCGGGTGATCCTTTAGGGACGCGTACCGAGCTGAAAAACATTAACTCATTCCGTTTCATCGAGCGAGCGATCGAGTTTGAAATCGAGCGTCAAATTGAAGTGATTGAAGGTGGCGGAAAAGTTGTTCAGGAAACACGTTTGTACGATGCAGAAAACGACACAACTCGTTCTATGCGTACCAAGGAAGAGGCCAACGACTATCGCTATTTCCCGTGCCCGGATTTATTGCCGGTAATCGTGACTGATGAAGATATCGAAGCGGTTAAGGCGGAAATGCCTGAATTACCGGATGCCAAACGTGCCCGTTTTGTAGCCGAATTCGGTTTGAGTGATTACGATGCGGAAGTCTTGACCAGTTCACGCCAGATGGCCGAGTTCTTCGAAGTGGTCAATGCTGCGACCGACAATAAAGACCCTAAACTGTGTGCTAACTGGATGACAACCGGAATGGCAGGGGCTTTGAATAAAGAGGGCATCGCTATTCAGGATTCTCCGGTTTCTGCCGAAATGCTGGCCGGTATGTTGGTGCGTATTATGGATGACACGATTTCCGGTAAGATCGCCAAGCAGGTTTTCGATGCGATGTGGAAAGGTGAAGGTAGTGCAGACGAAATCATCGAAGCCAAAGGTCTGAAGCAGATTACCGATAGCGGTGCGATTGAAGCTTTAGTTGATGAAGTGCTTGCGAATAACCCATCTCAAGTTGAAGCATACAAAGGCGGACAAGAGAAAATGCTGGGTTACTTCGTCGGTCAGATTATGAAAGCTTCCGGCGGACAAGCTAACCCGGGTCAGGTGAATAAAATCCTTAAGGATAAGTTGAGTTAAACAACTCGCTTTTTTCTTGGCTTAACTGGTTATAAACCCCATATTTACCGAGGTAGAGTGGGGTTTAATTATGAATAAATCTTGAAAAACGATTGATAATGCTTGAAAGGTTATAAAAAATCCTTATATTGATTATCAGTTTAGTTTTTATCAACATAATATACATACAATCACTTCTAAGGAGAATCAAATGAAGCGTATTGGTCTGTTTTTACTAACAAACATTGCGGTTATCGTGGTAGCGATGCTGGTAATGAATATCTTGGGTGTAGGTAACTACATGCAGGGCACCAGCTTGAATTTGAACAACTTGTTCATGTTTGCGCTGATTTTTGGTTTTGCGGGCTCTTTTATCTCTTTGGCCATGTCAAAATGGATGGCAAAGATTACTACGGGCGCTCAAGTTATTGAACAACCTAGAAATGCCGATGAAAAGTGGTTGCTAGATACAGTCACGGCACAGGCGCAGAAAGCCGGGATTAAAACCCCGGAAGTGGCGATTTATGATTCGCCTGAGCCAAACGCTTTTGCAACCGGTATGACCAAAAACAATTCTATGGTTGCGGTTTCTACCGGTTTGTTACGTAGTATGCGTCAAAACGAAGTAGAGGCTGTTCTTGGTCACGAAGTGGCTCACGTTGCTAATGGTGATATGGTGACGATGGCGTTATTGCAAGGTGTCTTGAACACTTTCGTTATCTTCTTCGCCAAAATTGTAGCTTATGTTGTTGACCGTGTTGTACTTAAGAACGAGTCTGAAGGGCACAGCATTGCTTTCATCGTGACCGATCTTATTGCACAGATTCTATTTGGTATTCTGGCGAGTATCATCGCTATGGCGTTCTCACGTTACCGTGAGTTCCATGCGGATAATGGTGGTGCTTACCTAGCTGGTAAAGAGAATATGATTGCCGCTCTGCGTCGTCTGCAAACTATGACTCCGGGTGAACTACCGGATCAAATGGCTGCTTTCGGTATTTCGGCTAAGAAATCTTCTTTCGGTGATCTGTTTAAATCTCACCCGGATTTGGAAGACCGTATTGCCAAGCTTGAAGCGACTACTCAAGATCAGCTAAAAATTGCTTAATTTTTAGTCAGCTTAGCGTTGTAAAAAATAAACCCCGCTTGGTTTTACCAAGCGGGGTTTATTTTTGCCTTGATGAATTGTAATAAGTTATAGTACTTATTCTTTTGGAGGGGCGATGAAACCTGAAACGATAATTAAACTGGTCTCTTTGGGATTGTTTCTGATTGCTTTCAATATTAGTTTCGACTTGGGGCTTGGTTCTTCCAGTCATAATGAAATGGCGGAAGTGATTGACGCTAAGAAGGTCATGACCTCTTCAATGTACACAGGAAACTATTCATTCTCTGCAAGAGGTCAAACCAATATGTTGAGAGTGAAATTGCAGAATGGCCGAACGATCCCGATCGATGTTAAAGAAAATGTTCTACCGGAAGTTGGCAGCTATATTCAGATTGAGGTGAGAGAGGGATTTTTATTCGGAAATTCCTACCGGATGACAGGGTATTAATTAATGCAAAGCTTGATTAATGAATGGCGTGACGGATTTTCACAACGGCCGATATGAAAAACATTATCGAAAAGTGTCAGAAGAGGGTAGGATTAACCCTAAACGATTCTTTGAATCCTTGATACTTGGCTGTATACAGCTCCTTATTAACCAAACAGGATAATCATAATGAAAAAAATTGTGTTATTAGCAATGTTATTGACTTCATCTTTTGTATATGCGGAAGAGAGTCCTTGGAATCAAAAATTACCGTTTAAAGAGGCCGCGGTAACTTATAAAGTGGATGGAATGATGAAAGGTTCCAAAACCATATATATTCGTGATTATGGCAAAACCACTGCCGAGCATGCAGATACTTCGATGAGTATGTTTGGCATGAAACAGCAGCAAAAAGAAATTATTATTACTACGCCAGACTGGATTTATAGTTATGATCTAGTTGGCAAACAGGGTAGTAAACAACTTAATCCGAACAAGGTGTTTAACGAGGAATTCGATAAACTATCGAAAGCTGATCAGCAAAAAGTGATAGAAAATGCCGAGAAGACCGGATTGAGTTCGATGGAGGCTATGCAAGGTTCGGTGCAAAAGAGCGCGGTTAAGCTGCTGGGTTACAATTGTGACATCAGCAAAGCGATGGGTTCAGAAATCTATACGATTGCCGGAACGGGGTTTCCGCTGAAAGTCGTGAGTCAGACAATGGGCGTCAAGTATTCGGAGGAGGCGGTTTCCATCAATAAAGGAAAAGTGTCTGATGATAAGTTCGCTCACCCAGCCGGTATCAAAGCGGTACATAATACCCAAGCGGACCAGATGATAAGAGCGCAGGTCAAATCTGTTATTAATCAGCTGCGAAGCGGAGAGATGAAAGCTCCGCAAACCCAGCCGATGGGAGTGCCTGATAGCGGTTCACAAAACGAGCTCTCCGATGAACAGCAGCAGCAATTACAGAAAATGATGCAAATGTTCGGTGGCGGTCAATAAGCTAATTGCAGCGATTTGATCCAATAAAAAAGCCCCGATTAAGGGGCTTTTTTGTTAGCTATGGTAAATGTTTATTCACCGGCTCCGAAGTTGTCGACAACATAGTCAATATCTTTGTCGCCGCGGCCTGAAAGGTTAATCAGGATGGTACTGCCCGGATTTTCTTTGCCGTGTTTCATGGCCCAGGCAACAGCGTGAGAACTTTCCAACGCCGGGATAATACCTTCCATGCGAGAAAGCTTATAGAAAGCGTCCAGGGTCTCATCATCGGTCACGGCATGGTAATTGACTTTCCCCATTGTTTTCAGAAAAGAGTGTTCAGGGCCGACACCCGGGTAGTCCAAACCGGAGGCGATTGAGTGAACCGGTGCCGGATTACCTTCCTCGTCTTCCAATAGCAAACACTTGAAGCCGTGGATCATTCCCGGTTTACCGAAAGTCATGGTCGCCGAGTGTTCTCCTAGTTTGGTTCCGCGTCCTAGCGGTTCCACGCCGTTCAAACCGACTTCTTTGTCATCGATGAAACTGGCAAACATGCCCATGGCGTTAGAACCTCCGCCTACACAGGCACCTACCTGATCAGGCAGTTCTCCGGTCATTTCTAAAAACTGCTCTCGTGATTCATGGCCGACAACCGACTGGAAGTTACGAACCATCAACGGGAACGGATGAGGTCCAACGACCGAACCGATCGCGAACAGGGCGGTATCGGCTTGCGGGACATAGGATTGGAAGGCCGAATCGACCGCTTCTTTCAAACTGCGCCCGCCGAAAGAAACGGGTACAACCGTGGCGCCCAGCAGTTTCATACGCGTGACGTTTGGCGCTTCTTTGGCAATGTCAATTTCACCCATATGGATTTCGCATTCCATGCCGAAATAGGCCGCTGCCGTAGCTAAAGCGACGCCGTGCTGTCCTGCGCCGGTTTCGGCAATCAGCTTGGTTTTGCCCATGTGTTTGGCCAGCAGAGCTTCGGCCATGCAGTGGTTTAATTTATGGGCACCGGAGTGGTTAAGGTCTTCTCGTTTTAGATAGATGTGTGCGCCGACCAGTTTGCTCAAGTTGTGGGCATAGTAAACTGGAGTAGGGCGCCCTTGGTAGTGTTTGCGAATGTATTTAAGTTCATTCAAAAAGTCAGCCGAACGGCCCAGTTCCAAATAGGCTTTATTGATTTCTGCAAAGTGTGGTTCTAGTTCGGGTGGCAGAAAAGCTCCGCCAAAATCACCGAAATAACCCTCTTCGTTCGGGTAGCTTTTTAAATATGACATTCATTTTCTCCTCAGATTATAGAATTGCAAAAGCAAAGTAAGGATACACCCAAAGAAGGATTCTGTGAACCTCTGAAATAGCTATTTATAAGCGGATTAAGGTTATATTCAAACTTGTGCTACTCGGCAAATCGAGTCTGGTTTCGACCGTTTTCTTTAGCTAAATAAAGAGCCCGGTCAGCTTCTTTGAAAAGGGTTTTAAAATTAGTTCCGTTCTCGGGAGTGCACGCGATTCCGAGACTGATGGTCAGTTTGATTTTTTCGTCTAGTTCACAGCGGTTGTTTTGAAAGGCTTGATGAATTTGTTGTTGAATCTGTTGAGCCTGATTACAGTCGGTATTCGGGAATAACAGAATAAACTCTTCCCCACCCCAGCGGAAAAGACGTGTTGGATCGGCAATGATCTGTTCTAAAAGTTTAGCGACTTTGATCAGAACATTGTCTCCGGCATTGTGGCCGAACAGATCGTTGATTTTTTTGAAGTGATCCAAGTCAAGGATCATTAGGGTGAAAGGCTGGTTGTTTTCATTTGCCTGACTGATTTGCTGTTCGGCAAACTCTTCACCTTTTCTACGATTGTACAGGTTGGTCAAGAAATCTTTGCTAGCCAGTTTGTCGAGTTGAAATTGTAGTTTTTTGGTATCGGTGATATTTCTTACCATGCCAGCGACATGGGTTGCGTTACCGTTTTTATCGCGAGCGCAAACAACGCCTCGATCATGTACCCAAATGTAGTGGCCGCTACGGTTTTTGAGGCGGTATTCAGCTTCGTAACGTTCCCGGCGGCCATCGAGATGGTCGGTCAAAATATCTTGAACTCTTTCGTAATCTTCAGGGTGAATACTCTCTTTCCATGTCTCGATAACCGGTCGCATTTCATCCGGGCCGTAGCCCAACATTTTTTTGAGTTGCTGGCTGAAAAACACGCCTCGATTATGAATGTCCCATTCCCAAATTCCGTCGGAAGCTTTGTTCAAGGCAAACCAAAGTCGATGTTGTTTGCTTTGCAATTCCATTTCTAGGGTAATGCGTTTGGAAATGTTTCTCGCGACTGAGAGAAAATAATCCTCTTCCTCAAACTGAAAGCAGGTGGTATTTACTTCAACCGGCATTTCCGAGCCATCTTTATGAGCATGGCGGCCGATAAAGGTGAATGGGCTGTCGGATTCGATGACGGCTTTGATTTCTTGCCACTGCGGTAGGTTTTGTACATCTTTCTGCAGACTGAGAACCGAGTGGTTAATGACTTCATCATGAGAGAGGCCAAGATCACGATAGCCGGGTATATTGCACCAAAGAATATTCGATGTGGCAGGGTCGATAAGATAAACCGCATCGGCAAGTTGCTCGAATAGCGTTTCAAGAAGGCTTTGGTTTAGGTTTTTCATTCTTGTCTGTTACACCATCTCATGGCGGTACAATGACCGTATTATGAAGCCAGCCAAACGTTAAAACTAAAGCGTTAGATTGGAATCAATGTGTTGTAAATGCTTAGGCTAACCGTTTTTTGCCTTCCGCCTGGATTCGTTTGATCATGTGGTATAAACCGGTAGACCGGTTTGGAGACAGTTGTTGCAATAGCCCGATTTTACCCAAAAAATCTAGCGGAGCTGTCGCGACTTCTTGCGCCGTTCTGCCGTGATAGATTTTAAGAAGCAAAGCGATTAATCCGGAAACAATAGCGGCATCGCTTTTTGCTTCCATAAACAAACGACCGTCTTTTTCTTCGATATGAATCCAGACTTGCGACTGGCAGCCGTGAATACGATTTTCTTCAGTTTGATATTCGGAGTCCATATTTTGTAGAGCCTTCCCCATATCAATCAGGTATTTATATCGGTCTTTCGGATTCTCAAAGTGGGTGAATCGCTTAATCAGATCAGCCTGAACGTCTTCAATACTTTTTTCCGGTAGAGTGTAATCCACAATCCTGTCCTTATCTTTTAGCTGTGCGATAGTTTAGCAAATTACAGGGTTATTTTTTAATTTAGATAGCCCTTCGACTTGTGATGTTTGGCGCTTTTCAGAATAATGGATCGAATAACTTTAATTTAGGGGTGTTTGACTTGCAAAAATGGATGGCATTGGGAGGGGTTTGGTGCTTTTTATTGGTGATTCTGCCTACACAAGCGAACACGCTTTCTGAAAATCAAAGTCAATTTTCTACTGTACATCAGACCAGTAAGGCGGGGGTGATGAGAGTTCTGGATGAGATGGGTGTTGATTTTGAAATGGATCGGGACGGTGATTTGATTTACCGGTTGAATGATAAAGGTTGGAAAGGCTACGTGATTTTTAGCGTGATTGGTGATTCTCAGTTGCTTTGGAGTTTGCAAGTCAGAACTCAGTTTGCCACTAAGGCAAGTTATTATGATGAGTTATTGGACTATGCTAACCATTGGAATGCGAATCAAAAAATGCCCAAGATTGCGATGAAGAATCGCTCGAAAATGGTATTGAGTGTTAACTATCCGATCCAGTTCGGCTTTAACCGTAAAGAGTTTGAAGTGAATGTTTTCAATATGTTCAATCGCATGGCGGAAAAAATCGGTGACGATATTCAAACCATGCGCCGTTGATTTTTAACGTAAATGGTAGGTAACCGGTACACTGATTTCCCATTCTCTGCGTTCGATTTCTTTCGGAAATGGTTTGAATTTAAATTGCATTTTTTCTTGAAAAATTTCCAATGCGGCTTGGTCGAGGATGCTTCTGCCTGAACTTTTAATGATTTTCAAGCCGGTAATCGTCCCGTTTGTTTGTAATTTGAATTCAATTTTCACTTCTCCTTCCCAATGTCTGCGTTTTGCCCGTTTAGGGTAGGTGTCTTGAGCGTATTGAACAATCCGGCTACGTAGCTCTTGTAAATACATTTGTTCGGCGTTGGCAACCTGTTCTGGATTGAATCTCGGTTGAGTCGGCGCAGTCATCTTAGTCACAGACGGGTTAACAGGCTTGGCTTCCACGGCCTCTTCAATGACGGGCTGCTCTACTTTTGGAGCCGGCGGATCATATTTTTTGGGTTCGGGTTGCGGCGCTTTTTTCGGTTCGGTTTTTTTTACCGGTTGCGGTTTTTCTATCACCTTAGGTTTTTCAACCGGTTTCGGTTTGACCTTCGGCTTTGGGGGTTCTTTAGGTTTAATTTCAGGTTCGACTTTGGGTTCGGTTTTAGGCGGTTCAGGCAGAGGTTTTACCGGTTCAACAATCGGTTGCGGTTTTGGGGGGATTTCTTGCGGAGCCGGCTCGGCTATTGAGAACATCGACAGTGAGACCGGTACGATTTCAAGCTTTTGCGGTTCATTTTTGATTTCTCGGCTGACAAGCCAATAACCTGCGCCGAGAATCAGGCAGTAAATAATAAGAGAGAGTACAAATGACTGAAAAGAGGTACGCTTCATTCAGCTTGAGATTTGGTTAAGATGGTCAGGTTGGTTAGGTCATGGCCTTTCAGGGTATCGACCAAGTTCACAAAAGTGCCGAAATTCGCTTTTTTATCGACCTGAAGAGTAATCGGGTGATCACTTTCCAATCCTGGCAACAGTTGTTTAATCTCATCCAGATTTTGCGGTTGTTCGTCTACAAAAAACTGGTTGTCTTGATTGATGTGCAGGTGTAAAGGCGTTTGATCCTGAGGCGGAATATAGCTTTGCGTGTTCTCGGTTTCCGGCAGGTCAATGTTCAAGTTGTCTTTGACGATAAAGCTGGCCGTCATCAGCACGATTGCTAGCAATACCAGCATGACATCGATCAGCGGAATCACATTCATATTGTCAAAACGTTTCGGTTTATTACTCAACATGAGAGAACCCTAGTCTTGTTTTTGTTGAGCCGAGTATAACGCGTTGATGACGTCGACTTTTCTTAACAGTCCGTTGTAGGCCATGATGGTCGGGATGGCGATGGCAATCCCCGCAGCGGTCGCTTTCAGAGCCAGCGCCAACCCCGTCATGATTGAGCCGGTATCAATCGTTTGGTTCTGTCCGACATCATAAAAAGTAATCAATACGCCGATGACGGTTCCAAGCAGACCGACAAAAGGGGCGTTGGCGCCGATAATCGAAAGCGCCGTCAGGTGGCGCGTTAAATCGATATTCAGCAACTCATTATGTGTGTAAGTTTCAACTTTTACCGCTTTGTAAAAAAGGATGCGTTCGATGGTTACCCATAAGGCGATAAAGCCCATGAAACCAAGAATGCCGAAAATAGCAAAATCGAGATAGGTTTTGACGAATTCCATAAGAATATTAAATATTGATTTGAGTTGTTTATCGGATGTTTGGTTATTGTAATTGCTTTTATGGGTAGAGTCTTGATAAAAGATGAATACTTGATCGATAAGTGGATTTTTTAAGTTATAAATAAATATTGGTGCTTATAGATAGTTCTGATTACAAACTCTTTAGCAAAAACTGCTAAAATCATCAAACTTTGAATTTTGAAAAACGATTGAAATGGGAGAACGTTATGAAACGTCGTGAATTATTGAAATCCGCATTCGGTTTGTCGGCTGGTTTAATTGGTATGTCGGCATTGAAGCCATTGTATGCAAGTGATGAGTTGGCCGAATTCCGAGGTCCAGACGTTCCGGATATCGATGCTGTCAAAGTATCGGATCGTTGTTATACCATTCCGGCTCTAGGTCCGCACCCGACTCCGGATAATTTCGGTATGTTCTCTAACCCGGGTTTCATTGTGACTTCTGAAGGCGTTGTCGTGGTTGATACCGGAAGTTCGGTGCAAATCGGTGAAATGGTACTGCGCCAAATTAAAAAGGTTACCGACAAGCCGGTTGTCAAAGTGTTCAATACTCATTTCCATGGTGACCACTGGCTGGGGAACCACGCTTTTGTCGCGGCAAACCCGGATGTTGAAATCATCTCTCACCAACTGTGTATCGATAACCTGAAAGCGGGTGGCGACAAGTTCTGGTTTGATTTCATGCAGTCCAACACTAACAATAAAATCACCGGAACAGTCATTACTCTGCCAAACAAAACCGTTGAAGGTGGAGAAACAATCAAGCTAGGCGATACTACGATCAAAGTACACCACTATGGTCAGATGCATACTATTTCCGATATTGCGATCGAAGTCGTGGAAGACAGCACGATGTTTACAGGCGATATGGTGATGCGTCGCGTGGCTAATATGGAAGACGGTTCTTTTGTCGGCAGCATCAAAGGTTTGCAGGCGATGGCGGATCTAGGTTTGAAAAACTATATTCCAATGCACGGTACGCCTGACGATGTTAAATTGATCAACGAAGGCAAGGAGTTCATGGAAACCATCTATAAAAATGTAGAAGTTTTATATGATGAAGGTTTATCAGACTTTGAAATGAAACCGATTATTATGGATAAACCTTTCATGAAAGACGTAGCGGCTAAATGGCCGGGCTATGAGTCAACGATCGGTAAATTCATTGTTGTAGCCATTCGAGAAGTGGAAAAGAACATGTTCTAAAATTAAGAGCTTGTTTGAATTTATATAAAAAAACCGGGTGATGCCCGGTTTTTTTATATCTGTTTCGCGAGAATGCTATTCGACGAAATCCAAAATGGCGTCCAGTCCGGCAAAACTCAAAGAAGTTGTGGCTTGTTCCTGTACCGCAGGTTTGGCATGGTAAGCCACTGATAATCCGGCCGCTTTCATCATGACAAGGTCATTAGCGCCGTCGCCCACTGCAATCGCTTGGCTCGGTTCAATACCGAGTTCATCGCATAGTTCCTGAAGAAAGTCCGCTTTGGCTTGTGCGCCGATAATGCCGCCAACCACTTTGCCGGTCAGCTGGCCATTTTCCTGTTCAAGCACGTTGGCTCGGGTGTAATCGATATTAAGTTCTTTTTTAAGTCGATCGGTAAAGAAGGTGAAGCCGCCGGAAACCAATGCAAACTTAATGCCTTTTTCATGCAGCCCGGAGATCCATTTTTCAGCCCCTGGATTAAGGGTGAGGCGATCACTGTAGACATAACTTAAAGCGCTGGTATCCAGACCTTTTAGCAGGGCGACACGTTCGGTTAGCGATTCTTCAAAATTAAGTTCGCCGCGCATCGCCGCTTCGGTAATGGCGGAAACCTGTGGTTTAAGGTTAACGTAATCTGCAATTTCATCGACACACTCGATACTGATAAGAGTGGAATCCATATCGCTAATAACGAGTTTGATTTGGCTGGCATCGAATCTATCGGGTAGTAGGTTGATATCTACTTGAATTTCATTGGCAAGTGTTTTGACTTCTTCGAGACTGACCTCGTGATCAGTCTCTACGTGGAAGTGGTTATTTACTTTAACCGGTTTGCCATATTGACCGTAAAGTCTCTCGAAAAATTTGCACTGTTCGTAAGAGAGAGTATTGCTGTGAATAATGATTGTGCTCATATAAATCCTTGTTAAATATAGTCAATATGGACTTTTTATGTATTCTGTATTATTCGGTAACCGGCACTATTTTAGTCTTTGCCAGTCTATCCTGCAAAAGTTGTTGTTTGCCAAAAAATAGCCCAATCCAACCTATTGGAAACAGTAACATAACCAATAGAAAACGTAAGTTGGCAGTATGGCGGCCAACCAGTAAGTTGTTTTCCGTGACCAGTTGCAGTTTCCAAGTTCTTAACCCGGGAGTTTGCCCTGATTGCATCCAAAAGAAGGTCAGGTAGACATAGGTGATGGCGACCATGTAAATTTGAAAGGCTAAATTAATGGCAGTTTTGCCTTCAAACGAACCGCCTTGCCAAAGTACGAAAGGAATTGCGGCGGCAAACCAGATAGCCAGCAGAAGAAGTAAGTCATAAAGGTTGGCAAAAAGTATTTTCAATCCGCTCATAGTGATGAAAGCTTTATAATTGGCAGTTATTGTAGATGGTGGCTATTGTACACCTTATTCATCAGTCTTAACTATTTGCGCACAGGTGAAATTTTGAATTTAATCGCAGACAGCTTGAATTTGCCGACCATTGTAGGCGGCTGGATTATCCTCTTATTGTCCTTAGGCTGGGCATTGAAAACGGCACCGTGGCACAAAATTGAAGGTGATAAAGGCGCGCAGCATGTGCTTTTAGGAGTGGTATTGATTGTTTTTTTGATTTGGCAATTTGGTGCCAGCTTGGATAACGGCATCACTTTTCACTTTTTGTTGATGACTTTAATGACTCTGATGTTTGCTCCGCAGTTTGCCATTATGGGTATGTTTTTGGCCTTGCTAGGCCTGACTTTGCAAGCCGGTTTGGGTTGGTTGGCTTTGGGTGTGAATGCGTTAATTATGGGATTACTGCCGATTGCCGTGACTTGGGGGATGTTCAAATTGGGCGCTAAGTTTTTGGAGGCAAACTTTTTCGTCTATGTGTTTTATAACGGCTTCTTGTCGGCTTCGGTAGGTATCGTGTTGTCTTTGGCGTTGAGCACCTTTGTTTTATTGGTTAACGGTGTCTATAGTTATGAAACTTTGAAGCAGAGTTTTATTCCTTATATTCCGCTGATGGCGACACCGGAAGGTTTTGTTAATGGGATGATTCTGGCAGCGTTGATTATATTGAAGCCGAATTGGATCAGTACGTTCCATGACAGTACTTACATCAATGGCAAATAGTGTTTTATAGTCGGATCAGAGGTATAAGAGTTTTCGCTTAATTTATTTTAGACATAAAAAAACCGGCCAAAAGCCGGTCTTTTTATCTCAGCATTAAGGAATTATTTTTCCCAAGCTGGTTTTAGTCCGTTCCATGAATCAACTTGCATCATTTCAGCGTTAGCAGACTTGTAAGCTTCTTTTGCAAATTTCATCGCAGCGGCTTCGTCACCTTTCTTTTTCGCTTCGTCAGCTTTAGCTAGGTAGTGCTCAACATATGGAAGTTTCATTTTTTTCTGTTTCCATACGTTTTTGTGAGCGGCTGCTTTAGCGTGAGTAGCGGTTGCCGCATCGACATAGTCTGCGTAAGTAGTAGGGGTAGATGCTGTTGATGCACAACCAGTCATACCTACAACTGCCGCCATAGCCGTTCCGATTAAAATCTTTTTCATCATTTGGTTATCCTCCGGATTTAAGAGCGTTAAGCTTTTAGTAGCTTTTATATTTAGTATTTCGCAAATAATTGTAATCGCTAATGACACAATGTAAAGCTTATGCGAACACTTTTTTTTGCTGTTTTCGCATAGATGCATACGTTATTAAGTTTACCCCGCCCGTGTCAATCTTTATAATACGCAATATTAAATGAAAAACTCATTGTTTTTTAGTGGATTTCGAACGGTTTTTTGATTTAACCTGTTGAAAAATAATGAGATTGTTTTTTGCTTGATGTTGTTTGCTTGTGTATAGAAAAATAACTGATTAGCCTATAAGTTTTATATAAGGTAGAAAAAAATGAGAATTTTGCAAGATGCATTAACTTTTGACGATGTTTTATTGGTTCCAGCACACTCAACTGTGTTACCCAATGATGTGTCGTTAAAAACAAAACTAACGAAAGAAATCAGTTTGAATATTCCATTTGTTTCTGCCGCAATGGATACGGTCACGGAAGCACGTTTGGCGATTTCGATGGCTCAAGAAGGTGGTATCGGTATCATTCATAAAAACATGACGGTTAAAGAACAGGCTCATGTCGTCAGTAAAGTTAAGAAATATGAGCATGGCGTGATCTCTGATCCGGTGACGGTTCAGCAAACGGACAGTGTTGGTGATGTTATTAAAAAGACCAAAAAGAACCGTGTTTCCAGCGCGCCGGTTATGGATGGTGATGATTTAGTCGGTATTGTAACAAGCCGTGATATCCGTTTTATCGAAGATATGTCTCAACCGGTTTCTAAAATCATGACACCGAAAGAGCAGTTGGTTACCGTTAAAGAAAAAGAAGACCCGAAAGTGGTATTGGATCTGTTGCATGAACACCGTATTGAACGTGTTTTGGTGGTTAACGACGATTTTAAATTAAAAGGCATGATTACCGTTTCGGATATGATGAAACAGACGGATCACCCGAATGCATGTAAAGATGACAAAGGTCGTCTACGAGTTGGTGCGGCCGTTGGTACGGGTAAAGAGACGGATGATCGCGTCGCAGCTTTGGTTGAAGCAGGAGTCGACGTCATTATCGTTGATACGGCGCACGGGCATTCGCAAGGGGTGTTGGATCGCGTGGCATGGGTTAAGCAGAACTATCCTCAAGTTCAGGTGATCGGCGGTAATATCGCCACGGCAGAAGCGGCTCTGGATTTGGTTAAAGCCGGGGCAGACGGTGTTAAGGTCGGTATCGGTCCTGGATCGATTTGTACAACTCGTATTGTTGCCGGTGTAGGTGTACCTCAAATTTCTGCAATTTCTAATGTGGCCAAAGCTCTAAAAGGGACAGGTATTCCGCTTATCGCTGACGGTGGGCTTCGTTTTTCGGGTGATGTTTCTAAAGCAATTGTTGCCGGTGCGTCGGCTTGTATGATCGGTTCTATGTTTGCCGGTACGGAAGAGTCTCCAGGTGAGATCGAATATTACAAAGGTCGCGCTTACAAATCATACCGAGGTATGGGGTCTTTGGGTGCGATGGCGCAACCATCCGGTTCTTCGGATCGTTACTTCCAAGCTTCGAATGCTGAAGATAAGTTGGTTCCGGAAGGAATTGAAGGGCGTGTCGCCTATAAGGGGCCTTTGGCTCCGATCATTCACCAGTTAACCGGTGGTTTGCGCTCTAGTATGGGTTACACAGGGTGTCCTGATATCCCAACTATGAATACCAAGCCGTCATTTGTACGAGTCACGGCAGCCGGTATGGCTGAAAGTCACGTGCATGACGTGCAGATGGTAAAAGAAGCGCCAAACTATCGTACTTAATATGTTATTAGTTAACAATTACGGTCGTTAATGATCTAAAAAGGCTTTTGCAGTTTTCTGCAAAGGCTTTTTTAGTTTCTGTATTTACCACTTTAGGCTTGATCAAAAGCCATATATAATTCCACTATTATTTTACGCTATTATTTTTATTCCCTCTTATTCTGGACTCACTATGACACAAGCAAACATTCATGATCATCGTATTCTGATTTTAGATTTTGGTTCTCAATATACTCAACTGATCGCTCGCCGAATTCGAGAAATCGGTGTCTATTGTGAAGTAGAACCTTGGGATATCGATGCCAAAGATGTTGAAGCTTTTGGTGCGCGAGGCATTATTTTGTCCGGTGGTCCGGAAACCGTCATTGGTGATGATGCGCCTGTTGCCCCTGAAATCGTGTTTGAGCTGGGTGTACCGGTGTTGGGTATCTGCTACGGAATGCAGACGATGGCTCAGCAGCTGGGTGGTGAAGTCATTAACGCACTGGAGCATGAATACGGTTACGCTCAAGTTCGTGCTCATGGACATACCAAATTTCTGATCGACATCGAAGATGAAGTGACCCCGGAAGGTTACGGCATGCTGGATGTGTGGATGTCACATGGTGATCGTGTAGAAAATATGCCGGAAGGTTTTAAACTGATGGCAAGCACGCCAAGCTGCCCGGTTGCCGGTATGGCGAACGAAGAGAAAAACTTTTACGGAATCCAATTCCATCCGGAGGTGACGCATACCAAACAAGGTAAGCGCATGATTGAACGTTTTGTGGTGGAGCTGTGCGGTTGTGAAAAGCTATGGACCACCGAAAACATCATCGATGACAGTATTGCTCGTATTCGTGAACAGGTTGGAACCGACCAAGTCATGCTGGGTCTTTCCGGAGGGGTTGACTCTTCTGTGGTGGCGGCACTGTTGCATAAAGCGATTGGCGATCAATTGACTTGCGTATTTGTTGACCATGGTTTACTGCGTTACCAAGAGGGTGATCAGGTAATGGCCATGTTTGCCGAAAATATGGGAATTAAGGTCATTCGTGCCGATGTGGAAGATCGTTTTATGGCTGCTTTGGCAGGTAAAACAGATCCGGAAGAGAAACGTAAAATTATCGGTCATGAATTCATTGAAGTGTTTGATGAAGAATCGGCGAAGCTGAAAGGTGTTAAATGGTTGGCTCAAGGAACCATTTATCCAGATGTCATCGAGTCGGCTGGCTCTAAAACTGGTAAAGCCAAAGTTATCAAATCTCACCATAACGTCGGCGGCTTGCCTGAAGATATGGAAATGTCTCTGATCGAGCCGTTACGCGAGTTGTTTAAGGATGAAGTGCGTAAACTGGGAGTCGCTTTAGGGTTGCCATATAATATGGTTTACCGTCATCCGTTCCCGGGTCCAGGATTGGGTGTGCGTATTTTGGGTGAAGTCAAAAAAGAGTATGCCGATATTCTACGTCTGGCAGATAACATCTTTATCGAAGAGTTGCACAAGTGGGATCTGTATGACAAAACCTCACAGGCGTTTGCCGTGTTTTTGCCGGTTAAGTCGGTTGGTGTGGTTGGGGATGCACGCCGCTATGATTATGTCGTCGCCTTGCGTGCGGTCGAAACGATCGATTTCATGACCGCTCGTTGGGCGCATCTGCCTTACGAGTTCTTGGAGCATGTTTCAGGACGTATTATTAACGAGATCCCGCGTATCTCACGTGTGACTTACGATATTTCCAGTAAACCGCCGGCAACTATCGAGTGGGAATAATTTGAATATATAAAAAAGGCCTGATTAAAGGCCTTTTTTATTGACGCTGATTTATTGTATGACAGAACAAAATAACAAACCGGTTTGTCCACAAGGTTTATCACAGGAAGAAGCCGACCGTTTTTGGATCGATTACGCACAACAACTGGCCGCCAAAGCGGAACAGATCGGTGAGGTACCGGTAGGGGCTGTGGTGGTTCTGGACAACCAATGGATTGCTGAGGGTTGGAATCAATCCATCCAGAATAACGATCCGACGGCACATGCGGAAATTATTGCCTTAAAAAAAGCAGGGGAAGCGATCGGCAACTATCGCCTAGTGGATACTACACTGTATGTGACCCTTGAACCCTGTCCGATGTGTGCCGGCGCCATGGTTCACGCCAGAGTCAAACGTTTGGTATTCGGCGCCTATGATGCAAAAACCGGTGCGGCTGGCTCGATTCTTGATATAACCCGATCGGAACACCTCAATCACCAGCTTGAGACATTGGGGGGCGTCAACCAAGCCGCATGCAGTGAGCAAATTAGCGGGTTTTTCAAAAAAAGGCGTCAGTTTCATAAACAGAGAAAATCGCAGCTTAAAAGTGAATCCGAGTAAAAAAACGTTTCAATCCGAAGGAGCGGTTGCTGCAACGGTATTTCCTCTCTATTATAGTAAAGAATCTAACTAATCAGGTTGCATAACGTATGCAGAAAAGTGTCGATCCAGCGGAAGGTATATCCACCATCAAAATTTTGCCGGGTGAGTTTTATGTCACCAAAGACAATGAAAGAATCGAGACGGTTCTCGGCTCTTGTATTTCTGCTTGTGTCAGAGACCCTATTGCCGGCGTGGGCGGCATGAACCACTTTATGTTGCCGGTTGACAAAAACTCGACAGGCCGCTCCGAGCTGACCGGGGCCAACCGTTACGGCAACTATGCGATGGAAAATTTGGTGAACTCATTATTGCAGTTAGGAGCCAAAAGAGAGCGTCTGGAATTTAAACTTTTTGGCGGCGGACGCATCATGAGTTCGATGACTAACGTAGGTTGGTACAATATTGGCTTTGCATTTGATTATATCTATACCGAGGGTTTCAAAATTGTCTCTCAAGACATTGGCGATATCTACCCTCGAAAAATTTTGTACTACCCGCTCAGTGGGCGGGTAAGAGTCAGGCGATTAAATGCAATGCACAATCAGACGCTGGTTGATCAGGAAAATCGCTATATAAGCAACATTGAATCGAAGCCTGTTGAAGGCGATGTAGAACTTTTCTGAGGAAACTACTATGGACATGATGGAAACGTTTCGACAAACCTACCTAGAAGAGAGTTTTGAAGGTTTGGATGTGATGGAAGCCGGGCTATTGGATTTGCCTCCCGGCGAACCTGATAATGAAAAAATTAACGAAATTTTCCGTGCCGCACACTCTATCAAAGGGGGAAGTGGAACCTTTGGTTTTAATGAAATTGCCGGTTTTACTCATGTTCTAGAAACCCTTCTGGACGAGATGCGTGATGGGCGTAGAGATGTCACGCAAGAATCGATTGATGCGATGCTTGCCGCAGTGGATGTGCTTAGAGACATGTTAACCAAACTTCAGGATCATGAGCCGATTGATGAGGAGCGTGCTTCTGAGGTGCAGTCCGTGTTGGAAGCGATTCTTGGCGGTTCTTCCGAGACGGCGAGTGAGGAAGTTGTCGAAGCTGTAGACGCCGTATCAAGCGGTGGAGAATGGAAGATTCGTTTGATCCCGGAACCGGAGCTGCTGCAAACCGGGAACGAACCGTTACGAATTTTTAGAGAGCTGGAAACGCTTGGAAAACTTGAGGTTTCTGCCGACTTTGACGACTTGCCGGATATCACTGGATATAACCCGGAATCGGTTTATATTAAATGGGATTTGATGCTTTCCGGTGAAGGGGTCAATGAAGATGATATTAAAGAGGTTTTCGAGTGGATTGACGGTGATGGTGCTGAGGTGATTATTACTCCGCCATCGGCAAATAACTCAACGCCCGAAACGGCCATGGCAGAACCAGTGGTTGAAGCGGCAACTTCTGCCGCAATTCAGGTTGCAGAACCTAAAGTAGAAGAAGCCAAAGTGGAAGAGGCGCCTAAGGTTGAAGCGGTACAGACTCCGCCAAAAGCACCCGCGAAGCCTGCAGCCAAAGCGGCAGCAGCCAAGCCGGCTGATTCCAAACCGAAACAAGAAGGTTCCATTCGTGTTGACCTGAGCAAAATCGACCAGATGGTTAACTTGGTCGGAGAGTTGGTTATCACGCAATCTATGCTAAGCCAATTTGGTGAGCAGGCCGAGCAGAGTTCGGAAAACTCCCAACAAGCGAGTCTTGAATGGGTGGATAAGTTGAAAGAAGGACTCACTCATCTTGAGCGTCATACCCGTGAACTTCAGGAAGCGGTGATGAATATCCGCATGCTTCCGGTTAGTTTTGCCTTTAACCGTATGCCCCGTATTGTTCATGACGTTAGTCAAAAGTTGGGTAAACAGATCGACTTGGTGATGGAAGGTGAAGGTACCGAACTGGATAAAACCATGCTGGAACAGTTGACGGATCCGTTGGTCCACATCGTTCGTAACTCGATTGATCATGGTATCGAAAGCCCGGCAGTACGTGCCGAAGCCGGTAAGCCGGAGATGGGTACGGTCAAATTAGCGGCTTTCCATCAAGGTGGTAATATTCTGATTCAGATCACCGATGATGGTGCTGGCATTGATTATAAAAAAATTGAAGCCAAAGCGATCGAGAAAGGTGTGATTGATGAAGATCATAACCTGTCCAAAGATGAGATTGTCGATTTGATTTTCCATGCCGGTTTCTCAACGGCTGAAGTGGTCAGCGACATTTCCGGTCGCGGAGTGGGGATGGATGTTGTCCGCCGTAATATTCGCGGTTTGGGTGGTTCGGTTGACGTGAAAACCACTCCGGGTGAAGGCAGTGTCTTTACGATTAGATTGCCGTTGACGCTTGCTATTCTTGACGGCCAGCTGTGTAGTGTCGGTTCGCAGACTTATGTGTTCCCGCTGGTCTCGATTATCGAATCCATTCAGGTTGATAAGTCGCTGGTTAAAGGTATTGCCGGAGAAACGGAACTCTACAAGTTGCGCGACAGTTATATCCCTGTGATCCGATTACATAAAAAACTGGGGATCGAGGATGCACAAGAAGACCTTTCGGACGGCTTGTTGGTTGTTGTCGAAGATGCGGGGCAGCGTGCCGGTATTTTTGTTGACGATTTGCTTGGTCAACAGCAAGTGGTCATTAAAAGTCTAGAAACTAACTATATGAAAATCGACGGTATTGCCGGAGCTACAATTTTGGGTGACGGTACCGTATCTTTGATTTTGGATGTCTCTGAAACGGTCTCCTCCCATAAAGGTGGTAATGCGAATCTCAATGTAGCATAATGCGCGGATAGCAAAAATTAACAGAGATCAATATAGAGGTTTATATGGCTGAGCAGCAGGCTGATTACGCTTTGGGTTCGAAAGAAGTTCAACAAACTATCCTGATTTTAAATCTGTCGGTTGCTCAAATCGATCTCTCTATTACCGAAGGCGATAATTCAGTCAATACTTTGATTGATTCCTTTACTTACATGTCCAAACATATCGAGCAGATTCAGCAGGCCGGTAGCCGTATTGCTGAAATCAGCAGCGATATCGAGGGTATGGAAACTCATAACAGTGTTTTGTTAAATGAAGCGGGCGAACTTTCTCAGAAAATGCAGCAAGCGGTGATCGCTTTCCAGTTTTACGATAAACTGAGTCAACGCCTGGAGCACGTTTCCCATGGGCTTTCCGGTTTAGCCGAGATCGTGTCCCATGAGATGAGAGTGAAAAACGCGGAAGAGTGGGAAGCATTTAAAGCCAGCGTTCGAAAAGGGACGACCATGCGCGAAGAAGAAGAACTTTTCGAATTGATTTTCGATCAGCATGTTCCGGCCGAAGAGGCGATCGATATTATGAAAGATCGTATGCGCAAACGCATGACTGAAGAAGACGAGCAAGAAGACGAAGTCGAATTTTTCTAATTGTTTGTGTTTAGTAAAAAAGCCCGCTATTGCGGGTTTTTTTGTATGAACTCGCGTTAGGATAAGTCTTTTATCTAAATATAGAAACAATTTTTTCATTCGCGGATAAAGTCCATGAGAATGGTCTGCCGTACAAATTTTTGTATCGGTTTTAGAATCTTAATCATAAAGTTCCTCCTTTGAAGAAGGGTTAGCGCAGATTTTCCTGCGCTTTTTTTCTGTTTTTATCTTGAAACTTCTATCCCGAGCCCCTATCTACCTGTCACATTAAAAATTTTTTGAGCTTAACTATTTTTTATATAGGAGATGTATTGATGAGTACAACGGAAACTCATGCGTTTCAAACTGAAGTGAATCAACTGTTAAAGTTGATGATTCATGCGCTGTATTCCAATAAAGAGATCTTTGTTCGTGAGTTGGTTTCAAACGCTTCGGATGCGTTGGATAAACTTCGTTTTGAAGCCGTTTCGAATGATGCCTTGAATGAGGGTGAAGATGAACTGGCGATTACTCTCGAGTTCGACAAAGACGCTCGCACGGTAACGATTACAGATAACGGGATAGGAATGACCCGTGATGAAGTCATTGACAACATCGGTACTATCGCTAACTCCGGAACCAAAAAATTCCTTGAATCCATGACCGGTGATCAGGCCAAAGATTCACATCTGATCGGTCAGTTCGGGGTCGGTTTCTACTCATCTTTTATTGTCGCCGACGAAGTAAGCTTGATCACCCGTAAGGCCGGCACGGATGTTTCCGAAGGTACCAAATGGATCTCCAAAGGAGAGGGCGAATTCACGCTTGAACAGGTCGAGAAAGAGAGCAAAGGTACGGTCATTACTTTGCATCTGAAAGAGGATGCGGATGAGTTCTTGGATGCTTTCCGTTTGAAAAATATCGTCACCACTTACTCGGATCATATTAACTTCCCGATTAAAATGGCCAAGACCGAATGGGATGAAGAAGCTAAAGAGCAGAAAGAGGCCGGCGAGTTTGAACAGGTTAACAAAGCCACCGCGATTTGGACACAGTCAAAATCCGAGCTGAGTGAAGAAGATTACACCAATTTCTATCAAACTATCTCGCATGATTTTGGCGAGCCGTTAGCACATATTCATAACAAAGTGGAAGGGACTCTAGAGTACACCTCTCTGCTTTATCTGCCGAAACAGGCGCCGTTTGATCTATATGATCGAGATCGTCGTTACGGTTTGAAACTCTATGTTAAGCGCGTTTTCATTATGGATGACGCCGAGCACTTGATGCCGACTTATCTGCGTTTTGTCCGCGGTGTCATCGACTCGGCTGATCTACCGTTAAACGTTTCGCGTGAAATTCTACAGAGCAATAAGGTGGTGGATAAAATCCGTTCCGCATCGGTTAAACGTGTTTTGGATCAGTTGGCCAAGATGGCAAAAGCGGATGATCAAACCGATTACAACACTTTCTGGGATCAATTTGGTCAGGTGATGAAAGAAGGTGTAGTGGAAGATTTTGCCAATAAAGACAAAATTGCCAAGCTGTTACGTTTTGCTTCAACGCACGATGATAAACCGGAACAGCGTGCCTCGCTTGAACAGTACGTGGATCGTATGGCTGAAGACCAAGAAGCGATTTACTATATTGTCGCCGATACACACGCCGCAGCGAAAGGCAGCCCGCATCTGGAAATGTTCCGCAAGAAAGGCATTGAAGTGTTGCTGATGTCGGATCGTATTGATGAGTGGTTGGTTTCTCATCTGCATGAGTTTGAAGGCAAACCTTTGAAGTCGATTACGGCAGCGGATCTTAAAGAGTTTGCAGACGAAGCGGAAAACGAGTTGTCCGAAGACGAGAAGAAAGCGCGTGAAGCGTTAACTGAAAAAGTTAAGAAAGTTATCGAAGACAAAGTATCGGATGTACGCGTCACAACTCGTTTAACGGATTCGCCTGCTTGCGTTGTCAGCGCCGAAGGGGATATGTCCGCACACATGGCTCGTATGATGGAGCAGATGGGGCAAGCCATTCCGAAACAAAACCCGGTGCTGGAGCTGAATCCGGATCATGTTCTGGTTAAGAAGCTGGAGAACATTGATGATGAAGCTAAATTGACCGAATGGGCTCTGTTCTTACTGGAACAAGCGCAATTAGCCGAAGGGGATCAGTTGGAAGAACCGGCAGCGTTTATCAAACGCATGAATGCATTAATGGCGGAAGTGGCTTAAATTCATTGAATTGAATTAAACGCATAAAATAATTTATGTGTTTAATTGCCGTTTGAATCGTCTTGTAAAAATTAAACCCCCGGATTACATCAGTGATCCGGGGGTTTCTTGTTTAAGGTGGATTATAAAAAATACTGATATAAGTCTGCAAACGGTTCAGTTGGTTTTTAATTTGCTATGTTTCTGTCTGATATAAATTGGCCTGGTAAAAAAGAGCGAATAGAGCCAATCAGAAGGAGCTGAACTTTGAGAAACAACCAACCCATCACCCAAAATGAATATCCATTTCCCGAAACCATGCTATTGGTGTCGGAGACCGACACGTCGGGAAATATCATTAAATGTAATGATAGCTTTGAATTGATTAGCGGTTTCAGTCGGGACGAATTAATCGGTTCCCCGCATAATATGGTTCGTCATCCGGATGTACCTTCCGAAGTATTTAAAGACATGTGGCAAACTTTGCAAAAGGGGCTTCCCTGGTCTCAAGTGATAAAAAATCGTCGTCAAAACGGTGATTATTACTGGGTTCGGGCAAATGTGACGCCAACCTATGATGAGTCAGGCGAGTTAAAAGGATTTTTGTCGGTTCGCGAAGCGGTATCGGAAGCGGATAAAAAGCAAGCTGAAGCTCTTTATGGCGATTTATCGAACGGTAAAAAAACCTTACATCACGGAGATGTCGAAACACCGGCAACTAAGTTCAAACACCTTGTTTCGATGCTGGGGCTGCCGAATCAACTGGTGTTGATTATTTTGCTATTTGCCATTTTGCCGATGTGGATTTCTCATCAAGCTTTTGATTACAACGCAATTGCCATGTTAACGGGTATTTCCGTGCTGGTTCTCTTCCTGTCTTATCTATTGGGTAATGTTTTAAAGCGGAGAATGGAGGGTGTCGTTGCAAGTTTAAGACAACTTTCCGGCGGAAAGCCCAAGTTGAATGTGACGATCAGTTCCAGTTTTACCGGGCGGATTAGGGCGGCGGCTCAATCTGCTGCGTTGGCGATCGGTGCTTATCGTTCCGATCTCGATAGCGAAACGGATCGTGCTAATCAATTGCATCTTGCTGTCGATCAAGCGTGGACCAATATGATGATGTTGGATGCGCAAGGAAGGGTGCAGTATATCAATCAAAAATTGACTGAATATTTTGTGCAACACGCGGATAAGATTGCCAAGCAGATTGAAAACTTTAATCCCGATGAGATCATGGGAAAACCTTACTCCTATTTTTTTGATACGGAATCTTCAATCTGTCTCGATGAGCCGAAAGAACAGAAATTTTATCTCGGAGAGCTTTTTATCCACTGGAAATGTGTGCCGATCAAAAATCGTGTTAATGTTCAGGTTGGTACCGTCATCGAGTGGTTCGATAAAACCAATGAGAATCTGCTATTGCAGGAAGTCGGGAAAATCAATGACGGTATTTTAGCCGGAGATTTGAACTATCGAGTAGACCTGAATAAAGCCGATGATTCGATTAAGCCAATCGTTAAAGCTCTGAACGAAACCTTGGATTCCATTATCCGTTCGATCGACATGTCTTCTAACGTGGCGATCGGAATGTCGGTGGGCAACTTTCAACAGGACATCAACCAAACTTGTCCCGGGTATTTCGGAGTGGTAAAAGAGGCTCTTAACGTTAGCATGGAAAATATTTCGGATATTTTGAGCAGTGTGCAGGAAGTCTCCGATTATATCGACAGTGATAGTCAAAGAGTCAGGCAGGCCAGTTTGCAATTGAGCGAGAGTTCTCAGAAACAGGCGGCGGCTATCGAACAGACTTCCGCGTCTATGGAGGAGATTACCAGTACGGTTGAAAGCAATTCCGATAATGCCATTCGTGCATCAAGGCAAGCCGATGAAGCCGCTCACAAAGCACAAAGCGGGGTTCAGGTGATGAGCCAAGCTTTAGAATCCATGGAGACGATTAACCTCGCCAGCGAAAAAATCGGCAATATCATCGGTTTGATTGATACGATTGCATTCCAGACCAACCTGTTGGCGCTGAATGCTGCGGTTGAGGCGGCCAGAGCGGGAGAACACGGCAGAGGGTTTGCCGTGGTGGCCGGCGAAGTCCGAACACTAGCCAGTAAATCCGCCGATGCGGCAAAAGATATTCGCGGCTTGATTGAAGACACGCTACAAAAAGTCAAACAAGGTACCGAATATGTTTCCCATTCCAGCGAGTCGTTGGAAGAGATCAAGCAAGCTATTGAGGAGACTTCTCAGGTAGTGGCGGACATCCGTAAATCCAGCGAAGAGCAAAGCCTCGGAATAAACCAAATTAACCAAGCGATTGCCAATATCGACACCGGAGTGCAGCAGAATGCGGCTATGGCGGAAGAGACCAGCAAGTTGGCGGAGCAACTCAGTGTCTTGGCTGCGGCGATGAACCGCAATGCCGATACTTTCCAAATTAAACAGAAACAGCATAAGGCGGCAATCAATTCCGAAACCAATTTTGTACGCATTCGAATGGCTCATCGCCAGTGGCGAGCCAAGGCTAGGGCACTGGTGTATGGCTTTGAGGTCGGTATTGATCCAGCAAAAGCGATTGACCCTCGCGGCTGCGAGTTGGGTCAATGGATTTACGGACAGGGTCAAATGTATCTTCATGATGAAATGTTCCAACAGCTCGAGCAGATGCATAGTGAAATGCATGCTCAGATTGGGCGGGTCATTTCTTATCAGCAAATCGGGGATAGCCAGTCTGCCGAAAAAGGGTTGTTTCGTCTGGAAGAGTTGAGTGATTCTGTGGTGAAAACTATCAGTACTCTTGAAGACAAGATTGCCAATGATTGACAAAGCCAGCTGTAAATAGCCAAAACGCCGAATTTGATGAAATAAGGTCAAACCCGACAAGCATGTTTGCTTGCTTCGGGTTTTTTAATTCCAGGATTTCAAGTATTTCAGTTGTTTCTGTGGCACAATACGCGCCAAAATCCGCGTAAATTCAGTAAGGATAGGACATTGATTTCGACAGCAAATATCACCATGCAGTTTGGTGAAAAACCTTTATTTGAAAATATTTCCGTTAAGTTTGGTAACGGCAACCGTTACGGATTGATCGGCGCCAATGGTTGCGGTAAATCCACCTTTATGAAGATTCTGGGCGGTGACTTGGAGCCGACTTCGGGAACGATTTCGATTGATCCGGATGAACGTTTGGGTAAACTGCGTCAGGATCAATTTGCCTATGAAGCCTTTTCGGTTGTGGATACCGTGATTATGGGTAACGAAGAGCTTTGGGAAGTTAAAAAAGAGCGTGATCGTATTTACGGTTTGCCGGAAATGTCCGAAGAAGAAGGGATGTTGGTTGCAGAGCTAGAGGTTAAGTTTGCCGAAATGGATGGTTATACAGCCGAATCTCGCGCCGGTGAATTATTGCTCGGATTGGATATCCCGATTGAACAGCATTTCGGCCCTATGAGTGAGGTTGCTCCTGGTTGGAAACTACGTGTCTTGTTGGCTCAGGCCTTGTTTTCCGATCCTGATATTCTGTTATTGGATGAACCGACTAACAACTTGGATATCAACACCATTCGTTGGTTGGAAACTATTCTTAACGAACGTAAGAGTACCATGATCATCATCTCTCACGACCGTCACTTCTTGAACAGTGTCTGTACCCATATGGCAGATATTGATTACGGCGAGTTGAGAATCTATCCGGGGAATTACGACGAGTATATGACCGCCTCTACTCAAGTCCGTGAACGTCTGTTGGCCGATAATGCCAAGAAACAGGCGCAGATCAATGAGTTGAAAACCTTTGTCAGCCGTTTCTCGGCCAATGCTTCCAAGGCCAAACAAGCGACTTCACGTGCCAAATTAATCGATAAAATTGAACTGGAAGAGGTTAAACCGTCCAGCCGAGTGAATCCGTTTATTCGCTTTGAGCAGGATAAGAAATTGTTCCGTTTGGCTTTGGAACTAGAAGGGCTTTCAAAGACTTATATCACTGACGGTGAAGAAAATTGCATTTTTTCCGATTTGAATATGATGCTTGAGGTCGAGGAGCGTCTGGCGGTTATAGGTGCGAATGGTATCGGGAAAACCACTTTCTTGAAGTGTCTGGTCGGTGATACCGAGTTGACGGCCGGTGAAGTTAAATGGTCGGAAAATGTTAAGATCGGTTACTACGCACAAGATCATGCCCACGATTTTGAAGAGGATCTAAATCTGTTGGATTGGATGAGCCAGTGGAAACAGGAAGGTGATGATGAACAGGCGGTACGTGCCATTTTAGGTAAGTTGCTGTTCTCGCAAAAAGAGATCGATAAATCCGTTAAGGTGCTTTCCGGGGGTGAGCAGGGGCGTATGTTGTTCGGCAAGTTGATGATGCAAAAGCCGAATGTATTGATTATGGATGAACCGACCAACCACTTGGACATGGAATCGATCGAATCTTTGAACATGGCGCTGGAAAACTATCCGGGAACCATTATTTTCGTCTCTCATGACCGTGAGTTTGTATCATCCATTGCCACTCGACTGTTGGTGATGAAAGAGGATGGTATTGAAGATTATCGCGGTAATTATGAGTCCTATGTGGAGTCATTAGAGCAGTAACTTTCAGTCGCCTTCAGGTAACGGTTCTAACGATTAAGCTCGTCATCTCTGTTGAGATGGTGGGCTTTTTTATTGGCGGTAGAGAGCATTGCACGATTCGATTATACAGGCGAGTCATTTTGATTAATTTCCCCGTTTGCGTTCATGCGAGATAGGTGCCGTCTTGGATTGTTCCGTGACGAGTACAATCAAAAAATATTTTACTTGTCTAAGTAAAAGAATATTTGAAAGGGGTCCACCGGTGATAGAAACCGGTGGATTGGGACAAAATTAATATTAGAGGTTAGTTGGAGAGTAGATTAATCTGTCCCGGTTGAGTGAACCTTAAAATTCCATGGAAAGGTGGGGAGACCAGTCCGGGATATTCACTCCAGCATCAGGGTTTGCGGAAAAATGGTGTGCTGATGCTGTTGTAGTTACACCAAAAGCCAGTAATGCTGCAATAATGATTTTTTTCATTATTGTTTTCCTAATTTAGGATGGTTCGATCGATTAAAACACCATCTCTAGGTGTGGCGACCAATCAGGGATGCTATCTCCGGCGTCCGGATTTGCAGCCATATGGTGAGCCGATGCACTCGTAACCATGCCAAACGTCAGTAGTGCAGCAAAAATAATCTTTTTCATATGTGTGTCCTTATTTTGCTCTGGGTAAGAGCTGTTAAGTTTGTTCATAGTTCAAAGAGTGAAATGATTTTAGTGTTTGATCAATACACATTTCATTATCACGATTTATAAGATATGTCGGTTTACTCACCCTTTTGAGGTATAAAATGTAAAATAATTACATATCTTGATTGCTACTTTAAATGTAATAAAATTACATGTCAAATTTATTTGTCAAAAAAATTATCAATTTTTGGCATGGCTTTTACAATAAGGGAAAGTTTCTAGGAACAGAATATGAACATAGCGTGCTTGCAGATCGATTCGGTTTGGCAGAAGACTGAAAAGAACTTGAGTCAACTTGAAGCCAGTATAGCCGACGTAATGGCCTCAAAAAGTTTAGATTTGGTGGTGTTGCCAGAGCTGTTTCACGCCGGTTTCTCGGTGCATCCGGAGAGATTTGCGGAATCGATTGACGGAGAGGTGAGTCAATGCCTAGCAGGCTTGGCTAAAACCTATGGGATTAATATTGTGGCTGGCGTTGCCCAAAAAATGGTGCGCAGAAGCTGTGATGGACAAGAAGTTCGCTTCTATAACCGCAGTCTGGTTTTCAACCCGCTGGGTCGGCAGATTGGTTGTTACAGCAAGCAAAAGTTATTTAGTTTTGCCCATGAACAAGATGCGTTTGCCAACGGTCACGTTGCCGAGATTGTCGAAATCAACGGAGAGCCTTTTGCTCTGTTTATCTGTTACGACTTACGTTTTCCCGAATTGTTCCGTTCGGTTGCCAAACAAGTGAAAGGCTTTATTGTGATTGCCAATTGGCCGGAATCTCGACAAACACATTGGGAGACGTTGCTTAGAGCTAGGGCGATCGAGAACCAGTGTTTTGTGATTGCAGCCAATCGTATTGGGGAGGATGGCAACGGTTTGCGTTATGCCGGTGGTTCCTGCGTGATTTCACCCTTAGGGGAATTAATCGCTTATGCGGGTGCAAACGATGAACTGATGACGGCTTCCGTTGATCTTGATTTGACGATGTCCGTTCGGGATAAGTTCCCGTTCCTGCAAGATCTTACTTAAGCTGTTTAGGATTGTTTAACGCCTGTAAAGCACGATTGATCGATTCTTTCAGGTAGAAAAAATAGAAGTCATAAGCACCGGACAATAACGGCTTTTCAATCTCATCTCCGTCGCTGTTCAAAAAAATCACAACCGGCAAGCTGGTCAAGTTGTACAGGTCTTTGAACTCTTGGTTGGGAATCGCTTCTCCGTAGAAGTCTATGGTGGTTGCATCGACATTGACATTAATTTCCCGCATCAACACATAACCATCGAGTTGTCCGGAATAGAGTGCCGGCAGAATGGCTTCGTCTTTCAGGTTTGTAGTGGATTTCAAACCCTTAGCGGAAAACAGAATGGCAATCGGCAGGTTTTGCTGGGCGGCTTTTTGACCCAGTTGTTGCAAGTTGGTTGCAATCGGCAGAACTTCAGTATCCGCTTGAGCGGCATAACTCCAAAACAGGAATAAACTCAGCAGCGATGTTTTTAAAAGTGCAGTGTGGATGAATTTGCAAGAAATCATGAGCCTCAACCCGTATTGATGAATGACTGAATAGTATTATTCTGCATAGTAACACAAGGAGCAGTCGCGTTAGGAAGAGTAATGTTAGGATGAGGGGGAAGCCGCAGAGTGAAGAATTCACTCTGCAAACAGTGTAGGAATGTTTCTTATTTAGAAACGATATCCAGCAGCTCGACATCAAAAATCAAAGCAGAATAAGGCGCGATTGCTCCGCCTGAACCTTGAGAGCCATAAGCCAGGTCGTGCGGAATATACAAGCGCCATTTAGAACCGGTAGGCATCATCTGTAGAGCCTCAGTCCAACCGGCGATCACTCGGTTAACCGGGAATTCAGCAGGTTGACCGCGTTCAACAGAACTATCAAATACCGTACCGTCGATTAGCGTGCCGTGGTAGTGCGTTGAAACAACTGATTCCGCAGAAGGTTTGTCTCCTGATCCTTCAGAGATAATTTCATATTGAAGACCGGATTCAGTCACGATAACGCCGTCTTTTTTAGCATTTTCAGCCAAGAACTTTTCACCCGCTTCCGCGGCCAATTTTGCCATTTCCGCTTGTTTGGCCTGCATGATTTCGTTCATCTCTTGGAACGCTTTGGCGAACGCTTCCTGGCTAACAGAGCTTGGCGTACCTTCCAGTGAATCAATCACGCCCGCAGCAACGGCTTTAGGGTCAACACCGTCAAAAGGATCTGCGGCTAATTGATCGCCCATTTGACGGCCGATACCGTAGCTGACGATTTCAGGAGTAGTGGTAAAGTTGTTAGACATAATGAAGGTCCTATATAGTTTAAAAATAAAGCACGCATCTTAACATAAAGGCATAAATCGCTAGGCGATAAAGATAAAAAAACCGCCTTAAAAGGCGGTTCTAGACTCAAATTAAGTCAGGTGAGAGGATTGATTCAGAGGTTAATTCAACGGCTGAATCACCAATTCATCTTTTAGGAAAATTGGGATCAGCACGCGATTACGTTTGCTGTCGTAACCGAGGTCAGCCGGAGACTCCAGATTACCGACCACTTCTTTAAGGTGATATTTTTCGGTAATTTCATAAATGCCGCGAGCTTTCCAACTAGAGGTTAGCAGGCGTCCGTCATTGGTTTTGATCAGCCCGTCCAGGCGGTTAAAAGGCAAGGTCATAATACTGTTTACCTGACCGGATGGTTGCATGGTTCTTAATTGGCCGGAGCCCAAGGTTACCATCCAAACTTTGCCATCGGCGGCATAAACGCCGTTTGGATTGCCCAGTTGTCCGGATAGGAGTTTTTTGACCTTACCGTTTTTAGAGACTTTGTAAACCGCATCGGTGCCGGATGGCTTAAAGCCCGGTGCCATACCGCTGTCGGTAACCCATAATCCGCCATCTTCTGCCGCACTCAAACCGTTAATGAAGCTGCTGCCGGGAAAGACGATATCAGCCAACTGTTTTTTGTTTGCTATATCGAATACGCGCACTCGGTCAATGTCGGCCACATACAGCTTGCCGTCTCTGGCCAGCATGCCTTTGGGCGCGTTAAGCTGGATATTTTTGTCGGCGCCATCCAGCCATTTCAGCTCGATCACCTCTCCATCAGGCGAGACTTTAGAGATAAAGCCGTTATCATCTTTATCAAAGGGGCTGCCATTGATATTGGCCACTAAGTAAGTGTCGCTGGCTGCTTCGTACTCAACCGCTTCTGGGGTTGCGAACCCCACCGATTTTAGGTGTAAAGTTTGTGCTTGTACCGCCAAAGGGGACAGCAAGCCGGTTGCGACTAATAATGCTTTTTTGATATTCATGGAAAGACTCCCGCTAAATTTTGTGAGTGAGAAAGAGTGCAATAAATCGAATACAAAGTGTATCACGACAATTCAAATCGATTATCGTTGCCGAATGGCAAATCTTAATCAGAACCTGTAGCGGGAATTATTGAAATAGATAGGGAAACAGTTGGGCTTTCTGTTCGGTGCTGAGATGGCAAACGGTTTCAATATTGTTTTCCGGGATCTGCTCCGGGTTTGGATAACGTGCAATGGCTTTTTCCAAGCTCTCTTCACGTAATAGATGCAGAATCGGATATGGTGCCCGATTGGTCAGGTTTTCGTCATCATCCGCTTGGGTACCGGCGAACTGGTAGTCCGGGTGGAAGGTGGCGACTTGAAAAGTGCCAACCCAATCATTGCTATCGATTAAGGCGTCCACGTAGTCCAAAAACTGATTGTAGTCATAAAAGTCATTCAGCATGAACGGTGTGATTAATAGGGTGGTTTCCAACTCGGCAACTTCGGTTTGTTGCAGACGATGAAACTCGTCTTGCAACTGTTGTAATAGACAAGCTTCATCCGTGCAGTCCGAGACCTCGAGACGAATCTGTTTATTCTTATACGGCTTAAGCGCGAACGGGCACAGGTTCAGACCGATCACCACTTGTTGTAGCCAGCGATCGACCTGATCGCTGACCTGCTGATGGCTGATTAGAGGCTCAGAATCCATTTGCGTTGACCTTAGATAATTCGCTGATGAAGAATGGAGCTGTTTTTAAGTTCGTGCAACTCGCCTTTCATGTGCGCCATGACCTCTTCGCTGCTGTTTTGTGTAGCGTCATAGACGTAGATAAAGACTTCATCTCCCGGTTCTAAAAACACCGTCTCACCAAACTCGGTATAGCAGGTAGCCCCCAGACTGATCATGATCTGTTCCGGAAAGCCTGCCAGATGGATGATGCTGTGTAAATCTTCTAACGGACCAAAGTCGACTTGCTGATTAAGTTTACTCAACATCCACTCATAAAGGCGTTCATGGAAGTAGGAATAGGTCGTGACCGAGCTGTCTTTGCCATAGGCATGAAACTCTCCGTCACGTTTTAAAAACGAGGCGATGCGGAAGTTGTCTAGTTCGCAGCCTTTGCTGAAACTGTGTAGTTCAATAAAGGTGTCGGAAATTCCCTTAGTCGCCGCACCCCAGTTTTTCTTTTCACTGATCTTTTTGGCTCCGGGTTTACGAATAGAGCAGTCGTTGAAAGCGGCAAACGCTTTCGGTTTGAGTTCAAAAATCTTACCGCTTTCATAGGTGACGTCAAACAGCACGCAAACTTCCGGCTCGGCTTGCAGATGTGCGTTTTCAGCAAGGTCTTTCGGATAGCGGATTTCACTTGAAGAGAGCGGGTATTCGCCAACCTGCTTCTCGCTGCCTGCGACATAGTAGGGGAAGATACCTTTAGGAGCGTCCGCGCAATCGGTTTTAACATTAACAAAGTCTGGGGTTTCGCCGGCTTGTTCCAAATGACCGGCAAAGTTGCCGGCCACGCCAAAGCCGATTAGGTTGTGGAGGGTTTCTTGATTAACTGAGTAATAGCTCATAAATTTTTATATTTTTTCTTATTGTTTTGGGTTGTTTTGTTTTGGGTTGTTTTAGGTGGTGTAACTTATTTGTTCTTGCCAAGCATTCTAAGCAGGGTGGCGTCTTTATAAACCAAATGGTGTTTCAAAGCACCGGCCACATGTAGCAGAATGACAATAATCATCAGAGGTCCGGCGGTGCCGTGAATGGCTTCTGCGATTTCGTGAAGCGTTTCGCTTTCACCGACAAAATTCGGCAGGGTGAACAGGCCGAAGAAACTGACGTCATGACCGGCTGAGTTCGACATGATCCAACCTGAGATAGGCAGTACAATCATCGCTAAATACAGAATGCCTTTGACGGCGTGGCCTAAAATATGTTCAAACTTGTTTTTTGAAAGTTGTTCCGGGTTAGGATTCACTTTCAGCCAAACCAGTCTGAGGATCATTAACATCAGCAGACCGATTCCTAGGGATTTATGCAAAGCATAGAACTCGAACTTTTCCGGACTGTCTTCCAGTTCATGCATATAGATACCTAATGCAATCAAGGCGATAAAAACAAACGCCGAAATCCAATGATTGGCGCGTGAGATCAATCCGTAGTTTTGTTCAGTATTAAAAAGCATTGTCAGGTTCCTCGATTTAGTAAAGCAAGCTTTGGAATTTACGTCGATAAGTCGTAATCATTTCCGGGGCTCTGCCGGCCAACATATCAAATGATTTCAGAATGGTCTTCTGAGGCAGGCCCTCATTGTATGTTCTATCGAGAGTAAATAGTTTAAAAAGTGCCTGTAGCGCGTTTTCAATTTGACCGTTCAGCATCAAATAAGCGGACAGTACATAAATGGCGTCACAATCGTTTGGATTCTCTTGCAATATCTGTTGAATGTGCTCAACATCGGGGGCGCCTTCCAGAATTTTCGAGAAATAGATGACGCCGCCAATTTCCTTGCCTTTCGGATCTTGTTGCGCTTCTTCGGGTAGTTTATCAAACAGTTCTTGGGCTTTATCCAAGTGGCCTGTCTGTAGATACATGCTCACCAGATCAAGGTGGATCAGATAGTTGTTCGGGTTGGCTCTGGCCGCTTCTCCAAACAGTTCCATCGCCTGCTCGATCTGACCGGCGGCAAAGGCTTGGTTGGCCTGTTCGCGCAGGGCTTCAGACGGATCTACCTCGATATTGGCTTGGATCGCTTGACGGTAGGCGGATTCGGAAAGCAGTCCGTGGTATTCGGTAACAATATCACCGTTTTTCACCAGTTTATAGAAAGGTACGCCGGGTAGAGAGAACTTTTCCGCTATTTCGGTTTGTTGGTCGGCATTGATTTTGGCCAGAATGAACTTGCCGGCAAACTCTTCGGCGAGCTTTTCCAAAATGGTATTGGCCAACTTGCTTTGCTCGTTCATCGGCGACCAGAAACTGATCATAACCGGTAAACGTTTTGAGTTTTGCATCACCATTTCTTGAATGTTGTTCATGGTGACGTCAACAATCATCGCTTGTGACATAGGGTTTCCTTCAAACTCTTATTTATTCTTCAGTATGGCTTGTAGATTGTATATGGCATCCAGAGCCTGTCTCGGCGTCAGATCATTGGCATCGATATTCTGTAACTGCTGTTTTATTTCTTCCAATGCCGGATCAGGTTGTGTACTGAACATATCAAACTGTTGCACGTTTTCAACCTGTGTTTGCTTGCCGGTTTGCTGAGGTGTGTTTTTCTGATTGACCGCTTGGTTTTCCAATTGTCTTAAACGGGCTTGCGCCAACTCGATGACAGCAGGAGGCACGCCGGCTAAGGCCGCTACCTGCAATCCGTAACTTTGTGATGCCGGACCGTCTTGCACCTGATGCAGGAAAACAATGGAGTCCTGATGTTCAATCGCATCCAGGTGGACATTGACGGTATTGTCAAACTGCTCGGTCAAGGTGGTCAATTCAAAATAGTGGGTGGCGAACAGGCAGTAACCCTTGACGTTCTCGGCAATATGCTCGGCAATGGCCCAGGCTAATGCCAGACCGTCGAATGTCGAAGTGCCTCGTCCGACTTCGTCCATCAGAATCAATGAGTTTTCGGTGGCATGATGCAGAATGTTAGCGGTCTCCGTCATTTCCACCATGAATGTCGAGCGCCCTGAAGTCAGATCGTCCGAAGCCCCGATGCGCGTAAAGATTCGGTCAATCGGTCCAAGTTCGGCTCGGTCTGCCGGTACAAAACTGCCCATGAACGCCAGCAGAGTAATCAAGGCGGTTTGACGCATATAGGTGGATTTACCGCCCATGTTCGGTCCGGTAATGATGTGCAACTTGCGTTGTTCGTCAAACAGCGCATCGTTGGGAATGAACGGCTCGCTGGAAACCGCTTCAACCGTGAGGTGGCGTCCCTGCTCAATATTGATTCCCGGTGTCTCGGTCAAAATCGGACGGGTCAGATTCAGGGCAACAGACTGTTGCGCCAGATTGACCAGAACATCCAGTTCAGACAAGGCAAGCGCACAAATTTGCAGTTCGGAGATTGATTCATTAAGTTTTTCAATCAGTTCGGCATATAGCCATTTTTCCCGAGCCAGTGCTTTTTCACCCGCACTAAGAATTTTGTCTTCAAAGGTTTTTAACTCCGGAGTGATATAACGTTCCTGGCCTTTCAGAGTTTGACGGCGCACATATTCGGCAGGCACATCGTCGCTATGCAGTTTGCTGATTTCAATGTAGTAACCATGCACGCGGTTGTAGCCGACTTTGAGCGTTTGAATGCCGCTACGGTCACGTTCACGCTGTTCCAGTTCCAACAGGTAGTCGCCGGCTTCGTTTTTAAGATTGCGCAGCTCGTCGAGTTCGGCATCGTAACCTTCGGCAATCACGCCGCCGTCACGGATCAACATCGGCGGGTTGTCGATAATGGCACGCTCAAGCAGTTCAGCTAGCTCGGGGAAGGTGCCCATTTGGGTGGCCAGTTCGGTTAGTTTGCTTGATTCTTGCAGGTTGGCCAGTTGGGCCTGAAAATCCGGCAGGGCATTCAATGTGCGCCCCAGATGTAAGCAGTCCCGCGGACGAGCCGAACGTAAAGCGACCCGACTCAGAATGCGCTCCATGTCGCCGACCAGTTTCAATGTTTGCCGTAATTCGTCATCCTGATGGTGATTTAAAATACTGTCGATTGCATCCAGGCGCTGATTAATGATTTCGCGGTTACGCAACGGCTGATTCAACCAGCGTTTCAGCAGGCGGCTGCCCATGGCGGTCGCCGTGTGATCAAGAATGGCGGCTAGGGTATTCTGGGTGCTGCCGCTCAAGTTGGTATCAATTTCCAGATTGCGGCGACTGATCGCATCCAATACCAAGGTCTCGGTGGTCGAGTAGCTATGCAGGCTGAGAATGTGGGTCAGATCATTTTGCAGCATGCTCTGTGCGTAGTGCAATATCACCCCGGAAGCACTAATGGAAGCCGGGTTCCGGTCGCAACCGTAAGCAACCAAGTCTTGAGTTTGGAAATGCGTAGTCAGGCGTTTACGGCAACTTTCGACATCAAAATGCCAGCTTGGATAACGCACCAATCCCGAACGTTGTAGTAGACTCTGCGGCAGTTGTTCGCGAAAGTAGTCGTCATCCGGTACCAGCAGCTCGGAAGGTTTAAGACGCTCGACTTCGGCAAGCATCTGATTGAGCGAACTCAGTTGTGAGGTTTCAAAACGTCCGCTGGACACTTCCAAGTAAGCGATGCCGTACTGTTTGTTTTGTTCGGTAATGGCAACCAGCAGATTCTCGTTGCGGTCGTCGAGAAGTGCTTCTTCAACCAGCGTGCCGGGGGTGATGATTCTGACGACTTTGCGTTCCACCGGGCCTTTGCTGTTGTTCGGATCGCCGACTTGTTCGCAGATAGCGACCGATTCACCCAGTTTAACCAATTTGGCCAAATAGCCTTCGGCAGAGTGATGCGGGATTCCGGCCATCGGGATCGGTTCGCCCCCGGATTTGCCGCGCGCGGTCAAGGTGATTTCGAGTAGTTCCGAAGCCTTTTTGGCGTCATCGTAGAACAGCTCGTAAAAGTCCCCCATGCGATAAAACAGAAGGTGGTTGGGGTGCTCGACTTTAATCGCCAAGTACTGTTGCATCATTGGAGTATGTTTTACTTGTGCCATGCTGTTTTCTTAATGGTCGCTATACGATGATTAGTGGTTCTGAATCGGCGTGGAATATTGAATCAGAAATAAAAAAGAGTATGCTAGGGCATTATGCTATTGATATCAAATGATAGCGTCGAAATTTAACTCGGTTTTTAAGGAAAAAATATGCAATTTCACAGTTTAGTCACTCAAGTAGGTAAAGCGCTGGTGGATCATGATGCCATGATTGTCACGGCGGAATCTTGTACTGGAGGGATGATCGCCGAGGCATTAACCGATGTGTCGGGAAGTACTGCTTGGTTTGACAGGGCTTACGTGACTTACAGTTACGAGTCTAAACGTGAAATGCTTGGCGTTCATGAAATTACTATTCAGAAACAAGGCGCGGTTAGCCAACAATGCGTTGAAGAGATGGCGTTAGGCGCTTTGCAGCAGTCTCATGCCAAAGTCAGTGTGGCTTGTAGCGGCATTGCCGGTCCTGGTGGCGGCACCCCCGATAAGCCTGTGGGCACGGTTTGGCTGGCTTGGGCTATCCAGGGTAAAGAAAAGGTTGTTACTCAAAAGTTCTTGTTTGACGGTGACCGACAAGCCGTGCGCCAGCAGACTACCGAAGCGGCTTTGATGGGTGTGATGAAGCTGCTTTCTCAGGTCTGATTTTATCGGAGAGGCATCGTTGCGTTTTATTTACCGAATAGTTGCTTTATTTGTTTGTTAAAAAGAATCGCTAAATCGTGATTGCAGTTGGATTTGTAAAACAAATTATGGGATAATTTGCCCGCTATTTACGGGGTGTTTGAATTTATGTTGAACCAGCGATAAAACCGGTAAATAAAAAAGAATTAGAATTCTAAGCCTTTGTTTTAGCCAAGCTTTTTAGAAATCGATCGAGTTTGGCGAGCAGAGGTTTTTTATTGCAAGCTAGAAAAGTGATTTTGCAGTAGAAATTAAAAGCCAATATTTATCAAATGCTTGTTTGGTAAGGTTGATAAAGAATGTTAAAAACCATAGCTAATTGAATGTGTCTTGGTGCGGTTTAGGTGAAATTCCGAGACCGGTTAGAAAATAGCCAAATTAACATAGCGAATTTTTCAAAAAAGCAAACCCAGAAGGAAATGAACCAAATGGATGAGAATAAGCAAAAAGCACTCGCAGCGGCCTTAGGTCAGATTGAAAAGCAGTTTGGTAAAGGCTCGATTATGCGTATGGGTGATAATAACGCACCTCGTGATATTGACGCTGTATCAACAGGTTCATTGGGTTTGGATATGGCTTTGGGTATAGGTGGTTTACCTCGCGGGCGTATCGTTGAAATTTACGGTCCGGAATCATCGGGTAAAACCACTCTGACATTGCACGCTATTGCTGAAATGCAGAAGTTGGGTGGAACGGCTGCTTTCGTGGATGCCGAGCACGCATTGGATCCGGGTTATGCCGAGAAATTGGGCGTAGATATCGACAACTTATTGGTTTCACAACCGGATACCGGCGAGCAGGCTCTGGAAATTACCGATGCGCTGGTACGTTCCGGTGCGGTTGATGTTGTGGTGGTTGACTCGGTCGCAGCGTTAACACCGAAAGCGGAAATTGAGGGTGATATGGGCGATTCTCATATGGGTCTTCAAGCGCGTTTGATGTCGCAAGCTTTGCGTAAACTGACAGCCAATATCAAACGTACTAATACGCTGGTTATTTTCATTAACCAGATCCGTATGAAGATCGGTGTTATGTTCGGTAGTCCGGAAACCACAACGGGTGGTAACGCATTGAAATTCTATGCATCGGTGCGTTTGGATATCCGCCGTATCGGAGCCATCAAGAAAGGTGACGAAATTCTGGGTAACGAGACACGCGTCAAAGTGGTCAAGAACAAAGTTTCGCCTCCGTTCAAACAGGTTGAATTCGATATTCTTTATGGCCAAGGTATTTCTCGTGAAGGTGAAATTATCGACTTGGGCGTGAAGGAGAAACTGATCGATAAGTCCGGTTCTTGGTACAGCTATAAAGACGCCAAAATCGGCCAAGGTAAAGATAACGTTCGCCAATATCTGATTGATAACCCGGAAGTGGCCGAAGAGTTGATGGATCAGATTAAGGCGAAATTGATGCCGAGCAAAAAAACGGAAGCGGCGGCGGAAGAAACTGCAGCCGAATAAAGTCTGGCTGATTTAACCGGTATCTGTTTTGAAAAGTGCAGAAGCGTTTTTAGCCGAGCTTAATATCAAGTCGGGAGCGGACTTGGGTGTGTCGTCTCGAACTGAACCGAGACAAAGTGATCTAGATTCAGGACGGTTAGGGGCTGGCGCAGAAATTGACGATCTGGAAAAGCAGATTGAAGCCAAAGCGGTTGCTTTATTAGCGACTAGAGAACATGGCGCGAAAGAGCTGAAAAGAAAATTGCTGAGCAAGTTTCCTGAAACGTCGGAGTTATTGTCCGAATATCATGAAGTGTCCGGTTTTATTGAACGGCTGGTTGAAAAAGTCATCGAGACTTGCCGACAAAATGGCTGGCAAAGTGATGACCGCTATTTGGAACAAGCGGTTCGTAACTATGCAGAAAAAGGTCAGGGACCTTTAAAAATCCGGCAAACGTTACAGCAAGCCTGTTCCGATTCCAATTTGATTTCAGCTTATCTGGATTGGGATGAATCGGATTGGATTGAACTCGCTCAATCGGTGCTGGAAAAGAAATATGGCGACTGCCGCAGACCGGCAGAGCAGAAAGAGTTGGCAAAACGAGTGCGCTTTATACAAAGCAGAGGTTTTGTGCCGAATACAGTTTGGAAGGCTTTCAAGTAGTTTAAATAGAGCGACTTGAAGTTATAAAAGATTTTGAAAAGTTAAGGTTACTTAAATTATGACGAGTGCAGAACTCAGAAAAGCTTTTATCAATTTTTTTGAAAAGCAAAATCATACCGCGGTGCATTCGAGCCCGGTGGTTCCAGCCAATGATCCGACATTGCTTTTTACCAATGCGGGGATGGTACAGTTCAAAGAGACCTTCCTAGGTCAGGAAAAACGCGATTATACGCGTGCGACCAGTGTACAGCGCTGTATCCGTGCAGGCGGTAAGCACAACGATCTGGAAAATGTCGGTTACACGGCTCGTCACCACACCTTCTTTGAGATGTTGGGGAACTTCAGTTTTGGCGACTACTTTAAAGAAGATGCGATTAAGTATGCTTGGCAGTTCTTGACTGAAGAACTGGGCTTGCCGGAAGAAAAATTGTGGGTTACGGTTTTTGATGAAGATGACGAAACCGCAGATATCTGGTTGAAAGATATGGGTGTCAGCGCGGAGCGTTTCTCGCGTTGCGGCGCTAAAGACAACTTCTGGCAGATGGGGGATACCGGGCCATGTGGACCTTGTACCGAAATTTTCTATGACCACGGTGCTGATGTGGCGGGTGGTCCTCCAGGTTCACCGGATGAAGACGGTGATCGTTACATCGAAATCTGGAACTTGGTATTTATGCAGTTCGATCGTGCCGCAGACGGCACTTTGACACCGTTGCCGAAACCGTCGGTCGATACCGGTATGGGACTGGAGCGTTTGGCGGCGGTCATGCAGGGCGTTCACAATAACTACGATATTGACCTGTTCCAGGCAATTGTTAAAGAAGTGGCTAAGTTGACCGGGCAGTCGGATTTGACGAACAGTTCGTTGCGTGTCATCGCAGACCATATCCGTTCTTGTGCCTTTACTATTGTAGACGGTGTACTACCTTCAAATGAAGGACGTGGTTATGTGCTGCGCCGTATCATCCGTCGTGCAATTCGTCACGGTTACAAGTTGGGCATGAAAGATCTGTTCTTCTATAAGTTGGTGCCGGTATTGGTTGAGCAGATGGGTGAAGCTTACCCGGAACTTGGCAAAGAGCAGGCTAATGTTGAGCGCGCACTGAAGTTAGAAGAGGAGCGTTTTGCCGAGACGCTGGAAAACGGGATGAAGTTGCTGGATGACTATATCTCTTCTATGCAAGGCAGTGTGATCGAAGGCGAAATCGCATTCAAACTTTATGATACTTTTGGTTTCCCGCTGGATTTAACAGCGGATGTGGCGCGTGAACGTAATTTGACCGTTGATGAAGCCGGTTTTGAAAAAGCGATGGAAGCCCAGCGTGAAAGAGCGCGTTCGGCGAGTAACTTTGCAGCACAAACGGCCGGTCAGGTTGATTACGATGGTGAAACCCAATTTATCGGTTATGCACGTGATGATGCGGACGCTAAAGTTATGGCGATCTTTGTTGACGGTCAATCGGTCGAGAGTGCTGCTGAAGGCACTGATGCAACCGTTATTCTTGGGCGTACGCCGTTCTATGCGGAATCCGGTGGTCAGGTAGGAGATACCGGTAGTTTGACCGAAGGCATGAGCAGTTTCCACGTAAATAACTGTCAGAAGCAAGGCAAGGCATTCCTACATATCGGTACGGTCACGGCGGGAACGCTTTCAGTTGGTCAGGTGTTGCATGCTCAGATTGATGTTAAGGGGCGTCGTGCTTCGGAACGCAATCACTCGGCAACTCACCTGTTGCATGCGGCATTGAGAAGTCTGCTTGGCACACATGTGCAGCAGAAAGGTTCTTTAGTAACACCGGAACGTTTGCGTTTTGACTTCTCTCACTTTGAACCGATTAAACCGGAACAGTTGCTAGAGATCGAGAAACTGGTTAATCAGAATATCATGCTGAACAATCCGGTTGGTGCCAATGAGATGGATATTGACTCCGCTAAAGAGATGGGGGCGATGGCATTATTCGGAGAGAAATATGGTGATGTCGTTCGTGTTGTCGATATGGGTGACTTCTCGGTAGAGCTTTGCGGTGGGACACATGTTTGTTCAACTGGTGAGATCGGTCCGTTCCGTCTATTGTCGGAAACCGGGATCGCTTCCGGCGTACGTCGTATCGAGGCGGTAACCGGTGAGGGCGCTTGGGATGCAATTTATCAAAATGACGAGACCTTGTTGAATGTGGCGTCTGCGGTCAAATCCGATAAAGCTCAAGTTGAAGCGAAAGTCGCTCAGCTAGTTGCGGAGCATAAAGAATTGGAAAAACAGTTCAAGCAACTGCAGTCAAAAATGGCAGCATCACAAGGTGATGATTTGGCTAATCAGGCGGTTAAAGTTGGCGACGTTAATGTGCTTGCAGCTCAACTGGAAGGCGCAGATGTGAATACGTTGCGTGAAACCTTGGATAAATTGAAGTCGAAGTTGGCTCCGGCAGCGATTGTGTTGGCGGCCGTTGACGGCGAGAAAGTCTCGTTGGTTGCCGGCGTTTCTAAAGAGATTACCTCTACTTTCAAGGCGGGCGAGCTGGTCAACCATGTTGCACAGCAAGTCGGTGGTAAAGGCGGCGGGCGTCCTGATATGGCGCAGGCCGGTGGAAAGGATCCAAGCAAGCTGGGTGAGGCGTTGGCATCCGTTCAGGCCTGGGCTGAGTCTAAATAGATTTTTAAACTGAAGATAAGTTGAGGGCCGCGGCAAAAGTCAGGTTCTCGTTGTGATTGAGAAAAAGAAAACAATGGCATTAATTGTTCAAAAATTTGGTGGTACGTCGGTCGGTAATGTCGAACGTATCCAAAATGTTGCCAAGCAGGTAGCGCATGCTGTCCGCGAAGGTAATCAGGTAGTCGTCGCCGTTTCTGCAATGAGTGGCGAAACAAACCGTTTGACGGCTTTAGCCAAAGAGATGCAGGATCGTCCCTGTAAACGTGAGATGGATGTCCTGTTGACCACGGGCGAGCAGGTGACGATTGCGTTGCTGAGTATGGCATTGCAAGCTCAGGGTTGTGCAGCGGTCTCATATACTGGATGGCAGGTACCGATTCAGACTAACGATGTACATACCAAAGCGCGTATTGAAAAAATCGACGGCCAGAAAATCCTTGACCAACTGGATCAGGGTAAAGTGGTTGTGGTTGCCGGATTCCAAGGGATCTCTCTTGAAACCGGTGATATTACCACTTTAGGGCGTGGCGGTTCAGATACCACAGCAGTGGCGTTAGCTGCCGCTTTAAATGCGGATGAGTGTCAGATTTATACCGATGTCGACGGAGTTTATACAACCGATCCGCGCGTTGTGCCTGAAGCTAAGCGCTTAGATAAAGTCACTTACGACGAAATGCTTGAGTTAGCTAGTTTGGGAGCAAAAGTTTTGCAGATTCGATCGGTCGAATTTGCCAGTAAATATAATGTGCCATTAAGAGTTCTCTCCTCTATGAAAGCCGGAGGCGGGACTTTGATTACAAAAGAAGATATTGAGGACAAAAATATGGAAAAGCCGCTCATTTCTGGGATTGCATTCAGTCGAGATGAAGCTAAGTTAATGATTTTAGGTGTGCCTGATAAGCCCGGTGTTGCTTTCCAGATTCTAGGGCCTATTTCCGATGCCAATATTGAAATCGATATGATTATCCAAAACCAGGGTGTGGATGGTACGACCGACTTTACCTTCACGGTAAGCCGTAATGACATGGATGCTGCTTTGGATATCTTGGAAGGTATCGCTACCCAGTTAGGCGCGCGTGAAGTGCTTTCCGACGACACGATTGTTAAGATTTCGATGGTTGGAGTAGGCATGAAGTCGCATGCCGGAATTGCCAGTAAAATGTTCAAGACATTGGCAGATAACGACATCAATATTCAGATGATAGGTACTACCGAAATCAAAATTTCAGTGGTTATCAGTGAGCCGCATCTAGAATTAGCCGTGCAAGCTCTACATGAAGCTTTTGAGTTGGATAAATAATTTCTCTGCTTCGTACAAAACTAGAAAGCCTGCATTAAGCAGGCTTTTTTGTCTCTGGCTTTTGGACATGTTTATAAGTATTCTCTAATTTAAGGAATAAGGAAATCTAATTATTCTTTGTAAGAAACGCGTTTTATACTGTTCTTAATTGTTTCTGGATTCGTATAGGACGACGTATGTTGGTGTTAACCCGTAGAGAGAATGAGTCTCTCGTCATAGGCGATGATATCAAGCTGACCATTTTGGCAGTTAAAGGCGGTCAGGTTCGTGTCGGAATCGATGCGCCAAAAGAAGTTTCCATTCATCGGCAAGAGTTATTGCTGGATGCTGACAATGTAAAATCGACAATCCGTTCAGAAGAAATCCCGTCCAGCTAATATTGAGCGAACTGTTTGCTTTAATCCGCTTAATTCATCTGTTTGACTAAGAAAAACACAAAAACAACATTTACAAGCGGGTATGAACCTTGTATCATACGCGCAGAAATTCGGAGACGTGGCCGAGAGGCTGAAGGCGCTCCCCTGCTAAGGGAGTATGGGGTTTGTAGCTCCATCGAGGGTTCGAATCCCTCCGTCTCCGCCATTTCTACTTTCTTTATCCTTTCTAATCATTTCTTTTTTATCCTGAAAGCCGTATAAAATCGTAATTTTATCGATTTACCTTCGGATTCATATTTCCTAACATTGTCTATCGCTCTTTTTACATTCATAAAAAAGTGAGTATAAAAATGAGTAGTACGAATTTTAAGCGGGACTCAAACGTGTGAGTACAAAGTGGATTTATATACTTGGCAAGATCTACATCAAGAACCTGAATTTGAGCCTAAGTTGTGTCGCCGTACTAACTTCAACCGCTTTATAATCGAGGTCTAGTCGTCTCAGCTAGGCGCCGTGTATACTTCGGATTACAGTCTTGGACCGCCTCGTCGGTTTTTAACTCTGGTCAGTAGGGTTTTACAATCCACTTCGATAATGTGTTCTCTTGAAAAAATATTTTCTCTTGTAAAACGATCTAAGCTTTCAATGTCATCTGTCAAAGTGTGAATGTGCAGGCTTTTCATATCACTCATAATATACAGGCTGACTACTTCCGGACATTGTGCTAAATCACGAGCTATTTTTTCAATGCCTTGAGGTGCCGCTTTTACATCCAGAAAAGCGGATAGCGATTTTCCAAGTTTCAACGGGTTAATGACCGCTGTAAACTGTTCGATAATGCCTTCGTCTTGCAGTTTTTGCACTCGTTGGCGCACATAAGCACGAGATACCCCAATATCCCTAGCGATATCGGCATAGGAAGCCCGACCATTTTTGATTAAAAGATTGATGATGTGATTATCAATATTCATGTTGCATGCCTTCTTTCTTTTTTGTTCTAAATTGGTGCAATTTGTTATGTATAGACGGTTTTATCGTTTGTAAACAAATAAGGTTCCATAATTACTTTTTTGAAATTGATGTCGAAATAAAATGAATTTTTGTTTTCGTTTTATACATAAAATCACCTTTTAGTTTACATTGTAATAGATTTTTCTCACATTTTCTTGGTGCGCACCGAGGTTTTTTCTATTTTTCTATTCAGGTTTCTGTTCTATTAAGTCTTTATATATCAAGTACATAGTGTGTTTTTTATGGTTTTGGCATCTATTCTGTTATATGTATGCTGGCTACTTTACAAACGTAACAATTAACTTGGGAGAGAAATTCATGGCCAGTAAACTTTTAAAACCTTCGACGTTGATGCTTGCAGGAGTATTAACGGGAAGTTCTATGCTAATCAATACACCTGCTCAGGCAGGAGTCACGCTAAATTTGGATGATGAGCGTTGGATTAAGATCGGTGCAGGGCTGCGTGCAAGTGCTAATCTTATCGAAGACGGCACTCCGAGCGGAGAAGATACCGAGACAGATTTTTCAGTTCAAAATATGCGTTTTTATTTAACGGCTCAGGCAGCCGAAGGCATTCAGTTTACTTTCAATACGGAAAAAGATTCTTCGGATAACATCAAGCTGTTGGATGCGGCAGCGAAATTCAAACTTGATGATGCTTTTAATGTTTGGGTTGGTCGAGTTCTTATTCCTACTGACCGTGCGAATCTGGATGGTCCTTTCTATCAGGCGTCCTTCGACTTCCCTTCGGTGCGTAAGTATCCTGCCATTTTTGCGGGACGCGACGACGGTGTCATTTTCTGGGGAAAAGTGAACGACAATCGAGTTAAGTATTATTTTGGCGCAACTCAAGGTCGTACGGATGGGCCGAATGATACCGGCTCTCTATTGTATTCGGGACGTTTGTCTTTAAACCTCTGGGATACCGAAGATGGCTACTATAACCGTAGCACTTACCATGGTAAAAAAGACATTCTGGCTTTCGGTTTAGGTGGCGCATACCAAGCTGATGGTGCTGGATCCGACGTCGCCAATCAAGGTGACTTTACTGCTTGGAATGCCGATTTTCTGGTTGAGAAAAAACTGTCGACAGGTGGTGTTGGTACCTTGGAAGCCGCTTACTACTCATATGATCTAGATGGTGTGATTGACGATTCTGGCCTAAAAGCGGGTGATTCATATTTAGCATTAGCTTCTTATCTGTTCCCACAAAAAGTCGGGATGGGTCAATTTCAACCTTACGCTCGTATACAAAACTTCGATTATGACGAAGGTGGCGAAATGGATAAAACTGAGCTTGGTATGAATTATGTTATCTCAAGCCATAATGCACTAATTTCGGCTGTTATTTCTAAAACGGAAGAGACCGGTCAAGAAACCGTAAATACACTCAAGATTGGTACTCAAGTCCAGTTTTAATGAGTAATAAAAGGAGAATGTTATGAGCGACATTAAAAGAAGAGATTTTTTGAAAACTGGATTAGCCGGTTTAGCGGCAGCAAGTACCGTTGCTGCTCCATCCATAGCTAGTGCTGCCGATAAAAAAACGTTCCGTTGGAAGATGACTAACGCTTATCCAGCCGGTGCGCCTTTTTATTCCAAAGGCCCAGGTAGCGCTAGTTACTTCTGTAAGCGTGTGGAAGAGTTATCAGGTGGTCGTTTGAGAATCAAACACTATGCTGCGGGCGAACTGATTCCGGCGATGGAAGGTTTTGATGCGGTTTCAAAAGGTACCATCGAAATGAACTGGGCCAACTCATATTATTGGGCTGGAAAAACCTTTGCTGCTCAGTACTTTACTACGGTACCGTTTGGTATGAACTTCCAGGGAACTAATGCCTGGTTACAGGAAGGGGGCGGTAAAGAGCTTTGGGATGAAGTCTATGCTCCATTTAACGTAATTGGCCTTGCAGCGGGGAATACCGGTGTGCAAATGACCGGTTGGTTCCGTAAGCCGATTGAATCGGTTGAAGACCTGAAAGGTTTGAGAATGCGTATTCCTGGTTTGGCTGGAAAGGTTTACGAACAGTTGGGTGTGAGCGTTAAATTACTACCGGGAGGTGAAATCTTCCCAGCTCTTGAACGCGGTGTTATTGATGCAGCGGAATTTGTTGGACCATATCAAGACCGTCGTTTAGGTTTGCAAAAAGCAGCTAAATATTACTATACGACAGGTTGGTCAGAGCCAAGCAATACCACTGAATGTCTGATTAATAAGGACGCTTGGAATTCATTGCCCAAAGATCTACAAGCAATTGTCGAAGCGGTTGCAGCCGAATGTAACTTGATGAGCCACGCTTGGTCAGAAGGTAACAATGCTGAGGCATTGGATGATTTGGTCAATAACTTTGGTGTAGAAGTGAAAACGCTACCTGATTCGGTTGTTAAAGAGCTTAAGGCTTTAACCTTTAAAACTTTGGAAGAATATGCGGCCAAAGATCCTCTGGTTAAGAAAGTCCACGAAAGCTATTTCAGCTTCAAAGCCAAACATGATGCTTGGCAAGCACGAAGTGAAGAAGTGGTGATGACAAAGCTATAGTTTTATGAAGTTGAACTATATTTATAACAAGCTTGATGCCCTCATTGAGGGTATCGGGCGCCTAAGCTCTTGGTTAATACTGTTCCTGGTTCTGTTAGTGGCCGGAAATGTCCTTTTCAGATATTTCTTCCATGTCAGTTCCGTCAGTTTACAAGAGTTTGAATGGCACTTACTTGCGGCTATTGGCATGCTCGGATCAGCCTATACTCTCCAACAAGGTGAGCATGTCAAAGTCGACCTTTTTTATCAAAGATATTCTGATTCTGTTAAGCGTTTGATGGATTTATTAATTCCGATTGTGATTATTATTCCTTTCTCGCTATTTATGATGTATCTGTCTTCAGAATATGTATTTCAGTCATACGGTATGAACGAGTCCTCACCCGATCCGGGAGGTTTGCCGTATCGCTATCTTGTTAAGGCCTTAATTCCTTTGGGGTTCTTATTGATCTCAATTCAAGGGTTAGCTCTCTTTTTGAAAGCGCTTACCCAATATAAATCATAAAAAGGCTGATATATGGATCCACAAACTTTAGCCATTTTAATGGTTATTACCTTATTTGTTCTGATTCTGTCCGGTATCCCGGTCGCTTTTGCTATTGCCGCCGCCGGTTTGGCTTTTGGCTTGATCGGTATGGGGTTTGATCTCTTCAATCTGTTGCCAGCCAGGATTTTTGGTGTATTAACGAACTACACCTTACTCGCTATCCCTCTATTTGTCTTTATGGGGGTGATGCTGGAAAAGTCCCGTCTTGCTGAAAAAATGTTGGATGTACTCGGGCACTTGGCAGGGAAAACGCCAGGAGGGATGGCCATTGCGATTATCGCAGTAGGTGTATTGATGGGCGCTTCCACCGGTATCGTCGGCGCAACGGTGGTGACGCTGAGTATGATTACGCTCCCGACTCTGTTGAGAAGGAATTACGACCATTCCGTGGCCTGCGGCACAATCTGTGCATCCGGAACTTTGGGCCAGATTTTACCGCCTAGTTTGGTTTTGATTCTGTTGGCAGACATCACGGGTGAAGCCATAGGACCTCTATTCGCTGCGGCGATTATTCCTGGACTCATCCTCGCGGCTTTATATGTCCTGTACATTATGTATTTGGGTTGGCGCTCGCCGGAAAAAGTACCACCTATTGATGTGGAAGAACGCAAAACTTTTTCCAGAAAAGAATTATGGATTGAGTTCGTTAAATCGGTCGCGCCACCGTTTATTCTGATTTTTGCCGTGTTGGGCTCAATCATCGGCGGTGTCGCGGCACCAACAGAAGCGGCTTCAATGGGTGCTTTGGGAGCTTTGCTGCTGGTCATTCTGAGCAAACGCTTTAATCTGGAAGTATTGCGCAGCACTATGCGTGAGACCATGAAAATTACCGGAATGATTATTTTCGTTTTAATCGCTGCACAGGTGTTTGGTCTGAGTTTCAGGGGGCTGGACGGTGATTATTTGATCGAAGACCTATTTGCCTGGCTTCCGGGCGGTGAGTGGGGCGCGATTATTTTTATGATGCTAGTGTTGCTCGTGCTTGGTTTCTTTCTGGAATGGATTGAGATTTCATATATTGTGTTGCCGTTGATGCTGCCTGTTTTTCATGCCTTGGGTGTGGATATGGTTTGGTTGGCCATTTTGGTTGCGTTGAACTTGCAAACTTCATTTTTAACCCCACCATTCGGTTGGTCGCTTTTCTTTTTAAAAGGGGTTGCACCGCCGGAAATCAAAACCATCGATATCTATAAAGGGGTTATCCCTTTTATTGGAATGCAGATTGCCGTGATTGCTTTAGTCATGCTGTTCCCTGAAATCGCCTTGTGGTTTCCGAAATTTATTGGTTGGAGTTAATAAATGAAAAAATTACCAGTTACAGCGACGGCCGCCAGTGGGATGGTCGTAGCTCCTCATCATGCTGCGGCGGATTCCGGTTTGGAAATCCTCAAAAAAGGTGGCAACGCTATTGAAGCTGCGATTGCAACGGCAGCGTCATTGGCGGTTCATTATCCACATATGACCGGAATTGGTGGCGATGCATTTTGGCTGCTATACGATCCGCAAGATGGCATTCGTTTTATTGAAGCCTCGGGAACAACGGGTTCACAAGTGTCGCTTGAGTTGTATCAAGACGTCGAGGCAATTCCTTTTAGAGGGGCTTTGGCTGCCAATACGGTTGCCGGTGCCGTTTCCGCTTGGGATCTAGCTTATCAAACCAGTTGCCAGAATTGGGGCGGCAAGCTTTCGAGTGCGGATTTGATGGCCGAGGCGGTTCACTCTGCTCGCAACGGTATTACCGTGACTCAGTCTTTGGCCGACACCTTCGCTGAGAAAGAGGCAGAGCTTAAACAAGATGCATGTTTTGCAGAAGTCTATTACCCTGAAGGGAAAACCTTGCTTGAAGGAGAAGTTTTGCGTCAACCTGCGTTGGGCGAGACTTTATGTTCGTTGGGAGAACGCGGATTTGATGATTTTTATCGTGGTCAGATTGGTGAAAGCATTGCTACGGATTTTGAAAAACGTAACGGCTTGATTACCCTTGACGATCTGCACGGTCATTATGCGCAATTCAAACCACATTTGGAGCTGGAAACCGCTCGCGCGAAAGTAATCAATGCTTCTGCGCCTACACAAGGCGTCGCTTCTTTGATGATTGTCGGGTTGTTCGATCGCTGGTCAGCCAAGTTACCGGAAATGGATTCGGTCGCTTATGTTCATTTGCTGGTTGAGGCAACTAAAATTGCTTTCGCGCATCGAGACAAAATGGATGCTCACTCAACGAGCGAAGAGTTACAGGCTTGGCTGACACCGGAATACCTAGATGAGTTAAGTGAAAAGATTGATGTAACCCAAGCTCAGCCTAGGGGAGAAGCAACTCAGCCGGGTGACACAACCTGGTTTGGCGTAATGGATTCTGAAGGGCGAGTGGTTAGTGCTATTCAGAGTGTTTATCACGAGTTCGGCAGTGGTTTTATGCTGCCGGATACTGGTATCGTCTGGCAAAACCGTGGTTGCAGCTTTTCTTTAAATCCCGATCATTTAAGAGTGATTGCATCCCATAAAAAACCGTTTCATACGCTTAATCCGGCGATGGCTTTCTTTAAAGATGGTCGAGTCATGGCTTATGGCACTATGGGGGGAGATGGTCAGCCGCAAACTCAAGCTGCTGTTTATACTCGTTATGCCTATTATGATGCGGATATTCAAAGCGCAATCAATGCTCCGCGCTGGTTGTTGGGTCGTACTTGGGGAAATTCCTCGGAAAGCTTAAAGTTGGAATCCCGATTTCCGGAAAATTTCCAAAGTGAACTTGAAAACCTTGGTCATGATTTTGAATGGTTGGGTTCGCTGGATTCTTCAGCCGGGCATGCAGGAGCCTTGATTCGACAGTCGGATGGTCGAATAGACGCCGCTTTCGACTCGAGAAGTGACGGTAAAGCTGCAGGTTTTTAAAGGATTTAGATGAACGATTTAGTTATGTTATTGCCGATACTTTTAGTAAGCGGCATTGTTGCCGGCTTGCTGGCCGGTCTGCTCGGTGTTGGCGGCGGCATTGTGATAGTGCCGATGCTGTACCATATTTTCATGTATTTACATGTGGACTTATCCGTGGCCATGCCATTGGCAATCGGAACCTCTCTTTCCACTATTGTGGTGACTTCAATTATGTCTGCCAGAAGCCATCACAAGAGAGGAGGGATTGACTGGGAGCTGGTTAAGTGTTGGTTACCATTTGTGATTGTCGGTGTATTAATTGGCTCGCTATCTGCCAGTTACATTGATGGCGAAAATCTCAAACTTATGTTTGGTGGTTTGCTGGTCATGGTGTCTGTTCATATGATTGCCAGTCAATATAAAGCTCTGGTTATCGCCAAGCAGTTGCCCGGCAAAATAGGACAATCCGGTTTTGCTACCGCTTTGGGTGCTTTCTCATCTTTACTGGGGATTGGCGGAGGTACTTTGATGGTTCCGTTATTGACACTCTTTTCCTATCCAATTCACCGGGCGGTCAGTACTGCTTCGTTTTTCGGTTTGGTAATCAGTGTTCCTGCGACGCTCAGTTATATCGTTGTAGGTTGGAACGTAGATAATCTGCCGGTTGGATCAATAGGCTATGTCAATTTATTAGGATTTATTGCCTTGGTGCCAATGACGATGATTTTTGCCCCAATCGGCGCAAAGCTGGCTTATCAGTTGAACGTTAGTCAGCTTAAAACGGTGTTTGCCGTGTTTTTGGTGATTGTCGGCATTAAGATGCTTTTTGTATAAAGACTGTCATGCCTCAAAGGGATGCCTGCATTGCGATGCTGGTATTCCGGGCTTTCCTCAAGTTTAACAGGCGTGATTAAGCAAAACTCCAGTTATGATTGCTTATAGAATAAAAGGTTTAAAAAAACTGTAAAAATAGAGTTGACTCTCGATTAATACTCTCTATAATACGCCTCATCAAAACAAAGCGCCCGTAGCTCAATTGGATAGAGTACTCGGCTACGAACCGAGCGGTTAGGGGTTCGACTCCCTTCGGGCGCGCCATTATTCTGAAACCCTGTTTAGTCATTCGATTAAACAGGGTTTTTTATTGCCCCCACTATTTGCTTCTGTTTCTTATCTTGGTATCGGTTTATTTTATTGCAGCTTATCTCGGATTGGCTTAATCTCTATTAAAATAGCGTTATTGGATTCAACCGGAATCTTTTAGAGTAGTCGAGCGTGGATATTAAGCGATTTGAAAAATATGCGGATTTAATTGAGGTATTGGATGTCCTGCCGATTGCGGTTGCGATGGCTGAGGCTAATACCCGGACAATCACTTATCTAAATCCCGTTTTTTCCAAGCTTTCCGGCTATGCTTCTGAAGAGTTGATCGGTCAACCGCAAACCATTTTACACCCACCTATAGAAACGGAAAATGAGTTCGAGAACAATGACAGCTTCGCTAAGCATTTAAAGAGTTTGCAAGCTGATCACGATTTAGAAGCCTTGCTTTTGCCTCAGCAACTAGTCCATAAAGACGGTCATCTAATTGATGTCGATATCTCAGCCAGTTTGCTGGAAATTGAAAACCAGAAATTGATGATTGGTTTCTTCAATCCGGTTACCGAAAGGGTGCTGGCGCTTCAGGAGTTATCCGCCAAAGAGCAGGAGTTGGATGCCATTATCCAGAATTCTACCGTCGGTATTATGTTCTTGAAAGGATACCGGATTCTGCATCGAGCCAATCAGCGTTTGGCTGATATTTTCGGTTACGATTCTCCGCAAGAGATGATCGGTATTTCCATGCGGGAGTTGCATGTCAATGAAACCAACTTCATTGAATTTGGGCAGCTATATTATGAGACGCTCCGCCATCGACAAAACTTGCAGATTGAATACCAGTTTAAAAAGAAAAACGGTGAAATTGTTTGGATCGTAATCAGTGGTAAGGCGATTGATAACAATGTCCCGGCAGATTTGAATAAAGGTGTCATCTGGGTGCTGGATGATATTTCCGAAAAGAAACGTTTGGAGCATAGGCTTGCAGCGGAAACGGAAAGATATAAAAGTTTGATGACGCTTTCGGCTGATGCAATTTTTATTTTGTCTCTCGATCGAGGTGAAGTTCTCGAGTTCAGTGATTTGGCTTGTCCGTTATTGGGCTATGCCCCGGAAGAAGTGGCCGGCTTGACTATCTTGGACTGGGATAAAAATATGACTCCGGACGACTACCATAAGATGGTTGAGCACATAGGGTTTGAACCGATCTCTTTTGAAAGAATTCATACTCGCAAAGACGGCAGTCAATATAACGCTTCGATTTCGGCAAGACGCATAGAATCAGGCGAGAGCTCTGTTATTCACGCTATTGTTCGTGATATTACCGAGCAGAAGCTGTTGGAAGAACGGGTTAAAAAGGAGCGCAACTTATTTAGAGGCGGTCCCACCGTTGTTTTTACTTGGGTGCCCGAAAAAGGTTGGCCGGTTAAATCTGTTTCTCACAATATCGATCAGGTGATGGGTTATTCGGCAGATGAAGTTTTGTCTGATGATTTTGTCTATGCGGATTGTATTCATCCTTTGGATATAAAGCGGGTTGAGGAGGAAGTGGCGGACTATTTTGCGGTGCATGCCGTAGAGTTTGAACAGTCGTATCGGTTTAAGGTGGCGTCGGGCGATTTCCGCAACTTTTACGACTATACTCGTGTCGATTATGATTCGAGAGGTAATCCGATCAGCATTTACGGTTACTTGATCGATATGACCGAATATCTCAAGCACCAGCAGCTTTCCCAGCTATTGCTGGAAACGACTTCCGAAGGGATTTTTGGTATTGATGAAAGCGGCAAAACGACTTTTGCCAATCCGGCGGCCTTAAGGATGCTCGGCTTTAGTGAGAAGGAGCTGGTCGGACGGATGAATCACGCCGTGATTCATCATTCCGATTTCGAGGGTAAGGCGGTTCATGCTCACGACTGCAATATGATGAAGCCTTTGCAGACCGGTGAAGATATTCATGTCTATGATGAGGTTTTATGGCGTCGGGACGGCTCCAACTTTCCGGTAGAGTATCGCAGTACACCGGTTACCGAAGACGGCAAAATCACCGGTGTGGTGGTCTCTTTTCATGATATTTCCGAGCATAAGGAACAAGAAAAAACCATTACTCGCCTAGCTTATTTGGATTCGTTAACCGAGTTGCCGAACCGTCGTTATTTCAATCAAACATTGACTGAACGATTGCATAATTTGAAATATTCCAAACGTCAACTGGTACTGATTATGTTGGATTTGGATCATTTTAAAGATATTAATGATTCGTTAGGGCATCCGGTCGGCGATGCCTTGTTGCTGGCTTTTGCCCAACGTGTCCAATCGGTACTCAGGGATACGGATTTCTTTGCTCGTTTGGGCGGAGATGAATTTGCTATTTTATCGAAGGTGAAAGAGTTTAAGGATGTCTCCGTTATTGCTCAGAAAATATTGGATGCGATGCTCAAACCTTTCGAAATCGAAGGGCATTCAATTCTGACCAATGTCAGTATCGGGATTGCCGAGGCAAATCGAGACGGTTCGGCTGATAAATTGATTTCCAGAGCAGATATTGCGCTATACAAATCTAAACTCAACGGCAGGGGGCAGTTTTCCGCTTATCAAACAGGCATGGACGCGCATGTTAAAGAGGAGCTGAATCTGCTCTCTCAATTAAGTCATGCAGTGGAGCGAAATGAGTTCAGGCTGGCGTTTCAGCCGCAGATTGAAACGGCGACAGATAGGGTTATTGGAATCGAGGCCTTAATTCGCTGGCAACCGGGTGGAGAGGTGCCGGAATCAAGCAGCAGTCCTGCGGTATTTATCCCGTTAGCGGAAAGGAGAGGTTTAATCGGAAGCATTACCGAGTGGACGGTTCAAGAGTTGGTCGCTAATGTCAAAGCGTTAGATGAAGTCGGATACATCGGGCATATTAGTCTGAACCTTTCTTCGGAACTATTGGTCGATCCGTCCATTGTGCAAAAAATTCTGCAACCTTTGATTATGGAAACCCAAAATGCAATCCAGTTTGATATTGAAATCACCGAAACCGCTTTTGCGAATTTACAGCCTAACATCGTTAATTACTTAAATGAGCTGGATAAAAGCGGCATTTCACTGTCGATTGATGATTTTGGTACCGGTTACTCTTCGCTGAGTATGTTGCGAACCTTGAATTCGACCTATGTCAAAATCGATAAGGAATTTATTGAAGAGGTGCATTCGAACGACGACGATTATGCGATTGTTTCAGCCACCATTTCCATGGCGCATAAACTTGGAAAGAAAGTGGTTGCGGAAGGGGTTGAAAACGAAGCTCAGCTAGCCTGTTTGCAAAAGTTGAAGTGCGATGTGCTCCAGGGTTATTATTTTGCCAAACCGATGTTTCTCGATGAACTGATCGGCTTCTTAAAAAAACGCCGTTGACCAAGTCTTTCTATGGTGGTGACAGCTTATGTTTCTATATATCACCCATCCTGTTTGTCAGCTACACGACAGCGGCAACGGTCACCCGGAAAGTCCTCTAAGGCTGCAAGCGATTGATAAAACTTTACAAGCTCAATCTTTTTGGCAAGAGTTGTTGGTCAAGGAATCCCGTAAAGCTAAAGTTGCAGACGTGTTACGTGTTTACAGCCGCCACTATTGGTCGGTACTGGAACATAACCGACCGGAAAACGGGTTGATTAAGATCGATGCAGATACTTCCTTATCGGCCGACTCTCTCGATGCCGCACTTTATGCGAGCGGTGCGGTGCTGGATGCCATTGATTTGGCAATGCGAAATGAAATCGACGGCGCTTTTTGCAGTGTGCGCCCGCCCGGGCATCATGCCGAATTGCATCAGCCGATGGGATTTTGTTTGATCAATCATGTTGCGATCGGAGCAGCCTATGCTTTGCAGCGGTATGACTTGAAGCAGATTGTAGTGCTGGATTTCGATGTGCATCACGGCAACGGTACCGAATCTTATGCCGAACAGGAAAACAGGGTTCATCTGATTTCCAGTTTCGAAAAAGGTATTTTCCCGTTTGCCAGCACGGTAAGTGCTTATGAGAACATCATTAAGCTGGCCATGCCGGCCGGGACTTCCGGTGCAGAATTTCTTCAGTTATGGGAAGCACAGGCCTGGCCGGCTTTGCAGCGTCTGCAACCGGACTTGATATTGGTTTCTGCCGGTTTTGATGCGCACCGAGACGATCCTTTGGCGCATATTAATTTAACTGCGGAAGATTTCGCTCTTTGGGCTAATAGGCTAAACTCTCTATTACCGGAGTTGGGCAATCCGAAAGTGATTTCCGTTTTAGAGGGTGGTTATCATTTGCAGGCTTTGGCCGATTCGGTTTCACAATATATACAAGCCATGATGGCAAACCACTAATGGACTAGTAAGGTTATTTATGATTAATCAAGTTAAGGTATTTTTATTGCCGCTGATATTGAGTTTAATAAGCCTCCAAGCTCAAGCAACACAGCGTATTTTATTCGACAGTCATTTACATTATGGCGGGGAAGATGTTCAGCATTTCAGCCCGAGCCAAATTATGGAGATATTTGATCGTAATAAGGTTAAGTATGCGCTGATCTCCAGTACGCCGAATGATGGCACCGAAGCGTTATATCGTCACAGCCCGGATCGAATCATCCCTTTTTTAGGGCTTTATCAGACCTTAGGAGATAAACGGGATTGGATGTATGACGAAACCGTTATCCCGCGTTTGGAAGAAGCGCTACAAAGCGGAATCTATCGAGGAATCGGCGAGTTTCATATTTTCTCCAAAGACCGTAAAAGCCCGGTTTTGAAAAGAGTGGTTGAAATTGCCAGTGAAAAAGGGCTTATGTTACAGGTTCACGGAGATGCCGGAATTGTCGACGAAGTGTTCTCAATCGCTCCCGAAGTGACCGTGTTATGGGCTCACATGGGAACTCGTCCCGAACCCGATTTTTTGCGTAGGGTATTGGAAAAGCATCCGGACAAGTTGTATATCGATACTTCGGTGCGCGACAAAAGGTTGTTGGAGACGGGCGGTTTAACCGACGTTTGGAAGCAGTTGTTTATCGACTATCAGGATCGTTTTATGGTCGCCGTGGACACCTTTAGCGTTAATCGCTGGAACACGTTTGATTTAGTGGTTAAGGATATCAATTTGTGGTTGGATGATCTGCCGGATGAAGTGGCGGGAAAGTTGGCTTATCAAAATGCTTACGGACTGTTTTATAAAGATGAGTAACAGGATTTAGAGCCAATAAAAAACCCGCTTGCAGCGGGTTTCTTTGTTTAGGCTGAAACTTTTACGGTAGTACAAAACCGATTGCTTCATGCACTTCTTTAAGCGTTTTTTGAGCTTGTTCACGAGCTTGTTCCGCGCCTTTGGCCAAGATGCCGCGCAACTCGGTTTCATTGTTGCGAATCTCATGGAAACGAGTTTGAATCGGTTCCAAATAAGCCGCAACCAATTCTCCCAATTCGACTTTCAGGTGGCCGTACATTTTGCCTTCGAAATGTTTTTCCACTTCTTCGATCGGCTGTCCGCTAATGACCGAATAGATCGTTAGCAGGTTGGATACACCCGGTTTGTTTTCCAGATCGTAGCGAATTTCGGTTTCGGAATCGGTGGTCGCTTTCTTGAATTTTTTGATAATGGTTTTCGGATCATCCAGCAGAGCAATAAAGTTGTTTTTATTCTCATCCGACTTCGACATCTTCGAAAGCGGGTCCTGTAGGCTCATAATGCGTCCGCCCGAGGTTGTCGGCGGAATAAACGGTTCAGGTACTTTGAAAATCTCTTTGTCGAAGCGGTTGTTCCAACGGATAGCTAAATCGCGAGTCAATTCAAGATGCTGTTTCTGATCGGCGCCGACCGGAACCATTTCAGTTTGGTAGAGAAGAATGTCCGCCGCCATCAGAACAGGATAGTCGAACAGGCCAACGTTGATGTTTTGCGAATGTTTCTGGGATTTGTCTTTGAACTGCGTCATGCGGTTAAGTTCGCCCATGTAGGTCGAGCAATTTAGAACCCACGCCAACTCGGAGTGTTCCGGTACCTGTGATTGGACAAACACGGTGCTTTTGTCCGGATCGATACCGGAAGCTAGGTAGAGAGCGACAAAATCCAGGCTGCGTTTGTACAGTTCTTGCGGATCCTGTTCAACCGTAATGGCATGCATGTTCACCAGCGAAAAAAGGCAGTTGTAGTCATCCTGCATTTCCACCCAGTTCTTGATCGAACCGATGTAGTTACCAATCATTAAATCGCCGGAAGGCTGAATACCACTAAAAAGAATCGGTTTAGTCATGTGTAGTTCTTTCTTTAAAATTGACGTTTATTTTGAATGGCGGCTATTTTCGCATTTTCTGCCGGTAAAGACTAGGCTAAAGCGAGTCTAGCTAGAGAATAAATGGAATCAGTTTTTTGGTCTTGCTTTGATATTTGGGGTAATCCGGCAAGGTTTGTTGCAATAGATACTCTTCGTAGTGCAGTTTAATGAACAAAATAATAAAGAGGTTGAAGTAGAGCCCGACGTTTAACAGATTGAAGTTGGTGATCACCATGGGTAGAAAGAACAGCATGATGGACAAATACATCGGATGGCGTATGTATTGATATGGACCTCGTGTGACCAGCTTTATGTCCGGCATCGGATCGGGAATGATATTGAAGTGGCCGAGATGCATCGTCTGCACGGCCCACAAGCCGATAAAGATGGCCAACAGTTGTAGTGCGATGGAAAATAGATGAAGGCTGATCGAACTGGTCAGCAGCAGTGCCGCGATCAGTCCGAATTGCAGGAATACTAAACCAAAAGAGAAAAAAGGGTGTATCGGTTTGGTTTTCTTCATCTATTTCTTCACATGGATTATTCGAAGCTCTGTCCCAAGTCTCCGCCGGTCAACTCCTTATAAATATGAGCTGCGTTTTGGCGATGAGTTTGCTCAAATACAGGGCGATCTTTATACGCGGATTGGTCGATTTTGTCCAGCTCCGCTTCAGTGCCGCCGGCATCAATAAACTCCTGAATCGATTTATGCATGTATTTCAGGTAGTCGTAAGTGTCGTGTTTCACTTGCTGTAAAGTGGTCGGCGCTCCGTGTCCGGGGATCACCAGTACGTCTTTAGGCATGGCGTTCATGAACGCTTCGAAACTTTCTACCCATTGCAAAGTGTTGGTGTATGAGAATAGCGCCAGCATACGTTGGTTATAAGCCAAGTCACCCGGTAAAACGATATTGCGTTTCGGTAGATAAACGACTGTGGAGCCAGGGGTATGTCCCGGACCGAAATTCATAATCTCAACCGTTTCACCGCCGCCGACTTCAAGAATCATCTTATCATCGAAAGTGGTGAATTTATCGCTGACATCCAGCGCGGAATCGGTGATTTCATGACCCACTCGGCTTGCCCAGCTCTGCTTGATGAATTTGAACGCATTGTGGAAATCGCGATTGGCTACGCTGTGTGAATAGAGGTTTTTAACACCTTGAGCAACCCAGTAGCTGGCACCGAGGTAGGCGTGTCCTTGACTGTTTTCTACGGCAACCCATTTAACCGGTTTTTTGGTGTGTTCTTTAATCACTCTGTGGAAAGCCGCGGCAACAGCAGGGTTAGGCCCTGCATTGAATACGAATACTCCATCTTCAAATTCGATGAAGGTCAAGTTGTTATTTAAGCCGTAATTGCTCGGGTTGTGCCAGATCAGGCTACCGACGATGGTATAAACGCCGTCCGCGACTTTAGTTGGCTCGGGAAGGTGCAGTTTAGGTCCGATATAACCGGCTTGACTCTGTGTTTTAGAGACATCGTCGGCATAGGTTTCGATCGCTTCGCTCATCAAACCGTCGGCACCGTGTGTTTTTAAGTCCTGCGCATAGGATTCGAAACCTTGAATATAGGTGTCATTTTCGGCATTCGCCATTGCTTGCGTACTTAAACCGGCGCTCAAAGCCAGTAGTAAAACTCGGTTAAGTTTCTTCATGTCATACCTCTTCGTTGATAGTATTTGGGGGAATTCGATTCAGCGGCTAATGGCCTGCCATGTGGTTGCGGTTATCTCTTCCAGATAACTGCTTAAAGGGCGTTCCAGTAGTCCGTCCAGTCCTAGCTGAACAAGTCTTAAGGTGCCGCCGAATGAGATGGCGGCGGCGACCATTAAGTCCATTTCTTTTAATTCGCCGTCTTCAATGCCGCTGCGGATTACATCACGCAGATTTAAAAAAGGTTTGGATGAGCAGATCGGTGGCCGGTCAGGCATAAACTCTTGGTGCTGGGCTTTGAGAATGAACTGCATCATGTGCGGTTTTTGCTCGGCGTTTTCGATTATCCATTTACATAGGTGATAGTAGCGGTCCCAGCAGGTTCTGTATTGGGCAAGAATCTCGTCTTGTTCTTGTTGTATGTAGGTGATCAATTCGTTGATCAGATTTTCCGCCAAATCCTGTTTATCTTTGAAACTGTGGTAAATGGAGCCGGTACTGACGCCGGAGTGCTTTACCAAGTCAGTAATAGAGGTATTAAAGAATCCTTTTTCGACAAATAGGATGAGGGCGCTATTGAGAATCTTTGAGCGCGTGGTGCTATTGTTTGGGTCAAGGAATGTCGTCATGCGTCTTTACATGTATATAGCCAATTAGAATTTTAATTCTAGAATAATCATTCTAAAACCGCAAGACGGTTTTCTATTTCGAACAATTTAGTGGTGTATTGGCATCAATTCATGCCTAAAACCCCCTATTTGATTGAAGTATCTATAAAACACGCTAAAATGGATGCCAATTCAGTAAATGTCTAATTTCAATAAAATTTATGCAACGAATCATTCGTAAAATCAGCGCTTTCTTTTCACGTACCAAAGACCTTCCGCAGTCCGGTTCGACGGCTAAAATCAGTCCCGTTGTGGTTAAACGTCAGAAACACGGTATTTCCCGTAAGCAAATCGATAAATCTGCTTTGGATGTTTTATATGGTTTAAAAAGGTCGGGTTACGACGGCTATCTGGTTGGTGGCTGTGTTCGCGATTTATTACTAGGGCTTGAACCTAAAGATTTTGATGTGGTTACCAATGCGGAACCGGATCAGGTGAAATCGGTTTTCAGACAGCGCTGCCGTTTGATCGGTCGTCGCTTCCGTCTGGCGCATGTCCGCTTTGGTCGTATGATCATTGAAGTGGCGACTTTTCGTGGTCAGGGCGACGGCGGAGGACGCAAAGACCGATTCGGTCGTAACGGCAAAGCTTCCGGTCCGGCGCGTCAAGTCGACGATAGCGGTCGTCTGCTTAGAGATAATGTCTACGGCTCAATCGAAGAGGATGTCTGGCGCAGGGATTTCACGGTAAATGCGCTCTATTACGATATTAGAACTTTTTCGATTACCGATTATACCGGTGGTCTGAAAGATATTAAAAAAGGGCAAATTCGCCTGATTGGCGATCCGGTTACTCGTTATCGTGAAGACCCGGTGCGTTTGATTCGTGCCATCCGTTTTGCGGCTAAATTAGGTTTTAAAATTGAAAAACGGACGGAAAAACCGATTGTTGAATTGGCTCCTCTATTACAAGACGTCTCGAATGCGCGTATGTTTGAAGAGGTGCTTAAACTTTTTCACAGCGGTCAAGCGATTGAAGTCTTTGAAAAATTACGCCATTATCACATCTTCGAACATCTTTTCCCGCTAACGGAAGAGGTTTTGTCCAAAGAAAAAGACGGTTACCCACGAATGTTGGTAATCGAAGCTCTGAAAAGTACCGATAAACGTATTCAGGAAGGCAAGTCGGTCAATCCTGCTTTTTTGTTCTCGGCGATGCTTTGGGAGCCGATGTTGCAACGTAAACAGTATTTTATGGATGAAGGCTTTGCCCATCAGGATGCATTGTATGCGGCGGCAAACGATGTCATTGAGCAGCAAGTGTTACGCACGGCCATTCCTAAACGTTTTACTGCACAGATTCGCGATATCTGGAACCTGCAATACCGTTTGCCTAAACGACACGGAGATCGTGCTGTGAAGTTACGGGAGCACCCTCGATTTAGAGCGGCTTACGACTTTTTAGGTATTAGGGTTTTGGCTGGTGAGACCGAGATGGAAGAGGTATTTGACTGGTGGACAACCTATCAGAGCAAGAGCCCGGTTGATCAGGTGGCTTTTGCCAATGAGGTTGAGAAGCCGAAACGCCGCCGCCGTCAGCGCCGTAATCGCAACTTTTATCGCAAACGTAGTCAGTCGGCCGATAATGCTTCCGGTTCAAAATAAGCGTTGAGTCAGAAAAACATAATGAGCACGCAAATCGCTTACTTGGGGTTGGGAAGTAATCTTTCCGAGCCTCTCGAACAGGTCAAAGCGGCACTGCGAAGTATTGCAAATTTACCCGATACCAAACTAGTGGCGACCTCTTCTTTCTACGCTTCCAAACCCTTGGGCCCACAAGACCAACCTGACTTTATCAATGCAGTATGCCAAATTGAAACGGCGTTGCCGCCACTGGCGTTATTGAAAGCGCTACAGTTGATTGAACGCGAGCAGGGGCGAATTAAAAAACGTCACTGGGGGGAGCGTTTGATCGATTTGGATATTCTGTTGTATGCAAATCAAAAAATTCAGACGCCGGAATTAACCGTGCCTCATTCGCAAATGCATTTGCGGGATTTTGTTTTGATTCCTCTGGCGGAAATGGCGCCTAATTTAGAAATTCCGGAATATGGCGCGGTAGAAAAGTTGATTGAAGGGCTGGAAGATAGTTTTTTGATTCCGTTGTCTTCTTAGATCGGTGTTTAAACCCGCTACGCTTGTCGGCAAATCCAATATAATAGCAGCTAAATTTCAGTTTGCTTATCATCAATATTTTTAAGGAATTTTGCATGTCCATCACGCTTGCCTCTCTCAAAAAAATGCATCGGAATCAGGAAAAAATCGCTTGTTTGACCGCTTATGATGCTTCCATGGCGCACTGGCTTGTCGAGGCCGGCATTGAGGTGATTTTGGTTGGCGATTCTTTGGGAATGGTGGTGCAAGGACATGCGACCACTCTGCCGGTAACCTTGGAGGAGATGATCTATCACACTCAGATGGTGCAAAGAGGCAATCGCGGAGCATGGTGTATTGCTGATCTGCCGTTCATGTCGGATGCGACCCTTGAACAAACACTGCAGAGTGCGGCACGTTTGATGAAAGAGGGGGCAGCCAATATGGTTAAACTGGAAGGCGGTGAACGCGTCCTGAATTCCGTTGCTGCGCTGTCTCGATTAGGTGTTCCGGTTTGCGGTCACTTGGGTTTGTTGCCGCAATCGGTTGAAAAACACGGCTACAAAGTCAGTGGCCGAGATGTTGAATCGGCACAAAAACTGATGAAAGAAGCTCGGGATTTGGAGCAAGCCGGCGCGGAAATGCTGGTTTTGGAATGTGTCCCGAGCCAACTGGCCAAACAGATTACCGAAGCGCTTTCTATTCCGGTTATTGGAATCGGTTCGGGGAATGAAACCAGCGGTCAGGTGTTGGTCCTGAATGACCTTTTGGGTATTACGGCCGGTAATACGCCTAAATTTGTTAAAAATTTCATGGACGGAGCAGGCTCGATTCAAGCAGCCATCCGGAATTATGTTGATGAGGTTAAACAGCAACGTTTCCCAGGCCCCTCTCATTTAGTAGATTAATCCTGATCTTTAACAGTTAACAGCCGGGTTTAAATAGAGTTTTATGCAAGTTTTCAAGCAAGTAACGGATCTTCGTCAGCAAATTAATTCATGGAAAAAGGCGGGCTTTAAAATCGGTTTCGTGCCGACCATGGGGAATTTGCATGCCGGTCACTTGAGTCTGGTTGAGATAGCCAAGCAGCATTGCGATAAAGTGGTTGTCAGTATCTTTGTTAACCCGAAGCAGTTCGGTCCGAATGAAGATTTTGACAGTTACCCACGGACTTTCGAAAGTGATCAAGCCAAACTGGCTGATCCTGAAGTGGATGCCGTATTCTATCCGTCTGTTGAAGAAGTTTACCCTAAAGGACTTAACCAGACGATTGTGCAGGTGCCGACAGAGCTAACCGGTTTGCTTGAAGGCGCGACTCGTCCGGGGCATTTTGACGGCGTCACTACGGTAGTGAGCAAATTATTCAATTTGGTTCAGCCGGATATGACCGTTTTTGGTCAAAAAGATTATCAGCAAGTGGCGGTAATTAAAGCGATGGTGACGGATTTGTCGATTCCGATTGAAATCGTTACTGCACCGATTGCCCGTGATTCTGACGGTTTGGCCCTGAGCTCCAGAAATCAGTACTTAAATGTAGAGCAGCGATCCATCGCTCCGAAGCTGTTTACGGTATTACAGGATATCGAAGCGGCCATTCAATCCGGTAACCGTCACTATTCAGCTTTAACCGAGGCGGCTACGCAACGTTTGTTAGCGGAAGGTTTCGATCAGGTCGATTATATTCGTATCTGCCAAGCACATACTTTGCTACCGGCTGGTGATAAAGATCATTCTTTAGTCATTTTAGCCGTCGCCCGTTTAGGTGAAACCCGCCTGTTGGATAATATTTTGCTTGATCTACAGTAGTTATCCTTCCATTATCAGATTTAAAAATATAACCAAAATATGAGCTTTTCTACGCTAATCGGCCTTATTGCCGGCATCACAATTGTATTGGTCGCAATGGCTTTAGGTTCATCCATTCTGATGTTCGTCAATATTCCCGGCATTATGATTGTTGTCGGAGGGACGATTGCCGCAACGATGATCCGTTATTCAATGGCGGACAGTTTCAAAGCGATCGGTATGTCGTTCAGTGTTCTCAAAGTAACCAATGAAGTGCGTGATTTTAGGGAATTGATCGACATCACTGAGGATTTGTTGCGTTTAGTCCGCAGTAAAGGGGCTTTAGCGATGGAAAATTATGAGGTCAATAATGAGTTCTACCAGTCCGGTGTGAGAATGATGGTGGACGGTTATACGCCTGAGATGGTTCGTCAGACCTTAAAAGAGAAGAATAAACGCATGATCGAAAGGGCGGAAACCAGTGCCGGGGTGTTCAGGTCAGTTGGCGAAGCCGCCCCGGCATTCGGTATGATCGGGACCTTAGTCGGACTAATTCAGATGTTGTCCAACTTGAGTGATCCGGCCGCAATCGGTCCCGCCATGGCGGTCGCGATGTTGACCACTTTATATGGTGCCATGATTGCCAATCTGTTTGCTTTGCCGATCGCCGATAAAATCGAATCCTGGGCGCAGAATGAATCGGATAGGCAATTGTTAATTATGGAGGCGGTCGAGAGTTTAACTCATGGTCATAATCCGGCCGTGATGAGAGAACTATTAGCGCCGTTCCTGCAACAATCCAGCAAGAAGATGAAGCAGGATGGCTAGAAAGAGGGGTGGGCAAGCCTGGTTAGCGACCTTTGCCGACTTAATGTCGTTGCTAATGGCGCTGTTTGTGCTGCTGTTTGCCATGTCTTCTCTGGAAGTGCCGAAATATCAAGCGGTGGTCGAGTCTTTGAACGAGGCCTTAGGTAACGGTTCGGAATTATCCCCTGAGCAAGAGCAGTTTTTTGAGTCCTTAAAACAGGCTTTGCAGGAACAAGAGCAGGATCCAAGCGTCCTGACCGTCGTCAAGCAGAGTGAGGCTGGCTTGATTCAAAACTTGCAACCTTTCTATGAAAGTCTAATTCAAACCTATGCCGAAGCGAACCAGAATAAAGAGATCAAGATTCATTACGATGAGCAGAAAAATCAAATTCAACTGATTTTTCCCGAGCAGATCGCCTTTGATCCGGGTTCGGCAATTTTGAAACCCAGGTTTAGACAGCTACTTAGTGATTTTTTTGATTTCAAACAGGAGCAAGTCGGCATTGAGGTGATTGGGCATACCGATTCCAGGCCGGTTGCCGGCGGACGCTTCAAGTCAAACTGGGAGTTGTCGAGCGCGCGCGCGTCCAGTGTGATCGAGTATTTGATTGATAACGACTCTATACAGCCCGGACAGGCACAGGCAATTGGTGTTGCGGATACCAATCCGATTGCATTAGGGAAAACGGAAGCCGACTATGCTAAGAACCGTCGGGTCGAAATTCTGGTCACGCCAGTTAAATAATCTATGCACGCCATTTTTTCCATGCAATAAAAAAGCCAACTGAAATGTTGGCTTTTTTGTCTGTTGCAGATTCTTTTTATTAGCTGGCTTTGCTGATGTCTGCCATCTGTGTTGGAATGGTATTACGCGTATGGGTAATCTCATTCTTTTCATTGAAATAGACCAGTTTCGGTTTAAAGTTGTCGGCTTCCGCTTCACTCATGGATACATAGGTTGCGATAATCAGCAGATCATCCACGTTAGCCTTATGTGCCGCCGCGCCGTTGACCGAAATAATACCGCTGTGGTCTTCGGCTCGAATAGCATAAGTCGTAAAACGTTCACCGTTATTAACGTTATAGATTTGAATCTGTTCGTATTCACGGATGCCCGCTACATCAAGTAAATGACCGTCAATTGCACACGAACCTTCATAATCCAGCTCTGCGTGAGTGGTCGTTACACGATGCAGTTTTGATTTTAGTAGCGTTACTTGCATAGGACTCTCTTTCGTTCGACGAATGGGATCACCATTACTCAGATGTGTCATTAGGTTGGATGACACGCTGCGAATTTAAATTAGGTTGCTTATTATACTGGTATTTAACAAATAAAAAACCCGCAAAAGATGAAGAAAAAACACAATCAGAAATCAATCGTGCTTTTACTTACGCTTTAGCGGGTTAAGAGGCGTTTGGGTTATTTTAACCCGTATTTCTCATACCGGCGGCAATGGCATTAATGCTGTTTAGCAGAGGAGATAGCCAAATATCGCGTTCTTCATCCGTGGCATCAACGGCTTTATAGCGTCCAAGCAGAACCATCTGGATGTTATTTAATGGAACTAAATATGGATTGCGACGCTTCAGAGACAACGCAATAGTCGGGTTGTCTGCCATTAGATAGTCGTTTCCGGTGATTTCAAGAATGCGAGTTACGCCGCGGGTATGTTCCTCGGCAATCATTTGGTAAATTCTCTGCGCGACTTCCTGATTTTGTCCCAGCTTGGCGTATTCGGCTCCGATCGTTAAATCCGTTTTGAATAGTGCCATCTGGATATTGCTCATTAGGGCATTGAAGAACGGCCAGTTCTCGAGCATCTCTTTAAGCTGCTCATCACCATGTTCTTTGATCCACTTATCGATAGCGTAACCGGTACCTTGCCAAGCAGGGAAAGTCAGACGAGCTTGTGCCCAGCCGAAAATCCAAGGAATGGCTCGAATCGACGACTTGGATAGGTTGCCTTTCTTACGATGCGACGGGCGTGAACCGATGTTTAACAGGCCGATTTCGGTAACCGGAGTCGCTTCATAGAAGAAGTCAAAGAAACCTTCGGTTTTATCGGTAAGTTCACGGAAATTCTCTTCACCGTCTTTGGCCAGTTTAGCCATGGCTTGCAGATATTCCGGTTTGGCTTCGGTAACTGATTTAACTAGGCCGGTACTTGCTTTCATCAGACCGGTTACACCTAATGAGAGCTCGTACATGGCGGTTTCAGAATTACTGTACTTATAAGAAAGCACTTCACCTTGTTCGGTAAATTTGATTGATCCGCGAACTGTCCCGGAAGGTTGCGAAAGAATCGCAAAGTGAGTCGGACCGCCACCGCGACCGACTGTTCCGCCGCGACCGTGGAATAGGCGACAATCCACTTCATGCTCGTCAGCCAGCTCCATAATTTCGCGCTGTGCTTGATACAAACTCCAGGACGATGACAGGTTACCACCGTCTTTTGCCGAATCGGAGTATCCCAGCATGATCTCTTGTTCATTACCGGAGGCCGCCAGTAGCGCTTTATAGGTTTTGTTTTCGAATAAAGCCTGGGTGACCGGTACGATGTGTTCCAAATCGGTAATTGTTTCAAATAGAGGTGAAATGCGGATGTCGCAGTATGCTTCACCGGCATTGTATCCGGCTAAACCGGCCTGGTGAGCCAGGAACAAAACTTCCATCACGTGACTCGCCTCGTGAGTCATGGAAATAACATAGTTGTTGAAAGCGTCTTCACTGATCTCTTTGCGCATCTCGCGAATGACGTTGAAGACTTCAAGTACCTCTTTGGTCATCTTATCAAGAGCTAGATGCTGAGTATCAATAATGGTTGCAGAGGCGACATGGTCGGCAAGAAGCTGCAACTTCTCCGGTTCGGACAAGCTCTTATAGTCGATGTTTAAGTGAGACAGCAAGTCGGCAACGGCATCGCTATGCACATTCGATTCTTGACGAATATCCAGGCGCATCAGATAGAAACCGAATGTTTTTACCAGACGGATTAAGTCCTGAAGCTCTTCGTTAGCGACATTTTCATCCCCATGAGAACATAATGAATCGTAAATCAACTCTAGTTCAGCCAAGAACTCGTTTTCAGATTGGTAAGCAAAATGGCTTTTATCTTCAGGATCGTTGTTAAGACGAGATTCGATATACGATAGGTTTTTGCTTAAACGTCCATCGATCAGGTAGAGAAAACGACGATAGGGTTCGTTTTTGAATCGATCGGGACGGGTTTTGAAAACCGTTTTGATTAGGTCTGAATCGACAATGGTTGAACGGCTAATAACTTCTTGCGAGATGTCACATAGATGGCGTGAGTGGGTTAGTTTAGAACTGAGGTCAAATACACGCTTTTTGTATTCGTAAATCACCGCTCGAGACTGTAGCAGCAGGGCTTTTACCGTGGTGTCGTGAGTCACAAATGGGTTACCGTCACGGTCACCGCCAATCCATGAGCCGAAAGTCAAAAAATTAGGCGTTTCGATTTTGTCATTAGGATAATGTTTGGCTAATGCTCGTTCCATATAGCGGTAAACAACTGGGACTGCATCAAACAATGATTTGCGGAAATGGTAGATTCCGTTTCGGATTTCATCTTCAACCGTCGGCTTTTCACGGCGTACTTCATCGGTTTGCCAAAGTACCTGAATTTGTGACTCAAGTTGTTGATAAATAATATCTTTAGCGTATTCATTGTTGAAGCTGTCGGCTTCGTTCAATTTGCCGATATCCAAGAAAATTCTTCTTAGGTTATCCATTACGGAGCGGCGTTTTGATTCGGTCGGGTGGGCGGTGAAGACCGGAATATAGTGAAGTTTATTAAGTAGTTCTTGAACCTGAGAGGCATCCATGCCTTGTTCTTTAAATTCGGCGATGGTATTTAGAACCGAGCCTGTCCATAGCGGGCCGTCGGATTTTAGTTGACTTTGACGAGCGTAATAGTGGTGCTCTTCTTCTGCGAGGTTGACCAAGCTGAAATAGAGGTTGAAGGCCCGAATGATCAGGTTAAGTTCGTCTGCACTTCTGGCTTCTATGAATTTTTTAAGTTCTGCTCGTAGTTCGGGATCATCCTTTTTTTGTAATTGAATATAACCCTTGCGCAGTTTTTCAATCGCTTCGAAAGTCTCTACACCAACTTGTGATGTGATGACTTTACCCAGAATGTTACCAAGTAATTTAACGCGAGCTCTTAACTGCTTATCACGAATTTCCGCTGCCATTTTTACTCTCAGTTTTCTTAACAAAATTAGTTGCAAATTATAGCAGAAAAAGTCGGAAAATTAGAGTCAGTTAGGGGAAATTAAGGGGCAAAATAGAGGTTTTTCGAGCAGAAAATAAAAAGCCCTCCGTTTGGAGGGCTTGCTTGCCGTTAAACAAATTTGAAAAGACGATTATTTCGCTTCAAATTGCTTAACGCCGTTTAAGATTTCTTGGCGGGCTTCTTCGACGTCGCCCCAGCCGTCAACCTTAACCCATTTACCCGGTTCAAGATCTTTGTAGTGGCTAAAGAAGTGCTCAACCTGCTCTTTAAGAAGCGGAATATCTTCCACTTTTTCAATGTTAGAGTAGATAGGAGAAAGTTTGTCAACCGGAACCGCGATAACTTTTGCATCCTGACCGCCATCATCAGTCATTTTGAAGATACCGATAGGGCGGCAACGGATAACAGAACCCACCATTAACGGATGTGGCGTCACAACCAAGACATCAACCGGATCACCGTCATCAGATAACGTATCGTTGATATAACCATAGTTTGCAGGGTAGGACATGGTTGCACCTTGTAGGCGGTCAACCCATACCAAGTCGGTATCTTTGTCTACTTCATATTTGATTGGTGGTGCAAACGCCGGGATTTCAATAATCACGTTTACATCATTTGGTACATCTTTACCAGCAGGTACTGCAGCGTATCCCATGATAATTTCCTTAAAATTTTAGTTAAAAATCTGTGCTTAAACTAAAACACCCGCTTTTGCGGGTGCTTTGATAAAAACGGGTTTTAGCGATTACTTATCGTGGTAAGCAACAACTTTAGCAACTTCGTTTTTAGAGCCTAGTACAACCGGTACGCGATCGTGGATACCTTCAGGCTGAACATCCATGATGTCGATACGACCAGTTGAAGAAGCACCGCCGGCTTGTTCAACGATCATAGACATTGGGTTACCTTCGTACATTAGGCGAAGTTTACCAGCTTTTGAAGGATCGCGGTTATCGTATGGATACATGAAGATACCACCACGAACTAGGATACGGTGAACTTCCGCGACCATTGAAGCAACCCAGCGCATGTTGTAACGTTTGCCTAGAGGGCCTTCTTCACCAAGTAGACAGTCGTCAATGTACTGCTTCATTTCCGGTTCCCAGAAACGCTGGTTAGACATGTTGATTGCGAACTCAGCCGTATCTTCAGGAATTTGAATGTTTGACTTGGTCAAAACGAATTCACCTAGGTTACGGTCTAGGGTGAAGAAGTTTACACCGTTACCAGTTGTCATAACGAGTAGCGCTGATGGGCCGTAAAGAACGTAACCGGCAGCAACTTGCTTACGACCGTTTTGTAGGAATACTTCCTGGTTGTCACCCGGAGTGTCGTCTTGCGCTTCTAGGATTGAGAAGATGGTCCCTACAGAAAGGTTAACATCGATGTTTGAAGAACCGTCTAGTGGATCGAAAGTAACTAGGTACTTACCGCCAGCGTTAGCAGCGATTGTGTAGTCTTCTTCTTCAGAACCAACACCACGAACGTATGGGTTACCCACTAGGATGTCTTTAAGAAGATCGTTAGAGATAACGTCAAGCATCTTTTGAGTTTCACCTTGAACGTTTTCGTCTTCAGTTGCACCTAAGATACCTGCTAGCTCACCTTGACCTAATTTGTATGCGATGTCTTTACACGCAACCATTACATCTTTAATTACAAGCTCTAATTCAGCATTAACGCCATCGGCAGCTAGTACTTGATCTAATCTTTTCATCGAGAGTCTCTCTGTATTGAATTAAAAATAAAACCGGTAAATTCTAACACGCCGCCGTACTTATTATCAATTTAATGTATTGTTACAAAGGTTTAAACCGGTTTGCAGCGCTTCATGGAAATGAATGCTTAGGCGGGTTAGCAAGGCTTATTTGAGCGGGTGGATTCATGTACAATAGCGCCTAATTTAATCCCTATACTTAATTTATAAAAGACGAGTCCGTTGATGAAATTCATTGTCAAACTATTCCCGGAAATCATGGTCAAAGGTGGTCCGGTCAAGAAAAAAATGATCACCATGTTGCACAATAATTTGATGACCCTGTTAAAAAGGGTGGATGACTCGATCGAGTTGAAAAAATTCCTCGATAAGATTGAAGTGGCAGTGGATGATCAATTTGTGGATCAGGCTCGCCATATACTGGCGCGAACGCCGGGTGTGGAGCAGTACCTGGAAGTGGTGCAGTATCAGACAGGTGAAGATTTGCAGCTGATTGCCGAAAAAGTTGCAGAGCATAAACTGGATCTGATTGACGGTAAAACTTTTGTGGTGCGAGCCAAACGTAGCGGAACTCATACGGTCAACTCGTTTGAAATTGAGCGTTTTGTCGGCTCTTATTTATATCAACACGGTAATCCGGCCGGTGTGGATTTGAAAAATCCGCAAGTTAAGGTCGAGTTTGAACTCAGTCAGAATACCCTAAACGTGATTACCCGAAGAGTGTCGGCTCTGGGCGGTTATCCAATCGGTACCCAGGGGGATGTGCTCTCTTTGATGTCGGGCGGATTTGATTCTACCGTCGCCAGCTATTTGACCATGAAAAGAGGGATTAAAACCCATTTCATCTTTTTTAATCTTGGCGGAGCGGCTCACGAAGTGGGCGTCAAGCAGGTGGCGCTCTATTTATGGAGCCAGTTTGGCGCGTCTCATCGTGTGCAATTTGTCTCCGTGCCTTTTGAAGAGGTAGTCGCTGAAATTTTCAATTCAACTCATGAAAGTTATATGGGTGTAACCTTGAAACGCTTGATGTTGATGGCGGCTGAAAAAGTGGCGGATCAGATGGAGATTGATGCTTTAGTGACCGGTGAGGCCGTCGCTCAGGTGAGTTCGCAAACTTTACGCAATCTGGCATTGATTGATGAAGCAACCACTAAGTTGGTGTTGAGACCGCTGGCAACCATGAACAAGCCGGATATTATCCAGATCGCCGAACAGATCGGTACTCGTGAGTTTGCCGAGAATATGCCGGAATATTGTGGGGTGATTTCAAAAAATCCGGTAACGCACGGTTCCTTCCAAAGAATGGAGCGGGAGGCCAAAAAGTTTAATTATGAGGTTTTGGAGCAGGCGGTTGAAAACGTAGCGTTTGTTCCGGTTGATAAAATCATTGAAGATGTGAACTCGGCTGCACCTGTCGAGATTGTGACGCAATCGGGGGACGCCGAAATAATTGATATTCGTCGGCCGGCAGAAATTGAGCAAAGACCTTTGTCGTTTGCCAGTCTACAGATTCCGTTTCATGAGTTGAACCGCGAATTTAAAAGGCTTGATCAGTCCAAACAATATGTGTTGTATTGCGAAAAAGGGGTAATGAGTCAGTTGCATGCCCAATATTTACGCGATGCCGGTTTTGATAATGTGAAAGTGTTCAGGCCGGAGTAACCTTAATTGATCGGTTCGTCTTGGTTCTCGTCTTGGCTATCTATGGATAGCGGGGGCGAGTTGTCGTTGCCTTCTTCATGGTCCTCTAGCATACTCTCTATCTGCTGTTCTTTCAGTTGATGTTTTTTGATCGCCAGCTCTTTAGATAGTTTTAAGGCGATTTTAGTTTTTTGAATCTTAGTCACGTAATTGACGGTTTCTTGCCCGATGCGTTGGCGGGCGATGATTTCAACATTGTAATACCATTTATACGGATCCAACCCTCTTTGCTCGGCAATACGTTGCAGCTTTTTGATTCTGCCCGGTCCGGCGTTGTAGGCGGCTAGCGAAAAATTAATGACGTCCTCGGGAGAATATTCCGGTTTGGAGAAGTAATAGTCTCTGATAAAGGCTAAGTATTTCACGCCAGCATGAATGTTATTCTCAATATCGGTGATATTGGGGATATTCACTATTTTGGAGCGTGCAGTTGACGGTTTAATCTGCATAATGCCCACGGCGTTAGCATGGCTTCTTAAGTTTTGATTGAAGCCGGATTCTTGAAATGCTTGGGCGGCGATTAGATACCAGTCAAACTCGTAAAAAGTGGCGTATCGGTCAAAGTAGTATTCCAAGCATGGCTGTTCATCCAAAGCAGTCAGTGTTAGAGGTTGTTTGATCCAATAAGGGTTTTCAAAATATTTCTTATAGAGACTGTTGCCGAGAAATTTACCCGGTCTTGCATAGTTACGGATAAAGTTATTCAGCGATTTTTTCAAGTCGGGTAGATTCTGGTTGATTGCCCAGGCAATATTTCCGCCGTGGTGAAAAATGAAATCCTCTTGTAAACGAATGTCGGCGTAAATGTTTTTATAGATACCGGCAATGTGGTTGTCTACTACCGTATAGTCAAAAAGCCCGGCATTGACCATTTCCAGCAAGTCTTCCGATTCCAGTAGTGGATCGGCTTTGATAATTTCAATCCCTTCCATCCCGAGTCGCCCCAAAGCTTGGTTAACCCGTTCCAAATGGATGATGTAGCTGCTATTGGAAACCACAATGATCTGTTTGCCTGAAAGCTCTTCAATGGTTTTAGGGGCGGGGATACCGGAGTGTGAGACGAGGATTTCTTGAACGTTTTTTATATAAGGCTGGGTGAAGTCGACTAGATTGGCCCGTTCCGGCGTTACCGTCAATCCCGAGGCAACAACGTCACCATAGCCGTTGAGCAGATCCGGGATCAGTTTTTCAAACGGCCGGGCTAGAAAGACGACATGGGTTTTATAACGCTCTTTTCTCGGTCCACGATTCAGGTACTTTTCATAAGCTTTAATCAGATCATGTTCGATACCGCGGTCACCTCGAATGGTATGAAAGAAGTTGGTGCGGTTGTAACTGACCAGTACCCGAAGAATCCGACGATTTCTGATCTCTTTAAGGTCGCCAATAAAAGATTGATTGATTCGTTCGCTTATTGTGGGGTGATTGTCCGGCGGACTGTTGGCGCTGCCTTGGTTTGTAGAAAGCAGAAATAAACCAATCAGCAACGCAAGTTTAATCAATCGGCGCTTGTCACTGTGGTTGGGTATAAAAGACTGCTTTGGCAAGAGCTTTTCCTAAAATAAAAGTTAAGGCCTATTCTAGTAGAGTTATTGTGGGAAGAAAACCGTAAAAATAGTAATAGATTCTGACTGTTTGTTTGCACTGCCGTCGAGCTTCGAAATCACTGCATAAATACTGTTTTAAAAAGGTTGGTGAGTTTATTGAGAGGGAAGTTTGTTTTTGATTGAGATTAATTTTGTATCTAAATTTTTATGTAGCCATTAGTTTTCGTTAATTTACTGCCATAACGACGATAGAATGAAATAAAATCAAGTAGTTATTTTCTGTAAATGCGAAAAATCAGGGTGGGTAAGCGAGTTATGAAAAAGGTAAAGTATGCAATCTTAGGTGCGGGGACTTCAGGGTTAACGGCTATGGGGCAAATCAGAAAGGAAACGGATAGTTTTGTCATGATCAATGGCGGACATTTAGGAACAACCTGTGCGCGAGTCGGTTGTATGCCTTCGAAAGCGATGATTCATTCGGCCAATCTATATCACAAACGGCTGCAGTTTGATATGTTCGGGTTGTCTGGCGGTGAACAGGTTGAGATTAGTCAAGAGAAAGTGATGCAGCGGGTGAGAACTTTGCGTGATCGCTTTACCGGCGGTGTTAGAGCGGGTTCGACCGACAAGCTACCTCCTGAGAATTTCATTGACGGTTATGCCAAGTTCATCGGCCCAAATCAGCTTGAGGTTAATGGTGAAGTGATCGAAGCGGAGAGAATTATTGTTGCAACCGGTTCTCGTCCGGTGGTTCCGGGGCCTTGGCAAGCGCTGGGAGACAAGCTGCTAACCAGTGATGAAATATTTGAGTTGGAGTCTTTGCCAAAGCGTTTGGCGGTGATTGGGCTGGGTGTAATTGGTTTGGAATTGGGTCAGGCGCTTTCTCGTTTAGGAGTCGAAGTGATTGGTTTTGAAATGCTGAATTCGATTGGAGGTTTAAGTTCCCCGCAGGCCAGCGCCAAAGCGATCGAGCTTTTTAGCAACGAATTCCCAATTCATTTAGGTGCCGCCGCCGAGTTGATTGATGACGGTGATACGGTGACCGTTAAGGTCAATGGTGAAGCATTTGAAGTCGATGCCGTTTTGGCTTCGCTGGGACGCCGTCCGAATATCGACTTGTTGGATCTGGACAAAGCTGGGGTGCAGCTGAATGAAAGAGGCATGCCGAGCTTTGATATTCATTCCATGCAGATCGAAGATAAACCGATATTTATCGCCGGTGATGTCAATACTTTCAGACCGATTTTGCATGAAGCGGGACATGAAGGGAAAATTGCTGCATTGAACGCGATGAGTTTTCCTGAAATTACCAAGTTCAAGCGCAAAACCTGGCTGGGCGTTGCCTTTACCGATCCGGATATTGCCATGTTTGGAGCGAGCTATCGTGATTTAAACCTTGAACAGACAGTAGTGACGGATTTTCATCTGGAGAGAAATAACGGTCGCGCTATTGTCATGGGAGAAGACCATGGTGTGATTTGTCTGTATGCCGATAAACAGAGTAAAAAGTTGCTGGGTGGTGAGCTTGTTATGCCGCATGCCGAGCATTTTGCCCATTTGCTTGCTTGGGCGGTAGAACAGGAATTGACCGTCATGGAATTGCTGAAAATGCCGTTCTATCATCCGGTGCTTGAAGAGGCCGTGCAGTCAGCACTTTATCAGCTTTCTGCGGCGATTTATGCAGATGATGAGAGAGGTGTTCTAGCAGAGTTAACAGTATTGCAATAATAATTGTCTACTATTTGTTATAATACCGCCGATTTTAACAAACGCTTTTAGTTTCCTGTCCGCTCAGTGGAGTTTGAGAGGCGGACATGGAGGCTAACTCACATAGTAGATAAGCTTTAAAACTCGGTGAAGCAGTGAAATTGTAAGCTTAGAGTTAACGGCATGAGTTGCCCGTTAGAAATCTACTCTGTTTTTATAAGTCGTTTCAAATATTAGTTGGTATTGTGAGTAAAGATAATAGTCAGGGTCTACAGGATCCACATGCGCAGCGTGAAGCTGAAAAGTATGAAAACCCCATTCCAAGTCGAGAGTTTATCCTAGAAGCTTTAGAAGAGGCAAACAAGCCTTTAAGACTCTTTCAAATTGCTAAAACCCTAGATGTTTCCGAAGATGATGAAGAACGTTTTGAAGCGTTGTCTCGTCGTTTGAAAGCCATGGTGCGAGATGGCCAATTGATTCGTAACCGTCGCGGTGCTTTTGGTCTGCTTAAAAAGATGGATCTGATTAAAGGTCGAGTTCTTGGTCATCCGGATGGTTACGGTTTCCTTGTGCCAGATGAGGGTGGCAAGGATCTGTTTCTTTCCGAAAAAGAGATGCATAAGGTGTTACATGGTGACATCGTTATCGCCTCTGTCGCTGGTGAAGACCGTCGTGGCCGTCAAGAAGGAGTCATTGTTGAAGTCGCTGAACACAACACTTCTCAAGTGTTAGGTCGCCTTAACCATGAAGACGGTTTAGCTTGGGTGCGTCCGAATAATAACCGTATTACTCAGGATATTTTTATCCCGAGCGATGGTTTGATGGATGCCGAAGAAGAGCAGGTGGTGCTGGTTGAAATCATTCATCAGCCTTCGATGCGTTCCGGTCCAATCGGTAAAATTATCGAAGTGGTCGGTGACTACATGGCTCCGGGGATGGAGATCGATTCCGCGATTCATGCTTATGGTATTCCGAACGAATGGAATGATGAGCTGAAAAGCGAATTGGAAGAAATCGCAGATGAAGTGACTGAAGCGGATATGGAAGGTCGTAAAGACCTGCGTAGCATGCAGTTGGTTACCATTGACGGTGCCGACACTAAAGACTTTGATGATGCGGTTTTTGCCAAACGCCGTAAAAACGGCTGGCGACTGGTGGTAGCGATCGCCGATGTTTCCCATTACGTCAAGCCGAATACCGCTTTGGATAAAGAAGCTTTCAAACGTGGTAACTCGGTGTATTTCCCGCAACGCGTTGTACCGATGTTGCCATCCAAGCTATCCGACGGTCTGTGTTCATTGAACCCGAAAGTGGATCGACTTTGTATGGTGGCCGACCTTTATATTGATGAGGAAGGTAAGCTGGAACGCAGTCAGTTCTATGATGCGGTTATGAACTCTAAAGCGCGTCTGACCTATACGCAGGTTAATGACATTCTGACTAATGAACAGAGTGAATATCGTGAAGAGTTTGCCGAACAGGTTCCGCATTTGCAAGAGTTACATAATTTGTATAAGGTCTTGCAAAAAGCGCGTGCCGAGCGTGGTGCCCTAGAGTTTGAAACGACCGAAACGCGTATTGTGTTTGATGATGAGCGTAAGATCAAAGAGATTGTGCCGGTCGTGCGCAATGATGCTCATAAGTTGATCGAAGAATGCATGTTGATGGCTAACGTGGCCACGGCTCGTTACTTGAAATGGCACAAGATGCCAATGTTGTATCGTGTCCATGAGCAGCCGCAAGAAGATCGCTTGGCGAATTTGAGAACGTTCCTGAGTGACTTTGGTTTGACGTTGGAAGGTGGAGATGCTCCATCGGCACACGACTTTGCCGCTGTTGCCGAAAAGGTTGCAGGAGAGCCGCATGAACATTTGGTTCAGACGGTTCTGTTGAGAAGCATGAATCAAGCGGTTTATCAGCCTGAGAATAAAGGTCACTTCGGTTTGAATTATGAGCATTATGCTCACTTTACTTCGCCGATTCGCCGTTATCCGGATCTGTTGATCCATCGTGCTATTCGTCATGCATGGACTAAGCAAGGTGCTGAGAACTTTGAATACACCGAAGCGCAGATGGTGGACTTGGGGCAGCACTGTTCCGATACCGAGCGTCGCGCAGATGAAGCGACTCGTGATGCAGTGACTTTCTTGAAATGCGAATTCCTTTCCCACCGAATTGGTGGTGAATACGAAGCCGTCGTTTCTGCGGCAACCAACTTCGGATTATTTGTGGAGTTGCAACCTTTGTTTGTCGAAGGTTTGGTTCACATTACCGAATTGGGTGAAGATTATTTCCATTACGACAATGCCCGCCATTGTCTGAAAGGTGAACGTACCGGCAAGGTTTACCGTTTAGGTGACCGTTTGAAAGTCCAGGTAGCTCAAGTTAACTTGGATGACCGTAAGGTTGACTTACGTTTTATCGAAAGCCTGACTCCGCATGTCGAATTGGATGGAGAAGGTGGCGACTCTGCACAAGAAGCAGGAGATGATCTTGAGGGTGGCAATAAGAAACCGCGTAAAAAGCGTAACTACCGCAAGAAAAAACGTGCTTCAAAGAGTAAAAAAGACTAATGGCCAAGCAAGAGACTATTTACGGTTTACATGCGGTTGAAAAATTTGTCAAACAATCGCCGCAATCGGTTTATAGCATTAGTTTTATCAAAGGGCGTTTGAACAAACGTCAGCAGTCGCTGTATGATCAAGCTCGTTCTTTAGGTTTGAATGTTCAACAGGTAAGCAAGTCGGCTTTTAATCGAGTGGACGGTAATCATCAGGGCGTGATGGCTGATGTAGCCAAGCAAGCCGATCTAACCGAATCCGATTTGCAGAAATTGATTGAAGCAACCGCTAACCCGCTTTTTATCTTTCTGGATGAAGTGCAAGACCCGCATAACCTTGGAGCGATATTGCGTACTGCGGATGCGGTTGGCGCGCACGCGGTGATTATCCCGAAACACAATTCGGTCGGCATGAATGCAACGGTTAGAAAAGTTGCATCCGGAGCGGCGGATAATGTGAAACTGATCGTGGTTTCGAACTTGGTTCGTACCATGAAAGATATGCAGAAAGAAGGGATGTGGATGATTGGTTTGGCAGGAGAAACCGATCAAACCATTTATGATCATGACCTGACCGGTTCCACCGGTATAGTAATGGGAACCGAGGGTAGCGGCTTGCGTCGTCTGACTAAAGAAGCTTGCGATCATTTAGCAGCCATTCCAATGGTTGGTGTTGTTGAAAGCTTGAATGTTTCCGTCGCGACAGGCGTGGCGGTTTACGAGGTCTTTAGACAACGGATGCAAAAATGATTTGCCGATAAGGTTAAATCCTTAATCTGTTAGAGATAAAAAATGCCCGCTGTTCTCTTTATGAATAGCGGGCTTTTTTATTAATAGTGGATTCGACGGAACTTTAAGCTAGATAAATATCACCTTGGTCGTCGATTTTGACCGCAACGGCTTCAAGGGATTCGTTCCAGCAAGGACCTTCGATACAGAGACCGTCTTCAATATTGAAGAAAGCGTCGTGTACCGAACATTTCATGGTTTTTTCAAATGGGTTGACATCCACCTTATAGGCTTCGTTCAGCGGAACATCCTGATGCGGGCAGTTGTTCAGATAACAGCGTACGCTCTCTTCGTATTTGATTAGTATCAAAGAGCGTCCGTCTTCACTTTCGACCACCGTGGTTTTAGCCTGGCTGAGTTGTTTGATGTTGGCAAGCGGCTTTTTCTCGGCACTATTTTCCAATAAATTGTCCAGTCCGGGTTGTTGGCACTTTTGGGCCGCTAATTTATTGGCAAAAGCGACGGCTTCTTGTAACGGTTGTTTTTCACTTAAAGCATGGAGTAAAGCGGCATTGAAAGTATCGCCGGCACCTAGAGTGTCGATGACACTATGCAGTTTAACGGCTTCAATATGTTCAATATTGCCGCTAATGGCTTTGTACCACACGCCTTTGTCTCCCCAAGTACAAACCAGATTTACATTCGGCAAGTTCAGGCTCGCTAATAATGCTTGGCCGTCACTGAAACCTTTTGCCTTGGCATAGTGGTGAGAAAAGATAATCAGATTGACGTTTGGAAAAATCGCTTCAATACCTTCACGCGGTTTTTCCACTTCTAGTGAAATAGGCTGATGGGTCAGGAAGGTTTTGGCAATGTTAATCATTCCCGGTAGTTGGCTCATATTCCGGCCTTCGAAATGAAGCCAGTCATACTCTTCGATTTCAATTTTGGCGAAAAAATCAAAATTGATTTCCGGCAGGTCTCGATAATGAACAATGGTGCGATGGCCGTTTTGCGCATTGAGGGTGATGTAAGAGGTTGGGGTGCGGCCTTTGATGAAGGTCTGAGTGTGTTCGGTAGAAATACCGCGTTCATGTAATCCTTTTAACAACTGTTTGGCTTCGCCGTCGGCAGCCATGGTTGCGCATATCGCCGTCTCGTGCCCAAGTTGGTTTAAAACAAAAAGAGTGTTGTTGACATTGCCACCCGTTTCAATCAATTTATTTTGAGCCCTGATTTCTTCATCTTCGTGTGGGTGGTGGTCTACCGTTAAGATTACGTCAAGAACAGCATTGCCTATGCCTAAGAATTTGGCCATTGTTTTATCCATTGGTTATTTTGAGTAAAAAAATTGCTAACTGAAATATCGGGGTATCGCGATGTGCAATGTTGGCGAAATTTTAACATAGCTGTAATAAGCGTGCATTTATTGGGAAAACGAAAATAAAAGTGAATAAATTAAAAAAAATACTTGACAGCCGAAAGCGCGAGTTTAATTTTTGTTCTTTGGTTTGTTTTTTAACTGTGTTTTATAACCTATTGAATTTAAAGTGTTATAGCGATTCTTTATATGCGCTTTAATCTTGGCTGTTGTCAGCTGTTTATTTTCCACAGAAGCTGTGGATAACTTTGTGTGTAAACTATAAAAATATGAGTTAAGTGCCTTAATTTAGTCATAAATCTTTAAACTGCTTAAAAAATAAGCAGCTTACTTGTTAAGTAATTTTTTGTACATTTATAACTCGATTTTTATGTGGGTATAAACATAAATGTGCAAAAAAATATCTAACTAAAGATGAAAAAATAATTAAAAGAGATACAATTTATCGAATACAAAAAACAAATTATTATTTAATTTCTGGGCTGCTATGACTAATATGAAATCTGCATTTAACGCGAGTTGTTTAAATTGCGGACTGCAAAAAATCTGTTTTCCTACCGGATTGCAAAAAAACGATATCGATCTGCTTGATGATATTGTAGAAAGGAAATCGCCATTCAAAAAAAATCAGCATCTCTACGAATCAGGACAGAAGTTCGTGTCGATCTTTGCCATACGAGCTGGAGCCGTTAAGCTTTATTCTTATTCCGATTTAGGTGAAGAAATTGTCCATGGTTTTTATTTGCCTGGAGATGTTGTCGGTTTTGACGGTCTGGTTGACGGCGCTTATATTTATAACGCCATCGCTTTAGATACCACAAGTATCTGTAACTTGCCTTATAACGAATTATCCGATTTGGCATTAAAAGTCCCTAACTTGAACCATCAGATCATGACGGTGATGAGTAAGAAGATGCAGGACGGACGCCTTCATTCGGAGCTTCTCATTAAACGCAATGCAGACCAACGTGTTGCCCACTTTATATGGAACATGGCGGAAAGACATCAAAATCGTGGTTATGCGCACGATGAATTCAGGCTGCCTATTCTGCATCGGGATGTTGCTTTGTATTTAGGGCTGACGCCGGAAACTGTGTCGAGAATTTTGGCTAAGCTTAATTCCGATCAAGTGGTTAGTTGGAAAAAGAAAGAAGTGGTTATCTATAATGAAGCTGAATTGAAGCGTATTGCCGGGATCATTGGCTGTGAACAATGTAATGTTGAGTTTGGTTAACCCCTATTCTTTTTAGGGTATTGAGTCGCTAATTGATTGAAATCAATTCTACTAAGTGGGTGATGTGCTCTAATTGATTCGTGGATTATCGTAATTGATTTACGTTTTTCATAATGTAGCCCGCTTACCCGGCCTTTCGGCCGGGGTCTTTTTTCCTATCTATTTTTAATCAAAATACCTTTTTGTGATAATTTTCGATTAAATAACAAGAAATTCATTGTTGATGAGTGGTGTTTTTTTTATATTTAGGTATTATTAACACAACCCCTTTTAATAACCCTTTTGAAGTTAATTCAGGAAGAAAATAATGTTTGTTAAAAAGATTTCACAATTATTTATGCTAGGTTTTTTAGGTTTTGCTTTAGTTGGTTGTAGTTCAACTCCTAAAACAGAAGAAGTAGAAGATACAAAAGCAGAAGCGACTCAACAAGTAGAAGCGGATGTTGAAGCGGCAAAACGTGCGGCGGCAGAAAAAGCAGCAGCTGAACTTGCCGAGTTAAAAGCGATGATCGACGGTAAAGTGATTAATTTCGAATTCGACCGTTACGATATCAGCCCAGATGATTATAAACTGGTCAAGGCGAATGCTGACTATATGTCTCTTAAGCCTGAATTGCAAGTAACAGTCAACGGTCATTGTGATGAGCGTGGTACACGTGAGTATAACTTGGCTCTAGGTGAGCGTCGTGCGATGGCGGTTAAAAACGCACTGGTTGCTGAGGGTGTAAGTCCAAGCCGTATCAACGTGATCAGCTTTGGTGAAGACAAGCCTGTTGATGATGCTCACAACGAAGCAGCATGGGCTAAAAACCGTCGTGCTGAATTTCAGTACTAATTGAATCCTTAACTTATTGAAGTTATATTTTTAAAGCCCTTCTACCAATGGGTAGAAGGGCTTTTTTGTTTTATTTCCTTTGTTAAAAGATCGTATTTATGAAGACCGAAACGCCTGTTGTTCACCATTTAAAAGAGTATCAAGCCCCGCAGTTTGAGGTTCATTCAATTGATTTACAGTTTGAGTTGGAGCCGGAAGCGACTCTTGTCACTAATAGTATGCAGTTGACTAATATTGCTAATTGCCAAGAAGTGCAGTTAGATGGGGAGCAGTTAACCTTGGTTTCAGTCAAACTGGATGGTGAAGACATTCAGGGTCAATGTCAGCAAACCACAGAAGCGTTGATTGTTCCGCTTGGTGGTAAAACTCAATTCAGTTTGGAAATTAAAACTCAAATTTCACCGCAAACCAATACGGCTTTGGAAGGCTTGTACCGAACCAGCGGCAATTATTGCACGCAGTGCGAAGCCGAAGGTTTCCGAAAAATTACTTATTTCTTCGACCGTCCGGACGTACTGACACTTTTTACGACTAAAATTATTGCCAGTAAGACTGATAATGCGGTTTTGCTTTCCAACGGTAACTTAATAGAAGCCGGTGATCTGCCTGACAACAAACATTATGCAATCTGGCAAGATCCGTTTAAAAAGCCCTGTTATCTATTTGCTTTGGTGGCCGGAAACCTAGAATGTATTGAAGATGTCTATCATGCTGCAGACGGCCGTGAAATCGATCTTAAAATTTATGTAGAACCCAAAAATATCGATAAATGTGATCATGCAATGGAATCGCTTAAAAAATCGATGCGATGGGATGAAGAGCGTTTCGGACTGATTTATGATCTTGATATCTATATGATCGTTGCGGTGGACGATTTCAATATGGGGGCGATGGAAAATAAAGGCTTGAACGTTTTTAACTCCAAGTTCGTTCTAGCGAAGCCGGAAACGGCAACCGATGTGGATTACGAAGGTATCGAAGCGGTGATCGGTCATGAATACTTCCATAACTGGACAGGTAACCGAGTGACTTGCCGCGACTGGTTTCAGTTGACTCTTAAAGAAGGCTTGACGGTTTTCCGCGATCAAGAATTTACTGCCGATATTGCTTTCGCCAGCCGTAAAACGTATCGAAGACGTCAAACGTCTGCGCACCAATCAATTCCCGGAGGATGCCGGGCCTATGTCGCATCCGATTCAGCCGCAGTCATATATTGAAATGAATAACTTCTACACCATGACAGTCTATGAAAAGGGGGCGGAAGTTGTCCGGCTTTACCATACGCTGCTGGGCGAAGAAGGTTTCCGCAAAGGGATGGACTTGTATTTTGAGCGCCACGACGGACAAGCGGTAACGGTCGAATCGTTCCGCGATGCAATGGCGGATGCCAACGGAGTGGACTTGTCGCAAATGCATAATTGGTATGTTCAGAACGGTACTCCTGTGTTGAAAGTGGAGACGGAATATGACGAGCAGAGTCATCAGTTAAAAATACATTGCGAACAATCCTTGCCGCGTTTTTCCGGTGATTTCAAACCGATGCTGATGCCGATTAAAATCGCATTGTTCAGTGAACAAGGGCATACATTGCCACTGGCTACGGAAGATGAGGCTGTCAAAGTCATTGGTGATGAAGCGCTGTTGAATTTCACTCAGGAACGTCAGTCATTTGCGTTTTGCGAGATTTCTTCGCAACCGGTGTTATCGGTGTTAAGAGGGTTTTCCGCTCCAGTTATTTTGGAATATGTGCAAAGTGATCAAGAGCTAGCGTTTTTGGTTAAAAATGATACAGATAGTTTTGTACGCTGGGAGTCGATGCAGACACTGGCAATGCGGGACATCAAACGCAATATCGAGCTTTATCAAGCGAAGCAGTCACAAAATCTCTCGGATGCTTTCAAGAGCGCATTTGAAGAGGTTTTGCTCGATCAGAAGGCCGATCAAGCTCTGAAAGCACTAACCTTGGTGCTGCCTGATCTAACTTATATCGGCGAGCAGTACTCGCAGATGGACGTGGATGCGATCTATCATGTTCATCGTTGGATGAAAGCCGAGTTGGCCGCTCTGTTTGAAACCCGATTCTTAGAAATCTATCAGTCTTTGGCGATAGAGCGTAAAAATTATGAGTATAACAGTCAGGGAATTGCTCAACGTAAGTTGAAAAACGTCTGTTTGCAATATCTGCTGCAACTGCCGCAATATATTGGATTGGCAGAAGAGCAGTATCATCAAGGCGGCAATATGACGGATGTATTGGCTGCTTTGGAGGCTTTGTCGCATACCGATAGTCAAGCGAGAGAACTTTGCTTGCAGGATTTCTATGCTAAATGGAAAGACGATACCTTGGTTTTGGATAAATGGTTTACGCTACAATCTGCTTCGCATCATATCCATGCCTTGGAGCATGTTAAAGAGTTGGTTCAGCATCCTGATTTTGTTTACACCAATCCGAACCGAGTTCGTAGTGTGTTAGGGGTGTTCGGCCGCCTGAATATGCTTGGATTCCATCGCGCCAACGGTGAAGGTTACCAGTTCTTGGCCGAGCAGGTTTTAAAGTTGGATGAGATCAATCCTCAGGTAGCAGCCCGAATTGTTGCCCCTTTTACCCATTGGCAACATCTTGACGATACAAGACAGGAAAAAATGAAATCCTACTTGCAAGAGATGTTAAGCAAAGATAATTTATCTAAGGATGTCTACGAGATTGTTTCCAAGTCATTGAATATTAGTACAGTTTGAGGTATCGATTCTATGTTGAAAAGGTGTGTTCCATTTGTCGTGACTGTCATGACACTCTTTTTTATGCAAAGTGTGTTTGCCAATGATTGGGAAGACCTGATCGGCTCCACACCGTCAATCGAGTTGGACCACAATTTTAACGCTCGTCAATCGCCTAGTCAGCAACAACGTTTACAGGTTGTTAAAAGACTTGATCAGGAAATTCTGGTTCTTCGGGCAGAAATGTCGAAACGTAACGGCGATGTCAGACAGGTGCGGCAATATCTCGATCAACTTGAAAAACAGCAAATATTGCCCCCTTTTATTGAAAGAGTCGATGCACTTAAACAGTATGTTGCCTCACAGTCCGGTTTTTTTGCTTCCTTAAAGCGTTATATGCAGAGGATCGATTTTCCGATGCAGGAGTCTAATGCCGTTGTCGCCATCGTTTTACCGACTTCGGGAAGTTACGAATTGGCAGGGAAAACGTTGCAAAATGCGTTGCAAAAAGGGCTCAAAGAAGCCGGGTTTAAGGGCAAGTTAGTTAGTCTGGACAGTAACCTGTATGCTTCGGCATTCGAATTATGGGAGATATTAAAATATTATCAGCCCGATTTTATTTTTGGACCGCTGAGTAAACAAAAAGTAGTGCAGTGGAAGGAGTTAGGTACAGGTGTATCGACTATGTACTTTAATGATATCGGCTATTTAGGCGTGGGCGAGTTCAGTCTGTCTCCTAGTCGTACAGCAGGCTTGGAACAAGTGTTTCAGCTTTTGCAGCAAGCCCAATACAATAATATTTTGGTATTACGGGATAATTCGGAAAAATCGATTGAGCTTGAAGAGGCTTTTAAGCAAGCTTGGTTAAGTTTTAACTCGTTACACGATTACAATATGGAAATTATTGATGGTAATGTCGGACAGACTATTGACGATGCCATGAAAGTCAGCACTTCCGATCAGCGCCGACAGTGGTTGCAAAAAGTGTTACAAGAAGCGCTGGAATTCGAATCCCGGCCACGTCAGGATATTGAGGCCGTGATCTCTTTTGTACCGCAGAATTTAGCGATCCAGATATCTCCTTATCTCAACTTTCTATCTTCCAAAAAAGAAGTGACGCATATTTGGTATCCAACCCAAACACCCAGTGCGGCTTTTCTTGACTTCAACAAGGATGCTTGGCAGCAGACCTTTGTTATTCTTCCACAGTCGATCCAGATTGATACTTCCGTCAATCGTTCTCAAATCGATGTTAACTCCAAAAATGGCCTGTTTTATGCTTTAGGTCAAGTGGCAGTTGAAATTGTTAAAAATTCGGCGTTGTCGACCGCTGTCGACAATGTTGAATTTACCAAGTATGGTAGTTATGTACGTAACGCATCGGGTCAGTTTCATCTTTTGCCGGTTGTCTATTGGGCAGATAACGGGGTGTTTGAAAGGTTCTACACTTTAACTGAATAATCCCCCATCTTAACCACTGCTCCAAAGACGGCAAGTTTTTGGCTTCCTATAATTAAGAAGCATTAAGGAAATGAGTTAGTGGCTAATCCAGACGAAACATTTGATCCTAATGATTTAGAAAGTATTGACGCTCTGCTTGACGAAGCGGAGTTGGAGGCGGTATCCGATGATATGGGCGGCGCTGAGCTAGAAGACGATTCTTCTCTTGAAGATAGTGTTGCTCAGCTCAGTGATCTCGACGTCAATCCTGATGACCAAAGTATTCAACCCGATGCTGGCGATTTTGACAATGCGGTTGATGGTTCGGATGATCTCTTAGACTCATTGGATGACCTTGTTGCTGATACGGAACAAGATCGGGATGTGGTTGAAAGTGCGGAAGAGAAATTGGCTTCCGATCCTGAACCCGAAGTGATAGGTGTTTCAGAGCCGGTTAGAAATCCGCAACCAGATACTAAAGCAAATGCCAGAGCTGCCGTTGAATCAGAGACGGACGTTGATGACTTTTTGGAAAAACGAGCGGCAGCTAAAGCGACTAAAAATTCAAACTTCTCGGTGGAAGATATGGACTCGATAAAAAAACTTATCATCATTTTTGGCTCGGTGTTGAGCGTTTTGGCTTTAACAGGGATTGGAATCGGTGTTTGGTCTGCCTTGGCAGCGGGTTCGGCGGGAGTAGACGATGAAACTAAAACCTTGATTGAGTCAATCAAAGCCTCTTCGGAAATGAATGGTTCGGCGATACGCGACAATGACAAATTAACCAAGTCAGTTGAGAAAAAACTGGACGCCATTAATTACCAATTAGAGCAGATGGTTGCCGATTTGGCGACTATTGAGCCTGGCTCATCGTCTGCCAAACAGGATGTGATTGACCCACTAGGCTTGGGAGCCGAGAAAACGACAGCGCAGCCGGGCCACAGTGAGCAAGCCTCTGTGGTTACCAATAATACCACTACATCGGTCAGCGAACACACTGTCATGGCACAACAAGATCCGGAGTTGATGAAAAAGATCTCTTCCGTTAGTAGTCGTTTGTATGTGGCTCAAAAAAGAATTGACGAAGTGAACAAACGTATTAAAGCGATGCAGGCACAATCTTCCGCTTTGATTCAGAGTATGAAAATGATTGAGAAAGAAGCATTGGTAGCGCAAGCAGCCCGTGAAGAAAAGCGCAAGGCAATGGAAGAAAAGGCCAAAAAATCTCAGGCAAATCCTTATCAGTATTCTGCTCCTGACGGAGGGTTTTATGATCAATCCGTAATGGACTCTTACCCATAGTGGATTAAGCTTGGAGCCGAAAGATGTTTAAGGTCGCAGTCGTATTTGCATGTTGTGGGCTCACGGCTTGTAGCTCACTGGATTCGGTCGTATCCAGTGCCAAGCATGCGGCAATCGAATCAGGCGAGTATATTGGTTTGATTGATCAGAGTACGATGAAAGTGCCTGATTATTATGCGACCAAACAGTTGCCTAGACAGTACGAATTTGGTCGGCATTACGATTTAGACGAGTTAGGTTGTGATGCCGAGAACAATAAATGTGATTAATTTTTAAAGTTGTAATAAAAACGGAGTATAACACCATGAAAAAAACAACGTTTTTAATGATCGGGTTAGCCGGAAGTCTAACCCTTTCTGGTTGCATGCAGAGCAATCAACCTGTACAGGAATCGCCTCAAGCAGCGGCTCCGGTTGCATCCAAGCATGAAATGGCACCGGTCGCTAAGAGTCAACCGCAAGCCAAAAAACCTGAGTTGTTAAAAATTACCGGGATCGGCTATGGTGCCGAAAGTACCTATGCGGCTTATACGCCTGGTCAAAGACGATTAATGGCGATTCGCTCTTCTAAGTTAGATGCTTATCGTGCATTGGCGGAACAGCTATACGGTATCAAAATCGACAGTAACACGTCGGTAGCGACCCTGACAGCAAAAAACGATAGTTTCCGTGCCCGTGTTAATGCCGTGGTTCGTGGGGCTCGAGTGGTCAGTGTGACGCCGATGGCAGACCATAACTATGAGACGGTATTAGAAGTTTATGTCGATAAGAAATTCTTCGAGCAAGCCTTTATTTATTCCGGAAGTGAATCCTCGGCGGTTGAGCCGGAATCGGTTTACAAGGTTAGTTCATATTAAATTGAGTATGGTTGACTGCCGAGTGTTGTCGAGTGAATAGATAAGCTTATGAGGCAAATCATGAATTTAAAATCCGTTTTAGTTGCGTTGTTTTTATCTGTCTTTATATGGCAAGGAGTTGCCGATGCGGCAAGTATCAGTACTCGGGTTCGCGTCCTGGAAAGCAAAGTTTCCAAGCATGATAAGCAGCTGAAAGAGTCCTCAAGGTCGGTTCAGGAAAGCGAGGCTAAAATGCAAAAAAGTCTGGCTAAGATGAAGGCGCTCGAAAAAAAGATGAAGCAGATGCTCGATGATGAGGTTGCCAAAAAAGAAAGGGCGTCACAAGGTGACAAAAGGTACGCTTTTCCTTAATTGAAAAAATATACATGGTGTTAAAACTAAAAACCCCTGCTCGCAGGGGTTTTTGTTATCTATTTGTGATTTAAGCTATCTAGAACTGAAGCCTAATCTAGAGTTTTCTGAAGTTGGCTTCCGAATTACGTTTTTTCTGAGCGTATTCAATCTCTTTAGACTGAATAAAGTAGACCAATTTTCTTCGATCATCTTCGGAAAGTGCTTGATAAGCAAGCGCGATAGTCGAACCTTCACTACCGTCGGCAAGAGGTTTGATGCTGACAATATCACAGCGGACCAAAATAGGTGTTTCATCCGGAAGCGGTTTGATCAATAAATCGACTTTGTCGGATAGTTTGACTTCTTCTTCCACATCGATAGCAATGCCTCCGCCGCTTAAATTGACCAGACGTTGGGGAATGGCTCTGGATAACTGCTTTTCATCGATGGTTTGCAGCAGAAAATTAATTTTACTGTTCATAGCCGTTAAAGCGCTGGCCAGTAAAGAGCTCTTTTGATTGATGTGAGAGATGACTTCATTAATCTGTTCGTCCAGCTGAGTCAGATTCGTCATGAAGTACTCTTCAATGTATTTGGAATCAGGCGTGCTCGGCAAGACAGTTTCTTCTGCTTCTTCTATGGATAAAATGCGATAGCTGCACGGCATAATCACATCAATTCGGTAATAAGAGCGTTTGTCTCTACGCATATTCTCTCTCTCTACTTCATCAGCCAAATCTGCATGCTGAATATGGCTAGCATTTACAAAAATTTAATTTTATTACAAACAATGCCTGATCGGGCAGGTTGTTTCCGTAAACTCAATTAATTGGTAATTTTTCGTTGAAGATAAGCAGAAAATAAGCCAGCGCTTAAAATTGGCAAAATAATGTCTGTTATTTTTGAGTCAAAAAATTGTCAGTTTGTTGGATATGAGGAATAAATTAAGCTTTGCCGAGGGATTTTTGATCACCGGATTGGGTTTTTTCACCGCTTGCACCGTAGAGTTTGACGTCCTGTTTACCTTTACCTGAAATTAGATCCAATGCATTTTGGTTAATATTGCTTAAAATCTGGATAGACATGCCGTTGGCTAGGTTTTTATCATGGCAGTCTACGGTTAGGTTAATGACTTCTTTAACTTGTTCCTGGGTATTTTCAGGTAGGGTTGCGAAATAGTCGTGAACCGAGAAATCGATTAGATTGGTTGAAAAAACCGCTAGGGTCGTTTCTAGTGCATTGCCGGCCTGGTTCAATTGCTCGGCAATTTGCTGTTTGCTTGTATTTGATTTGAGAAGCCTTTCGGCATCATTTTTTTTAATGGCTTGGGCTTCGTTATCCAAGACGCCGGAAAACTCATTTAACAGACGAGCAAGCTCTGAAACTTGTGAGGTGAATAGGGTTTCATTAAACGGGTTGCTCGCAGTGTTCATTTTTTAAACGGCCTTAATTTTTGGCAAACAACACTTCTGTCTGTAAAAGTTTGTCTGCAACTTTCTGTGCATCGACTTGATACGAGCCTTCGGCAATGGCCGCTTTAATGGCGGCAATTTTTTCTGAGTTGTCCACTCTAACGTCTTGTGATTTTAATTCCAATTCACGTGCTTGAGCAAGCTTGTCGGTTAAGGTAACTCTGTCACCTGCATCGGCCGCCGAAGAAGACGCGTTTTGTGGGGACGTTCCTCTGTCTAGAGGTTTATTAACCTCATTAGCGCGTCCGGGATTGACGCTATTTGATAAATTTTTAATATCCATTTTCCAGCCTCACTTCTGGTTAATGCCAGCTATTTTAACAGTAATTCTTAAGATTCTATGTGCTATATCGACCACTTCGATAAATACTTTAGCGACAAATCTTAAAAAAATTACTTTTTTGACTTATGGAACTAATACGGTATTAGGAGCAATTACTATGCCGTTAATAATCTTTTCCGAGGAACTGTTCTTTACCGGAACCTGTTCATCGACAACGCCATTTTTTAATGCAATCCCTTTGGTTTTGACCTCGATATCACCAATTTTGGTAATAATGTTGACCTCTTTGTTTTTAAATACCCAAAAAGGCGGTTGCAGATCTCGAACCTTAATCGGTTGATTTGCCCCAATGGCCCGTTTAGTTCGCATGCCGATCGCTTTATTGATATCAACCAAGCTACCGGTAGGAATTTGTTTATAAGAGACATATTCTTGTTTAACATCTTCTTCTGTTATAACGGCACGTTTGAGAATAGCTTTAGCGGAAACAACCAGCGGTTTTTTACCTTCTACGTTAACCGGGACAAAAACTTGCCACTTTGGTTGTGGGCAGAGGACTCTGATGGTCATCCTGCCGGCGGTTTTCTCTATTCGGTTGTCAATCAGTTCAAGCGCCGATTGGCAGTTAGGAAGCTGCAGATCATGAGGGAGTTTGCGAAGTTGAATTTCGGGTTCAAAAAGTTGTTGGTCAATTTTTTGCTTTACATGGTTTTCGACAAGTTGATGAATTTTCTCAATGGATTGATACTCGGAAGTTTCTACATTTTGAGTATTGTTCGCCGCGGCTAGATTCGAAGCCGTGAGAAGATAGAAAAATAGGTATTTTAGAGACTGTTTCATAAAAATCAGTCTAACATGAGAATCTTAGCCTTTCAAAACCGTTGAGCGGTTTTTAGGATGATTATGAATCATGGAAATCTTAATACGATCAAACAGATAAAATTAAAGGTGGCGTTAGCATGTCTAGCTTTTTAAAAGGTGTTGATCAAAGAACATCTTTAGCCGGTATGAACCGAATGGAATTGCTTCTATTTACGATTAAAGGTAAGCAGTTGTTCGGTATCAATGTTTTCAAGGTCCGAGAGGTGATTCGTACTCCTCCAATATCCAGTGTTCCCAAAGCGGATTCGAGAGTGGTCGGAGTATCGGATATTCGAGGACAGACCATGCCGATGATTGATTTGGCCATGGCGCTAGATCTGGAACCGGTAGATCCGAAGAATTATGGTAATAGCTTGACCATCGTTACTGAGTTCAATAGCTCCGTACAAGGTTTTTTGGTTGAAGATGTTGATCGAATCGTTCACTTGCGATGGGAAGATATTCTACCGCCGCCGGACTCTTTGCAGAATGTAAACTACCTGACCGGAATTACTCGAGCTCAGGAACAGATCGTACAGATTGTCGATGTCGAGAAAGTGTTGGCCGAAGTGTCCGGTTCCTCTAACGATATGTCTGAAGAATTTATTGCCGCCCACTCAGAAAAAACCCGCGGTCACGACTATTTTGTATTGGGCGCGGATGATTCCACGGTTGCTCGAGCGCAATTGAAAGGGGTGCTTGAGAAAATGGGAATTGCTCATAAGATTGTCAATAACGGCAAACTGGCTTTGGAATTCTTACAGAAGTGGGCTGATGAAGCTGCCAAAGGCATTTCCCCTCCGGTAGGTGAACGGGTATTAATGGTGATTTCGGATATTGAAATGCCGGAGATGGATGGTTACACCCTGACCACCAGTATTCGCAAAGATGATCGCCTTAAAGACCTGTTTGTCGTATTAAACTCCTCTTTAAGTGGCGGTTTTAACGAGACCTTAACCAGTAAGGTCGGAGCGAATGTCTTTCTTTCCAAGTGGCATTCGGACGAGTTGGCCAGAACGATTGTAAATCGTATTGATGAAGTGAGTTCCCGCTGATTTGGCGAAGCCTTAAGAGAGCAAGTTATGCAGTCAATTACCTTATTTTTCATCCTATCCATATTGAGCGGTTTGGCGTTTGCCCAACAGGAAGAGGTGTATGGCGATTTTTCTACCCATCCTGATGACGGGCCTTGCATCACCGTTAAAGGCAGTGCTTCTTCCAAAGATGTCGATAAAGCGTTTGCACGTAAGATGGCGATCCGAGATGCTTTGAAGCAAGCCAGCATGAAAAATAATTTAACGGTGAAAACCGATCAGTCGATGGAGAATTACCAGTTAAAGCTCGATAGTGCTCGTTTTACGTCGGCCAGTAAGATTAAAAATTTTACCGTGCTTGGTGAGGGGTATGAAGAACCGGAAGACATGTACGGTCAAACCAAACAAGGTGCCTTGAATTATGAGGTGACTCTCAAGGTTTGTTTGACCGAGGCTCGAGGCGTCTGTACTAACCTGCCCGGCAATCAGTATCAAACGCGTTTAGCGATTGCTCCGGTCGCGATGGCTCAGCCTTACCATGCTAAGGATGTATCCAATTTGCTGACGGGGTATCAATTAGAGCTTGAGCGCCGAATCCGCAATCAAGGCTATAAAAATTATATTTTGGTAAACGAATCAATTGATATTCAGCCTAACGAGCAGATTACGCCTAATTTGAATTCGGATCAGTTAAGCACAATCCGTGATAAAACCGGTGCCCAATATTTACTATTGACGGTAATTCGATCCATGTCTTCACATATCGAGAAAGACGGCTTTGCCGGCCTGAAAAATGATATCAAGGCTTTCTATGACCTACAAGTAAGTCCCAAGGAGCGTTTTATCGAGGTAGATTGGTATGTGGTTGATTTAATCGACAAAACGCTGGTTCACCAATCACGTGGCGGTTTTGATGTTGAAGGCGATGTCTATGTCGGGCGTGATAAGCCGTTTGGTTCTAATGGTTTTTTTGCTACCGATACCGGCAAGGTTTTTCATGCTTTGTTAGAGCAGCAAGTGACTGATTCTCTGGATTATCTGCATTGCAAAACTTTCCAAAGCGAAATCATTGATGTCCGTGACGGGCAATATATTATCTATCTGAATGCCGACTCGGGGGCCGAAGTCGGCGATGATTTAGCGGTTTATCATAGAACCGGCCGACCGGTCAGATTCAATGGTGTTGATCTGGGAGAAGATTTTGTTCCCGGCGCTTTTCTGAAAATAAAACGTATTATGCCTCGCTTTGCCATTGCGGAAGTTACCGCCAAAAAAGGTACGATTCAGGTCGGTGATCTTGTTAAAACTTGGTAAATCAGGTGTCAAAAAAATGTTGTCTTAAACCCGCATAAAGCGGGTTTTTTATTATCTTTTGTCTGCCGAGCATCTTTAGGATTTAAATAAGATGTTGTTTTGTATTAAGTTTTTGGGCGGCAAGATTTTCCTCAAAAAAAGTTAAAGTTTTCAAATTTCTGCCGATAACTGCCGGTTTTTACAAACTTTAGAATTTTTTTAGCGAAAAAAACGTTTTTTTAAAAGCTTGGCATTCGCGTTGCTACTGTTTCATTAAAAATAAGAGAAGAGTCAAAAGACGCTCGGACATTTACAACACCAATTTTAGTTAATGAAATTGAAAGGGAACAGTCATGGCAGAATCGATATTTGGTATTCATGAAGCCGCTTTTAGAGTGCGTAATGAGCGTGCCCAGCTGCTTGCCAATAATTTGGCAAACGCGGATACGCCAAACTTCAAAGCGCAAGATATCGATTTTAGACAAGCCTTGCAAGATGCCTCTTCTGACTTTGACCGCTCTCAACCGGAAATGAAAAAAACCAATGCCCGACACATTGACGGCGACGGTTTTGCCTCGACTTCTAAATATCTGATGTATCGCCAGCCAACCCAGCCTGCTTTGGATGGCAATACGGTTGAAACTCATATTGAAAAAGCACAGTTCATGGAAAACGCGCTTCAGCAGCAAGCGACGCTCGAGTTTATCGATAGCAAAATTTCCGGGATCCGCAGTGCGTTGCGTGGCGAGTAAGCAGAGTTAGGAGGTCAAAATTATGTCGATGTTTAAAATTCTAGATATTTCCGCTTCCGGCATGCACGCTCAGACCGTGCGTTTAAATACGATCGCTTCAAATATGGCGAATGCGGACAGTGTTAGCTCCAATAAAGAGGAAACCTATAAGTCCAAGCAACCTGTTTTCCAAACGATTTTGCAAGGAAACCAGTATGAACCGGCCTCCGGCGTAAGGGTCAAAGAGATTGTGGAATCCGAAGCGCCTGCCAAAATGGAATACAACCCCAATCATCCATTAGCAGATGAGCAGGGTTACATCTATAAACCGAATGTCAATGTGGTAGAGGAGATGGCAAATATGCTTTCCGCCTCTCGCTCTTATGAAACGAATATCGAGGTTTTGAATACCTCAAAACAATTATTACTACGCACCATTCAACTGGGTAAATAAGGAGTAGATTATGGCCACTGATGTTTCCGGTGTTTCAACAACAAATCAGAGCTATGTTGAAGCAATGCAACAGTCTTCCGACAGCAGCTCGTTTGCTCCAGATAATGTGATGGGTCAGGCGGATTTTCTGCGCCTGCTAACTACTCAGCTGCAAAATCAAGATCCATCTCAGCCAATGGATCCAGCCAGCTTTGTGACTGATTTGACGCAGATGAGCCAGTTGGAAGCCACTACTAAAATGAATGAATCTATTACGGCCATGATGACTGGTTTTCTAGGTATGCAGACTATGCAGGCCTCTTCACTGATAGGGAAGAATGTCCTTGTTACAGGAGAGGACTTCTCCCATGTTGAAGGAGAGGCTTCTAATATTCAGCTAAACCTTGATCAGCCTTTAGAGGATGTGACTGTGGTTATTTCCGATGTGGATGGTTTGGTTACTGAAATATTCCTGGATGACTTGAATTCGGGTGAAAAGAATATTTTATGGAATGGAGAAGACCGCGAGGGGAACAGCCGTGACTCTGGTGTTTATAGTTTAACGGTTTATGGAACGGATGAAGCAGGAGAATTACAGTCCATAGATACAGTGGTTGCCTCAAGGGTGAATACGGTGACCATCAATGATGACGGAAGCATGAGCTTGACTCTGGCAACCGGTGAAAAAGTGAATATGGATTCCGTTCGAGAGATCAGCGGTTAAAACAAAATTAAATAAAGATATTAAAACATCCAGTTTCATTAACGGATTGGATTGATAACACAAGGAGAAATATCATGGGTGTAGCTTATGATTTAAATGCATTAAGCGGGATTAATGCAGCCTCTAATGGTTTAGGGGTTATTTCTAACAACTTGGCAAACGCACAGACTGTCGGTTTTAAAGGTTCTCGTGCCGAATTTGCGGATATGTTTTCAGGCCCGCAAAACTCTCCTGGTAACGGGGTAAGAGTTCAATCCGTTACACAGGATTTCACTCAAGGTACCATTTCAGGAACCGGGCGTGAGCTGGATATGGCGATTGATGGTGAAGGCTTCTTTGTTCTTGAAGATAAAGCCGGCAAGTATGATGCGGTTTATACTCGAAACGGTTCTTTTAAATTAGATAAAGACGGTTTCTTGACGGATCAAAACGATAATCGAGTTCAAGGTTATCTGTTGAACGAAACGCTTTCGACTGAGATCAACCCGACATTTGATACCACTTTGGGGTCGATTGATCTGGATGAAGTCAATAAGTTGCCGCGTGCAACCGATGAAATGACGTTTGATATCAACCTGGATGGTCAGGAAGAGTACAACGTCGATTTAACGGCGGCAGATGCCTTGACCGGATCAGTGGGAACACAGGCTAACCTAGCGATGTTGCTGGATCCGACCGATGCGGCTGCTTATGGCGGTTTTCCGGATTTTTCAACCAACAAGGTGATTCATGATTCCTTGGGTGGTGAGCACCGTATTACGGCAAACTTCTACAAACGCGGGGTAGTTGAACCGGCGACGACGGCGCAACCTCATTCGACTTCGCCTTCGACTGAAGATTTTGACGGCGATGGTGTTAATGACAAATATACCAGCTGGATAGTGCAATATACCGTGCAAGATTATGATGAAGCTACCGGTGAATGGGTACAAAGTGCGGTTGACGATCCAAACGGCGACGGTGTCATTACTCCGGGTGTTTTGGAAGGGAACAACGCTTTGGTTTATGAGCTGCGTTTTGATACGGACGGAAAATTACAAAAAGTTTATTCGCCTGATACGACTGATCCAACAGCCGTTTCCGGTGACGTGCCTGAATTAAATGCGGTAACCAACGAACCGGTATTTGGTGAGCTGGCTTGGACGGATGCAGGAACAACTTCTCCATCTATGAGTTTCTTGGTTAACGATCCGTTAACGGGAGCGGTAGATCCGTTAAGCATTTCGGCAGATTTAACTGAAATGACCGAATATGCAGGAACTTACAATATCCGCGGTGTCACTCAGAACGGTTATAAAATTGGTGACTTGGTTGGGCTTTCAACCGGTCTAGATGGTGTCATTCAAGCGCGTTATTCTAACGGGCGTTCCATTCCGGTTGCCCAGTTAGCTCTGGCAAATTTCTCGGATAAAAATGCGATGGAAAAATTGGGTGGTCAGACTTATGCTGAAACCTTCCGTTCCGGTACTCGCCAGTTGGGTGCGCCGCAGTCGGTCGGTTTGGGAACCGTCAATGCCGGTTCGCTTGAGTATTCCAATGTGGACGTCGCCGGTGAGTTGGTGAATATGATTCAAACTCAACGTACTTATCAGGCTTCTGCTCAGGTTATTTCAACTTCTCAGCAGCTAACACAAACCATTCTTAACTTATAATTTAAACCGATTTTTTTCTGGTCTTGCCGGCATTTTCTGCCGGCTTTTTTGTTTCTACACTCCCTCTATATAGCTGTAACGGCTGTTTTCTAAATACTTTAATCGGTTTTTTTATCTGTTTTGGCACACTGTCTGCTGAAATACCGGTGAATAAAAAAAGCATGTCAAAATGCAAACACACAAGGGAACCTATCACCGGGCACAGACCCATTCAAAATAGATACGTTCCAAATATACCGAGTGAGGTATTGCCTCACTCTCTTTTGACTTGAAAAAAATTGATTAACGAGGTCTTCGACTATGGATCGTATGCTGTACATTGCCATGAGTGGTGCCAAAGAGGTCATGCTCTCGCAAGCGAACAATGCCAATAATTTGGCAAACGCGAATACGGACGGCTTTAAGAAAGATTTCAATGTATTTCGTGCGCAGCATGTGCAAGGTCCGGGTTGGGAGTCAAGAGCCTATTCTTTGGACGAAAGACCGGCAACGGACTTTTCGACCGGGGCGATAAAGGTGACCGGGCGTGATTTAGACATCGTTACTCAAGAAGACGGTTTTATCGGTATTCAAGCGCCAAACGGCGATGAAGCTTATGTCAGAACTGCCAGTATGCAGGTTTTGGAAAACGGTGATTTGGTCGATGTGAAAGGTAATCCGATTCTCAACGAGAGCGGAACGCCGATTAATGTTCCGCCAACCAAGTCAATCGCCATTGGTGACGACGGTACTATCTCAATTGTTCCGGCAGATGCGCCCAGTAATCAGTTAGTTGTTTTGGATAGACTTCGTTTGGTGAAACCGAATCTTGCAGATTTGGAAAAGGGATTAGACGGTTTTGCGCGTTTAAAACCGGAAGCCGCTGCGATTATTCAGGAACCGGTCAAAGTGGTCAGTGGAGCCTTGGAAACAAGCAATGTGAATACGGCTGAAGCACTGGTGAATATGATTGAACTGTCTCGCAAGTATGAGATGCAGGTCAAGATGATGAATACGACCAAAACGCATGCCCAGAAATCCGATTCAATATTGTCAATTCGTTAAGTTTAAGGAATAAGTTATGAACAGAGCACTATATGTCGCAAAAACCGGTTTAGAAGCTCAGCAGTTTAGGTTGGCCGCTATCTCCAATAACTTGGCGAATGCGAATACTTACGCTTATAAGACCGGGCGAGCAGAATTTGATGATCTAATTTACCAAAACGTTCGTCAGCCGGGGGCGCAGGCTTCTCAAGACGAAGCGAACACACTTCCTTCTGGGTTGCAGTTAGGAACCGGGGTTAAGGCAATCGGTGTACAGAAGATTCATACTCAAGGGAATCTAATGGTGACCGATAACGAGCTGGATATTGCAGTTGAAGGTAAGGGCTTTTTTCAAGTTCTAGACCAAGAAGGTAATCTAATGTATACCCGTGACGGTTCTTTCCAGATTAACCAGAACGGAGATGTGGTGACTTCATCCGGTTATTTGTTAGAGCCGAATATCAATATTCCGGCCGATACCACCGAAATCTCCATTACCCGTGACGGCGCGGTCTATGTCTCTCAGCCGGGTAACGTAGAACAGAATCAGGTTGGACAAATCGAGTTAGCCACATTTATCAATCCGGCCGGTTTAGAGGCTTTGGGACACAACTTCTATTCGGAAACCACTGCCAGCGGTGTGCCTAATATCAATAATCCGCAAACTGCAGAAGCCGGAGCTCTGACGCAAGGGGCTTTGGAGGCTTCCAACGTGAATACGGTGGAAGAGTTGATCGGCATGATTGAAGCGCAACGAACTTATGAGATGAACTCCAAAGCGATCTCTGCTGCTGACGGTATGATGCAGTACTTGAACAACAACACTTAATGGCTGAATTTTGGCATTAAGGTTTGACGGCTGTATTTAGCCTTGTCTGGAAATCGAAGAGGCAAAAAATGAAGACGAATAATTTACTGAAAACGACTTTGTTGTTAGCGGCAACCGTTTTAGCAGGGTGTTCAACACCGCCGGAAAGAATGGAGCATATGAGTTATGCGCCCGGTTATCCTTTGGATATTCCGACACCGGCTCAGCCGCAAAACGGCTCGCTGTATCAGGCTGGTGCCATGACGTTGTTTAATGACGTTCGAGCTCACCGTATCGGCGATATTATCACCATCACCTTAAGTGAAAATATGTCGGCCAAGAAAAAAGACGAAGCTAAGTACGATAAATCCAATGCACAAGATTACGGTCTCTCGACACCTTTCACCGTTAATACTCCGAATAATCTAATTGGGGATGTGGTCAAAGGGGTAACCAGTCCGATTAACGGTTTAGGTTTCGGTTACGGTTCGGAAAGTTCTTTTTCAGGTAAAAGTGACGTAAAACAGAATTCCAGCTTAACCGGAGCGATTGCGGTGACAGTGGTGGAAGTGATCCCTAACGGAAATCTGGTTATTCGCGGCGAGAAGTGGATTACCATCCATGACGGCGATGAAGTTGTTCAATTTGCCGGTATTATTCGTCCGGAAGATATTCAGCCGGATAATACCATCGCTTCGGAAAAAGTGGCGGATGTCAGATTGGTATATAAAGATGTCGGCATGACCGGTGATACGGCTAGAACCGGCGCGGCAACTCAGTGGTTGAATAAGTATTGGCCGCTGTAATTATATGAATTTATTTAGATTTTACTTTGCATATTCAGGTTGCTAAGTTAAAATACTACCTAGATGCATTGTTAAACTAACCAACAATCCATTTATTTCATATCGGTCTGTTTTTCTTTATCTCCTTTTTGCAGGCCGATTTTTTCTTCTCTCCATAATGCTTTCCTTTTTTAAGTCAAATCTGACCCTATCGGCAGGGACTTTAAAAACTTTAATTCTTTTGTTTGTCTTGGCATATCGCATGCTTTTATTGCTATTAAGCTTATTACGCTCATTTCGAGTGTCAAAAATATAGAAAAAGAAGCGGTATCACCAGAATTGTCGAGGATTTTGATCGGCCAAGGGAAGCAACATGCAAATAAAACAATCCGTCATTTTTTTAACTTTTTTACTGCTGTGGAGTAGTTTAAGTTTTGCAGAAAGGGTAAAAGATATTGCCGAAGTAGCCGGCGTCCGTTCTAACCAGTTGGTTGGTTACGGGCTGGTCGTGGGACTTAACGGCTCCGGTGACAAGACGCCATTTGCCGAGCAAAGTTTATTGAGTATGTTAAACAAGTTCGGAATCAAGGTGCCGGCGGGTGTGAAAACCAATTCAAAAAACATCGCCGCCGTTGCTGTGCACGCTGAACTGCCTGCTTTTGCCAAGTCCGGACAAAAGATTGACATCACCGTTTCCTCTTTGGGGAACGCCAAGAGTTTGCGTGGCGGGACCTTGTTGATGACCCCATTGAAAGGGGTGGACGGAAATGTCTATGCTCTGGCGCAGGGAAATCTTGTGGTTGGCGGTTTGGATGCCAGCGGAGCGGACGGTTCGCGAATCACCATCAATGTGCCGAGTGTCGGGCGAATTCCGGACGGCGCTATGGTGGAAAGAACCGTTAATACCGGGTTCCAAATGGGTAATACCATTACACTTAATTTAAAAGATGCCGATTTCACTACGGCAACCAATCTGGTTAATGCAATCAATGAAAAACTGGGAGATGGAACTGCCAGTGCCATTGATGGCGAGTCGGTTGAAGTGATGGCGCCACGACTGCCGAATCAGCGCGTCGCTTTTTTATCTATCTTGGAAAATATTGAAGTGGTTCCCGGTGAGCAGGCGGCTCGTATTATCGTTAATTCACGAACCGGAACCGTGGTTATCGGGCAGTCGGTTCGAGTCAGCCCTGCGGCGGTTACTCACGGCGGTTTGACGGTGAAAATTTCCGAAACGGTCAATGTGGCGCAACCTAATCCGTTTGCCGGAGGGGATACTCAGGTGACGCCGGAATCCGTGGTCGATGTTGAGAAAAATGGCACCGGGCGGATGTTCAAATTCCCGAAAGGTGCATCGCTTAACGATATCGTTCAGGCGGTGAACAAAGTCGGCGCCGCTCCGGGAGATCTAGTCGCTATTCTAGAAGCGTTGAAACAATCGGGTGCGCTGAAAGCGGATTTGATGATTATCTAGGTTGTTAGGAGTAGAATGAATGAGTGAAACTTATTTGTTACAAAATCAATCGCTTAACAATAAGGTTCAGGCGCATCAAAATTACACCGATGTGCAGGCTCTGAATCAACTTAAGCAGCAGGCTCGCGAAGATCAGCGGGCGGCGTTAAAACCGGTGGCGGAACAGTTTGAAGCCTTGTTTGTGCAACAGATTTTCAGTGAGGCGCGTAAGGTTAAGCTGGATGACGGTTGGTTGGACGGCAATCAGGGTGATTTTTACAAGGATTGGCACGATAAACAGTTGGCACAAGATATTGCCGCTAAAGGTTCTTTAGGATTTGCCGATAACATTGTTGAGCAGTTATTACCAAGCATTCCAAATATAAAAAATACAGGCACACAAACAGAGGGTACTGCTCCCGATAAGCCGGCTGTGACGGGGATGAACAACTCGCCCTTGACTGAGCAGGCTTTAGCATCTAGACCGGTCGGCAAAGATTGATTTAGGTGTTACCTTAAGACCAGAACGAGGAAATAATTATGGCAGATATGTTAACTATCGCCACACTTTCGGCCAATACATTCAAAAAAGCGTTGGAAGTCACCAGCCATAACGTCGCTAACGTGGCGACGGAAGGTTATACCCGACAGGTAGTCAATATTGTCAGTAATGCGCCGGGGGTTGCCGGAAACAACTTTCAAGGCAGCGGTTCGTCTGTTCAGAGTGTCGAGCGTTCATATTCCGAATATTATCAGTCCCAGTTAGTATTGGCCGGTTCCTTAAAAAGTCGCTACGAAGAGCAGATGAGTCTTTCCAGTCAGATTGAAGGGGTGATTGCCAGTAACGATGAGGGGATTCAAGAGTTCATGAATCGTTTCTTCGATTCTCTACAGTCTCTAGCTAATAACCCTACCTCGTCAACCAGCCGCCAATTGGTTTTGGATGAAGCGGGTTCACTGGAAAGTCACGTCAGCAACCTGACCTCGGTATTGGATGAAGCGAAATATCAGCTAAACAATCAGATCTACGACAGTGTTGAAGAGATTAACAACCGGGTAGAGACGGTTCAGGCATTAAACGAACGTATCGAGTACGCGGTTAAAACCACCGGGCAACAACCGAATGATCTGATGGATCAGCGCGACCAAGCGATTTTAGAGCTTGGCGAATATATCGATATTAAGCAGTACGAAGGTGTCAACGGTACCATGGATGTCTATACGGCAAACGGTAAAATTCCATTGATAAGCGGTAATACGATTACTCGTATTCAAGCGGAGCCGAGTGAATACCGTGCCGATAACCGGGTTGAGCTCTATATCCGAATCGGGGATGAAAAGAGAGAAGTCAGCGACCTGATCCAAGGCGGCAAAATCGGCGGTATTCTGGACTACCGAACCAATATGTTGGGTCAGGCTCAGAACGATCTAGGTTTGACTCTGAACGGTATGGTCGCTGCGATTAACTGGCAGCATTATCAAGGTTATGATATGAACGGCGATGCCGGTGGCAACTTTTTTGAACCCTTAACGGCAAGCGCGGTTGAGAGTGCGAACAATACCGGAAACGTTCAAGGCGGATTGATTCAAGTCTCGTTTAATCCAAATCCGACGGATGCGGTACAACCTCCTTATAATCCGACTGAGTTGGCAACCTATGCGGATAAGCAGGCCAGCTTGGAGAACGCTTATACCGAGATGGCCAACTTTAAAGCCCGCGACTATGAGTTGATTTACAATGCCGATACTTCAGCCTATGAAGTGTTTGATTACAACACCAATAGAGCCGTTGAAGACGCATCCGGTAATATTATCAGTATTTCTGCGGCCGACGGTTGGCAGAAAAATGTTGAAGGTTTGTTTTTTGATTTAAGTAACGTCGTTGGCACACCACAGGATAACGATTCGTTTTTGGTTCGACCTCATCAAGAGATTTTGAGCAGTTTTACCAAAGTGATTGATGACGGACAAGATATTGCCGCGCGTGGACAAACTCCGGATACAACCGTTACCACACCGGCTTCGGCAGCTGTGGGTGACAATACTAACTTGGCGAATATGGCCAGTTTGCAATCTAGAAAAATCCTGCTTGCCGAAGATGGCGGTAATGCCACTGAAACCTTATTGGGTGCTTATTCGACTATGGCGTCGAACGTGGGTATGTACGTTCGTGGCACGGATATCCAATTGACGGCGCAAACTAATGTGTACGATCAGGTTTGGTCGCAAAGAGAATCTTTTTCAGGTGTCAGTTTGGATGAAGAGGCGGCTAATTTGATTAAATATCAACAAGCTTATCAGGCAACGGCACAAATCATCGCGACTGTGCAAACCATGTTCCAAACTCTGCTAAATGTGGCAGGAGGTAGATAACAATGAGTTTTCGAATTTCGACTAATTTATTCCATAGCCAAGGGTTCAGCTCGATCCAAAAACACCAGCAAGAGGTGTTGGATACACAGATCAAGTTGAGTACCGGGAAAAGAGTCAATACACCGAGTGATGATCCGGTTGCGATGAATCAAATTCATTCCTTGAACCGTACGATGAATACCATCGACCAGTATGCCACAAACGGCGAGTTTGCAAAAAGCCAGCTGGTTCTTGAAGAGACCGCGGTTTCGGATGTTATTAGCTCTTTACAAAGAGCGCGTGAATTAACGATTCAGATGCTCAACGGTACCTATACGCCGGAAGATAGACAGAGCGCTTCAGCGGAAGTCGGGCAGATTATCGAGCAAGTAAAAAGCATGATGAATTATCGTAATTCGGAAGGTGAGCTCTTGTTTGCGGGTAATAGTGTGTTTGCCGAAAAAGCATTTGTCGAAGATGTGAATAATCCTGGCTATTACACTTATATCGGTAGTACCAATGCAATAGGTCAGGTTGAATCGGATGGTGTGACGCCGGTTTACGACTCCCAAGCAAATTACGGTGCCCGTTTTGTTCAAATCGGTTTTGATGATGACAATAAACTAGAGCCGACAGATAGCGGCGATCCAAGCCGAGTTCGAATCAGTGATAATGGAGATAAGGTATTCAGCATTGCAACGACAACCGCCTTTACCGGAACACCCGATCAAAATGTTTTGAATGTTTTGGTGGAGTTGCAGAACTCGTTGGATGCCGGTAACCCGCCGGCTACCGGTATTGCTCAAGATTTGTTTTCCGGAATTGAACAGTTGTCTACCGTACAGGCTGAAATCGGCGGACGTCAAAACCGTATCGAAACTCAGTACGATGCGGGCGAGTCTTTTAAAATTGCTTTAGAAGAGCGTCGTCAGAATATTGAAGATATGGATTTGGTGGAAGGAATTACGGATTTAACGAAATTCCAAAATGCACTGGATATGGCGCAGCAGGTCTTTTCTCGTGTGCAAGATATGTCTCTGTTTAACTATTTGCGTTAAACTTTAAGCTACTTGGTATCCCATTTGCTGAAAACCTCCTATATGGAGGTTTTTTTGTGAATACTCAATCAATTAAAATGACACTGATTTTAGTGATATGCAGCATGTTGATACTGGCCTCAGGTTATGTCGTGCAACTGCATAGTTGGTTGAAGTTTGCTACGCCTGATCAGGTAAATGTTAATAAAAACAACGGGATAGTTCCAGATGTCGGCTTGGGAATTCGTTCGATTGTCAGTGATAATAGACTGTCGAACGAGGGTCATTTTGAGCCTCAGCCAGAAACTAACACAAACGCCTATGTGGCTTCCGATCCACTTGTCGATAAATTGACACAAACTGATGATTTGACGACTACTCAAGCGTTAATGCCAACTATTTCTAATCAATCGGATAGGCAAACGCCGTATACGGGTGTCCAGATCCCGGTTGAAAATAAACTTTCAGAGAGTGCAATTTCTCTTAAACCGGTATTGGTCGAGTTTGCCGACGAGTTAATGGTTGAATTTCCTGAAGGTTATTCGCATCAGCAGATGCAGAAAATTTTGTCACGCCTGTTAGTGATGCCAGGTCCTCTGGATATTGATACCGGCTTGTCATCGGAATCGATTGACACCCGTCGTAAACCGACTTTGTATAAAAAAGTCTTCAATGAAAACGGTAAAGCACTGCGTTATCCGGCCCAAGCTTATGCCTATGCCAATTATCTATTGCGGTATGAAGTGGATCAGGTGGAGGATGAACAAGGCAAATTCACTCTGGTGAGAATTCCGTTGAAACAGGTAGAGGTTCCACGGAAAGTACAGAAATATCAGCCTTGGATTCAACAGTATGCAGAAATGAACCAGATTGAACCGGAGTTGGTGTTGGCGATTATCGATGTGGAAAGCCGCTTCAATCACAGGGCGGTCAGTTCGTCGAATGCATTAGGCTTGATGCAGATAAAAGCAAATACGGCGGGGCGTGACGTCTACCATAAAGTTGAAAAGCGTGCCGGCCAGCCGAGTATCAATGAATTGTTTGATCCTCAGCAGAATATCCGTATGGGAACGGCTTATATCGGGCTTTTACAGAATGATTACCTGCAACAAGTTAGGGATTCGCGCAAGAAAGAGATGCTGACCATTTCTTCCTATAATGGCGGTATCGCAACAGTTTTGGCGCTGTTTGGCAAGACCCCGCAGCAGGCGTTACAAAAAATTAATAGGTTGCACCCAACGCAGGTTTATCGTACGTTACGTTACAAGCACCAATCGGCTGAAACCAGAATGTATCTAGACAAGGTTTTAAAAGCGAAGTCCTATTATCAGGATTTGCTGGAAATGGCCGCTTAATTCATCGCTGCGTACAGGATAGAGTATGTTTGACAATCAAAGCATTTTAATTACCGGTGGTTCAGGCTCTTTCGGCCATAAATACGTTGAGACATTACTGGAACGTTACCAACCCAAGAAGATCGTTATCTATTCGCGGGATGAGCTCAAACAATACGAGATGCAGCAGCGTTTCAATTCGGAAAAAATGCGTTATTTCATTGGCGATGTTCGCGACGCGGAAAGATTGAAACAGGCGATGTCCGGCATTGATTATGTGATTCATGCCGCAGCCCTGAAGCATGTGCCGGTTGCCGAATATAATCCGATGGAGTGTATTAAAACCAATATTATTGGCGCCGAAAACGTGATCCAAGCGGCGCTTGCCAATAAAGTCAAAAAAGTCATCGCCTTGTCTACAGACAAAGCCGCCAATCCGGTCAATCTTTATGGCGCGACCAAATTGGCTTCGGACAAACTTTTTGTAGCGGCCAACAATATTGCCGGTGATCTGCCGACTAAATTTTCGGTAGTGCGTTACGGCAATGTGGTCGGCTCTCGCGGATCGGTGGTGCCTTTTTTCGAAAAACTTATTGCTGAAGGTGCTGAAAAATTACCGATTACCGATGTGCGCATGACCCGTTTCTGGATTACTCTGCAACAGGGCGTCGATTTTGTATTAAAGAATTTCGAACGTATGCATGGTGGGGAGATTTTTGTACCGAAAATACCATCGATTCGTATCACTGATCTGGCCGAGGCGATGCTGCCGGGAGGCAATTTTGAAGAAATCGGTATTCGTCCGGGCGAAAAACTGCATGAAATCATGTGTCCGGAAGATGACTCGATTCATACTCTGGAATTTGACGAGCATTTCGTCATCGCGCCGACCATTACGTTCACCCACCGCGGCAACAATTATGAAGTTAGCGAACTGGGCGAAACCGGTCGCTGGGTTAAGCAAGGCTTTAGCTACAGTTCAGAAGATAACGGCGACTTCCTGAGCGTGGATGACATTCGCAAATACAATACTATGAGCTGATATCGATGATTCCGTACGGGAGACAGGAGATCAATCAGGATGACATCGATGCGGTGTTGCAGGTTTTACAGTCCGATTTCCTGACCCAAGGCCCCAAAGTACCCCTATTTGAAGAGAGCGTGGCCGAGTATGTCGGAGCCGAGTATGGAGTTGCCGTCAACAGCGCTACTTCGGCATTGCACATCGCCTGTCTGGCATTGGGACTGGGAGAAGGCGATTGGCTCTGGACCTCTCCAAACAGTTTTGTCGCCTCGGCCAATTGCGGCATTTACTGCGGGGCAAAAATCGATTTTGTCGATATCGATCCGCAAACCTATAACTTGTGCGCCAGCCAACTGGAACAGAAGCTCATTCAAGCCAAATCCGAAAACCGGTTGCCGAAAGTGGTGATTCCGGTGCATTTTGCCGGCCAGTCATGCGATATGCGTCGTATCCGCCAGTTAAGCCAAGAGTACGGTTTCAAGATCATCGAAGATGCTTCCCATGGGATCGGAGGCAAATATTTGAACCAAGCGATTGGCGGCTGCCAGTATTCAGATATCACAGTATTCAGTTTTCACCCGGTGAAAATCATCACCACCGCCGAAGGCGGACTGGCAACGACTAACCAGTCGGAGCTTGCCGAGAAAATGCGCCTGTTGCGCAGTCATGGGGTGACTCGTGACGCCCAATTGATGGATAAGCCGTCGGAAGGGGATTGGTACTACCAGCAAGTCGATTTGGGTTTCAACTATCGTATGACCGAGATGCAAGCCGCATTAGGGTTAAGCCAACTGACTCGCCTGGATGAGTTTGTTGAACATCGTCACGCTCTGCAAGCGCGTTATGATCAACTATTGGATGGATTGCCGCTACTCACTCCCTATCAGTCTGCCGACAGCTATTCCGCGTTACATCTGTATCCGATACAGCTTGAATTGGAACAACTTGGCAAATCGCGCCGAGAGATTTTCAGCGAACTGCGCGCCAAGGGCATCGGAGTGAATGTGCACTATATTCCGATTCACCGTCAACCGTATTATCAGGCGATGGGCTTTGCCCCGGGCGATTTCCCTAATGCCGAGTCATACTACCAGCGAGCCATCAGTATCCCGCTGTTTCATGCGATGAGTGAGCAACAGCAGGATGAAGTTGTCGAAAATTTGAACGAGGTATTAGTGTGAATTTGTGTGTGATACCGGCTCGTGGCGGCAGTAAACGTATCCCTCGAAAAAACATCAAGCCGTTTTGCGGCCAACCGATGATTGCCTATTCGATTCAGGCGGCGCTTGAGTCGCAATGTTTTGATCAGGTTGTGGTGTCCACCGACGATATCGAGATCGCCGAGGTCGCCAAACGCTACGGAGCACAAGTGCCTTATCTTCGTCCTGCGGTATTGGCCAATGATTATGCCGGAACCATTCCGGTGATTAAACATGCAATCGAGTGGTTTGAAGAGCAGGGTACGGCGTTTGAATCAGTTTGTTGCCTGTATGCTACCGCGCCTTTTGTGCATGGCGAATTAATCAAACAGGCTTACCAGCAGTTTGTTGCCAGCCAAGCCGATTATTGTTTTACCGTGACCCGATTTGCATCGCCGATTCAGCGTGCCTTCAAGATGAATGATGAAAAACGTCTGAAGATGTTTTATCCGGAAAATTTCAACAAGCGTTCTCAAGATCTGGAGGAAGCCTATCACGATGCCGGGCAGTTTTATTGGGGGCGAGCACAGGCATGGAAACAGGAAACGCCGATTTTTTCCGAGGTCTCTTCGCCTTTTGTTTTGCCATCTTACTTGGTGCAGGATATTGATAATGAAGAGGACTGGAAGCGCGCCGAATTAATGTATCAAGTGCTGAAACAGGCCGGCGATCTATGAAAACCGCACTGATCCGTGTCGATGCTTCTTTGGAGATCGGTAGTGGTCATGTCATGCGCTGTTTGACGCTGGCGAAAGCGTTGAAGTCGCACGGCGTTGAAGTGCTTTTTATCTGTCGTGATCTGCCGAACCATATGATAGAGATAATTGCCGCGCACGGATTCAGTGTAATGAAACTTTCGAGACCTGCTAAACCGTTCCTGTCGGACTCAATAACCTTAACGCATTCAGCATGGTTAGGGGTAAGCCAACAGCAGGATGCCGAAGAGTGCCGGGCGCTGCTGGGAGAACAGGTTTTTGACTGGATGATTGTTGATCATTATGGACTGGATACTCACTGGGAAAGCTTGATGCAAAGCCATTACCGCAAGCTTCTGGTGATTGACGATCTGGCGGATCGCATACATTGTGCGGATATTTTATTGGATCAAAATCTGGGTCGTACTCAACAAACTTATGCAGGCAAAGTGCCTGTGGATTGCCAATGTTTACTGGGGACCGAGTTTGCTTTATTGCGAGACGAATTTGCCGAGTGGCGCGCGACAAGTTTGCAATACAGAACAGATGCGGAATTACGTTCAGTTATGTTGAGTTTCGGAGGCGTTGATAAAGATAACTATACTTTGCAGGCACTGGAACAATTACAGGCGTATTCCGTAATCAATGAGTTGAGTTTGACGGTGGTGGTTGGCAGTCAATCGCCACACCTACAAAGTGTACAGGCTCAGGCTGCCAAGTTACCGTGCCCGGTACAGCTATTAGTGAATGTCGACAATATGGCTGAATTGCTCAGTCAAACCGATTTAGTCATTGGCGCTTGCGGTTCTTCAGCTTGGGAGCGTTGTTGCCTTGGAGTGCCGAGTGTGGTGTTTGTCTTGGCTGTCAACCAAGAACCCTTGGCAAACGCTTTGGCTGAAGTGGGAGCCGCTAGGAGGCTTGAGCGGATGGCGCAATTGAATCCGTTGTTGGCAAACTCTGCGGACTGGTTAGCAGATGTTGGGCAACGGGCAGCAGCGCAATGTGATGGTTTGGGTACGCAACGTGTGTTGCGATTTATGGGATTGGATTGATGACGCCGTTGGAACTGGTTTTTCATAGCGAGTCTTGCGGAGAGCTTCGACTGATTAATTATGTTGCCTTGGACGAAGCCGGGCTAGTCGCGCTGTTGGCGATGCGTAACGCCCCGCAAGTGCGTGAGTGGATGTATAACCGGGAAGAGATTGCTTTGGAAGCTCATCTGGGATTTGTTGCCAAATTAAAAGGCGCGCATGACACCTGTTATTTTCTGGTCTTGCGCGAGCAAGATGTGCTTGGCAGTATTAACTTCAAGCAAATAAACTCAGAGACTCAAAGTGCCGATATCGGCCTGTTTGCCAATCCGAACACGAAGATAAAAGGCCGAGGTGATTGCTTGCTTGAAGCGATTGAATATTTGGCTAAAGAGCATCTAGATTTAGCTTCATTGCGGCTTGAAGTGCTGCAAAGAAATCAGCGTGCCGTTCGCCTTTACCAACGTAACGGTTATGAACAGAGTGGTGAGAGTTATATGGCTGGAGAATCGGTGTTACGGATGCATAAAGATTTAACTGTAAAGACTTCTGAGGGACTGGCATGAAACCGTTTTCTATCGCATCGCGTTTGATTGGCAGAGACTCTGCCCCTTATGTCATTGCGGAGATGTCTGCCAACCATAATGGCCGTTTGGAGAATGCCAAGAAGATTGTCCAGATGGCGAAACAGTGTGGCGCTGATGCAGTCAAGTTGCAGACCTATCGACCGGATACCATCACTATGGATATGCGCACCGATGAATTTATGATTCACGGCGGTTTGTGGGACGGCCAGAGTTTGTATGAACTTTATGAAGGGGCTTATATGCCGTGGGAGTGGCATAAGCCGTTATTCGACTATGCCCGAGAGCTTGATATTACAATGTTTAGCTCCCCATTTGACCACAGTGCGGTTGATCTGCTGGAGGACTTAAATGCGCCTGCCTATAAAATTGCCAGCTTTGAAGCAATCGACCTTCCGTTGATCGAGTATGTCGCGCAAACCGGCAAACCGATGATTATCTCTACCGGCATGGCCAATGCTGAAGAAATTGCTGAGGCGATTGAGACGGCTCGTCAGGCGGGTTGCGAAGATTTGGCGATATTGCATTGTGTCAGTGGCTATCCCGCTCCAGCCGAAGATTATAATTTGGCTACTTTGGTGGATATGCAGCAGCGTTTTGGCTTGCCAGTCGGTTTGTCCGATCATACTCTGGATAATACCACGGCCATTGCCAGTGTGGCTTTAGGAGCTTGTATTATCGAAAAACATGTCACTCTGGATAGAAGTGGCGGCGGACCGGATGACAGTTTCTCGCTGGAGCCGGATGAGTTGACTCAGTTATGCCGTTCAGCCAAAACCGCATGGCAGGCTCTGGGTCAAGTTGATTATGGGCTCAAATCCAGCGAGCAGGGCAATATTCAATTCAGGCGCTCGCTGTATATCATTAAAGATTTGGCGGCGGGTGACGTTATCACTAAAGCGCATGTGAAAAGTATTCGTCCCGGTTTCGGAGTGGCACCCCAAAATTTGGCGAAGATGTTAGGTAAAAGAGCGCCGTTTGATTTACATAGAGGGCAAGCCGTTACTCAAGCACTATTGGATCAGTGCGAATAACGAGAATTTTGAAGATTGCCGTCACTCTACTATGACGGATATTCAACCAGGTAAGGGAATTAAGATGGAATATAAAACAGAACAAGAAGCCTTTTGGGCCGGTGATTTTGGTGATGCATACAGCCAAAGAAATGATGGCGAGCAATTGTTAATCAGCAAAACGGCTTTGTTTGCCAAGATTCTAGACAAGACCGGCAAGTTGTCCTCAGTGATTGAGTTTGGTTCCAATATCGGTTTGAATCTGAGAGCTCTGCAACGTTTACAGCCCGCTATCGAGTTGTCAGCTATCGAAATCAACGAGTTTGCTAAACAGCAGTTAGAAGAGTGGGGGCATTGCAAAGAGGTGTTCCATCAGTCGGCACTGACATTTAAGGCCCAGTCAGAATACGAAATGGCAATGGTGCTTGGCGTGCTGATTCATATTAACCCGGAAGAGTTACCGGTGATGTACAAAAACCTTTATGAGTCATCGCAACGCTGGATCTTGATTTCAGAGTCTTATAATCCGACTCCTTTGGCAATTGATTACCGCGGGCATGAAGCGCGCTATTTCAAACGCGACTTCGCTGGCGAGATGATGGCTCAATATCCGGATTTAAAACTGGTTGATTACGGTTTTGTTTACCATAAAGATCCACATTATCCGCTGGATGACACGACTTGGTTTCTGCTCGAAAAGTAGTGCTGAGACAGTATTTCAAATCTAAGTGTAAACAGTAAGACAATCAAGCCCTTAAATCTTATTCCGATCCTGATGACAGAAAAAAGAGTCAATTAACGTGAATGTACAAACTTTAGCCATTCAAGCAATCGAGACTAACCCCGCTTTAAAACCGTTTTGGCCGGAAATCTTCGAGCAACACAGTTCAAACCAGATTTATCGGGATTTTATCGGCGAAGCTCTACCTGCCAACTCTCTTTTCATTGTGATCGGAACCGATTTGGGCTGCATGCTTGATTATCTAGCCGGTAAATATCAGGCCGGTCAGAAGTTTATTTTTTTGGATCACCCTCCCGTGATTGAATTTCTGCAGCATTCAATCGTGCCTGAGTTGCGGGAAGATTTTAAAAAACAAATGGTGCTGATGAATTTAGAACGTTTTCATTTCGATTTTCTTTATGAGTTTGCTTCTGATTACGTTATGCGCAACGCCTCTCTATTACTGAAATCGGTCGCGGTCGATCAGCGAACGCATGACTATTACGAGTGTTATCAGCACTTGGATCGAGAGTTCCATAAGTTTAGTGTCAGTCGTGCCGATAATCGAAATTTCAAACCGTTTTATGAAAGCCAGATTTTCAATGCCTGTGATTTCGAGCATCCGATCAAACAGATTGAGAATTCCTTGGATGCCGAGATTCCGGCGATTGTTTTAGGCGGCGGACCATCTCTGGATAAAGTCATTCCTTGGTTAAGAGAGAATCAGTCCAAGGTGTGGATATTTACGGTTGGCCGCATCTGTAAGCGCCTAGCTAAAGAGGGGATTACGCCCGATTTTATCGGTACGATCGATAACCAAAGTCTGAGTTTTGATTACACTCGTGAAGGTTTGGCGTTTTATGACAAGAGCGTTCTTTTGACCAATAATACGCCCAATACGCAAATCATTTCTCAATGGCGTGGGTTGAAGGCTTATTCCAAACGCCGTTTTCCATGGCGGGTGATTGCCGAAGAGAACTATATTTCCGAAGGGCCGACCATTACCAACGCTTTGTTGGGGATGGCCTTATATCTTGGTGCTAAAGAGGTCTATTTGGCCGGAGTGGATTTGTGTTTCTCCAAAGAGGGGAAAACCCATGAGTCGCAAAGTGTGGAATCGAATAGTGATGTCGACTTTGCTAAAGGCGCTGCCGTATTTAATTATTTGCACGAAGAGATGGCGACCAATATCCAGTTGTTTGATGCCTTGAATAATTTCAATGAGCAGATGAGAGATTATTTGCAGACTTACCCAGGCATTGATGTTTATAACCTCAATGCGGAAGCGGCGGTTATCGAAGGGGTGGTTTTCAAATCTATCGAGAAACTGGCGGCTGTGAAAGCAAAACCAGAGGTGGTTGAACTTTACCGGGCGGCGCTGGCTAGCAATGAGCAGGTTACGCGTGATTACTTGGTTACTCTGAGTAAAGATGTTTCCAAATATGGTCAATGGTTATACCAGTTGACTAAAGAAGGGAGCGATGCCTTAACGGTATTGGAAACCCTGTTTACCGATCCGGCCAAAGATCAAAAGTGTATCAAGCAGTTGGTCGCACACAAGAAGAGTTTGGAAAAGTTGATTGGCGACGATTACGCTACCTTTGTCAATTACGGCCGTGAGTTCTTTGTCGATACCTTAAAGCCGGTCTCGTCTGAGGAGCAAATGAGCCATGAGGAAATCAAAGCCTCTTTTTATGGTTTCTTCAACGGCATTAAGCAGACTGCTCGTTCATTTCAACTAAGGTTGGATGCTTTAAAAAACCGAATCGCTCAGAGACAGGAAGAGTTGAATCCGAATACTTCTTTAGCCGATCTAGCCAAGATTTGGCTGGAGAACGAGGAACCTGGACGTTTTTATATCTGGTTGGATCAGTTTGCTTCTGATGATTACGAGTTTTATCAGAACCAATATCCGGAGGCCGTTGCCGAATTGGAACAGGCTTATCAAGCTTTGATCCATAGCGATGAGCGCTTGCTGCGTAATATGGAGCTAAAGAAAGCTGGTGCAGACTGGTTTTTTGACCAATTATTGCACGCTTTTCAGAATCAGGATGCGAGAGCGATAGAAGAGTTGCAGGATTTGCTTAAATCGATTAACTCGCCGGAAATTCAAGCGGCTTTGCTGTTTTCCAAAGGACTGCAGATGGAATTGAAACAAGAGCTGTCTGAAGCTTTAGATTGGTATGTTTCCGTTGATCCTAAGTGCAGTGTTCCACAAATTCAGCAGAGAGTTTTTCCATTGGCTTTCCACTTAGGTAAGAATGAGGTGGGCTTACTGGCACTGGAAAAAGTGTGTCGGCACAATGTTGCCTTCATTCCCCAATATGCTAATGCCTTACAGATTATGGGTAATCTGGACGGAGCGCTGGAAATCTTGTCGCAGTACCCTTATTTGCAGCAAGATTTGCTGGCGACGGTGGACTTAATTCGTTTTTATCTGTTTAAAAATGATATTGAACGGGTGCAAGCGTTAGTGGATAACGCATTACAAAACAGTCATTTTGATAAAAATGAAACCTTGAAGTTGCTCGCCGATATCGGCATTACCTTTGAGTAACTACCAATAAAACGCCAAGATATTTCCTCATATAAGGTTCCGAGATCGGGTTGATATAGCTTATAAATTTATATCGGAATCACTTTTATCTCATTTTTTCTAAATTTTTAAGTCTTAATTATTCTTTTGAAAAGTCCTTATGAATAAGGGCTTTTAAGCCTTTTCCCTGTCTTTTTCTCATTTTTTTTAAAAATTCTCAAAAAAAATCTAAAGTTTTCTTATTTCGTTCCGCTAAATAAATTGAAGGCGGAAACAATACTGCCTAACAAAATAAAAACTAAATATTAAACACACGCAAACAAATACATAAATTGTATTGAGGGAATTAAAAATGAGCATGGTAATCAACACTAACGTCGCTTCTTTAAACGCAACTCGTCAGCTAGACCTTTCAAGCCGTGAGCAATCCGTTGCTATGGAACGTTTGACTTCTGGTCTACGTATCAACAGTGCTGCTGATGATGCAGCCGGTCTTGCAGTAACTACTTCTATGACTAGCCAAATCCGCGGAACGGACATGGCGGTACGTAACGTAAATGACGGTATCGCCATGGCACAAACAATTGACGGTGCTTCTGAAGAGATGTCTAGCATGATGCAACGTCAACGTGAGTTGATGGTTCAAGGTTTGAACGGAACTTATCAAGCTTCCGATATTACCGCGATGCAGGCTGAATTTGATGCTTTGTCTTCAGAGATGGGACGTGTAGCGGCAACAACAAAATTTAACGGTGTATTGGTAATGGATGCCGGTGCAGCGATCAACATCCAAGCTGGTTGGGAAGCCACAGCGGACGATGCCATCACTATTACCGGTATTGGCGGTACTGCAATCGCTACTGCGGTAGCGGCACTTGCAGTCGGTACAACGGCTGACTTAGCTACTTTGGATACCAATATTGCCGCTTTGGCAACAGAACGCTCGGCAGTGGGTGCGGTACAAAACCGTTTGGAACACACTGCGGCGAACTTGCAGAACATCAGTGAAAACATGTCGGCCGCTCGTTCAGCTATTCAAGATGCGAACTTCGCGAAAGAAAGTGCTGACCTTGCACGTACACAAGTACTGCAGCAAGCCGGTATGACTATGCTTTCGCAAGCGAACCAGCAGTCACAAAACGTGATGCAATTACTGCAGTAATAACGAATTCGCTAAGCAGATTGATGGCCTGCTTAGCTAACAGATTTGGGCTTGACCCAAACCAGATTCGCCACCTAGTTGGCGGATAACATAAAAAGTTAGAACCCCAACTAGGGAAGACTAACGATTCATTAAAAAAGGAGATTTATCATGTCAATGGTAATCAACACAAACGTAGCATCTTTGAATGCTGCACGCCAACTAGATGCATCAAGCCGTGAACAATCGGTTTCGATGGAGCGTTTGACTTCCGGTCTACGTATCAACAGTGCTGCTGATGACGCGGCGGGTCTTAAAGTTGCATCTAGTATGACTTCTCAGATCCGTGGTTTGGATCAAGCGGTTCGAAATGCTAACGACGGTATCGCCCTAGCGCAGACTATCGATGGTGCTTCTGAAGAAATGAACAACATGATGCAACGTCAGCGTGAGTTGATGGTTCAAGGTTTGAACGGAACTTATCAGGCAACCGATATCGCTGCAATGCAGGCTGAGTTCGATGCACTTTCTTCAGAATTGGGTCGTGTCGCTTCAACCACCAAGTTCAACGGTGTTGCCATTATGGATGCCGGTGCGGCTGTTAACATCCAGGCCGGTTGGGAAGCAACTGCAGATGATGCAGTAACGATCACTGGTATCGGTGGTACAGCGATCGCAACTGCGGTAGCGGCTCTTTCAGTTGGTACAACTGCTGATTTGGCAACTTTGGATACTAACATCGGTACCCTTGCAACTGCACGTTCTGCGGTGGGTGCGGTACAAAACCGTCTTGAGTACACAGTAGCTAACTTATCTAACGTAAGTGAGAACATGTCAGCTGCACGTTCATCTATCCAAGACGCTAACTTCGCACAAGAGAGTGCTAACCTAGCTCGTACGCAAGTATTGCAGCAAGCAGGTATGAGCATGCTTTCTCAAGCGAACTCTAACTCTCAGAACGTACTGGCTCTACTTCGTTAATCGAGTAGCGGTCTAGTCCGGTAAAGTGAGAAAGGGAGGATTAAGATGGATATTAACTCTTTATCCTCGCCTGCTACTGGAAGTACGGTAGCCGTTCCTGGCGTAAAGCAAGAAGCGGTTGCGGTATCGCCTCAAAAGCAGTCTGAAGGATCAATGGCTTCTGTTGATCAAAAGGCGAATCCGGTATCGGAAGAACAGATTCAGAACGAAGTTCAACAGATGAATCGAGTGATGGAAAGTTTGGGTATCGGTGTGGCTTTTATCATTGATGAGAGTACAAAATCTTCAGTGGTAACAGTCATTGATAAATCGACTGAAGAAGTCATAAAACAGTTTCCCGATGAAGGGGCTTTGCGAATGATGAAAAACATTCAAGAATACCTAAATTCGGTTAACGAACGAGTTTCGGTGACTAAAGAAGGTTTGACAGGTTCTTTATTGAATGAAATCATATAGGTATTCATTCTTATAAAGGAAATGGGTCATGGCAGATTTTAATGTGTTAAAACCCAATCTGGAAACCTACAGCGGAAACCGAACTGCGACCTCTGAGTATTCAGGGGAGGAAGGATTGGTTCGCAATGGACAACCTATTCAACAGGTTGATTCCAAAGCGGAGTTAAATACCTCCTCTGATATTCGGAACCGTTCGGAAGTGAGTAACGAAGAAGACATCGAGTCATTGACTGAAACTTTGTCTAACCTGAATTCACAACTGGAAAAGGTCAGAAACTATTTACGTTTCGAAAAAGATGAAGATTCAGAGAGGATGGTGATCTTTATCCGAAACAGTGAAACAGGCGAAGTGATTCGTCAAATTCCATCCCAAGAGTTTTTGGACATTTCGAACAATATTAGTAAATATCTTGAAATGCGTCAGGAGTTATCTGAAAAGATGGCTCTACCTCCGGGCTTGATTACCGATATTCAAGCCTGACTACAAGTTCCCTTGTGTGTTTAGCGGTCTTTTGGCCGCTTTTTTTATTTTTCCCCCTCTAAAAAATATTAAAGTTTTCTTCTTGGCTGCCGATTAAAGTTATTAGCCGGCAATGGCATCAATAGTGCTATACAGCTAAGACATGAAAAATGACCGATTGCCCAAAAAAGAATAAAATTTATATCAGGCGATCTGACCAGGAGAACTGAAATGGCAAATGAAGTAGGCTCTACACTCTTAAACTCCTTAACGAATAGTACTTTCGACATCGGAAATATGTCCAAGGTATTGGCTGAAGCGGATGTGGCGTCACGTCGTGCAAGTCTGGAGCGTAAATCGGAGAAAGTGAATACCGAGTTAAGTGCGTTGAATTATTTGCAAACCAATTTAAATGCCTTTCAGACTTATGTTACCGATCTGACTTCGCCGGATCTGTTCAGAAATCTGAATGTGACTTCGTCGAATGAATCCATTGTTACGGCTACCGCGCAGACAGGTGTTGCTTCTGGTGTTTATCAGATTGAATCCAAACAGCTGGCACAGACACATTCGGTCGTTTTTGCACAAACCTATGCGTCTCCGCAAAGTCTGATTTCAGATACGGGCGTGTTTGAATTCACGGTAAACGGCCAAACGCAGAGCATTACTTTAGATGCCACTAACGGTACTTTGGAAGGTCTACAGGCGCAGATCAATAGTGGTGATTACGGCGTTAACGCTGCTGTGATTAACGACGGTACCGGTTATCGTATGATGATGACCTCTAAAACCTCGGGTGCGGCCGGAGAAATTACGTTTGGAACGGCTAATGCCGCCGGGTTCCCAGATGGCAGTGATCCTGCATCATATGTGATTACTTCTCAAGCACAAGACGCCATTATGAATATCAATGGTCTAGATATCAGTAATTCGACCAACTCTTTTGATAACGTGATTGAAGGCATGAGTTTTCAGCTTAACTCGGCCTCTCCTGGCGTGACCAATACCTTGACCGTCGCCGCCGATACCAGTGTCGTCGAAGAGACAATTCGTAACTTTGTTGATGTCTATAATCAACTGGGCGTCATTACTAAAGAGCTGGCTGCCTATGATGCTTCTACCTTAACCGAAGATCAGTTAGCTAGTGAAGAATATGAATTTTATGGCGATTTGGCTGGTAGCAGCATTCTTAGAAGCGTCAGAGATCAGATCAAATCATCTTTAACCGGTTCGATTGCCGAATTGGGCGGTAGCTTCAATTCATTATCTTCTGTCGGTATCAGTTTTGACCGTGACGGGGTTTTGCAGATTGATGAAACCATGTTTAATTCTGCGTTACAAAACAACTTAGATGCGGTTTCCAGTTTGTTCTCTAAAGGCGCGACTTCCGATAGCGGTTTAGTGAGTTTTGTCGATGCGACCGATCGCACGGTCACCGGTAATTATCAGATCGATATCACTCAGGAAGCGACTCGTGCGGAATGGACTTTTGCCGCTCAGGCAGGCGGGACTTTCGATATTTCTGTGGACGGTTCTACCAGTGTGACTTTGACAGCACCGACGGATACCTCTGATTTGAACGCCTATGCAGTACAGTTAACGCAAATAATCAATAATGCGCCGGAAGTGCAAGCGGCCGGCGGTAGCGTCTTGGCTTATGTCAATGCGGCTAACGAGATTGTTTTGCAGTCCTCTCGCTACGGTGTCAATTCCGCATTGAATTTGAGTATTGCCAATACCGGTGATCCGGCTTTAGCGACCGGGCAAAATGTCTCGGGAACCATTACGACAGCAACAGGTGGTACTTTGAGCCTTGGTTCTTACGGTGATCCGGAAGACGGTCGTAAGATCAATATTTCCGATTTTGCGGTTGCCGATGACGGCGATACCTCAATGCGAGGATTGTCTTTTGTAGTCAATGGCAATCCCGGCGCGACGGTCAATCTGAATTTTGCGCAAGGTTTTGCCAGTAAAATCGAGGAAGTGGTTAATAACTTCTTTGAAGATAACGGTCTGGTCAGTCAGCGAATAGAATCTTTAACCAAAAGAAACGAAGAGTTTGATGAACAGTCTAAAAAAATCGACGAGCGTTATGAGCGTCTAGAGTTGAAATACCGCATTCAGTTTGCGACTCTACAGTCTATCATGGCCAGTGCGGAGCAGACTCGTAACCAATTGACTGCACAATTTAGCAATAATAACGATAATTAAACAACACAATAATTAAACAGCATAAGGGTAATTTAAGATGAATATGGCAATGAGAAAAAACTTTGCACAGGCTTACGCCAATACTGCGGTTGAATCTATCGTTACCGAAGCGTCACCTCATAAACTGGTTGAAATGTTGTATGACAATGCGCTAAAAAATTTGAAACTGGCAAAAATTTTCATTGAGCGTAACGAATTTGAAAAGAAGGCCGAGCACCTTAACAAGTCAATGGCGACTTTCGCTGAATTGAAAGCGGGCATTGATTTGGATAGTGGTAAAGATGTCGCTGAAAACTTATTGGCTTTGTATGACTACTGTCACTCGACAATTTTCCAAGCCAGCGCTCAAAACGATGTACAGAAAATCGATGAAGTGATTGGGTTAATCGAACCGATCTCAGAAGCTTGGAAGCAGATGCCGGAACAGTACAAAAGAGCGAATCGCGAACAAATCCAGAAGATGAAAGCCTAAGTGACTACCGATAATCCAGAAAAGTTGAGATTGCAGTTACTGGTTCAATCACAACAACGTCTACAGCTCGCCCGCGAGCAACAATGGTCTCAATTGGAAGCGACTACCCGTAGTTGGGATCAAAAGCTTGCCGAGGCTTTGCAAACCTATCCTGATGCTCTTCAGCAGATCATTCCACAACTGACCGAAGATAACGATGAGTTGATGCGAATCGTGGCTGACGAGCAGCAAAAAATCAATATTGAGCACCGCGATATGAAACGAAATATGTCGCAAACCAAACAGTATTTGAAATAAACCTACAAAAAATCGTGCCAAATTTTTGACATCACCGAGAAAGCAGTATATAAAAGGGACCTAGGTGTCTAATTTTTATTAACAAATGGCGGCTAGATGTCAGAAAATGTATTTGCTTCGCTCGTTGGCAGTGGACCAGCGATGCAACAGGTTAAAAAACTTATCCTGCAAGTTGCTCAAACCGATGCAACCGTTCTTATCCTCGGCGAGTCCGGAACAGGTAAAGAAGTTGTTGCCCAAGCTCTCCATAACGCTTCCGAAAGATCTCAAAAAGCTTTTATTCCCATCAATTGCGGAGCCATTCCCGGCGAACTGCTTGAAAGTGAACTTTTCGGTCATGAGAAGGGGGCGTTTACCGGTGCGATAACCGCACGTAAAGGCCGTTTTGAAATGGCGGAAAGAGGCACTATTTTCCTGGACGAGATCGGCGATATGCCTCTGCCTATGCAGGTTAAACTGCTGCGCGTACTGCAAGAACGAATCTATGAGCGTGTTGGTGGTAATAAAAGTTTTCAATGTGACGTACGTGTCATTGCCGCTACCCACCGTAATTTGGAAGAGCACATCGCTTCCGGAGATTTCCGTGAAGATCTATTTTATCGTCTTAATGTTTTCCCGATTGAAATGCCGTCTCTAAAAGAGCGCCCGGAAGATATTCCGGAACTGTTCGAGTTTATGTTTGTGCGCCTGAAAGAGAATGGCAGACAAGCTCCTTTGCTAAGTGACAAGGCATTAATTTCCTTACAGAACTACCCTTGGCCGGGAAATGTACGTGAACTGGGCAATTTAGCGGAACGTTTATCGATCCTTTTCCCGGCAACGGCGGTGGAATACGATGATCTGCCGGTCAAATATCAAGTAGATTTGGCTGACAATGCGGAACTAATCCTTCCGGCCAAGGAAGAGTCGAAAGTCTTATCGAGCGAAACCGAAACCGAAACGACAGCCGTTTCCGATGCTCGGCCTGAAGCTGTATCTGTCGATCTGCAAGCGGCTTCTGCAACGGAGAGCCTGACAAGTGATACGGGTTCGGTTCCGGATTTGGAAAACGGCTTGGATCTCAAATCGTATTTGGTTGAGATGGAAGTTCAGTTGATTCAAAAGGCGCTTTGGCAGACTGATGGCAATGTTTCCCAGGCGGCAAAACTGCTACAAACGAATCGCACCACTTTGGTCGAGAAGATTCGTAAATATGAACTCAATTAACAGGTTAAGCCGTGATCAGTGAAGTCGAACAGGAACGTTTAAAAGAGCTGGAAGAGGCGTTTAAACTCTTTAACCAGACTTCGCTGCAATTAAGCTCATCTTATGAGTCCTTGCAGACGCAAGTCGAAGTCATGCAGAATCAGCTGGCCGAGAGTGATCAGGAAAAGAAACAGGTTGCCGATCACCTTGGGCGCCTACTGGCTTTGCTGCCTGCCGGAGTGATTGTCCTCAATCCGCAGAACAAAATTCTAGAGATGAATCCGAGTGCCGAGAAAATCCTCGGGATCGATGCTTTGGGACGTGACTGGGATATTGTGTTGATGAACGCCTTCTACAGCACTAATGATGCCGGTGAATTGGTCACCCACGATAATCGCTTCTATCAAACCTCGGAAACGCCGCTGGATGATCATCAGAGTAAAATTGTGCTGATTCAGGACGTCACCGAAGCCAGACAGTTGCGAGAGCATGTCAGCCGCCATCAGCGATTGCATTCTATGGGAGAGATGGCGGCTTCCTTAGCTCATCAGATACGTACGCCGCTCTCTTCGGCGTTACTTTATGTTTCTCAGATGAACTCGGAACATCTGGACCCGGACAAACGTGAGCATTTTGTCGGTAAAGCGCTCAACAGTCTTCACCATTTGGAAGCACTGGTCAAAGATATGCTCCAGTATGCTAAAGGCGGAAAAGGTAGCGACCGACCGGTGCGGATGGAAGATTTGATCACGAATTTGGAACAAAGTGTAGAATCACCTGTTCAAGTGTCGGAAAGTAACATACAGTTTAATGCGTTTATGCCCGGCATGACGGTTTCCGGAGACATGGATGCTTTGGTTACCGCATTACAGAACTTGATCGGCAATGCAATTGATGTGGTCGGCAAACGGGCCGATATTAAAGTCACGGTAAATAAATTGCCTAATGACCGGGTGGATATCGTGGTCAGCGATAAAGGTCCGGGGATCGAAGGTGAAAAGCTTGAGAAAATTTTTGAGCCTTTTTATACCAGTCGAGCAAAAGGTACCGGACTCGGTCTGGCGGTCGTCAGAGCGATTGCCGAAGCGCATAACGGGGAAGTTTGGGTCAAATCGATAGTTGGCTATGGATCTCAATTTGGCTTGAGGTTGCCACTCACTCACAAAGAGGATGATTAATGAGTATTGCCAAGATATTAGTGGTAGAGGATGATTCTGAGCTGCAGGAGGCTTTGGTTGATACCTTGACGTTGAACGGCTTTGATGTAATCAGCGTCAGTAGCGCCGAAGAGGCGATTACCACACTGAGTGATGAAATCGGTATGGTGTTTAGCGACATCCGCATGGACGGTATGGACGGTTATGCGTTGATGAAGAGAATCAGAGCCGCCAAGCCCTATTTACCGATTGTCTTGATGACCGCCTACGGCACCATTGAGCAAGCGGTTGATGCGATGAAATCAGGCGCGGTCGACTATATCGTCAAACCATTTGAAGCTGATGTTTTGGTGGAAAAAGCCAAGGCGTACTTTAATCGTGATGCCTCCAGTGAAGACGATTTTGTCGTCGCTGATCCAGCGACCCAACAGCTGAAATCCATGTCGCAAAAAGTGGCTGAAAGTGACGCCAGTGTCATGATCAGCGGAGAGAGCGGCACCGGTAAAGAGGTGTTGGCTAGATTTATTCACACCCAATCTCCGCGAGCCAAGCAACCGTTTGTCGCCATTAACTGCGCCGCCATTCCGGAAAGCATGCTGGAAGCGATTTTGTTCGGTTATGAAAAGGGCGCTTTTACCGGTGCGGCCAAATCTATGCCGGGTAAATTTGAACAAGCACAGAAAGGAACGATCTTTCTGGATGAAATCGGCGAGATGAAACCGGATCTGCAAGCCAAGTTGTTACGTGTTTTGCAGGAAAAAGAGGTGGAACGTATCGGCAGTACCAAAACCGTTGAGCTCGACGTGCGTGTTTTGAGCGCTTCCAATGTCGATATGAAAAAGGCGATCAGTGAAGGTAATTTCAGAGAAGACCTCTTTTATCGTTTGAACGTCTTCCCGATGAATCTACCGGCTTTGCGTGATCGACCGAAAGATATTGCCGCGATTGCCGAACGTTTGATTCAACGACATTGCGGAACCACTCGTGTACAGCCGATGATTTCGGCACCGGCGATGAAACGCCTAATCGAATATAAGTGGCCGGGTAATATTCGTGAATTGGATAACGTGATTCAACGCGCCTTAGTGTTGATGACCGGTGATACCATTCAGGAACAGAATATTTTGTTGGACGAGGGCGTTAATTTCCTCGACCAAGATCCTGTAGATACTGCTTATGACAGTCCAGTATCAGTGGCGGAAACGCAGTCTGAGGAACCGCCGATGATGCCGGTACAAAGTAGTGAAGAAGAGCTTGGACTGCCGACCGATCTGAAAGCGAGAGAGACTCAGCTGATATTGGAGACTTTGAAGCAAAACGGCGGGCATAGGCAAAAAACCGCCGAAGCTTTGAATATCAGCCCGAGAACCTTGCGTTATAAGTTGGCAAAACTCAAAGAGCAAGGTTTTGAAATTCCGTAACTTTGCTTTATCGGCTAAAATATTAAAGACTTTAGCTCAATAACGGATTTTTGACTTTTTAGTGGCATACCAATTGCTTTTTAGTCAAAAAAGTAATTTTTAGTCAGAATTACTTGGTTTGGAAGGTTAATTAATTTGTTCGATTCGAAATGACAAGAATTGAACCGAGTTTGGAGAGAATCCCAGTATGGATCCAGTCGATACACAAAGTTTACTTCTGCAGATGCGCTCTTTGGCAGCGCAGGCTGAAGCTAAACCCGCATCGGGTGATGAATCGCAAAAATCGGCAGGTTTGGAGAAATCCGATAACTTTGCCGATTTGCTGGCCGACTCCGTTAAAGCCGTTAACGAACAGCAGCAAAAATCTGCTGAAATGAAAAAAGCTTTTGAGCGTGGAGATCCAGAAATGGAACTTTCGGAAGTGATGCTTCAGGCTCAAAAAGCAAGTCTCTCTTTTCAGGCAATGACTCAGGTGAGAAACAAACTGGTCGAAGCCTATAAAGAAGTGATTAATATGCCTCTATAAATGTTTTGTTTTAAAAACATTCAAACCAATAAGAAGAATACACAATGGCAGAACCGCAAGCAGCAGCTATCGACAACTCTTTAGATACCCAACCTCCCGCTGGGGCTGCCTCTACTTTAATCAATAACTTGACCTCTCTTTCGGTTGCCAAGCAGGTGAGCTTGGTGATTGCTTTGGCCGCGTCTATCGCGCTGATCGTCGGCATTGTGCTGTGGTCGCAAAGTACACCTTATACTTTGCTGTTCGGCAGTGTTGATGCCAAAGACATGAATGAAATTGTGCAAACCTTGGAACAGGAAGGTGTCGACTACAAGATCGACGAGGGCAGTGGCGGAATCATGGTGCCGAGCGAACTGGTTCATCAGATGCGTTTGAAACTGGCTGCTGCTGGCTACCCTAAACAGGCGGCGACCGGTTATCAGATCTTGGATGTCGATCAAGGTTTCGGTATTTCACAGTTTAAAGAAACCACCCGTTATCATCGCGCTTTGGAAGGGGAGTTGGCGAAATCGGTCTCTTCCATTAACGCAGTTAAGTCGGCTCGAGTCATGTTAGGTCTGCCGAAAAGATCGGTTTTCGTACGTAAGCAGCAGAAGCCTTCCGCGTCGGTGGTGGTTAAGCTCTATCCTGGCAGAAGCTTGAATGAAGAACAGGTTAGTGCAATTGTTTACCTGGTTGCCTCCAGTATTCCAAACATGGATGCTAAATCCGTTACCGTTGTTGATCAGAACGGGAACTTATTGACCGATTCGCACGCCAATACCGGCATGCTCAACATGAGCATGAAGCAGCTTGACTATACCCGTCAGGTTGAAGAGACCCTATCGCATCGTATCATTCGTTTATTGGCTCCGATTGTTGGCGGTGAAAATAAAGTTCGCGCGCAAGTGACTGCAGAGCTGGACTTCACGCAGCAAGAGCAGACCAGAGAGAACTATGAGCCGGATCCGGAAGCCGTTCGTTCGGAACAAGAAGTTAAAGAGATTAATCGCGACAAAGGGCCGACTGGTATTCCGGGGGCTTTGACTAATCAACCGCCTAGAGCGGGACTGGCTCCTGAGCAGGGTTATACGCCTGATAACGATCCTAATTTGAAAAGCTCGAGTGAGAAAACCACCAAGAACTATGAGTTGGACCGCACCATTAGCCATATCAAAAATTCGGTCGGTAATGTCAGACGACTTTCTGTGGCGGTGGTGCTGGATGATAAGACCAGTCTGGATGAAAACGGCGAGATTGTCCGTCAACCACTTGAAGAACAAGAGTTGCTGCGTTACCGTCAGTTGGTGAGTGATACAGTCGGTTTGGATGAAGCTCGTGGCGATACCTTGAGCGTGGTCAATGCTTCATTCGTTGTGGCGCCGGCTGAAGAGTTTGAATCGACACCGATTTGGCACGAGAGCTGGTTCTGGAATTTGGTTAAACAGTTGTTGGCCGGGCTTGCTGTGCTGTTGATCATCTTCGGTGTGATTCGTCCGATGCTGAAAGACCTTTCTAAACGTGAAGAGACTTATCTGGAATATCCGGAAGAGGTTCCTGAGGAAGAGGAAGAGCTTGAAAATGTCGACGAGATTTCTAAAGCGCTAGAACAGATGAATGAAGAAGTTGAGCAGACTGCGGTTGAATCCGAAGCGGAATCTGAAGAAGAGCACGAGTTGCTGGAAAAAGTCAGAGCGATTGTCGCTTCGGATCCGAAAGTGGCGGCTCATGTGATTAAACAATGGATGGCGGAAGGTAAAGAATGAGTGATTCAGTTTTAGAAGAAGTCGGTAAACATAAAGACATTTCTAATCTTGATAAGGCTGCAATCCTTTTGCTTTCCTTAGGTAAAGATTCAGCAGCCAAGGTATTAAAAAACCTCAATCCGAGAGAGATTCAGCAGATTGGTTCGGCCATGACGGCCGTGGATAATATTTCCCATAGCGATATTCATGTGGTGATGAAGAGTTTCTTGGATGAGCTGGGAGAAGATGCTTTAGGTGTCGATCCAAGCGAATATGCACAATCACTGATGGCCGACGCCTTGGGCGAAGGCGGTGGTCACTTGATGGATGCCGCTCTGCTTGGCGACAAGGTAAAAGGATTGGAAGCGCTAAAATGGCAGCATCCATCGACGATTGCCAATATGCTCAGAAACGAGCACCCGCAAGTAGTGGCCATTGTGTTGTCTTATTTCGATGCCGACCAGGCCGCAGAAGTGTTGCGCGGAATTCCGGAACGTTTCCAGGCCGAAGTTATTTACCGTATCGCGACTTTAACGACTATTCAGCCTCGAGCGCTGTTTGATTTGAACGACGTGCTGGAAAGCGCGTCCAATGACAGCGAAGGCGGTAAATTGGCCTCGATCGGCGGAGAGAAACGTGCGGCGGAAATCCTCAACTTGGTGGGTAGCGGCGTTGATTCGCGTATTCTTGACGATATCGCTACCGAGCACGAAGATGTCAGTAAAGCGATTCAAGATAAAATGTTCGTCTTCGATGATATCGAAGGAATCGACGATCGCGGTATTCAAACCATCGTTGCCGAAGTGCCGAGCGATCTGCTGGTTATTGCGCTTAAAGGTGCAGACACCTCGATTAAAGAGAAATTCCTATCCAACCTGTCCAAACGTCAAGCGGATATTATGCGTGATGATCTTGAGTCAGGTGGACCGGTCAAGCTCAGTGCGGTTGAAGATGCACAAAGAACCATCATTCAAACGGTTCGTCGCTTAGCGGATGAAGAGAAAATTATGATGCCTGGAGGCGGCGAGGAGTTTGTGTAGGTGACTGAGCAGCAGACTGAAAAAAACCTTCAGAGCAGCAGGAGCCTCAACTTGCCAAGTTAGTTCGTCCTTCGGAAATTACCGAATCGGTCAAAGAGTGGAAACTGAGTCGGTTTGAAGAGGAAAAATCCTCCAGAACCATTGACGAGGTTTCTGCCGAAGTATTGCAGAAAATGCAGCAGGCCATGCAGCCGAAACTGCAAAGACAAGCTGAAATTCTGAAAAAAGAAGCCTATGACAAGGCGTTTCAAAAAGGTTACCAAGAAGGCTTGGAAAAAGGGTTGCAAGAGGGTAAGGCTCAAGGCGAAGCGGATGCGAAGTCTGAGGTTCTGCAAAATTTGGAACCCAAACTTGAGCAGTTTGAGGGGGTTTTGGAATCCTTGAAAAAGCCTTATGAGTTGCTGGAAGATAAACTCTATTCCGAACTGGTTGAACTGGCGTTACATATTTCCGAAACGGTGATTGCCAAGAGTGTTGCGGATCATCGTGAATGGGTTGTTGAAGCGATCCAACAATCCGTTGCCCAATTGCCTGAATCGAAAAGCGAGATTAATGTCTATCTTCATCCTGAAGACCTCGCTTTTATACAGATATCGAAACCGACCATTTCCGAAAAATGGCAACTACATGAAAACCCGAATTTGGCGATTGGCAGTTGCATCGTTAAACAGGACCACTCTTCAGTAATGAACGATTGGAAAGCGCGTTTTTCCGAGATTTCAAACCAGTTACTGGATGAAACAGAGATGGCCGTTAAAGCCGAAGAATCGTTTTCCCAAATTCAGGAGCAAGAATAACGTCCGTAATGAATGGATTGTTATGTCTTAAGATCAAACAGCCGAATCCTTGCCTTGCTTGGATTTATTTACCTTCAAGCGGTTCGAGAGATTTTTTATGGATTTAGCCAATCAGCTAAACAAAAATTTACAGGCCAAGATGCAGTATTTGCAGACGACTTCGGTCAAGGCGAAACCGTTAAAGGTTGCTGGTCGTTTGGTAAGAATGGTTGGCATGACGCTTGAAGTGGTCGGCACCTTTGCACCGATCGGTTCCCGTTGCCAGATTATGCGCGACGCGATGGAACCGATCGAAGCCGAGGTAGTCGGTTTTCACGACGGTCGCCTTTTCTTGATGCCGATTGGCGATACTCACGGTCTCTCTCCTAATGCCGAGGTGGTTCCGCTGGATGGCGGAGTCAAGGTGGCGGTCAGCGAAAAGATGCTGGGCAGAGTAGTTGACGGTTCCGGCGAACCTTTAGACGGCTTGGGGCCGATCGAAGCGAGTGATTATGTCTCGCTTTCCGGCGAGCGTATTAATCCGCTCAGTCGCCATCCTATCACCGAACCTTTGGATGTCGGTATCAAAGCGATCAATGGTTTACTTACTCTTGGCAAAGGTCAACGTATCGGTTTAATGGCCGGTACCGGTGTCGGTAAAAGTGTGCTTTTGGGGATGATGACCCGTTTTACCGATGCCGATATTGTGGTGGTCGGTCTGATTGGTGAACGAGGCCGTGAAGTAAATGAATTTGTTCGCCAGAACCTGGGGGACGAGGGATTGAAAAGAGCTGTTGTGGTTGCTACACCAGCAGATGATCCGCCTCTGATGCGTTTGCATGGCGCCATGATGGCAACCGCCGTAGCGGAATATTTCCGTGAAAAAGGCAAAAACGTCCTCTTGCTGATGGATTCCTTGACCCGTTTTGCTCAGGCGCAGCGTGAAATCGCTTTGGCGGTAGGAGAACCGCCGGCGAGTAAAGGTTATCCGCCTTCGGTATTTGCCAAATTACCGCAGTTGGTTGAGCGCGCCGGTAACGGTCAACTTGGCGGAGGTTCTATCACGGCGATTTATACTGTGCTGGCTGAAGGTGACGACCAGTCTGATCCGATTGTCGATTCGGCTCGCGGTGTGTTGGATGGGCATATCGTATTATCCCGTGATATCGCCGATAGCGGGCGTTATCCGGCCATTGACATAGAATCATCAATCAGTCGAGTGATGGTTGAGATTGTGCCTGATAAACAGATGAAAATGGCCAAGAAGTTCAAAAAACTCTATTCCACATTCCAACAAAACCATGATCTGATTAGTGTCGGGGCATACCGACAAGGCGCGGATTCGGAAATCGATGAGGCGATTGCCAAACATACCAGTTTGGAAGCCTTTTTATCGCAGGAAATTCGTCAACATTTCTCTGTCAAACAGTCTCTGGAAGCCTTACAGTCCACTTTGGTTTGATAGTGTAAACAGTGCGTGATGAGTCGTCATTTTGAGAGTTGAGTAGCATGGCAAATCGGTTGAAAAGAATTGAAAAAATCATAGATATTGCCGCACTGGAGATGGATCAAGCGGCCAAAACCATGGCTTATATGCGTAATAAGTTGTTGGAAGATCAGGCGCAGCTCAATTCTTTGTCTGAATATCAACAAGACTATATTAAGAAACCGGCTCAATCGGGTTCTCTCAATCCTGTTCAGTTGCAAACCCACAACGCCTTTTCCGATAAATTGATTCAAGCTCTTGCCTCGCAACAACAACGGGTTATGGAATCGGAAAAGATGTTGCAGATGGCCGAAGAGGCTTGGGGTGAAAAGCGCGTTAGAGTGAAGGCCTTGCAAGCCATGTTAGTCAGGCTGACAAAACAGGAACAGGATAAGTTAAGTAAACAAGAACAACGTTTGCTTGATGAGCTCTCTTCTCAAAAATACGCTGCAAAGTCTGCTCAAAACAGAGCTTAGATATCAAGCCTAATCTTGTTATGGATGCCGTTGTCGGCTTTTTGTCAGCTATTCATTCTAGCCGTTCAAAATTGCTATATTTATAAGTAGATAATTCATTCTCTTTTATGAGCCTAAAACATCTAGGCACGCATATTGCTAAATACCCTCTGAAAAATAAGAATTATAAATAAGATGAGAGTGCCTTATGCTTACATCACACAAGATAACAGGTGAATTGCCGTTTAACTTCAGCCAAGTCGAAGCTGAAGGGCAAGCCTTGCCGCAAGGGGTGAAATTTTCTGAAATTTTTTCTGCAATGTTTGGCGCTCAGCCGGCGGCAGAAGCGGTTTCTACTGCGACTCCCGATACCATGTTGGCGGAAGTTGATGCTGACCTTTCCATTGGACCGAAATTGCTGTCGGCTCTGGATCTGAATGCCGGTGATCTTGAAGGGATGAGCATGGAGGAATTCCGTCAATTATTGCCGTCCGGCTTGCAAAATTTAGCCGATGCGAACCCCGAGATGACGCAACAAATCGTCGCTAAACTGCAAGCGAACTTGGGCGGAGTGGCTAACGGTGAGGCTGAAATAGCAACGATCTCGGATATACAAGAACCAACCTTGCCGGCTTTTGCTGATGATTTACATGCAGAAAAGGCAACTAACCGGTTTGATTCGATTCATGTGGGTGAACTTGTCAAATCTTTGGCTAAGGGAAAACAGGTTGAATCGTCCGCTTCCGAGGTGAACCATATTGCTGCGAACGACACTTCAGCGGATTCTGTGGGGAGAAAAGGGCAAACAGTCGCGGAAACCGTACACGAGGTGTTGGGAATCAAGTTACCGGAAGCCCAAGTTAGCCAAGAGATGGATCGGCGAGCATTGCATCACGATCATCGAGCGCAAGTTGCCGCAGAAGCGTTGCCGCCGGAATCAGTATCTGAACTATCGATTGAAAGTGACGAGTTAATACCGGTTGAGACAAGCCTCGAGGAATTTGTTACCGTTAGCGAAGATGTTGACCAATTTATCGAAGAGCAAACTCCGTTAACGCCAGAAGCGCTTCTCCAGTCGGCTGTACAACCGGGAATTTCGGATGAAAGTAATGAAGCGGTCATAAGTGTTCAGCAAGCTCCTGAACTGGTAGGGCAAGTTGCCTCCGTTGCAGATTATTATGAGAGCGGTGGTGAACCGGTTGTTGAAACCGATCCTGCTCAGCTCGGGTTTACCGTTGCTCAAAACGTGGGGCAAGCGGTAGAAACCGTTGCTGATGCTAGTGAGAATTCACAAACAGTTGCAGCGGCAATGAATAATAGAGCCGCACAGCCTAATGTGCATGGTTCAAGTCAAACGAATCATCAAACGAGCTGGGGAAGCCAAAGCGCGGATAACTCTCAAGCGGCAGCCAATCAATCAAATACGGGTTCACAGTCTTCTGCCAATGGGCAGCAAAACCCTGGGCAATCCAATATGGCTCAGCAGCAGATGGCGGTAAAAGCAACCGACGAACAACTGTTGAATAAGCCTGAAAACGGTGACAGAGTGCTTGGTTCCGATCTCGGTTTAGGAGAACGCCGCGGTCTGCTTCCTACCGGTTTGCAGACAATCAATGTCCCGGTTAAAAGCCCACAGTGGGGACAGGCGGTTGCCCATCGAGTGACATTTATGGCTAACAATCAAATCCAACAAGCTCAGATTACACTGAATCCGGAAAAACTTGGACCGATTCAGATTAAGTTACATATGGATCGCGATCAGCAGGTACATGTTTCTATGACGGCACAACACGGTACGACTCGTGAAGCGATGGAAATGGCCGTGCCACGTTTGCGTGAGATGCTGGAGCAGTCAGGTATGAGTTTAGCCTCAGTTGATGTAAGTGATCAGAACTCGTTTGCAAATCAAAATTCAGAGCAAGAAACGTCTTCGCAGACAGCTCAAAGTAACGTAGGTAGCGATATGTCGTCACATGAAGAGGAGACGCTCTCTTCAAACGCTGTCGTCACTGACAATATTGTGGATTATTACGCCTAGGAGCGAAAACATGAAGTTTGTATATAGCGCGATTTCTTTACTGCTATTATCCTCGACCAACGTTTATGCCGAGTCGAGTTTGTTGGGGATGCCGGCGTCGGCGGCTCTGCTGGTAGCAGTGCTGGTTACGGCTTTAGTGGTCGGTGCTCTGGTTTATTTTTTAGCGGCTGGGCGTAAATCGTCAACCGGCGATGCAGATGAAGTGATTGATGCAATCCGCAAAGTAATTCAAAACGAAGACCTAGCTACCAGTATCAGTTGTCCGCACTCGGATCAGAACTTGGTGAAGATGGTTAATGTGCTTTTGGAAGAGGCTTCCAATCAGGTAACCAAAGAGATGATCGGCAAATCGACAGCAGAAGCTAAAGCGGTTGAGTTGAGTGAACAGATGGAAGAGTTGAACCAGACTCTGGCGGCCTGTTACGAGCAGCAGTCGGTTACTCAAATGCCGACATCCAGCGGTTTTGATAATAGCGAACTGATCAGTTTGTCACAGCAGCTAGCCGATAAATTAGCGGAATTAAGTTCTGGATCGGAAAACGGTATGCAGTCGGCCAATACGGTTATCTCGGAAGTCAGCGGTTTGACTGATGAGGTGACGCATGCATCAGGCGTAATTAAGAAGCTCGAAGAGGACAGCAGTAATATCGGTACGGTCTTGGTCTTGATTCGCGATATTGCCGAGCAAACCAATTTATTGGCATTGAATGCGGCTATTGAGGCGGCGCGTGCAGGAGAGCATGGTCGAGGCTTTGCGGTGGTAGCTGATGAAGTTCGTATTCTGGCCGGAAAAACGCAGCAGGCGACTACCGAAATTCAATCGATTATCGAAGAATTGCAACAAAGAGCACGAAATGCGGTTCAGGTTATGGAAAGCGGTCAAGAACGCGTCGGATCGACTCAGGAGCAGGCAGGCAAGGTAAATGAGGTATTTAATAGTATCGTTGTCAACCTATCTGAATTAAAATCTGCACAGGAAGCGCTGGCAGCGGTTATCCAACGTAGTTAACGATAAAATAATAAGCATCATACACAGGTGAACTATTAATGAAGGCAATTGTAGGTACATTAGTCGTAATCGGTACTCTACTTGGTGGGTACTTACCGCACGGGAGTTTCGGCATACTCATTCAGCCACTGGAAGTGGTGATTATCTGTGGTGGTGCTTTGGGTGCTTACATTATTGCCAACCCGGGATGGGTGGTTAAAGCAGGTTTTTCCGGCGGCCTAGGGTTGTTAAAACCCCATCATGTCGACAAAGAGTTGTACATGGAAATGTTGGGATTGTTTTTCCGAATCTTCAATAAAGCACGCCGTGAAGGTTTAATGTCGATTGAAGCGGATGTCGAAGATCCGCACGCCAGCGAACTTTTTAACAGTGCGCCTAAAGTGGCGGCCGATCATCATGCCATTGATTTTATCTGCGACTATCTGCGTTTGATGATTAGTGGTGCCAGTAACCCTTATCAACTAGAAGATCTGATGATTTTGGAAATTGATTCTCATCACCACGAAGCGATGATGCCGAGTTCGGCAGTCGGCAAGGTTGCAGAGGCCTTGCCGGCGTTCGGTATCGTTGCGGCGGTATTAGGGATTATCGTTACAATGACGTATTTGGATGCGGGACCGATGGAAATCGCACACCATATGTCGGTAGCCCTAGTAGGGACATTCTTGGGGATTTTGGTCGCCTACGGATTCATTGCGCCGATCAGTTCCGAATTGGGGAATCGAGCCGAAGCGGAAGGTGCGATGTATAACGTCATGAAAACCTGTCTGATTGCCAATCTTAACGGCTATGCTCCTCAGGTCGCGGTTGAGTTCGGCCGTAAAGCGGTACCAAGTCATGAACGTCCAAGCTTTACCGAAGTAGATGAGTATCTACAAAGTCAGAAATAATAGAACCGGGTAAAGAGCCATGAGTGACGAACAATCCATCATCATCAAACGTCTCGCCAAGTGCCCGCATGCAGCACATGGTGGTGCTTGGAAGATTGCTTTTGCCGACTTTATGACAGCGGCAATGGCTTTTTTCTTGATGTTGTGGGTTTTGGGCGGAACCAATGATGAAGAAATGAAGGCAATGGCTGAATTTTTCCGCGATCCGACTGTAATCGAATCCTCTCCGACAACCTTGGTTGAGTCCAAAGAAGCGGGCCGTACGGCCGATGCCATGATCGATATGGGCGGGTTCAAGGATTCTCCGAAAGGCGAAGAGGGTGACGACGACGGTTCCGGTAAGGCTCAGGAGCAGGCGCAAATGGAGATGATGAAGCTGCAACTGGAGCAGAAAATATCCGAAAGTGAGGCTTTGAGCCAGTTGAAAGAACAACTGAAAATCGATGTGACGCCAAACGGTTTGCAGGTGCAGATTTTAGATGATCGTAAAAGACCGATGTTCGGTGCGGGGGTCGATCTGCCGAGAGATTACGCTTCTAAATTGATCAAAGAAGTCGGTAGCGTCTTGGCAAGCACCAAGAATAAGATTAGTATTGCTGGGCATACGGATTCTTCCGGTTATCATGACAGTGCAGAGTACACTAACTGGGAATTGTCTGCCGATCGAGCCAATGCGGCACGTAGATTACTGCTGGCCGGCGGGGTGGAGCGTGACCGAATTGCCCAGGCGGTCGGAATGGCGGATACGGTCCCGTTTGATAAAGAAAACCCGTATAATCCAAGAAACCGTAGAATTAGTATTATTGTATTGACTAAAGAGGCTGAGGCGCAGCTGAGAAGTCTCAGTGATGCACCTGATGTTGAAGATTTGAGTAAGCAACTGCAACAAGTAAATCAATAATGATCATAGATCATCTTTAAGGACTGTTAGAAGGGAATAAAACATGGCTGAAGAAGAGGTAAAAGAAGAAAAGAAAGGTGGTGGGAAAGGTCTCGTCATTGTTTTACTGATTGTCGTCATTCTTCTTTTGGTTGGTATGGCGGTTATGGCCTTTTTGCTATTGGGCTCTGATAAGGGCAATGGTGACCATAGTGCCGATACCGAAGTACACGGCTCGGCAGAGCACGGCGAAGGGAATGCCGATGAAATTCCAGCCAGCGAACTCAGTCATGCCAAAGAGTATTCACCTAAATACAAGCAGTTTGATCCGCCTCCACCGGAAACACCACCGATGTATTTCACGATGGATAAATTTGTAGTCAATTTTAACGGTGACGGACAAGCGAAGTTTTTAGCGGTAGATCTTAAATTCTTGTCTTATTACGCCCAGTTGGTCGGTGATGCCGGTGAGATGGAGCATCTACGTCCGATTCTTAAGAATGATATTGAGCGTTTGCTGAGAAACCAACACTACAACGAATTGATCAAGCCGGATGGTCCGGATAATCTGCGCGCGGAGATTTTGCAAGTGACCCGCAAGGTTTTGGAAAAACATAATATCTACCCGGATTTGGTGGAAGATGTGTATATGACCCGTTTTGTAATGCAATAAGGCAATTTGAATGGATGATATTTTAAGCCAAGATGAAGTCGATGCCCTTTTAAAAGGGATGGGCGGCGGTGAGATTGAGACTGAGGATGATGACTCAGCGTCTCAGGCCGTCAAAGCCTACGACTTTACCAACCAGGAACGCATCGTTCGTGGTCGTCTGCCGGCTTTGGATATCATCAACGAACGTTTTGCGCGAGGTTTTCAACGTCACTTCAATGAAATGATTATGGCCAGCGTCGAAGTGACCGCCGGTGAAGTGAAGATCATCAAAATGGTCGATTACCTGCGCAACCTGTTTGTTCCAACCAGTCTCAATATCTATCGTATTAATCCGTTAAACGGCGTCTCGCTGTTTACGTTGGATTCAAAATTGATTTTCACTGCGGTCGACATCTACTTCGGCGGCACCGGCCTGTTACCGTTCAAAATCGAAGGGCGTGAATATACGCCGGTCGAGATGAGTATGGTGCGCAGTATTTTGGATATTACTTCTGACAATCTGCGTAAGGCTTGGGGGCCGGTCATGGATATCGAAATCGAGTACATGCATTCGGAGATGAACCCGAAATTTGCCGGTATTGTCGATCCGACCGACATGATTGTAGTCAGCCCGATCAATGTGCGTTTTGAAGGTGTGGAAGGACGCATCGATATTGTTATGCCGTACTCGATGCTTGAGCCGGTACGCGACAAACTTGAAGAGGGGATGCAGAACCTTCAAGGTGAGAGTGATAACCGTTGGTCAAGAACTCTCAAAGAAGAAGCGAAAAATATCGAGATTGATCTTAGTGTTAATCTGGCTGAATTGAAAATGAGTGTCGATGATCTGCTGAAAATGGAAAAAGGCGATATTATTCCATTGGAAATGCCAAAACACGTGACAGTCAGAGCCGAGAATATTGCTATTATGCGCGGTAAGCTTGGCGAAAGTAACGATAAAAAAGCCGTAAAAGTCGAACAGATTTTACATCACCCCGCTTATCCAGAGCGAACGATAGACAATGTTAAGGAGTGGTACGATGAGTGATGAAGAAGATTTGAGTGCATGGGATGAAGCACTTGATGAACAAGCAGGTACAGAAGAGGCGGGTGGAGCAGATGATTGGGGTGATGCGCTGAACGAGCAGGCCAATGCAATGGGTGCCGAACAGATCAGTGCTGCGGATCTGGAAAGTCTTGCCAATGAATCGACTGAAGGTAAGGATAAGGTCGACTTGGATGTCTTGATGGATATCCCGGTGACTTTGCAACTGGAAATCGGTCGCGCCAAGGTGTCTATTCGCAATTTGCTCTCTTATACGCAGGGCTCGGTCATTGAGATGGATCGATTAGCGGGGGAGCCGTTGGACTTATTGGTAAACGGTACCTTAATTGCTCATGGTGAGGTGGTTGTTATTAACGACAAATTCGGTGTTCGCTTAACCGATGTTGTTAGCCCGCAAGAACGAATCAAAAAATTGAAATAGCCGGTCAAGAGGCAGCCAAATGTTGAAGAAAACCGTCAGAATATTCACTTTGCTCATGGCGTCAATGCAATCGATGTTGGTGATGGCGGAAGCAAAAATGGACAGTCAGATTGATGCCGGTACCATCGGTAGCAGTGTGACTCAGCCGAGCGAGTATTTCGGACAGATAGTGCTTTCTTTAGTCTTGGTGCTACTGATTATTTTTATTTCCGCCTGGTTATTGAGACGTTACGGCCGTTTTCCCGGTGTGGCCGATGGTAACTTAAAAGTGTTAGGCGCCCTTTCGGTCGGTCAGCGAGAACGTATTTTGTTGTTACAGGTCGGCAAGGATCAGGTTTTGGTTGGGGTCACATCCAGCAAGATTACCCGTTTACATCAGCTTGAAGAACCGATTGAAGTCGCGCATAATAAAACCCAGTCCGGCGAAACCCTAAAAAGCCCGTTCTCACAAAGGCTGCAAGAAGCTTTGAAATCAAATAAAGACCAATCCAAGCAAGACGGTACACACACAAGTGAAAATCATTAAACCATTTCTGGTTGTTTTACCGCTCTTATTGTTAGCCTTGCCGATTGCCGCATGGGCAGAACCGGGTATCCCCGCTTTTACCGTTGAAACCGATGCGGAAGGTAATCAAGATTACTCCTTAACCATTCAGATTTTGTTGCTGATGACTGGGTTGACCCTGTTGCCGGCAGCCTTGATTGCGACCACGTCCTTTTTGAGAATCGTGATTGTTTTGGCCTTGTTAAGACAGGCGTTGGGTACCATGCAAACGCCTTCCAATCAGGTTTTGATCGGCTTGGCTTTGTTTCTGACGCTTTTCATTATGGCACCGGTGCTGGACAAAATTTACGATACGGCGGTATCGCCTTATATGGAAGAGCAAATCAAGTTTGCCGAAGCGGTGGATATCGCCTCCAAACCGATGCATCAATTCATGCTGCAGCAGACACGTGAGGACGACTTGGGCATGTTTGCCGAGATGGCGGATGTCACTTTGACCGATCCGGAAAACGTACCTTTTAAAGTTTTGATACCGGCTTTTATGACCAGTGAATTGAAAACGGCTTTCCAAATCGGTTTTATGCTGTTTATCCCGTTTTTGATCATCGATCTAGTGGTGGCGAGTCTGTTGATGTCAATGGGGATGATGATGTTGTCGCCTATGATTATCTCTTTGCCGTTCAAGCTGATGCTGTTTGTTCTGATTGACGGCTGGGCTCTGGTTGTCGGCACCTTGGCGAACAGTTTCGTTGTACCGGGAGGTATATGATGCAAGAGGAATTCGTTCTCACACTGGGACAGCGAATGCTGGAAGTCACCGCAATGTTGGCCGGGCCTCTATTGATTCCGGCTTTAATCATCGGGCTGTTGGTCGGTATGTTTCAGGCGGCGACACAAATCAATGAGATGACTTTGAGTTTTATCCCCAAGTTAGCGATTGTCGGAATCGCGCTGGTGGTCGCAGGTCCATGGATGTTGAATACCTTAATCTCTTTTACACGAGAGCTTTACATGAATATCCCTGCTCTAATCGGCTAGGGACGTCTTTGGATAGGTTAGAAATATGACGTTTAGCTATCCAGAGTTTCTGCAGCTAGCCGGTTTGTACTTTTACCCCTTTGTACGCATCGGGGCGATGTTGTCGATTATTCCTATCTTTGGCATCAGAGCGGTGCCGGTTCGTTTTAAAGTCATTTTGGCCGTTTTTCTGACCCTGATCATCGCTCCTTCTCTGGCTTTGCCTCCACCAACCGATCCTTTCACGTGGAAGGGCGTGCTATTCATTATGCAGCAGATCCTAATAGGACTGGCCATGGGCTTGGTCTTTCTGGTCGTTTTTCAAGCGTTTGTTATTGCCGGTCACTTGATTGCCATGGGGATGGGGTTAGCTTTCGCGCAGATGGTGGATCCCGGCACCGGGGTGAACTCGCCGGTGGTCTCTCAATATTTTACCATTGTGGTTACCTTATTGTTTCTGGCATTAAACGGGCATCTTCTCGTCATTCAAGTGGTGGCGGACAGTTTTGAGTATTTACCGGTTGGTGCCAACTTCCTGAATACCGAAAGCTTGAAGCTATTATTTGAGTTTGGAAGCTATATGTTCTCGGCTGGTGTTCTAATTGCTTTACCAGCTATAACGGCTCTATTATTGATCAATATTTCATTCGGTGTCGTCACCAGAGCCGCGCCGGCGCTGAATATTTTTGCGGTCGGTTTTCCTGTCACCTTATTGGCAGGTTTGGTTATGTTGTCGTTGACCACGCCATTGGTTTTGCCACATTTACAAGAGTTGGTGCATCGCGCGGTTGATGTGATTTCGCAATTGAGATTAACGGGAGGGTAAGCTGTGGCTGAAAATAGTGACGGTTCCGAAAAGACGGAAGAGCCCACCTCCAAGCGTTTAGAAGACGCCAGAAAAAAAGGGCAGATTCCCCGTTCCAAAGAGTTAACCACCGTATTGATGACCTTGTCGGCCGCTATTTTTTTATTAATGTACGGCGGCGTGATGATTCAGGACATTATGGCTATCCTCAATAAAGGGCTAAGTTTCTCAAGAGATATCGCATTTGACGAACAAAAAATGTTCGGATTGGTGTTGGCAATTATTCAAGATTCAATCTACATGGTCTTGCCGTTTGTGCTGTTGATGATTTTTATTGCACTGGTGGCGCCAACGTTGCTGGGTGGTTGGAGTTTCAGTACACAGGCGATGGCTCCTAAATTCAGCAAGTTGAATCCGGTTTCAGGAATTAAAAGGATGTTTTCGGCGAATGCCTTGCTGGAGTTGTTCAAAGCACTGGCTAAGTTTACGCTGGTCATCGCGATGGCGATTTTCTTCTTGTATCTGGTTTTTTCCGAGATTCTTGGCTTAGGTATTGAGCCGCTACAGATCGCGATGGCACACTCGGGCGAGCTCATTATCAAAGCGTTTATTTTTGTGAGCTTATCCTTGTTGATTGTGGCGGCCATCGATGTACCGTTCCAATTGTGGAACCACAACCGTCAGTTGAAAATGACCAAGCAAGAGGTAAAAGAAGAGTTCAAGCAACAGGAAGGTAATCCGGAAGTCAAAGGGCGGATTCGTCAAGTTCAGCGTGAGATGTCCCAACGCCGGATGATGCAAAAAGTTCCGGAGGCGGATGTGGTCATTACCAACCCGACTCACTACGCCGTGGCGTTGAAATATGACCCGGAAACCATGCAGGAACCAATTGTGTTGGCGATGGGGGTGGATTTCATGGCTGCGCAAATCCGAACCATTGCTCAAGAGAATCAAATTAGCATTATAGAAGCCCCACCACTGGCGAGGGCTTTGTACTATAATGCTGAGATCGACCGGCCGATTCCGTATGACCTGTTTAGAGCGGTTGCGTCGGTATTGGCATATGTTTATCAGTTGAAAAATGCCGGGAATGTTGAGAAGGTCGATTTTAACAATCTGCCTATTCCTGAAGATATGAAAACTGAATAGAAAAGACATCTCAATTTTTAGAGCTTAAATGAACTTTAACGACCTACTTAATAAAATCAAAACCAACTTCAATAGCGGTCTTGGCGTACCGATCGCTATTTTGGTTTTATTGGGCATGGTGACTATCCCGCTCCCGCCATTCTTACTGGATGTCTTTTTTACCTTTAATATCGCGCTCTCCCTTGTTGTTCTTATGGTCACGCTCTATGCCAAACGGCCATTGGATTTTGCGGTATTCCCCACCATTATTTTGATTGCCACCTTATTCCGTCTGTCTTTGAATATCGCCTCGACGCGTGTGATTTTATTGGAAGGTCACGGCGGTGCCGCGTCTGCCGGTCAGGTTATCGAAGCGTTCGGCGAGTTCGTTATCGGCGGTAACTACGCGGTTGGTTTGGTGGTGTTTGCTATTTTGGTGGTTATTAACTTTGTCGTTATCACCAAAGGGGCGGGCCGTGTCGCAGAGGTCAGTGCCCGATTTACCTTGGATTCCATGCCGGGTAAACAGATGGCGATTGATGCCGATTTGAACGCAGGACTGATTACTCAAGAGCAGGCACAAGCCAGACGTGCTGATATTGCCACTGAAGCCGAGTTTTACGGTTCGATGGACGGTGCCAGTAAGTTTGTTCGCGGTGATGCGGTGGCCGGTATCATTATTTTGTTTATCAACTTGATCGGCGGATTTGCCATCGGGGTTGGACAGCATGATTTGAGCTTTGGCGAGGCGGCTCAGGTGTATACCATTCTGACCCTCGGAGACGGTCTGGTCGCGCAGATACCGGCTTTGTTACTTTCAACGGCAACCGCAATTATTGTCACCCGTGTTACCGGCGGGGACAGCAAAGATATGGGGCAGCAGATGCAGATGCAGATGTTCTCCAGTCCAAAAGCCTTGGCAACCACGGCTGGTATTGTCGGTTTCATGGGGTTGATTCCAGGTATGCCGAACTTTGCCTTTTTAGCGTTTGCCACGGTTGCCGGTATTGGTGCTTATTTGATTCATCGACAGCAGCTGGCTGAAAAGGCCGAAGAGCCGGTGTTGTCGGAAGAGCTTGAACAAGAAGAGAAGCCAGCCGATTTGAGCTGGGATGATGTGCAAGCGATTGATGTGTTAGGCTTGGAAGTCGGCTACCGTTTGATACCGATGGTGGATCAGGCTCAAAACGGCCAACTGCTGGATCGTATTAAAGGCGTGCGCCGCAAAGTTTCTCAAGAACTTGGCTTTCTGGTTCCGTCCGTACACATCCGGGATAACTTGGATCTGAAACCGAATGAATACCGAGTGATGTTGATGGGCGTTTCAGCCGGAGAGGGCGAAGTCTTCCCGGATAGAGAGTTGGCTATCAACCCCGGACAGGTGTTCGGGGAGGTGCCGGGCACACCAACTAAAGATCCGACTTTCGGGCTGGATGCGGTTTGGATCAACAGTATGGATCAAGATCAAGCGCAAGCACTGGGTTATACCGTGGTAGATGCCAGTACGGTGGTGGCCACGCATGTCAGTCAGCTGATTCAGGACTACGCCTTTGAGTTATTGGGCCATGATGAAACTCAGCAATTACTGGATAAGCTTAAGCAGACATCACCTAAATTGGTTGAGGAATTGGTTCCTGATAAACTATCCTTGGCTGTACTCGTTAAAGTGCTACAGAATTTGTTGATGGAAAAGGTTTCTATCCGCGATATGCGAACCATTCTGGAGACTTTGACCGAGAAGGCGGGGCTGACCCAGGATGCTAACGATCTCACCATCTATGTTCGTGCTTCATTGGGACGTTCCATTATCAAGGATATTGTCGGTAAAGACGAAGAACTGAAAGTCATTACCTTGGACCCGAGTCTGGAACAGTTATTGCTCCAAGCAGCCCAGGGTGCGCCTGAGGGACAGTTAGCCATTGAGCCAGGTTTGGCGGAAAGGCTGCACACTACGCTTAAAGAAGAGACCCAGAAGCTCGAAATGACGGGACAATCGGCGGTGTTACTGGTTGCTCCGCAAGTTCGAGCTCAGCTGGCCAGACTATTCAGATTCAGCTTGCCGACTCTACACATACTGGCGTATTCGGAAGTGCCGGAAAACCGTCAGATTAGTGTGGTGGCAAGCGTAGGACAGGGAGACTAGGTTGAAGATAAAGCGATATTTCGCTCCGAATATGCGTCAAGCAATGACTCTTGTCAAAGAAGAGCATGGCGATGATGCAGTGATCCTATCTACTAAAGATGTAGAGGGTGGAGTGGAGATTGTTGCAGCCTTGGATCCTGAAGCAAATCAGTACCAGAAAGAGCAGTCTGCCCGTGCGCCGGGCGCCAGTTACCAGAACTACGATACACCGCAAACCGATTTCACTCCGTCAAAACCGGTAAATAATCCCTCTCCAAACTCAGTATCGAACCCGGATATCTCCCAGATGGCTGAAGAGTTGAGAAGTGTCAAGGCGATGCTGGAAAACCAGTTATCCGGTTTTGCTTGGGGGCATACCGAACAGAGCGATCCGCATAAGGTCGAAGTGATCAAAAAATTGATGCAATTGGGGATCGGTTGGGAGTTAAGTCAAAAAATGGTCGAGAAGATTCCTAAGGTGACCAGTTTGACTTGGGGGCTCATTCTGGATGAATTGCAAGACTCCATTCCTATTGAAGAGAAAGATATTATTGAAAGGGGCGGCATTGTTGCTTTAGTTGGACCGACCGGTGTCGGTAAAACGACAACGATTGCCAAGATGGCAAGTCGTTTTGTAATGCGTAACAGCCCAAACGATATCGCGATAATCAGTACGGATAGTTATAAAATCGGTGCGCAAGCGCAATTGAAACATTTCGCTGAGCTGATTAATGTGCCTCTGCATATCGCCAAAACACAGGGTGAGTTATATGCGTTGTTGACGTCCATGAGCAATAAAAAACTGGTGCTAATCGATACCGCCGGGATGAGTCAGCGGGATTTGCAGCTTTCGCAGCAGATTACCTCCGGGCACCAAGGGGTGAGTACGGTAAGAAATTATCTGGTGGTTTCCGCTGCAACACAGCGCGCGGTTTTGAACGATATTGTAAAATCATTTAGTCAGGTGGTACTACAAGGTTGTATTTTGACCAAGGTGGACGAGGCCTTACAATTAGGCAATGTATTGACCGTACTGATCGAAAAACAACTTCCTATCGCTTATATGTCAAACGGTCAGAGAGTTCCGGAAGATTTAGAAAAAGTAAGAGCAAAAGAGTTAATGGACAAAGCCATATTTTTAGGCCAACAAAATAATAACAGTAATGAAAATGAGCGAGCATTCCAGTTAGGAATGGGTAAGGAGATCTCAAATGCTCAATGATCAGGCAGCCGGGTTACGTGCCATGCATTCAAATCAAAGCCATAAAGAAGCGGGGCAAAAACCCGTTAGAGTCATTGCCGTTGCCAGCGGTAAGGGCGGCGTTGGAAAAACCAATGTTTCGGTAAACTTGGCCATTTCCTTGAGTAAGCTCGGAAACCGAGTTCTGTTGATGGACGCGGATATGGGGTTGGCTAACGTCGACATTATGCTCGGTTTGCAGACCGAATATAATCTATCCCATGTATTGGACGGCACTAAGACTTTGAGAGAAGTCATTGTAGACGGGCCGGGAGGAATTAAAGTCATTCCGGCGGCTTCCGGTGTGCGTCGCATGGCACAGCTTTCGGCGATGGAAAATGCCGGGATTATCAATGCTTTTTCCGAGTTAAGTAGTGATTTGGATGTATTGATTGTGGATACCGCAGCGGGTATTGCCGATAGTGTGGTTAGTTTTTGCCGAGCGGCCCAAGAAGTGGTTGTGGTGGTGACCGATGAACCCGCTTCTATTACTGATGCCTACGCATTGATTAAAGTATTGAGTCGTGATTACCAGTTGAGTAAATTCAGATTATTGGCCAATATGAGTCGCTCTTCAGCACACGGTCAACAGTTGTATGAAAAGTTGGCTCGAGTTTGCGAACAATTCTTGGATGTCAGCATCGACTATTTGGGAACGGTACCATTTGATCATGATCTTCGTGAAGCGGTGCAAAAGCAGGTTCCGGTAACCGTACACAGACCGAATAGCGTTTCGGCAAAAGCTTTTCAGGGAATGGCACAAAAAGTCGAAAACTGGCCGATTCCTAGAGGTGTAACGGGTTATCTACAGTTTTTTGTGGAAAACTTATTCCAGCGTTAATGGTTTAAATAGGGTAAATAGCCTATGAGTGGTACAAATGTCTATGAGCAGATACAAAAACAGTCCAACACGGAAGTATTGGATTTAGAATCGTATTTGCCATTGGTTAAGCGCATTGCTTACCACTTAAAAGGGCGTTTACCCGATAGCGTGCTGGTTGACGATCTAATTCAGTCGGGGATTATCGGCCTGATTGAGTCTATGCAAAAATTCAATGCCAATCAGGGTGCAAGTTTTGAAACTTATGCCGGGATTCGCATTCGCGGTGCGATGCTTGACGAGATTCGTAAAGGCGATTGGACGCCTCGTTCCGTACATCGCAAGTCGCGTGAAGTGAGTGAGGCGATTGCCAGGGTGGAGGCCAAGATCGGTCGAGAAGCGCATGACCATGAGATCGCTGTGGAGATGGAATTGGAGATTGAGGAGTACCACCGTATTCTTCGCGATACCAATTCGGCTCAGTTGCTTTCCATTGATCAACCCGATCATGATGAACTCGCTGAAGAGCGTATGGTTTCACAAGGACAAACCCCGTTTGCCGAGCTGGCCGAAAGCGGTTTTCAAGGTGCTTTAGCTGAAGAGATTGAAAACCTGCCTGAAAAAGAAAAACTGGTGATGGCACTTTACTATGATGAAGAGCTTAACTTAAAAGAGATCGGTGAGGTATTGGATGTCAGCGAGTCACGAGTTAGCCAGATTCATAGTCAAGCCATCAAACGTATTCGCTCACGAATGAGCGATTGGATTAATTAATTTTTACCTGGCTCGATTAATGCAAATTGATACAACAATGAAAGTACTGGTGGTGGATGATTTTTCGACCATGCGTGCTGTTGTCATGAAACTGTTTAGTGAACTTGGTTTTACCGATGTTTCCCAGGCCGTTAATGGACGAGAGGCTTGGGATAAAATTCAACAAGAAGATTTTGATCTGGTAGTTTGTGATTGGAATATGCCGGAAATGACCGGGATTGAATTGCTAAAAAAGCTCAAGGAAGATGATCGCTACCATGATATTCCTTTTATTTTGATTACCGCCGAGGCCAAGGCAAATCAGATTTTGGAGGCTTCCAGACTGGGTGTTGACGCTTATATCGTCAAGCCATTCAGCATAGAAACGCTCTATCAGAAAATTTTTGAGGTTTTTAAATGATCTCTGCTCAAATAAAAATCGCATCGCATCAGAACAAAGCTCCGGCGGAATAAGAAGCCGGGGCTTTTTCTATTTTGTCGGCAGTGAAAACGCCTACACCTAAGGAATTTGAATATGACAACAGCGCAAATAGATATTGATAAAGTAAAATCATTGCTCGAAGCGCTTGAGCAAGATAATCAAGATTTAGCTTCCGAGCTTTTGGATGAATTAACGCGTTTAAGAGAATCCGAACTTTATCAACAGCTAAGCGATTTGACTAACAATCTTCATCAAACGTTGGATGAACTGGATGACCATACTCTTTTGATGCAAACCAAACATGATATTCCGGATGCCGCCGAACGTTTGGAGTATGTCATCAGAACAACCGAAGAAGCCAGCAACAGTACGATAGATAAAGCCGAAGAGGCACTGCAAAGTCTTGAAAAAATGCAAGATCAACTGCCTGCCGAACTACTGGATGACGATCTTTCGGATGCCTTGTCACTGGCGAAACACAATTTGACTGAAATTATGCTAGCCCAGTCTTATCAAGATTTGACCGGCCAGGTTTTGAATCGTGTCATCTATGTGATCGGTTCTTTAGAACAGAGTTTGATTCAGTTAATTGAAAATTCAAATTATGACTATCATGCAATCCCCGACCGTGAAAAAAGCGAGGCAGATATGAAAGCTGAAGAGATGCGCGGAATGGGGCCTAATGTCACGCAAAGCTCTAAAAAAGACGTGGTTGAAAGCCAAGACGATGTTGATAGTTTGTTAGACGATTTAGGAATCTAAATTTAGCCACTATGTTCTGATTTCATGGCATAGCGATTGCTTAACCTCTCATTATAGATAATCAAAAACTGCAGACAGTTTTTCTAGTTGTTTTGAGAGGAATAAATCGTGGATGAAGAGATTTTACAAGACTTTTTGGTTGAAGCGTCCGAACTGGTCGATCAACTGAACGAGCAACTCGTAGATTTAGAGCATTCACCCACCGACGCAGAGCTGTTAAATGCGGTCTTTCGCGGCTTTCATACCGTTAAGGGTGGAGCCGGTTTCTTAGGTATTACCCCGTTAATTGAAGTTTGCCATCGAGCCGAAAACGTATTCGATAAAATCCGTAACGGTGATGTTGATTACGATGCTCAGGCTGCCGATGTTATTCTGCGAGCCTTTGATGTTATCAGCGATTCCATTGAACGCCTGAATGATGGCGAACGCGAACTTCCCGAAAACGATCCTCAACTATTGGCTGAATTGGATGCTTTGCAAAAAGGCCAAGCGGCAGTCGCTGTGCCAGCGGCAGAAGAGCCTGTTCAGGCAACAGAGGCGGCAACGTCATCTACAGAATTACAGTTGCCTGAAGGCGTCGATCCCGACGGAGATATGACCGACGAAGAGTTTGAAGCCTTATTGAATCAGCGTGACGGGGCTAATCAACCGGCAGCTGATGATCAACTCAAGTTGGCCGACGGAGTCGATCCGGACGGCGATATGACCGATGAAGAGTTTGAAGCCTTGCTGAATCAACGCGATAATCCAAGTCAGGCTCAATCTAAGCAAGCTGAGCCGTCTCTACAATTGGCCGACGGAGTGGATCCCGACGGTGATATGACCGACGAAGAGTTTGATACTTTGTTGGATATGAGAGATCTGGCGGAAGTCTCCGCTCTACAGGAAGCGGAAGAGCCGACTCCGAATATTGTTTTGAATCAGCCTCTAAGCCAACCGCAGAGCTCTGTTAAAGCGGACACGCCTAAGCCGGCTACAATTCCGGAGTCGGCAAAAAAAGCCCCGGCGAAAAATGCCGAGTCGACAGTACGGGTGGATACCAAACGTCTAGACGATATTATGAACTTGGTCGGTGAGTTGGTATTGGTTCGTAACCGCCTATTGACCCTCAGGGGTTCAGGAGATAACTCTGAAGCGGTGTCCAACGCTGTCGGTAACCTTGATCACGTTACTACCGATTTGCAAGCGTCTGTGATGAAAACCCGGATGCAGCCGGTGAAAAAAGTTTTCGGGCGTTTCCCGCGAGTTGTCCGCGATTTAGCTAGAAAACTCGGTAAAGAGATTGAGCTTGAACTGAAAGGCGAAGATACCGATCTGGATAAGAATTTGGTAGAAGCACTTGCTGATCCGTTGGTGCACCTAGTGCGTAACTCGGTTGACCACGGTGTTGAAATGCCGGACGTCAGGGAGGCTAACGGCAAACCGCGTAATGGGACTATTGTGCTCGGTGCCGAGCAGGAAGGGGATCACATTCTTCTCTCTATTACTGACGATGGCAAAGGGATGGATCCGGACGTTCTGCGTCGCAAAGCGGTTGAAAAGGGCATGATGGATGAAGTTGCCGCTAACCAGCTGGATGATAAGTCAGCCTTTGAATTGATTATGTCCGCGGGTTTCTCTACCGCCGAGCAGATCAGCGACATTTCCGGTCGCGGAGTCGGGATGGATGTGGTCAAGAACATGATTACTAAACTCAACGGCAGTATTGATATTCACTCTGTTTTGGGTGAGGGAACGCGAATCAGTATTCGTGTGCCATTGACTTTGGCCATTCTGCCTACGTTGATGGTCGCATTCAATCATGACAGCTATGCGATTCCGCTGACCAGCGTACAAGAGATTTTTGATTACGACAGTAGCAAGACCAACAAGATTGACGGTAGCATGATGGTGAGATTAAGAGACCGCAGTATTCCGCTATTTTTCCTATCTGAATGGCTTGCTCCAATGAGTCTTAAAGAAGATTATGATGGTGATAAAGTCATTATCGTGTCCGTCGGTAATCAACGGGTCGGCTTGGTTGTCGATCAGGTTAACGGACAGGAAGAAGTCGTTATCAAGCCATTAGGTATCGGCTTGAAAGATGTTAGAGGTTATGCAGGTGCAACCATTACCGGTAACGGTAATATTGCTTTGATCCTGGATCTGCCAGGTGTTGTCGAGAGATTCCAGTAAGGAGGCAAATGTGGAATTTACAAATGATTTATTGTCCTCTTCTCAGCCGGTAGCCCAACCTATGGATGATGAGGAGAGCTATGTCGGACCAAGTGCTCGTTGTGTTCTGTTCAACCTTGAAAATGAAGTTTACGGCATTCAGGTGAAAAAAATCCGTGAAGTCCTGCGTGTTAGTAATATCCGTACGGTTGCCGGTGCGGCATCACATATTCTCGGTGTCATCAACGTTCGCGGTGTGATCGTGACGGTGGTGGACTCCAGAGTGATCTTCGGCATGCCGAAAAAAGAGATTACGGATCTATCCCGTATTATCATTGTCGAAATCGATGATGAGAAAACGGTCGGCCTGCTGGTAGATTGTGTCATGGAGGTCAAAGATATACCGGAGAACAAGATTGAGGCGCTTTCGTCAACAAAAGAAAATGCATCGAGAAATATTCAGGCAATTGCCCATTTCGACGGTACGGTGATTATTCTGGTTGATGTCGATAATGTGTTTTCGGCTTAAATCTATTTTTCGGGTGTTTTCTTATCTGTGTTAGGCAAGGATTTACCACTCACTTCGTAGGCGAAGACTAACACTTGCGCCACAGCTTCATATAACTTCTCGGGAATTTCCTGATTGAGTTCCACTTCGGATAACAATCCAACCAGTTCATGGTTTTTTTGAATTGGAATATTGTGTTTTTTGGCTTGCTCAATAATCTCTTGGGCGATGTAACCTCTGCCTTTTGCGGTTACTTTGGGCGCGCCGTTACCTTCATATTCAAGCGAGACGGCAAGGTTTTCCAATAAATTGTTTTTTGCAGATTCGTCTTTGCTCATGGTTAGCGGATTATTGATTGGTATTTATGCACAAAAAAGGCGCAAGGGATGAGAGTTATAGGGGAACAAAAAAGCGGCCTTTTGGCCGCTTCTCACTATAGTTGTAAGGCTTGATCAAGCCCGATTTTTTTAGCGCTGCTCGAGAGTATATCCGGAACATTTTCCCAATTGAGTTTTTTACCGTTTTCAACGGAGCTTTTAACTAAAACCAATAAGGTCTGTAGTCCTGATGTATCCACGGTTTCAACTTCACTGGCGTCAAAGGTCATTTCATCGCCAACCGCATTCAGTTTTTCGTTGAGCTCGTTGAAATGCTCTTCAATGTGATGAATGGTTAGGTTCTGCGGAAGTTGAATCGTATTACTCATTTTAATACCTCACAAAAATCAGGGCTTACAATACGCGATTGATAACCGATAGTAGTTTTTCCGGGCTGAAAGGCTTCACAATCCAACCTGTTGCACCTGCTTCTTTACCTTTGGTTTTCATGTCTCCGGAAGATTCTGTGGTCAAACATAGAATCGGAGTGAATTTGTAATTCGGTAAAGCGCGTAGAGCGGTAATTAGCTCTATGCCGTTCATGTTTGGCATGTTGATATCTGTAACAATCAAGTCAAACTGGTTTTGCTTGGCAATATCCAAAGCAATTACACCATCTTCAGCTTCTGTTACATCATGTCCCGCTGATTTTAAGGACATGCTTACCATTTGTCTCATTGATTTTGAGTCATCAACAGCTAAGATTTTCGACATTTCGATACTCTCACTTAATATGTTAATTTTTTATTCAATCGTTATAAACTACAGCCATTATACAGAGGGTTATTCGATATTTAAGGCTTTTTTGATAGACGCCAAAATGCCGTCATTGATGAGCTGATCCACATGCAAAACAATGACCATTTTGTCGCTTACTGTCGCCAATCCGTTTACATAATCGGTATTGATTGTGCCTGACATATTGGGAGCCGATTGCAGCTCGGCTCTATTCATTGAATAGACGTCGGAAACCCCGTCGACGACCAAGCCGATAATCTTCTGTGAACCGTTTTCATCCTGCGCTCTGACAATGATTACAACGGTAGAATCGTTGTAGGTCACATTTTCCAATGAAAAGCGCACTCTCAAGTCTACAATGGGTACGACTGAACCGCGAAGGTTAATCACGCCCATGACATACTTGGGAGAATTAGGAATCGCCGTTGTGGTTTCCCAACCTTTGATTTCCTGTACACGAAGAATATCGACACCATACTCTTCTCCACCTAGAACAAAACTGAGAATTTGATCGTCAGCGGCATCGCTCTGTTCAATCTGATCTTGAATGGTGTCCAAATCTTTTTCCATGATGACTGTCTCTCTTTAGCTCATATCTTGTCGATATTTAGAGGTTGAGTAAATTTATTAACGAAATGATGTTTGCGAAAGTTAAGCAATTATATTGCCAGTTTTCGTTGAATTGAGGGAAATTAAACTTTGATGTCAATCAAGGCGACGGTCACGGCCTGTTGGTCTCGTGTCGGGCGGTAGGGAATCATCTGAATATTCAAACGCTCAAAATCTTGTCTTTGTAATAATGCTTTCAGATGCTCCACTTTTTGTTCGATCGTGTTTTTAAGTGTTTCGGTTTCGCACCAAATATAGCAGCTAAGCTGGTTTGATTCGGTTAATTTCAACTTGCTGGAAAATTGTCCGTCCGGTAAGGATAGGTCGATGTAAACCTCCCAAGAGGTCTCGTTGTCGTTCTGCCTTTTATGTATTTCTATGTGGTCTTCTTCGACTTTAGGGTGTTTATCCATCGGCAAAAGCAGAGGGGTGATGTTGGGATTTTCGTAGAGCTGGATTTGCTGTACGGTAATTCGACTTAATGCTTGATTGAGTAGTTGCGACAGTTTGCTCAGAGCTGAACTTGGCGTAGTCGAAAGTGATTGGTTTACTTGTTGTTGGAGTTGCAGTAATTGAGCTTTTACGTCATTCTTCAGATTGGGCTTGTCACCCGTTTCCGTTGCGCTTTTTAATTTTGATTCCAAAAATAGTCCGCTGTTCAGAAAACGTTCTTTGAGAGCTTTGCCGTCCAGACTGGTATCCTGTTTGCCGATTTGATTGAGTAAACCCTGTATCGGTGTTTGCAGTGCAGGCGGCAAAGATTGCAAAAGGTTAATTTGTTGAAATGTCTGAGAAAGCGGTGCTTGAGAGGGCATAAATTGCCGATAGGCAGCTTGAATGATTGCTTGGTTGGCTTGGCCTTTACCTGCCGGGATTTCATTTTTAATGATGCTGAGTTGTATTTCGGGACTGGTCTGTTTGACCTTGATTTGTACGGTACCGTTTTCGGTAATAGGCTGTTTGGTATTAGCAATAAAGCTTTGATTGCCGATTGTTAATTTGACCTGATCGCTTTTAATTGGCTGGATATTTGCTGTAAGAATTTGACCTACATTAAACAGGGTATTTCCCTTTGCCGAGGGAAGACTGTTTAACGTTAAGGAAGGGTTTAAATGACCGGGTATCAATACCATATTTTGGACAAAACCTTTTAAAATGGCCTAAATATCATCATGATATCTAGAATGTGTTTAGGTGATTGTATTTAGCTCGATTGAAATGCTTGGGTATTAGGATAGCTCTTAATTTAACCTAAAAGTTCTATTTAAGCTAATTGACTTGGTTATGAGTTTTTTCTCAAGCAGTGGAGATGCAAATTGTGACGGAAACAGCACGTGAGTTTGATTTTAGCGATAAAGACTTTCAGAGAGTCCAAAAAATAGTCTACGATTTTGCCGGTATCGATCTGAATGATTCCAAAAAGAATCTGGTGTATAACAGGCTTTCCAAGCGTATCCGTTTTTTGGACATGCAAAGTTTTTCCGATTATCTAAATTATGTGGAGTCCAAGGGTGAAGAGGAATTTGTCCATCTGATTAATGCTATCACCACTAATCTGACCTTTTTCTTTCGGGAAAACCATCATTTCGAATATTTAGCCAATACCGTGATTCCGCATCTGTTGGAAAAAAATGCGGCCTCACGCAAGATTCGTATCTGGTCTGCCGGTTGTTCAACCGGAGAAGAACCTTATTCGATCGCCACGGTACTTAAGGAAACCGTACCGGCCGGTTGGGATGCAAAAGTGATTGCAACCGATCTGGATACCAATGTGGTCAATACCGGCAGGCAAGGTGTTTATCCTCTGGATAGGCTGAAAGGGGTGAGTGAAGAGCGAAAAAAACGCTGGTTTTTTAAAGGAACGGGCTCTCAAGAGGGCTTTGCCAAGGTCAAACCGGAATTACAGAATATTATTGAGTTCGGTCAATTGAATTTAATGGATACTTGGCCGTTCAATGGTGGTATCGATGCGATTTTCTGCCGCAATGTGGTGATTTATTTTGATAAACCGACCCAATCAAAGTTATTCAATCGTTATGCAGATTTACTACCCGATGGCGGGCACCTGTTTATCGGACATTCCGAGTCTCTCTATAAGGTATGCGACAGGTTCGAATTATTAGGGCAGACCATTTATAAGAAGTTGAATTAGATATCTGAACGGCGCTGACAATCCGTAAGTCAAATATTGCATATTAATATTGTGGTTAAGCTTCATACTCAGCCCATCTTGATTTAAAATCAAACCGATAAACACAAAATAACAAAATCAAAAAGGATACTTGTGAATTCACTTGTTAAAGTTCTAATTGTGGATGATTCGGCTCTAGTGAGAAAGATGTTGCAGGAGATGCTGTCATCCGATCCGGGGATTCAAGTAGTGGGGACGGCACATGATCCTTACGATGCACGTGAAAAAATTAAACAACTTCATCCTGATGTACTGACGCTTGATGTCGAAATGCCGAAAATGGACGGCGTGACCTTTCTAAAAAATTTGATGCGCTTGCACCCATTGCCGGTTGTGATGGTTTCGACCCTGACCGAAAAAGGCGCGGACGTTACTTTTGAAGCCCTAGACTTAGGTGCCGTCGATTTTGTCACCAAGCCTAAAATCGATTTGGTGCATACTTTTGAAGATTACACGCTGGAAATTTGTTCCAAAGTCAAAAATGCGGCTCGTGTCAGCAGAACCATGTTAGAGCGCCAGTATCAGCGTTATGTGGCGAATAAAGAGAAGAAACCGGCAGTAGCTTCTTTTTCGGCCAATCCGGCAGCAACGGAAAAGAAACTGGTGGATAGCGTGCTTCCAAAGACGGGATTCAATAATCGTCACTTTAAAACAACCGATAAGATCATTGCCTTGGGAGCCTCAACCGGCGGAACCGAAGCGATAAAAGAAGTCTTGATTCGTTTGCCGGCAAGCACGCCGGGAATGGTGATTACCCAGCATATACCGGCGGCTTTTAGCGGCCCGTTTGCCGCTAGAATGGACACTATTTCCGAAATGACCGTGATGCAGGCGGAAGACGGACAGCAAATTTTACCCGGGCATGTTTATATCGCACCCGGAGATAAACATTTATTGGTTGCTCGAGACGGCGCTCGATATATCTGTCGTTTAAACGATGGGGAGCCGGTGAACCGCCACAAACCATCGGTTGATGTCATGTTCCGTAGTGTAGTGCAGAATGTCGGCCCGAATGCAATCGGGGTATTGTTGACCGGAATGGGGGCTGACGGCGCTGCGGGCATGAAAGAGCTTCAGGAAATCGGCGTGCCGACCGTTGCACAGGATGAAAAAACCAGTGTTGTTTGGGGGATGCCGGGAGAGGCAGTCAAGCTTGGTGCGGCGGACGACGTACTAGCATTAGAAAAAATTGCCGAAAAAATTCTCAGTTTAGCCGGTCGATAAAATTCGCTCGGCTTCATTTGTTTACGTCAAAAGCCCTATGAAGATTCTGCTTTTTCATAGGGTTTTTGTTTTCTACCCTAAATCAGCCGTATAGCGCTTTAGCTTGGCATATTAACTGCTACGTTTCGGTTAATTATTTAAGTTCTAAATACGGTTTTAAATACGATTTAGTTCGTTGTTTATAAGTTAAGGAAGAATGTCATGCTTGATGTCCTAAAGACATACTGGCCAGCTTGGTTGCTCACTTTTTTGGGCATTATTCTTGGTTTTTTAGAAATACCATACATCTCGATCATCATGCTTGTGCTGGTATCTGTGGTCTGGACATTACTAGCGGCAAAAGTTGCCCCAAATACGGAAGCGGAGGCGATGCCGATCGAGGTTGCCAAACCTGTGGCTGAAGTGATGCCGAAAAGCACTCTTGAACAATACAAAGCGGCGATGTTGCAGATCAAGACGGCTGACGAAGCTCTGCAATCCATCATGCAGGACATGGATCAGGTTGTGAATAACGAAGTCGGCGTAGTTGCTAGTGAATTGGATCAGGTTAAAACGTTGGTTTCCGAGGCGATCGATACTTTGAACGCCAGTTTTTCAGGTTTACACGAACAGACGCAGGCTGAATATGAGCTAGTACTCTCTTTGATTGATAACCTTGGCGGTGGCGATGGCACTTCTGAAGAGATGAGTATTGAGAAGTTCTCAGCGGAGATCAAAGAAGTGCTGCAATATTTGATTGATTTGATTATTCACGGCAGTGAACGCAGTACTCAGACGGTGGCAAAAATTGATGACATGGTCGGGCAGATTGAATCGATTTTCCACCTGTTGGAAGATGTTAAAGGCATTGCCGACCAAACCAATTTATTGGCCTTGAATGCGGCCATTGAAGCGGCTAGAGCGGGTGAAGCGGGTCGTGGGTTTGCCGTGGTTGCCGACGAAGTTCGTAAGTTGTCTTTGAATTCGAATGTTTTGAACGAGCAGATTCGTAAGCAAGCGGAACAGGCTCGCGTTACCGTTGACCAAGTTCGCAAAATTGTTAGTGAGACGGCGAACAAAGATATGGAGCATGCTCGCTCTTCACAGAATAAAGTGGGCGGCATGCTGAGTGATCTGGAAGAGATGAATGACGGGATATCCTCTAAGCTGGGTGATGTTTCCGGCATGATTTCCGAGATCGAAGTCAGCGTTTCCAATGCGGTTCGCTCACTGCAGTTTGAAGATATTGTCCGCCAACTGGTCGAGCAGGTGATGAATCATCTGCAAAATCTGAATGCTTTTACAACCGATGTGGATAATTTCTTAATTGAAAACCAGCAAAATCCGGCGCAATCGGAACAAGAGTATAAAGAGCGTGTAGAAAGTTTACGTCAACGCATTCATCAGAAGCGTCAGGAAATCGAAGAGAGACGAATGAATCGAGTCAATACCGAATCGATGGACGAAGGAGAGATTGAGCTTTTCTGATATTGCAACCTAGAATTTAAAAAGCCTCGTATAGAGTTTCTATACGAGGCTTTTTTGTTATTGGATGGTTACAAGAGAACTTGTCGGAATAATATACTTATTTAATTTCCATATTTCCCATGTGATTGTTCCAGAAACTTCCGAAAACAATACTGAAGAAAATACCGGTGGCAAACACGATATACCAGTATTTACGTTTTTTCTTGTCATACTCGCTTTCGTCGTCAGGACGATCTTTAAAGAAAACCAATAAAAATCCGACCGCGGAAATAAAGCCGGCAATATTTGCTAGGTAGTGGATATCCGTTAGCATAGCGGCAATACCAAGTATTAAAATAACGGCATAAGTCATTAACATCAAACGCATCGTTTTATCCTTAAAGCTTGTGTGAGTTGATGCGCCTTATTGTATTGAATTTATTTGAGTTGGGAGACCTTTTTGTCCATGAGCTTATTCAAAATCACCTTTTATGTCCCTGAAAGTCATTTAGATCAGGTTAAAACCGCCATGTTTGCAGCCGGTGCAGGTCATATCGGCAATTATGAATGTTGTGCTTGGCAAGTAAAAGGAACGGGCCAGTTTAGAGCCTTGCCGGGTAGTAACGCTTATATCGGTCAGGTCAATGAATTGGAAACACTTGAAGAGTATCGGGTAGAAATGGTCTGTGAGTCGAAAAAAGTGAATAAAGTGGTGGCGGCATTAAAAGAGAGTCATCCTTATGAAGAACCCGCTTTTGACGTTTTGCAAACCGTCAATCTTGATGAGTATTAATCAGGTTGTGCTTACTGGATGATGTAAGTTATTGAAAAGTAAAAAAATTACATTTTATGATCTAAGGTGTGTGCAATCCTATGTTTTATAATGGTGAATTTAGTCTCAAGAAATTCAAAATATCGTCATACTTTTTTATATTAGAAAATGTTGATATAAGGGAAATCTTAGATTAATATGGCAACCGTTGTTTCATTACAACACTCCTCTAAAGAGCTAAGATTGTTCCCAAATATTATATGGAACCCCCCAGTCAAGCTTGCTTTGCTGGGGTTTTTTTTGCCTTGAAAAAAATAACAAGGCAGATAGGATAGGGTGTTATTCCGCTTTATCGAACTGGATCAGTTCAATGGTGAAAATAAGCGTTTTATTCGGCCCGATACGTTCACCCGCACCTTTATCGCCATAAGCCAAATCTGATGGAATCACTACTTTCCATTTGTCACCCGGTTTCATAATTTTCAGTATTTCGCCCCAACCTTTAATGACATTGTTCATTTGGAATTTAAGCGGTGCGCCACGCTGGTATGAACTGTCAAAGACGGTGCCGTCGATCAATTTGCCTTCATAATGAGCGAAGATAACGTCGTTCTCTGTCGGGGAATTGCCTTTACCGGATTTGATCACTTCATATTGAATGCCGTTATCCAGTGTTTTGACTCCGGATTTTTTAGCATTCTCGGCCAAGAATGCTTGGCCTTCTTTTTTGTTGGCTTCGCCTTGAATTTTACGGTCAGCGAGTTGTTTTTCCATCATCTTCTTTTTGACGGCGGTAATGGCTTCCATCATCTCGGCGTCAGTCAGTTTTGAAGGGCGGTTGTTGATCGCATCTTCCAAACCAAGCATGAAGGCTTTGGTGTCAATTTCAAGACCTTGTTCTTTAAAGTTTTTGGCTAGGTCGCTGGCAAGCGTGTAGCTGGCTTTTTGCTCTACGGTTTTCAATGCATCGTTAGCGAATGCATTTACTGAAGTCAGTAGACCAATTGAGAGAATCATAGCTTTTTTCATTTGTAAGCCTTTTTTCAGTTAAAGGGTTTTGAGGGGTACTGTGTACCGGTGCTATAGAAACACCGGCTTGATATAAGGTAGAAAGGATTATAAATTGTCTAGATATTTTTCGGCATCTAGAGCGGCCATGCAGCCAGCACCCGCTGAAGTGATCGCTTGTTTGTAGTGCTGATCCATGACATCTCCGGCGGCGAATACGCCCGGGATAGAGGTTTGGGTTGCATTACCTTGTAAACCGCTTTGGACTTTTAGGTAGCCGTTTTCCATTTCCAACTGACCGTCAAAGATACCGGTATTCGGCGTATGACCGATAGCGATGAACACACCGGCAACATCGATCTCTTTGGTTTCGCCGGTCTCGGTACTCTTCAAGCGTAGTCCGGTCACACCCATATTGTCACCCAGTACTTCATCAAGCGTCATATTAAATTCAATATTGATATTGCCGTTTTCCGCTTTTTCTTGAATGTGTTTAGCCAAGATTTTTTCGGAAGAGAACTGGTCGCGACGATGCACAATGGTCACTTCAGCCGCAATATTGGAAAGATACAAAGCTTCCTCAACCGCGGTGTTACCACCACCGATTACCGCCACTTTCTGATTACGATAGAAGAAACCGTCGCAAGTCGCACAAGCCGAAACCCCTTTCCCTTTGAAAGCTTCTTCGGAATCAAGTCCTAAATAACGAGCGGAAGCTCCTGTAGCGATGATTAAAGCATCACAAGTGTATTCACTTGAATCGCCCACCAATTTGAACGGCTTTTCTGTCAGTTCTGCGGTATGAATGTGATCAAAGATGATCTCTGTTCCAAAGCGCTCTGCGTGCTTCTGCATGCGAACCATTAAGTCCGGTCCGGTCAAACCTTCCGGGTCACCCGGCCAGTTGTCCACTTCCGTTGTGGTTGTTAATTGCCCACCTTGTTGCATTCCGGTAACCATAACCGGTTCCAAGTTTGCACGTGCCGCGTAAACAGCCGCTGTATATCCTGCCGGACCAGAACCTAAAATGAGAAGTTTGCAATGCTTTGTGGCCATAACAATTCCTTTAAATTATATTCATCTGAATGTGTTGTTATTTTTCCCGTAACCTTGAAGAAAGAGTCGGTTTTTAACTCGGATTACGTCAAGGTTATAGTCAAATTCTGTATTTTATCTGTGCTAAAATTCTAGCAGTTTTTACGATTAATTTAGAGTTAAATCTTGTCAATCGCAACATTGTTACGAATTGTATAAAGATTTATCTTTTACCGGAACTCGATAAGTAATTCATGTCTATTAAATCATCCAGAACTGATCAAATTGCAAATGAAAAAAAACGCTCCGGGAGTACAACCGTTCAACACTTTGGATGGATTTTAAAAGACGGTGTGGTATTGAGCTGCATCGGCCTGGCTTTTTTTCTGTTCATTGTGCTATTCAGCTACTCGCCGACTGATGCCGGTTTTGACTCTTCGGGCAGCGGTACCGGTTTTCAGAACTACGGGGGTAAAACCGGTGCCTGGATATCCTCCATGCTGCTCTATGTGTTTGGCGTTTTCGGATTTTTAATTCCTTTCGGTATTTTGCTGGCCGGTTGGGTGACGTTGAAACTGCGTAGCGGCAACGAGCTCGACTATTTGCGTTTTATTCTCAGCCTGTTGGGGCTGTTGTTGATGATTTCCGCCGGAGCCGGTTTAGCTAACTTGTTTATGCAACCGGACGCTCTAATCAGTCTGCCGTATTCTGCTGGTGGTGTGTTGGGTTACGAGTTGAGTTCGGGGTTGGTAAGTTCTGTGGATCTTTTGGGTGCCACTTTGGTGTTATTAGTTTTATTCGCAGTATCGATCAGTATGTTAAGCAGTTGTTCATGGCTGACGATTATCGACTTTACCGGTAAGGTAGCGCTGCAACTGGCTGATAAGACGAATTCTTTCTTTCGTAACAAAGTGGCTGACTCCGACAAGGTCAAAGAGGCGGCTCAGAAAATTAAGGAGCAGGCGAAGAGTGTTCCGAAAATCAGTTTATCGGAAGCGGCTGAGGCGCGTAAGAAATGGTTGTCCAAAGTTTTACCGGCCAAAAATGGCGAGACTTCAACGAGCAGTGCAGCTGCTACGGCCACTTCTGCTACCGAAATTGAACCGACCATCGATTTAAATAGAGCGAGCAAGATTGCAGTGGAAGACAGTGATCCCGCCGCTGTACCGGCACAAACAGCGAGTTCGCCACCATCAACTAATGCAATGCCGGTTTCTGCTCAGACTAACTCCGTAACGCCTAGTACAGCTCCTAGTGCAATTGTGAGTGGTTCCACCGTGAATGTGGGAACTAAACAGCAAGCCGCCGCCAACCCTGCGACGATTGTCGAAAAAGCGGAACTACCTAAGTTAGATCTGTTGGATATGCCGCCAAGTTATGACGATGGTTTCAGTAAAGAGGAGCTAACGGCGCTTTCCCAATTATTGGAGCAACGCCTGTTGGAGTTCGGTGTGACCGTGCAAGTCGAATCGGTTCAGCCGGGACCGGTGGTAACGCGTTTTGAAATTTTGCCGGCACCGGGTGTTAAAGTCAGTCAAATCAATAATCTAGCTAAGGACTTGGCGCGAGTGCTTTCGGTACAGTCGGTTCGAGTGGTTGATGTGATTCCGGGTAAAGCCGTGGTTGGTATCGAAATCCCGAATGAACATCGCGAAGTGGTCAGCTTCAGGGAAGTGCTGGCTTCCGAAGAATTCCAGTCGGCCAAGTCGCCGTTAACGGTCGCTTTAGGAAAAGACATCTCCGGTAAGGCGGTGGTGGCTGATATTGCTAAAATGCCGCACTTGCTGGTGGCGGGGACGACCGGTGCCGGTAAATCGGTTGGGGTCAACAGTATGATTTTGAGTCTGCTGTATAAAAGTACCGCAGAGCAGGTGCGCTTGATTATGGTCGATCCGAAGATGCTGGAACTTTCTATTTATGAGGACATTCCGCATCTGTTAACACCTGTGGTAACAGATATGAGTGAAGCGGCTAATGCTTTGCGTTGGTGTGTATTTGAAATGGATCGTCGTTATCAACTCATGGCCAAACTGGGGGTGCGTAATATCGCCGGTTTCAATATGAAAGTTCAAGCGGCGATTGATAAAGGCGAGCCATTGATTGATCCGTTATACCAACAAGCGGCGAACTTCGGTCACGAACTAGGTGAAACACCACCGACCTTGGAACCTTTGCCGTACATTGTGGTCGTAGTCGATGAGTTTGCCGACATGATTATGGTGGTCGGTAAAGAGGTGGAGCAATTGATTGCCCGTATTGCCCAGAAAGCGCGTGCCGCCGGTATTCACCTGATTTTGGCAACGCAGCGTCCATCGGTTAACGTTATTACCGGTCTGATCAAAGCCAATATTCCGACTCGTATCTCCTTTATGGTGAATACCAAAATCGACTCCCGTACCATTCTTGATCAAGGGGGTGCCGAACAGTTATTGGGTAAAGGGGATATGCTGTTTATGCCGCCTGGTTCCGGTTCCCCTAAACGAGTACACGGTGCCTTTATGACGGATGAAGAGGTGCATCGAGTAGCGGAGTTTGTCAAATCACAAGGGCAGCCGAATTATCTGGAATCGATTACGCAGAGCGGTTCGGATTCTGAAGGCGGTATTGGCGATCCTTCCGATGCGGAACAAGATGCCTTATATGATGAAGCGGTTAACTTTGTCATAGAAGGGCGTAAAGTCTCTATCTCATTGATTCAACGTCGTTTTAAAATCGGTTATAACCGTGCGGCGCGTATCGTTGAGGCGATGGAAGCCTCCGGCGTCATTTCGAGCGCCGGAGCCAACGGTAATCGGGAAATTCTCGCTCCGAAACCTCAGGAATAAGCCTAAATAATAAAGAAATAAAGGGTTGCATGTGAAGACACTTTTTAAACTAGGACTGGCTACCATTTTTGGTCTGTTGATTGCGGTAAATGCACAAGCTAAAGAGAAGCTGGGCAAGCAATTGCAGGATTATGTGAATCAGCTTAAAACTTTCGAAGCCGATTTTGTACAAACTCAACCGGATGAAGCGCTGTTTACCACCAATACCTCAATCGGTCATTTCAAGCTGAATCGTCCGGGTCAATTAACTTGGGAATATTTCAAACCGGAAGAGCAAAAAATTGTCGTCGACGGTTTGAATCTTTGGGTCTATGACACCGATCTGGATCAAGTCACGGTACGCCCGATCGACGATGTTAAGGCAGAATTACCTTTAAGCTGGTTGTTATACAAAGAGCCGATTCAGGATAAATTCAATATTATCGAATCGGGTAGTAAAAGCGGTATGAAGTGGTTTAACCTGACACCGAAACAAGCGACCTATTTCCAAAGTATCGAAGTCGGTATGAAAGACGGCGAGATGCAGGAAGTCTGGATGTACCAAAGTCCGGACAATATTACCAAGGTCAAATTTACTAACATCGAGTCCAACCAAGTGATTCCCTATCAGAATTTCCAATTCCAGTTGCCGGAGGGGACTGATCTGGTGGGTACGCCTCAATAATGTCGCTTTACCAGCCTTTATCAGACCGACTGCGTCCGCAAACGCTGCAAGATTATGTCGGGCAAACACATATCCTCGGTGAACGTCGGGCATTAACCCGCATGCTGGAATCCGGTCGCCTGCACTCCATGGTGTTCTGGGGGCCGCCCGGGGTGGGGAAAACTACCTTGGCTAGACTGATTGCCAGACAGTCCGATCTGCAATTCATCAGCTTGTCAGCCGTTTTGGATGGCGTCAAAGATGTACGTGCCGCAGTGGAGCAGGCGAGATTGCACCGGGAGCAGTTTCAGCAAGGCACCTTGCTGTTTGTTGACGAAGTGCATCGTTTCAATAAAGCCCAGCAGGACGCTTTTTTGCCTTTTGTAGAAGACGGTACTTTTGTGTTTATCGGCGCCACCACCGAAAATCCCTCTTTTGAGCTGAATAACGCCTTACTCTCCAGAGCGAAAGTCTATGTCTTGAAGGTGCTGGAAGATGACGAGCTAGAGCAGGTTTTAAATCGAGCTTGTGCACTGCTGGAAACCGATTTGAGTGAAGAAGCTCCGGTTAAAGTCCGAATTGAGGATAAGGCCAAACAGCTGTTGATTGAATCGGCCGACGGCGATGCGCGCCGTTTGCTGAACAGCTTGGAACAAGCCATGGACTTTGCCGAATATGAGGTTAAAGAGGATTTATCCGGGGTAGTGACCTTGACGGTAGAACACTGCAAAGAGGTGTTACAAGCCGGGATCAGACGTTTTGATAAAGGCGGTGAAGCGTTTTATGATCAGATTTCCGCTTTGCATAAATCGATTCGCGGCTCAGATCCGAATGCCGCTCTATATTGGTTGGTGAGAATGTTGGACGGGGGAGTGGACCCGCGCTACTTGGCTCGTCGCCTCATTCGCATGGCCAGCGAAGAGATCGCCAATGCCGATCCCAAGGCTTTGCAAGTTGCCGTCAATGCCGCCGAAGCTTACGAACGGCTCGGTTCGCCGGAAGGGGATTTAGCTCTGGCACACGCCGCTTCTTATCTGGCGGTCGCTCCTAAATCGAATGCGGTGTATATGGCTTACAAAGCCGTTTTGGCCGATATCAAAGAACACGGTTCTTATGAAGTACCGCTGCACCTGCGTAATGCGCCGACTAAACTGATGGCCGAACTGAATTACGGCCAGGGCTATCGTTATGCACATGACGAACCGGAAGCCTTTGCGGCCGGAGAGTGTTATTTTCCGGAAGAGATGGCCGAGAGAGATTATTATCAACCTGCCAACCGCGGCTTGGAAATTAAGATTTCCGCAAAAATGGAGCATTTGCGTCAATTGAATGAAAATGCGATTCATAAACGTCGCGGCTGATCTCTGATTTTGTAGTTGACCCTAAAGAGGAGTGAATGATGATTTCAATGTGGGGCTGGGCGGCTATCGCCGCCGGCGGAGCTTTGGGCGCGATGGGGCGTTTTGCCGTGTCGCATCAGGTCTATCAAGCATTCGGTCGTGATTTTGCCTGGGGAACGCTGTCGGTGAATGTCATAGGCTCATTTTTTATGGGCTTGATTGCGGTGCTGTTAGTTGATAAATTTGACGTTTCCGGTGAATGGCGAGCCTTTATCATGGTTGGCTTTTTAGGCGCATTTACCACTTTCTCGACCTTCTCTTACGAGACTATGGAATATATTCAAGTCGGGGAAATGAGTAAAGCCTTAATGAATATCGCCGTCAGTGTGGTGACCTGTTTGATTGCGGTATGGCTAGGTATGCTGGCCGCTAAACAGTTATAGAACCTACAGTTTTGACGGGATAACTAAAGGAATTGACTTGATGACGGCCGATACCTCTCTTCTGCGCACGCCTCTATTCAAATTACATCAGGAATTGGGCGCTAAAATTGTCCCGTTTGCCGGTTATGAAATGCCGGTTCAATATCCGCTCGGCATCAAAAAAGAACATCTGCATACACGAACCAAGGCCGGTCTATTCGATGTCTCCCATATGGGGCAGGTTATTCTGCGCGGAGCCGAAGCAGCGGCCGCTTTGGAAAAACTGGTACCGGTCGATATTATCGGTCTGGGCGAGATGCGTCAGCGTTATGCTCTATTCACCAACGAGCAGGGTGGGGTGATGGATGATCTGATGGTCACCAATGCTGGCGATCATCTGTTTCTGGTGGTCAACGCCGCCTGCAAACAACAGGATATCGAGCATTTGAGCAATCATTTGGCAGGAGAGTGTGAAATAGAGGTGTTGCAAGACCGCGCTTTACTGGCTTTGCAGGGTCCGAATGCGGCAGAAGTGCTGGCCAACCTAGCACCGGAATCAAGCCAGATGGTTTTCATGACCGCCAAGACATTAATGCTTGATGGGGTGGAATGTTTTGTGACCCGCTCCGGCTACACCGGAGAAGACGGTTTTGAGATTTCCGTGCCGAATGAGCATGCAGAAGCTTTAGCGCGTACTTTGTTGGCGGATGATAATGTTGAGCCTATCGGCCTGGGAGCGCGCGATTCATTGCGTTTGGAAGCGGGGCTCTGTCTATATGGTCATGATTTGAGCAATGAGATTACTCCGGTTGAAGCCAACCTGTTGTGGGCTTTGTCGAAACCGCGCCGTGCCGGTGGTGAACGTGAAGGTGGCTATATCGGCGCTGCAAAGATCTTAGAGCAAATTGAACACGGCGTGGCACGTAAACGAGTTGGTATTCAGGCATTAGGCAAAATGCCGGTGCGAGATGGTGCCGAGCTGGTGGATGAAGCGGATAAAGTGATTGGCGTGGTCACTAGTGGCGGTTTTGGCCCTTCTTTCGGCGGACCGATTGCAATGGGTTATGTACCGACTGAAATGGCTGAGGAAGGCATTGAGTTGAACGCCTTGGTGCGCAATAAAAAAGTGCCGGTCAAGGTCGTCAAACTGCCGTTTGTTAAACAGAATTATTACCGTGGTTAAACGTTTAAGTAGCTAACGGGTACCATATATTAAAAGCAGAAAACTTAATCTCGAGGAGAGAGTCATGAGTAATATTAAATACAGTGCGGAACACGAATGGATTCAGGACAACGGTGACGGTACGGTGTTGATCGGGATTACCGACTTTGCCCAGCAACAGTTGGGTGATTTGGTCTTTGTTGAACTTCCGGAAGTCGGCGACGAGATCACTAAAGGTGAAGAAATTTCGGTGATCGAATCGGTTAAAGCGGCTAGCGACCTTTATGCTCCGGTAGACGGTACTGTTGTTGAAGTCAACGAATCATTAGATGACGAGCCGGAGCTGATTAATGAAGATGCCATGGCGAACTGGATTCTTAAAGTCGAATTAGCCGACCCTTCAGATTTGGATGACTTGATGGATGAGGCGGCTTATATAGCGCTGACCGAAGAGGAGTAATTCCTTTCTCATTTTGACTTTTGGATAGACTCATTTGAGGTGTTCGCTATGACGCAAAGCTTGTTTTCTCAACTACAACAGTGTTCATTGGATGAACTTCAACAATCCGAGCGGTTTGTCAGTCGTCATCTGGGACCGGACAGCCACGAACAGAGTGAAATGTTACAAACGCTCGGTCTGGGTTCGTTGGCGGAGTTACTGGATTGCGTGGTTCCCGAATCGATACGGCGTCATGATGAAATGCAGATTGAACCCGGATTGGGAGAACATGCAACGCTGGCTAAGTTAAAGCGGATCGCCTCAAAGAACCAAGTCTTGAAGTCATTTATCGGTATGGGTTACTACAACACCCATACGCCTCCCACCATTCAACGCAATATTCTCGAAAATCCAGCCTGGTATACCGCCTATACTCCGTATCAGGCGGAAATTTCTCAAGGTCGCCTCGAAGCGATGCTCAACTTCCAAACGATGGTTTCCGACCTGACCGGTTTGGAACTGGCCAATGCTTCCATGCTTGATGAAGCGACCGCCTGTGCGGAAGCGATGACCCTGTGTCAGCGCATGAGCAAGTCGAAAGGCAAGGTCTTTTTTGTGGCCGACGACTGCCATCCGCAGAATATCGAAGTGGTTAGAACCCGTGCCGAACCGCTTGGTATCGAAGTGGTGGTCGGTAATCCGGCTGATGGTTTTGCGGACTATGACCTGTTCGGTGTTCTATTGCAGTACCCGGGAACATACGGTGAAGTATTGGATTTCACGGATATCATTGAGCAGGCGCATGCCAAGAAAGCGCTGGTGATCATGTCAGCCGACCTGTTGGCGTTGACGATTCTGAAAACGCCGGCGGAAATGGGTGCCGACGTTGCTGTGGGTAATACACAGCGTTTCGGTGTGCCGTTGGGTTATGGTGGTCCGCATGCCGCGTATATGGCGACCAAAGACCAGTTCAAACGTTCCATGCCGGGTCGATTGATCGGCGTGTCTCTGGACAGTCGCGGTGAAAAAGCCTACCGCTTGGCCCTGCAAACGCGTGAGCAACACATCCGCCGTGAAAAGGCGACCAGTAATATCTGTACCGCACAGGCACTGCTGGCGGTGATGGCCAGCATGTACGCGGTCTATCATGGTGCGGAAGGCTTAACCAAGATTGCTTATCGAATGCATCGTTTTACACAAGTGTTTGCAGCCGGACTGAAAACGCTCGGCTTTGACGTTCAGAATGGCTGTTATTTCGATACCCTGAAAGTCGGGGTGGCGGGCAAAGCCAATAATATTGCTCATAATGCGGTAGAAGGCGGCTACAACTTGAGAACGATCGATGCCGACACGTTGGGCATCTCGTTTGATGAAACGACCACCCAGCAAGATATTGAAACCCTTTGGCAGGTATTTGCCGCAGATCGGGCCGATGATCTTTCTATTGCTGAGGTGGAAGTTGAAGAAGCGTTGCCTCCATCTCTATTACGCCACTCCGAATTTTTGACCCATCCGGTGTTCAATGAGCATCGTTCGGAAACCGAAATGATGCGTTATATGCGTTATTTGGCAGATAAAGACTTGGCTTTGGATCGTGCCATGATTCCATTGGGTTCCTGCACCATGAAGCTGAACGCCACCGCCGAGTTGATGCCGATCTCCTGGCCGGAATTCGCCAATTTACATCCGTTTGTTCCGCTGGATCAGGCGCAAGGTTACCAACAGATGTGCTCCGAGCTGGAGCAGATGTTGTGTGCCGCGACCGGTTATGATGCGGTTTCGTTGCAACCTAATTCCGGTGCCCAAGGTGAATATGCCGGGCTATTGGCTATCCGCGCCTATCATCAGAGCCGCGGCGAAGCCAATCGTGACGTCTGCCTGATTCCGGCTTCGGCGCACGGCACCAATCCGGCTTCGGCACAGATGGTCGGTATGAAAGTGGTGGTGGTTAAAACCAATGCCGAGGGTGAGATCGACCTGCAAGACCTGAATGCCAAGCTGGAAAAACACTCCGAGAATATTGCCGCCATCATGATTACCTATCCGTCTACCCACGGTGTATTCGAAGAAACGGTGAAGACGGTATGTGAGCTAGTGCATCAGCACGGCGGACAAGTGTATATCGACGGCGCCAATATGAATGCCATGGTCGGTGTTGCCGCTCCGGGCCATTTTGGCGGGGACGTCTCCCATCTGAACTTACATAAAACCTTTGCCATTCCGCATGGTGGCGGTGGCCCGGGGGTCGGGCCTATCGGAGTCGGTAAACATCTGGCTCCGTTCCTGCCCGGCTATGCGGTGGTCGAGAGCGAAGATGAACCGCAAACTGTCGGGGCCGTATCGGCCACTCCGTGGGGCAGTGCCGGTGTCTTGCCGATCAGTTGGAGCTATATCACCATGATGGGCCGCGAAGGACTGGTCTCGGCGACCGCCACGGCGATCTTGAACGCCAACTATATTGCGCACCGTCTGGCTCCGCATTATCCGATTCTGTATAGCGACCACAACGGCCGGGTTGCTCATGAGTGTATTATCGATCTACGTCCGATTAAGGATGAATCGGGAATCAGTGTGGACGATATCGCCAAACGTCTGATCGATTACGGCTTCCATGCGCCGACTATGTCGTTCCCGGTGGCGGGGACCTTGATGATCGAGCCGACCGAGTCGGAATCCAAACAGGAACTGGACCGCTTTTGTGACGCCATGATTGCCATTAAGTCCGAGATCAATGATGTGATCAACGGTGGGCTGGATGAAAACGACAATCCATTGAAGAATGCACCGCATACCGTAGATACGGTCACGGCGGAAGAGTGGTCGCATAGTTACTCCCGCGAATTGGCGGCCTACCCGTTGCCGAGTCTGCGTGACAGCAAGTATTGGAGTCCGGTGGGGCGGGTAGACAATGTCTATGGTGATCGTCATCTGGTGTGTTCATGTCCGCCGTTGAGCGACTATGAAAACGAGCAAGGAGAAGGCGTATGAAAAAGTCCGTGGTCATCAGTGTCTTAGGAAACGACTCTCCCGGCTTGGTTGAGAAACTGTCGAAAATCATCGTGGCCCATCAGGGCGAATGGATTGAAAGCCGCATGGCCAGTCTGGCGGGTAAATTTGCCGGTATTTTGCGGGTGGATCTACCAAGTGCCAATCTTGAGGCGTTTCAAACGGCGCTGTCCAGTGCGGAAGATTTAGGTTTGAGCGTGATCTTTGAAGAGAGCGGGGCACTTGCACCGACTCGACAAAATCAGTTCCAGATCGAGTTGATTGGTCAGGATCAGCTGGGAATTGTGAATCGTATCTCTTCCGAGCTAGCCAAACTGGAAGCCAGTGTCGACGAGTTGCATACCGAAGTGATTGAGGCGTCCATGTCCGGTGAACTGCTGTTCAAAGCTAATTTGAAAATCCATATTCCCGAACAGACCGGCTCGGCAAAAATTCGCGAAAAACTGGAAGATTTGGCGAATGAATTAATTGTCGATATTGAACTTCTTGAAGATAGTGAATAAATGATAGAATACAGCGCAAAATTTATGGGATTGGCATCGCCAAACCCTGCGCAGAAATTTAATTGAATATTAGAATAGAGAACCCCAGGAACCCCTGATGTTAGACGCCAAGTTACTTAGATCCGATTTAGAAAACGTTGCCGAGAAGCTTAAAACCCGTGGTTTTGAAGTGGATGTAGAGCAGATCCAAAACCTAGAAGCGCAGCGCAAAGAATTACAATCCAAAGCACAGAACTTGCAGGCGGAACGTAACGCCAAATCAAAGGGCATTGGTAAGGCAAAAGCACAGGGTGAAGATATTGCGCCGCTATTGGCTGAAGTTGAAAACCTGAAAGGCCAGCTGGAAGAAGCGGAAGCGGCATCAGAACAGGTTCAGGCGCAAATCGAAGAGATCTACGCCGGTATTCCAAATCTGCCGCATGAATCAGTACCGGTGGGGCAAAGTGAAGACGATAACGTCGAAGTGCGTAAATGGGGTGAGCCGAAACAGTTTGCTTTCGAAGTCAAAGACCATGTCGAGCTTTCCGAACAACGTGGCTGGTATGATAATGATGCTGCAGTAAAAGTCACCTCCGGACGTTTTTCCGTTTTGAAAGGGCCGATGGCCAAGTTACAGCGTGCTTTGACACAGTTTATGTTGGATACGCATGCCGAGCACGGTTATGAAGAGGTCTATGTGCCTTATCTGGTTAATCAGGACAGTCTGCGTGGAACCGGTCAGTTACCTAAGTTTGAAGCCGATCTATACAAGATCAGCAAAAACGAAGAGCATGATACTAATGATCGTGATTTATACCTGATTCCAACTGCGGAAGTGCCGATTACCAATTTGGTTCGTGATGAAATCATCGATGAAGCCGACTTGCCGATACGCATGGTCGGACATACGCCGTGTTTCCGTTCTGAAGCGGGATCTTACGGGCGTGATACCCGTGGTCTGATCCGTCAGCACCAGTTTGAAAAAGTCGAGATGGTACAGATCGTTCATCCGGAAAAATCACATGAGGCTTTGGAAGAACTGACCGGGCATGCGGAAGCCATTCTGCAAAAGCTGGGCTTGCCATACCGACTAGTGACTTTGTGCACCGGCGATATCGGTTTCTCTTCGGCTAAAACCTACGATTTGGAAGTTTGGTTACCGGGTCAGTCCGCTTACCGTGAGATTTCATCCTGTTCAAACTTCGAAGACTTCCAGGCACGCCGTTTGATGGCTCGTTTCCGTGCTGCCGACGGCCAAGGTAAACCGCAATTGGTGCATACTCTGAACGGTTCCGGTTTGGCGGTTGGCCGTACCTTGGTCGCGGTATTGGAAAACTATCAGAATGAAGACGGCTCGATTACCGTTCCGGAAGCCTTGAGATCTTATCTGGGCGGTGTTGAAAAACTGTAATTCCATTAAGGTATCGTTTTAAACGAGAAACGCGGCATCTTATTCGAGGTGCCGCGTTTTTTATGTCGGAATTAAGTCAAATCCGAGAAGTCGTAATATAACTTTTGAAAATCCCTGACTCGGCCGTTTTCGATTTCAACGCCTTCTTTTTGCAGAAGTTCGATTTTTTTAGCCTCGCCCAATGCGAATTCGCCGAGTTCGCCTCCGCTTTTTACGACGCGGTGACAGGGTACAACAATTGGATTAGGGTTGTGCGCCATTGCATTGCCTACGGCTTGATACGCCCTGGTTTGCAGCGCGGCAGCAATTGCCTTGTAGGTCGATACTCTGCCCGGTGGAATCAGCTTCAACAACTCATAACACTTTTCATTAAAGCTTAACCGGTTGTTTTTAATTAGGTTTGCTAGCATGTCTGTCCAAGGTAAGGATGGGTTACTGAAATTTTACAAAAAAACTACAGAAAACGTCTTGCAAAAAATCATCAGGTCTCTATAATACGCTCCATCAAACAAAGGTGGACTGGCTGAGTGGTTGAAGGCGGCGGTCTTGAAAACCGTTGTAGGTTAGTAGCCTACCTGGGGTTCGAATCCCTAGTCCACCGCCATTATTCTAAAAACCCGCATTGAGTTACCTCAATGCGGGTTTTTTTATGTCTTTGAAATATTTCTACAGTTTTTAATCTTTTAAATAATCAAACAAATTCGGTGTCATCCAGCTAGGATTTTCGCAGTAAAGAATTTTTCCGAACACGTTTCTCAAACTATCAAATTTCGCGATTAACCATGTCATGATTTTTTTAAAAATCAATCAGGCTTGCTTTTGTATTGTTTTTCATTAAACTAACTAACGTTTGTTAGTTTAATGTTAAAAGGAGAGCAAACATGGAAAGAATAGCGAATAAGATTTGGGTTTATTGGTTGATTACCGACCTTCTGTTGATTGCAGATGTCATGGGGTGGGGCTATGGCCTGTATACGGCTATAGTGCTGACGGCCATTCAAGTCGTTCATTTCACAATCGATACCCGCTCACTGGCTTCTTTTGCCACTCAGGTTCGAATTGCTTATCTGTTATTACTGATCCCGGCTTTATGGTCACCGCTTTACTGGATCGTTTATCCGGTTATCTTGGGTACCAGCGCGATGGTGTTGTTTGATTACTGTTTCTTAGCTCGTTTTATGTCGTTGATGCCGTGGAATCATAAGCAGTCTTATTCATTCGCTATGATCACCGGTACTTTTTTCAGCAAACCGGTCGCCGGTTCGGTAGAGAAAAAATAATTTGCAGGAGATATGTTATGTCCGATTTGAAAAAGACTTGGTTCCGGGATACGAATGAAGAGCTGCTGTTTATCAATGAGACGGCGGTACGTATCCGTGCCGGAATAATGATCATGCTTCCGTTGTTTATGGTGTTGACGTTTTTTGATGTGCTTTATACTTCAATCTGGATAGTTGATGCTGCGACCGTGGAAGACACTTATGAAATCAATGCGAATTCGCAAATCATCTACAGCGGCGAGATGGTTAAGCGCAGTTATGATTATAGCGTGCAGACGGCGCTATTATTCTTTGGCTTGTTTGAATTATTGGCGGGAATGACTGTGCTTACTTCGCGATTTTCGCCGACCATTCAGTTGGCATCATTCCTGGCGCGTAACAAACCGCCTGTATGGAAACCGCTTGGACCGAAACGTTTTGCTTGGGGGTTAGGCGTATTGTTGGTTTCATTCTGTCTGGTGTTTTTCAATCCGGAGGTTTTTGCCGGTATTGTCAATAAACTGTTTGCCAGTGAACTGTTACCGACCACCTATAATTACATTCCGTATCAGATTCCGGTAGTGTTGGTGTGGTTCTGTCTGGCGATGGTTTGGCTTGAAGCCGTACTTGGTTATTGTCTAGGCTGTAAAATACACGCTTTATTGGTTAAACTAGGCATCATTTCCGAGCCATGTTATGCCTGTAATAATATTGACTGGGATGCGATTCGAGCCAAACATGAAGCACAATCATAATGTCAAACACTAAACAACGTATTTTGCAGACTGCCGCGGAACTCTTTGCCAGCAAAGGGTTTGATAATTTGACCATGCGAGACATCGCTGGAGCTTGTGATATTAAAGCGCCATCGCTTTATAACCATTTTAAGGACAAGCAAGAACTCTATTATGCGACTTTGCAGTACGTGTTTAGTGAGCAGGGCGCGGCGCTGGTCGCCTGTCTACAGACTGAGCAAACGGCGCAAGTCAAGTTGAATGATTTTATTGTCTTGGCATGCCGACAAATGGCAAGTGACTCCATCTTCCGCCAGCTTTTTATTCGAGAGTTATTGGTTCAGGATGAGGCCAGTGCGCAGTTCTTGGTTAAGGTGGTGATAGCCGACACCTGTAATGCTTTGCATGATATTTTTGTCGAGATCAATCCTGATTGCGATCCGCATTTTCTGACGACCAGCTTACTGGCTTTGTTGCTATTCCATTTTCAGGTTAACCCGATTCGCCCGTTGTTGCCGGGTGCAAGTTCGGAAGCGCAAAGCACTGACTATCTGATCTCTAATATCCAATCCATTATTCAGCATCACTTGTCGATCTAAAGTTTCGGTAAAATCACACCCATTTGAGAACTTGGTCGGAACCTTCAGGACTGATTGGTAAACCGAATCGATAATCCAGAATTCATCCTGAATTTATGACCTAGTTTGCAGTAAAGCAGATAGATGAGGCGTTATTTGGCGCGATAGCTGTACGGCGGCGGCTCTTTTGACAGTTCGGTCAGTTCATCAAGTGCTTTCTCAATTTGCGCTAACTGCTTTTTCATGGCTTTCTGTTCTGCGCTGATGCTCTGGAACTGCTGAGTGTAGTCTTTACCAACCGACGGTTTTTGTAGTGCGCTAAGCTGCTTTTCAAGTTCTTCAATCGCTTTGGACTGTTTACGAACCAGCCAGCCGATGCCATCCAATTTTTTGATTTGATCAGCGGTTAAGCCACTCGTTGTCGTTGTCGGGCTCTGCTGTTCAAGCTTAATTAATTGCTGTTGCAAGTCAGCGACTAAACTTTTCACTTTTTGCAAATCTTCCCCGGTGACGGCATGGGCTTTAATCCAGTCGACGCTTGAAATAAGTTGCTGACCCTCTTCAGAACTGAAGGCGCTTTGGCTAACCATTGGTGCTGCTTCGTGATATTCAGCAGGTTTTTGATCTGTAGTTTCGGTGGCAGCCACTTCTGAGGTCTGTTCTTGTTCTGTCGGTTGAGTTGTTTCGAGAGCTGGTTCATTAGGGGAACCAGCAGGCTGTTCAACAGCTGGCTCAGTCTGGGCGGATGGTTTATGGTCCTGCATGTGCAGGGCGGCTTGATTGATCGGCGCTTGCATGTTTTCGATGACATAGGCAAGTTCATCGACTTTTAAGGTGATGTTTTTCTTCAGCAAGGCATTTTCAGTGGCAATAATGTCTAAAACTTCACCTTTGTATTGTTCATTCTGTTTTTTTATCGAATAGAGTAGATAGGCTGCGGCGCCAATGGCGATCAGGCTAAAAATGATTGAAGTGACCAACATGATGGTCATGCTGGATTTTGCGGATTTAAAGTCTTTGCCGGCGTTTCTGACGCTTTGACGCCAGTTGAAATTGGATTCATTCAGTTCCAGAATTTCCGCCTTCAAGGCTTCGGCTTGCTTGATGGAGGCTTCGGCGGCTTTCTGGCTCTCGCTTGCCGCTTCCTGTGCGGTTTTGGCTGTTTGCAGGGCGATCAGATGCGCTTCGGAGGACGCTTTGGCACTTGAGTCAGCAAGCGTTTGCTGCTTCTGCTTAACGGTTTCCGTCGAGGATTCTAGCTCTTTCGTCGCACTTTCCAGTTGTTCGACCTCATTGAGAAGGTCATCAACAATTTCACTCATAACAAAACGCCTATTAAATTCTAACCGTCAACTTTAAGATTTCATTTCCGCGATGCGCGCTTTAATGCTCTCATTCACGGTTTTCAAATGATTGTTTTTCTCTTGGATTTCTGTCAATTGCGCAGCAATTTCATCCGCGCTACTTGGTTGGATGCTCTCCAAATCTACACTGTAGCCGGCATTTTTAGCCGCTTCAAAGGCTCGTTCCGCTGCGGCGAAAGTTGCTTCAATCGCTTGCTGGGTTTTTTCTGCCGAAGCCTGAGCTTGTTTACTGGTTTCAATGGCTAGCTGCGTGGCTTCTTGTGCGGTGCGCTTGACCTCGGAGGCAATTTCCTGAATCGATTGATCCACTTCAATCGCTTGTTCCATGGCGGCCACAGAATCGCTAGCTTGATTGATCAATTGCATGTCGTCTTCGGAATTGTCGACAGCTTCGCTAGAATCAACTGAACTCGGTTTTGCCGATTCAAAGGCGTCGATATCCGGCAGTTGAGCTTCAGCATCGTTAAAGTGAGCATTTAAATCAACACTCTCAGTTGTCTCTTCTGTGGAGATTTCATCCAGTTCCGGCTCGCTTTCAGGCAAATCAAAGGCTTCTTCTTCCTGAGAGCTTTCGGATTCTAGATATGGTTCGGCGTCTTCCATCATCGCTTCGATATCTTCTAGTTCGGACAGTTCTGTTTCACCGCCGATCTCATCTAAGTCTTCCAGGTTGTCTAAGCTATCAAGGTCTTCGAGATCAATATCTTGCGTGCTGCTTGCAACTTCTTCATCTAGTTCATCCAGACCCTCTAGGTCGATATCATCAATATCCAGCTCGTCAGGTGCTGCACTATCCTCTTCCGTAGCGGATAGTGCGTCTAGATCGAGATCATCCAAATCCATCTCAGTGATGTCGTCTTCTTCGACTTCCAATTGTGTTTCTTCTTCGGCATCGACATCGTTCATTAAGGCTTCAAGGTCGTCCAAGTCAATTTCGTCACCACTGTCTTCAGCGCTGTCGCTTAATTCGGCCATAGAGTCGAGTTCATCGGGAATATCGTCTAGTGCACTCAACAGCTCATCTGCATCAATGCCGTCGATATCGTTCAGAGAGTCGTTAATATCGTCGGTGCTTTGCGCTTCCATCATAGAAAGCATTTCTTGAGTTGCCTGGTCATCTTTTTCCAAATCGATCTTAGACATGACTTCAATTCCTATAAAAATAATTCAACTGATATAGGCGTTTTTAAGCAGTTAGCATGCCAGATAAGACTGGCAAACTTGCCGTTCGCGGCTTTAATCGTCTCAAACCGGCCTAAATTGATTTGAATCGACTTGAATCTGTTTAGGCGTTGACAAAATCGGCAGGGCAAGTGAATTCAAGCCATTGCCCATTCGTCGGGTGGGTAAAGCTTAAAGTTGCGGCATGTAACAGCAGTCGGTTCGATTTGGTATGGCTTGCAGGGTCGGCATAAAGATTGTCGCCGAGGATAGGGTGTCCCAGAGATTTCATATGCAGGCGTAATTGATGAGATCGTCCGGTGACCGGTGTGAGTTCAACCAGAAAACGGTCTGAAAATTGTTGCAGTCGTTGCCATTGGGTTTGTGCGCCTTTACCTTGTTTGAAGTCAATCATCTGTAGAGGTCGGCGCTCCCAATCACAACGCATAGGCAGGTTTATCCAACCCTGTTTCTGCGAGGGGATGCCGGCACAGACGGCAAGATAACGCTTCTCTGTCTGCCGTTCCTGAAACTGGCGGCTTAGGTGGCGGTGTGATTCCTTGGAACGGGCTAGAACCATCAGGCCGGAGGTATCCATATCTAAGCGGTGAACGATTAGAGCGTCCGGGAAGTCGGCTGCCAGGTGGCTATTCAGGCACTCCTGATTGTCCGGCCCGCGACCGGGAACAGAAAGCAAACCGCTCGGCTTGTTGACCACAATAATGTCGTCATCGCTATAGAGAATCCATTTTGTTGAGTAGCGAAAGCGGTTTTCTGAAATCGAATTTGAGGAGTGCATTTTAAAAATGAGCCTTGTAAACTAGTGGCCTTATTTTAAACGATTGATGCATTCAGTAGAGAAAGAAACTAAGGGTGATAAGGATGAGTAAAGTATCGGTACTTTTTGTTTGTTTGGGCAACATTTGCCGTTCGCCGACTGCTCATGCCGTGTTTAGAAACATGGTAGCGGAGCAGGGACTGGAAAATGAGATTGAAATTGATTCGGCCGGAACGGCGGCTTATCACATTGGTAAACACCCGGATATGCGTTCCATGGAAGTGGCACGTAACCGGGGTATCGAAATGCTGGACTTGCGTGCGCGCAAGGTGGATTTTGGCGATTTTTATCAGTACGACTATATTTTGGCGATGGATGACGAAAATTACCATAACCTAATGGAAATGGCGTTGCCTGAACATCACGACAAAATCCAGATGTTTTTGGACTACAGCCAGGATTATGACGAGAGGGAAGTACCGGATCCATATTACGGCGGAGCGCAAGGTTTCGAACATGTATTCAATTTAGTGGGTTCCGCATCAGAGGGCTTATTGGAGCATATCAAGAAGCGCCATCTCTGAGTTGTAAACTCTTAAATTGAAGTCATAAAAAAAGCACCTGAACATGATTATGTTAGGTGCTTTTTTATTGGACGACTTATTCAGGTTATAACAGCTGGTTAAACAGCTGTTATAACGAATGAATTCGCGGAATTATTCTATTGAATTATTCCGCTGAATTGTCCGCATCAGATTTAGCCGACGATTCATTATTGCCTTCAGCCGGCTTGCGAGTGCGTCTTGGTCCGGAGTTACGCGGACGGCGAGTTCTGGTACGGCTACGTCTTCTTGGACGACGGTTGGTTTGCTCGTCATCTGTCGATTCTTCCGTTTTTTCAGACTCTTCTGCAAGCGGTGCTTCAACTTCGGTTTCAACCTGTACAGCTTCAACTTTGGTTACAGCTTCGGCTGTAGCTTCCGTTTCAGCTTGAGATTCAGCACTGTCCGTTTCCACGGCTGGAACCGATTCTTTTTTCGGCGCTTCTTCTGAAACCGTTGTCTCCGCTTCGGAAGCGATGGTTTCTGCTACTGACTCAGTTTGAGGTTCCGCGCTAGTCGTAGTTTCACTGCTAACCTTTTCGGTAGTTACCGCTTCCGTTGTTAGTTGCGGGGCTTCGTTAACGACTTCGTTGGCTACTGTCTCGGTTTGAGGTGTAGTTTGATCCATGTTTTGCTCGGCAGTTGCTTCAGCAGCTTCAGCCACTTTGCTTGCTTGATCTTGATCATGTTCCGAACCCGGAGCCGGAGAGTCTATCGACATGGATTCGGCACCGGCCGGAGCACGCCTGCGGCTGTTATAAGTACGCGTGTTATAACGGCTGCGACGACGGCGTCCACCGCGCTCTTCTCCTTTGCCTCTGCCTCTGCTTTCCGTGCTGTCCGCTGTACCGGTTGACTCTTCCGCTTGAACTTCTGTATCCAGCTTCTCATTTTGAGCAACGTTTTCAACTTGATCACGGTCGCGACGGTTACGACCACGACGATTACGGTTACGTCCGCCTTCTTTCGGTGTTTGTGACTGGCTTTCGGTTGTTTCAGTCTGTTCATCCTCACGACGACGGTTTTTGCTGCGTTTGTCATCATCGTCACGACGGTTACGGTTGTTACGACGATTACGGTTGTTACGGCGGTTATCGTTACGGCCTTCTCCGTTTTGACGACGGTTACGTTTGTTACGGTTTTGCGGTTTCGGTTCCTCTTCCGGCTCTTCCTCTTTGCTGAACAGCGCCTTCCAAACACGGGCAAATAGTCCCGGTTTCGACTCTTGCTCTTTTTGGCTGTTTGACGGTGGTGGAGGAGCAGTCGGTTGAATGTTCTTAACCGCAGGCTCTTCTTTTTTCAGTTCCTTAGCAGGTTGATCCATTTCCTGTTCCAGTTCAGGAATGGCAATTTCTTTGACTTCGTAACTGGCGCTAAGCGGCGTTTCTTCACCTACACGAGTACGTTCCATAATGTACTGTGGCGTTTCCAGATGCTCGTTCGGCACGATTAGGATGTGAAGTTTATGGCGATCTTCAACCTTAGTGATCTGGTTACGTTTTTCATTTAACAGGAAGGTTGCCACATCTACCGGTAGTTGTACGGTAACGCGACGAGTGTTTTCCTTGATCGCTTCTTCTTCAAGTAAACGCAGGATCGACAGACCCAATGATTCAACACCGCGAATAACGCCCACACCATGGCAGCGAGGACAAACGATTTGGGTTGATTCTTCGATAGAAGGGCGTAGACGCTGACGAGACATCTCTAGCAAACCGAAACGTGAGATCTTGCCGATCTGCACACGTGCACGATCGGATTTAACCGCTTCACGCATCTTTTGTTCAACTTCGCGCTGGTGACGGTTGGAGTGCATATCGATGAAGTCGATGACTACCAAACCACCCAAGTCACGTAAACGTAGCTGACGGGCAATTTCACAGGCGGCTTCCATATTGGTGTTGAAAGCGGTCTCTTCAATGTCGCCACCTTTGGTCGCGCGGCTGGAGTTGATATCGATAGCGGTTAGCGCTTCGGTAATATCGATAACAATCGAACCACCAGACGGAAGAGTAACTTCGCGCATGTAAGCGGATTCGATTTGTGATTCGATTTGGAAGCGGGTAAATAGCGGAATCTTGTCTTGATACGGTTTTACCTTATAGACGTGCTCAGGCATAACGTGCTGAATGAAATCACGTGCCTTGTGGTAAACCTCCATATTGTCGATGATGATTTCACCGACATCCTGACGTAGATAATCACGGATGGCCAGAATAACAATGTCCGATTCTTGGTGGATCAGGAAAGGCGCTTCTTTAGAATCCGCCGCCACTTTGATGGCATCCCAAAGTTGAATCAGGTAGTTCACACCCCATTGCAATTCGTCGGAGTTTTTACCAACACCGGCAGTACGGATAATCAGCCCCATACCATCAGGGATATCCAAGTCACGCAAACTGTCTCTGATATCACTGCGATCATCACCTTCAATGCGTCTTGAAATACCACCCGCTTTAGGGTTGTTCGGCATCATGACCACATAAGGTCCGGCTAGGGTGATTTGAGTCGTCAGAGCCGCACCTTTATTGCCGCGCTCTTCTTTTTGTACCTGGACGATGATCTCTTGTCCTTCTGACAAGACATCTTTAATACTTAAACGACCTTCGGATTTTTGTTCAGGGTAGTATTCTTCGGCAACTTCTTTGAAAGGTAGGAAGCCATGGCGTTCCGCGCCATAGTCGACAAATGCCGCTTCCAAACTCGGTTCGATACGAGTGACTTTACCTTTATAGATATTGGCTTTTTTCTTTTGGTGCTGTGGGGTTTCCACATCTAGATCGTAGAGGGTTTGACCATCTACTAGGGCAATGCGAGTCTCTTCTGCTTGAGTCGCATTTATCAGCATTCTTTTCATGCTCTTCTCTTTACTTATGTTGATCTGAGCAACATCTTCTGACAAGCGCTGACGAGGAGTAAAGCCACAAGAGATGGCTTACTTAGTATTTTGTGAAAGTTGTTTTAGGCAGTTTGTTTAAACAAAGGAGCATGGAAATCAATGGTTCGGATGTTGCCGAGTGTTGCAGTCATTATCAAGTTTGCGCTGCTTGCCATTGTGTTCTTTACAGAGAACCTAAGTGTGGCTTCTTGTTTAACATTTTTATCGAGCAAATTAATCTTTCTGATTCTTTTTTTTGTTAACGTGCTCTAGCCGTCAGACATATCGATGTCTGATGATCAACAATACTTTCAGCAGGTACTTCTCGTATGGTTTAACAGGTGTCTTAGGTTGAGTTTTGGGATTCTTTTGTTTGGGCTTTTGACCATGAGAATCAACTCAACAGCACCTTTAAACTTGCGGGTACTTTGGTGGTTTTCTTAAGCGGTAATCATTATGTCGTTACCGAAAACCAATCGAGTACGGGCTGCGTATCGTCTTTTGATGTTTGGCTCAGAGATTTAATATAAACAAAATTGCTAACTTATTGTGGTAATTAACAGTTTTGTCGGTTGTATAAAATTTCTTTCGCTTCGCTTTTAAGTTCATGAAATTGTGAACTGTAGCTTCATCTTCTGCTTTTTAATCTATTTTGGATACATCTCTCCAAAATTAAGCTCCGCAAATATACCACTCATTTTGTCACCATGCAATGACATCTTGCACACTAAAAGGTAAACTGTGCGCAATTATCAGTTTACGGTCGGATTCGAGGTTTTAATTTAGTGTGAATGATGTGGTCAGTGCAAAGGTGAAAATGGTCGATGTCGGTATCGAAGACGAAGGTCAGCGCTTGGATAATTTTTTAATGCGGCATTTGAGAAAAGCGCCGAAAACACTGATTTATCGAATTGTGCGTAAAGGCGAAGTACGGGTGAATAAAGGGCGCGCTAAAGCTAACACTCGGTTAAAGGCTGGTGATGTGGTACGTATCCCACCGGTCAAAGTGCCACCCAAGGTCGAAGTGACCGAGTCGGACATGCCGGCTGCCGAGTTGAAGCGGATTGAAGATAATATTCTGTACGAAGACAAAGATTTGATGGTGATTAATAAGCCATCCGGAGTAGCTGTGCATGGCGGTGGCGGCCTGCATTATGGTTTGATTGAGGTGGTGCGCGCTTTGCGTCCGCTAGCGAAGCGATTGGAGCTGGTGCATCGTATTGATCGTGATACTTCCGGTTGTATTCTGATTGCCAAAAAAGCGTCGGTGCTGAAAAACCTGCATGAACAGATGCGTAATGATGAATTTGATAAACGTTATCTGGCGATCGTGCTGGGGCAGTGGCCTCAGCATAAACATAAGATTGACCTGCCGCTGAGAAAAGATCATCTGCCGGATGGCGGTTGGCATGTCAGAGTCGCCAAAGACGGTAAGTCGGCTATCAGCTTCTTCAGGGTTGAGCAGCATCTGCAAGGTGCGGACTTGGTTTCGGTCAAGTTGAAAACCGGTCGAACTCACCAGATTCGTGTCCATGCTTTGGCACAGGGCTGTCCGTTGATGGGCGATGATCGTTATGGCGATCGAGAGCAAAATAAAAAGTATCGACCCATGGGGATGAAGCGTTTGGCGTTGCACGCGCAGTTTTTAGGTTTTACCCATCCGGTCACGGAAGAAAAAATGTTGATTGAGGCGCCTTTGTGGAATGACTTCAAGCGCATTATCGAGACACTGAAAATAAAATAATTCGAATTGGACGACATAAATTAAATGAGCAAGGCAATGAGCGAAGCGCAGCAGATAAAGAAATACAAAGCGGTAATTTTTGATTGGGACGGCACGCTGATGAATTCCGAGGCGCGGATTGTCGATGCCATTCAAACAGCGGCACGCGAGTCCGGTTTGGAAGTGCTGTCTTATCATGATTCTAAGCAGATTATCGGTTTGAGTTTGGAAAATGCTATCCTCGGTTTGTATCCTGATTTGGATCAGTCAAAAATGGTAGCAATGTCGCAAGCCTACACTCAGTGTTTTTTGGAAGAGAGTAGTGTTGAGATGGTGCCGTTTGATGGTGCCGAGGCGTTACTGTTGAATCTTAAAATGCAAGGTGTGCAATTGGCAATTGCGACCGGTAAAAGCCGCAAAGGGTTGAATGCGGTGTTGGCCGAGACCGGTTTTGGCTCTTATTTTGATATGACCCGCACTCCGGTGGAGTCCGCTTCAAAACCCGACCCGCTAATGCTGACTCAAATTTTGGATGAATTCGGGCTGACTGCCGACGAGGCCGTGATGATTGGTGACACCACTTTTGATATGGAAATGGCGCGAAATATTAATATGGACAGAGTGGCGTTGAGTCATGGAGTGCACCAGGCAGAGGTATTGAGTGAATATGATCCGGTCGTTACGCTGGACTCTTTGCATGAGTTAAATACTTGGCTGATGGGGTGTATTTAACTCCGGCTTTTGTTTTCTAAAGTGTCTGTTTGATTTCAGTTGCTCACAGGCAGCGGATAGCCCATCTGGTAAAAAATGTCGGTCAATGCCATGAGCGGCAGCCCGATTAACGCATTCGGGTCCCGGCTGTTTATCTTTTTAAACAGGGTGACGCCCAAACCTTCCGATTTAAAGCTGCCGGCGCAGTTCAGCGGCTGCTCTATTTTCAGATAGTTGTTAATGACTTCATCCGATAAGTCCCTGAAATGCACTTCGGTGGTGTCTAGGTATTCATAGCTTTTACCGTTTAAGGTGTTACTGACCACCATGCCGGTATAGAAAGTGATTTTTTGACCACTGAATTGTTTGAGCTGTTTTACTGCGTTTTCAAAAGTGTGCGGTTTGCCGATCGGTGAGCCTTCAAATACCGCTGTCTGATCGGATGTGATTAGGATGTGCTGCGGATACTTGCTTTTAAAAACTGCTGCTTTAGCGTGCGCTAATCTCAGCACCATTTGCTCCGGCTTTTCATTCTCTAAAGGCGTTTCATCAATGTCAGGTGCATCCTGGGTAAATGGCAGGTGCAGTTTCTCCAATAACGCTTTGCGAAAGGGGGAGGTTGAACCGAGGATGATGGGTGGAATAGAAGTGCTTGAATGAGTCATAGAATTATGTGTTTAGTCTGTGGTTTTGGTGTAGGCTTATTTATTTGTTTTTATTGTAAAAATCTTTATATAAGCGGTTGGGCGGGGCGGTAAAAACGCCATGCTGCTTATCGACTTAAATTAATTAGTTAAAATGAGTAGATTTTTTTGACTTCAAAGGGCGTTACAGGTATGATGCGCGCCTATGTTAAATAAGCTACCTGAATGGATAGACCCGATTAACTCGGTAAATCATAATAAACGATTTACGGGACGAGTCAACCAAAGCCGCTTTAAACGCTTAGCCCAAGTGGTTGAGTCGACTGATGCGGATGTTGACGTTCAGTTAGATTTTTTTTATGACAAGGTGCTGAAGTTCCCGGCCTTTGTGATGAAAATCAATACCAGTTTAAGTTTGCAGTGTCAGCGTTCATTAAAGACTTTTGACTTGCCTGTGACTGCAGAAGTCAAAGGTGTGCTAACAGAATCGCTGGCATTGACGGAAGAGCTACCAGCCGACGTTGAAGTCTACGAGCTCGACGGTGAGAAAATTTCACCGTATGAGTGGGTAGAGGAAGAGCTTTTACTTTGTGTACCAATGGTGCCGATTAATGAAGAAAGCTCGGCTCCCGAATATGACGGAGCCTCAGAGGTTGAGACTCAGCTTGAAGGTGCTGAAGAGGAAGAGGCTGAAAAGCCAAATCCGTTTGCAGTCCTTCAAGGCTTGAAAAAATAGATTTAGTTTTAATTTTAGGAGATTGCCATGGCAGTTCAACAGAACCGTAAAACACCATCAAAACGTGGTATGCGTCGTTCACACGATGCGATCAGTGCACCAGCAATTACTGTAGACGAAACGACTGGTGAAGTTCACCGTCGTCACCACGTAACTGCTGATGGTTACTACAAAGGTAAAAAAGTAGTTCAAGATAAGGCGTAATCAATCTTGGCTATTAAAATTGCAATTGATGCAATGGGCGGTGATCACGGTTTGACCGTCACCGTTCCAGCTTCAATTGATGCGGTTAACACTTTTTCAGATATTCATATCATATTAGTCGGCCAAGAGTCCTTAATTAAGGCGGAACTGGCAAAGCATCAATATGATTCTTCTAAAATCTCCGTTCAACACGCGGATCAAGTGGTTGAAATGGACGATTTGCCTTCAAAAGCTCTTCGTAATAAAAGACAGTCATCAATGCGTATCGCCCTTAATTTGGTTAAGGATGATGAGGCGCAGGCGTGTGTCAGTGCCGGAAATACCGGAGCTCTGATGGCGGTGGCTAAATTTGTCTTGAAGACGATCCCGGGTATCGAACGTCCTGCTATCTGTACTTCTATGCCGACCATGAAGGGACATGTCCATGTTCTGGATTTGGGTGCAAACGTGGGTTGTACCGGTGAGAACCTGATGCAATTCGCTTTGATGGGCTCGGTTCTAACTCAGGCGGTTGACGACAATCCTAAGCCGAGAGTTGGGCTTTTGAATATCGGTGAAGAAGAGATCAAAGGTCATCAGCGCATTAAAGACGCTCATCAACTGCTTAACGATACCAGCATCAACTACATCGGTTATGTGGAAGGTGATGATATCTATAAAGGCAATACGGATGTCGTCGCTTGCGATGGTTTCGACGGTAACATTGCACTGAAAGCCAGTGAGGGTGTGGCTAAGATGATCTCTTTCTATCTGAAAGAGGCTTTTACTAGAAACATCCTGACTAAATTCGTCGCTTTGCTGGCTTACCCTGTTCTCAAGTCTTTTAAAGATAAAGTGGATCCGCGTCAATATAATGGTGCTTCTCTACTTGGGTTGCGTAAAATCGTAATTAAAAGCCATGGCGGGGCCGACCAGTTCTCATTTTTTCATGCAATTAAAGAAGCGCGTTTAGAAGTCATTAAGAACGTGCCTGAACTAATTTCTAAAGAAGTTTCTCAGTTATTGAAAGAGAAACCTGAGCAAAACGCGGACAGTAAAGTCGAAGCATAAGTGGAACTGACTGCTTCGGCAGCGAATTTTTGATGACTGGGTAAGCCGTTTTGTTGTAAGGTAACCAGTTATATTTTGAGAGACCTTTGCATGACAAGAGTTTGTGCAAAGGTCTTTTTCGGATGGCGATCAGATAAGAATAATAAACATATGAGCAATAAAATCTACAGCCGTATTATTGGTACAGGCGGGTATTTACCTGAAAAAATCTTAACCAACCAAGATCTGGAAAAGATGGTTGATACTAGCGATGAGTGGATTCGTGAACGTACCGGTATCGAGCAGCGTCATATCGCCGCAGATAATCAAACGACTTGTGATCTAGCTGAAGTGGCGTCCCAGCGTGCCATCGAGATGGCGGGAATCGACCCAAACAGCATTGATTTGATTATTGTCGCAACCACCACTCCGGATAAGACTTTTCCAAGTACCGCTTGCTTATTGCAACAACGTCTTGATATTCACGGCTGCCCGGCATTTGATATCCAAGCGGTTTGTTCAGGGTTTGTTTATGCATTGAGTGTGGCTGATCAGTTCGTTAAAACCGGTATGTCAAAACGTGCCTTGGTTGTCGGGGCTGAGACTTTGTCTCGAATCACCAACTGGGAAGATCGCAACACTTGTGTTTTGTTTGGTGACGGTGCCGGTGCGGTTCTGTTGGAAGCTTCCGAACAGCCGGGTATCCTGTCGACTCATATTCACGCAGACGGTGAATATGAAGAGTTATTGCATGTGCCGTCAGGCGTTTCAAAGCTTCCACCTACCGATGCGATTGCCGAGCGTACCATGTCGATGAAAGGGAATGAAGTCTTTAAAGTTGCGGTGAATACCTTAAGCCGAATCGCAACTGAAACCCTTGAAGCCAACAATATGCAAAAAGAAGATATTGATTGGCTGGTACCGCATCAGGCTAATTTACGAATCATCAAGGCGACAGCGAAAAAACTGAAACTGAATGATGAGCAGACAGTGATTACCGTGCATAAGCATGCGAACACTTCAAGTGCATCGGTACCGATGGCACTGGACGAAGCGATTCGTGACGGACGTATTCAGCGCGGCCAAAATCTCTTGCTGGAAGCCTTTGGTGGTGGCTTTACCTGGGGCTCTGCATTAATTAAATATTAATCAGATTGCAAGGCGATTCAACTTAAGATGAATCGCCTTTACTTTTTTATAGAACCAATTCAGAACAACGAAGTTTTTTAGGAATTTAATATGTCATATGCATTTGTATTCCCGGGTCAGGGATCTCAATCGGTAGGTATGTTGGCTGAGTTAGCCGAGTCGAACGTTCAAGTACAGGAAGTTTTTTCTGAAGCTTCGGATGCATTAGGTTATGACCTTTGGAATCTGGTACAAAATGATGCCGACGGTAAGTTGAACCAAACCGATGTGACTCAGCCGGCTATGTTAGCGGCCGGGATTGCGGTTTACCGTACCTTGCAAGCGCATACTGAAGTTGCGCCAGCGTTTATGGCGGGTCACTCTTTAGGTGAATATACCGCTTTAGTGGCAAGTGGCGCCATGAGTTTAGAGCAAGGCGTGGCCTTGGTGGCCGAACGTGGACGTTTGATGCAGAGTGCTGTTCCAGCCGGTCAGGGTGCGATGGCTGCGGTTTTAGGACTGGAAGACGCGCAAGTGGTTGCCGTCTGTGAGCAGGCAGAAGGTATTGTTGAAGCAGTTAACTTCAACTCGCCGGGTCAGGTGGTTATTGCCGGCAACAAAGCAGCGGTTGATGCGGCGATGGAATTGGCAACCGAAGCTGGAGCATCACGTGTTGTTCCGCTGCCGGTCAGTGTGCCTTCGCACTGTTCATTAATGAAACCGGCGGCAGACCAACTGGCTGAAACGCTGGCGGGCATGGAAATGAATATGCCTACGGTTCCGGTATTGCATAACGTTCACTTCTCTACCGCCGGATCGGTTGATGAAATCAAAGAATTATTAGTTAAGCAGCTTTATCAGCCGGTGCAGTGGGTTGAAACGGTTAATGCCATGAAAGCACAAGGCGTGGACTCTTTGTATGAATTAGGTCCTGGCAAGGTGCTGATGGGGCTGAATCGCCGTATTGATCGCAAGATGGGAATGCAGGCGGTATTTGACAATGCATCGCTAGAAAAAGCATTGGCAACTCTATAAAATAAACAGCAGTTTAAATAGCCTGTTCAGATAATGAGGCAGGCATCAACAACGTTCTCATGAGTAAGGTGGAAAAAATGTTAACAGGTAAAGTGGCTTTTGTAACAGGTGCAAGCCGTGGGATTGGTAAGGCGATCGCATTGGATTTGGCGGCACAGGGTGCAACCGTGATTGGTACGGCAACGTCTGATTCGGGCGCTGAAGCAATCTCGGCTTATTTGGCGGAAGCTGGTGCTCAAGGTGCCGGGAAGTGCCTAAATGTGACCAATCCTGAAATGATTACCGAAGTGTTGGCTGAAGTAACTAAAGAGTTCGGTGTGCCGACTATTTTGGTTAACAATGCCGGGATTACTCGTGACAACCTGTTGATGCGCATGAAAGATGACGAGTGGGACGATATTATCCAAACTAACTTGAATTCAGTGTTCCGTATGTCAAAAGCTTGTCTGCGTGGCATGATGAAAGCAAAAGGCGGCCGCATTATTAATATCGCTTCAGTGGTCGGTGTCATGGGAAATGCTGGACAAACTAACTATGCTGCAGCTAAAGCGGGCATTATCGGTTTCAGTAAATCTTTGGCTCGAGAAGTCGGTGCACGTGGTATTACCGTTAATACAATCGCACCAGGTTTTATCGATACCGATATGACTAAAGCTTTACCGGAAGAGCAGCGTGAAGCTCTGACTGCACAGATTCCACTGCAGTCTTTGGGGCAGCCTGAAGATATCGCTAAGGCGGTAACTTTCCTGGCGGGTGACGGCGGTTCTTATATTACCGGTCAAACCCTGAATGTGAACGGCGGAATGTACATGGTATAACCCGTATAAAGGGTTAAATATCAACTGGTTAGTTAGCTCTGTATGGGTAGCCATAAATTTTAAGTGGTTAAATCAGAACTAAAAGCTTGAAAAACTTCTGAGTTAGAGCGAAAATATCGCAAATTTTTTAAGATTTAACTTTTTAACACAAAAACACATATTGGAGAATTCCATGAGCAGTATTGAAGAACGCGTAAAGAAAATCGTAGTTGAGCAACTAGGTGTAGAAGAAGATCAGGTTACAGCTGATGCTTCTTTCGTTGATGACTTAGGTGCGGATTCTCTAGACACTGTTGAACTAGTAATGGCGTTGGAAGAAGAATTTGATTGTGAGATCCCTGATGAAGAAGCAGAGAAGATCTCTACTCTAGCGCAAGCTACGGCATACGTAGAAGCGAACCTATAATCAATCGATAAATTGATTCGCGAGAAAGCCGTTTAATAGCGGCTTTTTTTGTGTCTGAAAACTGAATAATACTGTATTACTTGAGAGGGTGCTGTTTTGTCTAAGCGTCGTGTTGTCATTACTGGATTAGGTGTTCTGTCTGCTGTTGGTCTAAACGTAGAAGAGAACTGGGAAAATATCTTGGCGGGTAAAAGCGGTATCGACTATATCAATAAGTTTGATACAGAGCCGTTTGCGGTCAAGTTTGCCGGTGAGCTGAAAGGCTTTGATGTGACTGAATACATCAAGCCGAAAGAGGCCAAGAAAATGGATCCGTTTATCCATTACGGTATTGCTGCAGGCGCACAAGCCATCCGTGATTCGGGCCTGGAAATTACCGAAGAGAATGCCGGGCGCATCGGTGTCTCAATGGGGTCGGGGATCGGCGGTATCGGTTCCATCGAAACCCAGCATGGTACGATGGTGAAGTCAGGTCCGCGTCGTGTCTCGCCGTTTTTTGTACCGAGTTCGATTGTTAATATGATCTCCGGTAACCTGTCCATTATGTTTGGTCTAAAAGGGCCGAATATGGCGATTGCCACCGCTTGTGCGACAGGAACCCATTCGATTGGTGATGCAGCTCGTATGATTCAATATGGTGATGTTGATGCGATGGTTGCCGGTGGTGCGGAATACGCCACTACCGAACTTGGACTCGCCGGATTCGCGGCGGCGCGCGCACTGTCGACTCGTAATGACGACCCGAAAGCGGCCAGTCGTCCATGGGATAAAGACCGTGACGGTTTTGTGTTGGCTGATGGTGCCGGTGCGGTAGTGCTTGAAGAGTACGAACACGCTAAAGCACGTGGCGCAACCATTTATGCCGAAGTGTTAGGTTTCGGTATGAGTGGTGACGCTTATCACATGACATTGCCGGCGGCCGGAGGTGAAGGTGCTGGGCGTTGTATGCAGACTGCGCTGAATAACGCGCAGTTGGACCCAAGTAAAATCGATTACATCAATGCGCACGGGACCTCTACTCCGGCAGGTGATGTTTGCGAGACCAGTGCCGTTAAAACCGTATTTGGCGATCACGCTTATAACTTAGCAATGAGTTCAACCAAATCGATGACCGGTCACGCTTTAGGTGCTGCCGGGGCAATGGAGGCGGTGTTTACCGCTTTGGCCATTAAACATCAAATCTTGCCGCCAACGATTAATCTGGAAAACCCGGAAGAAGGTTGCGATCTGGACTATGTAGCGGACGGCGCTCGTGAAGCGAAAATCGATTACGCTCTATCCAACTCATTTGGATTCGGCGGAACCAATGCGACGATTGTTTTAGGTAAAGTCTAAAAACCTAAAATAAACGCCATTCTGAATCGAAAGCCTGTTGATGAAAATCAACGGGCTTTTTTGTCTTCTAGGGTAAGTAAAATAAAACTGATACGATTATTTACTTATTTCCTCAGCTAACCTATGATTAGACACCATCTATTTTGAAAAAGTCGTGTCAATGTTAATTTTTAGTCTGAATATATCTTTTCTATTCTTTGTCCCTGCCAAATGCGGGCTGATTTGGAGTTTCAGTTACGTCAAGTTAAGTAATTTCTTCTTTATTAAGTATCAAAAAGTTAACGCTAATGGCATCTTTAAATGTTGTGTAAATAGAAAGCTTATAGAGTTGAGGAGACTTTTTTATGGTCAATAAAAAAACATGGATTCTGTTTCTTGTGTTTTTTTTACTCAGTTTTTCATTTATTAGCTTCAATTTCGAATATGAATCTACTGCTGATAAGAATAAAGCTTCATTGATGGTTGAAGACTTTGTTCGTAATCAACTTAGCGAAGAGCAAATCAATACAACAACTCCAATCAGATGGAGAAAGCCGTTGTTGTATAGCATAGATTTTTATGGAGATTCTATAACTACAAAAAAGAGAGCTGGATTGATTGAAAAGCTGTTGATTGACTTGTCTAGGGTAACAAGGTTGCCTCTAAAAAAAGTTGAATCTGAAAAGGCCAATTTAAAGTTTATCTTTTCGCCTGATTGGAGAGCTACGTTGCTTGAGTACTATCCAGAGATAAAGGACTTAAGAAGAAATACTTTGGTTATGGATGATGAAGAGTATAAGAGTTTTTGGATGACTAAAAAACAAAGTATCTATGTGTTTAGAGATTTGAAAATAAGCTCAAATGAGCTAGTTTCATCAACGGTGTTTTTAAATAATCAACTTGAAAATGATAACTGCCAAATATCGGTCAATATCGCTCGAATTCTTGTGCTGTCTCCTGTGAAAAAATTTTCTTATACAAATACTTGTTTGAAAGATAAATTACCTGTTTTCGAAGAAGCCTTTTTAAAGGTCTATTACAGTAAAAAATATGACGAGTTTCTAGATCAATATTCAGCAATTAACAAAGATCAAGTTGTAGATTTCTTTGTTAATGAAATGATGAATTCTCTTGATAAATCACTAACCTTAAGCAAAGATAATTTCTATGATGGGAATCGATGGGGTCAGGCTCGATTGATTATTGGATTGAGGTATTAGATGTATTTACATTTAATTGGTCTTTTGTTTACCGCAGCTTATTTTATAGTTATTTTTTTAGCTAAAAAATCTTATTTTTTAAGGGTTAAAAACAGACTTAGAAGATTTTCTTTTTTTCATACTAAAGTTTTTAAATACCTACGTTTGTATTTCAGGATTTTGCTACCACATGCGTGGTCTACCTTGGCCTACAAAGCCAGTAATTGGAAAAGGTATCCTTGGTTTTATTCCATGCTTAATGGCCTTCAGTTCGCTTTTATTTTTGGAGGAGCAATCCTCTTTATGAATGAGACGGCATCAAACGTCAAATTAGATTATGTTGAGCAAGGTATGTTCAGCACAACTGATGCAAGGTTTGAGAGTTTTAGAGCAGGCTATAGGAATAAGGTTAATAGACATTTTCCCTCCAAACTCGTTTTAAGCACAGGTGAACATTCGGACTTGAGCTTTGTTTTCAATCTACATCTAGAAGCAATCCCAAATGTTATGGATAAGTTCAAGTCACTAAAGCCAGATCAAAATGTTGAAGTGAGGTATTTTACGGTTTTAGGTCGGGACTATTTGGTTGGTATGTCGGTGAACGATGTTGTCTTACTAAGCACTAAGCAGGCAATTCAGGCGTACCGGTATAGAGAAGGTGGTAAGGATTCCATAAGTTATCTTAATGAAGTAATTTTACTTTTAGCAGTTTTTTTGGCACTTATTAAATACAAAATTTATGGGTTGAGAAACTATTTTAAAAGGATTGATAAGTAAGAGAAAGCCGGGAATATGTATGCTATTCCCCTCCATAATGTGATGCAAATTACAAATTTTATTCTGCAAGTTTCTAATGATTTCGAAATTAAACTATAGAGCTTTATCAATAATGCTTCTAACCCAGTCTATTGGTTGGAATTCAGCTCGTCTTTTTTGTTTGCTTTTATCGAAAAAATAGCGGTTATCAAGTAAACTGTATGCTTTGTCAAATCAAAGAAATAAAGCAGCTTTAATGAATCGTTCGACTCCTGTTTCTCCGGTATTAGAAAATCAGAATGTTTTCGTCAGAGAACTCGATGTAACCGGTCTTTTGTTAACAGCAGATCAGTCGCTGGATTTAACCTTAGTACATCAATTCAATCCTGAACGTTATCCATTTCTATTGGAAAGTGTTGCCAAAAGCAAGCCGATTCCAGGAAGTGAAGCTAACCTGGGTCAGTTCGATATTCTGTTTGCGTTCCCACAGCAGACATTGCAGCTTAATAGTCTTGATGAGGCGGAGTCTTTTGTCGAGCAGGTGCAGCAAACTTTCCAGCAAAACATCCAGCAGCAGGAGATTGAAACCGAACTGCCGTTTAGTGGCGGCTGGTTTGCTTATTTCAGTTACGATTATGCTCAGGTAGTCGAACCGGTTCTGGAGTTACCTAAACCTGAATTTCCACTGGCCAATTTAACCCGCATTCCGGCGGCGATTGTGGTCGATCATCAAACATCCAAACTCTATCTAGTTGCCGAAGCCGAATTTGTTGATCTGCTTGAGCAGATGGAGGCCGATATTCGCCAAGCTTTAGAATCCATGCCTGTTGCCGCTGCGGAAAAAGTCCATGTGCTGCAAACTCGGGAAGAGCCAGAACAGAAGTATCTGGACGGTGTCGAAGCGATTAAAGAATATATTCTGGCTGGCGATGTTTTTCAGGTGAACTTGTCCCGCCAATGGCAGGTTGAGTTGGAACCCGACACGGATTACCTGCAAGTCTATCGAGCCTTAAGAAAATCCAATCCGGCACCGTTCGCCGCTTTGACCCATTTTGCCAAGGCGGATCGTCATGGCGAGGATTGGCAGATCATCAGTTCTTCTCCGGAAAGGTTAGTCAAATATAAAAAGCCTTGGGTGGAGACGCGTCCGATTGCTGGTACCCGAAAACGCGGAGAGAACGAGGTGGCCGATCAAGCTTTGGTTGAAGAGCTGATTGCTCACCCCAAAGAACGTGCCGAACACATTATGTTGATCGATTTGGAGCGCAATGACTTGGGGCGTATCTGCCAGCCGGGAACGGTAGAAGTCAACGATCTGATGGTGGTGGAAACCTACGAACACGTTCATCATATTGTTTCCAATGTCAGAGGTAAGTTGAGAGACGGCTTTACCCCGTTGGATATTGTCCATGCACTATTCCCGGGCGGCACCATTACCGGTTGCCCTAAGGTGCGCTGTATGCAAATTGTTGCCGAGTTGGAGCAGATGCCTCGTGAGGCCTATACCGGTTCTCTTGGCTATATCAATCTGGACGGTTCGATGGATTTGAATATCCTGATCCGTACCATGATTCAATACCAGCAAGATGGTAAACCGATGGTGCAGTTCAGAGCCGGAGCAGGTATTGTCGCGGATTCCAAAGCGGCCAACGAGTTGACGGAGACCAGGCATAAAGCCAAAGGGCTAATTCGGGCTTTTGCCGGAGAGGATACCGCGTGAGCGATGCTTCGGCGAAACAGCAGGCTTATTCCTTGTGGCTGAATGGTAAGCCGGCGGAACAGATAACGCTGCAGGATCGAGGGTTGCAATACGGCGATGGTTTTTTTACTACTGTTTCGATTGTACATAAAACCCTGCTCAACTGGTCGGCACATTGGCGTCGTATTGAACAAGCCTGTCAGCGTTTGCAGATGCCGTTGCCGGATCAGGCAGAATTGCATGCTCAGCTTTATCAAGCATTGAACTATTATTTGGCGGCCCATCAGCTCAACAGTTGCGTACTCAAAATCTGTTTTACTCGTGGGGAAGGCGGAGTCGGTTATCAGATGCCGAAAAAGAGTCTGCCGAATACGATTTTTTATCTGAAACCGAATCCGGCGCATATTTTGGCTAAATCCATTAAAATTTCAGCGCCCTTGAAAGTCGGCCTATGCCAGACTCGCGCAAGCCTGACTTCGCAAGCCGGTATCAAAACGTTGAATCGTTTGGAAAATGTGCTGGCCAGAACTGAGGTGGCAGAGCAGGGTTTTGATGAAGGCGTCATGTTGAATCATCATGATCAGGTGGTGTGTGGTACCCAGTCGAATTTATATATAGTTAAAGACGGTAAACTGTTCACTCCAAAACTAAAGTTAAGCGGTGTGGAGGGTACGACTCGCTATCAGTTGAATCAACAGCTTGCCTCTGCTGGTTGGCAAATTGAGGAAGCCGAAATCGGGCTGCGCGATTTGGAAAATGCCGACGAGCTGTTTTTTACCAACGCCGTGCGTGGTGTGCAGCCGGTAGAGCAGTTTTTGAATATGCATTATCAAAGCCGGATAACTGAACAAATTCATGATCTCTGGACCGATTGGCAGTTGCAAAACGCGATGCCTTTGTCGGCTTTAGTAGATTGATAATAAAACAGACCAGACTATAGACTTGTTATGACCAACGAAACACACACTGCAGCCACTGAAAACACAAAACCTCGGAAATCCTCCAAAGTTTTTTTGAAATTCTTGCTGTTTTTGCTGCTCATCGCGGTACTGGTAGCCGGTTATGCTTTTCAACAGTTCAAACAATTTGTCGAATCGCCGATTTCTCACAGCGAACAACAGCTGATTTTACATATTGAATCCGGTAGTTCCGCTTACCGCGTTGCCCAGCAATTGCATCAGGCTGGTTTTTTATCCGAGCCGAAATGGTTTGTCTGGTATTTGCGTTATTTAAAAAAACAGAATGTGATCAAGGCCGGAGAGTTTGTCATTCAACCCGACTGGAATGTGGACGAGTTGATCTCGGGCTTGGAAAACGCGAAAAACATTCAGTATCCGGCAACCATCATTGCCGGACAAACTATTCAACAGACTTTACAGGCAATTCAGGCTTTGCCGAAAATCAAAAAAGAGCTGGATATTGCCGATGTTAAAAGTTTGCAGCAGCTGTTCGGTATTGATGAAAAGATTGACCCGAAATACCCCTATGCCACGCTGGAAGGTCGATTGTTGCCGGAAACTTACCACTATCAATTGGGTGACAGCGACAAAGATATCGTTATGAGAGCTTACCAAGCGCTGAACAAAGTATTAGATCAGGCGTGGCAGAATCGAAAAGCAAAGCTGCCATATAAGAATTCTTATGAAGCCTTGATTATGGCCTCTATCGTGGAAAAAGAGACCGGCTATGCACCGGAACGCGAGATGATTGCCGGTGTTTTCGTGCGTCGTTTGAATAAAGGCATGCGTTTACAGACCGATCCGACGGTGATTTACGGCATAGGCGCATCCTATGATGGTAATATTCGCAAACGGGATTTATTAAAGCCGACCCCTTACAATACCTACACCATTAATCGTTTGCCGCCGACGCCGATTGCTTTGCCAAGTGCAGACGCCATTCAGGCCGCGTTAAATCCGGCCGAAACCAAGGCGTTGTATTTTGTTGCCAAAGGCGGTGGGCAACACCACTTTTCAAATACGTTAGTTGAACACAATCGCGCCGTGCGTGAATTCTTGCTTAAAAAATAGGATAGCTATGCCAGGTCAATTCATTACTTTGGAAGGCACGGAAGGTGCCGGTAAATCAACCAACCTCGCCTTTATTCAATCGTGGTTGAGTGAGCAGGGGATTGACCATATCGTTACCCGTGAGCCGGGCGGTACCGAGATCGGCGAGGCGATCCGCGGCATCCTGTTGAATAAAGACTACACCGCCATGCGCGATGAAACCGAATTGCTGCTGATGTTTGCTGCGCGCGCGCAGCACCTGCAAGAGAAAATCCTGCCGGCGATTGAACAGGGAAAATGGGTGATTTCCGACCGTTTTACCGATGCAACGTACGCTTACCAAGGTGCCGCCCGAGGTATGGATTTTGCACGTATCGGCGAGATTGAAAATTGGGTACAACAGGGCTTTCAGCCGGATACGACCTTTATTTTTGATTTGCCGGTTGAGATCGGCATGGCTCGAGTCGCTTCGAGAGGCGGCGAGACGGATCGTTTCGAGCAGGAGAAACAGGTGTTTTTTGAAAAAGTACGTTCGGCCTACCTGACCCGCGCAGCGCAAGCGCCACAACGTTATACGATCTTGGATGCCAGCCAACCGTTTGATCAGGTGCAGCAAGCCATCATTGAACGTTTACAGCAGATGGTGGAGTTGGCTTGATGGTAAATCCGAGTGCGGAAAACGGTTTAGTTTACGAGCCAATTCAGAACATGCCGTGGTTTGCAGCGGCTTGGCAGCAATGGTTGCAGCTTTGCCAGCGTCTCGGGCATGCTTATCTGCTTTCCGGGCCTCAAGGTATCGGCTTGGAAGATTTTGCCAAACAGGCCGCGCACTATGTGATGTGTCGCGGAGCCAAACAGACTCAAGCTTGCGACGAGTGTCAAAGTTGCCATCTGTTCATCACTCAGCAGCATCCCGATTTTTTCGAACTGAGACGTCAGGAAGAGAAGAAAGAGATCACCGTCGACCAAGTTCGCGATTTGATCTATAAGTTGAATGAAACCTCGCACCAGGGCGGCTATAAGGTGGTGTGGATTGACGGCGTTGAGTTCCTCAATCAATCGGCCTTCAATGCGCTGTTGAAAAATCTGGAAGAGCCTGCGGAAAAAACCCTGTTTTTATTAACCACACATCAGATCGATCGTTTACCGGCCACCATCAAAAGCCGTTGTCAGCAGTTGAATTTCACTGCGCCGCCGATTGCGGATGCGGCGCAATGGATTCACCAACAGGCCCCGCAAGTCGATGAAGCCTTGGTTAAGCGCGCTTTGCGGCTTAACTGGGGCGCGCCGATTGATGCCTTGACCTGGATTGAGGAAAAACTGTTTGAAGAAGATCAGCAGTGGAAAAACGATCTTAAGCAGATGCAGGCCGGCAAGAAAACTATTACTCAAGCGGTGGCTGCGTGGTTGAAATGGCAGCAGCCGGAGAGAGTGTTTGACTACTTTTACCAATGGAGCGTATCCGCGGTCAGGTCTGTCATGTATAAAGAGGGCTCGCCGCAAAACAACCTGCAGCAAGTGCAAAACTGGTTACGTTTTCAACAGGCGATATTGAATGCCCACCAAAACTGGTCGGGGAACGCCAATAAAGAGCTGGTTTTAGAGAACCTCTGTTTAGAGTGGTTAAGTATTCAACAATCGGAAATGCCGTTAGATTCGGTGTTTAAAAGCAAGTTACAAAAAGGGAAGTTAGCGTGATTGTCGATTCACATTGTCATTTAAATATTTTGCCGGAAGACAAGGTGGGAACCACCGATGACGTCATTGCCCAAGCGAAAGAGTTGGGGGTGGAACGTATTCTATGTGTGGCGATCAATCCCAGTCAGTGGTCGGAAGTGATCGCTCTGGCGGATAAATATGATGAAGTTTATGCGGCTATCGGCGTGCACCCTTGTGAAGATAAAGCGGTTGTCGTCAGCGATGAAGAGTTGATCGAAGTTGCCTCTCACCCGAAAGTCATTGCGATTGGCGAGGTCGGGTTGGACTATTTTCATTTTGAAGGCGAAGAGGATATGAGTTGGCAGCATGAACGTTTCCGTCAACATATCCGTATTGCCAAACAATTAAATAAGCCGCTGATTATTCATACCCGTAATTCAACCCCGGATTGCCTTTCTATCCTAGAGGAAGAAGGTGCGGCAGAGGTGGGCGGCATTATGCATTGTTTTGTGGAAGATATCGAGACGGCAAAAAGAGCGATGGCAATCGGTTTCTATATCTCTTTTTCCGGAATCGTGACTTTCAAAAACGCCAAAGAGTTGAAAGAGGTTGCCAAGCAAGTGCCGATGGATCGTATTCTGGTTGAGACCGACTCACCTTATCTGGCTCCGATGCCTTATCGCGGTAAAACCAATCAGCCGGGCTATACCCGTTATGTCGTTCAAGAAATTGCCGATTTGAAAGAGGTGTTGTTTGATGAAGTCGCCGCGGCGACCACGGCCAACTTTAACCGCTTGTTCAAGCTGGCGGAGTAGTTAAATGCGAGGCATGGGGCAAACTAAAGCACCTAAGGTCAAACTCAAGGCGACCTCGGAACGTTCCTATACTTGGCAGCGCATTTACGATTTAGTGGTGCAGCATAAATCGGAATTGTTCAAAGCGAACGTGATTGCGTTTTTTGCCATGTTGGCGACGGTGCCGTTGCCTTTGCTGTTGCCGATTCTGGTCGATGAGGTGTTGCTGGACAAGCCCGGCCCGATTGTCGCTTTTCTACAATATTTTGTTTCGCCGGATTGGTATAGCGCCACTTACTATATCGTCGCCATCACCATTATCACGATTCTGTTACGTCTGGCTGGCTTGGGTTTGGGTGTCTGGCAGATGCAGCAGTTCACTGTCATCGCCAAAAACGTGACCTTCCGCATTCGTAAGGACTTGTTGGCCAGAGTACAGGGCGTGTCGATGGCCCAGTATGCGTCGATGGGCAGTGGCAGTGTTTCTGCGACCATGCTGAATGATGTTAATACCATTGATACCTTTCTCGGAACTACTGTTAGTAAACTCATTATCGCCGTTTTGTCACTGGTCGGGATCACCGCGGTATTACTGTGGTTGAACTGGCAATTGGCGGTCTTTATCCTGTTGTTCAACCCGATTGTGGTCTATTTCACCATGGTGATGGGGCGTAAGGTCAAGACGCTGAAAAAAGATGAGAATACCGCTGTTGATGCCTTCCAGCAGTCTTTGACCGAAACTTTGGATGCTTTGCAGCAGGTCAGGGCAGCTAATCAGGATAAGAACTTTTTCAATCGGGTGCGGGAACATGCGTTTGCCATCAAAACCCACTCGGAAGCCTTTACCTGGAAAAGTGATGCCGCCAGCCGTTTCTCGTTTATGATTTTTCTGGTCGGTTTCGACCTGTTCCGCGCTGCGGGGATGTTGATGGTGGTCTTTTCCGATTTGACTATCGGGCAGATGATTGCGGTGTTTGGTTATCTCTGGTTTATGATGGGCCCGGTGCAAGAGTTGTTGGCTATCCAGTACGGTTACAACGCCGCCAGTGGTGCCTTGCAACGGATTAATGAGGTGCTCGATTTAGATCAGGAACCGCAGTACCAAGAGAAAAAGAATCCATTTACCGAACCTAAAGTGTCGTTGGCGGTCAAGGACCTTGGTTTTACCTATCCAGGTAAGGTAGAGCCGGTATTGCAGAGTTTGAATTTTACCATTGAGGCTGGAGAGAAATTGGCGCTGGTCGGTGCCAGTGGCGGTGGTAAAACCACCTTGGTTCAACTGCTGCTCGGCTTCTATCAGGCTAGTAAAGGGCTGGTGCTATACAACGATGTACCGATTACCGATATCGGCCAATCGATTGTCAGAGCTAATGTGGCGACGGTTTTGCAACATCCGGCGTTATTCAATCAGACCATCCGCTTTAATCTGACGTTGGGGCAGGATATGCCTGATGAAACCTTATGGGCTGCTTTGCAACAAGCCCAGTTAGCCGAGACAATTAGCGAGCAGGACAAACAATTGGATGCCATTGTTGGCCGTAACGGCATTAAGCTCTCTGGCGGACAACGCCAGCGTTTAGCGATTGCCCGAATGATTCTGCAAGACCCTAAAGTGGTGATTATGGATGAAGCGACCTCTGCACTGGATATGGAAACCGAGCGTAGGTTATATGAGGATCTAGCGCCGTTCCTGGAAGGGCGGACCACCTTGATTGTTGCGCACCGTCTCAGCTCGATCCGTCAGGCCGATCGCATTATGGTTTTTGAAGATGGTCATATTATCGAGTGCGGTAGTCACGATGAATTAATGGCGCAGGCCGGAACTTATCACAAGTTATATCGATAATCGTGTTGATAACGGCACCAATGAACGCCAATAAAAAAGCCCGGATTGATCTAATTCAATCCGGGCTTTTTTATGCGGTTGGATGCGAAATTTTATTTCGCTTTACAATCCAACTCGTAGGCAACTTTCATGGTGTTTTCCAGTAGGGTTGCGATGGTCATCGGGCCTACTCCACCCGGAACCGGAGTAATCCAGCTCGCTTTTTCCTTGGCGACATCGTATTCGACATCCCCGCAAAGTGTGCCGTCGTCCATGCGGTTGATCCCTACATCGACAACAATCGCGCCGTCTTTAATCCATTCACCTTTCACCATGTTCGGAATACCGACACCGACAACGACTAGGTCCGCTTCGGAAACTTTTTGCGGTAAATCTTTGGTTGCACTGTGGCAAATGGTTACCGTTGCACGTTCGTTCAATAGTTCCAGCATCATCGGAACACCAACGATATTAGATGCACCGACCACAACGGCGTTTAAGCCACGTAGAGGAATCCCGGTTTTTTTCAGCATGGTCATTACACCGTGCGGAGTACAAGGAGCCAACTGTGGCATGCGGGTTGCCAAACGGCCGACATTGTATGGGTGGAAACCGTCAACATCTTTGCATGGGTGAATGCGTTCAATGATCTCTTCCGGATCAATATGATCAGGAACCGGAAGCTGCACGATAATGCCGTGCACTGAGTCGTCTGCGTTGAGTTTATCGATCAGAGCCAATACTTCTGCTTGAAAAGTTTCCGCCGGTAATACTTCAGAAACGTCATTAAATCCCGCTTTCTGACAGGCGATCTTTTTATTGCGAACATAAACCTGTGATGCCGGGTCTTCACCTACCATAATCACGGCAAGGCCTGGAGGAGGGTTTCCGGCAGCAACTTGTTTTTCAACTTCTACTCTAATTGACTCGCGCAATTCCGCGGCAATCTCTTTTCCATCAAGAATTTTTGCAGACATTTCTTATCTCATCCCAGTTAAAAAAATAATGGTCGATATGATAACGCATTTATAAACAGATGGCCTTTAGAATCGTTTATAACAATCATATGTAATTATTGTGTTCTTAATTTGGCCTGATTTACGCACAAGAAACGTAAATTCAATGAGTTACGATAAGCAGTTCGATTTTGCTTTTTTACGAGGGGTTCATGCTCTCAAATAAATTTAAAAAAAAGTTAAAAATCTTCTTTTTTAGAGTTGACAGTATTGGGGTGCGTCTATACAATACGCCCATCTTTTACGGAGTGTAGCGCAGCTTGGTAGCGCACCTGTTTTGGGTACAGGTGGTCGGGGGTTCAAATCCCTCCACTCCGACCAAATTCAAATTAACTTGGTCACACCCAGTGGCCATTTTAATATGTCAAAAGGTTCGATAGAGCGCCCATAGCACAACTGGATAGTGCATCGCCCTTCTAAGGCGAGGGTTTCAGGTTCGAATCCTGATGGGCGTGCCATTTTCGGTTCGTTTATCAGATATCTACCATGGCGGATGTAGCTCAGTTGGTAGAGCCCAGGATTGTGATTCCTGTTGTCGCGGGTTCGATCCCCGTCATTCGCCCCATTTTCTTTGCTTTCATTTAAAAATCTTTAAATCGTTTCTGATTGATAGTCTTCAAGTACTTTTGTTTTTTCTAACGTTTTGATGCTTTAGATAAATTTCTTTTTTAATGCATTACTCCACGCTAGTCGCAATTTCTGAATACGAAGTGACTCGATTACGCCCCTGATTTTTCGAGATATAAAGCGCCTTGTCGGCTTGTGCAAGCAGTGTGTCTATACTTGGGTTTTCCGGTTTGCTTTCAACCAGACCTAAGCTGGCGGTAAATTTAATGGATAACTGATCCTGTTTTAACTCGATTTGGCTGATCTCTTGGCGAAGAGTTTGGGCTACTTTAAAGGCATTAGATTCTTTGCTATTAGGCAAAAGGACTGCAAACTCTTCTCCGCCTAATCGACCGATAATATCTGATGAACGAAGGTTGTTTTTAAGTGTGTTTGCAAGTGCTTTTAGTGCCTTGTCTCCTAAAGCGTGTCCATAGGTGTCATTGAGTTTTTTAAAATTATCAATATCGAGCATAATCAAACTAATTGGGCTTTGTTGCCGGGAAGCTTGTTTCAGTATCTGCTCACCATAATCAAAAAAAGCGCGGCGATTACTGAGCTGAGTGAGCGGGTCGCTGTAAGCCAGTTTTTCAGCACTTTCTTTGGCCAGCTCTAATTCATGTGTTCGCGATTTGACCTTTTCGTCCAATGCTTGGTTTAGCTCCAGCAATTGGAGTTGGTGCTCGTTCAGTCGCTGAATCATCTGGTTATAACTGTCTTTTAAAATGAGCAGTTCATTCTGATCTGTCCAGTGAATGGCTAAGTCAATCGGTTGCGGGGATTGTGTATTTTGCTGTTGAATTTTACGGGTGAACTCCTGTAAAGGCCGCCCCAGATATTTTTTGATAAAGAAATAAATGATAAACCAGAGAGCGAACGTCTTGATTAAGGAGTTAATCAAAATCAGAAAGAAGCCATATTTGACTCGCTCGAATACCAGTTGGTCATTAGAATAAAGTGTTACCTTACCCAGCGGAATTTCTCCATTAAATGCCGGGCCTTGATAATGAATAGGAAATTCATAATCAAAAAGTGATTCCGCTCCCAATCCAAAAAGTTTTTGTTCCGCTGGCAGACCTTTAGAATCATAGTAGCTGACTTGATTTTGTTCATTCAGCACAGCGCCGATCTGTAAATCCATTTTGTGGTCGAGAGATTCGATTTTTACTCCCACCACTATAGGAAGGTTGTACATGCCTTGTAAAATCGACTGTAGTAATTCTTGATTGTAAGTCCAAACCGAATCGGAAATTCCCTTGCCAAAGGTGGCAGGCAAAGTTTGAATTTCTTCATAAAACTCTTTTTTGGTATTTTCGTACTCTTTATAAAGCTGAACAACGGTGACCAGAACCGCTACCAAGAAATAGAACCCGAAGATAACGGTCAAGAGATGTAGCGCGATAGATTGGCGATAACGATTTAATAAAGCGCGCATTTAACAAATCTTAGTTTATTGGGTTTGCCAATCTTGAATGCCATATCGTTCCAGTAATGTATTTAAGCGACCATCTTCTCGCATTTTTAGCGTCTCTTCTGACAGGATTTTCGCATACTCAGCAGATTTAGGGTTTTTAGGTGAAAAACTGCTGTACACATCAATAACCACAATGGTATTGCCGGAAACTTTGATTTGGTCTGTTTTGCCCATTTGTTTGGCCTTGTATTTCAATACGATTTTGTCTTCAATGACGGCGGTTAGGCGGCCGTTGATAAGCATTTCAAGCAACCTTTCCAGAGGTTTTTCTCCAGTAATGGCAAGTACATTTGCAGGATTCTGATTAATATAATCCATCACGGTCGGATCAACATAATCGTAGCCTTTAATAATGCCAATCATCTTAGCTTGTTTAAGGGAGTCAATGCCGTTGTAGTGCCAGTTGGAGTCTTTGTGACTGAAAAAGGTACTGTTGCTTTTGCCCAAAGCAAAGTCGGGAAAAACGAAATCCGGCGCTTCTTCACGAAAACAAGCCATAGTACCGTCAAGCTTGCCTTCTCTAACCAGTTGCAAGCCACGAGAATAAGACACTTCAACGAATTCAACTTTATGACCTCTTTCTTTCATTGTTTCCACTAGCAAATCTCCCAGATAACCGACCTTGCCTTGGTTTTGACTCGCGATGCAATCGTAAGGGCACCATTCATCAGTGGCGATTCGAAGCGTATCTGATAAAACATAAGTCGGAATAAGAGCAATCAAACTTGCAAATAGAAGGCTGAAAGTTAGGGAGGTTTTTGTTGACTTGGCTTGCGCCTGCATGACTGCACTCCAAAGAAAATAACTTCCAACCATTATAGAGTTTCTACTGGAAGAGTTCCATAAGAGTTATTTTTGACCCAATGAATATAGAGTGGTAATAATTATTGAATGGAAATCAATAGGATAATGGTGATCTTACTTTATTAACGTTTAGAATCAGTCATACCTCATCAATTAAAACTGAACGCAACTATACTGGTTGTTTCATTTGCGATTTGTTCTGATCGTCGATGTTAGTAAGCAAGAACGTAAGGCGACTGAGGAGGGTATTTTTTCAAATTTTTTACCTGAACAACTTGCCTAAACAACTTGTTTATATCATTGTAAGTTTATTTACCCATGTTGCACTTATGGCGCGGTCAGTCTAAAATTAGCGTTAACTAATTGATTTTATTTTAGGAGTTTATGATGAATGTAAATCTAGCCTCAGCGAATATGGCACAGCAGTACGCTAATACATTGCAATCAACCGCGACGCAGGTGAAAACTCCTGATCAGAATATGCAAGTTCAGCCGGTGGTTCCGGAAGAACCTTCTAAAGAAGCGCGTCCGGTACAAGAGATGTCGTCGTCGATGGGTACCAATATTGATGTTTATGCTTAAATAAATAAGCAAACACAAACCCATATTAAAAACAGGCTTTATGCCTGTTTTTTTATGCCTAAAAGAAAGTTGATTCCATCATTTAAGATTTAAAGCGGTATTTTTGATGTTGCTTTGTTAAACTCAAATCCAATCTCGATGATAAGCATTCAATGAAAGCAAAGGGGCTGATGCATGTTTGAACTCGCTAAACAACGGTTGGAACCGATTTTTAAACATATTGATGTAGACGAAGAGGTGATTGAGCGCTTGTCGGTTCCGAGACGTTCCATTATTGCCAGTATTCCGGTAAGAATGGATAACGGCGAGTTGAAGATATTCACCGGTTACCGGGTGCAATATGACGATACCCGAGGTCCGACCAAGGGCGGAATTCGTTTTCATCCGCGCGTCAATTTGGATGAAGTAACCTCGTTAAGTTTTTGGATGACGGTCAAATGTGCGGTTGCCGGTCTGCCTTTTGGCGGTGCCAAAGGTGGAGTAATGGTCAATCCCAAAGACCTGTCCAAACTGGAAATCGAGCGTTTGTCGCGCGGTTATATCCGTGCTTTTGCCGATGTGCTTGGTGAATCACGCGATATCCCCGCTCCGGATGTCTATACCAATAGCACGATCATGGGCTGGATGGCCGACGAGTACGCGATTATTTCCCGCCGCCAAGTACCGGCGGTGATTACCGGAAAACCGGTGCACTTAGGTGGCTCCGAAGGTCGGGAGGCGGCAACCGGGCAAGGCGCGCTGTTTACCTTAAACGAGTATGTGCGCCGAACGGGAGGTGATCCGTCGAATATGACCATCGCGGTCCAAGGTTTCGGTAACGTTGGCTACAATTTTGCACGCTTGGCGCAGCGACAAGGTTATCGGGTTCTGGCGGTTTCCGATTCGAAGGGGGGAATCAAAAGTGCGAACAGCCTCAATATCGAAGATGTCTATCGTTATAAACAAGCGGAGAGTGAACTGGCCTCGGTCTACTGCGATGGTTCGGTATGTAACCTGCTGGATTATGAGGTGATTAGCAATGAAGAGTTGCTGGAGCTGGATGTTGATGTTTTGGTGCTGGCGGCTTTGGAGAATCAGATTACTCAATTGAATGCACGCGAAATTAAAGCCAAGACCATTTTGGAGATCGCCAATGGCCCGGTTACGCCGCAAGCGGATGAAGTGTTGGAAGAGAACGGCGTGAAAATCATTCCGGATGTTTTAGCGAATTCCGGCGGGGTGGTGGTCAGTTATTTTGAGTGGGTACAGAACCGTTCCGGTCTGTATTGGGATGAAAAAGAGGTTAACCACAAACTGCATAAAGTGATGAGTAAAGAGGCCAATATTATTTACGATCTGGCTCTGAAACATGGTTGTTCATTGCGAACCGCCGCCTATATTCATGGTGTAGAAAGGCTGGCCGGCGCTATTGGTGAACGCGGCGATAAACGGTATTTCAGCAACTGATTCTAGTTATGTGTTCAATCAATTAATTCAAAGAGGTATTTCTAGGTTTTTATGACGGCACTGGTGTGGATACAACGGGAGTTTCGAGTTGATTACTTGCCTGCGTTGCAAGCTGCTTTGAGCAAGCATGACAAGGTCATCGTCGCTTATTTTCATGACCATACCCAACGGTTGGGGGCGGCCAGTGCTTTATGGTTAAGCTATGCACTCGATACTTTGCAGAGCGATTATCAGCAGCGCCAAGGAGCGCTGTGGATCATTGAAGGCGATTTTGCTACCCGGTTCAGGAACCTGTTACAAGAGCAGAGCATCGCAGCGGTCTATTACAGCTTTCAGGTTGGGCAGGCATTTAGTGCTCAGCAGGAGCAAGCATTACAAATCTGCCGGCAGGAAAAAATCTATTTAACGCCGTTCTATTCGGAAGATTTCTTTATTCCAGCCGAGGTAACCAATCTGAAAGGGAGTCCGTATCTGGTTTTTACACCATACTATAAGAACTGCCTGAAAATGATTGACCAGCTTCAACCGTTGGATTTAACGGTTGAAGATTTAAGTCAAACAGCTTTAGTCAAGGTGCCGGAAAATCATCGTTCCGTTCCGCCATCACTGTTGGCGATACGGAAAAATGCTTGGGCTCGCAAAATGATGCAATATTGGCAGATTTCCGAAGCCGCGGCTTGGCAGGTTTTTGAGGAGTTTGCCGATAACCGCATTCAAGATTATGAAATAGATCGAGATTTTCCAAGTATCCATGCCACTAGTCGTCTATCTCCTTATCTGCATTTTGGACATCTTAGCCCCAGCAGTGTCTACTTCTACCTGTTAAGTGAGGTGGAGGCGGGTCATTTGCAAACCGCACAGATTCAACCATGGATCCGCCAACTTTTCTGGCGTAACTTTGCCCGCTACCTACTGGTCTGGTTCCCGGACAAAGAGCGGCGCGCTTTTAACGATAAGTACGCCAATATGTCCAGGGATGAAAAACCTGATGCCTTGCTTGCCTGGCAGCAAGGGCAAACCGGTATTCCGATCATTGACGCGGGTATGCGAGAGTTGTGGGAAACCGGAACCATGCATAATCGGGTACGTATGCTGGTGGCTTCTCTGTTAAGCAAGAACTTGAACCTGGATTGGCGAAACGGTCTAAAGTGGTTTGAAGACACTTTGTTCGATGCGGATCCGGCCAATAACTCCATGGGCTGGCAGTGGGTCGCAGGTTGTGGAGTGGATGCCGCCCCTTATTACCGACTATTCAACCCGGTGGTTCAAAGCCAAAAGTTTGATGCAAATGGTGAATACATCAAAAAATGGCTTCCGGAATTACAAGCGCTTTCCGCTAAGGCGGTACATGCTCCTTGGCAGCATGAAAAAGAGTGCAAAAGCAAAGGTCTCGTCTTGGGAACCGATTATTCTTATCCGATTGTCGACCTGACTGAGAGTCGCCAACTTCACTTGCAACGGGTCAATGCTATAAAATAACGATTTCTTCGCTTTATTTCATTGATTTTGTATAAGTTTCTGTCTAACATAATTAAAGTTTGTTTAAGGAAATGACCGGTTCATGTCTGACCAAGATGCTTTATATCCGATTCGAGAAATCTCCCGCCTGACGGGAGTTACGCCAATTACGCTTCGCGCCTGGGAACGACGTTACGATCTGATCGAACCGATCCGAACGGATAGTGGTCATCGCCTCTATACTCAAGCTCACGTCGATTTCATCAAACAGGCATTGGAACTCACCAAACAGGGGATTCCGATCAGTAAGGTCAAATCGGTTCTGCTGGAACGTCAGGCTGCACAAAAGGCGGTTCGTGCGAGTGGCGATATCGATTTTACGGCGGAGCTGATCAGCGCCTGCCTTGAATTTAATTATCTGGAAACGCAGCAACTGGTCGAGCAGTCGTTTGTAGATTTGCTGGAAGAGCAGGTTCAAGAGGTGATTGTTGAAGTGACGCTCGGCCTACAGGATAGCGAACCGGCCGTCCAGGTGTTGTGGCAGTCGGTCGTGGTGCCTTTGCTGTCCTCGCGGATTCGTCAGGGACGCCGTTTGCTGGATAAGATCGGTCGCCGGAATATCTATATCGGCTCTATTGATGGTGAGCAGAATGTATTGCAGCGTGTTATGGCGAATATTGCACTGGAGAGTGGTTTTAACCCGATGTTGAGCTTTTCTACCAGCCATGAAGATTTGATGGGTACGTTGCAAAAACTCAACTGTGAAGCCTTGCTGATGATTTCGCCTAAGTCGAGTGCCGAGACCTTTGCCAAATGGCAGAGTTGGGCTGTAGAGCATCCTTCAGTAGAGTTCTATTTTGCGACGAACAGCGACTCGCTGGTTAGCGATACGCTGAATTTAAAAGTCATTTCGTTGCTAAGAGCGAGACTGATATAAGCTAAGCACTCAAGTTTTAGAGTGAAAGGGTTTAAAGTCGGCCTGCAAGGCTAGCATCACTTTTGCAGATGTTTGATTTCCGCTTCCAGTTCGGCAATTTTTTCATTCGCCTGCTCGAGCTTTTCTTGCAGGGTTACCTCAGCGGTGACGTCCTTTTGAATGCCGATAAAATATTCCAAGCCATCCACTTCGTCGTAAAACGGCGTGACGCTGAGTTCATTCCAGAATAGAGTACCGTCTTTTCGATAGTTTTTGAGGATGGTTCTGACGGGTTGTTTGCCGTCGATAGCCTGACGAATCAGCTTGATTGAATCTTGCTGTCGGTCTTCTCCCTGCAACAAGCGGCAATCCTGGTAGAGAACCTCTTCAGCTTGATAGCCAGTCAGCTTTTCAAATGCCGGGTTGACGTAGATAAGAATCGTATCTTCACCTTCTTTTTCCGACACCACAATGCCGTCTTGGGCATTTTCAACCAGCTGCAGGAGCAGGTTGCTTCTTAGTTTAGGGTCTTTCATGCTGTCTTTTAAAACCTTGTTACCGCTATGGGATTGATGGCGTCTATTTAACGCAATATGCGGGTTAGGGTCAAGCCTATTGTTGTGAACGCTGTTGTGCACGGGGTTGAGTGTTTAGCGATAAGCCGTGACTTTCGATCGCAATGCCAGATCCGCCGGGTAGGGGTGGAAAAATACCTGGGTCTGTAGGTAGTCTGAACCGTAATGATGTAAAAACTGTTCAAGTACCTTGATGACCGCAATCAGCGGCACGATGCCATCATAAAACTCTTGTACGGTTTCGAGGTAGAGGTTTTTTTCGTTTGCGGAGATGTCTTTTTTGAAATAGCCGTAAATATGATCAAGCACATTTCGAACTTGGCCCCGTTTTGAGCGGTAGGCCAGCAGTTCATAGAGTTTACGCTGATAGCCAAGTAAACTTTCGTTGAGGTTGTGTTTGCGAGTGGTGGCAACCAGAGCGCCCATTTCCCGATATAGAGATTCGTTTTTGGAGAGCAATAGATATTTATGGTCACGATGAAACTCTTGGAAATCGTTCAGATCCGGGCTCTGCGCCAGAAACTCACGCCAGCGAGCTTTGGTGAACACTCTCAGCATGAAAGTTTCACGCAGCCAGGCATCATTGAGGCGACCTTCCTCTTCAATGGCCAGCTCCGGAGCCTGTTTCATCAGCTGGTCGGTAAACAGTCCCGCTTGCATCGGGTCGGAAGAACCGTACCATTGTCCGTCAGGGCGGTAGACTTTGATGCGTTCCATGCCGCAGCTAGGCGAGCGTGATTTAACAACGGCACCATCGATATCTTTTTGCAGGAATTTAGGGATAATCTGTTCATTGTACGCTTGAATGCCATCGGTAAAGTCTTTCGACGACTTTGAGCCGAGCACCTTAACTTGTCCGTCCACACCAACTAAGCGGATGGTTTCACGCGGTGTACCGATAGCGGCGGCTTCAGGGCAGAAAGGGTAGAAGTCGGCATATTTGGCGAGATCGTGATTAACAAAGTCATCTTGGGCATGGCCGCCATTGTAGCGACACTCGGTGCCTCTCAGACAGTCGGAAACGGCAATTTTGATTCTTGGGTATTTGTTGCGGGGCATGACTTTCTCCAAACAAGATTTAATAAAAATTATACATCTTGTATAATTATTTGTACAAGCAGTTAATCCTATTCGCCAAACAGGGAGGCAAGAGGGATATGAAATTAAAACAGGGGCTTTATTCCATTTTCGGTTTGCTATTAAGTTGTCTGGGTATTTCGCCGGTTCAAGCCGAATCTCTTCAAGTTGGCGATATGGCTCCAGCGTTTAGTTTGCAGAATCAAAATGGTGACAAGGTAAGTCTTGCAGAGATGCAAGGTCATTGGGTGGTACTCTACTTTTATCCTAAAAATGATACCCCGGGCTGCACAACCGAAGCGTGCAGTTTTAGAGACAATATCAATAGATTGATTGCACAAAAAGCGGTGGTCTTGGGGGTCTCCCTCGATAGCCAGCAGAGTCACGCCGAGTTCGCCGGCAAATATAAACTGCCTTTTGATCTGCTGGCTGATGAAGATGGAACCGTTACCGCGAGTTATGGTGCTTTGCTTGATTTGAAAGTAGTCAAGTTTGCCAAACGCCACAGTTTTATTATCGATCCGCAGGGCAAGATTGCCAAAATTTATCGACAAGTCAGTCCTAAATCGCATGTTAGAGAGGTGATGGACGACCTTAAAACTCTGCAAGCCGCAGCCAATTAAATTTTCTTTTCATACCGTTTGTCCATAGAGGAGGAGCAATATGAATGTGACCATTCTGGGCGGTACCGGTTTTATCGGCCGTCATTTGCAAGCACGCTTTCAACAGCAGGACTATACGGTCAAAGCTTATGGCAGGAAAGCGTTTGCTACCGAAACCTCATTGATCAATGCGATTAATGGCTGTGATTTACTGGTTATCCTGGTCGGCGAGAATATTGGTAACAGGTGGAGTGCAGCCTATAAAAAAGCCTTGTTTCAGAGTCGCATAGAAACCAATCGAAAGATTCAATCTGCGTTACAGCAGTGTTCTTCAGCACCCAAGAAAATCCTTTCGGCATCCGCTATCGGTATCTATCCGCAAAACGATTGTGATCATCCCTTGGATGAGGGTTGTGAAGCAGTAGGCGATGGTTTTCTAGGGCAGCTGGGGCATGCTTGGGAAACGGCTTCTCTACAATTGAAACCAACCCCGGTTATTATGCGTTTTGGCGTGGTGCTCGGTGCCGACGGTGGTGCCTTGCAAAAGATGTTGCCTGCGTTTAAATGGGGTCTGGGTGGTCCGGTAGCGGGTGGAGAGCAGTGTTTTAGCTGGATACATATTGATGATCTGACCCGGGCGATTCTATTTTTGGCAAATCATCAACTGGCTGAAGGAGTCTATAATCTATGTTCCCCCGATTTCTTGAGCAACAAAGCTTTCGGTAAAGCTTTGGCTGACGTGCTACAGCGTCCTTTCTGGTTGCCTTTGCCCGAATGGCAGCTGAAGTTGATGTTTGGCGAAGGCGCTCAAGTGTTGACGCATTCCTCGGCTATTTTGCCAACGCGGTTGTGCGAGATAGGTTTCGAGTTTGATTATGCGCAGATTTATCCGGCGTTAACGGATTTGTTGAACTAAGTTAGGTTGCGAGCACTTTTGCTTGATAGCTTATATAATTAAGGCTTTGTAGCGTTTTACAAACTATTGGCAATAGACGGAATTGAAAACAGATGAGTGAAAATAAATCGGATAGCGAGTTGGGTCATCAGATTCATCATATGCGTCGCTCTTATGAACGAGCGTCGCTGGATGAGAAGAGTGTCGATCAAAACCCTTTTAAGCAGTTTCAAAATTGGTTTGAAGAGGCTCAGACATTTGATCTAGCTGAACCCAATGCGATGGTGGTGGCAACGATAGATGAAAACGGCTGGCCGAATACCCGAACCGTGCTGCTGAAGAAATTCGATGAGCAGGGATTTGTTTTCTTTACCAATTACGGTAGCGATAAAGCGAAAGAGATCGAAAGCAATCCTAATGTCAGCTTGCAATTTTTGTGGCTTGGCTTGGAAAGACAGCTCAAGATTCGCGGTCGTGCAGAAAAGATTTCCACCAAAGAGTCGATGAGTTATTTCTTTTCACGTCCAAAAGGCAGCCAGTTGGGTGCTTGGGTTAGTGAGCAGAGTCAGGTCGTCTCTTCCCGGTCTGTGTTGATGAATCAGTTTGCAAAATTAAAACAGCAATTCAAAGATGGCGATATCGAGTTTCCCTCTTTTTGGGGTGGATATCGAGTGGTTCCGTCTTATTTTGAATTTTGGCAGGGTGGTAAAGATCGCATTCACGACCGCATTGTTTATCAGCAAGACGATAACGAGAACTGGCAGATCAAACGACTTGCTCCATGATTCTAACTAATGTTGGCGTTAGCCACTACCAAGTCGGTTTTTGTTCTATGTTGACATGTGTTTTTACATTGAATCAGAAATTAAGTTTTTGAAGTAATTAAATAATTTGTTGCCGTTTTGGGAATAAATCCCCCCTTGTTTTCTTGATAACATCTTGTACAGTATTAAATACTGTATGGCAAAAAGATAGGTTCTTATGAATGACAAGGAAGGGGATATTTATATTTCCTTAATCAGTGTCCACGGACTTATACGTGGTGAAAACCTCGAATTGGGGCGAGATGCCGATACTGGCGGACAGACACTCTATGTGCTTGAACTGGCTCAAGCATTATCACAAAGACCGGAGGTGAGTAAAGTCGAACTTTTTACTCGTCTGGTGAAAGATGATTCTGTATCCATCGATTATGCCCAGCCTGTAGACAGGGTCAACGACAAACTCTCTATCGTTAGAATTGAGGCGGGCCCGGAAGCCTATATTTTTAAAGAACAACTCTGGGATCACCTCGATACCTTTACCGATAATATGATCGAATATTTTCGGCAGCAAAACACATTCCCGGACATTATTCACAGTCATTATGCCGATGCCGGTTATGTGGGCAGTCAAATTGCCAATCAACTCTCCATTCCTCTGATACATACCGGCCATTCATTGGGACGCGTGAAACGTGCTCGCCTGATTGCCAGAGGATTAAGCGCGGATGAAATAGAGCATTCCTACAATATGACCAAGCGTATCAATGCTGAAGAATACGTCCTGGCCACAGCGGAAAGAGTCATTACCAGTACGCATCAAGAGATCGAAGAACAGTACGAAATTTACGATTTTTATCATCCTGAGCAAATGCGGGTATTACCGCCGGGAACGGATTTGAGTCAGTTCCGACCGCCGCAAGGTAATGAGCTTGAATCAGAGCTTTTTCAGCGTCTGACTTATTCGCTATTAGATAAAAATAAACCTATCATTCTTGCGCTTTCTCGCCCAGATCCTCGTAAAAACATTGCCGCATTGATCGACGCTTACGGGCGTTCAGTCGAACTTCAGAATAAGGCTAACTTAATTATTATCGCTGGAAATAGAGACGATGTGGATGATTTGGAAACAGGAGCTCAAGAGGTTTTTCAGGAGATCTGGTCAACTATTGACCGTTATGATCTATACGGAAAAGTGGCTTTGCCTAAGCATCATAGTCGTGATGAAGTTCCATTGATTTATCGAATCGCTTCGGCTTCGGGAGGCGTTTTTGTCAATCCGGCTCTGACCGAACCTTTTGGTTTGACCTTGATTGAAGCTAGTGCTTCCGGTCTGCCTTTAGTTGCAACCGAAGATGGCGGACCAAGAGATATTACCGACAATTGTCAGAACGGGATTTTAATTGATCCCCTGGAACCGGAAACGATTACACAGGCCTTGTTAAAAGTCTTCAATCAATCTGAACTGAAGCAGAACATGATTGAACAAGGGTTATTGGGGGTAAAAACCCATTATGCCTGGCAGGCGCATGCCGAACACTACTTAAATTTAATTTTCCCGCTAATTAAAGAGTCGGAACGTTTGCAAAGAGAGCCAATCAGCCGACGCTCTGCACTTTATAAAGATAGGGCTTTGGTAACCAGCCTGGATCAAAATTTAATGGGCAAACCGGCTGCATTACAGAAGTTGATTTCACTTTTAAAACAACACCGCAAATCAACGCTATTTGTGGTGGCAACCGGGCGCAGGCTCGATTCCGCGCTCAGACTGTTGAAGGATTACAAAATACCTGAGCCGGATGTGCTCATTACCAGTGCTGGAACCGAGATTCATTACGCGCCTAAATTGACCAAGGATGAGAATTGGTCGAAACACATTAATATCAACTGGTCCAGAGATTCGATTCGGGAGTTACTGGATGAGCATCCGGTGCTCAATATTCAACCGAAATCCGAACAGTCGCCATTTAAGATCAGTTATTACATGAATAATGATGCAACCGATATTGACCACATCCAAGCTATTCTCTATCAGGAAGATATTGCGGCTAATTTACAGTTCTCTTTCGGCAAATATTTGGATGTGCTTCCGAGTCGGGCATCAAAGGGTATGGCTCTGCGTTATGTTGCGGATCGCTGGCAGATTCCATTGGAGCACATTTTGGTAGCGGGTGGTTCCGGTGCCGATGAAGATATGATGAGAGGAAATACTTTGGCTGTTGTGGTGGCAAACCGTCATGACGAGGAACTCTCTCAATTACATGATATTGAGAGAATCTATTATGCGGAAAGCAGTTATGAAGAGGGCATATTGGAAGCCATTGATTACTATGATTTCTTTGGTGAATGTCGAGCACCGGATGAAGGGTCAAATCCTCATGGAGGCGTGGAGTGAACACTTTACTGCTTTGTACCGACATGGATCGTACGGTAATCCCCAACGGCATGCAGCCGGAAAGTGAGACGGCTCGACAAGAGTTTACTGCGTTTTGCAATCTCCCCGAAGTAACGCTCAGTTATGTAACCGGCCGGCATTTGCAGTTGATGAATGAGGCTATTATCGAATTCGGACTACCGCAACCGGATTATGCGATTACCGATGTCGGAACGCGTATTTACCATTTTCACCACAATCAATGGCAAGCCTTAAATGAATGGGAAACGGAAATCGATATTGACTGGAAGGGTGTTAATTCGCAAAACATCATCCAGGTTTTAGAGCAGATTGACGGTCTCAGTCTGCAAGAACCTGAAAAGCAAAATGAGCACAAAATCAGTTTTTATGTCGATTTGCAAAAAATGGACGAAAGGGCTTGTTTATCGGCAGTTGAACAGAAAATTGCCCCACTTAATGTCGCCAAAAATTTGATTTGGAGTATCGATGAAACCACCGATACCGGATTGTTAGATATCTTGCCGCCAAGGGCTAATAAGTTACATGCGATTCAGTTTTTACAAGCGTATTTGGGCATGGAAGATAAAGACGTCGTGTTTGCCGGTGATAGCGGTAATGATTTGCCGGTGTTGATTAGTTCTGTACAGTCGGTGCTGGTTGCTAATGCTACGGAAGCCTTGAAACAGCAAGCGCAGAGTTTAGCCAAACAAGCTAATCAGCAAGCCTGTTTTTATCAAGCAACCAATAGAACAGATGAATTGCTTGATGGCAACTACAGCGCCGGGGTATTACAGGGTGTGTTTTATTACCGGCCTGATTTGCAAGGATTAACCGGGCAGTAACTACGCAAGTATAAAGTAAATCAACGGTTAGCTGGTTTAACAACGATATGGAATATGGGCAGGGCAATGAGTGAACAATCGAATGGAAAGGTAGATGAAAGCGTCAATGAAAGGGCTGAGCAAATCACGATTTATGGTGAGGTCTTGTTTGACTGTTTTGTCCAGCCTGATCAGCAGGAGCGCCAGGTTTTAGGCGGTGCCCCTTTTAATATTTGTTGGCACCTGCAAGCATTGGGAGACCAGCCCAATTTTATCTCTCGAGTCGGTGATGACGAACTCGGCCAGCGTATTTTGCATCAGGCTGAAAATTGGGGAATCTCAACTCGGAACATTCAGCGCGATAAGTCTCATCCGACCGGTCGGGTGCAAGTCGAGATCATCGATGACGAACCCCATTATGATATTCGTGCCGATAGTGCTTATGATTTTATTCAAGCGGAGCAGGTGAATTTGTCCCAGGCTTCGCAGCAAGGCATTCTATATCACGGCTCTTTGGCATTACGCAGTGATTATGCAAGAGCGCAGTTTGATACCTTGTTGGATAAAGGCGACTGGTCCATCTTTTTGGACGTTAATTTGAGGTCTCCTTGGTGGGATAAATCGAGTTTGCAAGCCTGGATCAAGCGTGCTCGATGGGTCAAACTTAATATTGACGAATTGCGCGACCTGGGGTTTGTTGAAGCGGATCTGCTGGCTGCGATGACCCAGTTTCGTGATTATTTTGACAATGAACAAGTCATTGTCACTTTAGGCGCAGACGGCGTCGCCGTATTGACTGATGAAGGCTTTTTCAAAGAAAAGCCCGATAAAATTGAATGTTTTGTCGACACGGTTGGTGCAGGAGATGCCTTTACCGCCATTTATATGCATGGTTTAATGAAACAGTGGCCAACACAACAAACTCTAGCAATGGCGCAGCGGTTTGCCGGTAAAGTCATTGGAATTCGTGGCGCAACACCTGATAGCGTGGATTTTTATCAATCCTTTTTCGCTTAGGGCGACAGCTTCTATATGCTTAACGATTTTCCAACCTTATTCAGAAGATGCTCGATAGCCTACTTTTTTCAGTTTTAATTCCGTTTTTTGTGGCACTTGAAGTGCTATTTATAGTCATTAAAAAAGTCAAATAATCCTATGTACGAAGAAATTTCTCACTCTCTGCTAAACGATATACTTAATCAGATTAAGCCCGATATTTATCAAAAAGATCTGCGTCATTTTTATACCCGTCTGGGAGCCAACTTCTATGCGATTCATGGGTTGTTTTCAAAACTTTACGGCAACCGTCCCGATTTCGAACAGCAAGCCTTGAAACTGGTTGAGACTATGGCGCGAAAATACATTAAGCGCCCGGATGAATTGAAACAAGCAGATATTGAACGCGAGCGTGACAGCAATTGGTTTTTGCATCAGAAGTGGGTCGGCATGGCACTGTATGCAAACGGTTTTGCTAAAGACCTCAAAGATATGCAGACCCACTTGAGTTATTTGCAAGAGCTAGGGGTTAATTTGGTACATATCATGCCGATTATGAAGTGCCCGGAAGGTCAGAGTGACGGTGGTTATGCGGTAAGTGATTTCCGGGAAGTCGATGATCGGGTAGGTTCTTTGCAAGATCTGGAAAACCTCTCCGCCGATATGCGTGGCAGAGAGGTGCTGCTGGCTTTGGATGTGGTGCTCAATCATACTTCGGACGAACATGAGTGGGCCGAGAAAGCGCGTGAGGGCGACCCTAAATATCGTGATTATTACTATACCTTTGAAAACCGAAATGTTCCGGATATGTTTGAACAAAGTATGTTGGAGGTCTTTCCCGAAACCGCGCCGGGTAACTTTACCTGGGACGAGAAAATGCAACGTTGGGTAATGACGGTATTCAATAACTATCAATGGGATTTGAACTACAGCAATCCTGCCGTTTTTATCGAGATGCTTGATGTTATTCTTTATTGGGCCAACCAAGGAGCCGATATTTTACGATTGGACGCTGTGGCCTTTTTATGGAAAAAACTCGGCAGCACTTGTCAGAATGAGCATGAAGCCCACCTGATACTGCAACTGCTTAAAGACTGTTGTCAGGTAACGGCGCCGGGTGTGTTGTTTATTGCGGAAGCGATCGTTGCGCCTTCGGAAGTGACTAAATATTTTGGCGAGGACGCGGTAATCGCCAAAGAGTGTGAAATTGCTTATAACGCCACCTTCATGGCACTGATGTGGGATGCGGTGGCCACCAAAAACGCCAACTTATTAACCCAGGGAATCAAAAGCTTGCCGAGTAAGTTGGAACGGGCCACCTGGCTGAACTATATTCGCTGTCATGATGATATCGGTTTAGGCTTTGATGACCGAGATATTATTCAAGCCGGCTATGAACCTAATTCTCACCGCCGTTTCCTAATCGATTATTTGACCGGGCGTTTTGATCATTCTCATGCGAGAGGCTTGCCGTTTGCTGAAAACATCAAAACCGGAGACTCACGTATTTCCGGTTCTTTGGCTTCACTGGTTGGTTTGCAGTACGCGTCCGAAACCGGCGATATGGAGGCATTAGAAAACGCCATTAAAATCATTCTGTTGCTGAACAGTATGATCTTGTCATTCGGCGGCATACCTCTGCTCTATTATGGCGATGAAATCGGCACTTTGAACGATGATTCCTATCTGGATGACCCTCACAAAATGGATGATAACCGTTGGGTGCATCGCCCTAAACTGAACTGGGAAAAAGCGGAAAAGCGCCATACCCCGGGAGCAACCGAGTATGAAATATTCAACGGCATCAAAAAGTTGATTACCATCCGTCAGGAAATCAATGTGTTTGCTGATTTCAACAATAGGGAGTTGGTGGATGTCGGTAATCCGAATCTGTTTGTATTCAGCCGTTTCAATCCGCAAAAATCAAATGACCGGGTACTGGTGGTAGCCAATTTCAATAATAAACCGCAGACTTTGGATTTGGAGGATGTTTCCAGTTGGGGTAGTTATGACCAGGGTCAATTGTTTGATCTGCATACCCGCCAGCAACCGGAAATTTTCAACAATACTTTGGTGATTCCGAGTTTTGGTTTCTATTGGCTCAGAGAGATGTAGATCGATGTTTAGTTGCTTGCACAATCATGTGAAGTTTGATCATCAAGCTATTAGAGTGAAGAGTAATAAATAAAAGAGCGTTTATGAGCTGGCAAGATGCAGTAAAACAAGCTGAAGAATTAAGGCACTGGTTTCATCAAAACCCCGAATTGACTTGGCAAGAAGAGGAAACGGCAAAGAAAATCCGTCACTGTTTAAGCGAGTGGGGTGTGGTTTGGCGGGCCTGCGCCGGTTACGGCACGGTGGCCACTTTGGCAGCGGAGCGGGCAGGAGAGCATATCGCTTTACGAGCAGATATGGATGCCTTGCCGATTCAGGAGCAAACCGGGTTGGCTTATTGTTCAACCACTCCTGGTAAGATGCACGCCTGTGGTCATGATGGCCATATGGCGGCGTTGCTGGGAACGGTTTATTGGCTGAAACGTAATGAAGAGCAGCTCAAATCTCCGGTGAGTTTTTTGTTTCAACCGGCTGAAGAAGGTGGGCATGGCGCTCGGAAAATGATTGAAGATGGTGCGCTTGAAAATATTGATCGGATTTACGGTTGGCACAATTGGCCAGCCATGCCATTTGGCAAGGCGGTGTGCCCGGATGGTGCCGTTATGTCTGGTAACGGCAGTTTTCATATTGAGGTCAAAGGTTTGGGTGGGCATGCTTCTCAGCCGGAAGTCTGTCGAGATCCGGTGCTTGCTGCAGCGGCAATTACCTTGAATCTGCAGCAGATTATCAGTCGCCGTTTACCACCGCAGGCCGCAGCGGTGGTGAGTGTGACTAACCTGCAAGCGGAATCTGGTGTGACGGTTATTCCTCAAGCCGCAAGTATTTCAGGAGGAATTCGTTTATCCGACCCTAAGTGGCGTCCGCTGTTGAATGAGTTGATCACGCAAATAGCGGAAGATACCGCCAAGTCCTACGGGGTTGAGGCAGAGGTTGAAGTTCAAGCCCGTTACGAAGCGACGGTTAACGATCATGCTGCGGCCGCCGTTTTCCGTGAAGTTTTGCACAGCGAACTGGGAGACGATTACGATCAAGTCGATTTGATGTTGCCGATTATGGCTTCAGAGGATTTCAGTTATTATTTGCAAGAAATTCCGGGGGCTTTTGCTTTACTTGGGATGGCTGAGCAGCACGGTGGTCAAGCCAGCTATCATTACCCTTGCCATAATCCACATTATCAATTTAATGACCGATTGCTCGAATTGGTCATGCGAAGCTTTTCAAAAATAGTCGGCATTGTTCCTGCTTGATTGATATTGGCTGCACAATTGTGGCCAAATTCTAATCAAACAAGGAGGAAAGTCATGGATTGGTTTACTACCTATGAATCCGACATTCGTGCCTATAGTCGTGCTTATCCAGCCGTTTTTGTTAAAGGCGACAATGCTCGCCAAATTGATGAGGAAGGTCAGGAATATATAGATTTCTATGCTGGTGCAGGAGTGCTCAATTTTGGGCATAATAATGCTAAAATGACCAAAGCGATGGTGGACTATTTACAGTCTGGCGGTGTTATTCACACCCTGGACATGATGACGCCACCAAAGCGAGAATTTATCAAAGCGTTTGTTGAAACTATTCTCAAACCGAGAAAAATGGATTACAAACTTCAATTTATGGGGCCAACCGGCACCAATGCTGTTGAAGCCGCCCTCAAACTTGCTCGAAAAGTTACCGGACGTGAAAGCGTCGTCTCATTTACTCAAGGTTTTCATGGAATGACGCTTGGAGCCCTTGCCTGTACCGCTAATCAGTATTTCCGTCAAGCCGCAGGCGTGCCTCTATTGAATGTTATGCGTTGTCCTTTTGAAACGCATGCAGGGGGCGGTTTGCAGATGTTGGATACATTACGTGCAATGTATGAAAACACTTCCAGTGGTGTGGAACAGCCGGCCGCGTTTATTGTAGAAACCGTGCAGGCAGAAGGCGGTGTCAATATCGCCTCCAAAGAGTGGATGCAGGCACTGCAGAAATTGGCGAAAGATTTAGGCGCCTTGTTGATTATTGATGACATACAGGCTGGTTGCGGCCGCACCGGAAATTATTTTAGCTTTGAAGATCTCGATATCGATCCGGATATCATCACCTTGGCCAAAGGCATTGGTGGAATCGGGACTCCGATGGCAATGAACCTGGTGAAACTCGAACATGATCAGCATTGGCAGCCAGGAGAGCATACCGGAACCTTCCGTGGGCAGAACCTCTCATTTATTGCCGGCCGGGAAGCTTTACGCTATTTCGAAGATGACACTCTAATGGAAGAGACCAAAGCTAAGGGTGAAATCATGCGCCAAGCTTTACAAGAGATTGCTGACGAATATGCCGAAAAAGGCTTTGAGGTCAGAGGCAAGGGCATGATGCAGGCTCTTGATGTTGGTAACGGTGCCTTGGCTAAAGCGGTGGCCAAAGATTGTTTCGAAAATGGGATGCTATTCGGTCCATGTGGAATCGGCGGGGAGGTCATGAAGATGATTCCTCCTTTGACTATTCCGGAAGCAGACTTGAAGCAAGGTTTAGTTATTCTAAAAGCGGCGGTTGAACGACAGATCAAAACATTTGCCAATGCGGCTTGAGGAGAATCAGCATGAGAGAAAGAGATGATATGACATTCCCATTTGTGGAATATCAACGCAGAATCAGTGAATTACGTACTCGCATGGCTGAACGGCTGTTAGATGCCGTCATTATTTCCGATGCGGAAAATATTATGTATTTGACTGACTACCAGACTACGGGTTACTCCTTTTTTCAGGCGTTGGTCGTGCCGCTGGATGGTGAGCCATTTATGGTGACCCGCAAACTCGAAGAGTCAAATGTTATCCATCGTACCTGGGTGGAAGTCACGCGTCCTTACCCGGATACAGGGGATGCCATCCAAATGTTGGTCAGTTCGCTGGTCGAGTTTGGACTTGCCGGCGGAACCATTGGCTATGAACGTAACTCTTATTATTTCAACGCCTATCAACAGGATGTCTTTAAGACCGCTTTTATGCGCAGTCGTTTAATGGATTGTTTTGGTATTGTTGAAGAGAGCCGGATTTGTAAATCAGAATATGAATTGGCGGCCATGCAGAAAGCCGCGATTGCGACTAAAGCCGGTATGCAGGCCGGCTTGGATGCGGTTCAGCCAGGGGTGACCGAGAATGAAATCGGTGCAGCGATCAGTCAGGCCATGTTTGCGGCTGGAGGAGAAATTCCTGCCGTGATGCCATATGTCACCTCCGGTCCGCGTACCATGATCGGACACGCTTCCTGGGAAGGCAAAACCGTGCAACCGGGCGAGCATGTTTTCTTGGAGGTAGGGGGCTGTTATCGTCGTTATCATACTGCGATGATGCGTACCGCTATCTGTGGCGAAATGTCAGACAGTATGCATCAGGCTCAGGAGAAAATGAAAAAAGCACTCAGCTGGTTGCAGGCTGAACTCCGACCGGGTATGACGGTGTCTGAGGTTGATAGAATGGTACGCAGCATCTTGCATGAAAATAGTGTGGGAGCCCGTTTGATTACCCGTTCCGGCTACTCTATCGGTATCGCCTTTCCACCGTCTTGGGATGAAGGCTATATTCTCAGTCTAAATCAGGGGCAGGCGGATATATTGAAGCCGGGCATGACCTTTCACATTATTCCATGGTTATGGGGTGTGGACGGTGATAAAACCTGTGGTATTTCAGATACTTTCTATATCACCGAAGACGGTTGTGGTTCTTTCTTCCAAGATTTTGATCGTGACTTTGTCATTAAACCGGGTAGTGCAGAACCAACCAAAGCTAAACAGGTGGCTTCGATTGCTTCGTCCAAAGCGGAAAAATCAGAATCGACTCAGAAAAAAGCCAAATAGGAGGGGATATGTTAATAGCGACAAACCCTTGTACAGGGCAAGAAGTGCATCGTTATCCGCCTATGAATGATGGTGACTTGAGCGAAGCGATTGAGCAGTCCGTTACGGCCTTTAGAAGCTGGAAGTTGACCGATTTTGACAGCCGGGCTTCATTGCTCAAGCGAGTGGCTGAAAAAATGCGCCAAGATAAAGAAAGGCTGGCGCAGTTGATGACGATTGAAATGGGTAAGCCGATTACCGAGTCTTATGGCGAGGTAGAGAAAGCGGCCTGGTGTGCAGAACACTATGCCGAAAATGGTGAAGCCTATTTATCGTCGATAGACCTGCCTTCAGATGCGACTCATAGTTATGTTCAACACCTGCCTTTAGGGAGTATTCTGGGTATCTTGCCCTGGAATGCCCCTTTCTGGTTGGCATTTCGTTTCTGTGCACCAGCGATTATGGCGGGTAATACCTGTTTGATGAAACATGATGAGCACGTTCCCGCTTGTGCTGAGGCGATTGCCGGCTTGTTTGAGGACGCGTGTGCTGAACTCGGTGCGCCGCAAGGGATTATGCAAAATCTACCGATTCATCGAGAGCAGGTTGCAGAGGTCATTAAAAATGATGCGGTGCAGGCGGTCTCTTTGACCGGATCCAGTTTAGCAGGTAGTGCCGTTGCCTCGTTGGCGGCTTCTCAGATTAAACCGGCCGTATTGGAGTTGGGAGGTTCGGATCCTAGCCTGATTTTTGCCGATGCGGATATTGATGCTGCTGTAGAAGCTTTGGTGATTTCGAGAATCATCAATGCCGGGCAGTCATGCATTGCGGCAAAACGACTGATTGTGATGGATTCCGTTTACGATGAATTCGTCGACAAACTTAGGGATAAATTAGCGCAATTGAAAATGGGGGATCCGACTGACCCAACGACTCAAGTCGGTCCCATTGCTCGCTCAGATTTACGGGAAGGCTTGCATCGTCAGGTCAGCATGACGATTGAGCAGGGCGGCAAATGTCTGTTAGGCGGAGAGATGCCGAGTGGTCCAGGTTATTTTTATCCGGTGACACTCTTGATTGACGTAACTCCGGATATGCAGGCTTCCTGCGAAGAAACCTTTGGACCGATTGCGGTTGTCATGAAAGCGGAATCCGAAGCTCAGGCGTTGGAAATGGCGAATGACACGCCATATGGTTTAGCGGCCTCAATTTGGAGTCAAGATGTCGATAAAGCGATTAAGCTGGCACCAATGATTGAAGCAGGGCAAGTCACCATTAACGGTTTGGTGAAAACCGATCCTCGTCTGCCGAGTGGCGGTATAAAGCGTTCCGGTTATGGCAGGGAGCTAGGGCCTCACGGCATTATGGAGTTTGTCAATGTTCAGCAAGTTTGGATTGGTCCGAAAGTGGGCGTTTAATTTTAGTGTTTAATTTCAGTTTTTTATTAACAGACTGGGCTATTTTTTAGTTGAGTAGCCAAGTTTTTTCAAGTATTAACAAGCCCCTGATGAAAATTATTAAGGGGCTTTTTTATGGGCAGAAATTGAGTGGTTTTTCAGTCGCCATTAACTGGCAAAGAGTTGTTGTTCGGCACTCTGCCAGTACTTCGAGAAACTGAATGGCAGTTTTTTATCGAACTTGATTAATTGCTGTTTACTTAAAGAGGTGACAAACGGCCAGCGTGAAAAATTGACGTTGGCGTTTTCCGGTGTAAAGATCACGGTGTCCGGATTATCTTTGTAGAGTCGTTTTAATATCAGATCGGTTTCACCTTTGATTACGATCAGCGGCAGCTCCTTGAAATCCTGTAGGCATTGCCAGATAAAAAACAGTCTCTGTTTCGAATAGAACTGCTGAGCAAAATGGGTTTCGTCCCAAATAAACAGAATGGCGTCGTAGCGACCGACTTGCTCTATAGCTGGATGGTGTGCATTGAGATCATTGGCATGTAACCAAAGCCAAGTGGTGTTATTGCTAAAGTCCATGAGTTAACCTCCGTTCGACATCTTGGGAAACAGTCGTTGGGATAATTCGCCGTAGTCGGCAGCAATCGTCAAATTGGCTTCCCGAGATAGGTTGTACTGTTCCTCCGGCGCGTAGTTGCGTACATTGTCCAGATTAAATAGATAGGGTTTATGGCTGCCGGTACTGGCTACCCATTGCCAGGAATAGTTATTCGAAGCGATATTGCCGTCCAACAGATATTTCAGCATCCAGCGAGCGCCAACCTGCCATTTAATGCGTCGCCAATGCACGATATAGGACGCCAGATAGAGACGCGCATGGTTATGGATATAGCCGTGTTGCTGCAACTCTTCAATAAACTGGTTGATGACCGCGACATCGGTTTTCGCTTCGGCAATATCGGTTGGCAGCTCGTCGGCATAATCGTCTGCGGCAAAGCCGGTTTTGTAGGGTTGTAAATCCTGCCAGACAGTTTTCGGGTCTTCCTGATAACGTTTGGCAAAAAAGTCTCGCCAACTTAATTGTTGTAAAAAACGGTAAGCTTCTTCGCGGTCACTGGTGGTATCGATAAATTTAAGGATTTCACCCGGCTCAATCAGGCCGTGTTCAATGTAAGCGGAAAGTTGGGAAACGCTACCGCTCAGATGGTTGCGAGATTTGGAGTAATTAGAGAAATTCAGTTGTTCCAGTTTCTTCTGTGCCTGTTTCATGCCACCTTTGATTGGTGATTCCTCAAAAGGGGAATCGTCCAAAATCCAATCTTTAAAGCGGCACTTATTGCTCCTACCGGCAGGTTTTACTTCAAAGAATTGATCGGAAAGAGTGTGTTCAAACCAACGCATAAAATATCCGCAATTGTTAATGTATATTTATTGTATAAGTTATGTATATATTATCAATCTATTATTTTCGTCAAATCAGGTCGATTAATCCAATTGATTAAAATGAATTGTTTGATAGCTTTTATATATAAACGCTTTATTCTGTTAAGCCTTTAATTAAAGAACACTTAAAACGGAAAAATATTTCAATCTGTATTCACTTAAATCTGATTTTTAATATTCGTGCTCAATATAGGAAAAAACATTTAGATAAAGTGTCACATCTGATTAGCTTAGCTTGAATAGGTTTAAACTAGTGTGAGTTCATATGCTAGAATTCGATTCTATTGATATACACCTGTTCGGAAATATACTTAAGAAATGCAAACGAAAGAATCGCATATTGAAGATAATCTCATTTCCAGGTTACAAGACCTTAAATACACCTATCGCCAAGACATTCGAGATAGAGCCTCCCTAGATCAAAACTTCCGAGAGAAGTTTGAAGCCCTCAATTATGTAAAACTAACCGATTCTGAGTTTGCCCGTTTGCGTGACGAAATTGTTACGCCTGACGTATTTACCGCAGCGCAATCATTGCGTGAGCAAGGCTATTTTCAGCGTGAAGATGGTACGCCGTTACATTACACTTTGGTCAATATCAAAGACTGGTGTAAGAATGACTTTGAAGTCATTAATCAACTTCGTATCAATACCGAAAACAGTCACCATCGTTATGATGTGATTCTTCTAATTAATGGTTTGCCATTGGTTCAGATCGAATTAAAAAGTCACCATATCGTTACCCGCCGTGCAATGGAGCAAATCGTTAATTATAAAAATGATCCCGGCAATGGCTACGGCAATACGTTGATGTGTTTTATGCAGTTGTTCATCGTCAGTAACGAAAACAATACCTATTATTTCGTTAACAACCGTAATGAACACTTTAGCTTTAATGCGGATGAGCGTTTTTTACCTATCTATCAACTCGCCGACAAAGATAATAACAAAATCGGCCACCTGCACGACTTTACCGACAAATTTTTAGCCAAGTGCACACTCGGACAAATGCTTAGCCGTTATATGGTATTGGTGCAATCCGAGCAAAAACTGTTGATGATGCGTCCTTATCAAATCTATGCGGTTGAAGCCATTGTGGATTGCATTCATCAAAACCGAGGCAATGGCTATATCTGGCATACCACCGGTTCGGGTAAAACCCTCACTTCCTTTAAAGCCTCTACACTGCTTAAAGACAATGACGATATTCATAAGTGCCTATTTGTGGTGGATAGAAAAGACCTGGACCGTCAAACGCGGGAGGAGTTTAATAAATTCCAGGATGGCTGTGTCGAAGAAAATACCAATACCGAAACGCTTGTGCGCCGAATGTTATCGGAAGATTACAAAGACAAGGTGATTGTCACCACTATTCAAAAACTCGGTTTGGCGCTGGATGAAAACAGTAAGCGCAATCAAAGCAAAAGTGAAAAAGGTCAACAAACCTATAAAGAACGTTTAGCGCCTTTAAGTGATAAACGTGTGGTGTTTATTTTTGACGAATGTCATCGCTCACAATTTGGTGAAAACCACAAAGCGATTAAAGAATTTTTCCCTCAAGCACAACTGTTTGGCTTTACCGGTACGCCTATTTTTGATGATAACGCCACCTATAAACAAATTGATGGCACAGTCGGTTCTTTTAAAACCACCGAAGACATTTTTGAAAAAGAGCTTCATGCCTATACCATCACCAATGCCATTGATGATAAAAACGTCCTCAGTTTTCATATTGATTACTTCACCGAAGAAAACAAGAACAAAAATAACAAGAAAAAACTCAATAAAAAAACCACGCCACCGCCGGAAGCAGTTGTCGGTGAAATCCTTTTAAAGCATGACAAGGTCACCAATGAACGTCGATTTAATGCCGTTTTAGCGACCAATTCTATCAATGATGCCATTGAGTACTATCAGCAGTTCAAGCTTATGCAAGCGCAAAACAAAGAGGTGGTGTTAAATTACAGACCCTTCAATGTTGTGTGTGTATTTTCGCCACCGGCACAACTGCCAAAAGCAGCGGCTGAACAAGAGGATGCAACAAGCAAAACAATTGAAAAAAATATAAAAGACATCAAACAACTGCAAGACGATCTGCCGCAAGAAAAGGCCGATAATCAAATTGAACCCGAAAAGAAAAAACAAGCGCTGATGTCAATTATTGCGGACTACAACCAACAATACGGCACCAATCACAGTATTAACGAGTTTGATGTCTATTATCAGGATGTGCAGCAGCGCATTAAAGATCAAAAATACCCAAATAAAGACTACCCGCATAAAAACAAAATAGATATTGTGATCGTGGTAGATATGTTGCTGACGGGGTTTGATTCCAAATACCTCAATACCTTGTATGTAGACAAAAACCTAAAATATCACGGGCTGATTCAAGCCTTTAGCCGCACTAACCGGGTTTTAAACGACAGTAAACCCTGGGGCAATGTGCTTGATTTTCGTGGTCAAGAAAAAGACGTAAATGACGCCATTGAACTCTTCTCCGGTGCCGCCAAAGACCGAGCAAAAGAAATCTGGTTAGTTGATCCTGCGCCGGTTGCCGTTGAAAAATTCCAAAAGGCTGTCGAACAACTTGAATGTTTTATGCAAAAACAAGGGCTCGCCTGCACACCGTCAGAAGTACTCAATCTAAAAGGCGATATTGCCAAAGCCGAGTTTATTAACCACTTTAAAGAAGTGCAAAAACTCAAAACCCAAATTGAGCAATACACCGAACTGGATGAACCACAACTGCAAGCGATTGAAAAAACGCTGCCTCTTGACGAATTAAGAGGTTTTAAAGGCATCTATTTAGAAACCGCTCAAGAACTAAAGCGCAAGCAAGACCAAGAGAACGATCAAATCAGTGAAGTGGTTGATCAACTCGATTTTGAATTTGTGCTCTTTGCTTCGGCCGTGATTGATTATGACTATATTATGGGCTTGATAGCACAAAACACCCAAACTACGACCAAACAAAAAATGACCCGCAAAGAGCTGATTGACTTAATTAGCTCGCAATCTAATCTAATGGATGAACGAGACGATATTATTGCCTATATCAACAGTCTTGCAACGGGTGAAGCTTTAAATGAAAAACAGATTCGACAAGGCTATCAAACCTTTAAAGCCCAAAAGTCTGCTAATGAACTTAATGAAATGGCAAATAAACACGGATTGGAACCCCAAAGCTTACAAAATTTTGTGGAAAACATTATGAACCGCATGATCTTTGATGGCGAAGCCCTCAATGACCTAATGGCACCGCTCGAACTCGGTTGGCGAGATAGAAGTCAAAAAGAACTGGCTCTAATGGAAGACCTGGTACCGCACCTGCATAAATTAGCCGAAGGGCGTGAAATTTCTGGATTGAGTGCTTATGAATAACCATAAATACACGCCAGAAAACGCCGAAAAATCACCAGGCCTGGTGCCTTTGCTGCGGTTTCCTGAGTTTAAAAATTCAGGGAGATGGATGAATGGATTGCTTGAAGAAGTTGCTAGCTTTGCAAAAGGAAAGGGAATTTCAAAATCTGATATATCTCTGAATGGTATTCTTCCATGCATTAGGTATGGAGAACTCTATACACATTACACTGAAACTATAAAAGTTATTACGTCTTTCACGGATGTTCCAGCTGAAAATTTAGTTCTTAGTGAAGTGAATGATGTCATCATTCCTGCTTCGGGTGAAACTCAAGAAGATATTGCAACGGCATCGTGCGTGTTAATTAATGGTGTAGCTTTAGGGGCAGACTTAAATATTATTCGGTCAAACTTAAATGGGGTATTTCTTTCATATTACTTGAACAATGCTAAAAAAAGAGAGATTGCTCAATTGGCTCAAGGTATTTCAGTTGTTCATCTTTATGCGAGCCAGTTAAAAAAATTGAGTATCAGTATTCCAAGTTTGTTAGAACAACAAAGAATCGCGGATTGTCTTTCATCATTGGATGGATTGATTACTGCCGAAAATCAAAAACTGGACGCGCTGAAAGACCATAAAAAAGGCCTAACGCAACAACTCTTCCCCACCGAAGGCCAAACCACTCCCAAATACCGTTTCCCTAAGTTTCAGAGTAATGAAGCATGGCCAATTAGACAATTGGGTAATATTTGTAAATTTGTTAGAGGACCATTTGGAGGAGCGTTAAAGAAGGATATTTTTGTTAACGATGGTTATGCTGTTTATGAACAATCTCATGCAATTTATTCAAACTTTAACGAGTTCAGGTACTTCATCACAAAAAGCAAATATGAAGAATTGAAGCGTTTTTCAGTTAAGTCAAACGACTTAATTATGAGCTGTTCTGGCACTATGGGTAAATTTGCAGTTATTCCAACACAACATAAAGAGGGCGTTATTAATCAAGCGCTCTTAAAGCTATCGGTAAAAAATGATTATGATTTAAATTTTATAAAATACACTCTTGAGCATCCGATAAACCAAGAAAAACTTTTATCGCAATCAGCGGGAGGAGCTATTAAAAATGTTGTTGGAGTCGGTCAACTCAAAGAAATTAGCCTCCCCATTCCTTCTAAAAATGAACAAACAAAAATTGCTGATTGTCTTTCATCTATTGATGATCTAATTACCACCCAAACCCAAAAAATCGAATCCTTAAAAGGCCATAAAAAAGGCCTAATGCAGCAGCTCTTTCCTTCCAGTGAGGCAAGTGTATGAGCCAACCAATGCCTTTTAGTAACTTGAATGCGATTGCAACCCATTTACGTGATGTATTGGATAGCGGTATTACAAATGGAAATAAAACAAAAACAATTCATCAAGTGCTGCTATTTGCTTATAACGGTACAGGAAAAACCCGCCTTTCAATGGAATTTAAAGACCTTGGGAAAAATGGCGATAACCGCGATACGCTTTATTTCAATGCCTTTACCGAAGATTTATTTTCTTGGGATAACGACCTGGATAATGATGCACAAAGAGTTTTAAAAATTAATCAAGCATCCCGATTTTTTAATGGGTTGCAAGAATTGGAAATGGAAAGTCGTATTCGACCTTTATTGCAACGCTACGCTGATTTTGATTTTAGAATTGATTACGAAACATGGGAAATTAGTTTCTTTAGAGAAAAATCAAACCCTAATTTCAAGCAAGGTGGTAAAAAATTATTTGAACGACTCGAATCTTTTAGAGAAGAACATATTAAAGTTTCTCGCGGTGAAGAAAATATTTTTATTTGGTGTTTCTTTCTTGCTGTAGCACAGCTAGCGATAGACGAACAAGAAGCCTATGACTGGGTGAAGTATCTTTATATTGATGACCCTATTTCATCATTGGATGATAATAATACGATTGCCGTTGCAAGCCATTTAGCGCAATTATTGAAAGATGCCAATGGCAAAATCAAAACCGTAATTTCTTCTCATCATGCGTTGTTTTTTAATGTGATGTGGAATGAATTAAACCAAAAGAAAAAATTACAACCTTACTTTTTAAGTGTTGATTCATCCAATAACGGCTATGCCTTACGCTACACTCATGACACGCCATTTTTTCATCATGTCGCTTTATTAACGCAATTGCACGAAGCGGTTGAAAGTGACAATTTATATACTTATCACTTTAATATCTTGCGAAGTATCTTAGAAAAAACCGCTACTTTTCACGGGTTTTCTGGCTTCTCTGCTTGTATTAAACAAGACGCCAACGATGAAGACGGTGTTTTGCACGCCCGCTTAATTAATGTTTTAAGCCACGGCAATTATTCCTTATTTGAACCGCGAGAAATGTTGGAAGAAAACAAAGAATACTTTAAAAAGATACTTAATGATTTTATGAAAAATTACCGTTTTAACCCTCAGCTATTTCCTGAACAAAACGAAACGAGCTAATTATGACCCAAGAACAACTCAATCAACTAGGTAAAACCCTTTGGGATATTGCAGACCAATTACGTGGGGCAATGAATGCGGATGATTTCCGTGATTATATGTTGTCGTTTTTGTTTTTACGCTACTTGTCCGATAACTATGAGGTTGCAGCTAAAAGAGAGCTTGGCGCAGATTATCCGCAATTAGAAGCCGAAGATAAAAGGGCTCCATTGGCTGTTTGGTATGAGAAAAATAAGGTAGATATTGGCTTCTTTGAAAAGCAAATGCGCCGTAAGCTGCATTATGTGGTTGAGCCACAATATTTGTGGAGTAGTATCGCGGACATGGCACGTACTCAGGATGATGGCTTGTTACGCACTTTGGAAGCGGGTTTTAAATATATTGAAAATCACAGTTTTGAAAGTAGCTTTCAAGGTTTGTTTTCTGAGATCAATTTGAATTCTGAAAAACTGGGTAAAAAGCCGTCTGATCGCAATGCAAAGCTTTGTACGATTATTCATAAAGTTTCTGACGGTATTGCTAAGTTTTCAACCGATACCGATATTCTGGGCGATGCCTATGAATATCTAATTGGTGAATTTGCCGCTGGCTCCGGAAAAAAAGCAGGGGAGTTTTATACTCCTCAGCCGATTTCTAATATCCTTTCTGAAATTGTGACTTTAGATAGCCAGGAACCGAAAACAGGTAAAAAGAAAAAACTGGATAAAGTCTTGGATTTTGCCTGTGGATCAGGGTCTTTGTTATTGAATGTTCGTAAACACCTGGACACTAAATCAGGCGCTAATGGCATTGGAAAAATTTACGGTCAAGAAAAGAATATCACCACTTATAACTTGGCTCGAATGAATATGCTGTTGCATGGCGTTAAAGATTCTGAGTTTGAAATTTTTCACGGTGATACTTTAACCAATGATTGGCCTTTGCTAAGTGAGATGAATCCCGCACATAAATTAAAATGTGATGCGGTGGTCGCGAATCCACCATTTAGTTATCGTTGGACACCTGGCGAAACCATGGCAGAAGATTTTCGTTTTAAGTCATATGGTTTGGCTCCCAAGTCCGCCGCCGATTTTGCTTTTTTATTACATGGCTTCCACTTTTTAAGTGACGAAGGCACCATGGCGATTATTTTGCCGCATGGAGTGCTCTTCCGTGGCGGTGCCGAAGCCAAAATTCGTACTAAACTTTTAAAAGACAATCGTATTGATACGGTGATTGGATTACCGGCCAACCTGTTTTTTTCAACAGGTATTCCTGTTTGTATTATCGTGCTGAAAAAATGTAAAAAGTATGATGATGTTCTGTTTATTAATGCCAGTGAACACTTTGAAAAAGGTAAGCGTCAAAACCGTTTAAGAGAAGGAAAAAACGGCGAGCCAAATGATATTAAAAAAATTGTTGAAACTTATCAATTCCGTACTGAAGAGCCCCTCTATTCTCGCTGCGTGAGCATGGAAGAAATCGAAAAAAATGATTTCAATCTAAATATCTCGCGCTATGTCAGTACCGCTAAGCCAGAGCCGGTTGTTGATCTGAAAAAGACTCATGAAGAATTAGTTAATATTGAAAAAGAGATTGAAAAATATACTAAGGAACACAATAAGTTCCTTAAAGAATTAGGTTTGGATCTTTTGCCGGAGTAAGTGAAGTATGAGTATCCCAGATTTTCAAAGCGTAATGCTTCCGGTTCTTAATTGTTTAACTTCTGGTGAAATAATCAGCAAAGCAGAAGTTTTTGATGAAGTAAGCGCATTCTTTCAATTATCGCCAGAAGAAAAAGCTGAATTACTACCTTCAGGTAAACAAACCATTATTAAAAACCGTATTGGTTGGGCTATTACTTATCTAAAAAAAGCAGGACTTCTTAAGTCACCTAGACGTGCACATGTTCAAATTACTGAGCTTGGTAAATCTGTTTTAGCAAACAAGCCTGAGAAAATTAATGTGAAGTTTCTTAAGCAGTACGAAAGTTTTGTCAAATTTCATACTGCTAAACCTAAGGCATCTGAGCCTGAAATTGGTTTGACTCAAGATCAATCTGATACGCCTGACGAACAATTGCAACAAGCTTATCAATCATTAAATCAAAGTTTGGCAGAAGAGGTGTTGGAAAACGTTAAGCAAGTTTCCCCACAAGCTTTTGAGCTACTAGTAGTCGATCTTATGATAGCTATGGGGTATGGGGGCGCACGCAAAGAAGCGGGGCAGGCGACAAAGTTAACTAGTGATGACGGTATTGATGGCATTATTAATGAAGATAAATTAGGTTTGGATTCGATTTATCTACAAGCCAAACGCTGGGAAAATACGGTTCATCGTCCTGAAATTGATAAGTTTATCGGTTCTCTAACCCGACAAGGTGCAACTAAAGGTGTGTTTATTACAACCTCTGACTTCTCACAAGGTGCGAAAGACTCCGTTATGGGGCTAAACCTTTCTGTTGTCTTAGTTGATGGCCATAAACTCGCTGAGTTAATGATTGAATACAATCTGGGCGTAAGCATTAAGGAAACCTACCAAGTTAAAACACTTGATTCAGATTACTTTGATGGTTTTATGGGGTAGAGTTGGTTTGTATATTTTTTTAGATGAATCGGGTTGTTTGGGTTTTGATTTTGCTAATAAAAAGCCTTCACAAAAATTTGTAATCACTTTGCTTGTGTGTGACGGACGTTCAGATGTGGATTCTTTTAAATCTGCGGTGAAACGTACTTTGAAAAATAAACTGAATAGAAAAAATAAACAGTCTAGAAAAGTTGAAGAATTGCATGCGACGCATATTAGTCAAGAAATTAAGGAATATTTTTTAAGGCAAGTAAAATCTGATGGTTGGCGAATTTACACAGTGGCTTTAAATAAAGTTCGGGTTGGTTCTGATTTGCGAACCAAGCAAGGAAAGAAAAAACTTTATAACTTTTTAGCAAGATTTCTTTTAGAAAAGGTCGATTTTTCTGGCGTTGGAAGCTCGGTATCTTTGGTCGTAGATAAATCAAAGAATAAAGCTGAGATCGCTGATTTTAATAATTATCTTACCAATCAACTTGAAGCAAAACTCGAATTAAATGTTAGTTTAAATATTGATCATTTAGACTCTAAAGCAAGTGCAGGTTTACAGGCGGTTGATAGTTTTTGCTGGGGTGTTTATAGGAAATACGAGCATGGAGATGATGCTTGGTATCGTTGCTATGGACATAAGATAGCTTTTGAAACCGAATATCTAAGAAATCAGACATAAAAAAAGACAGTCCCTGATATGTCCATTTCTTAATGCTCTTGCCAGCCGATGGAAGGGAACACACTAAGCACATACCAGGCTTTACCTGTCGTTACATGGAATTATCCATGTTTTGTTTCCTGAAGTAAACTTTTTGTTTAGTCTTATGAGATTGTCAGGATTATTTTTTACCGAACGGTAATATTTTCTTTTGTTTTTTTTAAAAATGCTCTATTATTCCCGAAAGGGAATAAATGTGAGTTGAGGTTATGTTTTTTGATGTAAATAACCCGAACGGGAATAGTATTTTGCTAAATGATATTGCTGAACTGGGTTTGGCGGTGCGGGAAAAGCGCAAACAAGATGGCTTGACTCAGCAGGATTTAGCTGCCATTGCCAATGTAGGCGTGCGTTTTGTTTCTGAGTTGGAAAATGGAAAAGAGACGGTGCAATTGGCTTTAGTCATGGCGGTTTTACAAGCTTTAGGTTTGCAGCTGTTGTTGTCCACCAAATATTAGGCTGGGTGAATGATGCAAACTTTGTATGTGTTTTATCAACGACAATTAGTTGGTGAGCTGGTTAAATTAACCGCCAATCAGTTGCAATTTACCTATTCGCCAAGCTGGTTACAGGCTGAAAATACGTTTGCCTTATCGATTAGCTTACCTCTCCAAGTTGAACCCTTTAATCATGCGGAAAGCTTTTTTGCCAATGTCTTGCCTGAGGGTGAAGTTCGTTCGGCACTCTGTAAAAAGCTAGGGCTATCTGAAAAAAATGATTTTGGTTTGTTGGCGGAGATTGGCGGCGAGGTTGCCGGAGCAATTTCAATCTATGGGTTGCCCGAAGTGCCTGTTGCGGAAACCGATCAAATCACCTTGGATGAATCCCGACTTGCAGAACTGCTTGAAGCACTGGAAAAAACACCTTTTAAAGTATTGGAAGGAGAGGTGCGTTTATCGTTAGCCGGTGCACAGAATAAGTTGCCGATTATTCTGAAAGATGCCACAACAAAGAGTTTCTCATTACCCGTTTCTCCTGACTTAGCAACTTCACACATTATTAAATTACATAACCCTTATTTTGATGATTTAGTGTTTAACGAATGGGTTTGCATGCGTTTGGCTAAAGCGGTAGGTTTGAATGTGCCTGATGCTTCGGTTTTAACCATCAAAGATAAAACACATTTTATCGTTGAGCGCTATGACCGAAAGGATGGAAAACGTCTTCATCAAGAGGATTTTTGCCAAGCTTTAGGAATAGATGCCGAGAATAAATATGAAGCGGAAGGGGGGCCGAGTTTCAAAATGTGTGCTGAGCTGATTCGTGCGCATAGCCGAAAACCGGCCGCAGATATTCTACAGTTGGTTCGATGGGTGTTATTTAATGTACTGATCGGCAATCGGGACGCACATGGTAAAAACATCGCTTTTTTATATGCACCAAATTGTGAGCTAGCGCCGTTTTACGATCTTCTATCGACGCAGTGTTATCCGGAGTTGAGTGATAGGTTTAGTATGAAAATCGGCGGAGAGAATCGTTTGGACTGGTTGCAAAAAAGGCATTTTGAACGTTTTGCAGAAGAGATCGGCGTTAAATTTTCTTTGGTGTTGAAAGAGTTTAATAAACTGGTCGTTTTAATGGATTCGAATCAAGCAATTTTGGATGACCATAAAACTTTGAAGAAAGTCTTCGAAAAAAACAGCCGCCTATTGAAAGCAAGATTGGAACAGTGAGCATTTTTATACGCGCTAACGTATAAGAGATAATCTATACGCTGTAGCGTATAAATGACATTGTTTTGTTTGGCTTAGAAAACGAATAAATTAAAAAACGAATAATAAAAAAAGCCCGAACTTAAAATTAAGTCCGGGCTTTGTATTTGGTGGAGCTGGGGGGAGTCGAACCCCCGTCCGCGAAGCCGCCATCTAAAAATCTACATGTTTATTTGGTCTATTGATTTAACCTGAATGCTGCCCGACCAGCAGGGATCACATCAGGCGAGTTTGTAAAGTTTAATGCTGAATACCCAAACACGCACTCAACACGGTTCTATGAGATATGATACAGCGTTAGGGGGCATAGACACCTTACCTAGGCTGCACTAGCGGGATTAAGCCGCTAGAGCGTAGTTATCGTCGTTTGCAACTATAACAAATTGAAATAAAGATTTACGTGCATCATTCAGGCACGACATGCATCTTAAACTTTGCACTCCCCGTCGAAACCAGTACAGCCCCGAATTCGGTTTTCAGCCAGAAATGATTGGCTGCTATTTGAGTCTTAATCAAAGTGTTGGAGTATTATTGGGGGTGAACTTTAAAAATTCAAGAGAATCTATCAATTTAAATACAAATCCGAGTGTCGATTAACGGTTGTATTTCATGATTCTCTGTTTGTCTCGGTTCCAATCCCGTTCTTTCATGGTGGCACGTTTGTCGTGCTGTTTTTTCCCTTTGGCGATACCGATGGCGAGCTTAACCTTGCCTTGTTTCCAGTAAAGTTCAAGCGGAATAACGGTCATCCCTTCCACATCGACTAGGTCGCGTAATTTATCGATTTCACGTCGGTGCAACAATAGCGGGCGAGTACGCAGCGGATCGGCATTGTTGTGGGTGGAGGTGGTAGTCAATGGCGTAATCAAAGCACCGAATAAAAAAGCCTGGCTGTCTTTGAAAATCACATAACTTTCACCTAGCTGGATTTTTCCTTGACGCAGGCTTTTGACTTCCCAGCCTTCCAGGCTTAAACCGGCCTCGATGGTTTCTTCGATAAAATAATCGAATCTGGCCTTTTTATTGACGGCAATGGAGTTGGGGTTGTTGTTCTTTTTCTTTTTAGCCATGAGGTGTTCTTTTTCGAGTTCTTACAATCGCTAGGTGATGACATCTAATTTGGCGCGCATTATAGCAAGATTCAAGTGTATGCAGTATGGCGCTTTATTTGATTTGTCGTTTGGTGACACAAAATTCCAGTACTTCTTGCGGCACGGCATTGACCATTCTTGCCGTATCCAGAGAGAAGTTGCGCTGCCAACCGCGATCGTTTTCCAGTTTAAACTGGATCGGTTTCTGGGTATTAATGGCTTGGTTCAGTTGTTTGAAAAAGTCTTTGGCTTCATCCGAGGTTTCTGCACTACGAAAACTCGGCATCTCTGCGGCAACAAACGAAAAGAATAGGCTCATACCCAACTGACCCGGCTGCAATTTCTGATCAGTTTTAAATAGCTTGGTAATGTGCTTGTTCTGTCCGCCAACGGAAATATCGTATTCTTGATCGTCTCCGTCAACAGTGACTTCTAGTTCCTGTTCGGTATCGTAGATAAATCCGTGTTTGGCGAATTTAGCAGAGGCGTTCGGCAGTTCACCATTTTCGCGTAAATTTTTTTCCCAGTCGGTATATTGAATGCTGAAATTGGTGAAAAAAGGTTCGCAACGCAAAAAGAAAGCGGCTTCGTCTTGCATGTCTTTGGGGATATAGAGAACTTTGACCTTTTCCATCTTTTCGGTGAATGCATCCGCTTGGTATTCAACCACCCAAGTATCCTGCAAGAATTGCTTTCCGCTGGCCGGATTTTCCACTTCTTTTACCAGTTCTGCCGATGCCGGAGTAAGGCTGCTTAGTAGAAGCAATGCTAAAGTGCGGCCGAAAAATCGATTGTGCCATGAACTTCTCCATGACTTAGGTGCAGAATGTAGCTGGAAATTGAACACAGAATTCACCTTTCAATATGTGGTTTGAAAAACCATTCTAACATCGAATTCTGTAGAGTTTCGCTTATGAATGTTTGCTCAGTCGATGTTTGTTATAATGCTGCGCTTGAATCAAGAAGACGTAATTAAGTATCAGACATGAAGAAAATTGCTAGATCGGCGCTGTTACCTTACTCCGCGCAACAGGTTTATGACATCGTCAACGATGTTGCTCGTTATCCCGAGTTTCTACCTTGGTGTGGCGGTGCGGAGGTGTTTTCCGAATCCGAACATGAGATGCAAGCCGGTGTGACCATTGCCAAAGCCGGAATTAAGCAGACGTTTGTGACCAAGAATCACTTGGTGCCCGGTCAGCGGATTGAGATGCATTTGGTTGACGGGCCTTTTAAATCGCTTAAAGGGGAATGGGAGTTTAAGGCTCTGGATGTCGATGCCTGTAAAATCCATTTTGAAGTCGAATTTGAAGTCAGTAGCGGACTGTTGAGCATGGCAATTGGCCCTCTGTTTGAACAGATCGCGAGCACTATGGTCGATTCTTTTTGCGAGCGCGCCAAGCAAGTTTATCGCTAGTGGAGTGAATAGTTAGTGAGTAAGATGATTACAATTGAAACCGCTTATGCTTTGGAAGAGATTCAATATCTGTTTGCCGAGCAGGTAGAAGAGGGGACGACTGTCGAACAAGCTTTGCAGCAATCCAAACTTTTGCAGGAAGTTCCCGCTTTGGTTATCGATAAGGTGGGTATTTTCGGTAAATTAGTGACGCCGGATACGGTTTTGCGCGAAGGGGATCGTATCGAGGTATATCGCCCTTTGAAAGCTGATCCGAGGGATCGTCGCCGCAAGAAAGTCGAAGAAGAGCGCGCCCAGAAGTAGATGTTTTCTGTAGCGGGGAAAGTAAAAAGGCCTGTCGTTTGCAAATGAACGACAGGCCTTTTTTATAAATCTCGAAAGTGATTTGAGTGATCAGAACAATCTTTAAAACCAACCCAGTCCTAACCAGGAATCATCTTTTTTCAGCTGTACGCTCTGTTCCGTTTCTTTCCAGCTTTTTAATAGATTGTCCTTATCGAAATCCAAAACCAATTGAAGCGAGTGTTCTTTATTTTGAGCATTTTCGATTGAAGAGTAGTAGGTGTATTCCCAATGTTGGGGGTTGAACGGGTGTTCACCCATCGGCGGACCGAGTAACTCTCTCACCTGTGATTTGGTAAGGCCTTCTTGAAGCAGCTGAATAGATTCTTGTGTCATGACATTGCCTTGTACCAAAGGCGCTTTGTATGGTTCAAGGTAAGAGCAGCCCGATAGCATGCTGATAGCTAACCCTGCGATCAAGGCAGAGGCACGAAGCGGAGATGTTGTTTTTTTAAGAAAGTTCAGCTTAGACATTTTTCTCTCAAAGTGATGGAACACAACCGTTGTGAATGCGGAATGATGGATGCTAGCTCCGGCTTCTTCACAACTTATGCATAAATCAACAATTTTCAATTTAGGTAAATCGTAATTTGATGTATTATACACACCTAATTATGTAACTATAACTAGATAGATAAAAAATAGAGATAGGCACTAAGAGGGTGTTATGAGCGGAGCGGAATTAAAGAAAGTCGGATTAAAAGTAACCTTGCCAAGATTGAAAATTTTGGAAATTTTGGAAAGTGCCGGTGATGATCACCACTTATCTGCTGAGGACGTTTATAAAATATTGTTGGAACAGGGCGAAGAAGTTGGTTTAGCGACGGTTTACCGTGTTTTGACCCAGTTTGAGCAAGCCGGAATCGTACGTCGCTTGAACTTTGAAAATAATATCTCTATTTTCGAATTGGATACCGGAGACAACCACGACCATATCGTTTGTATTAAGTCAGGTCGAGTTAGAGAGTTTGTTGACCCGATTATTGAAGAACGAATCAAAGAGATTGCGGCTGAAAACGGTTATGAGTTATCCGGACACAGTTTGGTGATTTACGGAAATCTGCCTGATACTGAATCGTAACGGTTGGCGAACAAATCATCACTCAATAAAAAAGGGCGATAAAGCCCTTTTTTATTGTCTAAATTTTGGCAAGTTTGTTAGTTCAAGCTTTTTTCTGCGCAGTTTCCAACATCTCTTTGGCGTGCATGCGCGTTTGCTCGGTCAGGTCTTTTCCACCCAGCATGCGAGCGAGTTCTTCAATGCGTTGATTGGTTTGCAAAGCTTCCACCTGAGTAGTTGTTACTTCATCCAGCGTCTGTTTCTTGATGAATAGGTGATGGTGACCGTGAGAAGCGACCTGCGGCAAGTGGGTAATGGACAGGATTTGTTTATTTTGACCCAGTGCTTGCATTTTTTCACCGACCACTTCGGCAATGCCGCCACCGATACCGACATCGACTTCATCGAAAATCAACGTTGGCAGCCCGGCTACCTCCGAGGTAGCTACTTGAATAGCTAGGCTGATGCGTGAGAGCTCCCCTCCGGATGCCACCTTGGATAACGGTTGCAGAGGTTGACCTTTGTTGGCAGTGACACTGAAAATAACCTTATCGATACCGTTGCTGGCAGGTGTTTCGTTGGTGCTGAGCTCAACGGCAAACTGGCCGTTTTCCATACCCAGAGTCTGCATGCCTTGCGTGACGATTTGAGCCAGTTTATTACCCGCTTTCTGGCGTGACTGGCTTAAAGCCTTAGCGTGTTTTTGGTAAGTTTGTTCGGCCGAGGTGAGCTCGCTTTTTAGTTGTTCCAATGACTCATCGGAATGCTGTAAGCGTTGCAGTTCTTGTTCGATTTGCTGATGTTTGTCAACCAGTTGTTCGGCTTCGATATTGTATTTCTTTGCCAGACCGAACAGGGCGGATAGGCGTTCTTCAACCGCTTGTAGTTGTTCGGGGTCAAGTTCAATATGTTCGGCTTGTCGGTGAATTTCGCTGGAAGCTTCCTGGATTTCAATCAAGCTGCCGTTGAGTTGCTCGATAATCGCATTCAAGCTTGGGCTGAATTCTACAATGCTCTCCAGTGAGTGGATAGCATGGTTTAGTGAATCGACCGCACCTTGTTCCTCTTCCAGTCTGGCATAAGCTTGTTCACACGCCAGTTTGATTTCACTGGCGTGTGAGAGTTGGCTCTGCTCTTCGGAGAGTGATTCAAATTCGTCCGTTTGCGGCTTAAGTTCATCAAACTCGTTTTTTTGGAAACTCAGCAGTTCCAGTTTACTTTGATAATCCGCCTGTTCTTCTTCCAGCTGCTGCAATTGCTTTTTAATCTGTTGCCACTGTTTGAAACTCTGTGCGGTACTACTCAAAAGCTCGGCGTGATTCGCGTAGGCATCCAGCAGTTCAATCTGTTTATGGTTGGAAAGCAGGTTTTGATGTTCGTGCTGACCATGAATGTCGATCAGCATATTGCCCAAAGTTTTCAACTGATTGGCGGCCACCGGATAGCCGTTGACATACGCTTTGGAACGCCCCTCAGCAGTGACGGTTCTACGCAGATAGCAAAGCGTTTCGTCTTCCAGTTCCTGATCTTGTAACCAGGTCTGGACATGCGGCAGGTTCTCCACATCGAATAGGGCGGTTACATCGGCTTTAGGGGTATTGTGTCGGACTAGGCTGCTGTCGGCACGCTCGCCCAGAGCCAGCCCTAATGCATCCAGTAATATCGATTTTCCCGCTCCGGTTTCCCCGGTGAGCGTAGTAAAACCGGAGTTGAATTGCAGTTGCAGGTTTTCAATCAGAGCTAGATTTTTGATATTCAGTTCTTGCAGCATAGTCGGCCAGCGTTCACGTTGAGAGGTATTGATTAAGTGGAGCTAATATATAAGTCTTATTCTATTTATTCAAGCGAATAAATTACCTGTGTTAGAGGTTGGTGAATAAGACCAGTTTGATTGCGTGCGGATTGTGGATAAATATTTAATATAGTTTGTCGCCCCAGTGCAGTTTGGCTCTCAATAACTCGAAGTGATCGTGGTTTTTTGGGTGCAGCAAACGCAGGAATTTACCGTTTCTGCGTACAAAGGTGTGGTGTTCCGAAGAGATGTCATAAGTTATCTGACCGTCACAGATGATTTGCGCGGTTTTTACACAGTTTTCATGCGGGCGCAGTTCGATGACGCTTTTGCCGCTGATCACATAAGGGCGTGTGCTCATAGTGTGGGGGTTGATGGAGACCAGCGAGATCACATCCAAGCTCGGATCCAAAATTGGTCCGCCGGCAGAGAGAGCATAAGCGGTGGAACCGGTCGGCGTGGAAATAATCATGCCGTCCGAACGTTGACTATTGAGGAAACGACCGTCCACGAAGGTTTCAAACTCAATCATTAATGGTGATGCTTTTTTATGAATCACCACATCGTTCAATGCTAGAGAGTCGAATGCATGCTCGCCGTCTTCATAGACCGAGACTTTAAGCATGTTGCGATGCTCTTCTTGGTAGACGCCGGACAAGACTTCGTCCATGGCGACCAGCATGTCTTCCGGAGAGATATCGGTCAAAAAACCGAGTCTTCCCAAGTTAACGCCAAGGATTGGCACATCTTCGTCGGCAATGGCTCGAGCAACATCCAAAAAGGTACCGTCACCACCGACCATTACGGCGAGATCAATCTGCTTTTTCAATAAGTCTCGGTCAACCAAAGGTGCATTTTCGTGTTTCGGAAATTGGCTACACGACTGTTTATCCAGATAAACGGTTCGAGATTTGGAAATTAGATAATCCACTAAAGTTTCAATGTTTTCCCAACATTGAGAGCCTGTATATTTTCCAAAAATGCCAATTCTGTCAAACATCTTTTTCCTACCTTGGATTGAATATATGAGTTAAGGGCTTGAATAAGCGCTGTAGCCATCTATAATTTAGCACTCTAACAGGGAGAGTGCTTAAGCCACTCTTGAAAACGGCAAATTCATCAATAAATATGAATAAAGCTAACAAATCTGGAAAAGATGGAATGTTAAACGACCGTTCACAACTCTTGTTTAAAAACCTCATGGGATTATACCTTAATGAAGGTAAACCGGTAGGGTCAACTACTTTGGCGAAAATGCCCGGCGTGGGACTCAGTTCGGCGACGGTTCGTAATGTATTGGCAGATTTGGAAAAAATGGGGTTGATCCATTCGCCACACACTTCGGCGGGGCGCGTGCCGACCGATATCGGTTATCGTCTGTTTATCGATTCTATGCTGACATACAAACCTTTGTCGGAGCAGAGTCAGGCTTCGATTCGTAATGAGCTCGCTAGTGGTTTGAGTCAAGATGACCTGTTGGAAAGCACGTCGAAAATTTTGTCCGGTATTACCGGCATGACCAGTTTGGTTTTGATGCCTAAAAAAGAGCAGGAAGTGCTTAGACATATCGACTTTATTCCCTTGAGTACCCGGCGCGTATTGGTCGTGTTGGTCTTTAACGATCAGGACGTGCAGAACCGCATTATTGATTTAGAAAGAGAATACTCGCCGGAAGAATTACACGAGACGGCTAATTTTCTGAATGCTCAGTGTTTGGGGAAAAACCTAGCCGAGGCCAAAGCGTTTCTAGTTTCGCGTATGGATCAAATCCGTTCAACCACCAATGAATTTATGTCTTCAATCGTCCAGGCCACGGATCACGTGCTTGAAGAACAGATTGAAAAACAGATTCCGTTTCTGATTGCCGGTAAAACCAATTTGTTGAACTATCAGGAATTGGCCAACTCAGAAAAACTGAAAGCCCTGTTTCATGCCTTTGATCAGCATTCAGACATGTTGAGCCTGTTGGATAAAAGTATGCAGGCACAGGTGTTCAGGTGTTTGTCGGTAACGAGTGCGGCAACGAAATCTATCAGGGATGCAGTGTGATCACTACGCCTTATGAAGCGGATGGCGAGATCCTAGGCGTTTTGGGCGTGGTTGGCCCGAGCCGCATGAATTATGAAAAAGTGGTGCCGAGAGTGGATGTCACCGCAAAAATATTAGGTTCACTCTTGAAAAAATAGATGCACGTCACTACTTAGCGAACATCGAATTTATAAACGTTTACTAAATTTTAATTCCTGTCTGAATAAGTCAGGTCACAAATAGGATTGAAACTATGTCAGAAAAAAAGCAAGCCGAAGAACAATTAAACGCGGAACTAGAGCAAGAAGTATTGACAGCAGAGCAGGAAGCCATGGCGGCGGAAGAGGCTTTGGAAGAGGCTCAAGAAGCGGTTGATCAAGATTTGGCCGCTATGCTTGAAGAAGCTCGTTCTGAAGCGGAAAAGCATAAGGACTTAGCCCTTCGCGTTCAGGCTGATATGGAAAACCTGCGTCGTCGTACCCGTTTGGATGTCGAAAGTGCACATAAATTCGCTCTAGAAAAATTCGTGAATGCGTTGCTTCCGGCAATCGACTCGATGGAAATGGGAATCGATGCCGCATCCAAGGATGGTGCCTCGCTGGAAAGTATCCGCGAAGGTGTTGAAATGACCTTTAAGCAGATGCTGGATGTTTTGCAAGAGTTTAATGTTGAGCGTGTCGATCCGACCGGCGAGAAATTTGATCCGCAATTGCATGAAGCGATGACGATGATCCCGTCACCGGCTCATGAGTCGAACACCGTGGTTGACACGATTCAGAAAGGTTACAAGTTGAACGATCGTTTGGTGCGCGCGGCGCGTGTGATCGTTGCTCAATAAGTATTTGTTTTTACTCGCTTAGCTAAAAAAGTTAAAAAAAATCCTTTTTTAGCCTTGAAAGCGGATTTGACAACCTTATATAGAACTCAACAAAAAAACTTAAACAGAATTTTTACAGAATTAACTTGTGAGTACAGAGTACGGCAAGTTCGCAATTTGGAGACAATCAAATGGCTAAAATTATTGGTATCGATTTAGGAACAACCAACTCTTGTGTTGCCGTCATGGAAGGTAAAGACGTTAAGGTAATCCCTAACGCGGAAGGTGCGCGCACAACGCCATCTATCGTAGCTTACACAGCTGACGGAGAAGTGTTGGTTGGTGATTCAGCAAAACGTCAAGCGGTAACAAACCCTGAAAACACGCTATTCGCAATCAAGCGTCTGATCGGTCGTCGTGCGGATGATGCGGTTGTAGCTAAAGATAAGGATATGGTTCCTTACGCAATCGTGGCGGCAGATAACGGTGATGCATGGGTTGAAGTTGACGGTAAGAAACTTTCTCCACAGGAAGTGTCTGCCAAAACGCTAACTAAAATGAAGAAAACTGCAGAAGATTACCTAGGTCACGAAGTGACTGAAGCGGTTATTACGGTTCCTGCTTACTTCAACGACGCTCAGCGTCAAGCAACTAAAGATGCGGGTAAGATTGCCGGTCTGGATGTTAAGCGTATCATCAACGAACCAACTGCGGCTGCGCTTGCTTACGGTATGGATAAAGTTAAAGATGACAGCAAAATCGCGGTATATGACTTAGGTGGTGGTACTTTCGATATCTCTATCATCGAAGTTGCAGACCTAGACGGTGAGAAGCAGGTAGAAGTACTGTCAACTAACGGTGATACTTTCTTAGGTGGTGAAGACTTCGATAACGTCATCGTTGATTACATCGCGGAAGAGTTCAAGAAAGATCAAAATGTTGATCTTAAACTAGATAAGTTGGCGCTACAGCGTGTTCGAGAAGCGGCAGAAAAAGCGAAAATCGAGCTTTCTTCACGTGAGCAAACTGACATCAACCTACCTTACGTAACAGCTGATGCAACTGGGCCTAAGCACCTTAACATGAAAATTACGCGTGCTAAGTTTGAGTCGCTAATCGAAGATCTAGTTAAGCGTTCTATCGAACCATGTAAAACAGCATTAAAAGACGCAGGTCTATCTGCTTCTGAAATCGATGATGTTATCTTGGTTGGTGGTTCAACGCGTGTTCCTATGGTTCAAGCTGCGGTTAAAGAATTCTTCGATAAAGAACCTCGTAAAGACGTTAACCCGGATGAAGCGGTCGCGATGGGTGCTGCAATTCAAGGTGGTGTACTGTCTGGTGATGTAAACGACGTACTGCTTCTAGACGTAACGCCTCTGTCTCTTGGTATCGAGACAATGGGGGGGGTCATGACTAAGCTGATCGAGAAAAACACAACGATCCCGACTCGTAAATCGCAAGTGTTCTCAACAGCGGAAGATAACCAAGCTGCGGTAACCATCCACGTCGTTCAAGGTGAGCGTGAAATGGCTTCGGCGAACAAATCACTGGGTCAATTCAACTTGGATGAAATTCCTGCTGCACCTCGTGGTACGCCACAAATCGAAGTAACTTTCGATATTGATGCCAACGGTATCCTGAACGTATCTGCTAAAGATAAGAATACCGGTAAAGAGCAGCACATCACTATCCAGGCGTCTTCTGGTCTTTCTGAAGAAGAAATCGAAGCGATGGTTAAGGATGCGGAAGCACACGCTGAAGAAGATGCGAAGATGAAAGAACTGGTTGAAGCTCGTAACCAGGCAGATGCGATGGTTCACGCAACCAAGAAAATGGTAGCGGATGCGGGTGATGCGGTTGAAGCTTCTGAAAAAGAAGCGATCGATGCGGCAGTTGCAGCGGTTGAAGAAGCAATAAAAGGCGATGACAAAGCAGCAATTGACGAGTCAGTGCAGAAGTTGGCGGAAGCAAGCCAGTCTGTTGCTCAAAAAGCACAAGCTCAGCAGCAAGCAGGTGGTGCGGAAGCTCAGCAGCAGGGTGCGGCCGATAATGCAGACGATGACATCGTGGATGCGGAATTTGAAGAAGTTAATGACGATAAAAAATAAAAGGGTCTGTTAGCGGCACTCGCCTAGCTAGCGCTGTGTTGGAAAATGGTCACTTACAAAGCGTAAGCTCACATTTTCCGTCTTGCTCTAGCGGACGATTGTCGCCAACATCTCCCTTTTATGGATTTTATGTTTTTTGAAAGCTTCTTTAATTTCTTTAGTTATTAGAAGTCTGCTTCAAAGCTCTGTATAATCGGGCGACTTTGTTAAGTTGCCCGTTTTTATATTTAAAAAACGTAAAAGTTTTTATCCAAAAAATAGTTTTGGGCTGTGTTTTGAATAAGAATTTATCTATTTAATTAATACGTCAACAACGTTAAATCATTTAAAACCAATGGGAAAACCATGAGTAAAACCTGTTATTACGAAATTTTAGGTGTATCGCAAACCGCTTCTGAGGGTGAGATTAAAAAAGCTTACCGTAAGATGGCCATGAAGTATCACCCGGATAGAAACCCGGATGATAAAGAGGCCGAAGATAAGTTTAAGGAAGCGTCTGAGGCTTATGAAGTTTTGTCTGATTCGCAAAAGCGTGCGACCTATGATCAGTTTGGTCATGCCGGCTTGGAAGGTGGTCATGGTGGCGGCGGCTTCGGTGGCGGAGGTTTTGGTGATGCGTTTGGTGATATCTTCGGCGATATTTTCGGCGGAGGTTTCGGTGGCCACCGTGGCCCGCAACCCGGTCAGGATTTGCAGTATGAACTGGAAATCTCTTTGGAAGATGCCGTAGCCGGCACTACCGTTGATATCCGTATTCCGACTAAAGATATTTGCGATGCCTGTGACGGTTCAGGGGCGGAACCGGGTAGTGAGGTTGAGACTTGTCCAACTTGTCATGGCGCCGGTCAGGTTCGCATGCAGCAGGGCTTCTTTGCCGTGAACCGTCCTTGTCCGAGTTGTCATGGTTCAGGTAAATTGATCAAAACTCCATGTAAAAAATGTCGTGGAGAGGGTTATACACACGATAATAAAACCTTGTCGGTGAAAATTCCTGCCGGTGTTGATAATGGTGACCGCATTCGTCTACAGGGCGAAGGGGAAGCGGGAGAGCCGGGTGCGCCACGTGGTGATCTTTACGTTCGTATCCGTGTTAAAGCGCATAAGATTTTTGAACGTGATGGCAATACCTTATATTGCGAGTTGCCGATCAGCTTCGGTACTGCCGCACTTGGCGGTAATGTCGATGTGCCAACTTTGGGTGGACGTGCCAGCCTGAAAATTCCTGCCGGAACTCAGTCGGGGCAACGTTTTAAATTGTCCGGTAAAGGGGTTAAGTCGGTACGCAGTTCTCAGGTTGGCGATATGATTGTTATGGTTCATATTGAAACCCCTGTTAAACTAACTGCACGTCAGAAGGAGCTGTTGCAAGAATTTGATGAAAGTTTGCAAGGCAAACACCACAAACAGCACAGTCCGAAATCGCATAGTTTCTTTGATTCAGTTAAGTCTTTCTTCACCGGCGATGATGATGAAGATAAGTCGTCTAAAAAAGATAAAGATGAACCTTGGAACTGATGGTTTTTAACTTCGACAATTAAAGAACATAAATAAGGATTAAACATGAGAGTAGCGATTATTGGTGCGTCTGGCCGTATGGGAAAAAACCTGATTGATGCGGTAAATCAGACAGAAGGTCTGACAGTAAGTGCAGCCATTGAACGCCCTGATAGTTCTTTAATTGGCGCGGATGCCGGTGAGTTGGCCGGAGTTGGGAAATTAGGGGTTGCCGTTGTCGGTGATCTTAAATCGGTAGTGGATGACTTTGATGTATTGATTGATTTCACTACTCCAGAAACCACGATCAACAATCTGCATATCTGTACCGAGCACAATAAAAAAATTGTCATTGGTACAACCGGTTTCAGCGAAAGCGGTCTTGCTGAAATTGATAAAGCGGCTGAAAAGATCGCGGTAATTTTTGCAGCCAATTTCAGTGTCGGTGTGAACTTGTGCTTGAAGCTGTTAAAGCAAGCTGCGGAAGTTCTGAACGAAGGTTATGATATTGAAGTGATTGAAGGCCATCATCGCCACAAAGTGGATGCACCTTCCGGCACGGCGTTACGTATGGGAGAAGTGGTGGCCGAGACACTTGGCCGAGACCTGAAAAAATGTGCTGTTTATGGTCGTGAAGGTATTACCGGTGCCCGAGATCCGGAAACCATTGGTTTTGCTACGGTTCGTGCCGGCGATATTGTCGGTGATCACACCGTACTGTTTGCCACCGAAGGGGAACGCGTCGAAATCACGCATAAAGCCTCCAGCCGTATGACGTTTGCCAAAGGTGCAGCACGTTCGTGTTTGTGGGTGGCGGCTAAAGACAATGGTTTGTTTGATATGCAGGACGTTTTGAACCTGCGTTAAAAAGGCGGTTTCCCATTATTCAAAAGGCGCATAGACTATTTGGTTTATGCGCCTTTTTTGTTTTATAAGTGCCTAAACTTGAGCGTGTGAGCGGAATACCAAACAATTTTTGCTACCGGTTTTGCCTTCATATAGTGCGATATCGGCGATTTTAAGCAGTTCCTGCAACTGTTTTGGTTGCTCGAAAGCTGAGCAAGATGTGGCGCCGATGGTGATGCTCAGGTGAATGCAAATCTCGTTCGAATGGTACGGCGCAGCGACCACGGCCTTGCGACTCTCTTCCAGAATACTTTTCGCTTCGTGTTCATCTTTATTCGGAAAGGCGGCAATGAATTCTTCTCCGCCCCAGCGGGCGACGAGTCCATGCTCTCTAATTTGTTCATCCAGTATGGTGGCAACATGCTGCAATACCGTGTCGCCGGTTTCATGACCGAATTGATCATTGATCTGTTTGAAGTTATCTAAATCGATGAAAGCGATCGTCATAGGTTTCTCGTCCTGAATCGACTGCTTTAACCACATTTCAATCAGATTTTGGGCGTGTAAACGGTTGGGTAGTTTGGTTAGGTCGTCAATTGTTGCCGCCTGATAAAGTAGTTCAATGTCTTTTTGCGATTGCTGCAAGGTGTTGTGAAAACTTTTCGAACTACTGGAAAAAATACCGGTATAAAAGGCAAGCAGCACGGCGATCGCCACCATATTGAATATCGGCGCGACCTCTTTAAGGCTGCCTAAATCATATTCTGCACTGTGCTCCAAAGAGACGAAGTAGGCGAGCACAATTGAGAAAATCACCAGTACGGATAACAGCAGAGGCGTTAGTTTGTTTTTGAACTCTCCCAAGAATAAAAATACCGGAATGGCGATAAGATAGAGCTGAAAATTATATTCCCAGCCGAGATAATAAACGGCGAGCAGTTGATGGAGATAAATTTCCAAAGAGGCCACTAACATACTGAAGCGGAAAGCCTGTTGTTTTAAAAGCACATAAATAATGAGGGCAAAGACAACGATACTGATGATATTGAAGTAAAAAAGCGGCGTGACGCCGTAGATGAAAAAAATGATTAAAAAGCCGATATGGAAAATCAGTGCGGAATAGGCTCCAAGAATAATTGGCCAGAGTTGACGCCGTTCCCGGTTTTCATTTTGCCAGCGTTGTTGTATGGGTAAGATACTGTCCATAATCCAATAATAAGCTCTTTTCGTCGTTGTAAAGTAATTGTTTTAAGAAATAATTCGGTTTTCTTTTGAGAACCGGGCTGCGAGATCGTAAATCGTATAAATATATATAAATAAAAATCGCGGTTCTAATTCCGATTAGATTATCATTATTTAAAAATAGGGGCTTATAGTATTTCATCACTTAGTTGGGTTCGTGTCGTTTGAGATTTGTATGGGGTTGATTAATCGGGTTGTTGCAACGCTTTTTTTTGGATGGCTGGTCGTGGGTTTGACGGCTTGTTCCAGCCAGCCGAGTAAGACGATTTCGCTGCAAAAGCCGAGTTCACCTGTCGATCTGAAAAATTCGCAAGTGGTGCAAAGCAAATTGAAACAGCAGTATCGGCTCTGGAAAGGCACTCCTTATAAATATGGCGGTACCAGCCTTAAAGGAGTGGACTGTTCGGCCTTTGTACAAAACACTTTTCGTTTGGCTTTGGGGCATACGTTGCCAAGAACCACGCGAACTCAGATAAAAAAAGGTCGGAAAGTCTCTAAATCAGCTTTGAAGCCCGGAGATATTGTTTTTTTTAAAATAGCCGGTAATGCGTTGCATAACGGGGTCTATCTCGGCCAATCGAAATTCATTCACGCCTCCACCAGCAGAGGCGTAACCATCTCCAATTTAAATAATGTCTACTGGAAAAAGAATTACTATACAGCTAGACGTATTAACTAACCTTAACTCAACCGGATCGGTAAGCGTTGATTGCCCCATGTACCGGGTTTTTCTTCAAACACGCCGGCAATCGGTGTATGGCAGTGGCTACAGCAACCGTTTTCCAACTGCCAGCCGCTGATTTCATAGAAATGCCTCTCGATGACTTTTTCACCACAATGCGGGCAGTAGGTAGCTTGTCCATCCGGGTCGGTCACATTGCCGGTATAAACATAGTTTAAGCCTGTTTTGAGGGCGATATCTCGAGCTTTTTCCAACGTTGAAAAAGGTGTAGCCGGATTGTCCATCATTCGATAGTCCGGGTGGTACTTGGTGAAGTGCAGCGGTATATCTGCGCCGCAGTGTTCCAATATCCATTCGGACATTTCGGCGATCTCTTTTTCGGAATCGTTTTCACCGGGTATCAATAAAGTGGTCAGTTCCAGCCAAGTATCGGTTTCGTTGGCGACGTATTCGATTGTGTCCAATACCGGTTGAATTTTCGAACCGGTCAGTTTTTGATAAAAGCGGTCATTGAACGCTTTTAGGTCGATATTGGTAGCGTCCATGGCTTTAAAAAAGGCTTCTCTCGGTTGTTCACTGATATAGCCGGCGGTCACCGCTACATTTTTAACGCCTTGTTCCCGGCAGGCTTCGGCGGTATCCAGCGCATATTCGTAAAAAATGATCGGGTCGTTATAGGTATAGGCAACCGACGCGCAGAGATGTTTTTTGGCCGCTTGAGCCAGCATTTCCGGGGAGGCTTGATCCAGCAGGCGATCCATATCCCTCGCTTTTGACATATCCCAGTTTTGGCAGAATTTGCAGGCTAGATTGCATCCCGCTGTTCCGAATGAGAGTACCGATGAACCCGGTAAAAAATGGTTCAACGGTTTTTTTTCAATAGGGTCGATGCAGAAGCCGCTGGAACGGCCATAAGAGGTCAGCCACATCTGGTTGTTTTTGCGGCCGCGCACAAAACAGAAGCCTCGTTGGTCTTCGTGTAACTTACATTCGCGCGGGCACAGGTCGCACTGGATTAAACCGTTATCCAGTTGATGCCAATGCTCAACGGGAATAATGGATTGGTCGTTGAGATCAACATGTTTCATAATTCCATATCTCTTCTTGAAATCTTTAAAGTTACTCTTATATATAGAGGTAACTCATTATTATTCAAGGAAAATATTATGAACGAGAGACCCGCAGCGGTTGCCGGAATGTTTTACCCGAGCTCCGCCCGGCAAATAGAGGAGTTCATGGCGTCGTGTCGGCAGATGAAGATTGCCTCGCTGGATTTAAATTCATCTGCACCTAGAGTGTTAGTTATGCCGCACGCCGGCTATATCTACTCAGGTTGTGCCGCTTATCAGGGGATTCGCTTATGGGACGGACACCAGGATGAAATCAAAACCGTGGTTATTATCGGCCCGGCACATCGAGTCTATTTTGAGGGCGTGGCGGCTGTTTCGGTCGAGGCGATGGCAACCCCGTTGGGCGATTGCGAAATCGATCGCGAATTGCAGAGTGAATTGCTGGAACAGTTCGATTTTATCAGTCTGTCTGATTATGCCCATGCTGAAGAACATAGTTTGGAAGTTGAAGTGCCGTTTGTGCAGCAAGTCGTGCCGAGCGCGAAAATTCTGCCTTTATTAAATGGCAAAATTTCGGCTGAAGAGGTTGCACAAGTCATCGCGTATTTGTGGCAAAAGCAAGGCGTCTATTTCCTGATCAGTAGTGATTTGAGCCATTTTCACTCTTATGAACAAGCCAGCGAAATTGACGGCGAGACGGCCGACATGATTGATGCGGGGCAGTGGCAAGCTTTGAACGGAACGCGCGCCTGTGGTTATTTGGGCATTCAAGGGGTATTAAAATATATCTCAGACGCTATGCCGAAAAAATCGATCGATATTCAGCGAATCGCGTTGTTGAATTCGGGCGATACGGCTGGTTACAAAAACAGAGTAGTCGGTTACGGAACTTGGGCCATCTATGCAACTGAAGAGGAGAGGGCGTGAAATGGTTTTAAATCCACAGCATATTGAACAGCTGTTTCAATTGGTTAAACAGACCATTCAAAACGGCGTTGAACAAGCAGAGACAAAGCTTTCTCAGGGTGGGTTACAGGAACAGAAACCTTTTTCGGAACCTGCGGCGACTTTTGTTACTTTGCATATAGAAGAAGCGTTGCGAGGTTGTATCGGTACTTTGGAGGCGTATCGAAGCCTGCATGATGATGTGATTGCCAACGCTTATTCGGCTGCTTTTCGTGATCCACGATTTTATCCGGTCTCCTCCCAAGAGTTGGATGCTTTAAATTTAGAGATTTCAATTTTGACTCAACCGGAGTTGATGCCGCCTTGCGAAACCAAGTCTGCTTTGATCGAGCAGTTGACGCCGCATAAAGATGGTTTGATTATTTCGGACGGCGTGCGGCGCGCAACTTTTCTACCGTCGGTTTGGCAGCAGTTGCAAGACAAAGAGCAATTTGTCGATCACTTAATGCGTAAGGCGGGCATGGTACGTTGGTCGGAATCAATGCAATGCCACCGATATTTTGTCGATTCTTATGCCGCCGATTGGCAGCAGGTGGAACTGATCAGTTAATGCAACCTTTGCAGTCTCATTTGAATGGATTTTACTCCTCAAATAAGTCAGATTGATTAGATATAAAAAAACTCAATAAAACCCGGTAATATGCGGTTTTTTCATATAGACATTAAGGCTGAATTACAGTACAATCCGCGATATTGATTTTTGCGACTGAAATTAAGCAGTTATTTGCAATTTACGGAGTATTTAGCGGAGATGACAATAGTCATTTAGCCATTGAAAAAACGGAGTGAGCCTTCTAGCGAGGCTGGCTCCGTTTTTTTATATGTACTTCCCGAAATATCACTGTTTGATTTCGCTTATATTTTTGGATGGACAAGTAGATGACACAGGCTTTGTTGGCTTTAGAAGACGGAACCCTTTTTTGGGGAACGTCATTGGGTGCCGAAGGAGAGACAATCGGAGAAGTGGTTTTCAATACCTCTTTGACCGGTTATCAGGAAATTTTGACTGACCCTTCGTATTTCAAACAGATCGTGACTTTGACTTACCCGCATATCGGTAACGTTGGGGTTAACGCTGAGGATGAAGAATCTCCTCGTATTATGGCGCAAGGTCTGGTTGTTAAAGACTGTCCTCCTTTGATGAGTAACTTCCGTGCCGAGAAAACGTTGCCTGAATATCTACAGGAACAGAACGTGGTTGCGATTGCCGACATTGATACGCGTAAGCTGACTCGTATCCTGCGTGATAAAGGCGCGCAATCCGGTGTCATCGTGGCAGGTGAAAATATCGATGCAGAAGATGCGGTTGCCAAAGCAAAAGCATTCAGCGGTTTGAAAGGTTTGGATCTAGCCAAAGAAGTCACTACGGCTGAAACCTACACCTGGACTGAGGGAACTTGGGCGTTGGGTGAAGGTCATGCAGATTGTTCATCTAACCAGGATTTCCACGTCGTCGCTTACGATTACGGAGTCAAACGCAATATCCTTCGTATGCTGGCAGATCGTGGTTGTAAATTGACCGTAGTACCGGCCAAGACGCCTGCGGAAGATGTTCTAGCCATGAACCCAGACGGTGTTTTCCTATCTAATGGTCCAGGGGACCCAGAGCCATGTGATTACGCGATTGAAGCCATCCAAAAAGTATTGGAAACCGAAGTGCCTGTATTCGGTATCTGTTTAGGGCATCAGTTGCTGGCTTTGGCAAGTGGCGCAAAAACCGTGAAAATGAAATTTGGTCACCACGGAGCAAACCATCCTGTTGAGGATGCAGCAAGCAAACGTGTCATGATCACATCACAGAACCATGGTTTTGCCGTGGATGAAGAAACCTTGCCAGCCAATCTGACAGCGACACACAAATCACTGTTTGATGGTTCTTTGCAGGGTATCTCGCGTACCGACAAAAAAGCATTCAGCTTCCAAGGACATCCGGAAGCGAGCCCGGGGCCGCATGACGTGGCGCCGCTGTTCGATCAGTTTATTGAAAACATGAAAAGTGTAAAAGCGTAATTAATAGGGAATAACCATGCCAAAGAGAAGTGATTTACAAAGCATTATGATTATTGGTGCTGGCCCTATTATTATCGGCCAGGCCTGTGAGTTTGACTACTCAGGGGTACAAGCGTGTAAGGCGCTGAAAGAAGAAGGTTACCGTGTCATTCTGGTTAACTCTAACCCGGCAACGATCATGACCGATCCTGAGTTAGCAGATGCCACCTATATCGAACCAATCGAGTGGAAAACGGTTGAAGCGATTATCGCTAAAGAAAAGCCTGATGCGATTCTGCCGACTATGGGTGGACAGACGGCATTGAACTGTGCCTTGGATCTGCACGACAAGGGTGTATTGGAAAAGTACGGTGTCGAATTGATCGGTGCGAACGCCGATGCGATCGATAAAGCGGAAAACCGCGACCGTTTCCGTCAAGCGATGACTAAGATCGGTCTGGATATGCCAACTTCCGATGTCGCACACAACATGGAAGAAGCGTGGGCAATTCAAGAGAAAGTCGGTTACCCAACTGTTATCCGTCCGTCATTCACTTTAGGTGGTTCCGGTGGTGGTATCGCTTATAACAAAGCAGAATTCGAGCAAATCTGTAAGTTCGGTCTGGAGTTGTCTCCAACTAACGAGCTTCTTATCGAAGAATCTATCCTAGGTTGGAAAGAGTATGAGATGGAAGTGGTTCGTGACCGTAACGACAACGCGATTATCGTCTGTTCTATCGAAAACCTGGACCCAATGGGGGTGCATACTGGTGACTCCATCACGGTTGCGCCAGCCCAGACGCTGACTGATAAAGAGTATCAAATCATGCGTAACGCTTCTTTGGCGGTATTGCGTGAGATTGGTGTTGAAACCGGTGGTTCAAACGTACAGTTCTCTATTAACCCTGAAACCGGTCGTATGATCATTATCGAGATGAACCCGCGTGTATCACGTTCATCGGCATTAGCTTCTAAAGCAACCGGTTTCCCAATTGCCAAAGTTGCGGCTAAGCTAGCGGTGGGTTATACGCTTGACGAACTACAAAACGATATTACTAACGGTGCAACGCCTGCGTCTTTCGAACCAACGATTGATTATGTTGTGACCAAGATTCCTCGTTTCACTTTCGAGAAATTCCCGCAAGCTCAGCAGCGTCTGTCTACACAGATGAAATCTGTTGGTGAAGTGATGGCCATGGGGCGTAACTTCCAAGAATCAGTACAAAAAGCGTTGCGTGGTTTGGAAACCGATAAGAACGGTTTTGACGAGATTATTGATCTTGCAACCATGGATGAGAAGGAAGTTAAGGATACGCTTCGTCAAGAGTTGCGTAATCCAGGTCCGGAACGTCTGTGGTATGTCGCCGATGCTTTCCGTGCCGGTTGGACAATTGAAGAGTTGTTTGAAAGTTCAAAAATAGATCCGTGGTTCCTAGCCCAGATCAAAGAGCTGATTGATATGGAAGACGATATCAAACAGCGCGGTTTGGACACATTGGATGAAGACACCTTACGAGCATTGAAGCGAAAAGGTTTCTCTGACAATCGTATTGCCAAACTGGTTGGTGTTGATGCGGCGGCGGTGCGAAAATTCCGTCACACATTTGGTGTACGCCCGGTCTTCAAACGTGTAGATACTTGTGCAGCCGAGTTTGAGACGACGACAGCTTACATGTATTCAACTTACGATGAAGAGTGTGAAGCTCAGCCAACGGACAAAGAAAAAATCATGGTTTTAGGTGGTGGTCCTAACCGTATCGGCCAAGGTATCGAATTTGACTACTGCTGTGTACACGCGGCTATGGCGATGCGTGAAGACGGATTTGAAACGATCATGGTGAACTGTAACCCGGAAACGGTTTCAACCGATTACGATACGTCTGACCGTCTCTATTTCGAGCCGCTGACGCTTGAAGATGTCCTTGAGATTGTCGAGGTTGAACAGCCTAAAGGGGTGATTGTTCAGTACGGTGGGCAAACACCGCTTAAACTGGCAGCTGATCTAGAAGAGGCGGGTGTGCCGATTATCGGTACGTCTCCTGAGTCTATCGATTTGGCAGAAGACCGTGAACATTTCCAGAAGATTTTGGATGATGAAGGACTTCTTCAGCCACCTAACCGTACGGCAACCAGCGCTGACCAAGCGGTGATTCTGGCTAATGAAATCGGTTATCCGCTCGTTGTTCGTCCATCTTATGTATTAGGTGGCCGTGGTATGGAAATCGTTTACGATGAAGTTAACCTGCGTCGCTACATGGATGAAGCGGTAAAAGTTTCTAACGACGCGCCTGTACTGCTAGACCGTTTCCTTGACGATGCGGTTGAGTTGGATGTTGATGCGGTTTGTGACGGTGAGCAAGTGGTCATTGGCGGTATTATGGAGCACATCGAGCAGGCAGGGATTCACTCCGGTGACTCGGCATGTTCTCTACCGCCTTACAGCATCTCTGCCGAGATCCAGGATCAGGTTCGTGTTCAGGTAGAGAAGATGGCTAAGGCACTGGGTGTTGTTGGTTTGATGAATACTCAGTTTGCCATCAAAGGCGATGACATTTATGTCCTTGAAGTTAACCCGCGTGCATCACGTACGGTACCGTTTGTTTCTAAAGCGATCGGTCAACCGTTGGCGAAAATCGCTGCTCGATGCATGGTTGGCCAAAAACTGGCTGATCAGGGCTTTACTTCTGAAGTGAAGCCTGAGCATTACTCGGTTAAGGAAGCGGTCTTCCCGTTTATCAAGTTCTTGGGTGTTGACCCGATTCTTGGGCCTGAGATGAAATCAACCGGTGAAGTCATGGGGATTGGTTCGAGTTTTGCGCAAGCGTATTCGAAAGCATCTTTGGCTGCCGGAACGGTATTGCCTGTATCCGGAACGGCATTCTTGAGTGTCCGTAAAGCGGATCGCGTTAAAGTGGTTGATTTGGCGAAGCAGTTGATCGATCGCGGCTTTAAGGTGGTAGCGACGCGCGGTACCGCTAAGTCCATTGAAGATGCCGGTCTGGAATGCGAAGTGGTCAATAAGGTCACGGAAGGTCGTCCGAATATTGTTGACTCCATTGTTAACGAAGAGATCGACCTGATTGTGAATACTTCTGACGGTTCGGTCAGTATTCAGGACTCTTCGAGCATTCGCCGTGAAGCCTTGATGCACAAGACTTGTTACACTACGACTATCGCGGGTGCTTTTGCGATGGTCGCAGCGATGGACCATCTTGAAGAACAGCCGGTTACCCGTCTGCAAGATATTCACTAAATAAATTAAAGCATTTACTTAAGCGCCAAAGCGGGTGACAATCGGCTTTGGCGTTTTACGTTTTATAAGACCGTGCAAGTCAAGCATGGATGAGATAAAAGGGTTTTAATGATGCAAAAACATCCTATGACAAAAGAAGGTGCGGATGCACTGCAAGCAGAATTAAACAAATTAAAAAAAGAAGACCGTCCGCGTATTACCGAAGCGATTGCCGAAGCGCGTGAACATGGAGATCTGAAAGAAAATGCCGAATATCATGCCGCTCGCGAACAGCAAGGTTTGGTGGAAGCACGCATTAAACAGATTGAAGGTTTGATGGCGAATGCACAGATTATCGATGTGACTAAGTTGCCGGCGACCGGTAAAGTCGTTTTCGGCGCCACCGTTACGGTCCTAAACTTGGATACGGATGAAGAGTTGAGTTACAAAATTGTCGGTAATGAAGAATCCGATGTTAAGGCAAACAAAATCTCGGTTAATTCGCCGATTGCCCGTGCTTTGATCGGTAAGGAAGAGGGCGATGAAGTTGTGGTTCAAGCGCCAAGCGGTAATATCGATTATGAGATCGTCGAGATACAGTATATCTAAGATAAGACGGTTAGCATGCGATGTCGTAAGCTTTTCATTTAAAATACCCGTTTTCAAACGGGTATTTTTTTAGGTTGGGAAAGAGGTTTTCATGATGGATAAAGTAAGATTGGCATTTCATGATGCTTTGGCGGTGATTCTTCAAGCAGTCATGGTGACTATGTTGGTGGTTTTAGGTTATGTCGTGGCGCCGGTGTTATTCGCCGAATTAAGCTCGAAAACCGCGGGTGATATTGCCGGTACTTTCTTTACTATTGCGGCCATTACTTCAATCTTATTGCTGGCATTTTTGGCAGCGTCCTCTTGTTATCGCCGGCAAAGCTTGAAGCAGAGATGGCACTGGTTAACCGGCTTGGTTATCATGGTTGTTCTACTCTTGGGAATTACCCCATGGATGGCGCAGATCAAGGCGCAATATCCCGCGGGTATCACTCAAGAAGCCATTGATTGGCCGTTATTTGCTGCTTTGCACGGTGTTTATCAGTTGAGTTATCTAGCGGTTATCTTTTTGATGTTGTTTGGAATTTTGAAAATATTAAGATTGCATCGTGCTGAATCGCCGGAGAGGGAATAAAAAAACTTTATAAGCGTTTCATTATTTTCTAATGTAATTAAACCTAAATCGGCTTGCAATTTAAATTTAAAAACGTCAAAATTGAGGGGTTTAAGCGACAAATTAAAACTTCGGAGTTTATTTAATGAAACACTTAACTTTAAAAGCACTATTCATTTCTGCAGTAGCAGCTTTATCAATGAACGTTCAAGCTGCAGACGATGTATACGGTCAATGTATTGCTGATGCTGAAGCACTAATCGAAATCGGTAAAAAAGACGGTGCAACTGCTGCACGTGAGTACGAGCAGAAAACCACTGTTGAAGATTGCATGGCTGAGCTAGCTAAAATCGAAGCAAAATATGGTGATAAAACTAAAGGTGTTAACCCATCTTCAGTAATGACTCCAGAAGATCGCGCTAAGTGGGCGAAACTTTTCGATGCAGTTGATGCTAAGAAATACAAAGGTGTTCCATTCCTTCAAGCGGTATACTACCGTTAATTGATGGTTTGAAAGCCTAGAAAAACCGGTCTTTTGGCCGGTTTTTTTGTTTCCGGCCTACGAAACTCCAAACCCCTTCCTCTATATTTGATATCCCCGGTATGTAATCATGAGTAAAAATCTGTTTGAATCAACCTATCAATGCTTAATGGAATCTGATCTTGATTCTAAGGTAAGGTTGCTGGCTCAACTCCAGCAGGATTGGACCGAGGGCGTGTTTGATTTTGCGCCGACTGACAAGGTTGAGCGGATTGCGGATCCGGGCAGGCCGGATAAACCTGAATTGGTTCCGCCTAAGGATCTGCCCAAGAGAGGCTTGGGAAGCAGAGAAGGTCATGCCGCTTTAATGCACTCCATCGCCCATATCGAGTTTAATGCGGTTAATTTGGCTTTGGATGCGGTTTACCGCTTTCAAGAGATGCCGAAAGCCTATTATTCCGACTGGTTGGGTGTTGCCGGTGAAGAGTCTTATCATTTTCAGATCGTGCGCGAGCATTTAGCGCATTTAGGTTATGAGTATGGCGATTTTCCCGGGCATAACGGCCTGTGGATGACTACTTATCAAACCGATCACGATCCATTGGTGAGAATGGCATTAGTGCCGAGAACATTGGAAGCCCGCGGTTTGGATGTGACCCCGCCGATGATGGCTAAATTACGTGCTATCGGTGACAAACGCGGTGTTGAAATATTGAAAATTTTGTTAAGAGACGAAATCGGCCATGTGGAAGTGGGGACGCGCTGGTTCCGTTATCTATGCGAACAACGTGACTTAAATCCCTTCAAAACGTTTCAGGAAATAATCGAAAAATATCACCATGGTGATTTGCGTGGTCCGTTTAACTATGAAGCGCGTGAACAGGCCGGTTTCTCTGTGGAAGAGATTAATTGGTTAAAGAGCTTATAAAGCTTATAAAGGACAGACTTACTAGTGAGCTACGATCCGTATCGGTTAACCGAAAAACAACGTCTGCGTATTCAGACACGGCATAGAGCATCCATTGAGCGTTTTGGTTACCAACCGCAGGCGCTTTATTGGAGTAACCGTGAAATTCAGGAGTTGCGCTTTCGGAAGTTGATTGAAATCTTACCGTCAGCGGCCGCCTTAAAAAAACAGTCTTGGAGTCTGCTGGATGTAGGATGTGGTTTTGCCGATCTTTACAATTACCTGCAAAAACAGGATTACTTTCCGGAATATTGCGGCATTGATATCTCCGCAGATATGATTTATGCCGCCCAGTCGATTTATCCGAGGATTCGTGTCGAAGCGGGAGAGTTAAGTGAATTCGAATTTGAAGATAATCAATTTGATTTCGTCATGCTTTCCGGCGCGCTCAATGAAGTGGTAGAGACCGAAGTGGAAGGCAACGCACAATATCAAGGCGAGTATGCGAAAACGGCGATTCGGGAGATGTATCGAATCAGTCAAAAGGGGGTAGCTTTTAACTTGCTGGATTGTCGCAACAAGTGGGTGCAAAGCCGTTTTGATTTACAGTGTTTTGATCCGCTCGAAATCATCTATTTTTGTGAAAGCTTTGCCAGCAAGGTTGAGTTAATCGACGGTTATCTGGATAACGATTTCACCATTTATCTGTATAAAGAACATTTCTGATAAAGAGTTTGTACATGAAACAACTACGTTTTGGCATTGATTTAGGCGGCACCAAAATCGAAATCATTGCAATTGAGGTAGAGGAGCAAGGAGGAGAAATACTTGCTTCGCAAGCTATTTATTCAAAACGTATTGCCTCACCGAGAGGGGATTATCCGGCAACTCTTCAGGCAATTACCGGTTTAGTGCAGGAGGCTGAACAGCATCTTGGTCGTCACGGACAAGTTGGCGTGGGTATTCCCGGCGCGATTTCCGGTAAGACGGGAAGAGTAAAAAACGCCAATTCGGTGTGGTTGATCGGGCAAGACCTTAAAGGCGACTTGGAAGAGGCTTTGAAGCGCAAGGTTAACTTAGCAAATGACGCTAACTGTTTCGCTCTTTCCGAGGCTAAGGACGGTTCTGCTAAGGGCGCGGAAGTTGTTTTTGGTGTCATTATCGGTACGGGCTGTGGCGGAGGTATCGTTGTGAATGGCAAAATCCTCAATGGGGTCAATGCGATTGGCGGCGAGTGGGGGCACAATCCTCTGCCGTGGCCGACAGCCGAGGATGTGGCGCTGGATTGCTATTGCGGTTTGCAAGGTTGTAATGAAACCTTTCTCTCCGGTAGCGGCTTTGAAGCGCATTATGCGAACTATACCCGACAAACCCACAGTGCACAGCAGATTGTCGCTTTGGCTGAGCAGGGTGACGTCCAGGCAAAAGCGATGTTGGATCGATATATCATCTGGTTGGCTAAAGGGTTGGCGAGTGTCATCAATCTGATTGACCCGGACGTCATCGTGTTGGGCGGTGGTATGTCCAATATTGATCTGCTCTATCAGGAAGTCCCTAAGATTTGGCATCAATGGGTATTTAGCGATCAAGTCGATACGCGCTTGCTTCCGCCCAAGTTTGGCGATTCCAGCGGGGTACGAGGTGCGGCCTGGTTGTAATCACGGTTTTATGCAACCTAGAATTTGTCTGATGGTTGTAGTTTTTCATGCAGGGAAAGCTTTTTTCGCATACTTTCATAAAAGCATCAAATTCATTACACTTTTTATTTCCTAAAATCACTCTATCTATTAATTTTGAATAGGGTTGTTTTACCATGCCACATACTGTTCTGTCAGAGAATTGCCCCGATCTTAAACATATCTTGACCGAATTACAGTCTTTAAAAACCACCATTGAAACAGACACTTCATCCGAAATCGCCAAACTGAATGTTACAGAAACAAGTCGTGACAACTTGTTGAGTATTTTCAATATGTGGAACTATGTGACCATGCGTCGCCAGCCGATTCATCACCTGCAATCTAGCTTGGCTTCTGCCGGTTTGTCCTCTCTGGGGCGGGTTGAACCCCATGTCATGAACAATATAAATAGTGTGATCGATGTTTTGTCCAAAGCGGTCAATGGCGGTACGCCAGCCGATGCAGAAGAACCGTTCTGCATCGATTATGAAGGCGGTTATCGACAATTACAGAAAAGAGCTAAACAACTGTTTGGAGAGACTCCGCAAGGTCGTTCTGAATACATTATGGTGACTATGCCATCTGAAGCGGCGACCGATTTGAGTTTGGTAGAAAACTTGTTTAAATCGGGTATGAATTGCGCTCGCGTTAATTGTGCTCACGATGACGAGAGTGTTTGGTTGCAAATGATCGGCAATATCCGTTCGGTGGCAGAGCGAGAAGGTAAAACTTGTCCGGTTTTGATGGATTTGGCCGGGCATAAGATTCGTACCGGAGAGATGTGGGTCGGCAAGGCCAAACGTGAAAAGCACAAGGGTGATCTGAAACCGCCGCGTTTAATTAATGGAGACAGTGTAATCCTCTGTAAAAAGTTGCCCCAGGATATCAGTGAACTTAATCGGTTGACACTCAATAAGGAGGTCAATGTCATTGTCAGTTGTACCTGCCCGGATGTAGTCGATATGGTTGAGGTAGGGCAGATGGCTTGGTTTGATGACGGCAAAATCGGTGCGGAAATTATGGAAAAAACCGACGGAGCCGTGCTGTTAAGTGTCACTAAAGTCGGCCCTAAAGGTGCACGTCTGAAAAGAGAGAAAGGGATAAATTTGCCGCAAACCAATATGCAATTGCCGACATTGAGCAACAAAGATATTCAAGATTTAGCGTTTGTTGCTAGGCATGCGGATATGGTCGGGCTGTCTTTTACCGAGTCGGACAAGGATGTCGTTATCCTACAGCACAAATTGGCCGCTTTGGGTTGTGACAATTTACCTATTTTGGCAAAGATCGAAACTGAAAAAGGGGTGCAGAACCTGCCGACGATTTTAGCTCAAGCTATGGCGGATAACCTTGCCATCGGTGTAATGATTGCCCGTGGCGATCTGGCGGTGGAATTGGGTAGTGTGCGCATGGCGGAAATTCAGGATGAAATTTTACGATTGTGCGAATCGGCACATATTCCGCTGGTTTGGGCGACACAGGTAATGGAGTCATTGGCGAAGAAAGGAACGATTTCACGGCCGGAAATCAGTGATGCCGCCATGTCTCAGCGGGCGGAGTGTGTCATGCTCAATAAAGGTCCTTATATTGCCGAAGCCGTTGCGATTTTAAGTGAAGTGCTGGAGCGAATGGAGCACCACCAATATAAAAGTCATACCCATTTAAGGGTGGTGAGTTGGTAGCATCGCTTTGCTAGATCGGTTTGTTAGATCGGTTGGAAGAGATCTTCTTCCAACTATCCGCGATAGCCTCAGATTCCGAATTGCACTCTAAGGATATAGCCGGTCAGAAATGCCAGCGCCGCCGCGGTACCGCCGGTTAGCAGGGTTTTAATACCTGAAGCCAACATAGGTTTGGCAAAGGCGAGGCTTTTTAAAATACCGACTAAGAAGAAAATAACAGCGGCAATGATGGCACTGAGTGCAAATTGCTCATGGAGAGTTAAAAACGGTATAAATAGCGGCATCAGTGGCGCTGAACCTACCATGACAAATGAAGCAAAGGTGGTTAAGGCCGCTTTGACTGCCGAGGTTTGTTGGGTTTGGATGCCATGCTCTTCAAGCATCATGGTTTCCACCCATAATGGTTTATTGTGGGTAATGGTACTGACAATTTTTTCCAATATCTCGCCTTCAAAACCCTTGCGTCGAAAAATCTGCCTGATTTCTTCGCGTTCTCCTTCTGGGATATGACGGATGTGCTCCTCTTCGGTTTTGCGGATATTATCGGCAAAATCAGTTTGCGCTTTATTGGCTTCGTAGTTACTCACTGCCATGCTGAATCCGTCGGCAAACAGATTGGCAAAGCCTAGGATTAATGCAACCGAGGATGAAAAACCTGCGCCGATCGCCCCGGCAACTATTGCAAAGGTGGTGATGCAGCCGTCGATCGCGCCTAACACCGCATCGGAGATGTTTTGCGACTTTGGCGGTTGATCCAGTCTTTTCGATATGGCATCGGGCCGGTGCTCTTGTTCAAGTTTTCTGCGTTGGCTTAAATTCATATCGGTTCCCGTGCGTTCATTTTGATTAAATTCTAGCGATTCATTTCATATCGGGTCAGAATGCGATCCAGTTGATTGGCAAATGCCTGACGGTCTGCCTGACTGAGGCTTTTCGGGCCGCCGGTATCGACACCGCTATTTCTTAGCTCTTCCATGAAGTTACGCATATTCAGTCGTGCACGGATATTCGATTCCGTATAGAGTTCGCCTCTTGGACTAATCACGGTCGCGCCTTTTTCAATCGCTTCCGCGGCCAGCGGGATATCACTGCTGATGACTAAATCTCCGCTATTCAGTTGTTGTACGATCTTATTGTCGGCGACATCGAATCCGGATTGCACCTGTTGAAAATTGATCCACGGAGAAGGCGGGATGCGCATGGCATGATTAGCAACCAGTGTGGTTTCTATTTTTGCCCGATTGGCTGCTCTGAATAAGGTTTCTTTGATGACTGCCGGACAAGCATCCGCATCTACCCATATTTTCATATCAACCCCAATTCATTCTTACTGTTCGGGATTCTAGCATATTCCAATCTATACACGATTGCTTTGAAGGTTTAATCAGACCAGCCAAGTTCAGAGATTTTGATTAAGCCATAGCTATTCCGTCATAGATAACCAGCGTATTGCCTCAATCGCTTATTTGATAGTAATCCCGTATTGAATCGGGTAAGCTATGCGCCTATTCAATTTTTGGCAATTTCTGTAAGCTCTCATTACATTTCGTTGCCATCCTGCTATGAGTGTTTTTATGAGTTTTGCTTCCTTAGGCTTATCCGAGTTTATTCTCAAGGCGATAGACGAATTAGGTTATAAACAACCTTCGCCAATTCAAGAACAGGCCATTCCGGCTATTATCAAGGGGGCTGATGTGATGGCTGCCGCCCAGACCGGTACCGGAAAAACCGCCGGATTCACTTTGCCTATATTGGAACGTTTGAAAGACGGCGATCGCCCGAAAAGCAATCAGGTTCGGGCTTTGGTATTGACGCCGACACGCGAGTTGGCGGCACAGGTGCAAGAAAGCGTATTTCAATACAGCAAGCATCTGCCGTTGCGTTCGGATGTCGTCTTTGGTGGAGTGAAGATCAATCCGCAGATGATGCGTTTACGTCGCGGCGTTGATGTGTTGGTAGCAACCCCGGGGCGCTTGTTGGATCTGTACGGACAAAATGCGGTTAAGTTCGATCAATTGGAAGTTTTAGTGCTGGATGAAGCCGACCGTATGCTGGATATGGGGTTTATCCATGATCTGAAAAGGATTATGAAACTGCTACCGGCAAAACGCCAGAATTTGCTGTTTTCAGCCACGTTTTCCGATGAGATTCGTCAGTTGGCAAAAGGTTTGGTCAGCAATCCGGTTGAAATTTCGGTAACGCCTCCGAATAGCACGGTGAGAAGAATCGAGCAGTGGATTCATGTGGTGGACAAGAGTCATAAAACCAAAGCGTTGATTGATCTGATTATCGACAATCAATGGCAACAGGTACTGGTCTTTAGTCGAACCAAACACGGTGCGAACCGTATCACCAAACAGCTTGCCGCTATTGGTATTGAAGCTGCAGCTATTCACGGTAATAAAAGTCAGGGAGCCAGAACGCGAGCCTTAGCCGATTTCAAGTCCGGTGCAATTCGCGTTTTGGTGGCGACCGATATCGCGGCACGCGGTCTGGATATTGATCAATTACCGCATGTGGTGAACTATGACCTGCCCAATGTAGCTGAGGATTATGTGCACCGTATCGGTCGAACCGGAAGGGCCGGTGCCACCGGCGAAGCGGTCTCATTAGTCTGTTCCGATGAAGATAAGCTGCTATTTGCGATTGAAAACTTGATTGGTGAGGTTTTGGATAGACGGGAAATACCCGGCTATACCCCAGCACATCCGCTGAAACAATCTCGTTTGCATACAAAGCCGAAAAAACCTAAGAAACCCAAAAAGCCGAAACAGCCAGGTCAGTCGAAAGTCGAGCACCAAGACGGACAGCGTTCAGGAGAGAGCCGCAAAGGCCATTTCCATGAAGAGGGAGGGGCCAGGCGTAAACCGAGACGAGTGCGCCGTCCGGCAAAGGCTAACGGGCAAAACCGTGGATCAAATAGAGGGCAAAAGGGTTCAACCTCAGCAAGCTAATTTTATTAGTTGAGAAGTCATGTTTTGGCAGGTTGGCATCAAGTAAAATTGGGCGGTTATGTGGCTATTAATCATAATCTATTAAGGTACGGAAAAGACGATGGAAAATATTGAAAGTTTGGGTCAATTGGATGCATTGAAGCACTCGGAAGAGGCATTGTTGATTCTATTCGGTGGCAAAGAGTGCAATGTCTGCCATTCAATCAAGCCAAAGTTGATCGAGTTGATGGGTGAGCATTACCCTAAAGTAAAACTGGTTTACGTGGATTGTCATGTCGTGACTGATATCTGTTCGCAGAATAGCATTTTTACCTTGCCGACTCTGCAAGTCTTCTTTACCGGCCAGAAGTTCATTGAAGAGGTGAGAAGTTTCAGTCTGCAAAAAGTGATGCAGGATCTGGAAAGACCTTACTCCATGGTCTTTTCACAGGACTGAAAGGATTCTTAACGTTGGCTCTTATAATTAGAGTTTAGCGTTTGCCATCGCCCCCCGCTTTAATCAATAGCTGATCCAGCCAGCGATTCGGCAATAACCTTTTCAATAGGGCAAATGCTTTGGTTGGCACCGTGACTCGGTAGCGTATTTTCGCCTGTTTGCTTTGTAAAGCGTGGACTACGCAGTCGGTCACGGCTTCGGGGCCTAAAGTAAACGGCGCACTGGGACCGACCGTTTCCAGGCGGTTGATCATGGCTTGGTATTTTTTCTTGTGGGCGCTATTCTCTTTGTCTATCCAGCGTTTAAACTGCTCATAGGCGTTCTTTCTAAAGTCTGACAGGATTGGACCGGGTTCAATCAGACTAATCTGAATATTATCGGTTTTTACCTCCAGCCTTAAAGTATCGGCAAAACCTTCAATGGCGAACTTACTGGCGTTATAGGCACCACGGAACTGCATGGCGGCAAAGCCGAGTATTGAGCTGTTATAAATCACTTTTCCACCGCCGTTTTTGCGCATCACCTTGACCACTTTATTGGTCAATTCTTGAGTACCAAAGACATTGGTCTGAAACTGATATGCCATCGCTTCTCGGCTCAGGTCTTCAACTGCTCCGGGGATGCCGAAAGCACCGTTATTGAATAGGGCATCAAGTTTGCCGCCGGTCAATTCAAGAATCTGCTCAAGCGCGGCATCAATGGATTTGCTATCTGCCAAGTCCAGCTGGTAGGCAATCAAACCTTCTTCTTGCAGGCGCTTGACATCTTCAGGCTGCCGACAGGTGGCAATGACCTGATAGCCAAGTTGCTGGAGGTGCATGGCGCAATGGTAGCCGATGCCGGTTGAGCAGCCGGTAATCAAGATGCTGCTTGGAGGGAGTAATTGGGTTTGCTTCATAGCGTATCTACTCAGAGCTAAAAAAGGGTTGCCGTACAAATAAAAACAGCCTCTAAAAGAGAGGCTGTTTCAAGGTTTTAAGCTGAAAGAGAACGGTCGTTCACTCTAGCGGGAAGATTAAGCATTCTGGTTTTGCTGTGCTTCTTCCAAGTCTTGGCGAACTTTGGCCATGTCCAGTTCCAACAACTGACCAATCCCTTCTTCCAGTGCGCTGCCTGGGATAGCGCCCGGGTTTGAGAAAACAACAATTTTTTCACGCATGAAGACTAAGGTCGGAATGGAACGAACCTGGAACATACCGGCTAATTCTTGTTCTTCTTCTACATTGACTTTACAGAAAGCGATATCAGGGAACTTTTCCGAAATTTCTTCGAAAACAGGGCCGAACTGTTTACATGGGCCACACCACTCAGCCCAAAAGTCAAAAATAACGATGTCATTGTTGTTGATAGTGTCTTCAAACTGGTCTGTTTTCAGGTTAATAACTGCCATGAGAATTCCTTTATATTTCCTTTATATTGAAGGGTTGCCGCCTTCGGTTAATAGTGCTGGGTTTAGGTATTGCTTTAGTGTCGCTTCATCCAGATCCGTCATCTCCAATGCAACCTCCAAAACCGGACGACCGGAACGGTATGCCTCTTTTGCGATGGCTGCGCCTTTTTCATAACCTACCACGGTATTCAAAGCGGTGACTAAGATCGGGTTAACATCCAATGCTTTTTGGATGTGATTTGTATTTACAGTAAAACCTTTTATGGCTAAATCTGCAAGCTGGATCGAGGTCGAGGCGGCAATTTCAATGCTTTGTAATAAGTTGTGCGCAATCATCGGCAGCATGACATTCAGTTGGAAGTTTCCTGACTGGGCACCGACGGTAATGGCGGTGTGATTCCCCATGATTTGCGCGGCAACCATACAGGCGGCTTCCGGGATAACCGGATTAACTTTACCCGGCATGATTGAGCTGCCTGGTTGCAGAGCTGGAAGTTGAATCTCTCCTAGACCGGCAAGCGGCCCAGAGTTCATCCAACGCAGATCATTAGCGATTTTCATGATGCTGGCAGCAAGAACATTTAACTGGCCACTCAATTCCAAAGCGGTATCTTGTGAGCTTAAACCGATGAACAGGTTTTCCATCGGTTCAAAGTGAATAGCCGTGATGGTTGCCAGATTGGCTGAAACCAGACGTCCGAATTCCGGATCGGCATTCACACCGGTGCCTACCGCGGTACCGCCTTGCGGCAGCATCTGAATGCGTTTTTGCGTATCGCGCAGACGTTTAATGTTGTCATTGATCTGCGCTTTCCAAGCACCGAGCTCCTGACTCAATTTGACCGGCATAGCGTCCATTAAATGGGTACGGCCGGTTTTGACAACATTTTTTAGCTCTTTTTCGCGATCTTCGATCGTTTCTACCAGGTGTTGTAGCGCCGGCAGTAAGGTCTCCTCCAAAGCGATGGCTGCTGCGACATGAATTGCAGTCGGAATGACGTCGTTCGAGCTTTGACTCATGTTGATATCGTCGTTCGGGTGAACTTCAATGCCGGTTAATTGTTTAGCTAAGGTCGCCAATACTTCATTGGCGTTCATATTGGTACTGGTTCCGGAACCGGTCTGAAAAATATCGATCGGGAACTGTTCGTGGTATTTGCCTTGAATCACTTCTTTAGCCGCCGTCTGGATGGCATCCGCTTTTTCTTCAGTTAATAAGCCGAGTTCGCGGTTGCTGTCCGAACAAGCAAATTTGACATAGCAAAGCGCTTGAATAAAGGCTTTCGGCATCGGAATGCCGCTGATCGGGAAGTTGTTGATGGCTCGTTGAGTCTGTGCGCCGTAAAGCGCGTCAACCGGTACCTCAAGACTGCCCATGCTGTCTTTGACGGTACGTGTTTGATTTGCAGTGATTGTCTGTGGCATTTTCTATTTAACTTATGATTTGGCTGTAAATTTAGCGAGTTGGAGTACTGAAAACCCGAATTCGTGGTTAAATAACAGGTGCTCAGCAGCAAAATAAAAGATTTGAGTATTTTACGCACTTTACCAGTAAAAATATAGGGCATGATTTAAGGCATATTATTTATGGTCGCATCTAATGATAGACATCAGTTGATCGCTGAAAATATGTACCGGGAAAATCTGTGGTGGACGTACCAGCAGCAGGACGCAGGTGAGCAGGTTGCTGTCTCCGAGGCTTTTCGGGATGAGCTGGGAAGAGAGGTAAGTTCTTTACAAGATATCATGGGGATTTACACGACCACTTTGTTGAGTTTAAAGATAGACGAGGCACTGAAACAAGCTTCGCAACAGAATGCGAACCGGTTTTTACGTTTTGTTGCCAGCTTTGAAACGGTTCGCGGTAAACGTTCTTATCAAAATCAGATGCAGGTGATTCACGAACAGGGTGTTCCGTTGATTCTGGTGACTTGTATCGATATTACCGAAATGGTCGAGCTGGAACGTGAAATTGTCGACGCTCAAGGACGACTTTCCGTTTCTCAGGTATACGAACGCCAGGAATTGCTTGAGCAGCAGAACAAGGTCATGAAAGAGTCCTATGCCAAACAGTCACGCTTTTTAGCGCTGTTGAGCCATGAATTGCGTTCCCCGTTGCTCGGTATCAGTAGTCTGGTGAAAAGGTTGCGTAATTCATTCGACAACTCTCCTGAAATCGATTCCATGCTAAAGACCATCAGCATGACCGCTGAACAGTCCACCTATTTGGTCAATGATATTTTGACCTATACTCAAACCGAATACGACGGCGTCAAGTTACATCCGAGCAGGGTTGAGCTCAAAGAAATTCTGGAAAACGTTAAACTGTTAACGAAATCGATCGCCAACGACAAGGGGTTGAATCTATCTGTCGTGCAGTTGACCGACCACAATTCGGTGATGGTGGATTCGGTACGTTTGACCCAGATATTGATTAATTTGATTATCAACGGCATCAAATTCACTCAGTTTGGCGGGGTTAACCTAGAGGTTAAGGAAGTCGAAACCGGATTGTACCGTTTTACCATTAGTGATTCGGGAGAAGGGATCCCCGAGGAACGTTTGCATGAAGTTTTCGAACCTTTTGCTCAGGTGGATTCGGGAGATCGAAGTCGTAAACAGCAGTATCTTGGAGCCGGTTTAGGTTTGTTTGTGGTTAAGCAGCTGGTTGAGCTGATGGGGGGGGAGATTCACATCTTTTCGCAAAAAGATGTCGGAACCCAGTTTCAATTTACCTTGAACCTGAATATTGAAGAAGCTGAAGCGAGTAGACAAAGAGAAGTCGATCTGACTTCGGATAAGTTTGCTTGGGCGGAAGAGTCGAATGCCGACGGGGATCATGCTGTACTTGCTGAAACAAGTCATCTGGATCGCATTAAGAGCAAATCTTATAAAGTTTTGGTTGCAGATGATGCGGAAATCAACAGAATGGTTTTGGCAGGTTATTTAGATGATTTGGATTGTCAGGTTGTAGAGGCTGCGGATGGCAGAGTCGCGTGGCAAAAACTACAAGAAGAGCCGTTTGATTATGTATTGCTTGATATCCAAATGCCGAAAATGGATGGTGTCGAAGTGGCAAAAGCGCTACATAAAGAATTTATCGAAGGTTTGCATTCAGATTTGAAAGGGGTTTTTGCTATTACCGCCGGTGGCGATTCGTCCGGTTTCGATAATGTCGACCAGCTTCTTAAGTCGGGCGCCTTTGACGAATGGTTGGTGAAGCCGGTCAATAAAAGCCAGATTATTAAGTTGCTGAAAAAAGATTACCGTCACCAAGGTTTGCACGGGCTTTCTAAGGGGGGAGGAACCCAAGAAAAAGCATCTGAAAAAGATAGCGGACTTGAAAAAGCTGAGTCGAACCCGCATATAGATGACTATCAACCTGTGGTTACCGATATACCGGAAGCGTTTCACCATTTGGTGTTGCCTTTTATAGAAGAGATGACTCAATCACTTGAGAAATTAGCGGCTCTGAATAAAAACGGAGAAGCAGTTGAAATTAAAAAGTTGGCGCATTACATGAAAGGCAATGTCATGTTGTTTCAGCTTAACGGTCTAGTCGGTTTATGTAAACAGCTAGAAAAAGTGCAAACTGGGGAGTGTGATCTTACTCAATCCAGAGAACAAGAAACCACAGAAATTGTAAGAAAAATGGAATTGGCGATAAAAAGCCTTGAGAACTCCCTGTCTATTAGTCATAATAGCCAGTAATTTAAAATTAAAAAGTCTTATTTATTAAGTATAAATAACAAGTTAGAGTAACGATTATGTCTGAAAAAATTACAGTTTTACTTGCGGAAGACCATGCTCTTGTTCGCGCTGGCTTTAAGTCCATTTTAGATGCAGAGCCTGATATCGAAGTAATTGCTGAAGCGGAAGACGGACTGGAGTGTTTAGAACTGATTCGCGCTAAATCGCCAAGTATCGTTTTACTTGACCTATCCATGCCTAAGCTTAGTGGTGTGAATGCGATTACCCATATCCAGAAACGTTACTCTGATACCAAAGTGATTGTATTGACTGCGGCCGAAACGGTAAATGTATGGAATGAAGTTTTGGAGATGGGGATTGATGGGATCGCCATGAAGTCGGTTTCTCCGAAAGAGTTGGTTAAAGGGATTCACAGCGTGATGGCGGGTGAAACTTTTATTCATTCTGAAATCCAGCCGATTCTGGAAGCGGAATCCGGTTTGACTAATAAACGTTTGTCGGTTCGTGAGAAGCAAGTGGTGAAACTGGTTGCGGAAGGTTACAAAACCAAAGAGATTGCCGAGAAATTGGAAATCAGCGATCGTACGGTTTCAAAACACCGTGAGAACTTAATGACGAAAATGGGGATGACTTCAACTGCCGAGTTGACGAACTACGCCAATGAGTCTGGGTTAACTAAAGTGGGGCTTGAGGAAATCGAGTAATTAGCAAAGATTTCGAATGCTCAATAAAAAAGGCGGTTTCAAATAACCGCCTTTTTTGTATCTACAGACTGTGTAAGCAGCTAAATATTATTAAGCTGGAGTCTCATTCTCTGTCGGCCCCATTAAGCTTGCCAAATCTGCTAGAAAATCTTTTTGAAAAGCTTGCATGCCGTCTTGAACCAGCTGATAGGTGGTGTCGATATTTGTGGCAATGTCACCGCTCAAAACGTTTAACTCATCCAAAATGCCTTTCGCTTCTTCAAAACCTTGAGTTAAGCCGCCACCAACGATATCCATAAAACTGGACATCAACTGTTCACCTTCCAGTTCAGGATGCGCATTCTTGAAGCCCTCAAAGAACCCTGTTGCACCTTGGACAATCCGTTTGGCCGTGTTTTCCGGTGTCCAGTAGTCCATACCGCCTTGTTGCTGCAAAGCTTCTTCACTAATGGGTTGATACGGATTTATGTTTTGTGGGGTTTGAGCCTCTTCAGTGTTTTCGGTTCCAGCTTGATCGGCCATCAGAATTTCATTGATCTTTTCAATCGCAGATTGATACGTCATTTTCAAGGAACTTTGTTCGGTGGTCTGCCCGTTGCCGAACAGGTGTGAAATCAAGCTCGCCTGTTGTTCAATGCGCATTTCAGCTTTACTGACATTGACGGATACTTTATCCATTGCATTGGCTAGTCCGGTTGCTTTTTCAGCATCCAAATTAGACGCATTTTGTTTTTGGGTTTTATTGGCATTCAGTTCTTCCAGTTTCTGGTAAGCCTGAATAGGTCCTAAATTTTTAGTATCGATAGCCATTTTGATCACCTGAATTTGCAAGCGGATGAGACTAAACAAGTTTCCCGCCGGGATTTATACATTAACTTTATCGGCCGATCATTTAATGACTTTAGCGAAAAAATTAAAAAATCTTAAATTGAACCGATTTAACGGATTAAGCGATTGATTAGTAAGTAAAAGCAAGGAAATTTAAGGCGAATTCTGTTATCATTCGCGCTAATTTTTGACAGTAAAAGTTAAGTAGAAAAGCAAATGGAATTAAACCCGATCTATACACGAATTAAGGACTATCAAGAGCGTACTCAAGTACTTAGGGGGTATCTTTGACTATGAGGTCAAAGCTGAACGTCTGGAAGAGGTAACTAAAGAGCTGGAGTCACCGGATATTTGGAATAATCCGGAAGAAGCCCAAGCTTTAGGTAAAGAAAAATCCATACTGGAAAAAATCGTTACCACGATTGACGATCTGACCAGCGGTACCGAAGCCACTCACGAATTGTTGGAAATGGCCGAGATGGACGAAGACCAGGAGATGGTTGATGAAGTGGTTGCTGAATTGGATCGTCTCGGCCAGCGTCTTGATCAGCTTGAATTCCAGCGTATGTTCTCCGGCGAGATGGATGCCAATAATGCCTATCTGGAAATTCAGTCCGGCTCGGGTGGTACTGAAGCTCAAGACTGGGCCAATATGCTATTGCGAATGTATCTGCGCTGGGCGGATAGCCATGGTTTTAAAGCCGAAATTACCGAAGCGTCTGCCGGCGATGTTGCCGGGATCAAAGGGGCTACCGTGCATATTCAGGGAGAGTATGCTTACGGTTGGTTGCGCACCGAGTTAGGTGTGCATCGTCTGGTACGTAAATCGCCATTCGACTCAAATGCCAAACGTCATACCTCGTTTGCTTCTGTTTTCATTTCTCCCGAAATTGATGATAGTTTTGAAGTGGACTTGAATCCGGCTGATATTCGTGTCGATACCTATCGAGCCAGTGGTGCGGGTGGACAGCACGTCAACAAAACCGATTCCGCAGTCCGTTTGACGCACTTGCCGACCAACACGGTTGTGCAGTGTCAGAACGGTCGTTCTCAGCATCAGAACAAGGCAGATGCGATGAAACAGCTACGAGCGAAATTATATGAGCTTGAGATGTTGAAACGTAATGCCGAGAAGCAGGACTTGGAGGAATCCAAGTCGGATATCGGTTGGGGAAGTCAGATCCGTTCCTACGTTTTGGATTCCGGACGCATTAAAGATTTACGTACCGGTGTAGAAACCGGTAACTGCCAAGCGGTACTAGATGGCGCTTTAGATCAGTTTATCGAAGCGAGCTTGAAAGCCGGTATCTGATTTTTTGTACAAGCAAAGATACCACAAAGAGTCAATTTACAAGAAATACGGCATTTTGAGCTTGGAACTCACTAGAGTTTATCTGTGTAAAAGCTTAAAATAAGCCGCAGTTTTAACCGTATTGTTATAGAGAGAAAATTCATGTCGGAACCACAAAATAATGTGCCTGAAGTAGATGAGAACAAAATAATCGCTGAACGCCGTGCCAAGTTGCAAGCGTTAAGAGAAGAGGGGCACTCGTATCCTAATACATTCCGCCGTGAAGACCATGCTGCCGATTTGCATGCGCAGTTTGATGAGATGAGCAAAGAAGCTTTGGCGGAAGCCGAGCCGGTTCGTGTTAAGGTTGCCGGGCGAATGATGTTGCGTCGTATTATGGGGAAAGCGAGTTTCGCGACCTTGCAGGATCCGACCGGGCGTATTCAGGTTTATGTTACCCGTGACGAGTTGCCGGAAGGTTTCTACAATACCCAGTTCAAAAAGTGGGATTTGGGTGATATCGTCGGTGCAGAAGGTTATCTGTTTAAAACCAATACCGGTGAGCTTTCCGTTCATGTTGAGCATATTGAGTTGATTACCAAGTCGATTCGTCCGCTACCGGATAAATTCCATGGTTTACAAGATCAGGAAGCGCGTTACCGTCAGCGTTATGTTGACCTGATTGTGAATCAAGAGAGCCGCGAAACCTTTTTGTTGCGCTCTAAAATTGTTCAACATGTCCGTGAATTTCTAATCCGTAAAAACTTCATGGAAGTGGAAACGCCGATGATGCATGTGATTCCGGGGGGCGCTACAGCTAAACCGTTTAATACTCACCATAACGCATTGGATATGCCGCTGTTCTTGCGTATTGCGCCGGAACTGTATTTGAAACGCCTTGTTGTCGGTGGTTTTGAGCGAGTTTTCGAAATTAACCGTTCTTTCCGTAATGAAGGTCTGTCTACCCGCCATAACCCGGAATTCACCATGGTGGAATTCTATGCGGCTTATACCGATTATCACCAGTTAATGGATTACACCGAAGAGCTGTTGAAAGAGTTGGCGGAGTTGGCGATTGGTTCAACGACGGTACCTTATCAGGGGCAGGAATTCGATTTTGGTAAGCCGTTTGCACGCTTGACCATGAAAGATGCCATTCTGCAATATAACCCAGAAGTGACCGCGGAGCAGTTGGCAGACTTGGAGCAGGCTAAAGCACTGGCTGAATCTTTGCATATCAAGCTGCAAGAGGGTTACGGCCTTGGTAAAGTGTTGACAGAAATTTTTGAGGAAACGGTCGAAGAGAAGTTAATGGATCCGACATTCATCACCGAATATCCGGCTGAAGTCTCTCCGTTGGCGCGTCGTAATGACGAAGATCCGTTTATTACTGATCGCTTCGAATTGTTTATCGGTGGTCGCGAGCTGGCGAACGGTTTCAATGAGTTGAACGATGCAGAAGATCAGGCGGAGCGTTTCAAGGCGCAGGTTGCCGCTAAGGATGCCGGTGACGATGAAGCGATGCACTATGACGAAGACTACATCACCGCACTAGAGCATGGTATGCCGCCAACGGCAGGTGAGGGCATTGGTATTGATCGTTTGGTCATGTTGTTCACCGATTCTGCTTCAATTAGAGATGTTTTACTGTTCCCGCATATGCGTCAATCGTAAATTCATTCTGTTTGTATCCGAAAGTAAAAAGCCTCGCAGATATTTATCTTGCGAGGCTTTTTTATTGGCTTTTTAAAGTAGACCGTAGATGGTTAAGCGCCCATGTATGGTTTGAGCGCTAATCCGTTCTACTAATCTTCGTCGGTGATTTTATACGGCAAGGGTTCCACTAATGCGGCTTCACCCGATTCCGTCATTAAATCGCCTTCAACAGCTTCCAGTGACTTTAGTGTGGCAATGGCAAGGCAAAGCGTGCCGCTGAAGATATCGGCATTGGCATTAATCACCGTCAATTTATGCTGCTTGCCGGCGTTGTCTTTCAGTACCAAAGTATCACCGGAGTTTAATTCTTTCTGTTCATTCAGATGGATGCGCAGCATACGTTTGGTGACTTTGCCGCGATAGTGAATACGGGCGATAATTTCTTGACCGGGGAAGCAGCCTTTTTGAAAGTTAATGGCATCAAACTTGTCTAAGTTCAAAAACTGAGCCGTAAATTGCCCAGTGGTTGCCGCAGTCACAGTCGGAATGCCGGCAGCAATGTCCAATAAATTCCAGTCGTAGTTGTTGGTGACATCACAATTGCTACGAATACTGTTCCAAGCTTCGATCATCTGCTCGGCAGGGCCAAATAGTGCGTACTTGTGATAAGGGCCGGGTACTTTAACGACCAAAATATCTTGTAGGCTTTCATCGGTAATCATGCCGCTTTCAAAGGTTTCTTTGACTTTGGTCGCCAAGCGGCGTTGCACGTCAAGATCGCCGAATTCACCGGCAAAGCCGACCTGAATCAAATTGTTTGAGACGTCTTCCAGTTGAACATCGGAGCGCAATACAAACATCTTCAGACGTTTGAGAATGGTTTCGCCTAATGAACCGTCAAAGTTCAAGTAGTAGTCGCCTTGATAGATAAAGACTAAAAAAACGGCCAACACATTGCCTTGAGGATCGCAATAGGCGGAATACTGCGCTTGGCTTTCGCTGACTTGATTAATGTCGCTAGTCAGTTGTGCCTGTAAAAAGGTTTTGGCTTCACTGCCGGAAACTTTAATTAGAGCCTGATGAGTCAGGCTGGTGATAACCGGACCGTTTTTAATTAAAAAACGTTCCAGTTCGGCATGTCCAAAAGTGACAATCTTGCCGCTTTCGTCAAGCTGAGCATGTTGAGATTGTAAGAACTCGGACCATGTTGAGTCCAATGTAGCCAATGATGTCATAAAGTTATCCTAAATTTTTATTTGTTGCTGATAATACTCTAGAAAATCAAAATATCAAATTGTCTTGGCGTATTTCTTGCATACAATTTTGCTATTCATGTCACCGTTTAATTGAGAAAATAAGCGGGTCGAGTAAAAAGAACTTAGATTGATTATGTTGCAATATTATAGACATAATTTGTGTGAAACGGAGATGAGCTGTGTCTGATGCAAAACAAGAATTTTTAACCTTCATCATAGGTAAAGAGGAGTTTGCGGTAGAAATACTCAGAGTACAAGAGATTCGAGGTTGGGAAAAGCCGAACCCGTTACCCAGTGTACCGCCTTATGTGAAAGGCGTGGTTGATTTACGTGGAACTATCGTGCCGATCATTGATTTGCGCGAAAAGTTCTCTCTATCAGCCAGTTATAACAATACTACCGTAGTGATTGTTGTGCATGTCATTACTTCGCAAGGAGAGCGTATCGTCGGCTTGGTAGTTGATGCGGTTTCCGATGTGCATCAATTTGATATGAACGAACTGCAACCGGCTCCGGATATTTCCGAGTCGATTGATAAGCAATATATCTTGGGTTTGACAACCATTCGCGACGGTCAAGGGCAAGCAGCCAGTCAAACTGTGAGAGTGGAAGGCCAGCCGGCTAAAGGTAAAGACCGAATGGTTGTGGTGATTGATCTGGATAAGTTGTCTTCGGAAGGATTGATCGACGATATCGTCATGAATGCCAATAATTTGCCGACCGGTAATGGATAATATGGTTTATCTTTTATCAATAAAAAAACCGGCCATGTGCTGGTTTTTTTATGCCGGTTTTTTATTATGCATCGATTAAGTATCGATCTTTAATCTTCTGAGTAGGTAACACAGTTGCGGTCGTTTTCCCAAACGGTAATGCTATGCATTTTGACTTCCGGGCTCTGGATTCGACTTTGAATGGCTTGGAACAGATAGACGGCAATATTCTCGGCAGTCGGGTTAACTTCCTGAAAATGTGAGTGATCGTTCAAGAAGGTATGATCCAGCTCTTTGACGACTTCTTTGGCGTGTCGTTTGATCTCTTTAAAATCGATCACCATGCCGATCTCATTCAGTTTCTCACCTGAAACTTGAACTTCAATTTTCCAGTTGTGTCCATGTAGTTTTGCACAGTCACCCGGATAGCCGCGCAAGCTATGAGCAGAAGCAAAGTCGAGAAGCGTTTTCAGTACAAATTGTTGTGCCATAATTGAATCGGTTCTTTAATGTGGTGTCGAAAGGGCGCAGATTATAACCTAAAAGGGATTGTCTTTCCTAGAGTAAAATCGCTAACTTTTTGATTAGTAAACCAAATTATACTCTTTTGCGGCAGATATCATTTAGTGTTTACGTTCTGCGATGTAATCGATGATCTCAAACAGAAAATCGCTGCGCAATTCCATTTCATGCAAAAGCTGTTTTGCTTCTGTAATTAACTCATCTCGGTAGTGTTTAGCCTGTTCTAAGCCCATCAGTTTCGGGTAGGTCGATTTGTCTAATGCCAAGTCGCTGCCTTGAGGTTTGCCTAAGGTTTCGGTATCGGATTCAATGTCGAGAATATCGTCCTGAACCTGAAAAGCCAGGCCGATAGTTTCCCCCAGTTTAGCAAGTTGGTTTTGTAAACTTGGATAGCGAGGTGACTGTACTGCTCCATGAGCAGGGATGTTTTAATCAAAGCCCCGGTTTTTAACTGGTGGAGTTGTTGAAGCTGTTGCAGTGGAATCAGTTTGCCTTCTGAGGCGATATCCATAACTTGACCGGCAATCATGCCGTTAGCGCCACTGGCCTGTGTTAGCAAACGAATTAGCTCTACCGTTTTATCTGCCGCAAGCCGATTGTCTTCGCTGAGGATTTGAAAGGCTAAGGTTTGCTGGGCGTCACCTACCAAAATGGCATTGGCTTCACCGTATTTGATATGAGTCGTCGGTTGACCTCTGCGTAAATCGTCGTCGTCCATGGCCGGTAGATCATCATGCACCAGCGAATAACTGTGGATCAGTTCGATGGCGCAAGCAGAGCTATCGACATCTTCCAGTGGAATTTGCAAGGCATCCGCTACCGCATAGAGCAGAGCCGGTCTAAGACGTTTACCTTGATTGAGGGTTGCGTATTCAATCGCTTCAATAAATGACTCTTGAGCTGAATCCGCCTCGGCCAGTTTTTTGAGCTGGGCTTGAAGGGCGAGGTGTGTGCGAGTTTGAAACTCTTCCAGACGTTGTTTCAAGTCGGGTCTCCACTTAATTGATTTGCCATTAAAAAAGGCCGTCACAGGACGGCCTTTATAGCAATAACTGTTTATTCTTGCGAATTATAGTTCGTCAGAGTGCTCGCTTAGGTATTCAGCTACGCCGTCCGGAGTATCTTTCATACCCGCATCACCTTTGTTCCAACCAGCTGGGCATACTTCACCAACTTCTTCGTGGAATTGAAGTGCTTCAACCATACGAACCATTTCATCAACGTTACGACCTAGCGGAAGATCGTTAACAACTTGATGACGAACCACACCGTCCTTATCGATTAGGAAAGCGCCACGAAGTGCTACGTTTCCTGGGTGACGAATTCCGTAAGCGTCCATGATAGAACCACCGATATCAGCAATTAGAGGGAATTTAACAGGACCTAGACCACCTTCGTTAACCGGGGTGTTACGCCAAGCATTGTGAGTAAACTGAGAATCGATTGAAACACCGATAACTTCTGTACCCAATTCTTTGAAACGTTCGACACGGTGGTCGAAAGCCAGAATTTCAGACGGACATACAAATGTGAAGTCAAGCGGGTAAAAGAAGACAACCGCATATTTACCGGCAATGTGGCTTTTCAGATTGAAATCTTCTACGATTGAACCGTCCGCCAATACCGCAGCAGCTGTAAAGTCAGGAGCCTGTTTAGTTACTAAAACTGACATAGTCTTATCCTTATGAATTGAAATTGATTAGCTTAAAAACTGAAATAGTATAGTCAATAAGTCGGGCTTATTCCAGTAAGCGCTATAAAGTTTTTGAAGGCTGAAATTCCGCTAATTTCTGTATGAGGGGTAAACTTTATCGATTTATTTCCGATATAGTTAAGTGGATCTCGCCAAGACTGATTTTGAGAGTTCAGTCAGGGGGAGTTGATGCTATGATGTGAGCATGAATGTCAATTGATTCAGGTGTATAGGTTGCTGATATGTTTATAGTTTACAGCCCGGACGGGCAAAGTTTTATCGGTTCGGTTCAGCAATTGCCTATGCTTAAAGTTGATCCGACCAAACGAATTAACAAGATCAACGAGAGCGAATTTGAGGGGCTTAAACCTGACAATCGACCATCTCAATCGGGACATGCAGTGTCCCTGAATCCAGCTGTTGATGCATACAAGAAAAATCAGCGCTCTTCTCGGCATCTCATTGTCAAAGCGGCCGAACTGATGAGTAGTCCGGTGATTACCGTCAATAGTTCGGAAGCGATAGAAAACGCATGGAATTTGATGCAGAAAAAAGGCATTAAACACCTGCCGGTTTTGGAAAGGGGAGAGCTGGTCGGGATGTGTACGCAATCCAATATTCTTGGCCGAGTTATTATCAATAAGCGGGGCGAGTTAGAAGGCGTTAAACCGGAGTTAGTGTCGGATACCATGCAAGCGACAGTAGTGACGACCTCGTCCGATACCGACGTGCGCCATGTGGCTCACGCCTTAATGAGTTTCGAAATGGACGCTCTGCTGGTGATGGATGATTACCAGCGGATTTCAGGCATCATTACCGAGAGTGATCTAATCCGACGCTTGGCTAATGAACCGCCATTGGAGCTCTATACTTGAACTTTAAACTCGAGTTCAATGGATTTTTCTCGGTTTGGGTTTCAGAATAGTCGGCTTAGGCTTTTTATGTAAGTGAGGATAGTCCAAATTGTAGTGCAGGCCTCGGCTCTCTTTACGTTTCTGTGCGCTGATAATCATCAGTTCTGCAACCTGGACTAAATTTCTCAATTCCAGAAGGTCTCTATTCAACGAGTGTTGTCGATAATATTCATAAACTTCTTTATGTAGATTTTTTACGCGTTGTTTGGCCCGTTGCAGACGTTTATTGGTGCGGACGATTCCTACATAATCCCACATGACACGGCGCAATTCATCCCAGTCGTGACTGACCAATACTTTTTCCTTGGGATCGGTAATCCCGGTCGTATCCCAAGGCTTGACTTCCTCGTGTTTGAAATCATTTTCTTTGAGTGCTTTTTTAATACTTTTATGCGCCATTTTGGCGAAAACCAAACCTTCCGCCAGCGAATTGCTTGCCAGTCGGTTGGCACCATGCAGTCCGGTATAAGCCGTTTCTCCGATAGCATAGAGACCGTCCAAGCTGGTTTTGCCTTCCAAATCCGTGACCACACCGCCGCATGTATAATGCGCTGCCGGGACAACCGGAATCTGTTCCTTAGTAATGTCGATTCCGACTTTTTTACAGCGTTCGTAAATGGTTGGGAAGTGGGTCTTGATAAACTGCGGAGACTTCTGGGTAATATCTAAATAAACGCAGTCAATCCCGTGTTTTTTCATCTCTTGGTCAATGGCGCGGGCGACGATATCGCGCGGTGCAAGATCGGCTCTTTCATCATATTGCTGCATAAAGGTCTCGCCATTAGGCAGTCTTAAAACGCCGCCTTCACCACGAACGGCTTCTGTAATCAAAAAGGAGCGATCTTTGGGGTGGAACAGGCAAGTGGGATGAAATTGATTGAATTCCATATTGCCCACTTCACAGCCGGCTCGCCAGGCCATGGCAATGCCGTCTCCGGTTGAAGTATCAGGGTTGCTGGTATAAAGGTAAGCTTTGGATGCGCCGCCGGTTGCCAAGACGGTGAATAGTGAAGAGATGGCGCAAATGGAATTTTCCTTTTGATTTAAAGCATAGGCGCCGATGCAACGATTTCTGGATTTGTTTTTAATCAAGTCAATCGTCATGTAATCCGGCAGCAAGGTAATATTTGGGTGTTCTTTAACACGTTTGATCAGGGTTTTCAAAACCGATTGCCCGGTATGGTCTGCCGCATGAATCACACGACGATGGCTGTGTCCGCCTTCCTTGGTCAAGTGAAACGGAAATTCTTTTTCGGAAAGCTCTCCCTGTTCAGGCGAGTCCAAGTTGTCTTTACTGAACGGGACGCCTAATTCGATCAATTCTTGAATGGTTTCCGCTGCATGAGTCGCCACTACAGCTACTGCCTTCGGATCGCAAAGACCGGCACCGGCATTTTGTGTGTCTTCTATGTGCGCTTCGATACTGTCAAAAGGATCAAGTACGCCTGCGATGCCGCCTTGGGCATAATTGGTGCTGCCCTCGGTTAAAGAACCTTTGGCCAGAATGGTAATTTTTTGGGTTTTGGCTAGCTTGAGCGCAATAGATAAACCGGCGATGCCGCTACCGATCACCAGGATATCTGTTTTTATCGTTTTAGCAATGGATGGTGCGCTCAAGATATTTCCTTTTGTCTCAACGTTATTCAAATTCTATTCATATTATATAAAGTAACGCTTGACGATGTGAGCGGAGTTGCATGTACTTTACGGTTTTTGCAAGGTAAACTCTGTGCATTCAGAGGGGATTTAACCTGTCTTGAAGTTGGACAACTATTTGGAGATGTATGAGTTCCGGAAATCTTTTAAAAGAAATAGGGTTGGTCGTTCGTGTTGATGCGGATTACGTTTATGTGCAAACCCAGAGAACTACGGGCTGTAGCGGATGTGCTTCGGAATCGGGTTGCGGTACTTCTGCCTTGTCGAAGCTATTTGTCAGGCAGAATGCCGAAACATTGCAAGTGAGGAAAACCCTTGAATGTGAGGTTGGCGATCAGGTAGAGCTGGTTCTGGATGAGTCACGATTGCTTAAACATTCATTTATGGCTTATGGCTTACCATTAATCGGGCTGTTTTTCTTTGCGATTACAGCATCGAAAATTGCTGAAAACTGGTTTGGTTTGACCAAAGACATGGTTGAGTTGATTTCCATTGTGGGAGGCGCGTTGGGCCTATTTGCCGGCTGGAAATATACTCAAAAATTTTACAAGCCGGTCTTGCCTGAGCTGGGTTCAGTCTTGAAAAAACATAAAGCTTGACTATATATAGTTTTAGTATCGGTTTAGTTTTATGTTCTGTACATATTCTTGATATTTTGGATTTAGGAGAGCGTTTTCAATGAAAAAAATATCCGTTCTATTTAGTATTTTGATCACGGCATGGGTATTGGTTTATCCGGTTCATAGCTATGCAGCCAAAGCAGGGGATTACGGGTTACCTGATTTTTCTCAATTGGTTGAAGATACCAATTCTAGCGTGGTGAATATCAGTACGACGAAAAAAGTCACTCGTCAGGCGATGCCCGAGTTCAGAGGTATGCCGGAAGAGTTGTTGCGGCACTTTTTTGGTTTGCCGCAAATGCCGAATAACCCTCACGGACAGATACCGGAACAAGAGCCAAAAGAGCAGGCGCACTCATTAGGCTCCGGATTTATTATCAGTGAAGACGGTTATATTTTGACCAATCATCATGTTGTTGACGGAGCAGACGAAATCATTGTCAGAATGCGTGATCGTAAAGAGTTGGTGGCCAAAGTTGTCGGTACAGATCCAAGAACGGATGTCGCTCTATTAAAAGTGGATGCCGATGATTTACCTTATGCCAAAATCGGTAATTCTTCAGACTTGAAAGTCGGGCAGTGGGTTTTGGCGATCGGTGAACCTTTCGGGCTCGACTTTACTGCTACCCACGGGATTATCAGTGCTTTAGGTCGTTCTTTGCCGGATGATACTTATGTGCCGTTTATTCAGTCGGACGTGCCGATTAATCCGGGTAACTCCGGTGGGCCATTGTTTAATCTGAACGGTGAAGTGGTTGGGATTAACTCGCAGATCTACAGTAAAACCGGCGGTTCTATGGGATTGTCCTTCTCGATTCCAATCAATATCGCCATGAATGTGGTTGAGCAGTTGAAAGACAAAGGTAAAGTCGCACGAGGTTACTTAGGGGTTCAGATTCAAGAAGTCACCAATGATTTAGCTAAATCGTTCGGTTTGACGAAACCGCAAGGTGCTTTGGTGGGGCAGACCTATCCTGAAACTGCGGCGGAAAAAGCGGGTATTGAAGCTGGCGATATCATTCTTGAATTTGACGGCAATAAAATTGAAAAATCTGCCGACTTACCGCCGATTGTCGGCATTACTTCTTTAGATAAAAAAGTGAAGGTTAAGGTGCTGCGTAATGGTGAAGTGAAATTCTTCAACGTCAAGCTGAGCTCTCTGGATCAAGCTGATCAGTTGGCCGATAGCGGACACTCCGAACCATATCGAGATAATCGTTTGGGCGCTTTGGTAAAAAACCTGGATAAAGATGCTCTGGAAACTTTAAACTTGCCGTTTGGCGTCATGGTGACCGATGTGAAAGCTGACGGCGCGGCACAGAAAGCCGGATTGCGTAAAGGTGATATCATCGTCACAATCGATTTCAAGCCGGTGAAGAATGCCGCTACCTTAAAGTCAATCATGAAAGCGTTGCCGAAAGGTCAGTCTTTGCCGGTACGAGTGGTCAGAAACAAGCGTTCGCTGTTTTTGCCGCTGATATTGGAGTAATGCGCTTTTCTCGCTTAAAGGAAATGGATGCGAAAGCAATGAAATTAGCGTAAAATACCGCGCATATTTTGTAACCAAGACGATCTGCGGTCTTAATCGGAATTTGAATCTTAGATTAAAGCTGCGTTATAAAGATTGTAAAAAAGGGGCCGAGCCCCTTTTTTATTAGCTAATTTAAAGACTTATCCTCACTAAAGACGGTGCAGGAGTATCTAGTTTGATTGACGGAGTGTAAATGTCAGACAGTTTAAAACATATTCGAAATTTTTCGATTATTGCCCATATTGACCATGGTAAATCGACCATCGCCGATCGTTTTATCCATCTATGCGGCGGTTTGTCTGACCGGGAAATGGAAGCGCAGGTTCTGGATTCGATGGATATCGAAAGAGAGCGCGGCATCACCATTAAAGCTCAAAGCGTGACTTTGGAATACAAGGCGGATGACGGGCAAACCTATCAATTGAACTTTATCGATACTCCGGGGCACGTTGATTTCTCTTACGAAGTTTCCCGTTCTCTTGCGGCCTGCGAAGGCGCCTTGTTGGTGGTTGACGCCTCTCAAGGGGTTGAGGCGCAAACGGTTGCCAATTGTTATACCGCCATCGAGCAAGGGCTGGAAGTGTTGGTGGTTTTGAACAAAATCGACCTTCCTGCTGCCGATCCGGAACGCGTGATCGAAGAAGTTGAAGAGATTGTCGGGATTGAAGCGGTTGACGCGGTTCGTGCCAGCGCCAAAGCCGGAATCGGAATTAAAGAGACGTTGGAAGATATCGTTGACAAGATTCCACCTCCGCAAGGCGATCCGGAAGCGCCGCTGAAAGCTTTGATTATCGATTCCTGGTTCGACAACTATCTGGGCGTGGTCTCTCTGGTGCGCGTCATCGACGGTAAGATCGGTAAGAAAACCAAAATGCGAGTGGTTTCCACCAAAGAAGATTATCTGGTTGACGATGTGGGGATTTTTACCCCGAAACGCACCTCAAAACCTTTTCTTGCTGCGGGGGAAGTCGGTTACGTTATTTCCGGAATTAAAGATATTGACGGCGCCCCGGTGGGGGATACCTTAATCGATGCGGCTAAGCCGGATGTAGAGGCGCTTCCCGGGTTCAAGCCTGCGCAACCTCGCGTTTTTGCCGGTTTGTTCCCGGTCTCTTCGGAAGATTATGAAGATTTGCGCGAAGCGTTACGTAAACTGCGCTTGAACGATGCGGCTCTGCACTTTGAACCGGAAACCTCGGAAGCCTTAGGTTTCGGTTTCCGTTGCGGTTTCCTCGGTATGCTGCATATGGAAATTATTCAGGAGCGTTTGGAGCGTGAATATAATCTTGATTTGATTACTACCGCTCCGACCGTAATCTATGAAGTCCTGACCAAAGCAGGTGATGTGATTCGAATCGATAATCCGTCGGAATTGCCGGATCCTGCTATCATTCAGGAAGTTCGTGAACCGATTATCGAAGCCAATATCTTGGTTCCGAATGAGTATGTCGGTGCCGTTATGAAGCTCTGTATTGAGAAACGCGGTGTACAGAAAGATATGCAGTACTCGGGTGGTCAGGTAGCCATCACTTATGAACTGCCGATGAACGAAGTGGTATTGGACTTTTTTGATCGCTTAAAGTCATGTAGTCGTGGATATGCCTCGATGGATTATGAATTCAAACGTTTCCAGGCAGGTGATTTGATCCGTGTTGACTTTATGGTTAACGGCGAAAAAGTGGATGCCTTGGCGGTCATCGTGCACCGTAGCTTTGCGGTGCAGCGCGGTAAGGTCATTATCGAAAAATTGAGAGAGGTGATTCCTCGTCAAATGTTCGATGTCGCTATCCAGGCCGCTATCGGCGGTAAGATCATCGGGCGAAGCAACGTTAAAGCACTAAGAAAGAATGTAACCGCCAAGTGTTACGGTGGCGATGTTTCGCGTAAGAAAAAGTTATTGCAGAAACAGAAAGAGGGTAAAAAGCGGATGAAGTCGATCGGTAGCGTTGAACTGCCGCAAGAAGCTTTCCTTGCAATTTTGGATACAGGAGACTCCTAAGCATGAGTTTTGAACTGATTTTAGTTATTGTCACGGCCGTTACCGGTGTAATCGCTTATGTGGATAAAGTGGTTTGGAGACCTAAGCGTGAGTCGGCAATGATGCCGGAAAAAGAGCCGGTGCTGATTGAATATGCACGTTCTTTGTTTCCTGTTTTTCTCGTGGTTCTGGTTTTGCGTTCGTTCATTATCGAGCCGTTCAGAATTCCGTCGGGATCTATGTACCCGACTTTACAGATCGGTGATTTTATTGCGGTTAACAAATTCGCTTACGGCGTCAAATTACCGGTTACCCAGACTAAAATTATCCCTGTCTCCGAGCCGCAGCGCGGTGATGTTGTTGTGTTTAAATATCCGAATGATCCGGATGTCGATTACATCAAGCGTGTTGCCGGATTACCGGGAGATCGTATCACTTATGTCGGTCGTACCTTATTCATCAACGATAAGCCGGTACAGACGACTTATATCGGTAAATACCACGGAACCGATTCAAGCGCGGTGATGAACGGAGCATCTATCCTGGAAGAGACTTTCCCGGGCGGACACAAACATAAAATTCTTCACGATACCGATAAATCCTCTACCGATATGAATACCGTAGTGGTTCCTGAAGGTCATTATTTTATGGTTGGAGATAACCGTGACCACAGTAATGACAGCCGTTTTTGGGGTTTTGTTCCTGAAAAGAACCTGAAAGGTAAAGCGTTCGGTATTTGGATGAACTGGGACAACGGTATGCACTTGAATCGTTTGGGTGAAGGGATCCAGTAATGGGCAAGTCAAACAAACAGCCGGCTAAACTCTCCACCGAGCGTAAAGCAAAACTTGAACGCCTTGCCAAGACACTCGGCTATCAATATCAGGATATCGCTTACCTACAGCACGCCTTGACGCACCGCAGTATGGGGGCGAACAACAACGAACGTTTGGAGTTTCTCGGCGATAGTTTGGTGAACTTTATGATTGCCGATGCTTTGTATCACCAGTTCAGCAAACTGCCCGAAGGCGATATGAGCCGGATTCGTGCGCATTTGGTGAAAGGGGATACTCTGGCTGTTATCGGTAGAGAGTACGGCATCAGCGATTATTTGGTATTGGGACCGGGTGAATTGAAAAGCGGTGGTTTCCGACGCGACTCTATTATTGCTGATGCCATTGAGGCTATTATTGCTTCGGTTTATGAAGACGGTGGTTTGGATGCCTGTCGTGAGTTGGTAGGCCGTTTTTATGCTAAACGTCTTGCTGAATTGGATCCGAAAAAAGTGGGTAAAGATGCCAAAACACGCCTTCAAGAGTATCTGCAGTCACAAAACGAAGAGTTGCCGGAATATACTATTATCAGCGTAAACGGTGCAGCTCATGCACAGGAGTTTACCGTTTCATGCTATGTCAATAAACTGAATTCCAAGTTTGAAGCGGTGGCTTCCAGCCGACGTAAAGCCGAGCAAAAAGCAGCCGAGATCGCTTTAGAAGCGCTCGGCCAACTATAGTTTCGAAGTTCATTTTGAAGCTTAACCTGTTATTCGTTAAAAATTCATATAATATTTAACGACTTAGTAACTCAATAAAAGTGGTTGGATTCCCTCTATGACAGATAAAACCCTCTCCCTAGACGATATTCTTGCCGGTACGGACTCTTCGCCGATTCCGCAAGGCTATAAGTCCGGATTGGCTGCGGTTATCGGTCGCCCCAATGTGGGTAAATCGACCCTGATGAACGAGCTCTTGGGACAGAAGTTAAGCATTACCTCGCATAAGCCGCAAACTACGCGTCATCGTATCCATGGCATCCATACTACGGATCGAGCGCAGATTGTTTATGTTGACACCCCTGGAATGCATCTGGGCGGTCAGAAATCCATCAATACCTATATGAACCGCGCGGCCGACAGTACCTTTGTGGACGTGGATGTCATTCTATTTGTGGTCGAAGCAGGGCGCTGGACCAAAGAAGATAAAGCGGTGGCCAGAAAACTACAGAATGTGGAGCAGCCGGTGATCGTTCTGGTCAATAAAATCGATAACTTCAAAGATAAAGAAGAACTGTTCCCGTTCATCCAGCAGATTTCCGAAGAGGTGAAGATGGATGCGTTGATTCCGGTTTCTGCCTATAAGAAAATCGGTTTAGAGACGATTGAAGAAGAGGTTTTAAAGCGTTTAGCGGAACAGCCACCGATTTTTCCGGATGATTATGTGACGGATCGCTCTACCCGTTTCCTGGCGGCGGAAAATTATTCGTGAAAAATTGATGCGTACCCTAGGGGATGAAGTACCTTATGGTGCCACGGTGGAAATCGAGCAGTTCGAATATGATGAGGACGAGGAGCGCTGGGTGATCCATGCGCTCATCTTGGTTGAGCGTCCGGGGCAGAAACAGATCGTTATCGGCAAGAAGGGGGCTTTAATCAAGAAGATGGGCACCCAAGCGCGTAAAGATCTGATTAACCTGTTAAATGGTCGTGTTCATCTTGAGCTTTGGGTCAAAGTCAAAGAGAATTGGTCGGATGATGCGCGAGCTCTGGCTAGTTTGGGTTATGACGATAACTATTCCAGATAGTGCGTTTCAGTCAATAGGTTAAAAGTGGATGGAAATCGAACAGTCTGCTTTTGTGTTACATGCTCGCCCTTATCGAGAAACCAGTGCACTAGTCACTTTTTTTACCCCGGACTACGGCAAAATCAATGGAGTGGTGCGAGGCGTAAGAGGCGGCAGTAAGGCTTCCGTACAAAAAGCAGCGGCTATTCAACCTTTTCAAAAACTAAATCTACAGTGGCGGGACAAAGCTAATCAAACGGCTGATCTAGTTACCATCCGTCAATTCGAAGCGCTGCCGATCCGTTTTCCGCTTCAGTCGGAAGCCAATATTTGCGGACTCTATATGAATGAGTTGCTGTATCGCTTGTTGTTTCCGCAAGTTGCGACCGAAACGCTTTTCGATCTCTATCAACAATCTCTTTACGAACTGCTGGCGGCAGACGATCGAGCTAAGCAAGCTTGGGCGCTTCGCCAGTTTGAATTTCATTTGCTGGAGGAAATGGGGCACGGCCTAGTGACAGATATCGATACCCATCAGCAAGAGATCCAAGTAGATCAAGACTACTTTTATTATCCGCAGATCGGTGCGGTACCTGCCTCCGTGGATAAGGTGCGCAGCGGTGTATTAATCCGCGGTGATTGTCTACAGGCGATGGCGGAATTCCGTTATTGTCCGGATTGTTTAGGCTCCTGGAAGAAGTTGTTTAGGTTGTTACTGGCCGAATATTTAGGCAATAAGCCAATCAAAACCCGAGAGCTTTTCCGTTAAGTTGACCTATAGGTCAAACTTGTTCGTTTTTCTGTTTGCTTGTCCCCGGAATGATCGTGGATAATAAGCAAGTTTTTACTGTTTAATTTGAAAAGGAATATCGATGAATCCCATATTTTTAGGTTTGAATATCGACCATGTTGCCACTTTGCGCCAAGCTCGCGGAACCCGTTATCCGGATCCGATCAAGGCGGCACTAGATGCGGAAATGGCCGGTGCGGATTCAATTACCTTACACCTGCGCGAGGATCGTCGACATATCCAAGATGGAGACGTGGCCCGCATTTCGGCGATGCGTCAAACTAAGGTTAACTTAGAGATGGCGGCAACCGAAGAGATGGTGGGAATTGCTTGTCAGTACCAGCCGGAAGATGTCTGTCTGGTTCCGGAGAAACGCGAAGAACTGACGACCGAAGGCGGTTTGGACGTAGCCGGTCAACAGCCTTGGTTGACCGAGGTTTGTGCTCGTTTGGCACAAGCCGGTTCTCGAGTGTCTTTGTTCATTGATCCGGATAAAGAGCAAATTGATGCTGCAAAAGCGGTAGGCGCACCGGTGATTGAACTGCATACCGGAACCTATGCGGAGCTGGAAAAGCCGGCGGAAGTGGCCGCAGAATTGGAACGTATTCGTCAAGCAGCGGAATATGCTCATGGTATCGGTTTAATCGTCAATGCCGGGCACGGGCTACATTACCACAATGTGCAGCCGATTGCGGCCATGAAGCAGATTGAAGAATTGAATATCGGTCATGCTATCATCGCCCAAGCGGTTTATTCCGGTCTGCCGGAAGCGGTTCGCGAAATGAAACGCATTATGGTCGAAGCTCGTCAACAGGCTTACCTTACCGACAGTTGCTGCTAGGAGTTTCTTATGATTATCGGGGTTGGAACGGATATCGTCGATGTTGAACGTATCGAAAAAGTGTACAGCAAACAGGGTGATATTTTTGCCAACCGCTTGCTGTCCACCAAAGAGCTGGAAGATTTTGCCAACCAGCTTTATCCGGAACGCTTTCTAGCCAAACGTTGGGCCTTGAAAGAAGCGGTTTCCAAAGCTCTGGGTACCGGCATCGCCCAAGGCGTTCGTTTCAAGGATATGACGGTGGCGCATAAAGAGAGCGGTCAGCCTTATTTAGTATTGGAAGGCAGCACTTTAGAAAAGTCCGAAGAGCTTGGCATCACTGACTGGGCGATTAGCATCAGCGATGAAAAACATCATACGGTCGCTTTTGTGGTTGCCGAGAAACGCTAAAAGATATTCAGATAAATAGATAAGTGGTTTTTAACAGAAATGAATAAATCATTAATTACCAATTTACTTGCGTTGCTGCTTTGCATTGCAGGCTATGTTTTGCAAAACAACTGGATTTTGATGGCAGGGCTGTTTGCTTTGTCAGGGGCTTTAACCAACTGGCTGGCAGTGTATATGTTGTTTGAACGGGTTCCGGGTTTGGTCGGCTCGGGTGTGATTCCGAATCGTTTTGCCGAGTTCAAACAGGCCATCAAAGCATTGATGATGGAACAGTTCTTCAATCAAGAAAATATCGACAAGTTTGCTGCCAACACGGCACAAAATGCAAAGTTCGAACTCAAACCGGTGATTGAAAAAGTCGATCTTGCTCCGGCTTACGAGCGATTGGTGGAGGTGATTATGAATTCCTCTTTCGGCGGTATGCTGAGTATGTTCGGCGGAGCGGATACTTTGAAACCGCTTAAAGATCCTTTCATTGAAAACATGAAAAATGCATTAATTGAAATGACTCAGACTGAACGTTTTCACGAACTTTTGCAAGAGGAACTGGATCAACCGGATGTAATGGCCGACATTCAAGCAAAAGTGGAGCAGATCATCGATTCCCGTCTGCAAGAATTAACGCCGGAAATGGTCAAGCAGATGGTACAACAGATGATAAAAGAGCACTTAGGCTGGTTGGTTGTTTGGGGTGGTGTTTTTGGCGGCTTGATCGGTCTGCTTTCCGCTCTGTTAATCGCTTAGGACAAGTTAAAGGAGCTTGATATCGGTTATTTTTTCCACAGAGCTTTTCGTCCTTTTTTTCTCGGTGCCTTGCTATTTGCCGTACTTAGTATGTTTGTCTGGTGGTGGACGTTTCCGTTAAGCTCCATGAGCTTTTCTTCCGTTACCGCCGTCTATTGGCATGCTCATGAAATGGTTTACGGTTATGCGCTGGCTACCGTAGCCGGTTTTTTACTGACGGCGGTAATGAACTGGACGGGGCTCAATACGGCTTCCGGAAAATCTTTGGCCGTCCTATTTGTGTTTTGGTTGTTGGCTAGGGTCGGGTTCTTGTTTGATTGGCCGATTCAATTAGTTGCGCTATTGGATATGGGCTTTGTCGTTGGTCTGTTATTGCTTTTTGCCATTCCGGTGATTCGTAGCCGGCAGTGGAAACAGGTTGGTTTAGCATCTAAATTTATACTGCTGGTTATTGCCAATGGCGTATTTTATGCCAATGCTTTAGGTTGGCTTGAAAATAGCGCCAAAGCATCACTGGTTGCCGGATTGTTTTTGGTTCTGGCAATTAATTTGACCATGATGCGACGCTTGATTCCTTTTTTTACCGAAAAGGCATTCGGGCTGCCTGAAAAAGAGCGGACCAAATGGCTGGATATCATCGCCATCGGCGGCTTTTTTGCATTGATGGTTTGTGCGGTCGGTTTTGCCGAACACTGGTTGACGTCACTGGTCGCGCTGCCATTAACGCTTATTCACCTCGTCAGATTGGCTAAGTGGTATCACCCGAAAATCTGGCGGATTACACTGTTGTGGCCGCTCTATCTCTCCTACGGTTTTATGATTGTTGGTATGTTTTTATATGTTTTTGTCGGCCTGAGTTGGCTGCACGAATCCTTTGCTATTCATGCTTTGGCAGCGGGAGGAATCGGTTTACTCTGTTCCGCCATCCTGGCGCGAATCGCTTTAGGCCACACCCATCGTAATGTATTTGAACCGCCCAAAGGTTTGGCGCTGGTGTTTTTATTGTTACTGGCGACGGCTTTGATTCGAGTTTTTGCTCCGTTACTCATGCCGGAATCTTATCTGCTATGGGTGCAGTTGAGTCAATGGGGATGGATATCGGCGTTTGCTCTGCTGGGTCTTCTCTATTGGCGAGTTCTCTTGTATCCCAGTCCGAAACCGACAACCGGTATTTTGTTGTAAACATCGGCCAGTCAAATTAGCAACCCGTTTAGAAGGTCAGTTTTTTCATGCAGATTATCTTATTTCCGCTTTTAGCCGTGCTGCTTAGCTTGCTCGCTTTCCAGCAAGCGCACTGGTTTGTCGATTTCAAGTCTTGGATTGTTCCTTTGTTGATGTTAGTGATGCTTGGAATGGGCTTGAATTTGTCGTGGAGTGATTTTCGGCGAGTTTGGTCTTATCGTAAGCTGGTGTTGTTTGGAGTCGGGCTGCAATTTTTGATTATGCCGTTAACGGCTTGGTTGTTGTCCCGTTCATTCGGTCTTTCCGAAGAGTTGCTGATCGGAATGTTACTGGTGGGTGCTACTGCCGGTGGCACGGCTTCCAACGTCATGGCTTATTTGGCAAAAGGCGACGTTGCCCTTTCGGTTAGCATGACCATTGTTTCAACGTTGGCGGCGGTGGTGTTATTGCCGCTTATGACTTGGTTGTATTTAGGACAAACTGTCGATGTACCGGCGTTAATGATGTTGGAGACTCTGTTCAAAATTATCGTGGTGCCGGTTTTGTTGGGCGTACTTTTGCATCCTCTGTTGAAAAATAAAATTGAAAAGGTGGCTAAATTTACTAGCTTGTTTTCGATGGCCGCGATTCTGTTTATCATCGCAATTGTGGTGGCTTTGAACCGTTCTAATTTTACCGATCTTGCCGCTTTATTGGTTGTGGCTGTTATTCTGCACAACTTGGTTGGGTTGCTGAGTGGTTATGGGTTAGCCAGGGTTTTGGGGTACGATAGTATTATTGCCCGGACGGTTGCGATTGAGATAGCCATGCAAAATTCGGGGCTAAGTGTGGCCTTAGCATTAAAATTCTTTGGCGCGGCCAGTGCTTTGCCGGGCGCAATTTTCAGCTTGTGGCATAATATTTCCGGTATTCTTTTTGCTTCCTACTGGTCGAATAGAAAGCTATGATGTCGGCCTGACTCGTAGCTTTGGAAGGCGAAAGTTTTTCAGCTTGTTGATGGAGAGAGTGTGAAAGTATTTAAAATTATCGGCTTATTGATGCTCGCTGTTTCTCTATCCGGTTGTGAGCAGTCGGATGCCGAGTCGACCGTCACCTATTCCGATAAACCTTATTTTTCCGGCAAACAAGTCTATATTTTGGGTGTTCACCCGTTGCATAATCCCTCCAAGTTGATGGCGGTTTACGGCCCGTTGGCAGATTTTCTATCGTCGGAAATTCCCGGGGTCGAAATCCGGGTTGAAGCCTCGCAGGATTACTCGAGTTACGATCAGAAAATCGAACAGGAAAAGTTCGACTTTACCATTCCGAATCCGTTTCAGACGATTCAGTCTTTAGACAACTATTATGAAGTGATTAACCAAGTCGGTAGCAGAGATATGTTTAAAGGATTGATTTTGGTTCGTAAGGACAGCGATATTCAATCGGTATCACAGTTGAAAGGTAAAAGGATCGCTTATCCGGCACCGACCGCTCTGGCCGCAACGATGATGCCGCAATATTATTTGCATTCGCACGGCCTGAATCTGAAAGAGACCGAGACACTTTATGTCGGTTCTCAAGAGTCCAGTATTATGAATGTTTATGTCAAACATACGACCGCGTCGGCGACCTGGACGGTGCCTTGGTTGGATCTGCAAAAGAGTAATCCGGACATTGCCGAGCAACTAAAAGTGGCATGGGAAACCCAGACCTTACCCAATAACAGTTTTATGTATCATCGTAATAAAGTGCCGTTGAAAATCGCTTTGAAGGTACAAGGGCTGCTGGCAAACCTCCATACGCACTCGCAAGGTAAGGCGTTACTGGCAAAGATGAATGTGGAACAGATTTATATTGCCCAAAATATAACCTATAAACCGGTGATGGATTTTCTATTAAAATTCTACCGAGAAGTGGGTGACAATACTCTTTTGGCAAAACAAGGCGATAATCCGAAATGATGCGTTGGTTGGCAAAATACAAACCTAAAACCATCAAGCGACAGCTGATCTTGGGGGTAGCGTTGGTGCATGCTATCCTGATGAGCATATTTGTTTATGATTTGGTCACGCGTGAGCAGGAATTTCTGTTAAGCCATACCGAAGAGCAAGCGAGCCTTCTAGCTAAAACCATTTCCACCAGCGCTTTGCCTTGGGTGTTGTCTAATAACCTAAGCGGTTTGGAAGAGATTGTCAGAGCGCAAGACCAGTTTCCCAATCTCGATTTTGTGATGATTACTTCACCCGAGGGTGAGGTACTGGCGCATACCAACCAGAATAATGTCGGTAAATTTCTGGCCGATAAAGCCAGTATCAGTATGCTGGAGAGTCCGGCCGAAAAAATGTTGCTGGTGCGTTCCTTGAACAATGTCGATATTGCGCAGAAGATTCTGTTGGACGGACGAGAGCTGGGCTGGATTCGAGTTAGTTTGAGTACCGAAACCGTCACCCAAAATCTGCAACAGATTTTACTTGAAGGACTGGCCTATACCATTGCCGCAATATTAATCGGTTCCATGATCGCCTGGTTACTGAGTAATAGCCTGACACGACGAATTCGGGTTTTGATTGATGCGACTAAAGATGTAAAACCGGATCGGATTAACAATCTGTTTGATGAAGTCGAAGAAGACGAGGTCGGTGAATTGATGACCAACTTCAATTTCATGGAAAGACAGTTGAATGAACAATTCGCTAAAGTTCAGCAGATGGCGTATCGGGATGCCTTGACTAAACTTTACAGCCGTGCCTATTTTGATCTGGCTTACAACAACTGTAAAAAAGGCTTTCTTGAAGAGCAGAAGAGTTGCGGCTTGATTATTGTCGATGTCGACAATTTCAAACAGTTGAATGACAGTTACGGCCATGATGTCGGGGATCAGTTACTGGTTGAAGTGGCAAGCAGAATTAAGAAGTTCATCAAAGACAATGACTTTGCATTCCGCTTTGGTGGTGATGAGTTTGTTTTATTGATGACCAATCTAAATCCGCAGAATGCCGACGGCGTCCTAAAAGGTTTGGTTCAACAGTTACAGATTTTGATCAGCAAACCTTGTCAGTTGGGTAACTTGATTTATACGCCGCAGTTCTCTTTGGGGATTTATTCGATTACTTCGGAAAACTCAATGCGGGATGCCTTTAAAAAAGCCGATATTGCGCTCTATAACGCCAAACGTCTCGGCAAAGGGCAGATGAGCTTTTTCCTGCCGGCAATGGAGGAAGAGGTTGAAAAACGCAATTATTACGAAGAGGGCTTAAAAAGCGCCATCAATAATCAAGAGTTAAACTGGGTCATTCAGCCGCAGGTGAATATGAGCACCAATCAAGTCGTTGGCGGGGAAGTCTTACTGCGTTGGAACTATCAAGGCGAATTTGTCAGACCGGATATCTTTATTCCGATTACCGAGGAGAATCAGACCATTATTCCGATCTCCAACTGGTTATTGGAAGAGGTCTTTAAGTGGATTCAGTTGAATGAACTCCATCATATCAAGATATCCATTAACCTCAGCCCGATTCATTTCTTTGATTCCGGCTTGTTGCCTAATTTGAAAAAACTGCTCGATACCTACCAGATCAGCCCGTACAACATTAAGTTTGAGGTAACTGAAGGGGTTTTCTTGCAACGAATGGAAATCGCATTAAACGTTATCAATAAACTTAAAAATATCGGTTTTAAGATATCGCTGGACGACTTCGGAACCGGTTTCTCATCATTGAGTTATCTGAAAAACTTGCCGATCGACCAGTTAAAAATCGACAAATCTTTCGTTGACGGTTTGCCGGATAACGAAAAACCGGCCGCCATTGCCAAAACCATTATCGATTTAACGCAAAACTTGGAGTTGAGTGTTATCGCCGAAGGGGTCGAAACGATCGAACAGAAAGATTTCCTGTTACAGAACGATTGTATCTACTGTCAGGGTTATCTCTATTCGAAGCCGGTGGCACCGAAACGCTTTATCGAGTTAATGGAAAACGGTTTTTAAGCCCTCGCTCTCACGATTAGCCGTTTTCTTAGTTCCAGTCCGATAAGATTACCCAGCAAAGCGAAAACAAACCAGACCCAGCCGTGAAGACTGCCGGAAGCAATACCGCTGAAAAAAGCGCCGATATTACAGCCGGATGCGAGCACCGCACCAAACCCCATGATCAAGCCGCCGACCATACTGATAAACAGAGCGAAAAAAGAGAAAGGTACCTTTTCCCTTGGGTTGAATAAGCTAATGATAAAAGCCCCTATAACGACGCCGAGTGTGGTCAGATTGATTGGGTTTTCATACCAGCGGCTTCCCAAATGGTTTTGGTTTTCCATCGCATAATCCCAAAATTGCCAATCCACCGGCAGACTTAAAAGTTCAATTGAATGGATGCCCCAGTAAGGAAACACAGAGCTGATCGACCAAGGCGATCCGTTGACCCAGAAGAGTAAAGCATTCAATGCTGCCAATCCGATACCAGCCAATAAGAACGGATGGCGGAAGCCTCGACTCTGCAATAAAGGTTCGATTTTGCCGTGTTTCGATTTTTCATAACGGATAAATAGAAAATAGAGAATACTTAACAGGGTTATTTGACTCAATAATGCCAATGGCCAAGACAGATGGTTTTGGAAAGCGAACGGCTCCAATGCGGGTAAACTGCGCCAATCATCAAAACTCGCAGCGGCAAAAGTTCCACCAACAATCATGAATAATAAAGTTGGCAGTGCCAGTGCTTGCATTTGCCCGACCCGGTTTAGGGTGCCCGAGGTGCAGCCGCAGCTGATTTGCATGCCGATGCCGAATATAAAAGCACCGATCAAGATGGATGAGCTGATCGGACGGATAAAGCCGGTATGCGTGTTGCCAAGCTCGCCCGGCGAATAGAGCAGCGGAGCAAACAGGAGAATGGAAAGGCCGAGCATGATAATGATGGCTCGCATACCGGCGGTTTTACGTTCTCCGATCAAAGCACGGAAGCTGCTACTGAACCCGAAATGAAAGTAATTCAAGGTGGCACCTAACAGAGTACCGATTCCAAGCAGAGTCAGGCTAAGCACGAGTTGGCTTGTCGATAGAAGCCCGCTGGTGGATAAGGCTGCAGTCAGCAGGGCAGCCAGAATTAAGGCGGCAAAGGGTAACTTTGTATTCTTCGTATTATGCATTTCGATCTCATTGAATTAAGCTGGCTTAATTTTAATAAGAATAATTTATCTAGCATAATAGAAATTAATAATAGCTCGATTACTAAAAATAACCTCTGCCGTGTATCTTCCAGGAATTCTCGCTACCACCAAGTTTACAGAAGCTTAATACTAACCCCGTCTTCAACCGACTCATTCGGGTGATTGATGATTTTTTGGTGCTCTTCTAAACCGGAAAGAATTTGCACTTTCAAACCGTTGCGTTTACCAATCTCTACCGGTTGAATTCGGGCCTGATTGTCTTTAATCGTGAAGACGGCCCAGCCGTTTTCATATCTGAAAATGGCACTGCTCGGTACTTGCAGAACATCGTCTTCATGCCAAAGAATAAACTCCGCTTCCACTCTGTAAGCGTCACCCAGCTTTTGCCACTGCTCAAGTGGAGAGGTGAAGTCTGAAATGACCCAAACCCGTTGTTCTTCGACACCTAAAGCGGAGACTTTGGTGAAGCCGATAGGTTCGATCTGACGGACAACACCCTTAATATAACCCTCGCCGCCCCAGCGTTTGAAACGCACATCCATGCCGGTTTTGATTTTCACCGCATCGGCGGAAAGCACATCCACTTCAACTTCTAGGGCATTCGCATCGCCCACTTCCAGTAGTGACTCACCAACGGTAACCGGACCTTCGCATTGGCGATTAACCTTGAGTATCTGACCGGTTATCGGTGATTTAACAACCACTTGTTCCAGCTCTTCTTGGTTTTCGGCATCGGAATATTCTAGTGTGGTCAAAGCGGCTTGCAGTTCATGCTGAGCGACATCTACTTGGAATTTAGCGGTTCTTAAATTGGCTTGGGTACTTTGTGCATTGGTTTTGGCTTTGTCGTAAACATCTTGAGAAATCAATCCCTTGTCCAGTAGCGGGCCGTATCGTTTTAATTCCAGCTGAGCTTGCGTGGCTGTCGCTTGGCTGGCATTAGCTTGCTGTTTGGCGGCACTTAATGCGGCTCGTGCCGAAGCGACTTTCTGTTCCGCTTCCGCACGACTACGCGCATCCAAAACCGGTGAGGGAAGCGGACTGATCGTCAATAACGGTTTACCCTGTTCAACCGGCTGACCGATTTTAAGGTGCATACGGCAGGTCATGCCGTTAACCGGCGAGGAGATAACATAACGATCAATTACTCGCGTCAGACCGTCTTCTTCGATGGTAACGGTCAAGGATTCGCGGGTCACATGTGCAGACTCGACCAGAACCGCCTTCGGCCAAAATCCCCAGACCAATAATAGGATAATCAGGGCGGAAGAAATTAAAATCCCCGGATGTTTTTTTAACGAATTGTTGACCGATGGTTTCATCAAAATTAGTCCCTTTATTCCTTAGCCTTCAACACGGCTACCATATCAAGCTTATCAAGATTTCGCCATAACAGGATGGCGGATAATAGCGAAGAGATAATGACTACCAGCGCGGCTAGGGCATAGACGTCATGTTCTAATACCAGCGGTATTCGATAGAGGTCGCTGGAAAACTGGCTGGCCATGTAAGCGGACAACAGATAACCGAAGACAAAGCCGAGCGGAATGGCAATGAATGTCAGCAAGGCTTGTTCGCCCAGCAGTATATAGGCGATTTCTCCCTTGTGAAAACCGAGCACCCGCAAACTGGCAAGTTCGCGGCTGCGCTCGGAAAAAGAGATTCTCAAGCTGTTGTAGATCACGCCAAACGCGATACTGGCCGCCAATAAAGAGGAGATAAAACTGAAAAACAGAATCGTGTCTTGCATCGTTTCATAGAAGCCTTCAATAGCGGAGGTTTGCTGCACGACTCCGACGATTCTAGGCATGTTATTGAGCGCCTTATAGACGGATTTGTCATATTTTTTGTCCACTTTGAGATTGGCACCGGAAATTACGTCGCCTTCTTTCAATAGTCGGTTCAGGTAGTCTCGTTGCATATAGGTATTCAAACCTAGGTACTGTTTGACGGTGCTGACTACTGGAACATCAATGGTAGGGCGGCTGCCTTCCAGAATCTCAATGGTCAGCATGTCACCGGGTTTGATTTTCAGAAGCTTAGCCAAGTAATCAGTTAAAACGACACCTTCTGCGGGAACGTTGATCTCTTCCAGTTCGGTATCTAGCAGTTTGGTCAAATTGGTATTGGGCTCGACTCCGCTGACACTGGTACGGTAGGAGCGGTGCTCAAATTTCAGTCTGGCGGTGACTTGTCTAAATCCTTCGACATGCTCAACGCCGAGAATACTCTTTAGCGAGTAAAGAGCATTGGTTTCGGTCGGTTCGGAAAAGTAGGCGGCAAAATCCTCCTGCTGGCTGAAATTGTATTGCACGTTGACCATTTCATCGATCGCGCCTTCCTGAAAGCCGCTGATCATCATAATGCCGCAGGCAAAACTGATACCGATGGTGGTAAGAAAGGCTTTAAACGGACGCCGTTCAATCTGACGCAGAATCATGCGTGTCGGTTGTGAGAAAAAACGTTGCAAGCCGATCTTTTCAATAAATATCGGTTTATAGGCAGCCGGAATTTCCGGGCGCATCCCTTGAGCCGGGGTTAATCTGACTGCATGGCTGACGGCATTAATGGTGCCGATAATCGCGACACCGAAACTGACGAAAGCGGCCAATAGAATTACTTTCGGATCTAGGTAATAGTTCAAGTACGGTAAGCTGTACACGGCCATGTAAAGATCGCTGAGTCCTTTACCCATCCAGATGCCGAAACCAATGCCGATGACCACACCCAGACTGACGATGAGCATGACCAGTTTGCTGTAATGCAAGCCGATGGTGAAGTTGTTATAACCGAACGCTTTCAGGGTCGAAATCTGTTCTCGTTCTAAAGCAATCAGTCGATTGATGACCACATTTAGCAGAAAGGCGCCGACCGAGAAAAAGATAATCGGAAACAGGGTAGCCATGATCTTCAAACTCTTCAACTCTTCGGTCAGAAAGCGATTAGATAACTGGTCTTTACGCGGGTAGGCGCCGATTCCGCCGTATGGTGCCAACAGATTGTCGAGACGGTCGATGACATCTTGTTCATTGGCGCCTTTTTGAAGTGTCAGCGAAACATCATTGAAAGCGCCGAGCATATCGTAGGCGCTGGATAAGGGTTTTTCCGCCATCCACATGACGCCGTAACTTTTATGGTTGGGGAACATGGCACCGGGCGCGATTTGATAAATATATTCAGGTGACAGTGCAGTGCCGACAATTGTCAGTTTCTTTTTGCGACCGTTGATGGTGGCACTGATTTTGTCTCCCTCTTTTAGATTATGAGCAGCAGCAAACTCGACACTAAGGATAATTTCATTGTCTCGGTCTGCGGAAAGCAGGCGCCCGCTTTTTAGGTAGAATTGGTTGAGCAGACTTTTTTGATCGTCAGGCTGTGAAATCAGGTGTCCGCTAGCGGGATCGTCGTAACCTTCGATATCTAAATTCACGTAGGTAACCACTCGAGTTTCTACTTTATCGACACCGGGAATTTGGTGAATCCTCTCGGCCAGTGAGCGAGGGGCCCGTTTCAGCGAAGAGAAAATATCGGCAAAATGATTGTTACTGTAATAACTGGCTCGAGTGTTATACAGGGAGTCATAGGTGCTGAGTGACATGATAAAGATCGAAACACCGCTGACGATGACCATGGCGATAGCCAGGGCTTGCATGCGCATTTTCCAGAGTTCTCGCCATAGTTTGATATCTAAAGCCAGCATCAGAGACCTCTCACCAGCTCAACTCTTCGGGCGAGATTTTGCTATCGTTCTTTTTAATGCTGGTGATCTGGCCGTCTGCCAATTGAATGACACGATCGGCGATTCGAGCAATATCGACATTGTGGGTAATTACCACGGTACTGGTTCCCAGTTCTTGATTGACTTTCTGCAACGCTTGTAACACTTTAATCCCGGTTTCGGAATCCAAAGCCCCGGTTGGTTCGTCGCATAGCAAAACATCGGGTTGTTTGGCAATGGCGCGTGCAATCGCTACACGCTGTTGTTCGCCTCCTGACAATTGAGCGGGGAAGTGATCCAACCGTTCACCAAGCCCCACTAGGGCCAAAGCCTCTTCCGGTGAAATCGGGTCTTCGGCGATCTCGGTGACCACCGCTACGTTTTCCCTGGCCGTCAGGCTAGGAATCAAGTTGTAGAATTGGAATACAAAGCCGACATTGAAGCGGCGGTATTCGGTCAGTTCGAACTCGGTGGCATCGCTCAAGTCAACGATTTTAGCGGATTTTTCCTGATGGTAAAGCGCCTTGCCGGAACTCGGGGTATCCAGTCCGCCGAGGATATTTAACAGCGTTGATTTGCCGCTGCCGGAAGCTCCGAGTAAAACCGTCAGTTCACTGTTGTAGAGCTCAAGATCAATGCCTCGTAAAGCATGAACTTCAACTTCCCCCATCTGGTAAGTTTTGGTGATGTTCTCGGTTTTAAAAACCCAATCCGGGGTTTGAGATGTGTTTGAACTGTCTGTCATAAATACCGTTCATAGGATGAAAATAATCAACTGCTGTGCTTAGTATAGCGTTACGTTTACGCTTTGGGCGTGGTATTTATTTGAAGTCTATATGAAATCATTGGCAAGCATTCAAAATGGTTTGCGAACCTTGCAGGAAAAAAGAAAAGGCGAGAAGTTGTGAGCGTCCCGCCTGATTGGTTCCAAAGTGAATTTTTTAATTTATTTCCCTGGTGTGTTTTATTTTTTTATATAAAAGTTATCGGCAAGTAACTGAAAACTTTAGTAAAAAATGCCGATATAGCATTGTTTTTTAAACCACTAAATCGATCTGTTGAATCGTCCCGGCTTGTCCGGTTTCGTGCAGAAATACGCCGGAACTGCGGATTTGCCCGTGCTGCTGGTTATTGGCATCGGTCAGAGCAAACTCGGTACTGACATTTTGCAAATAGATGGCGCCGACATTGACTTCAAGCAGACCGGAAAGTCGGTCGAACCCTTGACTATCTTTCTGCCAGATTTGCAGTTGGCTGAAGATGGCATCATTCTCATCGATCCAACCATTTTGGTCGTCATCGTAACGACTCAGTTCTTCAAAACCGTTGCCACTCATGGCGCCGAACAGTTCCGAACCGTCATTAATCACACCGTCTTGATTGCGATCCAAAGCCAAAAAGCCGGAACCGTTTTCAACAAACGAGATATTTTCTTTTTCGCCGTCGGCATCGATATCAAACTCGAATTTATCCACGGTTAGCGAGGCGGGTTGTCCGTTCAAATTGACAACTAGAGGATCTTTGAATACTACGCCTTGTTGCTTTTCTGCACTGATCTGCTGGGTGAACTGACGTGATAAATTCGCTTGCAGATTAAAATCAATACGGCGTCCGTCAGCCGTCGTTACTTGGCCGTTGGCCTGAAAACGGCTATGTTCCTCTTCATGGTAAAACTCGTTCCACACCCAGCGTTGCCCGAAAGCCGGCATAGCAAAATCGCTGCGCATCGGTTTAGTCGGGTTGAATTTTTCTGGTTGAGAAGTTGCCGTCTGTTGTTCGTTTGGCTGGTAACCGAATACTTTCAGTTTGACCTTTCTACCGGTCAGGCGTTCCATCATCGCTTCGACGGCAGCAATGATTTTTTGCAGTTTTGGCGGTAGTTGATTTTCCGCATCCAAACCCGTATCCGCAGCCTGACTACGGTCAAGAGCCGAAGAAAGTTGCGGTAAGGTTGGGCGATCAATGCCGCCAAGTTGACGTTGGTAGGTGTCTAAGGCACCTTGCGAAAGGCGAATATCGGTACTTTCGCGTCGAGTGTCCGACAGGGTGAGAGAGTCGCGTGTTGCCAATTGGCCGTTGACAAAAGTCTCGTGAATTTGCTCACGCGTATGTTGTTGCAAAAGCTGGTGTTGCGATTGCAGTTGTATATTCTGGTCTACTATTTTCATGAACCTATCCGTATTTTATTTAGAGTGGATGGACGGTTCCCTTGTTTGTTCCGATACTTTTTGTATCTGTTTTTATTTTTATCTATTTAGATGCGTTATCGGCCGAGGTGCAATAAACCTTAGCGCAAAATATCGGGTTATAACAAACGAGTTAGGTTTGAAGGGGTGTTAGGATTTGCAGAAGCTTAAGGTTAGCCGTAGTGTGGCGTGATCAAAGCGCGTTGTGATATGCCGTTAGTGGTCACTCTTTATTTTATCGAGCAGTTTGTGTTTAATCTTTTCCCAAAAAGGTTTTCCTAATAGCAGGATGGCGATATAGAAAGTCACTTCACCGATAATGATTAATGCAGTGATGATTCCGGCGATTTGCAGGGCATCAAAGTCCAGAAAAGGAATAACAAACACGGCCAACCAGGCCAAGGTGGATACGGCGATCAGAAAATAGCCAAGAGGTTTAGAGATTGCTGCGAATTTTTGTTTAAATGTAGCCATGAATGTTGCTTGAGAAAAATAATGAAACTGTATTGTAAATTAAAAAATCTTGGCTTGCTGTTCGCCGTGACCGTATTGCTGTCCGCATGCAGCGAGCCGCCATTATCAAAACTACAAGAGGGTGATGTGATTGTCGCATTTGGCGATAGTCTGACGTTTGGCTATGGTGTTGATAAACAGTACAGCTATCCGTCCGTCTTGCAAGAGTTGATCGGTTTTAAAGTAGTTAATGCCGGTATCTCCGGTGAAACCACGGCACTGGGTTTGCAACGAATCGAAAGCGTGCTGGAACAACACCAGCCAAAGCTGGTGATACTGCTGGAGGGCGGTAATGACCTGTTAAGAAAAGTACCGGAAGCGCAGATTCAAGCAAACCTGCGAAAGATGGTGCAGATTATCCGCCGTTCGGGAGCCGAGGTGGTGTTGGTCGGCGTACCGGAAAAGAAACTGTTTGGCAGCTCTCTACCACTCTATGAAGAGCTGGCGGACGAATTGCAGATACCGCTCGAAGAAGATATCGTTCCCAGCCTAATGACCAGACCGTCAATGAAATCCGACTATGTACATTTTAATAAACAAGGCTACCGTGAATTGGCTTTGGTAGTTTATGAAATAATGTTGGAGAGTGGGGCGGTGGAGTAATAATCTGACATGATTCTGATATGATCATTTACGGAGTCTTGAAATATGCTTTGTCAACTTTTCTTCTATTTGCATCAGTCGCAGAATTGGCGATTTAAGCTCTTTTGTTTCCTTGGCTGCATATTGCCGAAGTTGTGATAAACGCTCTAGATAGTCTTGGTTGATAATTGTTTCAAGAGATACTCCAAACTCAGAATATAGATTGCTTTTTATTTCTTCAATGTCACTCGTTTGATTGTTCTTTGCATTGACACCTTGATTTTTGACTATAGGTGACCAGAGCATAAAGTGCTTTTCATAATCTTCAAAGTATTTATTAGCATACTGGATATTTTTGCGGAATTTTTTACTGAATCGATCAACATTGTCTGGTTGTCTATTCTTGACGTATTGAAGCCCAGTTACAAGATGGGTGGCAACCTCACAAATGTAAACAATTTTATTTTTCGGGTTTATGCCAACAACATCAATTTCTCCCTGTACATCTGGGGTATAAAGGTTGTATTCCACAAAGTCACAGTCCAAAAAACACTTGAGATACTCCCCTACAATTTCTTCACCTGGATTCTGCACGATTTCTCCTCATGATGGGCAATCTATGACCATTTATTATTTTATTGGGTTTATTGTTTTACAGTGTCTACGCTTTCCATTCGTTTATTTTGGAAGACATCGTAATGAAAAAACTATTCGAACTCCGTGTATTGAATCTGATTGATATACCAAAGTTTTTTACCCTGAGGGGTTTCAACAACGACTTCATCATCGACTTGTTTGCCGATCAGGGCACGTGCCATGGGGGAGTTGATACTGATGGCGTTTTTCTTGGGGTCGAATTCATCGGCTCCGACAATACGGTAGCGGTGGATGTCACAGTCTTCGTTTTCCAGTTCCACCCAGGCGCCGAAGAAAACTTTGCCGTCTTGCTGCGGTGAATATTCGACGACTTGAACGGCTTCCAGACGTTTTCTTAAGAATCGGATGCGACGGTCAATCTCTCTGAGTTTGCGTTTACCTTCTTTATACTCGGCGTTTTCCGAGCGGTCGCCGTGAGCAGCGGCTTCGGTAACCGCTTGTGTGGTTTCGCGGCGTTCGACACGCCAAAGGTGATCGAGTTCTTTTTCCAAGGCCACACGGCCTTCACGAGTAATCAGGTTCGCTCTTGAGTTCATGTTCTATTATGGTTCTATGCTTATTCTTCTGGATACCAAGTGGATTGTTCGGCTTGTCGGTAGAGTTCATTAAACAGGTCGGTAATTTGTTTGCGCCAACCTTGTTCGCGGGCTTTAGCGCAACCGCCGATTTTATTCAGTTCTTTTTTGAATTCCAATTCTTGAAGCTGCTTTTCTGCTCTGACATCGGGATTGATATAGGTTTTGATGTAGTTATTGGCGGTCAGGCTGTATTTGGTAATAAACAGGCGATTGACCTTGTTGAAGTCTTTATTGACGCTGATGCCGCGGCAGCGGCGATTGAAAAAATCGGCTTTAAGCGCCAGCATGATTAAATCGGTGTGCAGGATTTGATCTTCTGAGGCGGGAATCGTTTTGGCTTCTGCTGCGGAGACTGTATCAGTTACGCTGGCGGCCAAGACGGTTTGATTCCAGCTGGCGATGCTGAGACCGAGCAGAGTGGTTAAGCCTAGTCGGGTCATGATGTTACGGTTGCTTGTTGTTTTAATCAATTTACTGTCTTCCATGCCGATGGCGTATCGGACGTTTAGCGTGGATTGGCATCATAATTTGTAAAACTATTAGTGTAAAGGATATACAAGCCGGTTGCAGCCGTTGAATGTTTGAATGTTGCAGAGCAACAAATGAAGAACAGACAATAAAAAAGCCGGAACTCAAATGAATTCCGGCTTTTGGCAAGATAGGAGCAGAAGGCGTTTTATTTAACGAGCTGCTTAACCCAAGCTTCCATAGTGTCGTTGGCGATTGGGTTTGGTGCTTCCATGAAGTTCACCACAAACTTGTCACCCATATCGGTTACACCGATTGAACGAGGGCGAACCGCTACCGGATCCGGTGACGGCAGTTGGAAACCGAAACACAGAATCAGGTTTTGCGCATCTTGGATACCTTCGCCGATTTCACCGTTAATGCTTTTGGTGTGGCTGTAGTGATCAAAACGTGCGATGAAAGTCGCTTTTTCATCCGCTTCAACTTGAGCTTGCAGGAAGTCAAGAATGGCAGGAACGCTATCGAATTTTGATTCTTCTTTAGAGAACTCTAAAACAAAAATCGGATATTTTTCTTTGAAGATTTTTTGTTGCATTTAAATAGCCCTTGTTTGATTGTTTAAAAAAATTATTCCTAAATTATCGGTACTGTCTGAGATATATCCACTCGAATGCACGTTTGGCAAAATGCAGTAAACGGCATGGAGGTAATAGAGTGGTGCCTTGTTCGGTACGCTTAATCAAGATACCGTGTGAAAGGGTGTCCACAATACAGATCAGTTCGTGTTTAAATTCTTCGAAATCGGTTTGTCCGTTAAGAGATTTAACCAAGTTTTTGGCAGCCGCTACGGCTTGCAGGTCGGCAGCATGCGCCTGCTTGGCTTGCCAGTCGGGTCCCGGGAAACTACCTGCATCACCGGCGACATAGACATTGTCATAACCTTCCACTTTAGCGTGCATGTCGGCTTTGATCATGCCTCCTTCGGATTTAGGTAACTCTGAATTCGGCAACCAGGCCGGTCCGGTCATGCCCGGCATGAACAGAATCAGATCGGCATCAAATTCACCACCTTCGGTTTTGACTTTGTTTTCTTCGAAACCGACCATCTTATGACCCAGATGGGATTCGATGCCTTTTTTGGTCATCATCTTAACGAGATTGCCAGGTACTTTAGGCCCGAGACGTTTACCGGGTTCTGGAGCTGGGTTGAAGAATACCAGCTTAAATTTGTCGCGGCGTCCTTGACGACGTAGTAGATTATCGATCCCGAACAGGAATTCGAACATTGGACCACCACGCATCGCTGCAGGCTCTTTAGGGTTGCCGCCGAAACCGATAGCGATTGTGCCGCCGGTCATGCCGTCTAGGCGTTGTTTGATTTTGGTTGCGGCATCAATTCCTTCACAAGGGGTGATAGCGTGTTCGATTCCGGGCAGTTTTTTAATGAAGCGTCCACCTGTGGCAATAATCAGCCCGTCGTTTTTGTATTCGCCCTTATCGGTAACTACAGTACGACCGCCATTGGTCACGTTTTCAACCGTGGCTTCAATGAATTCTACTTTTTGACGGTTAAAGAAGTTGTGCAGGTTGATGCGCAGATCGTCACCGGAACGCATACCGGAAGGAATCCAGATGAGGCTAGGGTAATAAACAAAAGTTTCTTTAGGTGCAATCACTGTAATGTTTGCGTTTGGAGCCGCCTTACGAGTCTGTTTGATTGCGGTTAATGCCGCAAACCCGGTTCCTAGGATGGTAATGTTCATAGTGGTCACTCCCATTAATGAATTTTAGACTATTATAGAATTGATTTATGGCTTAGAGAAGTCGCCTTGTAACTAAATTTATCAATGAATGATAACAAAAAAAATTTATGGCAAGGTTGTAATCCTAGGTAATTTCTACATTATGAAAAATACGCTAAATATCCTTATTTAAAGTATGGATAAAAACGGGTTGAGCATAAGTTACAGGCTTGACAGAAAGTTAAACCGGTTTATGAAGAGTTAAGGTATTTAGGATTGAAGCTAATGTGATTTCTAATTTTATAGATAATGCTTTTATTTTTTAAATGTTTATTTAAATCAAATTATTACGATTTTTTATTAATTCTACTTCTATGTTTTTATACCTTGTAATCCTCCACTGTGGTATAAGATGACCCGACTGTTTTCAGGAATGTTGCCCGACTGTAATTGGTCATAAAATGCATAGAAAGTTTTGCTGGTGTAAATAGGGTCAAGCGGGACATGATGCTGTGTTTCAAACTCGGCTTGGAAGTTAATTAGGTCATCGGTTTGTTTGGCGTAGCCGCCGTGATGATATTGAGTTAACAGTTCCCAGTCGGCAGTTTGAGGTTGATTGTTTGAGATATCGGTTATCCAATTTTGGATAGCGGGAATCAAATATTCGCCCTGTTTGAGGACCGGAATGCCGATGACTTTTTTGACGCTTGTAACCGGTTCAACAATTCCTGAATAGGCAAATGCCGTTAAACCCGCAAGAGTGCCGCCGGTGCCGACGGCGCTAAATAGGCGTGACCATTGCGGTAGCTGTTGGTTGATCTCTTGCATCAATTCTGCAAACCCTAAAACAGCCAATTTGTTACTGCCGCCTTCAGGCAGGATATAAGCATGCGGATATTCGGTTTGCAGTTGTTGCAGGTATTCATCGTTTGACTTTAATCGGTAGTCTTGCCGGCTAATGAAATTAAGTTGCATTTGATTCTGATGTGCTTGTTTTAAAGTGTGGCTCCAGCGCTCTTGGTTGGCTGCCAATTCATCGCCACGGATGATGCCGATGCTGTGTAAATTCATTGATTTGGCAGCTGCTGAAACTGCCGCAATATGGTTCGAATATGCACCACCAAAGGTCAGTAAAGTGTTTTTTTTATTGTCGATAGCCTGCTTTAAATTGTATTTGAGCTTGTGCCATTTATTTCCTTGAACCTCTGGATGCCGCATGTAGTCATGCTTTATCCATACTTGAACTTGATGTTGTTCAAATAAGTCGCTGTAAATTCGGGTTAAAGGCGTAGGATTTGCTTTCATTGGGCTCGTGTAAAGAGGATTTGTTAGAATTGTCTTTGATTTTACGTGTTTATATTATCGGTTTTTAGGTCAATATAAATGAAATAAACTTAAAGTCGACGCGGACTTTAAAGAGAAAATGAAATAGAGGATAAAATGGAACAGCTAACGACCAGTTTAGACGTACTGTTTATTTTGTTGGGTGCAATTTTAGTTTTGTTTATGCACGCCGGATTTGCATTTTTAGAGGTTGGTACCGTCCAACATAAAAACCAGGTTAATGCTCTGGTTAAGATCATGAGTGATTTAGGTGTCTCGACCGTCGCTTACTTCTTTATCGGTTACGGTGTGGCTTACGGCGTTTTCCTAGGCTTCAACATCGACGGCCAATTAACTCAGGCGATGACGGAAAAGTCAGGTTATGAGTTGGTTAAATTCTTCTTTCTAATGACATTTGCTGCGGCGATTCCGGCAATTGTCTCCGGTGGAATCGCGGAGCGTGCGCGTTTTTACCCTGTTTTGGCAGCTACCTTCCTAACGGTGGCTTTTATCTATCCACTGTTTGAAGGTATTTCATGGAACGGTAATTTCGGTATTCAGGCTTGGTTGGAAGCGACTTTCGGTGCCGGATTCCACGACTTTGCCGGTTCTATTGTTGTTCATGGTGTCGGTGGTTGGATCGCTTTGGCGGCAATTCTAGTCTTGGGTGCACGTCATAACCGTTATGACAGCCAAGGTAAAATCCGCCAGTCTCATCCGCCTTCAAGTATTCCGTTTCTGGCGCTTGGCGCATGGATTCTTTCCGTGGGTTGGTTCGGCTTCAATGTGATGTCTGCACAAGCGATTGAAGGTATTCAAGGTTTGGTCGCGATGAACTCTTTAATGGCGATGGTAGGCGGTATTTTGGCGGCGACTTTTGTCGGTGATAAAGACCCCGGTTTTGTCCATAACGGTCCGCTAGCCGGTTTGGTGGCGATCTGTGCCGGTTCTGACGTGGTGAATCCGCTAGGGGCTTTGGTCATCGGTTTGGTTGCCGGTGCGTTATTTGTTAAAGCCTTTACTTGGACACAAACTAAATTGAAAGTGGATGATGTATTGGGTGTCTGGCCTTTACACGGTTTAGTCGGTGTTTGGGGCGCGTTTGCCGCCGGTATTTTTGGTTCCGAAGCTTTAGGCGGTCTGGGTGGTGTTTCTTTGATGTCGCAGATTGTCGGTATTTTGATCGGCATCGGTATTGCATTCATTGGCGGATACATCGTTTATATGGTGGTGAATATGTTCTCGGCGATTCGTATGGACGAAGATGAACAGTATGAAGGGGCCGACTTGGCCATTCACAGAATTCACGCCAACCCGCCGCGTGAAGATTACTAGGCATGCCGTCCGGTCATTTTTAACGTTTCGTTTTTTGTGAAACGAATGGATAAAAGCCCGCTCTTCGTAGCGGGCTTTTTGGTATATTAAGCCTGTATCGCATGAATACGAATCCTAAAAATTACAATAATAGCCACAAGATTAAAGTTCTATCTCTATGCAAAAACTCACCGCCAAGCAGTTATACCGTTTTTCTAATCTAACAGCGTCCGGATTTGATCCCGTCAAAGTAAAAGGCAAAGATGCCGAAATTCTCGATTTTATGCAGCACTTTCATCCGCGCGCCTATCAATCGCTGAATTTCGGCCTTCATATGAAACGCAACCATAACCATATCTTTATTATGGGGGAGCCGGGTGTCGGGCGAATAGGCATGACCAAAGCGATGCTGAAAGTGTCGGCAGAGCAAAAATCGATTCCGAAAGACGTGGTTTTGGTGTCGGATTTTAGCGAAGCGAATAAGACACTGTATCTCTATTTTGATGCCGGCGTAGGGGTTGAGTTTAAAACGGCGGTCGAATCGTTTGTGACCCAGCTTAAATCACAGTTACCGGTGCTGTTTGACGGCCACGCTTACCAGTTGAGAAGTCAACAGCTCGATAATGAGCTAAGCCATAAACAAGAGGCGGTATTGGAACCGGCTTTTGAATTGGCTGATGAGCTGAGTATTGCCATTACTCAGAGTGAAAACAATTTTGTGTTGTCCGCCGTTATTGATGATAAACACTACCGGGCTTCCGACTTGGCCGCTTTTGACGAAGCAACGCAAAAACACTTTATGGATGCTTTTAACCAGGTTGAAGAGGCTTTGAATAAAGGCTTGACGCACTTTCCGTTCCTACAGCATGAATATATGGATGCGGGACGTAAGTTGAATACAGAGGTGGCTAACGAGTACTTGGAACCGTTGATCCAAACTTTAAAAATGGAATTCGGTAAGACACCAGAAATTAATCACTATCTGGATCAGTTGCAAAAAGGGATCGTTTCCAAACTGCATCTGTTTTGGGATCAGAATGCCGAACAAGTGACTTCCAATGCGCAAAGCAGCATTGACGAGTTGCTCGCCGAACAGCAGGGCTTGTCGATCTTTGAAGTTAATCTGTTGGTGGATCACCGCGGCTTGAAACATGCGCCGATCATTTACGAGCAGAACGCAACCATGCCGAAGCTGTTCGGTTACACCATTAATTCAGCAGCGGCCAATGCGACCGATACCGTCAGTTTGGCTATGAGTCACCAAGCCGGACTTTTGCAGAAAGCGAACGGCGGTTTTTTGATTTTAAACATTCAATCGTTATTGAAAGATCCGGAAATCTGGTCCAACCTGAAAGCGGCCTTGATGAGCAAAAGTTTGACTTTTGAAGTACCGTCTTCCAGCAGTGTGGCGCCATACCATCTTCCGGATTTTCCGCTTAATTTGACCTTGGTTCTAGTCGGCCAAGCTGCGCATTTCTATGCTTTACAGGAGATTGATGCGCAATTCGGACGCCTGTTTAAGATTCAGGTTGAGTTTGAGGTCGAGTTATCGAGAACACCTGAACATGAACTGACGTTAGCGAAACAACTCGCTTCGGAAGTTGAGGATTGGGATAACCTGCCGATTGAAACGTCCGCTTTCGAGCGTTTGATTGAATACGCTTCTCGCATGGCGGAAGACGAGGATCGCCTCTACAGTAATAAAGCGATTTTACGAGATGTGTTGGCCGAAGCTAACGCTTATGCCCGTGCCAATTCGGAAGCGTCGGTTTCGCGCGCCACCATTGAAAATACGATTTTGCAACGTGAATTCCACACCGGACAGACGGAAGATTACTACCATCGTGCTATCACCGAGCAACAGGTGTTGATCAACACGCAAGGCGAGCATGTCGGTATGGTCAATGGTTTGACAGTTTTGACGGTTGGGCGCCAATCGTTCGGTCAACCGGTCAGGATTACCGCTCAGGCGTCAGCCGGAGATGAAGGGGTGGTGGATATCGAGCGTGAAGTCGATATGGCCGGCCCGATTCACTCTAAAGGGATGCTGATTCTTTCCGGTTACCTGCGTGGTCGTTATATGCGTGATCGAGCGCTCGGTTTTAGCGGTTCGATTGTTATGGAGCAATCCTATAACGGTGTAGAAGGGGATTCAGCCTCATCCGCCGAATTATTGGCGCTGCTTTCTTCGATTGCTCAATTACCGATGCGTCAGGATTTAGCGATTACCGGATCGATCAACCAGTTTGGTGAAATTCAGCCAATCGGTGGCGTTAACGAGAAAATTGAAGGTTTCTATAAGATTTGTGAAGCACGCGGTTTAACCGGAACGCAAGGGGTGATCATTCCGCAAGCCAATGCGGCGCACCTGATGTTGAATACCAATGTTCGTGATGCAGTCGAACAAGGGCAGTTCCATGTCTATACCATGAGCCATATTGACGATGCCATTTCTCTATTTACGGGGTTAAAAGCCGGTAAATTGAACAAAAAAGGCCGTTTCTCGAAAGGCAGTGTGAATGCAAAAGTGGTTGCTTCGTTAGAAGCGATGAATGTTAAGCCGGAATAGCCTTGAATATTTAGGCTATTCGGCAGATTAAAAAATGAAACGGATGCTTATTGAGAGGGCGGGAAGGCAGCTTAAATTAGAGCTTCAAACTCTTCTTCGGAAAGTTTTGAGGCGGCTTTTTCCAGCTGTTTGGTCAATTCAATCAGGGTTTTAATTTTATTAAACACTTCGCCGGCTTGAGCTTCGATCTCTTCTTTATGGTTTTGATCGGCTTTGGCTTGAGAGGCGAACAATCCCGCTTTTTGCGGTTCGGATTGAACGAGTTTATGCAGTTTTTGAAATTGCGTAAAACACTCTTCAATCGTCGGGCCGATTTCGGCAAATCCTGCTAGACCTTTTAATCCTTGGGCTTCACTGTAAAACCATTTCGAATAAAGGCTGTCGATATGAATTAACGGCAGATGTCGAGCGTCAACCGGCATGCCTAGAGCAAATCCTTGAATATGCGATTTCCATTGCACCAAGTAGGATTTAGCTGATCTGAGATTAGACAGAGTTTCTTTTTTATTCATGCTACATCGCTACTGTGATTAATAGAGTTCTTGAAGTTCTTCTTCCGTTAGTGCCATGACCTCTTGTTCGACCATGGTGATCGCTTCGAGTAAGGTTTCGGAGATAGAGACCAAGTTTTGCATTAGTTCTTCGGCTTTTTTCTGGTTTTGAGCTCGTACTTTCGCTTTTGATTTGAACAGGCCGCCTTTTACTTCACCAAACATCAGTTTATAGATTTCCATATATATCTGATGGAGCATGGCATGCGGGCCGTCAACGGAGCCGTAACTACTCAGGTTGGAAAGCATTTGACCTTTACCGTAATACCATTGACCGAATTTACAGTTAGTATGAATAACCGGTACGTGGTTTTGGTCAACGGAAAAACCACCAACGATGGCTTGTGCATAAGCTCTCCACTGAATGTGTGCTGCTTTTGCCGCTCTTAATTGCTGAATGATCTCTTTCTTATCCATTCGTATCCGTTCCTTCCGGGTTTGAAATAACAAACCTGTTTTTTTATTTTTATGCAGGCAGTATTAACTGCCAATCCCCTGTCATATAAATTAATCTTAGCTTAATTATTTTAGTTATTTAAAGCGATTGCCTAAGTTAATAGACTTACACCCAGTCTACGATTCTACAAAACAAGCGGAATAAGACAACAAGTTTTGTAATTATTTTATAAATCAATATTAAAAATGATAATATTTAAGTCTTATTTTATAAGTATAAATTCTTATTTTTTTGACTTTTTTCTGTTTTTCCAATTTTGGTAAACATGGTGTCGCCAAAACAGATGGATGGCGATGTAAGCACTTAATGCAAGTACCGCGCCAACAACGAAACTTCCTAAATAAAGAGGTAGCCAAAGTTCGCCGAGCGTGTTGATTAACCAATCCCAACTGAGTTCGAAATGAATGCTTTCGTCGGCCTCTTGTCCCAGGATCATAGAGCCGATTACATAGTTGAAATAGAAGATCGGTGCCATCGTCAAGGGGTTGCTGATCCAGACTAACGCCACACTAATCGGGAGGTTGGCTCTGAATATGATGGCGCAAATAGCCGAAGCGATCATCTGGGAAGGAACCGGAATAGCCATCCAAAATAGTCCGAGAACAAAGGCTTTGGAGACAGAATGACGATTGAGGTGCCATATGTTCGGGTTATGCAGCCATTTTCCTAAAATACCAAATCCTTTAGTGTTCTTGACCTTGTCGGGATGTGGTAAATAACGCTTTATCAGTTTCTTAGGCATGTTTAATCTATTTGTAATTGGACTTGTGATTGGGGTGTTTCTGAGCTATCGGCTTAGTCACTTACCCAGTTCTGGTTTTGGATTCATTTTGTTATTACTTGCCATTGTGCTGGTTATTGTAAATATATACCATGCAAAGCGTCAGGTTGATGCTGTTAATAACAGGCAGCAAACGAAATGCCATCCCTTACAAAATTTTCATGAAAACTATACACGCAATTTAAGCGACAAAAAAACGAAATTCCTCTCAATTCCGTTAAATTTTTTTATGGGCCTTTTAATTGGAGTCAATCTAGTTATTTGGCAGGCGTTTTTTGCTCCGGTCATTGATGTTAAGGCATTTGATCAAAAAGGCTGGTTCAGCGGGCAGGTTGTAAGTTTGCCACAGCTACAGAAAACGGCTCACTATACCAAGGTGAGTTTTATTTATGAATTGCGAAGCAAGCAACAAAATTTTGACAGTCCGTTGCAAGAGTGGAATTGGCGGGCGCCGAAATTAAAGTTGAACTGGTATCTGAGTGAAAGTGATTTAAGTGAAATTGGCACTCTGCCGAAAAACGGAGAAATTTGGCGTTTTTACGGCAAATTAAAAAGTAATCATGCGAGCCTAAACCCCGGAGTACGTGACTACGAGACCTGGTTGTTTCAACAGCACTTGCTCGGAAAATTGAATGTGTCCGGTCTGCAAGAAATGCCAAGCGGCCTTAACGCTGTTAAGGTCGCATCTGTACCGGCGTATTCTCTTCAGCAGTTAAGAAGTTATCTTGCTGGCTATCTGGATGAACTCTATGTAAATAGTGCTTTTGCTCCTGTTTATCGTGCTTTATTAATCGGCGATAAATCTAGAATTACTCAGTCGCAATGGGAGTTGTTTCAAACTACCGGCACGATACACTTGATGGCTATTTCAGGTTTGCATATGAGTATTATGGCGGCAATCGGTTTTGCCTTTGCCCAACTGTTGTGGCGACTGTTTGTCTATCGACAGATGCGCATGACGTTACCGCTGTTTTCCGCGTTGACGGCTTTGCTGTTTGCAACCTTGTATTTGCTGATTTCCGGCGCGGCGATTCCAACGCAACGGGCGTGGATCATGGTGGCAACTCTGATTGTTTTCTTTATGTTGCGGCGTACCTTTCAACCTTTTGCAGCATTGGCGATGGCCGCTTGTTTGATTGTTTTCTGGGATTCGAGAGCAGTTTTGAGTAGTGGATTTTGGCTTTCGTTCGCGGCAGTCGCGTTAATTTTTTCGGGGTTACAGCTAGCTAAAACGATGTCGAAACGGGGTAAGCTTCTGTTTATCCAGTTGTTGTTGAGTATCGGCTTATTACCATTGATTGCCTGGCATTATTATGAGGTGCCGGTCTACGGGGTTTTGGCGAATCTGATTGCAGTCCCTTTTATGACAATCATCGGTCTGCCGTTGTTACTGGTCACCATGCTGACAGGATGGATTTCGGAAGGTTTTGCAACGTTACTGATCTCTGTATCGGATTGGCTTTGGGATTATTTATGGCACTATTTGCTGTGGTTGGCACAATTGCCTTTAACCGAGTATCCGGTGGTGCAGTTTTCGATTATCTGGCTGGCCGTTATCTATTTGGACTTGGGATGCCTGTTTTGGTTTGCACATCGTCAAGCATCAGGTGTGGAGTCAAATACGTTAAAATCTTGGCGATTCATCCTTTTTCTTGCATTTTATATACTGACGGTTTTTATCGGCATCAATGTTTTTAAGCCGGCAAAGCTGAATGTCCTTGATAAACCGGGACAAGCCATGATTACCGTTATGGATGTCGGCCAAGGGCAGGCCATCGTAATCCAGACTCAGCGCCATGCCGCCATCTATGACGCCGGTGCGAAATGGGGTGCAACCACCGATGCGGCTAAAATCGTCTTGCTGCCTTATCTCAAATCGCAAGGGATCACAAAGATCGATCTGTTAATGATTAGCCATTCAGATAGCGACCATTCGGGCGGCGCTGAATCCTTGTTGCAGGAATTGAATATCAACCAGCAAGTAAGCGGTCAGCCTGATAAGCTCAACCGTATGCTAAATCGAATACCCGGCAGTGTGACAGGGAATAGCGAAGACAAGACGGGTAATGTGCATTTCCAAGCGTGTCATGCCGGGCAGAATTGGCTTTTTGACGGTGTTCGCTTTGAGGTGTTATCACCGAATCTACAGAATCATGACGACTATGGAGATGACAACGACTGGTCCTGTGTATTGCAAATCTCCAGCGGTCAAACAAAAGCGTTGATCATGGGGGATTTAGGCGCTCGGGAAGAACGAAAGCTGATCGCTCGCAATGGCAATGAAAATCAGACACTGCAAAGCGAGCTTTTAATTGCCGGTCATCACGGTAGCCGTTTTTCAACATCGACTGCTTGGCTGCAAGCGATTCAAGCGGATAAAGTGGTTTTTTCTTCCGGTTATATGAACCGTTTCGGTTTTCCCAATGCCGAAGTCTTGCAGCGAATCGAACAGACCGATCCGAATACGCGATGGTGGAACACTGCCTGTTCCGGCGCCTTGAGCTTTAAATTGGATGCGGACGGGGTAAAGTTGATTAATGAGGCACGCAAAAGCCAGCTTAAATGGTATCATCATCGCTGTTTACCGTCCCAGCAAGGAGTTTTCTATCAGTGAGTTGGCCAGCGTTTTGGAATGAGAAAAAATGGCAAAGCTACCTTTTGTGGCCGCTCTCCAAGCTGGTTTGCTGGGAAGCGACCCGCCGTTACCGCCGTTTTCGTCAAGCGTTACCCGATAAAGCTAGACAAACTGATGCGACCGTCATTGTCGTCGGTAATGTCGTGGTCGGTGGAACGGGGAAAACGCCGTTTATTTTCTGGTTGGTCAAAGGTCTGCAACAGAAGGGTTTTAAAGTCGGTATTCTTAGTCGCGGTTATGGGGCCGGTAACAAACAGTGGCCGTTACTGGTCACCTCCGAATCTCATGCGAGCGAATGCGGAGACGAACCTCTTATGTTGGCTAGACAGACCGGCTGTCCGGTGGCCGTGTCGCCGCAACGGGTAGAAGCTTTAGACTTGTTGAATAGTCAGTTTGATTGCGATTTTGTCATCAGCGATGATGGTTTACAGCATTTTGCTTTGCAGCGTGATCTTGAGGTAGTGTTGATTGATGCACAACGTCGTTTTGGCAATGGCTGGTGCATGCCGGCCGGGCCATTACGTGAACCGTTACAAAGAATCACGGAGGTTGATTTCACTGTCTGGAACGGCATAGCGGCAAACACCTCGATTCCTGCTTTGGATATGGTGCAGAAATCGGCGTATGCCATGCAGTTGCAACCGGTCGCTTTTTGTTCGCTTGCCGATCCGCAGATCAAACTGAATATTGAACAGTTTATTGAAAAATATCCGCTGCATGAAGTGCTGGCGGTGGCCGGAATAGGTAATCCGCAGCGCTTTTTTGATACTCTGCAAAGCCAAGGGTTACTGGTTGAGGGAACGCCTTTTCCGGATCACCACAATTATCAAAAAAGCGATCTGCTTGCTCTGAGCGCTTCATCTAAATCGGACTCTAAATCGGATCTAGGGCAAAAACCACTCATTATGACCGAAAAAGATGCGGTAAAATGTCAGGCATTTGCCGAGTCCGAAATGCATTGGTGGTACCTGCAGATCGAACCCGTTTGTGACGATGCTCTGTTGGCCGCCATTATTAGCTGGCATCAACAACTTCAGCAGCAACAATCGTCGCTAAATGCATCGAGTTAATACATTAATCCCTAGAAGATAGATGGAAGATAGAGTCGAAGATGGATCCTAAATTACTAGAAATTCTGGTTTGCCCAGTCAGTAAGACAAAACTTTACTATGACAAGAATTCACAAGAGTTGATTTCAACTGCCGCCAATTTGGCTTTTCCGGTACGCGACGGTATTCCAATTCTTTTGGAAGATGAAGCTCGTCAGCTTGAAGCGAGCGAAGCTGAAGAATACCGCAAAAAGAAAAGCTGATAGTCCGAGGTACGTTGATGTCATTCACAATCATTATTCCTGCTCGTTTCGAATCCAGCCGTCTACCGGGCAAGCCGTTGATGGATATTCACGGTAAACCTATGATCCAATGGACTTGGGAGCGCGCCAAGGAAGCGGGTGCCAAACGGGTCATTATCGCCACCGAATCGCAAGGGGTGAAACAAGCCTGTCTGGATTTTGGTGCCGAGGTTTTGCTGACCAGTCCCGACCATCAATCCGGTACCGAGCGAATTGCAGAAGTGATTGATCTGGCTGGCATCAGTGGTGATGAAATTCTGGTCAATGTGCAGGGCGACGAACCGATGTTGCCTGCCGAGTTGATTCATCAGGTGGCCGAAGGTCTGGAAAATCATCCGGAAATTTCGATGGCGACCTTGTGCGAACCCATTGAGGATATTGAAACCGTATTTGATCCGAATGCCGTTAAAGTCTGTCGCGATGTGGCTAACCGAGCAATCAATTTCAGCCGAGCGCCATTGCCTTGGTCGCGTGATACCTTTGCAGAAGAGCCGAAAAGCCTGCCTGACAACTGGGCCTATAAACGCCATATCGGCTTGTATGCTTATCGTGCCGGGTTTGTAAAACAGTATGTTACTTGGCCGGAGTGTGAACTGGAGCATGTTGAAAAACTGGAGCAGTTGCGTGTCTTGTGGCATGGCGAAAAGATTCTAGTTTTAGACGCGCACTGTGATGCCGGTGTGGGTGTGGATACCGAAGCTGATTTGCAACGAGTCCGCAGTTTGCTCGCGGATTAACGGATCTCCAAAAACCATCTACAACACGATGATTTTGTAACCAAACCGGATTATTTCCAGAATGCTTAAATACCTTACCTTACTCGGCGTCATTTATTTTTTCTACTGGCTGCTTAAGCAGAAAATTCGCAATAGAAAACTCGAGCAACAGGGTATTGTGATTGAGCAGAAGGGCATGCGCCCAATCACGCTGATGATGATTGTGATGATCGTCATGTACGGCGGTTACATGATCTATTTCTTCTTATTCAGCGATATGCCTGCTTAGCTCGGGTTTACTTCGCTGAAATCTTAATTACTGCTTGCTGCTTGGTGTTGTCGGGCTTGGTCGATTTGTTGGCATAAAGCATCGATCGACATAATAAAGCGTTCCGTCGGGCGCTGGTAACGATCCGCATTGACCAAATAAACCTGTTTATGCTGAACGGCTCGCAGTTGTGGGATTTTTTGCCAATCCTGTAGCCATTTTTGTTGAGTGCTCTGTTCTCCGCCAAGCAGGATGACCTGCGGGTTACGGGCAAGCAGACTTTCGATATTGACCTCCGCAGCCAGTAACGGCAAATCATAAAAGATATTTTCCGCTCCGCACAATGCCATGGCCTGACTGATGAATTGCTTGCCGTTAATGGTCATTAACGGACGATTCCAGATCTGATAGAAAGCGCTGATTTTTGTGCGCTTAGCATAACGTTTGCTAATCTGCTCCAGCTCCCATTTCAATTGTTCGGCAACTTGGTCGGCAGCGGTTTGAGTGCCTAATAATTCACCGATTGCATGGATTTCCTCTCCGATATCTTCCAATTTTTGCGGGTTGGAGTAGTGAATTTTAAAACCAAGCTGTTCGAGTTTAGCCAAGTCTTGATAGCGGTTGCCGCCGCGCCACGCAAAGATAATGTCTGGATCGAGCTCAAGGATTTTTTCAATATTGATGGCGTGGTAGCCGCCGATTACCGGTTTATCTTGAGCGGCTGGCGGATAGTCTGAATATTCGACAACGCCGACCAGTTTATTGCCCGCACCCGCCGAATAGAGCATTTCGGTAATGTGCGGTGCCAGAGAGATCACTTTTTGCGGATGGCTTTGTCCGGCATTAGCTTGCTGCAATGCATTAATTATCAGCAGGACAGCGAAGGCTAAGGTTTTAAAGAATAGGGCAGCTCGCATTTTAGAAGTCAATACCTTGTTGGGCTTTGATACCGCTGGTATAGGCGTGTTTTTCGTCTTTGATATCGGAGACGGTATCGGCCAGTTCACGCAGTTCGGCAATGGCGGAGCGGCCGGTGACTACCACATGTTGCATTTCGGGACGTTCACTAATAATATTCAGGACTTCGTCTTTGTCCAAATAATCGTAACTGAGCAGATAGGTGAGTTCATCCAGAACCACCAAATCAAAACTGGGATCGGTGAGCATTTTGCACGCCTGTTGCCAGCCGTTTTTAGCGGTTGCGATGTCGGCGTTGCGGTCTTGAGTATCCCAAGTGAAGCCGTCGCCCAATACATGCCATTCGCAATTGGGATGTGCGCCGAAAAAGGCTTCTTCGCCGGTATCCGTTCTGGATTTGATGAACTGGCAAACGCCGACTTTCATGCCGTGACCCAGGGCTCTGCCAACCATGCCGAATGCGCTACTGGATTTCCCTTTGCCATTGCCGGTAATCACTAGCAGTAAGCCTTTTTCGCCGGTTGCACGGGCAATAGACGCGTCGATTTGTGCTTTTTTGCGCTCCATTCTGACTTGATGATAGTGCGCTTTTTTCTCGTCGTCGTTGTGTTTCATTGCTCGTCGCTTTCCTTATTCTTGTTTGGTTGGCTGTCGGCCAGAATCTGTTTGATTGTATCGATATCCAGATGTTGTTCCAAGGTATCGGCTAAACGGTTTAATTGTTGATTACGTATGGCCGAGATATCCAGTTTCTGATCGCTTTGCAGTCCGGCCCAGCTTAGAATGAGTTGTAATGCTTCGGGTTGATTGAACAGGCCGTGTAAATAGGTGGTGAAAACCTGATTGTCTGCTGAGAGCATGCCGTCGGCTTGACCGTTGATCTCTACCGCAGATATTTGTTTGGGGTAATCGGTTTCGCCACAGTGTATTTCATAACCGCTTACCGGCACCGTCTGTTGATTCAGGCTCAGGTGTCCGCTCATGTTCTGTAATTTTTTCTGTGGATTCAGTGTTGTCCGGTAGTCGAAAATACCTAACCCATCTAGTTGCTTATCGCTGCTTTCAATTTGCAGCGGGTCGAGAATGCAACTTCCCAGCATTTGCAGGCCGCCACAGACACCAATCAGTTTACCGCGATAGCGCAGGTGGTGTTGGATAGCGTCGTCCCAGCTTTGTTGTTTAAGCCAGTGCAGATCAAAGGAGATATTCTTGCTGCCGGGGAGCACAATCAAATCGGCTGGCGGAATAGACTGTTCGTGACCGATAAACTCCAGGTCGACTTGCGGGTGCAGCCGCAGCGGTTCGAAATCGGTATGGTTACTGATGTGTGGCAGCAGCGGAATAATCACTTTTAATTTGCGTTGATTCTCCGCTGAGCTGTTGACTGACTGATTGAGTGCATCTTCAGCATCCAGATGCAGGCCGTGCAGATAGGGCAGCACCCCTAGAACCGGTTTGCCGGTCTCTTTTTCCAGCCACTCCAAGCCGCCGGTCAGCAGGTTGATATCGCCGCGGAATCGGTTGATGACAAAACCTTTGATTCGGTTCTTTTCGGATTCACTCAGACAGTTCAAGGTCCCGGTGATATGGGCGAAAACGCCGCCTTTATCGATGTCGGCAATCAGTATGACCGGGCAGTCGACTTCTTCGGCGAAGCCCATATTGGCGATATCGCCTTCCCGTAAATTGATTTCGGCAGGCGAACCCGCGCCTTCAACAATAATATTCGGGTAACTGTGTGAAAGAATTCGAAAAGAATCGAAAACGGCTCGCGCCGCTTGCGGTTTGTATTGATGGTAATTCAATGCATTCAAGTTGCCGATGGCTCGGCCTTGAATAATGACTTGAGCCCCGGTATCGCTGTTGGGTTTTAGCAATACCGGGTTCATGTGGACCGATAATGGAACATGGGCGGCCTCCGCCTGTAACGCTTGAGCCCGGCCAATCTCGCCGCCGTCTTCGGTCACGGCGCTGTTCAGCGCCATATTTTGCGGCTTGAAGGGCGCGACTTGCATACCTTGCCTAGCCAGCAGGCGACATAAGCCTGCTACCAAAGTGCTTTTCCCGGCATCGGAGGTACAGCCCTGTACCATTATGGTCGACACGATTTGACTCCGTTTACAGACTGGCACGTAGGCCGATAAAGAATTGGCGGCCGCCGTTTGAGTAAACATAGTCGGCTTCACTACCGGTCGCACTCGCTACGCTTTCGGTGTAATCGTCATCGGTTACATTGACGATTTTGCCGTAAACGTTGAGATGTTTGTTGATCTGATAATCGGCAGTCAGATCGGTAACGAAGTAGTCGCCGAATTGGACGCCTTGTTTGTCATCCAGTGAATAGACCTTGCCGACGTAACGGGTTTGCAGACCCAAATGCGTCTTGTTCAGTCCGTAGTAGTCGAGATTCAAGGTTCCGGTCGTTTCCGGACGGTAACGTAATGTTTGGCCGTCTTCGTTGCGTGCAGATAACCAGGTGTAGTTGACGGACAGATCGGTTTTCAGATTGGTAAAACTGTGTTTGAAACTGGCTTCGATACCGTCGCTTTCTACTTCCTGATCGGCATTTTGATAATAGTAAGGGGTCGGATAAGGCTGGTAGACATACTCGATCAGGTCTTTGGTCTGATTGTAGAAATAAGTCAGTTGCAAGCCGTAAGCTCCCACTGTAATGTCATAGCTTTCGGTCTCTTCCGGTTTCAGTTCCACCGGATTCGGACGGGCTAATTGCGACAGTAGTGGCGCGTTATAGGCGGTTCCCGCGTTGGCGCTGACAAAAATATCGTCAGTGAAATAGTTTTTCACGCCCAGCTTTCCGGTTGTGACATTATCGAATTTATCATATTCGTCATAACGCAATGCCTGGCTGAAAATCAGGCTGCCGAAATGATTGGTGTTGCTGACGGCGATACCGCTGTTTTGGTAGTCGGACGTTTCACTGGTTAAGGTCTTGCGGTTGGCTGCCAGACTGACTTGGTCCTGATCACGGTAGTTTAACGCCACTTGAGCTCCAAAATCGTTGACGCGTCCTTCATATTGACTGAAGTAAGTCGGGTATTCGCGATCAATCTGGTTGTCGGAGACATAAACCTTGGCACTGATATCGCCCGCAGAGTAGAGGTATTGCAGGTTTTTAACGGTTTGTTGCTGACTATTAGTGGCGCTTTCGTCGTCCGGTAACGGCAGATAAGGCGGCATAAAACTGCTGCCGTCAAACTCGTTATCGGCCGAACTATGTTTGATAAACGTCTGAATTCGGTGATGTGGATTCAGGTTGAAACCGAACTTCATTGAAACATCGGTTTGACGGTAACTGTCGTCTTCAAAATCTTCATGAGAGTCCGCTTCCGTGCGTACCGCAGAAAAACCGTCAGTATCTAGGCTTGAGAAATGAATAGAGAAGTCTGCTTGTTCACTACCGGCACCAAGTGTAGTCGATATTTTTTTGGTTCCGTGTGATCCGAATTCAACGTTTGCCGAAGCTTGTTGACCGGACTTTTTAGTGATGATATTAATTACTCCGGCGGTCGCATTCGCCCCCCAAACACCGGATTGAGCACCTTTAATGATTTCAATGCGTTCGATGTCTGCAATGGAAATCTGTTCCAGATGCGCGCCGCCTAAACCGGAGGCATCGGTCATGTCGATGCCGTCCAGCAGAACCAGTACATGACCGTTGCTGTCGCCGCGCAGATATAATGAGGTCGCTTTACCGAAACCGCCGTTATTGGAAAAGCTGATTCCGGGTACACTTCTTAAAGCATCGGTCACGGAGCGATACTGTTTTTCTTCAATTTCTTCACGGTTGATGACGACGGCATTAGCGGTCACCGAACGCAGATTTTGCTCGGTATTGTTCGCCGTCACGATGATTTGATCCAGAGCCGTATTGTCAGCCAAAACGGTAACCGGAAGAGTGGCCGCTAACAGAGCAGCAGAGAGTTTTGAAAGGTTCATGATTTTCCTTCTATTCATTAGGGTACACAAATGAACGAAGGCAAACGGTCAGCTTGACAGCGGTTTGTTGGCCGTACAGGCTGATAGATAAATTATTTGGGACTCAAGCCTTGAGCAGGGTCTTCTTAGCTTATCTCCGTATTGCCCACCGCAATCGGGTCGGGTGTAGAACACCCATTTCCTGAGGCCGGTATCCGGGCTTAAGAGCAATTGGGAATGACCTTCTCGGAACGAATTCCAATGGCATTATCATTCTTCTTCTCTATTACCGTTGCGGGGGCAGCGTTGGAATCGGTATTTTGTCAGACCTCACCAAACTTCCCGTTTAACTGGATTACTTGACCGTAATTCAGCACCTCAAGAAGCGCAATATATTAACAGTTAAAACGCAATTGGCAAGTGGGTAGCGGAAATTCTCGCAAGCTCCGGCAGGAGCTCGGTTGGCGTTCTAAAAATAAGAAGGTGGTGTGATGATTTGAGCAAGAGTTCAAATCATCAAGACAAGCTCGTAATTAAGCTCTGGGTTTAAGCTGCGTAGTCTTGTTTGGAGTTTTCGTAGATTTCGATCAAACCGTCTACTGCTTGCTGATCGTAATCACGTAGTCCGCTCAATACCATGGTCTTATGGCCTTGACCAACGGTTTTTCCATCGGCGTTGATGGCAAACGCCAAATTGACTCGACCACGTTTGCCGGTCACATCCAGCTCGCTATTAACCAGTTCCAGCTCGGCTGATTGGATATCCAAGTCCGAGAACTCAAACGCCATGCTTTCATACATCACCATTGGACGTGCCGGATTGATCATCACATTGTTATCTTTCATCAACGGTACCAGAATATGCGGAAAACTGCGTCCGGAAAAAGCTACATAAGCACGAGTAAAGGTCTCGATTAAACTGGCATCGCGAGTCACCTCGCCGTCACTTTCAATATCCAGATAATGTTTACCGGCTTGATCGGTGATCGCCATCTGTTTGCCGATGGTTTGCGGAAATACTAGTTCAGCGTCCTTGCCAACCATACCGGTGTAGTTGAAAGTCATGCTTTTGGCTAAGCCGAGTTGTGACAAAGTTAAGGCAAACAGCAGGTCTCCCGGAACCAGAAAACGTTTGTTGTCCGGATTGTGCAGCGGATTGAAGTCATCGGATATCTCCTTGGCGAAACGGCTGCCTTGCTCGGGAGTGATCTGAATCAGGTTATCTTGGATAGAGTGAAATGCGTCTAAAAACATAGGATCTCGGTTGAAAAATAGCAGTATGAATACATCGTTGCATTCAGGTTATATTTAAAATTTGTGGGGAATGATACTTAAATTATTGAAAATAATCGAGTTTAAGTTGTAAAAAATTGTCATCAGGCCGCTATGATGCTAGCCTCAATGAAGATAGAGGTTATCGAGTAACAGTTGAAATTTCGGCGGCACGATTTTTTCTGAAAGAGTGTGCTGTGGCCAGGCCATGCCGATGCCGATGACAAAATCTTGATCGATATGCATGGCGCGAACCACGGTCTGTTCGCCGTATTTGCGGTTATGGAACGAATAGAGACCGCTTAGGAAATCGAGACCATCAATATTGAGGGTGATCTCGTCGAGTCGTTGACACTGGTTATCGAGATTGAACATCCGTGAGAAAAATTCCGCTTCGGCGTATTCATAGTTATAGTCCAGTTGCGGATTCTTGAGAGCGTAGTCCAAAGAGAAGGAGGCGCCGTCGTTTTCGGAAAACAGCCCGAACAGGGCGCCTTCAGGTTGATCGTGACCGTCATTCACCAAACGCCAAACATTCTCATTAAAATCGATGCTTAACGAATGAAAATCGGACTCCCAATGTCCTGTGAAAAAACGGTCAACCAATCGCGTTATCTAAGTTATCTAAGTTAGTTAAAGTTGCTGGATAAGCGCTGACGGTATTTTTTGGTGGTTTCCGGATCATTCGGAGCCAGCATATTGAGGATGGTAATGATCAACTCATGCGCGGCACCGTCCTTATAGTTCGGTTCTTGTTCCAATAAAGCGAACAAGGCTTCCAATGAGGCTTGATAATCTCTTTCGGCCACTAGACAAAGTCCGAGATCAAAATAGGCATCAAAATCGAGCGGATCTTTTTCAAGACGCTCCATTAATACCTGCTTGCCTTCTGTTTCCAAAGCCAGATTGATGAAAGTAATCTGGCCGATCAACGCCTTACCGGCATCGCTCGATTTCTCTTTATCCGGCAATTTATTGAATAGGTCGGTTGCTTGTTCGATAGCGCCGACATCAATCATGATCTGCACCATGTCCATTGCAATTCGAGGGTTGCTCGGATCTTGCTGAATCGCTTGAGTTAGTAGAGTGATTGCACCATTGGTATCACCTTGCAAATGCATATTTCTGGCTTGCAAACGCATCTCGTCAGAGGCTCGGCTAACACCGTAATCTTTTAAAAGCAGAGCAATTTCATTTTCATCCATTTTACCGGTTTCGGTACGGATTACTTCGCCATCCTTGAAGACTTTCAAAGTCGGTAGATGTTCAATTTGATACTGTTCTTTCAGTTCCGGCTGTTCGTAAACATCGACTTTGGCAAAGACGAATTGTCCGGCAAAGTCGCGGGCGAAATTAGCCAGATTGCGTTCCATATCGATACAGATACCGGAACTGACGCTTAGAAATTCAACCACTACCGGCAGTTTGTAAGAATTAAGAATCACCAGTTCGTTAAAGTTTTTATGGTTGATATCGAAATCGTAAACCGTTTGTTGCGGGTTAGAGGACATTTGAATTTTCCTTGAATTATCTGAAACCAGACTCACGCAAGCTGTGGTCGTCGTTTCTAAAACTATCTATGTATATCTATGTGTAAAGTTGAGCGTATTATAGATTAGCTATACATAACAAATAATAATGTATTGTTGGTTTTATCATAAACAAATGCTGGGCAAGAAAATCGCTATTTCTAATAGAATACAGCCGTTATTCAAGAAAATGCAAAAACTAAATACGGAACGAATGGAAACAGATTTATGGCGGTTTTAATCGAAGGTTACAGTGTTGTTATTAACAAAGCGCAAGCAATGAAAAATCAGGAGGCGCTCTCGGCGTTGACAGCGGTGGAAGGTACATTGCATCCATTGGCCATTTGTGCGGATAACGAGCTTTTGCGTATTGGTTTTATGGAAATCACCCATGCCTATGAATTTGTCGCTGCTTTGGAAAACGCCGGTTTGAAATTCAGAACCGATGTCAACGGCGAAGAGATTGCTCAGGATTTTGCATTGGTTACTCAATTTGGTGAAATGGAAGTTTCTTGCCCGTGGTTGGATGTACAATTCACAAAAATGAAAAACGGTACTTTAATCTGTTTGGGGGCGATGAAGGGTGCTGAAAACAAAGGCGTTGCTTTCCCTAAACACTGGAGTCGACAAGAATCAATCCTAAAGCGTTATTACGAAACTCGAATTGCTCATATGGATACTCATTACGAGAAGGTCGGTGAAGAGTTGTTGCACGACATTTTCCGTCATAAAGAGACTGGAGAGACGGTGCGTCTGATGAAGTTTGCGGTTGATGTTAGTGAAGACGAAACCGTTCAATAAAGGCATCGACGTCTTTACGAAATAAAAAACCGGCATTAAGCCGGTTTTTTATTTTGTTCATACCTTATCCGTTATTTCGCCCATTAATTCGTCCATTCACCCAAGTGACGTTTTTTGACCCAGAGTAAATGATAGCCGTGAACGGTTTTAATCGGGCCAATGACTTCATCCATCGGGCCATTGAATATCGCTTGTTCGATTTCGGTAACCAGAACGCCTGGTTTGGTTAAACCGAGTTGCCCTTGTATTTTATGGGTGAAACAGATCGAATGTTGGCTCGCTAGTTTTTCGAAATCTTCCAAGCTGTGAATCTGCGGAATCAGCTTAAAGCATTCCTGCTCGGTTTCGGTCAGGATATGATGAGCTTTTGCTCTGGAATCGGGGTGAATCTCTTGCATGCGTCTCGTATTCAAAGAGTAAATAGGTCGTTAAAAAATTAAATTCACGCTTATTTTATCTATTCTTACCAAGGCTGATAGCACTAAATGATCAGCGAACTATTTGATACCGCTATATTTCGGCTTTTTATAAAAAGCGAAGATAAGCGGTTGTGAATTGAAAACCCGCTAAGAAGTGTTTATCCGGATTTTATTGCCCTTGTTGACCGAGTTTTTCCATTTTAGCCAGCCACTGCTGACGTTTTTGATCACTGAGATTGGCGACCGATCCGATCAAGGTATTTCTAATGGGAGCAAAACCGCAAAAGCTCAAGATATTGCGTTTCAGGTTTTTCAAACTGTGTGCCCGGTAAAACCAAGAGTAGAATAGGGCTGGCATGCCCATGGTGACGATGATACGTGCACTGCGACCTTTAAGCTGTTTTTCCGGCAAACCATTTCGATCACCTGTGGCCATCGCATAACCGGGTCTGAGAAGTTGTTCCAGAAAACCTTTTAGAATGGCCGGCAAAGAACCTAGCCACAGCGGATATAAGATGACAACATGCTCGGCCCATTTGACAGTTTCCTGTGCTTGTTGAATATCTTCAACAGGCGTTTGATGCGAAAATTCGTCTTCACTTCTCAGCAGCGGAAAGTCTAAATCGGCAACTCGAATGGTTCTGATTTCGTGTCCGGCTTGTTGCGCGCCTTTTTCATATGCGGCGGCAAGAGCGTGAATAAAGTGTTGTCCGGCGGAATCCGGGTGACCTTGGATGATGGCGATACGTTTTGTCATGGTTTACTCCTTGGTCGGATATGAGTCTGTTTTATTGGCTGAAAAAAGGTTGAACAACAAAGTGTAAAACGGAGTGGTCAATGTTATCCGTATCCCATGTTATCAAAGACTTGTTAAGCGTGACGGCAACCATATTACGAATTAATAATAACAGCAACTTATCTCATAATAAAACCGTTGGAATGGTGCTATAATTTCACGCCATCATTTAGGCATATTCGAGAGCATTCTCATAATTAAAAATCACAGGTTAGTAGATAGATGAGCACTAGTGAGACAGTAGAACGTCCAGTCAATTTTATTCGTAACATAATCAATGAAGATTTGGAAAATAATCTATACCAGCAAGTCCGCACCCGTTTCCCGCCGGAGCCGAACGGCTATTTACATATCGGGCATGCTAAATCTATCTGTTTGAACTTTGGCTTGGCCGTGGATTATCAAGGTGAATGTAACTTACGTTTTGACGATACCAACCCGAGTAAAGAAGATCTGGAGTATGTCGAATCCATCAAACAGGATGTGAGCTGGTTAGGCTTCAAGTGGGCCGGAGACGTTTGTTATTCCTCTAACTATTTCGATCAGTTTTACGGCTATGCGGTTGAGCTGATCAAAAAAGGCTTGGCTTATGTCTGTTTTCTGAATGCAGAAGAAACACGTGAATATCGCGGTTCGTTGAAAGAGCCGGGTAAAGACAGTCCGTATCGCGACACCTCTGTGGAAGAGAATTTGGAGCTGTTCGAAAAGATGAAAAACGGCGGTTTTAAAGAAGGTGAATGTGTGCTGCGCGCTAAGATCGATATGGCGTCTTCTTTCATGTGTATGCGCGATCCGACTTTGTACCGTGTTCGTTTCGAACACCACCATCAGACCGGCGACAAATGGTGCATCTACCCGATGTATGACTTCGCCCACTGTATTTCTGATGGTATTGAAGGCGTAACACATTCGCTTTGTACTTTGGAGTTTCAGGATAACCGCCGAATCTACGACTGGTTATTGGAACATCTAGACGATTTCAATAGAGAAGATCGCCCGCATCAGTACGAGTTTTCACGTTTGAACCTTGAATATACGGTTATGTCCAAGCGTAAGTTACATCAGCTGGTGAATGATAACTTGGTTGAAGGTTGGAACGATCCGCGTATGCCGACCATTTCGGGCATGCGCCGTCGTGGTTATACACCGGCGTCAATCCGTGATTTTGCCGATCGAATCGGGATCTCCAAAGTGGATTCGATGACAGAGATGAGTATTTTGGAAGCGGCGGTTCGTGATGACTTGAATGTGGTGGCGCCGAGAACCATGGCGGTGATCAATCCGTTGAAAGTGATCATCGAAAACTATCCTGAAGGGCAGGTAGAAAGCATTCAGGCTCCGGTTCATCCACAAAACGAGGACATGGGCAAACGCGAAATTTTCTTCAGTCGCGAATTGTATATCGATCAGGACGACTTTGTTGAAACCGCTCCAAACGGCAAGTACAAGCGTTTGGCGCTTGATAAAGAAGTACGTCTGCGTAACGCTTATGTCATTAAGGCGGAGCGTTTTGAAGCGGATGAAGAGGGTAATATCACGACAGTCTATTGCAGTTACGATCCGGATACCCTAGGTAAGAACCCGGCGGATGGGCGTAAAGTCAAAGGTGTTATCCACTACGTAGAGGCAACGAAAGCCTTGCCGGCAGAGTTCCGCATTTATGACCGTTTATTCACGGTAGAGAACCCTGCCAAAGAAGAGGATTTTGAATCGGTGATCAATCCGGATTCATTGGTTGTGAAAAACGGTTTTGTAGAGCCGGGTATGGCCAATGCGCAGCCGGAACTGGCGTACCAGTTTGAACGTGAAGGGTATTTCTGCCGTGACAATCAGTGCGGCGATCAGCAAGTCTATAACCGTACCGTCGCCTTGCGTGATACTTGGACGCAGAAATGATGAAAATCTGCGGAGTCGAGTTATCCGGTAATGACGCGGTTATTAGTCTGTTAACCGAGCAAGACGGCATGTTTTTATTACCGGAATGCCGGGTCAGAAAAGTGACTTGTCCGAACCCGGATCATGCCAATGAGCTTAAGTATTTCCAAAAGACGTTTGCACAATTGATGGCGGATTATCAGATTGATGTTGTGGTCATTAAAGAACGTATGAAAAAGGGCAAGTTCGCCGGCGGTGCCAACGGATTTAAACTGGAAGCCGCCATTCAGTTGATTGATGGTTTGAAAGTGGTGTTGATGTCATCGGCTGATCAAAAACAGCATTTAAAACACTATCCGCTGCCCATCGGCTTTGCCGAGACCGGTTTGAAAAAGTTTCAAGAAACCGCTTTTATGGCGGCATTTTCCTATTATGCCAGTAAACATGAGTGGTAATAGCTAAAAAGCTTTTCTAACTTGGTTTACCATTTATTCTCCTAGCTTAACAATTTGGTGTTATCTATAGATTTAAGCTAGGAAATTTCTTTTATCCATTCAATTCTTGTGCTTTAGCCAACATCGCTCGGGCATGACCTTCCGGTGCCGCACCGTACTCGGCATAACTGATTTTTCCGCTTTTATCGATAATGAACGTTGAGCGCACTATCCCCATTTTGGATACGCCGTTTTTGGTTTTTAATTGCCAAACGTCGTAGGCTTCACATATCTCTCCGGAGGTATCGGCCAACAGATCCACTTTTAAGCCGAACTTGTCGATGAAGGCTTGGTGGCTGCTGCAGCCGTCCTTACTTACCCCTAGAACCACCGTGTCTGCGGCCGCAAATTCCGAGGCCAGTGCGGTGAATTCATTGGCTTCAATGGTACATCCCGGAGTGTCGTCTTTTGGATAAAAATAGAGTACGACATTTTTATTGCCGTTAAAGTCACTCAGGTTAACGGCTTCGTCAGTTTGGTTGACGGTTTGAAACGCCGGTGCGTTATCACCTTGCTTAAGCATAGCTTCTCCTTTGTGCTGATGAATATACGGATGAATCAAGCATCAGCGGTTTTGTAATGAATCGGCTCCTATCCTAATCAATCTTGTCGATTAAATCTTCCACTTTTATTCTGTGGACATTATTTAGTATTTTCTGCTCCATTATTTCCTATCAGGCATTTAACTGTGGCTATCGGTGATTATCAATTTGATGATTTATTTTGTCATAGGCAAGCTATGCGCCATCGGTTAGAATGAAAACTCTTTGTTATTTGAAAGCCCGTAGCACCGTATTTTCTGAATGAAATTCCTAATTAAACCTTCCTATTATGCGCCTCTTGCAGCCTTGCTAGTCATCAGTATGGGGCTGTTTCTGACGCATCAATGGATTTCATTCCAGAAGCAGAAAAATATCTCTCTATTGGATCAACAATTCAACCAGTATTCGTCGCGTGCTTATGTTTCAGTAAAGCGGGCGTTAAGCCGTGAACAGGAAAGATTGGGAAGTCTAGCGGAAGTCTTTAAATTGAATACCGATATTGGCGAGAGGCAATTTAATGAATTTGCCCAGGTATTGATTGCCGGTGATGCTAAGTTGAAAGCCTTGCAGTGGGTCGAGTTGATCGCGGAGAACAAGCGTGCGGAATTTGAGCTGAATAGGCGGGAAGAACGGCCGGGTTTCGCGGTGAAAAGTTTCCAGCAGGAAACGCCGGTTGAGGTTGACGGGGTGCGTAAATTAGCAATCGTTAAATATGCTTTTCCCGTCCGTGATAACCGGCACCTTATCGGGATTGACCTATATAGCATCGAAAGCCAAAAGCAAGCTCTATTTTTGGCCGATATCACTCGGAGTGATATCGCTTCTGCACCCGAGGCGCTGGGACTTTCTCCGAATGATGAAGGCTTGATTGCCGTCTATCGTTCTATTTCGTCTAAAGATAATTCCATTCAAGGCTATGTCGGTCTAGTGCTAGATGCAAAACTGTTTTTGCAACAAGTGCAAAAGAAATCAGTGCTGCAACAGAAACTCGGTCTTTCCGTAGTGAATTCGGCGAACGGGGAGTTGATCTCTTCACTGAGTGACGATTATCCTATTGATGCGCCGCTTTACCGTACCCATCAGTTCTTTCTGCCTTTTGCCGGTAAGAACTGGCTGCTTAATACCGAGATTAATTTGAGCCAGTTGCCGGAATATAGCGATTTCAAAAAAGAAGCGGAGCATATCTGGCTAAGTGGTGTGATTCTGAGTCTGTTTACCGGGCTGATCAGTTTTTTGACGGTGCGTTATTATCGAAAATCGTCCGAAACTCAAAAAGCCTTGGCGCTTAAAGATCAGCATTACGGGGAAATCATCAACCAGAGCTCGGAAGCCTATTTTCTGTTGGATTGCAGTGGCAAACTACTGGATGTGAACGATGAGGCTTGTCTGTTGTTGGGCTATTCCCGTAAGGCTTTATTGCATAAATCGATGGCGGATTTCGATCAAAACTACCCCGGCGGTGAATTGAGCGATATCTGTGCAACACTGAAAGAACCGAGCAATCACATTTTTGAAACCGTTTATCAGTCCGACAGCGGACGTCTGCTACCGATCGAAGCCAATGCCTCGATAGTGAATATGGACAATCGTGTGTTAGTAGTGGTGTTCGCTAGGGATTTGACGGAAAGGATGGCAAACCGTATTTTGACCAGCGACAATGAGGCATTGCAACGTGCGGTTAATCGATATACACGTGAATTGGGTGAGCAGAAGAAAAATTTTGAAATCTTGTTCGAAAAATCCGCTGACGGTATCTTTATTTTGAACAACCATCATTTGATCGACTGTAATCAAGCCGCGATCTCCCTGTTTGGCTACAAGTCCAAAAAAGCCATATTGACGCAACCGATTGAAGATTTAGCCCCGAAGTTCCAGGCGCACGGCGAATCCTCGATTCGTGCCGCTCGACAGATGATAGCCATTTGCCAGCGTCAGGGAATGCATCATTTCGAGTGGTTGAACCGCCGGGCCAACGGCGAACTTTTTTGGACAGATGTGGTGCTGACCAAATTGGTTTATTTCGGTAAATCGGTCATTCATATAGCGGTGCGTGAGATTACCCGTCGTAAGCAGCTGGAGCTGGAAACACTGGCGGCAAGGGAGCAGGCAGTCAACGCTAATCTGGCCAAATCCGAATTTATGGCTAAGATGTCGCACGAAATCAGAACTCCGCTACACGGTATTTTAACTTATGCCGAAATGGGTGAATCCAGAGCGCAGAATTTATCGCCGGAAAAAGTGCAGCGTTATTTCGAGAATATCCATAAAAGCAGTGAACGTCTAATGACATTGGTCAGGGATCTACAGGATAGCGCCATCATTGAATCCGGTATGCTCAGCTTTAATTTCCAGTATCAAAACTTGGAACCGATCATTCAAAGCTGTATCGAGCAACAACAGCCGTTTCTGAAAGAAAAGGGCATTGAGCTGCGTCATTCATGTTTGGATTTTATGGCGTATTTCGATACTGCGCGAATAGCACAAGTGATCTTAAATCTGCTCACCAATGCGATTAAGCATACTCCGGCAAACGGTGTGATCGATATTCGCGTTAAACCGGTCGCCGATAACCGAGTCCAGCTCTGTTTAATTGACAACGGCGACGGCATTGAGCAAGATGAACGCGAGATGATATTCGATAAGTTCAAACAGGGCCGTCATGATGCGGACAAGGCAGAAGGCAGCGGTTTAGGGTTGTCGATTTGTAAAGAGATTCTCGAAGCGCATTCGGGGACGATCTGGGCTGAAAATGCTGCGGATGGTGAAACGGGAGCCGTATTCTGCTTTACCTTACCAGCGACCGAGCCCAAACCCAATTAATGAGATTAAAACAATCGGTGCTATGAACACATGATGCAAGCAACGAATCAGGATTTATTATTATGTTGAGAGCACCGGGCAAGGATTTATCGGATGCATTGATCTTTGCGGTTGACGACGAGCCGGTTAACCTGCTGCTTCTGGAAGACATTATTGAAGAGCGCTATCAAGTAAAAACTTTTTCCAGTGCCGCCGAATGTTTGCAACAGATTAAATATGAGTCTCCGGACTTGATTCTGCTGGATATTAATATGCCGGGAATGAATGGCTTCGAGCTCTGTCAGCAATTGAAAGCGGACTCGAAAACCAGTGAAATTCCAATCGTTTTTTTAACGGCCATGCTCAGTTCGGAAGATGAGAGAAAAGGGCTGCAACTGGGGGCGGTCGACTACATCACTAAGCCGTTTACCGAGTCGATTTTGCTGGCTAGAATTGAAACCCATCTTAAACTCGCCCGCACCTCCAAGTTCCTGAAGCAGGAACATGAATATATCGAGCAGATCATCACCGCCATGCGTTATGATGCGCGTTTTGATCAACGTCATGTTAAAAAAATATTTTCGTCGGTGGATAAGGCCAATGGCGATATCAGTCTATCGGCGTGTAATGGGGTGAACCAACAGCACCTGATGGTCGGCGATTTCACCGGGCACGGTCTGACGGCGGCTATCGCCGGGCCGCTGGTTTCTTCACTGTTTTATTCCAATATCGGCCTCGGCCGCTCTTCTTTGGAAGTTTTGCAGTCGATCAATCACGAGTTGTTCAATAAACTGCCGGCGCAGAAGTTCCTGGCCGCGAATTACGCCAAATGGGATCAAGCCAACCAGAAAATCTATATCTATAATTTTGCGATGTTGCCGGCGCTATTAGTCAAAGCAAACGGCGAGATCATTAGTGTTCCATCCAGCTCCTTGCCTTTAGGCGTGGTCGAAGAGTTGCCATTGCAAATGCCGGCACCTTTGCCGTTTGTCGAGGGGGACAAGCTTTATCTATTTACCGACGGCTTGGTTGAAGCACAGAACATGGCCGGAGAACAGTTCTCTCTGGAGCGTCTGAAAGACTCGATCAGTAGGATGAAACAGCAAGATGACGGTCTGGAAATGCTGCTGGATGAACTCAGCGAGTTCTCGGAAGGGGTGGACTTTTTTGACGATATTACTATCGTTGAACTGTCCGCCGAGTCACTTGAAAACTTTGAATTGTCAGGCTCGTTGTTCGACAGCACTTCGGGCTAATTGATCGGCCATCTGGTTGCCGGCATTACCATTGTGGCCTTTGACCCAGCTCCAGTTGACCTGCTTCTGTTCAGTGAGTTGAAACAGTTCTTGCCACAGAGGTTTGTAAATTACCGTTTTTCCCGATTTAACTTTCCAGTCGTTTTCACACCAGGTCGAGTATTTTTTCTGCAAGCCTTCAATCAATATTCTGGAATCGGTATGCAGGGTGATGGTGGAATGCCGAGCGAGCGGGGCGGAGAATTGATCGATTTTAAGCAACGCTTGTTGGGCGGCAACCAACTCCATTTCCAAACTGGAAGTCTTTTTCTTCCAGCCGTTCTCGCGGTGAACTTCTTTGCCGTCCAGATAGATGACACAACCCCAGCCGCCGATGTCGCGGTTTTGGAAGTAACCTCCATCGGTATAGATATCGATTTTAGCAGGAGTGTCGGCCATCCGGTTCGATTCTAAAGTTCAGTTATTTTAATAGCAGGTTTTGCAAACACTTTAAATAGGCAGCTTCATCGGGTTCGGACTGGCTCCGTTGTGCTTGCCACATCATTTCACCGAGGCAATCCATCATGGCATGTTCGGTTTGCATGACATCACCATATTTCTCCCCAAGTTGCTGATAGACCGCTTTGATTCCGGCAGGGCGGTCCATGACTACCTGTTCCTGTAGACCGAGGTGCATGCCCATATGCATGAACGGATTGGTTTCACCGTCTTCCGGTTTATATTCGTTACCCAAATGATGTTCGTTTTCCAGCATCCGGTGGTATTCGGGATGCATTTCGATGACGCGCGCTACCATCTGTTCCATCGGATCCATCGGCAAGCCGTGACGGGCTTTTTTCCAGCAATCTACATAGAACTGGCGCAGTTTGTCTCTCTCGGATGTATACAGCATATCTATTCGGTTTTATCTTTGTATTCACACAGGTCATAAATACAGCAGGCACCGCATCGCGGTTTGCGTGCCGTACAGGTATAGCGACCGTGTAAAATCAGTAAATGGTGAGCCGGAATCAAGTATTCCTGGGGGACGTTTTTCAGAAGTTTCTTTTCCACTTCCAATACGGTTTTGCCCGGAGCAATTTTGGTTCGGTTTGAAACTCGGAAAATATGGGTGTCCACCGCCATGGTCGGTTGGCCAAAAGCAGTATTCAAAACTACATTAGCGGTTTTTCTGCCGACGCCGGGCAGAGCTTCCAGGTCCTTGCGATTATCCGGAACGACGGAACCGTGCAGTTCAACCAGCATCTTGCAGGCTTTAATGATATTGGCCGCCTTAGAGTTGAATAAGCCGATGGTTTTAATGTACTCTTTTAAGCCTTCTTCTCCGAGGGCATAGATCGCTTCCGGTGTATTGGCGACCGGGAAGAGTTTTGCCGTGGCGATATTGACGCCCTTGTCGGTGGCTTGTGCAGAGAGGATCACGGCAATCAGCAGTTCAAAAGTGTTGCTGTAGTTCAGTTCCGTTTCCGGTTCCGGAATCGCTTCACTTAAACGTTGAAAAATTTCGAGTCTCTTGGCTTTATTCATGAGTTATTTATCCATCACCGGGTTAACGCTGATTTGAATACCCAGTTCATTGTGTTTTTTCTGTACCTTCTTGGCGTCAATCATGTTTTTAAATGCAATAAGCAAGCCCAAGCCGATAAAGGCGCCCGGAGGCAGGATAGCGAGCAGAACGCCTTGGTAATCGTCGCCAAAATGTAGCGTCCAAGATTTGGCTGCATCACCGAACATCAAGTGGGCTTGATCGAATAGGGTACCGTTACCAATCATTTCGCGTAGAGCACCCAATAACACCAGAACGATTAAAAAGCCCAAGCCCATAAAGAAACCGTCGACGATGGCTCGGTCGATTTTATTTTTAGAGGCGTAGGCTTCGGCACGGCCAAGGATGGCGCAGTTAGTCACAATCAGCGGGATGAAAATACCGAGAATGCCGTGTAAGGTGTGGAAGTAAGCGTTCATAAGCAGGTCGACAATGGTGACCATGGTCGCAATAATGGCGATAAAGACCGGAATGCGGATTTCATCGGAGACATGGTTACGAATTGCAGAAACCAGCGTGTTGGAGACCACCAGAACGAATAGCGTCGCCAGTCCCAATCCGAGGCCGTTGATGGCGTTATTGGAAACCGCCAGCAAAGGGCAGAGGCCTAGTAGTGCGACCAATGCTTGGTTGTTTTTCCACATGCCGTTTTCGACGATCAGGCGGTAGTCCTGCCACGCTGTCTTTTCAGTCGAATCACTCATACAGTTTTCCTTTCAAATCATTAACCACAATCAGGGCGTTTTTAACGGCACTGACTACCGCTCGCGGGGTAATGGTCGCTCCGGTAAATTGGTCAAAGTCACCGTTATCCTTTTTGACAGCCCAGCGATGTGCATTTTCATCTTGCAGGTTGTGTCCGTTAAAACTCAATATCCAATCGCTTTTCGCAATCTCGATCTTATCACCCAATCCCGGGGTTTCGGCGTGTTTCAGGACGCGAACGCCGGAAACACGGCCATCCGGCAGTACGCCCATCAGGATATAGATATTGCCGCTATAGCCATTCGGTGCGACGGTCGTAAAAATGGCTCCGGCCGGCGTGCCGTTTTTATAGGCACGGTAGACGGTAACCGGTTTATTGGTGCCGAGTAAGGCCAAATAACTCGGCTCAGTGATCTCGATAGTATCTTGCAGCGGATCATTGTCATAAAGTTCGCTCGGCAGCACCTCGCCGAAAGTATTCAGTAGCGCCTCTTTTTCGGCTTGCTCGATAACCGGTGCGGTAATCTGGCGTACCGCTAACAGCAGGATAATGCTGATCAAGACAAACAGGGTCAGCTTGCCCGCCGAAGTCAACATGGTTCTGACTAGCAAATTAGGTTGTTTTGGGTTTGTGTTGTTTTCCGCCATCAGAATTACCCTTTAATTACCTTTTGTGTCCGAATACACGCGGTTGGGTGTATTGATCAATTAGAGGTACTGCTATGTTCATTAACAGGATCGCAAAAGCGATACCGTCCGGGAAGGCGCCCCAGTTACGGATGACATAGACCAAAACGCCGATACCACAAGCATAGATCAGTTTGCCTCTCGGCGTGGTGCTCGCCGTCACCGGATCGGTAATAATAAAGAAGGCGGCCAGCATGGTTCCTCCAGTCAGCAAGGTGAAACTGATTGATGGATAGATATCCGGGTTGATCTGATTGAAGATAAAGGCCATTAACGCCAAAGACCCGAGAAAGCCGACCGGGAATTGCCAACTGATGGTGCGGGTCACCATCATCCAGATGCCGCCGACCATAAAGGCGACATTAACCCAACCCCAGCTTGATAAACCGAACAATTGGCTTTTGCTATCCATATTCAGAGTTTCATTCAGGGTCAGTCCCTGGGACAAGCCGGTTCGCACTTCATTCAACGGGGTTGCTCCGGTAAAGGCATCAATCGAAATACCTGGAATCTGACCGGTGAAAATATAGTGAGCGGATTCTAAAAAGCCGATGGTATGGCCGCTCAAATCGCTCGGCAGAGTCCATTGCGTCATTTGTACCGGGAAAGAAATTAGCAGGAAAGCATAACCGAGCATGGCGGGGTTGAAAGGGTTGTAACCCAGACCTCCGTACAGGTGTTTTCCAAAGATCAACGCGAAGGCGCTACCGCTGACAATGACCCACCAAGGCGCCTCCGGCGGAATACAGAAAACCAAACCGGTAATGGTGATTAAGCCGCTCATATCAGTAATGAACGGCACTACCGGACGGCCGCGCATCTTCAACATGACGTATTCAACCACCAGCATGGTCGCTACTGCCAGCATCCATTGAACCACAATTCCGAAACCGAATAGGTAGATATGGGTCATCAGCGCCGGAAAGGCGGCGATCTGCACCTGAAGCATGACCTTGCGCACGCTTTGATTATTGTGTGCGAATGGAGAAGAGGCCGGTATCATTTATTGGGTATCCTCGTCAGTTGTCGGGCTGGCGGATGATTGCCCAGCAGCCTGTTTCTGTGCACGGCGTTTAGCGGCGGCTTCTTTGGCCTGCCGCATCGCGCGCTGTTTTTTATCTTCGCTTGCCGCAAGATCGGAATTTGTCATTACGGAATCTGATTCACTTTCAGAATCCGCCTGAGCCGCTTGCTGGTCGGCTTTACGTTTTTTGGCTGCCGCTCTTGCCGCTTGCATAGCCGCTTTACGCGCTCGTTCTTTTTTAGAGGCAGCCGTTTCTTCGGTGGTTTCGGTCAGATCAGCAATTTGCACATCTTCGGGTTTGGCGGTTTTAGAATCTTCCTGTGCCTGCTTGCGTCGTTTTGCAGCCGCCTGCGCTGCTTTCATCGCCGCCTGCCGAGCCGCGTTTTGTGCAGTTTGCTTGGTGTCGCTCTGAGCTGGTTCAGATTGCTCTGATTGTTCTGATTCCGCTGCACCCGATTCTTTGGACTCTTGTTCGGCTATGGATTTTTTTACTTGAGCGCGTTTTTTGGCAGCTGCCATGGCTGCAGCCTTGGCGGCTTGCTTAGGATCTGGTTGTGAGTCTGAGTTTTGCTCTGGTTTTGCAGCCGATTGCAGGTTTTGTAAATCATCTAGATCAGTCACTGTTGAAGTCTCAACGGTTGCTACCGTTTTGTTCTGTGCCCGGCGTTTAGCGGCTGCCATAGCGGCTTTTTTGGCGGCCGCTTTTGGATCGGTTATAGAATCTTTTGGAGAATCGGTTTGCTCATTGCCATTAGCTTTAACCTCTTTAGCTGGCTTTTCGCTTGTTGCTGAAGCTTGGCTAGCCGCTTTTTTTGCCGCTTCAATGGCTTTTTTACGAGCTGGTGGAATCTCTGCGTCGCTTGCATTAGCGGCCTCGTTTTTAGCTGCGGCTCGTTTGGCAGCCGCGGCTTTGGCGGCGGCCGCTGCAGCAGAAGGTTTAGCGGATTTAGTTTGCTCGGCTTTATCGGATTTTTCCGCTTGTGCCTGTTTCTTCACGGCCTCTTTTTTGGCTTTTAGACGCGCTTCACGTTCTTGTTGTTCACGCTCAATACGAGCCAGCTTGAATTCATGACGCTGCTTGGCCAATTCGACAGCCAAGGCTTCCGCTTTGATCTCTTTGATTTCCGATTTTGCATGACGGTAGTATTGCACCAAAGGGATATGGCTTGGGCAGACATAGCTGCAACAACCACATTCGATGCAGTCGGCCACATTGAGTTTTTCCACTTTTTCGTATTCGTGTGCCTGACTATGCCAATACATCTGTTGTGGCAGCAGGTTTACCGGACAGGCATCCATACACTCGCCGCAACGGATACACGGCATTTGCATTTCCACCGGCTCCGGCGGGTTGGCGAGGATACAGTTGGTGGTTTTGATGACCGGAACTTGGTTGTCCTGTACGGCAAAGCCCATCATCGGTCCGCCCATGACCAGAGGGTAGTTTAGTTCGGATTTTGGTGCAGCGAGCATCGCCAGTTCAATAAACGGCGTGCCGATCAGGGCGTGAATATTAAACGGTTTTTCCAATCCCAAGCCGGTTACACTGACCAATCTTGAAGTCAGCGGGTTGCCGAACTTAACCGCATCATAAATGGCCGCATAGGTCGCCACATTCATCATCAATAAACCTAAATCGACGGCATGGGCGTCTTTAGGAATTTCAACTCCGGTGAGTTCCTGAGTTAGCTGTTTTTGTCCGCCCATAGGATAAACCGTCTGCACGGCAATGATTTCAACGATGGTGTTAGCAGCGGCTTTGTGCATCGCTTTAATTGCCGACGGTTTATTGGTTTCAATACCACACAGTACTTTATCTGCGCCTAAGGCTTGCGCGGTCATTAGCGCACCTTGAATGATACGCTCGGCATCATGTTGCATTAACAGGTCGTCACAGGTAATGAAAGGTTCGCACTCGGCACCATTGATGAGTAGCGTATGGATCTTACCTTGCTGATTCGGGATTTTGGCATAGGTTGGGAAACCGGCTCCGCCCATACCGACGATGCCGGCATCAAGGATAATCTGTTTGAGTTGATCCGGCGTGGCCGGCGCTTCGCCACTGACATTTAAGACATTATCAATCGTTTCGTCCAGTCCATCGGGTTTGATAATAACGGCGATGTCTTGCAGTCCGGAAGGGTGCGGTAAAGTCTGTTTATCAATCGCTTCGACGACTCCGGAAGTCGGGGCGTGAACAGGTACCACCAACGCCTTATTTGCGTCTTTCGAGGAGCGGGCGATGAGTTGGTTTTTCTTAACCTTATCGCCGACTTCTACTAGCAGTTCGGCCGGTAAGCCCACCTGTTGCTGTAATGGCATGATCAAGCGTTGCGGAATATACGCTTCGCGAATCGGCTGGTTGGCAGAAAGTTCTTTGTAGTACTTAGGGAAAATCCCGCCGTTGAACTTATGTAACCAGCGTTTAGCCTGAGGATAGAGCGGGGCGATTTTATTGATCAGTGCGGAAACTAAAGAGGACATCAGTTAGCCTCCTTGTTTTGATCCGCAGGAGTCTCCGAGTCGGATGTGTTTGGCTGTTGCCCTGGTTCCGGCCATTTCCAGTTACGGGTTGTCAAAGGGACAGGGCGCATATCGATACAGTCAACCGGGCAGACCGGGACGCATTTTTCGCAACCGGTACACTCTTTTTCAATAACCGTGTGCATTAGTTTGGTGGCGCCGAGAATAGCGTCTACCGGACACTCTTTTATACAAAGTACACAACCGATACAGAGGTCTTCGTCGATGTGGGCAACCTCTTTGGGTTTGTTCTCTTCGACCTCTTCATCCATCTCTTTCGGTTCCAAGCCGGTGATTTCAGAGATTTGAATCATGACTTCGTTGCCGCCCGGTATGCACAGATTGACCTCGGCTTCGCCTTCCGCCAATGCATCCGCATAAGGTCGGCAGCCAGGGTAACCGCATTGTCCGCACTGGGTTTGCGGAAGGATTTTGTCGATCTGATCAGCAACCGGATTGCCTTCAACTTTAAAACGTATCGAGGCATAACCGAGGAGCAGGCCGAACAGCAGGGCGAGGCCGATGAAGATAAGAATCGCTTCAATCATTTAGCCGTCCTTCTACACCATGCCGCCAAAGCCCATAAAGGCCATAGACATTAAACCTGCTGTAATCAGCGCGATGGGCGCCCCTTTGAATGGTCCCGGAACATCGGCGACATCAACGCGTTCACGAATTGATGCAAACAGCACCATAACCAGTGTGAAACCGACCGCCGCACCGAAACCGTAGACGGCAGAAGCGATGAAGTCGTGATTTTCACCGACATTTAGCAGGGCGACCCCCAATACGGCGCAGTTGGTGGTAATCAAAGGCAGGTAGATTCCCAATACCTGATAGAGAGCCGGGCTGGTTTTATGGATAGCCATTTCGGTGAAACCAACCACTGCGGCGATGGCGAGAATAAAGGCAATAGTCTGAAGATACTCCAGACCGAATGGTAGTAGCAGGTAGTTATAGATCAGGTAACTTAATACCGAAGACAAGGTTAACACAAAAGTCGTTGCCAACCCCATTCCCAGAGCTTGATCAGTCTGTTTTGAGACCCCCATGAACGGGCACAGTCCCAAAAACTTCACCAAAACGAAGTTATTGACTAGAACGGTGCTGATTAAGATAAGAATGTACTCTTGCATTAAAGCTTCCTTGTCCTGAAAGGCTATAAAAACGGTGAATTACTTCACACGCATGCCCGGTTGCGCGCCATCGTCAGGAGAAAGCACGTAAAGGTCACTACCGCCAGGACCAGCAGCCAGAACCATGCCTTCAGACATGCCAAAACGCATCTTGCGAGGTGCCAAGTTGGCAACCATGACCGTTAGTTTTCCGATCAATTGTTCAGGTTCGTAGGCGGATTTAATTCCGGCAAAGACTTGACGCTGTTCCAGACCGATATCCAAGGTAAGCTTAAGTAGTTTGTTCGCTTCCGGAACGGCTTCGGCATTGATGATTTTGGCAATGCGAAGATCGATTTTGGCGAAGTCGTCAATCGTGATCTGTTCGGCGATCGGCTCAAAGGCTGATTCGGCAGAGGATTCAGCAGACAATTCAGCAGTTTGACTGTTTGCCTTTTTCGCTTTCTTATCACCTTTCTTACCGTCTGGAGCGCTAGAGGCGGTATTAGCCAAGGACTCGGCAGAAGCTTGTACCATTTTTTCGATGGAATCCATTTCCAGACGTGTCATCAAGGCTTTGAACTTGTTGATTTCATGACCAAGCAGCGGTTGCTGCACGTCATTCCAATTCCACTCCTCCAAGTTCAGGAACGCTTTGGCTTTATTAGCTGTTTCCGGAAGTACCGGTGCCAGATAAGACATCAACACACGGAACAGGTTGATACCGACACTGACCGATTCATGCAGTTCAGCTTCTTTACCTTCTTCTTTAGCCAATACCCAAGGTGCGGTTTCGGCAATGTATTCGTTCGCTTGATCAGCCAAAGCCATGATTTCACGCATAGCATGACCAAATTCACGTTGTTCGTACAGTTGAGCGATCTCATCGGCTTTGTCTGCAAATGACTGGTACAGGGCAGAAGCTTGTTCAGAAAGCTCGGCTGCCAGTTTGCCGTCGAATTTTTTAACGACAAAGCCGGCGCAGCGACTGGCGATATTGACCACTTTTCCGACCAGATCCGAGTTTACGCGTTGGGCGAAATCTTCCAGGTTCAGGTCGATGTCATCAATGCGGCTGGTCAGCTTGGCGGCATAGTAATAACGCAAGTATTCCGGATTCAGGTGATCCAGATAGGTTCTCGCCATGATAAAAGTACCACGCGATTTTGACATTTTTTGTCCGTCTACCGTTAGAAAGCCGTGCGCATAGACTGCATTCGGGGTGCGGAAACCGGCACCCGATAGCATGGCTGGCCAGAACAGGGCGTGGAAGTTGATGATATCTTTACCGATAAAGTGATACAGTTCGGCCTTCGAATCCGCTTTCCAGTATTCGTCGAAGTTCAAACCGTTCGCGTTACAGTACGCTTTGAAACTGGACATGTAACCGATTGGCGCGTCCAGCCAAACATAGAAATACTTGTCTTTTTCGCCCGGGATTTCAAAACCGAAATAAGGTGCATCACGGGAAATGTCCCAGCCACGCAGGCCACTTTCCAGCCACTCGTCCAACTTGTTGGCAATTTCCGGCTGTAGGTGTCCGGCACGAGTCCACTCTTTGAGCATGCCTTCAAACTGGCCGAGTTCAAAAAATAGATGGTCGGAATCTTTTTCAATCGGTGTTGCGCCGGATACGGCCGATTTAGGGTTGATCAGATCGGTTGGCGAATAGGTCGCTCCGCAGGCTTCACAGTTGTCGCCGTATTGGTCTTCGGCACCACATTTCGGACAAGTTCCTTTGACGAAACGATCCGGGAGGAACATCTCTTTCTCAGGGTCGTATGCCTGGGTGATACTCTTGCGGGAGATGTAAGCCTTCTCCTTAAGCTGATTGTAAATGTACTCGGCCAGCTCGCGGTTCTCTTCCGAGTTGGTGCTGTGGTAATGATCAAACTTAATGTTAAAACCGGCAAAAATCGGCCTGATGCTCTTCGGAGGATTTGGCGATCAAGGCTTCCGGAGTAATGCCTTCGGCTTGCGCGCGCAGCATGATCGGCGTGCCGTGCGCATCGTCGGCGCAGACGTAGGTACAGTGGTTGCCGCGCATTTTTTGGAAACGGCTCCAGATATCCGTCTGGATATACTCAACCAAGTGACCTAAGTGAATAGGACCGTTGGCGTATGGAAGTGCACTGGTGACTAGTATTTTTCTTGGGGTCTGAACCGATTCTGACATTATTAATTCCGATTTCCGTATTTTACTTTCGACTCAATAATTTTGAGTTTGTCCGTGGTTTAAACGTTATGTAAAGATAGCCGCATATTATAGTGTTTTTTCAGCGCTTTTGTCTCGCTTGTTTGCGCTGTATTTCAGTGTATTTTGCTATTTGTATGGCTTGGAATCGATTTTCTCTTTCAGGGAGAAGAAATAGGACTGTCATGGGGTAGGTTTTGTAATGAGTTGGATGTCAGAGTTACGGATATTAAAATGGCGGTTTTTTTTGTATCATGTCGATAGATTTCTGCACAAAAAGAAAGGTTATATGGATTTCTCAGTAAATGAAAAAGACGAGGTGGTGACCATTAAGCTGGACAGCAGTTTTGATGTCAGTCATTACGAAAAGTTCAAAGTGATCTGTTCGGAAAATGTTACCGATACCAATCGTTTTGAAGTGGATTTTGCCAATACTCAATATTTGGACAGTTCAGCCTTGGGAATGTTGCTCCTGCTCAGGGATCAGACGCACGGCGAAAAAGATCGCGTGACTTTGATTAACGTCAAAGATGCCGCGTTGAAAATACTGACCATTGCTCAATTTCAACAGTTGTTCAATATTGAAGAAGCTTAGTCATACCGGTCATATTGGGGGCCGGTATGAGTTGCAAAAATATGGGGCTGTAAAGGCTTAGGTGTTCTGAATTTCAATTTTAGGGAATAGATTGGCGTAATTGCGTTTTTTGATGCCGATTTGAGCGCTGACTGCGTGTGCGATAGAGCGATACTTTTGCGCGATTTCGCTACTTGGCTCAGCGGTAACAGTTGGCTGGCCGGCATCGGCTTCTTCACGGATTCTTTTGTCCAGCGGCAGTGCGCCCAGAAAATCAACCTGATACTCTTGTGCCATTGTCTCTCCGCCGTGAGCGCCGAAGATCGCCTCTTCATGACCGCAATTGCTACAGATGTGGGTGCTCATGTTTTCGATGATACCTAATACCGGAATTTCGACTTTTTCAAACATCTTCAAGCCTTTTTTGGCATCGATCAGCGAAACCTGTTGCGGAGTGGTAACTATAACCGCGCCGGTCACCGGAATCTGTTGTGATAGCGTCAGCTGGACATCACCGGTTCCAGGAGGCAGGTCGATGATCAGGTAATCCAAATCTTCCCAGTTGGTTTCATTTAATAGCTGAGTTAAGGTCTGGGTGACAATCGGGCCACGCCAGATCATCGGTGAATCTTCTTCAATCAAAGCGCCAATCGACATAACCTGTAGACCATAGGCTTCCAGTGGCTGCATGCTTTTACCGTCTTTGGTCTCCGGTTTCTGTTTGATGCTCAGCATGGTCGGAATGCTTGGGCCATAGATATCCGCATCCAGAATCCCGACTTGCGCATCTTCCTGTTGTAGCGCCAAAGCCAGGTTGACTGATGTGGTCGATTTACCGACACCGCCTTTACCCGAAGCTACCGCGATGATGTTTTTAATCCCCGGCAGCGGGTTGACGTTCTTTTGGGCGTCATGGCTGACAATTCGGGTTTCAAACTGGACCTCAATAGCGCTGATTTCTTCAATCTGCGTCAGTTCATGCTGCAGGTTCTGTTCGATGCTCGGCCATAGGCTTTTGCACGGGTAAGGCATTGCTATGCTCATTGACAGTTTGCCTTTTTTAAGTTGCATCTCAGAAACGGCTTTAAGTTCGTTCAAGCCGCGTTTTGAAGTGGGATCTTTGCAAATATTCAGTTTTTGATCGATCTGTTTCTGGAGTTCTTCGGAGATGCCGTTACCGAAAAGCGAGTTGAGAATACCCATGTTTGACCCTTTGTTGAATCTTTGTTGTTTTAATATTGCGCGTATTTTAGCAGTTTGACTGTGGATAAAAAAATGTATCGCGATCCGCCAATGATGAGTAAGCGGGATTTATAGTTAATCTGCCCATGCTTAGGTCTGCGAAATCCGTTATCAGTGTTATAATTTGCCACTTCAATTTGAGATGTCAGCCAATTCAAACAGTAAAGAGTCTATGAGAACCCCGATACAGCAGCTTCCCAGTTATTTAGCCGATCAGATCGCCGCCGGAGAGGTGGTGGAAAGACCCGCTTCCGTGGTCAAAGAGTTGTTGGAAAATGCGCTGGATTCCGGAGCCGACCAGATTGAGGTTGAGATTGAAGAGGGTGGCGAAAAATCGATCAGTGTCATCGATAACGGCTCGGGCATTCCTAAAGAAGAGTTAAGTTTAGCGGTTAGTCGTCACGCGACCAGTAAAATTCAAACCGGTGCCGACTTGGCGGCGGTTGCCACTTTAGGGTTTCGAGGCGAAGCTTTGGCGAGTATCAGTTCGGTCTCCCGGTTTGAAATTATCAGTCGGCATCAGGACGAGAGTGCCGCTTGGATGTTATCTGCCGAAGGCGAAGGGAATTGGAGTGAGTTGAAACCGACGGCTGGTAAAGCGGGAACGCGAGTGATCGTCAAAGACCTGTTTTTTAATACGCCGGCACGTAAAAAATTTTTAAGTTCGCCAAGAACCGAATTCTCGCATATCGATCAGTTGGTCAAGCGAGTGATGCTGAGTCGTCCGGAAATTTCGATTAAATTAGTGCATAACCAGAAGACCGTCCGCCAAGTATTCGCCGCCAATGATGAAGCTGGTTTGAAAAAGCGCTTAATCCATTTGATGGGCAATGATTTTGTCGGGCAATCGCTGTCGATTGCATTTGAAACTCAGGATATCAAACTTTCGGGCTGGGTCGGTTTGCCTACCTTTAATCGTAGCCAGACGGATATGCAGTATGTCTTTGTCAATGGACGAATTGTTCGAGATCGACTACTCTCTTATGCGGTCAAGCAGGCGTATGCGGATGTGCTTTATCACGGCCGTCATCCGGCTTATCTGATTTTCATCGAAATGCCGCATGATCTGGTCGATGTTAATGTTCATCCGGCGAAATACGAAGTGCGCTTTGCCAACGGGCGCTGGGTCTATGATTTCTTACGCAGAAGTGTTCGCGAAGCGGTGGCGAAGCCGGTGGTATCCGAAAACGGCTCCGGCGCGAGCCTTGATTCAGTAATGGCTAATCGCCCAGCCATGAATTTACAGAATTATGCCGTGTCGGGGCAACAAGAGGCGACTCAGGAGTCACTCTCATTTCAGGCGCCACCTGCTTCTTCAGTCAATCAAGCTGCGGCCGGTTATCAAGCCAATGTTACTGGTAGTGGTTATAACCGTGCTCTGGCCGATATTGTCCAGCAGCGCCGTCAAGGTGGTGTTGAGTCGTTCGCAAACGATTCGAAATCCGAGCAAGATGTCGAATCTGATATGCCGATGCTTGGTTTTGCAAAAGCGCAGATCCATGGCGTGTTTATTTTGGCGGAAAATGCTAAAGGGTTGGTTTTGGTGGATATGCATGCCGCTCATGAACGCGTGGTTTACGAACGTTTCAAACAGCAGTGGCAGGAAGATCGCTTGGTGAGTCAGCCGTTGCTGGTGCCGATGGCTTTGACTCTGGAGCAGTCGCAAATTGCCGTTTGGCAGTCACATCAGCAACTGTTCTCAAAGCTCGGTTTTGAGTTGGAGGAGTTGGGCCCGGAACAGTTGAAAGTGACTGCTGTACCGGTGTTGTTGGCGAAAAGCGATATTGTCCAGTTGGTTAACGACATGATCGCCGATCTGGCCGTCGCAGGGCAAACTCAACAGGTGGAGGAGCGTATTAATCATATTCTTTCTACTATGGCTTGTCATGGCTCGGTCAGAGCAAATAGACAATTAACGGTGGCGGAAATGAATGCGCTGTTACGGGAGATGGAGTTAACGGAACGTTCCGACCAGTGTAATCACGGGCGTCCAACCTGGGTTCAGCTCAGCATGGAGCAGCTCGATTCTTTATTTATGCGTGGCCAATGATGGAATTAGTGGATAAGTTGATAGAAAAACGACTGTGTCTGGCGATTATGGGGCCGACCGCTTCCGGCAAAAGTCAATTATCAATGTTATTGGCGGAAGAATTGCCGATTGAAATTATCAGTGTTGACTCTGCTTTGATCTATCGAGATATGGATATTGGCACTGCCAAACCGTCGTCAGAGGAGATGGAGCAAGTTCCGCATCATTTGATTGATACTCATGATGCTGCGGAAACCTATTCCGCTTCCGATTTTGTCGACGATGTTAAGCGTTTGGTTGATGAGATTTACGCCAGAGGACGTTTTCCGGTGTTGGTGGGCGGAACCATGATGTACTTCAATGCCTTACAGAAAGGCATGTCCGATTTGCCTTCGGCTGACGAAACGGTGCGTGAGAAATTGCAGGCCATTTGGCAAGAGACGCCGGAAAAACTGCATCAGCGTTTAACCGAGATCGATCCCGAGTCGGCACAAAGGATTCATCAGAATGATCCGCAGCGTTTGATCCGGGCATTGGAAGTTTACGAGGTGACCGGCAGGACTTTGACGCAGTTCCGTGCAGAACCCAAGCAAGGGTTGCCGGATTTTCAGTTGATTAAAATCGCATTGATTCCGGAAGATCGAGCTAAACTGCATGTGCAGATCAAGAAACGATTCATGCAAATGGTTGAAGCCGGTTTTCTGCAAGAGGTGAAAGCCTTGTTCAAAAGGGGCGATCTGAATGCGGATATGACCTCGATCCGTAGCGTCGGTTACCGTCAGGCTTGGTCTTTTCTGGCCGGTGAATATGACTACGAAATGTTTATTGATAAAAGTTTAGTTGCTACTCGACAGCTTGCTAAACGGCAGTTAACTTGGTTACGCAAAGAAGAAAATGTCGACATTATTGATCCATATCAGACAGAGCCGGCTGAAAGACTGGCCAAAACCCTGCAGATTCTAAAATCCAAAGCTCTGGATTAGACGGTGCTGGGACTGATATTTCTTTAGCCACGTCAACTTATCATCAAATAAAACTAATTGATGTAGAAATTTCGAAACCCTGTGGTATGCTTTTCGCTATATTGCTAGGTCGTCACGACGCTGGTAATTTGACGCACTCGATCAAGCACTATGTCAATAAGCTATAAAAAGGCATAACGGGGTTTCTAATCTATTCTCCGTCAGTTTGTATTTGATGCGTATTTCATAAAAATAAAAATAAATAATAATAACAATAGGAATAATCATGGAGAGCAAGAAAGTGGCTAAAGCTATGCCCATTCAGGACCCATATCTTAATGCTTTACGTAAGGAGCGCATCAGCGTTTCAATTTATCTGGTCAATGGGGTCAAGCTCCAGGGCAAAGTCGATTCTTTCGATCAATTTGTTGTCTTGCTGAGAAGTAATGTGACGCAAATGGTGTATAAGCACGCAATCTCGACGATTGTTCCAATGCGTGATCCGAAAGCCTATGAGACAGAAAGCGAGGCTGCAGGTTCAGACGCTTAAATAGGGTTTTGCCTGTACAAAATATCTTCAAAGAGAATAATTCCATTTTTACTATCAGTTTAAATTTGGTAAAGTGCCCGTTTTTTAGCTACCGGGTTTGGTTGATAAAACAATAGATGGAATTATTTGATCGATTACAACGACGTGAATTGGAACGTGCGGTTCTGGTTCATGTCGATTTCCAAAATGAAGCCGATCGCGAAGAGCTTGACGAGTTTTATGAACTGGTCGACTCCGCCGGTGCCGAAATCTGTACTTTACTCACTACAAAGCGTCATAGCGCTGATTCCAAATATTTTGTCGGAAAAGGTAAGGCTGAAGAGATTAAGCAGGCTGTTGAGCTCTACGAAGCCGATGTCGTCATCGTTAATCACGCCTTGACTCCGGCACAGGAGAGAAACCTTTCCCAGTTGGTGGATTGTCAGGTGTTAGACCGTGTTGGTCTGATTCTGGATATCTTCGCGCAAAGAGCCCGTTCCCATGAAGGAAAGCTGCAGGTTGAGCTTGCACAACTCAAGCGAATGGCAACCCGTCTGGTTAAAGGTTGGTCCCACTTGGACAGGCAAGGGGGGATTGGTGCCCGTGGTCCGGGTGAAACTCAGTTGGAATCGGATCGACGTCTGGTGCAAGGGCGCATCAAACAACTGGAAGCTAAAATCGAGAAGGTACGTAAGCAGCGTGATCTCCGGCGTCGTTCGCGTAAACGTTCTGAACTGCCAACTATTACTATTGTCGGCTATACCAATGCCGGCAAATCCACTCTCTTTAATCACATGACCTCGGCTGGGGTTTATGCCGAAGACCGCCTGTTCGCCACTTTGGACTCGACTCTGAGACGGGTTCATCTACCGGGCGCCGGTCCGGTTATTTTCGCCGATACGGTCGGGTTTATTCGTCACATTCCTCACGATCTGGTTACCGCTTTTCGTTCTACCCTTGAAGAGACCCGCGAAGCCAGTTTATTGATTCATTTGGTGGATGCGGCAGATGTACATCGGGATGAAAAGATGGCTGATGTCTATGAAGTTATCGAAGAGGTTGGTGCGCAGGAGGTTCCGCAGTTGGTCGTTTTCAATAAAATCGATTTGCTGGAACCGGCCGTCGCGCCGAAAGTGGACTGCGATGAAGATGGTGTTGCCAAGCGAGTGTGGGTTTCTGCTCAACAAGGCTTGGGTATCGATCTATTAATGGACGCGGTCGGTTCCTTTTTCAAAGGCGCTTACCATACCGTGGATATCGTTCTGGATGTCTCCGCCGGAAAAAAGCGTGCTCAGCTTTATGAGCTTGGTACGATTCTGAGCGAAGGCTTTGATGAGCAGGGTAATAGTCTGTTCACGATGAACCTCACGGAGCAGGAGTGGCAGATGATTAAAAAATGGCCGGAATTGCTTAAGGCCGAGAAAAGACCAGAAGCTTAATTATCGTTATCTTGATAATAAATCTTTTTTAATGATAAAAAAATCTAATGGGGTGACTTTTGTCTTTAACCTCTCTAAAATAACCGAACATCCATTTATCGGGATATCCTGTACAATCTGTATCCCTTTATAACGAAAATGCTAATTGATAAGCATGGAGAATAATTAATGGCTTGGAACGAACCAGGTAAATCAGACCAAGATCCGTGGGGCAACGGCGGTTCTGGCAATGGTGGTGGCGATAAAAAACCGCCAAGAAAACCAAAAAATGACGATATTGATGCACTGTTGAAAAAAGCTCAGAGCGTTCTGGGTGGTGCAGGTAATAAGTTCGGCAAAAGTGGTGGTAGCGGTATCGGTGGTATCGGTGGAACCGTGATTGTAGCCGTCATCGTTGTGGTCTGGTTATTGTCCGGTATCTATATCGTAGATCCTGCAGAACGCGGTGTCGTGACTCGATTCGGTTCTTTCGTTGAAGAGACTAAGGCTGGTCCTCACTGGCATATGCCGTATCCGATCGAAACCGTTCGTATCGTTAACGTCGATCAGGTTCGTACCGCGGAGATTGGTTATCGTTCCGATGTACGAAATCGTGCCGGTAATGTACCGAATGAATCTTTGATGTTGACGAAAGATGAAAACATCGTGGATTTGAAAATTGCGGTGCAATATCAGGTTCAAAGCGCGAACCAATACTTATTTGAAGTGACTGATCCGGATCAGAGTTTACGTGCCGTTGTAGAGAGTGCATTGCGTGAAGTGGTCGGACAGAGCACGATGGACTTTGTGTTGACGGAAGGTCGAAATGAAGTAGTGGCTCGTGTTCAGGAGTTGGCTCAAGAGCGTTTGGCAGCTTATAAGACTGGTCTGATCATTACCAGTGTCAACTTGCAGGATGCTCAGCCGCCGGAGCAGGTACAGTCAGCATTCGCCGACGTTGTTAAAGCTCGTGAGGATAGAGAACGTTTAATCAACGAGGCGGAAGCTTACTCGAATGACATCCTTCCTAAAGCTCGTGGTCAGGCGGCTCGTGAACTTGAAGAAGCGAGCGCCTACCATGACCGAGTTATCGCTCAGGCAGAGGGTGAGTCGGCGCGTTTCAGCAGTATCGTAAAAGAGTACCAAAAAGCGCCGGAAGTCACGAGAAAACGTCTATATATCGATGCCGTTTCATCCGTACTTGGTAAAACCAGTAAAGTATTTGTCGGAACTGAAAGCGGTAATAACCTGCTATACCTACCATTGGACAAAATGGTCGGCCAAGGCCAAGTCTCTGTTCCGTTTAAACCGGATGCGGCTAGCCAGAGCCAAGCACAAACAACTACCAGCAGTAGTTCACAAAATACGACGACTAGCAGACCGAATATTCGTGAATATCTAAGAAATAGGGAGCTACGTTAATGAAACAGTTAGGTATGATTTTTATCGCGGCAGTTTTATTTATTGGTAGTAATTCTGTATTCATTGTTAACCAGTGGGAAACCGGTGTGGTTTTACGTCTAGGGGAGATCGTCAAGGCGGATGTTGAGCCGGGTATTCACTTTAAGACACCGTTTATCAACAACGTGCGCAAGTTTGATTCTCGTTTGCAGACTCTGGATTCAGCGCCTGAACGTTATTTAACTAGTGAAAAGAAAAACCTCGAGGTGGATTCTTTTGTTAAGTGGCGTATCAAAAATGTTGAAAAGTTCTATACCACTATGAACGGTGATAACCGTTTGGCCGGAATGCGTTTGGGACAGATCGTTAAAGATGGTTTGCGTGCCGAATTCGGTAATCGTACGGTGAAAGAAGTTATCTCCGGTGAACGTGTTGAAATCGCTCAGAAGATTAAAGACACAACTGCGAATGCGGCGTCTTCATTCGGTATCGAAATTGAAGATGTTCGTATTAAACGTATCGACTTAGCTTCGGATATCAGTGAATCGGTTTACCGTCGTATGGAAGCCGAGCGTAACCGTGTGGCTAAAGACCTACGTTCGAAAGGGGCTGAGTCAGCCGAAAAAATTCGCGCTGATGCCGACCGCCAAAAAGTGGTTATCTTGGCAGAGGCTTATCGTGAAGCGGAAATCCTTCGCGGTAAAGGAGATGCGACCGCGGCGGATATCTATGCAAAAGCTTATAACCAAGATGCCGAGTTCTATGGTTTTTACCACAGCATTAACTCGTACCAGTCGGCATTTAAAGACAAGTCGGATGTCTTGTTGGTTGATCCGAAGTCAGATTTCTTTAAGTACTTTAATGAGTTGACATCTAAGTAATCGATTGAAAGTGATTACAAGGATTTAATGGTTTAAAAGTAGAAGGTGGGGTAACCCACCTTTTTTATGGGTGTATGTTAGAAACAACGTTATTAGCAGCAATCGCTCTGGTTTTTATTCTCGAAGGTCTTTTGCCCTTTGTTTTTCCGCGCTTCTGGCAAAAGATGATGTCTGAGGCTGTGAAGTTATCCGAGCGTGAACTCCGTGTGATGGGACTTATTTCCATCGTGGTGGGGTTATTGATTTTGCTATTTTTTACTGAATAACTCAGAGTTGATTTATAATACGTCGTTCGACCGAATTTTGAATACAAGCCTTTTAATTTAAATGGCTTAGATTAATAAAAAAGAAGTTTTGAAATGCAACAATCTACCTGGTTTACTCCAGAAGGTTTAGAAGACCTCCTTCCTCCACAGGCACAGAAGCTTGAATCATATCGTCGACAGTTGATTGACGGCTTTGATTCAGCCGGTTTTGATTTAGTTCTCCCTCCATTAGCCGAATTTACAGATTCACTGTTGACCGGTACGGCCGGACATATGGCTGTCGATACTTGCCGTTTTACCGATCAGGAAAGTGGACGCATGATGGGGGTTCGTGCCGATATGACGCCACAGGTTGCGCGTATTGTCAGTAATCGCCTGAAAGCTTCGGATGCGATCTCGCGTCTATGCTATGTCGGTGAAGTTTTGAAAACGCGTAACAACAAGGCCAAAGGCTCACGTAGCCCGATTCAGGTCGGTGCGGAGATCTATGGTCATGAAGGTGTAGAGAGCGACCTGGAAATTATTGAGCTGGTGCTGGATAGCATGCAAAATCTGGGCTTGAAGGATGTCAAACTGAGCCTGGGACATATTGCCGTGGTCAATGAGTTGATGCAGCTTGCCGAACTGAGTAGCGCGCAGCAAAACCAGATGATCAATATCCTTGAGCGTAAAGCGGTTCCTGAATATGAAGCTTTTGTGGCTGAACTGGATTGTGATGCGAACCTGAAAGACAAATTCCAGATCCTGACTAACCTTTGTGGTGAAGCGGAAGATGTGTTGGTTGATGTTAAGGCTGAGTTGAACGGTTTGTCTGAACAGCTGGATGCGGCGATTGCAGACATTGAAAAAATTATCCAAACTTTATCGGTCACGCAAGCTCAGGTACCGATGCATCTAGATGTCACCGATATGCGCGGTTATCAATATCATACCGGGGTGATTTTCGCCTGTTACAGCAGTGGTGTATTGCAGCCGATCGCTCGTGGTGGACGTTACGACAATATCGGTGCGGCTTTCGGCTTATCGCTTCCTGCCACCGGTTTCAGCTTGGATTTACGTTCGGCGCTAGACCTGTTGCCGGATTTGCAAGATGAATACTCTGCTACGGTATATTGCGGCGTGGACGCTGATCCGTCGCTAAAACAAGCCATTGAAACCTATAAAGCTGAAGGCTATAGAGTCGTGAAATGTTATGACTTGAATGGATTGCAGTCGGGTGCTCAGAAAATTGTCAAAAAAGCTGAGCAGTGGACGATTGAAACTGTTTAAGCAAAGCTGTTAAGCCAGAACCCAATTAACTATTTAGATTTTTAATTAAGAAGTAATTTATGTCAAAACGAAACATTGTTGTGATCGGAACCCAGTGGGGTGATGAAGGTAAAGGAAAGATCGTTGATCTTCTAACAGATCGTGTTGCGGCTGTAGTGCGCTTTCAAGGTGGACATAACGCCGGTCACACTTTAGTCATTGATGGACAGAAAACCGTATTGCACTTAATTCCATCCGGAATCTTGCGTGAAGAAGTGGAGTGTTTAATCGGTAACGGTGTGGTTCTAGCTCCGGATGCGCTGGAAAAGGAAGTTAACCAATTGGAAGCGACTGGTCTGCCGGTTAAATCGCGCCTTAAAATCAGTGATGCTTGCCCATTGATTCTTGATTACCACGTTGCTTTGGATCAGGCTCGTGAAATTGCTCGCGGAAATAAGGCGATTGGTACGACCGGACGCGGCATCGGTCCGGCTTATGAAGACAAAGTTGCACGTCGTGGTTTGCGTGCCGGTGACTTTCGCGATATGGCACAATTTAAAGCCAAGCTGGAAGAGACTTTGGCGTACCACAACTATATGCTGGAAAACTTCTATAAAGTCGAACCAGTCTCTTTCGACACGCTTTGGGCAAAATGTGAAGCTTACAGCAAACTGGTAACGCCAATGTTGGCGGATGTTCCAAAGCTGATCAGCGACTACAATGCGGCCGGTAAGAACATTATGTTTGAAGGGGCTCAAGGAACCTTATTGGATATCGACCACGGAACTTACCCTTACGTCACTTCGTCGAACACGACGGCGGGTGGTGTTGGTGCCGGTGCCGGCGTTGGGCCGACACAGATCGATTATGTTTTAGGTATTACCAAAGCCTATGCGACTCGAGTCGGCAGCGGTCCTTTTCCATCTGAACTATGCTATGACTGCGAAACCGATGAAGGGGACGCAATTGGTAAAGAGTTGGGGACACGAGGCCATGAATTCGGAGCCACTACAGGTCGACAAAGACGTTGCGGTTGGTTCGATGCGGTCGCATTGCGCCGTTCGGCTCAAATTAACGGCTTGACCGGAATGTGCTTGACTAAACTGGATGTAATGGACCAGTTGAAAGAGATTAAAGTTTGTACTTCGTACACTATGAATGGCGAAACTCTGATGTTGCCACCAGCCAGTGCAGATGAGTATGAGCTTTGTGAACCTAATTATGTGACTATGCCTGGATGGGATACCTCTACGGTTGGTATTGAGTCTTGGGAAGCCTTGCCGCAAGAAGCGAAAGACTACATCAAGTTCCTAGAGCAAGAGGTAGGCGTGCCGGTTTCGATTCTATCAACCGGTCCGGATCGTGCGGAAACACTGGTTATGCATGACCCGTTTGCTTAAGTATGTAGCGATAAGCTCGTGCGGATAAAAATCGCCTGATTAAAAAAGCCCTCGTAAGAGGGCTTTTTTATTGGCTTGATTGTGTTCTAAATGACTCTATGAATGATGGCGGCGAGTTTGTCCGGATCAAATGGTTTGACAATCCAACCGGTGGCGCCCAATCGTTTACCTTCCGCTTTCATTTCGTCACTGGCTTCAGTGGTCATCATCAGTACCGGAGTAAATTTGCTGTTCTCATGCTGACGGATTTTTTCCAATAACTGCAGGCCATTCATCACCGGCATGTTGATGTCGGTGATGATAACGTCAAAATCCTGCTGTTGAACAGCCTCAAAGCCTTCCTGGCCATTGGCAGCCAAGGTTAACTCAAAGTCTTTCTCAAGTACCAGGTTAACCAGTTTGCGCATAGAGCTGGCATCATCAATGTAAAGTACTTTCTTCACAGTCAATATCTCTCTAAAATCAATTTCTGTGGCTATTCTACAAGAGAGTCGTTAATCGGGCTCAGTAAATTTGGATTATTGGACAGATTTCCTCTTTTTGTAGTGCAGGATAGCGGTTTATTGGCAACAGGCTGAGGATAGGATATCTATTATCGAATTTACGTCTAAAAGTGCTAAAAGACTTAAGCTATATTTGTTATCATTAGCGACTGTTTGAAAAAGAACTGAAGCAAAGGAAAAACCATGTTACAAAGCATTCGTGATCATGCTCAAGGTTGGATCGCTTGGGTGATTGTCGGATTAATTATTTTGACGTTTGCACTCTTTGGAATCGACCAGTACGCACGTGGCGACAAGATTGAAGTTGTGGCTAAAGTGAATGGCGAACAAGTGACGGCTCGCGAATTCTTAACCCTGTACAACCGCCAGAAACAGCGTTTACAGCAGCAGTTTGGTGATCTTTACGACCAAGTGGTTAAAGATAATGAATTGCGTGAGCAGGTGTTGGATGCGTTAATCGAGTCTGAGGAAATTCGTCAATGGGCTGCAGAGAATGGCATGGTGATCAGCGACGCTCAATTGGCAAACGCGATCCATTCCGCTTCGGTTTTTCAGCAGGACGGCAAGTTCTCGCAGCAGGTTTATGAGGATGTGCTGATGCGCAACGGCTTGAATGTGGCGCGTTTTGAATATGAGCAACGTCAGTTCTTGTCGGAAAATCAGTTCAAAAACCTAACTCTGACTTCAAGTTTTGCAACCGCAACGGAATTGAACCAGTTGGCGGAACTCCAAGGACAGGAAAGAGAGATCAGTTATCTTCGCGTCGACCAACGTCCGTTTATGGAAACGGTTGAGGTTAGCGATGTTCAGGTTGCTGAATCCTACGAAGCGAACAGAGATCAATATGTTGAACCGGAAAAAGTATCCATCGACTATATTGAGCTTTCGCAAAAAACATTGGCTAACAATGTGGCCGTTGATGATGAGCTTCTTAAGGGCTTCTACGAAGAGAACAAGCTGCAATTTACTTTGCCGGAGAAACGTCAAGCGAAACACATTCTGATTTCAGTTGACGCGCAAACCCCGGAAGCAGATGCTGAAGCGATGAAGACGGTTAAAGAGGTTCAAGAAAAGCTGCAGGCTGGCGAGTCATTTGAAGAGTTGGCTAAACAGTATTCTAAAGATCCTGGTTCTGCCGCTTCGGGTGGGGATCTAGGTTTCTTTGAGCAGGGTATGATGGTGCCTGAATTCGATCATGCGGTCTTCTCTATGCAACCGGGTGAAGTCAGTGAACCGGTACGTACAGAATTTGGTTTCCACTTGATCAAACTGGTTAAGATTGAAGAGAAGCAGGCGCAGCCTTTTGCAGAAGTTAAGGCCGAAGTTAAAGAGATGTATCAGATGCAGGAAGCGGAGCGTCAGTATTATGATGTGCTTGAGCAGCTGAATACTTTGGTTTATGAGCAATCGGATAGTTTGGTTCCGGCTGCAGATGCACTAGGCTTGACGGTTAAAACCTCAGAACTATTCAGTCGTGATGGTGCGGCAGGTAAAGTACTGTCTAACAGCAAAGTGATTAATGCTGCGTTTTCAGAAGATGTATTAAAGTCGCGTTTGAACAGTACTTCTATTGATATCGAGCCAAATCATGCCGTGGTGATTCGTGTTAATCAACATCATGAAGCGCGTCAGAAATCTCTAGAAGAGGTCGCGGCTACAATTAAGGAACAGCTAATCCGTGAAGCGGCGATTGCAGAATCTGCAAAATTGGGTGCTGACTTGTTACAGCAGGTTGAAAACGGCGAGCAGCCGGAGTCTTTGATGCGTGATGGCATTGAGTGGCATACGGTCGGTTGGATTCAGCGTAATGCGCAAAACCTATTGCCTCAAATGGTTTCTCAAGCGTTCAAAGCGCCTAAACCGGTTGATGGCAAGCCGAGCTGGACTAAGTTTGCTCTAGTAACCGGTGATACCATTGTTATGCGCGTCAGTGATGTGAAAACCGTTGCCGCAACCGACGAGCAGAAAGCGGGTCTGAACAAGGCTTTCTCTGAGTTGTTTGCTGGTGCGGAACTGGCGGCTCGTCTTGCTGAGTTCAAAATGCACAGCGAGATTGAGAAAAAAGAGAACTACAAGACGATTAAATAATTGAACGCTGAGTTCTTTGCATTAAAAAAGCCCGGAAGCTAAATGGCTCCCGGGCTTTTTTTATATCGCGTGCCTAGTCGCAATTTGAATGGATAGCTGTTGGTTATGAGAACTGATAATGTTTGCGGATGTCTTTGCTAATATCCCATTGGCATGACATGCCTTTCGGGAAGGTCACTAAGTCGCCGGCCTGAATAAACACCGGTTCGCCGCCATTTGGGGTCACGGTGACTTCGCCTTCCAAGATGAAGCAAACTTCTTGCATGTCATAAGTCCACGGAAAAGAAGACGCTTCTTTCTCCCAAATAGGCCAGCTGTTGACGCCTAACGCGTCTAATTGAGTGGGGCTCGGATTATTGATGACTTCAATCTGCATGACCAGTCTCCTATATTATTCTTCAGGTCTAAAAAAATTATCTGAATCGCTACTATTCTCAGGACGATGTAAAGCTTGTGCGGTTTGCAGATATTTTTTTCGAGACCATAATAGCCCCCAACGTGATCCGCCCACTTGATACCACAACAGTGCGGCACGTATTCCCGCTAGTAGCAGTGCTCGAATTTTGTTGGCAATTCTCGGGTTTTGCAGGTGGCCGCCATGGCCGTTTACCATGATTCTGGGTGCGACGTTACTGACATTTTCCGAATAGGCGCGGGCTAATGTGGCAATGACGTTTTCATGTAATTCGCCAAATTGTTCGATTTGGCTCTTGGCGGTTTCCAATATGCCGAATACATTCTGCAAAGGACTGTCCATTTCTTTCAGTTTCTTAGCTAAAATCATCAAGCTCAAAACGTAGCGGGTGATTTCGACATTACGGTTTTGTACCGCCTGATCCGAGCTCATTTGCGCCAACAGGACGTTAACGCCTTTTTGGATTTGGTTGATGTCTCCGAATACATCCAATGTCGTATCAGGGCTATCAACAAATAGTGAATTGACACACGCTTTGAAAGCGTTTTCATCCGTTGAACCCGTGGTAGCCAGTTCATAGACACATTGTGAACTCTGATAAATGCCGATTAAGGCGATGGTTTTATCTTGCTGTGTATATTCGCTCATTTATCTATCCCTGATCTTATTGACGTTCGTCAAGCGAGTGAAGTCTTTGCTCAATGATGCCGCCACCCAAACAGTCATCGCCGTCATAGAAAACCACGGATTGTCCTGGAGCTATGGCGGTTTGCGGCGCATCAAATTGCACCACAATTTTACCGTTTTCATGTTCAATGATGCGGCACGGCTGCTCTTCTTGACGGTAACGGATTTTGGCCTTTAGAGGCGTATTTAAAGCAGGGCACTCGCCGGAAACCCAGTCGAGTGTATCCGCTACCAGAATAGAATGTTGTAATAGCGGGTGGTTTTTACCTTGTACCGCAACCAGGATATTGTTTTTCAAATCTTTGTCTGCTGCATACCAAGGTTCATTGCCGGTACCGTGACCGCCGCCGATCCCAAGACCTTTACGTTGGCCTAGGGTGTGGTACATCAGACCATCATGCTTGCCGATTACCGTACCTTGGTCGTCTACAATGTCACCCGGTTGCGCAGGTAGGAAACGTTGCAGAAAATCTTTGAATTTGCGTTCACCAATGAAGCAGATACCGGTACTGTCTTTCTTGTCATGAGTGATAAAACCGGCATCTTCTGCCAATTTGCGGACGACCGGCTTTTCCAGTTCACCAACCGGGAACAGGGATTTGGCTAACTGGTGTTGCTGCAAAGTGTACAGAAAGTAGCTTTGATCCTTGTTGTCGTCGAGACCTTTCAAAAGGTGGAGCTTGCCGTTTTCGTCCTCGGCGACACGCGTATAGTGTCCTGTCGCGATATAGTCGGCTCCTAAGGTCATAGCGTGTTGCAGGAAGGCTTTGAACTTGACTTCCTTGTTACAGAGAATATCCGGGTTCGGTGTACGTCCGGATTTGTATTCGCTTAAAAAATGTTCGAAAACGTTGTCCCAGTACTCGCTGGAGAAATTCTCGATATGAACCGGAATATCCAATTTTTCGGCCACCGCCATAACGTCTTTCAAATCTTCGGCGGCAGGGCAGTAATCTTCGGTGTCGTCACCTTCCCAGTTTTTCATGAACAAGCCTTCGACATCATAGCCTTGCTGTTTGAGCAGTAGCGCTGCTACCGAGGAGTCGACTCCACCGGAGAGGCCTACAATGACTTTGATTTTGGATTTGTCTGTCGAATTCTGCGCTGTGTTTGCAGAAGAAGCGGTTGAAGCGTGATTCATGCTACGGGTTTACCTATTCAATCGATGTTGGTTCAAAGGGGCTATTTTAGCAGAGTGTTTATAAAGTTTGGTCGCTTAGCAACTTGCTTTCACCGAGTTTCAGATCGCCCAGTTTCCATTTGCCGATTTGAGTACGAATAAGACGCAAAGTCGGGTAGCCAACCGCTGCGGTCATGCGTCTGACTTGACGGTTTTTACCTTCGGTAATGGTAAGCTCCAGCCATGAAGTAGGGATGTTTTTGCGTTCTCTGATTGGCGGGGTTCGCTGCCAAATCCAGCGAGGCTCTTGGACTTTCCTTGCTTTAGCCGGGCGGGTCAGGCCATCTTTGAGTTTAACTCCTTGACGAAGTTGATTGATGGCTTCATTGTCGATCTCGCCTTCGACCTGAACGAGATAGGTTTTAGGCTGTTTAGTCTTAGGGTTGGCAATCAACTGCTGAAATTTTCCGTTATTGGTCAATAACAGCAGACCTTCGGAATCGCGGTCCAGTCTGCCGGCGGCATAAAAATCGGGTCGGTTGATGTAATTGGCCAAGGTTTCGCGCTGGTTTTGGTACTCAGCTTCATCTGTAAACTGGCAAAGTACATTAAAAGGTTTATTAAAAAGAAGGATATCAGCCATAAAATCTTTGATTGTCTCGGTATTCGCTTTTGCCTCAGCAAGCCAGATGGTAAAATAAGGCTCATTTTATCATTTTCAGAAAAGCTCTTTCTGTTTCTCAGTCAAGACTATTCGCTGAAATTTATTAATCAGGTTATACAGGAATCGGTATGTCAGACAATTCAAAGATTATTTATACCTTAACGGATGAAGCTCCAGCCCTAGCTACTTACTCCTTCTTGCCAATGGTGCAAGCGTTTACCAGTGCAGCGGATGTAGCCGTGGAAACTCGCGATATCTCTTTAGCCGGTCGAATTTTGGCAAACTTTCCTGAGTATCTGCAAGCAGAGCAGCGTATTGGTGATGCGTTAGCCGAACTTGGCGAGATGGCAAAAACACCAGAAGCCAATATCATCAAATTACCGAATATTTCCGCTTCCATTCCGCAGTTGAATGCGGCTATTAAAGAGCTTCAGGCACACGGTTTTGCAGTGCCGAATTATCCTGCCGATCCGCAAACGGATGAAGAAAAACAGATTAAAGCGACTTATGCCAAGGTATTGGGGTCGGCGGTTAACCCGGTATTACGTGAAGGTAACTCGGATCGTCGTGCACCAGCCTCTGTGAAAAACTATGCGAAAAAGAATCCGCACTCAATGGGCGCTTGGTCTGAGGACTCCAAAACCTCAGTTGCGCATATGACGGACGGTGACTTCTACGGTTCAGAAAAAGCGGTGACGTTGGCCGATGATAATACTTTCAAGATTGAATTTGTAGCTGAAGACGGATCTGTTTCCGAGCTGAAAGCAGCGGCACCTTTGAAAAAAGGCGAAGTATTGGATGCATCGGTCATGAGTCAGTCTGCCTTGCGCGCTTTCCTTAAAGAGGCGATCGCAGAAGCGAAACAACAAGGTGTGTTGTTCTCTATCCATATGAAAGCGACCATGATGAAAGTTTCCGATCCGATTATCTTTGGTAATGCCGTTTCGGTATTTTTTGAAGAGGTATTTGCCAAGCACGCAACGACTTTTGCCGAATTGGGTGTCAATCCGAACAATGGTCTGGGGGATGTTTATGCCAAGATCGAAACCTTACCTGCTGATAAAAAAGCGCAAATCGAAGCAGACCTGGAAGCGGCACTGGAAAATAGTCCGGATATGGCGATGGTCGATTCGGATAAAGGTATTACCAACCTGCATGTGCCTTCGGATGTGATTATCGATGCTTCTATGCCGGCAATGATTCGTACTTCGGGTCAAATGTGGAATAAAGAAGGCAAGCAACAGGACACCATGGCGGTAATTCCGGATCGCTGCTATGCAAGTGTTTATGATGAAACCATCCGTTTCTGCAGACATTACGGCGCTTTTGATCCGACTACGATGGGTTCGGTTCCAAACGTCGGTTTGATGGCTCAGAAGGCGGAAGAGTACGGTTCTCATGACAAGACGTTCCAAGCATCTGCTAAGGGTGTGATTCGTGCCGTGGATGCCAATGGTGACACTCTACTCGAACAGCCGGTTGAGGAAGGCGATATCTTCCGTATGTGTCAGACTAAAGATGCACCTATTCAGGACTGGGTTAAGCTAGCGGTAAACCGTGCACGCGCCACCGGTACGCCGGCGGTTTTCTGGTTGGATGCGGAACGTGCGCATGACCATGAATTGATTGTCAAAGTAAATGATTATTTGGCACATCACGATACTACCGGTTTGGAAATTCACATCATGCCGCCGGCGGAAGCGACGCGCTTCACACTTCGTCATATCAAGGACGGTAAAGATGTCATTTCAGTAACGGGTAACGTTTTGCGTGATTACCTGACGGATCTATTCCCGATTTTAGAACTGGGTACCTCAGCGAAGATGTTATCGGTTGTGCCATTGATGAATGGTGGTGGTCTGTTTGAAACCGGTGCGGGTGGTTCAGCACCTAAACACGTTCAGCAGTTGCTTTCAGAAAACCATTTGCGTTGGGATTCGCTCGGTGAATTCTTGGCCTTGTCGGTTTCATTGGAGCATTTGGCGCAGACTTTCGAAAATCCTAAGGCGCAAGTGCTGGCAACCACATTGGATAAAGCGACCGGGAAATTCCTCGACACCAACAAGTCTCCGTCACGTAAAGTAGGGGAGTTGGATAACCGCGGCAGTCACTTCTATCTGGCGATGTACTGGGCACAGGAGTTGGCGGCGCAAACTGATGATGCCGAATTGCAAGCCAAGTTCGCTGCGGTTGCCTCGTCGATGGTTGATAACGAAGAGAAGATTGTTGCCGAGCTGAATAGCGCTCAAGGGTCGAGTGTCGATATCGGCGGTTACTACCAGCCAGATACCGAGAAAACATCGGCGGTGATGCGTCCGAGTGCGACCTTGAATGCGATTATCGATAACTTGTAATTCGATATAGCATTGCAATTAAAAAAGCCGGTCAGGGAGCTCCCTGACCGGCTTTTTTATTGTTGACGTGAAATGGCTTTAATGACATTTAGTTCATAAAGCCAATACTCTAAAAGAATTCGACTTCACCTTCTTCATGTACCTCGATACAGTTGCGTCCATTGTGTTTGGCTCGATATAGGGCTTCATCAGCGTATTTATAAATCTCTTCCTCAATATACACTTTTTTCGGATTCATCGGCATCAAACCGCCGGAGACTGTCAGGCGTAAGTAAGGGGTGTTTCCGGAGTGTTCGATATTATTCTCATAGATGGATTCCCTTAATTTATTACTGACCTGCAATGCATGATCTATGTCTTCGGCATGAAACAGAACCGCAAACTCTTCTCCACCCAGTCTGAAACAGTAGTCGCCGGCTCGTTTGAACGTCTCTTTCATCTGTTTGACCAAGCCTTTTAAAACCCAGTCGCCAGCTTGATGGCCGTACGTGTCGTTATAGTTTTTGAAGTTGTCGGCATCGATCATCAGCATACATAAGTAGCTGCCGTTACGTTTTGCCCGGCCCATTTCGTTACGCAGGGTTTTATCGAAATGTCTGCGATTATAAGCGCCGGTCAGCTCGTCGGTAATGGTCAGTTCTTCAATACGTTTCTTATCGGAAATATCCTGTTGAATGGAGATATAACCAACCATTTCGCCTTTTTCATTAATGGATGGCTCAATCGTCATCTCCACCCAGTAGGCATTGCCGTTCTTATCGAGGTTTTTCAATTCGCCGAACCAAGGATCTCCGGAAGAGATGGTTTGCCATAATTGATCGTAGACGACGCCGTCCATATCAGGATGTTTGAGGATGCTGTGTTTTTTGCCGACCAACTCTGCTTCGCTGTAACCACTGATTTTAGAGAAAGCGCGGCTAATGGAAATAATGTCCCCGTTCAAATCGGTGGCGGAAGTGATGACATAGTGGTCAACGGTAGTTGCGTATTGATGTAGTTCGTTAAGAATGGCCTTAAGTTCATCGATGAGTTTTTGGCCATTAAGATGCTGGTTGAGCATAGTTTCCCTTGAAAACGAAGAGTGTCGGTAGTTTTAAATAGATAAACAGGATTCTAGCCTATTATTGACACTTGTTAAACTGATCTCATACAGAACGGGCGGGTTGCTGTAGTTAATGAGTTGCTACAAAAAACCCAGCATAAGGCTGGGTTTGTCAGGTGTTCGATTAAAGCTCGATATCGTAGTAGACGTTCTGAACATCATCAACGTCTTCAAGTGCGGCAATAAACTTTTCGAAATTTTCCAGGTCTTCGCCTTCTAACTTTTTGTTCATTTGGGCGATGAACTGAATTTCGTCCACATCGAACTCAATACCTTCAAAAGCGCCGAGTAGAGCTTGTTTGGCTTTGTTGTATTCGGTGTTTGGGGCAAAAACGGTGATTTTCCCGTCTTCGGCCTCAACGTCACTGACATCCACATCTTCCATAAGCAGGGCTTCCAAAATTGCTTCGTCGTCTTCACCGTCAAACACAAAGATCGCCAGATGATCAAACATGTGGCTGACACTTCCCTGTGTACCTAGTTTGGCATTGGCTTTGTTGAAAATACCGCGCAGGTCGCCGAATGTACGGTTAGGATTGTCAGTTAGGCAGTCAACGATCACCATTGAATTACCCGGACCATAACCCTCATAACGGGCTACGGCAAAATCTTCGCCACCGCCGCCTTTCGCTTTGTCCAGGGCTTTGTCGATAACATGAGCAGGAACCTGATCTTTTTTAGCTCGTTCAATTAAACCGGCTAGAGCAAGGTTGCTTTCGGTTTCCGCACCGCCGTTTTTTGCGCACATGTAAATCTCTTTACTGTACTTACTGTAAACCTTGGCTTTTTGATCCGAGGTTTTGGCCATTGACTCTTTTCGGTTTTGATAGGCTCTTCCCATCTTGAACACTCCATCGCTGTTGGGTCATATAGATAAGGCGTAAATTTTACACAATTCTCATCGCTTTGCGGATGTTTTACCGCTCTAGAGTGTGCTATCTGTCTATTTTGTATAGGGTTATCAGAAAAATACGGTTTACCCGGGAAGATTTATCGATTAAGTTAAAAGTTCTTCTTGTCGATTTTTATCTGAATGGAGGAGACAACGATGTTAATGAAAACTTTTTTCAGCGTCGCACTGTCGATCGCTTTTATCTTACCTGTTGGAGCCGCCGATCTGAAAGTGAAAATAGATCAAAAGCTGGCTTCTGTCGAAGTTTTGCATAACGGCAAAAAAATTACCATCCAAAGAAATCAAGATCAGCAGAATACGATTGTTTCAGACTACGCTTTAACGTCAAGGGCTTGTCCGCCATTTTGTATTCAGCCGATGGAACTGTTGCCTAGTGTAACCACCATTGGAGAATTGGAGTTACTGGAGCTTTTGAAGCAGAAAACTAGCGGAGATAATTCCCTGCTATTTATTGACTCCAGAACCCCTGATTGGGTGGCTAAAGGGACGATTCCGGGTTCTATCAATATACCGTGGACCAAGCTGTTTTCTCAGGCTTCCAGTTATGAACCTCTGGAAGTTGAAAATATTCTGACCTTGCAGTTCGGAGCGGTATTGACCGATACGATTTGGAATTTTGCCAATGCCAAAAAACTGATTTTCTTTTGCAACGGCCCTTGGTGCGGACAGTCGCCGACCAATATCAAAGCCTTGGTGAATATGGGCTATCCGGCACATAAGATATTTTGGTATCGGGGCGGAATGCAGGCGTGGCACAGTTTAGGTTTGACTACGGTTAAGCCGGAATAAAGCTGGATTGAAAAGTTGGATTAAGGGTTTTATCGGGGAAGGGAGCCCATCTTCTATTGCAGAGATGGGCTTGCTTGAAGCGGCTGTAGCCAAAGCTATTTAGCTGCCGTGCGATATCGAAGTTAAGCTTTTTTCAAGAATGCCGCAACCAGTACGATTTGCGTGCCGTTTACTTTACCTTCGATATGTAACGGGTTATCTGTCAAATGAATGTTTTTGACTAGAGTCCCGCGTTTGGCGGTAAATCCGGCACCTTTAACATCCAAGTCTTTGATCAACGTAACGTCATCACCTTCATTCAAGATGGTACCGTTGGAATCTTTGGTCGGAACCGTATCGTCATCTTCATCTGCCAGACCGGCATCCGCCCAAGCTTTCATGTCATCGTCAAGATACATCATATCCAGCAGATCCATCGGCCAGCCTTCGCCTTTCAAGGCATGTAATAGACGGTAAGAAAGGACTTGCACGGCAGGTACCGGTGACCACATGCTGTCGTTTAGACAACGGAAATGATTTGCATCCATTGTTTCAGGGTTTTCAATTTGAGATTTACAGTGTCCGCACAGAAGAACGGCTTGATCTTCTGAACCGTCGCTCGGTGCGACTTCATAAACGGAAAGATTCTCTTCCGAACCACATAGCTCGCATTTGCCACCGCTGCGATCCATTAAAGCTTGCTCGACGCTCATTGCCTATCCTTTTTAATCTAATCAAGATTTAACAAAATTGTTTTATAAAACACAGAAAAATATAAACAAAGTATTATGCATTATTTGGTGAAAAAAATCATCTGTGGTACTTTTCTCTATTAGGTTAAGGCTTGAAATTCTATTTCACTGGCTCCATTTATGCTTTGAAAGAGAAATATTTGACGACTTTCATTTCAACCGGGCCGAAGCAGTCAAAAACTCATACAGCCTTTGCGGTAGAATAATTCAAAGAATTAAACCAGATGGGAACGACAACTCAGATTATGCCTTATTCACCAGAACACGATGATGGTAACTTACTGTTAGAAAATGCCAAACCTAAAGTCAAACCACCGCGAAAATATCAGGTGGTGTTGTTGAATGACGACTATACACCAATGGATTTTGTTGTCGAAGTGTTGCAGCGTTTTTTTGATATGGACGAGGTCAAAGCCAGTGCGGTGATGTTGGCAGTACATAACGAAGGTAAAGGTGTGTGCGGCGTCTTCAGTCGTGAGGTTGCGGAAATGAAAGTGCAACAGGTTAATAGTTTTTCGCGTGCTAACAAGCACCCGTTAATGTGCCAGCTAGAGGTGGTTTAAGATGTTAAGTAAAGAACTGCAGATGACGCTAAGCAATGCCTTTAGTGTTGCGCACGAATATGAGCATGAGTTTGTAACTTTGGAGCACCTGTTATTGGAATTGCTGGGCGTTCCGGCGGTTCAGGACGTAATTCAAGCGTGCGGTGCCGATGTTACCAAGATTGAGGCCGGGTTGGAGCATTTTCTGGAATCGGAAATGGTCTCTCGCAAACCGGACGAACTGCAACCGACCATGAGCTTTCAGCGTGTTATCGAGCGCGCTATCTATCTGGTGCAATCCAACGGTTATCCGGAAGTCACCGCGGTCCATGTTTTGGCGTCTATGTATGCCGAGCAGGATTCGCAAGCCGTTTATCTGCTGGAAAGTAACGGCGTGGAACGAGTCGATGTGTTAAGTTACCTGTCGCACGGTGTAACCGCTTCCGATTCCGATGATTTTCTGCCGGCTAACAGTAGCGACGAAGAGCAGGGGGAAGCCGAATCTGACGCGCAAAATACTCCGTTAGAGAAATTCACCACTAACCTGAATACCGAAGTAGAAGAGGGGCGCATCGACCCGATTATCGGCCGAGAGTGGGAGCTGAACCGTACTTTGGAAGTGCTGTGTCGTCGACGTAAAAACAATCCGCTTTTAGTCGGTGAGCCGGGAGTCGGTAAAACGGCGGTGGCTGAAGGCTTGGCACATCTGATCGTCAACGAGAAGGTGCCGGAATCTTTATTGGATGCTCAGGTGTACAGTTTGGATATGGGCGCTCTACTGGCCGGAACCCGTTACCGCGGGGATTTTGAAAAACGTTTCAAAGCATTATTGAAAGCGCTGGAGCAGGAACCGCACGCCATTCTGTTTATCGATGAAATCCATACCGTAATCGGTGCCGGAGCGGTACAAGGTGGCGCGATGGATGCGTCCAACCTGATGAAACCGTCCTTGTCTTCCGGCAAGTTGCGTTGTATCGGGGCGACTACCTATGACGAATATCGCGGGATTTTCGAAAAAGACCGCGCTTTGGCAAGACGCTTCCAGAAAGTCGACGTCAAAGAGCCGACTCAACAGGAAAGTTTTGAAATCCTCAAAGGTCTGAAATCGAAATACGAAGCGCATCATAACGTGAAATATACCTTGCCGGCTCTGAAAGAGGCGGTGGCGTTATCGGCACGTTATCTGACCGACCGTCATCTGCCGGATAAAGCGATTGATGTGGTTGACGAAGCCGGAGCCAAACAGGTGCTAACCGTCGCCAGCAAACGCAAAAAACAGATTGGTGTGCATGAGATTCAGCAGGTGATTGCCAATATTGCCCGTATTCCGGTGTCTCAATTGACTCAAAAAGAGAAAGATAAACTGGCCGATTTGGATACCAGCTTGAAGCGGGTGGTATTCGGTCAGGATCATGCGGTTGATCAACTGGTGTCGGCGATTCATCTGTCGCGTTCCGGTTTGAATAACCCGAACAAGCCGACCGCTTCGTTCCTGTTTGCCGGGCCGACCGGGGTGGGTAAAACCGAATTGAGTCAGCAGTTGGCGAATCATCTAGGTGTGGAGATGCTGCGTTTCGATATGTCTGAATACATGGAACGCCATACTGTGTCCCGTCTGATTGGTGCGCCTCCGGGTTATGTCGGTTACGATCAAGGCGGTTTGTTGACGGAAGCGGTCACCAAACACCCGCATGCCGTGGTATTGCTGGACGAGATTGAGAAAGCGCACCCCGATGTCTTCAATATCTTGCTGCAAGTCATGGATAACGGAACTTTGACCGACAATAACGGTCGTAAAGCAGATTTCAGAAATGTGATTCTGATCATGACCTCCAATGTGGGGGCTGAGCAGATGGCGCGTAGCAGCATGGGCTTCACCGTGCAGGATCACACCATGGATTTCGAAGCGGAATTGAAGAAAGTGTTTACCCCGGAGTTCAGAAACCGTTTAGATGGAGTCATTCAGTTCAACCGTTTGGGTGAAGAGTCGATGATTTCGGTGGTCAATAAGTTTATCTATGCCTTGGAAAACGCCTTGGCCGATAAAAAAGTGACTCTGAAAATCAGTGATGCGGCGCGCAACTGGCTAGCCAAAAAAGGCTACGACCCCTTAATGGGCGCGAGACCGATGGAACGCTTGGTACAAGAGAAAGTGAAAAAACCATTGGCGGAAAAACTCTTGTTTGGCGATCTGCAGCAGGGTGGAGAAGTTTTTATCGATTGTCGGGATGATGAGCTGACGTTCGAAAAGGCGGATGCTTAAGATTGTCGAAGACTACGGCTTAAGACGCTGTAGGCGAAACTCGGAATCATCCATTATCCCGGTTTCGCTTAAAATATAAAAATAGCTATAAAAATAGTCAATCGCCCCAAAGTAAAAAACCCCTTGAAGCATCTGCTTGCAAGGGGTTTTTTATATTTAGAAAGGTTTTTTATTGATTCTTTATCTTACTTACCGCGGTAAGTGATGCGACCTTTGGTCAGGTCGTATGGCGTAAGTTCAACTTTGACCGGATCTCCTGCAAGAATACGGATGTAATTCTTGCGCATACGTCCGGAGATGTGTGCAAGAATTTCATGTCCGTTTTCCAACTTAACCTTAAACATGGTGTTAGGCAGGGTTTCAGTGACCACACCGTCAAATTCAATTACGTCTTGTTTCGCCATAAGCTTGTTTTAATCCTTTCTAAAGTAAAATGCGCGCGGATTATACCAAACTTATGCGTTTGAATTCAAATAATTATCTCTGATTTCACTAATCAATGGCCGATAATGCCTTGGAATATCACTGTTTTGACTGTTATCACTCTTTATCAACCAATCAAACAGAGATTGGTCGTTTTCATTTAAAAAGGCCTCCAGCAGTAAACGTTTCTGTACGCTCGGCCGTGACAGGTTTTCGATATAGCTAATTAACAGTAGTTCGGTTTCCAGATTACCGCGTTTACTTAATGTCAAGGCTTTCTTGCGCCACAGGTCGGTGGGTACGCAACAGCTCATTTCAAACTCTCTTTGACCATAATGGATTTCAGCTCCTGAATCGCGCGGCTCGGGTTCAGTCCTTTCGGGCAGGCTGCGGTGCAGTTTTGGATGTGTCGGCAACGGAAGGTTTGGGTCGGGCTGTCCAGTTTCTCAATTCGATCAATACGTTTGATATCCCGGCTGTCGATGACAAAACGCTGTGCTGCCAACAGTGCTGCCGGCCCGGCGAACTTATCCGGATTCCACCAGAAAGAGGGGCAACTGGTCGAGCAGCAGGCACACAGAATGCATTCGTAGCTGCCATCCAGTTTGGCACGTTCTTGCGGGCTTTGCAGGTGTTCCTGGTCGGGATTCAACTCTTCGGTTTGCAGGAAAGGCTCTATTTTTTGATATTGTTCATAGAACAGACTCATATCGATAATCAAATCGCGAATAATCGGCAAGCCCGGCAGCGGTCTGATAATGATAGGTTGTTCAAGCGAGTTAACTGGAGTGATGCAGCTCAAACGATTTTGGCCGTTGACGTTCATACCGTCCGAACCGCATACGCCTTCCTGACAGGAAGAGCGGAACGCCAAACTCGGGTCTTGTTGCCTGACCTGTTTAAGTAGATCCAACAGCATGGTGTCGTGATGGATCATCTTGTCGTCGATTTGATAGCTCTGTTCGTAGGGCTGTTGATCGGTTTCGGGATTGAAGCGGCTGATAATTATATTCATGACTTAATTCTCTGATATTCCTAGTAAACACGTTTTTTCGGTTGAAAAGGAGCATGATCGCGAGGGGATAGGTTCACCGGCCGGAATTTGATGCTTTTGTCAGCAGCGAAAAATAGACTGTGTTTCAACCAGTTTTCATCATCCCGTTCTTGAAAATCAATACGTGAGTGGGCGCCGCGACTCTCTTCACGGTTTAAGGCGCTATAGGCGGTGGCATAGGCAATGCCCAGCAGGTTCTCTAGTTCCAGTGCTGCCAGTCGCTCTAGATTAAATACATGGCTGCGGTCTTGCAGTTTGACGTGTGCCAAGCGTTGCTCGATTTTCGGCAGTTGATCAATCGCGGCCTGCATGGAGCTCTGCTCGCGGAATACGCCACAACCTTGCTCCATGATCCGTTGTAAATCCGATTTAATAGCTTCGATGCTGTCCTGCGTTTGTCCGCCAGCTTCGCTATGCTGCTTATCTTCATTAAGAGATGTTCCTTGCCAACGGCGAATTCTCTGCAACGCTTGTTGTGCTGAAACCGGGTCAATGTCACTGATGTCGATGCTTTGCTTGGTTTGCTTGATCTGCTTTAACTGTTCGCTAATGGTTTGTGCTGCCTTGCGCCCGAACACCACAATATCCAATAAAGAATTACCTCCCAAACGGTTTGCGCCGTGCACCGAGACGCAGGCGCATTCGCCAACCGCGTAGAGCCCGTTGATGATTTGGATTTGATTGTCGGCAGCAAGGGTTATGACCTGACCGTTCAGATTGGTCGGAATGCCGCCCATCATGTAATGACAGGTTGGGAACACCGGTACCGGAGCATCCACCGGATCGGTTCCGGCAAAAGTAATGCTGATATCGCGGATTCCCGGCAGGCGTTGCTTGATCACTTCACTGTCCAGATGGGTTAGATCAAGCCAAACATGATCCTTTTCTGGGCCACAGCCGCGGCCTTCTTTGACCTCAATGGCTATCGCTCTGGAGACTACATCCCGTGAGGCGAGGTCTTTGACGTGCGGCGCGTATTTTTGCATGAATGCTTCTCCGTTCGCATTGCGTAACACACCGCCTTCGCCGCGTGCAGCTTCTGAAATCAACATGCCTTTGCCGGATACGCCGGTCGGGTGGAACTGCCAGAACTCCATGTCTTGAAGTGGAATCCCAGCTCGTAACGCCATGCCGAGCCCGTCGCCGGTATTGATGCTGGCGTTAGTATTAGTTCTGAACAGTTGGCCGGCGCCACCGGTGGCCAGCATAATTTGTCTGCTGAGCAAAAGCTGGTACTGGCCGTCATTGATATTCATGACAATCACGCCAGCGATATCACCGTTACGGTCTTTGAGTAGGTCGGTGGCATAAAATTCCTGAAGGATGGTGGTACCTAGTCGGATGTTCTGTTGATACAAACTATGCAGTATGGCGTGCCCGGTTCGGTCGGCCGCCGCGCAGGTACGTTTGGCCTGGTCTTCGCCGAAATTCTGGCTTTGGCCTCCAAAGGCGCGTTGATAGATTTTGCCGTTCTCAAGCCGAGAAAAGGGTACGCCGAAATGCTCCAATTCTCTAACGGTGTGAGCCGCTTCCCGACACATGAACTCGATCGCGTCTTGATCGCCCAGATAATCGCTACCTTTAATGGTGTCGTACATATGCCACTGCCAGTTATCTTCGGTGACATTACCCAACGCCGCATTGATTCCGCCTTGGGCGGCGACCGTATGTGAACGGGTAGGGAAAACTTTTGAAACCATTGCCACCTGATGTCCCGCTTCGGACATCATCATCGACGCGCGCATTCCGGCGCCTCCGGCACCGATCACAATAGCGTCAAAACTTTGTCTGGGCAGGTCATGCAGGTTGTTGATCTGAGATTTCATTTTGTTGTTCTCGTTTTTCTTAAATCACGGTAATTAATTTGGCGATAAGCCAGAGCAGATCAAGTGCAACCAGCATCAAAAATAGCCTATACAGCTTGAGCCAGAATTGAACTTTGTGGTCGGGCAGGTAGTCGATAAAGATATCGCGCAACCCGATCCAGGCGTGCACAAATATCAAAATGAGCGCGGTCAGGCTGAGCAGGATGAAAGTAGGGCTGAATAAGTTTTGTAGCAAGTCGCTTAAGGTGCTGTCGGCTTGCTTGTGAGAGAAAAACATCAAGCCCAGAAAAAGAAAATAAAGCAGTAGATAGACGGCGCTGATTCGTTGCCAGATGTGCGCTTTAATGCCGGACAGTTTCATGACTCACACCGCGCAGAAATAACAGATGATGGCAATACAGAGTACAACCCAAGTCGCAATCAGCAGATAACTAATACGATCGCTATTAATGATCTGATAGAGGTGTGTTTGCGTGTAGTGTTCAGCCATCAGGTGCCGCAAACCGCTCAGCCAGTGGAAGCTGAGAGTGGACCAGAATACGCTGTTTAAACAGGCGCTGATACAGTGGTTGGACACCGATTCCAGTGTGACGACAGGATGCAATAAAATCAGATGAGCCAGAGCGAGATAGCCGAGTAGCGTAATAATCAGCAAGACGCCAGTAATGCGGTGCAGGATAGAAAGCTTCGCGTTTAACGGAAACTTGAAAGCGCGTAAACTCAAAAAACGAGGTCGGTTACCGGGGTGGCTATACACTTTGCAATCCTCTCTGATTTCAGGTTGTATTCAAAGCCGATCAAGTCGAATGACTTAAGGTTTGATTGTACAACGGATAGCAAGCGAAACAAGTGTTTTCTATGGGGATGGTTTTTGCCGGATAGAGTAGCGGTTGAGCGGGTCGGATTATGATTGTTTAAAGATTTTGCTCTTGCAGGTGAGGCTGAATCCACTGCGGCCAATTCGGATCAAGCTGCCATTGGCGCGGTTCAAAGGTTTGCTGGATCTGCACAGCAATCAAGGCTTCAAACTCTTTTCTGGAGATATTGATCGCCCCCATGCTGTTCAGATGTTCGGTTTCGACTTGGGTATCGACCAGTTTGAATCCCCATTGTTTCAGTTGTAAGCACAGTGCTACCAGAGCTATTTTGGAGGCGTCGTTCAGTTTGGCAAACATGGACTCGCCAAAAAACATCTTGCCGATTGCCACGCCGTACAGACCGCCGACTAACTCGCCGTTTTTCCAGACTTCTACAGAATGAGCGTGTCCCGCCTTATGCAGATTTTGATAGGCGGCCAGCATCTCGGTGGTAATCCAGGTGCCTTCCTGTCCCGTGCGAGGCACTTCTGAACAGGCGCGAATCACGCTTTCGAAATCGGTATCAAATGTCACATTGAAATCACCGGACTTGAAAAGTTTATTAATACGTTGGCGCAAACTGCGACGGATTTTCAGCTGGTCGATGAACAGTACGCTGCGCGGATTCGGTGTCCACCACAGGATCGGTTCGCCCGGATTGAACCAGGGAAAAATGCCTTTGCTGTAGGCCATTAACAGCCATTCGGGCGTCAGGTCGCCGCCAACCGCAAGCAGGCCGTCCGGCTCTTTTAATGCCAATTCGCTCGGTGGAAAAGTGACCGGCTGGGTGTTTAACCAAAACGGAATATGTATGGATTCGTGATCGCTCATAGAGGGAGAAGTTTATCCGTATCCGGTCGATTTTAGAAGTATTAAATATGTTTATTAGACTAACTTTTGAACGCGAATCAGAGCAAGATGCGATAGAATAGTCTGATTCCAAAATTTGCTTAAAAATAAGAAATCATTAGACCCTTTATGTCCCAACTTGTGTCCCAATTTGTTCATCTTCACGTCCACTCCGAATACTCCGTCGTTGATAGTACCTTAGGTATCAAACCGCTGATTGCGCTGACCCAAGGTTGCGAACAGCCGGCCATGGCGTTAACCGACCAGAACAATATGTATGCCTTGGTTAAGTTCTACAGCGGAGCGATCGGTGCGGGTATCAAGCCGATTATCGGTTCGGATATCCTAATTGAAGATGAAAGCGGTGAAGTGTTCAGTGCGGTGCTGCTGTGTATGAATCAGCAGGGTTATTTGAACCTGTCGCATATGATTTCGCAAAGTTATCTGAAAAACCAAAAACTGCACAACAACCAGATGGTTGGTTTGGTCAAACGCGAATGGCTGATTGAATTCAATGAAGGGCTGATTGTTTTATCCGGCGGACGTGCCGGAGATATCGGTGTCGCGCTGTTGGCGGAAAAGCCGAATCTGGTCGCCAGCCGTATGAAGTGGTGGCAGTCCCATTTTGCGGATCGTTTCTATCTTGAGTTGGTGCGTACCGGTCGTGATGGAGAAGAGGCTTATATCAATAAAGCGGTTGAAGTGGCTATCCGTTACGAAACACCAGTGGTTGCCACTAATGACGTGCGTTTCGCCAAGCCGGAAGACTTTGAAGCCCACGAGGTGCGTACCTGTATTCATGACGGTTATATTCTTGAGGATCAGAATCGCCCGAAAAGATATTCCGAAGAGCAGTATTTCAAAACCTCCGAGCAGATGGTGGAGTTGTTTGCGGATATTCCGGAAGCGATTGAAAACACGGTCGAGGTTGCCAAACGCTGTAACCTTGACCTGACTTTGGGAACTTACTTCCTGCCGGACTTCCCGATTCCGGAAGGCATGACCATGGACGAGTTCTTCGTGGAGGAGAGTCATAAAGGGTTGGAAGAACGTCTGCAGTTTCTGTTCGGTCACTTGTCAAAAGAAGAGTTCGAGCAGAAACGGGTCGAATATTATGATCGTATCAAATTCGAGCTGGATATCATCCTGCAAATGGGATTCCCCGGTTACTTCCTGATCGTTGCCGACTTCATCCAATGGGGTAAAAATCACCAGATTCCGGTTGGACCGGGGCGTGGTTCCGGTGCAGGTTCTCTGGTGGCTTATGCGCTGAAAATCACCGATCTTGACCCTATTCAATATGACCTGCTTTTCGAGCGTTTCCTGAACCCGGAACGTGTCTCCATGCCTGACTTCGATGTCGACTTCTGTATGGACCGCCGTGACGAGGTTATCGATTACGTTTCCCGCCATTACGGTCGTGATCACGTCTCGCAGATCGTCACCTTCGGAACCATGGCCGCCAAGGCAGTCGTGCGTGACGTTGGGCGCGTACTCGGTTTGGGGTACGGGGTGGTTGACGGTATTGCCAAACTGATTCCGAACGAACTCGGTATTAAACTGTCCGGCGCATTGGAGCAGGAAGAAGACCTGCAAAATAAATATGACAATGATGAAGACGCCCGCCAACTGCTCGATCTGGCCCTGAAGCTGGAAGGGACGGTTCGTAATACCGGTAAACACGCCGGTGGGGTGGTCATCGGTCCAAAACCGTTGGATCATTTCTGTCCGCTGCTGTGTGAACCGGACGGTACCAGTGTGGTCACGCAACTAGATAAGAACGATGTGGAAACCGCTGGTCTGGTTAAGTTCGACTTCCTTGGCCTGCGTACTCTGACCATCATCGATTGGGCGTTGCAATCCATTAACGGCAATAAGCAACCGGATCAAGATGGCTTTGTCGATATCGCCCGTATTCCGCTGGATGACCAGCCGACCTTTGATCTTATTCAAACCGGTAAAACCACCGGGGTGTTCCAGCTGGAATCGAGCGGGATGCAGAGTCTGATCGTCCGTCTTAAACCGGATAATTTCGAAGATATTATCGCTTTGGTGGCGCTGTTCCGTCCTGGGCCGCTGGAATCGGGAATGGTAGATAACTTTATCGCCCGTAAGCACGGTCGTGAAAAAGTCTCCTATCCGGATGCGCAATATCAGCACGATTCACTGCAACCGATTTTGGAACCGACCTACGGGGTTATCCTCTATCAGGAGCAGGTTATGCAGATCGCGCAGGTGCTGGCCGGCTATACGCTGGGTGGCGCCGATATGCTGCGTCGAGCCATGGGTAAAAAGAAACCGGAAGAGATGGCCAAACAGCGCTCGATCTTTGAAGAGGGTGCAATCAAAAACGGCGTTGACGGCGAACTCGCCATGAAAATCTTCGACTTGGTAGAAAAGTTCGCCGGTTACGGTTTCAACAAATCGCACTCCGCCGCCTATGCTTTGGTCTCTTACCAGTCCGCCTGGTTGAAAACCCATTATCCGGCTGAATTCATGGCCGCGCAGATTTCATCGGATATGGACAACACCGATAAGGTGGTTCATATGGTTAACGAATGTTACGCCATGGGCTTGACCGTCTTGCAACCGAATATCAATACCGGGCAGATTCACTTCAAACCGTACGGCGAAAGAACCGTAAATTACGGTCTGGGTGCCATCAAAGGCGTGGGTGAGGCCGCTTTGGAAGGGGTGATTGCCGAACGTAACAGCTCAGGAGCATATAAAGATCTGTTCGATTTCTGTCTGCGTGCCGGTAAGAAAGTCAATAAACGTGTCTTGGAAGCCTTGATTCGTTCCGGTGCCTTTGACGAGCTGCACGATAACCGCAGCGCCATGCTGGAAAGTATTCCAATGGCGCTACAGCAGGCGGAACAGCAGATCAAAAATGAAGAGCTCGGCCAGAACGATCTATTCGGCGATATGCTGTCGGTGGAAGAGTCGGGTGAAAACAAGTTGCTTGATGTACCTGAGATGCCGGAAAAATTGCGTCTCGCCGGTGAAAAAGAGACCTTGGGTCTGTATATGACCGGGCATCCGATCGATATCTATCAAAAAGAACTGTCCGGCTTGGTCAATACCAAACTGGCTTCACTGCGCCCAGAGAAATGGAAAAAAGTCTTTGCTGCCGGCTTGGTGGTGGAGCTGCGCAGTAAGGTTACCAAAACCGGAAAACGCATGGGCTTTATGGCGCTGGACGACAAAACCGCCCGTTTGGAAGTGGTCATGGGGCCGGGCGTGTTTGAAGCGGTGCGCGACACCATTAAACCCGACATGGTGGTGATGGTCGAAGGTGAAGTGGCCGAAGATACCTTTAACGGCGGTATTAAAATGGACGCTTCGCAAGTGGTCAGTCTGGCCGAAGCACGAGTCGAAAAGGGCCGTGCCATTAAATTGAATGTGAATACCAAAGAAAACCCATTGAACTCACATAAGATTTCCGAACTGAAAATTCTGTTGGGAGCCTATCAAACCGAACGCGGCTTGCCGGTCGTGGTGGACTACACCAACGAGATCGCCACCGCGCAAATGAAAACCAACGGCGAAAGTCAGTTCTTCCCAGATGACGAGCTTATTGAAGCTTTGAATGCTCAAGGCTGGAAACCGGAAGTGGTCGTCTAAATAGACAAGAAGCGCTTGTTTCTTAGAGTTTGTCAAACGGTGAAGTAACGCCTTCACCACCTTGTTTTAATACGTGTGTGTAAATCATGGTGGTTTGCAGGTTAGCGTGACCAAGCAGGGCTTGGATAGTGCGAATGTCTGTTCCGGTTTGCAAAAGATGTGTGGCAAATGAATGGCGAAAGGTGTGAGCACTGATTTTTTTATGGATATCGCACTTTTTTACAGCGCGTTTGATGGCCTTATTCACCAAGGATTGATCTATATGATGACGGCGAACTTTACCGGATCTTGGGTCTTCAGCTAAATTTCCACTAGGAAATACGTATTGCCAATTCAATTCAAATTCAGCATTGGGGTACTTTTTAGCTAATGCATAGGGCAAATACACCGAACCAAGACCTGAATTTAAGTCCTGCTGGTGCAAGGTTTTGACTCTTTGCAACTGGTTTTCTATAAGCGGGATCAAGTTCGCCGCCAACGGTGTTACCCGATCTTTTTTACCTTTGCCGTCACGTACCGTTATTTGTTTATACTCGAAATCAATGTCCTGCACTCGCAGACGTACAGCTTCGGTAATTCGTAAACCGCTTGCATACAAAAGCTTGGCGATTAAAGCAGGAGCCCCCTCCATAACAGACAAAATATCGCTGACTTCGTGTTTACTCAATACCACCGGAATACGCGGTTCCTTACGCGAACGGCTTGCTTTAACATCAGAGAAGGGCGAGTTTAATACTTTACTGTAGCAAAAAACCAAAGCATTCAATGCTTGGTTTTGGGTAGAGGGAGCAACCCGCTGGTTGACAGCTAAATCCGTTAAGAACTGCTCAACTTTATTAGAGACATCAATGAGCATAGCCTCACGGTTGGTAAAACGATGAAACCTAACAAACCGTCTGACCCAATCGCAGTAATTGTTCTCAGTTGAATAAGCATAACCCTCTCTACGTAAAAGATTGCGCATTTCATCTAGCAATAATGATTTGTTTGAGTTAGTATTCATAAAAATACTTATTTTATGCTATTTAAACCTTAATAATACAAGATAACCTGTCAAATTGACAGGAATGCCTTAATACCAAGGCAAGACTGCCTGAAAAGGCAAGTAATACAAAATAACAGGGCATATCTGCCCTATACTAAATGTTAGGCATTCTGAAGTGAGGACGACCTCACCTCTCAATTTCGTTAGGGGACGGCCCCAAAACTAATTGAGAGGTGTTTATGAGTTGGGTAATTTTGTTTGTAGCTGGTCTTTTGGAGATTGGTTGGGCCATTGGATTGAAGTACACAGATGGCTTTACGAATCTATGGCCTACTGTTGGCACGGTGATTTCGTTGGTTGCAAGTTTTCTATTGCTAGGTTTGGCTCTGAAAACGTTGCCTGTCGGTACAGCCTATGCGATATGGGTGGGTATTGGTGCTGTAGGCACGGCGCTTCTAGGAATATTATTGTTCGGCGAGTCAACTGATGTCCTTAAGCTAGTTAGTTTAGGGCTGATTTGTGCGGGTATTGTTGGTCTTAAATTGGCCCATGCCTAACAAGGCGCTGCACTCGGATAAATTACTCGCTGTGCTCCCAATTTACCGGTGAGCGCAGCGTTAAGCATCAAATATGGAGAAAACATTATGGCAGCAACCCATGAAATTACTTGCATCAATAAAAGTGATCGTCAAAGTGCTCACGAAAGAATTACCCATGTTGGAGGTAAAACGGGAGCAAAAAACGGTGGGCCATGGAAAATAACTCAAGAAAAGGCTATCGAAGGAATAGAAAATGGTACATGGGCATTCTATGTAACTAAAAATGGAATTAGGGCTAATGTTGTGGTTTCTACTAGTCGCTATGGAAATAAATATCTAAAAACAGAAGCCGATGGTGAACAACCTAATAACCTGTTAAGTCTTTCTGAGTGCTAGTGAAAAAATATGCTTAACAATAAACTCAACCCGACCGCGCTAACGCGCGGCCGGTTAGCTTAAACGTTATAGCTCAAAGAATTAGTGGCTTTGTAATCAATATTACCTTTAAGAATAAAATGCTAAAAAATTTAATTGAAAAGATAAAATTTAACCGAAAGTATGGGAATGCGCCTAGTGTAGAGCAATTCATTCATGAATGGTTGAAAGCACCTCAGGAATCTTTCTTTGGCTACTTTGAACAACCGTTAGAGTGGTCAACTTGCTATGGCCTCGCTCCTATGGAAGGACTTCCGGATACCCATGGATATAGCAAGATTCCAGACATACGATGCGAATATAGAGAATATAAATACTCACTTAAAATTGGGAATATTGAAGGTATTTCTATGTATTCAGGTGGAACTGTTCGTATCAAGCACTTTGCACTTAACTCAGAACTAACCAAAAATAACATTGGCGAAAAATTTCTCAACTCTATCCTTGAGTTCTTTAAATCTAAGAATGCAGTCGTTGTAGAGTTTCATGAGAATCACAGTTCAAAGATTGAACACTACAGAAAGTTTTTCGAAAAATTAGGTATTGAAGAAATTAAAGATAGGGTATGGCGAGTAGAGCTTTATAAAGAAAGTGAGATCCCTAAAGAGGTATTGTCTTACCATGAAAAATTACAACGTAAATAAAGCCATAACAAATCAATCAACTGCGCCCCTGCAGGGCCGGACGCAGCAAAGCTGCGCCGGTTATTGAGGAGTTATGTGTAGAAAAGGTTATGCAATTTAAGTCGACCACTGAACTACTTGCAGAAATTGAAATCCTACAAAATGAATTAGCTTCATCAGGACATAAGGAAGCTAACGCTTTAGTTAAAGAAGGTTTGGCCGGAGTTAATGGTTTAACTGATGGTTGGGCATATTTGCTTGAAAACCTGAACCAAGCAAACCACAAATACGGTGCGAGTATTGAACCTATCCAACACCAAAGGTTGCTTGAAATACAAAAAGTCATACATGGTTTGGTTTGCCGTGGTTGAAACACATAACAAAGCACTCAACCCGACCGCGCTAACGCGCGGCTGGTTAGCTTAAACGTTAGTCATAATTAAATGAATTATTTAAATGCTTTTACAAATGTTTCAGAATTTATTGCACTTAGTGCTATGGCAACTCTTATACCTGTCGCAATTTACAATGGAACGTCATGTTATTTGAATAAAAATGGCAACAAAAGAACCTACTTGTTCACACTGTTTGCAGTTCTATTAAGTGTTGTTTTGTCAGTAGGTTCTTTTTTTTGGTCATCTGAATATGAACTTCTAAATGAATCTTGTTTTAGTGACAAGAATGAGCTTTATCAAAATTTATATTTTTATTCCGGTTGGTTTTGGTTGCTTACTATCTTTATACCGTTATTAACCGCAGTTCAGGTTAAAAAGGAGTCTAAAAATGACTAACAACGCACTCAACCTGACCGCGCTATCGCGCGACGGGTTAGCTTAAACGTTAGATGCCAAAAGGGGAATCAATAGTGGATGAAAATCCCGAGGATGAAATCAAGCTTTTGCTTGGCGGAGTAATACCAGAGCGAGAAAGCGAAATGAGTGAGTATTTGAACCAATATGCTTCTCATATTGCTCGCTGTGATGACCGGCCTGGATTCATTATAGAAGCAGGATCCTTTGGTATATTAAAATTCACACAAAGAACAATGGATCAAATGTGGATTCTTGGGTTTGCTGCTAATCAAGCTTTGCATTCATATTCCTCCATGCTTGCAATTTTAAGGCTGCATGTTGGAGAGTTAGATACAAATGAATTAGAAAAAATCCCAGACCAATCTGCTGAAGAAGAAAAATATGGCAGGCTTATTAATGCTGTTTACGAGCTAGGTCAAGTAAATGATACATCAGAATATACATGGCCAAATGAGGTGCCTAAGCCAGAGGATAGAAAACCAACAGATATAGAAGGGGCAGCGACATTTGATTTAATTTGCATGTCTGGTGCATATGTTTTTCTTCATGAAATGAAACATATCGCCTTCTCGCAAGACAATAACGCACCGAGCAATCCACATGACGAAGAATTTGAATGTGACTCATATGCAAAATCAATGATGCTTGATAAATTGGAAACTTACTCTAAAGATAGTGGGTATGACCTATCTAGGCTTTATACAAAACGTTCAATGAGTATTTCTTTGGCATTGTTTTACATGTTAGTTATTACTCCAATAGAAGCATGGGGAGGTACTGAATCCCACCCCAGCATAAAAGCTAGAATCGAATCTTTAGTTGAGGGTCTTCCAATACCTAATGATGATATTTTGTGGTTATATATGTCGTCGCTATTCTTGTCACAATTAAGATTAATAAATAAAGAACATCTAAAAATAAGATTCAGTTCACTTAAAGAGTTAACAATGAAATTAATTTCTGAAATAGAAAAGGCATCTAACAATTAGCTTCAGCGGACAATTCAAAGCGTCACTTTTTTTGCTTGTGCAAAAACGTGCCACTTTGAATTGCCGCTGAGCATGGCGTTAGGAGTAAAAATGAATAAAGTACCTCCTCAAGGAAGTGAAATAAAGATTGGAACTTTAAACGGTTACCAACATATAGTTGTTCCGCATGGAGATGGTGGAGCAATGAGATATTTTATTGGATTATTTCTGTTGTTTTGGATGGGAGGCTGGTTTATTGGTTTTTCAAGCGCATTCTCACAAATAGCTTCTGGTGAAGGAAACGCTTTCCTTGTTTTTTGGTTAGGTGGTTGGACTATAGGTGGTATATTTGCCGGCTATATGATCTATAGAGCTTTCCAAAAAAGTGTTCCTGAACAAATTCTTCTCAATAAACCTTCAATATCTCTAGATACTGGAATTCCTCCTTTAATAATAAATTTTGGTTTGAACAATACTAAAGAGTACTGGAAATCCATGTTCCCAAAACGTCAACGCATAGAATTCATGCCACCGGAACTCAAGAGCTTGGAGCTAAGAGAAAATGATAGTGGTAACCGGCTCACGATAGACAAGGGCAGTGAAAGGATTGAAATCGCAAAAGGCGCAACAGAAGTTGAAAGAGAATGGTTGTTCAATTATTTACGGGAAAACTACTCCTAACAATTCACTCAACCCGACCACGCTAACGCGCGGCCGGTTAGCTTAAACGTTAGGTGCTGAATGAACATGGAAGTAACCTTTCTAAACGGCGAAAAAGCGGTGATGGTTAAAAGCGAAAATGGCTTTTGGCATTGTCCGGTGTGCGGAAGCCCGGAACTAGAACAGCCTGCATATGAAAATGATGGTTCTGCTTCATTCCAAATGTGCTCATGTGGTTTTGAGTTTGGCTTTGATGATGATCCTGCTGCATCAGGCACTTCCATCAAGTCAATAATTGGCAACTGGGAAGCTTGGCGGGCTAAGACGCTTCGTTCTCTTCAAGCTGGTTCTTCGAGTAACTATTGAGGCTCAAGCGTATGCATCTAACAATTAGGTCTAGGCGTTCGTCGCTCTGCTCCTCACTGGGACGTCCGGCTTCGCCGGTCGCCCCTAACCATGGGCGTTAAGCTCAAAATGGAGGAAACAATGGTATTTCGTTTTTTAATAATGTTTGTGTCTTTATTTTATCTACCAAACAGCCTTGCTATGTGCCAAGTAGATGGGACATGGTATTCATCTAGTTCGAAAGAATGCTCCTCTAAATCAATTAAAACAAAACCACAAAATACAAATACATCAAACAATAACCATACTCGGACAAAATCAGGTTTTGTTCATCCCATGAATTTCAATGGTTCTGAAAAACAGCGAAAACAAGTAATTAACTTTATCGAGGCACGAGTAAGGCATGATTACTGTAATAGCAGAGTTGATATGTGCCAAAACACAACATTGAGAATGATGGAAAAAGCTAATCTAGAAGCTTTTAAAGAAGCAACACAAGCAACTAATAGATCCGTTATGGACCGCGTTATAAAAGACTACTGCCAAAGCGGCGTAGATATGTGTAACTACAAAACTATACTCATGATGTATAAAAAGAACCTCGATGCTGGTTCCAAGTCATTAGCATGGTAACGCTTAACAATTCACTCAACCCGACCGCGCTAACGCGCGGCCGGTTAGCTTAAACGTTAGCCACTCAATCTAGCGATAAGGAAGCTATGTGACTTTTATCATCAATGTTTTAAATAAGGACTTTTCTCTGCTAGCTGCGGATAAGAGAGCAAATACTGATGGCCCAACCACGATTACAATGGGCAATATAACTATCAAGGCAGAGAAAGGTGCAACGATAGAAGGCTACAAGAAGCTATATGTCAATCGGACTGAGAACTTTGCTATTGGGATTGCTGGTACAGTACAAAGCCACTCATATGTCTCTAATATCGAAAAATCTGAATCCATTAATGATGGGCTGCTGATAATTAGGCAACATATGGAGGGATTTCTGGATGTTGAAAACAGACAGAAAATACTGGGTATGGAATCCTTAATGGAGAATCAAGGAATTGCGACATTCTTTGACTCTGAAACCTCCACATACTTTTCAAATCTATACTTATTCAGTGAAATACATAACCACACTCGCCTCTACGCTAGGTCAATTGAAGGAACTAGGCTTATACACGTTGGGTCAGGGAGCAATAAGTTCGAAGAGGCTGTAGGTTTAGAAGAGATTAATAATTTCGCAAATAGTGTTACTGGCCCGGACCGGATGGATAGTTATCTATCGTGGTTGTCTGAAGCTTTTAGAAAGGTTAGCGAAATTGACGATGGTGTCGGTAAAGAATTTACAGCCATTCTTTCCACTCGTGACAACCCTAAATTCATCACAATAAAAAATGGCTAACAAGGCTAAGCACAGTCGCCCAATGCAAAAAAATCCGCATTGGGCTGGACTTCGATTCGCTTGGCCTGTGTTGGCGGTGTTAGCCTTATTTAAATGGAGGTGTAAGTTGAAAAAATTTAACACTACTTTATTAGTTTTCACTTTATTTATAAGTTTCACAGGGGTTGCTAAAGCTGAAAAAGGACCAGACATATTGAAGATATTCGATATGTTTGTGATTACTAGTGCGGCAGCAAGCTCCTGCGAAAAACCTGATGATGAAACTCTTACAAATTTTCTCTCTAATTTACAAATGGTTACTATTCGAGCCTCTATGGAGTTAGAGTCAAGATACCCTGATAGGACTAAAGAACAAATTACTGAAGCAATGAAGAAAAAAACTGAATATTTAACAGGAAAAGTTAAAAAAAGAATAGAAGTAGAAGGGTGTGAGTCAGAAAACGTACAAGGACTTATAAAGCGTTTCCACTTCCATGCTAAATGGAATCCGTACAAGAAATAAAAGCTAACATTCACTCAACCCGACCGCGCTAACGCGCGGCGGGTTAGCTTAAACGTTAGAGAAAATAAATGATAAATATTGAAGAAAAATTAAATGAAATGATTTCGCAGTCTGTTGATCATGCGTCCAATTTAATTAAAGAATATGGTGAGTTCATTCCATTTGCTTATGTCGTTTTAGAAAATGGCGAACTTCAACCTCACATGGTAATGCCAAACCCAATTAATAATGATAAAAATAGTGATATTGATATGGTCGGCTTGTTTAATGACTATGATGCTGTTTTTACATCTCTGTTTAGCAAGCATGAAATACTAGCTTGCGCACTTACAACCAACGTCAACATTCCACACAATTACAATGCAGAATATCCAGATGGCATTAAGGTGCGGTTTGAAAGCGCAAGCGTCTGTGACCAGATTTACATTCCTTATACCTTTAATATGACTGGCAAGAAAAAGCTCAGCTTAGGTAAACATTTTTATGTTTCTACAAAGTGCAAATGGTCTGCATCGTAAATACATAATAATACAACACAGCCGACCGTGCTAACGCGCGGCGGGTTAGTTTAAGCGTTAGGTTTTAAATAGCAATGAGAGCCCCATGAATCTCAAAAAGACTTATTTAATTTTGTGTGTACTCGGGGTAATTTTGCCGTTGTCACAATTTATACCTTGGATAGCCGTGAACGGACTTGATCTGCCTCTTTTATTTCAAGAATTGTTTTCAACAGGAATTGGTGGTTTTTTTGGTATGGACGTAATCGTCTCTGCCGTAGTTTTGTTTATTTTTATTTTTGCTGAGGGTAGGCGTCTTCAAGTTCCAAATCTTTGGCTTCCTGTTGTTGCGACATTGAGTATCGGAGTTTCCCTTGGTTTGCCTTTGTTTCTCTATATGAGACAGAAAAACATTGAAAGCAAAACATAAAGCACTCAACCCGACCCGCTAACGCATAGCCTATGACTGTAGAGGTTATTTGTCTTGGTTATACAAATGAAAAATAAGAAAAAAGCTCTTATTTTAGCGGTACTGTTAACGGCAATTTTTTTGTTAGTCGTTTTATGGAATGAAGTCATGGATGGATTAGCCTGCTTAGCCTATTACGATCAATGTACCGCTCAGAGGGTTGAAGGACTAACCAAAGAAGAGTGTTTAGAACGAGATGATGTTGTTGCTTTTTTATATACTGGTGAAATATGTCTGGTAGAAAAGAAATAAAATAAATAACCAAGCCTCTTTTTCTTTTCCATCGCGATGCGGTTTTATTCGAGTGAGCTAAAACGATATGAATAAAAGCAGTGAGAAAGTGAGTTAATATCCTGCACAGTACTACAGATCGAAAAAACAGACAAAGCGAGTGTTGCAAAAGATTTTGCTGTCGGGTAAATCTAGATGGGTGAAGGTTTGCTTGCTTATAGATGTTTCGTTGTCTGGATTAGCACTGATCAATCTCTTCTTTCCATAAAATCATGTCTTTCACTTCCTGATTAATCGCTTTCGCAATGACTTGGCATTTAACGATAAACAGGTAATAAATGTCGCGCGGCGTTTGTTGGTAAAGGCTTTCAAAATTCCCCATACCTTTAGCAATCACTATGTCTGCGTTTTTAAAAATATCGAAAGAGTGTTCGTTGACTTCGCTGAGATCGTAGCCGGGGGTGGCGACACCGGTGTCGATAACCGTCGCAGTGCCTGCAAAAACCTCAGCTTCTTTAAGGGTGACATCGTTAATAACCGGTTTGCCGCGTACAAAAAAGAAAAGTTTTAAGTGCGGGTAACTTTGTTTGATGATGTTCAATAAGTTCAGATCAAAAAGATGTTCGCCAACATTATCCCCAATTAAAACCAGAGAGGAAGCGGACTGTAAATCAAATTCCAGTTTTTTGATGTCGTTTCTGGCAAACGGTTCTTTGAAATGCGAGTCGACTGTTGCCTGCAAATTGAATTGATTGGGGGCGCCAAAATCGATGACATTGCCGATCACGCTTAATTTGAGCGCATCGTCGAGCGTGTTGATTTGTGAGGTGTCAACCATTTGCGCCTGTTTAAGCGCAATCCGTTTGGCTTCTTGCACCGGATCGTCAATGCCGGTAATGTCGCTGATCGCCTGATAAATCTCTTTGGCAATTTGCGGTGCGGTCGATTCCAGAGTGTATGCCTGCAAGATTTGCGCAGTTTGATCGAGCACGGCTTTACACTGTTCGTCCGATAAATTGAGCAGACGACTGGTTTTTAGCGCTTGGCCGTAAAGACAGGAAAAACATTCCGGCTGAGATTGCATGGCGGACTCCGAAAAACAGTTAAAAACTCGAATAATGACACGTGTCTGAAAATATCTAACTTCTATCTTCAGGGAACGGCCGCAGGAAGGCAATTTTTAATTTATTTCTAACGATCAATAAGTGACCTGAATAAGGTTAAAATTACTTAATATTGAACGAATTAAAATTTTGGAAATTTTAAAATGACTTTTGAATTGTATGACTCGGGATCAGCCACGGAAATTAAAAACCTTTTTACTCGGGTTTTCACCGATTCCGAGGGAAAAGAAGAGGGCGAGTTGATCGGCAATTTGGCGTTGGAACTTCAGCAAACAACTGCTGCCGAGGATATTTACGGGTTTGTTGTGAAAGACGGTGCAAAAATAGTGGGGTGCATCTTCTTTACGCGGATCACTTTTGATACGCCGGTCAATGCGTTTATTTTGGCTCCGGTCGCTATTGCCACCGAGTACCAAAAGCAAGGATTGGGGCAGAGGTTAATTCAATTCGGGATGGATTATCTGAAAGAGCGGCAAGTGGAATTGTTGCTGACCTACGGAGATCCGAACTTCTACTCTAAGGTCGGATTTAAGCCGGTTACCGAAGCGGTTGCGAAAGCGCCGTTTACCTTATCTTTTCCGCATGGTTGGCTTGCTCAGAACTTAACTGGAGATAGCGTTGAACCGATGGCGGGACGTGCAAGTTGTGTTAAGGCTTTGAATAATAAGCGTTATTGGTAGTAACGTCAAAGGTAGTTAGAATCTAGCCGGCTAATGAATAGCGGCTCCAATCGTAATGAATTCCGTTAATTCATTGTTTTGACGACGATTCCGGATTGGTTTGTTCTTGAATGATTAATAGTGCCGGATGGATGGATTGTTATGCTTTCCGGCCAACTTGAGAATAAATATCAAAAACTACGTATTCTTTACTTCCTATTTGGTCGTTTCCGGCTATTATTATCTTTAGTAAGACATTTTCTGTAGGGTTCTGTACCAGAAGACTGGTTTAAAGGTTGTTAGTGGCTTTTTGGTTCGAAAAAAGAGATTTGCGACGGTTCCGTCGAATTGATATGCCGATTAAGTTGTTTGTGACGCCGGCTGCGCCTATCGTTGACTTTGAAATTTATGCACTGGGGATTGACTATTTCCCGAAAAGCGTCGAAACCAAAATAACTCGCAATCATAATCAACTGTTGAATTGGATAAGCCATATTCAGGAACAGAAAGAGATTCTTGAGCCGGTATTTTTACAAGTGCTTCAAGCCGCAGAACTGTTGGGCGAAGCTGTAAAGAGAGTTTCCAACGGTCGTAACCCGATACTAGAAGAGCGTTTGGCCGAACAGATAATGAGTAACCTAAAAACTATCGGGCGAATTAAAAGCCTGGAAGAACCGGCTCCGAAAACCTATCAATATTTCTTTGAGGTGGAAAAGAAATTAACTCACTTTTTCCGCTTATTGCTGTTGTCTCTGCATAAATCCAGTTCAAGTAAATATCACAGTTTTGCGCCTTTGACGCAAACTTTTAAAATCGATGAAATGACGCAGAAGTTCACCAAAGAGGCATTCAAGAAAATTCCGCTGGTGCAATCGATCTATTATATGAACGAACTGGTTGATAATTATTGTGAGGCTTTTCAGGAGATGAATCGGGATTATTATCTGCGAGAACATCCGGAGGCCTGGCAAGTTCAGAAGATCAATATCAGCGCGGGCGGTTTTTCTAACTTCTATGCAAAGCGTTTTTCTTTGGGTAAGCCATTGACTTCTTATGTCTATTTGCAGGATCACGGCCGGATAATGAAAGTAAAAACGACCATTGCCCGTTGCGAAACCAATATGAAGCAAATGGCGGAATTAAACGCATTTAATTTCGAGTTTCCCGATCCGCAGGATCAACGTTTCTTGGAGCTGGAGATTGAGCGAATCCAGATTGAGAGAGCAATGGAACATTGTTTTTCGACTGGCAGGAATCAGTAGGCAGGTAGCGCTATGGCGGTTTTAGTTGAGGCAAATTTTATGAATGCGTTGCCGTTTTCCTTACGGGCGGCAGCACACGATTTATATGTACAGGAAAATCTCGATACTTTGGCCGATATGCGTTTTGGAGAAGTTTATCCCGTTTATCGAGCGGGGTTTACGTTGACTGCGGAGCAGTGGCATGCGGTGTTGAATGCGGTGATTCTGACACGTTTATGCCAGCTTACTCTAGGTTTCCATCTGAAGAAGCAAAATTTGGTTGAGATGAATCAGTGTATTAAGGTCTTGCTGGAAATGCAGGACGAATCTGATGATATGGTGCTGGATTATCTGCAAGAAAAAGCCAGCTTGTTTGCCGGCTGGTATACCAAATTGCTTAAATTGATTAAAAGATAAGATAAAAAAGCCCGTTTTTCACCGGGCTTTTTATGATTTGATTTAATCGTAAAATCGACAGAATTCTTGTAAATCGACCCGAGGCGTTCGGTATTGGTTTACCGGATGATCTTTATCTTCATACCCAAGTGCCATACCGCCAATCAAGATTTTATTCTCGGCAATATTCAATTCGTTTTTAACCAGTTTCGGAAACTCCGCCAAAGCACCTTGCGGACAAGTCGCCAAACCGGTTTCTTCAGCCAGCAGCATGATGTTTTGCAGAAACATGCCGTAGTCCATATACGAGCCGGTTTCCAGTGAGTCATCGATAAAAAACAGTAACATGACCGGCGCGTTAAATGCGCGATAATTGGCTTCCCATTGTGCTAAGCGACGTTGCTTGTCTTCTCGTTGAATATCAAGCGCTTGATAGAGTCGTTTACCAGTATCGACTCGACGAGCTTTAAAAGGGGAAACCCATTTTGTAGGGTAGTAGTTGTATTCCATTTGCTCGGTTCGTTGGTTTTGAAAAGCTTGTACCATCATCTCGCCGAGACGTTTTTTAGTGTTGCCTGTGGTTACCACTACTTCCCAAGGTTGCATATTGACACCGGAAGGCGCTTGTTTGGCAATATTCAGAATATTTTCAATCAGAGATCGATCAACTGGTTGTTCGGTGAAAGCGCGTGTTGAATGGCGTTGTTGGATTGCTTGGGAAACATTCATTGTTTTTACCCTATTGTTTTAGTTGTAACGTTCAAGATAGATGGTTTTTAACGGCGTGTAAATCGGAGACTGCTCTGTTAATTGACTTTTATAGAGCGTCAATCGGTCCACTGTCAACCACCGGTTTTCAATGTGGCTGAATGAATCCGGCAGGTGGATTACAGAAAGGTCGGCATGCGTTTTGATTCTCCCTAGGCTGATATGGGGCCTGAAAGACTGTTTGCTACGTTCCAACCCGATTGGTTTGAGATGGTCTTCGATTTCACGTACCAGATATTGTAGCAGTAGGGTGGTGTCCAAGCTGGCGACAATGGTATGAGGTTGACTCGGGCTCGGGAAGAGTTGTATTTTGCGAATTTCCGCCTCGAAAAAACTCATGCCTTCAGCGAACCAGTCGTCCATCGACCGTATAATCTGCTCGATTTTCTCATTTCTGACCTTGCTGCCGATAAATTGCAGCGTTAAATGGAAATTTTCTTTGGGAAACCAGCGTACGGAATCGGCCCAAGGCTGCTGTTGCAGGGTTTGCGAGACCTTTTCCAAGTATAAAGCCGTTTTGGGGTCGATAGGGAGGGCGATAAAACTGCGCATAAATGTAAGGTAATTCAATTGGTTAAGCTGGTTATTTTACTCTATGTCGATAAGTGTGTCGGTTCATATATTGGTGAAGCGGATGCTTTGGAACTTAATTATCTTTTGAGAGCGATAAAATATTTTTGTTGAAAAGGAGGGCTTTTATGACTAGAAAGTCCCTACAGCCTCTTTAAATTTAAAATTACGATGGTACACTTTGCACATTAATTCTGCGCGGCTTATATATAGCTCAAGCGCAACACAAGTTGAAGTGATTCTCCAAGTCCTAAGTAGCTGGTCCGAGTATCCTAAATATAATTAGGAGACTTTGCACTGTGACGTTGAGAGATGACAAACTCTCACGCCTAAAGTGGTAGTCGAGAGTCACTAGCGAGCGTTCATTCGAACCCGATCTATTTTGTCACCTCATTCGTTTCTTGCAATAGTCTTATTCGATCATAATTATTGTAGGAGGCGCCATGTCTAACATTGAATCTATCTTAACCGAAACTCGTCTGTTTGAACCTTCGGACAACATCAAGCAGAGTGTTGCGATTAATGAAGATAAGTTAGCGGAAATGCGTGCAAAGGCGAGCGAAGATCACGTGGGTTTTTGGTCTGACCTTGCCAAAGAAAAACTTAGCTGGACAAAACCTTTCACTGTAGGACTGGATGAATCCAACGCCCCTCATTATCAGTGGTTCACAGATGGTGAACTCAACGTTTCATATAACTGTATTGACCGCCACCTTGAAACCAAAAGCGACAAAACCGCGATTATTTTTGAAGGTGATCAAGGTGATGTAGAACGTCATACCTATAAAGAACTTCACGATCAAGTTTGCCGTTTTGCCAACACGCTGACTGCACAGGGCGTCGAGAAAGGCGATCGCGTTATTATCTATATGCCGATGATTCCGCAAGCGGTTATCGCCATGCAGGCTTGTGCTCGTATCGGTGCGATCCACTCAGTGGTTTTCGGAGGTTTCTCTGCTGAAGCTTTGCGTGATCGTATCGAAAACGCCAATGCCAAATTGGTGATTACTTCCAACACCAGTAAGCGTGGCGGAAAGACCATTCCTTTGAAAGGCGCGGTAGACGAAGCTTTGGATAAAGGCTGCGATAGCGTTAAGAAAGTCATTGTTTATAACCGTACCGCTGATCAAGTGCCAATGAAAGAAGGGCGTGACATCGAGTGGATGGAAGCCGAAGCCGGGATGAGCAACTACCATGAGCCGGTTCCGGTCAACGCCGAACATCCTCTTTTCCTTTTATATACTTCCGGTTCAACAGGAACGCCGAAAGGGGTTCAACACAGTTCAGGCGGTTACTTGCTGAATGCTCAGCTGACCAACGAGTGGATGTTTGACTTAAACAATGACGATGTGTTTTGGTGTACCGCCGATGTGGGCTGGATTACCGGACACAGCTATGTCGCTTACGGTCCGCTTGCAGTCGGAGCGACAATGTTGATGTTCGAAGGTGTGCCGACCTATCCGGATGCGGGTCGTTTCTGGCAGGTTTGTCAGGATCATGGTGTCACGGTTTTCTATACGGCGCCAACAGCGATTCGTGCTTTGATGAAATTCGGTGCTGATCTTCCGAATCAATATGACCTGTCAAAACTGCGCCTGCTGGGTACGGTGGGTGAACCGATCAACCCGGAAGCTTGGATGTGGTATCACGAAGTAATCGGTCGTGGCGAATGCCCGATTATCGATACTTGGTGGCAGACGGAAACCGGTGCGCACATGATTGCGCCATTCCCGGTTACTCCGCTTAAACCTGGTTCTTGTACACTGCCTCTACCGGGTATCGATGCGGCGATTTTGGATGAAGAAGGTAACGAATTGGGCGGCGGAGACGGCGGCCTGTTGGTTATCAAGAAGCCATGGCCGTCAATGATTCGTACCGTTTGGGGCGATGACGAACGCTATAAGAGCACTTATTTCCCGTTGGAATCTCACCCACACTACTATGTGGTTGGAGACAGTGCTCATAAAGACGAAGACGGTTATTACTGGATTATGGGGCGTATCGATGACGTTCTGAACGTTTCCGGGCACCGTTTGGGGACTATGGAGATTGAATCGGCATTGGTCTCTCACCCTCAAGTTGCGGAAGCGGCTGTGGTTGGACGTCCGCATGACGTTAAAGGGGAGGCGGTCGCCGCTTTCGTTGTATTGAATGTCGATATTCCTAAAGGCGAAGCTCGTACGGCTTTGATTGCCGAACTTCGCGAGCATGTATCAAAAGAAATTGGACCGATTGCAAAACCGGATGACATCCGTTTCGGTACCAATTTGCCGAAAACCCGTTCTGGGAAAATTATGCGTCGTCTGTTACGAACGATCGCGAAGGGTGAAGAAATTAATCAGGATACTTCAACACTTGAAGATCCAAGTATTCTGGAACAGTTCCAGAAGAAGAAATGACGTAGCGATACGTTGTAACCCAATATTTCCGGTTTTTTCAAATTGAAAGGTTTGAAAAAACCGGATTTATCTCCCTCTTTTAATAACGAAAACACCATTTTTACAGTCATTCGACATCACCTTTGGCAAAGAGTGGTTGTGGAAAAAGTGTACTTGTTCTAAAAGAGGTTTGTGAAATGAAGGTCTTAACTTAAAAGGCCTGAGTTCAATAAAAATAGTCTCAATGAGGAGAGATACTGTGGATCAAGCTAAGATCGAGAAGATTAAGAATCTTCCACAATATCAGCAGTTGGTTGCAGAGCGTACAAGCCTGGCTTGGAAGCTTTCAATTGCGATGTTGGTAGTTTATTACGGGTACATTTTGCTGTTAGCATTTGACCCGGCGTTCTTTACGACAATTGTCGCTGGAGAGTACATTTCAATTGGTTTCCCTGTTGGGGTGGCAATCATTGTGTTTGCATTCCTATTAACGGGTTACTACGTCAGAAAAGCGAATTCGGATTTTGACGAACTGACTGATCAAATCAAGAAAGAGGTAGAGTAATGGGTAACATGTTTAAAGCATTATTCGCTTTCTTGATGGTAGCGATGCCGGTTGTAGCAATGGCGGCGGGTAACATCGAAGGTGGTGAAAAGCAGCCGACTAACTGGGCGGCAATCTCAATGTTCGTCATTTTCGTTGGTGCGACTCTATATATCACTTATTGGGCGGCTCAACGTACTAAATCTGCTAAAGACTTCTATGCTGCCGGTGGTGGTATCACAGGTCTGCAAAACGGTCTAGCGATTGCCGGTGACTACATGTCAGCAGCATCCTTCCTAGGTATTACCGGTATGGTTTACCTGAAAGGTTATGACGGTTTGATCTTCGCGATCGGTTTCCTTGTCGGTTGGCCTATCATCCTGTTCTTGATGTCTGAGCGTCTACGTAACCTTGGTAAATATACCTTTGCTGACGTTGCGGCTTACCGTTTCCAGCAGAAGCCGATTCGTGTATTAGCGGCTGTTGGTGGGATCGCGGTTGTTATCCTTTACCTTATCGCCCAGATGGTTGGTGCGGGTAAATTGATCGAGCTTCTATTCGGTCTGGACTTTAACTACGCAGTATTGATCGTTGGTGCTCTAATCATCGCTTACGTTACTTTTGGTGGTATGTTGGCGACAACTTGGGTACAGATCATCAAAGCGGTGCTATTGCTAGGTGGTTCGACTTTCATTGCGATCATGGTTATGTATAACATGGGCTTCAGTTTTGAAACTTTGTTCAAAACAGCTGTCGACAACCGTGACGGTGCTATGGACATCCTTTACTCTGGTGGTTTCGTATCTGACCCAGTCAACGCGATCTCTCTAGGTATCGCCCTGATGTTCGGTACAGCAGGTCTGCCACACATCCTAATGCGATTCTTCACGGTTCCGGATGCGAAAGAAGCGCGTAAGTCTGTATTCTATGCAACCGGTTTCATCGGTTACTTCTACATTTTGGCTTTCATCATCGGTTTCGGAGCGATCGCTCTGGTAACGGCTGATATGTACATGGCTGGCGAGAAGTTGGTCGGTGGTAACAACATGGCGGCAATTCACCTATCACACGTTTTGGGTGGTGACTTCTTCCTAGGGTTCATCTCTGCGGTAGCATTCGCAACGATCCTGGCGGTAGTATCAGGTCTAACGCTTGCCGGTGCGTCAGCGCTTTCGCATGATATCTATGCAAACGTAATCAACCCTAATGCAACTGAGCAGCAAGAAACCAAAATTGCACGTGTTTCTACGTTGGTTATCGGTGCTTTGGCGATCTTCTTCGGTATCGGATTTAAAGATCAGAACATTGCATTCGTTGTTGCGCTAGCCTTCACGATTGCAGCGTCTGCTAACTTCCCGGTATTGATCATGTCAATGTTCTGGGGCGGTATGACGACTCGTGGTGCGGTAATCGGTGGTTGGTTAGGTCTAATCTCTGCCGTTGTTATGGTAATTCTAGGGCCGGTTGTTTGGACGCAAATCCTTGATATGGGTGCGGCGATTGTTCCTTACAAGTTCCCTGCGCTATTTACGGTTATCATTGCATTCATTGCCATTTGGTTCTTCTCAATCACTGACAAGTCAGCTCGTGCGAAAGAAGACAAAGAAGGTTTTGAAGCTCAATTTATCCGTTCACAAACGGGTATCGGTGCAGAAGGTGCTTCTGAGCACTAAATTACATTTGAACGAGCTCTCTTTTCGCTAGGCTGTGTTGTTCTGCGACTTCCGAGACTCATGTACACTTAAGTACACTGCGTTTCGGCTTCTCGAACGCCTTGCCTAGCGCAAAAGATTATCTCGTTCAAAAAGTAATTTGGATTGTATAAAAAGGGTGGTTACTTAGGTAGCCGCCCTTTTTTTATGTGTACAATAAACAGCATCACTTAAACTATGGGTAATCTGAGGCATCGATGGCAATAGAACAGCAACTCGAGTTTATCTCTGAAATCACTCCTTTTGACCTCCTTTCCAATCAACAGCTCGAATCCATTGCGTCCAGTTTGGATGTGGTTTACTTCCCCAAAGACGAAATTATCGCTCTGGAAAATGAGAGCGTAGCCAAGTTTCTGTTCTTTATTATCAAAGGACGGGTAGCCGAAAAACGCGAAGAGGATATTGTGTCTCGTTACAGTGTGCGCGGTTATTTTGGAGAGGCGGAAATACTCGGCAAACGTAAAGAGGATCAAGCTTCCTATTTTACTCTGGAAGAGTCGATTCTGTACCGTATGCCGGCAGAGCTGTTTATGCAGGCGATGCAGGAAAATACCGCTTTTACCGAGTTTTTTAATGCCTCTATTGTCGATAAGTTGAATCAGATTCATCAGTCCATTCAGTCGGCCACCTCCACCGAGGTAATGATGGATACGGTCTGTACAGCACCGATATTGCCTTATGTGGCGGTCAAGCAAAATGCTAGTTTGCAGCAAGCGATCAAGGCAATGGTCGGTCAGCGTACCGATGCTTGTCTGGTTGAGTATGATGACGATTCGACTGGTATTGTCACTTCTACCGATGTTTTAAAACATCTCGCCAAACAGGATGGCGACAGGGTCGATTCAACAGCCGCAATTAGTGATTTGGCTAATAAGCCTTTGCAAACGGTGCATGAGTTCGATTATTTGTTTAATGCGTTGTTGAAGATGACACGTTTCCAGATTGACCGTCTGGTTGTGCGTAGCGACCAGGGTTTGATCGGCTTTTTGCATCAAAAGGATTTGATGGGCTTGTTCGCCAACCAGTCGGGTTTGGTGTTACTTAAGGTGGATCAGGCTGAGACTGTTGATGATTTGATTCAGATTGGCCCGCAGGTCGATGCTTTGATACAGACCTTGAATCGGAAAGGTATCAAAACTCATTACATTGCCAAGCTGGTTAATGAATTGCATCGCAAGATGGTCTATAAGTTGGTCGAGTTTATTTTGCCGACTGAACTGGCGGACAAGATTTGTTTGTTTGTTATGGGGTCGGAAGGGCGTTCCGAACAGGTGATTCGCACTGATCAGGATAATGCGATTGTGATTGGTGCCGAATTGTCCGTTAGCGAGAGCACTCAATTAGATGAGTTTGCCAAACAGTTCACCGATTATATGGTCAAAATGGGTTTTCCGCCTTGTCCCGGCAATATTATGCTTTCTAACCCGGATTGGCGACTCCCTTTATCAGAATTCAAATCACGCATAGCCGACTGGTTCCATAAACCGAGCGAAGAGCATTTTATGAATATTGCCATCTTGTTTGATGCGGAAGCGATTTACGGCAATGAATCCTTTTTAACGGAATTGAAAGACAAGGTGAAAAGCAAGGTCAAGGAGTATGCTCAGTTCCTGCGCCATTTTGCGGTACCGGTTATTCAGTTCAAAACGCCGGTCGGTTTTTTTGGCGGACTGGTCACTGAATCCGATTCCGATGCGGTCGATATCAAAAAAGGCGGGATTTTCCCGATTGTGCATGGGGTTCGTTGTTATGCGCTTGAATACGGCGTTGAGCAGACTAATACCCATTGGCGTATTAAGGCTCTGATGGATAAAGGCGTGTTTGACAAAGAGTATGGTATTGAGTTGGGGGAAACCTTGAACTTTTTGAATACGCTGCGTTTGGAGGCGATGTTGTTGCAGCTGTCGGAGGATGATTCGCTCTTGCCGGACAATAAAATCAAAATTTCCCAGCTTTCACATTTGCAGCAGGATGTCTTGAAACAGGCGCTCAAGGTGGTAGAGGAGTTCAAAAAAAGAGTTACGCACCACTTTAAGGTTAATGAGGTGTTGTAGGCGTGAGCTGGTTAGCTGAACAAATAACCGCTTGGAAACGGGCTTACTCTAAAAAACGTTTGCAGGACGAGTGTTATGCCTATCTGTTTGATGAGCCGGTAGCGGGTAGTTATGTCTGTTTCGACTGTGAAACGACCGGGTTAGATCCAAAAAAAGACTCGATTATTACTTTGAGTGCAATCAAGATTCAGGAGAACCAAGTTTTAACCAGCCAAGCACTGAATCTCACGATCAAGCAGGATAAGGTTATTTCGGCAGAAAGTATTCGTGTGCACCGGATTCGTAATGTTGATGTAGAACAAACAAATGCTATCTATGCCGATGAACGCGAGGCGATGGAAGCCTTTTTGCAGTTTATACATCAATCGACTCTGGTGGGTTATTACTTGGAATTTGATGTTGCGATGGTCAATAGTGTTATCAAGCCTTGGTTGGGGGTAGGGTTGCCTAACCCTAAAATCGAAGTTTCAGAGCTTTACTACCAGCGCGAGTTGAACCGTCAGAAACACGGCTACAAGCAGGTGGATATCGATCTGAAATTTACCACTATTCTCAAGAAATTGGAGTTGCCTAATCTCGGGCAGCACGATGCTTTCAGTGACGCGTTGATGACGGCTTTGATTTTTATCAAGTTACAAAGGTTGCAGCAGGGCTGATAAAACGGGGTTTAGTTTTTTAGTTAGGTTATTGAATATTAAGTAAAAAGTTAACCTGTTGGTCATGAAAAATTAATCCGTAAGCACTTGACAACAAAAGAAAAAACGATATAATCCTCAGCAGATTTTTTAAAACATTCAACAAGCGTTGGTGCTTTTTACCAGTAAACAGCGGCTTGTATTTTAAAAAACCCCGTTTTTACGGGGTTTTTTGTTATTTAAACTTATCAAAATGTTACCAAATATTGCGATTGGAAAAGAAATTCAGTGACTATTGAAGAAAAAATTGAACAGGTGTTGAGACCAACCGTCGAGTCGATGGAATTTGACTGGTGGGGCATGGAGTATTTGCCGGCGGGTCGTCATACCTTATTGAGAATTTTTATTGAAAAACCGGATGGTACGGTGAATTCGGATGAGACCTACGCGGTCTGTAAACAGATTAGTGCCATTCTGGATGTTGAAGATGTAATCAGCAGCGAGTTCCGTTTGGAGGTTTCCTCTCCGGGGATGGATCGCCTGCTTTTTACACCGGAACAGTTCAAACGTTATGAAGGTGAAGACGTTCAGGTGCGAACCAGTCTTTCCGTTCTGGGACGTAAAAGATTTAAAGGCCCGATGAAGAAGGTAACCGATTCGGGAATTGAAGTTGAAGTGGATAACGAACTTTATGAAATTCCATTCGACATGATTGAAAAAGCCAATGTTATTCCTAAGTTTTAAAAGCATTCAGAATTAGAGCGAGATAGAGATGAGCAAAGAAGTTTTAGCCGTTGTAGAAATCATGGCAAACGAAAAAGGTGTTGAAAAAGAAGTTATTTTCGACGCGATTGAGGCCGCATTAGCGACCGCGACTCGTAAGAGCCATGATGATGAGTTGGATGCACGCGTTTCTATTGACCGTGTTACCGGTGACTATGAAACCTTCCGTCGTTGGGAGGTTATTGACGACGGTACTTTGATTGAAGATCACGTCGGTTGGTACATGCGTGAAATGGACGCGGTGGATATTGATCCGAATATCGAAGTAGGTGAATTCATCGAAGAGCCGATGGAGTCAATTGATTTCGGTCGCATCGGTGCACAAACGGCTAAACAGGTCATTATCCAGAAGGTTCGTGAAGCGGAGCGCAAGAAGGTCGTAGAAATTTACGAAAAACGCGTTGGTGAAATTATGACCGGTCAGGTTAAACGTGTTGATCGCGGCGACGTGATTTTGGATATGGGCGATAACGTTGATGCGATTATCCCGCGTAACCAGCTAGTGGGTCGCGAAACTTTCCGTATCGGTGATCGTGTGCGTGCGTTCTTGCAGGAAGTGAGCTTCCGTCCTCGTGGGCCTCAGCTACAGATGTCACGCTCTTGCAACGAAATGTTGATCGAGCTTTTCCGTATCGAAGTGCCTGAAATCAGTGACGACTTAATCGATATTATGAGTGCGGCTCGTGATCCGGGTTTCCGTTCTAAGATCGCAGTACGTGCTAACGATCCTCGCTTGGACCCTATCGGTGCTTGTGTCGGTATGCGTGGTGGACGTGTTCAGGCGGTAACCAACGAACTATCCGGCGAACGTGTCGATATCATCCAGTGGGATGCCAACGACGCTCAGTTCGTCATCAACGCGATGGCTCCGGCTGAAGTCACCTCTATCATGGTTGATGAAGATAAGCATACGATGGATTTGGCTGTTGAAGACGATCAGTTGTCACAAGCAATCGGTAAAAATGGCCAAAATATTCGTTTGGCTTCAGAACTGACTGGTTGGGAATTGAATGTCATGACCCAAACAGAGATGGCTGAAAAACACGAGCTTGAATCCAAAGATCAGATTGAAGTGTTTACAAACTCTTTGGATATCGATGAAGATTTCGCAGAAGTATTGGTTGCCGAAGGTTTTACTACTTTGGAAGAAGTGGCTTACGTACCGGCGGCTGAAATGTTAGAAATCGACGGTTTTGACGAAGAGCTGGTTGGCGAGCTTAAACAGCGAGCTAAGGATGCCTTGTTAACGCAAGCAATTGCGGCTGAAGAAAAAGCGGCGCTTGCGGAGCCGGCAGAAGATCTGTTAGCGCTTGAAGGCATGACTCCGGAAATGGCAAAACAACTTGCATCTAACGGTGTAATTACTCAGGAAGACCTAGCCGAACTAGGTACGGATGAAGTGCTGGAATATTTAGATATTGATGAGGCTGCCGCAGGCGAATTAATACTTAAAGCTCGTGCTCCATGGTTTGAAGAAGAATAATAATAGAAAGGAGAGTTTCAATGGCTGAAGTATCAATAAAACAATTTGCAGAGAATCTCAATCTTTCGGTAGATAAGTTACTTTCACAGCTAGAAGAATCCGGTGTTAAAGGTAAATCGGGTTCTGACAGTATTACTGAAGAAGAAAAGCGTACGTTGTTGGCGTATCTGAAGAGTTTGCACGGCGATGCATCTGAAGAAGCGCCTAAAAAGGTGACGCTACGTCGTAAGCAGACGTTAAATCTGTCTGCCGGTAGCGGTTCAGGAAAACGTACGGTAAACGTTGAAGTTCGTAAAAAACGTACTTACGTTAAAAAGCCGGAAGTGACTGAAGAACCTGAAGAGGTAGTTGAAGAAGTTCCGGTAGCGGAAGAGGCTGCACAAGAAGTCGTTCAAGAGACAAAAGTCGAAACGAACGAGGCTCCTAAAGAGACTGTAGAAGCTAAAAAGCCTGCAAAAGAAAGTGCAGAAGAAAAGCTTGACCCGGTTGCCGTTGCACCAGTTCCACCTAAAGAAGATCACTCTAAAGCGGCTAAGAAAGCACAGGATAAAAAGCATCACAAGGTGGATGAAGACAGTAAGTTTGAAGACGGTCCTAAAGGTAAGAAAGGCGCTAAGGCTAAAAAAGTCAAACAAGCGGCTCCTACACCGGATGACCGACGTGGCGGCAAAATGCGTAAGCCTGGTAAACGCGGTGCTGGTAAGCCTGTTGAAAATGAACATGCATTCCAGAAGCCAACTGCTCCAGTGATTAAGGAAGTAAAAATTCCTGAAAGCATCACACTTTCTGATTTGGCTGAGCAGATGGCGGTTAAAGCAGGTGAAGTCATCAAGTTTATGATGATGGAACTGGGTACGATGGCGACGATTAACCAGATTCTTGATCAGGAAACAGCAATGTTGATTGTTGAAGAGATGGGCCATAAGGCGGTTGCTTTCAACGAAGTCACTATCGAAGATGAAGTCGTTAATCAGGAATATACGGGTGAAACGGTACATCGTTCTCCGGTTGTTACTATCATGGGTCACGTTGACCACGGTAAGACTTCTTTACTTGATTACATTCGTAAAGCGAAAGTCGCTTCTGGTGAAGCGGGTGGAATCACTCAGCATATCGGTGCCTATCACGTTGATACCGAAATGGGAGGGGTCACGTTTATCGATACTCCAGGACACGCGGCCTTTACCGCGATGCGTGCTCGTGGTGCGGAAGTAACCGATGTGGTTGTTATCGTGGTTGCTGCTGATGACGGTGTAATGCCGCAAACCAAAGAAGCGATCCAGCATGCGAAAGCTTCTGGTGTCGGTATTGTGGTTGCGGTTAACAAGATGGATAAGGAAACTGCCAACCCTGATCGTGTTATGCAGGAAATGGTTGCAGAAGAAGTGGTTCCGGAAGCGTGGGGTGGTGATGTTCAGTTCATTCCTGTTTCAGCGAAAACCGGAATGGGGATTGATGAACTGCTAGATGCGATTTCGTTACAAGCGGAAATTCTTGAGCTTGAAGCGCCGACCGAAGGGCATGCTAAAGGTGTGGTCATCGAATCTCGTCTCGATAAAGGGCGTGGTCCGGTTGCGACAGTATTGGTTCAATCCGGTACGCTTAAGAAAGGTGATATTGCCCTTTGTGGTATGGAATATGGCCGTGTGCGTGCTTTGATCAGTGATTCTGGTGAAACGGTTGAGTCCGCAGGGCCTTCTATTCCGGTTGAAATTTTAGGTTTATCTGCCGTGCCGGTTGCCGGTGACGAGATGATTACCGTTGATAACGAGCGTAAAGCACGTGAAGCGGCTACTTTCCGTCAAGGTAAATACAAAGAACTTAAGATTGCTCGCCAGCAGAAAGCGAAGTTGGACAATATGTTCAATAAGATGGCTGAAGGTGATGTGCAAAACGTTAACATCATTCTTAAGGCTGACGTGCAAGGTTCGATTGAAGCGATTACTGATGCCTTGGTTAAACTATCGACGGATGAAATCAAAGTTAACGTGGTTTCAAGCGGTGTAGGTGGTATCTCTGAAACCGATGCGAACTTGGCTTTGGCTTCGGATGCATTGATTTTCGGTTTCAACGTGCGTGCTGACGCTTCGGCTAAACGTATTATCGATAGTGAAGGTATTGGACTGAAGTACTACAGCGTTATCTATGAAATCGTTGATGAAGTTAAGCGTGCGATGGAAGGTAAGATGGCACCAGACTTCAAAGAAGAGATTGTCGGTGTTGCTGATGTACGTGATGTCTTTAAAGCACCGAAGATCGGCTTGATCGCCGGTTGTATGATCACTGAAGGTGTGGTCAAGCGTAACAACCCGATTCGTGTATTACGTGAAAACGTGGTTATTTATGAAGGTGTTCTGGAATCATTACGTCGTTTCAAAGATGATGTCATGGAAGTACAGAAAGGCGTTGAGTGTGGTATCGGGGTCAAAGACTATAACGATGTTAAAGTCGGCGATCAGATCGAGTGTTACGAGCGTGTTGAGGTTAAGCGTACACTTGATTAATTCCGCAATCCGTCATTAGGAAAACTTTCCTAACGCTCAATAACCCCAAACGTGCCATAGAGCATTTTTGGGGTTTTCTGTTTTTGAGATAAAATAGAAAAAACTAAACAAATCAAATTATTACAAAGAGCTGTAAATAGATATATGAATAATTCTCCAGTGAGCAGACCGACGCGTGTCGCTCAAGAAATTAGAAAAACGATTGCGCAATTGTTGGTGCAAGAGGTCAAAGATCCTCGCTTTGAAAAGATCAGTATCACCGACTGCAAAATCAGTAAGGATTTGAGTATCGCCAATCTTAAATTTGCATTGATGGGACACAATGAGGGGGATCCGGAAGTGGAAGAGACTTTGGCGGCACTGAAAAAAGCGCAAGGCTTTTTCCGTACCGAAATCGGTAAGCGTTTAAAGTTGCGTATTGTTCCACAAATTCGTTTTCACTACGACAATGTACCTGAGCACGCTCAACATATCGAAGAGTTGATTAATAAAGCGCTTAACTCGTAAATATGGCTCGGCAACAACAGAATAAACGACCACCAAAACGTCTGGTTAACGGTATTGTACTGCTGAATAAACCGGCGGGGGTATCATCTAACGGTATTCTACAGAAAGTCATTCGCGCCTTTAATGCCAAGAAAGGTGGACATACCGGAGCTTTGGATCCCTTTGCGACCGGATTGTTGCCGATCTGTTTGGGAGAGGCGACCAAGGTGTCTGGTTTACTGCTGGATTCGGATAAGCGCTATACCGCAACCTTGCAACTGGGCGAGCAATCCGATACCGGCGATACCGAAGGCGAAATCATTAAGACTTTGCCCGTTCCTGAACTCAGCGAAGCCTCAATCAATGCGGTTCTGGAAAGGTTCAAAGGTGATATCGAGCAGGTACCACCGATGTATTCTGCACTGAAACATCAGGGTAAACCGCTTTATTACTACGCACGTCAAGGCATAGAAATTGAACGCCCGGCCAGGCCAATCAAGATTCTCGATTTGAATCTGATCTCTTATACCGATAACCAAATTGTATTTGACGTCCACTGTTCCAAAGGGACTTACGTCAGAACCTTGGGGGAAGATATCGCTAAGGAATTAGGTACGGTCGGACACTTGATCGCGTTACATCGCACTCAAACCGGGAGTTTGAAAGGTGATGATATGTTGACGCTGGAACAGATTGAAACGCAGCTTGACGACTGCTTGCAGCCATTGGATATTGCCTTGCTGCATTTGCAAAGAATTGACTTGGATGACGGCCAGGCAGATTTCATCCGTCATGGTGGCAAACTGCGAATCCCGAAACCGGATACTGATTTGGTGCGTTTATATCATCAAAATGTATGTATTGCCGTGGGTGAATGGCAGTACGAAAAAGAATTGTTGAAACCGAAACGGGTTTTTAATTTGCAACAACCCGGTGAGCAAGCATGATTTTTGAACAAGCCGACGGTATTCTCGATTTACGTGAGCGTTCTGCTTATCAGGCCGGTCATTTGCTTGGTTCTACCTGGTTGGAACTGGAGCGCTTGCCGGAAAGCTTGAATGCTCTGCCGGCGGCGCCGGCCAATCTCTATCTGGTTGGCGATAAAGATCAAATTGAAGCCGCCAGTCTATTGCTGGATAGCAAAGGCTATGTAGTCACCGGTTCTTTGGTTGTGGACTCGGATGAAGCGATGCAGAAGTGGGAAGAACAGCTTCCCGGAAAAATCGAAACCGGCAAGCAATCGAAAACCTTATGGAAACCGTGCTCGTTATTAGTCGAGTTTTTTGATTTGCTTGAAAATCATCAACTGTCGCTGCCTAGTCCTGATGGCGCTCGTCCGGATGTTCTGGATATCGCCTGTGGTGGTGGGCGCGATGCGATTTTTATGGCAAAAAAACGCATGAATGTCATTGCTATTGATCATGAAGCCAAGGTATTGAAGCGCGCAAAAAGTCTTGCCGAGCTGTCGGGAGCGATGCTCAAATTCAAGTGTTGCGATATCAAAAAACAAGGCTGTTTGCCTGACAAGGCGTTTGACCTGATTACCGTGGTTCGTTATCTAAACCGAGAGACGTTTCCGTATTTGATCGAGAGCTTAAAACCGGGCGGTTATCTGCTTTTCCAGACCTTTGTGGAAGGTGTCGAGAAATTCGAGAGTCCTAAAAATCCTAATTTCATTTTGAAAAAAGGGGAATTGGCAGAAGTTTTTAGTGGTTTTGAGATAATTGTTGATAGAATTGACGAGCTTCCGGATGGGCGACCGGTAAATTCGTTTATTGCCAGAAAATAAAATAATAATAAATAATCGAGGAATTAATTATGATCTCAATGACTCAAAAAGAACTCTATGACTTTTTCCAAAAACACCTGATCTGTGAATCGTTAAATAAAGATGAGGTAGGTCGCCTAACAAATTATTTGAAAGACAGAAGTTATAAAGCTGGTGAAGTCATTTTTGATGTGGGTGATATCGGGGATTCCCTGATTTTCATTATCAAAGGTAAGGTACAGTTTTCTCATCCTGAAGAAAGAGAGATGACTTCGGTCGGCAAACAGGGAGAAGGCGCTCTGATTGGCGAGATGTCTTTCTTTGACCGTAAACCGAGAAATTTGCGTATGTCGGCATCTGGAAAAGGCGCTCAAATGCTTGAGTTGACTCGCCCGATGTATGATCGCTTGAAAGTAGAAGAACCGTATATTGCGGTAAATATTCTTGAGAACGCAATTGTCAGTCTAGATAACTTGGTGCGCCATATGGGTGATGATATTAGTGCGTTAGAACATTATATGCACGGGTTCGGAAAGCACTAATTGAGCTTCATTTATCTCAGCACCAAAGCTCGCCATTTCTGTGTTGAAAAATGGTCATTTACCTATTGTAAACTCACATTTTTCGCCTTGAAATGACGAGCTTTGGCACTAATCTAAAGGAAGCTTGATTTCATAGATCTTATTTTTAATGCCTAATGTGTATTAAATTATTGTATTTACAGTAAAAAAATGTAGAATACGCGAATCCTTATCTATCATCGGTCGTGGGTAACGGATATTTTTGATGACCGATCTAACGGAGATATATTATGTTTGACGCTGAAGCTAAAGCTAAAATCGTTGCAGAATATGCAACTAAAGAAGGTGATACAGGTTCACCAGAAGTTCAAATCGCACTTCTAACTGGTCGCATCACTCACCTTACTGAGCACTTCAAAACACATAAACAAGATAACCACTCTCGTACTGGTCTACTACGTCTAGTAAGCCGTCGTCGTAAGTTGCTTGACTACTTGCACAAAAAAGACGGTCAGCGTTATCTTGATCTTATCAAGCGTCTAGGTCTACGTAAGTAATTTGATTACTTGCTTACCTTAAAGCTTTAAAAAAACCCTGCTTGTCAGGGTTTTTTTATACCTCAGATAAAAGCGCATTGCAGACCCGATTGAGTGGATTGCATTTGTTGTCTAAAAAATCCTCTCTTTGCTTTAAAAAGCTTCTGAATCAATAGTACAATGGCTAGAATTTGCAAGGCAATTCGATGAATTGAGCCACTGTAAACCGAAAGCCTGAATCCCTAATGGAAGATGGGAAGAAAACTTCACTTCTATTAGGGATTCAGGTTTCAGTGACTATTGTTTTGCAACAACCTGAGACAACCTGATTTATAAACAAAGGAATCACAATGGCTAAGCATACTAAAAGCTTCCAGTACGGTAACCATGAAGTAACGCTTGAAACCGGCGAAATCGCCCGTCAAGCGGATGGTGCGGTCGTTATCGGCATGGGCGATACTCGTCTATTGGTAACGGCAGTCGCCGCAAAAAGCGCTAAAGAAGGACAGGATTTCTTCCCTCTGACAGTAAATTATCAAGAAAAAGCGTATGCTGCCGGGCGTATCCCAGGAGGATTTTTAAAGCGTGAAGGACGTCCTTCAGAGAACGAGACTTTGACTTCACGTTTGATTGACCGTCCGATTCGTCCTTTGTTTCCGAAAGGTTTCTTAAACGAAGTGCAAATCATTGCTACAGTCATCGCGCTTGATCCTGAAGTCGGTACTGAAGTACCGGCCATGTTGGGAACTTCAGCGGCTTTGGCGATTTCAGGGATTCCTTTTAACGGTCCTATCGGTGCCGCGATTGTCGGTTATGAAAACGAACAATATCTATTGAACCCAAGTCCGGAAGCGCTAGAAAACTCAGAACTTGAATTGAGTGTGGCCGGTACTAAAGATGCGGTATTGATGGTTGAGTCGGAAGCGGCAGAGCTACCGGAAGATGTCATGCTTGGCGCGGTAATGTTCGGTCACGAGCAGATGCAGGTCGCTATCCAGGCTATCGAAGAGTTTGCCGCAGAAGCTGGCAAGCCGACTTGGGATTGGCAGCCGCCTGTAGAAAACACCGAATTGAAAGATGCGGTGTTTGGTCTGATTCGTGCAGACGTTGAAGCGGCTTACACGATTGCCGATAAAATGGATCGTTATGCCGCTTTGGATGCCGCTAAACAGAAAGCCATGACCGAACTCATGATTTCCGAAGCAAACGTTGAAGGTTTTGAAGCTGGCGATATCGAAGGTATGTTCGGTAAGCTGCAAAAAGATATCGTTCGCGGGCGCATCATTGCCGGCGAACCACGTATCGACGGTCGTGATACTAAAACGGTACGTCAGATCGACTGTAAAGTCGGTGTCTTGCCACAGGTTCATGGTTCCGCTTTATTTACACGCGGTGAAACTCAGGCTTTGGTAGTCACTACGCTGGGTACTGAAAAAGATGCCAAACTGGTTGATGAATTGACCGGTTCTTATTCCGATCGTTTTATGTTGCATTACAACTTTCCTCCATTCTCGGTCGGTGAGTGTGGTCGTACCGGTAGCCCAGGGCGTCGTGAAATCGGTCACGGTATGTTGGCTCGTCGCGGTGTTGCGGCACTTCTGCCAACTGAAGATGAGTTCCCATACACCATTCGTGTCGTATCAGAAATCACCGAATCTAACGGTTCTTCTTCAATGGCTTCCGTTTGTGGTACTTCGATGTCACTGATGCACGCCGGTGTGCCGATTGATACGCCGATTGCCGGTATTGCAATGGGGCTGATCAAAGAAGAAAGCGGTTTTGCGGTACTTTCAGATATTCTGGGCGATGAAGACCACCTAGGAGATATGGACTTTAAAGTAGCGGGTACGGATCAAGGTATCACGGCGCTACAGATGGATATCAAAATCAACGGTATTACTGAAGAAATCATGCAGATCGCTCTAGAACAGGCTAAAGAAGGGCGTTTGCATATTTTAGGAGAGATGTCTAAAGCGATCTCATCTTCTAACGAATCAGTTGGTGAAACGGCTCCACGCTTCTTTACGGTTAAGGTTAAGCCGGAAAAAGTACGTGAAATCATCGGTAAAGGTGGTGCAACCATTCGAGCCCTGACTGAAGAAACTGGATGTACTATTGAGATTGATGATGACGGTAATGTGAAGATTGCCGCTGTTGATGAAGAGTCTGCTGATGCGGCAAAAGCGCGTATCGCTGAAATTACGGCAGAGCCTGAAATTGGCAAAACTTATGATGCAGTCGTTAAAAAGATTGTTGATTTCGGTGCGTTTGTTGCCTATATGCCGGGTCGTGAAGGTCTGGTACACGTTTCTCAGATTGCCGAAGAGCGTGTTGAAGATGTCAACGACTATCTGAAAGAAGGTCAGGAAATTCGCGTTAAATTGACGGACATCGATAAGCAAGGGCGCGTTAAGCTTTCTATGAAAGCGGTTGAAGAATAGGTCTCTTTAGTTCTATTTGCCCAACTACGTATTAAAGGCCATTATGAATGGCCTTTTTTTGTTTATAATCAGTTTAAAAAAATCCATGATGAAGCAGGGTCGCTTCATGCAATGTCAAAAATATGAGAATAATATGACGCCAAATCCAACGTTGAAAACTGTCCATCCCGCATTTGAATTTAAGAACTCCCATTTTATCGATACTTTGAACGTGACTGTCGAACACTATGTTCACAAGGTGACGGGTGCCGAGCATTATCATCTGGCTGCAGATGATCCGCAGAATGTGTTTCTGGTTGCATTGCGGACGGTGCCGATGGATTCAACCGGGGTAGCGCATATTCTGGAACATACGACACTGTGCGGCAGTGAAAAATATCCGGTCCGTGATCCGTTTTTCATGATGATTCGTCGTTCACTGAATACCTTTATGAACGCCTTTACCTCCAGTGACTGGACCGCCTATCCGTTTGCGACCGAGAACCGCAAAGATTTTCAGAACTTGTTGCAAGTCTATATGGATGCGGTGTTTTTCCCGAACCTGAATGAGTTGGATTTTGCTCAGGAAGGGCACCGTTTTGAGTTCGAAGAGATGACCAATCCGGAATCGCCTTTGACTTATAAAGGGGTGGTGTTCAATGAGATGAAAGGGGCGATGAGTTCGCCGGTATCCACCTTGTGGCAGACTCTAACCGCAGAACTCTATCCTAGTAGTACTTATCACTACAACTCGGGTGGCGAACCTGAGGATATTCCTGATTTGACCTATCAGCAGTTGGTGGATTTTCATAAATTACACTATCACCCTTCCAATGCGGTGTTCATGACGTATGGTGAAATCTCTGCCAAAGAGCACCAGACTCAGTTTGAAGAGTTGGCTCTAGCGCGTTTCCAGGATACGGTTCCTCAGGTACATGTCAGTCTTGAGCAGCGTTACAGCGAACCGAAAGCGATCGAAAAAGCCTATGCCTTCGATGAAGAAGATACCACTGCAAAAACTCATATCGTTCTAGCTTGGTTGCTGGGACAGAATCAGGACCCGTTAAATGTATTGCGCGGCCACTTATTGGCGGCGGTGTTGTTAGACAACAGTGCTTCACCACTGCGTAAAGCACTGGAAGATACTGACTTGGCTAATGCGCCGTCTCCGCTGTTAGGCTTTGAAGAGTCCAATAAAGAGATGGCGTTTGTGGTTGGGGTGCAAGGTTCGGAACCGGAGCACGCGCAAGCGGTTGAAGAGTTGATTATGACTGAACTGCAGCGTATTGCCGAAGAAGGTGTCGAGCAGTCACAAGTTGAGGCGATGTTGCATCAGCTGGAACTTTCGCAACGAGAAGTGGGTGGGGATAGTTACCCTTACGGTCTGCAATTGATTTTACACTCTCTGGCTGGTGCCCTGCATGATGGTGATCCGATTGCCTTACTGGATATCGATCACGCTTTGAAGCAGTTGGAAGACGAAGTGAAATCTGCTGATTTCATTCCGAATTTGGTGAAGAAATTGTTGTTGGACAATCCGCATCGAGTGCGTCTGACCATGAAGCCGGATACCGAGCTGTCTGCTAAAAAAGAGCAGGCGGAGAAAGCGAAATTGGCCGAAATTCAGTCTCAGTTGACCGATGAGCAGAAGCAGGCTATTGTCGACTTGGCGGTTGCTTTGGATGAACGTCAAGCACAAGAGGATGACCCAAGTATTCTTCCGGAGGTGACTAAAGAGGATATTCCGGCTGAGATCAAACAATATCAGGCAACTCAAAGCCAGATTGCCGATATGGAAGTCAGCAGTTACCTGTGCGGCACGAATGGTTTGACCTATGAACAAATCGTTCTGGAATTGCCGGAATTGAGCGAAACCGAACAAGAGTTGATGCCGATCCTGAATAGCTGCATTACCGAAGTGGGCAGTGCCGGAAGGGATTACATTCAGACCCAATCGCATCAAGCAGCCGTGACCGGTAGCTTGAGCGCCCGTTCAAGGGTTCATTCTAAAGTCGGTCATCCTCAAGGTTGTCATAGCCATTTCATTCTTTCCTCCAAGGCATTGAACCATAACCAGCAGCCGATGACGGAATTGCTGGATGAAACCTTGAATGAAGCGCGTTTCGACGAAACTCAGCGCTTAAACGACCTAATTTCCCAGATTCGTGCTTCAATCGATCATGGAGTGACCGGTAACGGTCACGGCCAGGCGATGATGGCTGCGGTGCAAAATATGAGTCCGGCGTCCAAATGGAAATTCGAACGTTCCGGTTTCAAAGGTATACAGACCATCAAAAAACTGCATGAATCTTTGCAGAGTGACTCTTCAGCAATTGATGTCTTAGGTGAAAACCTGCAAACCATGCAGAAAAAAATCAGCAGCGCCAGTAAACAGGCTCTATTGATCTCCGATGAAAGCGGAATGGATTCGGCCTTAGCGGCTATGAACGGCGTTTGGGATAAGAGAACGGCTGCGGAGCATGGATCGAGTTCGGCGTTTAGTGTTCAAGCCGATCAATCACCGGTTCATCAGGCATGGGTGACCAGCACGCAAGTAAACTTCTGTGCCATGGCGTACCCGGCTGTCATGAACGATCACGAAGACGCGCCGAAATTGGCGGTGCTGGGCGCTTGTTTGCGCAACGGCTTCCTGCACTCGGCCGTACGTGAGAAAGGTGGCGCCTATGGCGGTGGCGCCACCTATAATTCGGAAGCGGGCGCTTTTGTGTTCTTCTCCTACCGTGATCCGCGTTTACTGGAAACTTATGATGACTTTAAACGTGCCAAAGACTGGTTAATGAGTTCGGAAGCGACCCAAGCCAAGGTGGATGAAGCCATTCTTAACGTAATCAGTGCCATGGATAAACCGGGATCGCCTGCCGGAGAAATGAAGAAAGCCTTCTATCAGAAGTTATATGGTCGTACTCACGACATTCGTATGGCTTATCGTCTAGGCGTTATTTCGACTACCATCGAAGAACTAAGAGAAGTCGCCGACAAATATCTATCGACGGATAATTACTCTTCAGCCGTCTTGACCCATAGCGGTATGAAAGAGATCGTTGCAGATAACGGTTTTGAAATCTTTACTCTGTAAATATATCTTTTGAGTCATCTATCCGCTGATGTTATTTAACGCCAGCGGATTTTTTATTTACGGGATCTGTTAGTCAGCCATGGATTAGCAGTGACAAAGATGAACATGTGGCTATCTCATTCAGCATCATTGAGAATAGCGAGCGTTTTTTCGTCTTTCTGCTGACAATACTTTTTAATCGCTGCAGTGAAGAGTGCTTGGTGTTCTGGGGTTTCCGCTACTTCGGAAAAGAGCGTCATACAGGAACAGAACTTACGGTTATCCGGTTTGCCGAAGATTTTCAATAAAGTCGAACCTTCAATCGCCATTACCGCTTGAGTGCAATCGATTAAACGTGATCCAAGAACAGGGTGTTTCAAATATGCCTTGGCTTCGTCGATATCTTTGACGGCAAAAAATATCGCGATATCCGTGCGCCCTAAACCGGCTACCTGCGGAAAGATGTACCACATCCAATGGCTACGTTTTCGTCCTGCCTGTAATTCGGCCAGAGCGCTTGCATAGGTCTCTTTTTGAGCGACAATAAAACGCTCTAAACCGGAGACTGTAAAGTCGTATTGACGGTAACTCATGGCCGATGATCCAATTCTTTCTCAGTGCATGGAACGAAAATTATTACTCGATAAAGGTCAAATATTGCAATTTCCATAGATCGAACAATAATTCCAGATTACCAGGATGCTGGGTGGCGTTATTGATTTGTTCTTGGGTCAAGAAGCTATTGTTGGCCAGTAAAGCGATGAATTGGGCTTCGGCACCAAAATCGTTCCAGATACTACCGTTGAGATAGAGCTGGGTTTTACCGGCAATTTCGGCATAAGCAAAACGGCAGACCGGATCTTTGATCAAGCCGGTTTCTACCTGTAAGGCACCGACAAAATCATCCAGAGAAGGAGTTTCTTCTTCTGTCAGAGGCTCGGGAAGTTGTTGTGCAGCGACTTGATCTAATTGAGTCGCGAAGCGTCCAAACCAGGTGTGCAGTAGATTCGGGTTTTCGATAACTTGCTTTAAAAGTTGTTGAGCCTGAACCGCGGCGGCGGCGGTGACCTCGCCGGGGTTCAAATTATCAGGCCATTGCGGATCGATATATAGATCTTTGAAAGCACCGGTTTCAGATAAATGATCTCCGAAACTGTCCCACAGCTCCTGACCACGGTAGGTGCGGTAACCTACCGAGTAGGTCATGCATTCGTCATCCAGCGCAACTCCATGATGTCCCCATTTCGGCGGAATGTAGAGAATATCCCCCGGTTCGAACACATAGTCTTCTTCCACTTTGAAGCTTTTCATTAAGCGCAGATCCACCCCTTGGATGTAGTTGTCTTCCGAACATTCCTGTGAAGTCAGCATCCAACGGCGTTTGCCGGCTGCCTGTAACAGAAACACGTCATAGTGATCGAAATGCGGACCGACATTGCCACCGGTAGTGGCATAGCTGATCATAATGTCGTCGATACGCCAGCGCGGTAGAAAATTGAAATCGTCTAAGAGATCCGTCACTTCAGGAAGCAGACGGTCGACTCCTTGAATCAGCAGGGTCCAGTTCTGTTCCGGCAGGGATTGATAGGTCTCTTCATCGAAAGGGCCTTTTTTGAGTTCATAATCGGTGTCCGAATGCTGGACGACGATTCGACTCTCGATCTCTTCTTCCAAAGACAGGCCAGCCAGTTCTTCAGGGCTGACCGGTGATTGGAAATCGGCTAGGGCATTGCGGATGACAAGTGGCTTTTTTTGCCAAAATTCGTTCAAAAAAGTGGATTTGTCGATTTGATTGAAATGAATCATGTTAAATAGGCTTACAGTTGCGAGAAAATTTAGTAGATTATAACTGTTTCCCGTTTCTGCATAACGGTTCGATCAAATTTTGTTCATGTTTTGCGTGATTTCCCCTACAACAAATTGGAAAAAATAATGACTCCGAAATTAAAGGCGCGTCTGGTTTTATTAGTTTTAGTAATTGTTTTTGTCGCTACGGCTATTTTTTATTATCAAAAACAAGCAAATGGTTTGGATGACGGAGTGATCAAACTGAACGGACGTACCGAGGCGGAGCACTATTTAGCCTCGACCAAAGTAGCCGGTAAAATCATGCAGTTAAAAGTACGTGAAGGGGATCAGGTCAAGCGAGGGCAAATACTTGCTGTATTGGACGATACTCAAGTTAAAGCGCAGGTCGCGCAGGCTAAGGCAGCCTATGCTGCTGTTCAGGCACAGTTGAAAGCTGCACAGACCAGTCTGTCTGTGTTAAAGCAGCAAGTGCCGTTACAGATTGAAACTGCGGAATCGACTATCGCGCATGCCAAAGCGGTTTTGAACAGTGCCGTGCAAAATGCGGAGCAAGCCGCTGTTGACGAAACACGTTATCGCAGGTTATATGAAAAGGGCACCATTCAAAAACATCAACATGAAAGTGCTTTGCTTGCAAAGAAAGTGGCCGATGACGAAGTTCGTATCGCCCGTGCCGCTTTGGATAAAGCCCGCAAAGCCTTGAATGAAGCACAGTTGGGTTGGAGTCAGATAGAGGCTCAACAACAGCAAGTGAATGCGGTTTCCGCCCAAGTTTTACAAGCCGAGGCGAGTTTGGCCGAAGCGGAAAGTATTCTGGCTGATATGCAGATCAAAGCGCCAACGGAAGGTGTTATCACAACAAAATTAGCAAATGAAGGCGAGGTGATCGCCGCGGGTTCAGGCCTGTTTAATATCGTGAATTTAAACGAGGTCTATCTGAAAGGTTATATCGCCGAAGGCAAAGTCGGTTTAGTCCACCTTAATCAAAAAGCCAATATCAAAATTGATTCGATGCCGGATACCGATTTTATAGCGACCATTCGTTATATCGCATCGCAAACCGAATTCACTCCCAAAGAAGTTCAGACTCAGGACGAACGGGTCAAATTAGTTTATGCGATCAAACTGTATCTGGACGAAAACCCACAACAACGCATTACCCCGGGACTGCCTGCCGACGCTTATATCCAGGTGAAATAAGGATGGCTTTGGCGGTAGAGGTTAAAGGCTTTAGCAAACGCTATAAAAAGACACCGGCAGTTTGTGATGTTTCCTTGTCGATTGAAGCAGGGGAAATTTACGGCTTGATCGGTCCGGACGGTGCCGGTAAAAGTACATTGATGCAAGCTGTTTCCGGAGTATTACGTTTTGATTCCGGTGATATCCGAGTTTTTGACCAACTGATCGATTCGGATAAAACAGCCGAGAAAATCAAACACCGAATCGGTTTCATGCCGCAAGGCTTGGGGTTGAACCTCTATCCCGATTTAAGCATTGATGAAAATATCGATTTCTTTGCCAACCTAAGAAATGTTCCTCTTTCTGTATTACAGGCACGTAAACAGATGTTATTGGAGGTTTCCAGTCTGACAGACTTTAAAGATCGCGCCATGAAGAATCTTTCCGGTGGGATGAAGCAGAAATTGGGTTTGGTGTGTACTCTGATTCATCAGCCTAGTCTGCTCATTCTGGATGAACCGACCACCGGGGTAGACCCGGTTTCACGTCGTGATTTTTGGGAGATGTTGAATCGTCTGGTGCGGGAAGAAAAGATGACCGCATTGATTTCGACCGCTTATATGGACGAGGCGAGTCGATTTAACCGTCTATCCGTTATGCACCAGGGTGAAGTTCTGGAGCAAGGTACGGCGGATGAAATTATCGCGCGTACGCCTGGTTGGTTAATCGAAATTGAAAGTGAAGCGCCTAAAGTCCTATTGAACAAACTTCAACAGGTATTTCCTCAAGCCGAAGAACTCGGTCAGATGATCCGTATCGTCGGTTTTGATATTCCGGCACAACAGGCCGAAATCAAGATTGAAGAACTTTTATCCGGTGAGTCGGCGAATTGGTATTTCGCGCCGATCGGTTTGGAAGAAGTTTTTATTCAACAATTAAACCACCACTCAGGCGAGAGTCGTTCGGCCAAGTCACCGGACGAAAGTGTCGCCCCGAGCAAAGCAGAGCCTGAAGAGTCGGCAACGGCATTGATTAAGGCTGATCAACTGGTTCGACGTTTCGGCAAGTTTACAGCGGCTGATCGGGTCTCTTTTGAGGTTAAAGCGGGAGAAATTTTCGGTCTGTTGGGCGCTAACGGTGCCGGTAAAAGTACCGTGATTAAAATGCTCACCGGTATTCTCCCGCCTTCTGCCGGAGCCGGTTACGTCGCCGGGCATAATATGGCGACCTCGTCGATGGCGATCAAGGAAAGCATCGGTTATATGTCGCAGGCTTTTTCTCTTTATCTGGATTTGACGGTGTCGGAAAACGTCGAGTTGTTCGGGCGGATATATGGCTTAGCGGGTCGCAAACTGAAAGAGCGGCGCGAATGGGTGCTGCAAATGGGGCATCTCCAGTCTGTTCAAGATGCAACGGCAGGTAGCTTGCCGATGGGTAAACGTCAGCGTTTGGCATTAGGGTGTGCCTTGATTCATGAGCCGCGGGTTCTGTTTCTGGACGAACCGACTTCCGGAGTGGACCCGATCGGTCGCAGGGAGTTTTGGCAAATACTGGTGCAACTGGCAGAACAGACCGGGGTAGCCATACTCGTCACCACACATTACATGCTTGAGGCTGAACACTGCCATCGGTTGGCGTTGATGCAGGCCGGTAAAGTCGTGGCTTACGACTCCCCCAAAAACTTGAAACAGGATTTGAAAACCCTCAAAGGGCAGGTATTGAGTTTGAAAGTGTCGCATCCCTATCAGACTCAGGCGTTATTAGAGGAAGCCGGCTACGAGAAGGTGGCGCTATTCGGTAGTCGGGTGCAACTGTTTACTCAAAGTTTACAACAGACCCGGGAACAGGTATTGATTCTGCTGCAAAACAGTCGGATTGAGATTGAAGATGAAATGGTTTTAGAACCGTCTTTGGAAGATGTGTTTATCGATAAGATCGAGTCGTCGAAAAAATCAACTCGCAAGGTGGTCTTATGATGAACCGACATACAATCTGGACTATCAGCAAAAAAGAGTGGATTGAAATCTGGCGAGATCGGGTCTATTTCTCTATGGCTTTTGTCTTCCCGTTGGTCATGTTATTGGTACTGGGTTTTGGCCTGAGTTTCGATGTCGAAAAAATGCCGTTTGTGGTGGTCGATTACGACAATTCGGCTGAAAGCCGGGAATATTCCTACAAATTCATCAGTTCCCGCTATTTCGATTATAAAGGCCATGTGAAAACAACCGATCAGGCGGATGAAATGCTGGAAACCTCAGATGCCCGTTTTGTCTTAGTCATTCCTCCCGAATTTTCGCAGCGTATTCAAAAAGGCTATAAAGCCGAAGTGCAGGCTTTAATCGATGGCATGTTCAGTTACCGCGCCTCCGTAGTGTCGGCTTATTTGATGGCAATCAACGGTCATTACAATACCGAGTTGATGCGTACCTGGGTGATAAAGAAACAAGGGTTGAATGAGCAAGATCTACAACAATTGTTGTCACCGGTAAAGCTGGAAACGCATTATCTCTACAATAACGAGATGAAAAGTATCTGGTCTACCGGTAGCGGCTTGATTATTTTGATCATGATTGTTGCCCCTGCCATGTTGGCTGCTTTGGGAGTGGTGCGGGAAAAAGAAACCGGTTCAATTTTTAATATCTACGCTTCCACCATCAGCAGAAGCGAGTTCATTACCGGGAAATTACTGCCCTATGTTTTGATCTCTTATATCAATATTTCAATTCTCTGTTTGTTGGCATCCTGGGTATTTCAAGCACCGTTTAAAGGCGAGATTACGGTGTTACTTATAGCTAATCTGTTCTATGTAACGAGTGCAGCCGCCATGGGGATATTGGTATCTTCTTTTGTAAAATCTCAGGCGGCCGCGGCATTGATCTCCATGTTAGGTACCATGATACCGGGCATTATGTACTCCGGCTTAATGATGCCGGTTGCTTCCATGTCGGCTGAAGCGGTTGTCCAGGCCCATATTTTTCCGGCCATGTACCAGCTGGAAGTGATTTGGGGTGTTTACCTGAAAGGACAAGGTTGGGCGGAATTGTGGCAGAATGTCTTGATTCTGGTCGGGTTTGTGACTCTGCTTTGGGTATTGGCGGTTTTGCGTTTTCGTAAGAGGGTGAACGGATGAGTTGGTTATGGTGGCGACGTATCTTCGCTCTGACCAAGAAAGAGTTGTTGCAGTACAGCCGTGATTTGATTTTGGTGATAGCAACGCTGTACTTCTTTACCGGAGAAGTGTTTATCGGCGGTAAAGGAGTCAGTTTTGATCTAATTAACGCCCCGATCGGTTATATAGACCACGATCGAAGTTTGGCGAGCCGGGAGTGGTTGAACAAATTACGGCAACCTTATTTTGACCTTAAAGGGCAAGTACCGAGCGAACAAGCGGCTCAAACCTATTTGGATAAAAGCCAATTGTTAGGTGTCATCGATATCCCAAGTGATTTCCAGCGTAGACTATTGCAGGGCCAATCGACGGAAATTAGCTTTCAATTGGATTCCAGTAACGTGATTCTCGGTAATCTCGCCAACAGTTATGTTGGCTTGGCCAATGCACACTTCAATCAGGATTGGATGTTGAAAAGAATGAAGCTAAGTTCACTTGATGAGTTGGAAGCCCCCAGTGTTGATGCTCGCCAGATGATTCTATTCAATCCGGAAGGGAAAAGCTCTTGGTTTATGTCTATTTCGGAAATGATGATTGTATTGACCATGTTATCGCTGTTTCTTACCGCAGCCATATTGGTTAAAGAGAAAGAGCGGGGAACCATCGAACAGCTTTCCATTGCCCCTTTAACACCGTTTCAGATTCTGTTGCCGAAAATATTGGCGGTTGAGATTATTTTGCTGTGCGGAATTGCATTGTCGCTGTTTCTGATTGTGATTCCGGTTTTTGAGGTACCTTTCCAAGGCGAATTTTGGCTATTCTTTTTTGTTTCCGCAGTTTATGTTTATGCGATGTCCGGCTTGGGAATATTGATTGCAACCATCAGCAAAAACCTTGCGCAAGTAATGATCGTATCCATATTGTTGATTATGCCGATTGTCCTTTTGTCAGGTGCTTTTACACCGCCTGAAGCGATGCCGGAATGGGAGCAACCATTGATGAAAATCTCGCCGCTTTACTACTACATCGATATGGGATTCGGCATTATTTTGAAAGGCTCTGATCTGTCCTTGATCTGGAAAGACTTGTTGACATTATTTGCTTTAGGCTCGGTTTTGTTCCTGTTCGGAATCAGCCAATTCCGTAAACAGTTCGAAACCAAATAAACCGTTTAGCCAAGGTTAAAAAGGGACATAAAAAAACCACCGCTAAGGTGGTTTTTTGTATCTGATTTATCACTAATCACGAAATAGTTCGCTTCTAGAGTGCACTAAATCGAGGAAGAAAAAGGGCGTGTACGAAATGTACACAACCGTTCCCAACGCAGAAGAAGTGCTGCTTAGGAGCAAGATAATCTCTTTATCAGCGAGCCTTAAGCATGGTGATCGCCAACTCAATATTTTGCGCCTGTTGAGCCGCATTACCGATGTAAGTGGCCGGTGTCAGGTTACGCAAGTACTCTTTAGCATCGGCAGGCAGACCTTCAAGGCTGTCTACAAAGTTTTGCATAATCTCTTTATTAACGCGCTGACCACGAGTCAGATCTTTTAGCTTTTCATAAGGTTTTTCAAAGCCGTGACGACGCATAACGGTTTGAATTGCTTCCGCCAAGACTTCCCAGTTGCTGTCTAGATCATCAGCCATCGCATCCGCGTTTACTTCAAGCTTGCCTAGACCTTTCATTGTCGCCTGGATCGAAATCATGGTATGAGCCACGCCAACACCTAAGTTACGCAATACCGTCGAATCGGTCAGGTCACGCTGCCAGCGAGAGATTGGAAGCTTCTGACCAAGGTGGTCAAAGATCGCATTGGCGATACCCAAGTTACCTTCCGAGTTTTCAAAGTCAATCGGGTTAACTTTATGTGGCATCGCGGAAGATCCGATTTCGCCAGCCACCGTTTTTTGTTTGAAGAAACCGATAGAGATATAGCTCCACACGTCACGGTCGAAGTCGATCAAAATGGTATTGAAACGCTGCATGGCGTGGAAATACTCAGCTACATAATCGTGTGGTTCGATTTGAGTCGTGTACGGATTCCACAGTAAGCCAAGGCTTTGTACAAATTGTTCGGAAAGCTCATACCAATTGACGTCAGGGTAGGCGGCCAAGTGCGCGTTGTAGTTACCAGTCGCACCGTTGATTTTACCCATGATCTGCACGTTCATCAGCTGTTTAGCCTGACGCTGCAGACGGTAGGCAACGTTTGCCCACTCTTTTCCGGTGGTGGTTGGAGATGCCGGTTGACCGTGAGTACGTGCCATCATCGGGATATCGGCCATCTCTGCACCCATCTCTGTAACCTTAGCGATTAGCTCATCCATTGCCGGGATAATCACGTCAGCACGGGCGTCTTTCAGCATCAAAGCATAGGCCAGGTTGTTGATGTCTTCTGAAGTACAAGCAAAGTGGACGAATTCGCTGATGTCGTTCAACTCTTTATTGTTATCGAAATGTTCTTTGATTAGATATTCAACCGCTTTCACGTCGTGGTTAGTGGTTTTTTCGATATCTTTAACGCGTTGAGCCATTTCCAAGCTGAACTCGTCAACCAGTTTCATTAAGTGTTGCTCAGCTTCAGAGCTTAGCGCAGGAACTTCTGCAATACCAGGGTGGTTAGCGAGCATGCGTAACCAGAAAACTTCCACTTTTACACGGTTTTTGATCAAACCGAATTCACTGAAAATTTCCTTTAGATTCCCAAGACGAGAACCGTAACGACCATCAACGGGAGAAATCGCTGTTAACTCTGATAATTGCATCTTTAAACGTTCCTTAATACTAAAAAATGAATGCGACGTATTATAACTCAATATAACCCAATTATTTCATGGAATTAGAGGCATGGATTAAATTGAATTGAATGGGGATATGAATCGGTTCAGATTCATTATTTAAGCTTTTGGAAATGCGGACGATAACTGTCTATCCTGACTAAGTCTGTACTGATTTATTTTGTAGTGATGGAATGGATGGTATTTAAGCCGGTTATTGAAAGATTCCTGCTTTGATCGATTATTTAACTTTTAAATATATCAAAAAAAGAAAGTTTTGATTTTCTTGAAGTTAAAGCCTGTGTCGGTCAAATCGGGATTGATTTGAATCAATCCAGTCTATTAACCATCACAGGCATTTCTAGTAAGACTTCAAACATCTAATTAAAAAAAACGGCTATTTTGAAAGGCGCTTTTTGATTTGTTGATGGGTTTTTTTAAGCTCCTCGGCCACAATTTTAGCTTTAGAGAGGAGTTCTTCGGAAGTCTCTTTTGTTGCGTCGGCAATATTGGCTGCTTGCACTTTCAAAGTTTGCCATTGTTTTTCGGCGGGCTCAAACTCTTCTTTGATTTCCATTGAGGCTAAATTGAGTTGTAGTTTAAGTTCATCCCGTTCGGTTTTCAGTGTCTCGTACAAGTTTTTAAACTCTTCTTTAGTTGTTGCGGCACCATTGGATATTTTTTGATTAACAATGTGGTAAGTTTGCTGTAATCGATTAATTTCTTCTTTAGTTTTAGCGATCAACTCTTCGGAAGCGTTTTGAGTGTCTTCCATGATTTCGTCAACTTTATCTTTTATAGATTCCCAACGTTTTTCTGCCGTTTCAACATCTTCCTTAATTTCAGTCGAAACATTATGTAATTTCGCTTTAACTTGCTCTCGTTCGGCTTTAAGTTTGTCTAATGCATTATGAAAATCGTTTTTAATTGTCATGGTGATAAACCTCGTTTGTATTGAGTTTATAAAATACAGTTATTGGTTACAGGAGATATTTGGGTATAGCGTATATAATTTGTTTAAATCTATTAAATTTTGCACATTTAGGGTTCGTTAAGATTTAGCGAGCAAAGAATTAAAAGTTTAAAGTAAGTCGTTTTGTAAAGAGGTGTACAGAGTTTGAGTAAAAACTCTATAACAACAAATTTTAAACTAGTTATTTTCAACTTACTTAACGTTCGTTAAGTAAGCATAGGATGATTATGAATACAAAAAAAAATGCTGTCAAGAGTAATACTCGGGATTATATTTTGGAACAAGCCGTGTCACTGTTCGCTTCCCATGGATATAGCGGTGTTTCCATGCGTGATTTATCAAGTGCGGTGGGTATCAGTTCCGCCGCTTTCTATCACCACTTTCCTGACAAAGATAGCCTGTATTTAGAGGTAATGAATTATGCGTTTGCAAACAAAGCCGCGGGAATTGTTTCGGCCTTGGAGGTCGATAGTGACCCTTTGGTGAGATTAGAGAGTTTTATAAACAGTTTTACGATCTTAATGTCGTCAGATCCAGACTTTAGAGTTTTAGTACAGAGAGAGTTGCTTGATGATGATGAAACCCGGCTGGAATTAGTGGCTAAAGAAGTGTTTTCCGGACCTTTTCAAGCAGTTTCCAGTTTAGCGGAAGAACTTTCTCCTGGTTGTGATCCTCATATGCTTGCAGTCTCTATGGTTGGATTGGTGTTGTTTCATCTAGAAATAACCACAATTCGACGCTTTCTACCTGGGGGAAGAGATCAACATAATAGTCCGGAAAGTATAGCGAAACATGTTACTCAACTTTTAGTAAATGCTTTATTTTCTAATCAAGATAAGAGTCAAGATAAGGAGATTAAGCCGCTAGAAAAAATGACTTAATTTTAAATAGTTATTGATATGCCTAAAAGAGTAAAATTTTTCTAGAAAACTGGCGAGAAAATCTATTAACTTCTACTATGCTTGCTTTTCGTATCAATGACAGTTGCGGAGTTGTTTAATAAAATTTTACTCTTTAACTTCATTTCTTTAAGCGTTCAAAAATTCTTCATATTGTTTCGGTTTGGAATGCGCCAATATGGGCGAAACTTTCAGGAGCGTCAGATGAAGATATTACTGTTTACCGATACGTTGGGAGACTTGAACGGTGTTTCCCGTTTTATTCAAGATATGGGCGAACAAGCCGAAAAAAAAGGAATTGAATTGCACATCGCTACCGCAACGAGCAAACCTATTCCGGATAGAGCTTATATTCATAATTTGCCATATCGTTTTAAAGTGCCTATGCCTTTTTATCAGGAACTGGACTTGGTTTGGCCAAATAAGAGGGCGATAAAACGGTTGCTTGAGGAAATTAAGCCCGATCTAGTTCATATTTCCACCCCCGGTCCTTTTGGTTGGATGGCAAAGTCTATTGCGCAAAAGGAAGGCTTGCCTTTAGTGGGTACCTATCATACTGACTTTCCGGCCTATTTGAGGGATTTGACCGGTTTGGATTGGGTGAAACACCGTACCGATAAAGTCATGGAAAATTTCTATCGACCGTTTCGGCATGTATTTTCGCGTTCGGAGCAGTACTTGGAAGTCATGGCTAATGATATCGGCATTGAATATGCACGCGCATCGGTGATCTATCCGGGTACTAATTTGGCGCGCTTTAATCCCGATCATCATAATCCGGAAATATGGGCTTCTTACGGTTTATCGGAAAAACGTCGTAAGGTGTTTTATGTCGGGCGGATCAATATCGAAAAAAATATCCCGTTTTTAACCGAAGTTTGGAAACAGCTACAGAATGACTACCCGGATATCAAAGCCGATTTAGTTATGGTCGGTGAGGGGCGTTACCGGAAGTGGGCGGATAAATTGAGGGCGGATCACGCTTATTTTTTAGGACCGGTGACAGGTGACAAATTATCGCAATTGTATGCATCCTCGGATCTCTTTATTTTTCCATCGGTGACCGATACTTTGGGGCAGGTGATTATGGAATCACAAGCCAGTGGCGTAGGCTGTTTGGTGTCGGATGTCGGCGGGCCGCAAACTTTGGTATTGGAGGGGGAAACGGGTCAGGTGATCAAAGCGGATAAAATGCAGCAATGGGTTGATACGATCGCTGATTGTTTGCTCGATGGTGATTCTATCTTTGCAAAACAGGTTTGCGTTAATCACATGCAGCAATACAATATTGAGACTTCGTTTCACCACTTTGCGGAAACACACAGAAAACTGTTCGGTGAGCTGAACAAGTTAAAATAAGTTTCAGTATTATATGACTTTAGAATCAATGTAAAGAATAATAAATTGTTAGAAAAACAAATTGTTAGCAATCAAACTAAAGGTGAAGTCTATGCTTTATCGTTGACGGTTATTGAAGCCTGGTTCCCAATTTTTGCGGCCTATAGTGTCTCCGCGTTGGGTGGCCTGCACGCCTATTTTTACAGTCTTTTAGTGGCCGTATTCTTTTTATTAGGTTGGTCGATTCTGAAACGTCGTATTAAAGAGGTTCGTAACCGAACAGCATATAAGAATTTAGCGTTAACCAGCTTTTTTATTACTTTATTGTTTGCCCTGACATTTATCGCCTTTCAGTACACTTCAGCTACCAATGTGGCGATTATTCTTTTTTTGCAGATATTGTTCGGTTTTCTATTTTTAGGGCGTAATCAGAGTGAAAGGTTAGATCAGAAACAAACTTTTGGAGCCGGCTTAATGACGTTAGGAGCCATATTGATTTTGTTTCCGGGAACCTTTGTCGTTAATGTGGGAGATCTGCTTGTACTTTTGGCGGCAATGATCGCTCCTATCGCTAATAGCTATCAGAAAAAAGCGAGAGCACAAATATCGAGCGAGACAATTTTATTGGTTCGTTCAATAATCGCACTGCCTTTTATCTATCTGTTCGCAACTCTGTTTGAAGCAACCCCTTCGTTAGCGCAGATATCTGAACAATGGCTCTGGTTGTTTCTGACCGGATTTTTGGTCTTCTTTATTGCCAAAACGCTATGGATTGAGGCAATATATTTATTACCTATCACCAAAGTGAATGCGTTGTTTGCATTTGCGCCGCTGCTGACCATGGGGTTGGCGTTTTTTATTCTTGATGAAGTGCCAAGCTATTATCAGATATTGGGTATTGTACCGGTCTTAATCGGCGGTTATCTGATAACACAACAAAGACGTTAAACGACTGGCAAGAATACGGATTCATATTCTGTTTATATTGAGGTTTGTCGAGCGCAAACGCGCTCAAATCAACTCTTTGAATAAGAATTATTTACAACAATTTTTTTGTGCCAATTGCCGTATTCCTTTATACTTCCCGAAAAAAATATCAAAGGGGTTTTAAATGAGTTTATATACAGAATACATGCAGGAAATCGAGACTAGAAAGAATGAGCTAGGATTGCATGCAAAGCCGATTGATAGTGCTGAACTGACCGCAGAAATCATTGCCCAGATCAAAGATGCCGGCAATGAAAATCGTGAAGACTCCTTACAATTTTTTATTTACAACACTCTGCCGGGGACAACACCTGCCGCAGGTGTCAAAGCGCAGTTTTTAAAAGAGATTATCTTGGGCGAAGCGGTTGTTGAAGAGATTACGCCAGAATTTGCTTTTGAATTATTGTCGCACATGAAGGGCGGGCCTTCTATCGAGGTATTGTTGGATCTGGCGCTTTCCGACGATCAAGCTGTTACCAAACCGGCTGCAGATGTTCTGAAAACTCAAGTCTTCTTGTATGAAGCGGACACAGCGCGATTAGAAGCGGCTTTCAAAGCAGGCAATCTGATTGCCAAAGACATTCTGGAAAGCTACGCGCAAGCGGACTTTTTCACCAAACTGCCTGAGCTGGTTGAAGAGATTAAAGTGGTCACTTATGTCGCAGCGGAAGGTGACATCTCCACTGACCTGCTTTCTCCGGGGAATCAGGCTCACTCTCGTTCAGACCGTGAATTGCACGGCCAGTGCATGATTTCGCCGGAAGCGCAGGATAAAATCAAAGAATTACAAGCCGCCAATCCGGACGCTAAAGTGATGTTGGTTGCCGAAAAAGGCACCATGGGTGTCGGTTCGTCGCGTATGTCCGGTGTGAATAACGTGGCTTTGTGGACGGGTGAGCCAATTAGCCCTTATGTTCCGTTTGTTAACAAGGCGCCTATTGTTGCCGGTACTAACGGTATTTCACCAATTTTCCTGACCACGGTCGATGTAACCGGTGGTATCGGAATCGACCTGAAAAACTGGGTTAAAAAATTGGATGCGGATGGCAAGCCGGTACTGGATGACAATGGTGATCCGATTTTAGAGCAGGTTTATTCTGTGGAAACCGGTACCGTATTGATTATTAACACCAAAGAGAAAAAACTTTATAACGGTGATCAGGAATTGGCGGATATCTCAGCTTCATTCACTCCGCAGAAAGTTGAATTTATGCGTTCTGGTGGTTCTTATGCAGTTGTGTTCGGTAAGAAGCTACAGAGTTTTGCGGCGGAAACCTTGGGTGTAAAAGCGCCGCTGGTTTTTGCTCCGGCCAAAGAGATCTCTCATGATGGTCAAGGCTTGACGGCCGTTGAAAAAATCTTCAACCGTAATGCGGTCGGTGTCGCTTCTGATACACCGTTGCATACTGGTTCTGACGTGCGTGTCAAAGTGAATATTGTCGGTTCGCAGGATACGACTGGTCTAATGACTGCTCAAGAGCTTGAGGCGATGGCGGCAACGGTGATTTCACCAACAGTGGATGGTGCTTATCAATCAGGTTGTCACACCGCTTCTGTTTGGGATGCGAAAGCCCAGGCCAATATTCCGAAACTAATGAGCTTTATGCATAATTTCGGTTTGATTACCGCCCGTGATCCAAAAGATGTTTACCACCCAATGACCGATGTTATTCATAAGGTATTGAATGATATTACCGTTGATGAGAGAGATATCATTATTGGTGGTGACTCTCATACTCGTATGTCAAAAGGGGTGGCGTTTGGGGCGGACTCCGGAACCGTTGCTCTGGCTTTAGCGACAGGTGAGGCAACCATGCCGATTCCTGAATCGGTAAAAGTGACTTTTAAAGGCCATATGAAGAGCCATATGGATTTCCGAGATGTCGTTCACGCCACTCAAGCACAGATGCTGAAAGAGTTCGGCGAGAATGTTTTCCAAGGTCGTATTATCGAAGTGCATATCGGAACCTTGTTGGCAGACCAAGCCTTTACGTTCACGGACTGGACGGCTGAGATGAAGGCGAAAGCCTCTATCAATATTTCTGAAGATGCTACTTTGATCGAGTCTTTGGAAATTGCCAAGAGCCGTATCAATATTATGATCGAAAAAGGCATGGATAATGATGTCCATATGCTCCAAGGATTGGTTGATAAGGCCGACAAGCGTATTGCTGATATCAAATCTGGCGCCGTTCCTGCTTTGAAACCGGATGAAAATGCTAAATACTATGCTGAATTAGTGGTGGATTTGGATCAAATTGATGAACCGATGATTGCCGATCCGGATGTCAATAACCCGGATGTTTCCAAGCGCTATACGCATGATGCGATCCGCGGGCTTTCTTACTATGGCGGAACTAAAGCGGTTGATCTAGGTTTTGTTGGATCATGTATGGTACACAAAGGTGATATGCAAATTATTGCGCAGATGTTCAGAAACTTAGAAGCGAAGAATGGCTCTGTTGAGTTCAAGGCTCCACTGGTCATTGCTCCGCCAACTTATAACATTGTTGATGAGTTGAAAGCAGAGGGCGACTGGGAGATCCTGCAAAAGTATGCCGGTTTCGAATTTGATGATGCTGATCCTAAAGCGGCTCCGCGTACGAAGTATGAAAATATGATGTACCTTGAGCGTCCGGGTTGTAACTTATGTATGGGTAACCAGGAAAAAGCCGAGAAGGGAGATACCGTTATGGCAACTTCTACACGTCTTTTCCAAGGGCGTGTGGTAGAAGACTCGGATGAGAAGAAAGGGGAGTCTTTACTGGCTTCTACGCCGGTGGTGGTGCTTTCAACGATTCTGGGGCGTACGCCGACTTTAGATGAGTATAAAGAAGCGGTTGCCGGTATCCATTTGACAGACTTTGCGCCTCCGGCAAAAGAGCTGAGTGCGGCGCCTGCTACGATTGAGTTTAATATCTAAAACTCGGCAATCGCTTACCGGTCATAAAAAAGCCCCGAATCGCAGAGAGTCGCGATTCGGGGCTTTTTTATGGTTACTGTTTTGATCGATGCACTGTCGCTTCGCAATTAGATTCAGTGCCGTTATCGGTATGATTTCGACATAGTCTTATTGACGCGTGGGTGGACTGTTTTCTTCATGCAGTGAAGTGCACAAAAAGTATTGGTTACCGCCGTTTTGTTTGGCGCGATACATCGCTTTGTCGGCAAAGCGCAATAGGCTGCTGATATCTTTACCTTGATAGGGATATTCTGCAATACCGATACTAATACTGGGTTCGATAATATCGGTGTCAACCATAATGGGTTTGGTTAGTAGTTTCAAAAGAGCTTCCAGTCGTTGTTCCAATGAATCTTCGTTTTTGATTGGATAGGAAATGATGAATTCATCTCCTCCAAGTCTTGCCAGCAAGGTATCCGGTTGCTGTTTGACAAACTCTGCGAGTCGTTCGGAAGTCTGTTGCAGGTATGCATCTCCTGCATGATGGCCGATGCTGTCGTTGACCTCTTTGAACTTGTCTAAATCCAAGAGTAGAAAAATGTATTTGTTCTTCGGATCCGATTTCGCTTTCTCCAAAGTCTCTCCGGTTTTTTCCAGAAAATAGCGTCGATTGTGGATGGAGGTCAACGGATCAAAATAGGCCAGTTGGCTGAGTTCCTGATTGGCTGTTTCCAGTCCTTTAGCCAGAGCTTTATTGGTCAGTGTATTGCGAATGCTGTCTTTTAAATAGGAATTTAATTTATAGGCTGTAGTATTGAGTAAGAGCGCATAGGTGATCGCCATTAATGTGAATTCAATAGTCAGGTTAGGAGCCATGGAGAGTGCCCAGTAAGTGCTTCCAAGAATCTGAGGCAAACTGAAAGCGACAAAAGCGGGTAGATAGATACTGTTTGTCGAAAGAGACGCTGCGGGCATGCCTATCAGCGTGATCATGATGAAAAGTTGCAATGTTAAGGGTTGATTGGGGCTATAGAATAACAGTAATGAAGCCCACGCTACCCCGGCCATTAGCGCGCCTAAGAGAAAAATATAGCGATGAATAGCACTGGTTTGATTGAGCAGCTTATTGTTCCATAAAGATAAATGAACAAGTCTTGCAGCATTGATGGCGACGAGGCTCAGAAACCAGAAGTCGGGAGCGTGCGTTTCAATGTATGTGGTCAGACTATAATATAAAATCAATCCAACAATCATACTGATGAAAACCGTCAATAAGGATTGATTGAAAAGACTTTTAATCAGTTCGTTATTTACCAGATGATCAAGTTGTTCTTCGTTGAACTGATTTGTTTTTAGCGTTTCATATTTGATAATAACCAGCCTAAAAATTTTACCTACACTTATTATTTATACGCCTGTTCTGTCGGCAAAACAAGTAATCGCTCTTACAATGAACTGATTAATTCTTCATAATATCTCTGAGTATTATTTGCGATAGATGTCATAAGGAGACTTTGTGAAATTGGGAAAAACATTCGTGTTATCCGTAGCGGTTTTATCCCTGTGGGGTTGTACTCAGAATGAAGAGATTAGGGGCGAAAAGCTCATTACATTGACTCAATCCGAGGTCGATTTAATGGTGGAACGCGCAAAAGCTCAAGAGCGTGCTCGTTTATACAAGGAGTTGCATAAGCAAGAACAGCAAAAACAGGTTTACGACGAGATTCTGATTCGCCAAGGCAAATCACCCAGATTTTCCAAACGATATAAAAATGAAAGTGCTGTTGATGGTGGTGTTGCAGAAAAAAATAGCGTTAAAACCATTCAGGATGATAATCCTAGATTAGCCGTTGCGGAAGGAGGAATCAGCAAAATTATTCCCGAATCTAGAAATGCCGTTCTCTATCGTCATATTAATGGCGTTGCCTATTATCGTTGTGCGGCAAACTCCTTGACACCGGTCATAGATAAGTTAGGCATCGCGAAATATAGCTCAAAAAATCAGGAATTGAGTGCAACCTTATGTAAAAAAAGCCGCGATTATAAAACCATGTTTGCTTTACAGAAGCGTCTTTATGAAATGGGGTATTTGAAATCGGATTCGCTTTCCAAGGAGCAATTGGTCGATGGCGTTTGGGGCGAAGCCACATTGGTCGCTGTTAAACAGTATCAAGAGAAACATGGTTTATTACTCGGTCAAATGACCATTCAAACATTGGAACATATTGGCGTTTTTGCCAGAGCTGAAAATTTAACTTCTGCACAAACTCAGCAGATTGAAACGGTCAAACCGGTTAATGAGATTGAACCTCATAAAGTCAGCAATACGGTTAAGTTGGCAGAGATATCAAAAGCGACCGCTTCAGAATCAATCCGACCAGAAGAGAAGCTATCAGCAGACAACAGAACCGGCATCCGAAAAATTAAACCGGTATCGAGGACTCCTGTTTTTTATCAGAAGGTCGGGGGAGCGGATTATTACCGTTGTGCGGCCAATTCGCTTGTTCCGCAACCCGTGTCGGCCACTCAGTGGAAATATGAGGGGGGCAAACAAGAATTAAGTGCAACGCTTTGTAAAAAAAGTCGAGACCGGGCAACCATGACGGATTTACAGTATGAGCTTTATGAAAAGGGCTATATGGAGTCTGAAGGCCTGCCTGTCGGGCAATTGATTAGTGGTCAATGGGATGAACGCACTCTTCAAGCGGTAAAAAAATATCAAAAAGCCAATGGGCTTTTATACGGTCAACTTACAATTGAAACGCTTGAGCACTTAGGTGTTTTTAAACCAAATACGGTTGCTGAAAATGATCGGCAGACGGAGGCAATAACTAAAATTGTCTCTCGTGAAGTGTTCAATAAGAGTCAAAGCGTACCTAACGGACAAATTCCGTTTGAAGCCTTGCCTGTCAAGGTTGCCAATACGAAATTCAATGCGGCTACCGATATTCCTCTAAGCGCAACTCCACAGTTATATGCCACTGTAAACGGCTATAAACTTTGGCGTTGCCGGGCAAAATCGATTATGCCGGAAACGGCCGAAAACGGTGTCATTCGTTATAACGGTAAAAAAGAGTATAGAGCGACTCTGTGTAAAAAGAACCGGAGCAAAAAACTGATTACACGCTTGCAAACCGCGTTACGCGATAAGGGGTATTTTAAATCTGCCGTTTCTGTTCAAGATGTTGATATTAACGGAATTTGGGGAAGAGACACTTTAACGGCTTTGAAACAATACCAGCAAGATCACGGGCTTGCTTACGGCCAGTTGACCATAGAATCCTTAGAGCATCTGGGCGTTTTTATTAAAGAATGAGTCAAGTAATCAAACAAGGTAGATAAGTTGCAATAAAAAAGCCCGCATGAGCGGGCTGTTTTGTTTTTTATCCAGAGATTAATTAGTTCATCGTTGATAGGAAAAGGGCAAGTTTGCTGGCGGTTTGCGTGCCGATATCGCCAAGCAGCTCTTCAAAGACGGTTTTGTCGGCTTTGTAGTAGCGAATATTCTCGGTTCCAATCACTTCACGGGCTACATAGCCCAGATCGCCTAAACCGTCGATTAAACCGTTTTCCACGGCTTCATCACCCAGCCAAACCAAGCCGGTATAGGTTTGTTTAGTTTCTTTGATTCGATCGCCACGGCCATCACGTACCGCTTGGATAAATTGCTGATGAGTGCGTTCCAAGACGTGCTCTTTAAAGAATTGGCGGCCGGCTTCATCTTTTTCACTGAATGGGTCAATAAACGCCTTGTGTTCACCTGCGTGCATCGAGCGATTTTCGATACCCATTTTTTCCATCAAGTCGGTAAAACCGAAAGTATCCATACGTACACCGATCGAGCCGACCATGGAACCGGCATTGGCATAGATATCATCGGCTGCTACAGCAATGTAATAGCATCCTGAAGCACATAAGTCTTCAACCACTACATAGGTCGGTTTATTGTATTTTTTCTTCAAGCGTTCGATTTCGTCATTGATCAGTGCAGATTGAACAGGACTCCCGCCAGGGGAGTTAGCCAAGATCACAACGGCTTTACTATTAGCGTTTTTGAAAGCTTGTTGCAGTAAAGGGTTGATGCTTTCCGCACTGATTTCACTATTAGGCATGATCGCGCCGTCGAGCTTGATTACGGCCACATGCTGTTTCCCGGCCGCAAGCTCTTTAAACTCTTCCGAATCCGTCATGTTTTGACTGGCGATATAGATAAAGAAAATAATGTAAGCAGCGATAGCGAGTTTTAACAGATTGGCAAAACGACGACTCCAGCGTTCCTGTTTTACCAGGGACTCCACTGCGATCGCTAAACGATTAAAACCTTGTTGTGAGTTTTGAGGTTCCTGCTCCATTTTTGATCCTTTACTTTATAATGCGTTTAATTTAGGCAATTTTACCTGTTTCTAACTTATGACCCAAGAGAATAAAGACGACTCTCAAGAAAATCTTAATGGTGATCTGAATGATGGTTTCGCTAATGAAAGCTTTGATATTAAAGCTTTCCTGAAACAGCTTACAGAAAGACCCGGTGTTTATCGAATGATAAACGCCAAAGGGACGATTATATATGTCGGCAAGGCTAAAAACCTGAAACGCCGTGTTTCTAGCTACTTTAATAAGAATCATACCGAGATCAAGACGGCTAAAATGGTTGGTCAGATCGCTCGTGTGGAAGTAACGGTGACCGATACCGATAGCGAAGCTTTTATTCTCGAAAACACCTTAATTAAAAGGTACAAGCCTAAATACAATATCCTGTTTAGAGATGATAAGTCCTATCCTTATATTTTCGTTTCAACCAACAAACCGTTTCCGTCTTTAAGTTATCATCGCGGTGCCAAACGAAGACAAGGTGAGTATTTCGGTCCTTTCCCGAATGCTTCTGCTGTCCATCAAACCTTGCAAGCGTTGCAGAAGATTTTCCCGGTTAGGCAGTGTGCAGAGAGTGTCTTTAGCCATCGTTCTCGCCCTTGTCTGCAGTATCAGATTAAACGTTGTTCCGGCCCGTGTGTGGAGGGTCTGGTCACTCGGGAAGAGTATCAGGAGGACGTTCGTCATACGATCGGTTTTCTAAAAGGGAAAAGCTTTGAAGTGATTGAAGAGCTGGGGCATAAAATGGAAGCCGCTTCGGAAGAACTTGAGTTTGAAAAAGCGGCGCGTTACCGGGACCGGATTTCGGCCTTGCGAGCGATACAGAGCCAGCACCTGATCAATCAGCCCGGTTCAAAGGACATGGATGTCATTGCGGTTGCGGAACAGGCATCACAGGTTTGTGTCTGTTTGATGATGTACCGCGGCGGCAACCTGTGGGGCAGTGAGCATTATTTTCCAAAAATAGCCGAAGACGTTGAACAGTCCGATATCACAGCGGCGTTTATTACTCAGCATTATCTTGAACATCCGGTTCCGGCCGAGCTGATTGTCGATAATAAACTGGAAGAACAGAAAGTGATTCAGGAATGGCTCAAAGAGCAACGACAGGGGGCGGTAGCAATCAAGACGGCCAATAACCAGCTCAGTAAAGGATTGGTGCAACTGGCGGCTACCAATGCGCAAGCTGGTCTAAAACAACATATAACGCAAAAAGCCTCTCAGATTGATCGAGTCAAGGCTTTACAGGACGTTCTGGCTTTGGCGGAACCGCCAAACTACATGGAGTGTTTCGATATCAGTCATACGCAAGGTCAGATGACGATAGCGAGCTGTGTTGTTTTCAATGAAGGGGTTCCCAATCCGCAGGCGTATCGCAAATTCAATATTGAAGGTATTCAACCGGGAGACGATTACGCGGCAATGCATCAGGCCATGAGTCGTCGTTATCAACGATTGAAGAAGGAGCAAGCCAAGCTGCCGGATTTGATTGTGGTTGATGGTGGTAAAGGACAATTGTCTCAAGCGGTAGACGTACTGAAAAGTTTGGAGTTAGAGCACGTTCCGCTCGTTTCCGTTGCCAAAGGGGAAGGGCGCAAAGCCGGTTTGGAAATTCTCTATACGCCTCATAATTTAGACGGTATCGATCTGGAGTCTGATGATATCGCTCTGCATTTGATTAATTATATTCGTGACGAAGCACATCGTTTTGCCATTACCTCGCATCGTAAAAAACGCACCAAGGCGCAAACCGATTCCAGTCTGGAGTCGATTGAAGGTATTGGCCCGAAAACGCGCAAACAACTGTTGATTCACTTTGGCGGCTTAGGCGAAGTGAAGGCGGCCTCAGTTTCTGAACTGCAGAAGGTAAAAGGGATCAGTCTTGATAAAGCGCAAAAAATTTACGATTTTTACCACGGAAGCCTGTAAATTTCATTTAACTTGGGTGACATATCGGTTTGGTATGGTACTATTCAACTAAATTTTACAAACGATATATTCCGTCTATTTTTCAATAGTTCGATAAGAAGCAATACAAGCGAGAGAATTTTGTCTATTCAATCCATCCCTATGATGATGACCTGGTCGAGAGTCGTTTTGATTCCGGTGTTTTTGATCTGTTATTACGCGCCTATTGGAGATGCCCGTTTTTGGGCCGGGCTAGCCTTTATGATCGCGGCTATTACAGATTGGTTTGACGGTTATCTTGCACGTAAATTGGGGTCGGACAGTAAACTGGGCGCTTTTTTGGATCCGGTGGCTGATAAGTTGATTGTCGCGGCGGCTTTGATTGTTGTGGCGGCGGAATATCATGACAATCTGCTGGTGATTTTGTCTGCCGTTATTATCATGATGCGGGAAGTTGGTATTTCTGCTTTACGTGAATGGATGGCGGAAAACAACGCACGTGACGTGGTTGCGGTTTCCAAACTTGGAAAAGTCAAAACGGCTTCACAGTTAGCCGCATTGACTTGGTTGTTATACGGTGGCGAGTTATGGGGTGTGAATTGGGGTGAACTCGGCTTTCCAATGCTGTATTTTGCCGCCGTACTGACACTGATTACTTGGATACAATATACTAAAGCGGCCTTGCCTGAAATCAGACGTTCAACTCAGTCTGATAACTAATCAAACAATTCTGTTTTTAGCTTGATTTTCCGGTTTTTGACAGCGTCGTTTTCTGTTAAATTTAGGTTAAACTCATTTTACGTTTTTTGTTAAAAATCGCTTGACCTTTAGGCGTATGCCCCTATAATACGCACCCATCAAGCGGGAATAGCTCAGTTGGTAGAGCACAACCTTGCCAAGGTTGGGGTCGCGAGTTCGAGTCTCGTTTCCCGCTCCAAAAATGGCGCGATGGCAGAGTGGCTATGCAGCGGATTGCAAATCCGTGGACCTCGGTTCGACTCCGGGTCGCGCCTCCATTTTTTTATTAGTGACCATCACTAATTTGCACATAGTGCGAACATACATTCCATGTATGCCCAGGTGGCGAAATTGGTAGACGCAGGGGACTTAAAATCCCCCGGTGGAAACACTGTGCCGGTTCGACTCCGGCCCTGGGCACCATTCTTATTTTTTATTATTGTTGTTAATCCCTGTTAACTGCTTCAAAGGCCTATAGATACTGGGTTTTGTGCTGTCTTTTTTGCTTCCTGTTTGTTTAAGTTCTTGTTAATTTCTGTTAGTTTTCTGCTAAAGCTTGCACCATAATCTGCACCAAAAATTGCACAACGGATTTTATTTTCGTTGGTCTACGAATGGTAAGAAAAGAGAGAAGAAAAAAAGGATCTAGTAGCTTGGTTTTGAGTCTTAATAGTCGCCGGATATGAGTAGTTGTTTGAAGGCGTTGGCATTGATTGGTTTGCTGATGAAATAACCCTGTAATTTGTCGCAGCCCATGTCGGTAATGAGTTGCATGACTTTCTGGGTTTCAATTCCTTCAGCAACGACCTTTAAGCCTAAGTTGTGACCAAGGTTGATGGTAGAACTGACAATCTTCTTATCATTTGCGTCTTCATTGATTTCCATAATGAATGACTTATCGATTTTCAATTCATCTACCGGCAGGCGTTTCAGATAGGCAAGTGATGAGAAGCCGGTTCCAAAGTCGTCGATAGAGATATTGATTCCAAGTTCATGAAGTTTGTTTAGCACTTCTAGAGAGAGCGCTAGGTTTTCCATCATGATGCTTTCTGTTATTTCGAGCGTTAAGAAACGGTAGTCTAAGCCGTATTGATCCATTAGCTCTTTGACTCTCTCGGTGAGGTTTTTGTTAGCGAGATCTCGAACTGACAGGTTGACCGATACCCCGATCGCATGCCCGGCAAGATGCCATTGCCGGCATTCCGAAATGGCTTTTTCGATCATCGTTAAAGAGAGTTTATGGATAATACCGGTGCGCTCGGCGGCTTCAATAATTTTTTCCGGCGAGATAAAGCCGTATTCGGGATGGTTCCATCTTAATAACCCTTCGGCTCCGCATATTTGACCGTTATGAGCATGGATTTGAGGTTGAAAGGAGATTTCGAAAAGATCCTGTTCCAAAGCTTGGGACACTTCGTTAATCAGGTTAAGCCATGTTTTGCTGTAGGTGTTTTGCGCAGATTCGTAAAAAGAGTAGCCTATACGTTTTCGTTTGGCGGTGTACATGGCCATATCTGCATATTGAAGAAGAGATTCGATCTCTTTGCCGTCATCCGGATAGCTGACGATCCCGATACTGACTCCGATATTCACTTTGTGATTGTCAATCTGGATTGGCTGGGTTAATTTTTCGATAATGGTTTCTGCTAAATTGGAGGCGTATTCCGGTTGAGAATCAGGAAAAAGAATGGCAAATTCGTCGCCACCCAATCTTGCTAGGGTGTCGGATTTCCTAATCGTTTTTTGAATCCGTTCCGATACTTCAATTAATAGACGGTCACCTGCTGCGTGTCCTAAGGTGTCATTAATATCTTTGAAGAAGTCTAGATCCATCAGAAATAGAATGAAAGGGCGTTGCTGTCTTTCCGAACTCAATAGTTGATATTCGATTCTTTGATTCAATAAGAAACGGTTGGGAAGCCCGGTCAGGTGATCATGCATTGCTTGATGTTCCAATGCATTTTGACGTTGAGTGACTTCGTCATTCATCTCGATAAAGGCTTCGATCAGTTTACCGACTTCCAAGGTGTTGGATGATTTGATTTTAGGCAGTTCAATATCAATTGCTTTAGAACGCAGAGCCTTGGTGACTTTTTCGATTGGCGAGAAAATCAGCCATTCCATCGAGATAAGTAGGGCGGCAATGAAAAACAGAAATAGGCCGATAATGACAAAAATCAGTTTATTGAAAGTTTCGTCACTTTTGTTCAGAGCCGAATCGGTATTCATTTTTTCCAGTTTTAGTTTGTTCTGGATGTCGTTTAAATTATCTGTAATCTTCGCAACTAAAGGAAAAACTTGGTTTTTTATGATACGTGTGTCCGAGCGCCAATGATCGGACTCGGAAATTTTCCTGACAATGACGAAGTTTTCATACCATGATTGGCTTATCGTCAGGATGGATTCAATGATCTCGGTTGCCTCAAAGCTGTCTTCTCCGGCATACAACTCTTCAAGGGATGTCACATTGTTAACAAAATGTCGGTAAACATCTTCCAGACTTTTACCTTGTTCATCCAGAATGTCGGTTGAAAAGGAGGCAAGTCTATTTGCCATATAGATACGTGTTTGAGAGATCGCTTTTATCCAGTCGGCGTAAGATTTTAGCAGTAAAGGATAGATTTCGGGTGAATGCGGTTTTAAGTCGCCGGATTCGATTTCGCTAATCAGAATAGAAAACCCGGATTTGATCGTGTCTTGTTGGTTTTCCATGATATTTGCCGAGATATCCAGGCCGGGATACTGTTTATTGATGTCTAGGCGAAAATCGACTAAATAGCTAATGGCTTCTTTCAGTTTTTTAAAGTTATCGATGGTTTCTTCTGTAATTGATTGAATATCTTGATGATAGGTGTGATCGGCGTTTTTAAGACTGTTTAAGCTTCTTAGTGAGTTTTCTGTATTGAGTTCAATCTTAAAAATCAAATCTTCGTTAATAGGATCAAGCACAAATAAATTAATATCCTGATTGATCGTCAGTAAGGTATTGCGTACCTCCTCTAGATGAGATTGTTCGCGCAGTATATTTTCATATGCTGAGGTTACTTTTTCTCTAGTTGAAATCAGTTTGTTATAACTAAAAGCAACCACCGTAATGACAAATAAACCGATAAGAACTGTTAAGAAAATATAGCGTTTGCGAAGACTGGTTTGAGTTGAATCGGCTTTAATCATTTATTTTGGTTAATTTGAGGTGTGTAGGAAGTTGTAAGTGGCTGAAAAATAACAATACTATAGGGTATCAAGTTGACGGTGGAAATGAAAATGATTTCTTTTAATGTGTTGATAAGTTCTTTAGCCTTACAAGCTGTTTTGTATGCAGGAAGCCTTATCTGTGCTCCCTATTTACTTTACCGATTGTAATCTGTCCAAATTAGTATTGTTGCTACTGTTTTTGCACCTTTATGGGTCGAAATTAAATCTGATTCATGTGGTCTATAAGTTTAAAATTATTTAACCTGTTGATATGTAAGTGAAAGATAGATTGTTGGCACTTATCTGGTTAAGAGGTTGAAAACATTTTTCAAAGGTGAAAGATAATGGCTCATGCAAACTCTGTTCTTCTTGTTAGTGATGATTCGATTGCGAGTGAAGATATTCGAAAAGGTCTTTACAGTTCCGGCGTATCGGAGATTCACCAATGTACGACATCTGAAAATTTTTTAACGACACTTGAATCCATAAAAGTTGATTTCATTGTGCTGGATATTGAGAAAAGTAATGACGACCTTTTTGAACGTATTTCTGTCATTGACGAATATTGTCCAACACCGGTGATTTGTTTTAGTCAGGATGCCGATTCGGATGTGATTGCTCATTCGGTTAAATGCGGCGTATCTGCCTATATCGTCGACGGGAAGTCTGCAGAAAGAATTAAACCGATTATGGAAGTGGCTTTTCAGCGTTTTAAAGCGAGCCAAGCTCTGCGCAAGGAATTGTTACTGGTAAAGGATAAGTTATCCGAAAGAGCCACGATTGAGAAGGCTAAAGGTTTATTGGTACAGGAAAAAGGCATGACAGAAGACGAGGCCTACAGCACCATGCGTAAATTGGCCATGGATCAAGGTAAACGCATCTCGATTATTGCTCATGAAATCTGTACGGTGTTTCTTGGAATTCAGGACTAGAGGCTAGTCTTCGCTTCGGTATTGATCCGCCCAGGTCATATCAAATTCATCTTGATTCAGGTCGATATCCAAAGCGTTCATGCGCTCTTCAAGAGCGCGCATTTCAGCTTTAAGATCGATTAAAGCATGGCTGTTATCTTCAAGCTGATGCATTTGCGCGGTTCCCAAATGGTAAAAGCGTAAAATTTTCATGGCTTGAATATCGCCGGTGTCAACCGCATCTTGGATGTGCCGCATTAGGTTCGAGATATACATCAGGTTCCTTTTTAATTTCCATGCGTAAATCGTTTCTTTCATCCATGCTTTATCTGCAAAATAGGCTTTGACGATAGCGGCGGTAATCAGAAGTCCGACAAAAGCACCTAGAAAATTCAAAACGATATGGTTATTTGAGTAGTCTCCGAACCAATGAACCGTCAGTCTGGCGGTGATGAATCCTATAACGATGAAAATTCCCATAATAATCAGAGTCGCCTTACGAGTCTGTTTACGGTAGAAAAGAGGGTCGATTTGTTGGATTTTAAACATGATAAATTCTTTGGTTTAACGCGGATTTATGGAATGCGTTGAATTTTACTTGTTAAGTGCCGCAGTGTCACCCAGATTCAGTTAAACGGTGCGTTTGTTTTAATAATCGTCTCAATAGACAGCCGCTGTTTGAACTGAGATTGTTGGCCTGTATTTAGTTATTTAAATCATACTTTTAGGTGATGCTTGTATTAGGGTGTTTCATTAAACTGAGAATATAAGGTTATGAAATCTCAACTAAGGAGAGATGTAATGAAAATAAGCAAATTTATGCATCCGTTAGCGGCAGTAGTCATTGGTGTTTCGTTGAGCGGAATTTCTCAAGCTGCGCAAAATATTCAGCAGCAGAGCCAACAGAGAATCGAAACCCAGCAACAAGTGGGGCCGGTCATTGAACAGGGCGCAAAGTTGCAGTCGCTTAAATATCAAAAACAGGGGCAGCAGAAAAAGTTGTATCAGTATCAGCACCAGCATAAATATCTGAAACAGGCTAAACAGCTTCCTGCAAACGGTATGAGGCAAGGAGTTAGGCCTGGTGGCGGGACAGGGAATATGAACGGAAAAGGGCGTTAAAATCTTGCGTTTAATTGCCTGTTAACGTAAAAAAAATTAATGAAATAGACTGTTACCAAAAGAACCTTCCTCAAGAAGTATTGGAAAGGTTTTTTGTTTGTTTTGATGTTAAGGAAGGCGCTGATCTTTATAAACTTTTGGTTGATTAGGCTTTGCCGCCACTGATTTTATTAGAGAGTTCAAGCTTTGATTTGACATCGTATTTTGAATAAATATTTTTGATATGGGTTTTAACCGTATTGACGCTGATATGCATCGCTTCCGCTATTTGCGCGTAGGATTTTGCATTGAGCAGGTGTTTTAAAACATGTCGCTCTTTTGTGGTTAATACCGGAACATCACTTACAACCTGAATGCAGCGGCTACGGAAAGTGTTGGTTTTTTCATCGTGGAAAGGGCTGACAATTCTTTCAACCATTTTTTGGATTTTACCAAGAGCGTTCATATTCGGTTCGGCATTATCCAGATAACAAAACAATAGATAGCCTACGACCTCTTTGCCTTCCAGAGAGAGTAACGGGTAGCTGATCATTTTGGTGAACTTATGCATTTCTTCAAAGTATTTAATCTTATGTTTGGGCATCGAATCGATCAACAGGTCTTGCAAACTATCGGTTTCATAATAAGCCTCGCCGCTTTTGATTCGTTTTTCGCTTTTTTCTTTTAAAGTGTCAAGCACTAGAGTGTGGCTCTGTATTTGATACCTTTTTAGGAAGTCGTGCAGGATCGAATGTTTATCGAGAATAAATTCCAGTTTTAGTTGTTCTTTTTGGTAAACGCACAAAGCGATCATATTGGCATTGGATTCGCCTAGAAGGTAATTGCACTCCGTTCTGAAGATGGCTTCTATACTGTGTCCGGCAATCAAACATGATTGAAAAACAATGGTTTTTTTAAGTAAATTTAGGTCTGTTTCTTCGTGCACCTGCTACCTCATGAAAGTGGTTTTGTCTTATAAGTTTCATTTTCAGTGCAATAAGTTAAACTTGATTGGAGATATGTTGGCAAGTTTTTTATAGAAAAAAGTGCTAATTTCACCATAACGGGTGATGAATAGAAGTACGTATTTCTTTATAGTATTTCATAAAGCTGATTGATGTACACATTGTGAATATTATTCAGGAAATTAGAGGTTTGTAACAATAATGGAGATTTGCGGATGAGTCTTAACAATAAATTTAAACTCAATTTAGTGGCGGCAGCGTGTCTGAGCGTTGCAGTGCCGGCACATGCGGGTCAGATCGTTGGTGTCGCATCAGGTGAGGTGTACGATTCCCAGGATGGCCCTGTTGCTTTTGGAATTGGTGGTTGGGATCTTTCCAATGTGACTCCACTGATTATTGATGTCGATACTGGCGAAGAGATTGCCAAAACATTTGATGTTGGAAGCGGGACTTATTCAGCAATGGAAGTCGGAGATTCTTTCAAAAGTGTTGTTTATGCCGATGAAACTAAAACGGTTGCGACCGGTGAAGTTCATGGTAAAGACTGGCCTGTTGGCGAGCCTCACGGAATTAAGGTCGCCAATCATGCAGATATTAATGAGGTTCTATCTAATAGCAAACCGGCAAGCTGTATTTTAAGTACCTCTTTTTATCGAAATAGTGATGATGCAAAAAACTATGATGAAAACGGTACTTATATAGGTCCAGGCTTACCTTCAGACGGCTGGCTAGACACTGCATCTGAAGCAGATGTTAACCCAACGTATTGTAATAGCCCTTTCCAAACGCATAAGCGTTTCAAGGTGGATGCTTTAACACCTACCGCGGATGATGTAGATGATCGATCAGCGAAACCGATTGATTTAGTCTTCAATGTTGAAGACGGTGGAGATGCTGGTGCCGTTCGTCGTTATATGGTTTTACAAAAATTGAACAACTACAGTGATAGCCGTTACAGTGGTTATGAGATTGAAGTTGGTTTTGGGGTGGGTGATAGCTTCCAAAACGCATCTGCTGCTGGAGCGGGTGATAACTTAAAACTCTCTATCGGTACTGGTGAAGATGAGGGTGAAGATATCTGGGCGGAGGATGATTTAGCTCCTTTCTCAGCCGGTTTATTCGGTACCGCGGATAATAAACATCCTTACGACGGTTTCTTTGATACCAGACGAGCAGGTTTCCTTGCAGCTTTAGATGCAAATGAAACTAAAATTTATTCAACAGGCCCGCAAGAAAGCAACTATATTCCAATTTTCGGAAACTGGTTGCCAAGCAAGTGGGAGCCGACAGGTATCTTCTTTGATGATGATGGCGATCCATTAACCGATGCTAAGCTAGTTGCGTATTGGGGGGCTTCACCAACGAATAGCGATCTAGAATGGCGTAAAGGAGTTGCCGACAACTTTAGAGCTCTGACTGATGACGAGCTTGAAGTCATCGGAAAAGAACTGGTTAAAGAAGATTCTCTATATTCTATGGACGGGATTGAAGATCTGCTTAACCTAGGTTTGACTTATATTGTTGAAGTAGGTGATGTAGCTGGCTTTACTGACTCTACTTTCACGCTACGTTTACAACCAATTGCATCTACAGAAGCAAGCGATGCTGAAGAGCCTTCTTGGGAAGCAGAGCCTGCACCACAGCCATCAACTAGCTATGGCGGTGGATCTGCTTCGGCATTAAGCACAACTAGCATGTTGTTTGCTCTAATGAGTATGTTAGGTCTTGGTGGATGGTTAGCTTCTCGTAGAAAAGTTTAAGTCTAACTTCTTACCGTAGAACAACCCGGCTTTCAATGTTATATTGGAGCCGGGTTTTTTTATTGCTTAAAAAAGGTATGTTCAAAGTGTCTGCAGGCAGAAAGTTTATCGTCGGTTATGTTCTCTGGTTGGCGCTGCTTTATCTGTTATTTTTTATAGAGGGTTTTTCGCCTTTTTATATCGTGAACCACTGGCAAACCCATTTGACTATTATTCAGACGCAATGGTGGGTTGATACTTTTTCCATTCCCGTGAAGATGGTCGGAGACACCATTCATTTAGACAACGGTTTTGATATCTGGATATTAAATAATTGTAACGGTATGGAGCCTTATGTGCTTTATGTGGCCGGTATTTTGGCTTATCCGAATACTTGGTATCAAAAAGGGCTTTGGATTGTCTACGGTTATCTGTTTGTGCTGTTATTGAATACCGTTCGTATCGATGTGGTCGTGTATGTCACCATGTTGGATAAAACTTATTTTGAGTTAATTCACGATTTCATTGGCCGGGTCATTATGTTGTTTTTGACTCTTGGACTGTTTGTTTATTATTCTTGGCTAACTGAAAAAAGACGGCAGGCTGTTCAATAATTTGCTTTATTGTTAAGTCGAATTTTGATTGGTAATAACGGTTCAACCCCTTCTCAAAGTCATACGCTAACAATGCCTTTTATCATTCATTGACTCTTTGAATTCTCTCTAGTAGACTCGGTGTTTCAAACCATTAGAAACGTGCCATCCTTATAATATGTCAGCATTGATCAATATCAAAAATCAGGGATTTTCGCTTCCGGTCATTGAAGTGCTTGGCTTCGATATTAAAGAGATTATTTCCGAATTAAGTCGAAGAGTTTCTGTGGACAGTGAGAGTATTCAAGCGATTCCTTGTGTCTTGTCTATCAGTAGCACGAATTTACAGCCAACATTTTTAGCCCAGCTTGTCGAGGCTTTACGTCAGGTCAATCTTCAGGCGGTGGGGTTACAGACTGAGGATGAGCTGCTTGCTGAACAGGCCGCTTATGCGAGCTTGGCTGTATTCAACGAGCGGCTGAATCAATACGATCTGTTTCATGCCCAGCCTAAACCGGAAACAGTGGCGGAAGCAGATTCAATGTCATCTCAATTTATTCATCAGGGACATGTTGAAAGCGGCGAACAGGTGTATGCCGAAAGTCAAGATCTAGTTATTCTAGGTGACGTCAAGGCTGGAGCCGAGGTGATTGCCGATGGTAGCATTTATGTCGGTGGGAGCTTACAAGGCAAGGCTTACGCAGGTAACTCTGGCTTAATGAATATAGATGAAACTTATATTCGAGCTTATGCTTTTGAACCGGAATTGATCAGTATTTCCGGTTTCTACCAGTTAGATGAAGATATTCCGTCTCATTATTATGGATTGGCAGTGAAGGTGAATTTTGCGAATCAGAAGATGAATTTTGAACTTGAATGAATATAGAGTATTAGCTTGACCGTTAAATAGTGGATAAATAGACATAAAAAAGCCTGAATAATTTCAGGCTTTTTTTTGTGTAAAGATTAATGCTTAATGGCTATTAGTCAATCGGATTCACTTTCACAATCACGCCGAATAATGGGTGGTCAAGGTAGTGAAGTTCTCCCGGTCGGATTTTACGTGATTCTTTCAGGTTAAATCGCCACTTAGAGGGTAAGCTATTGCTAGCCAGATTTTGATTTTCTGCGAAAGAGTCCATTATCTTAGATGGGATTCTACGTTCTAGTTCCAAATCGAAATCAACATGCGCAAATCTGGTTTTATACAGTCTGACTGTACCAAGCATGTTTGAACCATACTGGCTGCTGCTTTCAATCAACACTTTCGGCGCGTTTTTATTCGGGTAGGCTGCTTGTGTCCAGGCTTGGTGGAATAAAACACGGTAGCCTTTTTTATTTAAAATATTAGCTTTGCCACTCAGCTCTTTCCCGCTGTTTCTGATCCAGAGCGGTTTTTTGTTGTTGCTAAACAGGTTAGTACTGTTGCTGGTATCCGGTAATGCCGTGTCTTCAGGCCAATATTCTTCCGTCCAGCCTTTTAAATTCAGGCTTTCAAAAACAATGACTTCAATTTTATAGACTGGCGTGGAAGCAGCAAATGAAACAGAACTGAACAAGGTTAAGCTCAGTAGGCTTGCGGCGGATAATATTAATTGCAGATAAGATTTCATATTTTCTATTTAACTTTATGTTTTTACTTATGAAGTTTCCGTTTTTAAATTACGGAGTAATGCTTTTAATTACCAGTTCAATCGAGTTGATACGCTGTTCGATATTTTGCATTGTATCGAAAAACAGCAATTCTGTTTGCCCTTTTAGTTGATATTGCTTGGGTTGGGATTGAATGAGTTTAATCAGTTTGCCAGGATCGATTTTAGGTTCTTCATCAAACTGGAAACGAATCATCTCTTCCGAGGCATCGATTTTTTTGATGCCGATCGCTTCAACCTGCAATTTGACCGCTGTGACGGCAAACAGGTGTTTCAGTGCCTCTGGCAGTAGACCGAAACGGTCAATCATTTCGACCTCCAGTTCACGAAGGTCGGCTGAACTGGATGCGCTGGCGATACGTTTATAGAAGACCAGTCGAGTGTGTACATCAGGTAAATAGTCTTCCGGAATCAGAGCGGTCACACCTAAGTCAACTTCGGTGCCATTATGCAAAGTGACATTGAGTTCTGGTTGTTTGCCTGATTTAAGCGCTTTTACTGCGCGTTCTAAAAGCTCACTGTAAAGTCCGAAACCGATTTCCTGGATTTGCCCTGATTGGTCGTCACCGAGTAGTTCTCCGGCACCGCGAATTTCCAAATCATGGCTGGCAAGCATAAAGCCGGCACCCAAGGTATCGTGTTTGGCGATGGCGGTCAGGCGTTTTTCGGCGTCTTTGGTCAGTACGGCTTTGTCACCGGTAAACATATACGCATAAGCTTTGTGATGGGAACGTCCGACACGCCCGCGTAGTTGGTGTAATTGCGCCAAACCAAACTTGTCGGCTCGATGAATCAAAATGGTGTTGGCGGTCGGAATATCGATACCGGTCTCGATAATGGTGGTGCAAACCAGAATGTTGTAGCGGCGGTGGTAGAAGTTCTCCATAACCGACTCCAGTTCCCGTTCATGCATCTGGCCGTGCGCATAGGTCACATTGGCTTCCGGAATCAGTTCTTCGATGTGTTGTACCATCTGTTCGATTCGATCAACTTGGTTAAACAGAATATAGACCTGACCGCCTCGACGAATTTCACGCAGGGACGCTTCGCGAACCACGTCATCATTCCATTCCTGAACAAAAGTTTGTACCGCCAGACGTTTTGCCGGCGGGGTAGCGATAATAGACAAATCGCGTAAATCGTTCATCGCCATATTCAGGGTGCGCGGAATCGGAGTGGCGGTCATGGTCAATACATCCACTTCGGTACGCATCTTTTTAAGTTGTTCTTTCTGACGCACGCCAAAGCGGTGCTCTTCGTCAATAATGATGAGCCCTAGGTTTTGGTAATCGACATTTTTTTGAATCAGCTTGTGAGTACCGATAATGATATCGATTTTGCCCGCTTTTAAGTCTTCGAGGGTTTGTTTTTGTTGTTTAGCTGTCTGGAAACGGGATAGGACCTCTATCCTAACAGGCCAGTCCGAGAAGCGGTTGCGGAAGTTTTCCAAATGCTGGTGAGCCAGCAGCGTGGTCGGCACTAACATGGCTACTTGTTTGCCATCGTAGGCGGATACAAAAGCGGCGCGCATAGCGACTTCCGTTTTACCAAAGCCGACATCACCGCAGACAAGACGATCCATCGGTTGTTTGGAGTGCATGTCATGAAGAACCGCTTCAATCGCTTGCTGCTGGTCAGGGGTTTCTTCAAACGGAAAGCTGGCGGCAAAACGCTGGTAGGCTTCTTCCGGAGTATTGAATTGATAACCGGGTCTGGCGGCTCGTTGTGCATAGATGTCCAATAATTCTGCGGCGACATCACGCACTTTTTCAGCGGCTTTACGTTTGGCCTTATCCCACTTATCACTGCCGAGTTTATGTAGCGGTGCGGTTTCCGGCGTGGCGCCGGTGTAACGACTGATAAGATGCAGAGAGGAGACCGGCACGTAAAGCTTGGCTTCTCCTGCATATTCAATCATTAGGAACTCTTTGTGTTCACCTTGGATTTCTAGGGTTTCTAATCCTTGATAGCGACCGACACCGTGATCGATATGCACAATCGGGCTGCCCAAATCCAGTTCAATCAGGTTGCTGATAGCGGTGTCGAAGTCACTATGTTTGCGCTTGCGGCGCCGTTTCTGGACGACGGTTTGGCCGAAAATTTGCGTTTCGGAGATGACGCTGAACTGTTCGGTATGAATAGAGGTTTCAAGAGGGCTAACAACAATTGTATAAGCGTCGTCGGCCGAAATGGCTTCTTGCCAGCTGTGTACGATTTTAGGGCGATGTTGCTGTTTATTCAGCAATGTAAGCAGTGTTTCGCGGCGACCGGTTGATTCCGCGCTGTAAATAATGCGTTTTTTATAGCGATCGATGAAAGCGTTGAGTTTGGCTAAAGGGTAGTCGCTTTTATTATCGATGCTCAGATCCGGCAGTGTACGGGTGTCAAACTTGCAGGTATTCTTTTTGGATATCTTATCCTCTAGAGTAATCCGGTGATAATTTTTTAAAAGGGTTAAAAATAGCGTCGGTTCGATCAAGAGTTCACTAGGTTTGAGAAGCGGAAAATCCGGATTGTATTGCCCGATTTCATAACGTTCTTTGTAATCCTTTAGTGTCGTGTCTAGGGCTTGTTCGGTTTTGCCATAATCGAAGAATAGACTGTTATTTGGCAGGTAGTCGAATAAGCTTGCCAGTTCAGTATGAAATAAAGGCAGATAATATTCTAATCCACCGATATTTTGGTTATCGGTGACGCTTTTATATACCTGAGCGTTTCTGGCGTCGTCGCCAAAATAATCCTTAAAAGAATGTCTAAATAAATCAGTACCTTGCTTGGTAAAGTTAAACTCTTTTGCAGGCAGGAGTTCAATGTTGTCGATCTGTTCGATAGAACGTTGGCTTTCGGGATCAAAGTTACGAATGCTTTCCACTTCATCGTCAAACAGATCGATTCTGAACGGAGTCTTGCTACCCATGGGAAACAGATCGATGATGGCACCGCGGACGGCAAATTCACCATGTTCATAAACCTGACTGACACGCTGGTAACTTCCTGACTCAAGCTGTTTGCTGAACTCGTCGATATCCAGACGATCTCCGGTTTTCAAAACGAATGAATACTGCTGAATGTATTCCAACGGCACGACTTTTTGCATAATGGTTGCAACAGGCACCACTAAGACACCGCGAGAAATGTTCGGCAAACGATATAGAGTTTTTAGACGTTCCGAGACAATGTCTTGATGAGGTGAGAAGCGGTCGTAGGGCAGGGTTTCCCATTCCGGAAAATTCAGAATTTCCAGTTCATCATTTAAAAAGAATTCAAGGGCTTCAATCAGTTGATTAGCTTTCTGGGTGTTTTCGGTTAAAACAACCACCAGATTTGAGCTTTGCTGCGCTAAGTTAGCAATGGCTAGAGCACTTTCGGAGTCTGTTAATGCTCCCCAGTAAGAGCGTTGTCCGACGAATTCTATTTGATGGGTTTCAAGCAAGTTGACGACCGGTTTTTTCATGATGAATTACTGATTTTGTTAGCGAATAATGTCAAAAAATAAGCGCAATATTTTAAACTACCTGCTGGTTTATATGTATCAATCTGTAGTTTTTCACGATTTTGGAGTAACAGTGGGTAATTGGGCTTTTTCCTGGGTGCAAGTCATCGGACATAATAAAAAAGTACTGTTGTTGTTATGGTCGATTTTGAGTATATGCGCTTTTGCGGGCTTGGCTCGCATTGATTTCTCGACGCTAACGGATAATTTGTTGCTCATCGTGTTAGGGTTGGTGTTGATGGGGAGTGTTGTTGGCTATCTGCTGGAATCGCCCAAAATTGCCTTATTACAGCTGGTGTTGAGTTTCTATGTGCTGGCCATGACACTGGGGATTTATGGATGGCTCGGAGCCGTCATGGGCTCTGAATCATTATTGGGGTTGATGGTTTTGTTGACTATCGTGAGCAGTAACTTGGTGCATTTATTGAGTACGCTGGCCCGAGAAATGGCCCGGGGACTTTTTCAGTATGACGCGATTGCCGAAGCCTTGAAGCTCAATACTTCGCCGATTTTTTTGTCGAACCTGACCACGGCCTTGGGTTTTTGGATTGCCTCATGGGTTGAGCCACAGCTGAGTGGATTAGCTTGGCTGGTGGTAATCGGTGTATTGATTAGCTTTTTGATGACCTTAAGCTGGTTGCCGTTAACCTTATTGAGCTGGTTGCTCGAGTTCAGGGTCGGGAATACAGCGGATCGACATGGCCTGACGTTTATCGCTAATCATCTAAAAGACAAGCCCTTGTTCAGAAAAGCGCTCATCTATTCGGGGGTCGCTTCAATTGCGATATTGCTTGTTATTAACCGGGATTCGATTAGTCAGTATCAATCACTTTTTGGGTTGGTTGCGCTGTTTGGCGTGCTTTTTTGGCTTGCCTGGAAGAGCGTAAAACTGGCTTTTATTAATTTGACCGTCAACTTTTTTGCTTTGCTGATTTCGATCTCGTTGTTTATGCATTTTTTTTCCGATTCTCAGTGGGTATGGCTGTTGTGGATGGTGCCTTTAGGGATTATTGTCGACGATGGTATTCATTTCTTTGCCCGTTATGCGCGCGCCCAAAACAGTGTATTTTCCGATCCGGAATCAGCGGTTATTTATGCCATGGCGAGCGTCGGTCGTCCGATTTGGATTACCTCATGGGTATTGCTTACCGGCTTATTGATATTGCTTTTTAGCGAGAATCAAATGGTGTTTGAAGCCGCCGGATTTACAATCTTGGCGCTTGCCGTTACTACTTTTTTGGTACTTTTACTGGTGCCTGCTATCTTGATGAGCCAGTCTAAAAGTTAACGCTTGTTAGTTAAAGCTGTTTGAATTTATTTGTTTTTTCGCTTTTTCCGGGCAGAGAGCCGCTTTTGATAGTCATATTTTTTTATGGGTTATCATTAATTCGGTTGATTTGCTATTAATAATTTTGATTTTGTTTTTTATAGTCAAAGCACGGCTCTATCGTATAGAATCTAGCACTATTGCTTAAATCAGAACGTTTATCCGTTCTATCCGGGCACGTAAAACTTAAAGTAAATTTTTCGTCGAGAAAATCAAAAAATAAGAGGCACAAGCATGGCAACAGTAGTTGTAGTTGGTTCCAGCACAGGTGGTTTACCAATGTCTTACGACATTCGTAAACATTTAGATAAAGGTCATACTGTAAAAGTTGTAAACGCAGTAGATGAGTTTAACTTTGTTCCTTCAAACCCTTGGGTTGCCGTTGGCTGGAGAAAGCCGGAAGATATTTCATTTAAACTTGAACCATACCTGACGCGTAAAGGTATCGAATTCTATAACCAAACGTGTGTCGGTCTGGATCCGGAAAATAACAATATCACGCTGGATGACGGCACGGTTATGGACTATGACTACTTGATTCTATCTACGGGTCCTGCATTGGCATTCGAAGAGGTTGAAGGTTTTGGGCCTAAGAGCCACGGTGGTAATACGGTTTCTGTTTGTACGACTCCGCACTCGGTAGAAGCGCATGAAGAGTGGGAAGCGTTCTGTAAAGATCCTGGTCCAATCATTGTCGGTGCGGTTCAAGGTGCATCGTGTTTCGGTCCTGCATACGAGTTTGCCATGATCATGGAAACGGATCTGCGTAAGCGTAAGATTCGTAGTCAGGTTCCAATGACGTTTGTTACGGCAGAGCCTTACATCGGACACTTAGGTTTAGGTGGTGTTGGTGACTCTAAAGGGTTGATGGAATCCGAATTGCGTAACCGTCACATCAACTGGATTTGTAACGCTAAAGTGACCAAAATCGAAGGCGGTACTATGTATGTTGATGAGTATAACTCTCGCGGTGATGTGATTGATCAGCATGAGCTGCCGTTCAAATATTCAATGATGCTTCCTGCGTTTAAAGGTTCTAAGTTCTTGCAAGAGATGGTTGATCCTGATCCTGAGAAGATGGGTGGTCCTCTGGTTAACCCTCGCGGTTTTGTTAAGGTTGATGAGTATAGCCGTAACCCGACCTATCACAATATTTATGCTTTGGGTGTGGGTATTGCCATTCCCCCGGTTGATGCAAAATGTCCGGTTCCTTGCGGTACGCCAAAAACAGGATTAATGATCGAATCGATGGTAACGGCAATCTGCCATAACATCGAAGCGAACTTGGAAGGTAAAGATCCTGTTGAAGAACCAACCTGGAATACAGTATGTCTTGCCGATATGGGTGATTCAGGTGCGGCATTTGTTGCCTTACCTCAGATCCCGCCACGTAACTTAACGTGGGCGAAAAAAGGGAAGTGGGTACACTTGGCCAAAATCGCATTTGAAAAGTACTTCATTCGTAACATGAAGTCTGGTAACTCTGAGCCGATTTACCAAAAATATATCATGAAAATGTTGGGTATCAATCGTCTGAAATCAGACAAATAATCTGATCTTTTTATGTGTCAAAAAAGCGCCCTCAAATTTGAGGGCGTTTTTGTTTGGTCTTGTCTATAATATGCGCCTATGACGCTCGCATCTATTCTTCATTCCTTAGATTTACTTGGCACAGTGGTTTTTGCCGTCACTGGATTACTGGCTGCAAGACGTAAAGAGCTGGATCTGTTCGGCGCGATTGTGATTGCCATGGTCACCGCCATCGGCGGCGGTACTTTACGCGACCTAATTATTGATGTTCCGGTCTTTTGGACACAGGAAGATATTTATATCTATGTGGTTGTTATTTCAGCCATGTTACTTTTCTTTTTCGCAAGATACCGTCGTCTACCGGTACGTATGCTACTATTTTTGGATGCCCTTGGTCTGGCGGTGTTTACTGTTATCGGCACCCAAAAAGCAATGGCACTAGGCTTTTCCGACCCGATAGCGATTATGACCGGTATTATGACCGGTGTGGTCGGCGGTGTGATTCGTGATGTTCTGGTCGGCGAAGTGCCGCTGGTATTCCGTAAAGAAATTTATGCAACCGCTTCTTTTGCGGGGGCGAGTATATTTTTACTTTTGGAACACCTAGGATTTTCTATCGATATCGCCGTTATAGTGGCTATAATCATCACTCTGATTATTCGAGTGCTGGCAATTGTCTTCAATATTGAGCTGCCGGTGTTTATCTCTTATAAGACGCCGGAAGCGGTCTCTAAGACCCCGGCGCGCAATGACGACAAAAAGTAATCTGAACAGAACACAGATTCTGTCAAATAAGGCTAACTATGCTGAATACACCATATGAACTTCTATTGGGGTTACGCTATACCCGTGCACGCAGACGAAACGGTTTTATCTCCTTTATTTCACTTTCATCGATGATCGGTATCGCGCTTGGGGTCACTGCTTTAATTACGGTGCTATCCATTATGAACGGTTTCCAAGAAGAACTGCGGGACCGTATCTTGGGAATGACTGCGCATATGACCGTGAATGAGCAGTCTGATCGTTTGGATCAATGGGAACCTTTGTATAATAAACTAATCAACCAGCCGCACATTGAAGGTGCTGCTCCCAATATCATGGAGCAAGGTATGGTGACCATCGGTAATAAAGTGAACGGTGTGGCGATTAGAGGGGTATTACCAGAGTTTGAAGGGCAGGTAGCCGATATTGAAAGCAAAATGGTGTACGGTTCGCTTAATGATTTACAGCCGAAACAATACCGTATCATTTTAGGTTCCGAACTGGCGTTGAGCTTAGGGGTTTCCATCGGTGATAAGGTGACGGTGATTGCTCCTCAGGGCAGTGTCTCGCCGGTCGGCGTGGTACCGCGTATCAAACGTTTTACCGTGGCAGGAATTTTCGAAGCCGGAATGCATGAATACGATAGCGGCTTGGCCATCATTCATATCGAAGACGCCCAAAAACTTTTTAAATACGGTGATCAAGTTGGTGCTTTACAGCTCAAACTGGACGATATGTTTAATGTCGGCGAAGTGAAGAATGAGCTGGCTCATGTCATTGATAAAACCTTATATATGCGTGATTGGCGCCAACAGCATGCCAACTTCTTCAGAGCGATCGAAATGGAGAAGCGTATGATGTTCATCGTTTTGACTCTGATTATTATGGTAGCGGCATTCAATATCGTTTCCACCATGGTGATGGTCGTCACTGACAAGCAGAGCGATATCGCCGTTTTGAGAACTATCGGGGCTACACCGGCAAGCATTCAAATGATTTTTATTGTCCAAGGCTTGATTATCGGTCTTTGGGGTGTGGTTTTAGGGTTGATCGGCGGCTTGAGTTTGGCGCTGAATATTGACGTGATTGTACCGTTTATAGAACAGGCGCTCGGTTTCCAGTTCTTCCCGCCGGATGTTTATTACATCAGTAAAGTGCCTTCCAAACTGGTTTGGTCCGACGTTTGGTATATTGCCGGCATTGCTTTCTTGCTAACCCTGTTGGCGACAATTTATCCGGCCAGAAAAGCGGCCAAAGTTAACCCTGCGGAGGCGCTACGTTATGAATAATGAAATCTTGACGCAGGACTCGCAGGCTACTGTGTTGCAAGCCAGTGGGATTGGTAAAACCTATAGTGAAGGGGATATCAGCACGAATGTTTTTTCCGGTTTGGACTTTGAGTTACGAGCAGGAGAAAAGGTAGCGATTATCGGTGCTTCCGGTTCCGGGAAAAGTACTTTGCTACACCTGTTGGCAGGTTTGGATTCGCCTACCGAAGGTACGGTCGAGCTGAACGGTAAGGCTTTTTCCCAGCAGAGTGATGTTGAAAGGGGACGTTTGCGAAATCAGTATATGGGCTTTGTTTATCAGTTCCACCATCTTTTCTCGGAGTTGACCGCTTTGGAAAATGTGATGATGCCGCTACAGGTACGCCGTGTCAGTAAGCGTAAGGCTGCTGAAAAAGCGAAAGCATTGCTACAAAAAGTCGGTTTGGAAAATCGGATCAGTCACAAGCCGAGTGAGCTTTCCGGAGGGGAAAGGCAGCGTGTCGCTATCGCCAGAGCGCTGATAACCGAACCGAGCTGCATTCTTGCCGATGAACCGACGGGGAATTTGGATTCTGCTTCAGCAGATCAGGTGTTTAATCTGCTGGTGAAACTGAATACGGAATTTGATACCGCGCTGTTGATTGTGACCCATGATCAGGAGTTGGCTAACAAAATGGATCGTCAGGTTAAGATGCTCGACGGCCAATTGGTCGAAAATCAGATTTAATTATTGTGTTAGCGCTTCAAAGTCTCTCTATTCGAGCTGGTACCAAGCAACTGCTTGATGCGGCCAGTCTCACTATTCATCCCGGGCAAAAAATCGGACTGGTTGGTCAAAATGGTGTCGGTAAGACCACACTGTTCAAGGCTATTCAAAATGAGGTGCCGATAGAGTCCGGTCAGCTAACCCTACCTGCCAATTGGCTGATTGGCTGTGTTGAACAGGAGATAGCTTCCGCTCAAGCTGATGTATTGGAGTACGTCTGTTACGGTGATTCCGCTTATGCGGAATGCCAAGAGAAGATTAAACGCTGCGAATTGGCTGGCGATCATGATGGTCTGGTTAAGGCTTATGATGAATTGGATAAAATCTCCGGTTTCAATGTGCCGAACAGTGCCAAACAGCTGCTATACGGTCTCGGCTTTGCCGAAGAGGCATTCACAAAAAGAATCAATGAGTTTTCCGGCGGTTGGCAGGTTCGCTTGAAGTTGGCTAGAGCATTGATGCAGAGATCTGATCTGTTGCTGCTTGATGAGCCGACTAACCATTTGGATATCGAAGCGGTCACCTGGCTGGAACAGTGGTTAAAATCCTATCCCGGAGCGGTTCTGGTTATTTCGCATGACCGCGATTTCCTTGATCAGGTGGTGCAAGGAATTGCACATATTCATAATCAGAAAATCTATTATTATTCCGGTAACTTTGCAGCCTTCGAACGTCAGCGTAATGAGCAGTTGATGCAACAGCAAGCGTTGCATGACAAGCAAAAACAACAGATGCAGCACTTGAAGAGCTTTATCGAACGCTTCAAGGCCAAAGCGAGTAAAGCCAAGCAAGCTCAAAGCCGCGTTAAAGCTTTGGAGCGTATGGAGCAGGTTGCTGCTGTGCAGGCAACTAATCCTTTTCAATTTCGTTTTCCAGAGCCTGATCACCAACCCGACCCGATGATGAGTGTTGAGCAGTTGAGTTTTGCCTATTCCGATAAGCAGATTCTTGATCAAATCGATTTGGTGCTTAGAAAGGGCGATCGAATTGGTTTGGTCGGCGTAAACGGTTCCGGTAAAACTACGCTATTAAAACAGCTGGTGGGTGAGTTGAAACCGCAATCCGGTAGAGTGGTGGTCAGTAAAGGCGTTAAGATCGGCTATTTTGCCCAGCATCAATTGGAATCGCTGACGTTGGAGCATAGTCCGTTGCAACATATGTTAGCGCAAGAAACGCAGCCGAGTGATCAGGAAGCGCGTGATTTTTTAGGGCAATTCGGGTTTTCAAACAATCAATGCTTGGAGGCGATCAAGACCTTTTCCGGTGGTGAGAAAGCGCGTTTGGCGTTGGCATTGATTGTTTTTCAGAAACCGAATTTGATTATTTTGGATGAGCCGACTAACCATCTTGATATGGAAACGCGAGATGCCTTGGATATGGCTATTCAAGAGTTCAGCGGTGCGATTATTTTGGTGACTCATGATAAGCATCTACTTGCCAGTATTTCGGATCAGTTTTGGTGGGTGCATCAAGCTAAAGTGACCAATATTCACGGTGATCTGGATAGTTATCTGCAACAGCAGTTGAAAGCGGTCAAAGCCCTGCAAGAACAGGATAAGCCAGTAAAAGAGGTGGTTTCCAAGAAGCAGGCTCGTCAACAAAGTGCGCAGCAAAGAAAACAGCTTGAAGCGAAAATCAGACCGTTTCAAAAAGAGATTCAAAAAATCGAAAAACGTTTGCAGGTTTTACAGTCGGATTTGGCCAGTTATCACAGCTTGATGGAAGACGAATCGCTGTATAACGACGAGAATAAAGATAAGTTAGCAGATTGCTTAAAAAATGAATCGACTTGTAGTGCTGAAATCGAAATGCTTGAAGAGCGCTGGTTGGAGCTGGAAGAAGAGATTGAATTGATTAAAAGTGAATAACCCCGGAGCCGGGGTTATTGCTTTACGGATTATTTAAAAGCCAATCCGTGTTTCAGGCCGAATTTGCGCAGGATTTTAACCATTGGGCAGAAACCGGTCAGACCGGAGAAGATCAAGTTTGCACCGACGAACCCTGTCAAATATAACCATTCCGGAGCGTGGTAAACGCTCAATAATGTGCTGCCTAGAACCATTGTTCCTGCTACCAGCATAACGGCTTTTTCAATTACCATAATTGTATTCCTTATCTTAATTTTGAAATTCTAAATAGTGAGAGCGTTGAAGCTGCTTAAACAGATGTCCGTGTTGGCAAGAAAATTTACGCCCGTATTTTGGTCAGAAATTCTAACAGTTTTTCATTCTTTAACAACAAAATAGCGTAGAAATACCACCGTTAAAGTTGTTTTGTTATTGTTTTTACAGGTTTTTATTAGTTTTGCTTTAATTTTCAGCTCTAAAAAAGTATAATCCGGTCTCTAAATTTTTAGGGTTAGTGCTTGTCAAATTGTTTTGCTCGGCATTAGCTAAATAAACCAAACATCGAACTTTGAGATTTAACAATGCAAGTAACTGTAGAAAAACCAGAACAAGGTCTTGAACACAAAATGACGGTAACGTTTCCATCTGCTAACCTAAATGCAGATGTAGAAAAGCGTTTAAACGAAATTCGTCGTAACGTAAAAATGGACGGTTTCCGTCCTGGTAAAGTGCCTCTTAACGTAGTCAAACAACGTCATGGTGCTCAGGTTCACCAAGAAGTGATGGGTGAAGCTTTACAGAAAGCATTCTATGATGCGGTCGAGCAAGAAGGTTTGCAGGTTGCTGGTTACCCAATGTTCGATAATCTGGACGATAAAGACGGTAACGTGACTTTCACTGCACGTTTCGAAACTTATCCTGAAATTGCAATCCCGGAATTTGGTGGTATCAAGTTAGAGAAGATCGAATCAGCTGTAACAGACAAAGATGTTACTAGCATGATTGATCGTTTACGTGAACAGCGTATGGCTTGGAAACCTTCTAAGAGCGCTGCTAAGAAAGCGAAGAAAGGTGAGCAGGTTATCATCGATTTCGTAGGTAAAGTTGACGGTGAAGCATTTGAAGGTGGTTCAGCTGAGAACGTTCCTCTTGAACTAGGTTCCGGTCGTATGATTCCTGGTTTTGAAGACGGCATCATCGGTATGAAGAAAGGTGAAGAGAAGACTATCGAAGTTAGCTTCCCGGAAGAATACCATGCTGAAAACCTAAAAGGTAAAGCGGCGACATTCGACGTGACCGTTCACTCTATCTCTACTAAGCAACTACCTGAAGTTGACGAAGACTTTGTTAAGTCATTCGGTGTAGAAGAAGGTACTGAAGAAGCATTGGTTAAAGAGATCAAGGACAGCATGGAAAAAGAGCTTAACCGTGCCGTTGAATCTAAAAACCGCAATGCGGCTTTGGAAGCGTTGAAAGATATCGTTGATGTTCAGCTTCCTAAATCTTTGGTTGACCAGGAAGTTAAAAACTTGATGGACCGTGCTGTTCAGTCTATGCAGCAGCAAGGCATGAAAGCGGAAGATATCAGTATTGAAGCCAGCCATTTCGAGAACGAAGCAAATGACCGTGTAACACTAGGTTTAGTGTTAGGTGATATCATCAAAGCGAATAACTTCGAAGCTTCAAACGATGAAGTGGAAGCTTATATTGCCGAGCAGGCTTCATCTTATGAAGATCCTCAAGAAGTAATTGAGTGGTATGCTAAAAACCCGGGTGCACGTTCAGAAATTCGCGCAATTCTTGTTGAAGGTAAAGTGGCGCAGAAGATCATGGATGAAGCTAAGGTTAAAACAGTTAAGAAATCGTTTGACGAAGTTGTTGGTCAGCAGATGTAAAACTGTTTATTGCGTTAGCTGATAACGCGATTAAACCGCTAAAACTTAACCCTGAACATAAAATTACGATTTGTGTTCGGGGTTAAGTTTTTTTTTGGCTCAGAAAAAGCTAAGATACTGGTTAAAACCAAAGATAGATGAAGTTTGGTGTAATCCAAAAGTAAAACGAAATAATAAAGCAGAAAAATATGAATGACACAATTCAAAACGCGCTAATCCCGATGGTTATTGAGCAAACCAGCCGTGGGGAGCGTTCTTACGATATTTATTCAAGACTTTTAAAAGAGCGAGTGATTTTTTTGGTCGGGCAGGTTGAAGATCATATGGCCAATCTGATTGTTGCACAGATGCTGTTTTTGGAGTCGGAAAACCCGGAGAAGGATATTCACCTATATATCAACTCTCCTGGTGGTAGTGTCACAGCAGGGATGGCGATTTACGATACCATGCGCTTTATTAAACCGGATGTCAGCACCATGTGTATTGGTCAAGCGGCCAGTATGGGGTCTTTTTTGTTGTCGGCCGGTGCCAAAGGCAAACGTTTTGCCTTGCCTAACTCCAGAGTGATGATCCATCAACCTTTAGGTGGTTTCCAGGGACAAGCGAGCGATATTCAAATCCATGCTCAGGAAATTTTACAGATCAAAGAGAAGCTAAACCGAGCACTTGCGGATCACACCGGTCAGGATATGGCGACTATTGAACGAGATACCGATCGTGATAATTTCATGAGCGCTGATGAAGCTTGTGAATATGGTTTAATCGATAAAGTACTGACTCAACGTTAAGGTTGTATAGATGAGTGAAGATAAAACACTATATTGTTCTTTTTGCGGGAAAGGGCAAGACGAAGTAAGAAAGCTAATTGCCGGTCCTTCGGTCTACATTTGTGATGAGTGTGTAGAGCTTTGTAACGATATTCTTCGAGATGAGTTTGGCGAAGAAGATATTAGCCAATTCGAGCTGGAGAATCTTCCTACTCCACATGAGATCAGTGCGATTTTGGATGATTATGTTATCGGTCAGCAAAAGGCTAAAAAGGTGCTTTCGGTAGCGGTCTATAACCACTATAAGCGTCTACAAAACGCTCACATGAAAGACGATGTCGAATTGACCAAGAGTAATATCCTATTGATCGGACCAACCGGTTCAGGGAAAACTTTGTTGGCTCAAACGTTGGCGCGCCTGTTGGATGTGCCTTTTGCCATTGCCGATGCTACCACTTTGACCGAAGCCGGTTATGTTGGTGAGGATGTTGAAAGTATTGTCTTGAAATTGCTACAGCGTTGCGATAACGACCCGGAAAAAGCGGAGCGAGGCATTATTTATATCGATGAAATCGACAAGATTACTCGTAAATCGGAAAATCCTTCGATCACCCGTGACGTATCCGGAGAAGGTGTTCAGCAGGCACTGTTGAAACTGGTTGAAGGTACGATGGCATCCGTGCCGCCACAGGGTGGTCGTAAACATCCTAATCAAGACATGATTCAGGTGGATACTTCTAAAATCCTGTTTATTGTCGGTGGTGCTTTTGAGGGCTTGGACAAAATCATCGAGCAGAGAACAGAAACAGATGTCGGCATCGGTTTCTCGGCAGAAGTTAAAACGGCTGAGACTAAGCTGAGTATTACTGAAAAATTCAATAAAATCGAACCGGAAGACTTGGTTAAGTTTGGTTTGATCCCTGAATTTGTCGGGCGTCTGCCAATGATTGCCTCTTTAGAGGAGTTGGATGAGGAAGCTTTAGTGCAGATTTTGACAGAACCGAAGAATGCTTTGGTTAAACAGTTCCAAAAAATGTTTGAGCTGGAAGGGGCTGAACTTCAATTCAGAAAAGACGCTTTACTTGAGATCGCCAAGCTGGCAATCGAAAGGAAAACCGGGGCTCGCGGACTGCGTTCGATCATGGAGCAATTATTGCTTGATACGATGTATGACTTGCCAAGCTTGAAAAATGTCGAAAAGGTCGTTATTAACAAGTCAGTGATACAAGGTAAGAAAACACCGTTGCTGGTTTATCAAGAAGATGAGGCCGCTAAAAAAGCATCGAGTGAATAGCGTTGTCTAAAACAGTAAAACAATCATTAACTGATAAATGTTTTGCAATCTTATGTTTTGACCCAGCTATATGCTGGGTTTTTTAAAGGTATAAATTGCCTTATTGAAGGGAAAAATGGATATCGATCAATTAAGTATGAAGATGAATGTATTGGTTCTGCCGCTGAGAGATGTAGTGGTATTTCCTGGCAATGTCATGCCTCTGTTTGTAGGCAGAGAAAAATCTATTCAAGCGCTAAATGAGGCGATGAATGGTGACAAACAAATATTTTTAGTGACCCAGAAAAGTGCGGAGCTGGATGTTCCGTCGCTGGAAGATCTTTACACAGTCGGAACCATGGCAAATATTTTGCAACTGTTGAAATTGCCTGATGGTACGGTAAAAGTCTTGGTTGAAGGGGTCCAGCGCTTTAATTTATTAAGTTTAAGTGAAGATCATAGTGTATTGGTCGGTGATATCAGTGAGATAGAGAGCCCCGAGGAAAACGAATCGGATCAACCGGTTCTGGTTCGTACCCTAGCGGAACGTTTTACGTTTTTTGCAGATTTGAAGAAGAAGGTGCCATCCGAGGTTAAGGCCTCTGTTCAAAAAGAAACGAACCCGGATCGAATGGTGGACATTATCTCCGCTAACCTTAAGCTTTCTGTGGCTGAGAAACAGGCTCTTCTGGAGCTGACTTCAACCACTGAGCGTTTAGAACGTGTCTTGGCGATGGTGGAAACCGAAATCGAAATGCTTGAATCCGAGAAACGTATTACCAGTCGCGTCAAAAAACAGATGGATAAAACTCAGCGAGAGTATTATCTGAATGAAAAGATTAAGGCGATTCATACTGAATTGGCAGGTGGTGAAGAAGGGGCGGTCAATGAATTTGACGAGCTTTCCGAACGTATCGAGCAAGCCGGCTTGACAGAAGAGGCGAAAAAGAAAGCTAATTCCGAATTAAAAAAACTGAAAATGATGCCGGCGCAATCTTCTGAAGCAACCGTTGTCAGAAATTACTTGGACTGGTTGTTGGACATTCCTTGGAAAAAACGTAGCCGCACCTCTAAAGACTTGCATAAGGCGGAAGACGTCTTAAATGCTCAGCATTATGGGCTTGAAAAGGTTAAAGAGCGTATTATCGAATATTTGGCCGTTCAAAAGCGAGTTCGCAAAATGAAAGGGCCGATTCTTTGTCTAGTCGGACCTCCTGGTGTTGGTAAGACCTCGTTAGCGAAATCGATCGCAGAGGCGACCAATCGTAAATATGTACGTATGGCATTAGGCGGTGTGCGCGATGAGGCTGAGATTCGAGGCCACCGTAAAACTTATATCGGTGCATTGCCTGGAAAGATAATCCAGAAGATGCATTCGGCCGGCACTAAAAATCCGCTGTTTTTACTGGATGAAATCGACAAGATGAGTAGTGATATGCGTGGCGATCCGGCTTCAGCGCTGTTGGAGGTCTTGGATCCAGAGCAAAATCACACCTTCAATGATCATTATCTAGAGGTTGATTATGATCTTTCTGACGTAATGTTTGTGGCGACTTCCAACTCAATGGATATACCGGAAGCGTTGTTGGATCGTATGGAAGTAATTAATCTGGCAGGTTATACCGAGCTGGAAAAATTGAATATTGCCCAGCAACATTTATTGCCTAAAGCCATTAAAGATCACGGCTTGAAAGCGGGAGAGCTTGAGGTCACCGAAGAGGCGATTATTGCCATTATTCAGACCTATACTCGTGAAGCGGGAGTCAGATTGCTGGCACGCGAGCTGGCTAAGATTTGCCGAAAAGCGGTGACTAAGATTGTCACGGACAAGCAAGATGGCAAAAAAATCAAAGTTACACCGGGTGATTTGGAAGAGTACCTGGGAGTTGCTCGTTATCGTATCGGCTTGGCTGACTCCGAAAACCGGATCGGTCAGGTAGCCGGTCTTGCATGGACTCGAGTTGGTGGGGATTTGTTGCGTATCGAAGCTACGGCCATGCCTGGTAAGGGTAAACTATCCAGTACGGGGCAGCTAGGTAGTGTCATGCAGGAATCGGTACAGGCGGCCATGAGTGTCATCAGAAGTCGCTCGGAAACTCTAGGTTTAGCAGATGACTTCCATGAAAAATATGACTTGCATTTGCATTTCCCGGAAGGCGCTATCAAAAAAGATGGTCCAAGTGCGGGTATTGCCATCTGTACGGCTATTTTATCCGTATTGACGCAAACCCCGGTTAAGGCTAATGTTGCTATGACTGGCGAGATTACCCTGCGTGGTGAGGTGTTGCCGATTGGCGGTCTAAAAGAGAAGCTTTTAGCCGCCTTAAGAGGGGGGATCAAGACCGTACTGATTCCACACGATAATGTCAGAGATTTGGCCGACGTTCCGGAAGAGGTAAAAAACCAGTTGGATATCCATCCGGTGCGTTGGGTTGATGAGGTATTTGAACTCGCTCTGACAGAGATGCCGAAACCATTAGAGATGCCCGCTGAAGGCATTAAATATACTGATGAAAACCCGGTTAAAAGCCCTGAAAAGGCGTCAAATCGACATTAATTAGTAAAAATGCGTTTTTTTGCTTGACACCATTCGGCGATGGTTGCTATAAATGCAGGTGCCAAAGGTGGTGGATATAAAGAATTACATTAATACTCATGGAGATAACAATGAATAAATCTGAATTAGTAAGTGCAATCGCTGAAGAAGCAGGTCTAACAAAAGCAGATGCAGCTAAAGCGCTAGACGCAACTGTTGCGACAATTACGAAAGCAATGGCTTCTGGTGATTCAGTAGCGATCATCGGTTTTGGTACTTTCAAAGTTGGTGAGCGTTCAGCACGTACTGGTCGTAACCCTCAAACTGGTGCTGAAATGCAAATTCCAGCGGCTAAAGTTCCTAAGTTTACTGCTGGTAAGGCTCTTAAAGAAGCTGTGAACTAATAAGGGTTCAAATAGTCGTCAAAAAATTGTAAAAAAACATAAAATTTGATTGACAAGCTCTCCTATAGCTCTATAATACGCCACATCAATTAAGCACTGCTCTGAAACGCCGCAAAGCGGCTAACAGAGCGGACTTTGAAAGCTTAATTGGGTGATTAGCTCAGTTGGGAGAGCATCGCCCTTACAAGGCGAGGGTCACTGGTTCGAGCCCAGTATCACCCACCACGGAGCGGTAGTTCAGCTGGTTAGAATACCTGCCTGTCACGCAGGGGGTCGCGGGTTCGAATCCCGTCCGCTCCGCCAGAATTTCAAAGCTAGTTTTTAACTAGCTTTTTTATTGCAAATTTACAGGAGTTTGCAGTAATTAACTTAGGCAAAGCATAAAGGTTTATTTGGACCGTTTTGTAAGACTTTTCTTATGTATCCTGGGTGATTAGCTCAGTTGGGAGAGCATCGCCCTTACAAGGCGAGGGTCACTGGTTCGAGCCCAGTATCACCCACCATACAATTAGGAGCGGTAGTTCAGCTGGTTAGAATACCTGCCTGTCACGCAGGGGGTCGCGGGTTCGAATCCCGTCCGCTCCGCCATTATTCAAAAGCAGTCTCGCCAAGCGACGCTGCTTTTTTTATGCGATCTCAGAGATTGGATTGCATGCAGACTCTAGCAAGAGTTATCCCGGGTGATTAGCTCAGTTGGGAGAGCATCGCCCTTACAAGGCGAGGGTCACTGGTTCGAGCCCAGTATCACCCACCATACAATTAGGAGCGGTAGTTCAGCTGGTTAGAATACCTGCCTGTCACGCAGGGGGTCGCGGGTTCGAATCCCGTCCGCTCCGCCATTATCTTAAAAGCCTTATTAACTAACAGTTAGTAAGGCTTTTTCATTTCTATGATTTATTTTCTATCAATCCATTCTTGAAATTTGCTTCAGATACTTTTTCTCTAGAAAAATGAATAAAAAAACCGGCTATTGCCGGTTTAGTAATTTTAAAATGAGATAAAAGTACTTAGATCAAGGCTCAGTGGGCGAAGCTTAGTAAAACTAAACGAGTGAAACTGTAACGCAGAGATTAGTACTTTTAGACATTTTTAATTAGGTAGATGCGGTTACGTTGTAGCCTCCATCAACATAGGTGATCTCACCGGTAATACCGGATGCTAGGTCTGAACACAAGAAAGCAGCTGTATTACCCACTTCTTCGATCGTGACATTGCGGCGTAGAGGCGTTGCAGCTGCCGCTTTATCCAGCATGGTGCGGAAGTCTTTAATACCGGCAGCAGCCAAAGTGCGGATAGGACCCGCAGAAACCGCATTAACGCGAATGCCTTCTTGTCCAAGGTCTGCAGCTAGGTAGCGAACAGTTGCTTCCAAAGACGCTTTGGCAATCCCCATTACATTGTAGTTTGGCACCGCACGTTCAGCACCCAAGTAAGAAACGGTCATTACCGAACCTTGCTTGGCTTTTAGCATTTCATGTGCTGCTTTGGTACAAGCGGTTAGGCTATATGCACTGATATCGTGTGCGATGCTGAAACCTTCTCGTGTAGAGGCATCGATCATACGGCCTTCCAGCTCTTCACGAGGTGCAAATGCGACTGAGTGAACCAAAATATCCAGACCGTCAGTCCATTGCTGAGAGAGTTCTGAAAAACAGGCATCAATCTGTTCGTCGCTAGCGACGTCCAAAGGCATGACAACGGAAGAACCCAGTTCTTCAGCAATTTTTTCTACACGGCCTTTTAGTTTGTCATTTTGGTAAGTAAGTGCAATCTCAGCACCTTGTTCTGCCATCTGTTTCGCAATACCATAGGCAATTGACTTATTGTTGGCGACACCAATGATTAATGCTTTTTTTCCAGCTAGGAATCCCATATTGATCTCCACGGTTTTTTAATATTAAATGCCAACCATACGGTTAATACGGCTGGTAAAATTTTATAGGCATTATAACGCTAAATTATTGGTTATAATGCTGGATATTTATCATTTTAAGACCCTCGCTTGGACTAAATTTTCGATTAAAAGTCATTTCGGCTATTTCGACTTTTGCATAATTCGAGAAGATAAAAACGGATACGAATGGCGCGCTCAATTTTTTCGGGAAATCACAATTCTGCACGACTGATTATAAAAGTGTTTGTTTCGCTTTTATTGCTTTCCGTTTCTACCGTTACGCTGGCAACAAGCTGGAATTCTCCTTATTCCAATGTGGATAGTAGTCAACAGACTTTTTATACTTCGTTTAGTTCCCCCCCGAAACATCTTGATCCGGTTATTTCGTATAACTCTAATGAATGGGCGATTTTAGGACAGGTGTATGAACCGCCACTGCAATATCACTATTTGAAAAGACCTTATACCCTAGAGCCTTTGACACTAGTAAAGATGCCAGCGGTTAAGTATCTGGATCAGAGTAATAAAGAGGTAGCGGAAGACGGCGAGGTGGCTTTTACTGAATACCTGTTTCAACTTAAACCGGGTATTCGTTTTCAACCACATCCGGCTTTTGTTAAAGATGCGAATGGCTTTCTATATCATCAACTTAACGTTGAACAGTTGAAGTTGATTAACACTATTTTTGACTTTAAAAAACTGGGTACTCGACAACTGGTTGCTGCGGATTATGTCTATGCCTTGAAACGCATGGCATTGCGTCAAAACCACTCGCCCATCTATGACTCCATGAAAACTTATATTGTCGGTTTGCAGGCGTTTTCCGAACAGGTGACTAAGGCATTCAGTCAACAGTTAGAGGCAGAAAACAGTAAAAGTCAGTACAGTTATTTTCCATTGAATGATTACCGAATTTCCGGCGTGGAAGTGTTGGATGAGCTGCGTTTTAAAATTCGCATCCATGGCAAATACCCGCAGTTTCTTTACTGGTTGACGATGAACTTTTTTGCGCCGATTCCTTGGGAGGCGGACCAATTCTATAAACAAAAAGGCTTGGTGGAAAAAAACCTTACCTTAGACAGTACACCGGTTGGCACCGGGCCTTATTATTTAGTTGAGAATAATCCAAATCGCCGCATGCGCTTGGCTGCGAATCCGAATTTTCATGAAGAGTATTATCCAACCGATGGTTTGCCCGAAGGGGCGGATCCGGCTTTGCTTGATGATGCAGGAAAACCTTTACCCTTTATAAAAGAAGTGGTCTACACCTTAGAGAAAGAGAGCGTTCCCCTGTGGAATAAGTTTTTACAAGGTTACTATGACTCTTCGGGAGTGAGTTCGGATAGCTTTGATCAGGCGGTTTCATTTTCAGCCGGCGGTTCGATGCAGTTGACCGAACAGATGCGGGAAAAAGGGATTCAGTTTTTGAGTCAGATTCAGCCGACGGTCTATTATTTCGGATTTAACATGGCTGACGATGTGGTAGGCGGCTATTCCGCTAAACAGCGTAAATTGCGTCAGGCCATCAGTGTTGCCGTTAACGATGACGAATACATTTCGATTTTTATGAATGGTCGAGGCGTACCAGCACAGGGGCCAATTCCACCTGGAATTTACGGCTATCAGGACGGTGAATCCGGCATGAATTCTGTGGTCTATGACTGGAAAAACAATCGCTTGCAGCGTAAATCTATTGATTATGCGAAGCAGCTGCTAGCCGAAGCTGGTTATCCCGGTGGCCGGGACGCAAATGGCGAGCCCTTGACTTTATATTACGATACGGCGGCAACCGGACCGGATAGCCAGTCTCAATTGAACTGGTACCGTAAACAGTTCGCCAAACTGGGGATCAACCTAGTGATTCGGGCGACAGACTATAATCGATTTCAGGATAAGGTCAGAAAGGCCAAAGTACAAATGTTCTCATGGGGTTGGAATGCGGACTATCCGGATCCCGAAAACTTTCTATTCCTGCTGTATGGCGGCAATGCGATCATCAATACTAATGGTGCCGGGATCAATAGTGCGAACTACGATAACCCTGAATTCAACCGTTTGTTTGAAGAGATGAAAACCATGCCGAACGGCGAGCGTAGAATGGCGATTATTCAACAGATGGTTGAACTGGCCCGCCAAGATGCGCCTTGGATCTGGGGTTTTCATCCGAAAGCGTTGGCTCTGTATCATAGCTGGCTAAAAAACGTCTGGCCGAATGCGCTAGCAAATAACACATTGAAATACCGTCGTATCGATACGCAATCGAGATATGAGCAACAGAAGGTATGGAATCAACCGGTAACTTGGCCGTTCATTTTTGTTGTTGTTATTCTGCTGGTATCAATATGGCCGTTGACTAAAGCCTATCAAAATCGACAGAACAAAATCTTGAAGTCGAAAATTTCAAAGGGGCAGAACTGATGTTTGCCTATATTATCCGCCGTTTGTTGTTTGCAATCCCTATTTTGATTGGTGTCAATTTGATCACCTTTTCCCTGTTTTTTATGGTGAATACGCCGGATGATATGGCGCGTGCCCAGCTAGGAGCTAAGCAGACTACACCCGAAATGATTCAAGCCTGGAAAGAAGATAGAGGCTATGACAAACCGCTTTTTGTCAATATGGAAGTAGGTGGTTTGCAAGCCATAAGCGACACGCTGTTTGTGCAAGAGTCGCTTAAATTATTTAGTTTCGATTTCGGTCAATCTGATTCGGGACGACAAATTTCAGCCGATATCTATGAAAGGATGTGGCCGAGTCTGGCAATCGCCTTGCCGACATTTATCATAGGCCTAGTGACCAATATTGCTATTGCACTATTGATTGTCTTGTTTAGAGGATCTACCTTGGATAAAGCCACCATGGCGGTAGCGGTGGCTATTATGTCTATTTCCGGTCTTTTCTATATCATCGCCGGACAAGTCCTGTTCAGTAAAATCTGGCACTGGGTGCCCATTTCCGGTTACGAGCCGGGGCTAGAGGGAATCAAATTCCTGATCTTACCGGTTTTGATTGGTGTGTTTGCCGGCATTGGAGGCGGAACACGCTGGTATCGAAGTATTTTCCTGGAAGAGATCAATAAAGACTATGTGCGTACAGCAAGAGCCAAGGGGTTGTCGGAAATTAAGGTGCTGTTCGGACATGTCTTGCAGAACGGTTTATTACCGATTTTAACCGGGGTTGTAGTAGTGATTCCGACTTTGTTTATGGGTAGCCTGATCATGGAGTCTTTCTTCGGAATCCCAGGTTTGGGAAGCTATACTATTGATGCCATTCAAGCGCAGGACTTCGGTATTGTCAAAGCCATGGTCTTTTTGGGCTCGGTTCTCTATATTATCGGTCTGATCCTGACGGATATTTCCTACACCTATTTTGATCCGCGGGTGAAGCTATCATGACCTTGACTTGGACTCCGGTATTTTTGTGGACCGACATCATGATCTGGGGCTTGTTTGTGCTGATCATGGTTGGAATAGGGCAAGTGCTGAAAGACCCGCAAAAGCGCAAACAGTGGCGCGCCATTTTTGAATCGAAAACGGCCATGGCGGCATTTATCGTGCTGATTTTTTATTTTCTGGTTGCATTAGCGGATTCGCTGCATTTCAAAGTTGATGAACCCCAAAATAACAGTAATCAGTCCATGGCGAGTTTGTTGGATTTGGGCTTTTCGCATTTGATCGCGAATACCGAAAGAACCTATTCGGCTCCGTTCGCTTTGCAAGAATATAGTACCAGCGTAGTTTATGACGAGAAAGGTCAGGTTACACAGATTTACCTACCGTTGAAGTACGTCATTCAGCAGGTCGAGCCTGCGCAGATCGGCTCTTATTTGTTACTGCAATCTGTGTGGGTGTTATTGACAGTCAGCCTGATTATGTTTGTAGTTTATATTCTGCATCAATGGTTTAGTAAACGAGTTATTTCAGCACGTTTTGGTTTTGCTACAGTTTCATCTGTAATACCTTGGAAGACCGCTTATCTGACCGTTTTTGTGTTGCTGTTTGGTTTTAGTTGGCTCTATTGGTTGAGTTTTGATTTTCATGTGCTGGGTACCAATAAAGTGGGCGAAGATGTTTTCTACCAGTCGTTAAAAAGTGTTCGTACCGGTGTGCTGATTGGTGGTTTGACCACCATTGTGATGCTGCCTTTGGCTTTGGTGCTTGGTATTAGTGCCGGTTATTTCAGAGGCTGGATTGACGACGTTATCCAATATCTTTATACCACGTTAAACTCTATTCCCGGTGTTCTGCTGATTGCCGCCGCAGTGTTGGTCATGCAGTCCATTATGGGCAGTCACCCCGAATGGTTCGGTAGCACTGAAGAACGCGCCGATCTGCGCTTGCTGTTTTTGATTTTTATTTTAGGAATGACCAGTTGGACCGGATTGTGTCGTTTATTGCGCGCTGAAACCTTGAAGATCAGTCAGGTGGAATACGTTACCTCGGCACGAGCTTTTGGCTTGCACCCGGTTAAAATCATCAGTCGGCATATCTATCCGAATCTGGTGCACTTGATTTTGATCGCCTTGGTGCTCGATTTCAGTGGTTTGGTATTGGCAGAAGCGGTATTGTCTTATGTCGGTGTCGGTGTCGATCCGACGATGCCAAGCTGGGGAAATATGATCAACCAAGCTCGATTAGAGATGGCGAGAGAACCGATGGTATGGTGGTCTTTATTATCGGCGTTCTGCTTTATGTTTATTTTAGTATTAGCGGCCAACCTGTTTGCTGACAGGGTTCAATGGGTTCTTAACCCGAGATCGGAGAAATAGGAAAGTATATGTCTGAAAGCAAGGTGTTAAGCGTTCAAAATTTAGTGTTGCAGATTGGCGAAAATCGTTTGATTGATGACGTCAGTTTCGATATTAAATCGGGCGAAATTTTTGCATTAGTTGGTGAGTCCGGCAGTGGAAAATCACTGACTTCGTTGTCAGTCATGCGTCTATTGCCTGATGTCATTAAAGTCAGTGCGGGCGACATTCATCTGAATGCACAGAACCTGTTTGAGCTGCCTGAAAGCCAGATGCAGAAAGTTAGAGGTCGTCAGGTGGCGATGATTTTTCAGGAGCCGATGACCTCTTTGAATCCGGTTATGAAAGTTGGAGAGCAGGTTGCAGAAGTGCTGCGTATCCATTTGAATATGAAAGGAAAAGAGTCCCGTCAAAAAGTCGTATCTTTATTTGAAGAAGTAGGGATTCCCAACCCGGATGAACGTTACGATTGGTATCCTCACCAATTATCGGGTGGGCAGAAACAGCGTGTCATGATCGCCATGGCGTTGGCTTGTGAACCGGATCTGCTGATTGCAGACGAGCCGACAACCGCATTGGATGTCACCATCCAGGCTCAGGTACTACAGCTACTTAAAAAATTACGCGATCAGCGCGGACTTTCTATTCTGTTCATCACTCATGATATGGGTGTGGTTTATGAAATGGCGGATACCGTTGCAGTAATGAAGCAGGGTAAAATTGTCGAACAAGCCGCGAAACAGCAGTTTTTTGAAAACGCCTGTCATCCGTATACCCAAAAATTGTTGCAAGATGCCGTGCCTAAACAAGAGCTGAAAACGGTTTCCGGTAGCGAGAAACTGCTTGAGTTGAATGAGCTTAAAGTTCATTTTCCGATTAAAAAAGGGATTTTTCAACGCACTGTTGGTCATGTTAAGGCGGTTGATGGTGTCAGTCTAACTATCGAAAAAGGCCAGACTCTAGCATTGGTCGGTGAATCAGGTTCGGGTAAAAGTACCATTGGTCAAGCAATTCTCAAATTAGTCAATTCAACCGAAGGTTCAGTTAAATATCAGGTTGATGGGGATAGCATCTGTTTAACCGACTTAACTGAATCACTGATGAAACCGTTACGTAAACGTGTACAAGTGATTTTTCAGGATCCTTTTTCGGCGTTGAATCCACGGATGACGATCAGTGAAATCATCCGTGAAGGTATGGTTAGTCTCAAAGTAGGTAGCCAGAGAAAAGAGGATCAAGACCAACGTATTGATGAACTCTTGTCTCAAGTCGGTTTGTTGCCGGAGCATAAGTTCCGTTATCCGCACGAATTTTCCGGTGGTCAGCGTCAACGTATCGGTATTGCCCGTGCCTTGGCGGTTGAGCCGGAACTGATTATTTGTGACGAGCCGACCAGTGCTTTGGATGTGTCCGTGCGCGCTCAAGTGTTAGCTTTGCTGGATGAGTTGCAACAAAAATACCAGCTTTCCTATCTGTTCATTACTCATGATTTATCCATTATTCCGGCGATTGCGCATAAAGTCGCGGTGATGCAAAACGGTAAATTGGTCGAGCAAGGATCAGTCGAGGAGATTATGCGCCATCCACAACAGGCGTACACTCAACAACTGCTGAACTCGGCACCGGAGTTGATTCGTAGGGCGATCAAAGCGTAGTTAGAGTTGATATTTAAAAATTGTATTCAATTAATGTAATTAAATTAATCAACATGCTTGATTTTACATCTATTGGGATGAGCAAATGCATGGGCATAAAGAGTAATGATTTCATAGCCTATAATTCACTCAAATGTAGGGCGTTGATCTTTTTCATAAATGAAAAGAAAGGCTCTATAAATAAGTGAACAATGTTAATGTTTGATATTAGAAAGTCGATTAAATAGCTTGGATTGATCATGAATGCAGCCAAACAGGCAAAAGATATCTGCCATAAAAATGGACAAAATTTAACGCCTATTCGTGAAGCCGTATTGGGTATTTTGACGAATGCCGCGCATCCAATGAGTGCCTATGAAATTTTAGACAAATACCGCGAAGATCATACTAGTGGAACCCAACCACCTACGATTTATCGAGCCTTGACTTTTTTGGAGGCAAACAGCTTGATTCACCGTATAGCTTCAACGCGTCAATTTGTAATCTGCGATCATATTGGAGAACATTGTTCTGATGATATGACGCAGTTTTTTATATGTGATGAATGCGGGCTTGTTGAGGAGTCTTTGCTTTCGAATGCTTTACGGGATGAAATTCAGAATCAAGCCAAGAAAATTCATTTCAAAGTTAACCGACCTAGTCTCGAAATTCATGGTGTTTGTGCAAAATGCCAAATTAAAAACAAATCAAAAAAATAGTCCATTGCTCACGTAGTTAAATGAAATTTATAAGACCCGTCGAGTATTCGACAGATCTTGATATTAATTCAGTTATGTTCGTGAGTATGTCTGGCTTCCACGTCTAAGGTGATAGAAAAGTGTGTGACATCACAAGACTTTTCTTTCTTGTCATGTTCTAGCACGCCGCCCATTTCAACGACTTTAAAAGAAACAAATTCTAAATGCGGGTGATGATCATGACCGGATCTCGGGCAGGCGAGTTGCTGTAAAGCAGATGAAACCGCATCATCAAAGCTTTGGTGAGAATGGCCAATAATGCGAAGTACATCACTGTGCTCTAAATGAAGATCCAATTTGTTTTTAGACATGTTGTTAAACCTCTTTAAATTATGAGAAATCACTCTAAATGAATTAACTAAATAGAAAACGCTGTTTGGTTGTTCGTGTAAAAACTCTCTGCTTTTTAATGCTAGTCCTTTAACCATGACTTGAATTGAAAATTATATTGTTATGTTATAACATTTACAAGTCAGGTTAGGAGGAGTCACATGTCACAAAATTCATCACGTTTACCAGTCACAGTTTTATCCGGCTTTTTAGGGGCGGGTAAAACCACGTTGTTAAACCAAATTCTGAACAATCGCCAAGACTTGCGTGTTGCCGTTATCGTCAACGATATGAGTGAAGTTAATATCGATGCCGATTTGGTGAATGGGGAAGTGGAGCTAAACCGTTCTGAGGAGAAAATGGTTGAAATGTCCAACGGTTGTATCTGCTGTACCTTGCGCGAAGACCTGTTGATCGAAGTGGGCAAGCTTGCCGAGTCAGGGCGTTTTGATTATCTATTGATTGAGTCTACAGGGATTTCCGAACCATTGCCGGTAGCGGAAACATTTACTTTTGCAGATGAATTTGGACGTTCTCTGTCTGATATTGCTAATCTGGATACGATGGTGACAGTTATTGATGGTGTTAATTTTTTGAAGGACTTTCATCAAGCGCAATCTCTGCAAGAAGCTGGAGAAAGCTTGGGCGAGGAAGATGATCGTTCGGTGGCTGATCTGTTGATTGATCAAGTGGAATTTGCCGATATATTACTCATTTCTAAAACCGATCTAATCAGCGCGGAGGATATTGAAACCCTGCAAGCAACGCTGCTGAAACTTAACCCACAAGCGAAGATTTATCCAATGGCTAATGGTGAAATTGAGTTGGATAAGGTATTGAATACCGGGTTGTTTGATTTTGAAAAGGCGCGACAAGCTCCTGGCTGGTTACAAGAAATGCGCGGAGAGCATACGCCGGAAACCGAAGAGTATGGCATTAGCAGTTTTGTATTTAAAGCGCGTAAGCCGTTTCATCCGCAAAAACTGTGGAACTTTCTGCATCAAGAATTACCACAAGGCAAACTATTGCGTTCCAAAGGTTATTTTTGGTTGGCTTCGCAACCACAAGTGGCAAATGTTTGGCAGCAAGCAGGAGGCATTGCGCATCATGGTTTGGCAGGAGTGTTTTGGAAAGCTGTGCCGGAAGAACAGTGGCCGGATGATCAGGAATCCCGTGAATTTATTGCTTCTAAATGGGTTGAGCCTTTTGGTGATATGCGTCAGGAACTGGTCTTCATAGGGCAGGATTTAGACGAAAAACAGATGGTTAAACAATTGCATGAGTGCCTGCTTAATGAAGAGGAGCTTTATGCGGGTGTTGCCTATTGGCAGAGCATGTGGGATCCGTTTGCAGATGCAGCTTAAATTTTGAAAAAAGGAAAAGTCTGTCTCAAGAATGTTTTCCTGACAAGGCTAAAACAAATTTAATTAGCATGCAAAACGGTAAATTGGTTGAGCGAGGATCGGTCGAGGAGATTATGCGCTATCCATAGCAGGCGTGCACTCAACAACTGCTGAACTCGGCACCGGAGTTGATTCGAAAAGTCATGCAGCAAGCTTGATCGCTTTATTGATTGCATATCTTGGCGATAATTGGTAAATTCAATCTAACTCTTTGTGATTTATCTTAAATTTCGGGAGTGAATTTTAAAAGCATGGCTTACTTATCTTTGAGGCATGTTTTTAAATAGTTTCCATTGACTGGTCTCGTTTTGAGTAGACCGGTCGTTCTTTTCTTTTTAATTCAACGTCAGAATTAATTCTTGTACTTTCGAAGGTTTCGCTTTTGAGGGTATCGCTAGTCCGTTTCCTAATCAAAGACCTTAATTGCTCTAAAGTCGCTTCTGGGAGGGAATGACCGTTATCTGCTAAATTGCACGAGGTATTTTTATGTTTTCTTTATCGTTTGACAATATGTTGGATCGGCATTTATTGATTGTGCTTGGGGATAGAGGGGTTCCGGTCTTTAAAAGCATTCATTCGAATGGCGACTATTTGGAAAAAATAGGAGAAAGTTCGGTCTCCAATCCGAAATCTCGTTATAAACAATATATGGTCATTGACTCTTCCAATATTTTTTCAATGGTGAGTCAGCACTACTCATTTGATGAAGCGTTGAGTTCGATTATTCGCGATATGATGTTGGAGAACACGGATTCACTTAAAAGCCGCTTTTAGCTTATTAGTTCGTAAAACGTTTGGTCGTAATCAGTCAGTTTAATTCAATCACTTCACCGTAGCATTTGTCCGGCAGCTGAGATTCGGTTTCGAAAATAGCGTTCAGGATAAAGCTGGCTACGTCTTCAGTTTGTGGTAATGCTGTTGGGTTTTCGCCCGGGAAAAGACGGCCTCGAGACTCTGTTGCGAATGTGTTCAAGTTGGCAATGTAGCATTTTAAACCGCTTTTTCGCGTCTCTGCGGCAACCGTTTCCATTAGCTGTGTTAAGCCGGCTTTCGCCACGCCATAAGCACCATAATAGGCGGGGTGTTTGGCAATGTTTTGATCGGTGACAGCAATCAGCTTGCCGTTTTCATTTGTTTTCATTAGCGCAATACCTTGCTGAATCAGATGAAAGTTAGCGTTTAGATTGGTATGTAACACTTCATACCATTGTGAATAGTCGAAATGTTCAATCGGTGTAAAAGCGGGTAGTATTGCCGCATTTAGGAAGACGCCATCGATATGTCCGTAAGCCTCTATCAAGTTCTTCCGTAACTCGTTATAGTTGTCGATATTGGCACCCAGTAAATCCATTGGATAAAGTGCAACCAGATCGGAATTGAGTTCATCGTACAGATGGTTTAACGCCTTCATCTCTTTATCAAGCAAAATAACCTGATTGCCTGATTCTACGAGTTGTTTGCTAAGTTCGCGCCCTAGTCCCATGGCGGCACCGGTAATGAGGTATGTTTTCATAACGAGTAAATGCTTTTATTGATTCAGTTGTTGGATGAAATGGCTGATTTCAATCGGTGTTTCAAAGAAATAGTCAGCCGGCCAAGCACTGTCTTCTGCCTGCTCAGGGAGATAGCCGAATAAAGCCGCTCCGGTTTTCATTTTGGCATTGATGCCGGCTTCGATATCCCGCGGGTGATCTCCAAGATACAGACATTCTGCCGCTTGCACGCCGCATTGTTCTGCAGCGAGATACATTGGCTCAGGGTGCGGTTTGCGCACAGCTAAAGTATCTCCGGCAACCACACATAAAGGCGAGGACGGGAATTCAATGTTTTCCAATAATTTGTCTGTCAGCCACTGAGGTTTGTTGGTGACGATACCCCAAGGGATATTACGCTCAGCCAACGTGTTCAAGCCCGCTTGGAGACCCGGGAAGATTTGCGTGTGGTTGGCGATATTTTCAAAATAGATCTGTAAAAAATGCTGCCTTTTAGCTTCGAGCTCGTCGCCGGACAGGTCGGGAAAAGCCAGTTTGGTCATGGCAAGGCCGCCTTGAGAGACGGTTTTGCGAATGTCCTGATAACGTAAGCCAGGTTGATCGAAATCTCTCAAGGTTTGATTAAGTGCGTAAGCAAAATCATAGGAAGTATCCAGTAGGGTACCGTCCAAATCGAAAAGAATGCATTTGATGCTCATGAAATAGCCTTAATTGTTATTGTTATTCAGCTTTCTGGTATGCGAGTAGGTAGTTGACGCTCAAGTCGTTATTCAAACCATAACGGTTTAACAGTGGGTTAAACTCGATTCCGGCCGAATCACGCAAAAACAGGTCTGCACTGCGAGCCATCGCATCCATCTCGGCGGGAGTGATGAACTTCTCGTGAGTGTGGGTGCCTTTGGGAACTAGATTCAAAACCTGTTCGGCAGCGAAAATAGCCAGCAGATAGGATTTATAGTTTCGATTTAAGGTCGAAAAGAAAACCCAGCCTCCGGCTTTGACGCTTTGTGCAGCCGCTCTGATAATCGACGCCGGATCCGGTACATGTTCGAGCATTTCCATGCAGGTGACAATATCGTGTTGTGCTGGGTTCTGTTCGGCGTATTCTTCAGCGGCAATTAACTGGTAATTCACCTTTACTCCAGAGTCTAATCCATGCAATTTAGCAACCGTAAGGACTTCTTCAGCCAAGTCAATGCCGGTGACTTGAGCGCCTTTCTCAGCAAGTGACTCCGAGAGAATGCCGCCGCCACAACCGATATCTAAAATATCCTGCTGGGCTATCGAGAGGTGTTTTTCAATAAACTCCAGGCGGTATGGGTTGATTTTATGCAGTGCGCCGAACTCGCCTTCTTTATCCCACCAAGTATTGGAGAGACGGTTGAAGTTATCCAGCTCTTGTGGATCAGAATTGATAAACGGACTGTCGACTGACATAGCTCAATACTCTTTGAATCTCTATAAAATTAGCGAAATTATACGGGATTATCAGTTGGTCGACAGATTGAGTTGTGGAAAATGCCGGTAATTTGAAAGAAAAATTTCAAAAAAAGGCATATTTTTAAATTTGAGCCTCTTCACGAGGTTTTATTCAATTCTCGACAGGGGGTCGAGAAAATATAATTAAGCTCTATATAAGCTTTATTTGCCGTTTATTTGCTATATAATGGGATTTTTATTTTTTTCATTAGTGTGAGTAGAAGCTTAATGTCTGAGTTCGCAAGAGAAATTATTCCGATTTCTTTAGAAGATGAAATGGAGCAGTCCTATTTAAGTTATGCGATGAGCGTAATTGTAGGACGTGCTCTTCCTGATGTTCGTGATGGTCTTAAGCCAGTTCACCGTCGTGTTTTATACGCGATGAACGAATTGAGCAACGATTTCAATAAACCTTATAAAAAATCGGCACGTATTGTCGGTGACGTGATCGGTAAATACCACCCGCATGGTGATACGGCTGTTTACGATACGATTGTTCGTATGGCGCAGCCGTTCTCGCTACGCTATATGCTGGTTGACGGGCAAGGTAACTTCGGTTCCGTGGATGGGGATTCTCCAGCGGCGATGCGTTATACCGAAATTCGTATGGCCAAGATCGCGCACCAGCTGTTGGCTGATCTTGAAAAAGAAACGGTCAATTTCTCTGAAAACTATGATGGTTCTGAGTCTGAACCGGATGTGTTGCCTACTCGTATTCCGAACTTGTTGGTAAATGGTTCCTCCGGTATCGCGGTAGGGATGGCGACTAACATTCCGCCTCATAACCTGAACGAAACCGTTAATGCTTGCTTGGCCTATATTGAAAACCCGGATATTGATATTGCCGGATTAATGGAGCATATCCCGGGGCCGGACTTCCCTACACATGGCTTGATTAACGGAACTTCCGGAATTCGAGAAGCTTATGAAACCGGACGCGGCCGCGTGCAGATTCGTGCTAAAACCTCAGTTGAGACCGATAAATCAGGTAAGTCACAGATCATCGTTCACGAGATTCCTTATCAGGTGAACAAGGCTAAGCTGATCGAGCGTATCGCCGAGTTGGTCAAAGAGAAAAAGATCGAAGGTATTACCGGTTTACGTGATGAGTCGGATAAAGACGGTATGCGTATCGTCATTGAAATTCGCCGTGGTGAAGTGCCTGAAGTTATTATCAATAACTTGTACAAGCAAACCTCGATGCAGACCGTGTTTGGTGTGAATATGGTCGCACTGATCGAAGGCCAGCCTAAGTTGCTGAACCTAAAGCAAGTAATCGAAGCGTTTGTTAAACACCGCCGTAAAGTGGTGACTCGACGTACGATTTTCGATCTGCGCAAGGCGCGTGAAAAAGCGCATATCTTAGAAGGTTTAGCGGTTGCTCTGACCAATATCGATGAAATGATCGAGCTGATTAAGGCGTCGCCAAGTCCGGCTGTTGCCAAAGAGCGTATGCTTGAACGTGACTGGACCATTGGTTCGGTTGTTGATCTACTTGAACGCGTTGAAATGAAAGACGTTCGTCCGGAAGATTTACCGGAAGGTTTCGGTGCTGACGGCCAGATTTACAAGTTATCACCGGTTCAGGCGCAAGCCATCCTGGAGATGCGTCTACACCGTTTGACCGGTCTAGAGCAAGACAAAATCATTGAAGAGTACCGTGGCCTGATTGAAAAGATTGCGGAATTCTTGGAAATTCTTCGTAACCCGGATCGTTTGACCGAAGTGGTTAAGGAAGAGTTACTTGAAGTCATCGAGAATTTCGGTGATGCACGCCGTACCGAAATAGATTACAGCTATCAAGACTTGGATGCAGAGGATCTGATTGCCGAAGAAGATCGTATCGTTACCCTGTCACAAGACGGCTACATCAAAACGCAGCCGCTGAGTGATTACCGAGCCCAGAAACGTGGCGGGCGCGGTAAGTCGGCAACGGCAATGAAGGAAGAAGATGAAGTCGGTCAACTGTTTGTTGCGAGTACGCACGACATGTTGTTGTGTTTCTCGAACCGCGGTAAGTTGTACTGGCAGAAAACTTGGCAGTTACCATTGGCTAGCCGAGGCAGTCGTGGTAAGCCGATCGTTAATGTGTTGCCTCTGGAAGAAGGAGAGCACATCACTTCCGTGTTGCCGGTAGACGACTTTGATGAGCGTGTCGTGTTCATGGCGACTCGCAATTCGGTCGTTAAACGAGTGGCTTTGAAGGATTTCTCGCGTCCGCGTGCCAACGGTATCATTGCGGTTGATTTACTGGATGATGATGAGTTGGTGGGTACGGCGTTGACCGATGGTGAGCAGGAGATCATGCTCTTCAGTAATATCGGTAAAGCGATCCGCTTCAAAGAATCTGATGTGCGTGTTATGGGGCGTACAGCACGCGGTGTTCGCGGTATGAAGCTGACTAGCGATGCTAAGGTCATCAGTATGCAGGTTGCTAAGCAGGATGCATTGATTTTAACTGCGACCGAAAATGGTTTCGGTAAGTGTACGCCGGCGGATGATTACTCGACAATCAATCGTGGTGGTCAAGGGGTTATCTCGATTAAGACAACCGAAAGAAACGGTGATGTGGTTTCCGCTGTATCCGTATTGCCAGAGCAGGAAATTGTCCTGATTACCAATAAGGGCACGTTGGTACGTACCCGTGTTTCTGAAATATCGGTTGTGGGTCGTAATACGCAAGGTGTCAAACTAATCAACGTTGGTAAAGATGAACAGGTTGTCGGTTTAGCCGTAGTCGATATCGAAGAGGAAGAAGAGTTGTTGGAAGATGGTGAAGTTGCACCAGAAAGTGTACAGACAGCTGAGACTGATGATGTTGGAACAGACTCATCAGAAGAATCTTCTTCGACTCCTGAAGAGTAATACATATTTGCAGGGGCGAGGCAGTCCCTGAGTAGCATGATAAATTGATATGATGCGATAAAGACTAGACTTGAATTTACAGGTTTAGTCTTTTTCTTGTTTGAGAGTTCGGATCATATCTTGTTGAGGCTCCAAGCAGGGGCTGCATACGATAATAAGGTTTAAAAAATGGCAAGAGCGTTTAATTTTAGTGCTGGACCGGCGATGCTTCCCGAAGCCGTCATGAGAAAAGCCGAAGCGGAGTTTTTAGATTGGAATCAGACCGGGATGTCGGTCATGGAGATGAGTCACCGTAGTAAGGAGTACATGTCGGTTGCGCATCAAATGGAAGCGGATCTACGCGAGATCATGCATATTCCGGACAATTACAAAGTCTTGTTTATCCATGGCGGCGCTTCGCTTCAGTTCGCGGCGATCCCGTTGAATCTTGCAGAAGAGGGTGATACCGTCGACTATCTCAATACCGGGGTTTGGTCGACTAAAGCAATCAAAGAAGCTTCTCGTTATACCAACGTCAATGTCGTTGCTGGAGGAGAAGAGGCTAATCCGACTGCAGTGCCAGATCAGAGCGAATGGAAATTTTCGGCTGACGCAAAATACATCCATATTTGTGTAAATGAGACTATTACCGGACTAGAGCTTAAAGATGAACACCTAGAGACAATTTTTGCACAAGGTAAGCCTGTTATTGCCGATATGTCTTCGAATATCATGTGCCGTGAAATTGATGTTTCCAAGTACGGCATGATTTATGCCGGTGCACAGAAAAACATCGGCCCGGCCGGTTTGGCAATCGTTATCGTCCGTGAAGACTTGATTGGACATGCCCGAGAAATTACGCCGACCTTATTGAACTGGGAAACCTACGCGAACAATGAATCCATGTTCAATACGCCGGCTACCTTTGCCTGGTATCTGGCAGGTTTGGTTTTCGATTGGATTAAAAATAGTGGCGGCGTTAAAGCCATTGCTGCAATCAATCAGCGTAAAGCACAAAAGTTATATGAGTTTATTGATGCTTCAGAGCTTTATAGCAACAGCATTAAAAAATCGGAACGCTCTTGGATGAATGTGACTTTTGCTCTGAAAAACAATGAGTTGGATGCTAAGTTTTTAGAAGAATCTAAGCAGGCCGGTCTACTGAGTTTGAAAGGCCATAAAGCGTTTGGCGGAATGCGTGCGAGCATTTACAATGCGATGCCGGAAGAGGGAATCGATGCATTGATTGATTTTCTGGAAAAATTTGAGCAAGAAAACGCTTAACTCTTTATGCCAAACAGCGAGATCGAAACTATTATGACGACCGAAGAGCAACAATTAACTGAGATTCGTAATCAGATTGACGCGATTGATAAAGAAATTCAGGGTTTGATTGGTAAGCGAGCCGAATGTGCGCAGCAAGTCGCCGATATCAAAACGAAAGGTGGCAATGTCAATGCGGTTTTTTACCGTCCTGAACGTGAAGCACAGGTTTTACGTGCGGTAAAACAGCGCAATGAAAGTCTGTTGCCTGATGAAGAGATGGCAAAGCTGTTTAGAGAGATTATGTCTGCTTGCTTGGCGCTGGAACAGCCTCTCTCGGTCGCTTTTCTGGGGCCGGAAGGCAGCTATTCTCACGCTAGTATGATCAAACAGTTTGGTTCATCTGCGCATCCTTATGCGGTATCGACCATTGAAGAGGTATTTGAAGCGGTTGTCAAAGGTGAGGCTAACTACGGTATCGTTCCGGTTGAAAACTCATCTGAAGGAACTGTTAAACAGACCCAAAATGAGCTGATGAACACGACTCTGAAGGTTTCCGGTGAAGTGGATCTGGAGATTCACCACTGTTTGCTTTCAAAATCGGCAGATGTGGAAACTATTCAAAAAGTAGTTGCTCACCCGCAAGCGCTGGGTCAATGTGAAGAGTGGCTAAAAAACAATGTGCCTTGGGCGGAGTTGGAAGCTGTCGAGTCGAATGCGTTGGCGGCAAAAATGGCTAAAGATAACCCGGCTCTCGCGGCGATTGCTTCGGAGCAGGCTGGTCAGTTGTACCAATTGATTCTTCTTGAAAAGCATATCGAAGATTTCAAAGATAATACCACCAAATTTTGGGTGTTGGGGCGTGAAGATACACAACCAAGTGGTGAGGATAAAACCTCAATTATTGTATCTATCCACAATAAAGCTGGTGCGCTTTTAGATATTTTGGCCTGTTTCAGTAATCGAAATATCAATATGACTCGTATTATCTCCAGACCGTCAACCGACAAGAAATGGGATTACCTGTTCTTCATCGATGTCTTGGGGCATAAAGATGAAGGCAATATGCATGCTGCTTTACAAGAAGTGGAAGATAAAGCAGCCTTCTATAAACTTCTGGGTTCATTTCCTGTTTCTCCCCTCTAAGATCAATTAGGTTCTACTTTATGACAGATGTCACTTCTAAAATGTTCAGTGAACAGGTTCAACCACAGATTCAAGGTATTCATCCATATATTCCCGGTAAGCCGATCAAAGAGTTGCAACGTGAGCTCGGTTTGCAATCGGTTACCAAGCTGGCCTCCAATGAAAATCCATTAGGAGCGAGTCCAAAAGTTTTACAAACTATTCAGCGTGAGTTGGTTGATATTGCCCGTTATCCAGATGGTGAGGCTTATGAGCTTAAACAGCAGCTAGCAGACTTTGTTGATTTACAAGCCTCGCAAATTGCATTAGGTAATGGTTCAAATGAATTGTTAGAGTTGGTTGCCCGTGTATTTGCCGGGCCGGGCGACGAGGTGATTTACTCACAATACGCGTTTGCGGTTTATCCGATTTCTGCACAAGTGGTCGGTGCGACGGGGATTGAGGTGTCTGCTAAAGATTGGGGGCACGATCTGCAAGCGATGCTGAATGCGATTAGCGATAAAACCAAATTGATTTATATTGCCAATCCGAACAATCCAAGTGGAACCTTTTTTGATAAAGCGCAGTGGGAAGCTTTTATTTCTCAAGTTCCGCAAAATATTGTTGTGGTTTTAGATGAGGCTTATTTAGAATATGCCGCTTCATTTGTTGATGAACAAGCCTGGTTTAATGGTGCAGATTATTTAAGTAAGTACTCTAATCTGTTGATTTCAAGAACTTTTTCCAAAGCGTACGGCTTAGCTTCTCTGCGTGTCGGTTATATGCTTGGCAACCCGGAAATAATTGGTTATATCAATCAGGTTCGAGAACCTTTCAATATAAATCATTTTGCACAGGTAGCCGCTAAAACCGCTCTGGAAGATCAAGAGTTTGTTGCTGAATCGGTAAAGCTGAATAAGTTGGGGATGCTACAGATAATTGAAGCACTTGAAAAGTTGGAGGTAGATTACATTCCTTCTGCCGGTAATTTCATTTGTATCGATTTGGGTGAAAAAGCACTGCACTATAATCAAAAGTTGCTTGAATTGGGTGTGATTGTCAGACCGGTCGCTAATTACGGTATCAAGGATTACCTAAGGATTTCAATCGGTACCCAGATTGAGAATGATCACTTTATTGATGCTCTCAAACAAGTTCTGCAAGCTTAAGCTGAAAAAAATAGAGAGAAAAGCGTTAGCGCTGTTCGGGATATAAATTGAATAAATTAAATAAAATTACCATTGTTGGTGTGGGTTTGATTGGCGGTTCTTTTGCAATGGGATTGCGTGCCGCCGGATTGGTCAACGAGATTGTCGGTGTCGGAAGAAATGTCGAAAATCTTGAAAAGGCCGTTGAGCTTGGCGTAATCGATTCTTATACGGATAATATGGAACAGGCGGTTGCAAATAGTGATTTGGTGTTTTTAGCCGTTCCGCTTGGAGCCATGAAAAGTTCACTAGCCTTGATGCAGCCGTATATCTCGGCAAACACCATTATTACCGATGGTGGTAGCTCCAAAAGTAGCGTTATTTTGTCTGCTCAAGAGGTGTTTGGATCATTGCCGGCAAATTTTGTTCCCGGTCATCCTATTGCAGGAAAAGAACAGAGTGGCGTAGAAGCCGCCGATGCAGACCTTTACGTCAATCATAGGGTTATTTTGACACCGACGGCAACTACTTCAGAAGCGGCATTGCAAACGGTTAAAGCCCTATGGTCTGCTCTTGAAGCTAATGTAGAGATAATGTCGCCCCAGCAGCATGATGAGATTTTTGCTGCCACTAGTCATTTACCGCATCTACTGGCATTTGCATTGGTGGATTTGCTAAATGAGCATGAGGAATTAGGTGATGTATTTCAGTACACGGCTGGTGGTTTCCGGGACTTTACTCGAATTGCATCGAGTGATGCGGAAATGTGGCGTGATATCGCTGTCTATAATTCCGATGCCATTGTTAAATGGCTGAATCACTATGGAGTGGCCATTAAAGAGTTGACCGAGTTGGTAAAAAAACAAGATGCGGATTCACTCTATAAACTGTTTACAGAAGCTAAGCAGGCACGGGATAAACATATCGTTAAACCGAATCAGTAAAAATTTTTAAATTTAGAGTTAAAAGATAAACACTATGGCAAACGTAAAATTCAAAGTTCAACCGGGTGGAATTGTCAAAGGGCGTATTCGAGTGCCTGGAGATAAGTCAATTTCTCACCGTAGTATTATGCTGGGTGCTTTAGCAGAGGGGACGACAACCGTTACCGGCTTTCTGGAAGGTGATGATGCCCTGGCTACTTTACAAGCGTTCCGTGATATGGGCGTTGAAATCGAAGGCCCGGAAAACGGCAATGTCACGATTCATGGTGTTGGCTTACGTGGTTTAAAGAAACCTGAAAAACCGATGGATATGGGAAATTCGGGTACTTCAACGCGTTTGTTGGCTGGTATTTTGGCCGGTCAGGATTTTGAGTGTACTTTGATTGGTGATGCTTCTTTGTCAAAACGTCCAATGAAACGGGTAACCGATCCTCTGGCTCTGATGGGGGCCGAGTTAATTACTTCGGAAGGCGGTACTCTGCCGATGACCATCAAAGGAAAAGGCGGTTCGCTAAAGGCGATTGATTACACGCTACCGATGGCCAGTGCTCAGGTGAAATCATGCGTCTTGCTGGCAGGTTTGTTTGCGGATGGACAAACCTGTGCAACCGAACCGGCGCCAACACGTGATCACACTGAACGTATGCTTAACGGTTTTGGATACGAAGTGAATTCTGAAAAGTTAGACGATCAGAGAATGAAAGCTTGTCTGCAAGGTGGCGGAAAGTTAACGGGGCGTCATATCGATGTACCATCTGATGTCTCCTCTGCTGCCTTTTTTATGGTAGCGGCGGCTGTTTCTAAAGGGTCCGATTTAGTGATAGAGCATGTCGGAATGAACCCGACCCGTACTGGAGTAATTGATATCTTGAAGCACATGGGTGCAGATATCCAGCTTGAAAACTTCCATGAAGTGGGTGGTGAGCCGGTTGCTGATGTGCATATTAAATATGCACCTTTAAAGGGAATTCATATTCCGGAAGAGTTGGTCCCCTTGGCTATCGATGAATTTCCGGTACTGTTTGTCGCGGCTGCTGCGGCGGAAGGGCAGACCGTATTGACCGGTGCAGAAGAACTTCGAGTAAAAGAGTCTGACCGTATTCAGGTCATGGCTGATGGTTTGCAGGCTGTTGGAATCGATGCTCAGCCGACGCCGGATGGCATGATTATTAACGGCGGCACCCAGTCAGCGCAGACAGGTGAGATTCAAAGTCATCATGATCACCGTATTTCAATGGCGATGACAATTGCCGGTATAAATGCCGTGTCTGAAATTGTAATTGACGACTGCGCTAACGTGAATACCTCTTTCCCTATTTTTCTTGATTTGATCAATGAGGTAGGCATGTCAGTAACGGCTGTAGAGGAGTAATGCTATGGTGACTCCGGTTATTGCTATTGATGGTCCAAGTGGGGTGGGGAAAGGAACCCTGGCTCAGTTCTTGACTTGTAAAACAGGTTTTCATCTTTTGGATAGCGGGGCGATATATCGAGCCTTGGCCTATGGTACGGTTCATAATCAAATCGAATTAGATGATGTGGCAACCATAACTAAATTGGCTGAAAATTTACCGGTCGAGTTTAAAGCTACCAGCATTATTTATGACGGTCAGGATGTCACTTCCAAAGTCCGTACTGAAGAGGTGGCTGCGGTTGCTTCTCAAGTTGCTTCTATTCCGGAAGTCAGAGCGGCTTTATTGCAACGACAAAAGGCATTTGCGCAAGCGCCAGGTTTGGTTGCTGATGGCCGAGATATGGGTACTGTTGTCTTCCCGCAAGCGCCGGTGAAACTGTTTTTAACGGCTTCAGCGGAAGTAAGAGCAGAAAGACGTGTTAAACAGTTGAAAAACCAAGGAATTGATGCTAATATTGTTCAGATCACTCAAGATATTAGAGAACGTGATGAAAGAGATGCCAATAGAAAGGCGGCGCCTCTTAAGCCTGCGGACGATGCGATTATCATTGATACTTCGGATCTGAATATACAAGCCGTATGCGATCAAGCGATCTCAATATTGTGGGATAAGGGGATCATGAAATAGAAACATGGTTTTCCGAATAAAACTCCCAACTTGAGTTAAAATCAATGTAACATATTGATTGTTAAAAGTTTTTATGAATCCCTGGTCTTTTTTAAAGATCGGGGATTTGTTTTTCTACCAGTCTTTGGGAAGCTGGTAATTGTTAACTGACCCGATTGTTTGCTTAAACCCCCATTCGCTGCAAATGAACGGTATGAAAAATTTTGGTATTTAATCCATGAGTGAATTATCTTTCGCTGAATTATTTGAAGAGTCTTTACAGCAAGACAAATTTAACACTGGTTCTTTGATCATCGGTACTGTTGTTGGTATCGACAAAGAAACTGTTCTTGTAGATGCAGGTATGAAATCTGAGTCTGCGATTCCTAAGTCTCAATTCCTTGACGCTAACGGTGAAATTGAAGTTTCTGTTGGTGATGAAGTTGAAGTTTATCTAGAAACTCTAGAAGATGGTCTAGGTGAGACTCGTCTATCACGTGAAAAAGCGAAGCGTGCTAAGACTTGGGATCGTCTTGAAACAGCAATGGAAGAAGGCGAAGTTGTTACTGGTTTCGTTACTGGTAAGGTTAAAGGTGGTCTTACTGTTGATGTTGAAGGCGTACGTGGTTTCTTACCTGGTTCACTTGTGGATATTCGTCCAATCCGTGACTTTGGGTTCCTAGAAGGTAAAGAAGTAGAGCTTAAACTAGTTAAGCTTGATCGTAAGCGTAACAACGTGGTTGTTTCTCGTCGTGCAGTTATCGAGCAAGAAAGCTCTGCTGAGCGTGAAGCGATCCTTGCGAACATGGAAGAAGGTTCATCGCTTAAAGGTATCGTTAAGAACCTTACTGACTACGGTGCATTCATCGATCTTGGTGGTGTTGACGGTCTTCTACACATTACTGATATGGCATGGCGCCGTGTTAACCACCCATCTGAAATCGTTCAGGTTGGTGATGAGATCGAAGTTAAAGTGCTTAAGTTCGACAAAGAGCGTAACCGTGTATCTCTAGGTCTTAAGCAGCTTGAAGAAGATCCATGGGCAGATATGGTTTCTCGTTACCCAATCGGTGCGGAAGTGGCTGGTAAAGTGGCTAATATCACTGACTACGGTGCTTTCATTGAGATCGAAGACGGTATCGAAGGTCTGGTTCACACTTCTGAACTTGATTGGACTAACCGTAACATCCACCCATCTAAAGTGGTTCACCTTGGTGAAGATGTGCGCGTTAAGATCCTTGATGTTGATCAAGAGCGTCGTCGTATCTCTCTATCGATCAAGCAATGTACTGTTAACCCATGGGAAGGTTTCTCAGCGACTCACGCTAAGGGTGACAAAATCTCTGGTAACATCAAATCTATTACAGATTTCGGTATCTTCATCGGTCTAGATGGCGGTATTGATGGTCTTGTTCACTTGACTGATATCTCTTGGAACCAGCCAGGTGAAGAAGCGATTCGTGACTTCAAGAAAGGCGATGAGCTAGAAACAGTTATCCTTTCAATCGATCCAGATCGTGAGCGTATCTCTCTAGGTCTTAAACAGCTAGAACAAGACCCATTCGGTCAGTTTGTTGCAGACAACGGTAAAGGTTCTGTTGTTGTTGGTACGGTTAAGTCTGTTGATGAGAAGGGTGCGGTTATCGATCTAGCTCCTGAAGTTGAAGGTTACCTTCGTGCTTCCGAGCTTCTAGAAGATACTCGTGACGCTTCATCTGTTCTTAAAGAAGGTGATGAAGTTTCTGCGAAGATCACTAACATCGATCGTAAGAATCGTTCACTGTCTCTTTCTGTTAAAGCGAAAGAAGCAGCGGAAGAAGCGGAAGCGATCAAAGGCTACACTGAGCAGCAACCAGTTGCCGGTAGCACTCTAGGTGATCTTTTCAAGGATAAGATGTAATCTCTGACGGATTAGAATCTTTCTCTATAGGGTAGTCCGCAATTTTGTGGGCTACACCTTGGTCACTCGAATACATAAGCATTCATTTATTAAAACTCTCATCTTGAGAGATAATAAAGGCAATAAAAATGACCAAGTCAGAATTGATCGAACTCATTGCAAGAAAACAGACTCAGTTTTCACAGAAGGATGTTGAAATTGCAGTGAATCAAATTCTTGATGCAATGATTGATACACTTTCACAAGGCGAGCGAATCGAAATTCGCGGCTTTGGAAGTTTCAGTTTGCATCATCGTAAAGCGAGAGTCGGTCGTAACCCTAAAACAGGGGCCACGGTTGAGCTTGATGACAAGCGAGTTCCTCATTTTAAGCCTGGTAAGGCTTTGAGAGAGCGCGTTGATGAATCTAAAGAGCATACCGACATATTGCTTTAATAAAAAAGGGGCTTTTTTTAGCCCCTTTTTTATTTTCTAGCTTTACCAATCCGTCATTTTTTTCATTTGACGTCTTTCATACTCTATAATCCGTACTAATATTTATAAGATGAGTCTTAACGATGTTTAAGCTGTTTTCTGTTTTAGCGGTTTTGCTCTTTGTTTTATTTGGTATTGTCATTGGTTTGATGAATCCGGTTTCGGTGGAGCTAAATCTATTCGTTTCTACCTTAACATTACCTTTGAGCGTCATTATGTCAGCGCTGCTTGTGATTGGAATGTTGATTGGTGGCGGAATCGTTTTTGTTCAAGTTTTGAGATTAAGATGGCGACTTCGTTCTAAAGTGAAAGAGTGTCAGAAGCTATCGGATCAAATTGTTCAGTTGAAAAAAGAGAATGTAGAAGTTAAAGAGAAACAGGCTCAAAATAAATTAACAAATGAATCCAACTCTTTGGTTTCGCTTGAAAATAAATAGTCAGAAAAAGAAATAGAGATAGAAATGAGTTTAGATCCTAAAGTATTAATTGCCCTTGATTTTGCCAATGCAGCAGATGCTGATGCTTTTATTCAAACCGTGGATCCGCAGAAGTGCCGTTTGAAAGTGGGTAAAGAGTTGTTTGCTGTTGCCGGGCCTGAGTTTGTCAAAAGTCTGGTTGCTAAAGGATTCGATGTCTTTCTGGATCTGAAATATCATGATATTCCTAATACGGTTGCCAAGGCTGTTCAAGCCGCTGCCCGAATGGGGGTATGGATGGTTAACGTACACGCTTTGGGTGGTCGTAAAATGATGCAGGCGGCTAAGCAGGCGATTGATGAATGTGATAATAAGCCGCTTTTGATCGCAGTAACCGTGTTAACGAGTATGGAGCAGGAAGACTTGGTTGAGCTTGGTTTACCCGGTACGCCTCGTGACAATGTGTTGCGCCTAGCGAAGCTGGCAAAAGATTCTGGGCTTGATGGAGTGGTTTGCTCAGCTCAGGAAGCGGCCGATATTCGTGCTGCTATTGGAGATGATTTCTGCTTAGTGACACCGGGAATTCGACCGGCTGGTAGTGCTGTTAATGATCAGAAGCGTATTATGACACCAGCCGAAGCAATGCAGGCCGGTTCTAGTTATCTTGTTGTTGGACGCCCGATTACCCAATCTGAAAATCCGCTTGCAGTGTTGGGTCAAATCAATCAAAGTCTGGAAGGTTGATTTTCTCGTTTTCTATTTTATGTCGGTAGTCCTCTCTGCCGGCATCTCTTCTTAATTTCGATCTGTTTTGCTTGCCTCTATGTTTATCGCTGGTTTTCTTTAAATCACCAGTGATTAGGTTTGAAATAACTCAGCTTTTCGTTTATAATTCGCGCCTTTCAGGCTTGAAGTCTGAATTTATCCTTGTCTCACTGCGTGAAAATCACGACGGGAGACTGTTTTATCATCCATAAGGAGAATAATTAATGCGTCATTATGAAGTCGTATTACTAGTGCACCCTGATCAAAGTGAACAGGTTCCTGCAATGCTAGAACGTTACCGTGCCCTTATCGAACAGTCTGGTGGTCAGATCCACCGTTTGGAAGACTGGGGTCGTCGTCAACTTGCTTACCTTATCAACAAGGTACATAAAGCTCACTACATCATGCTTAACATCGAATGCAATCAAGAGACTGTAGATGAACTTGATAACGCTTTCTACTATAACGATGCAGTGCTACGTAGCATGTTCGTTAAACAGAAGGCAGCGATCACAGAGCCATCAGTAATGATGGGTAAGAAAGACGACAAATCTGACAAGCGTCAGAATAAGGAGTAAGAAATGGCTAGAGGTTTTGGTAGAAAAAAATTCTGTCGTTTTACTGCGGACGGCGTAAAAGAAATTGATTACAAAGATCTAGATACTTTGAAAGCATACATTACTGAAACAGGTAAGATCGTTCCAAGTCGTATCACTGGAACAAGCGCTAAGTATCAGCGTCAATTAGCAACGGCAATTAAACGCGCTCGTTACCTTGCGTTATTGCCATACACTGATCAACACAAATAATTTTTGTTGGTAAGTAAAAAATAACAGAGGCCTTATGCTCGGAATCGCAAAATATGCAATGAATGGCCCTATGCAGGCGTTAATTGCAGTTGTCGGTTTTTCTGTTTTAAGTGTCTTTTTAGCACCTTTCGGTTTTTTGGCGGGTGCGATTGTCGCCTTGGTTACCCTGAGAGTATCGGTAACCGAAGGTTTGAAAACCCTGGCTTGGGGTGTGATTAGCTTAACCGCGGTAACAGGATTGGTTTCGGGAAGTTTCTTTCCAGCCGTTATCGCAATTATTGAGTTTATGCTGCCGGTATTTTTAATGGCGGTGGTATTGAGAAAGACTCAATCATTAGCTTTAGCACTCCAAGCGGCAATGATTGTAGTGGGGCTGGCGCTCGTAGGATTTCATCTTATGATCGATAACCCGACACAATGGTGGACAGCTCAGTTTAATGAGTATGTTCAGCCGATGCTGGCCGCATCCAATGTGGATTATGATCAGGATGTCATTAATACAATGGCTGAGATGGTAACCATGTTGTTGGGTGTGTTTATCGTCATCTTGTGGTTCTCCATTTTGGTGGTGGCGAGACGCTGGCAGAGCGAGTTGTATAATCCTGGCGGATTTAAGGCAGATTTTTATAATTTAGCCTTGCCGAAGTCGGTTGCTTTTATGGCTATATTTTTGGCTATAGTTGGACTGATTAACGGCACCGAGCCCGGGTTGGCTTATGATCTTTCCGGAATTGTTATCGCCGGTTTGATGTTTCAAGGTCTGGCGATCGCTCACAAAACCGTTGCTGTTAACCAGCTGAGTGTAGGCTGGTTAGTCGGGTTGTATGTACTGTTATTTTTTCTACCGCAAGTCATGTTGATTTTAGCAACCATCGGTTTAGTTGACACTTGGGTCGACTTTAGAAGCCGAATGGAAAATGAAGAACAATAGAGGTTTAAGCCATGAATGTTATTCTGCTTGAAAAAGTACAAAATCTAGGATCTTTGGGTGATCAAGTTTCTGTTAAAGCTGGTTATGCTCGTAACTATTTGATCCCTCAAGGTAAAGCTAAAGCGGCAACTAAAGAAAACGTTGCTGAATTCGAAGCAATGCGCGCTGAATTAGAAAAAGCGGCTGCAGCTGAACTAGCAGTTGCTCAAGGTGTTTACGAAAACCTAAACGGACAAGTTGTGACTATCGAGTCTGTTGCCGGTGATGAAGGTAAACTATTCGGTTCTGTAGGAACTCAAGATATCTCTGATGCGTTAAAAGCGTCTGGATTTGATGTTGAGCGCCGTGATGTTCGTATGCCAGAAGGAGCACTACGTCACGTTGGTACTTACGAAATCGATGTTCAGCTACACTCTGATGTAGTTGCTGCGATTACTGTAGAAATCAAAGCTACTGAAGAAGCGTAATTTACAGTAAATCACGCTGAATAAAAAACGGGGAACCCTTTTAGGGTTCTCCGTTTTTTTTTGCCTGCAATATATAAAAATGATCGCCTTTTTCTGACGATAAAATTTGCAGAGGTTATAATAATTCCTCCTTGAAATTACCATCTAAGATAGACACCTAATATATGGCCGCTAGAGATCCATCGTTAACCATGTTAAGTAAACAAGCGGAAGAGCTGTTTAAAGTCCCACCGCATTCCATTGAAGCAGAGCAGTCTGTTTTAGGCGGGTTGATGCTTTCTAATGATGTGCTTGACGATGTGATCGTGATTGTTAATACCACCGACTTTTACACCAAACAGCATCAGGTGATATTTGATGCCATTGTGCAGTTGAGTCGTAACAATAAGCCATTTGACTTGGTTTCGGTGGTAGCGCAATTGGCTAATACAGGTGAACTAGAGACGGCAGGTGATAAAGATTATTTAGCCCAGTTAGTCAAGAATACTCCGGGTTCTGCGAATATTCTTTACTACTCGCAACTGGTACGTGATAAATCGATTCTTCGTAAGTTAATCCAGGCTAGTAATGACGTTTCCGAGGCTGCGTATTTCCCGCAAGGCAAAGATATTCGTGAGATTCTCGATATCGCCGAATCGAAAATCATGGGTATTGCTGAACACGGAGAAGGCAAAGAGCGTCAATACAAAACAATGGACATTCTGCTTGAAGCGGCAATCAATAAGATCGACGAGCTTTTCAATACCGAAGGAACCATCACCGGCCACGAAACTCATATGACCGAGTTCGATGAGATCACCGCAGGTCTGCAAAATGGGGATTTGATTATTGTCGCCGGCCGTCCATCGATGGGTAAAACGACTTTCTCGATGAATATGGCGGAGAATATTGCCACCAAAAACAATACTCCGGTGGCTGTTTTCAGTATGGAGATGCCGGGTGAGTCACTTGCCATGCGTATGATCAGCTCGATTGGTCGCATTGATGCTGGGCGAATGAGGACGGGTAAACTTGCGCAAGACGATTGGCCCAAACTGAATAAGGCCATCAATATTCTGTCGCAAGCTAAAGTCTATATTGATGATACGCCCGCTTTGATGATCACCGAATTGCGGGCACGTGCACGCCGTATCGATAAGGATATTCGCGACGAACAACGGAAAGAAGCGATAGAAAGAGGGGACGAGGATCCGGAAAAAGCGGTAACCGGTCTTGGCCTGGTTGTAGTGGATTACTTGCAGCTGATGCGCGGTTCGGCGGGTGCGGAAAACCGCGTCAACGAGATTTCCGAAATTTCCCGTGGTTTAAAAGCGCTGGCCAAAGAATTAAATATTCCGGTCATTGCATTATCACAGCTAAACCGTAGTTTGGAGCAACGCCCCAATAAACGTCCGGTTATGTCTGACTTGCGTGAGTCCGGAGCCATCGAGCAGGATGCGGATTTGATCATCTTCATCTATCGTGACGAAGTCTATAACGCCGACTCTGAAGATAAGGGTGTCGCCGAAATCATTCTTGGTAAACATCGTAACGGTTCCTTGGGAACTGTCCGCTTGACCTTTATTGGGGAATACACCCGTTTTGAGAATCATGCGGCTTTCGATGTGCCTGACGAACATTATTAAAGTCTATTCCTGATCATGATATATCGTCCTACCAAAGCCTTAATTAACCTTCCGGCCTTGCGAGCAAATCTGGAAAAAGCCAAGCAATCTGCACCGGACAGTAAAATTCTAGCGGTGGTTAAAGCAAACGGTTACGGGCATGGAATTGAGCGAGTTGCGCAGCAGTTGAGTGGTGCAGATGCGTTTGGAGTAGCTTCAATTGATGAGGCTATCTTGTTGAGGCAGAAGGGTTTTTTACATCGAATTCTGTTGTTGGAAGGTCTGTTTTCAAAAGCGGAAATTCCGGTCGTTGTACAAAACCGCTTGGACTTGGTTATCCATTCGCCTCATCAATTGGAATGGCTGCTTAGCGCGCACATTGATATTCAAGTCAGTGTCTGGATTAAAGTCGATACAGGTATGCATCGCTTGGGATTCGATCCGCAGCAGCTTCAATCCGTGGTTAGCCGTTTGGAAAATTCGGCTAATGATTTCTGTATTCATGTGATGTCACATTTTGCTTCAGCAGATGAACGGAATCCTGCCGGTATTGACTTTACCCAGCATCAAATAGAAAAATTTGAAGCTGCCACTCAGCACTATCCCTATCCGAAAAGTTTAGCGAATTCGGCCGGTATGGTTTTTTTTCCGGAGTCTCATTACCAGTGGATACGTCCTGGAATCTTTTTGTACGGTGCCGGTTTTTTCAAGCCCGGTTTGGAGCCGCAGCCGGTCATGCAATTACAATCTGAAGTGATTTCCATCAAAACGGTTCAGGTGGGTGAGTCTGTCGGTTATGGCAATACCTGGACAGCAAAAAGAAAAAGTGTGGTCGGCGTGGTTGCGGTCGGTTATGGAGACGGCTACCCAAGGCATGCACCAAACGGAACGCCGGTTTTGATCAATGGCGAGAAGTTACCTTTGGTTGGCAGGGTATCAATGGATATGATCACTGTCGATTTAACGGATGCTCGACAAGAAATAAAAATAGGCGATATTGCGATTCTTTGGGGGCAAGGGCTTTCCGTTGATGAGGTTGCCGAATATTCGGGTACCATCGGTTATGAGTTGCTCTGTGCGGTAACGCAACGAGTTCCGATGGTGGAGGTGCAGTAAAAATGCCTCAAGATAATACAAGGTTCATCAAGATAAATGAAGCCAACCTCCTATATAAAGGCTTTTTCGAATTCAGTGAATTGAAAATAACACACTCCCTTTATCAGGGCGGTGAATCAGAAGTACTTTCCAGAGAAGTGTTTAATCGAAATCAAGCGGTGGTTGTTCTGCTTTACGATCTTAAGCATCGTAATGTCGTTTTGGTTGAGCAATTTCGAGCTGGTGCGGTACGCAATGCCATGCAATCCGGCAAGGTGGATGATGCTTGGCTGCTCGAGCCAGTTGCCGGGATGATTGATGAGGGAGAAGATGCTGTTCAGGCCGGTATCCGCGAATCTAAAGAAGAAACCGGTATTGATGTTGTGCAATTAGAATATATCTCTCAGTTCTACCCGAGCCCCGGAGCTTGTGATGAAATCTTGCATCTTTATGCAGCTGAGATCGATTCGACTTTAGTGGATAATCATGCCGGTAAGTCGGATGAGCATGAGGATATTCGTGTTGTAGTCATGTCTTTTGAGGAAGCAAAGCGTAGAATGTTGAATGCAGAATTCAATGTTGCCAGTACATTCATCGCTCTGCAATGGCTTTTTAATCAAAAGCTTAATGATTAAAGTGAAATAGGATTGTAAGACATGCTCTGTTTGTTCCGTAACTCGAAAATTCATCCGCGACTAGATAAATATGCAATTCTGGCGAGTTTGCTATCCGTTTTTGCTTGGTTGTATTTCGCGTTTGTCGAGAAGTCGCTACTCAGCAAGCTATTTGAAGGTAAAGCTTTAATTGTCGATTTGGTTTTCGGACTGCCTTTGGTGCTGGCGATGGCTATCGTGGTTTATGCATTGGTTTACTGGGCACTCAAGCTGCTACTGATTTTTCTTATCCCCCAAGCCATCGTTCACTCTGAATCAGAAACGCTTGATGCGGAACTTCTTGAAAAAGAGGTGGCTGAACTTGAAGCTGAGCATGGCAAGGATTACTGGAACCAGCCTCAGCAAGAACAAGAGTCGGCTGACAATCAAAAGTCGTCGCCCAAATAGTCTGCCGATACCTGATGCTCACTCCAAATTTTCTGCTTTCTGCGGAGTTTAAATCCGAATCCCGACAATTATTTAAACTGGCACTGCCTATTTTATTGGCTCAGTTTGCTTTAACCGGTTTAGGTGTGGTTGATACCATTATGTCCGGTTGGGTAAGTACGGATGACCTAGCAGCTATCGGTTTGGGTACAAATATCATGTTGCCGGTTTTTATTTTCGGAACGGGTATTCTACTGGCGATCACTCCCTTGGTCTCGAAAGCAAAAGGACAGGATGAAAATCAGAAAATTCGTATCTTTGTTTTACATGGCTTATGGCTTGCGGTTCCCCTAGGTTTGATTTCAGGCATATTTTTAGCCAATCTTGATTGGTTGCTGGTTTTATTGCAACTCAATGATCAAGTCTTGCAACTGACTCGAGACTATCTGTTTTATATCGCTTTTGGTTTACCCGGGATTGCGCTCTACCAAGTTTTGCGTTTTTTCTGGGAGGGTTTGGAAAAGACATTACCTACTATGTGGATCAGTTTTTTCGCTCTGTTTTTGAATATTCCGCTCAATGCTCTATTTATTTACGGCTATGGTCCGGTTGATGGGATGGGGGCTGCAGGGTGTGGGGTTGCCAGTGCTATTACTATGTGGGTCATGTTTTTTATCGGACTCGTTTATGTTTTTAAAAACCGTGATTTAGAAGGTTACGTTAAGTACTCTGAAGCGTTTAATCTCAATTGGACAAAAGGCATGAAGCCGATTATTCAGTTGGGTCTACCTAATTCTTTTGCCCTGCTGTTTGAAGTAGGTATGTTCAGTTTTATCGCACTTTTTATTGCCGTATTGGGTGCCAAAGTCATTGCTGCCCATCAAATTGCGATGAGTTTCACTTCTCTGGCGTTCATGGTGCCGTTAAGTTTTGCTATGGCTTTGACTGTCAGAATGGGGAAAAGCTTTGGGGCAAAAAATAGAGTGGCTGCTATCGATAGTTTGAAAACCGGTTTTTTCTGGGCTGTAGTGATAGGTGCAACTACCGCCTTGATTACTTTCTCATTGAAAGAGATTATTGTTGAGCTTTACAGTTTCGACCCTGAAGTTATTAAGCTTGCGGTTTCTTTATTGGTGCTGGCGGCGCTTTACCAAGTTTTTGATGCGATACAGGTTTGTGCCGCTGGCGCTCTACGAGGTTTTCATGATGCTAAAGTGACAATGTGGGTAACCTTGTTTAGCTATTGGGTGATAGGGTTAGGCTTAGGGTATATTTTGACGTTTACTTCATGGATTATCCCTGCGATGGGGGTTAGTGGTTTTTGGTTGGGGATCGTTTTAGGACTTTTCTTGGCGGCCATTTTGCTTTCAATTCGCCTGAGGTTTATTTTTAATGTTCATTTTAAATCCTGAATTATTGACTCGTTCATGCGGCTGCGGTTCCGGAAAACCATATCAGGAGTGCTGCTATCCCTTTCATCAGGCACAAGCGTATCCAATAACGGCGGAACAGTTAATGCGTTCTCGTTTTGTCGCGTTTCAGCTTGAATTGGAGGATTACTTGCTTTCTACCTGGAGTATTGAAACCCGCCCGCAAAACATAGAGTTTGAGCCAGGTCTTAAATGGATTAGGTTAAATATAAATGGACGTAAAAAGGGTAGAAAAAAGGATTCGGAAGGTTGGGTAACTTTCATTGCTCATTATGAATCAATCAATGGAGTAGGCGTTTTACACGAGAAGAGTTATTTCAGGAAGAACAATCAAGGTCATTGGCAATATATTGACGGCGAAATTAAAGACTAATGAGAAACTTCACTCATCTTTATTTTTGAAGAATTTATATAGCAACCACATTAAAAGAGCGACCACGGTAATGCTTACGGCAAGCATGCTAAAGGTAATTAATAAGGCGGAACCAACGCTTTCCATATCGGGCATTAAAGAGCTCTCCAGCTGACTATTTTGAGTATCTTTTTGTTGTAAAGCATTTTACAATATTTTTTAATTAACTGCGTATTTTCAACCTAAAGTTTCGGAACAATTATGCCAAAAACTATTTCAGAGCTTGAAGCTCAGAGAGCTAAAATTCTTCAAGAAATCGAATCAAAAGCAGGAAATCTATCCAGCGGAAGCGGTGACAAAAAACCAAGTTTAAATGATTGGTTGAACGCGGCTGAAGAGGTTATGCCGGAAACGGATCAAGGTTCAACTGCGGAGAATGCCAATTATAGTACCAAGTTATTGAAAACCAGTCACAGCAATACCTCTAGTACGCCGTTTTTTACCGTTATTATCATTCTGACACTTTTCCTTACTCTTGTTGGCCTCATGTATATCGGCTACATGACGCTAAATAACGAATTGAAGTCCGCTGTTAGTTATAAAGAGCAAAGCACTCAACAAATCAACGAGCTACAGGAAGGAATGACTAGCCTTCAACAATCGTTAGCTACAGGCGGTAAATCTGAATTGTTTGTGCAGATGGAAAGTGAGGTAGCTACTTTAAAGGCAAAAATTACGGAACTTGAAGCTAAGTTGGCGGAACAAACAGCTAAGGGTTCAAGCGACAGTCTGCCAACGGCTAAAGCTGGTGCCGATAGTAATAAGGATTCTGCGCAGTTAATTACCGAGTCGGTACTTGAGGGCAAGCTAAAACTGTACAACGATCAGCTTGAAAAGAACCTCGACGATAAGATTCAAAAAGTAATTCAGGAGTTAAATGGTAGCGAGAAAAAAACAGCCTCTTTAACCTCTGAATTAGCTGCCATCAAAGAGAGCGCGTCCGCAGAAAAAGTTGACTCAGTGGACGTGCCAACGGTAAAAACAGCCGTCTCTCCTAGAGTTGAAGAGCCAAAGATTGCCACTGTTGACAAGGTTGATCAGCCTGCACAACCAAAGATACCTGAAGCTCCCAAAGCGATGATGACTGCAGATGTGAAGTGGTTAATTGAACAGCCTAAAAAGAATTATATTTTGCAGTTGGCCAGTATGCCGACTGAGGAATCCGTCAAGCAAGTTATGCAGAAAAAAGGCATTGATGACGGTAAGATCATTCCACAAGTGCGTAATGCCGTCGTGAGTTATATCCTGGTGGTAGGGAGTTTGAAAGAAAAAACACAAGCGCAGAAGCTAGCCAAAGAGATCAAAAACAAAACCGGTATTTCTCCTTGGATTCGTCAGATCGAGGATATTTCCCGTAGAGTTGAATAACTTTTCAATTTAAAGTCGATTCAACATAACCGAACATGCTTTTGGCTGTTCGGTTTTTTTACGCCTTGCTTTCAGTTAAAGGTAGTTCAACAGTAAAGCGGACGCCTTGAAAGTTTTTACCTTTGTAGAAGTTGACGTTTTCAGCAAACACATTGCCGTTATGAAACGTTGCGATGAGTTTGACGATATATAATCCCAAGCCAAGATGCGCCTGCTCATCCTGGTTGAGCACTCGAATAGAAGTCATACCATCAAAAACCTGTTTTTCGAAACCCTTTGGAAGTAGGGGGCCAGAGTTTAGTACTGTAATAATGGCATTATTCCCTCTTTTAAAGCACTCGACTGTGACGGGAATTTTATGATCGGTAAAGTCAGACGCATTACTTAATAGCTTATCCATCATCTGTTCGATCATAAAACCATCTCCCAATAAGAGATCATTGGAATTTAAATTACAACGGTATTGCAAATCCCATTCTGGGTGAAGCGTTACGGTATTAGACAAATAATGTTTTAGCATTTCGCCAACCGGAAACGCTTCCGGAGTTTGGCTTTGCAGACTGTCTTCGATACTGGTGGCCTCGGATAGAGAGCTGATGATCTGTTTAAGCTGTGCTAGGGCGTGTTGTGCATGGCCTAGTTGCGGGCTGGTATTGTCTTTGTCCATTAAAGATAAGGCCATAGATAGACGGTTTAACGGATTATGTATTTCATGGCGAAGCGTTTTTGGTAACTGTTTTAAATAACGTTCGTAAGCCCCAAGCTGTTGAAGCATTTCGTGAATGTGGTGTCTTAAATCGGAGAGTTCATCGTTATATACCCGTGTGATACGGTCTGCAAACACCAGTTCGGTAATGCGTCCTTGAAGATTGAAGGTTCGTTTCACATCGTTGTCTAATCGAATGATTCTATTGGATAAAGTTGCTGTATGGATGAGGGCGCCGATAATGACCACCAAGAAAATAATCGCTCCTATCCCGATCAGGCGATAGAAGTAATTCAGGTTGTGACTGAAGAGGTTTTCCATCCTTTGCTCTAAAACCAATGCGCCTATTATTTTATTTTTAACCACTAGCGGTGTGGATGACATCAGAGAAACAGGTTGTTCATTAGAATCCATTCTATATTGCTGATGTGTTTTGCCCCTTAATGCTTGATTGATCAAAAGCTGTTCGGGAGTTTTGCTCTGCGGGTAAGGATAGGGAAGTGAATAGGGAAGAAAAGTGGCAAGCGTTTTAATCAACACTTTCCCTGTTGCAGTGAAGACATCGACTTTCTGTGGTGCTGAGGTTTTGGGAAGCTGTCCGACCACATAAGTGGTTTGTCGACTTTCGTTGACGACCCAAAGAACGGAGTTACTAAGGTTGAGGTGAGTCAAGTGAGTCGGCATACCGGATTGGATTTGCAAGGCCCATAAATCCGTACGGTTTTGTAAGATAAGGGCCAAGTTTTCGACTGTCTGCTCTTGAACAATCGCCTGATTATTTAACATGATTCGATGCAAGTCAATTGCAAATCGATAGGCGAGGAAAGGTAGTATTGTTAATAATAACAATAAGATAAAGAACCTTGTTCGAATTGATAGTCGAATTGGCTTGTGTGGAAAAGACATTTATCTTTAGTCTTTTTGGGTCCAACTGTAACCACGCCCATACTCATTATGAATGAGGTTGAATTCGGGAGTGATTTTTTTAAATGCATTACGAATACGGCAGATGTGAGTGTTGATTGTATTGCGTTCAACAACCCCTTGTGTTGAAGATTGCAGAGCATCATAGGTGATAACGCTATTTTCACCTGCGGTGGCAAACTGTTTTAGCATTTCGAATTCTGTTGCCGTTAAATCGAGTGCTTTGTCATGCCAATAAGCTTTAAATTGATCCGGTGCCAATTCTAAATTAGGAATTTTGGATTGCTCGTCATTTGCATTTTCCGATTTTGGTGTTCCGGTGATGCGCAGTAAGTTTTTCACCTTGACGATCAATACATTTAAACTGATTGGCTTAGGTAGGTAGTCGATTGCGCCGAGTGCGTGACCAGTGTAGATGTCGAATTCCGACTGGCGCTCAGACAGGAAAATAATCGGTATCGGCTGGTTGAAGCTCAGAAGGTGTTTTGCCAAATCAAAACCGCCGTCTACTTCAGAGCCAAGAATAATGTCTGATATGACTAGGTCTGGGAGTTTTTCGTCAAAATAAGCTTCCGCATCTTCACGATTGGTAAAGGCTTCTACAGAAAATCCTTGTTGTTGAAGCGCTTCAACTAAGCTGGTCAGTTGAAGTTTGTCGTCTTCGATGACCGCGATAGTGTAATCCGTATTTTGCATAACGATAACTCCGGCAAAAAAAGCTTTCAGGATGTTCTTTGTAGCCGTGAAAGCTTTGTAATTAAATAATCTTGTTCCAATAAAATTATATAAGACAATATTATTTAATGTATTGGAAGTCCAGCACTTGCATATTCATGATTATTCCAGCATCTTGAATTGGTAAAACAATCGCGTCTTCACCAGAATCGTTATGATGTGAATGCCACCAGCCTGGAGGTGTGATGAAGGCTGATCCTGGTGTCCACATTGCTTTGATCGGATCAATGATATCACCGTTTTCGTCAATCTCTTTACCAATCAGAGTATAAGTTTCCGGTCCGGCGGCTACACAAAAATCTAATGCAATCGAGTTGTGACGGTGCGGCTTCTGAACTACGCCGGCTGGCAGAACATTATATAGCGCCCACAAAGTATGGGTTAAGGTCATGGTTTGCGGAAAATTAGGATTTGAAAGTAAGAAGCCGGTACGGTTGCGCCCAGCCGCTTCTTTTCTGACCGCGTCAAGTTCTTTGGTCAAACGTTCCTTGGTATATAGAACAGGGTGAAAACGTTCCTTGGCTGGTGCAGCACCCAAGTAATTCAGTAATGGCGCATCGTTTACCCAGTAAAAGGCTGTATCAGCTGTGGCGGTGTGTAAAGCATCAGGAACGGCAGGCAAAGTAAATAAATCACCTTCTTTCCATTCGATGGTACCGTGTTTCATTTGTGTTCGACCGGAACCTCTGATGACATAGAACATCTGTGAAGTCACTGCTGCATCGGTTTTAATGGTGTCGCCGGCAGAGATTTTAATGTAACTTGCCATCAAGTTAGGGGAGGTTGCCGGATACTCGGTCTGTAGCTGCTTAGATAGATCAAATGGAACAATTCGAGTCTCGCCACCGGTATGGAGTGCACTTGGGTAGTCGATAACATCAATTTTAGGCATCGGCGGATTGACCGCAGACATATATTCTTTAACGTCGGCTTGTGCTTCCCATTGTTGTTGGGCTACTTCTTGAATTTGTTCTACATTTACTCTATTCATAATGATCTGATAATTCCGCTAGTTTTTGGACTTGCGACATTATAAATTCTGTCAATGAAAATTACTATTATTACCGTTAATAACAAGCATAAAAGAAATTAACGATTCGACTTCATATGAGCCGAATCTATATGTCCATTATTGTCTTGTTAAAGATGGAGATAAGGTGCTTGTTCTGATTAATTGAAGCGATTAGAATTTGAATTGATTTAATTTTTTACGCTCGCTGGACGACGGAATCTTCATCGCTTCACGATATTTGGCAATGGTGCGGCGAGCAACCACTATATCTTTTTCTTCAAGTAATGCCATTAACTTATTGTCACTTAACGGTTTTTTAGGATCTTCAGCATCAATTAGTTCTTTGATGTGAGCTTTGATGGCGATCGCTGATTGATCTGCGCTGCCGTACTGACTCACCCCGGTTGAGAAGAAGTATTTAAGCTCAAAAGTACCTCTTGGGGTTTGAATGTATTTCTGGTTAGTTGCTCTTGAAATGGTGGATTCATGCAGGTCTAAATAGTCGGCAACTTCACGCAAAACCAAAGGTTGCATCGCATGTTCGCCTTCTTCAAAAAAACGCTGCTGTTTTTCGACAATAAATTTACCAACTTTAAGAAGGGTTTCGCCACGGCTTTGAATGCTTTTGATTAAGCCTTTGGCTTCAACCAGCTGCTCTTTGATCTTTTTGGATTGTTCATCATTGCCAAGCGAGCTGGTTAAATCGATATATGCAGAATTGACTTGCAGGCGAGGGAATGCCTGACTGTTTAACTCAACCAGCCAGCCGTCTTTGACGCGTCTTAGGCGTAGATCAGGGACAATAACCTCAGATTCTGAACTGGAAAAATCTCGACCGGGACGAGGGTTCAAAGATTGAATCAGGCGTAAAAGGTGAGTAAGTTCTTCATCGTTAAGCCCGTACATCTTTTTGATTCGTTTGGAGTCGTGGAATGAAAGCCAATCAAAGTGTTCCTCAATTAGCTTTTTGGCCGTAACAACATAAGGTTCTTGCGTCATGGAGGCCAATTGAAGAAGTAGGCTTTCTTGAACGCTGCGAGCGCCGACTCCGGTTGGCTCGAACTGTTGAATAACTTTTAGAACCGATTCAGCTTTGTGTTGGTCGATGGAGAGTTCCGGTTCATTGGCAGAAATTGAACTAACCAGATCGTCGATTGAACTTGATAGATAACCTTCTTCATTGATGTCGTCAATGATATAAGAGGCAATAATTTCCTCTTCCTCGTTCCAAGGGTAGATATCAGATTGCCAGTAAAGATGGTCGTGTAAGCTTTCTTGTGAAGCGGTATAAGTTTCTGCGCCGACATATTCGTCAGGGCTTTGTGAATTGGTAGTAGAGGTATGATCGCCATATACTTCATTCCAATCCAAATCGATTTCTAGATCTTCATTTAGCGTTTCTGATTTTTCGATATCAAGCGGTGCTTCATCGGAGTTATCTTCACTCGAACTATCTGCTTGATCGAGTTGTTCCTGTAGGCTATTTTCGTCATCAGACTCTTGATCTAAATCTTCGCCGATTTCAAGCATGAAATTGGTCTCAAGTGTGGCTTCTATTGTCTGCTGCACCTCAAGAGCGGAATACTGAAGTATCTTAATGGACTGTTGTAATTGCGGGGTCAGCTTAAGCTGTTGTCCCATATTTATTTGTAAGCCGGGCATCATTGCCATACAAACAGAACTCCGGATAGGTAAATTTGGTTAGTTTTAATGAATATAATAGATATAATAATCGAAAATTGAAAAAACGGTAAATTAATAATAACTTGAAACGCCGGAAAGTAGGGCGATACATCAATTTTAAGTAAGAAGTCTGCGTACAATCAATTAACGTGTTTCTTTGATGCGTACACAAGATGCAAGAATGCACTTATTAGAGGAAGGATTATGTCAATCAAAACGGAAGCTAAAGATATTATCGATCAGCTGGATGATGATGCGAATTGGAATGATTTAGTCAAAGCGCTTTACCTGAATAAAAAAATAACGCTAGGAATGACCGATTTGGAAGTTGTTCAAGAAGAGCTTACCGAGTCAGATGTAAATGGCATAATTGGGCGTTTACAGTCGGCAAGTAATCAGCCTGATGATATGAGAAATACGAGAACTTATAAGCCGGGTGATGCAGCGACATTGGGTATGATTGCCGGTGTAGTGGCGATTTTGTTTAGTTTTGTCTTTCCTCCTATCGCATGGGTTGCGGCACCGATTGCAATCGTAGCAGGGTTGGTCGGTTTAAAAAATAAAGAAGAGAAAGCCTGGGTTCCAATTTTATTGGCCATTGTTTCGGTAGGGCCAATGATTCCTGTTTTGTTGGAGCATAATTGGTAATTAGCTTCTCGGCTTTTTACTCAGCAAACCGGCATAAGGCCGGTTTTTTATTGCATGTTTCTCTTATTCTAGTCCTTCAATTAACCCAAATTCACCATTGGTGTATTGATCTTTGATTTCATTTGGAATTTCGGAGGTCCATATTAAACCGTCTTCGTCACTCATCGCATTCCATTCATCTAAAGTAATCTCATGGCTTTCATTAGAATCCGGATTAAATATAGTTAGGTAAATGAAATCGCTTTCTTCGGGTTCGGATATTTCAACCAAAAAAATAGCCGCGTCAATATATTCGCCGCGTGTCACTTTGTAGATGCCGGTTAATAATTCGTTCTGAGAAGGCATGTTAACGATTCCTTTTTTGCTTTTATGTATATGTGTTGATTTGCTGATCTTAACATGCTTAATTTTAATTAAGTTTTCAATCAATGAAATAAATAATGATGAAAGGTTAACTGGTACTTTTTATAACATATTGAAGTCAAAGCTTTTTTAGTGTTTTAGGTGGGATTTTAACTTTGTTGTTGGTTACGTTAAATATTCGCATAATATATATTATGTTAAATTGGATGTTTAAATAAATAAGGTTGAATGGCGTTAACTCCCTCTTCTTTTAAATTTAGCTAAATTCTTTAAGATTACCGAAAAATGGCTGGATGGATTTTGCTGGAAATGTGGATTCTGCTACTGTTCAAATCATTATGTGATCGTTTTGAATATTGGCAATAACAGAAACGTTTTAAGGCTACAGAAGTTTCAGTACGTTTTCCGGCGGTCTTCCGATAATCGCTTTGTCTCCCAATTGTACAATCGGTCTCTCGATCAGTTTTGGATTGTTAACCAATATTTCCAACCACTCGTTGTCGGTTTTATTATCCTGAATGGATAAGCCAAGTTCTTTGAATAGGCTTTCACCGCTTCGAACAAGTTCAACGGAATTCATATTTAGCATTTTGCATAATTCAACCAATTTTTCTTTGCTGGGTGTCGTTTCCAAGTATTTGATTTCAGTGACTTGAACCCCGTTTTCTTTAAGTATGGCTAATGTATTTCTACTTTTTGAGCAGCGTGGATTATGGTAGATCGTTGCTTTTTTTATCTGCAAACCCGGTTATTATTCTTCTGTATTCTGTTGTTCATCTGTTTCAAGGCGTGTATTCAATGCGGTCTCAACGGCCTCAATTCGAGACTTGCATAGTTGATATGCTCGTGTTGCTTCATCAACCATTGGGACCAGCTCATCAATATCAACTTCGCCACTATTTGCTAGTTTTTGGGCTATTTCTTGAAGTTTTTGGTAGTTTTCTTTAAAAGTCTCTGCATTCTGAGCCATCTTGTTTACCTACTGTTTTTACGTTCTTATTTACTTGTGTCTTTCTGATTTTGTTCAATTTGTGCAGCAACAACGCCGTCTGAAAATTCAAGGTTAATTCGTTTATGCTGTAAAGTCTGTTTAGCTGTTGTCAACGGATTACCTTCAGTATCTTTAGCTATACAGAATCCCCTGTTTAACTGAACTTTCGGACCGGAACTCAATATAAAAGAAATAGACTGGATGAGTTGTTGTTTTTGTGTCTCTATTGCACGCCTACTGTTCTCATAAATATTCGATTTCAATTGATCCGTTTCTAGGCTGACTCGTTGCAGACGCTGTTGTACTGTAGCGTTGATAGCGTGTTTACTGGATTCAATCGTCTGGTTGGCACGGTTGATAATATTCAAGCTCATACGTTGAATCTCATGGTTCAACGGAGCAATTCTTTTTTCCCAGTTATAAGTACAGGTCTGACTATTTTGAGTGATCTGGTGATGGAGTTTATTGATGGCATTATGCAGTAGCTGTACTTTGATGCGACTCGATTTCTCAATGCCCTGCCAGTTGCTCTGAGCCTGTTTAGCCTGTTGGGTAATTTGATTGCGAATATAACCGATAACTTTGCTAGGCGTATCAAATCGGCTGTGTGCCACTTCGTCGATAATCGTATTGTCACGCTCATGACCGATGCCGGATAAAACGGGTAACGATAGCAGGCAGATTTTCTCCGCAATCGATTCAATATTCAGCATATTCAAATCGAGCTTGGCTCCTCCTCCGCGAATAATAACCAAGGCATCATAAGACTTGCTTTGGTTTAATGAATCAATCGCGTCGAATGCAGCTTGCATTTCGGACTCGACCGCCTCACCTTGAAAGCTGCTATAGAAGTATTTGAATTCACATAAATCATGTTTTTGCAGGATATCGGCATCCGCCCTGAAATCGCCCAACCCCGCCGCTTGCGGAGGTGCAATGACGGCTATTCGAAAAAAGTCTGTTGCTAACGTTAACTGCTTGTTTTGCTGATAGATCCCTTTTTTGATCAGGTTCTGGCGGATCTGATTAAGCTTCTGTTCAAGCTCACCTAAAGTGTAGCTTGGATCTAAGTCTTGGATTACTAGAGAAAATCCGTACTGAGAATGAAAGCTGACTTCTGCGAGTATTAATACCTTTTGCCCTGATAGCAATTGGCTACCGGTTTCACTCTCAAATCGCTGTAATAAGCGTTTAGCTTGACTTTGCCAAATCATTGCCCGGCAAGTCGCTATGGTTTGCCCTTGCTCATTGGTCTCCGTTAACTCCAAATAGATGTGGCCACGACGACTATTGATATTGGCTATTTCAGCAACAACCCATGTAGCGCCCGGCATGCCGTTTCGCAAAATATTTTGTACTTTGAATAACACCTCCGATAGGCGAATTCCTTTTTGTTCCGTTTCGACAGCTTGCCCGGAGAAGTCAAGCGATTCACTTCTGGAATCGATCGACAGGTTAACCGATTTGTGGTTGAGAGAGGAAGTTTCATCGTTTGGGGATTTCCAACGATCGAACAGTGATATGTCGCCATCATAATCAGAAGGAATATACCAGCGCTTACTAACCGCGTCCCAGCGAGCGCCGAGAGATTTGGCTTGATCTTTTTCTCTGAAAGGCACTTCTAGAAAAATCATGATGACCCCGTTCTTTGTAGCTGTTGTTCACGCATTCGTTCTATTTCGTCGGTGACTAAGCGGTAAGCCTGCTCTAGAGTATCAATTCCGGCTTCCGGCTTGAAGGCATTTTCAGAAAGATAGCGCCGCCACATTCTACCGCCGGGTAAGCCATGAAACAGTCCAAGCATGTGGCGTGTCACCTGGATAAGTTTGCCTCCATTGGCTAGGTGCTGCTCTATATAAGGTTTCATGTTTTCAACGACTTCCGCTCTGCTAATATCTGCCGTTGAATCTTCATAATAAAGTCTATCCACTTCTGATAGTAAGTAAGGTTTTTCATAAACTGCTCGCCCTAGCATCACACCGTCGACAGCAGGTAGACCTTCAAATGTCGTTAAGTGTTCCAATGCTTGGCTGTGGTTAGTAAGCCCCCCGTTAATGGCAATACTCAGTTGCGGAAAGGCTTGTTTAATCTTGTGCACCCAATCGTATTTCAAAGGAGGGACTTCACGATTTTCTTTGGGGGAAAGCCCTTGTAGCCAAGCTTTGCGGGCATGAATAATTAAACCGTCCGCGCCCTCTTGTACGATACCGTCGACAAATTCGGCCAATATGTCAAAATCTTCCTGTTCATCAATACCGATTCGGGTCTTGACGGTGACCTGAATATCTACCGCCGCTTTCATGGCCGCCACATTCTCGGCAACCAGTTTTGGATGCCCCATCAGACAGGCGCCGATCATATTATTTTGAACCCGGTCACTCGGGCAGCCGACATTAATATTGATTTCGTTGTAGCCCCAATCTTCGCCCAATTTGGCGCATTGTGCCATCTCTTTAGGTTCGCTACCGCCTAATTGCAATACAACCGGTTGTTCTTGCTGGTTAAAACCTAAAAAACGAGGGAGATTGTCGCCATAAATCAACGCGCCGGTAGTGACCATTTCACTGTACAGCCAGGCGTTTTGGGTTAATTGGCGATGGAAGTAACGGCAATGCTTATCTGTCCAGTCCAACATAGGGGCGACACTGAATTGATTTGCACTGTTGGTCACGGCTTTGGGGCTGTTGTTTAAGGTTTTATAAGGGGTCATTATTTGCTTTATAAAATGGTTTAGATGTTTATTTTAGCAATCGCAATTTTTTAAGCACAGTAAAATATCATTATACTATTCGTTTGGCGCCAAATAATGGTGTAAATAGCGGATAAAGCGATGCCAAAAACTGCGTAAACCAGTAAAATAAGCTATCGATTATATTTAAATACAGTCAAATACGCCTATGTATAACTCAGCCAAAGAACTTTATGAACGTCTATTTAAAGACGAACGTCTGTCAAACGAACAGCGTGAGCGCTGTATGCTGGCCTGTGAAATGGCGATTGAGGCGGATAATCTGCCGCAAAAAGGCGTGGTCAGGAGTTATAACGTAGCCGAGATTTTGGCCTCTCTCAAGCTTGATATCGACACTTTGATTGCCGCACTGCTCAGCGATGCCAATCTTGAACCAGTCTATCCTTATGAGAAGATCGAAGAACGTTTCGGTGAAGCGACCGCTTATTTAGTGCAAGGTATTCGCAAACTAAACCAGTTCAAAGACTTTGATATCGAACGCAAATCGGATGATGTTCAGAATGAACGTTTACGCCAGATGCTGTTGGCTATGACTTCTGATATTCGCATTATGATCATGAAGCTCGCCTACCGCGTTGCCCGGCTGCGTGAGCTTAAAAATGAGTCTGAAGAAATTCGCCATCAGATCGCTTCCGAAACCGAACTTATTTTTTCACCTTTGGCAAATCGCCTCGGCTTAGCGCAGCTAAAATGGGAATTGGAAGATCTGTCTTTTAGATATTTGCATCCCGAGGAATACAAGTCGATTGCTAAACAGCTACAGTCCAAGCGTTCAGAGCGTGAAACTTATATTCAAACGGTCATTCAAACGCTTGACGGTATGCTTAAAGATGCCAATATTAAGGCCAAAATTGCCGGGCGTCCTAAACATATTTACAGTATCTGGAAAAAGATGCAGCGGAAACAGCTACCGATTGATGAGTTATATGATTTACGTGCAGTTCGCGTGTACGTTGATTCGGTTCAGCTTTGCTACGAAACGCTCGGTTTAATTCATAGTCGCTGGAACTACGTCAAACATGAGTTTGACGACTATATTACGACGCCGAAAGAAAACGGTTACCAATCTATTCATACTGTTATTATCGGGCCTGAAGGCAAAACGGTTGAGATCCAGATTCGGACACCGGAGATGCACCATCATGCCGAATACGGTGTCGCAGCCCACTGGCTATATAAAGAAGGTGGTCATAGCGGTTTTGATCAGAATCTTGAGCGCAGTATCGCCAATATCCGTCAGATTCTGGAGAGCTCGGATGATCCGGATGTGTTCCGCGAAATTAGTACCGAACTGCAGAGTAACCACATCTATGTAATGACCCCTAATAATGAGATTATTACACTCAGACAAGGTGCCACCCCGCTCGACTTTGCCTATCAAATTCATACCGAGTTGGGGCATCGTTGTCGCGGTGCCAAAGTTAACGGTCGCATTCAGCCGTTAAGTTATGGTTTGAAGACTGGCGACAAAGTTGAAGTACTGACAATTAAAAACGGAGAACCCAGCCGTAACTGGCTTAACCCTAACTTGGGTTACCTGACCAGTAACAGTGCGCGTAACAAAGTTCGTAGCTGGTTCAATAGACAGAATAAAGCCGAAAATATCATGGCGGGTGAATCTCTTTATCAGAAAGAGATTAAGCGCCTGCATGCCGAATCGGTGTCCTTAAATAAAATCCTGGAAAGGTTTAAGGCTGAACAGGCAGAGACCTTTTTTGAAGACATTGGTAAAGGGCGTATTAATGAACGTCAGTTAACCCATGCTATTCAATCTGAACTGAGACCGGAAAAAGCGGCTGAATTGCAACGAAGCTTAACTTTTGCCAAGCAAGCAGCCAAGCGTGAAGGTGATCAGAAAGCGGAAGCCTATGTGGTTGGGGCGGTTCATATCTCTACTAGTTTGGCTCCCTGCTGTAACCCGGTACCGTATGACGATATTACCGGTTTCGTTACTCGTGGCCGTGGCGTCACGATACATAAAACCGATTGTCCAAATGTGTTGAATTTGTCGCATGAAGATAAGAAACGTCTGATTGAGGTTTCATGGGATCGAGATGCAGCAGAGAAGCCGAGTTTTAAAGCCGAGCTACATGTTATTGCATTTGACCGAAAAGGTTTGTTGCGAGATGTCATGGCGACTTTGACGGACTTGGATATCAACCTGATTGGCTCGCAAACCGAGACCAATGAGCGGGATAACTCGGTCACCATGAAATTGACCGTTAAACTCAACTATGCAACCAACCTAGGAGATCTTCTGGATCATATCGAAGTGATTCCGAATATCGAATCTGTATCGGTAGAGACCTAGAAATCTGATTTTCATTCCGTATTGATTGGCTTGTATTGCTTTAAAACACGTTTAAAGATACAAGCCTTACCAGCCCCTACTTTCTTGTTATCCGCAAATTCTATAGACAATAAAAAACCCGCATAGATTACTCTGATGCGGGTTTTAATATGTGGCGTCCCGTAGGGGAGTCGAACCCCTGTTACAGCCGTGAAAGGGCCGTGTCCTAGGCCTCTAGACGAACGGGACAAATTGTTGCTAATAACTAGTTATTAGCGGTTCTTAAATATCATTGCTGACATTTAAAAGTCTGCTGACGATTGTTTTAGCCTAGGTCGTCAACACACTAGAATTTGGAGCGGGAAACGAGACTCGAACTCGCGACCCCAACCTTGGCAAGGTTGTGCTCTACCAACTGAGCTATTCCCGCAAAGTGGCGTCCCGTAGGGGAGTCGAACCCCTGTTACAGCCGTGAAAGGGCCGTGTCCTAGGCCTCTAGACGAACGGGACACTTTGTAGTTCATCAGCTTTAAATAAACCGGCCTAGTGGTTTTTTCTGACGGACTGTGCTTATCAACTTGGTGGAGCTAAGCGGGATCGAACCGCTGACCTCAACACTGCCAGTGTTGCGCTCTCCCAGCTGAGCTATAGCCCCTCGAGCTGATGGATGCGTATTATATAGAGTTGCCCATCATCGTCAAGACTAAAATGTAAAAAAAATGACACTTTTTTTAATACCGATTTCAGTAGCCGATTTTGATACGCATAACGGGCGTTGTAAGCGTATGATTCAAGAAGGAGTTTTGTTTATAAGATATAAAAAAGCCACTCTTGTATAGTGAGTGGCTTTTAGTTTAGCCCGTGACTGGACTGGAGAGGTGTAAAGGTTACTGAGCGGCTTTACGTGCTTCAATAAACTCTAAAGCCATTTTGATGCGGGTTAAACAACGTTCTTTACCGATTAGTTCAGCCGTAGCATCGATGGCAGGAGATTGCCCTCCTCCTGTAATCGCTACACGTAACGGCATACCCACCTTGCCCATTCCGACTTCAAGTTCTGTGGCGGTATCATTGATTGCTTCATGGATAGGCGTTGCTTGCCAGGTATCCAAGGCTTCTAGTTTGCCTAATAGAGTAGTCAAAGCCTCTTCAGCGGCTGGTCTTAAGTGTTTCTTGGCAGCACCTGCTTCAAACTCTTCGAAATCGCTGTAGAAGTAAACTGCCCCTTCTGCCATCTCAACTAGAGTTTTAGCGCGGTCACGTAGCAAGTCCGCTACTTCATCCAGTGCAGGCCCTTGAGATAGATCACAACCTAATTCAGCAACAAATGGTGATAGATGTGTTGCGAGGTGTTCTTTGGCGGCATTCTTAATATGCTGCTCGTTGATCCAGGTTAATTTGGTCATATCAAATGCAGATGGTGAACTGTTGACATTATTCAGATCGAAATACTTGACCATTTCATCAATAGTAAAAACTTCCTGATCACCATAAGACCAGCCCAAACGCACCAGATAGTTCAAAAGCGCTTCCGGCAGGAAGCCTTGCTCTTTATATTGTAGGACGCTGACCGCACCATGACGTTTGGAAAGTCGACTACCATCTTCACCCAGTACCATAGGAATATGAGCAAATTTAGGTATGTCCGCACCAATCGCTTTATAGAGGTTGATCTGGCGAGGTGTATTATTAAGATGGTCGTCGCCACGGATGATATGCGTTACGCCCATATCCCAATCATCGACCACTACGGTTAAGTTATAGGTTGGTGTGCCGTCAGAACGAGCGATAACCAGATCATCAAGCTCTTTATTGTTAATAACGACTTGGCCTTTTACCAAATCATCGATAACCACATCGCCGTCTAGTGGGTTTTTAAAGCGGATAACAGGATCAATTCCAGCCGGCGGTTCTCCGCTAAAATCACGATAACGACCGTCATAGCGAGGCTTCTCCCCTGCGGCTTTTTGTTGTTCACGCATTTCGTCCAACTCTTCAGGTGTGGCATAACAGTAGTAAGCCAACCCTTGATCGAATAGCTGTTGAATGATCTCTTTATAACGTTCAAAACGGTGTGTTTGATAGATCGGCCCCTGATCGTAATCCAGGCCAAGCCAGCTCATACCTTCCAGAATGGCATTGACCGATTCTTCCGTTGAACGTTCCAGATCCGTATCTTCAATACGGAGGATGAATTCTCCCCCCTGTTTTTTTGCATATAACCATGAATAAAGAGCGGTTCTTACGCCACCAATATGTAAGTAGCCGGTTGGACTGGGTGCAAAACGAGTACGAATCACAGAAAGACTCCAAAATTTTGTAGTGAATTGAAAACGCACATTATAAACGGAGAATCTATCTGGCGGAATCTTAAATCAGTAACAGACTAAGTATGTTCAGAGAGTGATTACGGTTTTGGATAAGCGATTCGATAAAGACGGTGGAACAGTAACAGGATGATGACACTGACCAGAAGCAATAAAGAGAAGCTATAGATTTTAAGCGTTAAGCTGTCGAAAGCCTCGGCGAAAAACTGGGTTGCCAAACCATAAGCGGATAAAGGGTAAACGTAAGACCAGCCGGTGATGCTCAAACCGCTCTCGATGAATGATTTCAAGTGAACGATCCAAAGCGCAAACATAACGGATGCAAAGCTGTAACTGATCCAGGCCACTAACTGAATCGCCTCTGAACTGATTTGTGAGGTGTGCAGATAGCTGTTGGAAATAAGCACCGATGCAATACTGGCCAGTGAAGGAGGCGCCAGAAAGATAAATAAGCTGGGTCTAAGCGCCATATTAAGCGCGGTATGAAACAGTAATCGATAGAACAGAATGGTGACAAAGGCCAACCAGATAAAGATGCCTATGGCATAAAAGAACATAGCAATTTCAAAAAACAGGCTGTCGGTAGCCGGGTGATAGATAACCATCAAGCTAATCACGACTACAAAGTTACCGGAGATTAAGATAAACCAGGTTGGCTTTAAATCATCCAGTCGGACTTGATCGGAATATAACCAGCCATTTATAAGGAAAAGATTTACAAACAGATGGCTCAGAATGGCAGCAATCAGCAGGTAAAACAACACGCTACTATGGTCGAGCGAAAAGGTTTGATATATGCTGATTAATATCAGCATCAAGGTCAAAGTGATCGCCGGTAAAAATGAGCGCTTGAAAGGATTTACCCACTCGCCAAACATTTCTGAGCGTTTGATGCGGTTAAGAGCATTTTTGATATAGTGAAAGCTTAGCCAGGTAAAGCTAAACCAACCGATAAACAAGACCGGTAGCGCCCAGTTTTGTTGCAGTTGAAACATGGCCAAAAAATGCTGTAAATTCAGCCCGAAACCGATAACGCCCATGGGCAATCCAAAATAAACGATGGATGGTGTGAATTCGAACTTTTTTAAATACATCTGTTTTATTTCTTAAGCGCCTTTTGACTGAATCATTTACGTATAATAAGCTGAAACTTATATTGTTTGATAATAAAGGTTAATACTATGTCGGAACAAGTAGCAGAAGCACAAAGATTATCTTTTTTTCCTATTAATACCTTCGGCATCATCATGGGTTACAGCGGATTGACCTTGAGTCTGCAAAAAGCGCATCAACTGCTCGGGTTATCTGAAATGATCTTTATTGCGTTTGCCCTATTAACCTCAATTTTCTTTACTTTGCTGGCAGTTGCCTACCTAGTTAAATTAATCAAGTACCCATTAGCCGTGGCCAAGGAAGTGGACCACCCGATTGCTTTAAACTTTTTTCCGACATTTAGTATCAGTCTGCTGTTGCTGAGTATGATCTTTAAAGATTTAGCTTATCAGCCGGCACAATACATGTGGTATTTGGGGGTGATTATTCACTTCGGTTTACTGTTATTTATATTGAATAATTGGGTGCACCATGAAAAATGGCAAGTCACCCACATGACCCCCGCTTGGTTTATTCCCGTAGTTGGCAATATCCTGGTTCCGATCGGTGCGGTACACTTTGCCAACGCCGAAATTGGCTGGTTCTTTTTTAGTATCGGTTTGGTTTTCTGGTTGATCTTGAACAGTATCGTCATGTATCGCTTGTTCTTTCATCCGCCGATGATGAAAGTCCTGGAACCGACGTTATTTATATTGATTGCTCCTCCGGCGGTGGGATTCATCTCTTACATGAGTCTTGAAGGTATGGCCGGTGTCGATAACTTTGCCCGTATTTTGTACTATATCGCCCTTTTTCTAACGATCTTGCTGTTTGTGCAAATGCCTCGATTTATTAAAGTTCCGTTTGCTTTGTCTTGGTGGGCCTATACATTCCCGATTGCCGCCATTACCCTTGCCAGTTTCATTATGTATGAACAGCTGGATTTGATGTTATTTAGTTATATTGGCAGCGTTTTACTGGCGATACTTGCTGCGCTAATTGTGCACCTGACCATTAAAACGTTGTTTGCTATTAAAAATAAAAAGCTCTGTGTGCCGCTGCATGTACCGGAGTGACTTTTGAATTCAGTTGCCGTTATCGCGTGAAAAACATGACCGTGAACACAATAAATTCGTCATTAACATAAATGAGACCATTAAAAAGATAAAGATATGATTCGATACCGTATTAGTGCCAATGACCCGAAAGCCCACCTTTTCAAAGTTAAAATCGAAATTGATCAACCGCAGCAACCGGTACAGAAAATGCGTTTACCCAACTGGATTCCGGGTAGTTATCTAATAAGAGACTTTTCTAAAAATATCATTGGTTTGCAGGTTAATACTCACGCGGGAGATAAGGTGGAGTTGAGCCTAATCGATAAATCGAATTGGGCTTTTGCTTGTGAGCAGAGCGTAACTGTCGAATATGAAGTTTACGCATGGGATCTTTCCGTTCGAAGCGCACACTTTGATGAATCACACGCATTTTTCAACGGTACCTCAACCTTTATGGAAATCCTTGGATTTGAAGAGCTCCCTTGTCAGCTTACGATGGAAGCGTCGTCACATTCTAGTGAACAGAGCTGGAAAGTGGCCACCGGCATGCCGAGTCTTGATGTCGATACCAATGGTTTTGGAACTTATCAGGCAGAGAGTTATAGCGCTTTGATAGATTATCCGGTCGAAATGGGAAATTACACCGAAATCGATTTTGAAGCCAATGGCATCCCGCACAAAATGGTGCTCACAGGACTATTTGAATTGGATGAAGAACGCTTAAAGCAAGATTTGATCAAAATCTGTGAGACCGAGTTGAACTTGTTCGGCAATCCGGCTCCAATTGACTATTATCTGTTTCAAGTCATGGTGACCGGAAGCGATTATGGTGGCTTGGAACATAGGAACTCGACCGCATTGATATGCAGCCGCAATGACTTGCCGTTTCCGGGTATGCAAGAACCCACCGACGAGTACCTACAGTTTCTGGAATTATGCAGCCATGAATATTTCCATACTTGGAATGTAAAACGCATTCAGCCTAAGGTCTATCAGGATTCTGATTTGCAGTCCCCTGTCTATACCAATCAGCTATGGTGGTTCGAAGGTGTCACTTCCTACTATGATTCATTGATTCTGCAACGCGCAGGAATTATCGATCACCAGACTTACCTGAAAGTGTTAGCTAAGGAGATGACACGAGTCTATCGGATGCCGGGACGCTTTAAACAATCGGTTGCCGAATCCAGCTGGTTTACTTGGACCAAGTTTTACCAGCAGGATGAAAATGCCCCTAATGCCATTATTAGCTATTACACCAAAGGCAGTTTGATCGCCTTGGCACTGGATTTGAAAATCAGAGCGGAAACGTCCGGCAAGAAATCCTTGGATGATGTTTTATTGCACCTTTGGGAAACGTTCGGAAGCAAAGGTATCGGCTTGCAAGACGGCGAAATCGAGGCGATCTGTTCCGAAATCAGTGGCTTAAATTTGGATTCATTTTTTGAACGCTACTTGTTTGCGACCGAAGACTTGCCGTTCGATGATTTATTTAAACCGTTCGGTATTCATTTTGATTTACAACCCGCACAGAATCTGGATGACCAAGGCGGGTTAGCCAGTGACGCCCCGACTGTTCGACTAGCAACCAGTTTGGGGGCGAATGTCACAGCAGGTGAATCCGGACTGAAAATCACTCATGTTTGGAATAACCAATCGGCATGTCAGGCGGGCTTGGCAGCAGGCGACTTGGTGATCGCCTTGAACGATATTCGAATCACCAGTAAAGCTCAGTTGGAACAGATTTTAAAACGTTCAGCGCCTGGTCAATCATGCAGTTGCCACTATTTTAGGAGAGACGAACTTCGTAAAACCGAACTGAGATTAATGGCCCCGCCGGCAGACCGAGTGGTTTTAAAAGTCGATTCCGATCTGCAAAAATTGTCGCAATGGTTAATAGGTGCTTGATACAAGGAACAAGATGAGGTGCGAGATAATATGAATAATTCGTTGCAACATGAAAACCGTATTGGGCAATTGGAACAGTACGTCTATGAGCTGCAAAGTTCATTTGCTTTTACTCATGAGAGTGTAATTGAACTGGAAAAAACCGTTGCTGCTCAGCATATCGAAATTCAGCAGCTGCAAAAACAGATCAAAATTCTCTCCGAGCATATTAAAAGTTTACGCCATGAGGCCGTAAAAGATATTAGGGATGAAACCCCGCCTCCTCACTATTGATTTGATGAGAAAGTTATAAGTAATGTTACAAAGTAAGTTAGTGAATTACGGAGTTGATGATAGAATCGTTTTAAGATGAAAAAAATAATCTTGATCCTACTTCTGTTTTTTGGATGGAAGCAATACTATCATATTGAAAGTGCGTCTTCAGTCGGTGCAGGAATGCTGGCGGGTGGTTCACCGTTTCAGAGTGAAACCGAGCGCAGAAGTTTCCGGGACGGAGATTATACCTACACGCCTCATGCCAGTTTTGAAGTAGATGCACGCGTATTGGATGCTTCTTATTACTACTTTGATAAAATGTCTCGTATCTCGCCGATGGATATCGTTGTCGGTTGGGAAGAGATGTCAGACGAAAGTGTCTATGACTTGGTTGATATTTCTACGGGAAGCCGTAAATACGATTGGGATGCGGGTCGCGCACCGATAGCCCCGTCAGAAATAGCGCTTAAAACGGCAATTATACACTTAGTACCCGCCAATCCCGGTATTGCGCATGAATTTCGTCGCATCAGAATCGGGGATATCATTGTGGCAAGAGGTTATTTGGTCGACGTCAAGAGTGCCGCCGGTTTGAAATGGAAGACTTCTACAACCCGTAATGATGACGGACCGGAATCCGGCGAAATCCTTTATGTCAACAGCTTGGAAATCGTCGAACCCTATTCACGAATTTATTTTTAATTCGTGCCGCCCACACTTAATAACTTTACTTGCGTCTTTTGCCGTTATTTTCACTTAGGTCGTGAATGGTCAGTTTTTTACGGTCCGTTTGGCTTGCTACTGTCTTGCGGGGATTGTTGAAGCGTTTAGCAGGCTTTTTGGCAGCAGGCGTTTGCCCCCCCGCGGCTCGCATGTCCGGTCTCGCCTCCTCTCTTAAACCGACTGACTTCAATAGTTGATTGATTTGACGCCAAGTCAACTCCTGCGTTTTGCCTTTTCTTAAATTACGCGGCAGACTGAATTCACCATAGCGAACTCGATGCAGACGACTGACCTGAACGCCAACCGCTTCCCAAATACGGCGAACTTCCCGGTAGCGTCCTTCTTTAATGATGACTCTATACCAGTTATTGATCGATTCACCTTCGTCCATGCCTTGCATCTTAATGACGCGGTTGAACTTGGCCATACCGTCGTCCAACTGCACTCCCTTAGTGACTTGTTTGATAATTTCATCGCTGACTTCACCAAACACGCGTACGGTATATTCACGTTCCATCTCATACGAAGGATGCATCATGCGATTGGCAAGCTCGCCGTTGTTGGTCAGAATCAACAGGCCGGAGGTATTTAAATCCAAACGTCCGATACTAATCCAACGGCCATTATGAATGCGTGGCAATTGATTGTAGATGGTATCCCGCCCTTTTTCGTCTTTGCGAGTACACACTTTTCCTTCCGGCTTGTTGTACAGAATAACTTGCGTTGGTTGCTGTTCAAGTCTGGTCTGTTTGACTAGGTTATCTCTGACTTTGATTTTGTCTGCCGCCGTTGCACGATCTCCAAGCTGTGCCACTCGACCGTTAATTTTAACCTGACCTTCAGCTATCAAGGCCTCAACTGAACGGCGTGAGCCAAAGCCGGCACGAGCTAAAATCTTTTGTAGTTTTTCACCAGTAGGTTGGTTCATAAAAATCTCTTTTGTAATCTGGTTTTCAGTTGAATTTTCAGACTAGCCTAGCCCGAAAAGCTGATAAATAATCTGTTGTAAGCTTTGCATCGGAGCGAGCAGCAAGATATTGAGAACCCCCAAAAACATGAGCCCGAGTAGGATGAAAAAGCCGTAAGGTTCCAGGCGGTTATATTGCCAGGCAAGTTGTTTAGGCAGAAAAGCGGACAAAACCCGGCTGCCGTCCAAAGGAGGAATTGGAATCAGGTTCAATAGCAATAAAATCAAGTTGATACTGATTCCGGCCAGTCCGCTATAAATCAAAAACTCTCCGGCACCCGGGCTGCTCATTTCGATAATGAACCCAAGTTTCGCAACTCCTGCCCAGATTAACGCCATAATCAAATTTGCCGTCGGGCCGGCAATCGCCACCCAAGCCATATCTTTGCGTGGATTTTTAAAATTACGGGTGTCGACCGGAACCGCTTTCGCCCATCCAAATACGAAGCCGCTCAATACCAGTAGAGTAATGGGAACCACGATCGTCCCTAAAGGGTCAATGTGTTTGAACGGATTTAAGGTCAAACGTCCCAGCATTTTAGCGGTTTGGTCTCCAAGCTTAGAAGCCATCCAACCATGAGCGACTTCGTGCAAGGTGATCGCAAACAACACTGGAAGCGCCCACACGGCAATTTTTTGAATGATCGTTAGTTCGGTCATTCGATAAATTCTCCCTGCCCTTGTCTGACAAGTTTAGGTTCATCGTCCGTGAAATCAATGATGGTAGTGGGTTCAAAGCCGCTGAATCCGCCATCAAGAACGGCATCCAAAGCATGTCCTAGCTCTTCCTGAATGCTCCAGGCATCCGTCATTGGCTGGTCTTCACCAGGAAGGATAAGTGTAGCCGTTAGCAACGGCTTGTCAAAGTAGCTGAGTAAGGAGTTAGTAACGGTATTCGGCGTGACTCGCAATCCGATCGTTTTACGTTTTGGCGCTTGCAGGCGTTTCGGAACTTCGCGACTGGCCGGCAAAATAAACGTGTAAGGTCCCGGCAGGCTGTTTTTAAGATATCTGAACTGGGTGTTGCCTACCTTGGCGTATTCCGACAAATTGCTTAAATCACTACACATCAAGGTTAATTCGTGTTTTTCATCAAGACGACGAATTTGACGGATACGATCTGCCCCGGTTTTGTTGTCCAGTAAACAACCTAGTGCATAACCGGATTCTGTCGGGTAGGCAATGACGCCGTCTTTATTCAGGATGTCGACGACCTGTTTCAGCAACCTCTCCTGCGGGTTATCCGGATGAACACTGATATATACGCAATTTCTTGCCACGGCTTGATTCTCTTCAACTAACTCTTTTAAGCGCGTAATTATACGTTATTTTAGTGTGAATTCACTTTCAATGGTGTTTTAAATAGCTCCCAGACCGGTTTGACCTGCTTGGGCATCGGTGCTAGCCAACCCAAACCGCGCCAGCTGTGTTCCGGGCGATGAAAGTCGGAACCTAAAGACGCGTAAAGTTCATTTTTGACGGCACGCTCGGCCATGCCGACGATAGTTGAGCAATGGCGCGGCTGATTGACAACCTCAATAGCTTGACCGCCGGATGATTTAAAGTCGGCAATCAAACGATTCAACTTGTTACTGGTAAATTTGTAAATACCGGGATGGGCAATGACGGCCACGCCTCCTGCTTGCACAATCCATTGAACGACTTGCTGTAACTCAGGCCATTGGCTGGCTACATAAGCCACTTTACCTTTTTTTAGATATTTTTCAAAAGCTTGCTGACTGTTTTTTACAAGTCCGTGTTGTTTGAGAAGTTCGGCAAAATGGCCGCGTCCGACTACGCCTGAACCGACCAAATTCCATAATTTTGCATCCAGCTCGTCAATATTGATGTGTGGCTTGCTTTGCAGCTTGGCAAGCATCGCTTCAGCTCGTTCAATTCTCGCTGCCCGGATAGCTTCTAGTCCCGCTTGCAAATCCTGATCTTGATAATCGAAGTCCAAACCAACTATATGGATCGTATGGCCATTCCAGTCACAAGACGCTTCTACTCCGGAAATCAATTGAATGCCCTTTTGTTCTGCATAATCGATGGCCGCTTCAAATCCGGCCGTCGTGTCGTGGTCGGTGATCGCCAAGGTATCGACTTCATGTTTGAGCGCTAAGTCTATGATTTCGATAGGGCTCAAACTCCCGTCCGATGCAGTGGTATGACAATGAAAATCAACTTTCATCATTTGAGCCTTTTAATCCTCGGTAAACCCATATAGAATCCTTTTAAATTAACATAAAAACAAGATAATCCATGAAATTATTATTTGACCTCTTCCCCGTCGTCCTATTCTTTATCGCTTTCAAAATGTATGACATCTATGTCGCCACCGCCGTTATTATCGTGGCGACTATTTTGCAAGTCGGCTACGTCTATTTGAAACATAAACGGGTTGAAAAAATGCACATCATTACCCTGGCCTTAATTTTGGTTTTGGGTGGTTTGACGTTGATCCTGCAAGATGAAACGTTCATCAAGTGGAAACCGAGCATTGTTAACTGGGGATTTGCGTTGGTCTTTTTGGGTAGCCACTACATCGGTGACAGACCGATTATCGAAAGAATGATGAGTCAGGCAATCAGTCTGCCAAAACCGATCTGGTTCAGACTGAGCTGGTTATGGATTCTGTTCTTTATTATTTCCGGGCTGGTCAATTTATATGTGGCGTTCAATTACGATACCGATACTTGGGTCAATTTCAAACTGTTCGGTTTGATGGGCATGACAATTGTCTTCATCATTATTCAGGGTATCTATATCAGCCGTTATATCCAAGAGTCCGATTCGGAAGCCGAAGCGAATGCTCTGCTTGAAGGCCATCACGAAGACGAATTGACAGAAAAGCTGCAATCAAGCAACGCTGACGAAAATCAAAAAAAATAAAGGAGGATATTATGCTTTATTCCATTTTTGCTTATGACGTAGAAAATAGTTTGCCGTTGCGTGCTTCGGTCAGACCGGCACATATCGAACGCCTGAAAGAACTTGATGCCAGCGGCAAATTGGTTTTAGCGGGGCCTAATCCGGCCATTGATAGTAATGAGCCCGGTGAAGCGGGTTTTACCGGCAGTTTGATTGTTGCCGAATTCGACTCCTTGGAGGCCGCTAAAGCATGGGCGGATGCGGATCCTTATGTCGCGGCAGGTGTATACGACCATGTGGACGTCAAGCCGTTTAAACAGGTTTTGCCAGCCCCGAACGTTTAATCCGGTCAAAATCGGATATTATGTCGTTTTAATAATGTCGTTCTATAATCTCACTTCAAACCGATAGAGAATTTAAGAGGAATCATCAATGTCTTCCAATGTGGCTTATTTAATACCGAAACGTAACCAGAAACTTCAGCTGCAAGCCGCCGACCCGGTTGAGATGATGGACATTGAATTCGTTTCCATTCCGCTGTTGGGTTGGACCTCTGCGGGTGATCCGATTCAAATGGAAATCGACTACGACACGGTCTCCGTACCTGCCAGCATGGTCAAGAAAGAGACTTTTGCGCTTAGAGTTAAAGGGAATTCGATGATTGATGAGAATATCGAGGATGGCGATATTGTCATCATCGAACGCCGTTCTTCAGCCGAAAATGGTGAATCGGTGGTGGTTCGCATCAATAACGAAGAAGTGACCATGAAAAAACTCTATATTGAAAAGAGCGGTGTCCGATTGCAGCCTGCCAATGCGGAGATGGAGCCGATTATTCTCAAAAACGAAGATATTGAAATACTGGGTATTGTCACCGGTATTTTGCGTCAGCCCTGATCAATGAACGTTGAATCTATCTCTCTTATTATCACTGGTGGCACCATTGATAAAGATTATCAAACCACCAGCGGTGAGCTTGTATTTAGAGAAACTCACCTGCCGCAATTGATTGCCGAATCGAACTGTACCCTGTCGATCACGTACAAAGTTGTCATGTTGAAAGACAGCTTGGAGATGACCGTTGCAGATCGGGAAGCCGTATTGAATGCCTGTCTTGAGGTTGAATATCCACATATTGTCATTACCCATGGTACCGACACCATGGTGGACACGGCTATGCATTTGCAAGGCAGCGGTCAACTAAGTGACAAGGTGATTGTGCTGACAGGGGCTATGCGCCCTTTTATGCTCGGCCATTCCGATGCCAGCTTTAACGTGGCATCCGCCTTGATGGCGGTACAACTGCTCCAGCCCGGTGTTTATATCGCCATGAACGGCCAACTATTTAAAGCCGATGAGGTCACCAAAAATCGAGCCGTCGGCATTTTCGAAGCATCTTCTTAATTCTTCACCCTTATCAGTTCGGAAGTTCCCTAAATGCATATTGTTCTCGCCTACCTTGGCGTTGTTTTAATTTGGACAACCACGCCATTAGCCATTGTCTGGAGTGGCGAAACCGATTGGTTTTACGGAATCGCTGCGCGTACCGCCTTGGCCGCATTGATTATCCTGCCTATTTTTTGGTTACTTAAAAAATCTGCTTTCGCACTGGATAAACAGGCATTAAAAGTCTATCTATTTGCCTCTCTACCGATCTTGGGCGGCATGACCTCCATGTATTGGGCCAGTCAGTATTTGCCGTCCGGTTGGATCGCCATTATGTTTGCGTTGGCACCCGTTTTGACCGGACTGTTTGCTTATTGGTTATTACCCAATCAAAGTTTGAACCGCCGCCAAATGCTGGCAATCTTTTTGAGCCTTTGCGGATTGGCGATCGTGTTTGTGCCGAATTTACAAACTCACTTGGCTGATATGCAGTTATTGGCGATCGGTATGGCATTTATTTCGGTTTGCTTTCACGGTTTAGGAACCGTTTTGGTGAAACGTTGCGGAACTCAGCTACCGTCATTGCATGTGGTGGTCGGAGCATTGTGGGTTTCGGTCATCGGCCACTTGATAATGGCGCCGACAACACTGCTGCACATGCCGGAATTATTGCCGAGAGAAGCCTATGCCATTCTCTATGCGGCCAGTATCGGTTCGGTTGTCGGTTTTCTGCTCTATTTTTATCTGATCAAACATGTCGACGCCATGAAAGTCGCTTTGATTCCGGTGATTACACCGGTATTTGCGCTATTGATCGGGCATTATTTGAATCAGGAAACATTGGGTTATACCACTTGGTTGGGAACCGGGTTTGTGGTGATCGGTTTGATACTGTTTGAGTGGCGTTTTAGATTGGGCAGAACTGTCAGAATAAACACAAGTCATCAACCGTAGAGTGCGTTTATAACGCGTTAATTATCTTGCGGCGATGACTTAAATAAGTGATCTCGGTTACCACTCAAGCGATTTCAAGTATTTAAAAATCTCTCGGGCAGATTTAGGTGGCTTCTGTTCTTGCTGCTCTTTTAATGCGTTACGAATCCATTGGCGTAGCTGTTGGCGATCCGCATTTGGATAAGACTCTAAAAAAGCATGTAAGGCGTCGTCACCTTCTGAAATTAAACGGTCACGCCACTGCTCCAAGCGATGAAAGTGCGCATTTTGCTGTTTTTTCTTCAGTTCAATTTCTGCCAGCTTCTCTTTGATCTCGACAATCAGGTCTTCGTCCTGACGTAAAATTTTTCCCAGATAGAGCTTTTGTCTCTTCAAAGCCGGACCTTTCCCCATCTTTTTAAGCTGAAGAACCGCATCGGTAAACAGCTTAGGTAGTTGCAGTTTTTTAATCTGGTCTTCGGTCATTTCGGCGATTTGCTCGCCTAGATCAGTCACCGCTTGAGCGGCTCTTTTAATATCTGCACGACTGTCAAACTCTTCTTGCTCCCAATCCGGAACCTCTTTTTTCTGTTTTACTCGGTTTACATTGCGAGGTCTAACCATGCTCTTCTCCCATCATTGCAATCCATTCATCTTCGGTTAACACCGTTACACCAAGTGATTGCGCCTTGGTGAGTTTTGAGCCGGCTTTTTCGCCGGCAATCAAGAAGTCGGTTTTATTCGATACACTACCGGTTACTTTAGCACCAATGTCTTCCAGCTGCTGTTTGGCTTCACTGCGAGTTAATCGATGCAGCGTTCCGGTCAAGACGACTACTTTACCGGTAAAGACCGAATCCGTCTCTTGTTTAGGTTGTGGATCAGGCCAGTGGACGCCTGCGCAAAGCAGGTCGTTAATTACTTCCTGGTTATGCGGTTGTTCAAAGAAATGGACGATGTGGTCGGCAACCACCTCGCCTACATCTTCGACCTCAATCAATTGTTCTCGACTACTGGACTGAATTGCTTGCAGAGAACCGAAGTGATTAGCCAAATGCTTGGCGGTCACTTCACCTACTTCAGGAATGCCCAATGCATAGATAAATCTCGGTAAGGTGGTGTTTTTTGACGCTTCAATTGCATCCATGACTTTCTGAGCCGACTTTTCCGCCATGCGTTCCATACTGGCTAAAGTCGGCATATCCAGCTTGTAGAGGTCATCAGGATGTTTAACGATGGCTTGATCCGCTAGCTGATCGATCAGCTTATCGCCGAGGCCGACAATATCCATCGCCTTGCGGGAGACATAATGTTGCAAGGCACGTTTACGTTGCGCCGGACAAAACAAACCACCCGTACAACGGTAAACCGCTTTATCCAATTCCTTAACCACTTCTGACCCGCATTCAGGACAAGCCTGCGGCATAACAAACTTAACCGTCTGTTGCGGTCGTTGGGTTAATACCGGCCCAACAACCTCCGGGATAACATCGCCGGCGCGTCTGACAATAACAGTATCACCAATGCGAACATCTTTACGGTCAATCTCGTCCTGATTGTGCAGGGTGGCATTTGACACTATGACTCCGCCCACGGCTACCGGCTCCAAACGGGCAACCGGAGTTAAGGCGCCAGTGCGCCCTACTTGAACGTCAATGCCCAATAACTGTGTCCAGACCTCTTCAGCAGGGAATTTTCTGGCAATTGCCCAACGCGGTGCTTTGGCAGTAAAACCAAGTGCCTCATAGTCAGCAAGGCGATTAACTTTATAAACAATGCCGTCGATTTCATAAGGCAAATCAGGGCGTTTTTCCTGCAAAAGACGATAGTAGTCCAGCATCCCTTCTGCACCCGTAACGACGGCAGAATCCGGGTTGATGGGTAACCCCCACTGTGCAAATGCCTTAATGGATTCATGGTAAGTTGGCGGTTGCCGCCACTCTCCGCTGATCTCTCCCCATCCATATAGATATAAGCTGAGGTGGCGTTTAGCTGCGACTTTAGGGTCAAGTTGTCTTAAAGTACCGGCTGCCGCATTTCGAGGGTTGGCAAAAACTTTTTCACCGAGTGCTTGCTGGGTTTGATTGAGTCGGTTAAACGTCTTTTTAGACATGAACACTTCGCCGCGCACTTCTAATATCTCAGGCCAACCAGAGCCTTTAAGCTGTAAAGGCACACATTGCATGGTACGAATGTTATGAGTGACATCCTCGCCGGTAATGCCGTCGCCACGCGTAGTGGCCTGTTTTAATAAGCCTAGTTCATAACGAATATTAATCGCCAATCCATCCATTTTGGGTTCGGCGGAGAATTCGATTTCAGCTTGTATGTGTAGGCGATCCTGTATGCGTCGTTGAAAATCGACCAAATCGTCCTGCTCAAACGCATTTTCCAGTGAGTACATTGGAACGGCATGGGTTACCGAATTGAAGTGTGCCAGAGGTTGGTCACCGACTCTTTGTGATGGGGAGTCAGGGGTAATTAATTCGGGATGCTGAGCTTCAATATCCAAAAGTTGACGATACAATTCGTCATATTGGGCATCACTGACGATCGGATTGTCGTCTACATAATAGGCGTAGTTTAATTCTTCAATGCGGGCTTTAAGGCTGTTCAGTTGGTCGATTAATTTATTAGGCATGGATATTTTACAGGTAAGTTGCAAACGCGATTAAGAGCAAGGCATTTTACACGGTTAATGATCTGTGACAGTCAGATTTGAAAATCGATTAAAGAGGCTGGGATTCATAGTCCAAAGCAGCGTCACGCATGGATTGCAAGTCCGATTCTTTGATCAAGTGACGTTCCATATTGTATAGACGCCCTTTCAATCTTTGCGAGATCTTGCGTGCCATCATAATCAGTTCATGCATCGCTGCCGGTGCTCTGACGGTGGTTGGTAGCTCCAGGATCATGGCTACCCCCGGCGTGCTATAGCTTTCCAGATTCTCGGCCGGGAAAGTTCCCGGTTCCAGCAGATTGGCCACTTTAATAAAAGCATTCCCCATATTATCTTTCTTAACAAAAATAGATTGCTCAGAAAGAGTTAAGCCGACCCCGTATAAAGCCTGATTAACTTCGGTCATCGCGAACTCCTGGCCCGAGCTCATCACCATAATGACAAACACTTCAGGTTCTTTATAGCTGACTGAAACGGCTTCAGCTTTTTGAGTTTCTTCCGGGATGCCAAACGAAGGCTTTATATGATCCGATGGATAATGTTCATCATCAAGCTCTCCGGTCATGCCAGGATCGTCGACAACCAATACATGGTGTTTACCTTGATTCTTCTGTTCAGCTGTTTCTGTTGCTGCTTCGGTGTTAATTTCAGGTTCATCTGCTAAAACGCTCTCTTCTTGCGGTTTTGTTTCAGCAATATCGAACTCATCGCCAAAGAATAAAGTACCTTGATTGGGTGGAACAAGAGGTTCATCATTGGAAGAGATGGTTTCCGATTTAATGCGGCTCTGCCCTTCTCCTTCTACTTTATTAGGAAGTTTGTCGCTATCTGCACTATCATCGATTTCTTTGCTAATTCGCTTTTCAGTGGTTTCCGAAACCGGAATATGTGCTTCGCCTAACTCATTGAGCGCATCCGATGCTTTTTTATGTTCGCTAGCAACAGGTGTGTCGAGTGGCGTTTTTGCATCGATATGATGTTCAACAGAAGAGGCTTCACGGTTGCCGGGCGTAGGCTGAGATGTTTCTTTAACCGCAGCGTTTTTTTTCGATTCACCCTGACGGCTACGACTTAAGAAATATAAACCTGCAATGACAACAACAGCAAAAATCAATAACACTTGTTGTAATTCATTCATTCAGATAACTCCAATTACTTAAGTCGTTTGTTTGAAAACTCGGCTATAAAAACTTGTCCAATTGTAACCGTTTTGTCGGCCTTTTTACCAGCCCAATTTAGGGTAATTTCTGTGCAAATATAGGTAAAACTCAATACAATTTGCAAGGAATAAAAGAACCGGGTTCTGAGTAAAAAACGACCAAGGATAATTTATTCAACTTTTTTAATGGGTTATGTCGCTTTTATGACTCAATATAGACTTTTATTTAGGTTACCGCGGAAGGATGTGAATGAAAAAAAACATTTTAGGTATCGATATCGGAACCTCCGGTATCCGTGGCTGCATCGTTGCCAGAGATATTCCCGGTCAAACTGAACAGATTCTTACATCGGTGCAGGTTTCCCTGCCGATTCCTGCGGCAAACGAAAATGGAGAAATTTTTCAGTCTCCGCAATTGTGGCTAGACGCACTCCAAAACTTGTTTTCTGAACTGACAGCGAAATATGATTTACAGCAGCTGACTCACTTGATTATTGATGCCACCTCTTCCACTGTGCTATTAATGAATCAACATGGCCAAGCTCTCACTTCAGCCATGATGTACAACGACAACAGCTCCACTCATGCTGCCACATTGATTCAGCAGAGAATACAATCCGTGCAATCGCCAAGCGGATTAGGTGCATTAGGCGTTTCTAGCACCTTGGCTAAAGCGATTCGATTGACGGAAGGACTCGGTAAACAGGTCAGTCATCCCTATGTTATTTGCCATCAAGTTGATTACATTATTCACTACCTGACTGGAGTCTTTGCAATCACCGATGAGAACAATGCTTTAAAACTCGGTTTTGATTCAGTTGAATTTACATGGCCAGATTGGGTGAAACAGCTTACAGTCGAGCATAGCTTACAGTTACCGAAGGTTGTTAAACCCGGAGCGTTTTTAAGTCGTATTTCATCAAATCAAGCTCAAAAATTCGGTTTCAATCAAGAGTTGCAGATTATGGCCGGCACCACCGACAGTATCGCCGGTTTCCTCGCTTCGGGTGCAAACCGTCTCGGGGATGCAGTTAGCTCTTTAGGTTCCACATTGGCGATCAAGTTCATCAGTGACAAACCCGTATTCAATAGTCAGTACGGACTTTACAGTCATCGTTTAGGTGAGTTTTGGCTGGTAGGTGGCGCCTCTAATTGTGGAGGTAAAGTATTGCTCAACTTCTACACGACCAGTCAACTTGAACAATTGACGAGGGCTTTAAATCCCATTGAGTTGAATCGTTATATTGATGAGCAGGTAATTTACTATCCCCTAACCGCACCGGGAGAGCGTTTCCCGATTGCAGATCCCGACAAGCAACCCGTGATACCTTCAATACCGGAATGTGATCTCCCGGTAATAACAGATCATTCACAGCCATGTTATGACAGACATAGAGAATTTGCCGCTAGGTTGAGTCTTGGCTTAGCACAGGTAGAACAGCTTGCTTATCAAAAACTTACCGCTATTACCGAAAATAAACTTGAACGTTTATACAGTGTCGGTGGTGGCATACAGAACCGGGTTTGGCAACAGTTTAGACAAGAGATTTTGACGAATACGTTTGACTGCTCATTGGAAACTGCCGAACAGCTTGATGCGGCGTTCGGCGTGACCAAGTTGGTTTCGGATTGAATAAATGTAGGCAATCGGGTATGGTTGCGCCAGCTTTCGATTAACAAAAAAAGATTAAGGAATTCAGATGACTGTCCAAGAATTGATTTCGGCTTTACAGCAAAACCCAGTGCCTTTTACACAAGTAATGGAGGTGATTGATACTTATTACGAGTTCTCGCCTACCGCATTCAAAAATGGTAATACTCATAATGCAGCAGGCACCAACAATGGCTCTTGCAAAGTGTTCGCTTTTGCTAAATTGAATAACTTGAACGAGCAGTCAGCTCTAAACGCATTCGGTGATTTTTACACTGTTGATGTGTTGCAGCATCCGGAAAATTCGGATCATCAGAATATCCGTAATTTCATGGAATTCGGTTGGAACGGCATTGAATTTGAAGGCCAAGCACTTCAAGCCAAATAAATATCTACCTTCAACACGATATCGTGTTTTCAAGGTACAAAAAAGCCTGCCATCCTTTGATGATGAGCAGGCTTTTTTATTAAATCTATATCTCTGAAATATTAGCTGGCGTGTACTTTCTGGACTAACTCAAGGTTCAAGTAGGTATGACCTTGAGCATCACCGGACAGAACCTGGAATGGATTTGAAGCATCACCCATTTGATCCAAAACCAAATCCGCTGCACTGAAGTCATCGTCTTTTGTGTATTCATTGATTGTGATAATGGTTTTCACTTTGGCGCCGACAGATGATTGAATGCCGTTAGAAGAGTCTTCAAAAGCGATCGCTTCTTCCGGGGTTAAGTTCATCTTTTCTAGGGCCCAGTCATAAATGTCCGGAGCCGGTTTTTTAGCCGGAACAATGTCACCCGCAGCAATCACTTCAAACCAGTCTTCAGAGTCAGGCCCTAAGGTATTTTCCAATAATGCAGTGACATTAGCCGGCGTGGTTGTAGTGACTACCGCCATGCGCATACCGGCCTCTTTGGCTTCGTTAATCAATTCCTCAACACCCGGGCGAAGAGGAATCTTACCTTCTGCCATTAGCTGAGTATAAAATTTGGTTTTTGCAGCATGCAGCCCTTTGACAAATTCTTCAAAATTTTCCGGCTTTGCAAAGTCGGTGTTGAACTTCTCAAGATAAAACTTAATACGCTCCTTACCACCGGTTACTTCAAGCAGTTTACCATACAAAGCTTCATCCCAATTCCAATCAAGACCAGCTTCTTCAAAAGCCATGTTGAATGCCGGACGGTGACCGTCACGCTCCGTATCCGCCAAGGTACCGTCAACATCAAATAATAAAGCTTGTAATGTAGCCATGTAAATTCTCTCTTTTTAATAATATTGAATAATTTGAACTGGGTTGGATTTTGGGGGAATTGACAAAGAATTTCAAGTGATACCGTAACTTGATAACAATTAATTTATGACAACTATAAACAACAAAATCTGTAAATTTTGCTTGTTGGTTTTTCATAAAACGTGATATAAAACACCGTTAAGAAACGGACGTGGATAGATACTAAAAAGATCATGGCCGTTATTTTGGAGAGAGAAAATGGAAAACAACACTGATTTTATTGAAAACTACCCTGCCTATCAGCCTAAGGACGGCGAGGAGTACATGAGCCCGGAAATGCTGGCTCACTTTAAAAATAAATTGTTAGCGTGGAAAGAGCAACTTATTGCTGAAGCAAACAGCACAGTTTCTCACCTTCAGCATGATTCTGATACTCCAGCGGATCCAAATGATCGCGCTTCACAAGAAGAAGAGTTTGCTTTAGAGTTACGTACACGCGATCGTGAACGCAAATTGATTTCTAAAATCGACAAATCTTTGCATGACATTGAAAGTGGTGAATACGGTTATTGCAAAATGAGTGGTGAAGAGATTGGTTTACCTCGCATGGAAGCTCGCCCAACGGCCACCTTAACCGTTGAAATGAAGCGTAAGCAAGAAATTCGTGAAAAACAAGGTGTTGCTTAGTTCTTCTAAAGTAATACTCCCGTTTTGATAGGGCCTTTACAGGCCCTATTTAATTTTTAGACATCCAATTTACGGATGATTCCGAATAGCCATTTAGCAAATCCTTGAGTCACATCTTGAATACAGAACAGCTCATCGAATCTTTACTCGACCCTTCTAACTATCCTCATCCAGTGGAAGTGATCACCACAATTGAAACCCATATTTCAATTGTATTTCTGACCGGACAATATGCGTATAAACTCAAAAAACCGGTCGATTTCGGTTTCTTGGATTTTAGTTCACTCGCCAACCGTAAAAAATATTGTGGATTGGAAGTTGAACTGAATCGTCGTACGGCCCCGGAACTGTATATTGGTGTATTTCAGATTGAAAGTGATACATCCGATGCAAACCATAAAATCAAAATTACACCCCAATCGGAAGAGGGTAATCCGGTCGATTATTTAGTCAAAATGAGACAGTTTGATCCCAACCATGTGTTGGGAAGAATGCTCAATCAGCAAGATCATATCGAGTTACAGATGTTGGAGAAGCTGGCATTGCAAATTGCTCGTTTTCACCTTGCTGCCAATCCGGTTGAAATGCAAAGCCGGCTTGGCGAACCGAAGACCCAGCTACAGCCGATGCTGGATAACTTTCCCACTCTGTTTTCCGCTTTCCGAGATAGCGATTCTGTTGAGCAATTGCGCCAGTTAGAGGATTGGACAGAAACGACTTTTCAGCAAGTCACTCCTCTATTGATTAAACGCAAGTCGGAGGGGTTTGTCAGGGCTTGTCACGGTGATCTCCACCTAGACAATATTGCATTAATCTGTCAGGAACCTCTGCTATTTGACGGCATTGAATTCAATGAAGAGTTTCGCTGGATAGATGTAATCAGCGATCTAGCGTTTCTATTGATCGATCTGGATTTCAGAGACCAAAGCGCTGCCGCACAACAAGTATTGTCACTCTATTTGAGTAAAACATTTGATTACAATGCATTGTTATTACTGGATTTCTATCGTATCTATCGCACTCTGGTTAGAGCGAAAATAACCGCCTTGCGTGGTGAACAGTTTGATGCCGACAGCCTGCAAAAGAAACAGGTGATGCAAATAGCAAAAGACTACATTAATCAAGCAACCGCCTATCTGGATAAAAACCATGCTCCTAAATGCATCTTATTACAAGGCGTCTCCGGTTCAGGGAAGAGCTTTTTCGCCAATCAGTTATTGGAAGAGCTCGAGTTGAATGCCATCATCATCAGCTCCGACCGCACGCGAAAAACTTTATATGGCATTGAAGCGACGCACAGAGTATCTGCAGAGGAGGAACAGAGACTCTATTCTCCGGAAATGAACCGCAAAACCTATGAAGCGATGTTGCTGCATGCAAAATCTTGCCTGCAAGCCGGTTTTAGCGTGATTGTCGATGCGACTTTTCTTAAGCGTACACACCGAGAGCATTTCTATCGTCTAACCAATGAATTTAACTTGTCCTGCTATCTGTTTAGTTTCAGCATCAGTGCCGAATTTGCAGAATCTGCTATCTCTCTAAGACAGCAGCAAACTGAAAATCCATCCGATGCCAATGCAGAAGTGATGCGCAATCAGCTCGACTATTTTGAAGCACCGCAATCTGATGAAAATGCACTGCATTTAAACGCGGCACAATTGAGACAGCATTTCCCGCAATCCGATATTCAGAAATTCTTAGAGCTGCCGATAACTAAATTATAAGCAATATAATTCAGGTTACCGATATGCAGACAAACAGAATCTCAACCCTAAAAAATCTTTTTTCTTCATGGGGTTACATTCTATTTCTAATAGTATCCATCACTACAAATGCATATGCAGCAGAAACCTCGCAAACCGGCAAATCGTTAAAAGAAGCCGAGTTTCTTGGCCTTAAATTGGTCGACGCAAACATCAACAGTGTACGAGCACACCTATGGGATATTGGTGGTTTTATGCAGGCCAAGAGCACCATTCGCCAACGCAATATCGACAAGTTTTATCCATGGTCGACGATTCGTGACAGCTATTATGTCTCTTTCCAATATAACCATGCCGGCAATGTAGTCAGTGTCGTCCGTCTTTTCCGTCCCTATTCAACGGAACAGGCGAACAAATATACTCAAATCAGCACCAAAGATGTCGCTCTACAGTTAATAGAGCAACTTGGTAAGCCCTCTCATGTGCAACGTAAAGGCTGGGGAGGCACGCCCTCCTACACAAGTTATATCTGGCAAGATGATGAGATGAAAATTACCGTAGACCGTGAAGGCAGTGAATACTTGGGGAATGTTTTCATTAAGTATGAAATCAAAAACAATAAGCGCTACGAAGTCATTAAAAACAAGCAAACAGGCCGAGCGTAACAGCAATTAGTAAGGAATTAGCAAAATGAAGATGAATCCAGTCTCCATGCCTTTTGCTATCGCCCAACAAGGTATTCAGCAAGGGTTTCAACAATTAAGCAAACAGAGTAGCGATATAGCTCAGTCAATCATTCCGCCTGAGCCAGAGTCTTCTCAACCGGTAGGGTTTAACTTTGATGCGCTCAATGAATTCCCGTCAGAGTCATTGGAAAACAGCCTGGTTAATATGCAAAGAACCAAGTTTCAGATTCAGAGTCTGGCTAAAGTCATTGAAGTCGAGAAACAGTTGTTTGATGATTCATTGGGGCGAATTTTCGACACTAAGGTTTAGTGGCAACCTCGATCAATACCGCGCTTTTGAAAGTATTGTTGGTGATACTCTTCCGCCCTCCAAAAGACCGTCTCTTCTTCCAAACTGGTCATAATCGGATCCGCAAACTTGCTCTGGGCCTGCTCGATGGCTTGCTGAGCTAAAATTTTATCTGCTTCATTCGTATAGAAAATAACTGAACGATACTGTGTACCGACATCCGGCCCCTGCCGGTTCAGCGTTGTCGGATTATGCATCGCAAAGAAATGTTCCAGTATCTTCTGTTTGGAAAGCAAACTGTCATCAAACTGGATACGAACCACTTCAGCATGCATAGTGTCTTTTCGACAAACGTCTTCATAAGTCGGGGATTCGGTCAATCCGCCGCTATAACCGACTTCGGTATTCACGACGCCTTCCAGTTTTGCAAAATAGTGCTCAACTCCCCAGAAGCAGCCTGCGCCTAAGATGATATTGTCGATACTCACTGCAACTCTCCTTTAATTTACTTTTCGGCCTTTGATTCAGGCAGAGTGTTGATAAACGAATTAATCGCTTGCCACGCTTCCTCTAAATGAATGAAGCGGTGATCACCACCGCTAAAAACCAGGCGCTTCGAACATGGATTAATCAGTTTTTCCGCTGTGTAGTGATCTAATGCATAATCCACATCAATAACTTCATCGTCGGTATCGATCAATAACAGAGCCGGAATTCGGTAGTCTGGTATTTCAACTTTATATTCAAGCAATTGATCGATATATCCTTGGTCAATCACGACCTTTTCCCCTGTCGCCGGATTAAGATGCTCTCCCATGTTTTCGCTAAATACCTGCTCCGGGTTTAGAGCCGGGTTAATCATGATATAAGGTAGTCGGTATTTTTGCCCGAAATACTGTGCATAAAACCCACCCATTGAAGAGCCTAGCAGCACAATCGGTTTTTCCGGTTGCTGTTGGTTGCTATTTAATAATAATTCTTCAATCATTAAGACTGTTTGTTTAACCGATCCTATTGGATAAGTGGGGGTTAACCAATCTGAAAAATAATTGATGGTCTCGCTATGTGGATTCTCTTCGACTTTTCGCTTGAACCACTGGCCTTTTTCACTGTTGCCGCTGCTTAAAAAACCGTGTAGATAGAACCCAATGAAAGCCGCCATCTGTTAGAATTCCTTTATGTTTAAAACACCGCATAAAACACCCCAAATCATTCAAAAGACAACTAGCGAAGCTGTTTATCAGCAAGCTAAAAATTACGGATTGAGTGACTTGCAGGCTCGACTGGTTGCCAACCGCACAGACCAGACCGAACAACTGGATGAAATCATCTTTCCGAAATTAAAGCATATACAACATCCTTCTGCGCTAAAAAATATCGAGCAAGCGACCGAAATCATCGCCAAAGCCATTCAAGCCGATGGGCTGATTGTTCTGGCAACCGATTACGACACCGACGGCGTTACTTCAGCGTGGGTGGCGGCTACCGCCTTATGTGACTATTTCAATGTGCCAAGGGAACGAGTAGTGCACATTATCGGTGATCGCAAAAACGGCTACGGCATCACCGAAGAAGTGGTTGACCGGATTCTGGCTTTACAGGACACCGGACAGCATATAGAACTAGTCATTTCGGCAGATCAGGGTTCAAGCGATGAAGCGCGTATTGCCAGATTGAAGGAACATGGCATTACGGTTTGCGTGACGGACCACCACCAGATTCCGGTAGAAGGTATACCCGCCAGCGCCTCGTGCACCGTCAACCCTCAACAGGACGGTTGTGAATACGACAAAACCATTGCCGGCTGTTTTGTGATTTTTCTGGTGATGAGCCAAGTACGCCAAACATTAATCCAGCAAGGACTGTTAGACGTAGGCACCCCGTCTCTAAAATATTTAGCACATAATGTAGCTCTCGGTACGGTTGCAGATAGTGTCAGTCTGAAAAGCCCGAATAATCGGGCAATTGTGTTGGCCGGTTTGCAGATTATCAACCAATTCCAGTCTCCTGCTTGGCAAGCCATGCGCGCGCTCAACGATAATAACGGTCAGGATTTCGATGCTGAATTCTTAGGGTTTCAAGTTGCCACCCGGATCAATGCCGCCAGCCGTGTCAGTGATGTCACGACTGCCTATAAGTTCCTCTCGGCGCAAACTTTCGATGAAGCCTGTCAACATCTACAACAACTTGATGAAGATAACCTCAACCGCCGTGCACAGCAGGACGAGATGCTCAAACAGGCGCAACATTACGCGGCATCCATCTATACCGATGACACTTATTCATTAGCGCTTAAACTGACTGGAAATGCCGGTATACAAGGTATTATCGCTTCTAGAATCGGCGAGCAATTCGGTGTTCCAACCGTAGCCATGACCGATCTGGAAGATGGTTATCTTGCCGGCAGTGCACGAGGTATAGTCGATCACGTCGATCTACGAGAAGCATTCCAATGGATGTCCGAACAGAAAACGGACCTGTTTACCTCTATGGGCGGCCATAAAGGCGCCGCAGGCTGCATGATTCCGATTGAATTCTATCCAGAGTTTGCCGAACTGTTTGAACAGGCCATCAGAAACCAATTAGGAGATGAGGCGCCAACCCCGATCATAGAAAGTGATGGCGAAATCGATGATAGTTGGCTAACGCCAGGCCTAATTGATGAAATCAGCGCACTGGAGCCGTTTGGTCGTGACTGGGCCAAACCGGTATTCTCAGGCCGATTTACTATTCAGCAGCTTAAGGAAGTCGGCCAGCAGAGAACACATTTATCCTGCAAGCTACAGACGCCTTCAGGCAAGTTGATTCAAGCTATTTATTTCAATGCGAAACAGCACGCTGAGCAAAAGTTACCTTTTCATATCGGGCAGCAGGTAGAGTGCGCCTATCAACCGAGTTTAAATAATTTTGCCGGTCGCAGCAGCTTACAGCTGAGAATCAAAACCATGACCCCTGCTTCTACGTAATTTAGAAAACGTAGAAGCGCGCATCAATAAAAAACCGGAGAAGACAAAATGCCCTGCTCCAGTTCAATCTATCTTATTTGTATTGAAAGATGAATTATTGTAAAAACGCCAAAATCTCTTTTTCAATATCTTGTTTGTCGATTACTGTTTGTTGAGCAATTGGCTTATCGAACAACTCGGCAATCTGTTTCGGCATGGAGACATTGGCTTTCTTGGCAATCATTTCCAAGGCTTCCTGATCATGCTCAAAGCGTTCACCAGTAATCGCAAAAGCCACCACCGGAGAGAACTTGGTCCATTCCGCAGTTGAGTATGCGATCGTTTTAATGGATTTGTCTTCGCGGCAAGTGTCGTAAGCTTTGAAACAAGTTGCCGTATGTGGACACATCAAATAACCAACCGAGAACGCTTGCTTGATATACGCCAAGCCCTCTTCATCGGTACAGAAGTCAGCGGCAAAAATGCTTTGGATCTGCTTAAGCTCATCCGCGGTTAACTTGTAATACTTTTCGTTATCCAGTTGTAGCATCAGTTCCTTAGTACGTTCCGCGCCAAACATATCAAACAGGATACGCTCGATATTCGAAGATTTAAGGATATCCATAGCCGGCGAAGTCGTCGGTATCACAGAAGCTTCCCGTAGATCGTATTCACCGGTGGTAATGAATTTGGTCAACACATTGTTATTGTTTGATGCGATGTGAATCTGTTTGACCGGCAAACCCATTTTGTATGCATAGTAACCGCCCAAAGCGTTACCGAAGTTTCCGCTTGGCACGTTCAAGTAAACCGGTTCGCCCAGCTCGATGACATTTTGGCGTACCAGCTCCAAATAGCTGTAGACGTGATAAATCGTCTGGAAAATAATACGCCCGAAGTTTACCGAGTTAGCTGCAGACAAGGAGATGTCGTGCTCTTTAAGCGAGGCATTGAATGTTTCTGAGGTCAGTAAAGTTTTCAAGGCCGACTGAGCGTCATCAAAATCACCGTGGATACCGATGACTTTAAGGTTCTCGGCATCTTCGGTCACCATTTGCAGACGCTGCACATCAGAAGTACCGCCATCCGGGTACAAACAAGCTACCTGAACATTCTTTTTGTTCTTAAAAGTCTCCAAGGCCGCCGGGCCGGTATCACCGCTGGTCGCGGCCAAAATCAGGTACTTCTCGTCACGCTCTTGGGCAACCGATGAAAGTACCGAGCCAAACGGCTGTAAAGCCATATCTTTAAAGGCGCGAGTCGGGCCATGATAAAGTTCGCTGACATAGAGATCGTCATAAACTTTTTTAACCGGAACCGGATTGTTTGCATCATCAAACTCGTCATACAAACTCAACGCCTTATCGATTACATCGGAATCGATATCGACGTCAAAACAGTCCAGAATGTCTTTAGCCAATTTTTTATAGCCGGAGTTAAGGTGAGATTTAATGAAATCCATATCTAACTCGGGCAGTTTTTCCGGCGAATAAATACCGCCAAACGAAGACATTGGACTTAGAATCGCCTGTGCGAAAGTAATTGAAGTTGGGCGTTGACCGTCATTGCCGCGCGTTTCGATAAATTTCATAAATTAAACCTAAATTGATACTTTAGTTATAGATTTTGAATCATAGTAAATTAGCGGGAATTATACAGAAAACCGCCGTGCTTTGTTCAGAGTTTACATAGGCTTAAAGCCGTTGTGACCCGTTTTCTTGAATCACCCATTTGATCCGGGCGTCAAACTTTATCCAGCCCTTTTCGAAAACGCCAGAAACGACGCATATGCCCCGGCTTTAAGTGGCAGCGGTAATCACAACCTAAGTCGATAAACAGGGATTGAATTCGGCCTGCTTTCAACTCTTTCAACAACGGAGCAAACCATTTTGCTTCAAGTGATTTAAGCAGTGATTCCCACTCTTCAATCTGTAAATTATCAATATTTTCATAGACTTCATCTAATAAAATAAAGTGGTTAATCAATCCATTATCTTGGCTTGATTTCTGCGATTCTAGAAAATCCTTTAAATTGGACGGCGTAGCCTGTTGTTGAGAGTTGGTTAACCCTGCCATGCCCTGTAAATAAGTATTGTCAGACCATATTTTAGTGTCCGGACGCAAGTTAAGCTGATTGCTTTGCAGACTGCCCTCTCCCCAAACCCAGACACTATTGATTTCCGGCCAGCCTTGTTCCCTGCGTTGCTCGTTTACAGGGTGAGAGAAAAACAGCATCTGAGTTTCGTTAATCAACTGGCGCCAATAGGAAGCCGCATTTCCTTCAGGTAAAAACTGGTTGATCGGCTTGCCATCGACCAGTTCGATATCATGAGTATAAATATCGACCGGCTGCTTGATGGATAGGTGCCAGGAATAAGTGTCGCCCCAGATCAGTTCCACTCCATCCTCGCGGAAATGCTGGTTAAAAGCTTCCAATAACGCTTTCGATTCCTGTTTACTAATTGCCAGATGTTTGCCGGAAACAAGCACCAGACTGTCTCGGTCAGGAATCATCTGCACCGGATCGACTTTAACCCAAAAAAGCGAATCGTCAAATTCGGGTAATTCAATACTGGCTTGAGTGGCTGCGACGGGTAGCTTTTCAGATTGATGAAACAGGTAGCTTGCCTGCTTGTATAAGCTTTCTTGCTTTGCGCGGAAATTGATCTGCCTTTGAAATCAAGGACTGAAGTGCAGGAAGCTTGAGGTTTTTCAAAACCTGTTGGGCTTCTTTGACCCGTAACTGGTTCAACAGGCCTGGCGCCCATAATGTCAATGCGTTAATCAACTTAAAACTCCGTCGTCCCGTTTTTTGAGCAGATAAAAAAGTCGGGACAGGCCCGACTCTTATCATTTAAAAATTTAGATACTCTAACCTAGCGTCTCTATGCGAATGCGCATAATTTCGCCATCGATGTCATCCAACGCAGCTAATTGTGTCAGCGCCTGATTCAACTTGGCTTCTTTCACCGTATTGGTAATAAATACCAAGGTTGCATCTTCCGGTTTTGATTCACTAGGCTCTTGATGAACGTGCTCAAGACTGATGCCGAAATCCGCCATAATTCCGGTTACCTTAGCAAGCACACCGGCGTGATCTTTGGCAAAACAACGCACATAGTATGCAGTTTCGATTTCATCAATCGAGACAACCGGTGCCGATTCAAGCTGCTCGGCATGGAAAGCTAGTGCCGGAACTTGATTTGCTTGTGGCTGATCTTGCCAACGGATCGTATCAATAATATCCGCTACAACCGCACTGGCTGTTGGCCCTGCCCCGGCACCCGGACCATAATACATGGTTGGACCGACGTGGTTACCTTTAGCCATCACCGCATTCATAACGCCATTGACATTGGCAATCAATACTTTCTGCGGAACCAGTGTCGGATGAACACGTAAGGAGAAACCGTTATCAGCACGACTTGCCACACCTAGGTGTTTGATTTCATAGCCTAATTGATTGGCAAAACGAATATCCTGTGCGGTGATTTTAGAAATCCCTTCGGTATAAACCTTATTGAACTGCAGTTCGATACCAAATGCGATTGAAGCCAGAATGGTCAGTTTATGGGCCGCGTCGATCCCTTCGACATCAAACGTTGGATCGGCTTCAGCATAACCCAATTCCTGCGCTACTTTTAAGACTTGGGCAAAATCAGCACCCGGTTTTTTCATTTCGGTCAGAATATAGTTTCCTGTGCCGTTGATGATACCAGCAACCCATTCAATCTTATTAGCCGCCAAACCTTCTCGAAGCGCTTTGATGACCGGAATACCACCGGCCACCGCCGCTTCGTAATTAACCAGTACGCCGTTCTGTTTCGCCAAGGCGAACAGCTCATTACCATGCTCAGCAATCAGTGCTTTGTTGGCAGTGACTACATGCTTTTTGTTCTTGATGGCCGTTTCCAGTAGCGTTTTCGCCAAACCGGTACCACCCATCAATTCAACCACAATATCCACTTCCGGGTGATTGACAACATCTTCTGTTTGATCCGTTAAAGTAATGCCTGTCGTGTCAACCGAACGAGGTCGATTTAAATCACGTACTGCGATAATGGCAATTTCAATCTTCTGACCCAATCGACGTTCAATTTCAGACAGTGTGTTAGTCAGGATATCGACGGTGCCACCACCAACAGTGCCTAAACCAAGCAAACCTACTTTAACTGTTTTCATTCTTACTTCTTCCTAAACTCTTTCTATTTTCATTTCACACTTAAGACAGCTTAAGCTTGCTTAATCAATCCGTCTTTACGGAACATATCGCGAATCCCACGAATCGCTTGACGAGTACGGTGTTCGTTTTCAATCAGACCGAAACGAACATGATCGTCTCCGTAATCACCGAACCCGATACCTGGCGAGACCGCCACTTTGGCTTCAGTCAATAGTTTTTTCGAAAACTCCAGTGATCCCATATCACGATACTCTTTTGGAATCGGAGCCCAAACGAACATAGTCGCTTTCGGAGGTTCAACTTCCCAGCCGATGGAATTCAGTCCTTGGCATAAAACGTCACGTCGAACTTTATACATGTCGGAAATTTCCTGAACACAATCCTGCGGACCTTCCAAAGCCGCGATCGCTGCAACCTGAATCGGCGTAAAGGTACCGTAATCTAAATACGATTTCATACGTTTCAGTGCGTTAACCAAGGTTGGATTACCAACCATGAAACCGACACGCCAACCCGGCATGTTATAACTTTTAGATAAAGTAAAGAATTCAACGGCAATATCTTTTGCCCCTTCCACTTCAAGAATAGACGGCGCTTTGTAGCCGTCAAAAACGATATCGGCATAAGCTAGATCGTGAATCACCCAGATATTATGTTCTTTGGCAATGGCGACTACTTTTTCGAAAAACTCGAGGTCAACCGTTTGCGTTGTTGGGTTGCCCGGAAAGTTCAAAACCAACATCTTCGGTTTCGGCCATGAATCCTTAATCGCTTTTTCGAGCTCTTCAAAGAAGTCGACATCAGCGGTCATGCGCACATGGCGGATATCGGCACCGGCAATGACAAAGCCGTAAGGATGGATTGGGTATGCCGGATTGGGTACCAATACCGTGTCACCCTTATCAACGGTGGCTAAGGCCAAGTGCGCCAAGCCCTCTTTTGAGCCGATAGTGACCACGGCTTCGCTATCCGGATCCAGATTGACGTCAAAACGGTTTTTGTACCAGTTACAAATCGCTTTACGTAAACGCGGAATACCCTGAGAGACAGAATAACGGTGTGTTCCCTCTCGTTGAACTACCTCAATTAATTTGTCGACAATATGTTTTGGAGTGTCTTGGTCTGGGTTACCCATCCCGAAATCGATAATATCTTCTCCACGACGACGGGCTTCTGCTTTCAGCTCACCGACAATATTAAAAACATATGGAGGAAGTCTTTTTATTCTTTGAAAATCGTCTGCCACGGGACCTATGCCTTCTATCACAATCTCAGTTTCAGGGAGGAATCAAAACTCGAGATTTGAGCTTTTGAAAAACCAACTTCTGAGAGGTAAACAATAAAAGAGATAATGATACAGCATATTGAGTTTTCGTCAATTGAAAATAATGAGTAAAACGCTTGTTTTTAAGGGGTTAGAAAGCATTTCCGGCTAACGTTTTTGCCAACAAAAAAAATGCCCGATTCAATGTGATTCGGGAGTGTTTTTATTAACTTCATCATAATCCGCTATAATCCCCTGCAAAAGTCTTATTTACAGGTAGTGAAATGAAGTTTACTGAACACAGAGATGCCAATATTTATACCGTCAGAAATTATCAACCGGGAGAGGTGAAGGTGAATGACTTGATCTTTCACGACAGCTTCTACATTACTCAGAAAACTTATCAGAAAGATTGGTCATGCCATGCCATTGAAGAACTGAATGCCGCTTTAATGGATCAGCTGTTATCTGAAAAACCGGAAGTAATAATTTTGGGAACAGGAGAAACCCAGCAGTTTCCTAATCCGCAATGGTTTGCCTATTGCTCGTCAAAAGATGTGGGGCTTGAAGTCATGGCAAACGATGCGGCTTGCCGAACTTATGATGTGCTGACCACCGAAGATAGAGATGTCGTACTGGCTCTAATCATGCCTAAGAATTGATCAGTCTATAATGAGTCTATGTCAGGTTCTGGCAGACGGTTTACTCGCTTTTCTAAGACTGCCGGATTATCGTTTCAGTTTTTTCTTAATATCGATCTTTCGCCCTTGATAACGGGCTTCTAAATAAAGCTTGGGGCGATCGGTACTACCTGTCGCACCTAACAAAGCGATCTCTTGACCACCGTTGACCGAGTCGCCCTCTTGCACTAATAAAGCGCTGTTGTGCGCATAGATCGACATGTAATCATTATCATGTTTGATAACTAACATCCAACCATAGTTGGCAATACCATTACCGGAATAGACCACTTTACCCGGAGCAACCGATCTGACTTTCTGCCCGGGAACGCCATAAATCTCCAAAACCGACAAGCCGGCTTTATCACGACGATATTTATAAGCCAACCCCTTATGCATCGGCCATTGCCATTTATTTGATGTCTTAGTTGTTTTCGGGCTCTTAGCTTCACGAACAATCGCTTTTGCCGTGGTTTGATCAGTCTTCTGTTCTTTAACGGTTTTCTTAATTGTTGAGGTGTCGGTCGTTTTGACAGGTTTAGCCGCAACTGGCTGCTTAGGCTGTTTTTTTACCGTCTGAGTTTCATCCTTATGTGGTAGATCCAACTCTTGATTGACATAAATAATATAGGGTGGCAACAGATCGTTGTGTTTAGCGATATCCGCCATATTCAAATCACATTGATAAGCGATGCCACTCAGTGTATCGCCGGATTTAACAACGTAGGGAGATCGGCATGACCCGCCCGATTGGGAGCTCTTTGCAGAAGTCGTGCGATTATCGACTTTTTCCCGTCCGTCTCGTGGGTCGTATTTTAATTGGGAAGAGCATCCGCTCATTACTGCTACGGCAACTAACAGGGAATGAAAGAGAATGATTTGTCTAAACTGTACGAGTCGCATAGAGATATTAAATAGGATTGTTAATTGTTATTGAGAACTTACCATTTTATAGACAATATAAGCAACTATTAATGACACAAAAATCCAACCTAGCCAATCAACCCACTTGCGTATCTGCGGTTCGATCTTGGCTCCGCCCCATTTCATTAAGGCCGCAACCAAGAAAAAACGGGCACCGCGGCCAATAAAAGAAGCAATGATAAAAGGCAGAAATGCCATTGCACTGGCTCCTGCCGTAATGGTGAAAAGTTTGTACGGAATCGGGCTAAATCCCGCCACAAAAACAATCCAGACACCGTATTCAATAAACCAGTTTTTGACCTGCTCCACTTTAGCTTGGTAACCGAGTGCTTCTATTGTCGGCATTAATAAATCCATTGCCAGATAACCGATCAAATACCCTAAGATACCGCCTAATATAGAAAACAGTGTGGTTAGCCAAGCAAAATAAATTGCCTTTTCAGGTTTGGCCAAACTCATCGGCATTAACATAACATCCGGCGGGATCGGAAAAAAAGAGGACTCGGCAAAACTTAAACCGCATAAATAACGCGGCGCATATTTATGCTGAGACCACTGTAGAGCTTTATCATACAAAGGGGTAAAAATCTTCACGCTTCAATCCCTTGCTTCATCGGTACAAACATAACTTCTCCCAAACAAGTTTCCTCTACTCCTGTTGCGGTTTTGACAAAACCGTAAAGCAGCTGGCGCTCTTCACCGATTGGCATGACTAGCCGTCCTCCGATCTTAAGCTGATTGATCAATTCCATCGGCAATTCGGATGGAGAAGCCGCGGAGATAATGGCGTCAAACGGCGCCTGACCGGGCCATCCCCAATGTCCGTCACTTAAGCTGAATTCAATGTTTTGAAGATGTAACTTACTAAGAACCTGTTGAGCCTTTTCAGATAGCGGCTGAATACGTTCTACACTAAAGACTTGCTTTACAAGCACTCCTAAAATAGCCGTCTGGTAACCCGAACCGGTACCTATTTCCAAAACTTTATTGATCGGCATATCGGTATCGAGTAGCCAAGCCGTCATTTTTGCTACCACCCAGGGTTGGGATATAGTCTGGCCGTAGCCGATCGGTAACGCGGTATCTTCATAAGATCGTGAGGCAAGCGCTTCATCAAGAAATAGATGGCGAGGTACTAATCGGATCGCATCCAGAACTACTTCGTTGTTAATCCCCTTTTCGATCAAACGTTCAACTAAACGGTTACGAGTGCGCTGGGACGTCATTCCCACCCCTTGGTATTGCTCAAATGCAGCGTTCGGATAAATCACGATTATTGATGACCTTAACGTTCAATGAGAGAATGTTTTTGTGCCCAAGAACCGAGCGGTTCCATCATTTCATAATGGGTCAAATCAATCTTTAATGGGGTCACCGATGCATAACCCGATTCAACCGCGTGAAAGTCGGTACCCTCTCCCGCATCGGCCGCTTCACCCGCCGGACCGATCCAATAAATCGGTAAACCTCTCGGATCACGCTGTTTCACTACCGGCTCGGAAATATGTCGTTTACCCAACCGGGTAACACGAATGCCTTTCAATTCAGCTAATGGAATATCAGGCACATTGATATTAATAATCGTATCAGTCGATAGCGCCAGTGAGTGAATGTCTTTGAGAAACTGAACCAACACATGAGCAGCCGTTTCAAAGTGCTGATTACCACACAAAGAGATAGCGACCGACGGTTTACCCAAAAAACGGCCTTCGGTGGCTGCGGCAACCGTGCCTGAATAGAGTACATCATCGCCCATGTTGGCACCGGCATTAATGCCTGAGACCACAATGTCGGGTTGGTAATCTAAACCGTTGTTCATGCCCAAATGTACACAGTCGGTTGGCGTACCGTTGACACTGTAAACATGGCAGCGAGGATCGTCGCTCAACGCCGGATGAGAATCGATTCGCAGCGGTTCAAGTAGCGTTAAGGAGTTACTTGCCGCACTTCGATTCCGTTCCGGAGCCATGATATCGAGACGGGAAAATTCACACTCCTGACGCAGCGTTTTAAAAGCCGTTTGAATTCCCGGCGCAAAATAGCCATCATCGTTAGAGAGAAGAATTTTCATCGTGTAAAATATCCAGCAATTTTAAAAATAGATAAATTATATAGTTTCCATCATGTCAGAAGAAGATAAATCACTGTTTCTTGAAGCTATGCAGGATGTCGCCCCGCTACAGCAAAAAAATCGACTTTCTGAGCACAATCCGCAAAAGCAGGCGGACAGTCGAAAAAAACTGATAAAAAGCGTCAAACGCAAACAGCGAATCTTAAATCAAAGCTATCACGCAAAAAGCATTAACCGACAGATAAGCGATAACAACCCTAAAGTTGGTGCTTTTGAAACGCTTTTTTACAGTCAGAAAGGTGTTCGCCAGCAGGAATTATCAAGATTGAAGACGGGAGATTTTCACTTAGAATCTGTACTCGATTTGCACGGCATGACAATCGAACAAGCAGAACAGGAAATCGATACGTTCATTGCTTTATGCTATGCACGGCAGCAACGCTTTATTCGAATCATTCACGGTAAAGGCTACAATTCGAACGATGAGCACCCAGCCTTAAAAAACCTAACAAACCAATTACTTAGAGACACATCCGAAGTAATAGCTTTCACCAGCACACCTGAAAAAGATGGCGGTGTCGGTGCGGTTAATATCTTACTCAAAGCCCAATAGGCAGCAAAAAACCGCTGGTCACTTCCCCTTAACTGACACTGACCCGCTGCTCTTTTATTCTGCTGTTTTGGAAGCTGGCTGTTGCGCATCTTCCATCTCGATAATCTCTTCATGCTCCGGCTTAAGTTCGATTACCTTGATAAAGACTTCGTCTTTTTTGACCATGCCAAGCGTTTGTCGAGCCAGAGTCTCAATCGTAGCAGGATCGGATTGCAGATTTTTGACTTCTTCGGCCAGCTTGGCATTAATCAAACGCTGTTCTTCTAAAAAAGCGTCCTGTTCAGCCAACTGCTCTTTTAACGCAAAAAGCTCGCCGAGCCCTCCTTCGGAGGACAGCAGACGAGCTTGTAGTACGAAAATCAAAACAGCTAATGCGAGATAGATTTTTTTCACATTAGTACCGACTGACTTATTACTGACCGACTTGAATTACTTCAAGTTGTAGAATGCATCTTTACCAGGGTAAACCGCTTCCGCGCCTAGTTCTTCTTCGATACGAATCAACTGATTGTATTTAGCGATACGGTCTGTACGGCTCAAAGAACCAGTTTTAATCTGACCACAACCTGTTGCCACCGCGATATCTGCAATAACAGTGTCTTCAGTTTCACCGGAACGGTGAGAAACAACTGCTGTGTAACCCGCTTTCTTAGCCATGGCAATCGCTTCAAAAGTTTCAGTTAAAGTACCAATCTGGTTGATTTTAATCAGAATAGAGTTAGCGATGCCTTTCTCAATCCCTTCTGCAAGAATTTTAGGGTTAGTAACAAACAGGTCATCACCAACAATCTGTAGGCGCTTGCCATCTTTTTCAGTTTGGTATTTGAAACCGTCCCAATCAGACTCATCCAACCCATCTTCAATAGAGATGATTGGGTACTGATCAACCCAGCTAGAAAGCAGGTCAACCATTTCTTCTGAAGTAAGTACTTTATTCTCAGAACCAAGCGTGTATTTACCATCGCTATATAGCTCAGAAGATGCCGCGTCCATAGCAATCATGATATCTTCACCCGCTTTATAACCAGCCGCTTCGATTGCTTCAAGAATAACCGTTAATGCTTCTTCGTTAGACTTAAGATCTGGAGCAAAACCACCTTCGTCACCCACAGCAGTGTTGTAACCTTTATCATGCAGTACTTTTTTCAATGCGTGGAATACTTCCGCACCGTAACGAATTGCTTCAGACATAGTTGGAGCACCAACCGGCATAATCATGAATTCTTGAAAATCAACCGAGTTATCAGCGTGCTCACCACCGTTGATGATGTTCATCATTGGTACCGGCATTTTGTATGTATCGGTTTTCAGATAAGCGTATAGAGGTAGCCCTTTTGACTTAGCTGCCGCCTGAGCTGTTGCAATAGAAACCGCCAAGATAGCATTTGCACCCAAACGAGCTTTGTTATGAGTACCGTCCAAATCGATCATTTTGTGATCAATCGCAGCTTGATCCGTTGCATCCATACCGATCAACGCATCTTTAATTTCAGTATTAATGTTGTTAACCGCAGTTAACACACCTTTGCCACCAAACTTAGACTTATCACCGTCACGCAATTCAATCGCTTCTCGAGAACCTGTTGAAGCACCTGAAGGAGAGATACCACGACCAAATGAACCGTCTTCCAGAGTTACATCTGCTTCGACCGTTGGATTACCACGCGAGTCAATGACCTGACGAGCTTTAATATCTTTAATTAATGACATTTTTTTTCCTACTTCTTTTCAATTTTTAATTCGGCAATAATTCTATAGACTGTATATGACCAATAAATGACAATTGATTGATTTATAAGGCAATCTATAGCAAAGTGTTTTCAATAAAACCTTGCGACTTAACGGTATCGTCAATCGCTTTAAGCGTTTCTAACAAGGGCTGCAAATTTCCTAACGGCCACATGTTTGGCCCGTCACTCAAGGCGTTAGCAGGATCGGGGTGCGTTTCCATAAATAGTCCTGAAATACCGGCAGCCATCGCCGCTCGAGCCAAAACTGGAACCATTTCGCGCTGCCCACCTGACGTGGTACCCTGTCCGCCCGGCTGCTGTACAGAGTGTGTCGCATCGAATACAACCGGACACTGTGTAGAACGCATTGAAGCTAAACCGCGCATATCCGAAACCAGCGTGTTGTAGCCGAAAGAAGTTCCTCTATCGCACACCATGATATTCTCGTTTCCAACTTCACGTGCCTTCGCCACTACTTGATCCATATCCCAAGGTGCCTGAAACTGGCCTTTTTTAATATTGACCGGAATCCCCTGTCGACAAACGTTTTGGATAAAATTGGTCTGACGAACCAAAAACGCTGGCGTCTGCATCACATCGACAACAGATGCAACCTCTTCCAAAGGCGTATCTTCGTGCACATCGGTCAAAACCGGCACCCCAATCTCATCTTTAACCTTTTGCAGAATTGCCAAACCGGTTTCAATCCCTAAACCGCGAAAGCTCTTGGTTGATGAACGGTTAGCCTTATCATACGATGATTTATAAATAAATGGGATACCTAAAGCATCAGTCATCTCTTTTAACTGACCAGCCGTATCAAGTGCAAGCTGCTCAGATTCGATTACACAAGGACCGGCAATCAGGAAAAAAGGTTGATCAATTCCGACATCAAAGCCACATAATTTCATCTAATCTTACCTTTCCCTTATGAATTCTTATATTGGTTAGCCGCTTCAACAAAAGCGCTGAATAATTTATGACCGTTACGAGGTGTCGATGTAAATTCAGGATGGAACTGACAAGCGACAAACCAAGGGTGCTCTTTAATCTCAACAGTCTCGACCAGACTGCCGTCTTCGGAGCGTCCTGAAATCACCAAACCGGCTTGTTCCAACTTAGCCACATAGCCGTCGTTGACTTCATAACGATGACGGTGACGCTCACTAATGACATCCGAACCGTAAATTTCGCGTAACTTTGATCCCGATTGCAATACACAATTTTGTGCTCCAAGGCGCATTGTTCCGCCTAAATCGGTATCTTCGGTACGCTCAACCTTATTACCATTCTCATCGGTCCACTCGGTAATTAGAGCGACAACCGGATTAGGTGTATTCGGATCAAGTTCGCTACTGTGCGCATCTTTGATACCGGCTACATGGCGGGCATATTCAACCACAGCCATTTGCATACCTAGGCAAATGCCTAAATAAGGAACCTTATTTTCACGAGCATATTGAATCGCTAAAATTTTGCCTTCAACACCGCGTTCACCAAAACCACCCGGTACTAAAATCGCATCTTTTGATTTCAATACATCGATACCGTCCGTTTCCAGAGACTCAGAATCAATATAATCAATGTTTACACGAGTTTTGGTATGAATACCGGCATGGATAAGCGCTTCAATCAATGACTTGTATGCTTCAGTCAGGTCGACATACTTACCGACCATCGCGATCTCTACAGTACGTTCAGGATTCAACTGAGCACTGACTACTGCATCCCAATCGCTTAAATCGGCCGGTTTCGCATCAATACCAAGACGTTTGACGACTAAATCATCCAAACCTTGCTCATGCAACATCCGAGGCACTTGATAGATGGTTTTTGCATCCAAGGAGCTGATTACCGCCTTCTCTTCAACGTTGGTAAATAGTGCGATTTTACGTTTCTCACTGGATTCCAGCGCCATCTCTGAGCGGCAAATCAGAATATCCGGCTGTATACCGATAGAACGTAACTCTTTTACCGAGTGCTGAGTCGGTTTGGTTTTCACTTCACCGGCTACAGAAATATATGGCAATAAGGTCAGGTGCATAAAAAGCGAACGGTCACGCCCTACTTCCAAGCTCAACTGACGAATCGCTTCCAGAAACGGTAAGGATTCAATATCACCGACCGTTCCACCGACCTCAACAAGAGCGACATCCGAACCGGCTGCAGCGCTTTTGATTCTGTTCTTGATCTCGTCCGTAACATGCGGAATGACCTGAACCGTTCCGCCAAGGTAATCCCCGCGACGTTCATTACGGATAACCGTTTCATATACCTGACCGGTAGAGAAACTATTGCGTTTAGTGAAATGACGCTGAACGAAACGTTCATAGTGACCCAAATCCAAGTCGGTTTCGGCACCATCATCGGTAACGAATACCTCGCCGTGTTGAAATGGGCTCATAGTACCCGGATCAACGTTGATATACGGATCCATTTTTAACATGCTGACTTTAAGGCCTCTCGCCTCAAGTAAAGCACCCAAAGATGCGGCCGCAATACCTTTTCCTAGCGAGGAAACTACGCCACCTGTTACAAATATAAAATTAGTCATCAATTCACACTTTTTTGATGTTTTGAAAATACGATATGAAGGTAATCAGAATGGATGTGCATTATAGCTTATCGTCCCCTTCTCAGCAATGATTTAATTAAGCTAATTCAAGTTTTAACAGGGCTGAATCCATTATTACTGCGCACCTAATTTCAGGCGCTGCGAGTAACCGAGTAAAAAAGTAGAAAAGTTCTCATCCAAATCATAATCGCTACACTCATTGCATCCTATCACAATCAGCTTATCTGTCGATTCCAATTCGATAACCGGCCAGTATTTTCTTTGCCATGCCGGAACGGCATTCTTTTGAAAAAAAGTCTTCAATTTCTTTTTATTGATTTTGTCATTCGACTCGATAGAGCGCAAAATCACTTTAGAACAACAATCTAGCTTATTGATTTTTGTAGAAACTATTAATTCTTTACGTTCATTCTGCAATGTAAGCTCTGCGATAAAATGGTTTAACGATTCAATGCCTGAAAACTCATAATGAAAAGGTAGCCGCGAATCACGGAGATAATAGACTCGGTTTAAATACAATCTTAATTCACCATCTGAAAGTCGATAGCAGTATGACTGGTTTGCACTGTTATGATAACCATCCAAACCTTGCAGAATCCATGCATAATGCTTTTCACTCAAGGTGATCTGGGGCCAAAACCTCTTGAACCAATAACGCAGTAAATTTTTTCTTTGTCGATTGGATAAAGCACTGAGTTCGATAAAATCGTGCGTATGTAAGGCTTGCTGTAGCATCTGAGCGGCATATTCATCTAACAGCTCCACTGCTTCTTGCATGTAAGTAGCGGTTTTAGCCAATTTATTTTCGAATTCGGGCCAAACTGCACAAAGCTCCGGAAGCACTCTATGTCTAACTAGATTCCTTGCAAAACGGACATCTTCGTTACTGGCATCCTCAACATAAGATAGCTTGTGCTGTTTGGCGTAATCAACCAGAGATTGATAGCCAGCATTTAATAAAGGACGACACTGCCTGAGAGTCACGCCTGTTTTGCTTGCTTTTACCGATGAATCATGTGCAAACACCTTCTCAACGGGATGTTCAGCGCAGGCTTGCATAGCGGCCAAACCGTTAACCCCTGCCCCTCTAGACAAATTCAGCAAGACGGTTTCCGCCTGATCACGCTGATGATGTGCCGTTAACAATACGCCGTTGGGGTCTATACGCACAATCTCTTGGAATAGAGCTTGATAACGCTTTGCTCTCGCAGCCGCTTCGATCCCCTTACGGCGAGTATTGTCGACTTCGATATCGAGGCTATGAAACTCAACGCCAAGACCCAAAGCAAAAGACTCACTGTGAGCCTGCCAGCTATCAGCTTCGGGCTGTAGGTGATGATTTACATGTAAAGCAATTAATCTTTGCGAAATATCTATTTTTTGACGGCTCTGCACGAGAAGATGCAACAGGACGGTAGAATCCAGTCCGCCGCTGTAGGCGATAAAAAGAGTTTGCTCAGGTTCGATCGTTGAGAGAAAGTTTTGTACAGACTGTTCGAGAACGGAAAAACTAGTTGAAGATGTAGACATGAAAAGCACCTTTTAAACAATCAAGTTTTCAAAGGCACTTTGTAATAACCGGATTAGGATTAGTGTTAAGCGGATTCAAAGTTCCCATAACCCATGTAACGATCATAACGACTTGCGACCAACTCATCTGCCGACTTATCTTGCAAACGATTTAATTGAGAAACCAAGGCATTTTTAACACTGGTTGCCGCCGCCGCAGGATCACGATGCGCCCCTCCTAAAGGTTCCGGAATAATTTCGTCAACCAATCCTAGCGACTGTAATCTCGGTGCAGTGATACCCAATGCTTCTGCGGCTTCAGGTGCGCTTGCAGCATCCTTCCACAAAATAGACGCACAACCTTCAGGAGAAATAACCGAATAAGTACTGTACTGCAACATCATCGTTACATCGCCGACACCAATCGCCAAAGCGCCACCGGAACCACCTTCTCCAATTACCGTACAGATAATCGGTACTTTAATTTCCGCCATCTCGATTAAGTTGCGGGCAATCGCTTCGCTCTGACCACGCTCTTCAGCATCAATCCCCGGATAAGCACCAGGGGTATCGATAAAAGTAACAATCGGCAAGCCAAAGCGTTCAGCCATCTTCATCAATCGCAGTGCCTTACGATAACCTTCCGGGCGTGGCATGCCGAAATTACGACGGATTTTTTCTTTGGTATCGCGTCCTTTTTCCTGACCGATCACCATAACCGACTGGCCATCCAAACGAGCCAAACCGGCCACAATAGCGTAATCATCAGCAAAAGCGCGGTCGCCATGCAGCTCTTTAAAGTCGGTAAAGATGGCATTGATATAATCTAAAGTATAGGGACGTTGCGGGTGTCTTGACACTTTAGAAATTTGTACGTCGGTCAGTTTTTTGAAAATCGATTCAGTTAGATTTTTACTCTTCTCTTCAAGCGCTGAAATCTCCTGTAACAGGTTCATATCAGTCGCACCACCATCAAGATGGCGTAATTCATCAATTTTTGCTTCCAACTCAGCAATTGGCTGTTCAAAATCTAAAAAATCAAGTTTCATGTTCTTTTTATCCGCCTTAATACGACATGGGTCTATTTTTAATTGTCCGCTATTCTAACAAAATGCTTACTAGATGGATACTTTTGATAGCGGTTTGATTCTTTCCCAAAACGACTGAAATTTTGGGGCGAAAAGTCATCATAATTGAAGTTAAACGTCTTTTTTATTTGACTTGAGTTATTGCACTGCTTTCATTTTCCTTTAAAATCCGCCCTTTATGCGGTCAAACTTTCAATCAGCAAGACCGACTCTCAAAATTAAAACAAACCAAACGGGTACACAATGACTAGAAAAATTACCTTAGCAACTACAGCGACAACCTTGATTGCTTTACCGACGATGGCGATGTCGCAAATGAGCGGAACGGGTGAACTCGGTTTTAGCAATAACACCGGTAACACCGAAAACACGGCTTTTTATGCATCTCTGAAGTTAAACTATGAAAAAGATCGTTATCTACTGAAGTCTCTGATTGAGAGTAGTTATAAATCGGAGAATGGTGAACAAACCGAAGAGCGTTATCTGGTTGACGTGCAGAACAACTACTTTTATGCAGAAGACAAAAATTATTATAGTTTTGTTGGTGTCCGTCTAGAAAAGAACGAATTCGAAGATATTGATCTGGACAGCACGATCTCACTAGGTATGGGTAAAAGACTCTATAAAACCGAGCAAACCCAACTGAACGGTGAACTTGGTGTGGGTTATCAAAACACGGATTATGTGACTTCTGGGGTTGATTCGGAATCACAAGGTGTTGCTATTGGAAAACTGGACCTAAAACACCAGTTCAACCAACAGGTCAGCTTTTTACAGGACTTAACGGTCAGATCAGGGAATGAAAGAACCAAATATGAAAGCAACACCGGCTTTAAAGTAAAAGTAGCTGAAAAAGCCAATTTGAAGATCTCTTATAAATACCGTCATAACGATAAACCTGCGGAAGGGACCAAGAAAACCGACACGCAAACCTTAGTGACATTGACTTACGACTTTTAATCTCTGAATTAAAGTCAAATCGAGACTTGCCGACTGCTTGTAGTCGGCAACGACTCTTACCATTCAGTTTGGCTTTTAGTCTCATGTAGTGTTTTATAAATCCGCCACATCGCATTATGCTGTTCACTGCTAGTGAAAATTGCCTCACCTAATTCTTGACCGGCAAGCTTTTCTTCGCCATTAATCGCCCGCCAAGCTTTAGCGCTCAATTCTTCCCCAAATAACATCATGGAACTATGTTCATCCACAGAATCACTTAATAGCATTTCTAAACAATATTTAATCGCCATATAGTCGAGTTTGAATAAATTATCCGGATTGAGGAAATACTCAACCTCGTGCAAAGCCTCCAAGGCTTCTTCCAGCTCTTGCCCTGCCAGCAAAGCCCAAAATCTCAGATCACAAATTTTTAATTGCGCCCAGAAACTGCCCTTGTCCGGCATCAAGCCAATCAAAGAAGCCACTCCCTGGTGACTGCTAAAGCCAAGTGTATCGATCAAGTCCACCAAGGCTAGATAATCTTCAGTTTGCGCAAGCTCAAACAAAGCTTCACGTAACAGGCGGCCCTCATTCTGGTTACTATCCAAAAGCTCCGTGGTCGGATAAATCTCCGACATGCCCGGAACAATGACACGACAAGCTTCAAAACCACAGTGAGTGTAGTTAGCAACATAGATATTGCTACCTTGATTCACGACCAACTCGCTTAATTGACGCCATTGTTCTTCGGTAGAACCCGAGAAATCCCAAGCAACAAACTCATAATCAAAGTTTCTAGAAATAAAGTTGGCGTGAATTAAACCACTGGAATCGATAAAGTGGTTCTCGATATTTTCATCTTCGGCTACCGCCTCCTCATCAAATACCGGAAGCTGAAAGCCGTCCAGATTATTCAAATGACGACCTTGCAAAGATTCCGTTAATGTACGCTCAAGAGCGACTTCAAAAATAGGATGCGCGCCAAACGAGGCAAAACAACGTCCAGATTTCTGTTCGAACAGAGTGACATTGATTACCGGGAACAGACCGCCCAACGAAGCATCTCTGACCGACAATGAAATCCCAGCTTCTTGCAAAGCATTCATCGCTTCAATAACCGTCGGGAACTGCTCAATCACCTCTTTAGGAACTTCTGGCAAACAGATGTTTTCTCGAAGAATCTTATTTTTAACCCAACGTTCAAACACTTCTGACAACCCTTGAACTTGTGCTTCCAAAGCAGTATTGCCCGCGGATAGTCCATTGCTAGCATAAAGATTACTCAGCAGATTCATCGGGAAATAAACGGTCTCGCCGCTTTGCTGGTTAACCAGTGGAATGGCCGTCACCCGGTCTTGAGCATCATTAAAGCTCAACAGCTCATTCAAACCAATTTCTTGATGCTCATCATAAAAAGCCCAAAGCTCTGCATTCAAACACTCTGTTATCGTGTTCTCATCAAATTTCTTTTCATTCGGATAGTACAGCCATTCAGTTTCGATTACGGCCGGTTCAAGATAGTAATCAGAAAAGAAATAGTTGGTTGAAAGCCTTTCCAGATACTCTCCTAATGCACTGGCTAGCGTTGATTTCCGGCTCACACCTTTACCATTAGTAAACAAGCCGGGACAACTTTCTTCGTTGATGTGCAGGGAAAACACATTTTTAACTGGATTAATCCATGAAGCTTCACGGATGGTAAAGCCTTGCTGTTTTAATGCCGCTTGCATGGCATTAATCGACTCTTCTAAACAAGCATCCTTGCCTTTAATAAAAGTTAACTCACTCATCTATTTCTCATTATTTAACTAAGCTTATTGATCTGAATCCATCTCAAGATCGACAAATTTATTTATTAATTAAACTTAAATCCATATCTAATTTTTTAATCGACTCTGGGAAAAATTTAACTAGAATGAATACGTATACCATTCATTACACTCAACCTATACAGGGGCTACAAAATGGAACACAACGTCATCAAGCATCCGTCTACTCTAGGCACTGCCAAACCAATCATGATCGCAGCCGGCATTTCACTGTTTTCTTCGGTTAGCTTTGCAGAAGTGCATCCCGGTAAATTACTACACGACTCCGTTGACTGCATGAAATGTCATACATCCAAACCCTATAACCCGCAAAAAACCGACTCATGGGAAAAACTGGTTAAAACCGTACAGTTTTGTAACGACAATCTAAATGCAGGATTGTTTGAAGATGAAATTGAACAGCTGGCCGATTATTTGAACCAGACCTACTATCACCACTCTAAATAAAAATTACCTTTTATAGAGTTTCACGTAATTTTTGAGCTGCTCCAATTCTTTTGGATCAGCTCGCTCCAAACCCTCTTCATAAATCTGATTCCAAGCATCCTCAACCACCTTGTCGATCGCTTCAACTAGAAAATAACGTCTTGTATCCTGGTTTAACGTTTTCCAATTTCGCGGACGTTCAAACCAAAGTTTTTTCAAGACAGGATCGTTTGCAAATAACTTATCGACCGAATGCATAACGGCTAGCATCGGCTTAATAGTTTCAAATGCATATAGCGGGCGTCCATTTTCTCCATAGAATGCTTTACGCTGCTGTTTAGCCAATTCAAATGCCGGTTGCATGGCACTCAGCTGGTTAATTTTTGCCGTCTTGATAGCCATATTGATACGGTCGATATTCAACATCGGCGCATCGGACAACCAACGACCGAATACAATATATAAATTATTGCGTTCGACAAAGTAGGTTTTACCATAGCCCAGTTTCATAACATGCTCTTTGGCAACGATATAGTCCAATGTCTGTGTTTGCAACTTGGTGGTATCGGTCCACATCTCCCAGACGTCTTCTATTTTAGCCGGACCACCATCCGCACTTTGATTCTTGACCATCGGCACACAGGAAACACCATAATCATGCCCTTCCACATAATCAATCACCGATAACTGATAGTCTCCGTTTGCCGTGATACTGGTAACTTTACCGACAATGAAAGCGTCGTCTTTGATATTACCGGCAGGGAAAGCCACAAAAACGGTTTCGCCCACTTTAAAATCACTGGCAGAAACGCCCATTGAAAGGCTTATTAATAGACTCAGAATCCAAATATTTAGTTTATTGAACACAAATTATTCCTTAAATCTGACCGATAAGACATCACATTCGGCATGGTTAATGACCGTATTGGTCGTCGAACCGATAAGCCGTTTGATGCCGGACATGCCATGCGAACCAACCACAATTAAATCGACATTGTTCTCATGAGCATAATCGACTATATCTTTGCCTGCTAATCCAACAATGACACGATACTTTTCAACTCCACTGTCGGCAGCCAACTTTTCCAGACTTGTACTGCTCGCTAGCTGTAATTGTTGTGCAACCTCTTCATTCCACAATCCCGGCAACCCCAGCACAGCGACGTCTTCCAATACGGGATAGACAGGTATTTCAACCACATGAATCAACTCGAGTTCGGCTTGGTATTTTTCGGCAAGCGCTTTCGCTTTTGATACCACACCTATTGAATATTGCGAGAAATCTACTGCCACCAAAATACGTTGGTATTCGCTTTGTTCAGACTGATTCATCATGCTATCCCCCTATCAAAAACGATTCAGTTTATTCACATTTATTGTGGATAAACTTGTGCGTAATACAAGGTTAAAAATTAAAAACCTAATAAAGTCTTACACTTTTCATAAGCCGCTTATTTTTTAAGCAATGACCGATTTAACTCGCTTGAGCATTCTTAAGTTTTCTTTGCTCGATGGTATCGGCCACCTGATTGCGCAAGTAAACCGGACTAGGAATTTCTTCATGCAGGTATTTTGCTTGTTGAGCAGACTCTCTGGCTAAACGGGCAACCGATAGCGCATTTGGGAGTAAATCCTGCCAATCCGCAAACAATTCAGTCAAAGAAGGATACTCAGATTCAATGTCCCCAAAACCGAACGTTTCACACATCTCATTTTCTTCGACATACTGCCGGATAGTCAATTCGGCCTGTTGCGGAGACAATAGTTCGGTTGCATGACTCTCAAGTGTTTGCGTTTCCGCAAAATAGCGCCCCGTCAAAAGATAAACCTCACCCATTCGGGCGTCCAACAGCGAACACCATGCAAAATCTTTTGTGATCGGTGCTTGCTTATTACCTACTAAGCCATCCGCCATTGCCAATAACGAAGAAATTGCCACAACCGGTCGATTCCAGCCTAAAGCCAATCCTTGGATTACGCCCGATGCGATCCGTATCCCTGTAAAAGCGCCAGGACCTTCTCCGAAGGCCAATAAATCAATTTCATCCATATCGATACCCGCTTCGGCAATGAGTTCATCCACCATCGGCAATACTCGGTGGGCATGTTGTTGTGGCAGCAATTCATGGCGTGAATATTCGGTATCACCATAAATTAAAGCAACGGAACACGCTTTGGTAGCGGTTTCCACAGCTAGAACTGTAAGCTTGTCTGACGACATTTGCGTCCCTTTTGTTGTTCGTCTTTTGTGTAATCGCATCATCTTAACATAGCATCGACAAGTGCGTATTCAGGCACTTCACAGAGAGCCACGCTATATTCATAATCATCTCTACGGACTTAACCTGAAGAGTCATCCTTTTCTTTTGAGGCCAGCTTTTTGAGCGCTTGCTCCGGTTCATAAACCCACGGAAAGTCCGGTAGCGAATTTTTGATGGTATTACCATATCCTTTTGAAGACAGTCGAGGATCACATAACATCAACACGCCATAATCGTCCACGTCTCGAATTAAGCGCCCGGCCCCCTGCTTCATCGCAATGACCGCTTCCGGTAACTGAAAGTGAGCAAATCCATTCAAGCCATTTTCTTTTAGATAAGCCTCTCTGGCTTGAACAATCGGGTCATCCGGTGGTGCAAAAGGAATGCGGTCGATAATAACCAGTTTTAACGCTTCTCCTTTGACATCAACCCCTTCCCAAAAACTACTGGTACCCAATAGAATTGCCCGATTCATCGATTTAAACTTCTGTAACAAGGTCAATTTCGGCTGTTCACCTTGAACCAGCAAAGTTCCGTCCCAGTGTTTTTCCAGAATCGCCCGGGCATCCTGCATCGCTTTGTGGCTGGTAAAAAGCAAAAACGCCCGCCCTTCGGCCGCATTTAAAAGCGGCCACGCAGCGCGCAAACAGACCTTGGTATAATCCGGATTTCTTGGCTCCGGCAGGCCGATCGGGTGATAAACCAAAGCCTGTTGCGGGTAATCGAACGGGCTTGGCCAATTGACGGTCTTAGCTTCGTCCAAACCTAATCGCTTTGCAAAGTAACTGAAATTGTTATTGACACTTAAGGTAGCAGATGTAAACAGCCAAGCCCCGCCAATCTCTTCACGCTGACGGCTAAACGGACCGGCTACACTCAATGGCGTAAGATTAAACTTAAAACGCGCTTGAGATGATTCTATCCAGCGAATCTTATTTTCAGACTGACTGTTTAACCACTCTTTGAATTGTGTAGAAAATTCCTGACAACGTTTATGGACAGCGGATAACTGTTTGCCCCGTTCGACAACCAGTTTGAGCTCACCGATAATTAACTCAAGCTGATCGGTAAAACGCTTCATTACTTTCTGGAAAGCCGCCTCTTCGTTGAGCTGGTTCCAACTCCAACGTCTTTCCCATTTTCCCAACGCCTCATTGATTTTTTTGACCTGCTCTTCCAACTGCATGGCTGAATCGGCAATTTTATTCGACTCAGGGGCTTCCAGTTTCTGAGCTTGTTTAATATCTCTTACCAACTCTTCAAGCTGGCCACGAGTAATGGAAAAACCGAGGAATTGAGCGGCAATATCAGGAAGTCTATGCGCCTCGTCAAAGATATAGACATCGGCATCGCTTAACAATTCACCAAAGCCCTGTTCTCTCAAAGAGAGATCGGCGCAAAACAGATGGTGGTTAACCACCAAGACCTCAGCCTCCGAAGCTTTTTGCTTCACTTTGGGATAGAAACATTCGGTTTCGGCATGACACTCTGTAGCTTGACAGAACTCCATACGCGCGCAAACCTTACGCCAGATCATATCGTCCTCAGGCACGCTTTCCAGCTCGGCTTTATCTCCCTGAGTGGTTCTGTGCTCAACCCACTCTCTGATTTCGGCTAGTTTTTTCCAATCTTGGCGACTATGCTGTTCGACCGTTTCGGTAATTTCCAAACGCTGCGGGCAGACATAATTATCCCGTCCTTTTAAGATACGTGCTTTACCTTTGATCTGACAAGCTTTAAACAGAATCGGTAAATCTTTTTTGACCAATTGCTCTTGTAACGTTTTAGTGGCGGTCGAGACGATTACACGTTTACCGGAAAGCAGTGCCGGAACAAGATAGGCAAAAGTTTTTCCTGTACCGGTACCAGCCTCAGCGAGTAAAGTACCGTCGTCTTGGATTAGCTCCGCAACTTCTTCCGCCATGGCCAGTTGGGATTGTCGGGCAGCATAGTTGGAGACCAGTTTAGAAAGTGTACCTTCATGCCCAAGCACGGATTCGATGTTTAATACTGATTTGTTTTGCTTAGACATGGATGAGCTTTATTTCTCTGCTGACAACACTCGGTAAGTATCATGATTTATTTCAAATAAATGATGAAGAATTATACTGTAAAGATTACTAGATACTGTAGTTTGTCACCGTTTTATCGGCCCATCGATACTAAATATGGCTAATTATGTAAAGAATATAGAATATCGGCTAGACATTAGGGTTATTAGGGATTATAATCCGCGACTTCAAATTTGAACTTAAGTCGAATTGGTTTTTAAATATTCGGCACTTTATATAATGGATATATCTGATGAAAATTCTATCTTCACTAAAATCAGCAAAGACACGTCACAAAGACTGTCAGGTTGTTAAACGTCGCGGAAAAGTTTACGTAATTTGTAAATCAAACCCTAAATTTAAAGCGCGTCAGCGTTAATTTAAGCGGTTACCGTTACAAAAAAGGGGCACTGATCATGCCCCTTTTTTTATACCCATTTTAAAGATTTACACCTCAAAGCCAATCAACTATAAAAGCCCTTTTCCACCTTCTGAATGGTTTCAACAATTAAATCAGTATCTACCTTACCGATAAAGTAGTTAGCTCCCATCTGTAAAACTTCACGGCTGTTGTTTTCACTGGTCATTGAAGTATGCACAATAATCGGCATATTTTTGGTTCTCTCGTTACCGCGCAGCTCTTTGATCACTGTATGACCGGAAGCTACCGGCATTTCAAGATCGGTAAAAACCATCGAAATACCATCGAGACTGTCTAATCCGTTTACATAATCCAGCAACATACGTCCGTTATCGAAACTGATATAGTCCAGATTCAACTGATTGAAGACCATGCCCATATATTTCTGAATAGACTTACTATCCTCGGCAAACAGAATCGTTTTTTCGGTAATGACCGGGCTGATTTGATATTCGGTCTTATCAACATCTTTTGCCGATGCAAAAATCTTCTCCGCCATCGTCGGCATGGCTTCGATAAGTAATTTCTCAATATCCAAAATGAAACACAGCGATTTACTGCCTTCCAAATAAGTATGGTTGACTATCTGGTTGGTATTGACATTCACGTTATAGTTGCCTGCCGGATGGATATCAGACCAATCTTTCTCCTCAACGCCATGGATATGAGAAACTCGCAAACCGACAAAGTTATGACTGAAATCGGAGACGATAATAATGGATTTTTCTTTCTCCTCTTCGGTCATTTCAAACCCCATCCACTTAGGCAAATTGATAACCGGGAGATAAACGCCTCGCAATTCAATCATGCCTTCAATCAATGGATTGGAATCCGGCATGTCAGACACTTCGTAAGCACGTCCTTCCAGTACTTCACGAACTTTGAAAACGTTCATGCCGTAATATGGTGGCTCATAATCTTCCTTAGGAAACTGCACCTGGAAAATCATTAAGCTCATCTGGTTGTTTTTACTTAACTGTGCGGTCTTTTCAACCTGCTCTAAAGTTGTCGACATCTCTATTGCCCCACCTGACGATTCAATACAATCTCAACCAATACATGCTGAAATCAAAACTGGTAAACTCCGCTCAGAACCTGATCTTAAACAAGCTTACTTAGCGGCCTGCAAAATCATTTTTACGGGTTTAAATGATTTTCTATAATCAGGAATCATGCCAAACTCTTGCAAAGCGGCCAAATGTTTTGCAGTTGGATACCCTTTGTGTTCATTAAAACCGTATTGAGGATATTTTTCGTGCAAATTTTTCATTTGCCAGTCGCGGTGAACCTTAGCAAGAATTGAAGCGGCACTGATCTCCATCACCCGATCATCACCTTTAACAACAGACTGGCAATTTTGTGGGATTTGGGGGCAACGATTGCCATCCACATAAACATAATCGATTTGATGACCTGCATCAGCCAGCTGCTTTACCGCCCTTTGCATAGCAAGCATGGTCGCATGCAGAATATTCAACTCGTCAATCTCGGCTGGTGACGCTGCCGTAATCGCATAGGCGATTGCCGTCTGCTTGATTTGCTCCGCTAAATATTCACGTTTTTGCTCGTTGAGCTTTTTAGAATCTCGCAACGGTAAATCACAGCCGACAGGCAAAATAACCGCTGCAGCAACCACATCGCCAATTAACGGGCCGCGGCCGACTTCATCGACCCCGACCGTTCTACCGGTTAAAGAAAAAAACTCGGGTGTTTCCTCTTCTGTGAAGAGCGAATCCTGAATATGCATTATTTATTGAACACCCATTGCTCGATGGCATCAGCAGCAAGTTCCGATGCATCTTGTTTAAGCTCGAAATATTGTTTTTCAAATGCACTGATCTGCTTCTTACGTAAAGCCGGATCTGCAATCAATTTCCCCATGCTTAAAGCGATTTTTTCCACCGTCGCCTCCTCTTGAATCAGCTCCTTTACCAAGGATTCATTGGCAAGAATATTCGGTAAACCGATCCATTGAGTCGTTGCTAAGCGTTTCATAATCCAATAGGAAATCGGATGAACCTTGATAGCCAGAACCAGCGGCCGTTTCATCAAGGCACATTCTAAAGTCGCAGTACCGGAAGTCACTAAAGCTTGATCACAAGCTTCTAAAGCTAAACGTGAGCGTCCATCCAATAACTTAATATTGATTTCCGGAGCGTAGTTTTGGACCGAATGTTGAATCCGTTCTTTGGCGCGTTTATGAACACAAGGAATGACAAACACCATATCCGGATAGACTTCATAAAGTTTTTTAGCCGCCTGTATATACAGATCAGCCATGTGCTCTATTTCACTCATCCGTGAACCGGGTAAAATAGCCGTTACTCGTGCATCAGCAGACAATCCGAGTTCAGATTTTGCAGATTCTGCATCGGGCTTTTCGGGAAACTGGTTCGCCAATGGATGACCGACAAACTTCACCGGTATGTCATAACGGTGATAATAATCGGGTTCAAAAGGAAACAAGACCAAAACCCCATCAACGTAGTGTTTGATTTTGTTTAAGCGTTTTTCCCGCCAAGCCCAAACTGAAGGTCCGACATAATGGATCGATTTGACTCCATTTTGTTTGAGTAGGTATTCAACCTTGAAATTAAAATCAGGAGCATCAATACCAATAAAGACATCGGGACGAAGTTCTAATAATCGGCTAATCAGTTGCTTGCGGATTTTCAATAAGCTAGGAAGGTGTTTGAGAACTTCAAAAAAGCCCATCACCGAAAGCTGTTCCATCGGGAACCAGCTCGTAAAACCTAACGCCTGCATTTTAGGGCCGCCGATGCCGACAAACACCGCTTCTGGATAACGTTTTTGAAGACTTTTGATGAGATCGGCACCCAAGTTGTCGCCGGATGCCTCTCCGGCAACCATGGCGATCACCGGCTTGGTAGAAAGCGATTTATCTAACGATTCCACGAGTCGAACGATTCAAGAAAGTTGTTAAAGAATCCAAAGTACCTTTATCGTCATTGATCAATTCCAGCTCATGGAGCGCTTCGTCAAGCCTATTGCCGGCACGATAAAGTACCCGGTAAGCTTTTTTGATCAGAGCAAGCTGTTCTTTGTCGAAGCCTCGGCGCTTCAATCCTTCGATATTAATGCCTCTTGGCCCCGCCAAATTTCCGGAGACCACCACAAAGTTAGGAACATCCTGATTGATCACGCTCCCCATTCCACAGAAGCTATGCTCGCCAATCTGACAGAATTGGTGCACCAAGGTATAACCACCTAAAATCGCCCAGTCATGAACCACGACATGCCCTGCCAAAGCGGCAGCATTGGCAAAGATACAATGACTACCAATAATACAGTCGTGCGCGATATGCACGCCGGCCATTACCCAGTTATCACTGCCGATTACCGTTTTACCAATATCTTGTTCGGTACCGCGATTGATGGTCACATTTTCGCGGAAAGTATTATTATCACCAATAATCACCGTAGTCGGTTCATCGATATATTTCTTATCCTGAGGCGCTGCAATGGAAACAAAGGGATAAAACCGATTCGCTTTGCCGATAGTCACGTGACCTTCAATAACAACATGCGAATCCAATACAGAACCTGAACCGATCTTCACAGGTCCTTGAATAACACAAAAAGGACCGATTTTCACATCATCAGCAATGACCGCTGACGGATCAACTATAGCTGTTGGATGAATCAAAATAATTAAACCTTTCTTTCAGCGCACATCAGATCTGCTGAAGCGATCACTTTCCCGTCAACTTTGGTGGTACATTCAAACTTCCAAATACCACGCTTGTTACCAAGAGCTTTTACCTCGAAATCTAAACGATCTCCGGGAATAGCCGGCTGTCTGAAACGAGCATTATCAACTGCCGCCAAATAATACATGGAGCTGCCATCCGGTTTTTCAGCTTGCGAGCGGAACGCTAAAATTCCGGTGCATTGCGCCATGGCTTCAATAATCATAACGCCGGGCATAATTGGATTATTAGGGAAGTGCCCGGTAAACTGCGGCTCATTGAACGTGATATTTTTAAATGCTTTCAAGCTTTGACCCGCTTCGAAATCCGTTACTCTGTCCACCAATAAAAACGGGTAACGATGTGGTAAATATTCAAAAATTTCTTTAACTTCCATCTTAGCTTTAATCCAATTTATAAAATAATTTTGTTCACGTTATTGACCGAAATAGGAGTTAAGACTGACTCAAATCGGCAATCTCTTTTTGCAACATTTTGACCTGTTTCGCCAACTTCTCTAACTGACGGATTCGAACGCTATTTTTTTGCCAATCAGCTGCTTTTATAGCAGGAAAACCGGCATAAGCCCCCGCCTCTTTAATATCATGCGTCACTCCGGCCTTAGCTAAAAAATGACAGTTATCCGTTATTTCAATGTGCCCCGCAAAACCGACTTGCCCCGCTACCGTACAGTTTTTACCTAACACCGTACTCCCCGCAAAACCGACTTGCCCGGCAATCGCCGAGCCTGATCCGATGACTACATTATGGGCGATATGGACTTGATTGTCGATGATGCAATTATCTTCAATAACGGTATCTTTCACCGCACCGCGATCAATCGTCACATTGTTACCGATTGAAACGTCATTACCGATAACGACTTTACCGACCTGAGGAATTTTGACCCATTGCCCTTGATTGTTTGCCCAACCGAATCCGTCACCACCTATGACACTTCCTGCTTCAATAATGGTGTTATTGCCAATCATACAGTGATGAGAAATTACAACATTGCTGCCGATTCTACACCCCTGCCCGATTTGCACATGCGCTTCGATTACGGCACCTGGAGCAATATAGGAATGATCGCCAATAAAAGCACCTTCTTGCACAACCACACCTTCCGAAACGGTCGCGCTCGGCTGAACAGCCGCTTTTTCATGAACGATTGCTTTTTTCGAAACACCCGCTTCGACAGCAGGATAAGGGTTTAAGAATTGCGCCACCAATGCATAAACATAATATGGATTATCACAATAAATAACGGCAGGAAGATTATCGGTTTCAATACCCGAACGCAGAATAACCGCACTGGCTTGCGTTTGACTCAAAAATGAAAGGTATTTTTTATCGGTGAGGAAAGAAATTTCCCCTGTTTGTGCGGAATCTAAACCCGCGACCTGATGAATTTCAAGATTATGATCGCCCTGAAAATCAAATTCGACCTTATTGGTTTCCAGGAACGATAGTATTTCAGATAGTTGCACAACCAAGCTCCTGAATTACTTATTGAATTCAGAGCGTTGTTTACTATTGAGAGTTTTCAAATATTGAAGAACGTCTTGAGTGATATCGATTTTGTCATTGGTATAGGCGATACCTTCGTATAGAATCAAATCAAACCCTTCTTTTTTACCGATTGACTTGATCGCCTCATTAACCACATTTTGCAGTTTGGCCAACTCTTCGTTACGACGTAGGTTCAATAGCTCTTGCACATCATTTCTACGACGCTGAATTTCGCGGGTTAACATGGTAATTTCGCGCTCTTTCGCTACTTTTTGACTATCACTCATTGCCGCGCGGTTTTTTTGATATTCGGACTGTTGCTTTTCCAATTTAGCAGCAAGGTTTTTCAACTCCGTTTGCTGAGGAGAAAATTCTTTTTCAAGAGAAGCGGTTGCCGATTTTGCTTGCGGAGCCTGTTCCAACAAAAGCGCGACATTCACGACTCCCAATTTAACTCCCTGAGAAAAACTCGCTGAAGAAAATGCAAGTGCACAAATGGCTACAGTAAGTTTTAAAAAGTTGCGCATGAAGTATCCACCTATATTATTTTTTATATGCATCCGATGATTTTACCCTAAAAGATTTGTTGATGTAACAAGCAACCGCGATAAATTCATCTTATCGCTAGACTCTTGTTAGACTCTGACAAATCATCCGTAAAATAAGGGCTAGAAACCGGCTCCAAGCGAGAATTGGAAGACCTGATGCTTATCATCCTTGAAATCCGATATCGGCTTAGCCACACTGAAGGTCAAAGGTCCAACCGGGGTAATCCAAGAGACGCCCAGACCGGCAGACGTTCTCATCTCACTTAGCTCGACATTGTCGAAACCGTCATAAACGTTACCGAAGTCAAAGAACACACTCATACGAGCATTACTTGAATCTTCAATCAACGGAACCGGGAAAACAACACCGGCGGTTCCGGTCACTTTCACGCTCCCACCTTTCGGACGGTCGCTTCCGTCTGTGTAGTAATCATAATACGGCCCCAAGGAGTTTGGTTCATAACCTCGCACCGTGCCGATACCACCCGCATAGAAATTCTCGTAGAAAGGTAAACTTTCTGCATCACCGTAACCGTCACCAAAAGCTAAGCCGGTTTTCAGTTGCAAAGTGAAATTTTCGGAAAGCGGCTGGAACCAGTTTTCATTTGCATAAATCTTGTAATAAGGGAGATCTGAAGTACCAGGAATCACCGCTTCAACAGACAGACTGGTTTTATGCCCTTTACTTGGGAAATAGAAGGCGTCGGTTGTATTATGAACCCAACCCATAGAAGCAATAATCGAATTGTTGGTTTTTCCGTACTCGTCAATATAACTTTTACAGAATTTATCATCGAAATCACCCGCACAAACCAGCTCTTGCGAATCGAATTTAATCCCGAAATTAATGCGGTCATCCTCGCTTAACGGATAACCCAAACTGGTCCGAACACCAAAGTTGTTAGTCGTGTAATCCGCTACCGATAGTTCTTCAGCATCGATTTCACTGTAATACAAGCCCACACCTAAGCTAACACCATCAGCAGTAAAATATGGATTGGTCACGCCGATGTCGGCATTTTTTCGTGCCGCACTGGTGGCAACATTGAAATTCAACTTGTTACCGCTTCCGATAAAGTTTCGTTCTGAAATTCCCAGATTGAAACTCATTCCGTCTACTTGGGAATAACCGATACCCGCTGAAATCGAACCGGTCGGCTGTTCGGTAACCTTAACGACCAAATCAACCTGATCCTTCGAAACCCTACGAGTCTCGACATCCGAGCTTTGGAAGAAACCTAAACGCTGTAATCGCTCTTTGGATTGACGTACCATTCGGAGCGAGTAAGGAGCCGATTCAAACTGACGCATCTCTCTACGGATAACATGATCTCTGGTTCGAGTATTGCCTTCAATTTCAATGCGTCGAATATAAACACGATCATGCGGCGTTACCTTGAAGCTGATATCCATTGTCAAATCTTCTTTGTTCAAGGTAGTGACCGGCTCAACTTCAGCAAAGGCATAGCCCTCTTCACTCAATCGATCACGAATTTCATTGACCGATTTGACCACTGCACTTCTCGAGAAAACATCTCCCTCTTTAAACTTAATCAAGGATTCCAGTTCTTCTTTCTCGACAATCAACTCACCGATAAAATCGATTTTTGCGATCGAATACTGCGGCCCTTCCGTCATATTGATTGTGGTAAATACTTTAGTTTTATCCGCTGAAAGACTGACCTGCGATGAACGAATTTCAAATTCTGCATAACCTCGATCCAGATAATAAGACTTAATGGTCTCGATATCGGCTTGCATCTTCGGTTTAGAATACTTGTCGCCACTGCCGAAGGTAACGTTTTCGGCCATTTGTAATTGGGACTTAAGGCGCTCGTCGGTATAGACTTTGTTGCCGACTAAATTGATACGTCCGATTGATGCCGGCTCACCTTCATTGATGACAATATGAATATCAACACGTTCACGCGGTAACTCTTTGGTTTGAATTTCAACTGTTGCGGCATAATAGCCTTGGTTCTGATAACGGCGTTTCAGGTCTAGTACCACTTGATCCATTTGCGACTGGTTATAAATACGCCCTTTTTTTAGCCCCAATCCGTCTAGCGCGGTATTCAAGACATCGGTCTCGAACAGAGAGTTTCCTTCAATTCTAATATCTGCAATCGATGGTCTCTCAACTACTTTAATTACCAAAGTATCATCATCTCGCTTGTAGAAAGAGACGTCTTTGAAAAAACCGGTTTTATATAAACGTTTCAGACTTTCCTGAATTTGAATACTGTTAAGCTCTTGACCTTTTTCTACGGTGAGATAACTGTTTATCGTCTCAAAGCCAACTTTATTTGACCCCTCCACCTCGATATTTTTGACTTCAAATGCATTCGCCAAAGCGGGTGCAAATAGTAGTGAAGCAATTGCAGCAGATAAAACTCTATTAGACGCCTTCATTGATAACCTATTAACCGTGAAAAATTCTCAAAACATCATTAAAAATGGCTAGGAACGTTAATCCTATAATCACCAACAGACCGAAAAACTGTCCGGTCATCATGGTTTGATCGCTAACCGGTGAGCCTTTAATGATTTCAATAAAATAAAACATCAGATGCCCCCCATCCAAAACGGGGATAGGCAAAAGATTCAAAATACCAATACTTAAACTGAGCAGCCCCAGTAAACTCAAAAACGCAATCAAGCCACCCTGAATTGCCTGACCGGAGAACTGTGCAATACTAATCGGACCGGATAGGTTAGCAGTACTCACATCGCCTACAATCATGCCTTTCAACATAACCAGACTCATCGATACCAACTCTGCGCTACGCTCGACCGATTGATGCATAGCATCCACCAAACCAAATCTGACCGTAGTCTGATAAGCCGCTAAAACGTCTCTGTTAACAAGTACACCAACCCCCATCTTGCCGACAGTCAGACCATTTTCACCTGATACGGATTCAATCAGCACTTCCGTTTGGTAATAAGCTTGATTACGTTCATAGCCGACGATCATTTTCTCTGCCGGGTGAGACTGGACTACTTTAACAAAATCTTGCCAATTGTTAATCGCTATTTGGTTCATTTTGACGATTTTATCGCCGACTTCCAAACCGGCCTGCATTGCGGCTCCACCGTCAACAATTTCGCCCAACACAGCCGGAATCTTCGGCTTGGCCGGCGTCACTCCAACAGCTCCAAGCCAATTCTGGTTTCTATCGTTGATATCCAGACCAAGTAAAGATACTCCAGATACTGTCACTTGACGGTTTTGAATCGAGTTCAAAGTCAGATCGAAGGAATCTTCTCCATGCGCCAACGACTGCAACAATTGCTGATTAACCATTTGCCAATTCTGTACCGGTTTGCCGTTAACAGCAGAGATAAACCAGTCATCACGACCCAAATCTATCTGGTTGGACTGTATCGCCAGAGCGAGTGGTGTCTGTTGTGGAGCAGTCTCAATCAACGGTTTAAAGCCGCTGATACCCACCATATACATCACTGTGAAAGCAATCCAGGCAAACAGAAGATTGACAATCGGCCCGGCCGCAACGACGGCCATTTTTTTATAAACGGACTGACGGTTAAATGCACGATGCAAATCCTCTTGAGCAACAGGCTCTTCTCTCTCGTCGGCAAACTTAACAAACCCACCCAATGGAATTTGCGAGATAACGAATTCGGTTTCACCAAATTGCTTACGATAAAATGGCTTCCCGAAGCCGATTGAAAACATGAGAACCTTTATATTAAACCAACGCGCGACCTGATAATGCCCCCACTCATGAATGGTGACAATGATTCCCATCGTGATGACAAAGCCGAGAAATGACCAAATAATACTCATGACGACAAACTACTTAACGGCAAAGTGCCACGCCAAATACAGCATCGGCACGGCAATTAGTAAGCTATCGATCCGATCCAGCACGCCGCCATGGCCCGGCAGAATTTTACCGCTGTCTTTCAATCCAACCTGGCGTTTCATCACACTTTCAAAAAGATCACCATAGACAGAAAACAGCGCAATAGCACCTAATGCAGCAGCAAATACAAACATAGGCACAGCCAGACTAACACTAAGGTAACTCAAAACAGACAGTGCAAAAATAAAGCTAAATAAGCCACCACCAATCACACCTTCCCAAGTTTTGCCGGGGCTGACATGTACCGCAAGTTTGTTTTTGCCAAAACGTCGACCACTGAAATACGCACCGGTATCTATCGCCCATACCAACGCTAAGCTAAAAAACAGCGTCAAGGCACCAAATTCAGCTCTGAATTTAAGCAGTGCCGTAATAAACAGTCCAATCGCGATCGCACCGGTGAGAAGAATGAAATTATTTGACTTGGTACCAACCATACCTTTTGTGAACTGATAACGATGGACAACGGCCAGCAAGATCAAGGCTTCCAGAACGGTTAAAACAATCAAATGCTGATCCGTTAAAACATCCGCGGCAAAATTAGCGATCACCACCACAAAAAAAGCGTAGATTAGCTTTAATGCCGGCAGTTCCAGCTTGGCAAATCCGGCCCATTCCCAAGCGGCAATCAGACCGACAATCAGAAGCACCAGTTTCCAAGCCATGTCGCTCGAATAGAACAAAGCCCAAACCGTAACAGCAACCAAGACTAAAGCTGTGATAATTCTCTGCTTTAACATGACTTCACCTGTTCGCTGGTTTTCCCGAAACGGCGCTCTCGGCCTGCATAAGAGATAATGGCATCATCGATATCCTTCTCTCCGAAATCAGGCCAAAGCGCATCCGTGAAATAAAGTTCGGCGTAAGCCATCTGCCAAATCAAAAAATTACTAATGCGTTGCTCTCCACCGGTACGAATCATTAAATCAGGCGTCGCGATATCCGCTAAAGCCACATATTGGCTGACGGCCTCTTCATCCAATTCTTCAATACTCTTTTCCGGATTGGCCTTTTGCCATGACTGAACAGCCTTCACAATGTCGGCACGACCGCCATAATTAGCGGCGATACATAATACCAAACCGGTATTATCTGCCGTAATCGACTCCGCTTTAGCGATATGCTCCTGAATTTCAGCACTAAACGCGCTACGGTCACCGATAACACGAAGTTGCACATTGTTCTCTGACAATGCCGCAACCTCTTTTTGCAAAGCCTTAAGGAACAATCCCATCAGTTTATTGACCTCGTCTTTCGGACGTTTCCAATTCTCGGTGCTAAAGGCGAATAATGTTAAAGCCTCAACCCCAACCTTAGAACAATGCGCCACGACTCTTTTTACGGCGCTTAAACCTTTTTGATGCCCGATAAAACGAGGCAAAAACCGTTTTTTTGCCCAGCGTCCGTTACCATCCATAATAATGGCAATATGCTTAGGTAACTGTTCCGGCTGCAATTGTTCACGACTGCTAATTTCTGACAAAATAACTCCCAAAATGAAAAAAGCCCTAGAGCAGTTTTTAATTACTCTAAGGCCTTAATCAATTAACGATCGGCGGCAAGCTTGGCAATTTATCGCTGCTTTTTCAAAATCAGTCAATTATGCCGTAATTGCCTTTAAATTTCGACTTAATTTTGAATTAAACCTCCATTAACCCGGCTTCTTTTTCGGCTAATAGATCGTCAACTTTTTTCACCGCTTCATCAGTAATTTTTTGAATCTGATCTTCAGAACGACGAGCCTCATCTTCAGTGATCTCTTTGTCTTTTAATAGATCCTTTACATCACCGTTTGCGTCACGTCTTACGTTACGAATCGCGACACGTGCATTTTCCGCTTCCTGACGCGCAACTTTTGTCAAATCACGACGACGCTCTTCAGTCAAAGGCGGCATTGGAATACGCATCATATTACCGTTGGTAACCGGGTTAATCCCTAGATCAGACATCATGATCGCCTTTTCAACCACCGCCACCATTGGCTGCTCCCATGGCTGAACCGTTAATGTACGTGCATCTTCAACGTTAATATTGGCAACTTGGCTGATCGGCACTTCCGAGCCGTAATATTCGACTGTTACCGCATCCAAAATACTTGGATGCGCACGCCCGGTACGGATTTTGGCAAAATTACTTTCCAGATTCTCAATCGATTTCTGCATTCTAGACTGCGCATCTTGTTGAATTTCATTTAACATCTTTACTCTCCCGCACTTACCAGGGTACCTTCATCTTCACCCTGAACAATTCTAATAACCGCATTATCTTTAAACATATCGAAAACACGGATAGGCATTTGATGATCACGGCATAGGACAAAAGCCGTCATATCCATAACCTGTAAATCTTTTTGAATTACCTCATTGTAAGTCAATGACTGGTAACGAGTGGCACTCGGATCTTTAACCGGATCAGCCGTATAGATACCATCAACCTTAGTCGCTTTCAGAACGATATCAGCATCAATTTCAACACCGCGTAACGCTGCCGCCGTATCCGTGGTAAAGAAAGGGCTTCCTGTACCTGCCGCAAACACTAACACCTCACCCTCAGCCAGACGCTTCTTAACCTCGTTGGCATTAAATCCTGTGGAAACACCTTCAATAGTCATCGCCGAAAGCACTTGAGACTTCATACCCATGCTTTCAATTACATCTCTTAGCGCCAGAGCATTAATAACTGTAGCCATCATACCCATGTGATCGCCTGTCGTGCGCTGGATACCTGACCCTTGAATCTGCGCGCCACGGAAAATGTTACCGCCACCGACAACGATACCAACTTCAACACCTAGCTCACGTAGTGACTTGACTTCAGAAACCACTTTTCTCAAGGTTTCCGCATCCAAACCAAAATCACCTTCACCCATTAAAGCTTCACCACTAAACTTTAACAAAATACGTTTATATTTAAGCGCCATAGTCCGTCCTCAATCAAATTTCCAAAGCATTTTACAAGTAATTAAATGAGTTAACCACTTGTAAAAGGCTTTAGCTGCAAAAATAACAGCTACAAAAAAGCCATAGCCCCCTGTCTTTTACAAAACAGGGAAGCTATGGCCTTCAAGCATCAGGTGAAATTAACCTTTTTGCGCTTCTGCTGCAGCTGCTGCTACTTCATCAGCAAAGTTAGTTTCTTCAATTTCAATACCTTCACCCACTTCTAAACGAACAAAAGAAGTGACTGTAGCATCATTTGCTTTAAGCAGTTTTTCAACCGTCTGATCTGGGTCTTTAACAAAAGACTGACCTAGTAGCGTGATTTCACCAACGAATTTACGCATACGCCCTTCGATCATCTTCTCGATGATTTCCATTGGCTTACCAGAAGACTGAGCTTGTTCGATCTGGAACTTACGCTCCTTCTCTACAACTTCAGCATCAAGATCATCAGAAGAGATTGCTTGCGGCTTAACAGCTGCAACGTGCATCGCTACATCACGGATAAGCGTGTCATCACCACCGTCCATTGCAACAACAACACCAATCTTCTCGCCGTGCTGATATTTATCGATCTGACCGTTAGTTTCAACTAGCTCAATACGACGAACACCCATGTTTTCACCGATCTTAGCGACCAGCTCACGACGTCTTTCATCAACAGTTTTACCTGAAGCCATTGCCGTACCAAGAATAGCATCGATATCAGTTGTACTGTTAGCCAATGCAATTGAAGCGATCTCATCTGCGAATTCTTTGAACTCGTCACCTTTCGCAACGAAATCTGTTTCACAGTTAACTTCAGCAATTGCTGCTTTTTTCTTATCATCAGAAAGTGCAATAGCAATTACACCTTCTGCTGCAACACGACCAGCTTTCTTATCGGCACCTGCCATTCCTTTCTTACGAAGGAATTCAATCGCTGCATCCATATCGCCGTCAGTTTCAGACAACGCCTTTTTACAATCCATCATCCCTGCACTTGTGATTTCACGCAGTTCTTTAACCATTGCTGCTGTAATAGCCATTTGTGTATACCTTTTAAATTAATCAATTAAACAATATAAAACAAAGCCTGCTTCAACATGGATCGAAGCAGGTGATCAAACTTTATTATTCAGCTGCTTTTTCTTCAGCTTCTACAAAGTCATCGCCTTCAACAGCAGTAGTGATTGTCGCTTTACCTTCGTTGATCGCATCTGCAGCTGCAGATAGATATAGGCTGATCGCACGGATTGCATCATCGTTACCAGGGATAACATAATCAACATCACGAGGATCATTGTTTGTATCTACAACACCGATAACAGGGATACCTAGGTTTTTAGCTTCCTGAATAGCGATTTTCTCATTACCTGTATCGATAACGAAGATCGCATCTGGCATAGCGCGCATATCTTTGATACCACCCAAAGAAAGCTCAAGCTTATCTTTCTGGCGAGACATCATTAGCGCTTCTTTCTTAGTCAACTTCTCGAAAGTACCGTCTTGTTCCATCGTCTCAAGTTCTTTAAGACGTTTGATAGACTGCTTGATCGTTTTGAAGTTAGTCAACATACCACCTAACCAGCGGTAATCAACATAAGGCATGCCGCAACGTTTTGCTTCTTGAGCAACCAATTCACGAGCCGCTTTCTTAGTACCAACAAAAAGAATGTTACCTTTGTTAGCAGCGATACCACCCATCATGTTCAACGCATCATTGAACAACGGTAGAGTTTTCTCAAGGTTAACGATATGAATATTGTTACGAGCTCCGAAGATGAACTCAGACATCTTAGGGTTCCAATAACGAGTCTGGTGACCGAAGTGAACACCGGCTTCCAGCATTTGACGCATGGTTACTTTTGCCATGATAATTTTCTCCAATTTGGGTTAAGCCTCCGTTTACCCATAAAAACGAACTTAAAGGCCAGATTTCAGGCTATTTTAAGCACCCCGTTTTATGTGTCGATAAACGTGCGGATTTAATGTTAAAATTCCTCTCATTCGAAAGGCGCGGCATTTATACCATATTCAGCCTTTTTTCACAATTTTATTTAACATTTTTTGTTTTTTAGACTCCACAAACCTAACGGAAAGACGATAAGATTTTTATGAGCATCAAAATTAAAACTCCTGAAGAAATTCAAAAACTGCGCGTAGCAGGCAAATTGGCTGCTGACGTTTTAGAAATGATTGAACCTCATGTCGTTCCGGGCGCATCAACAGGCGAACTTAACAGAATGATGCATAAGTACATGACAGAGGAACAAGGAGTCATTCCCGCCACCTTGAATTACCACGGATTTCCTGCGTCAAGCTGCATTTCGATCAACCAAGTGGTTTGCCACGGAATCCCCGATGACGATAAAAAACTTAAAAAAGGCGACATCGTCAATATCGATGTGACGGTAATCAAGGATGGTTATCATGGTGATACCAGCCGCATGTTTGAAGTCGGCGAGGTCAAACCATTCGCACATCGTCTTTGCCAAGTAGCACATGAATGTATGTGGCTTGGAATCGAACAGGTTAAACCTGAAGCAACGCTCTACGATGTCGCTTTTGTTATCCAGCAACATGCCGAAAAAAACAACTACAGTGTGGTTCGCGAATATTGCGGACACGGTATTGGAGCCGACTTCCACGAAGAGCCCCAAGTACTGCACTATGCGGCACCGGAGCTAAAAGACATCGTTCTTAAGCCAGGGATGGTATTCACTATTGAACCGATGATCAATCAGGGTAAAGCACCGGTCAAGCTATTAGGCGATAACTGGACGGTCATCACGAAAGACCGCAAACTGTCTGCTCAATGGGAACATACTTTAGTGGTCACGGAAGACGGTTATGAAATTTTCACCTTGAGAACCGATGAAAAACCGGTGCTTCCATAATCGATTCATCCCAAACAGCTAAACTCAAAAAGGTACTTACATGTCTGAACACCCTTCCGTCCCGAGTTTCTATAAATTGCTTTCAGAGCCGGGTACGCCAAATAATGAAATAATCAAGCAGGGAAAAGGCGTTCTTAAAGAATTTACCGACTATCAGTTTAGCCAATTTGAAAAAGGCGCTCCGGTTTCAGAATTGATCAAAGAACGAGCTGCCTTTATCGATCAACTCCTTAAAAAAATCTGGAAACATTTCATTGCCGACGGCCCGGCGACTTTGGTTGCCGTTGGCGGCTATGGTCGAGGTGAACTCCACCCCTACTCGGATATCGACCTACTTATCATCAGCAATGAAACCGAACAGTATCAAGAAGCTTTCTGCACCTTCATCACTTTTTTGTGGGACTTGGGATTTGATATCGGCCATGCGATTCGCACGGTAGCAGATTGTAAGACGGCCGGGCTGGAAGATGTCGCCACCGCCACCAACCTACTAGAATCACGCTGGATCACAGGCGATTACACCCTTTATGAGAGCATCCAACAGCTTTGGAACTTAGATGACTTTTGGCCGAGCAAAGACTTCTTTCAAGCCAAATTCGACGAACAGGAACAACGGCATAAACGTTTCAACGATACCATTTACGAACTTGAACCAAATATTAAAGAAAGCCCGGGTGGTTTAAGAGATATCCAAACGATTTACTGGGTTGCCAAACGTCATTTTAAAGCCAATACCTTGAACGAGTTGGTGCAACATAACTTCCTGACACCGGAAGAGTCGATGGAACTGGAAGCCGCTTATAAATACCTAAGCCGAGTTCGCTTCGCCCTACAGCATGTTAAACGCCGCCGTGAAGACCGTCTGCAATTCGACTTGCAGCAAACCATCGCCGAAAACTTCGGCTTTGTCGATAATCCGGACAAAATGGCTGTCGAACAGTTTATGAGCGGTTATTACCGCAATGTACAGAATGCGGTTAAATTAAATGAAATACTACTGCAACATTTCCGTGAAGCGCTGTACGATGATGAAGACATGGTCACCAAACCGATCAACAATCACTTCAAAATGGTCAACAACTACCTGGACATTACCCATCCAAAAGTATTCGAGAAAAACCCTACCGCCCTGCTGGAAGCATTCATCATTTTAGAAAGCATTGACGAGATTGAAGGTTTGCGCTCGAACGCGATTCGTTCTATACGCGACAACCTCTATTTGATCGATGAAAACTTCCGCAACGACCCGATCAACAAAGCCCTATTTATGGAAATTTTCCGTCAACCTAAAGGGGTCAATGCCGCCGTTAAACGCATGCATCAATATGGTGTTTTGAGCGCCTATCTTCCGGTTTTTAAAAAAATCACCGGCTTAATGCAGTTTAATATCTTTCATGCCTATACCGTTGATGAGCATAGCATTTTAACCATTCGCAACCTGCGTCGTTTCTTTGTTGACGAATACACCTATGAATTCCCGACCGCTCACCAGATAGCAAAAAACCTATGCAAACCGGAAGTGCTGTTTTTGGCCGGTCTGTTCCACGACATCGCCAAAGGCAGAAACGGTGCCCATGAAGTGTTAGGTGCGGAAGATGCCATGGCGTTTGCCAAACAGCACAACCTCTCCAAAAAAGACAGCCAAATGATCAGTTGGCTGGTCAGACGTCACCTGGACTTCTCCAGCATCGCCCAGAAAAAAGACCTCAGCGATCCGGAAGTGATTCACTACTTTGCCAAACTGGTCGGCGATCAGGAACATCTGGACTATCTTTACCTGCTGACAGTCGCCGATGTCTGCGCGACCTCATCAGAAGTATGGAACGACTGGAAAAACTCGCTCTTCCTGGAGCTTTATAACGAAACTTCAAAAGTGTTGGCTCTCAATGTTAATGCGCCGAAAGACAGACAGAATAAAGCGCTTCAAGCTCAGGAAAAATCGCGTGAAATTCTCTCAAATCGTGGAATTCCACCAACCCAATATAATAAACTATGGGCCAGTTTTTCAGACAGCGATTTCTTCAGCAAACAGACACCGGCAGACATCGCCCGCATTACCAAGCTGCTCTATCCGTTAGATAAAAACGAGACCCATGTATTCTTGCGGGAACAGACGCAACGTGGTGCATCCGAGCTCATTATCTACATGCCTGACCGTGACTTCCTGTTTGCTTATATTGCACATAGCCTGGACTCAATTTCCACCGATGTTGTTGAAGCACAGATCTACAGTAGTTCGGATAAAATGACTCTGGTCATCATCTACTTCCTGGAAAGAGAAACACACGAATACATCGATCAAAGCCGCCATCAAGAAATTATTGACAACATTCACTATCAACTGAAACAGGATGAGATTGAACCGCTGACCGGTAAAGGCATCGGCCAGCGTCGCATGCGTCACTTTGAAACGCCAACCACCATCCAATTCAGCCAAATCAACGAGCACTTTACCGAGCTGCATATTGATGCCAAGGATAATCCCGGACTACTCGCCAGAATCGGCTGTGCTTTAAAAGAGCAAGGCATACGCCTACATGATGCGAAGATCGTTACCATCGGGGAAAAAGCAGAAGATGTGTTCTTGATTAGCGATACCGAAAATCACTCTATCAAAAGTAAAGAGCGTTTAGGTAAACTGGAAGAAGTGCTTCGCGAACACATTGAAACCTAACGGTCTAACAAATCACTTAAGATCATTAGCGCAACTGAATCGTAACCGAATTCAGTTGTGCCAATCAGCCCTTCAACTCTGATATTCAAATAACTCAAAAGCATTATCATCCAAATCTTTGATAAACAATGCCTTTCTTCCGGAACGGCTTTGCGTATAAGCGATCCCCATCTCATTCAGTTTCTTGCTTAAGTCATCGATGGAATCGACCCTTAAGGCAAAGTGGTAGTCACGGCCACCGTGCTCCGGTCTCAGGGTATCTTTATTCGGATTATCCAGCTGCATAATATGTAAACTCTGCCCGGCCAGCAGATCAACCCAGTAACCGGGAAAACCCAACTCCGGCCGATCAAGCAACTCCACACCCAGTAACGCCTGATAAAAAGCTAAACTTTTATCGGCATCTTCGACAATAATACTGACATGATCCAAACCCAATACTTTAGCCAAAATAAACTCTCTCTATTCAATATCAATAAGCGTTAATTTTAGCAAAAGGACAACGCCACAAGCGAATCCCAAGCAAATAAACACTCTAACTATAATTTTCGAAGAAATAAAAAAGCCCGGCAATTTAGCCGGGCTCTTTAGACTGAAAGATAAATTCTAAAAAATCAGAATCATTGTCTAATTAGTCATTACTGTGCAGCGCACTGTTTAAGCCACCCCAAACCGTACCGTCCGTAACAATCGCTTCTACCGCACCAGTTTGACTGTGGCGACGGAATAGCAATTTAGATTGGCCAGAAAGCTCGCGTGCAGACACAATAGAACCGTCCGGCATCTTCACTTTGGTACCCGCAGTGATGTAAAGGCCAGATTCAACGATACAGTCGTCACCCAATGAGATCCCTAAACCGGCATTCGCACCCAACAGGTTGCGCTGACCCATCGAAATCACCTGCTTACCACCACCAGACAGCGTACCCATAATAGAAGCACCACCACCGATATCTGTGTTTTCACCGATAACAACACCAGCACTGATACGCCCTTCAACCATTGAGTTACCTAAGGTTCCGGCATTGAAGTTACAGAAACCTTCATGCATAACTGTTGTACCCGGAGCCAAATGCGCACCTAGGCGAACACGGTCAGCGTTACCGATACGCACACCTTCAGGAATGACATAATCCGTCATACGCGGGAACTTATCGATAGAAGTCACGTTGAACTGGTGATTTTTATCGGCAATCGCTTCACGCAAGTTTTCCACTTCTGCCGGCAGAACCGGTCCTGCCGTTGTCCAAGCAACGTTGGCCAACAAGCCGAATACACCATCCAAGTTGATTTCATGCGGCTTATAAGCACACTCTGACAACAGGTGCAGACGCAGGTAAGCATCTTCAGCTGACTTTGGTGCATCATCAACCGAATCGATTTCGACCGTCACAAAGTCACCTTTGATCAAACCTGCTTCCGAAGCTAAACAGCTACGGCCAATTTCTTTGTTAGAACGAGGAAACCATACATCAATGGTTGCGCCTGTTTTAGCATCGCTATAACGGTGTCCAATTCGCTTGATAGTCATAATTCTATTCTCTTTAAAATGGTTGGAAATAATCAAACAGAGAAGTATACCTTCTTGGCTAAGCAGATACAAAATTACACAACAAATGTTTCTCACTGCATATAAACCTGAGTACGACATGGCCTTTTCGGTTCACAAAATAGCTTTCGTCCATTTTCTGAACAATCCCTTACCTATATCTATATAATTAGGCCAACAAAACCCATCCCAATAGAATAAATACGGCTTAATAACGATGAAAATGTACGGCATCCCGAACTGTGACACAGTGCGTAAGGCACGCAAATATTTAGAAAACAAGGGGGTGGAATTTGAATTTCACGACTTCAAAAAACAGGGATTGAGCCAAGAGATCATTCGCAATTGGCTCAACCAGCAATCGATCGATATTTTAGTCAATAAAAGAAGCACCAGCTGGAAGCAACTTAACGACAGTCAAAAAGAAGCGCTGATGAGCGGCGATGACCTGTCTGTGCTGAGCGATATGCCGACGCTGATTAAACGCCCTGTTTTAGAAACCGACAACGGTTTGCTGATCGGTTTTAAGGAAGCCGAATACGCTGGCTTGCTATAAAAAAACAAGCAAAAACAACGCATGACTTCTCAAGCTGAGAAAGACAACCTAAAATAGTTCTAACAACAAAAATAAAAGATCCGATCCTATGAGCGAAACTATTGACCTAGCCCAACAACTAATTCAAATCGATTCCGTCACCCCTGACGATAAGGGCTGCCAAACCATTATTGCCGACTTTCTTTCTCCTTTAGGTTTCAACATTGAGCCAATGAAATTTGGTGACGTCGATAATCTATGGGCGCGTAAAGGCTCGGAATCTCCTTGTTTTGTTTTTGCCGGACACACCGATGTCGTCCCTACCGGGCCCACAGAGAGCTGGACTTTTCCGCCGTTTTCTGCTCATATCGAGGGGGACATGATGTTCGGGCGCGGCACCGCCGACATGAAAAGTTCTATAGCCTGCTTTATGGCGGCAACTAAACAGTTTGTAAAAGATTATCCTGACCACAAAGGCTCCATTGCTTACTTAATTACCAGTGATGAAGAAGGTCCGGCAGTTGACGGTACCGTCAAAGTGGTGGAAACTCTGGAAGCTCGTAACGAGAAATTCGAATACTGTCTAGTCGGTGAACCGTCTAGCAGTAATAAGCTGGCCGACTCCATTAAAAACGGACGTCGAGGTTCTTTGAGCGGTACCTTGACGGTTAAAGGGATCCAAGGTCATATCGCCTACCCTGAACTGGCTGACAACCCGATCCATAGCGCCGCCATGGCATTGGAACAATTGGTGCAAGTGAAATGGGATCACGGTAACGAGTATTTCCCACCGACTTCTTTCCAAATTTCCAATATCAATGGCGGAACCGGTGCCACCAATGTAATTCCCGGTGAGGTGGTAATTCAGTTTAACTTCCGCTTCTCGACCGAACACACCCCGGAATCTTTGCAAGAGAGCGTGCATAGTATTTTGGACCACCATAACTTGAACTACGAGCTTGATTGGTCACTGTCCGGGCTACCGTTTATCACCCCTGCCGAAGGCGAGTTGATTCAAGCTGTTCAACAAGCCTCTGCAAGCGTGGTCGGTTACGAACCATCGTTAAGTACCGGTGGAGGAACATCGGATGGGCGTTTTATTGCCCCTACCGGTGCGCAGGTTATCGAACTCGGCCCTTTGAATGCCACTATCCATAAAATCGACGAACAGGTCAGTGTCTCGGATTTGAACCAATTGACGAAAATCTACTACCAGACCCTAGTCAATCTATTAGCGAACTAGTTGATAAAAAACTGTTCTAAAACGGAAACAGCGATGATCGAAAACGAACTGCCCGCCTCCATTCAATACCTGCTTATTGCCCTGCAATTCGTCGCTCTTGGTGTTTTTATTTACTTCATTTGGCCTTACGTCAAAAATGAACAGTGGAAAGAGAAGTTTATCGAAAATAAAACTGCTCGCTCCATTCTAATCGTATTTACGCTTATTCTGATTTTTGCCTGGGGACTTGGTGCATTTTTTGATGCTTTTTTTCCTATAGAAAGACTGAGATAATCGTTTTCTACAACTTGCTCATCGCTCTTTTTCACTCGAATAAAATCAATCGAATTTCTTTTTTTAAATCCAATTAATCTAAATCAATTTAGTACGAAAAATTCCCACTTCAGATCTGAATAAACGCTATTAAGTTCTGTCCTTTATGTTTAGAATGAAAGTACTCATATCTAAAATCAGGGGAACTTCAATGAGCATAGCCAAAACCATTTCAGAAACCATTCTCGGTCAAGATGTCACCATGGAAGAGTGTGAAATTCTCTCTCAAGCCGTCACCCAACGCTCTTTGGAAAAAGGGGAAATTCTTTTTGATCAAGGAACTAGGGATGAAACCCTCTACCTTTTAATTAGCGGGAAGCTGGAGGTTGTCAAAGTGTTGAGCGGTGAAACCACCATCCATATCGACACGCTAAAAGAAGGCAGCATGATTGGTGAATTGAGTTTTATTGACGGTAGAGACCACACCATGCGTCTGGTTGCAAAAAGAGATTCCGAAGTATTGGCTTTGCATAAAGATGCTTTTGAAGCGCTGGTTGAAGAAAAACCGATGCTCACCTATCACGTTATGCGTTCAATCTTGCGTTACACTCACATTATGCAGCGTAAAATCAACGCCAAATACTTGGAAATGCATCGCATGGTTCAAAACCAATATACGGCTCAGTATTAATCGCAAATTAACCCAAATCATTTCGGTTAACAAAAAAAGTCGCAGCGGATTTTCCAATGCGACTTTTTTATTACTTTTTCATTTTCAACTCTCTTGTAGTTTTTTCACTCTGTAGCGGTTGGCGATATAAACCAGATAGATGGCAATGGAAACTAGAACCATTGGCATGAGATTGTCTGTCGAGACTAGATTCGATGCAAACACGACAATGACCGCAATCGGCGACACCCATTTCAAAATAAACATCAAAACCTGAAACCAAAAACCTTTTAATTCCAGCTCACTCTCAACCGTGGTCGTTTTCATCACCCAAGCAACAAATACCGTCATCATCAAACCGCCAAGCGGCAACATGATATTGGTCGTCAGGAAATCCAACGAGTCAAAAAAGTGTTTATCACCCAAGAAATGCAGATCCGACCAATCATTGAATGACAATACGGTGCCTATACCCAAAAACCAGATCAAAACACCAATACTCCATGCGACCTTGGCACGCTTGATTGCCCAGTTCTGCTCAAACCAACTAACTACCGGCTCGATGATTGAAATCGCAGAGCTCAGCGCTGCCATGACGACTAGAGCAAAAAACAACGAACCGAAAAACCAACCGCCGGACATATCACCGAATGCGACCGGTAAAGTCTGGAACAATAGCCCCGGTCCTGCACCCGGTTCCATGCCGTTAGCGAAGACAATCGAAAAAATAACCAACCCGGCCAGCAAGGCAATCAAGGTATCGGCAAAAGCGATCCATAACCCGGCTCTGACAATGGAGTGTTCATAAGAAACGTAAGAAGCATAAACCATCATGGCGCCCATGCCGATACTCAAGGTAAAAAACGCGTGCCCCATGGCAACAAGCACCGCTTCCCAGGTCATCTTGGTGAAGTCAGGTTTAAAAAGAAATTCGAAACTCTGGCCGAAATGCCCGGTAGTGGTCGCATACCCCAGTAAAATTAACAGAATAACCAGCAAGCCCGGCATTAAAAAGTTAATCGCTTTCTCAATGCCGCTTTTCACGCCTTTAGCAACAATAACAATGGTCATTAAAGAGAACAGCGTGTGCCAGAACATCAGTTGTACCGGGCTGGACAATAAACCGTCAAAAAGGCTTTCAACCGTCTTGGCATCGGTCTCGATAAAACTACCCTGCACACTTTCAAAAAAATACATCAGCGCCCAACCGGCTATCACCGAATAGAAGGAAAGAATAAAAACACCGGCTAAAACCCCGTTGAAGCCTAGTAGAGTCCATAACTTACTGCCGCCGTTTTCTCGAGCCACATTGGCCATCGCCTGGATTGGATTCGCCTTTCCGTTACGGCCGAGAATAAATTCGGAAAACAGCACCGGCACCCCAATCAACAAGATACAAAACAGATAAACCAGAACAAAAGCACCGCCGCCATTTTCGCCGGTGATATACGGAAACTTCCAAAGATTACCCAACCCTACCGCAGAGCCGACGGCGGCCATAATAAAAACCGATTGTGTGGACCAGGAATCTTTAGAAAGTTTTAACTGGCTCATATATATTCCTTTCTTTATAATGACCTTAATTTGAAATTCATTATACACAGACTGTTATGCACATTCAGGCCAACTACTCTCTCAAGCCGCACAACACTTTTCATCTCGATGTCAAAACCCAATACTATATAGAAATCAACAAACAGAGCGATATTCTTACGCTTCGTTCTGACCTGACGATTGCTTCTCTTCCATGGCGAATCATTGGTGACGGCAGTAATCTGCTTTTCACTGATGATCTCCCCGGCGTCACGGTTCGTTGTACTTTCGACAAGCTCAAGATCATGAAGGAAGACGAAGAAAGCGTCTGGATTTCAGTCGGTGCCGGTATGAAGTGGCACGACTTGGTTACCTATACTGTCGAAAACGATTGGTGGGGGCTGGAGAACCTAGCCCTAATCCCGGGAACGGTCGGTGCCGCTCCGGTACAGAACATTGGCGCTTATGGAGCAGAAGCCCGGGACACCATCACTCGTGTGCAAACTTTGAACGTCTACGACGGTCAACGCATTGAATACCGCAATGCCGACTGTAAGTTCGGCTACCGCACCAGCATTTTCAAGGAAGAGTTCCTCAACCGTTTACTGGTGCACCGCGTCACTTTCCGATTGCGGAAATTAAAATACGGCAACCCTAATTTGGTCTATGACCCGCTTAAAATCGCTCTGCAAGACTATAAAAAAGAAGAGTTGACGCCACAACTGATCTACAAAGCGGTCATAGATATTCGCAAGAATCGCCTACCCGATCCTGATCACCAAGGAAATGCCGGAAGCTTTTTCAAAAACCCTGTGATCAATCAAGAATACTATGAAACCCTAATCAGCGAATACCCGGATATGCCGAACCATCGTATGCTCGACGGTAACTACAAAATTCCGGCTGCATGGCTAATCGAACAAACCGGTTGGAAAGGCCGCTCGCACGGCCATGCTGGCGTATCGGCCAAACATGCTTTGGTATTGGTGAATCTTGGCGGTGCAAAAGGATTGGATATTCAAGAGTTATATAACCTAGTGCAAGCCGACGTTAACCATAAATTCGGCATTTACTTAGAGCCGGAAGTTATTATTTTATAAGCAGTTACAGGCAGTTACAGGTATTTAAAACCATGTTTGGTCGCTCTCTTTTTCTGGCACTCTCAGTCAGCCTGTTATGGTCACCTTGCGGCCATGCTTGGCAATTGGAACCGACCGATGACGCTAGTTCGGTCAAAGTCTGGACCCAGCCAATACCCGGTTCCAACTTCAAGGCCTTTAGAGGTGAAATTGAGATTCAAGCCCCCGTTAAGACTGTGCTTAAAACTGTCACCGACACTGAAAGCTATCCCGAGTGGTACCACAATGCTAAAGAGACCAAGATACTGAAAAAGCTCAACGACCGCCAAGGTTTGAGTTATTCCGTCACCGACGCTCCTTGGCCGGTCAGCGATCGCGATTCGGTCACCCTATCCACTAAGAAAAGTCTGGAAAACGGCGGTTATCTGATTGAACTGCAAGCCAAGCCTGATGCCTACCCCAAGCAACCCAGATTAATTCGAATTCCGAAATTGAATGGTTTTTGGAAACTGATCAAACTGAATGAAAACAGCACCCGGGTTATTTTGCAGATCTCTGCCGAACCGGGTGGAAAATTGCCGAGTTGGCTGGTCAACTCCACGGTGATAGATATGCCTTATTACACGCTCAGCAACCTGAAAAACCGACTCGAAAACAGATCGCCAACAGACGATCTGTTCGAGTGAGATTCAAATAAAAGACAGGCTCTAGTTTTTTGCTTCAAGCGGAGCAGCCGGCGTTTCCGCTTGCTCCATCTGTAACGCCTCGACATTATTGACCGATTCGATATGCAAGGTTCTTGTCGGGAAAGCCATTTCCGCGCCGTGGGATTCGACAATCTCGCTAATCGTCAGCAATACATCCTGCTTGATTTCATGAAAACGTACCCAGTTTGTAGTCTTGGTAAAAGTATAAATAAAGAAATCCAGCGACGAGGCACCAAAGGCATTAAAGTTCACAATCAAAGTCTGCCGGGTGTCTATTTCCGGATGCTCTTGCAGCATTTTCTTTACATCGCGAATAATATCGCGCATTTTGGCAACATCCGCATAACGAATACCCATGGTCTCTTTAATACGACGGTTCGACATACGCGACGGATTTTCAATGGCGATATTGGCAAAAATACCGTTCGGAATATACAGCGGGCGTTTATCAAAGGTGCGCACCGTGGTCATGCGCCAACCGATATGTTCAACCGTGCCTTCGATTTCCTTGTCAGGAGAACGAATCCACTCACCGACGGTAAAAGGTTTATCCAAATACAGCATCAAACCGCCGAACACATTGCCCAGCAAGTCTTTGGCGGCAAAACCGATGGCAATACCACCGACCCCACCGAATGCCAACAAGCCGGTCAAACTGACACCAAAGGCGTTCAGGAAGAACAATCCGGTCAGAATAAACGCCAACAATTTGATAATCTTGGCAAAAGCCTCAACCGTTACCTCATCCAAACGATCATCTTCACGCGCAAATTCTTTCAGGTGGCGTTCCAAACGCTGCACCAAACGAATCACAAACCAACCGACCGATAAGGTCAGAATCGTCTCTTTGAAATCGAGAATAAAGGGTACCAGATCGGTATAAACCCCGAACTGGGTAATGGTCGTGGTTAATGCCAAAATCAAACCGGTTACCCAGATAAAGAAAGAGATCGGAGCGCGGGATGCATCGACAAAACTATCCACCCAGACATGGCCACTTGAATCCAGACGAACATGCACGGTTTTAAGCACATAACGCTGCACAACATCGATGATAATCGTCACCGTCAGAATACTAAGAAGCAAAAGTAACCAGACTTGACCACCAAACATGGCGACCAGTTCCGTCCAAATTTCAGTCATCCATTCCATCTAAATTAAATCCTGTTGATCGTTTTGTTGATTCAAGTTTTCAATTAAAGTACTGGCCGCTTGCCAGAGAGGATCAAAACGCAGTCTTGAGTAATCGAAGCGCCCGTGCGCATGTAAACGAATCAGACGGGCGTGCGACAAGATCGACGAGCGCCAGTGCACTTTAGACAATACCTCGTCTGCCGCTTGCGGATCATTGCAGACCAACACCAGATCACAACCCGCCTGCAATGCCTTCCTCACCCGGTCTGTCGCACTGCCGTACTCAGTGGCCGCTTTCATGCTCATATCATCACTGATAATGGCGCCTTCAAAGTGGCACTGTTTGCGTAATACCTCTTGCAACCAGTACTCGGAAAAACCGGCCGGATTCTCATCAACTTGCGAATAAATCACATGCGCCGGCATCACTGCATCGACTCCGTTTTCAATCAAACGTAAAAACGGTTGCAGATCGTGACGCTGAATTTCCGGCAACGAACGCCGATCCTCCGCGACCTCGAAATGCGTATCCGCTTCAATATAGCCGTGCCCCGGAAAATGTTTGGCGACCGAAGCCATGCCCGCACTACGCATGCCTTTCATTAGATGATAGGCCAGATTACTGACCGTTACCGGGTTGCCGTGAAAAGCGCGATCACCAATCACTTTACTGCCGCCATAATCCAGATCAACCACCGGTGCAAAACTGAAATCCACACCTACCGACAACAGTTCTGCTGCCAACAACCAACCTATTTTCTCGGCCGCGTCATAACTGCGTTTTTCATCCTGCTCGTATAGTTCTCCCAATACCCGCATTGGCGGAATATGGGTAAAGCCCTCTTTGAACCTCTGTACCCGCCCGCCTTCGTGATCGACCGCAATCAGCAGTTTAGGGTGGCGTAAATCGTGAATTTGTTGGGTCAACTCGCGAATCTGCTCGACCGAATCGAAGTTGCGACTGAACAGAATCACCCCGGCCACCATCGGGTCCATTAAACGCTCAATTTCATGCTCTTGGAGCTGCGTGCCTTCAATGTCCACCATGACACTGCCCAGAGACATCGATTTACCCGTGATATGCTTCATTGCTACCCTTATTTATGCTTGTCTGCACTTCATCAGTCAGAATTAAAATTGCAGCCCATATGATACCCAAAAAAACAAAAGGAAACACAAGCTTCACTAAACTGTAACAAGCTGTTTCTATACTATGGTCGATTAATTATAGGAATGAATATAGATGGCAAAACTAATCGGTATTGCGACCCACCAAGAATCCAAAGGTGAAATCACCACGCATCAAAGCATCAAAATCAAAGAAAAAACCGGCTTGAAAAATGATTATCAAGGGCAAAAAAACGAGCTCACCGCCGTGACGCTGCTCTCTTTGAAAAGCTGGGAACAAGCCTGTCAGGAATGTGGTGCCGATTTAGACTGGACCGAACGTCGCGCTAACCTGCTCGTGGATGATTTTGACTTCTCCCGAGAGATGATCGGCCAGCAACTTCAGGTCGGCAAGGTACTACTGGAAATCACCTCCGAAACCGACCCCTGCCCAAGAATGGAAGCCCTGCATCCGGGATTAGAAGACGCTCTAAAACCCGACTGGCGCGGCGGAGCAAGATGTCGAGTACTACGCAAAGGCGAAATCCAAATCGGCGACCCCGTCACCCTTCTAAAACGTTTCTAACTCTTCCTCTTCTTATTTTCTTTGTCTGTCCAAAGAATTGCACAATGCATCGGCAAACGCCAAAAATCCCCTTGTAATAAATTGTGCAAAGGTCTTAACGAAGTGAACGGTTAAAAACTCCATTTGTTTGAGCAAAACTTGTTTTGCGAGTTTTGGAGTTTGAGTGAACAAGTTTAGAACTTGCCAATTTATGGAGCGGGGTTCGTTTTTTGGTTACTTTTTGCCGAACAGCAAAAAGTCACGAGAAGCCTATAAATGAAATTAAGGCAAAGAAAAAAATAAAAAGGCTTATCAATTTACCAAATCATTCAAGTCTGCCCCCCATTGATTGTGACCCCATTGATTGATTGACTTGTTAATTCTCTTACCACACTGATTTAACAATACTATTATTACTACCTACTTCTGATATTGAGACATTTGTAAAAACACTTCTATCAATATTGACTGTATTATTCGACCCAAAAATTCTTAAGGCCACAGTTTGATTTTCGCCAATAAAGACTTCACGAGATGAGTTACTACCTAAGATATTTATATTTTGAGAAATACCAGACAAACCACCGTTAGATAGATTTATATCGTTATTTGAGCCGGTAAGGTTTATTTCTACAGGATAAAGTACGGACGAAAACATGGAAAGATTTTCAATTTTTTTATCAGTCAGGTTACTTTGAACAATCATAAGAACAAGCCCACCTAGAATCGTCGCTATTGTCCCTGCTATTATGGATTTTTTCATAATTTCCTTAGCCATTTAAATATTCAGCTTAACTGTGTCACAGTAAACATGATTATTTTGTTATGATTTTTTATTTACACCATCTTGTTCTTATTGCCAATACTCCATATCTCCTCTTTCTTTTTTACTATCTTGCATTTAATTAAGTTAACCCGAGATAAGTCATAATAGTAGAGACTATTCGTATGAAACGTTTTTTATTCCTAGCCTTTTAGATACCTAATAATTTCATCAGACTTCTGAGCATAATAACCTTCATCATTCTCAGGATTAATAATTACTGTATGTACTGTAAAACCAGCCTTTGATAGTTTTTCCATTGCTTCTAGCAGATCTGAAGGGTTCTCGTTATCAGGCCTAGCTGCTAGTACTAAATAATCATAATTTTCAGCATATTTTCCAACCACATAATCCACATCTCTTCGGGCTTCTTCAAAGCTTTGAGAGAGAATAAAACCGGGCTTACCATTAAATGAAAAAATATGCTCCCTTTCTTTTATGTTCAACTTAGGCTTCAAGTAAAGATTAATAGTTTTGCTTTTCCCAACATAGTGACTCCCTACCACGATAACTGCTTGTTTCACTATATCTTCCTCCTCATTAAAATGGATTGTATAACGGCAAACTAGACTGCCCATACTTATGGGGCAATTATGCCTTTGTATTTCATCTAAAAAAGAAGTTCTTTATACAACCTTTTTAAGTTAAAGACTTTATTGGATACGTATAATCTTGTAAAGAAATTAACTAAATAAAAAGTAGATTAATTTTGTTGAGATTTAGAACGAACGTCCAGATAGTCGCGCCATTGATCACCGATGAGATTAACCGCTAAGACCACCAACATCAACGCAATCCCCGGTGCCAATACCAAATGCGGCGCTACCAACAAATAACGCGTCCCCTCTTTGATCATATTCCCCCAAGACGCATCCGGGGGTTGCACTCCTAAACCAAGGAAAGACAGCCCTGCTTCCGAAATAACCGCTCCGGCCACACCGAAAGTCGCCTCCACACCCAACGGTGCCAGAATCAAAGGCAAAACATGACGGTATAACATGATCGGCACCGGCACCGCCAAAGCTCGGGCTGCCTGAATATGTTCACGATGACGAATACTTAGAGTTTGCGCACGCGCTAAACGCGCATAGCCAACCCAACCGACCACCACCAGAGCGAAGACCACATTCTCAATACCCGGCCCCAACACCGCCGCTAAGGCAATGGCCAACAGTAGCCCCGGAAACGCTAAAAAGACATCAATCACCTTGGTGGTAATGCGATCAAACCAGCCGCCGAGATAACCACTCAAAACCCCAATCGAGGTGCCGATAATTGCCGAAAAGAACACCACACCGATAGCAACAAACAGTGAGGTCTGTGCCCCCAATATCACGCGTTCCAATACCGGACGTCCCAATTCGTCACTGCCTAACCACGCATATGCGGTCGGCCCGCTTAGAAACTGGTTTAACGAAACTTGATTGGCACTCTCGCCAATCAGAAAACCGGCCAGCGCCATCGCCAGCCAGACAACAACAATCAGGTAACTGAAACTTCTGAGATTTAAATATTTCGCCATGCTAAACCTTATACATAAACCTTAAGAAGCGACCCGAATTCTCGGGTCCAGCCAAGCGTACACCAACTCGGTCAATCCATTGATGGTAATGTAGGCGACACTGATCACCAGAATACAACCCTGCACCACTGGATAATCACGACGTTGAATCGACTCGACCAATAGTTGCCCCAGACCCGGCCAATCAAATACCACCTCGGTAATGACCGCGCCGCCTAACAAAGTTCCCAGTTGCAGACCGAGAATGGTCACCACCGGCAGCAAAGCATTCAGCAAGGCGTGCTTGCCGTACACCAGAGTAGAACTCAAACCCTTGGCTTGAGCGGTGCGGATATAGTCTTCATGCATTACTTCCAACAAGGACGCTCGTAACATGCGCGCCAGAATCGCCGCCAGAGCCGTACCTAACGTTACGGCTGGCAAAACCCAGGACAAGGGCTGTTCGGAACCACTAACCGGCAGCCAAGCTAAAGATAGAGAAAACAACAGGATTAGCATCGGTCCGAGCCAGAAGTTGGGAATGGAGACACCAATCAGCGAAACCGTCATCGACAGATGATCCGGCCACTTTCCTGCTTTTAAAGCCGCCCAAATCCCCAAAGGAAAGGCAATCAATACCGCAACCAGCAATGCCATGACGGCCAGTTGCAAGGTCATTGGAAAACGCTCTGCAATTAACGCCGAGACCGGTTGTTGAAAGAACAGGGAGTTGCCGAGATCAAAATGCAGCAGTCCGCTCATATAGTGTCCGTACTGGACCAGAATTGGTTGATGCAAGCCAAGCTGCTCTCGCAAAGCCTGTTCATCGGCGGGACTTGCCCAGTCGCCCAGCATGACGGCAACCGGATCACCCGGTACGAGATGGATCAGGAAAAAGACCAACGTGCCTACAATCCAGGAGACGAAAACAACTGAAGCCAATAACCTGAAAAAATATGAGATCAATCGACTATCTCCACTGGAGTATAAACCTCTACCAAATCAAACAACTCCATAAGATCCCGGTTACGCATACGGATGCAACCGTGGGAAACCGGCACCCCCATCGGTTCACTATCCGGAGTGCCGTGTATATAAATATAACGTTGCATTGTATCGACTTTACCCAAACGGTTGTAGCCTTTTTCAGTACCCGATAACCATAGGATGCGGGTTAATATCCAATCCCGATCCGGAAATTGTGCCGCCAGTTCCGGCGAATAAACTTCACCGGTAGGCCTTCTGCCGATAAAAACACTATTCTCCGCCATACCGGCACCAATTTTGGCGCGGATCAAATGACGCCCCAAAGGAGTTTTACCTGAGCCTTTCTGACAACCGGTGCCATTCAAGCCGCTACTGATGGGATACTTTATTTCCGTACCGTCGCAGCCAAAAAGGGTGAGCTGTTGTAGTGCGATAGAAATTTCAATTTTGCTTATCGACAAGAGTATTACCTAATTTTATAAGTAACTATAAATAAGTTCAGTAAGTAATTGATATTACTTTTTAAACAATAATAAAAAAGATTGATGTCACGGCATATTGAATAACTGATAACCTTAACAAAATAAAGTGATTTTTCATAAAATTTCACCCTCAAGGGTGATTAATAATCACATGACTTGACCCTATTCTATACCCACGTCGATAACGAATCTTCAACGTTCATCGTACATTATTTGTTGAGCCAAACTTGTTGTGAAGCAAGGACGGAAAGCCAAGGGTCTAAATTTTTCTAAATTATTTAGATAGCCGGTTGCCAAATAGTATTCATACTATCAGTCCCTTCCCTCATTTTTGACCCTTCAATATCTACTTAATCAGACAGATAGATCTATAGGAAGGTTAAAATGAAAAAATCATTCTTTAATACCGCAATTATCTCTTGTGCAATTCTAGCAGTTAGCAGCCCATATGCAATTGCCGGCGGCAAACAGTTCGGCAAGTGGAATAAAGGATCCAACCAGACACAAAGCGTTACTCAAATTAGCAGTCTGGAAGCCACTAGTTTGAAATTCATGCGTGAAGAAGAGAAGTTGGCGCGAGACGTTTACCTCACTCTTTACGGAGTATGGGGTACTCCAATCTTTCAAAATATCTCCAACTCCGAACAAAGCCATACCGATGCCGTTGCTAAACTGTTAAGCAAGTACGGTATTAAAGATCCGGTACAAGACGATACAGTCGGTGTTTATACCGATCCTGCCTTTACCCAACTTTTCCACGCATTGGTCGCTTATGGCTCTGAAAGCTTTGAAAATGCACTCAAAGTCGGTACTGAAATAGAAGAATTGGATATTGCCGATATTAACGAACAGCTTAACGTCATCAAACAAGAAGACATTATCAATACCTATAACAACTTGCTGAAAGGCTCAAGAAACCACCTGAGAAGTTTCTATAGTTTGGTGGTTAATGCCGGTTTTGAATATACACCGACTCACATTTCACAAGAAGAGTTTGATGCCATTATCTATTCCGAAATGGAAACCGGTAATATCAATTAAATCGCTTTGATTTACCTCTCCTCTATTAAAAGAGTTACCTATAAATATTTTAGGTAACTCTTTTTTATTGCTTTTTATTCAATCTCTATCACCACCAATCGGATCAACCAGCAATTCCCATAGTTTTACTAAGTATTTATTCATATCCTTCAAGTGTAAAAACTTATCAAAACCCAATATTAAATGTAATTATTTTACTTTTTAACCCTTTCAGGTGATATTCAACCACAAAATTTAGGGATATTCTGTACCCGAATCGAAAAGGCTTATCAGCCCATTAACCAAACAAATAGTTTCAATGATGAAACCAAAGGATATGCAATGAGAAATTCGATTTTAAAAACAGCCCTACTTTCTACCGCTCTGTTCGTGTCAGGTAACGCTTATGTTATGGCTTCTGATACCACATCCGTTTCTTCCACCGACACCACTATTGAACAGACGACGCAACTTTCTTCTCTAGAATCGGCCAGTTTGCAATTTATGCGTGAAGAAGAAAAATTAGCGCGTGATGTTTACCTCGCTTTATATGACGTATGGGGTATTCCTGTCTTCCAGAATATTGCCGATTCTGAACAGACTCACACCGACGCGGTTGCCGGACTGATTGCAAAATACAACATCACCGATCCGGTCACAGACGAAACTCAAGGTGTATTTACCGACCCTCACTTTACCGAACTATATGAAGCTTTAGTCGCTTACGGTTCGGAAAGCTATGAAAATGCATTGCGAGTGGGTACGGAAATCGAAGAACTGGATATCGCCGATATTAATGAGCAGATTCAGATTGTAGATCACCAAGACATCAAAGACGTGTACAGCAATTTGCTAAAAGGGTCTAGAAACCATCTAAGAAGTTTCTACAGCTTGGTCGTGGAAGCCGGATTTGAGTACATCCCTACCCATATTTCCCAAGAAGAATTTGACGCGATTGTGAACTCCGATTACGAGACTGGAAATATCAACCGATAACACCGTCGTAAATTCGAATTCCTAAATTGGTTCAAAGCCGCTTTACGACAAAGCGGCTTTTTTATTGTGCTTTTAAATTACGCCTTACTAATCTTCAACAAACCATCCAAACGTCCATCGGCATAAATCCGATAACCGCTGACCTCTTTTCTGGCGACGCTATATTGATCTTCATACCATAGCGGCATAGCTGCCAAATCTTTCTGTAATAACGTCTGCAACTGTTGATAAAGTTTCGCCTGTTCGGTAATTGAAGCTGTCTCGGCGGCTTGCTTAATCAGCCGGTCAGCTTGTTCGTTTCGGTAGCGTCCTCGATTGGCACCGTTCGGCGGTATGGCGGTTGAATCGAACACATATTGGAAAATATCCGGGCTCTTGATTCCGACCCAAGCCAAGCTGTAGAGCTGAAAACGCCCTTTCTTAATGTCGCTGTAGAAAGTTCCCCAATCATAGCTCTGGATATTGAGATGAATACCGATCTTTTTCAACTGTGCTTGATAGATAGTTGCCAAACGAATACGCGTAGGATCATTGGATGTTTTATAACTCAAATAGATCTGTAGTTCACCTCCAGCATTACGCTCAACCTGCCCCGGCGGCAAGCTGCTTATATCCAAACTTTGAAGCAGTGCTTTAGCTTTATCCGGGTTAAAGTCATAGCCGGGCATATTGTCTACCCCCGCCCAGTGTTCCGGAACCAGTAAACCGCCCGCCAGTCTTGCATGACCGGAGAACATCGCATCCACGATAGCTTGGCGATCAATGCCATAAGCAATGGCTTGTCTTAATTCAGCTTGCGCCAATAACGGATCTTCGAAATTAAAGCCGATATAGCCAAAACTGGTTCCGGCATGCCAATCGACTTTTAGTTCCGCTTGTTTGGCACAATATTGAACCAACTCCGGCGATAGGTCGTTTTGTACGATATCCAGCTCGCCCTTTTTTAATTTAAGGACACGAACCGTCGGGTCCTTGACCGGAATGAATTCCAGCTCAACCTGATCAAGCTTACGCTTAATCACCAGTTTTTGCTCGGTTAGGGAGACAAATTCACAAGCACCGGAACCGATCGGCTGTTGATGAAACGGATGTTGTTGTTCGATTAAGGACTTAGGCAGGATACCGATCACCAACCGCCCGACAAATAAAGCATCCGGCTGCTGTAGTACAAATTCGATTCGATTGCTATCCAAGGCTCTGACTGACTGAATACCCTTTAAAGAACCGCGGTGCGGAGAGCCAAAGTCTGGATCGAGAATACTTTGATAGGTGGCAACTACATCCTGTGCAGTTAACGGTTGTCCATCCGGGAAATAGCTAGACTCGACAATTTGAAACACATAGGTCACGGAGTCAAGCTGCTGCCAGCCGGCCAGATCCGGTACGGCTTTGAATTGCGCGTCAAAGTCGATCAACTGCCGATAGATCAGCCGATTGACACGACTGGATAAGGCATCGGTCGCTTTGCGCGGGTCAAGCATACGCGGCCTGCTGGTCACGCCAACCCTTACCGTTTGCCTGTCTCTACCCGGTGCGCAACCGACAAGTAGCGGAAGAATTCCGCAACTAGCGGCAGCCTGTATCAGAAAGCTTCTGCGATTTGATTTCCAGCTCATTTGTCGCGATTAGCTGCTCGGGCTTTGTAACAGAGGTTCATATTTGAGGATATCATCGATATTCAAATCCCCCAAACTCGCTTCCAACTGAAGATGATTAAGCACTTGATTATGAATCGCTTCAATCAAGTTTCTTTGTGCATTGGTTTGATTGGTTCGCGCCGTTAACACCTCGAGCATGCTTTTCAAACCAACGCGATAACCCTCTTCGGCCGACTCCAGAAATGCATCATTGGATTTAACCGCTTCACGCAAAGCTCTTACCAATTTTTCACCCTGCTCAAGATTTCTGACCTGAGTTCGCACGGCCAGTTTGGCAGATTGCTGACTGTCTCGTAAAGCCTCTTGAGCGGCCATTGTTCGCTGTTTGGCAGCCGTCACTTCTGAACTGGTACGACCCCCCGAAAATATCGGCATGGTCACATTAACGCCATAAGTCGTGGTTTCACTGTCGGTAAAAGTTGACCCGGCTTGAAAATCGGAATAGTCCGTGTCGCTGTATTTGGCCTGAAAAGAGACCGACGGCAGATGCCCGGCTTTTTTGACTGAAATCTCTTCGGTCGCCTGACCAAGCTGAGTTTGGGCAGTTAAAATGCTCAAATTTCCGGCCTGAGCCTGCTGCTCAAGTTTGCTTTGATCCAGTTCCAGCTTTGGTAAATCTACATCGGGTAACAAGGCTTTCAAACCATGATCTCGGATATTCTCCATCGTTTTACCGGTAATATTGGCAAGCGCTTCCAGAGTAATATCCAACTGGTTTTGCGCACTGATCGTATCGGATTTAGAGAGATCATAACTGGATTTGGCTTCCAGCACATCCACTCGGCTGGATAAACCTAACTCGGCCGAGGCTTTAGCTGTTTCATACTGGGTATAGTCGGCCTTTTCTTTATTTTGCGACAGTTGCAAAGTCTTCTGCGCCAACAGGACATCAAAATAAGCCTGAGCGACTCTCAATATCAGATCCTGTTGAGCGTTTTGCAGCGTCAAGTCAGCCGCTTCGCTGCTGTATTTAGCCTGCTCATAGCGCGCCCAATTGGCGTGATCATAAATAGATTGATTCAGAGTAACGGATAAATTCCTGGCGTTATTATCTGCATAATCATTATCACTGTCGGTAATGAAATAACTGCCGTCCGCCTGAACTTGAGGAAGCAGCACGCCTCTTGCCGTCGCAATCGACTCTTTATCGGCAAGATACTGAGCTTGGGCCTGAGCGATCTTGGCGTCATAAGAGAGCGCCATTTGATAAATATCCTGCAATCCGTAACTACTTGCCGCATGAACGACCTGAACACTGTTTGCAACACTCAGCGAGAGGCCGACTAAAACAGCTTGAGACAACTTCTTTAACTTGATGCGATCAATATTTTTCATCATCATTCCAACTATTAAAAGGTCTTTTACTTAAACTGATATTGTAAAAACGAGCTTCATCAGTCACTTCTCTGCCAACCCAGTCCGGCATCGAAATCTGCTCATCTTCCGTTCCGATTTCCACTTCGGCGACAACCAAGCCTGTATTATCGCCATGAAACTCGTCAATTTCCCAAACATGATCTCCGAACTTGACCAAATAACGGTCTTTTTCGATTACCGGGCCGACTGACAAGGTTTCCAGCATTCTTTTACCCTCTTCATAAGGGATGGCATACTCGTATTCGTCTCGACTCAAGCCAATCTCAAGACTTTTGATATTCATATTGGCGTGTTCGCCTTCCAATCTAACCCTAACCGAGCAGCTTGAGTTTTTATCGGAGATATCATTTAAGTAACCTTGGGCAAAATGCGTTTTTTGATGAGCCAAAGCTTTCCAATCTTCGTTCACCAATAAAAATTTACGCTCAATTTCTCTTGCCATTCACTCCAATCCTTATTCTCTATAAACGCATTATGCTGGGTTAAACACACCGGTTGAAAGGTAGCGGTCGCCGCGGTCGCAAACAATAGTTACGATGACCGCATTGTCGATCTCATCGGCTAACTGCAAAGCTACCGCCATGGCGCCGCCGGATGAGACCCCGCCGAAGATCCCTTCTTGAATCGCTAATTGACGCATGGTGTCTTCCGCTCTCTGTTGAGACATATCAATGGTTCGATCAACTCGGGTGGATTCGTAAATCTTTGGCATATACTCTTTCGGCCAACGTCTGATCCCCGGAATGGCCGCACCGTCTTCCGGTTGCACCCCGACAATCTGCACATTCGGGTTTTGTTCTTTAAGGTACATGGATGTCCCCATGATGGTACCGGTGGTTCCCATGGCACTGACAAAATGGGTAATCTGACCTTCGGTATCTCTCCAAATTTCCGGACCGGTTGACTGGTAATGCGCCAGCGGATTGTCCGGGTTGGCAAACTGATCCAAAACTACCCCTTCACCTGCACGCTGCATCTGTTCAGCCAAATCTCTGGCGCCTTCCATCCCTTCTTCTTTGGAGACTTCGATCAGTTCCGCCCCGTAGGCCGCCATAGAGGCTTTACGTTCCATGCTCATGTTGTTCGGCATAATCAGCTTCATTTTATAACCCATCATCGCCGCCGCCATCGCCAAAGCGATTCCGGTATTGCCGCTGGTGGCTTCGATAAGGGTGTCACCGGGTTTAATTTCCCCTCGCAGTTCAGCCTGTTTAATCATATTGATCGCCGGACGATCCTTGACTGAACCGGCCGGATTATTTCCTTCCAGTTTCGCCAACACCACACTATTGTTGTTATTGTTTGTCATACGCTGGATTTTGACCAACGGCGTATTACCGACAAAATCCATTAAAGTTTTATATTCCATAAACATTCCTAAACGTCCGTGCAGCTAGCCGATAAACAAGCCAACTGCGATCAGTACCGGTGTAATGAGCGTTATTATGACATTCATTGCCAGTACCGGCAGGAGTTTATCGATATTTTGATAATCTTCTTGCAGCTTACGCAGCATCGGGAAAACGATTAATAACGACGCAAAACCCAGCATCGCCGCTTGCGGAAGATCCAGCAACCAAATAGCCACCCCCAGTGCAATGAAACTCAGCCACATAAATGCGGCAAAAATCTGCAATCCGGTTTCGCTTCCTAAATGCATTAACACGTTATAACGACCGACTTGCTTGTCGGCATCGATATCGGGAATCTGATTCAATAGCAACAAATTATTAACAAGAAAGAAAGGCACCATGGATAGCAAAATAACCAGGATGGAAATCTGACCTCCGAGTGCATAATAGGTACCGATTACCATTAAGGGCCCGAAAGCGAAACCCGGTGCAACCAAACACAACCAAGGCATACGGGTAATGGTTTTGGTATAAAACACAATCAGCAGCAAACCGAGCAAGCCTATCGGCACAAGCCCCCAGCCACTATCTTGGATCAAGACAAACCCGACCGCTACTAACAAAATTACCGTAATCCAAAAGAAAACCAACACCCCTTTAGCCGCTTCCGGATTGTCTATTAGAGCTCCACTGCCGCCACTAAAAGGGGTTTTCCGCGTTATCTTGTCTAAGCCGGAATGATAATCTTGGTATTCATTGAGCAGGTTCACCGCCATATGGGCAAGAATTGCCCCACTCAAAATTACTAATGCCTTACGCCAAGAAAACAGGACATCATCATAAGCGGCAATACTTATACCCAATAACACCACAGAAAAACTCAAAACAAGAAAATTCGGACGAGCGGATTTAACAACAGTTGTTACCAAAGGATAAGCATTCAAGCGGTGATTCTCCTAAATTAAAGGCACTCAGCCGGTTATTCAACTCGGCCATAAACGATATTTATACAAAGCCTAGACATTCTATATGCAAACACCCCTTGCAATACCAAGGTTATCCAACAGTAATGGCAAGCTTTATGCTTGTAACATTCGTGTAAAATTCGAACACAATCAAAATTGAGATCAAAAACGACATAATAGAAGGCTTACCTATGTTAGCAAATTCATCTTTAAGAACCAAAGTACTGTCTATCGCGATAGCAATAGGTTTAGCTATATCCATAGCGCTTGGTATCGCAATCTATCAACTGACCGTCGCTCCGGTTGAAGGCAAGGTATCCAAACAGATTGTTGCCGAAATGCAGGATTTTATTGATGGACAGATCGAATTGAAGATTCAAGGCGGAATTATCGGTTCCAGCGCTTTATCTATTCAAGGGTACATCGCAGATGCACTTGAGGTCGAAGAACGTAGTGAACTTATCGAACCTCTGTCGAAAATAAGAGACCAATACCGTAATCAAACCAATTACAAAAATATTCAAACACAGTTGATGACTGCGGACGGACGTTCTTTAATTAAATCTTGGAACTTAGACAGTTACGGTCAAGATCTAACCAATAATCCGCTGATTCAATATGCCATGAAAGAAAAAAAGGCGATCGGTTCTCTGGCGATCGGTGATCGCGGGGTTTCCATCATTGCCATTTCTCCGATCATCAGAGACAACGAAATGCTGGGCATGGTTGCCATGATTCAAGGATTGGCCTCGGTTCGAAAAAACTTCACCAAACAGAAAAACGGCCAGTGGTTACTCTTAGTCAACCGCGAATATGTCAAACAGCGTTATGGCTCTATGCCGGTGATTGAAAAAAACACCGAGTTCAACGAACAGTACATTGTTGCCAATGACCGCTGGTTCCCGAAAGAGACCATCGATTTTGCCAAACCGGCTTTCCAACAAACGGAAGGCGATGCCAGCAATATCTACTTCCATGACGGCAAAGTCATTATCGATCTTCCTGCACTTGACGAAGCGGGCAAAATGTTTGGCCGCCACCTTTTCATTATGGATGAAAGTGCATATAAAGAACCGATAGAACTAGCCATGGAAGCCGCTAAAATCTCCCTTGTCGGTATTATTCTTGGGATCGCTTTATTGACACTAGTGTTAATTTTGGTCTTCAACCGTATGGTGATTAACCCGTTACAAAAAGTGAAAGAGTCTACAGTTAAAATTTTGACGACCGGCGACTTCAGCATCCGCAATCCGGTCACATCAAAAGACGAAATCGGCCAGACTTCGGATGCCGTTAACCAGTTGCTGGAAAACGTTAGCCAAGCGCTCAATGAAGCCAACACCACCGTGCATGCCATTTCCGAGGGGGATTTCTCGCAAAGAATGAATGGTGAGTACCAAGGCGATCTGGCTAAACTCAAATTCGGAATCAATGAAAGTACCGAAAATATTTCATCGGTGATGAATGAAATTTCGCAAGTCATTAGTGCGATGCGCGATTCGAACTACGACATCACCATTACCAATAAAGCGCAAGGTCGTTACTATCAGATTTTGGATGACGCTCAACAAGCGGTCAATACCACCAGCGCCGTCATTGCCCAAATCAACCGTGTCATGGAAGACATGTTGCACGGCCAATTCAACTCACGTGTAGAAATCGAAGCGACTGGCGAACTGGATATTCTTAAATCCCGTATTAATGACTCCATGACGGCGCTGTATAACGCCATTGATGAAATCTCTAAAGTCGTTACTGCACAGAGCGAAGGCGATTTAACACAAACGGTCAATAACGACTACGAAGGTGACCTGCTCTCCTTGAAAAACGCAATTAACCAGTCTATCTCCAAATTATCGGCCACGGTGGCTCAGGCGATGGAATCGGCCAATGTCGTCACCCAAGAAGCCAGTAAGCTTTCCAGCGGTGCAGATGATCTGAACACCCGACTGCAACAACAGGCTTCGGCTATTGAAGAAACCTCTGCCACAATGGAAGAGATGAATGCAGCGGTACAAAATAACACGGAAAGTGCCGAGCATGCCGCTCAGGTCGTGAAAAAAGTTCAAGACGAAGCGAGTCAGGCCGGAACCGTTATGGAAAAAACCATCGAAGCCATGAGCAGCATTCAGGATTCGAGCCATGAAATTGCCGATATTGTTACCTTGATTGACGGCATTGCATTCCAGACCAACTTGTTAGCACTGAACGCGGCCGTTGAAGCGGCTAGAGCCGGAGAACACGGACGCGGTTTTGCCGTGGTAGCCGGTGAAGTGCGTGCTTTGGCTCAAAAATCGGCCGATGCAGCCAAAGATATCAAAACCTTAATCGACTCCAGCGTACAGCGTATCGATCAAGGAACGCAATTGGCCAGTGAATCAGGCACCGTCATCAACGAGATTACCCGCTCGATCGATGAAGTCACCACCATGATTCAACAGATTAACACCGCTTCGCATGAACAGGCGGAAGGTGTCAATCAGGTACATACGGCCATCAGCGAAATCGATTCGGCAACCCAGCATAATGCTACGCTGGTCGAGCAGACTTCCAGCTCGGCAATGCAGATGAACCGCCAAGCGGTTGAATTAAGCAATAATATGGCTTTCTTTAAAACCAACCAAGTGGTCAGTTCGGTTAGACCGGCCAATCCAAGTCCGGTAAAAGCATCTGTTCACGCAACTAGCGGACAGTCTGCCGAAACTAAAAACGACAGCCCGGTTGCAGTGAAACCGAAAGAGATGCAACAGAAACCTGCACCTGCCAAACAGGCAAATACTCCGCAGGCAACCGGTGGTAATGAAGATGAATGGTCAGAATTCTGATGATCTAAGTCATTAATTACCGCATAACAAAAAGGCCTCTTAATGAGGCCTTTTCTATTTATAGCGGATTATTTTAATGATAAGATTTGACGATTCATTAAAACATCATTCCAAGTATCCATCCAAACGTTTAAACCAACCTTTCAGCCAGCGCTGTTCGCCCCGCTCCTTAGGAGCTAGAGAAACTCGTAAGGCAAGTCGCTGCTTGGCAGCATCAACAAAAGCGTGTAACAATGCGGTATCACTGTCAATTGCAGCCTCGTTTTTAATCACCTCCAGCAACACCGAAACCAGCCCCCAAGTCTCGCCTTGATAAGCCTCGCTTTTCGCCCCGATTCCTTTGAAATTAACATAATCGATTAATGCAAAGCGCCCCTCTTTGAAGTTAAGCAAGCGCTTGTAAAGCGCTAGAATTTCCGGCTGCAAATCTCTTTCCTTTTTACTGGCATGTGCAGTGAAATAGGCCGACATCCTCTGTTCCAACTGCAAGACGATAAATTGTGTTTGCTGCTTTCTGGTGTGTAACAGCCAGTCTTGCAATAAAGTAAGGTCTGAACTTTGTCTGTGGCGTTCCAGTTCTTGTTTGCTTTTCCAAGGGGCTTTAAACGGTTTTAAATCACTCAACCATGCCGGAGGCGCTTCATAGTCTGATAGGTACGCAACGAGTTCAGGAAAAGTTTCCTGAAAACGACCCTCTACATCTTGCGGATACCAAATAAAATGACCGATTCCCAAAGAAGGAAACTCTTCCCCGCTCCCCCAATAAATAAGATTCTCCGGTTTGGACGCACATTCGTTTTGATAAACCTTATCACCGATCCACTCCAACTCCTTTACCGTTAACTTGGCCGTTGCGGAAGGAATCAAACTTTCGGTAGCCTGAGTATCGTTGGCACCTGCCGGTAAGCAAACGCAGCCAGCAACGCACAAAAACACAATAACAAGCTTATTTTTGGCAAAATTCACAATCATATCAATCTGTAAACCGAGGTATCGAAGCGAAGTTATGCTTGGATTTGTGATGCCATATAGCCGTTCATGTTTTTGATCATACCTTGATACATCATAGGCAATTCAGGCAGTACCGAATCTTTAACACAGTCCAAACTCATCAGGTTTTCAGACCAACGAGCCAACTTCGGAGTATCGTTTAACAGATCAATACCGGTCAGGTCTTTAATAAACGCCAATCTCATCAACATCGGAGCATAAGCCGCATCGATCATATTGAACTGATCGCCATTGAAAAAATCGCCGCCGGAATGCTGAGTTTCCAATTGATGTAATTTATTCAAGACAAACTCTCTTTTTTCATCTGAAACGGATTTTTCCTGACAGGTCATCATGGCGTGCATCGCCATTAGAATATCGCCGCCAAAACTGATCCAGGCTCGGTTTTTTGCCTTAATCAACGGATCGGACGGCTGTAAACTCGGTGGCGTAATTTCGTCAACGTATTCCTGAATGACCGAAGATTCGAATAACACCTCATCACCCACTTTTAAAACCGGTACTTGCCCTAGCGGCGAGATTTTTTTGAACCATTCCGGCGGTTCATTCAAATCAATATAGGTAATATCGAAATCGACATGTTTCTGTTTAAGCACAATCACCGCTCTTTGTACAAACGGACAGAGTTTAAAGCTGATTAATTCCAGTTTTTTCAACATGACATACCTACTTTGTTTATTTGGCAAAGATAATCATCATACCGACTTGAAAATGCATGTAAACCGGAGATAAAGAAAAAGAGTTTTTAGTAGATAGAAACAAAAAACCAGCTATAAAGCTGGCTTTTTATTAAGGAGGAAAAGAGTGTTAAATTTTGTCCGTATTGACTAATTCTTTGAACTTTTCATAGAGCGTCTCTTGATCTTCCACTCTATCAGGATCGGTAATAATGCAGTCGAGCGGACAAACGCTGATACAAGTTGGGGTATCGTAAAAACCGACACACTCGGTGCATAAATCCGGATTGATCTCGTAGATTTTTTCACCCATCGAGATCGCCTTATTCGGGCATTCCGGCTCACACATATCGCAGTTAATACAACCTTTGATGATTTTTAAAGCCATAAGAATAACTCTCGAAATCAGGCCTGCGCTTTGGCTTTGACCGCCGCGCGGTTAGCTTCATCTATTTTGGTCTGTTCCTCTTTGACCTTTCGTGCCGCCGCATCACGTTTAACGTCGCCGCCCCATGACTCGTTACGCATGATCAAACAGAACAACAGTGTTTCTTTATCCAAATCTTTAAACGGATTTGGAATACGTACACGCCATCCGGAACCTTTTGCGCAATCCACCACTTCATCGTGGTGAGTCTGCATATGATCCAGAACCATCGAGACATTACCGGCCGGACTCATGATTTCGATGGAATCTCCAACACAGAACTTGTTTTTCACATCGATTTCCAACATGGAACGTCCGTCACGCTCTATCACACCAACTACTTCACCGACAAAACGCTGACGTTCCGATTTAGAAACACCATATTCATAGTTCTGATATTCGGAGTGCACGTGACGGCGTAGGAAGCCCTCGGTATAACCACGACTGGCGAGGCTTTCCAAATCTTCCAACAATGAACGGTCAAACTCTTTACCCGCTAAAGCATCATCAATTGCTTTACGGTAAACCTGTGCAGTACGAGCGACATAGTAGTGAGATTTGGTACGCCCTTCGATCTTCAAGGAATGCACGCCCATATCGACCAGTTCCGGAATCAGCTCCACCGCACGTAGATCTTTCGAGTTCATGATATAGGTACCATGCTCATCTTCAAAAGCCGGCATCAATTCACCCGGACGCCCCTCTTCTTCCAATAGCATCATCTCATCCGTGGTTTCACCTTCTCCCAGAGTCGGGCTGTATGAAGCCACTTCCGGAGTTAGACGATCGGTAGAACCGGTCAGATCGGTGATATTCTCGACCTTAACGCCTACAACATCGCCAGTCTCATCTTCTTTGGCTTCGTAGGTGTTGTAATTCCAGCGACAGGCGTTAGTGCAAGTTCCCTGATTGGCATCGCGTTTATTGATGTAACCGGACAGCAGACAACGACCCGAATAAGCGATACAAAGTGCGCCGTGAACGAACACTTCCAGCTCCATCTCCGGCACTTTTTCACGGATCTCACGGATTTCGGCAATCGACAGCTCACGTGAAAGAACCACTCGGCGCACGCCATTCTGATACCAGAACTTGACCGTTGCCCAGTTAACCGCATTGGATTGAACGGAAAGATGAATTTCCTGTTGCGGATATTTCTCATGCACCATCGCAATCAATCCCGGATCGGACATAATCAACGCATCCGGCTGCATCGCAATGATCGGTTCGATGTCTTTCATATAGGTATTAACTTTGGCATTATGCGCAGCGATATTACTGACCACATAAAACTTTTTGCCAAGTTCGTGAGCGCGCTTGATACCTTTAGCCAAAGTCTCTTCATCAAACTCATTATTTCTTACACGAAGACTGTAACGGGGTTGACCGGCGTAAACCGCATCGGCTCCATAAGCGAATGCGAATTCCATGTTTTTGATCGTACCAGCAGGCGACAATAGCTCTGATACAACCGAATTTTGTGTGTTATCTGCTTCCAAGGCAAATTCTCCAAAATAATAAGTTGATAAAGATTTTATAGAAACCGCGTATTCTATAACAAATGAACAAGTTTTTCTTGCCAAAACAACCGTTTATCTTCTGTGGTTATCGAGGCATTGGCAGGACTGGTGGACGGCAAGGTTAAAAAGGTTAAATTATCCGGCAGGCATTGCTGTTTTAGTACGTAGCGTTTAAACAACTGTTCCGCTTTTTTGCCATTAAAGAGAACGGTCTCAAGAGTCGGGAATTGTTTAAAAAGCGATTCGAAATCATTAGCTTGCGGATTTTGAATCGCGCTATCCAAGCTACCGGCGCGTTCACAAGCTTGCAAAACATCCCACAAAACCATGCCAGCCCCCTGGACCAAAGCGATCTTCTGTTGCGTAGACTCGATCGGCTGCCCGGTTAGTGAATGCATAATCGGCCAGAATTGATTGCGCGGATGGGCATAATAAAAAGCCGCTTCAAGCGATTTCACACTCGGCATGGTTCCAAGTAACAACCAAGTCGGTTTATCTCCGCTTATCGGCCCAAAACCTTGACAATAATGCTCGCTGATTTGGCTCACTGCCGATTTTCCTCTCACCGTTAAAAAAGCTTAATAAACATCGCAGCGCTAGAATAACATATAATTATATTCTTAACTTCGGGCCAGTCCTAGCAGACGGCAAGTACCGATGATTAGAACTGTTTTTAGAACTGTAAATTAATAAGAAGTTGTTATTATATGTTTTCCCATTTCAAGGAAGCTTATTTGCACATTTTAAGTCCGAACGCTCGTAACACCATTTCGCGAGAGAGACGACGCATGCTTCTTATCAAGTTACTGCTGTTTATCACCGCTGCCATCCTATTCGGTTTTTCTCTGCTGCACACAGTGATCGGCGAAAACAGTTTATTCATCGCCCTGCTTGACGTACTTGCCGGCATAGTCGTTCTCTATTCGGCATTAAGCCTGACCTCATTGGAAAAAATAGATCGAGCCACACTGTTATCGACATTCAGCTTATTTATCTTTTTTATTCTGTACATTAATACTAACCAGAATAATAGTTTCGGCTTGATTTGGACGGTGTTCTTCCCGATTTTCGCACTCGTTGTCAATAAAACTCTCAGAGGTCTATTGATCTCGCTATTATTCATCGCGCTGGTGGTTTTCATGGCTTACCAAGGAATCGGGGTATGGCAGTCCGGCGCTTGGGACTTCACGAGTTTTTTAAGGCTAACTCTGGCACTCTCCATTTTCACCTTACTATTTTATATTTATGAAGTCACACTGGAGAAAGTCTACCAGCAGGAACAGGAGGCAATGGATGTCTTGCAAGAGTTGAGCTTGAACGATCATCTGACCGGAATTGCAAACCGGAGAAGAATCAATAATTTACTGGATATCGAGTTTGAGCGCGCGCGACGTTACCGGACCCCTTTCTCAATCGTCCTGTTCGATATCGACCACTTCAAAGAGATTAATGACCACTATGGCCATCTTGCCGGTGATACCGTGCTGAAATCCTTCGCCAATCAAGTCAATCAATCGATACGTAAAACGGAAACACTTGGTCGCTGGGGAGGCGAAGAGTTCATTTTGATTTTATCCCAATCGGATTTGAATGCCGCCTATCTGGTTGCGGAAAAAATCCGTAAAATCATTGCCAAAACCCGTTTTGAAGATATCGATGAAGAGATTACCTGTAGCTTTGGGGTCGCCATTTATCAAGACGGTATTACCATTGACGAACTGCTTGAAGAGGCCGATCAAGCGCTTTATCAGGCCAAAGAGAATGGTCGAAATCAAGTAATCGTCTACGGGCAACCTGATTTCAAACCAGTCATTGACCCACACGGGCACATAAAGTCATAAGCCACTGGTTTACCAGCCCGTTTTTACAAAACAGATGGCCGGAACACCGGTAGCATTAGCCGTTCGTAACTTAACCTAATTCTATATAAGAGCTAGTCTGCGGTTCGAAATCCTCGACCGTCTTCGCCCATAAGTCGTATTCGTCGGCACCGATAATTTCGACTTCGACAAACTGCCCCGGCTGTAGATGGAAAGCGTCATCAATAAAGACCAAGCCGTCGATATCCGGAGCATCCGCCATAGATCGTGCCACGGCGCCCTTATCGTCGATTTCGTCCACCAAGACTTTCATTTTTCTGCCGACCTTGGCCTGCATTTTCTCCGCACTGATACGCTGCTGCAATTGCATAAAACGATCGAATCGATCTTGTTTGATCTCATCAGGTACCGGCTCAGCTAAATCGTTGGCGACCGCACCCTCTACCGGTGAGTATTGGAAACAGCCGACACGATCCAAGCGTGCTTCTTCAATGAAGTCCAGCAGATCCTGAAATTCCTCTTCCGTTTCCCCCGGGAAACCGACGATAAACGTGGAGCGAATCGTTAAGTCCGGAACCTGTTCACGCCATTTCTTGATGCGATCCAAAGTTTTCTCGACATTGCCCGGACGCTTCATCGCCTTCAAGACACGAGGATTGGCATGCTGTAACGGCATATCCAGATAAGGCAAAATCTTGCCTTGCGCCATCAACGGAATCACTTCCTCGACATTAGGATAAGGATAAACGTAATGCAGTCGAACCCAAAACTCGTCCACTCCGCCAAGTTCTCCCAAGGCTTCACATAAACCAACCATGGAAGTTTTAGTCGGACGCCCGTCGGCGAATTCGGTTTTGTATTTAACATCCACGCCATAGGCGGCGGTATCTTGCGAGACCACCAGCAGCTCTTTTACTCCCGCCTCTTTTAGACGTTTAGCTTCGCTGATGACATCGGCAACCGGACGGCTAACCAGATCACCGCGCATAGACGGAATGATGCAAAAAGTACAGCGATGGTTGCAGCCTTCGGATATTTTCAAATAGGCGTAATGCTTAGGAGTGAGCTTGATACCTTGCGGCGGCACCAAATCGACAAACGGATTATGAGCCGGAGGCGCAACCACCTCGTGTACTGCGGCAACCACCTCTTCATAAGCTGCCGGGCCGGAAACCGCCAATACCTTTGGATGCACTTCGGTAATCTGATCTTCTTTGGCGCCCAAACAACCGGTGACAATCACCTTGCCGTTTTCCTCAAGCGCTTCACCGATGGTATCTAACGATTCCTGCACCGCACTGTCGATAAAACCGCACGTATTGACAATAACAGTATCCGCATCTTCATAACTATTGGTTAACTGATAACCTTCTGTTCGTAACTGAGTAAGAATGCGCTCGGTATCAACTGTCGCTTTAGGGCAACCAAGACTTATGACACCAACGGTCGGTTGTTGTTTAGACATAAAAAAACTCCAAAAATAATTGTGCGCTATTTTACCGTAAAGGCCGCACTAATTTCTGGAGTTCTTAATAATTATAGATTGTCGATGACGGTACAAATCAAACGGGCACAGCCGATGTTGTCATGAATACGCCGATATTTAATTTTCCTCGGATCTAAAAGTGACCGATTTGGATGTGCTGCCGTCAATAACAAAAGACGTTGCGCAATATTGTTGCGCGTCACAACGAGCGCATTGGCTTGGTTTACAAAGTTCCAGGCACAGTTGCTTTAATTCCTGTTTACTCTGCTCATCTAAACAACGAATATCGCTCGGCGCCAACACGCCTTCGTTAATCAATTTAGCCATCATCGGCAGACTCATTTCGATTTTCATGACGACTCCTTAAATAATCTCTTTCCGTCTGATCAAGTTTGAATCTTCAAACAAGATTTTCTGATTACTTTAACTGAAAACGGTGTAAATAGCAATTATTATCATTTACAATACGATTATATTCAGATAAACTTCATTGCAAAGTAATAAACCTAATAGCAAACATCGGGAGACAACGTTCTATGTCATTCTACAAAACGACTATCTTGGCAGGCCTGTTGATCAGCGCCTCAATCACCTTTCCGCTGGCACAGGCCGCTACGGAAGAGGTCAATGTCTATTCCGCACGTAAAACCCAATTAATCAAACCGCTACTTGACGCTTTCACCAAACAGAGCGGCATCCAAGTCAACCTGATTACCAGTAAAGCCGATGCCTTGCTGAAAAAGCTGGAGTCTGAAGGTCGTCGCTCCCCTGCCGATATTCTGATCACGACCGATGCCGGTCGATTACACCGTGCCAAACAGGCCGGGGTCTTGCAAGCCGCGATTTCAACCGAATCCTTAAATCAAGTACCGGCCAATCTCCAGGATAAGGACGGTTACTGGCTGGGCTTGACCACTCGTGCCCGAGTAATCGTTTACGCCAAGGATCGAGTCAAACCGGAAGAACTTTCCAGCTATGAGGCTTTGACCGATTCGAAATGGAAAAACCGCATTTGCATTCGTTCTTCAAACAACATCTACAACCAGTCCTTAGTCTCTTCCATGATTGCCCATCAGGGTGAGGAAAAAACGGCCGAATGGGCTGATAAGTTTGTCGACAACTTCGCTCGCCGACCTCAAGGTGGAGACCGCGATCAGGTTAAGGCGGTAGCGGCAGGAAAATGCGACTTGGCTATCGTCAATACTTACTACTTGGGTCAAATGCTTAACGGTAAAGATCAAGCGCAAGTTGACGCCGCCAATCAGGTTGCCGTTTACTGGTCGAACCAGCAAGATCGCGGTACACACGTCAATGTCAGCGGTATTGCCATTACTCAGTCATCCAAAAACACGGAAAATGCCAATAAACTGATTTCATTCTTGCTCTCCAAACCGGCTCAAGAGTGGTATGCAAAAACCAATAATGAATACCCGGTTGTCAATGGAGTGGAAGCCAGTCCGACTCTGAAGTCTTGGGGGGAATTCAAAAGCGATAGCCTCAATCTGTCGAAATTAGGTGAACTAAATGCCAAAGCGGTTAAAATTATGGACCGCGCCGGATGGCGTTAAGTTAACAGATGCGTTTTAAAAATCGAGATACCGCAAAGGTGAGTCAAGGCCGACAGAGAATTTAATGAACCAATCCTCCCGTTTGTGGCCAGCTGCAGCCCTGTTAATTGCGCTATTGATGACCGCACCCATTTGGGTGCTGGTCTCTTTTTTGTTTGAGCCTTTTAACGACAATTGGCAGCATCTGCTGTCAACACTGCTACCCGATTACATAATCAACTCGATTATCCTGATGATCGGTGTCACCTTCGGTACTTTGCTGCTCGGTATTCCCAGCGCCTGGCTGATTAGCCACTACCAATTTGCAGGCAGCCGCTGGTTACATTGGGCGCTACTATTGCCGCTGGCGATGCCTGCGTATATCAGTGCTTACACCTATACCGGCTTACTCGAATACGAAGGCCCGTTGCAAAGCCTGCTGCGTATGACTTTCTCCCCGTCTGTATCCGACTGGTTTCCGGAAGTCCGTTCGTTAGGCGGCGCAATATTACTGTTCTCACTGGTGCTCTACCCTTATGTCTATCTACTGAGCCGCAGCGCTTTCGGTGCTCATAGCCGACAAGCTCTGGAAGCCAGTCGTACTCTCGGTGTCGGCCCGGTTCGCAGTTTTTTCAACATCGCCTTGCCAATGGCTCGTCCGGCGATCATCGCCGGTGTGACTTTGGCATTGATGGAAACCCTAGCCGACTTCGGTGCGGTACAGCATTTCGGAATCGACACCTTTACTACCGGTATCTACCGTACTTGGTCAGGACTAGGCGATACCACTACCGCCGCGCAGTTGTCGTTAATTCTATTGGTTTTTATCGCTACCCTGATTTTAATTGAACGTTGGTCACGCAGACAGCAACGTTATTTCACTCAGTCCAAATCGGAGAGTGCCTCGCTGGCTCCGTTAGCCGGCAAACACTCTCTGCTCGCTTTTGCAGTCTGCTTTACACCGATTTTATTCGGTTTTGTCATTCCAAGCGGGCAACTCCTTTACTGGTCTTTTACCACCGCAGAGACACAATGGAACGCAGAATTCTTCGGTTTGGCTTGGAACAGCTTTACACTGGCGGCCCTTACCGCCTCTGTGACACTCGTTTTCGCCGTGATTCTGGCGTATGCAAAACGCATCCACCCGTCAACAAAAGTGAAACAGAGTGTACAACTCGCACATTTAAGCTATGCCATTCCCGGTACCGTACTGGCTATTGCCATTCTTATTCCGCTGGCTAGTCTGGATCGGTTGATTGACAACTTCATGTTCCAACAGTTTGAAATTTCGACCGGACTGCTGTTTTCCGGCACCCTGTTTGCCTTGGTTGTTGCCTACAGCATCCGTTTTCTATCCGTGGCCCTGCAATCGGTCGATTCCGGATTGCAAAATATCAAACCTCACCTAGATGACTCCGCTAAAACTTTGGGGATTTCCGGTTTGTCTTTGTTAAGACGAATCCATCTTCCATTGATGAAAGGCAGCCTGATCACAGCACTGTTACTGGTTTTCGTAGAGGTCATGAAAGAACTGCCGACAACTTTGATTCTCAGACCCTTCAACTTCGATACCTTGTCGATTCGTGCCTACGAGATGGCTGCCGATGAACGGCTGGCCGATTCAGGCTTGCCTGCTCTGACGATAGTGCTAACCAGTCTGATACCGGTCATTTTATTAAGTAAACTCATGGTAAATAGAGAACAGAACCGTCACACAGAGGAATCCGATGCCTAAACTACAACTTCACCAACTTCAAGCCAAACATCAAACGGATTGGGTGGTTAACCGGGTTAACATCACACTCGAAGACGGTGAAATCGGTTGCCTTTTGGGTCCGAGCGGTTGCGGTAAAACCACCTTGCTCAGAACGGTTGCCGGCTTGCATCCGTTAAGTGCCGGAGAGATCTATTTAGGCGAAAAAACGCTTAGTTCGGAAAAGATTCAGGTTGCTACCGAAAAACGCGAAATCGGCATGGTGTTTCAGGATTATGCCCTATTTCCGCACATGACCGTGTATGAAAATATCGCTTTCGGACTCAATAAAACCGACAAAAAAACGAAACAGTCCCGGGTCGCACAACTGCTGGAATTAATCGGCCTTCCCGGTTATCAAAACCGTTACCCGCATCAGCTCTCAGGCGGTCAGCAGCAACGAATCGCACTGGCTCGCGCACTGGCGCCGAAACCCAAGATCCTATTGATGGACGAGCCTTTTTCAGGACTGGATGTAGAATTGCGCGAATCGCTGGCTCATGAAGTACGAGACATCCTAAAAGCCGAAGGGATTGGTGCGCTTATGGTCACACACAATCAAAACGAAGCCTTTGCCATTGCCGATCGTGTCGGCGTACTCAAAGACGGGATACTGCTTCAGTGGGATACGCCTTACAACCTCTATCACCAACCACACCACCCTTTTATTGCCGATTTTATCGGCCAGGGTATGTTGATCAGTGGGTCGGTTTGCGATTGCCGTGCGGTACACACGGAACTCGGAATATTGAAAGCCCACCTGCCTTTCGGCGCGTTGGGCGGCGATCAGGTTTCAGTATTAGTCCGTCCGGACGACATTATTCATGATGACGCCAGCGACTGGAAGCTGGAGGTAGTCAACCGCGCGTTCAGAGGGTCACACTTTTTGTTCACCCTGAAACTGCCTAACGGTGAAAAAGTGTTGTGCATGAGCCAATCCCACCATGACCATCCGGTCGGTTCCAAAATCGGCATCAAACTGGAAATGGAGCATGCGATTGTCTTTACCAAATACGCAACGGAAACCGTTTAACGGTCTGTTTAGCTACCTTTTGCCTCAAAACGGTTTCACTTGGCGAATAGTAACTTGCCAAACACTATTCCGAAGATAGCAACGGAATAATCTGAGTTTCGTAGTTGACCTGTTTCATGTCATTCTGCAGAAAAATTTTTAGCTGATTCACTTCCGCAACGGGAAGCGTAATTTCAAACACCATCTGCTCCTTGAAACCGGATACTTTCTCGCGAATATCTTCCAGACTTTGATGATGCGACTGTACCTGATAACTGGTGATTTTCAACTCATGTTGCGGATAAGCCAGCAATGAATCGATAAAGCTATCCACGACCGTCATATCAAGAATACAGCGAAGAATGACTTGCTCAAATTGTGTGGTAACAGACATGGATTAAGCCTCCTTCACTTTAACTTTGCTAAATCGTTTGAAGATAATCGGCAGAATCAGCAGAGTCAGAATGGTTGAGGTAATCAACCCGCCGATCACCACGATCGCCAAGGGTTTCTGAATTTCCGACCCCGGGCCTTCGGCAAACAGGAGTGGCACCAAGCCTAAAGCGGCGATCGAAGCGGTCATCAGTACCGGTCTGAAACGTCTTTCCGCCCCTTTTACTACCACTTCGGTGACATCCATGCCTTTGGCCAGCAACTGATTGAAATAGGTAATCAGCACCAGACCGTTCAATACCGCAATACCGAGCAAGGCGATAAAGCCGACCGAGGCCGGAACCGAGAGATACTCGCCGGTCAACCATAATGCGAATACACCGCCAATCAATGCGAACGGTACGTTTACCATGACCATCATCGCCTGCGGGATTGACTTGAAGGTACTGAACAGGATCAGGAAGATCAATACCAAGGCGATCGGCACCACGATAGAGAGTTTCTGCGCCGCACGCTGCTGGTTTTCAAACTCTCCACCCCATTCGAAGTAGTAGCCGGCCGGAATATCTAAATCCTTCACCTTTTGTTTGGCCTCTTCCACGAAACCGACCAGATCGCGACCGCTGACGTTAGCGACCACCACGGCGAAACGTTTGCTCTGTTCACGGTTAATCGAGACCGGACCTTCCACACTTTTCGCTTCTACCAGCTGTTCCAGCAATAGAGTTTGAGTGCCGTCCGGCGTTTCCACCGTAACCGGTCTTTTCAGCATCTCATAAACGGAGGCTTTATACTGTTCGCCACCGCGAATCAGAACCGGAATCGAACGAATTCCCTCGTAGATTTGCCCGACTTCCAAGCCGTTAACCTGAGTTTTCAGAATATTCTGTACATCATTCACCGTCAAACCAAGGCGACTGATCATCTGCTTGCGCATCACTATCTGCAAATATTGCAGACCGTCATTCTGCGCCGTGAACACGTCCTCGGCTCCGGTAATACCTTCCATCATTTTAACCAGCGACTTCGCTACTTCATTCAACTCTTCCGGGTTGTCGCCAAAGATTTTAACCGCAATATCGCCACGGGCACCGGTCAGCATTTCGTCAACACGCATTTGGATCGGCTGAGTGAATGCATAGTTCACACCCGGGAACTTAGCCTCAATCAATTTACGGATTTCATCAATCAACTCTTCTTTGCTCTCCATGCGCCACTCTTCTTTCGGCTTCAACACAAAGAATGAATCGGTATCGTTCAAGCTCATCGGATCCAGACCGATCTCGTCCGAACCTAGGCGTGCGACAATGCGTTTCACTTCCGGAATATTTTCCAGAATGGCTTTTTGTACCTGCATATCGATCTCGGTAGATGCCTTCAAGCTGATCGACGGCGTTTTTTCCAACTGAACAATCACATCGCCTTCATCCATTTGCGGGATAAAGGTTTTACCCACTTGCGTAAAAGCCAGCACGGTTAAAAACAACGCGATGACTGCACCTGCAATCACCGTACCGTCGTGTTTCAGACTCCAAACCAATGTCGGCTTGTAAACTGACAGCAGCTTACTGACTAACCATGGTTCTTTGTGGGATGGCTTGCCGAGAATCATCGACGATAAAGTTGGGATAATGGTCAGTGACAAAAGCAACGAACTTCCCAAGGCAAAGATAATCGTCAAAGCAACCGGAATAAACAGCTTACCTTCCAAGCCTTCAAGCGAGAGCAACGGCAGGAATACCGTCATGATGATCAAAATCCCCGAGATAACCGGAACCGAGACCTCTTTCAATGCGCGGAAAACAATATGCATGTCCGGCAACTTACTGTGCCCGGCTTTCAACTGTTTTTCCTGATGGGAGACGATATTCTCGACCACCACCACCGCGGCATCCACCAGAATACCGATGGCGATCGCCAAACCGCCCAATGACATCAAGTTAGCCGACAGGCCGTACCAGCGCATAATAATGAAGGTCATCAATGCCGCCAGAGGCAGAATCAATGCAACCGCAATGGCCGCACGTACGTTTCCTAGGAACACCAACAGTACCAGCAACACCAGCACTACCGCTTCAATCAACGCCTTGGAAACACCGTAGATCGCTTTATTGACTAATTCCGCACGGTTATAGAAAACATTGACGTCGATTCCTTTCGGCAGCGCAGATTGCAACTCGTCAAGACGGGTTTGGATGCCATCGACAACCTCACGCGCATTGGCACCTTTCAAGGCGATGACCAGACCCTGCACTGCTTCACCCTTACCATTCTGGGTAACCGCACCGTTTCTATAGAGTGCATCGATATCGACTTTGGCAATCTGTTTAACGGTCACGGCTACGCCGGACTGATAAGCCACTACCGTATTCTCTATATCTTCAACCGAGGTCAAGTTGCCTAAAGTACGCACCAGCAGCACTTCTTCCCCTTGGCTCAAACGACCAGAACCATCGTTTTTGTTGTTCTCTTCAATTGCTTTGATTAGTTGTGTCAAGGATATCTGGAAAGCCTGCATTTTCTGATAATCCGGCTTAATAACGAAAGCTCTAGCTTGACCACCCAAGACGTTGACATCCGCGACACCCGGTACCGAACGTAAGGCAGGACGGATTACCCAATCAAGCAGATCGCGCTTTTCCATATTATTGAGCGTGTCGCCGTCAATTGTGAACATCAACACATCACTCAGAGGCGTGGAAAGCGGCGCCATGCCTCCTGTTACCGAAGCAGGCAAATCAATACCGTTTAGGCGTTCGGCCACTTGCTGACGCGCCCAATAAATATCGGTCCCTTCATTGAAATCCAACGTGATATCGGCAATACCGTATTTAGCCAGAGAGCGCAGTACTTCCTGATTTGGCAAACCAAGCAACTCCAATTCAAGCGGCGCGATAATACGCTGCTCGACTTCAGTAGGCGTCATGCCCGGCGCTTTATAGATGATTTTGACCTGTGCCGGAGAAACATCCGGGAAAGCATCAATCGGAATTTTCTGAAACGCCTGCCAACCACCGGCAATCAATGCAAAACCGATTAAAATAATTAAGGTTCGCTGAATCAGGAAAAATTGTAAAAACTTAGACAGCATACCGGTTACTCCGCTTCATCTGCACTGAAGGCCGCTTTGATCGCTGCAGTACCCTGTATAAATACCTGCTTCGGTTCAGCCATACTCTGATCCGCCATAATGAAATACATCACGCCATCTTGAATGGTCTGCACTTCTACCTTAGCGGCTTGAATCTCCGGGCCATTCTGTACATAAACAACACGTTCACCATCCAAGACGCTCAAAGCGGTAGCCGGTGCTTTAAAACCGCCGTTTTTCAACGGTTGCAAAAATTGAACCGGCATCATTTTTCCAGCTTTAATGGTTCTGTCCGGGTTATCGACACGCACGTGCACATCGACACTTTGCGTGGTCGGATTAACTTGGTTATGGATGTGGCTGATCTGTGCCATTCTGTTCAGTTCAGGCAAGAATACCGCCTGACCTTCTTGTAGGTTTTTGACAATATCAGTCGGTACCGGCGCATCGAGCACCATCACATCATCTTCGCTCAGAGCTCCTAAAGCTTGGCCTTTTGCCACCTCTTCACCGATTTTCACCTTTAAGTCATAAAATTGACCGGCTACCTCGGCTCGCAACTGCATATTTCCGGTATCGATTTTCTGCTGTTTTAACAGCGCATCAATTTGTGAACCGGTCATCCCCAATCTTTGCAGAACCACTACCTGCATAGTTTTCAGAGACTGCCATTTCGCCAAATTAGCACTTGCCTGATTCAGTCTTTTGGCTGAAGCGGCACCGGACTGACTCAAGGCTTTTGCCCTTTTCAGCTCTTGCTGAGCCGCTCTTAATTCGACTTGAGTATTCAATAGTTCGGACTGCATTTCCACCCACTGCGGACTTTGCAACTCTACAATCACCTGACCTTTTTCGACTTCACCGTGAATATGGTAGAGCCCGACCAATTTGCCATCCAAAGGCGCACTGATTTGATGTTGTTTATCCAAACCATAAATCACTTCTGCCAAAATACTGCTCACCGGAAATTGCGATACTTTCTCCACGGCAACCGCTTTCAACCCCATCACTTGTTGATGTTCGGAATCGACACTGATCTTGACCGGTTCGGCCGCATTCGCCGGAACAGAAACCGCTAAGGAGAAAACCGCCGCCATACCGAAAGCCAAATGCTTTGCGGAACTTAAATATGTTTTGCCATGACGTTTTGTAGTTGCAAATTCCATTACTGTTTCTCTCCTAAGATATATCCGGCTTGTTGATTGTATTCGGCTTGCAAGCGGCCGTATTCGATCTCGGCGTTAAGATAAGCTTTTCTACTTTCAATTGTTTGTTGCTGAGTTTGCAGCAATATCTGAATATTAAGATCACCTAAACGGTATGCCTTATTAGCAAGCGTTAAAGCCTTTTCAGCCAAACGAAGTTTTGCCTTACTGGCTTTCAAAGCTTGTGCGGCCGCGTTCAATTGATTTTCCAATTGCTCTAAAGACAATTCGATCTCGGTACGTTTTTTCTGTAAATGAAAACGAGCCTGTGTCGCGGCAAGTTTCTGCTCTGCAACCATGCGGTCACTTTCCGGGTTAATGCCTAAAGGTAATGTCAGCTCGACAATCACCGAATCTTGGTTTTGATTTTCAACCTGATCAGTCTGTAGCCCCATGAAAAAAGAAGGCGTACCCGATTTTTCTGCCCGTTTTACATCCAGTAATGCCATATTCTGGTCGGATTGAAAACTGAGCTTAGCCAGCTCAGGGTGTTGCGGGTTTAACGTAGCCACTTTTTGTTCGTTAACGACGGAAGGCAATGCGGAATAACCGCTCCACTTTTGATAGGCATTGCGATTATTTTCAAATGTGGTCAGAGCAACTTGATAAGCCATCTCATCACCCAGATAACGTTGCTCCACAACCATCTTATCCAACTCGGAACGTTCGCCAAGTTGGACCTGTTGGGAAACCATATCCAACAGTGACTGACTGACTTCAAGAGTCTGTTTATCAAGTTCTAATTGCTGTTCGGCCTTTTTATAATTCCAAATCAATTCTCTTAGATGACCGGATGCCAGCCAATTCGAATAACGTTTTTCAATTTCTGGGCTCTGAGAAACCAGACCGGCTAACTTCTGCATGCTGTCGCGCTGTTTCGGCAATTTAAAATCGACCGACGCTCCCACTTGCCAATTGCGGCTCGGTAGATCCTTATTGAAGACATCGGTTTCATGATGAACCGTCAAACCTACATCACTGGCCATCCAACTGCTAGAGCTTTGTGCCTGTGCACTGGCACTCTGTTGATAAGCATTCAAAGTCTCTTCATAGCCAGATTGCTTTTGATACGAATTCAGCAAGTCGGCAAAACTTGGGGCTTTTTCATCAGCAAATGCCGACACCGAAAACAGTGAAACAATCCCTAATGCCAATAGAATGTTAGATTTAGTTTTAATCATAATCTCGATAATCTCTTTGAGTTTTCGTATACAAAACGTTAACCCTATATTAGGAAATAATAATATTTTGTCTATAGTACAGATGTCTTAGCCCGTATCCATGAGGGGTTGCAGCGATTACACCCAACAAAAACCCTGTGCCACCATGCGATGGTTGAACTCGTATTAGAACTTGAATATTGAAGCCTGTTTGCAGGTGAAAGGCTTTCTCCAGACTCGGAAATAAAAAAGCCGGTCAAAAACCGGCTTAAACTTGAATGAGCACTCTCGGCGTAGCCGAGTATCTTAAATAGGTTTAACCACCACCATAATCAGGATAACAATGGCAAGCAGCAAAGGAATTTCATTGGCCCAACGGTAGTAGACGCCGCTATGGTCCAAATGCCCTTCTTGCATTTCCTGCATGCGTTTTTTGGTCCACATATGATAAGCAAGCAATAAAACCACAAACAAAATTTTAACGTGTAACCATCCCATGCCTTTAGCAATCGGGAAATACGCAAACCACAGCCATAATCCGGTTCCGATCGCCAACATCATCATAATCGTCATGAATCCGTACAGTTTTTTAGCCATGATTGCCAAACGGGTTACATCCTGACCGGCCTCTTTGCCTTCGACAAAATGCACAAAGATTCTCGGCAGATAAAAAATGCCCGCCATCCAAGACATCATAAAAAGAATATGGAACGTTTTAAGCCAAAGCATGGTGACCTCCTGAAAGCCGTCTGTTTATTGTTGTTCGTATCATACCTTTTTCTACACGCTAAAACAGGGCTGATTATCTTTGCGAAGAATTAACCCGGCCAAAGCAATGCATATTTGTTTACGACACGTTATGATATGTGGTTGTTGAAACATTTGAATTTGAAAGCCGTTGAGGCACAAACATATTTAGGACAATGAAATGAATATCCAAAAAGATCATGTAGGTATTATCGAATACACTTTAACAGACGAAAAAGGTGAACAGATCGATGCTTCAAACGGTAACCCTCTAGCGTATTTGCACGGCCACAGCAATCTGATTCCGGGGCTTGAAGCGGAACTGGAAGGCAAAGCAATCGGTGACAAATTCACCACGACCGTTCCTGCCGATCAAGCCTATGGCGAACGAGTCGATGCATTGGTTCAGACTGTTCCAAACAGCATGTTCCAAGGCGTGGAAGAGCTTGAAGTCGGTATGCGCTTTGAAGCGCAGTCAGAGCAAGGTATGCATTCTGTGGAAATCACTCATATCGAAGGCGATCAGGTCACGGTAGACGGTAACCACCCTCTTGCCGGTATGGATTTGACCTTTGAAGTTGAAGTGGTTGGCGTACGTGCTGCAACTGAAGATGAGTTGGACCACGGTCACGCTCATGGCGATGGTGGCGTTCACCACTAATTGGGATTTGCCATAAAACGTTTTATACCCAAAACGTAAATAGCTCAATCAAGCGCTATCAAATAAAAAAGCCCTGTAAATCGATTATCGTTTACAGGGCTTTTTGTTTGCGTAGAACATAAATCTCTTTTTTATTCAAAAGCATAACTTTCATAACAGACACGTTTGACCTTGGCATCCGCATCACAAAATGTCCATGACGGCTGCTTTTCCAATACCTCAATCATAAATGGTTTTGCTGCCTCATATTTAATCTGCTCATTACTATCAAATGCCCACGTATCGGCAAGAGCCGCACCGGAAAACAACATAGTAGATAACGCTAACATACTCATTTTCTTCATTTTTAAATTCCTTTAGGAGAGTGAATTCACAATCGATATTATCACTCAGGTATATTTAATGCAAGCATCAGCTATTTTTATATTAAGTATTTATGCTACTTTCTAAACTATTTAGATAATAGGAACTTAATCCTGCTCTGAAATTCCTTATTTCAAGCTATTAACATCTTCTATTTTCAATAATCAATTAGCTCGGTAAAATCAGGCTTATAACTGATATCACTAAAAAAATAGAAAAGGTTGATTATGGACAATCAAACCCTTGCCAAATTGGGCAGTCTTCACGAACCCTACCTTGGTAAATCACTGGATGAGTTACAAGCTCTGTCTCATAAGAATAATTTACTAACGATTACCCTTCCCTATCCTGCGAAAGGCAATGAAGAGACTCTTAAAACTATTCTTGAAGAAGCCGCTAATGAACCGCTGGAAATAAGCTTCGATTATCAAATCAAAGCCTCTCAAAGACGTGCTCCGGACGGGACCTTAACCAATATTAAAAACATTATTGCCATCTCCTCCGCAAAGGGTGGTGTCGGCAAATCTACGGTGACCGCCAATCTCGCCTTGGCTCTACAGGCCGAAGGTGCCAAGGTAGGTATTTTGGATGCCGATTTGTACGGTCCCAGTCAAGCTAAGATGTTCGGTATCGATAGCGAACGTCCGCAAATTAACGGTGACAAAATCGGCTCGATCAAAGCCCATGGCATCGAGATCGCCACTATTGCCAACCATTTAAATAGAGAAGATACCCCGCTTATCTGGCGCGGTGCACAGTTGGATTCCGCATTGAAAACCCTGCTTTTCAATACCGAATGGCCGGAACTGGATTATCTGTTAATCGATATGCCTCCGGGCACCGGAGATGTCCAACTGACCATCTCCCAACAGATTCCGGTCTCCGGTGCCGTAGTGGTCTCCACCCCCCAGGAGATCGCCCTGTTGGATGCCAAAAAAGGCTTGAAGATGTTCCATCAAGTTGAAGTACCGGTATTGGGTGTGATTGAAAACATGAATATGTTTATCTGCCCGAAATGCGGTCATGAAGAGCATATTTTCGGCCATGATGGTGCACAACTGATGTCTCTGCAATATATGGTCAATTTTTTAGGTTCTTTGCCTTTGGATAGACGAATCCAGGAAGAAACCGATGCTGGCAAACCAACCGTATTCAGCGAACCGGATGCCAAGATCAGTGCAATATTCAGGGAAATCGCTCGCAAAACCGCTTCTTCCCTCTTTATTCAAGACAACGAAGCACCGGTTGTACCGCAAACTGAATCGCAGCTCAAAGCCGATTCCTCCGGTAAACAGACTATACAGTGGAATATTTAACCCGGTACAGGGTTGGTAACCTACAAAATAAAAAGGCACTCGGTTGAGTGCCTTTTTTATATGAATAATCAATTAAAAATTTATAACCATTTGGAAAGAAATGCGCGTCTATCCAATTGCTGCTCATCTTCTGTCTGCTCAGCAGTCGTCGTTTGTGCAGATTCAGCTTGCTCTGCCAATTGTTTAGCCTGTTGCTCCAGTTTCTCATAGTGGGCTTTACGAAACTCGATCACTTCCGACCAAGCTGCAAATGCGGCACTATTATCCGAGTATTTATCCATAATCTGCACCAACGGCTGCAATAGATAGTGACCGATTCTTGAATCGTAATTTAGATTGGCTTTTTGCGGACTGCCGCCAATGGCAAAGGTTTTCAAAGGCCCGATCACCATATAGTCGGCATCGGTTTTTGCTTCCGCACGCCACTCAGGATCGACATCGATTGGCGGAGCCTGCATGACCGGAATATAGAGCGAACACAACATCCAGGGGGTTAGCAGAAAACCGGTGACCCAACCATCAACAAATTTAAGACCGCGCAACTCGACTTGAAGATCATGGTTAACTCCCATCCACTCATCTTCAAAAGCGTCAGAATAGGTATTTGTGAAAACCTCGACAACTTGGTCATGCACCTGTTTCAAGGTGCCGGCTTCAATCAGTTGCCAATCAGATGCTTTGCCCGACTGTTCAGACTCATGTTGTACTTGACTGTCGATATCGGTCATTACTTCATCTCAAACAAGGCTTCAAGACGTTTGGCATAATCACGATAAAAGGTCAATTCGGCATGGATACGAATCGCTTTGGCAAACTTGGGAATCCATCCATGAAGATGTTCGAGAATTTCCAGCAAAAAAGCTTGCTGTTCGGCATAGTTTTCCAGAACAAAGGCTAGGAATTCGAGCTCCGAACCCAAGAAATCCGCAGGCAATTCCGCATCAGGTTTATATTGAACTTTTGCATACAAGTCATTGATTTTATGGGTTGCTTCACCGATCATGCGCCCTTCTGTCCACACAGATTCAAACGGCGCACATTCGGTTTTCGGATGACCGGAAACAAATAACCGGGTATGTTCCATCTGCCAACGCTCCAAAGGCAAATTTTTAATCTCGTCAACCGCTTCTGGTGACAACCATTGCAGTTGCGGTGCCAGCTCTTGAATCGCTTCCAACGACTCTTCACAAGGTTCGCCTATCAATCCAGCCAAGACGATCAGTTCCTGTATTTTTTGCGACATAAACCTTCCTTAGTCTTTCCTTAGTTTGCGGTGATCTTATTTGCTTAGCCGTTTTAGCAGAGTTCCCAGAAAAAACCACTCAGCAAATAAGATGGACGCTTAATATAAAAACACCCAGATTTTAGCTTAATCCGGGTGTTCTATTCATGATTCAACTCAATTCAAGTTGAATTTGTTTGCGGCAATTTATTTACCGGGGAAAGGCAACTCCCACACGCCTGCCACCAGCATGTAATGACGCAAGATATACCCCCCGATTAACACCAGTACTGCCGATACCATGACCATGAAGCCATTGGTTGGAATTTTATGGGTCACCATCGCCAAGTTAATGATAAACGGTACAATCAGACCGGCGACAAAGAAGCCCCATGTCCAAACCGGATCGCCCCACAACAGTCCGTGCGAAACCTGCCCGTTTTCCGAACCGTTCAACAGATAGAAGAAGAATCCGATCACCACGACAATTTCAATGGCAATCAACCAAGTATCGATCAATTCAAAACGATGACGCAAGTCCATATCATCGGCGCGCACGACCGTATACTGAAGAATCAGCAAGGTTGCCAACGCGGTTGATACCGCCGACACGGTAAACAACACTGGAATCCCCGGATTGTGCCATAACTCCACCGCCGGGAAAGACTGCAACAGCATACCGGTATAGACGGCGGTAAAGACCGACATAAACACGGTTCCCCACGCCATCCAAGCGGAAAATTTAGTACCGAACCATTTAAAGAATCTAAGCAGACGGCACCAGGCCAACCAACTTGGGGTCGGAATATGCGGCAAAGTATAGATTAATCCCCACACCATTCCGAAAATGATTGACCAAGTACCCCAAGCAATCCAGGCATCCGGCTTTCTGAATACACCCAACAGGACATGCCAAACCGCCAAGTGATCTAGCAAATGGTAAAACAGCATTGCCGAACCGACTGCCAACATGACAAAACCGGTCAGGTTACCCCAAATCATTAATTTGGTATTGTCCTGACCTAAAACCTGTAGACGGTGAACCACGGTGGAAATAGCCATCACCATGGCCCCCATCCCACCTAAGAAAAGGTAGACGGCAACCAACCAGTTCCATTGCTCTTGACCAAAATAGAACATAAATTACGCCTCCTCTCTTAATAGATCTTTAGCCTGGATACTCTGCATCTGAGCAAAAGGACTTTCAGAATCGAAAGCGGCGTGATGTTCGCCATGACCGTGTCCGCCAGCACCCTCTTTACGCTCGAAAGTTGTACCATTTTCGCCACCCATTGGATGCAGACCCGCTTCCGAGTTCTGGCCGTTGAACATAGCCTGCTCAAAATGCACCGTCTGTTTCTTAACCGGGATGTAATAGACATTCGGTTTAGTCCCCAAATGCTCCATCAGCGGTTTAGCCAAGCCGGAATTAATCACTTGCGTGACCGGATCGTTCGGATTATCCAAATCGGCAAACTGACGAGCATTACCAACACAAGTTTCTACACAAGCCGGCAGACGACCGTCTTCGACTCGATCTCGGCAGAAGTTACATTTATCAACACCGGGACGGGTTTTCTTCAAGGTCTCCTCACCGAAAACCGCTTTTTTCTCGGTATTGTCTTCATAATTCAACGCATAGCGTGCATCGTAGGGGCAAGCCAAGGTACAGGCTTGACACCCCATACAGATATCGTCATCAACATCAACGATACCGTTATCCATCTTATAAGTTGCTCCTGTTGGACAAACCGTCACACAAGGCGGGTTGTCACAGTGGTTACAGAGGCGTGGGAAAAACACGCGCATCGCATCTTCGTCGCCTTTACCCTTGGAAATATCATGTACCTGAGTACGCCATTTATCAGACCAGAACGGAGTTTGGTTTTCGACCGCGCAAGCCGCCATACAGGCATTACAACCGGTACAGGTATTTAGGTCGATTAACATTGCATAATGTGCCATCCTTGACCTCCTTTATACTTTTTCTACTTTGATCGTGAACTCTTGTGAACGGAATCCCGCCACCACCGGATCGATTTTGTAACCGATCACTTTATTGATGGCACTACCAAAGTTCACAGCGCGACTCAATGCGGCATTCTCGGTACCGAACGATGAGTACATGAAGACCGATTCCGGCTGAACCTGATTGGTCACATAAGCTTTACCGTCCACATTCAGACTCTCGTCCTCAAGGTTGGTAATTCTGATTTGATCGCCGGTTTTGACACCCAACTTATCTGCCCTGGCCGGATTAATCCAAATACCGGTATAGATATCTTCCTTGAAAGTATTGATTGCGGACAAAACCGGGTTGTTCGCATTGGTTGAACCGTGCGAAACCGTCGGTGACTTACCGTAAGTAAAGTAGAACTCGTTATCGTTCAACATACGGTCTTGGAATTTATCTTCCCCTAGAATACCTGACGGGAAGTGTGTCGCCAGCACACCGAAGTTTGGTGCACGCGTAGTGCTATTACCGCGGATCATCTCAAACAGACCTGAATAGAACTCGATACGACCGGACTTTGTCGGAACCGGCATTTTTTGAGGCATAGCCGCTTCTTCAAGCAACTCATCCATGGTTTTAATGTAGTAAACCCCTTTCTCACGCAGCACTTTCTCAAAGTTCTCAGTGGTTTCGCCAACCTGCTTGGCCGCATTATCCATACTTACACGACGATAAGCCGCCGCATAAGGATCTGCCGTGCCTTTTTCCTGCTCTTCGGCAAGATATTTCTTCGCCGCTGAAGCAGATAGACCTGATAGGTGTTCAATGGTTTGGAAATAAGCTTCAACACCCGCTTCGCCAGAGATAATCTCAGTCATCTTAAACATGACATCGGTGACTTCGCGAGTATCGTACAGCGGATCAATGGCTTTAAAGCGTGTGGTCAAACCGAGATCCTGGTTGACACCATTACCATAGATACCCGGTTCATCACGTTCCAGATAAGTGGAGTTAGGCAAAATAACGTCCGCATAAGCAGTGGTATCGGACGGCAGTACATCCATACAAACTACACACTGCATATTTTCGTGTGTCAGCATGTCTTTCCAGTATGAATCCGGGAAATAATGGTGAACCGGGTTGGCACCATTAATAAAGAATGCTTTGGTCAGATACTTTTCACCGTTGTAATCCAACTCACCTCTAACAGACTCATATAAACCTGTATCGGCCATAACCGGTAGAGAGACCCACGGTTTGCCTTGCGCTTTCTGTTGCGCTGCAAACGCATAAGCCCATGCAGGTTTGCCATGTGCGAAATTTTTAGGATTACTGAATACATCCACCACCATCTCGGCGAACGGCATACCACCCGTAGTCGCCAATGGATACTGCTGTTGAATACCGGCTTTATGCGCTTCATGAGTAGCGTGTACTTTGTGACGCACTTCAGCCGCATTAATCCAACCACCTTTGGTGTCAATGCCACCAATCAATGCTTGCAACATTGCCTGTGAACGGCGTAGCATCTGCACATTGTTGTAGCGAGCCCCCATCCAGCCCGGGTCGATAATCGCCGGTTTGATGTGCGAATACTCGTAAGCGATACGAACGATGTCTTCTGCAGGAATCGTTGTCGTCTTCGCAGCGAATTCCGGTGTAACATGCTTAATCTCTTCGTATTGCGCTTCAAATACCGTCTGCACCGGTTTGCCATCAAGATTAAAACCTTCAGGCAATCTTAAACTCGGAATAATGCGTTTACCGTCAAGGCTGTGATCATTTGCATTATCATGCGCTTTCACTTTCTGTACGGCTTGAGAAACTTCATCATAAACAAAGAAGTTACCGGCTTGGTCACGCAAAATCTGCCACTCATTTTCGGCATCTTTTTCAATCAGGAACGGTAAATTGGTATGTTTAGTACAGAACTCTTTATCGTAGTAGTCTTTAGCCATGATTTCGTTCATCATCGCCATGGTCAGGTCTAAATCCGTACCCGGACGAATACGTACCCATTCATCGGCTTTGGCAGCGGTTTCAGATAAACGCGGGTCTAATACCACTACTTTGGCACCGCGCTGGATACCCTCTGCGGCACGCACCACACGTGCAGTAGAAACCGCACCCATTGAACCGTTGTTAGCGATATACATGATGTAACGTGCGTTATCGAAATCTGGCAGGATTTCATCATGGATATTGAAATTACCGGTGACCGCATCGGTTCCCAAGTGACCGGTGGTAACACAGTGCTGCATTGGAGATGCAACAATGTTTGGAATTTGGTTTGCCATAGAGAAAGCAACGGCCCAGTTCATATAGAACACACAGTTAGTCCAACCACCCACCGTGGTCCATTCCCACGGTTTGACACCTTCACTTTTCTTGGCGATATAGTCGTAAGCCTCTTCCCAGGTCGCTTTACGGAAAGCCATTTCTCCACGCTTCGAGCCTTCTACACGAATCATCGGAGTCTTCAGGCGATCGGAATCATAAGTCTGGAATAGACCGGACTGGCCACGGGCACAGGCACGTCCACGATTCAAAGTGGAATGCGGATTCCCTTCCAACTTAACAATTCGGCTGTTCTCACCGTCCGTTAAGGTACGGATTTCAATATTACAAAGCGAAGAACAAAAGTTACAGATGGTATAGTCCAACTTCTCTTTCATCTCTGTACGTTTGCTGTCGGCAAACATTAAATCGTCCCATGATGGCAAATTAGCTGAAGCGAGCTTAGAGGTGGACAATGCACCCAACGCCGTTGTTGCTGCAGCTCCCTGAAGAAAAGTTCTTCGTGTAAGTTTTGGAAATGACCAGGCCATAAACGTTTCCCTGTTTTTGACTATTAATATGCATTTTTCACTTTCGCAGTATAAGCAGGCGCTTATAAAGAAAAAAATCACTTATATTAATAAGGGAAAATAAAAATTATGAATAAATAAACCTAGTAAAAGAGTGGGAATTTACCTGATAAACCCGGTTAATCAAGGCGTCCGCAAATTCTCAATCTATTTTATTGCAGACCATAAAAAAGGCCCGATATAAAAATCGAGCCTATTTCATGAGATTAACTACTTATTTTTCTACACTTAACTTGATCTGAGTTAAGTCAAAACAAGTCGCAAATAACGTAGCTATTCCGCTTTCCAAGTATTTTCTTCTGAAGTTTGTCCGCGTAACGGCATAATCCACATCTGATAGAGAGAGGTGAATAGCATAATCCCGGCCGCCACACTGTACCCAAAACCACCGATAATGACGAAATAAGCAAACGCCGGATTCATTTTGGTCAACCACCAAGCCGCAATATCGACAATCAGAAACGCAAACGGAATAAAGATGATAATCGCTTTAACAATGGGTCTAAACCCTACCGCCATCGAGAAGATCAAACCGACAAAGAAAAAGATAAATGAAATACCGAACAGATGAATATGCGAGACACGAGTCAAAGAACCAATTTCCGCACCATGATCAACTGCGGCGATCTCTTTCATATCTTCGTATTTGGCTACATTAGGCAACGCCGGCATGTGAGCATGACACATGGCGCATTTAGCATCGACAATCGGCTTGATAGTCGCTTGCCATTCCGCTTCCGGCGCACCATTTCGCGCCCATTTAATCATCGTCAGGTTCTCTTCAGGCGTAGCTTTATCCTTCATCGACCCGTTTAATTTACTTTCTAACTTAGAACCTTCACGGTTACCGTAGTAACTGTAAACAATATCATCCACTGACAAACCAAACTCTCCATCGGCCATACCGTGGGTCAACATAATCTGACCACCGGCCATCATCAAACCCAAACCGACTACAAAAATATAACCGGTAAACAAGGCTTTCATCGACAAGGATAAACTTGGTAGGTTCAACCATGAACTCTCTTTCATAACCACTCCAACAACTAATAAATAAAAGGCATTTTTATAGTACGCTCTATATCCCTACTTTTTCTAAGCAATTTTTTTTATTAATCGTCAGTAAATTGCTTAATGGAAGAAAAGACGCATTCATTTTCAGATTTTTACGTAGTACTATCCAATTAAAGCTTTTTATGGGTTCAGAGTGATGGCAATATTTACTTTGCGCAAAATTAAGAATTAAGGTCTAGGGATAATGAAATCCTCGTAATCAATTCCTTGACGATCTACCACAACCGGAATCGATGCCAGACCGATACCTGCTTGGCGCAAAGAATCTCGAGTTCCTGATACCAGAGGATGCCAATCGGCCAATCCTTGGCCTCGATAAATCATGCGGTATGCGCAGCTATCCGGCAGCCAATCGAATTCCGCCACCCTCTCCAGCGTCAGCTGAACACAATTGGGCACATTGACAGAACGGTTTGCATAATCCTTACACTGCCCGGTTTCTAGATCAGAATAGGGACACACGACGCTGGTATAGACAATTTCGTCGGTTTCATCGTCTTGCAATTTAGTCAAACAACAGAGCCCGCAGCCGTCACATAAAGACTCCCACTCTTCCTGAGTCATCTCTTCCAAGGTTTTTGTCTCCCAAAACGGGGCTTGTTTCTCTTTCATCACTACTTTTTTCCTGTAAATACAAGCCACGGAATCTGCCAGAACGTAAGCTGTTGCTGACATGCATCCGTTAAAAAACGCTGCCCTGAATTGGGTGGGCAAACAAATTCGAAATTCTGCTCATGTAACTGGAAACGCAGTGCATAAGCATGCAAATAGCCGCGATCTTCCTGTTGAGCCTCTCGTTTATTGGCGTAACGGCTATCTCCGCATATTGGCGCGCCCAGACTTTTCATAGCCACTCGCAACTGATGCGTTTTGCCGGTTGACGGTTTTAACAGAAACAGCCGTTCTCCTGGCTGAGTAGAGACACTGATAAACTGAGTAATAGCCGGATTCAGAGTGGTTTTGCTCAATTTCCAGCTACCATTCCTAGCTGGCTGCATATCGCCTTTAACCCAGCCCTGCTTCTTTTTCGGCTTTTTATCCGTCATCGCCAGATAATATTTTTCGACCTCTCGAGCGGCAAACATTTGTTGGAACTGTTGTGCAGTCGCTTTATTAAGAGCCACCAGCAAAATGCCGGAAGTCATCTTATCCAGACGGTGCACCGGAAAGAGAGAATCACAGTTCAACTGTGCTGCGAGCTGGGCAATGACTCCGGCCTCGCCGTCTTCAGAGTGAAAATTCAATCCGGCCGGTTTGTCGACCACGATGAAATCGCTGTTTTGAAAAAGTATTGAAATCAAATCAATGTAAATTCCGCTGTCTTTACCACCCGACCATTAACCAGCAATTCCATCTTATGAATGCCTGACACATATTTGCGCGTGGTGATTAACTTGAAGTTGTGCTGACACTGAAAATGCTTGTTCGCCTTATCGATTTCAGCCTCGCTTATTTTAAAGACTTTTCGGTATGGCTGCTGTTTGTTTCTCAAGAAATACAATGCATATTCCAAACGAATTAGCCCCAATTTGTGTGCCGAGAGCAAATCAAAAGAGCAATGCAATCTCTCGCCGATCCTAACCTGTTTATCCAAGTGCCAATTTTCCACTGACAGGTGATCAATATCAGGATAACCCAACAATTGCAAAGCCCGGTCATCACCTTGCTTCAAAAGATTACGCAATGCGTGTCTGACTATCCATAAACTTTGTGGATTACCCAATTCCCAGCTTGAAAGCTGCTCTAAAACCCACTGATCTTGCGTTTTGCATAGATCGTTAAGTAAATTCGCGACACTCTTTTGAACGTAGCGACTGCTGTCGGTCTTCAGTTGTTCAACAATGGGTAATACCCACTCGGGCTGTTCAGCAATCCACGGCAGATGTTTCGCCCACGGCAAGCGTGGTCGTAATCCTTCACTCGCCAAACGGCGAAGATGCTCATTAGGTGATTTTGACCATTCAACCATTTGCCGACGCGTTTGCTGCGGGTAGCGTTCAATGAACGGTCTGATAGCGAATTCGGCACTACTGTTTTCAGTGAATGACTGCAACGCAAGCATAGAGGTATCAAAGTCTTCAAGTCCGTAAAGTTCGACAAACTCCGCAAAAACCAGATGAAAAAGCCCTGAAAACTCGGTATGAACTTTCTGTAACAACTCAACCTGTAGCGGGTAGTCACCACCAATAAAGCGCCCCATGGCTTCGGCAACTGTTCTAATCCGTTGTTTTAAAGCAAGATTCTGCCAATCTTCTATTAGTATCCATGCTAAAAATGAGTTAATATCAAAACTGTTTTCTTGGTCGGCTGCTTGATCCGCTATCAAAACTGCCAATTTTTTGATGGTTTCGGCATTAATCTGATGCTTCAAGAGTTTAGACATAATAAAATAAAATCAACAAGTTAACTTCAATAAAAACAATAAAAAACAGAATTGGCATGTCATTTGATATTACAACAAATAGACAAACAAATAATTGGCGAAAGCGTCAATAATTTGTCAAAACTTAGCTTTATTAGTGACCGGGAGAAAATAGTTATGAGTGCTCAAAATAATACTCAAAAAATTCAAACCTGTTTGGACTTTATTGACCAGCGGTTAGAAACCACAGCAGAACAAACCATTCATATCGCCGAAATGATCATTGAAGACATCCGTAAGATGACGGAAGGATATGACGAGGCTATGAAAACCGGTAACCTGAAAGAACATATGGAACTGGTGCGCAACACGCAAATGAACTGGGTGAATCAATTACACGATATTATTCTGGAGCAAACAAACCGAGATCTGAACGGTCAAGTCATTCTAGCCTTAAAACAGTTCATCGATACGCTTAACGAAAAACAGTTCAAACATTATCATTTTGACCTGCCGAGCGCAGTCGCCAGTCAGCAGAAATCCAATGAACATGAGTACCTTTCTCAGGAAGAGATCGACATTCTTATGGGGCAGCAAAACCTGTTTGAAGAGAAAGTTACCCACTGATTCAGAAGCGACAAATTTAGCTTTCCGACACTAAAGCAAGCAGCAGTCATGTAAAGGTTTGTTGTGAAATCTCAAACAAACCTTTACATAGGCTAGCCTATCACATAAAAATATTTCCCTTATAAAATTCAACAAGATAATCAATAAAAGCTCGAGAGTTTCTAGACAAATATCTATTTTGCGGATAGACCGCATAAGCATTGATAATATCGAATTTATAATCCGGCAAGACTTCCACCAGCTCTCCCGACTCCAAAACTTTGCCGCAAATAAAAGTCGGCAATACAACCAAACCGTGTCCGGCCATGGCCAGCTTCATCAAGAAATCTCCGTTATTAGATTGCAAGTCACCTTTAATCGGAATCGATTCAATTTCGCCTTTAGGGTTAACAACCTTATAAGATGCACTTAGTTCCGAACTGTAACGCAGCATTTTCATCTCTTTCAAATCCGCAATCGTTTCAGGGTTTTTGAAGTTTTTCAGGTAATCCGGGGATGCACACATCACAATACGAATCGGCATAATTTTTCTCGCTTGCAGGGAAGAATCGTGTAGTTCTCCAATTCGGAACGCCACATCAATCCCCTCTTCGACCATATTCACTTCCCGATCGGACAAATCGATATTCAACTCGATTTCGGGATAACGACGTTTAAAACCGTCTATCGCCTTATGCATATGCGCCACACCAAAAGAGAGAGGAATCGAGACCGATAATCGTCCTTCAATTCCGGCAGAATCGTTTTGTATAGTGCTGTCCAGATCATTGAATGAAGCGATGACCTCTTGGGCTTTTTCATAATAACGCTTGCCCTCCTCAGTCAAATGGAAGCGTCTTGTGGTACGCTGAATCAGCTTGGTTTTCAAGCGGCTTTCCAGTTCGGAGAGTCTTCGACTGACCGCGGATTTAGCGATATTCAATTGTTCTGCCGCACGGCTGATTCCGCCGGCCTCGACAACACGGATAAAAACCTGTATATCTTCTAACTGTCCCATAACTTTCTCATTCGTTCTAATATTAAGAATAGTAATTTTTTATTATTCATATTTATTCACTAAAAGATAGTCGTTAAGCTAATAATCAACAATAAAATCTCAACGCTTTACGGAGAAAGCCATGCACAACAATACTGTCAACCGCAATGTGAACTTTAAAACTAGCGGAATCGCTGCATCAGACGGTGCAGGAGTCAAATTGACCCGCATTATCGGTACCCCTGGCTTCGAGGATCTCGATCCGTTTCTGATGCTGGATCGTTTTGAATCTGATAACCCGGACGACTATATCGGCGGCTTTCCTCCTCACCCTCACAGAGGTTTTGAGACGGTGACCTATCTGTTAGCGGGCAAGATGCGTCATGAAGACAATCAGGGACACAAAGGCGTAATCGAAACCGGCGGTGTCCAGTGGATGACGGCAGGCAGAGGCATTATTCATTCGGAAATGCCGGAACAGACCGACGGCTTGTTAAAAGGCTTTCAACTCTGGGTCAACCTGCCTGCCGAACAAAAAATGGTTGCTCCGGCCTATCAAGAATTTTCAGCCGATTTTATTCCGCTTGAGGAGCGAACTGGTACCGTAATCAAAGTCATTGCCGGCTCCACCTCTCAAGGCACGCTCGGCCCGGTTAGAAACGAATATATCCGTCCGCTAATGCTAGATGTCACACTTGACAAAGACGCTGAATTTATTGAACCGATACTTTCTGATGATTCGACATTTGTGATTGTCATCTCCGGTGCCATTGAAAACCAAGGGCAGGATTTCACTACGGTCATTCAAACCAACGAATTGGCCGTTTTGTCCGCAGGAGACCAACTCAGCTTTAAATCTTTAGCGGATAAAAGCCAGTTTCTGCTGGTTTCGGCCAGTCCTATTAATGAACCGGTTTTCAAGGGTGGGCCGTTTGTCATGAATAGCCGCGAACAGATTGAGCAAGCCTTTTCCGATTACCGACACGGTCGTTTTTAAAACTCTTCCGGTTTAGTGCTATCATTGAAGTTTTGGTGTTAACCCTTTAGCGTAACACCAGCCAGCCAATTAATTCACTAAGCTGTTTTATGACTGAAAACCTCTCCGTAAAAATCGTCCCCTCTATTGCCGAAATACCAACCGAGCAGTGGAATGCGCTTGTCAAAGACAACCACCCTTTTGTTAAACACGAATACCTGCACGCTCTGGAAAAACACGGCTGCGTCGGTGAACGTTTCGGTTGGCTGCCCAAACATATCGTTGTCTATGATGAGCACCAACAGTTAGTTGCCGCCATGCCGGTTTATGAAAAACACAATAACTACGGAGAGTTCGTATTTGATCAAGCCTGGGAACAGGCCTGGAATCAGATTGGCTTACCCTATTATCCTAAACTGGTTTCAGCCACCCCTTATACGCCGGTGATGGGGCCGCGTTTACTAACCGGTTGCGGTATCGAATCCGATGCTGCTAGGCAGCTGCTATTCCATACATTGACTGAATTCTGTGAACAGCAGAAAATGAGCGGTGCCCATATTCTGTTTGCCCAACCTGAACAGCAAGCATGGCTGCAAAATTTGCATGACCAGCACCTCTATAAACGACTGGGTTTCCAGTTTCACTGGCAGAATCCTGGCTATCAAAGCTTTGACGATTTTCTAGGTGAGCTGAAACCGAAAAAACGCAAGAATATCGTTCGCGAAAGACGTAGTATCCAAGAGTCCGCCATCCATTTTCGCGTACTGAACGGCCATCAGGCAAGCGAGCAAGACTGGCAGAATTTCGATTACTTCTATCAGAAAACCTTTATTGAAAAATGGAGTACACCAACACTTAATCTCAATTTTTTTAAAGAGATCGGCGAAAGTCTGGCCGAACAGACTATTTTGGTTTTGGCTGATTTGAATGATGAGTGTATTGCCGGAGCCTTAATGTTCCGCTCTGATACTCACTTGTACGGACGGCATTGGGGAGCGATTAAAGAGGTTAAGAATCTGCATTTCGAAACCTGTTACTATCAGGGCATCGATTATGCCATTGAGAATGAATTAAAAATATTTGAACCCGGTGCCGGCGGCGACCACAAAATTGCCCGTGGCTTCACGCCGGTTGAGATAGAGTCCTTTCACTGGCTGCCGCTGAACCCGTTTGGAGAAAGCCTTGACCGCTTTATCGAAGAAGAACGCCAAGCCGTCAAAGCTTATTTGCAACAGAATGCGAGAGAGATGGTGTTCAAATAACTTAAACTCCGCCTCAGCCTAAAATCAATCGACTAGAGCGGAATTAAAACGCTAAACGATCTTCCAACTTGTTCAAAGCTTGTTGTGCACAAGCTTCATCACGTTCACCACCAGGCGCACCACTGACACCGACCGCGCCGATTCGAACCCCGCCGCTGATAATCGGCAGGCCGCCAATCATCATTAGAATACCGTCCACATGGTTCAGTTCAGGTCGGATATCACCACGCTGCGCTCTGAAATCACCCGATTTCAAACCGGACATAATGGTGGCATTGGCTTTTTCTTCGGCAATCTGCAAAGTGAATTTAGAAGCATAATCGTCACGTAACGCTACCCGTTGGTTTCCGTGACGGTCCACCACCACCGCACTCACCGAGTAACCTTTTTCCCGACAAGCCAAAATCGATTCGGTCGCGATATCTCTTGCCAATTCCATACCGATATTTTTCTCATCCAGAGTATCTTCCGCTAAAACGGTTCCCGAGGTCATCAATAGAGTTAAAGGGAATATCAACGCTTTCATTTTCATAGCAAGCTCCTATCGGTTAATAACAGTTATAGATACCAAATTCCATGGTACCGTCTTCAATATCCGAAAGCGGTACGATGGTATCGGCACGCATGCGAACCGCTTCATTCTTTGCCAGAGCGATCAATTCTTGTCGCATTGCCTCTTGATCACGTTCGAACATAGTCACTTTATTCAATGTCTGAGCATGAGTGGAACCGAGTTTCTGACATTTTGCCACGTCTTCTATCGTCATCACCGCAACCTCATCCGCTCCCGGTAACGGCTGAACCCAACTACATCCGCTAATCATCAGTGAACTTAGTGCAACGACTATCCAGTTTCTCATTATTTACTCCTGTTTTCATATACAGGCTCTGACTATAAAACAAAGCCTGCAATCGTTAAAGGGGTTAGTGACGGCGCTTATTTGCCGATACCCAATTGTACACGGCTAAAGAAACAATGATAAAGGCAATACCCGTGATCAGATATAAAGCGTACAGCATTTGCGACGGGTCATGTAACGCGGTTTTGAACACCACTAACAACGCTTCGATAGATAAGGCGATAATGATCGCAATCAAAAACTTGGAGAGCAGCCGGTCTTCGTCTTTTTTATCCGAATAGGCTTTATAAACCACCTCCCGCTCCAACAAGGTTTTCGCCAGATCGAAAATAGCCAAACCAAGCGTTAAGGCAATAATCGGTTTAAAAACACTCTCCAGAGAGTAATCTACATCACTGAAAATCTGCACTAAATAGTCGTAAAAGGCATAGCCTATCGACATTACCGAAAAGAACATCATCGAAATACCGATACCGAAGTAAAAAGCCTTGCTGACAAAGTTAAATGTCGGATGACGCTCTACAAACCCCAGTTTTGCCAATAAAATAGAGAGATTGAAGTCCAGAAAAAAGTAGTGCTCTCCGGTCGAAATAATCAGTGTCACACAAGATTCTCCCGATGCCGAACTGACATACGGGTGGGTGATCTGAATTTCGGAACCGGCCACTGCATTGTTGTGAGTGCTGTCCAACAGATAACTTCGATTACGGCCTTTGGCGTTTTTATTGATGCGATGTTTAAAAATATTACATGAGACCTGTTGAAACTCTTTATCGGTCACATAGATCAGTTCCAAGCTATTAAAAAATCCGAAAAAACGTCTCAAATGCGCAATGTCGTTCGTTAAATCTTCACCATTGTTGCGCACCGTCTGAATCAAGAAACGATCGATCTCATCCCGGTTCTTTTCATATATTTGAATAAATTCTTGCATACTCATCTCCTTTTACCTCATTTATAGCGACGTAAAAGCCATTCGTTTTTTATACTTTAAAAACAATACGTTAATTTTTTTTGTTCAAAATCTACATCAACCAACCGTCTCGACCGCACTATTTTTGTGCGCTTTATCGACGTCACCGGAAAGGAATAAAGTTTAATTTTTCATTATTTTAGTTACAATTTGCCGCACTTGATAGAGAAATCAATCGCAATAGAGTAGAAATTAACAATGGAAAACACCGAACTTTATCCGGTCTGCAATTTAGGCAACGGCCAACTTTTCGTCATGCCTAAACCAAACCCGCAACACTTGAATCAAGATATCGAATATTACCGCCAAAACGGCGTGACAAAAGTGATCAGCTTGCTGCTTCCGGAAGAGATCGAAAAACTCATGTTAGCGGATGAGGAAAAAGTATGTAAAGCGCAGCAGATCGATTTTTTGAACTTTTCCATCAAAGATATGTCCATCCCCGCTCTAGATGAATTAAAAGCCTTGCACCGGACACTTAAACAAGACCTTGCCGAAGGCCATGGTATCGCCATCCACTGCCACGGCGGAAGAGGTCGAGCGGGTACCGTTGCCATCACTTTAATGATTGAACACGGCTATGAGGCACAATTTGCCATGGATCTTGCTTGTAAAGCACGAGGGGATAAAATGCCGGTCAATGATATCCAAACAGAGTTCGTACTCTCTTATATCTAACCCTATTTTTTTTACCTGCAACCCTGTCGTCCTGCCGAATGGTTATCCGCTTCGGTCAAGATCAATCAAGCAGAAGGTGTCATCTAATCCATGCAACCGACCCATGCCAAAATTCATTACCATCGGCTTTTATACCTTTGTGAACAGGCTTTTCCTTCTGTCGTCGCCCAGTCAATTTTGGCAGCGATTATTTCCCAGACCTTAATCGCTGCCAACGAACCCCTAAGTTCGGTGCTATTCTGGTTGGCTTTTTTCATCATGACCTTAAGCACCCGCCTGCTGATTGCCAAACAATTCATGAAACTGACCAAACAGAACAAACCGATAGACAAACAGCAAATCCGTTTTTATACCGATACGCAAACCTTACTAATTTTTATCGTTGGCCTACTCTGGTCGTGGGCAGTCTACAGTTTTATATCGATTGAAGACGAGCACTACCTTTACGCCTACCAAATGATTTCAGTTGCCTTTACGGTCGGCATTATCGGTGTGAGTGTGAGTGTACTCAGCTCGATTCCCAAAGTTTTCTACCTGTTCACCGCGCCACTGTCTGCAACCCTGTTAATTTCAATCTTTCTAGTCGGTAGCGAACCGTTCCATTATGCGGTTTTAGGCGGGATTTTAATCGGTTTGCTGTTTTTCAGCGCCTCCAGCTATCATTTCACTAAACGATTCGACGAAAACGTGATCAAAAATTACACCATTGAAAACCGGGAGATGGAGCTGATCAACCGACTAGGCATCGCTTCCGAATTTCGGGACACCGAAACCGGCAACCATATCAACCGGATGAGCTACTCATGCTATTTACTGGCATTGGAAGCCGGCTTTTCCAAGAAACAAGCCGAATTAATCAGGGTAGCCAGCTCTTTGCATGACATTGGCAAACTCGGCATATCGGATAAGATCTTGCTCAAACACGGCAAACTTAGCCCCGAAGAACGTGAAATCATGCAAAACCATGCCGAAATCGGTGCCAACATCCTGGCCGATTCGGATTCGGAGATGATTCAAATGGCGCAACGAATCGCCCAGAATCACCACGAAAAAGTCGATGGAACCGGTTATCCCAAAGGGTTGAAAGGTTATGAAATACCGATTGAGGCTAAAATTGCCGCTATCTGCGACGTATTTGACGCCTTGACCTCCAACCGTCCCTATAAAGAAGCTTGGCCGAATGAAAAAGCTCTAGCCTATGTTATTGAACAGTCCGGGAGCCATTTCGACACCCAATTGGTTAAAAAATTTATAAAAATCTACCCTAAAGTCATCGCTTACTCAAAAGCCCATTCCAAGCAAGCCAAGTAACACTGCATCACTTGAATCACCGGCGGCTGGAGCTAACCGTAACCGGTCTAAAAATCGGTTCTAATCTTGTTGTGTTTTCTGATAAAAACGGGCGATCTCTTCATCAGGAATAATTCGGGCTATACCGAATAGACCAAGAATTTTCCCGTTGCCGTCTTTAATCGGATATTTTCGATTGTCCACCCAACTGGTTCGCCCTTCTTTATTGGTGATCTGTTGAATTTTTTGGGCCACGTCGATTTCTCCGTTGAATAACTCTTTCTCCATCTGAAAGGATTCGTCCGCCACTTTTTTAGGAAAGAGTTCATAGTCGGTTTTGCCCAGCAGCTCTTCTCTGCTTTTTACCGACGTCAAGGCCAGTAAAGTCTGACTGGCTGCCGTATAGACATGGTTATTGTCTTTAAAGCAGATATGATCATTGGTTTTATCCATCATTGCATGAAAATTAAAGACCAAAAGTTCGTCTCCAAACTCTTTCGCTAAGGCGGTAGCGCTTTGTATCAGAACTTGATATACACCGTTTATTTGCTCTATGGAGACTCTAGCAATACGTACAGATTCGGCAGCCGTTAACAAACGTACTGTAAAAGAGACCTCCTCCCCATTTACAAGTTCCTGCTGCACCTTCGCAATCTGATCCCAATCCTGGCTATAAACCAAATGCTTGAAGGCTTTACTTTCATCAATCAACTGCTGTGCGGAGTAGCCGGTCAGACTTTCTATATCATATTCGGCGGACAACAGCACCGACAGATCCCCGTCTTCATATTGAAGCTTGACTTGTTTAGGTAATAGCTTGCCTCTCTTTTGCTGAGAATCTTGTTTAGCAAAATTGATCTGGTCTCGCCCATACGACTTGGAATCGTATAGCGCGTGATCGGCACTTTTCAATACCTCTTGGTAGCTATCGGCCTTTAATAAACTACTATGATAAACACCAAAACTGGCGGTAATAACGGTTTCGTTTTCCCCGTACTTGAAGGAATGGTTTTGAATCACGGAGCGCAATTCTTCAACTTTTCCGGTCAAATCCTCTAATGATATCCGGTTAAAAATCACCACAAACTCTTCGCCGCCGATTCGATAAACAAAATCCGGCTCACGGACATGCTGCTTCAGAAGCGTTGCAAACTCTTTGAGAACATAATCGCCGAAATCGTGTCCGAAAGTATCGTTCACCTTCTTAAACCAATCGATATCAGCCATTACGAGCCCAAAGTGTTGCTGATGGCGCTTATTGCCAGCAATGATTTCCTCTACATCCGTTTCCAAAGTGAGCCGGTTTTTCACACCGGTCAGATGATCTTTAGATGCCATCTCATAGAGTTGCTGATTGGCCTGTTCCAACTTCAAGGTTCTTAGCTCAACCTGATCCTGAAGGCTATTCAAAAGTTCTTTCTCGGCTTGTGCCGATTTGGCGACCGAACGCGCCAAAGGTCTGAAAATGAAGAGCACCTCCAAAACTAATGTAAGCAGAGTGAATAACCACAAAGCCAGCTCCATTCTGGCTATCAATTGCAGACGCGCTTCCCCTTCTCTCTGGTATTGAAAAACGACGTGGTTCAAGTCGAACAGCAATGTCTCGGAAACTTTATCTATCGCTTTGAGAATACGTAAAGAGTCTTCATAATTTTGGGATTTAATAATGGCGAATGCCAGTTGGGTATAATCATGCACCCTTTCGGAAAGGTTCATTTCACCAAAATACATTTCGCGTATTTCATTCGATAAACTGACCGAAAATTTATCCGTTAACACACCGGAAGACAGACGTTTATTGGCATCCGCCATCTCTTGCGCCCGCGCTTTCAGGCTGGTAATGGCAAGGTTGTAGGCGTGCGAATCACGATTGAATTGACTGCGGTAAACACGATGCACATCCAATGCGATATGCTGGCTTAACATCCGCTGTTTACCTGAAATATTGACGATTAAGGCCGTACTGTCCGAATCACTCAACGCCGATTTAAGGGCGTAAAAAGCTCCGGTCGACAGAAGCGCTATCAGAAACACGGCAAGGGTGTAGCGGTGGGTAATCGACTTTTCTAATTGGTGGACATTAAAATCGGGCATCTACAGCTTAAACTCGATGAATGGAAACTACTGTTTCTACATTAAATCAAAACCGTGCGTTTACATTTTGTACTAGCACGCATGCAATAAAAGACGCGCCCTTTCTACAGGGTAAAGATGATTAACACGCCATGAAGTTAAGCCAGCGCCGTTGCTGTCCATCGTTATGTTAGTAAATTAGCTAATATTTTATCCGAAAATTTACAAAATTCGACTGTAAGCCTGTTTTAATTTTAAGTACAGCTCCTCTCCGGAAAAGGACGACATCTCGGCAATCACTTCAAACATGACCACATTATCTTCTTTGCCGTTCCACTCTTTAAGATAAGTACCTTCTTTATAACCGTGATCCTGTCTAAATTTATTGAGTACATTTTTTGCCATATAGATCTGATAAAGCTCCGCAAACTCAAGCTCCGCAACTTTACAGGAGCTGAAAAACGCTTGGCAAAGGCGAGTAAAATAGGCTTTGGAAACGGTCGAATTTTCCAAAGCGATGGTCATCATCTGTTCATGCACTTCAACCTGCTCGATGTCCGTCAAATCTACCACTGTACCTAAATCCAACTGTGCAGACTCACTCAACAACGATGCCGCTAGCTCAGTTTCAAAATTCTCCAAGGCAAGACTTAACAAAAAATGCCAAATATCCACCAGTTCGACACGCACGTTTTCAAGATCGGTTTGCGCACTAACGGCTTTCCAATGTTTCCAGGGATAGCTATCGATAAGCTCGGCGGTTTCCATCACAATACAACGACGCCAATTGATCTCTTTACCCAGTTGAGTTTTTCCTGAACGCCATTCAGAGCCGTTGGTCGCTTCATTTAATGCATTCTGCATGGAAAGCATTTCATTGATTGAAGAAAGATGCTGTTGCATAAAATTATTGCCTTAGTTAAACAAGAAAAAACGTTAACCCTAAACCCGTTAACCACTTTACGAGAACCATAGCAGATATGCACGCTGTCTGCACAAACCGTTTTATAGTCGTATTTTAACTTTAACCGGCTATGGACAAGATTGATCTCCATGATTCATATGCTTGATCATCTGCAAAGACTGCATGAACGTTGTGAAGAAGAAGCGGATCGAGCTCAGGCCAGCAAACCGTTTCCAACTTTACAGCACATATCCGCACGTATTTCGGAAGATGTCGAGCAATTTCTCAGACAGCTGCACAAAAACAAGTTTTTCAAAATGGTCAAACTGGGCAAATCATTTCATCAATAGATTGACCGGGATGCCGAAAATTATCGCCACCAAATGGTCGGTAAAATGGGTCGCGGTGGGATCGATGCCGATCAGTGTACAGATTCGCTGGAAGCGATACGCTGAATACAACGTGTCAGCAATCACTTATATCGTCTAAGCGATCATTTGGAACAAATGATCCATATTTCGGGAAATAGCGGTCAGCCAAACTTGTTGCAGATGGATTCTGTTCGTAAACAGCCTGATAGAGTCGGTTTGGCATTTATGACTTGCCATGAATGCCAAACCGAAATGGAAAAGCAGTCTAACAATAGTTAACTGAAATACTTATCTAACTCTTCGTAAACAACCTCGATATACATCAGCTTCGGGCCACCGCCCATGACAACCGCCATCATCGCTGCTTCCAGAATTTCTTCTTTAGTCGCTTTTTGATCGACGCAGCCTTTGACATGCATGGCGATACACCAAGAACACTGAAAAGCCACGCCTAATGACAGCAACATCAAGTGTTTGGTTTTTTCGTCCAAAGCGCCATCCGCTTCAGCCACCTTCACAAAACCGCCAAACTGCTTTAACTGGTTTGGCATATCTTTCATTAAACGCCCCATCATCGCGCCGGTTTCTTGTAATCTTTCCATCACTGCACCCCCTCTTGGTAGATAGTTAATTACCGTTTCATTGTGACGCCTCACAACAGTACTAACAAGAACTTTTTTTTACAACAGCGAAACTTTTAATAAAAAAATAATAGAAACGACTTTTAATTACGGTTTCCACAAATACATGCTCGATTTTTTATTCATTACCGTAATTTCATAACTGGTCGAACAAGCTTGTTGAGCTACCCCATAACAAACATGCAAAGGAATAAGATGTTCCTCGCGCGGATGGCAATAACGGGCGCCGGGAGCTTCGCTCCATTCAAGTAGTTTTTGCCGTCTTTCTTTTTCCGAATAATCGATGTTGCTACAGGTATCGATCAACCACCTTTCAAAGTCATCATTCATTTTTTCACCCTGCTCACCGTCAGGCGAAAAAAAACTTCTTAAATTATGGAAAGAGAAACCCGAACCGATAATGAATAGATTGGAACGACTCAAATCCTGCAATGCCAGACCTATTTGAATATGTAAAGCAGGATCAAGCGTGTTCACTAAAGACAGCTGGATACAAGGAATATCCGCATCCGGATACATGATTTTGAGCGGTACAAACAAGCCGTGATCGAAACCTCGTGCCGTATCCAAACGAACTTCAAGCCCATGCCTATTTATCGACTCGGCTACCTCACCAGCCAATACAGGCTCGCCCGGACAAGGGTATTGAATGGTATAAGACGCTTTTGGAAAACCTGAATAATCATAGATTAGCGATGGAAATTCGCTGGCAGTAATGGTCGGCACTGCAGCCTCCCAGTGTGCGCTGATCACGATAATCGCATCGGGTTTAGGAATGCTTGCTGCAATTTCTTGCAGTGTCGTCACCATATCGATGTGTTCAGGTCCTCCCAATAACGGCATCGGGCCGCCGCCGTGAGAAAGAAAAAGTACATGTTTTGCGGGATGCATTGAATATTCCAGCCATTGAAAATCAAAAAACCAGGCGGTCTAGACGAATCCCATCGCAATCCATAGAAAACCATAAGACAGTCACCAACCTCTCTAGCTTGTGAAGTTAGTGCCATCTTATCGTTTTTGACTGCTTAGACTGTTTTGAATTGCTGAATTAACTTTTGCAATTCCAAGGCATGTGCACTGACGTTGTGACAAGCGTTTGCAGTATGATCCGCACCGCTGGCCACCTCGTCGCTGACTTGTTGAATATCCGCCATATTGGCTTTAACAATTGCGGACTGCTGCTTCTGCTTATCGGCCGATTGTTCAATTTGCAGGTTCTTTTGAGAAATGGTTTTGACCGATTCGGAAATCAATGCCAGAGCCACTCCGGCATCATTTGCCTGATTAACACTCTTATGAGCTTGTTCCTGCCCTTTTGACATAACATTAACAGCCTCGTCGGCCACTATTTGCAGCTTTTCGATAATCGATTCAATTTGAACCGCCGATTCTTGAGTCTTTCCTGCCAAAATTCGGACTTCATCGGCAACAACGGCAAAACCTCGTCCGTGCTCACCGGCACGAGCGGCTTCAATTGCCGCATTCAAAGCTAATAGATTAGTCTGCTCGGAAATATCCTTTATCACCGATAAAACCGAGGTAACGTTCTCACTGTCCGTTTTTAATTCCCGGATAACGCTGGAAGTTTGCTCTACTTCGCCAGCCAACTTTTGAATCGAAGAAATCGTCTGATTGACCACATCGGTTCCGGAATCGGTTGCCTGTTCGGCCTGTTTTGCCGCCTCACTCGCCGCTAGAGTATTACGCGACATTTCCGCCGCAATATCACTCATGCTGGAAATGGAGCTGGCGACTTTTTCCGTTCCCTGCTTCTGGGCATTAACGCCTTCGTGCGTATTACGCGAGACCGACAACATGCCGTCAGAAGCATCATTAAGTTCATCAGTTACCTTTTTGATGCGGTTCACCATCTCTCTAAGGTTGGCGGCCATCAAGTTGAAGCTCTGCGCCATATCGCCAATGAAATCATGACTTTCCAACGAACACTTCATTGAAATATCATTATTACTAATCGCATTGGCGACCTCACCGATACGCATTAAACGTTTTAATAAACGTTCTTTCAATAACCAGTAATTGAAGAATCCGATAGAGATCCCGGCCAAAACACAACCAATCACAAACCAAACCAACATACCCGGCTTAAAATTAACAAACAGACTGGCAAAGACCGGAAACACCAAACCCATCGACAATCCCGCGCCGATGTAGGTCAAAAACATATTTCTCAGAATACTCGGCTTATTGAAATCAAATGAAACCATGTTACTCACTTCATTGTTAAACTTTGTTTTCAGTTTAAGCAGAATCCAAGCCAATTAAACCCGAGAATTATTTATTCTTTGTAAAAACCATCAATAAAAATGCCACAATAAAAATTCCGAAAAAAAGCACTAGAGAAAAATCAAAACCGATATCATGCATTTAAATCGCCTCCTAATCTGCCATACAACAATTTCTGCCGCTCTCTTTGGCCTTGTACAGTAAATCATCCAACCGGCTCTGCAAACTATTTAAGTCATCTTCCGGCCGTATATTCGTTACGCCTAAACTAATCGTCAGTTTAATACCTTGCGGCCACAAGGTTTCTGCTACTCTCGTCCGTAGAGCTTCGGCCTTTTCCACGGCAACCGACAGTTCGGTGTTTATTAATACTAAACAGAACTCCTCGCCACCCCATCTAAACAGCAGATCGTCAGCCCTGAATTGAGCCGAAACAAAAGCCGACATCGCTTTCAGTACTTCGTCTCCGATCAAGTGTCCGTAGTTATCATTAATCATTTTGAAATGATCAAAATCAAAGAAAATCAATGAAGTAGCCGAGTTTTTATTTGCAATCAACTCCGCCATTATCTTATTGAAATAGCGCCGGTTATAGGCATGAGTTAGCTCGTCTTTTTGACTGGCTGTCGTGATAACTTGCTGCTTTCTTTCCGACACTCGTAGACGGTATATGGCACTCGTCAAATGCTGGTTATAACGATTGAAAATAAAATACAAGATCAATAGAAACAGCATAAACAGCGCGACATTCATCGCTATATGCATATGCATCTGATATTCGCGCTTATCGCTGAAAGCGGTAATATCTTTAACAATCTGAAAACGCACGACTTCCTCACCGCTATAAGAGTTCAAACGAATGCCGGAAATCACCAAATATTTTTTGTCTTGTTGCTCTAGAATTTCATAGGCCTTATTTGGATCTAACGCCAATTGATTGAAAAGATCGTCTTTATAAACAATCGAAAACCGATCTATTTTAGGAAAGTCGGTCTGATAGATTAACTTCTTCAAGTTTTCGGTCTTGACCAGAATTTGGGATTTGATACCAAAACGTTTTCTCAATTCCTCCACAAAATACTCCGGTTTAATGCCAAACTCCAAAACGCCGATTTTGTCATTCTGTCGGTTATAGACCGGAATAGTAATGCGATAAGTAATCCCGTTCTTACCAACTTCAAGACCGCTGGCTCGTTTATTGAATCGATTTACATAAGCGACAATCGGGCGTAATACCGTCAGATCGTCACCATAACTATGCGGCTTATGCATTCTTAAAATAGTGACATTTTGAGTATCAAAAAAATGCATCACGTAAAGATACGGCTCTTGCACTTTTAGGCGGTCATAATCATCCTTAGTTAACGCTAGTAAACGCTGACGATCATTTCTTGAAATCGCATCCATCACCTCATCCATACGAATATAGTGAGAGATAAACAGAGCAAATTGCCGATCAAGCGTCTCACGGCTCTGTTCAAAACTTCTTTGCACTTGCTGTTTTAAGGAATCGATTTCGGCTTGATAGAGAATTTGATTCTGCTGAAGAGTGAAAAATAGATTAATTGCAAATCCAATCGCACATAGAACGGCGACCACGGCAAAAGTACCGCGTATTGACGGAATTTCAGGAAATTCTGTTTCGTTAATTGAGTCGGGCATGCTTACCTCAAATCAACCTACTCCAAAACATCATACGCCGATTTAGACTTGGAAGGTAGCGCGCTGATTAATTAAGTTTAAATGTCATCACTCTATAATCCACAATCATTTTATTCATGAAATAATAGCCTTCATATTCAAGCCGAACCATTTCATGCTGTTCTGCACCCGCAAACTTATAAAATGGAAACTCCACTTTCAGGAACCTATTTCATGTTTGAAGTTTTTTGGCGTTTTTTACTTTTAGGCTTAACCAGTTTTGGCGGCCCGGCGGCTCATCTCGGTTATTTTCAGCGGTTATTTGTCGATAAATTAAACTGGCTGTCGACAGACCATTATTCGCGTTTAATTGCGCTTAGCCAACTCTTACCCGGCCCGGGTTCCAGTCAAGTTGGCTTTGCCATCGGCCTGCATCGGGCCGGTCTACTTGGTGCCGTCACCGCTTTTATCGCTTTTACTTTGCCCTCGTTTATTTTACTTTATGCCTTGGCAATCGGTTTGCACGAGACACAAAATCCATATTGGCCCGGTATCGTGCACGGTTTGAAACTACTCGCGGTCATCGTAGTGATGGATGCCATTCTGACTATGTGGCATAACTTCTGCAATGAACGCCTAACCCGTTTTTTGGCAATCGCTACCACCGCCGCTCTGCTTATCTTTCCGAGCTTCTACACCCAGCTCATTCTACTGTTATCAACGACAATAATCGGCAGTTTATACCTTGAACATTCTGAACAAAACGAGCCAACAAGCAGCTCCACATTAGCATTGAGCTCCAAGGCGAAATGGTGGTTATCGATCACGTTTGCCCTGTTTATACTTAGTTTGATTCCGTGGAACAATACCTTAATCGAGCTGTTTGCCCGCTTTTATCAAGCCGGCAGTTTAGTGTTTGGCGGAGGGCACGTCGTACTGCCGTTATTGCAACAGACGGTGTCCGGACAATTAAGTGAAGAGAGCTTCTTAACCGCCTATGCCGCTGCGCAAGCCGTCCCCGGCCCGATGTTTACCCTGTCAGCCTTTCTCGGTGCGGAACTGATGCCGTCGTCACCATTTACGGGAGCTCTGATTGCGACTCTGGCGATTTTTCTACCCGGTTTTTTATTGGTTTTGGGACTGTCTCAACAATGGAATATTATCGCTGAACACTCTCGTTTTTCTGGTGCGATTATCGCGGTCAACGCTTCAGTCGTCGGATTTCTATTGGCGACTTTTATCAGTCCTATCGCACCCAGTGCATTAAGCCATTGGCTGGATGTCTTTATCGCTCTACTCGGATTTGTATTACTGAGAAAATATGCGCTGTCTGTTTTTTGGTTAATTCTGTTCTTCACTGTCTACGGCATATTATTCAAACAGTTTTTATAAGTCATTAACCGAATGACCTCATGGTCTCAAACCTAAGGAACACCAAGACGCAAGCCAAAGCAGGTTATAATAATTTTCATTTAAATAAACCGAGAAAGCCAAGCGATGAAAGACCTATTAATCAAGATTTTTTCTCCAGTTCTGAATTACTTCGAAAATGGAAACATAACAGATGAGTATTACAGAGAGTCGCACAGAACCGTGCTGAAAATTATGGGATTGCTCTTTTTGATCTTGTCGGGTGTTTCTTTATATTTCGGCTTAATGATCAATCAAATGGGCGCTCTATTACCAACCGTTATTTTTGCAGCTATGGGACTAATTTGCCTGATTATCGCCCTACTCGGAAGCAATAAAGCGGTCGCCAATATCTGGCGAAGCCGCTAAACCCTGCCAAATAATGCCAATCAATCCGATAGATAGTAAGTGACGGTTGAAACCACACGAATACGTTTGATATGTGGATTGTTTTTATCCCGTGCTTGAATGCTGAACTGGCCTTGTGACGCCCTTTTGATTTTACCGAGACTGCTGTTTGAGTCTTCGGCAAACTTGTCGGCTACTTCCCTAGCTTTATTAGTCGCTTCCTCAATCATCTCCGGCTTAATTTCATTTAAACGGGTAAACAGATATTCCGTTTGCGCTTGATAATTTGCACTGGTCAGAACGATACCTTCTTTGCCCAAAGCGGAAATACCTTTCATGACCTCTCTTACCATCTCGATATTTTGAGAATAGACGGTAACGGTCGGCGAGGCCGTATAACGGAATGGCGCTTGAGCACCGCCTCCATAATTTTGTGCAGACTTATCGGTTATAGAGGGTGGCGTCATCGTAATCTCTTCGGCATTGAGACCCGACATAATCAAATAAGCTCGAATCTTATCGGTATTGTTTTCGATAATTCGATAGAGTTCGCTCAGATTATTACTGGCTGCCGTAAACTGAATCGGCCAGATCACAACGTCCGCCGGATACTCTCTTTCCGATAGTCCTTTGACCGTTACGCTTCGCTCCAACTGTTTGAATTCAATCGCGGCACTATTCAGTAACAGACCCAATGAAGTTAAACCTAAAAAAAGAGCGGCTCCCAAAATCAATGCACTACCTCTATACTGAACAGCCATGTACTCCTCCTGCCGACGCTTGTTCAAAAATTAAACTTCATCATACCGCCATTTCTCGGCAAAACGATAATAAAATCGATCAACAAAAAAGCCCGTCTGAATACGGGCTTGTTTAATAATTTTTGTACTCTAATTTTGTCGGAATCAGCAGTCAATATCCTTCTTCAGCTTTCTACCGCCGCTGATTTCAAAACCGTTTGCTTGATAAAAATTCAACGTCCGTTCAAACTCGGGCAGCGGCGGAGTGGTCACTTCAATTCTGTGCCAACCTTTTTGTTTGCCAAAATCTGCGGCCGCCTCCAATAACTGTCGACCGACCTGTTTTGAACGCCAATCAGGTCTAACATAGAGCTCCGGGATGGTTCCATAAGCGCCTTGCGCATAGAGTGCAAAACTTTCATACAGAGAAACGAAGCCGACCAATTTATTGGCTCCCAACTCTTCAGCCACAAAGACCCAATAGCTGCCGTCAGCGATCATTTGTTCAGCCTGAGTGTGCGCATTTTGCCTATTAAAATCAAACGCCCGGACATCTATACATTTCATAATCTCCTCAAGCAGTTCGCCAACCAGAGGGATCAATGCGGCAATTTCATCAGATTTGATAGCGCGGATTTCGACAGATTTATCCATTATTCGAAACCTGTAGTTGTTAAAGGTTTGCTGGCGGGAGTCACGCCTTAGTCTGCGGCAGATTGAACCATCGCAGCCAAGCCTTTTTCCATTTTAGCCAGCGTTGCCTCACAATTCGAGATTTGATGCCTTTTCTGCAGATATTGAGGTTGATTGTATGATATCCAAACCTTACCGTTAGCATCCTCCCAGATCAGAACCTTATGCGGTAAATCAATGGCGACACTCTGTTGGCACTGCATCAAAGGGCTGCCCAGTTTAGGATTGCCGAAAATCAACAACACGGTATCACGCAATTCAATACCGACTTTATGTGCAGCCTTGGCATGTTCGATTTTGGCGAACAGCGTCATTTTTCTATTCTTTAATACCTGCTCCATTTTATCAACGGTCTGCTGTACGCTATAACGGCTCTGTACAGCTTGCACTCCATCGGCTGCTTGATCTGCTTGAGTCGCTTGAGTCGCTTGTGCCAAGGTAAACAAGCACATGAAAATACCCAAAACCGGCAACCAAACTTTTATTGTTCTAATCATAACCAAACGCCCCAAAACCTAACCAAACCAGCCCTACCTGTTAAGCCAAAACCCACGTGCCTTTGCCGCGACGTTTCGCCACATACATGGCACTGTCGGCTTCTTTAATCAGCTCATCAATCGATAAATAATTGTGCTCGTCAAAAATCTTCAGTCCAATCGAGCAACCAATATTAATGGTTTCATGCTGTGAAGTTATAATCGGTTCACGAATCGAATGAATCAAACGTTCGGTCAGGTTAGCCGCTTCACTTTCGTTTTCAAAATCTAACACCAACACCACAAACTCATCTCCGCCGAAACGGGCAGCCATATCCTCTTTTTTGATGATCGACTGAATGCGTAACGCCACTGTTTTTAATATATCGTCACCCGCATCGTGTCCAAACTCGTCATTCGCCTGTTTAAAACCGTCCAGATCAATGAACAGCAATCCGTGCGTTTTAGGTTCACTTTCAAGGTGTGCCAAGGCTCTTTCGATTTCGGTAAATAGCATCTGCCGTTTCGGCAGTCCGGTCAACTGGTCATAGTTCGCTCGGTAGGCAACCTCGTCAATCAAGCGCTGATTCTCGTCGGTCAACTTATTGAACGCTCGGGTCACATTATTGTAAAACTCGGCAATCAAGGCCGCATCGGCATAAGGTTCGACCGATATCTTCTGACTGAAATCTTTTGAACTGGCTTGTAAATGCATCATCTGCACCAGGTCATGCATAGAGTTGGAGGCTTTGTGTTCACTGATATTCATACCAATGATCTCGTCCGCTTCACTCGCCCTCAGAGTAAAGAAACGGTTGGCAATCATCAAAAACAGGTAACTGATCACAAAAGCATAAACACCTACTGCCATCACGCCCAAAAATTGCACACCCAATTGATGCAGGAATTCTTCTGCCGGATAAAAATAGGCCACCGCAAGAGTACCCGCTACCCCGGCGAATAAGTGAACCGGAATCGCATCAATGGCGTCATCCAATTGTAGGCGAATCAATAAATAACGCCCGAACTCATAAGCGATATAACCGAGGATACCTATAAAAATCGAATCCACAGGCTGAGCTAAATTAGCCGATGCGGTGATACTGACTAGACCGGCCAAAATACCGTGCATGATACTACTGACATCGTAGTGTCCGAGTTGAATACGACTGTAGACCAGACCGGCCAATCCGCCAATCGAGCCGGCAATCATCGTATTCAAAATAACCAATCCGGTCTGATGATTCAGTGCCAGCAAGCTACCGCCATTGAAACCGATCCAACCAAGCCAGATAAAGAAAATTCCCAAGGCACTCAAAGCGAGATTGGACTTTTCAAAACCGTTTTGCATTTCAAACCGGCCTAAGCGAGGTCCAATAATCATAATGGCCGCCAAGGCCGCCCAGCCACCAACCGAATGAACCACGGTAGAGCCGGCAAAATCGACAAAGCCCAACTGCGCTAGCCAACCGCCTTCATTCCAGATCCAATGCGCTTGCACGGGATAGACAACTAATGAAACCCAGATAGCGATCAGTAAATAAGTCGGATAACGAGTTCTCTCGGCAATGGAACCGGAAATAATCGTAACCGCCGTGGAGGCAAACATTGCTTGGAATAGAATAAAGACAATCTGAGAGAAGCTATCGTCATAAAACATCAGCTCCTGCCAACCGACCCAGCCGTTGACCGATTGCCCCATCATTAAACTGGCGCCAAAAAAGATGAAAATGATAAACGCGATTAGAAAATCACTGATATTTTTAATTGCCGTCGAAATCGAATTCTTAGCTCGAGTCTGCCCTGCTTCCAAAGCGGTAAAACCCGGTTGCATTAGAGCCACTAAAATCGCACTCAATAACACCCATAACGTATCCACAAGTTCCATCTGCATCTGCCAACCCAAAAAAAGAACAACTTAATATGTTTAAAAAAGGCTCAATAATACGATATATAGCAAATTTAATACCTTAATGTATAAAGCTTATATTATTAATAAAATAAATATTAACTCATAAGTAATTGATTAAAATAGAATTCAGTAAGGTGCAATCCTGCACTAATCAGGTTGAATTAAAACCACAGAAAAGAATCGTGAAAGTATCAATTTCAGATTGCGCTTAGTTGACGGGAATCATTCGGTAGATATTACCCGCATCGGTACCGATATAAAGCAAGCCCGAAATATCTACCGCCAAACTTCTTATACGCTGATTCAATGCACCGAAATAACGAACTTCGTCAACCGCCTGCAAACCTTCATCCAGCCTTATACGGTTGAGATGGTGCAATTTCAGCGCCCCGGTTAACAGATCACCCTGCCAACTTTTAAATGCGAGCCCTCGATACAGCAATAAATCGGATGGTGCAATGGACGGAATATAGACTTTAACCGGCTCTTGCATGCCTGTTTTATGTTTAACGCCTACCGCTTGACCGGAAAAATACTCCTTGCCTTGTGAGACGATCGGCCAGCCGTAGTTTTTACCTTTTACAATCAGATTAATCTCGTCCCCGCCCCTGGGGCCATGTTCAATCTCCCAGAGCTGCCGACTTTCATGATCGAAATATAAACCTTGCGGATTTCGGTGCCCATAACTCCAAATTTCATCAAGCGCGTTCGCGTCATTTACAAAAGGGTTGTCCTTAGGTACAGAACCGTCCATATTCAATCGCACGATGGTGCCCGCGTGATTCGTTAAGTCTTGGGCATTTGCTCGATTACCTCGATCTCCGATCGAAAAGAAAAGATGCCCCTCACCGTCAAACGCAATCCGGCTACCGAAATGAATATCCCGGTAACTGGCAGATTCGGTAATCAATAAATCCTGCCAATCGGTTAATGCGGAATCAACTACTTTTGCTCTCGCTAAGGTCGTCTTGGCTTCCGGCAACGCCGGTTTACTATAGGTAAAATAGACCCAGCCGCCATTAACATAGTCTGGCGGAACCGCCACATCCAGCAGCCCGCCTTGACCGTGATGGTAAACTTCTGGCTCGCCGCTCAGTTCGCTAATGCGATGCGTCTCGATATTTAATAATCCGACCTTGCCGTTACGCTGAGTAAAGATCAACTGATCAGGACTCATAAAATCCAGCGCCCAAACCACACCTAAATCGCTCGCAATCTTCTCCAACTTATATGCTTTATCGCTCGCCGCAACCGACTGTGATAAAATCGGCAAAACCATAAAAGATAAAACTAAGATTCGAATAAAACGCATCGCTCTCTCCCAACGTAAACATCACCTCCATTCTAAACCTTTGCAAACCACATAGAAAACCGAATACTTTCATAACCATTATTACTTTGATTTGCTAGGTTTTCATTGATATGAAGTCATTCTTTTTCAATCGGACTCGTGCAGGAACGGAGCGCTTCTCAGTCGGTCATAAAACGCCATTATCTACATATATCTAATTAATATTCGGCCGGATGACATTGCTTTGTATAATGAAAACCGATTTATCTTTCCTGAAGGTGGAAATTCCTTGCAAACAAATAAACCTTTCGCACAGTCGAGCGAAGAAAACAAACAAGTGATTCTGCAAGCCATTCAAAGCTTACTGCAAAACAGAAATTCGGTATTGGAAATTGCCAGCGGTACCGGCCAACATGCCGTTTATTTTGGCGCACAGATGCCTCACTTAACCTGGCAGACATCCGACCTGATCGGCGCGCATGAAGGCATAAATTTATGGATCGAGGAGTCCGGTCTGGAGAACGTTTTAGAACCGTTGAACCTTAATGTCTCCGATGAAGTCTGGCCGAAAGGCAGTTACGATGCGGTTTTCAGCGCTAATAGTTTTCACATTATGGGCAGAAATCACGTCAAAGACTTTTTTGCCAATGTGACACAAGTTCTGAATTCTAAAGCGTTAATCATGGTTTACGGTCCTTTCAATTACAACGGTCACTACACCAGTGAAAGCAACGCCGATTTCGACCAATGGCTAAAACAACGTAATCCGCAAAGCGGTATCAAAGATTTCGAGTGGTGCAATCAATTGGCTGACCAAGCCGGCCTCCGACTGATAAAAGATATTGAAATGCCGCAAAATAACCGAATTTTAGTCTGGCAGCGCAATTAAACAACTGGCAAGTTTTTAACACCTTGCAATACGGGCTAAATCAACACCGTTCTCAGCCGGATACAGAGTCAATCTTAAAGTTCCCGTCGGTATCCTCTTTTTGGTGATAAAATTCTTGCTCTGATTCATCAAAGGCGATGACTAGAATGAGTTTCGAGCTTTATTCTCTATTTTTTGTTACCACAGTATTATTGATTCTGGTTCCCGGCCCATCGGCCATGTTGGCTTCATCACAAGGTGCCAACCTGCAATCGCAAAAAGCATTTTTCGGTATTCTCGGCATCGCCAGTGCCGATGCGATTTTCTTTGCCCTTTCCGCCACCGGGATTGCCACGCTGATTATTGCCTCCACAGCACTTTTCAATATCATTAAATGGATCGGAGTCCTGTTTCTGCTTTATTTAGGTCTAACCATTCTGTTTAGCAAAACTTCGGCGATTCGTTTGGACAACACCAAAACCGATTCGCATGCTTTAAAACTATTCTCGCAGGGGTTAGTCATCCAACTGGCAAATCCTAAGGCACTGATGTATTTTTCGGCACTATTACCGCAATTTATTGATCCGAATGAACCGTTATTCTCACAAATTCTCATTATGGGGCTAACCTGCTTTGTCGCCGACCTGTTGGTTTACACGCTATACGCTTTTTTAGGTGCGCATCTGGCCAAACAACAGTTGAAATCTTGGGCAGTCAATCTGATCAATAAAACCGCAGGCACCGCATTGATCTATACCGGTGTCAAAATGGCAATGATCGATAACCGCCAAGCGTAAATCGCTTTTATCAAAACCATGAGAGTGCTTTATTAAAATTCATCCATAGATGAAAATATTCTATCTTCCGACGTTTTCAAACTATTAAGATATACCGCTAAATCATAACAATAATCCCATATTCACTCGACGTAGAGGAACTTACATGAAACTTGAATCGATTGCCCTACATACAGGCTATAAATCCGAAGCGACCACCAAGGCGGCGGCTGTGCCAATCTACCAGACTACCTCCTACACTTTTGATGACACCCAGCACGGTGCCGACCTGTTTGACTTGAAAGTTCCCGGTAATATCTATTCACGAATCATGAACCCGACCAATGCCGTTTTGGAAGAACGTGTCGCAGCGATGGAAGGCGGAGTCGGTGCATTGGCTCTGGCTTCTGGGATGACCGCAATCACCTATGCGATTCAAACCATTGCTCAGGCGGGAGACAATATCATCAGTACCAGCCAGTTATACGGCGGAACTTACAACCTATTTGCCCACACCTTGCCTCGTCAAGGCATCGAAGTCAGAATGGTGAAAGCGGATGATTTCGCCGGATTTGAAGCGGCAATCGATGACAATACCAAAGCGATTTTCTGCGAATCCATCGGTAACCCGGCCGGTAATGTGGTTGATATTGAAAAACTGGCTGACATCGCCCATAAACACGGTCTACCGCTGATTGTCGATAACACGGTAGCCACGCCATACCTGTGCCGCCCTTTCGAACTGGGTGCCGATATCGTCGTCCACGCTTTGACTAAATATATCGGCGGCCACGGTACCACAATCGCCGGTGCGGTCGTTGATTCAGGCAAGTTCGACTGGGCCGCACATGCCGACCGTTTTCCGATGCTGAATGAACCGGACCCTTCTTACCACGGTGTCAGCTACACCAAAGATATTGGTGCCGCCGCCTTCATCGCCCGTTGTCGAGTGGTGCCGCTACGAAATACCGGTGGCGCACTGGCCGCTCACAGCGCTTTCTTAATTATGCAAGGTTTGGAAACGCTGGGCTTAAGAATGGAAAGACACTGTGAAAACACGCAGAAAGTAGCCGAATACCTACAAAACCACCCTAAAGTTTCCTGGGTAAACTACGCCGGTTTAGCAACTGACAAATACCATGCCGTCTGCCAGAAAATCACCGGAGGGAAAGCCTCAGGCATCTTGAGCTTTGGTGTCAAAGGCGGACTTCAAGGCGGAGCGCAATTTATCGATGCATTGCAAATGATTCTGCGTCTGGTCAATATCGGAGATGCCAAATCGTTGGCCTGTCACCCGGCGACCACTACGCACCGCCAGCTTAACCCTGAAGAATTGGCTAAAGCCGGGGTATCGGAAGATCTGGTCAGACTCTCTATCGGTATTGAACATATCGACGACATCATCGCCGATATCGAGCAGGCACTGGAAAAAGTGACGGCTTAAAGCAAACGTCATCAAGCAAACAGCGGTTCAAAAACTGTCTATTTTGCTCAATAAAAAAGCCCGCATTTGCGGGCTTTTTTATTCTTCAATGTATGCTAACAATGCAAACATTTGCTCATATCTTAAATCAATGTAAACAGTTCGGCTTCCGGCAATCGGGATTTCGGCAAGGAGGCATTAAAATCATCTGCTGCATGATAACCCAAAGCGACCACCGCAACCGCCGACAACCCTTTTTCCGGTAACTCGAATTCCCGGTTCAAGACTTCTAAATCGACACCCTCAATAGGCACGGCATCAATACCTAATACACCCGCGCCAAGCAAGATATTACCGATATTCAAATAGACCTGTTTCTGCATCCAGCATTGTGTATCGTTCCACTCTTTGCGATGCAAATCGGCATAGAAACCGCGTACTTTTAGCGCCAATTCTTTGGCTTCTGGCTTTGGAAAACGGCCGTCAAGCCCTTCCTGATCGGTAATTTTTTGAATGTATTCATCGCTCATCTCGGTCTTGGCACAGAACAAAATGACATGGGATGCATCCAATATCTTCGCCTCATTCGCGTTATAAGGGCCTTGCGCCGCTTTTGCCAAACGCTGTTTACCTGTCGCACTGTCCGCAATAATGAAGTGCCACGGCTGAGAGTTGACGCTGGAAGGACTAAAACGTAACAACGCCTTGATCTGCTCGAAATCGGCATCATTAATCGTCTTACTAGGGTCAAACTTTTTGGTGGCATAACGGCTTTGGACAACGTCAATTAAGTTCACGGGTAGGCTCCTAGATTAATTATTTTTTAATAATCGCTATGATAATCACTTTAGCGGCTTCATTGAAGCCTTGAAGTCCAATACTCGCCAATAAAAGCAAATTGCAAACTTTGCGCGAAAATCAAAACGGAGTTACAGGCCGAGAATAAGCCTGAGTAATAGCGACTTTAGCCTAAACTATCGTCACTTCGATATTCATTCTGAAAGCGTTGTTTATGCTCAACAAGAAACGCTTCAAAAGACCAAGGATTCGCTTCCAGACAAGAGATGAAATCAGGACGAATCAGATAGGTTTCGGCATCGAGCACACGGCCGTCTGCCAATGCCACTTGCACCGAGTGACGCTGATACATCTCCCCTTCAAAGTGATCCAAACGTAGCCAGGCTGACTGGCTGACATCAAGGTAAAGCACACCTTCCACCTGACCAACATCATGTAAAACCAGTCCAGGATAAGGTTCATCTCGAACACTTAGACGCTTAACACCGAATACCGTGCCGGAAACCGCTTGAAAGCGCTGAGCACAAACTTCATCCATAATTTCGCGGCACATCAGTGTCCCATAAGTAAAACAGTGCATTAGCAAACCCTACTGCCAGTCGCTTTTCAGCTTTCTTCCAGACCGACCTGTCGCAACAGGCTGAGGAATGCTTGACAGGAAGCCACCGAAGCCGTTTCATTCATGGTGTGATAACCGGTGGTCGGAATCTGTAAAGTCGTACCGTGAACCAAGCCGTTGGCATTGGCACAGATACGCCCCAGCTCGGTTCGACCCAGCGGTATTCTTGCCTGATTGGAGCCGATGCGCTGCTGATTGAACTGTTCGATATACATATCCTTAAAACTGTACTCGATACCCAATTGCTGACACTGACGCACCAGATTCTGCGTGGTTTCAAAATGGAATTCCGCATGTTCGTCGCGGTTACGCAAGGTCACCAATTGTTTATCGGCATCTTCACGGTTACGGTACGGACTGGTATCCAATACCAATAATTCGTTGGTGCTTTTACCGAAACGGCGATACCACTCCAGCAAGTAACGCCAGCTTCCACCACACTCTTCTTCAGCGGTGAAAAAAGCGGTACCTTGATAGCCCAAACTGAACAGGTGAACCAGCATCGCCGCCGTCAGCACATTGTCCAATTGGCCGGATAAAAAGCCGTTTTCCGTCCGCAAACGATCACTAAAGCCAACCGGCGTACCGGCCACCAAATGCTCCAAACCTTTGACCTCAAAAATCAGGTTATGGCGATATTCGCAAATATAGGCCTTATCAATCACCCCTTTGCCGCGGTAAGCGCCGGACCAAGGCTCGTAAGCCAATACCGGCGTATTCTCAAAACGGTTCATCAGGGTAAGCTTGATCTCTTCATCTACATCGTTACCCAGCAGATCGGTGCGTTTACCGGTCACAAACGCGGCAAACTGAAACTCGTTCGGGCCGGTACAGATCAAACCGTGACGGTCGATGTGGCTGGAAAAGTGACAACGGTCTGGCTCCTCACCTTGCGCAACCAGCAAACCTTCATACCAAGTAACCTTGGCGCCACGCTCTTCCAGCTCTCGCTGTAAAACCCGGAAAAAAGCGTGTTCGGCGCCGACCACGCTCGGCTCGCGAATCAATGATTTCAAAACATCGATAAAGCCATCGAACTGAATATCATCAAGTTTGTCTAAATAGGCCGGAACGGTTTCTGACTGATCAGTAACAGGTATGGAAAAAGCGGATTGGGGCATGAAAAAAGCAACTCAAAAATTAGATAGAAAACAGAGCTACTTTGTTAGATAAAAATCTCAACAAATCCTTTGCATTTTATGACCAATTTGCGGAAAAGAAAAATAAAAAGTACGGCTATTCTGCAAAAAAATGGCATTCATAATTTGTGTTTAGTAAATTACCGCTCTTAAAGCTTCCTACAGGCTTTTCAAACCAATTCGAGTTATGATTTACAATCATTAAAAAATAAACGAAATGGAGGGATTGATCATGCAATACAGTACGCTAGGTAATAGTTCCATCAAAGTCAGTCGTATCTGTTTGGGTACCATGACTTTTGGCGAACAAAACTCTCAGGCCGAAGCCTTTGCGCAGATGGATTATGCACTTGAGCAAGGCGTTAACTTCTGGGATACCGCTGAACTCTATTCCGTGCCGCCCAAAGCCGAAACCTACGGCGCGACCGAAACCATTATCGGCAACTGGTTTGCCCAAAATGGCAAACGAGATCAAGTAGTGCTCGCCTCAAAAATTGCCGGCCCGGGTGAATTTGTCGAACATATTCGTAACGGCAAAACCCGCTTTAACGAACACAACATCGAACAAGCTCTAAATCAATCCCTACAACGTTTACAAACCGACTATCTCGACCTCTACCAATTGCACTGGCCGGAAAGAGCAACCAACTTTTTCGGCCAACTCGGTTTTGAATATCCGCACAACGAGCCGCAAGACCTGACCCCATTCGCCGAGACCTTGCTGGCACTTTCCAAGCAGGTTGAGGCCGGTAAAATCCGCAGCATCGGTCTCTCCAATGAAACCGCCTGGGGAACTATGAAATTTATTCAAATCGCCAAAGAGCTCGGTTTGGAAAAAATTGTCTCCGTGCAAAACCCGTATAACCTGTTAAATCGCAGCTATGAAGTCGGCTTGGCGGAAATCGCCCATCAGGAAAACGTCGGTATGCTCGCTTATTCGCCTCTGGCATTCGGCGTTTTAAGCGGCAAATATTTGAATAACCAGTGGCCGGAAAAAGCTCGCATCACCCTGTTCCCTCGTTTTGACCGTTACCAGAACGAACAAGCGCAGACCGCCACGGCAGCCTATTATCAGTTAGCGCAAAAACATGGTTTGTCATTGGCGCAAATGGCCTTGAGTTATGTCAATACGCGGCCTTTTTTAACCGCCAATATCATCGGTGCCACGACCATGGATCAGCTCAAAGAGAATATCGATTCCATCCATATCAGCTTGAGCGATGAACTCTTGAGCGAACTGGAAGCGATCCATAAAAGATATACCTATCCATCACCTTAATTTGTTAAGGTTGACCGCAAAACAGCCAATGCTGATTACAGCATTGGTGGTAATCACCGGATTTTTGAATGACACCTAGTACAGCCGAAAACATGATCAAACAATACAGTACCCATCTGGTTTTCGCCGATCGGGAAATGACGCCTAATTTAGGGCCTATCTTGGATGACAGACTGGTCGTAAATCGGGTGCTGATTGTCTATACCGAAAACCTGATCGATAACGCCAAACGGCTCAAACGTATTTATGAGTCTCATCAGATCAAAGCGGAAACCATTCTCATAGATCAAGCCTATGAAATCGATGAAATCGTCACCAACCTGCATAGCATCGTCAAACAGGTGCCACTGGACAGTTTGGCGATTAATATCAGCTGTGCCAATAAGATGTATACACTGGGTGCCTTTAAAGCGTTCGAAAATACCTTAGCCGCACTCTACTACCTGCTGCCCAATGACCAACTGAAATGGATTCAGCCTAAAAACCTCCCCGAGTTCAGCATAGCGGAAAATATTTTGTTGGAAGAGTTTTTGCACGCCCACGGCATTGAACACAGTCAACCGGTCAGCCTGACGCCCAATCAGGCCAACTTCGCAAACGAGCTCATCAACGCCATTCAGAAAATCATTCTCGATCAACGCGCATTGCAGACCTACCAGCACTTTTCAACCCGCTATGCACGCGGCAAAAGCATTAAACTAATCAAACACAAAAATAAATACTACATCAACGACATCAACAATCGTTCCCGCCTCAAAGCGGATCTGCTGGTCGGCTTAATGAGAAAATTGCATAACCGTAACCTGCTCCACCTCAATGTCAAAGACGACACCCTTTCTCCTGAAGTGGAACGCGATGCATGGAAAAGAATGTTTTTTGAAGGTGGCTGGCTTGAGTACCTGACTTATCGAGCCGTTCTGGAAATCAAAGCCGAAGTGAGCAAAATCAAAGACGTCGCTTTTGGCGTCAAACTGGAACGCAGCAAAGCCTATGATGAAGCCGATGTGCTGTTTATCGCCAATAATCAGCTATTTGTCGTTGAATGCAAAACCGGCACCAATGCCAATATCAATCTGCATCTTCAACGCCTAGACAGCCTCAAGCACAGGTTGGGCGGCATCACCTCCCACGCCTTACTGGTCACGACCGAAGCGATTGGCGACAACCTCAATAAAGCGAAGCTTTTGGGTGTCGGTGTGATCGACGAAAGCCAACTGCATAACTTAAAAAGCCATCTAAAAAATTGGATTCTTGCTGAAATTCAAAGTTGATTTTTCAGCAAGCATATCGTTTGTTATTTTTTCAGCGGCTTGACGTTCAGCAAAGAGACAAACAGCGAGATCACGATGGTACCGAACATAAAGCAGAAAACACCTTGTGATACGGTGATTCCCCAAGTAAACAGATCACCGGGAGCAAAAGCGCCGCTCATGGTAAAGTGAATTTGCAAGGCTTGTATCACACCACCGAGAGACATCGCCTGCATCAGATAGCTCGGCACCTCTTCAAACACGCCGTGAATCTGATAGATGGCGGCAAATAGGAACATCGCCGTCAGGTAATTCACCATCGCCAACACAATCACCCGTCCGGTTGCCGATACGGCCGTTCCCTCGGTGATTTTACAGGTTCCGAACAGAATCACCCCCAACTCTTTATTAACGATGCCGACAATGCGCAGAAACAATAACGGAATCAACCAGGCCGTCAACGGCCAGAAAACCGAAACGAGCATCAAGGCAAAAGAGAGTATCCACCAACCGACGATATAAAACTCGGAAAGAAACAGACGTTTATTGCGCAGAGTCTGCCATTCCTCTGATTCGGGCTGAAAATCCAGCTCCTTGATTTTGTAGTGACGGTCCAGCCAAAAATACGGCGAAAGATAGTAAATGTATTGGATCAGTCTTTTAACCAGCTCGGCAATATTCATGATTCGCTCTCTAATGAATTCTTTGTGTTTAAAGCAATTCGCTGCCCTGCCTGTAACAGCGGCAGATCAGGATAAAGTTTCATTTGAGATTCCGACAAACCGTGGCCGGCAATATAACGCCCTTCACCCAACCAAGGTTTAACCTCCTCAAAACTGGCGTGCCAGCGATTCGGCTTCGGCCGAGCATCGATAATAAAGGTGTCGGCCCGGTGCAACTTCTCATATAACGGCGCATATAGAGTCGAATCGGCCGTATAAGCTAACACCGGCTGATCGTTGTAATAAAGCATAAAGCCGAAACTCAATTCAGAGTGTTCACCGGGAAAAAAAGCGACTTGTAGATCATCATCGATAGCCGTTTTCACCGCAGTCGGTACCGGCAGCCAATCGGCCAAATCTTGCGCATCAATCTGTTCGGCATGTTCAGCGAGACGGTAGCTTTGCAAACGTTGCACCACATCCTGCTGAGCGATCACTCGGCAACATTTTCCTTGAGCCTGTTCTACTCGAAGTACCACCGGTAAATCGCCGGCGTGATCGGAATGATTATGAGTAATAATCATCGTGTCGGGAAAACCGCCAAACGCCTCAATCACCTGACGACCCACGCCCAAACCTAAATCGATCAGGCAAACAGGCTGGTCATCACGCAATAGCATAAAACCGGTACTGGGCAGGCCATCGTAGACTTGTGAAGCGCCCGCTCCGGTTCCCAACACCTGCAATTCAAATTTAGACATAGACTGAATAATAACCAAATAACCAGAAAACAATGCAAAGCATTTAACCATAAGACACCGCATTAGTTATCGGTTTTTAATCAGTCAACAAATAAGACGGCAAGCAAGCCGATTAATGCAACCAACAAAAGTGCTGTAAGACTATATTGACACTTTAGTCAGCAATACCGTCTTCCGCAGTATCACCTCTGCTTGTTAAGATAAATTTTCCACAACACAGGAGGAAAACATCGATGCGAAAACTCGCTTTAATTATCGGTTCAGCTATCATTTTCAGCCAATCCGCCATGGCGGAAGCGCCTTATGCGCGTGGCGGCCTAGACAAAGAACAGACTAAATTTGAACGGGAAGCCAAACTGGAAAGAGACAAACAATTCCGCAAGCAGTTCAAACAGCGCAAAGAGTATTGAAGTATTTCTTACGTACAAAAAATATGATTGACTCAAAAGCCTGTAATGACAGGCTTAACGACATTTTGACTGTCAACCGGTTAGTTTTTCACGGTTTACTTTCAAGTTCAGTTTATTAAGATAGCCAATGAACTTTATAAAGATTATTACCGGAAACAGTTCGATAACCGTTTGTTTCCGCAGGGTAATCTCTTATAAAATCTCACTCGCTTAACAGTGTGAAAATCCAACTTAGGAGGATTCATATGAGCACTATCGGTTACACCATTCTTGCCGACCTAGGCAATCTGAAAGTATTTGCCATCAAACAAAGTGAACAAAAAAGTATTTCTTTAAAAGAATATGAGTCACTTGAAAACATTCAGAGCGAAGCCAAAGCTTCCGACATCTATGCGGATCGAACCGGAGATCATGCCAACTCCGTATCGGGACAAAACAGTTCCTACGAGAACAAAAGCGACCTGGAAATCAAAAGTAGATCCATTGACTCCATTAGCACTTATATCAACGATTTCGCCAAAGATCATGACGGTAAAATTTATTTAGCTTTGGCAGACGCGATTCACAGCAAAATCCAAGCTAAATTGACTGACGCGACCCAATCTAAAATCGCCAAATTGCTGCCCAAAAACCTGAACCAGCAAAGTTCCGCCAACATTATCAAAGCATTCGAGCTTTAATTAAAACGGAAAAAGCCTGCAATTTTCAGGCTTTTAAATATCCTTTAAACATCCTTTAAACATCCTTCAATATAAACAAGCTTTCAATATCAGCCGTTTCTTAGCGAGGCGATAATACGTTTAGGCTGCAACAAAGCATCCAGCACGTCCGCGATTGAAGCAAACAACAAATCACTGGCTAACAACGTTTTGCTCGCACAGCCCTCCTCTTGCATCACCACAATACCTAAAGCCGCTGTTTGCAACATCTGCCAATCGTTAAAACCGTTACCCACTGCAACACAATGTGCAGCACCCAGTTGTTCGATATAGTGCTGTTTCTGCCGATCCTGAGCACTCTTCCCGATGACGTGAATAGTTATAAAATCATCTGCGCAAGCTTGGTGAACCGAACCATGCGTATCGGCAGTGATGACATGAACCTGTAACTGTTCCGATAGCGCCCTAAGTTTGTCCAAAACTCCGGCTTTAATCGTCCCGTCACATGCGATGGTGCCGTTATAATCCAACACCAAGTGTTTCAACACAAATTCTTCATTTCCGGGTACTTCGATTTGCAACATAATTATTCCTGACGACTGAGATATCGGCCTATTATCAATTAAATGATCCATTAAATGCCAACAAAAAGTTCAGATTAACGCTGTGCATATGGACTGTTAAGACTTAATCGACCATAATCAAACTCATTCCATTTTAATAAGGGAAAGCTAATGTTTTTCAAAACCGAATCAATTGAAACTCCGCAAATCTATCACATGCTTGTCAACGGCGTTGTGCCGCGCCCCATTGCCTGGATCAGTACGTTAGACAAAAACGGCGGTTCAAATTTGGCACCCTACTCTTTTTTCAGCGTCGCCAGTGTTAACCCGCCGGTTTTGACCGTTACGGCAGTTCCGGCCAGAGACAAACTCGCCAAAGACACTTTGCAAAATATCATCGATACCCAAGAAGCCGTGGTGCATATCGTTACCGAAGAGTTTGCCGAAGCGATGAACGCCAGTTGCGCCGAATACCCGGCGGGAACCAGTGAAATCGAAAGCTTACAACTGCAAACGCTAGCCAGTGAGTTGGTTGCACCACCGAGCATTTCCGGTTCCAAAGTCCGTTATGAGTGCAAGCTGCGTGAAGTGGTTGAAGTCGCTAAAACGCCGGGCGGCGGCGTCTTAATTCTATTGGATGTATTGGGCGTGTTTGTGGATGACAGCATTGCGGCGGAAAACAGTATCGACCCTGGCAAAATCAAAGTATTAGGCAAACTCGGCGGCAACGATTACAGTGATACCGACATCACTCTTTCAATGAATCGACCACAACTATAACGGCAGCTAGGTTTTGAAAATGGCAGAACAGACTTCAATAAACAAACGTGCTTTTAGAAACGGCGGCATTATCTCTTTCATTATTGCTGCCATCGGCCTTTATCAAGGGGAGACGCTTGTCACCGCTTTAATGACTTGGATTTTTGCCTGGGTGATTGTCGGTGCCGCGCTTTGGCTCTCTTACCGAATGACGACACCAAAAACGAATTCTCAAACAGAAGATTCTGATCGTCATCAAACATAAACAGACCAATCATTTTAAAAAAGTAATAGAGACCTTAATAAAAAAGCCCGCAAATGCGGGCTTTTTTATTACTTGCTGCATTAACTAAGACGACTTACAAAATCGCGTTCGATAATGCGACAGACAATGAGCTAAGGAAAGCAACCGGTAAAATCGAAGAGATAATAGCCACCTCTTGCAAGCCGTCAAATGTTGAACCTTCTTTAGCGATAGATTTTAGTTCACTACGATTTTTTCTCATAACAATTCTCCTGATAAAATTACTGCATAAATTAATTTAATAATAAATAAGATTTACTTATGATTATATTTATGCAAAAGGTCGTGTCAAGCATAAATAAGTATATTTTATAGATATATATAATTTATTAATGCTTCATCAAGAGTTTTGTAAGAATATGATTTAGAAAAGAAAGTCATAACCACTCTAACAGAAATGTCGATTACGGTTCATCAAGCACACCCTGTAAAGGGCAAGTTGTGACTAAGCAACTAAGAAAATAATATAGGTATCCAACCTCAAAAATACCAGCTTGATTAGCGAACTGTTTGGCTGCATATTTTGATTGAATCCAAATTTATTTGCGCATTCGGTTCGCTCTTAAAGAACCTTGCCAACTCATCACAAGGATATTCCGGGCACTCAGCACAAGTCGCATACCCCCTCTCCTGTGCGCAATGTCGCATTTTGCAACCGGAACAACCCGAAAATAGCTTACCGGTATTTGCCTTACACCCATCACAGTCCGTAACGTCCTCAACAGTTGTCGGTGTCCCATAGAGATCGCGAATGGTTTTAGCAATCTGAGCACGCATGTCAGTCTGCTTTGTTTTGTCCGGCTCGATTGTAGCCAAATGAATGGGGCAACTTTCACATATCAAACCGCAATAAGATAACTTATCCTTATTCATTTGCAAGCCTCCATATATAAGCCACTCTATATACCGTTACTTTCATTTTACGGTTCAACGATGATTTTAAGCAAATAACTAATCCATAAAACAGAAACGGTTTCTCAATAATAAGTTCAAGCATGGAAAATCGCTGGACTCAGCTGCAAATAGCCGAATTGACTAGACATTTTTAATGTACTCAAGATAAGAAAGCAGTGTTAACTAGAACTGAATTTTAGCGGCAACCTAAACTGGTATGATTTGCAGATTCATAACCCGTAACACGCATAAATCATTCCCGTTTCACGCATTCAGGAGAACCCAAATGAAAAACGCCTTTCCGCATTTACTGTCCCCGGTCACCTTGGGTTCAGTCACTTTGAAAAACCGAGTCATTATGGCGCCGCTCACTCGCGCCAGAAGCGATGAAACACACATGCCGAATGACCTGATGCTTGAACATTACGCGCAGCGTGCCAGTGGCGGTTTAATCATTACCGAAGCGACCATGGCCATGGAAGGTTGTAGTGCTTTCTGGAAAGAGCCGGGCATTTATTCCGCTGAACAGGTCGCCGCCTGGAAAAAGATCACCGATGCGGTGCATGCCAAAGACGGCCGCATCTTCATACAAATCTGGCACGGCGGCCGCGCTTGCCACCCTGCTCTGAATAACGGCAAAACACCAGTCTCCGCCAGTGCAATCGCCATTGAGGACGAAGTCCACACACCGGAAGGCAAACTGCCTTACACCGTTCCGCACGCCTTAACATTGGAAGAAATTCCTGCCGTTATCGAAGGCTTCAAACAAGCAGCGATCAACGCCAAAGCGGCTGGATTTGATGGTGTGGAAGTACACGGTGCCAACGGTTACCTGCTAGATCAGTTCTTGAGAGACGGCAGCAACCAACGCAGCGACAAATACGGCGGATCGATCGAAAACCGTGCTCGCTTAATGCTGGAAGTATTGACTGCGGTTTGTGACGTCTGGGGCAGTGATAAAGTCGGTCTGCGACTTTCGCCGGTAAACAGCTATAACAGTATGAGAGACAGTGATCCGAAAGCACTGACCGCATGGCTAGCGGAAAAACTCAACAACTTTAATCTGGCTTATCTACATGTAATGCGCAGCGACTTTTTCGGCGAGCAGGACGAAGACGTTCTCAACGTGGCTCAACAATACTACCAAGGCAATCTCATCGGCAATATGGGTTACAGTTCTGGCGAAGCAGATACGGCCATTGCCAACGGTGAATTAGCCGCCGTGGCATTCGGTGTGCCGTACATAGCTAACCCGGATCTACCGGAACGCTTCGCCGCCGATGCTCCGCTGAATGAACCTGATCCGGACACTTTCTATACACCGGGCGCCAAAGGCTACAACGACTATCCATTTATGAATCAATGACTGACTGTAGCAAGTGAAAACAAACAAACTCTAATATATAGGAGACTTAGATTTTAGACTTGTATATTAATTTTCGTCCAATCCGGGTTATTTCTATTGGCACTGCTCAAGCAGCAACTTTGCCTCTAGTTGTTAAATCGGTTTCAGAACAACCGGATCACCTGATCTTGAAAACCGGGAGCCTCTCTACGGATATTAAGTATCTAAACTTGCATCAAAGGCCCGGTAATTTCAGAGAGCCTTTTTAACCGAAGTGGTTACGTTACAACCAAGCAGAAAAAACACGGAAACCAGAAAACAAAAAACCTGCGCTTCAGCCGCAGGTTTCAATGTAAACAAACAATGGAAAATAACACTTTTTCTTCTTTAGCTTAGATTCTTAAGTTTAAGATTCTTGTTGTTTAAACAAGCATAGTAACTGTTCAACCAAATCTGAAACCGCGCTTTACACTTTTTGTTCGTAATAGGTTTGTACCCATTCAGTCAACTCTGATTTCGGAATAGGTCTACTGACGAAATATCCCTGAACCATATCACAGCCATAAGCCGCTAAAATATCCCAATGCTCTTGCGTTTCCACGCCTTCGGCAATAACTTGCATATTCAATGCATGCGCCATAGCAATAATTGAACTCACGAAAGTACAATCCTGATCGTTTTGTTTTTCAAGATTAATGACAAAACTTTTATCAATCTTCAGCACATTGAAAGGCATCATTTTCAAATATTGCATTGAAGAATAACCGGTACCAAAATCATCTAACGAAATATGTACCCCGTCTTTTTGGAGATTTGTAAGCGTTTCAGCCGTGTCTTCAACACTATGGATCAACGCACCCTCAGTCACTTCAAATTCCAAATTATCGGATGAAAGACCACATTCCTGCCATTGTCTTTTTAGGGATGACGCGAGACTTTTATCCTTAAACTGTTTAGCCGACAAGTTAATCGCGATTCGCAAATCTATCCCGGTTTTCTGACAGTTTTCAACCAGCTCGGCCGCACCCATCAGAGCAAGTTCACAATGTTCAGTTATCAGATCGAGCTCTTCCAGCATGGGGATAAAAATTTCTGGCGAAACAAATTGACCGTCCCGATCTTTCCAGCGGCACAGAGATTCAAAACCTAATAGACGACCATCTTGAATGGACACTTTAGGTTGATAAAAGAATTCAAAGCTCTTCTCAGTAATCGCTTTGCGAAGCTCACGTTCCAATAGCAGACCTTCAGCCGCACGCTGCGTTTGTCCGTCTTGATAGAAACAATACGCTGTTTCCTGAACCTTGCAACGATTCAATGCCGAAAAAGCACTCCCCATTAAACCATCAAAATTCTCGCCATCCTGTGCATAAAGAGCAATGCCTATATTGATACTGACATTTATCTCTTGTTTATCAATTTCAAGCGCCCGACTTACACCTCTGTTCAGTTTTTCGCAAATACCGATAATTTCATGATCCGCTTGCATATCTGTTGCAACCACAGCAAATTCATTGGTTCCAATACGTGCCAGTATTTCATTTTCATTCAATAAATTATTTAAACGTTCGCCGAACTGCTTAATAAACAAATTACCGTTACTAACTCCTAAGCCTTCATATATCTGTTCAAAACGCTTTAAAGATATATAGAAAAAAGCTAATCTTCCACTGCCGGAACTATCAATAATATATTGATTAATATAGGATTTCAGAAACTCTTTATTATATAACCCTGTCAACAAATCTCGATTGGTTATATATTGAATATGCTCCTGATTGGCGGTCTTTTCCGTAATATCCAGAGCATTAACAATAAAATATTCGATATTCCCTGATGTGTCTAAAATTGGGGAAATCGTCTCATCCATATAAACGATTTCTCCCGACTTGGTTCGATTGATTAACACGCCTACAAACGTTTCTTTATTGGTAATCGTCTGCCAGAGTTCTTTATAAACGGAATGGTTAACCAATTCAGATTTTAGAATACGCGTGGACTCACCAATCACCTCGTGTTCTTTGTAGCCCAAAGTTTCCAGAAACTTTTTGTTCACATACAAAAAATAACCTTGCGGATCGGTAATAAACATCATTTCATTGGATTGACTAGCGGCACTGAACAATATTTTTTGAGTCGTTTCCGCTTCATCGCGACGCTTGATTTCCTGTTTCAATTGTTCATTGACTTCATTAATGCTTTGCGTTCTGATTTTTACTTTTTCTTCCAGGTGCGAATTCACTTTCTGTAATTCGTTTTCAGCGTATAAACGAGATTTTTCTTCTCTAAATAACAGATAGACAAAAACGGAACCAAGTAATACCAAAATAACCCAGAATACAATCGCCGGATACAAGTTGTTTTTGTAATGATCCTCAAAAAGACTCTCATCATAAATAGAGACCAACGCCCAATCGGAGTCATCCAACGGAAGTTTCGCTCCAATCCTATCAATCTCATTCGCCGTCAAACGTACATCCCGGTATAAACCGATAATATCGCGCCCGCCTTCTTCCGTTATTTCAATCAAGTCTGGTTCGGATTGGCGCACAATAATTAATTTCTGGTTATTCGGCTTACTGATAGATAAAAGTTTAGCGAGTTTGTCTAATCTGTAACTTTTAAAGAAAATGCCTCGGGGAATGCCGCCATAACTCCAGGGAACCATGACATCAAAATGATAAACACCCGGTCCAGGATGGACGATAAGCTTATCGGGATGTTTATCAACAGACATCCGACGGATGTTGGTCATACAAAGCTCACCAATGGTCTCACCATAATCCTCATAATAAGGAACACCTTCAGGATCAGTAAGCGTGAACGAAAAATGCTCAGGAAAATGTGTGGCAAGCTGACGTCTAATCTCTTGAACCAACTCATCATTACCAGGATTTTGGCTTAATTTATACAACAAATCCTGTTCTTGGTCGACAAAGAATCGCGCCCCTCGAATAATCCCCTCTCTTAACAGTTTTACTTCATTAGCAGCGGCTTTTACGCTGTGTTCAGCAAAATCGGCATGCTTTTGAATAAACTCTTGCTGACTCTTGGAAATGACCCATAGAGAAATGGAAACGGTAGCAATCATTAACAAAAGTAAAAAAAGAAGAGCGCGTAAAGTTATTGGGTAAACTCGAAAGAACATATAAGTACTAGTACTCCTACTAGATGGGTCACGATTCTAGTCTACATTAAGAAAGAACCTAACTTTATAAAAAGAAAATACCCTACATAAAATGTAATTATATCTAGCGATTAATAACAATAAATCGCGCTAGAATAAACAGGCAAAACGCTGTGATTAGCGTCTAACCCAAGCATTCATCTTTTAGGAGTTGATTATGAAATCTACCCAAAACATTAAAACCTTAATGTTAGCGTCACTGACCGCATTGTGGTCTGCGACCGCTATCGCTAACCCTGCAAGCTCAAAAATCATGGTCAGCGATGTCGGTTTTGCAACGCCGGAATCGGTTGAATATTACGCCGATCAGGACGTTTATCTGGTCACCAATATCAACGGCAGTCCATTCGACGCGGACGACAACGGTTTTATCTCCAAACTGAGTCCAGACGGTAAAGTCATTGACCTCAAATGGATTGATGGCGCCAATGACAAGGTCGAGTTACACGCTCCTAAAGGTATGACCATTATCGGCAATAAACTCTATGTGGCCGATATCACTCAAATCCAAGTATTTGAACTACCAAGCGGCAAGCAGCTCTCTTCCATCGACGTCAAAGGCAGCAGCTTTTTGAATGGCATTACCCCTGGTGAAGGCGACACCGTCTATGTCACCGATACCGGTATGAAACCGGGGTTTGAAGCTTCCGGTACCGACGCCATCTATAAAGTATCGGCCAATGGCAAAGTGGAAACCATCCTTAAAGATCCCGACATGGGCCGACCAAACGGCATTCTCTATGACAATGGAGATATCTACGTGGTGTTTTTCACCAGCGCAAAAATGATCAAAATGAATGACAAAAGCGAGATCACCGAAATGCCTGAACCATACGGTGCCAGATTGGATGGCCTAGTGAAGTTGAAAGATGGCAGTCTTGCCATGTCCAGCTGGGAAAGCTCGTCGATTGATGTCTATAGAAACGGCGAATACGAAACCATCGCCGAGTTCCTCAACTCCCCTGCCGACATGGATGTAGACACAAAACGTAATCGTTTGCTGATCCCGCTGTTTAATGAAGATAAGGTTTTGATTTTGCCGTTGTAAAAACAACTGAAGACAGTAAGTAAATTCTAAATATGAAAAAGCCTGCATTAGCAGGCTATAAAAATTTAAACGCCGTTATTTTTCCCAAATCAAAATACGCTTATTGACCCGAATTTTAATATTCACGACCAACTTCACCCCTGATTGTTCAGCCAGCTAATTTCACCCTCCTACCCTTACGATAAAAGCTTTTAAAAAAGTAAAACCGGAAATGGCTACCTACTTTTGCCAGATATAGCTACCCATTAATTTTATTAGCTCACCCAAAAATTTTCTCTATAAATTATTTGACTCTAAACTCCGTTTTCATTAAGCTACGTCTAAATTATGTAAATATTTTACATTTTTAACTCAAAAAGGACGTACTGATGAAAACGAAAAAAATAATGACCTTACCTCTGACAGCTTTAGTATCAGCCCTAGTTTTAGCGGGTTGTAACGGAGAAAGCTCAGATAGCGCTACAACAGAATCAACTTCAACAGAGGCTTCAACAGCTTCAACCACCTCAACCGGTTCTTTTATTGATGCCGCAGTTGAAGGTCTGGAATATGAATCTACTTCAGGACTGACTGGAATCACCGATGAACATGGACAGTTCAAGTATAAAGCCGGTGATAAAGTCGAATTCCGTATTGGGCAATTAGTATTAGGATCAACTACCGTTCCTGAAGACGGTTTAGTTACCCCTGTTAATTTAACTGAAGGCTTCTCCTACTCCAGTGTGGATTTGCACCAGTTGATGATGGATGGTCAGTTACAGCCGCAAACAACTCTTATGTTGCGTCTACTACAATCAATGGATGAAGATAACAATCCGGAAAACGGCATTAAAATCAGTAATGAAATTCGTAGTAGATTAAATCAAGCAGAAACAGTCGATCTGCAAGAAACACTCATAAACGAAGAAGAATTGCTTGCCTATGACGAGACTCTAAATAGCATCATTGACAGCGATAACGATGGTGAAATGGATGTATCTGACATAGATGCAGAAGAACACCTTATTACCAGTGTTTCAAGCTGGGAAAACGGTTATCGTTCAGCAAAAGGTAATGTCGAAAATCAAGGTGGTTCGATGATCCCTTACGTAACGGAAAATCACGCTGAATATTTCCAACCCGGCACAGAGACTTATCCCGCGCCGGAGTTTGATGAAGAAAACTATAAAGTCACTTGGTTTATTCAGTCCAATACCGAAGAACAAGCCCTTAATATGAAACGACATATCGAGTTCATGGCCGACAAAACACATAAAGGCAAAACTCCGCGCGCATGGGATAAACTGTTCTTAATGGAAGCCTACTTCGCACAAAACCACAATTACGCAGTGAACGTAACCATTAACGACAACAATATCGTCGAAGTACATAAAGACTCTGACAATGCCTGCTCATTTGAAGCAACCAAGGCACATGCAAATGCTGTCAGCGGTGATTTCTTTGCTACCGGTGATACCAGTACCGATTACTCTTTTGCTGCAGAGGATCTGTTAACACAAGAAATTTGTGCAGCTTATCGAGATGAGATCGAAACATTCATCGAAGAAAACCAGCAAGCCAAATAGTTATCTATTAAGGGGTTCAATGTTTAAGTTTCATTAACCCGCCTCATGACTCATTAACAAAAAAGCCTGCTTAATGCGGGCTTTTTCATTAATTGGGTACTGCCTCTTTTTTTGTTAACGGCTTTCTTTTCTTAACGGGTCTAAAAGCGGTTTTAAACCATTGTGATCCAGTTCATGCATCAAAGCCAATAATTGCCCTAAATTACCAGCCGGAAACCCTTTAGCCGCAAACCAATTAAGGTAATTACCGGGTAAATCAGCAATCAAACGCCCCTTATACTTTCCATAAGGCATTGTCACTTCAACAAGCTTTTTTAAGTTCTCTGGATTCATAAGTTTTAAACAAAGAGGGCTTTGCCTCATTTTCTCCAATCAAATCAATCGAGTCTGACCCCATTGATTCCAGAAGATCTGTTAACACAAGAAATTTGCGCTGACTATCGAAATGAGATCGAAACATTCATCGAAGAAAACCAGCAAGCCAAATAGTTAGCTATTAAGGGGTTCAATGTTTAAGTTTCATTAACCCGCCTCATGGCTCATTAACCAAAAAGCCTGCAATTGCAGGCTTTTTGGTTAATTGGGTACTGCCTCTTTTTTGTTAACGGCTCTCTTTTCTTAAAGGGTCTAAAAGCGGTTTTAAACCATTGTGATCCAGCTCATGCATCAGAGCCAACAACTGCCCTAAATTACCAGCAGGAAAACCCTTACTTGCAAACCAATTAAGATAATTTCCCGGCAAATCAGCAATCACACGCCCCTTGTATTTCCCATAAGGCATTTCAACTTCAACAAGCTTTTTTAAGTTTTCTGGGTTCATAAGCTATAAATAAAGAGGACTTTGCCTCATTTTCTCAATCAAATCAATCGAGTCTGATGGTATGGACACGCCCATCATACAAAACGGCTTTACGATTGCATTGAGCCAGTATGATTGAGGTGAACCAACAACTCTACAAGGAGCGTGCCCATGACTAATGATATTACTACCGTCGGTGTCGATATTGCAAAGCATACCTTTCATTTGGTTTTTGCCAATCAACAGGGGAAACCTGTTCAACGTAAACAATTAACACGTACGAAGTTTAAAGAACTGATTCAAACACACGAAAAGGTTACTTTTGCCATGGAAGCCTGCGGCACCAGTCATTACTGGGCAAGAACCATTCTACAGGCAGGACATGAGGTTAAGTTGATTAATCCCGCCTTTGTAAAACCCTTTGTCATGTCCAATAAAAATGACTTTAATGATGCGACGGCCATTGTCATTGCCGCCAATCAACCTACGATGCGTTTTGTCTCGCCCAAACGTGTAGAACAACAAGACATCCTGATGATGCACCGAGTAAGAGAAAGAATGGTGGCACAGAAGACGGCATTGATTAATCAGATTCGCGGTTTGCTGGCTGAGTTCGGTATCGTCATCAAAGGTGGTGCTCCAAACCTTATTGCGGAGCTGCATTTTGTGCTTGAGGATGCAAAGAATGGTTTATCGGCATTAGGACGTGAACAGTTTTATTTACTCTATCAAGAACTGATAGAGATGGATCAACGTTTACAAGATCAAAGCCAAAAGATCGAACGCTTAGCTCAACTTGACCCTGTAGCTTCTAAACTACAAAAATTACCCGGGGTTGGTTTTTTAACCGCCTCTGCCATTGCCGCCTCAGTAGGCGACCCATTAGAGTTTAAAAATGGCAGACAGTTTTCCGCTTGGTTAGGCTTAGTGCCAAAACAAAACTCCACTGGCGGTAAAAACATCCTGCTAGGCATTAGTAAACGAGGCGATGGATATCTAAGGCGACTATTAGTTCAAGGCGCTTTAACCGCCATTGCCAGAAGCAAGGGAAATGATAATCAAGTTGCCTGGGCTAAAAAGCTCAGGCAGGCCAAGTGCATTCAAGTGGCGGCTGTTGCTTTAGCTAATAAGACAGCCAGAATCATGTGGTCACTGATGGCACACAACAAAGAATATCAAGTGATGCCTTAAAAGCATCACTGAAACAACTTACCTTGCAAAGCGATGCTCATGGTAAAACGGGTTAATCCCACCTTGGCAGGGCCTGAAATTGGGGTCTGAGACATTGGTCTCGTGAGTCTGATGAGGAGTCAAGGTACGGATAACATGATGGCTAGCCAGACGCTCACAATAAACACAAGGAGGGTCTGACATCTTAAGAGCCGAATATACGACCGCTTAACTCGCATTTAACCCAGCCAAAACAGCAAAGTTAAAAGGTAATCATCAAACAAAACAGAGTGCTGAAAATGTACTTACAGAATTTTATTGCTTGAAATCAGGGACGTGTCCATATATGACCCCATTGATTATTAAGTTTTCTGGGTTCATAAGTTATTCTCAAAAAGCGAACTGTAGTCTTTTCTTCCTATCTTTTTTACAAGCCCCAATTTTTAACAGGCCAAGTAATCTTATCGCTCTTTTATTTATCGAGACTGGCTGTATCATTTTGAAGAAAATGGATGTAGTTAAGAAAACTATTAAAAACAAAACTAGACCAGCCAGTACAATGTCATTTTGTTCATCAGAAAATTTATAAACACCTGATATCAATGCCGTAATAGTCACTGTTAAACCAAAAAAAGATGCCATTATGTTTGGCAAAACGTATAGAAAAGGTTCTTTGAATGGATTTCTATCTAAAAACAGCGTTATTTCGTCTATTTGATCTAATGTTATACCTTGTTCATCGAACTTCAAACAAATGCTATTTAGCAAATTATAAGAAATACCGTAGGAAAGTGGTTTAAGTATATTCTGCTCAGTTTCAGATAGATTAACTGTAGTTAGTCTATTTCGACTCCTTACTAAAGCCCAAGTGTAAACAGTTAACCCTATTGCAAGGGCACTAAAATAATATTGGATCCCATCTGACAACATATCTATTGCAATTACAAAAATTATCAAACTAAAAAACAACATCATTCTTTCAAAAAATGTTAAAGCCTTTAGTATCTTGCGAATTGAGAAATCGTCTTTGATTTCTGCATAAAGATAATGAGTGGTTTTAACTATATTTGATAATTCAATAATACTAGACATAAACGTCTCTAAAAATTCACCTAATAAGTGTTAGTTTGATAATTAAACAACGTAAAATCTGTCTTTCAGATTAAAATACCAATCCCTTCTTAAAAGTAGGGTAATTAATTTGACCTTAATTGTGCAACCAAAAGGTTCTACTAACTTCTCTTACCCGCTTTACTAAAGAATCAGCCTATAAAAAAATCAAAATTCAATAGCCTGTATACCTTTTTGGGAGGACGGTTAAGAGGTGCTACAGTTTTTTCTGTTACTTCAGCAATAACTTTTCTATTTTTAAGAATTTGATTCATTTCTTCAAATTTTTCTACAGCTTCTTTTGAAGCTGAACCATAAATAAGGTCACCATCATTATTTCTAATTTCAAACTTTTTATGTTCAGGCAAGAAACCTACTAACTCACCTGTAATATGAGTTGTTTTTTCTTCAATACTAGTCGCTTCTGTTCTTAATCTTGCCCTATGAATCGCATAAGAATCAAAACTCATGTCAAAGTCATTTTCAACCACTCTTAATGTTGCTTGGTTAGAATCAAGATTAGAAAAAAAATCTTTTAGAGCAATCAATGTCCTTGGATCTAGCTCTTCAAGCATTTGTTCAAAAACACTTTCATCCTGAGACGTGGAGTTGGCAATTAAGTGTGCTACCTTTTCAACAATAATTGATAATTGCGAGCTTTCTAATTCTGTTTGAGTTGACATCTCATCCAGAACAAAGCCAAATGAACCTCTCGCTAACCCAGTAACCATAAGATCGGAATACTCTTTAAATGGTACTTTTCCTTTTTTAGCGAGTTCACCTATCTCATTAATAGCAAAGGTTTTGGAAATTAAATTTTGAAACTGTTCTATCGCTGTTCCTGCAAATTTAGCAGCAATGCCTTTTGATCCTAGTACAGGCTTTCCACCAAAGAATAAAGCCACACTTGCAAGGTTATCTTCAGTAGATTCTTCTTTTAATTTATTTAGTTTTTCATTTAATTCATCGATTCTGTATTCGAATTGAATAGCTCCAACAACATCATCTGATTGTTTGGCACTTTCTAATAACGCTTTTAATGAAGTTATTTCTGAGGACAGGCTATCTATAGCTAATTTCTTAGGCACTTTCTACACCTCCCTCTAAAAGTTCTAGGGCTTGATCATCATTGTCTTCAAGAGGAATTTCAAGCATACCTTTCCATAAATAACTTTCTCTTTGATGAGAAAATAACCCAAACCAATATCTAGTTTTTTCAACAATAAAAATTGGAGATAAGTTTAGATCAACATAGTATGCATCACAAATAAATTTAGACTTACTTCTTTTTGGGTGAAACAAATCTAAGTTGTTATATACCAAATTATTCCAATCTGCCATTACAGGTCTTGATGCAAAAGTAACTAAATCTATATCATTAGGAGCTCTATTTTGAATTGACTCTACATCTTCTACAAAACTTCCATCAACCCATTGAAAGCCACTAACAATACCAATTCGTCTTAACTCACTTCGGTATAAAAGAAATCCCTTTAATATTTTAATTCTTTCTTGTGATGTGGCGTAATGTGACACAAAATCAACAATAGACACTTTGTAAGGAGCTACTTGAGCTGGATCGGTAGGACTAAACTCCGGAATAAAAGGTGGTAAGACACCTGATTGATTAACTGCTGGAATCACTTCTTATCTTCCTGAATTCTTACTTTGAACTAATTTAAGTACAAATACTAACACCAAAAAGATCAAAAATAAAACCAATAGAATCTGATACCCAATACATAAGCATACTTGACTATTTTAACGATTAAATAATTGTAAATAGTAAAAACTACCCCCAAGAAGCTTCCTTTAAAACAAAAAAGATGGAAATAAAAAGTGCTAGTTCAAGACTAGAAAATATTGAGCCGACTATAAAGTATTTGATCATTTTCGTAACGCAGAAATGGTGAGTTTTAGACACAAAAAAACCTGCATAAAGCAGGTTTCTTTCAGAATCAAAATAGGGAGATAAAACGCTCGAGTTCAAGGCTTTAAAATGGGAGCATACAAACAGTATGTGACCATTTTTATAATGCAGAAATCGAGTGTTTTAACCCCTATTTTTTGCGTTTTTTTGGTGGCATTAGGTCCGTGATGGTCCCCTCCGCCATCTCTGCCGCAAAACAAATCGTTTCTGACAACGTCGGATGCGGATGGATAGTTAGACCGATATCTTGCATATCTGCACCCATTTCAATCGCTAGCATGGCTTCGGCAACCAGTTCACCGGCGTTTGGACCAACGATCCCACAACCTAGTAGGCGATGCGTTTCGGCACAGAATAACGCTTTGGTCATCCCTTCGTCACGCCCTAGGCTCAAGCTACGTCCGGATGCCGCCCATGGGAAGGCACCTTTTTCGTATTCAATGCCTTCGTCTTTCAGTTCTTGTTCGGTTTTACCTGCCCAAGCCACTTCCGGATCGGTATAGGCTACCGAAGGAATCCCCATTGGCGTAAAGGCGCTTGGCATACCGGCAATCACTTCTGCCGCCACTTTACCTTCGTGTACCGCTTTGTGCGCCAGCATTGGCTGACCGACGATATCACCGATCGCATAGATGTGATCGACATTGGTTTTCTGACGTTCGTCGACTTCAATGAAGCCCCAGTCATTCACTGCAACACCGGCGTTTTCCGCGTCAATCAATTTACCGTTTGGTGTACGGCCAACCGCGACCAGGATACGATCAAAAGTATCTTTTTCCGGACAGTCTTTACCTTCAAAAGTGACTTCCAACCCTTCCGGCTTGGCTGCCACATTGGTGACTTTCGATTTCAGGAAAACGTTTTCATACTGCTTCTTGATCTTCTTCAATAACGGCTTGGAGATGTCTTTGTCGGCACCCGGAATAATGGTATCACCCAATTCAACCACGGTGATATTAGCTCCCAGCGAGTCATAGACCTGCGCCATTTCCAGACCGATAATCCCGCCACCGATAACCAACATGCGGTTTGGAACTTCTTCCAACTCAAGCGCATCGGTAGAGTCCATAACGCGAGGATCGTCATTTGGAATAAACGGCAGTTTCACCACACGCGAACCGGCCGCGATAATGGCGTTGTCGAATGAGATCGTCTTGGTCCCACCTTCGGCCAGTTCAACCGTTACCGTGTGCGAAGAGCTGAATTTACCGTAACCCTGAACCACTTCAACTTTACGTGCTTTCGCCAGACCAGCCAAACCGCCGGTTAACTTACCGATAACCGAGTCTTTATACTCACGCATTTTATTAGTGTCGATTTCCGGCTCTTGGAAAGTGATACCGTGCGCAGCCATTTCACGGGTTTCATTCAATACCACAGACATGTGCAGTAGTGCTTTAGACGGAATACAACCGACGTTCAGACACACACCTCCGATGTTGTCATAACGCTCGATCATGACCACTTTTTTGCCCAGGTCAGCCGCGCGGAAAGCGGCGGTATAACCTCCAGGTCCGGAACCTAGTACCAACACTTCACAGTGCATGTCCGCTTCGATGCCTTCCACAGAAACCGCTTTTGGCGCTTCTGCAGCCGGAGCGGCGGTTTCAGGTTCGGCAGAGGCAGCGACGCTCTCTTCTACATTGTTCGCTACGGTACCGGCATCGGCAATTTCCATGGTACCGATAATCGACCCTTCGGAAACCTTATCACCTACTTCCGCACTCAAGGTTGCCACTTTACCGGCGAATGGTGCTGGAATTTCCATAGTGGCTTTATCGGATTCCAAGGTCAGTAAAGAGTCGTCCTGCGCAACTTCATCACCGGCAGAAACCAATACTTCGATAACTTCTACTTCAGCGAAATCACCAATATCAGGAATTTTAATGTCTACAGTCTTACTCACGGTAAACCCCTATTACATGATTAACTGACGTAAATCAGTCAAGTACTGACCTACAGTTGTGGTGAAGCGAACGCCCTCGGCACCGTCGATTGCACGGTGATCGTAAGAAACGCTGAACGGCATGACCAGACGTGGAACGAATTCGTTACCGTTCCAAACCGGCTGCATTTTCGCTTTAGACAATCCCATGATCGCCACTTCCGGCGCATTGACGATTGGCGTGAACTGGGTTCCGCCAATACCGCCGAGGCTGGAAATAGTGAAACAACCACCAGACATATCTGCCGGGCTTAGTTTACCGTCACGTGCTTTAGCTGAGATTTCCATCAAGTCGCAAGAAAGATCATAAATACCTTTCTTGTCGACATCCTTAACGACCGGAACGACCAGACCGTTTGGTGTATCGACCGCGATACCAATGTTGTAGTACTTTTTCTTGATGATCGATTGACCGTCCGCAGACAGTGACGCATTGAAACTCGGGAAGTCCTGTAGCGCTTTGACCACCGCTTTCATGACGAAGACCAGCGGAGTCAATTTGACGCCCTGCTTCTCGGCGGTAGCTTTCATATCTTTACGGAACTGATCCATCTCGGTGATGTCGCACTCGTCGAACTGCGTGACGTGTGGTACGTTCAACCAGCTGGTATGCAGGAACTTGCCGGAAATCTTCTTGATGCGACCCAACTCCTCAGTTTCGGTTTCACCGAACTGGCTGAAATCGATCTCCGGAACCGGAGGGATACCCGCACCACCCGTCATTGCTTGACCAGGTGCAGGCTTCTGTCCGGACATGACCGCTTTAATGGCCGCTTCAACGTCTGTTTGCAGAATACGCCCTTTTGGCCCTGTCCCGCTAACTGCGTTCAGGTCAACACCCAACTTACGTGAGAAAGCACGTACTGATGGCGATGCGTGAGACTTAGCGCCCATGCTTTGCGAGTTGACCGGTTTGCTGGCCGCGGCCACCGCAGCCGGCGATGGCGTTGGTTCCGCTTTTGGTGCCGGTGCCGCTTTTGCTGCTACCGGTGCTGGCTCGGCCTTAGGTGCTTCTGCTTTAGCAGGCGCTTCGGCTGGCTTTTCTGCTGCCGGAGCCGCTGCCGTTACTTCCATATCGATAACGTGATCGCCTTCCGAGACTTTATCACCTACGGAAACCACCAGTTTAGTGATGGTTCCGGCCATCGGTGCCGGAATTTCCATGGTTGCTTTATCTGATTCAAGCGTTAACAGAGAGTCGTCTTCGGCAACGGTATCACCTTCCGAGACAAGAACTTCGATGATCTCGACCGCATCGAAATCACCAATATCAGGAATCTTAATTTGCTCAATAGCCATGATTCATAATCCTTTGTAAATACTATATATCGGTTCTTCACATGAACCGGAAAAATACTGTTTGTTATGAAAAAGCCGTTACTCCACGTTGAGCAACGGCTTTACTGTTAAGCGTGAACCGGGAAAGGTTTTTCGCTATCAATACCATATTTTTCAATTGCCTGAGCAACCACTTCCGCCTTGATACTACCCGCATCGGCCAAAGCTTTAAGCGCTTCGACAACCACATAGTAGCGGTTGACTTCGAAGAACTGACGTAGCTGTTCACGCGTATCAGAACGACCGAAGCCGTCTGTACCTAATACATAGTATTCACCTGGAACGTATTGACGAATACGCTCTGGGTAATCACGAATGTAGTCTGTTGCTGCGATGAATGGTCCTTCAGAACCAGACAAGGTTTCTTCAACAAACGATTTCTTTGGTGTTTCGGTTGGATGTAATGTATTCCAACGAGCTGTTTCAATACCGTCACGACGCAACAGGTTGAAACTTGGCGCACCCCAGATATCAGCCGCCACATCCCATTCGTTTTCAAGCATATCCGCTGCGGCAATGACTTCACGGAAGATGGTTCCTGAACCCATAAGCTGAACTTTGTTTTTATGCTTGGCTGTTGATTTCTTGAATGAGTACACCCCTTTCAAGATACCCTCTTCAGCGCCTTCCGGCATTGCTGGGTGAGAGTAGTTTTCGTTCATGGCCGTGATGTAGTAGTAAACGTCTTCCTTATCGTGGAACATACGTTTAATACCGTCACGGATAATGACCGCCATCTCATAAGAGAATGTCGGATCATAAGAGATACAGTTCGGCACGTGATCGTATTGCAACAGGTTGTGTCCATCCTGGTGCTGCAGACCTTCACCTTCCAGCGTGGTACGACCGGCCGTGGCACCGATGATGAAACCGCGAGCACGCGAATCACCAGCTGCCCAAGCCAAGTCACCGATACGTTGGAAACCGAACATTGAGTAATAGATATAGAAAGGAATCATGCTTACGCCGTAGTTGGCATAAGCAGTTGACGCCGCAATCCAGTTAGCCATAGAACCGGCTTCGTTGATCCCTTCTTCAAAAACCTGACCGTTGGCAGACTCTTTGTACCACATCAACTGATCCGCATCCATCGGCTCATATAGCTGGCCGGCTGGATCGTAGATACCGACTTGACGGAACAGACCTTCCATACCGAAAGTACGCGCTTCATCCGGGATAATCGGTACCACACGTGGACCTAAGGTCTTGTCACGTAGCAAGATAGAGATCAAACGTACGAATGCCATGGTGGTCGACATCTCACGATCACCCGTACCTTCAGTCAGCATTTTGAACGCATCCAAACTAGGTACCGGTAACGGCTCGGCGTTGTCGTGACGCGCTGGCAACTGACCACCCATCTCTTGACGACGCTCTTTCATGTATTTCATGATGTCTGAATCTTCAGCCGGACGGTAGAAAGGCACCGGACCTTTCTCCAACTCTTCATCAGAGATCGGAATGGCGAAACGGTCACGGAAATATTTGTAACCTTCAATATCCAGTTTCTTCTGCTGGTGAGCGGTGTTAGCCGCTTCACCATAAGCCCCCATACCGTAACCTTTAACGGTTTTGGCCAGGATAACACTCGGCTGACCTTTAGTTTCTTCAGCACGCTTGTAAGCGTTGTAGATCTTACGCGGTGAGTGACCACCACGGCTAAGTTTAAAGATTTCCTGATCGGTCATGTCTTTGACCAGTTCCAAGGTCTCAGGATATTTACCGAAGAAGTGCTGACGTACGAAAGCACCGTCTTTGGCCTTATAAGCTTGGTATTCACCATCCGGCACTTCGCCCATACGTTCGATCAGTTTTCCGGATTTGTCTTTTTGCAACAGGCGATCCCAACCAGATCCCCAGATGACTTTAATGACGTTCCAACCCGCACCACGGAACATACCTTCCAATTCCTGGATGATGCTGTCATTACCACGCACCGGACCATCAAGACGTTGCAAGTTACAGTTGATAACGTAAACCAAGTTATCCAGCTTCTCACGGCGAGCCAGTTGGATGGCTCCACGTGATTCCGGCTCATCCATTTCACCGTCACCCAGGAACGCCCAAACTTTACGCCCGGTGGTTTCCGCTAGGCCGCGTGCCTGCATGTATTTCATGAAACGTGCTTGATAGATCGCCATCAATGGACCTAGACCCATCGATACCGTTGGGAACTGCCAGTAATCGCTCATCAACCAAGGGTGAGGATAAGAAGAAAGACCGTTGCCGCCGGTTTCTTGACGGAAATTACGAAGTTGCTCTTCGCTTAGACGTCCTTCCAGGAAAGAACGAGAATACATACCCGGTGCGGTGTGACCTTGGAAGAAAACCATGTCGGCACCCTGCTCGTGATTCGGCCCTTTGAAGAAGTGGTTCATCCCAACTTCATACAAAGTACAGCTCGACGCGTAAGAAGCGATGTGCCCTCCTACGCTTGTCTCTTTGTTAGCGCCCGATACAATCGCCATCGCATTCCAGCGCAAAATAGCACGCAGCTTTTGCTCTAGCTGTTTGTCGCCTGGATAGTTGACTTGCTCTTCTTCGGCAATGGTATTGATGTACGGAGTGTTTGCAGAATACGGAATATCAATTCCGTGTACACGAGCCTTCTCAATAAGAGTGGCAATGATATGTTGTGCCTTGTCAGTACCTTCAAAGTCGACAACGGCTTCTAGAGCGTCAAGCCACTCTTGAGTTTCTTGTGGGTCTTGATCGACGAAATTCTCGCTCATATTTTTATATCCTCATTGGTTGGATAAGGGTTCTTCAGGAGCTGGGTAAGCCTGAAGTATTCAGCACTGCTAGGTCGTAGCAGTGCCGCCAACAACTATGCAGTGCTCTAAAGTCTAGTAAAGAACCAGAAGCACGTAGACTTCCCTGCGGGCGAGCCATAAAAGCATCACCTGTTACGTTATCTTATTCATAAAGGGCTAACCATTTATTTCAAAAGACGCCTTACATCTGATACTTTTCTGACCCGCTGGTCCATTGCTACACTTTAGAGTACTGCATGGGTTACTTTGGGTTCCAGCTACTTAGTAATTTCCAAAGCATTCTCCATCACGGCTTAAATTTTATCGAAATAGCTTCGAACTGCCGCGAACAAGAAATAAAACTCGTGAATCATAACATTTTTTGGCCTGAAATACATATAAACAGTGCTTTTGCGGGCTTGCAGCCCTTACCAACCATCTAAGCTATTGATAGCACAATAAATTTTTTACGATCTCTGCAAGCATGAAACGAAAAAAGCCTGCAATCCCTTATAGATAGCAGGCTTTTTACATTACCAATACAGCTTTTAAGGCTGCCGATCAAATCACCGTGTTTACGCTTTTTTTAACCAGAAAGTATCGATACACTCTTTCAGCTCGGTCAAGGCTTGATGATAAACCGATTGCTTGAAGTTGACCACCTCTTGAACCGGCCGCCAATAATCCACCCAATCCCAATCTTCGAACTCCGGCGTATCGTGATAATCCAATTTAATATTGGACACGTCGCTTTCCAGCCCCAGCATAAACCAAATCTGCTTCTGGCCAACACACAAGGGTTGGCTGTTATGTCTTATCAGGTGTTTGGGAAGATCGTAGCTGATCCAGTCCTGAGTACGCCCCAACACCCGAACATGCGACGGGTCCAAGCCCACCTCTTCTTTTAACTCTCTAAAAACGGCCTGCTGCGGGGTCTCGTGTTCACGAATACCACCCTGAGGAAACTGCCACGCATCCTGATGTACACGCTTACCCCAAAAGAGCTTACCCTCTTTATTGACGATAATAATACCGACATTAGGCCGATATCCATCTGCATCAATCATTATTAACCTTAAGTATAAATTCTGTAATTTGATTAATATTGCCTAAAAACAAAGGTTTTTTCAATCTATAATCACCGCTTTATTAAGTTTATTTTAAGATTCAGGAACCATGGCCTTAGCAATTTTTGATTTGGATAACACCTTGATTGGAAACGACAGCGATTTCCTATGGGGCGATTTCTTGGTAAAGAAAGGTTACGTTGACGGTGAGCAATTCGCCGCGACAAACGCCCAATTTTATGAAGACTATAAAAGCGGCAATCTGGATATTTACGCCTATCAGCGTTTCGCTCTGGAACCCTTAAGCAGACGAGACATGGATACTCTTGCCGAATGGCATGCGGATTTTATGCAGAACGTGATCGAACCGATTGTTCTGCCAAAAGCCTTGGCTCTGGTCGAAAAACACAAACAACAAGGCGACCGCCCACTGATCATCACTGCAACTAATACGTTTATTACCCGCCCTATCGGCGAACGTTACGGTATTACCGAACTTTTGGGTACGGAAGGTGAAATCAAAAACGGCCGTTACACGGGTGAAGTTGCTGGCCTGCCGACCTTTCAGGAAGGTAAAGTGACACGTTTGAACGAATGGCTAGAACAGGAAGGCGAAACCTTGGAAGGCAGCTTTTTCTACTCCGATTCCCACAACGACCTGCCTTTACTCAGAATTGTCGACAACCCGGTTGTAGTCGACGGAGACGATAAACTTTTGGACGTTGCCGCACAGGAAAACTGGCCCACGATCAGTTTGAGATAGATTGACTATCTTTTAAAAGTTAACCAAGTTAGCGTTAATCAAGACCTCCTCACAGGTAACTGAGTCGTTGGATTGAATTCAACGGCTTTTTTTATTTTCTTCATTCTGATTTTTCTACAATCTTGTTAGCCACTTTTTCAACAACGCGAATTTAATACAAACCTCATCACAATTTACACAGTTGATAACAATTATTATTTACATTAACTCAATTAACCTATATGGTATTCAGTGGGCATGGCATCGAGCCCTGCTCTACCGTTAAAAAAAATTTAACTAACTCACCTGTAAGTTAAATTTAATTAAATGAAATACTTCATCTCGAAGCAAACATTAAAATGAGGAATAAAATCATGCTCAATCCGGAAATCGCTCAATTACTGAATAAACAAGTTAATGCTGAATTTTTCGCCTCCAATGTGTACTTGCAGATGAGTGCTTGGTCCGAAGCGAACAACCTTGATGGTGCAGCAAAATTCTTTCGTACCCACAGTCTGGAAGAAAGAACTCACATGGATAAAATCTTTGACTACCTAGCCGAATGTGGTCAAGAGATAACCATTGGTTTAATTGAAGCCCCTAAGTCTGACTACAATAATCTTATGGAAGTAATTCATGCCGCGTACGAGCATGAATTAAAAGTATCAGCCATGATTAAAAACATCGCCAAAGCCGCATTTGAATTACAGGATTACACTACTTTTAACTTTATTGAATGGTTCATTGCAGAACAACATGAAGAAGAAGTGTTGTTTGCAAAAATCATCAGTAAGGCAGAAATGTTAGGCTGCACGGGTGAGCCTGGACAGACTCTTCATATTATGGACAACTATTTAAGAAATGTTTCTAACGAACACTAATCGAACTCATTTCAATTAAAAACAAAAAACCGCAAATCAATGCGGTTTTTTTGTGATTAACTGTATATTCTGAAAAGTTTAAAAATTAAATTCCAAACTCTTCTTTAACCTGTTCAACCCAGTCGTCAACTCGACCTGCGGTCAACTCCGGCTGCTGGTCTTCGTCGATTCCTAAACCGACAAAAAACTCACCGTCTTCGGTGATCGCTTTGGATTCGTCGAATTCAAAACCGTCCGTGGTTGTGTAACCGGCTGGCGTTGCGCCATTTTCTACAGCGATGTCGTGCATCATGCCCATCGCGTCCAGAAAATATTCAGAGTAATCTGCCTGATCCCCTAAACCGAAACAAGCGACGGTTTTTCCGGTAAAGTCGATACCTTTAAAATCATCCCAAAAATCATCCCAACTACTTTGCAGTTCGCCGTAATACCAAGTTGGCTGCCCCAAAACAATTTTGTCATATTTGGCAAAATCATCCGCGCTGGCTGAAGCAATATCGTGAACGTCACAAATATCCGCACCGATTTTATCTTTGATCATATCCGCAACGCGCTCGGTGTTACCTGTATCCGTTCCATAGAATAGGCCGACTTTACTCATTTCGTTATCCTTTAAACACTTTATATTAGATTTAGTAGAATGTTATCTGCATCATATACAAAACCGTAAACTTAAAACAAGCCAAGAGCTGTATTTAGATTTAAAATTCTGTCGGTAAATTGAATCAAATCAAGATTCCGTTTATGCCAGATAATCTTAGTTTATGATTGTGATTCGCATATTAGCACAGTTCAAAACTGCAACTATTTACTTATTTTTATATCAGAATATGAAAAAAACTAATCCCGTTGACTGCTTTCAATGCCAATACTTCTACGTAACCTGGGAGCCGGCAAATCCCAGAGGCTGCAAAGCTTTCGGTTTCAAGACGGCACGCATCCCCAGTGACGTGGTTTTCGAAAGTTCCGGCGAAACTTGCCTGAAATTTCTGCCGAAAAAACAAACCAACAACTCAAACAACAATAACAACGGCTGGATTGCATAACCCGGCAAAATCACCGGCAGCGGCAATCTTGCACTGTTTTTGCACACCTTCACCATCACTGCATAGACTCGCACAACGAATTATTACGCCCGTGTTTAAACAAAAAAACTAACAAATTCAGATCGATAGTAATAAATTTCATTAATATCAAAATATTTTTCTACTTATGACCCTGCTTGGAATACCGTTTGCTTTTTCCAGTCCCTACATTTCCCTACAAAATTAAAACAATACAAAACAATATAAAACAATTAGGACTAAATCCAAGAGCTACATCATGACTACCAACCAGGAATACATAGACTATAAATCCTATACGAACTATCTTCCGGAAGTTCAAGCCTATATGGCCGAGTTGGAGCACCAAGATTTATGGTGGTCTACCGTCGGCATGGTCGGCAAAATCAATAATGAAAATATCGACCCGCAACTATTAGTGTCCATCGTAGACACCCAAAAAGAGTTCCAGAATCTGAGAGATATCATGATCAAGGAGCTGATTGGCCGTTATTTGAACCAGGCCAACAGTGAAATCATTCTCAAAGCACAGACGACCATCGATATTTTGATCCGTAATCTATTCGAACGTACCGCCGATGTCGGCTTTCTAGCCACGGACGACGATTTGATCGAATTTATGGCGAACCCGGAACCTACGGAAAACGACAAGAGTTTTATTCTGCGACGCATTCAGGAGTACGTTGCCAAATACACCGTTTACGACGATGTTTTATTGGTTGCGCCAAATGGCGACATCAAAGCCAAACTGGATCAGGAAAACAACGCTACGCACAGCAGTGACCAACTGATTCGCGAAGCCTTAACCACACAAGAAGAGTATGTAGAAGTATTCCGTTACTCGGATCTGTTTCCGAATAAAAAATCCAGCCTGATCTATGCCAAGAAGATTTTCCATACCAACGCCAGCGGTCAAACGGAAAACCTTGGGGTGCTGTGCTTAAGCTTTCAGTTCGATGACGAAATGAAAGGCATTTTGGATACGCTGACGGCAGACGAAAATTACCATTTAATGCTGCTGGACGACGACAAAAAAGTCATTGCCTCCAATGATTTCAAAACCAATCCGATCGGCAAACAAATTCGTATTGATAAAGATCTTCAGACTCAACCGGTGAAAACCGGCGATAAAATCCAATACTTGACAAAAACCACCGGCTATCAAGGATTCTGCGGTTTACCATGGTACGGCTATGTCGATGTCAGCAGCGAGACCGCCTTCAAACAGAACAAAGACAAAAAAGACTTAGGCATCAAAATACCTAAAGAATCGCCTCTGTATCTTAGAGACCTAGAAGACGTCAACTTGAAAGTCAGCACCCTGCTGTTGATTGTTATTCTGAACGGCAAAATCATGTCGTTGAAACAGGATGTCAAATCGTTCCTGCCGATTCTGGACCGTTTCCAGAATATCAGCATCGAAATTCAGGATATCTTCTCCCGCTTCATCGACCATATCCATCAGGTACTGATCGACACGATTCAATCCAAGGTCGCTTTCAGCGCCGGTTTAGCAATCGACATTATGGATCGCAACCTTTATGAACGTGCCAACGATTGCCGCTGGTGGGCCTTAAACTCGACTTTCCGCCGCATCCTGACCGATAAAAAGAAAACCGGCAAAATTTCGGAAACGGACAGAAAGAAACTGACCGACATCCTCAGTTACATCAATGGCCTTTATACCGTTTACACCAATATCTTCATCTACGATCAGGACGGCGTCATTCTGGCCGTTTCCAATCCGGAAGAGAAACGCTTTTTAGACACGCGGTTGTCAAGCATGAACGACACGGCGAGGTGCATGAGTCTGCACGATACTCAAGCTTATGTCGTCTCCGACTTCCAACAAACCGAGCTGTATAAGGACGCACATACCTACCTGTATCATGCTGCAATTAAGGAGTGGGGAAATATGGAACAAAACGTCGGCGGTATCGGCTTGGTGTTTGACTCCACACCGGAGTTTGAAGCGATGCTCAATGAAACTCAGCCGAAATATTTGAATCAAACCATTAATAAATCCACATTCAGCGCTTTTGTGGATCGTTCCGGTATGGTCATCGCTTCAAGCACCGAAAAAGTTCCAGTCGGCTGCCGACTGTCACTACCAAACGAAGTCTTGAATGCCGAAAACGGTGAAAATGAAGCAATTGCCTGGACATTCATGGAGCAGACTCATCTTCTAGGCTACAAGGTCAGCACCGGTTATCGCGAATATAAAAACACCGACGGCTACGTCAATGACGTGATCGGTATTGTCGCCACCGGAATTTAACTTCGGTTTTAAACGGAAGTTTCCAGTAAACGATCCAACGCCGACCACATGAAATAGTCACCCGGATCGGTTTTGCGGCCGGGGGCGATATCGCTATGCCCGACCACATGCTTTTCTTGCAATGACGGGTACGCCAGCCACAAGGCTTTAATGATCTTCGCCAGCGAATGATATTGAGCCGCCGTGTACGGTATATGGTCGGCACCTTCCAGCTCGATACCGATAGAAAAATCGTTACAGCGCGCCCGGCCCTGAAACTCGGACAAACCAGCGTGCCAAGCCCGTTTATCAAACGGCACGTATTGAATGACTTGACCGTCTCTTCTGACTAACGCGTGCGCGGAAACTTTCATATCCTTAATGGTTTCATAATATGGGTGCTCACTCGGGTTCAGTTGATTGGTGAACAATTGAGTAATACCCTCGCCCCCAAATTGATTCGGCGGCAAACTGATGCCATGTACGACCACTAGATTCAGCTCCGTATCAGCCGGACGCACATCCTGATTAGGGCTTTCGATAAACTCCACCTGTTGTAACAGACCGGTGTTCGAGTCAACACTAAAACCCTCTTGCACCTTGTAAGTTAAGTTATTATTTTGACTTAGCTGCATATTAGTTTGATTTGCCCTGCTGTAAGTTTATTTCGTTATAATACAGCCCATTTTAAGGCTTTTCAGAAAATCACCAACAAAAAAGAACCGTGGCATGACTGATATTAATTACTTTGAAGACATTGAAGAAACCGTAGCGATGGCGCTTAAAGAGGATATCAAAGACGGCGACTTGACCGCCGATCTGATTCCCGAAGAGATTCAGGCGACGGCCGATATTTATTGTCGTGAAGAAGCGATTATCTGCGGTCGCCCGTGGTTCGATGAGGTGTTCAGACAAATCGACGAAAATGCGGAGATCAGCTGGCATTGTGAAGAAGGTGAAAAGGCTCATAAAGACCAATTGATTTGCCAGATCAAAGGCAATGCCCGCCATATCCTGACTGCCGAACGTACCGCGCTGAATTTTTTGCAGACGCTATCTGCAACGGCCAGCGTCACGGCACATTACGTTCAGTATCTACAGGGTACGCAAACCAAACTGTTGGATACACGTAAAACCTTGCCCTGCTTGAGATTGGCGCAAAAGTATGCGGTGGCTTGCGGTGGCGGCCAGAACCACCGTATTGGTCTTTATGATGCCATTTTGATAAAAGAGAACCATATCATCGCCGCCGGCGGGATTGCCGAAGCCGTCGGCATTGCCAAATTCAAACACCAGGGAAAAACGGTGGAAGTCGAGACGGAAAATCTGGATGAAGTTCAACAAGCACTTGAAGGCGGTGCGGATATCATTATGCTGGATAACTTTTCCATCGAAATGATGCACCAAGCTGTTGAATTGGTTGATAAACGAGCTAAACTAGAAGTATCCGGCAATGTTGAAGTTCAGCACCTGAAAAACTTGGCTTTGACTCATGTCGATTTCATTTCAACCGGTGCCATTACCAAACATATCAAAGCGGTTGATCTATCCATGCGTTTCAAAATGACAAAGTAGTCCCGAAACGCAATAGAGACATCCCTAAATAGAGTTCAATAAATATTGAGAACGCATAATCCGTTTCAACCGCAGCGTTTTCGGTTCACCTTTTCGGACTCGATCTCTATTCCGGGAACATCACATTAAGCAAACCAATTCTGTCCTACAGCTAAAATACGCCGATTTCGGGTGCAAAATAGCGGCAGATTTTTATACACTATTGATTCATTAATTCGACAACTTTTGAGAGACCAACTGTGAACGATCACCTGCTGATACATATTGTTTTACTACTAACCATTGCGGTTATCACAGTTTCACTCTCCAGACGACTGCACTTCCCGCCTATTCTTGGCTATATCATTGTCGGAATCATTGTCGGCCCGAACGGCTTCGGCTGGATCGGCAAGGAAGAAAACATCGAGCTCTTGGCCGAATTCGGTATCGTCTTTCTGCTGTTTGCCATCGGTTTGGAATTTTCGGTATCGCAAATGTTATCGATGCGCAAACAGGTGTTCGGTTTGGGAACGGCACAGGTGGTCACGACCGCTTTAGTCGTCTATATCATCGGCTATCTGGCGGGGCTTGACCCAAATACCAATATCGTCATCGCCGGCGCTTTCGCTCTGTCTTCGACCGCTATCGTTATTAAACAGCTAACCGAACAATCGGAAATTCAATCCAGACATGGCCGTTCCGCGATCGGCATCCTGATTTTCCAGGATATTATGGCGATTCCGATGCTGATTCTGATTCCGACACTGGCGATGAGTGATGCCGGCAATAATGCGCTTACCTGGGCACTGGTGTCCGCCTTTATCAAAGGTGTTTTGGTGGTCGTAGTCATGCATATGATCGGCAAATACCTGTTACGTCCGCTATTCCATGAAGTCGCTTCTGCCAAATCACAAGAACTGTTTACGTTGACGGTACTCACCGTTGCTTTGGGGGCGGCGGCATTCACCGAAGAGATGGGGCTATCCATGACATTGGGGGCCTTCCTGGCCGGGATGATGTTGAGTGAAACCGAATACCGTCACCAAATCGAATCCGATATTCGCCCTTTCCAGGATATTCTGCTCGGCCTGTTCTTTGTCACCGTCGGTATGATTATCTCGCTGGAAATATTGCAGCAACATTTTTGGCTGATCATTAGTCTGACTTTAGGGATTATTCTAATCAAAGGCGCCGTACTCTACCTGATCTCCCGAATATTTCACAAAGGCGGCGGCGTCTCGCTACGTATCGCGCTTTCGCTTTCTCAGGTCGGAGAGTTCGGGTTGGTATTGATGACCTTGGCGTTTACCTTCCATCTGCTACCGGAACAGACCGGTAACATCTTACTGACCTCTGCGGTACTAAGTATGGCTGTGGCCCCGTTTCTAGTGAAGTTCAACGGTAAAATCGCCAAATTCATCCACAAAGGCTCTTACTCTAAAAGCCACCATGAGATCGAAAATACCATCTCTGAAGATAACAAACACATCAGGGACCATGTCATCCTCTGCGGATTCGGACGTGTCGGCCAAACGGTCAGTCGTTTTCTGCACAACTCAAATAAACGGTTTATCGCCTTGGATATGGACATCAAACGCGTGCATGAAGCGCGTGCCGCCGGTGAGAGTGTGTACTACGGCGACGCCGCCAAAGAGACCATTCTGCATGCCGCCTCTTTGGATAAAGCGCAGATTGTGATGATCACTTTCAGCGACTTCCACGCATCCATGAAAATTTTGCACACCATTCGCAGAATCAATAAAGAAATTCCGATTTTAGTTCGTACCATTGATGATTCTCACGTTAACGAACTGATTGAAGCCGGAGCTAACGAGGTCATTCCGGATACTTTCGAGTCGGCCATCATGCTCTCTTCACACCTGATGCTGATGATGGGAGAAGCGCCGCGCAAAGTCTTGCAGGAAACCCGAAAAATCCGCAAAAACCGCTATCAAACACTCGAAAACTTCTATCCCGGTGAAGACGATAACATCTTGGAACAGCATCAGGTCATGAAAGGAATTATTCATACCATATTATTGGAAGATGGCTTCTATGCGGTCGGCAAAACTTTGAAAGAGTTAGCCCTCGGCGATTTCGAGGTGCGGGTTGAAGCGATTAAACGAGGGCATGTTAGAGGCGAAAACCCCTCATCCGAAACCCGATTACGCCTGCATGACCACTTGGTTTTAAGTGGCTTGCAGGAAGACATTCACCTAGCTGAGCAGTTTGTTAAAACCGGTAAAAGCAAAGTTAAAAAACCGGTCTAGCTCAATTACGCGCTCCGGACTAAGCGCATTAATCCGCTTCAGTCCGATACAGAAAAGTTATTTACAGTAGATTTGGCAAAGCCCTTTCAGAACCAGATCGGTCAGGCTGACAATCCCGATAACCTGTCGATTCTCGATAACCGGTGCTCTGGAGAGTCCCAATCTTTTGAATAATCGCGCGCAATAACGAATATCCATTTCCGGATCAACACTAACCACCGGCTTAGTCATGATCTCATAGACATTAACCCGCTCCGGCGAGCGATCTTTTGCCAGCACTTCGGTGGCGATATCATTCAACAATACAATCCCGTACTCGTCATGGTCGGTTCTGCGATCGACAATGATCGATTTGTTCTGCTTATGCTTCATGGTTTTGATCACTTCGGCAACCGTCATCATGCCGTCGACCAGATCAAACTCGGGCTTCATGACGTCGCGGACTTTGATTAATTCCGTGCTCATATCTGCTTCTCCACTAAACTGGTCAACTCTTTAACCTGATGTTCAATGCCAACAGCATCTTCAACATCGATTTGGAATGCAATTCCCGAACCTGGCGATTCGGCAAACTCCCCAACCTCGGCGATATGCTCCAAGACTTTTCGACTTAAATGCTCTTCTACCAGAAACATCAGCACATCACGCTGAGTTTCCAGGCTTAGGCCGAGAAACGTCTTCGCCTCTTCCACCCCCTCGCCACGCGCATTATTGATAATGGTTGCTCCGGTGGCCCCTACTTTTCTGGCACCATCCATCACCGCTTGCGTTTTACTGTCGTCGACAAAGGCAATAATCAATTTGAATTTCATCGCTCCCCCTCTGAGTGAATGAAAAAATTAGTTGGTTTCATTATCCGAATAATCCGAACGTTTTTCAGCTCTTATTCGTTGTTGTTTCAGAGCCCGGTACTCTGCGATCTGCGCATAAGCCATCACCGACATCATCGGGAACAGGCTGGCAAAAGCAATCAAGCCAAAGCCGTCAATCAAAGCACTGCGCCCCGGAACCGTTTCCGCCAACCCCAACCCCAAGGCCGCGACCAGCGGCACTGTGACAGTAGAAGTCGTCACCCCGCCGGAGTCGTAAGCCAGCGGCACAATCAGGCGTGGTGCATAGAAGGTCTGGATCACTACGACAATATAACCGACGATAATAAACCAGTGAATCGGATAACCGGTGACAATCCTGAAGGTTCCCAAGGAGATGCCTATAGCAACCCCTAAGGCAACCGCAATTCTCAGCCCCCAAATACCAATCGCGCCACCAGAGACTTCTTGGGCTTTGATGGCGACCGCCAGCAACGACGGCTCAGCAATGGTGGTGCTGAAACCGATCATAAACGCAAAAATATATACCCAGTAATAATCTTGCCAGCTAAAGTCAAAGCCGGCCGAAAGCGGCTGTCCGAAAATAAATTCGGGATTGGTTAATTGTTCGGCCATGAGACGTCCGATCGGAAACAGTGTCTGCTCCAGCCCTTGCAGAAAAAACGTCAACCCGACCAATACAAAGGCAAAACCGGTGGCGACCTTTTTCAAGTTGGGGATTTTCTGTTTCAGAACAAAAACCTGAAAGCCGAGCAAAATGGCCAAAATAGGAATTACATCGAAAATCGTACTGAAGAGGATGTCGAAAAAACGCTCAAGATAGATCATACCAGCCCCTAAATAAACATACCGTAGGCCATGACAAAAATCATCGGCGTTAATGAAGCGAAAGCGATCAAACCGAAACCGTCGATCATCGGATTACGCCCTTTGATTGAAGAGGCCAAACCGACACCAAGCGCGGTCACCAAAGGCACGGTAATGGTGGAGGTAGTCACGCCGCCGGAGTCGTAAGCGATGCCGATAATTTCTTCCGGTGCAAACATCGTCATGATGACCACCAAAACATAGCCGGCGATGATAAACCAGTGAATAGGCCAGCCTTTAATGATGCGAATCACCCCTAGTACAATCGCAAATCCGACCGAGAAAGCGACCGTCAAACGTAAACCGTCGGCATATCCTTGTCTGGCCTCGTCACTTTGGATGATGGCTCCCGCAGCAGCGGCCACCTTGGCCGCTTCATCCGCAACCGCAATCAATGCCGGCTCGGCGATGGTGGTACCGAATCCCAAAGCAAAAGCAAAAGTGACCAGCCAGATAACCGAGCCTTTTTTAGCAAAGGCGTAAGCCATGCTTTCGCCTATCGGGAACAACCCCATCTCCAGCCCATAGACAAAAAAAGTCAGTCCTAAAACGACAAAAAAGGTGCCGATCAGCAGGTCGATCATATTGGGTAAGGGTTGCTGTAGAACAAACAGCTGAAAGAAACCGATGACAAAGATAATCGGCAGCAGATCTCTTAACGAAGAGAACATGGAACGTAGTAAAGCTGTTAAGGTTTTTTTCATCAACCGAATTCAATCTGGAATATCTATTCGATTGAGTATAACCAATCGCACCTTAATTGAAACCTGCGATCTTGATGATTTAACCGAAACTTAACTTAGAACAATTAAAGCCCTACGCCCTCTTCAATCCAGATCAAAGAAGCCATACGTCCTGTCCGGCCGTCACGACGATAAGAGTAAAACAGATTGTCTTGTTCGAAAGAACAGAATCCGCTTTTTTGAACATCTGTCAGGCCAAGTCCATGCATCTCTGTTTCGGCTATGGCTGGCAAATCCGCCAGAAATTTATCATGCTGTTCCGGGTGCGGATAAAAGAAATTTTCGTAACCGGCATTCTGCATGGCGAACTGTTGCAACACATCCGCACCGACTTCAAATTGGCGAACCGAAATAGCCGGGCCAATCCATGCCGTTAAATTGTCCGCCGAGACACCCATAGCAGAGATCGTTTTACTGATAATACCTTTTGCCAGCCCTTTCCAACCGGCATGAATCGCGGCAACCACAGAACCGTCTTTAGCGGCAACCAGTACCGGTAGACAGTCGGCCGTCATCACCACCGGAATTAAGCCTGCCTGTTTCGTCCAGCAGGCATCCGCCACCGGCACCAAATCCTGTTCATTGGAAGTTAATTCGACAACGCTATCGGTATGCTGCTGATCAAGCCAAAACGGAGTCGTCGGTAATGAGACCTGTTGTATTAATTGCTGCCGGTTCTGCTGCACTTGAAGCAAATCGTCACCAACATGGGTGGCCAAATTAAAACTGTCATACGGCGCGGCACTCTCGCCGCCGAGACGAGTAGTAAACAGAGCGTGAACCGTGCTCGGCAATTTCCAGTCGGGAAGCAGAAACGAGTCAGTCCGGGATATCTTCATCCGTTACCCATTCGACTTCCACACCATAGTCGTCATAATCGTAATCATCATAGCCCCACTCTTGAGATTCCATGATATCGACGTCTTCTCTGAGAATATCGACTAACTCCATCATGTCATCCGGCATCGGCGCTTTCCACTTCATTTTTTTACCGCTAACAGGATGTGTCAAACTCAATGCACCAGCGTGCAAAGCTTGACGATGAAATCCGCGCAGGAATTGAACAAACTCTTCATGCATGTTTTTGGGAATTCTGAAACGCGACCCATACACCGGATCACCGACCAGCGGGTAGCCTAAATAGGCCATATGAACACGAATCTGATGAGTTCGTCCGGTTTCCAGTTTAACGCGAATTCTTGAATGCGCTCTAAAGTGTTCCAATACTCGGTAATGGGAAATCGCTTCTTTGCCGCCAATATCTCTCACGGCCATTTTTTTACGATCCGTCGGATTGCGTCCAATCGCCTTATTAACCGTTCCCCCGCTTTTCATAATGCCGACAACCACCGCATCATAGATACGCTCAACCGCATGACGCTGCAACTGTTCAACTAAATGCGTTTGTGCCGGAACCGTTTTGGCAACCACCATCAAACCGGAAGTATCCTTATCCAAACGATGGACGATACCGGCTCTCGGCACCTCTCGCAACGCGGGATTGTAATGTAACAAGGCGTTCATCAGAGTTCCGTCCGGATTCCCCGCTCCCGGATGCACAATCAAACCGGGCGGTTTATTGATGACCATAATAGAATCATCTTCATAAACTACATCAAGCGGGATTTCTTGGGCTTCCATCTCCGTAGTATTTTCAATCTCGGCAAGCAGTTCAACCGCTTCTCCTCCCAGTACCGCTTGACGCGGTTTTTTCCAAACTTCCCCGTCCAATTTAACATTACCGGATTTAATCCATTGCTGAATTCGGTTTCGGGAATAATCGGAAAATAGCGGTGCCAACGCAACGTCCAAACGTTCACCCATAGAGGAATCGGGAATCTGTGCAGTCAAAATTTCAGTAGCCAAAAGAGAACCTATTTAAATCGGAATATTAATCGAGTTTTGCATTAAAGCGGTCATTGAAGATTGTAGATTTATGATACAATCTCGACGAATTATTAACTGCATATTGTACCTAAGAGTACCAACTAAACATGAAAAAAACGCTTCTATCCCTGATGTTAGTTTCCAGCCTAGGACTTTCCGGCTGCTCTACCTTGAACTCGTTGATTGAAAAACCCGATGACGAAAAAACCGTTGAAGAGTTTTATGAAGATGCAACCTTCGGCTTTGAAGAACAACAATGGGATATGGCGATTGAAAACTATGAGAAATTAAAAGCTTACTTCCCTTACGGTCCTCATGCAGAACAATCTCATTTGGAACTGGCTTACGCCTACTACCGTTATGATGAACCTGAATCGGCTATTCTGGAGTTGGAAGAGTTTATTCGTCTCTATCCTAAACATAAAGAATTGGCTTACGCTTACTACCTTAAAGCGCTGGCTGCGGATTCGATCATCCGTAGCTGGTTGGACAATTTCATCACCGATCCGGCCACCCGTGACGTTAAGTCGGCCAAACGAGCCTATGAGTATTACAAAGATGTCATTGAACGCTTCCCCGACAGCAAGTATGCCACTGCGTCGAGTAAACGTCTGATTATTTTACGCAACCAAATGGCTCGCCATGAATTGAAAGTGGCAGAATATTACTTCAATAAAGAAGCTTATCTCGCCTCTGCCAACCGTGCTAAATATATCTTGGAAAATTATTCGCAATCGGCTTCCACAGTGGACGCTTTGAAAATAATGAACCAAGCGTACGGCAAACTGGGCATGGAACAAATTGCGGTTGACGTAGCCGCTGTGTACGAACTGAACAAGAATGCCAAAAAAGAAGCGGTTGATGTCTCTTTCGGCGGAAAACTAACTCCTGACGAAGACACTTCCTGGTGGAATACTTTAGAAGGTGCACTGGGAAGCATGTTCGAATAAAGCTACTGAACCCGCCATAAAAAAGCCCGTATCACTTTTAAGTCATACGGGCTTTTTTATTACTTCATCTGTTTTATGCGGAAGGTTTATTCTCGGTAGTGACTGGTGATCGGATAACGACGATCTCTACCGAATGCACGCTGAGTAATCTTAATCCCCGGTGCCGACTGTCTGCGTTTATATTCGCTGATATTGATCAAACGAACCACTTTCTTGACCTCTTCCTCATTAAAGCCCAAAGCAATGATCTCGTCCGGAGATTTGTCCAATCTCACATACTGCTTGATAATCTCGTCAAGCACGTCGTAATCAGGCAAACTGTCTTGATCCTTTTGATCCGGACGTAATTCAGCCGATGGCGGACGGGTAATCACACGTTCCGGAATGCAAGGCGACAAACTGTTTCGATATTTGGCCAAACGATAAACCAAGGTTTTCGGCACATCTTTAAGCGGAGAATAACCCCCCACCATATCACCGTAAATAGTTGAATAACCGACCGCCACTTCACTCTTATTGCTGGTAGCCAGCACCATCTTACCGGTTTTATTAGAGATCGCCATTAACAGGGTACCTCGTATCCGCGCCTGCAGGTTCTCTTCGGTCAAATCGGCTTCGGTTCCGGCAAAATTACTGGCAAGGCCGGCTTCAAACGCTTCATACATCGGTTCAATCGGAATTGATTGATATTTCACCCCTAAAGTTTGCGCCTGCTGGTAGGCGTCCTCTTTACTGATATCCGCCGTGTATCTGAACGGCATCATCACCGCTTCCACCTTGTCCGCACCCAAGGCATCAACCGCAATCGCCAGAGTCAAAGCGGAATCAATGCCTCCGGACAAACCGAGCAACACTCCGGGAAAGCCGTTCTTTTTCACATAATCTTTCACGCCCATTTTCAGGGCCTCATAGATTCGGGCTTCGCCGTTAAATAGCTCGACTTGTTCGCCGTCAGCGATTTCCACTGAATCCGCCTGTTTAACCAAATAAATCGGCTTTAGAGCCGTGCTGAATTCAGGAGCCTGCACACAGACTTTTCCTTCGGCATCCATAGCAAACGAACCGCCATCAAACACCAAATCATCTTGACCACCAACCTGATTAACATAGACAACCGGTTTTTCAATCTCTGCAACTCGTCTTTGTATGGTATCGATACGGTCTTGATGTTTTTCCTCGGAAAACGGCGAGGCATTCAAAGTCAAGATCACATCGGCACCGGCTTCTTTAGCCTGCGTACTCGGTGTAATTTTCCAAATATCTTCACAAATCAAAATGCCGAACTTGATGCCTTTATGCTCCACTACGCATGGCAAATGACCGGACGTAAAATAGCGTTTTTCATCAAAAACACTGTAATTGGGCAGGTTCTGTTTGATATAGCTGGCCTGAATGGATCCGTCCTCAATCCAGGCTGCCATATTAAAGCGCTCACCTAACTCGTCCATCATCGGATAACCGACAACGCAGACAATCCCGTTAACCGCATCGCATAAAGCGTTCAGCGCGCGTTCAACTTGAACGTAAAGCGCATCGCGCAACAACAGGTCTTCAGGTGGATAGCCGGTAATACACATTTCCGGGAAAACGATAATGTCGGCATGATGATCCCGTTTGGCTTGTTCGGCTGCTGCGACCATCAGATCGACATTACCGTTGATATCACCAACGATTGGATCAATCTGCCCCATTACCACCGTTACATTCTGCGCCATTGATTTACTGTCTCACTTCACTCGTCGCGATATTGGAATCGATTTATTTATTCAGTTGCTGCTGCATTGCTTCGCCCAAATCGGCCGGTGAACGTACTACCGTTACACCGGCGTCTTCCAACGCTGCGAATTTAGCCTCTGCAGTCCCTTTGCCGCCACTGACGATCGCTCCTGCATGCCCCATTCTTTTTCCTGGAGGCGCAGTTACACCGGCAATATAGGCCACCACCGGCTTCGTTACGTAAGCCTTGATGAATTCAGCCGCGTCTTCTTCAGCCTGTCCGCCGATTTCTCCAACCATGATAATCCCTTCCGTTTGCGGATCTTCCTGGAACAAGGTTAGGCAATCGATAAAGTTCATCCCTTGAATCGGATCACCGCCAATGCCGACGCAGGTAGATTGGCCCAATCCATTCTGGGTTGTCTGGTGTACTGCCTCATAAGTCAAAGTTCCGGAACGGGACACGATACCGATTTTGCCGGGTAGATGAATGTGGCCGGGCATAATACCGATCTTGCAGCCCGCTCCGTCATTTCCAGGAGTAATCAAGCCCGGGCAGTTCGGACCGATCAGATAGGTATCCGACTTATCCAAAACCGCGCGAACCTTAAGCATATCCGCCACCGGAATCCCTTCGGTAATACAGGTAATGACTTTAATTCCCGCTTCAATCGCTTCAATAATCGAATCCGCAGCAAACGGAGGCGGTACATAAATCATAGAGGCTTCGGCACCGGTCTCGGCAACCGCATCCGCGACCGTATTGAATACCGGCAGATCCAGGTGTATTTGCCCGCCCTTACCCGGCGTAACACCGCCGACCATTTTGGTGCCGTAAGCGATGGCTTGTTCTGAATGGAAAGATCCTTGCTTTCCAGTAAAACCTTGGCAGATAACTTTAGTGTTGCTATCAATTAAAATACTCATCCGCTTATGCTCCTGCCACTTCAACTACTTTACGCGCTGCATCCGCTAGACCGTCTGCAGTAATAATATCCAATCCACTCTCGGCAAGCTTTTGCTTACCTAAATCCACATTCGTTCCTTCCAAACGCACCACAACCGGAATATTCAGGCCAACTTCTTGAACCGCTTGGATAATGCCGTCGGCAATCAGATCACAACGGACGATTCCGCCGAAAATATTCACCAAGATCGACTTCACGTCCGCAGAAGACAGAATCAACTTAAAAGCTTCGGCAACACGCTCCGGAGTGGCACCGCCACCCACATCCAGGAAGTTAGCCGGATTACCGCCGTTTAATTTGATCAAATCCATGGTCGCCATCGCCAGACCGGCACCATTGACCATGCAGCCGATATCACCATCCAAAGCGATATAGTTCAACTGGAATTCCGAAGCTTTGGCTTCACGCTCGTCTTCTTGGGTGAAATCACGCATTTCAACCAAAGCCGGCTGACGATAAAGTGCGTTTGAATCGATATTCACCTTCGCATCCAGCGCAATCAATTCATTGTCACCGGTTAACACTAGGGGGTTAATCTCCAACTGGGCAATATCTTTGTCCAGAGCCAGTTTGTAAAAGCTCTGCATCAATTGACCAAGCTGTTTGAAGGCGGTACCTTTAAGCCCTAACGCAAAACCGACTTCGCGGCACTGATACGGCATCACACCGACTACCGGGTCTATATGCACACTAATGATCTTTTCAGGCGTTTGCGCCGCGACTTCTTCAATATCCATTCCACCCGCTGCTGAGATGACAAAAGTGTGGCTACGCGTCACCCGATCAACTAGCAAACTCAGGTAAAGTTCTTCTTGAATATCCAGAGTCTGTTCAATCAAAAGACTATTGATTGGCAAAGCTTTGCCTGCTGTCTGAATCGTCGCCAACTGACTGCCTAGCAGTTCACCTGCTGCCTGCTTCGCTTCATCTCGACTCGTAACCAATTTGACACCGCCCGCTTTACCGCGAGCTCCGGCGTGAATTTGCGCCTTGACTACCCAAGCTTCACCACCGATCTGATCCATGGCTTGATCCATTTCATTCAAATGGGTGACCAATTCTCCCTTAGGGATAGCGATACCGTATTCAGCGAACAAGGCTTTTGATTGATATTCATGTAAATTCATGGAATTTTTCTCTGGAAATGAACGTGCTGACTCTGTTTTTGATCAACAAAATCGCATGCGTTCTTACTTAAAATTTAGCTTAAAAAATAGACTGACTATTTTGTGGAATAAAATTGCGTTTATTTTATTAGTTTTGGACGGTAAATGCATCTATAATCGCCATAATAACGGTGATTTATCCATATTTAGATCACAATAAATTTGAAGCTACAGCAAACTCTTGAGGCTTTACCGTGCGAGCAATAATCTTTTTACTTTTTGTCGTTTTAATCTTTTTAATCGTACGATTTACATTAAACCGGATTATCGAAATCAGAGAGAAGCAGAAAAAAGAAGAGACACTGCGCCAACAAAATTCACAAACGCCGCAAAACGACAGCGAAAAACCACAAGAAATGGTGCGTTGCGCGCTATGCGGTGTACATCTACCGCAATCGGAAGCCTATTATGACGGTAAAGACACGTTTTGTAGTGAAGGCCATATGCAGGAATATCATCAGCAACAGCAGGAAAAATAAGCTTGCGCTCCGCTACCTGATTAAACCCGTCTAATAAGACCGATTTAGAAAATATCTTCAATCGTCACTTCAAACACAACCGTCGCGCCCGCTAACGGATGATTGAAGTCCACGACAACACTCTCATCATTCACCTCATGAATGGTTCCGGGAATCTCTTCTCCGGTCGGCGTATTGAAGCCGATAACATGCCCTTCTTCCAGCGGCATCTCAGCCGGAAAATCACTGCGTGCCATATTTTGGAAATTGGCCGAATCAGGCATGCCGAAAGCGCGCTCCGGCGACAAGGTCATTTTAGCCGTCGTGCCTTTTTCCAGACCGATAAGCATCTCTTCCAGATTTTTTACAAAGGTTCCGTCTCCCAAGGTAAACCTTAAAGGTTCGCCCTGCGTCTCTTCAACCGAAGTACCATCCGCTAAATGTAATTTAAAACTGATGGCCACCTCACTGTTTTCTTCAACGATAGGTAATGAAGCTTGATTTGTAGTGTTTTCCGTCATTTCCATTCCCGGTTTCTAATTTTTAGATTCTGTTTTCTTGGCCGCTTGCTTAGCTGGCGGTGTCGTCTGTACGATTACACGATTTCGTCCGGTCTTTTTAGCTTTGTAAAGACCTTCATCCGCGTATTTCACAACCTCTTGCGGGGTTGGGTGCTGCTTACTCGGTTCAGCCACCCCCATACTGACGGTCACATTAACCAGTTTTGCTTGGGGTTGCTTTTTACCTTTACCGGAAGCTCCGGCTTCAATCACTTCAATCACTTCCGCTTCGACCTCTTGTCGCAAACGTTCCAACTCGTCTTTAATCTCTTCCACCCGTCGGTTTTTGAAAAGCAGAGTGAACTCTTCCCCACCGAAACGATAGGCCTTTCCACCTTTTCTGACTCCATCCAATGTGGAAGCGACCATTTTTAAAACAATATCACCCAAGTCGTGACCATAGGTATCATTGAATTGCTTGAAAAAGTCGATATCCACCATCGCAATCGAGTATTTTTTGCCTAAACTCATAAAAGCTTCATTGAGAGCTCTACGACTTTTTAAGCCGGTCAGTTCATCGGTATAGGCGATATGATGAGAATCGAACAGCAGAGCCAGCTGAACCATCAACATGGCAACAGTCGATACCCACTGTAGAACACCTGCGTGGAGATATTGATTCAGTGCAAACCCCATCAACAGCAGAATAAAAAGAACCGAGTGGTCGAAAATCTTCAACTGCACCTGTTTTTGGAGCTTTAAAGATACCGAAAAACCTGCCACCAGAAACATGAACGAACTCATAAACGGCAGAGTGTAATAATCAAGGCCGGGAACCACCGGTTTAGATAACTCAACCACCCAATCCAAAGGCATCTCGTTCATAAACCAGTAAACAAAACAAGCTTGTAGAGCAATCAGGGAAATCACAAAGAAATTAATCCCTCGATTTTGGACTCCCTTTTCCGGCAACAACGCCCATAAAAAGATATTGAAAGGTAATAAGAAACTCACAATCGGGAAAAGTACAGTCTTGGCAATCGACTCTTGCTCCATAGGCGCATAATAAGCCAAAACAAAGTTGACCAAAATAATGCTGACTATAAGCAACAAAGGCTGGATTCGATTTAACCAGATACTGACGAAAACACCGATGGCACCAATTACAAAAGGGGAAAACTGAACTAAAGTCAGCCAAGCAGGCGGCCACAACTCTACGGTTGTCGATAACCAGAGTGCAGCGACAAAAAAAGTCATCAACCACAGATAGTGTTTGAGAATAATGTTAATAGCCGATCCTTTTCCCTAACAAAAAAGCCACAGATCCTGTGGCTTTAAAACGACTTAATCCGTAGAATCTATTGGATTCCAATCTATCATTTTATTTTAGGTTTTACCAAAGAAGCTAAACGGTTCTTCGGGAACATCTTGGCATTCGATACGCCACTGTAACTTGAAATCACACGACTCGCTACCGGCACACTCCGCATCAGACAAGCCAAACCCGCCATCTTTCAGTGCGTTACGATTGATATACACATAACCGTCAGGGCATGCAGCACGCGCTTCAATACGCATAGCCCAACTATCAAGACTGTTAACCGGCTCATAGAACGTTTGTTCGAGCTTGAATTTATTGTCGTCAATCTTTTCAACCTGAACATCGGAAGCGATCTTCTGCGTTCCTTCTGCAAGGTAAATAATGCCTTTGCCTACTGAATCAACACCGTCTCCGACGGTTGAACAACCTGTCAAAGCAACTGTTGCCAGCATCGATAAAAACAAACCCGAGTTAATTTTTTTGAATACCTTCTTAGGCATTTAATTTCACCGTTTCTCTTAGCAAATAAATCTGCCGAATATCATAGCAGAAAAAGTCAGAAGTTAAGTGTCGATTACTGATTAAAAGCTCTACTCAAAGATCACTGAAGCGTATTCACCGGTTCTTCTTTTACCCCGATTTCCGAGATCACAAAGCAAAGATTGGTATGTACTTTTTTACCATCGATCAACAAAGAGGTTCCATGCACGTCTTCCGGGTTCAAACGCACATCTCCTTGGTAAACCTTTATCAGCTTTCCAGTCATACAGCTATATAACTCTACATTACGCTCCAGCCCAACCCAATCGGACTGAAGGTTTTTGGCGCTATTAGCCACTTTCTCACAACCGTTTAGGATGAACACCGAGAAAACTGCCAATGAAGCCACAGCTACTTTTGTAAGAACTTTACCCATTCAACCTCTCCTACCTACTTAATTCTTAAGGATGCCATGCTCGTCTTCTTCCGGATTCTCAGGGTTTTTAGCACTTTCTTTGATCCCTTCCCAAGCTTTGACGTAGGTTTCTTTTTCCCCTAATTTCTTAATATCCGATACAGCGCCAGACTTCTCTTTTTCCTCACTGGAGGTCATATCATTCCATGTTTCAACTGCACTTTCTTTGATGTCCGAAGAGGTTTCTTTAGTCGCTTCCCAAGCTGAAGACGCTGCCTCTTTAGTATCCTCCCAAAGCCCCGCTTGAGCCATGGAAGAGGCCATCATCATTAAGCCCGCAATCGATAGTTTCAACATTTTCATATTCTGTCATCTCCATTAAAAAAGTTTTATATTGTTATTTTTTGCAGTTTAAAGGCTTTTCATTGAATTACCATCACTAAATTTGAAGAAAAATAGGAATTTCTTTGACTGTACAGTACACTTAGTAGAATAAATTTCATTTTTTTAGTTTATAAAAAGCCATAACAATGAATGGTTAACAAAGTCTGACCATAGCGAACCTGTCAACAATTCATCACCCACCGCCGGCAATGAAGCTTGCAACAACTTAAAATACCGCCAAGAAAGTTAAAAATAACATTAACAAAGAATAATAACTAATTGTTTTTTAAATAAACAAAGCTAAAAACATCCTAGGCGATAAATCAAAATAGAAACGATACAATACAAAACCATATAATTCATGTCACGGACATTCAAGCGGCGGCTTTAATCAAAGTGACATCTTGAAATGCTATGCTTTTATGAATCAACCATAGGACAAATTTGTCGGTACGGCCATCACTATGAAAACCAACAGTTTATATATCGCCTCACGAGAGCGTCATGCAGGCAGTTTGATTATCTCCCTCGGACTGATGGCCATGCTTCGTCAACGGCATGAACACATCGCCTATTTCATCCCTATTTACGAATCCAAACATAGCGAAGATTTCGAGTACATCAACAAAACATTCCAGCTTAACCTTGTTCAGCAAGAGATGTTCGGAGTCAGCCTAGCAGAAGCGACTCAATCGGTTAGCGAAAATAAAACGCACGAACTCTATGAAAAACTTATTCAACATTATCAAAAGCTTGCCCAAGAGTATGACTTTGTTTTGATTCAAGGAATGGAGTTAAGCCGCGCAGCTTCCGTCATCGATTTTGATATCAATCTCACCTTGGCCAAAAATTTCAATAGCACTTTCGTCTCGGTCATTAATGGCATGAATAAAACCAAGGATGAGATTTTTCAGGAAATCGAAATCGAACGCCATACTCACCACAGTCTTGATCCTTTCGCTTTTTTCATCAATCGCGTCCCGCTAGAACTCGCAGAACAAACCCGCTCAACATCAAATTTGCCCATCTTTTTTATTCCGGAACTGGAAGCGCTCAACTTGCCTACCGTTATTGAAGTGGCCAAGGCATTGAGCGGTGAAATCCTTACCAAAAAGAAAGTCGGCTGGAATCGTCTGGTACAAGAACCCATTGTGGCGGCCATGACCCCGGAGCACTATCTGCCACGAGTCAAACAAGGAGATCTGGTCATCGTTCCCGGGGATCGAACCGATATACTGCTCGCCTCGGCAATGAGCATGCTGGATCGTCGCTTGCCGATCATTTCCGGGGTCATCCTGACCGGCGGCTTAAAACCCGCCCCGGTCATCCAAAACTTGATATTCGATTTCAACGAAAATGCCCTGCCGATTATCTCGGTTGAGACCGATACCTATGAAACCGCGATGCTGGCTTCACAGGTTGAAGCCAAGTTCCATGTAGAAAACAAACAGAAAACCAATATGGCTTTAGGGCTATTTGATAAATGGGTTGACAGACAATGCCTGCTTGAAAAACTTCAACAGCACAGTGATACTCATCACATTATGACGCCGACCATGTTCGAATTCAGCCTATTCGAAAAAGCACGGACCGAGCGGCAAACCATTGTCCTGCCTGAATCTGACGACGAACGTGTACTGCGCGCCTGCGAAGTACTACATAACCGTCAGGTGGTTAAGCCGGTATTGTTAGGGAATGCGGAAGAAATCCATTATCGCTCCAGCCTGCTTGGGATTAATTTGGAAGGCGTAGACATCATCGATCCGGAACAGAGTCAATGGAAAGAAGAGTTTATCGAAACTTTTTACGAAATGCGCAAACATAAAGGTTTGACACGGGATGTTGCCCGCGACTCCATGACTCATGTCAACTACTTCGCTACCATGATGGTGCAAACCGGTAAAGCCGACGGTATGGTATCGGGCGCTAACCATACCACCGCCGATACCGTCAGACCCGCTCTACAGATCATTAAAACCCAGCCGGAAATTCGCACCGTCTCCAGTGTGTTTTTTATGTGTTTCGATACCCGGGTTCTGGTTTACGGCGACTGTGCAGTCAACCAGAAACCGACCTCGGAACAGTTGGCGGAAATTGCCGTCACGTCGGCTGACACGGCCAAACAATTCGGCATTGAACCTAAGGTTGCCCTACTCTCCTATTCAACCGGTAGTTCAGGTCACGGTGATGAAGTCGACAAAGTCATCCAGGCAACCGAAAAAGCTAAACAACTCCGTCCCGATTTATTACTTGAAGGTCCGATTCAATATGACGCGGCCATTGACGCTGATGTCGGACGGCAAAAGCTACCTAACAGTCAAGTTGCCGGTCAAGCGACCGTGTTTATTTTTCCGGATCTGAATACCGGAAACAACACTTACAAAGCGGTACAAAGAGCTTCCGATGCGATTGCCATCGGTCCGGTTCTGCAAGGCTTGAAAAAGCCGGTTAATGACTTAAGCCGAGGTTGCAGCGTGACGGATATCGTCAACACGGTTGCCATCACGGCCATTCAAGCGCATCAGCAATAAACGAAAGTATTTGTCACTCAATCAGGAGTTGAAATGAAAGTTTTGGTAATTAACGCAGGCAGCTCCTCCTTGAAATACAGCCTATTTCTCGGCCATGATTTACAATTGATCTACCATGGTTTGGTGGATCACCTGGAAATTCATCCGGGAGATGAAGAGATAACCTTAGAGCATCACGAAGCGGAAAAATACATCGATGCCTTTGCACAAATTGAAAATCGTCTGCAAGAACTAGGCTGTTTGAGCACCATCTGCGAACTCAGCGCCATTGCTCATCGAGTGGTGCATGGAGGGGAGATATTTCATGAGCCGGTGATTATCGATAATGACGTCATTCAAAGCATTGAAGAACTGACGCCTTTGGCTCCGATTCACACTCCGGCCAATTTAGCACCGATAAAATTCATCGCCGGCCATTATCCCTCTATAGAACAGGTTGCCGTATTCGATACCGCGTTCCACCAAACCTTGCCGGATTACGCCTATCACTATGCCCTTCCTGACCAACTTTACCAACAACACCAGATCCGCAAATACGGTTTTCACGGCTCTTCTCACGAGTTTATCGTCGAGCGCTTTGCCGATCTGCATGATAAACCGGTCGAAGAATGTAACTTAATCTCGTTACATTTGGGCAACGGCGCTAGTGTCTGTGCTATTGAAATGGGTGAAAGTATCGATACCAGTATGGGATTCACGCCGTTGGAAGGTTTAGTAATGGGTACCCGTAGCGGCGATCTCGATCCGGCCATTCCTCTTTATTTGATTAAACGACTGGGATACAGCGCCGATCAGGTCTATCACCTGTTGAACGAACAAAGCGGACTGCTCGGCTTGTGCGGCGAAAGTGATATGCGCACGATACTTGAGGTCATCGACAATCCGGAAATAGAGAACCATGCCGCAGAACTGGCGATTGAACTTTATGTCTATCGGCTAAACAAAATTATCGGCAGTTATATGGCTATTATGGATGAAGTGGATGCGATCGTCTTTACCGGAGGTATCGGTGAAAATGCCGCCGCCATTCGTGAGCTAGTGATCAACGGTTTTTCCACAATGCTTAACCTCGAAGTTGACGAGTCTGAAAATGAAGCCATGATCGCCGGACAGGAAGGTGTCATCTCAACAGAAACCAGCAGCATTCCTGTCTGGGTAATCCCGACGGATGAGGAGTGGCAGATCGCCCAACATGCATTATCTCTGGTTGAAGAGTGAAAACGTCGCTCATCTCAATCAAAAAACTTGAACATGATCGCGCTGAGGAAGCCGACCAGAGTAACAAAGCCGATAATAGATCCCCCTCGGGCATAAGCTTCCGGCAACATGGTTTCCGCGATTACCGTCAACATAGCTCCGGCGGCCATGCCGCTAATAAAAGCAAACATATCCGGACTGGCTTCCGCCAACATGACATTGCCGATAGCCGCACCAATGCCGGTCATCACCATTAAAGAGGTCCAGGCAAACAGAATTTTTCTAAACGGAATGCCTTGCTCCTGCATACTCGCCGAACTGGACAACGCTTCCGGATAGTTGGAAATAAAAATGGCCGCAATCAAGCTGATACTCATCATATGTGTGTCGCTGATATGAGACCCAATCATCAGCGATTCGGGAATACCATCCAAAAAAATCCCCAACCAGATAGCCAAATAAGCTGCCTTATGCTGATGGACATGTTGATCAAGCGATGTCAGACTGGGTAAATTATTCGGCATCAGTTTTTTTGTCGATTTTTTGACCCACAGTTCCGCCTTGGAAACCGACAAACGTTGCTGGGTGGTCAAGTAATCACGGATTTTATGATTCTTCAAATAAACGGCCAGTTTTTCGTTTAATGTAGGGACATGGCTCAACAAGATTTCAAAATCGTGTTTTTCCAATACCCAAAAAGTCACATCGGAACTCGCTATAGCCGTACTACTGTGTCGACCGCCGACCACAAAAGCCATTCCGCCGAAAAAGGCACCTGACAGCAGACATTCATTGGCCGTCGAACGTTTTTTAGGATCTATCAACGCCACCCTTCCTGAATCCAGCAGATACAATCGATCTGCATCCGCATTATGTGCAAATAGCGTCTCTCCAGCTTTGGCGGTTCGTTTTTTAAGTTTGCTCGCCATCACCGTCTTGATGGCATCCGGACACGCATCAAATAGATCGAAACGACTGGAGTGATTCAAGCGTTGCAGAGCATCCTCGTAAGTCGTTCTGTTTTCCCGGTTAAACGGCAAGCGGCGTTCGCTCTTTAACAATTGATAAATAAACTCTACCGTCTGCAAACTTTGCTCTACCGTCTGGCCGTGTTCATCTTGCAGATAAACAGCCAATTCACTATTGTCCTGATAATAAGCGAGCAAGGTTTCATAAAAGTTATCGGAGTCTGCAAGCAGCTGGTTAATATCTTTGCGTTCCAAAACCCAAAGCGTGACATCCTCTGCGGCCTGCGCTAGAAAAGCGCTTTCTTGTGAAGACAAAAAACCGAAATGACCGAAAACATCATGCGCCTCTAGTTCGGCAACCACCTTTAGACCTAAAGAAGCTTTGCGTAAATTCACCTTTCCGCTTTGAATGATATAGAACTCATTGAGCGGATCTCCTTTGTGAAACACCACCTGATTGGCTTTAAGATGGCGAATCTTAAACATGGCAAACAGCTTTTGATAATCGCTTTCTTCTATTTCCTTAAATAGTTCAAGACGGTTGATCGAAAAAGAAAGCTGTTTATTCTGAAGCTTTTGCTGATGCCTTACATATTGAATCAGGGTTGCGGTTTTTCGTAAGAACCCCCCTTTTTGGTTCAGCTGATTATTCAGAACTAGATAAAAAATGCTACCGATTACCGAACCGACGGCTACCGCAATAAAATGTCCGTTATGAATGGAAGGAGCAAACAGGTCAATAGTCACGGCCGACAGCAAGGCACCGGCACCAAAAGCCATCAACCAGGCGATCTCTTTCTCCCCCGGGGTCCAAAACTTAATGGTTAAAGCGCCTAACGGCAGAGACAGGGCACTCAACATCCCAACCAAAAACGCAAAAATAACAAGAGACTCAATTAACATAAAAAATTTCTTACGGGTTAATCAACTAAGGTTAGCAAATTCAAGTTAACACTATATGACAGTGCGCTTTTAAACGCTTCTATTTCGTAGCAATAGGAAGCTTAGGTATTTTTATAACGGAGGATTTATTTATAAAAAAAGCACCTAAAAAGGTGCTTTTTACCTAAGCAGACAGTTTTGCTTATTTTGAAGTAATGTACTCGGCAATCGCTTTCATATCATCTGTTGATAACGGTTTTGCCATAGGAGCCATCATCGCCGTCATTGGACCGACCTGCTCGCCAGATTTATACTTTTCCAACTTGGCAACAATATCATCGACCGTTTGATTATTTAGACGAGGACCGACACCACCTTCTCCGTTAGCGCCATGGCAACCGGCACAAGTTGCATAAGCCGCTTCACCGGAAGGTGCACTAGCGGCAGCCACCTCTTCTTTGACCTCTTCAACTTTTTCGGTAACTTGGGCTTCCACTTCTTGAGCCGTTTCTTTAACCACTTCTTCCACCGGAGCCGGAGCTTCTTGTAGAGGTTCTTTAGCCGCCTCTTGCGGAGTCGGTTGCTTCACATCCATCGTATTATGTTGTGTTACCGCAGGTCCTTGTGCCGTTTGCGATTCGTCACTGTCTCCGGAACAGCCGGTAATGGCTAATGCTGAAACCATTAATAGAGCCGATAACGCAACCGGAGCTTTGAATTTATTTGTCGTGTTCATGAGTTCAATCCTCTTTTTGAAAGTCATGGTTAACAGTAACGTAATAACACTTACGAAATCTGAAGAAATTATTAATACTACTTGTCAAGTTTAGCTAACCGCCAAGATGGATACAAGTTAATCAGTAAACCTTGATATGAACAGACAATCGAGTATGTTCCGTTGCCTAGCAGTCAAAGGGCTTTGATTAACTTTTCTACTCGCTGCACCGAAACCGGTTTTAAGGTTTTCAACGGCTGCGAAAATAAAGAAACCCGTAATTCTTCCAGCATCCACCTTATCTCTTCCAAAGCCGGTTGATCTTGATAGGCCGGTTCATCCGCCAACATTTCATACTGCTTAAGTAGCGGAGAGATCTCCCTGATCGCTTTCTGATCTTTCGCTGGATCTTGGTCGAGTTTTTCCAAGCGGACGCTAAGCGCTTTCAAATAACGATCCATCTGCTTAAACCAAACTTCCGGCGTCTTACGCACAAAGTCCTTGGAAATCAGGCCATCCAACTGGGCCTGAATATCCGCTACCGAGGCCAACCAACGCGGATTTACCTTACCTCGAACCTGTTTGGCAATCTGTTGATGGGTAGTCAGAATGACATTGACTTGATTGGCGATCTGCTGGGATTTTTCAATCCAATGCATACGCACCCTCTCCAAGCCTTGCTCAAAATCGGCCTGGGTGCGAATCAACTCCGGCTCGGGAACCAATTGATGCAACGCCCGATCGATAACCTGCTGAGTCAAGTCCTGGCAGGTGCCGTACGGGGCGTAGCATAAACAGGCTTTCTGCATAGGTAATTTCTTCTGCAAGTATTTGGATTTATCCTGCAACAAGCGTTCAATCAAGCATAAAACCGCCTCACCATGCGCTGTTCTGGCCGATTCTTCATCGCCCATCAACCCTAGAACAACCGCTTCACCGTCAAGTTGCAGAGCCGGATAAGCCAACATCTCTTTACCATGACTGCGAATGGTTTTGCTGTCGGCCAAGTCACCGAAATTCCACTCTTCAATGATTTGACTCGGTTGGCTACGTTTTTTCTGATGCTGCTGGATTTTCGCATCCACTAAATGCTGGTATTCGCTTTTAAGAACCTGTAAATCTGCGTTTTCAGCTAACCTACGACCTTTTTCATCTTCCAAAATATAGTAAGGTCTCAGATGTGAAGGCAGCTCGATATTTTGAAAATCATTCACCGAGACCTTCTGGTTAGCCCGCCTATTCAAAGCCCAAATCAGTTGATTCACGTAACTTTCAACCTTATTGGCCTGCAATTTCTTATCCGGGCTCATCTCTTTCAAGACCAGATCGGCATATTGAGGAGCCGGAATAAACTGTTTACGCAAACCTTTGGGCAAACTCTTAATATAAAAAGCGGTTTTCTCTTTCAATAACCCGGGGGTCAACCATTCAAACTGCTCGGGATTAACCGTATTCAAAGTTGCGAGCGGCAAGTGATAAACCAAACCGTCTTGCTCTTTACCGGGTTCAAACTGGTAATCGACATCCAACGTAATTTGATTACTTAGATGAACTTGATCCGGATAGTCATGTAACAGGTCCTGATCTGCGGATTGCTTCATCAGTTCCTGCTCATTCAAAAACAGTGCGGCCAATTTTTCCGGCGCTTGCTGCTCCGTTTTTTTCACCCACTTTTCAAACGCCGGTTTGCTGTAGATATGATCCGGAATCCGTTCTGCATAGAAACGGTATAAGACTTCGTCATCAACCAGAAAATCGGGACGGCGAAGCTTATGCTCCAGTTTTTCAACTTGGCTAATTAGCTGCTGGTTATGAACAAAAAATTTGGCTTGGGTCGATAACTGTCCTTCTACTAGCGCATGCCGTAGGAATATCTTGTGCGATTCAACCGGGTTTATCGGCCCGTAGTTACAGTGTCGCTTGGTGACGATAGGCAAACCATATAAGGTGATCGATTCATAAGCACCAACCTGCCCCGCTTTTTTCTGCCAATGCGGATCACTGTAACTGTGTTTAATTAAATGTTTGGCTAGATTTTCCACCCAGCGGACATCAATCGCCGCATTGGTTCTGGCATAGAGCTTAGAGGTTTCCACCAACTCGGCCGACAGCATCCATTTCGGCTTGCGCTTAAACAGACTGGAACTCGGATGGATAAATAACTTGGTATTGCGTGCGCCCAAATAAGACTTTTCATCATCCTTGGTTGAAATATTGCCTAACAAACCGGCCAACAAAGAACGATGCACAGCGATGCTATGCAAGTCGCTCAAGCGCTCCTCCACGGCGGCTTCCTGACCATTAGGCAGACGTTTGCGAACCTCTTCGTAGATATGCAGCTCGCCGACTTTCATGCCGATACGTTTCAAACTCTGCTCAAGCTGCATCGTCAGCTCATGCCACTCTTTCATTCTCAAATAGGAGAGATAATTGGTTTTGCACAGTTTACGCAATTTGTTCTGCGACAGGTGACGACGTTGGTGTTCGTAAAAACGCCACAGATTAAGGAAAAACAGAAAATCGGAACGTTCGTCTTCAAACGGTTTATGTGCAGTGCGAGCAGCCTGCATAGTGGCTTCATTGATATCGCGCGGATCCTGAATACTTAACACCGCGGCGATAATGACCACCTCGGCGACCACGCCGTTTTTTTCCGCCTCGATCACCATTTTGGCGACGCTCGGATCAATCGGCAGTTTAGCGATCTGTCGCCCTTCTTCGGTTAAACGGCGCTTGTCGTCAAGTGCGCCCAGCTCGTGTAGCTGCCGGAAACCGTCATTAACGGCTTTATCGTTCGGCGCCTCAATAAACGGAAAACGTTTAACGTCACCCAAATTCAACTGCGCCATGGTCAAAATAATGGACGACAAGGCAGTACGATGAATTTCAGGATCGGTAAATTCCGGACGGCTATTGAAATCCTCTTCGTCATACAAACGAATGCAAATACCGTCACTGACTCGACCGCAACGTCCTTTTCGCTGATTTGCAGACGCTTGGGAAATTTTTTCGACCGGAAGACGTTGTACCTTATTTCTAACACTGTAACGACTGATTCTGACTTGTCCGGGGTCGATTACAAATTTAATGCCCGGCACCGTTAAAGAGGTTTCGGCGACATTAGTACTGAGAATGATGCGGCGCTTCTGTGAAGTTTGAAATACCTTCTGCTGCTCGGCCATCGACAAACGAGCATACAGAGGCACCACTTCGGTATTTTTCATCTGATGTTTGCGTAAAGCTTCCGCGGTCTCCTTGATATCCCGTTCCCCGACCTGAAACACCAGTACATCGCCAAAAGGATCTTCCAGAGCCAACTCATCTATGGCGGCGACAATGCCGTCGACCATCTCTTGCTCGATCTGATTGCCGGCATCATCTTCATAGACGCTCAACGGACGGTAACGCACCTCAACCGGATAGGTTCGTCCGGAAACCTCGACAACCGGCGGCTTAATACCATTGAAAGTAAAATGATCGGCAAACCTTTGGGTATCAATGGTTGCCGAAGTGATGATGACTTTCAAATCGGGACGTTTCGGTAACAGCTGCTTCAGGATACCAAGCAAGAAATCGATATTGATGCTACGCTCGTGCGCTTCATCGATAATAATGGCTTCATATTGATTCAGGAAACGATCATTTTGCACTTCGGCCAATAAAATCCCGTCGGTCATTACTTTAATCAAGCTATCCTGGTGGACCTGATCCAGAAAACGCACTTGGTAACCGACCAGTTGTCCTAATGACGAGCCGAGCTCTTCAGCAATACGTTCGGCGACACTTCTGGCAGCCAATCTTCTCGGCTGAGTACAACCGATTTTGCCATGTATACCTAAGCCCGCTTCCAGACAGATTTTGGGAATCTGTGTCGTTTTACCCGACCCGGTTTCCCCGGCAATGACCACGACCTGATTATTTTTAATCAGCTCTACCAACTCGTCTTTTTTATTGGCAACCGGCAACTTATCGTCGTATTCAATCTGCGGAACCAGCTGCTTCCTATGCTCAACATTTAAGACTGACGCCACTATCTGCGCCGACAACTTTTGCCAATTCTTATCTGCCTGCAAGGCTTCAACCGGGATACTTTCATACCTCTTATCCTTGATCGAACGCTGCAATCGAAAACGATCTTTCGTCAGGCAGCCCTGAATCGAATTCAGTGCATCTAGTTGATTTTTATAAATTTTATTGGGAGTTGACGGCTCTGACATAAATAATGGATAATAACTGAATTAAAAATACAAATGGCTATATAAAATTTTCTACAAAGCTTTACAAATTCAACCAAAACTTGGCAACCATAAAACCCAAGTAAATTCATGGATGAAAGCGAAAAACAAAAGCAGTATTATAGCAAACCAATCATTGCGAATAGCGGCTATACGCCAAAAGCTAAAATCAAACAACGAGGTAAACACAAATGAATATCCGTCAGCTATTTGATTACGATACCTGGACCTATACCTATCTTCTATGGGACGAGTCAACCAAAGAAGCTGCGGTAATCGACTCTGTTCTGGAACAAGTTGATCGCGACATGCAGCACATTGAAGAACTTGGGTTAAATGTTAAGTACCTACTTGAAACCCACATTCATGCCGATCACATCACCGGTGCAGGTCCAATTCGCAAACGTACCGGCGGGCAGATCGTGGTTCATAAAAATTCCGGTTCGGAATGTGCGGACGTTCTGGCTGAAGAAGGCGATACCTTCAAACTGGGCGAGCAAGAGATCAAAGTCATGCACACTCCGGGTCACACCAATAATGATATTACATACCTAATTGACGGTGCGGCGTTTACCGGAGATACTTTATTTGTTCGCGATTGCGGGCGTACCGACTTCCAACTAGGCAGCAACGAGCAGATGTATCACTCTTTGACGGAAAAACTGTTCAAACTACCTGAAGATACTTTAGTCTTCCCGGCGCATGACTATAAAGGCTTTACCCAGTCAACGATCGGTGAAGAAAAGCAGTTCAACAGCCGTGTCGGTAGCGGTAAGTCTTACCAAGACTTCTCAACCATTATGGATAACTTAAACCTGCCGAATCCAAAACGTCTGGACATCTCGGTACCGGGTAACCTGAAATGCGGTAATCTGGACGACTAAACCGGTTTTCACTAGTTTTCCCATTCAATAAAAAACGGCTTGTTTGTTAGCAAACAAGCCGTTTTTTTATACCGGTTTGGCAAATCTAAAAACTGACTGCCAGTGAAGACAGCCAGATCAGCATAGGAAATTAATGCACTTCCAGAACTTCAACTTTGTAATCTAAAGTCTTATCCGCCAAAGGATGGTTACCGTCTAGATACACTTTATCGTCTTCAATCTCGATAATACGGAAAGTGACGGTATTTCCGTCAGGGTCTTCGGTTTCAACTGAAGAACCGATTTCAATCTCAACATTGTCATCGAAATTTTCCGGCCCGGCAAAAACAATAAGATCGTCATTTTTCACGCCGTAAGCTTTTTCCGGCGGAATGGTCACTTTCGCTTCAAAGCCAGGCTCTTCTCCCTCTAGAAACTCTTCCAATCCAGGAATAATTTCGCCTTCGCCTTGGATATAGATAACCGGTTCGCTACCGAAAGTAGAATCCAAAACCGTTCCGTCTTCATCGCGTAGTTCGTAATGAAATGTGACGCGGCTGCCTTTTTTAATTCTCATAACTCAACCTTTTAATTGAATTTTCATTTAAAATAATGCGCAGTATTTTACAGCAAAGAGAGCGCAAATGCGGCAAATAATACTGGATACGGAAACGACGGGATTTGAACCTCTAAACGGTGATCGCATCATTGAAATCGGTGCGGTGGAAATGATCAAACGCCGACTGACACACAACAACTATCACCAGTACATCTATCCGGAACGGGAAGTTCCGCCTGATGCCATTGAAGTCCACGGTATAACTGACGAATTTCTTGTCGACAAACCATTATTCGCTGCCATTGTTGACGATTTCATGGAATACGTTGCCGGTGCAGAACTGATCATTCACAACGCGCCGTTCGATGTCGGCTTTATCAACCATGAGTTATCGATGCTCCCCAACAATAAATGGGGCAAAATCGAAGATCATTGCAAAATCACCGACTCGCTTAAACTCGCTCGTAAAGCTTATCCCGGGCAACGAAACTCGCTGGACGCGCTTTGTAAGCGACTGTACATAGACAACTCGAACCGAACTCTTCACGGAGCTTTACTCGATTCCGAGATTCTGGCCGATGTTTATCTGGCCATGACCGGCGGACAAACTGCGTTAATGTTGGCTGCGGATGACGGAAACAGTCAAACAGAAAACGGCATACAAGCGGGATCCATTAGAAAAGATCGACCTGCTCTGAGAATCCTCAGAGCCAGTGATGAAGAGCTTGGTTTACACCAGAAAAAACTGGCTGAAATCGCAAAAAAATCCGGCCAAGAAATCAGCTGGTAAAATTGAAATCCAGCGGCGGAGTAAAAAAGCACTCATGCCGCTTAGTATTTTGAAATCTCACTGAATTAAATGGATTATTTAGCATTAAGACTGGGCGATTAATTCGTCCATCGCCTCATTGGCCAACTCATCCACTCGCTCATTTTCAGGGTGCCCGGAATGCCCTTTCACCCAGTGCCATTCGACTTCATGCGGCCGAATTGCTTGATCCAAACGCACCCATAACTCTTTATTTTTGACCGGCTTATTATTGGCGGTTTTCCACCCCTTCTTCTTCCAGCCATCCATCCATTGGGTTATGCCGTTTTTAACATATTGAGAATCGGTGGTAATCTTGACTTTACAGGGTCTGGTCAGGGTTTCAAAAGCCATTATAGCCGCCATTAATTCCATCTGATTGTTGGTGGTATCGTTTTGCGAACCTTTTAACTCTTTGACGTGCTTGCCGTATTTCAGTAATGCTCCCCACCCCCCCGGTCCGGGGTTTCCTCGACAACCACCATCAGTATATGCTTCAACTACTTGCATGCTCTCTCTTCAATTTTCTTTTTTTGCAGCGTTTTCAGTCGCTGAGACGCGATTGAACCGTTCTTACTTTTTTGCCATCTAGGCAGATGCCACTTCAACCCGACCAATGTCGGCGCATCGACCCGTTTTTTGGCCACAATGCAATAGACATTACCAAACTCGATTCCCAGCCCCTGCAATGAACGCTCGATTTTTTCAATAAACGACGTCCAGCGCTTATATTTTTCATTTGCCGAAAAACACATCACCGGACTGTAGCGGGTCTGCTCCACCTCGTAACCCAAAACTTCAAGCCACTCTTTAATCTTCCCGGCTCGACGCTGCTGAGAAGCGGCAAACTCTTTTCGCTGCGCAAAGAATTTAAAACGTAGCGGCACACAGCCAATCGGATTGAAGCCGGTAATCACCATATGTCCTTCCGCCACCAACATGCTGTCTACCTGGCGCAACACATAGTATGGATCATCGACCGTTTCCAATGTATGCGGCAGCAAAACCACATCAACCTTATCTTTACCAACCGGTAAAAAATCGAAATCGGATTGAACCCATTGAACCTTTTGCTTTTCGGCCAAAGATCGAGAGGCAATCGAGTCGATCACCAACTTACAGGAAATACGACTATTATCCAACAGGCTGCTATCGGAGACACAACCCAGTTGTACCAGAAAATAGCCGAACAGGTTTTGCAAAGCACTATCAATGAGCGCTTTCTCTTGTTTGAAAACCACCTTGCCGGCTCTGCTTGCAAACCAACTTTTTAGAAACCGTTGAAAACCTTGATTCATGGAACTTTTCAAGCCTTTTTATCAGCACATTTTATGGTGTTTTTGATAGAATGTTAGCCATTATATCAACAGGACATTTGGCATACATGAATATCGTTGGCGTACCGGCTCTAACCGACACATACGAAAATTATATCTGGGTATTGCACAATGATCAGAATGCTTGGGTGATTGACCCGGGTGAATCCGCGCAGGTGATTGACTATTTACAGCAGAATCGCCTGAATTTAAAAGCGATTCTGATTACCCATAAACACCATGACCACATTAATGGAATTGGTGCTTTGTTAGAGGCATACCCAGAGGCGACAGTGTTCGGACCGGAAAAAAGTACACTCGATAGCATACAAGTTCGATGCAAAGAAAATGATCGAATTGAATTAGATTCGAGTTTACATTTTAATGTCATCGAAACGCCCGGCCACACTCCTGATCATATCGCCTACTTTAACAATGAGCTACTATTTTGCGGCGACACTCTTTTCACCGGCGGATGCGGAAGAATTTTAGGCGGAACAGCACAACAATTTGCCGAGTCGATTCTGAAGTTGCGCAGTTTACCGGACGAATTGGCCTTCTATTCAGCGCATGAATACACCGCGAGCAACCTAGCCTTTGCCAGACTGGTTGAGCCGGAAAATCAGGCATTAATTGAACGCATTGAAAACACTCAAATCGAGTATCCTAAATTGCATCAGGGTCCACAGTCGACTTTGGGTTTGGAAAAGCAAACCAATCCGTTTTTAAGGTTTGATCTGCCGTCAATCAAACCTAAACTATTGGAACGCGGAGCAATGGACACCGCAGAAAGCTTATTTTTAACTTTAAGAGAATGGAAAGACGAATTTGACCGCAGCCACTAAATCCGGCCGGTTCAAATCGTCACCCGAAAGACAAGCAATGAAATTCAAAAACACAGCAATCATCCCTCATACCGTTTCTAAAAAACGCATTTTGCTCAGCGGAATCCTAAGTACTGCGGTGTTTCTTTCCGGTTGTAACTCCAATCCGTTACAAGAAACAAATAGTAACGACCTATTGCTGACAAAAGTTAAAAATACACCTATTGAGCACCACCCTTCTCCGGACATTACTGAAGACACTATTCAAAAAGCACTTCCAAAAGAGGTCTTCTACCCGAATATCTGGAATGAAATGAGTCAGCATTTCGATTTGGCCGACCACTATCACGGAAAATATGAGAATTACTTGGCTTTTTACAATGATCGAAAAAGACATCTGGAAAAAGTATCCGAGCGAGCCAAACCATACCTCTACTACATTTTTAACGAAGTTAAAAAACGTGAAATGCCTTACGAGATCGCCCTGCTGCCGATTGTCGAGAGTGGATTCCGAGCGGATGCGCGCTCTCATCAGAGAGCAGTCGGCTTATGGCAATTTATCCCTTCCACAGCAGAGATATTCAACCTGGATCGCAACTGGTGGTTTGACGGCAGAAAAGACGTCATCCTCAGCACCAATGCCGCTTTAGACTATTTGGAAAAACTCTACAAGCTGAATAATGATGATTGGTTACTAGCCTTAGCCTCTTATAATGCCGGTTTGGGGAACGTCTATCGGGCCCAGAAAAAATACCGCAAAAAACACGCTAATCAAGCCGGTATCGAAAGCTACCAACCCAACTATTGGGATATTCAATCCTATCTACCTAAAGAAACACAGGGCTATGTTCCTAAACTACTCGCTGTTTCACACATCATCGAACATGCAGACCTGTTTGGAGTGGAGATTGAAGCGGTCGACAATGAACCTTTCTTTACTCAAATTGAACTGGATAAGCAGATCGCTCTTGCTCAAGTAGCAAGTATCTCCGAGACGCCAAAAGCATTATTGGAACTGCTTAATCCTGGCTACCACCGCCCGGCAACACCGCCTAACGGACCTTACCATATTTTATTGCCAAGCGATAAAGCCGAAAGATTCCAGGCAGAATTAAGTAAAAACAGTGAAATGTTCGATATCCAGTGGGCCAAACACAAGATTCGTCCGGGAGACAGTTTAAGCGTCATCGCCGAGCGTTATCAAACCTCCGGCAATGCCATCAAAAAGTTAAACGGCATGAAAACCTCAAAGATCCGTGCCGGGAAAACCTTGCTGATTCCCATTCCGGCAGATAGCGTACAACACATCAGTAAACAGACCCGCTTGGCTGAGAACAAAACATCGACGGCCAAACCAAATACTGAACAAGGCGTTCATATCGTTAAAAGCGGCGACTCTTTATGGAAACTGGCCAAAGAGTATCACGTTAGCACTGCCGACATCGCAAACTGGAACAATATTTCAGCGCGCCAACCTCTTAAATTAGGGCAAAAGCTTCGCATCTATAGTGACAAATTCGGTGTCAAAATCGAACATACCTTGAAAAAAGGCGAAAGCTTATGGACACTGGCTAAAAAATACAAAGTCACAACCAACAAAATTGCGCAATGGAATAAAATTTCTCCGAAAAAAGTGCTTCAACCCGGTATGAAGTTATTAGTTTGGACAAAAAGCAGCAACTATGCGAAAACAGGTGCCTACGAATATATTGTCAAATCCGGCGATAATCTCTGGGTTATTGCCAAAGCGAACAAAATTTCGGCCAAACAATTAGCAACCCACAATAAACTTTCTTTGAAGAGTCTATTGAAACCAGGACAAGTACTCAAGATACCGGTAGAAGGTTAAACCTCATTAAATAAGTAGCGGTGTTGATATCTTCTAAGCAACGAGATAGTAAATTCGGCAATCCGTTGCAAAATCTTGTTTAAACGGTTTACTTCTAGTGCGAATTTTCATAAGGTAAAACACGACCGGTAACGTAGCCGGCCAAGTATAGAATCCGACTCATAGAAATTCATCAAAGGTATGGTTTTGTCTTTTCATTATCGCCATTTACGGTCACGACCTGCTGTATTGAATGCCTATTTTATTGTGCTATTTGTTTTGGCCTGCCTTCTGCCCTCATTTGCTATGGCACAGGAAAGCGAGAAAGCACTAACTCAAAACCAAAAAGACTTTCTGCTTGGGTTCAAAGCGATTCAGCGTAATGACCGCCACGCGATTGCCGAATACAAAAAAAAGCTCAAAAACTATCCGCTTGGCATTTATCTTAATTACCACGACTACCGCCTGCATATCGCTGACACCCCGAGCAAACAGATCAAGGCTTTTATCCGCCAGAACAAAGACAGCTATCTTAGTGACAAGCTTTATCAACACTGGTTGACCCACTTAGCCAATAAAAAACAGTGGACGACCTATCTCAACAATTACAAGCCGCAAAAATCGCTTACCCAACAGTGCTATCACATCCAAGCCTTGGCAAACCGCAAACAACTGAGCAAAGCGCTTGAACTGGCTAAACCGATCTGGGAAAACAACACGAAACTGAACAAAGCCTGTAAACCCTTAGACAAGTTATTACGCAAGCACAAAAAAATCAGCGGCAGTATGATTTGGAACCGTATCCGTTTGGCGATGAATAAACGTCAAACCAAATTAGCCAAGACGTTGAGTAAAGACCTTTCTAAACCGCAACAGAAGATGTTTGACTACTGGCTCAAAGTCTATAAAAAACCTTCTTTAGTCACCAAACCGCTACCCAAAAGCATCGTTCCGGTGGTCAAAAAAGATATCTTTACTCAGGGTATTCGCTATTTAGCCTCGAAAGACCCGAAATTGGCTAAACGCAGCTTAGAAAAATTCTACAAACAATACGGACTCAATAAAGATCAGTACTCGGTGTTAAAACGTAAAGTCGCATTAAGAACCGCATACAAGTACGCTCCGCAAGCAGCCAGCTATCTGGATGAAGTCAACAACAGCTCGGCAAAAAGCGAGGATTCGTTACGTTGGCAAGCTCAGGTTGCATTAAAAAATTCAGATTGGGCCTCTCTGCTTGAAACCATCGAGTTAATGCCGGAAGAGATGCAAGAGCAAAAACAATGGCGCTATTGGAAAGCGCGCGGGCTGGAAGCCAGCGGCGATAAAAACGCAGTAACGGCGGCTAAAGACATCTACCGCTCATTGGCAAGACAGCGGCACTATTATGCATTTTTGGCGGCCGATAAACTCGGTATCGCTTACCAATTTAATCCGAATCCGGTCAAACAACGGGATACCAAATACTTAATCAATAAATACCCTGAATTAACTCGTATTCAAGAATTAATTGCCGTTGACTGGAAAATCAGCGCCAAACGAGAATGGTATCATTTACTGAATAGAGCGGATAATGACGAACTGCAAGCGATTGCCGTTCTGGCAAGCCAATGGCAACAGCACGCTCAAGCTATTCGCAGCTTGGCGAAAGCTAAACAATGGAATGCCATTGATCTGCGTTTCCCGGTTGCTCATAAAGGGCCGGTCATGCAAAGCGCCGACAAAAATAATATCGATCCAGCCTGGATTTATGGCGTAATCCGTCGTGAGAGCGCTTTTGCCGAAGATATCCGCTCTCCGGTCGGAGCCATCGGCTTAATGCAACTGATGCCGAAAACCGCAAAATATATCGGCCGAAAAATTGGCGTCAACAACACCTCTCACAAAGATCTAATCAAAGCGGAAAACAATATCGAACTGGGAAGTGCTTACCTAAGTTATTTATCCGACAAGTTTAACGGCAATAAAGTCATGGCGACTGCCGCTTATAACGCGGGACCAAACCGGGTAGACCAGTGGACTCCCTCTTCCGGGAGCCTGCCTGCCGATCAATGGATTGATGCGATTCCGTTTACCGAAACCAGAAATTACGTCAAGGCGGTCTTGGAATACACCACTATCTTTAAGTCGCTGTTAAATAAAAAATATGATCGTTTAAAAGATATTATGCCGCCGATCAGCAATCAAGCTGTTAAAAAAACGGACCCAAACCACCCATAATCCTGCTTTGTTATGGCAAAAAAAAACCCGAGCATGTACTCGGGTTTAAATGCATTATCTCATTTTGAAATAATCAGAGGAGGATACTCATGAAGAAACATGAATGAAAAAAGTTTATAAGAATTTTCTAATATTGTCAAGCATAAATAATTTTTTACCTGTAACAATTTTTTCTATAAGCAATTCTAAGTATATGTTTTAATAACCATTATTTAAAAATGGTTTTTTTAATTTTGCTGATAAACCTCTGTCTTCACTTGTCTATAAACAGCAATTTTAAACAATGCTGCAATCATTAGTTGCCCCCCATTGTCACCTTGATGCAAAGAGTATTTCCGGTTATTACACTCGACGCCAAGAAGTCCCTTCCGCACTATCCAACAGTTCGATTCCTTGCTCGGCAAGCAGATCACGAATTTCATCGGAACGGGCAAAGTTCTTTTCAGCTCTCGCCGTCTTACGCTCTTCAATTAAAGCGTCAATATCCGCATCAGACAAATTCGAGTCACTCGGCTGCGATTTAAAGAATGCGTCCGCATTCATCTCCAATAAACCGATTTGATTTGCCAGTTTCACCAATAGAGCGGCTAACGACAAATCTTTTGATTTATTAACCTCTTTTGCCAGTTCAAACAGTACCGCTATCGCTTTAGGCGTATTGAAGTCGTCGTTCATTACATCCATGAACTGCTTTTCAAAGTCAGAGCCTTCAGCAGGCTGCACACCATCACCAAGCTGCAAACCTTCCAATGCCGAATAAAGACGGGAAACACTGGCTTTTGCGTTATTCAGATTCTCTTCCGAATAATTCACCGGGCTGCGGTAATGACTGGACAGCAAGAAGTAGCGAATGACTTCAGGATGATAAACTTTTAACACTTCACGAATCGTGAAGAAGTTATTCAAAGACTTGGACATCTTCTCGTCATCGACACGCACGAAACCACAGTGCATCCAGGTATTCACGTAATGCTCACCAGTTGCACATTCCGACTGGGCAATCTCATTCTCATGGTGCGGGAAAGACAAATCCATTCCGCCGCCGTGAATATCAAAATGATTACCAAGACATTTGGTCGACATGGCCGAACATTCGATATGCCAACCCGGACGGCCGTTCCCCCAATTCGAATCCCAGCTCGGCTCGTTTTCTTTAGACGCTTTCCAAAGAACAAAATCCAATGGATCCTGTTTAACCTCATTGACGTCAACACGCGCACCCGATTCCAGCTCTTCGATATTCTTGCCTGACAAACGTCCGTACTGATCGAACGCTTTAACCTTGAAATAGACATCCCCGTTTTCTGCCGGGTATGCGTAGCCTTTATTGATCAACGACTGAATCATATGTTTAATGTCGTCCATATGTTCAGTCGCTTTCGGTTCCATATCCGGACGCAGCACATTCATCGCCGCTTCATCGGCATGCATTTCTTTAATCATGCGAGAGGTCAACTCTTGGATGGACTCTCCGTTTTCCAAAGCACGATTGATGATTTTATCGTCGATATCGGTGATATTTCTAACATAATTGACATCGTAACCCAAGGCTCTCAAATGACGCACCACCGTATCAAACACCACCATCACTCGCGCATGCCCGATATGACACAAATCATAAACCGTTACACCGCAGACATACATGCCCACTTTTCCTGAATGAATCGGTTTAAAGATCTCTTTCTGGCGAGTTTCGGTATTAAAAATCTGAAGGCTCATACGGGTTCCTAAAGTCTTTTCTTCTTGTGTAAAAATGGAGCAAATCTAAAGAGTTTGTCTACAATCTTGAAATTAGCAGACAAACTCTTCTGTTAGATTTTGCCTAGGTGTTAGAATGCCGATATTGTATCTTATCTGTTGTTTTAAATCGGGAGTAAATCATGACAAGAAGACTGTTTTTAACATTCAATGCCGCCCTTTTAACCCTATTTACCAGTTTCTCCGTTCTAGCCCAATCCGACGCGGCTGACAAAGCCCAAAACCCGCAAGTATTGATGGAAACTTCGGAGGGAACTATCATCATGGAACTCTACCCGGACAAAGCCCCAAAAACCGTGGAAAACTTTTTGAAATACGTCAATGAAGGCTTTTATGACGACACGATTTTCCACCGTGTTATTTCCAACTTCATGATTCAAGGCGGCGGTTTTACCGAGGACTTTGAAAAAAAGATCACCCATGCACCTATTCAAAACGAAGCGGACAACGGACTTAGAAACCGCATCGGCACCGTTGCTATGGCAAGAACCAATGACCCGCACTCGGCAACCGCTCAATTTTTTATCAATACAGCTCAAAATACCTTTTTGGATTTTCGTGAAAAAACACCTCGTGCATGGGGCTATGCCGTATTCGGTCGAGTTATTCAAGGTATGAAAGCCGTCAATAAAATTCGCATGGCCAAAACCGGTTTTAAAAACGGTATGAAGGATGTACCGATGACAGCGGTAAAAATCATCAAGGCTCGTCAAATCAAGTAATTGATTCTGGAAATTAAGTAAAACTAAATTCTGGAAATCAAGTAATTGATGCACGCTCTTTTTTTTAGCTCATTGAATGATTTTTAGCAGAAGCCTTTTATAGCGAATTAGAAATTCATTACAATGAGCGCGAATAATTAAAAACTAATGGGAACCAAATCAATGCCAATCGTAAAAATTCAAACCACAATGGGTGACATCACTGTTGAACTGGATGCGGAAAACGCACCAATCGGGACTGAAAACTTTATCCATTACGTGATGGACGGTTATTACACAGACACTATTTTTCACCGCATTATCCCTGGCTTCATGGTTCAAGGTGGCGGTATGGTTGAAGGCATGCAAGACAAGCCAGCAGATGACCCGATCGAAAATGAGGCTGACAACGGCCTGAAAAACGATCGTGGCACCTTGGCTTATGCACGTACTATGGATCCGCACTCAGCTACGACCCAGTTTTTCATTAACCTAGTCGATAATAACTTCTTGAACCACACGGGCAAAAACATGCAAGGCTGGGGTTATGCGGTTTTCGGTAAAGTTACCGAAGGCATGGATGTGGTTGATGCCATGGCCAAAGTCGAAACAACAAGCCGTATGGGGCACCAAGACGTACCGGTTGACGATATTAAAATCATCAAAGCGGTATTGATCGAAGACTAGTCGTTCTTCTTACCCCATTCGGAGCCGGCTTCACGCCGGCTTTTTTGATTTAATCGCTGTCTATTCTGACTATTTATTGTTAGACTCTGCCCATGCCGAATTCGCCAGAAAACATCTCCACATCAACTCTGATTATCGCTGATATCCACCTGCAGCCGGATCCTCTGCATCCTATCAATCAAGCTTTCAAGACATTTTTAAACTCGATAACCGCCGACATTGATGCTCTGTACATTCTGGGCGACCTGTTTGAAATGTGGGTCGGTGATGACATCGGATTGGAACTTTATCAAGAAGAGATCAGAGCACTACGAAAGTTGGTCGATAACGGCATTCCCGTCTATTTGATCTACGGCAATCGTGATTTCCTGATGCGCAAAAAATTTGAACAAGCCAGCGGCATTCGAATACTCAATGATAGCGAAGTTGTAGAGCTGTACGGCACCGCCTATCTGATGCTGCATGGCGACAGCTTGTGTACCGATGACCACGGCTATCAGCGTATGCGAAAGATTCTGCGTAATCGTTTTGTGCAATTTATCTTTCTGAATTTGTGTAAAAAGCGACGCCTTAAAATCGGCAACAAGATGCGCCAAAGTTCACAACAGCACAGCCAGCAGAAACCAAAAGAAATTATGGATGTAAACCGGCAAGCGGTGGAACGTCAGTTTCAAACACATCCACAAGTCGAGCATATGATCCACGGCCACACGCATCGTCCTGCACATCACCAGTTTGCAATAGCGGGTCGGAATCATCATCGCTGGGTTTTGGGAGACTGGCGACCTGAAGCGATGATTATCAAAATCACCGAATCCGGTCCGGAAATGCTGAAATTGACGGATGGCTTACTTGAGCAAACCAAAGCCTAATCAATTTTAGATAAATATCCCGTTTGGGATTAGACTCAAATATCTAACTTAAGGAATTTAAAGGTTAATTCTCCGTTGTCTTCAACGGTAAATCTGACCTTCTCTTTGACCCGCCCCGCTTCTTGAGTTCCTGAACAAGTCCAGGCAATGGTCCAGTCATAACTATAATCGCAGCGATAGAGGTTATCTTTCAAATAGGCAACCTCGTCAACGGCGATATTGCCGTTATAATTTGCGGCCTGACTGATATGACTCATATCCTGAACAAAGTCATCAGTATAGTCGCCAATCACACTATTCAATGATTCTTTAAGTCCATCGGCCAGCGCTTGACCATGCTCGACATTGACGCCGGAGAGTTCTGCTAAGGTTAATTTCATCTACCAAGTCCTTTAGAAGGTTTTGGAAACCAGAATATTCTGTTCGCCCTCGCTTTTCGCAATAACCACCGCACCAACAGAATCACTAAAGATATTGACCGTCGTGCGCATCATATCGAGTAAACGATCTACCACCAACAGCAGACCGATCGCTTCCGCCGGCAAGCCGACAGCAACCAAAATAATGCTGATGGCAACCAGACTGGCCGACGGAATACCCGCCACCCCGATAGATGTCGTCAACGCGATCACCACAATCAATAACTGAGTCGAGAAATCCAGTTCCACACCAAATAACTGGGCAATAAAAAATAGCCGCCACACACTCGTACAAAGCGGTTCCGTCCATATTCACCGTTGCTCCCAGCGGCAGCACAAAACTGCTGACACGGTTAGATACGCCAGCCCTATGCTCTAATGATCTCAAGGTGACCGGTAAAGTGGACGAAGATGAACTGGTTGAAAAAGCGGTTAACAGAGCCGGCGCCATCGCCTGATAATGTAACCAAGGATTTTTTACCCCGCCGACAAAGCGCAATATCAACGGCATCACAACCAGGAAATGCACGCCCAGAGCGGCTACCACGGTCACAAAGAACAACGCAAGGTTGCCGAACTGGTCAAATCCGGTTTTAGCAACCGAAGCCGCCACCAAACCGAATACGCCGAGAGGGGCGAATTTCATAACCAATTCGGTAATCATCATCATGATATCGAATACACCCTGCCAGAAATTATCCATAGTCTGTTTGATTTCACCTTTCAATTGCGTCATAAAAAAACCAAACAGCAAACTGAAAAAAATCAGACCCAACATTTGCCCTTGAGCCGCAGCGTCAACGATATTGGTCGGAATCATTCTCAGGAAAACATCAACCACATCCCCAACAGATTTGCCCTCAACCGCCTGCATCACCTTTTCATTGGTTTCGATGACCGGCGCCGGGCCATCCGAAACACCCGGCTGAATCACATTGACCAAAACCAGACCTACGATAATCGCAATAAAACTGGTAAACACATAATAGAGTAACGTTTTTCCGCCTAGGCGACCAAAGCCGCCTTGACTGCCCAAGTTAGAGATACCGGTAATAATCGCAGACACGACTAATGGAACCACAACCATTTTTAAAGCATTCAAAAACAGAGCACCGATAAAGGTATAAATCGCTAACCAGTGAATTCCCAACACCGTACCTTCCGTACCGGTAATAGAGCCCATTAAGGCCGCGAATACCAATGCGATCAAAATTTGCCAATGCAGTGCCAGTTTCATATCTTTTCCTCTCAGCAGGTTTCTGATGCTTATAAAAAAAGCGCTTAGGTTTGATGCTAAGCGCTTTTCGCAGTATAACTGATTTTATCGATGGGGTTACAGGTCAGGGCATTGATGCCAAGCCATGAATGAACCCAGGTTATGGACTTCACTAAAGTCTTGAGACAATAGAATCTGCATAGCCATGTGTGAACGTTGACCGGAACGACAAAAAACGATTACCGGTAAATCTTTATCCAGAACACTTTCACCTACTCGATCAATATCCTGAAGAGGAATATTCACCGCGCCCGGCAATTTACTCATTGCAAATTCTTCTGGCGTGCGAACATCAACTAGCTGAGCATTCTTTTCTTTAATTAGACGTTTTGCGTCATCGCAAGGAATAAACATTTAAATTAAGCTCCATCAATAACTTTAAAATTTGGTGCGTAATATACCCTAAAAGTAGTTTTTTCGATACTGTAAAGGGTTGAAATTATATTAATACCCACCTAAGTAAGACTTGTTTCTATAATACTAAACCTGTCAATAGGTAGATCGATCGATTCAATGTAACAGCCAATGCCCGAATAGAATGAGCAGAGCTGCATAAATAGCAGCCAGTACATCATCCAGCATAATACCGAAGCCACCCGAAACTTTCTCGTCAACCTGTTTAATCGGCCATGGTTTCCATATATCGAATAACCTAAAACTGACAAAGGCCGCTAACCAGTACGGCCAACTCTGTTGCGGAAGTAAAAGCATAACCAGCCAAATACCGACAAATTCATCCCAAACAATACCTCCGTGATCATGGACTTTCATGTAATTGGAAGACTGTCCGCAAATAGCGCTACCAAAGAAAAGACCTAAAACGAATACAATCCAGGCGGCCGTCTCGGACCATAGAATAATCGGAATAAAGAGTAGTAACCCTAAGAAAGTACCAACTGTACCGGGAGCTTTGGGAGATAAACCGGAACCGAACCCAAACCCTAACATCAGTGCCGGGTGCTGCCTCAATTCTTTGAAGCTGGGGATTTTTGATTTCTTTTCAGACATATTATTACGATTTAATTTCGGATGTCTACAAATAAAAACAGCGTTTTGATGCAACGCTGTTTCTAGGATCGATCTATCAAATTAAGAACGTTTTTTTGCCGCCGTTCTCAGGCGTAAAGCGTTCAACATAATGAAACCTTCCGCATCTTTATGATCGTAAGCTCCGCCATCTTCTTCGAATGTCGCAATCGCTTCATCGAACAAGCTGTTTTCAGAGGTACGGCCAACAACGATAACATTTCCTTTATATAGTTTTAGGCGAACATTACCGGAAACATACTCTTGAGACTTGTCGATCAACGCCTGTAACATTTCGCGCTCAGGAGAGAACCAGAAACCGTTATAGATCATTTCTGCGTATTTCGGCATTAATTCATCTTTCAAGTGCGCCGCGTTACGGTCCAACGTCAACGATTCCATGGCACGATGCGCTTTCAGCATAATCGTCCCCGCCGGCGTTTCATAACAACCGCGAGCCTTCATCCCAACAAAACGGTTTTCTACGATATCGTCACGACCGATACCGTTTTCACCACCGACCTTATTCAGATATTCCATCACAGTCGCAGGAGACATGGCTTCACCATTGATAGCAACAATGTCCCCTTTCTCAAAAGAAATATCCAGGTAAGTAGGAGTGTCTGGCGCTTGTTCAGGTGAAACCGTCCACAACCACATATCTTCTTCAGGCTCGTTGGCAGGATCTTCGATAATACCGCCTTCGTAAGAGATGTGTAGCAGGTTAGCATCCATCGAATAAGGTGATTTCTTACCTTTTTTCTTCTCGATAGAGATACCGTGCTCTTCCGCGTATGCCATCAGTTTTTCACGAGACATCAAGTCCCACTCACGCCAAGGCGCAATGACTTTAACATCCGGCATCAATGCATAAGCATTCAGCTCAAAACGAACCTGATCGTTTCCTTTCCCAGTCGCACCATGAGAGATTGCATCCGCTCCTGTTTCCTGGGCGATCTCAACCAAACGTTTTGAAATCAGAGGACGAGCAATAGACGTTCCTAAACGGTACTCCCCTTCATAGATGGCGTTAGCACGCATCATCGGGAAAACAAAGTCGCGGGCAAACTCTTCACGAAGGTCTTCGATGTAGATCTCTTTAATACCCATCGCCTGTGCTTTAGCACGCGCCGGTTCAATCTCTTCACCTTGACCGATATCAGCAGTAAACGTTACCACTTCACAGTTATATTCATCCTGTAACCATTTAGCGATAATTGATGTATCAAGACCGCCCGAATAGGCTAAAACGACCTTTTTTACGTCTGACATAATTGTTTTCCTTGAAATATGCTATAAATGGCCGCAATTATACATTAAAATCATTTTCTTATAATTAGAATTTAAGGGCGTAAACGGCAAATTTATGGCAAATATTATGGACTTTTTAAAGGTCGCACCACAGTATGTGATTCCTAAACATTTTCTCTCCACGGCCATGCATGGTTTCATGCAGATCGAAACCCCGTGGGTCAAGAATAATGTCATCAAACTGTTGACTAAAATTTACGGGATTGACGTGAGTGAAGCCGCGGATGAAAATATCGAAAACTATCCGCACTTCAATGCATTCTTTACGCGCGCCTTGAAACCTGAAGTACGTCCGATCGACGAGACGCCGAACAGCTGGGTCAGCCCGGTTGACGGCGTGATTAGCCAATCTACCCATATTGAAAAAAATCATATCATTCAAGCCAAAGCACACCCTTATACGGTTGAAGCTCTGGTGGGCGGTGATATTGACTACGCAAAGCAGTTCCACAATGGTGAAGCAGCGGTGATCTATCTTTCGCCGAAAGACTACCACCGCATTCACATGCCGGTCGATGCCAAACTGATTTCAATGACCTATGTACCGGGTGACTTATTTGCCGTCAACCCGGCGACCGTCAGACAAATTCCCGGACTGTTTGCCCGTAACGAACGTGTCGTCATCCGTTTTGAGAACGAGCACGGGATTTTCTGTTTAATTATGGTGGGTGCCATTTTTGTCGGTAGCATGGAAACCGTTTGGGAAGGAAAAATCACCCCGGAATATGAGCCGACCATTCAGCATTGGGATTATCAAGACGAAGATATCCACTTTAAAAAAGGCGAAGAGATCGGCCGTTTCAACATGGGCTCAACCGTGGTTTTACTGACAACCCAAGGCCAACTGCCTGAATTAGGGAAGATTCATCCAAACACCCCTATTCAAATGGGTCAACATTTGGCAAAATATCCTGACAATAATATCCCTTCTGAAAATTCAGAAGAAATTTCATCTTAACTCTAAGGAAGAAATATGAAACTTATTACTGCTGTAATCAAGCCTTTCAAATTGGACGATGTTCGTGATGCACTACACGAAATTGATATTCACGGTATGACAGTAACAGAAGTTAAAGGTTATGGTCGCCAAAAAGGTCACACTGAAATGTATCGTGGCGCCGAATATGTGGTGGATTTTCTTCCTAAGCTGAAATTGGAAATCGCCGTTAAAGAAGAGATTGTCGAATCAGCGGTTGAAGCAATTATCAACGCCGCTCAAACTGGTAAAATCGGTGACGGTAAAATCTTTGTCACCAACATCGAAGAGACTATTCGTATCCGTACCGGTGAAACAGGTCCGGAGGCACTTTAATTCCCTCTCGCCTGAATTAAAAAAGCCGCACTCTGTTGCGGCTTTTTTTATGGCTATATGAATATATGAATGAGCTATCTTGTTACCCTATTCTCTGTTTTGCATAAACGTAATCATTATTACCCTATCAACCGCTACATACTTCTGACCAATCTCACCAAACCTAAGTTTCCGGTATTGTAGTTATAATGATAGCCTTTGTTGAAAAACACGCCCCATGCACTGTAATTATTGTGAGCATCGTGGGAGTAAGACCAATATAAACCGCCCGAAGTATTCGGGAATACGGCTTTATCGATAGTTGGATTGCTAAAACGATTTAAACATTTTCCGTTCTGCTGAACCCCGTCAATCACCTTCATATCCCCTTTGCTGGTCAACTGGTAATCCAAGCGTCCATTAGGGCAATGAACGATGCTATGTAACTCGTCACGTGTCGGTAAACGCCAATCTCCATAGTTTGCATAACGGGTGTCTTTGGCAACATCCAATGCTTCCGACCAAAGAAACTCTTCGGCTTCACCTGAACAACCCTTTCCTGTCCAGTTTTGCCCCACACTACAGGTCATCCACATTAAGCCGGTTTGTCTGTCGATCACCACACCGCGAATCTTGTCCGGACTACGTTGCTTCAAACGATTAGCGGCAATTTGTTGTGGAGTAAGAGGCGGTTCTTCGACCGCTTGCACTTCTTCTTGTCGCGCCTCTTTTTTGACTGATCTCACCGACTCGGTTTTCGTCGTCACTTTTGCAATGGTTTTGCTGGACTCAACCCGAGGCTTTTTAATAACGTTTTCTTTTGGTTTTGACTGCGCCTCTTTTGGGGCCGGCACAGCTTCAGCCACTTTAACCGAGGCTTTAACCGGAATTTCTTCAATTTCAGGTGCTTTTTTGACAGGCTCCAACGATTGGGAAACCGCAGTATTTTTTACGTCTTCCGCTTTACTTTTCGTCGACTCATTCACCTCCATATCCTTGGCCGGCGGATCGACTACAATTGGCTGGGCAAGGGTTTTATCTTTCTTTTCAGAACTTGCAGCCGTTGTTGTAGTCGCCAATTGAACCGGATTCTCGAACTCAGGCTCTAGAGAAGCTTTTGGGGAACTCTCTTGAGAAATTTCAGAAGAACTTCCAGAAGAATCCGCGGAAGAATCTATGGAAGAATCCTTAGGCGTAATCTGAATTTCCTCTTCTTGAGGCTGAGTCGCCTTACCTTGATCATGCTTGACTACATCTTGATCATGCTTGACTACATCTTGATCGAGTGTGGCAATCTGCGTCGCCGGCTGGTTCTGAGCAATCGGAATCGAATGGGTTGTTTGGTTACTCGGCGCACCACCAAATTGAGTCGTTGCCCAATAAGCCGCACCACCAGCCACACCAACACCTAAAAAGACCAATCCCCATTTCAGCAAAGCCCCTTTACCGTCTTCTTCAACGGCTACCGCACCTGATGGATTGCCCAAATCAGTAACCGGTTCCAAATCTGTCGAGCCACAATAATTACACGATTTCAAAGGCCCTGAAACAACTGTATTTCTATTACCACACTTCCGACAAATCTGTACCTGCATATTAGGAATCCCACCTGAATACTTAAAATTAATTGATTCGGTTCAAAATTAAACCACACAATATAAATAAGATATAGCAGGGTAATTTACTGGCCTGATTAACAGAATTTATGCTGAATAGGTTTCTTGGATAAAAACCGATTGAAAGGATTATTTAAGATTTAAAAAGATATCCATTTAGCAATGCCAAATTGGATTCATTAAAGAAATGAAACACCTACGGTGTTTTTTTGCCATTTTCCGTGAGCTCCCTCACCCAACGGCACGACATCCCAATACCAAGTATATTGAGGCTCAGGCGCTTCAACATCCCACCACGGATCAAAACGGTCGATTTCACGACCTTTACGATCAAATTCCACATCTTCTCGATCGGCGATCAAACAGACTTCTCCACCGAACTGTTTGAGATAGTTAAGATGGGCAAAAATAAGCTGCTTGCCGAAGACGTCAACCTGAGCTTCGGTGAACTCATACTCCCTTATTAACCAGCGTACCGGAATTAGCGGCAGCTGAGTAACCAGATTGAGTGAAATCACTAAATCAATACTGTCATCATCCAACCAAGCGGTCGGATTTTGCACAAAATCCTGCCCGTGATAAATCCACTGTAACGATTCGGTAACGTCATGTTCGATTAACTCGAGATTGCCATAAACGGCAGCTTTTTTTCGAGCCGAATCGAGAAACACCAAATCAACTAACAGCACTTTTTCGAACAAGGTCGATAACTCTTGCAAGGGTATATCGTTCAAGGTACCTGCGCCGAAAATCAATACGCTGCGGTGTTGAACTGCGCGTTGCGATGCTTGTAAAATCGCAGCCCGGCAGTATTCATAGTGAATACCCCACTCTTCTTTACAGCGTTTCGCGCGAGCCGTCATGGCAATGGACTCTTTTAAAAAGCCCATGCTTTTCGCTTCTTGAATTTGCGGCTTGGTGACAGCGTGCTGCCAGATTTCCCAGATCATGACTTGCGCTCTGAATTGTATTCTGCGAAATACAAATTAATCATCCATACCCAAAGCTTGAGTTTTTCTGGTTAAAGTATTTCGTCCCCAACCTAACAGAACCGCTGCTTTTTGACGGTGATTACCGGTCGCTTTCATAGCGACGTCAATCAGCACCTTCTCAAAAATCTGTTCTGCACTGGTATGCAAACCTTCACGGCCGCTCTTAATAAAGGCTTCAGCCCACTTTCTTAGCGGGCGTTCCCAGTCGTCGTCCGCGGCCGATTCACAATACTCTTCCGGCGGATTCTGCAACTCTAACGGCAGATCTTCCATATACACGGTTTTATCCGGTGCCATAATGGTCAACCAGGTGCACAAACTTCTTAATTGACGGACGTTACCCGGCCACGGTAGCGAAGAGAGGAACTTAGTCACTTCTTTACTCAATAACTTCTCTTCCAAGCCCAAAGCTTTGGCTTCTTTTTCCAGATAAAAACGCAACAACAACGGCACGTCTTCTGAACGCTCGCGTAACGCCGGTACTTTAATGCGGATGATATTCAAGCGATACAATAAATCCTCACGGAATTTACCTTCACGAACCAACTGTTCCATATTCTGGTGAGTGGCCGCCACCACACGGACATTGGTTTTGATCGGCGTCTTTCCGCCCACACGATAAAAACTGCCGTCATTCAAAACACGTAACAGACGAGTTTGCAGGTCAACCGGCATATCCCCGATTTCATCCAGAAATAGCGTTCCGCCGTTCGCTTCTTCGAAACGCCCCACGCGCTGTGAATGCGCACCGGTAAACGAGCCTTTTTCATGCCCGAACAGTTCCGATTCCAGTAGTTCACGAGGAATCGCTGCCGTGTTCAGTGCCACAAACGGCTCTTCCGATCTCGGACTTAATTCATGCAAAGCTTTCGCGACCAGTTCTTTACCTGTCCCCGTTTCACCATTGATCAATACGGTAACATCCAACTGGGAAACACGACCCAAAACGCGGAAGACTTCTTGCATCGCCGGTGCAGCACCGATGATATTCAGCGGCTGCTTCTCCGCTTTATTGGATTTACGAGTACGTTTAGCCCCACCCGACTGATAACGTCTAACAGCTCGATCAACCAAGCCGGTGGCTTCATCGATATCGAACGGTTTCGGCAGATACTCGAATGCGCGACTCTGATAGGATTTAACCGCCGTATCCAAGTCGGCATGCGCGGTCATAATGATAACCGGAATCTTTTTATCCAATTCGTGAACGGCTTCCATAAAGGTCAAACCGTCCATATCCGGCATACGAACATCACTCAAAATAGCCGAAGGCGGAAACTCGTCATAAGCCTTAAGCGCCATTAACGGCGAATCGAAAATCTTGACGTTATACGGTTTATCTTCCAGTGCGGCCTCAATCACCCAGCGGATCGAAGCATCGTCGTCAACAACCCAGACGATCGGTTCGTTTGTATCATCTATTACATTTGAACCGCTTTCTTGCAAGCTCATAGTTCATTTTCCTTATTTAATGGTAGGTAAACGGTAAAAACGGTATTGCCCGGTTCACTCTCGGCCACAATGAGTCCGCCGTGCTGACGAACTACGTTTTGAGAAACCGGCAAACCTAATCCCGTTCCCTCTTTTTTACTGGTTACCATCGGGTAAAAAATTGAATCAAAAACATTTTCCGGAATGCCTTCTCCCTCGTCTTTAATGGAGATAACCGCCACCAGCGGATAAGTATTGCTGCCGAGGGTAAACTTATGCTCAACACGAGTTTTTATCGTTAAAAAACCGCCGGTTGATTGCATGGCCTGAATGCCGTTTTTAATCAGGTTCATCAACGCTTGAACCATCGCATCAAAATCCATCAAAATCTCGGGAATGCTTGGATCGTAATCCAGCTTAATGGCTACGTTTTCCGGCTTCTCGCCATCAATCACCTGCAATACATATCGAATCACATCATGAATATTATGCATCTGTTTTTCGGTACTTTTTTCCGGTCCCAACATACGGTCAACCAGATTTTTCAAACGGGTGACTTCCTTGGAAATGACATCCAAAAACGCCTGATCTTTACTATCACCCTGATGACGTTTCTGCAAAAGCTGAGTTGCGCCTAAAATACCCGCCAACGGATTTTTAACTTCATGAGCCAAGGTTTTAACCAGCAGATTTCCGGCTTCGTACTGGTGCCAGCGCTCGTCTTCTTCCACAATTCGGTGATGTCGTTCGTTATCGTAAAGTTCAATCAACCAACCTTGCTGGTGATTCAATTGATAAGGCGTAATCGTGCAACTGACACGAATCTTGTCCAGCCCGGGCGTGGAGATCGGATATTCGTGAATGGTGACTTTCTGTTCGTTATCATCATCCAAATTCACGTCTAGGTTCGGCAGCAACAGACGCCAATCTCTATTAACAACACGGTTTTGGCTCAACTGAAAAATTTCACTGGCCGCCACATTCATAAATTGAATCTTTTGCGAAGAGTCCAACCAAATAACGGCCGTGGTCAAGCCTCCTAATACTTCCTGAAAAAAGTCTGATCTCATCTACTGTTCCCGTGCATTATTTGTCTGATTGTCATCAACCTGTATCGCCATAGCCAAACGGTAATCGATCGCATGCAATTCTTTATGATCAATTTCCACCAGCAGCGGCCCGTTTAATGGCGCCATATTCTTGATCTTTAAATTCACGCCGGTGGTTAAATCAATATTGGCAAGGTAACGCAACTCTTCCGGGCTACGGTTTTTGATTCTTCTGACCACCACCGGACGTTCCAACGGAATCTCGCTCAACGGTTTCCAGTTAGGCTCGATTAATTCGCCATCCACCGACGGGATCGGCGAACCGTGCGGGTCGTGTGTCGGACGCCCCAGTTCCTCCCACATTCGATTTGCCAGAGTATCGGAAATCGCATGCTCCAACACCTCGGCCTCCTCATCTACCTCATCCCAGGAGTAATGCAAACGTTCAACCAGATAGAGCTCCAAAATTCGGTGTTTACGGATCATATTCAAGGCAATCTTGCGCCCCGATTCAGTCAAGCTTACTCCGTAGTATGGTGCATAAGAGACATAATTCTGATCCGCCAACTTCTTGATCATATTGGAAACGGAAGCCTGAGAAATCGATAAACGTTCGGCTATCAGCGAAGTCTGCACCCCTTTATCTTCGGAGCCGCTACCTTCCAACTTATAAATGATTTTCAAATAGTCTTCTAACGCCTTCGAAGCCGACATAACTTTTTACCAAGTGATTTTATTATGCAGGTTGACTCATCATCTCTCTGACCACTTCTGGGTCAGGAAATGCAAAGACGTATAAAATCGCGAACAGAATGTAAAAAACAAATCGCGTTAAACCCTGAAAAGGAATTTTTGGGTGACTGATGATAGCAATCGCCATACCAGAAACAATACCGCCGACTGAACCCAAGGTAGCCGCCAGCATAGCTAACAGAGCGCCAAAAGCCATGACATAGTAATGCCAGGTAAACTTTGCTTTTTGCTCATTCATTGATAATATCCCTGTAATTCATTTAATAGCAGTTATTCTACACCTATTTTAGTGACAGAATAGTTTTTGTTTTGTCATTTTGGTGCAATTTGCACAACAGTATTCAAGATACTTTTTAAAAATAAGGACTTAAAAATGAAAGATCCAATTATTGTCATCGGGCTAGGTGAACTGGGCAGTGTTTTTGCTCGCGGCTTTTTACGCTTGGGCTACCCGGTTCAAGGCGTCACCCGCGATATGGATGCGCAAATCATTGCCGATAGTATTCCCAACCCGGAAGCCGTTCTGATCGCCGTTGGTGAAGCGGACATAGCCCAAACGTTAAACTCCGTCCCTGATGCTTGGAAAGATAAAGTCATTCTATTGCAAAACGAGCTGCTACCAAGAGATTGGCAAGCCGCAGAAATCGAATCGCCAACCGTCATCTCGGTCTGGTTCGAGAAGAAAAAAGGAATGGATAGCAAAGTGGTTTTGCCTTCGCCGATATTTGGTGCAAAAGCCAAACTGGTGTTCGATGCACTTGCCCAAGTCGATCTGCCAAGTTACCTTCTAGATTCGGAAGCGGAACTAACCTACGAACTGGTGCGCAAGAACCTTTATATCCTCACCACCAATATCGCCGGACTGGAAGTCGGCGGTAATGTAGAAGCCTTAATGAACGATCATGCCGATGTCATGAACGCCGTCGCCAACGATGTCTTGGATATTCAAGGTTGGCTTACCGAAACCAGTAATGATCGCTCCCGTTTAATGGACGGCTTGATCGAAGCCATTAACGGAGATCTGCAACACGGCTGCATGGGACGCTCCGCCCCTGCTCGTCTCACCCGAGCTCTAGGCTTTGCGGATAAAGCCGGACTAGAGGTTTCCAAATTAAGAGCAATCGCCGCCGCCAAACTTTAAATCCCATCTCGGCAGGCACGCCTTATTGCCTGCCGACAATACTACTCAAATCCCGATCCTTTCAAATCCGATTGGCAATCCCAAGCACATCAACTAAGATAGCCTAACGTCTCCGTTATTTTTAAGCATAAACACAAAGGTTATCCATGGTTAAGGAACTCTCTCATCCGTTAGTCAATGAACTGATCAACCGTTTACGCAAAGTCGATATCTCAGCCAACACTTTCAGACAGACTCTAAAAGAATTGACCCGCATTCTCTGTTATGAAGCTTTTACTCAAATGCCGATGCAAAACAAACCCATCAAAACCTGGTTGGGGCTGCATCAATTCGAATTTCTCAATCAACACGACATTGTCACCGTACCCATTATGCGCGCCGGTTTGCCGATGCTTGAAGCTCTGGAAATTCTGTTACCCGATAGCCCGAGCGGCTTTTTAGCGATGAAACGCGACGAAGTCACCCACATTGCCAAAACCTACTACAACCGCATCCCCGACTGCAAAGGTAAAACCGTCATTATCCTTGACCCGATGGTGGCCACCGGCGGTTCACTCAACGATGCCATCGATCTGATCAAAGAGCAGCAGCCAAAACAGATTATCACTCTTAATATCATCGGCTCGCCGGAAGGTATCAAGACTGTCACCGACAAACATCCCGATGTACATATCATTATCGCCCAAATCGACCAACGACTGGATAGTAATAAATTCATCTACCCGGGACTAGGTGATGCCGGAGATCGCGCGTTTAATACCGTTGAATAACGCCCCTACAGTTTCACGTATTATCCAAATAATCTAACCGCTAGCTGATTTATAAGCACAATGCATCCGCAAACGCCAAAACTCCCCTTGGAATAAATTGTGGCAAGAGTTCTTGGTGTAGCGAACGTTTAAGAAACGCTGCTGCCTGAGCGTAGTTTACGAAGCGAGTTCAGCGTTTTCAGTGAGCAAGCCTAGAACTTGCCAATTTATGGAGCGGGGTTCGTTTTTTGGTTACTTTTTGCCGAACAGCAAAAAGTCACGAGAAGCCTTTAGATAAGATAAAGGCAAAGTAAAACAATCAAAAGGCTTCTCAACTAAACTATTAGCCTAAGCCTACTTAAAAAATTACGTAAAACAACTTAATTAAAATCCAAACTTTATTTACAATACAAAATAATGAGGCAAAACGCCTCATTAAAATAAATGTTAGATTTCAACTTAAAGAGCAAGAATATTCGTGTCTAGTAATGCAATCATCGTAACCATAATTTCATCTCTACTGTCAGGCATCATTGGAATACTTATTTCTTCTTGGTTTTATTATCGTTTAGAACGTCATAAGTTAAGACTTGATTTAGCTCGGCGTTTATTGGGGCATCGTCATAGCATCCAAGGAGAAGGCTTTTCAACAGCAATGAATGAAGTAGTTGCTGTATTTGCTGACTCAAAAGAGGTTTTAATGAAAATGGAGCGTTTGTATGTAACATTGGAAACTTCAGGAAAGCCAAATGTAGAAAGTGTTTTTACCGATTTTATAAAAGCAGTTTGTAAAGAATCTGGTTTAAACCAAAAGACATTAAATGATTCATATCTTATTAAGACATTCAATGCAAAGAATTAAACCTAATAATACACTCAACCCGACCTCACTAACGCGTTGTCAATTATCTTAAATGGTTATGTATTCAGAATTCTCAATAGATGGAGTTAACTTTTGGAAGTAGTTGAAAGAAGATTCCGCGATACGCCGAAAGAAAATAAAAAGTATATAAAAAGACTAATCGAGTATATAAGTTTTCTTATTTTTAAAGGAAGGGTTATTGAGGCAAAACATTTTTTTCATGTTCTCTATAAGCATAAACCACATCATGCCAGAACAATAAGACTAGGGTATTCGTTGTCAATAGCATCGTTCGATAATGAAGGTGTTAGACAGTTCGATAGACTACTTTACGATTCAAAGCCTAAAGATATTGAATTATATTTCTTTCGATTAAAATACTATATTTCAGTAAATAACCTTAAAAACATTGAAGAATGTTGTGTATTTTTACTCTCAAAAGGACTGAAAAAAGAGCAACTAAACATTGTTATTGAGGTTTGCTTCAACTTCGAAAGCTACGTTGTAGCAAGTAATCTTGTTAAATATCTGCAAAAAGAACGACTAAAATTAAATGATGACGGACATGAAAAAATAAAAAGAATTTGTCTTCAACGGCTTGTCGAAGTCCTAGAGGAGGCGAAGTGTGGGTAAGTTTCTAGTTTTAAAAATCCTCGATAGTCAAAGCATATCACTGCCATCTACTCAAGTATACGGGCAAGTGGAGCTTAGATCTTCTAAATCAGATTTTGAATATGAAATAGAGGTTCTAAGAAAATCGGCTAGCGATAATCGTTTAGATTTTGGTATGTATTCATATTGCGCGAGAATTGCAACTATTGTTGATGCAGACGAGATGAATGAAGCAATTGATTCTGCTGATAATATATTTTCTGAAATCCTAGATCTTAAGTCTGTGGAATTCGCAATATCTAATTTAAGAACATCTGATATTGGGCTTGTTAAAAATCTAGAGTCAGGAAGTATTAGTCCAATAATAAAAAACGAATATGTGCCATCAATATCTTTTGTTGTTCATCAAGGGGATATTCAGCGCATGGATGTAACGAATTTAATTTTATCATTAAATACGGAACTCAGTGATCGCTATCAACGTTCATTACATTGGATTAGAAATAGTAAACATGAGAAAAATAGCCAGCTAAAAACATTATTCTACTGGTTTGCATTAGAGGCACTCCTAAAAGAATCAGAATCAGACAATATCGGAGGTACGGTTCGCTGGTTTTTAGGCTTTCCAAATGGAAGAAATAGAAATGATGTCTCAGGATATCTTCTTGAAAAGTTAAGCAATCACCCTAAGTACGCATACTGGAATAAAGAACTAACCTATATCATTGATAAAATTAGAGTTTTCAGAAATAACTCGGTTCATTCTGGCTTCAGAAGTGTTGACTTTACCAAGAAGGATCTAGAGTTGTATAGTCAGGTAATGGTCTTTGGTACCTCAAGATGCCAGACAGCAGTTCAAACTGCATTGGTAAATGGTATTAATACAGTTTCAGAATTCAAAGAGTATATTCCTATAATTTTTGAAGAGAATAAAAATATTATCAATGACATTCATGGCAATATATTATTTTCGCTCGACCGGTTTAAGAGTGCATAATAAGTTGCTGGAGTCCGAAAAATAACTCGTTTCACACCTAATATTCCGCTGGTTTATTTCGTTGGCTGCCATACTATAAAAATAAATCGTTAACCGGTATTCTGCTTGGCGTTATTTACAGCTTTGCAACTGGTGTAATCGTTGGAACGATTATCAAGGCTCCGAAATAAAAATCGACCAACTTTTTACCGTTCAATGAATCTCGGCTTTATATTTAAGAGCACATTAAAAAGAATAAGAAAGCATGACTCCCGCAATTAATATCGCCAAGCAAGCAAAAATCGTTTTCAAGATACATGAATATATCCATGAGGCTTCAAGTAGCTCTTACGGTGCCGAAGCGGCTGAAAAACTGGGCATTCCCGAAGATCAAGTATTTAAAACGCTTGTCGTCAGCCTGGATAATAAAACCTTGGCGGTCGGTATTGTCCCCATATCAGCAAAGCTCAACCTGAAACGCATTGCCAAAGCAGCTGGTGCGAAAAAAGCGGAAATGGCAGATAGATCGGCTGTGGAAAGATCAACCGGCTATGTTTTGGGCGGAGTCAGCCCGCTTGGACAAAAAAAGAGACTGAAAACAGTGATTGACAGTTCAGCCAGCCAATACCCAACCATATATGTCAGTGCCGGCCGCAGAGGCTTAGAGATTGAATTAATGCCGGAAGATCTAGCCAACTTGACCAATGCGGCCTTTGCAGAAATAACACAGTAACGTTTCTTTCAACGTAGAAGATGTCAACGTAAGGGTCGCTTAGATTACAGGCAATAAAAAACCCCGTATCGAACTAGTCGCTACAGGGTTTAAAATATGGTGGGTCGTGAGCGATTCGAACGCTCGACCAATTGGTTAAAAGCCAACTGCTCTACCAGCTGAGCTAACGACCCATATTAGGGTTCCAAACAATTCAACAGTAAGTAAATGGTGGGTCGTGAGCGATTCGAACGCTCGACCAATTGGTTAAAAGCCAACTGCTCTACCAGCTGAGCTAACGACCCGTTTGGAATGGGGCGTATTATACAAGCCTGCTCGATCCTTGCAAGCTTTTTTACCAAATAATTACAGTTTTTTTTAAGTGATTATTGATAGCGGGTTTGGTCTTTCACACCGGCGTCGATAAACCCTTGTTTTCTAAGACGACAGGAATCACAAACACCGCAAGCTCGGCCTTCATCATCCGCCTGATAACAAGAAACCGTTAAGCTGTAATCCACTCCGTTAGCGATCCCCATTTGGATGATTTCCGCTTTGCTCAAATCAATCAGTGGCGTCTCGATATGCATATGATGACCTTCCACCCCGGCTTTGGTTGCTAGATTCGCCATCTTCTCGAAAGCTTCGATATATTCCGGACGGCAATCGGGATATCCAGAATAATCGACGGCATTGACGCCAATAAAGATATGATCCGCTTCAAGCACTTCAGCCAAACCCAAAGCGTAAGAGAGGAACACCGTATTTCTGGCCGGAACATAGGTGACCGGAATATGATCTTCTTCAACACCTCCGGTTGGTACCGCAATATCGCTATCGGTTAATGCGGAACCGCCAATGGCTCGCATATCCATATTCATAACACGGTGCGTTTTGGCTCCGAGTTGTTTAGAAAGATTTTGTGCCGCATCCAACTCTGCGCGATGGCGTTGACCATAATCAAAACTGATCGTGTGGCATTCAAAACCCTGAGATTTGGCAATCGCCAACACGGTGGCGGAATCCAAACCGCCCGACAGCAGAACAACCGCCCTTTTAACCGATTTCTCTTGGTTATTTGTCATTTCGGTTTCTTTCGCTTTTTATTTCTCTAGACGCTTTCTAGCGTTACTGGCCGCTTTACTGTGCGGGCGATCGTTGATGATTTTTTGGTACATTTCGACCGCCTTGGCTCGTTGTCCCAAGTTATCGTAGCTATCCCCAGCCCGCAAGGTGGCATCCGGTACCTTTGGCGAATCAGGATACTGTTGAATAACAGTAAGAAACGATTTCAAAGCCTGTTCTGACTTATCTTTAACCAGATAACCTTCACCCGCCCAATATGCCGCATTGCTGGCTAAATCACTCTCTGGATAAGATTGGATAAAGCTTTCGAACGCATGGATGGATTCGTCATATTTGGAGCTACGCATCAAGGCAAAAGCGGATTTGTAAGCCTCTTTCTCGGCAGCGGTAGCCGGACGAGTTTGGATAGGCTGATCCGCAGAGGAAACCGGAGCATTCCCTTCCGTCATCGCTGATTGCTCAGCCTCGACGGCAACGGTTGCTTCCACAGTCGGCGCCATTGACTCCGGTTCGGTGACCGGAGCCGATGCTGCCGTATTTGCCATAGCGGACGCCATGCTTGAAGGAACCGTTTCCATAGGCATGGTTTGCTGAGGTTCAGCCATTATCGACGCAGCACCGATTGCCGCAGCCGCTTTCGGCTCTACACCTTCCAAACGACTCAAACGCTCATCGGTTTCCGTATAACGTTGATTAACAATATTGCGAAACCTTTGGATATCGCGTTTTAAACGGTCGTTCTCGTCTTGCAAGGATTGAATTTCGCGCTGTTGCTCACCCAGTCGTCGACTTAACTGTAACAAAACCGGGTTTTCCAACATGCGTTCAAGACGCGTGACACGTTGATCTAGCGTGGCGCTTTGTGCCGCATAAACCGGGACGGCAAAAGTTGCGATCAATCCGGAAACGGCAAGAGTAATTAATGTTTTACGCATTCCTTATTCCTTACTTGATAATGATTTCAACACGGCGGTTTTTCTGCCAAGCTTCTTCATTACTTCTCGGATCTTCCGGCTGTTCTTCACCAAAACTGATCACTTCGATACGGCTTTGATCGACTCCAAATAACATCATCGCTTGGGCCACCGCTTTGGCACGTTTTTCACCCAACGCCAAGTTGTATTCCGGTGTACCACGCTCATCGGTATGACCGTTCAGAACCACTTTCTGACCTGGATTCGCCATGAGAATATCGGCATGATAACGCACGTTGTTGGTGCCTTTATCATCCAGTTCGTACTGGTCGTAACCAAAGTAGATCACAGGCTCATAGATGCTATCCACATCGATCATCTGCATCATATCCATATTCTGTCCGGCACCGATATCCTGACCGGCTGCACCGGCACCCTCTCCGCCCACAGGTAGGACTTCAACACCACCCATACCTTGATCAGAACCAAGCCCCGGAGCTGTATCCTGCCCCACTTCAGGGTCGCCTTGACCGCTGTCCCCTCCACGATCGGGAGTTGAACTACAAGCCGTTAATAAAGAGACCATCGCAATGGCAAATAATGTTTGTAACTTATTCATTTCGAACCTCGATAACATGTTGCTTATTCAGCAGTTAAATTTGAGTTTGAGGGGTTTGATTCATTAATTCAGGTACGGGCCCCAAGCCGGTTCTCTGACTTCGCCGTCTTTGACTTTCAGAGTTTGTGAAGTTTTACCGTCAATTGCTACGACGGCCAACTCTCCACGCCCGTTTCTGTTCATTGCATACAAAATCATCTCTCCATTAGGCGAGAATGTCGGCGACTCGTCTAGGTAGGAATCCGTCAGAATCGTAAATTCGTTGGTATACAAGTCTTGCAATGCGATATGGAAACCGCCGCCGCCGTGAACCACGGCAAGATATCTTCCGTCAGGCGATATCTCAGGATTAGCATTGTATTTACCTTCAAAAGTCACTCGGCGAAGTTCTCCTGTATCCAAGAACACCTGGAATACCTGAGGCTGACCGCGACGATCCGAGTTGAAGAATAATGATTTGCCGTTTGCCGCCCAGGCCGCTTCGGTTTCAATTGACCAATTTCGCGTCAGGCGTTGCAATTTCTTGGTTTGCAAATCCATGATGTAGATATCCGCACTCCCGTCTTTTGACAACGTCATCGCCAGTTTTTGACCGTCCGGCGACCAAGCTGGTGCACCGTTAATTCCCTTGTAACTCGCTACAACTTTTCGGTAAGTACCATCCAAACTTTGCACAACAACGTTTGAACGACCCGATTCAAACGAGACATAAGCCAACTTGTTTCCATCCGGTGACCAACTTGGCGACATAATCGGGTTACTGGATTTTAGAATCGGTTGAGGATTGTAACCGTCTGAATCGGCGATTTCTAAAGTGTACAGGCGCTTCTTACCAACCTTACGCAAAGTGACATAAGCGATCTGCGTATTAAAGGCACCTCGAATACCTGTCAACTCTTGATAGATCAAGTCACTAATCTGGTGAGCGACACGTCTCAAGTTCTGCTTTTTAATACCGGTCCAACGTTTACCGATCAGCTGTTTTTTGCGCAAGGTATCCATAAAACGCATATCAATCTGATAAAGACCGTTTCCTTCATGAATCAGTTTGCCGATCAACATGTTGTCGATATCCAGAGGACGCCACTGCAGATAGTCAATCTCTTCCGGTTCGTGTGGAAGCGACGGCATCATGGACGTTGCTACCGGTTTAAAATGACCGCTGCGACGTAAATCGGCAGCAATTACGCCGGCCAAATCCAATGGCGCTTCATTAGCGGAAGATACCGGCGCGCCCTGATTTGTTTGAGTTGTATTCGCACCGGGCTGGGCACTCACATCTCCGTAGCCAAACGGCACGATTGCTATCGGATAGGCATTCTCATACCCCTCGTTAATTTCAATTGTCAGCTCAGACCATGCTGGTGAAGACACCAGCAACATGACAACACCGAAAAGTGTTGTTTGGAGAGTTGAAAATAATCTATTTTGAATATTCAAAATGGTCACCACTCTATGTTTATCAGCTCAGCCCGGAATGAGGGGAAAACCGGATTGAACTATCGGTTTTAAATTTAACTTAACGGTTTAATATTAAGGTTTGAACTCAAAGGTAATTTCTCGTTCAAACAACTCTTTCACCGGCGGCGCCGGTAAAGGTTCCGCACGATACACCGCTTTTTCCGCGGCCTGCTGGAACTGGCGAGTTGCCTCTTTATTACAGTTCAGAACCTTAACGCTGGTAATGTTTCCGTTCGGCGATTGAGTAATCTTCAGGTCACATTGTGCGTTTGGAGAAATTCTGGCCGGTGTTCTCCAGTTATCTTTGACCTTAGCAGTAATCGAAGAGATATAGGTATCGCGTAACGACTGCAGTTGTTTTTTCTTCTGAGCTGCGCGTTGAGCGGCCGCTTCTTCTTCAAGCTGTCGCTGCAGAGCCGCTTCGGCTTCTTCACGCTCTTTGTTGCGTTTTGCTTCCGCAGCCGCTTTTTCGAGCGCTTTTTTCTCTTCCGCTTTACGCGCTAATTCTTCTTCCAACGCCTTTTTCTTTTTCTCTTCCGCTAAACGTTGCTTTTCAGCCAACTTAGCTTTCTCTTTTTCCGCTTTGCTTAATTTTTCTGCCTCGGCTGCCGCTTTTTTAGCTGCTTCGGCCTTCTTGCGCGCATCATCCGCTTTCTTTTTCTCGGCTTCGGCTAATTTCTTCGCTTCGGCAATTTTCTTACGTTCGACCTCGGCTTTGCGTTTTTCTTCTTCAGCCTGTTTTTTAGCCTTTTCGACTTTAGCCTGTTCCGCTTCTTGTTTTGCTTGCAGCTGCTTCAAGCGCTGACGTTCTTTCTCTGTCAGCTGTTTTAGCATCTCCTGCTCTTTACGTTTTGCCTCTTGTTCGGCTTTGATTTTTTCAAGCTTAGCTTGCACTTGGGTCGAATCAACTGCAAAAGTTTGCATCGGTTCCAACTTGGCGACCTGAGTGACTTCTTTAATCTCTTTGATCTCGTTAAGGTCTTCACCCTGCATAGAGATTTTGACCGTTTCGGTTTCACTCCACTTCATAGAAAAGAAACCGACAATGGCAATATGCAAGACAACGGATAATAGAACCGACAATGGATGTTTTTGAATAAAGCTAATCATTATGGTTTCACCAATTCAGGTTCGGTCATAAGCGAGACATTGTTGACACCGTTGGCTTTCAACAACACAAACAGATGGACAACTTTGCCGTAAGGTGCGGCGCGATCCCCTTGAATATAAAACTCTTGTTCCTGATTCAACTGAGAACGTGCGACGACTTCGGTCACCAGCTCTTCCAGATCCTTATTACCTAAAATAATATCAGGCTGTTCGGAAGTGCTGTACATGCCGTCATTATCGACAGTGATTACGAATGGTTTATTCTCATCCGTAACCGTGACCTGTTTTTTCTCGACTTCAGGAGTTTGCGGCAGATTGACCGTCACCGCCTGTTGGACGATGGGTGCGGTCACCATGAAAATAATCAATAGAACCAAAGTGACGTCAATGTAGGGAACTACATTGATTTCTGCCATTAAACGTCTTTTTTGTCGATTGCTTCGAAAACCGGTTTGCATCATTCAATCCTAAGTTTGCACAAATTTAAGCGTTTTGAGCGTGCGCTTGGCGCTGCAGAATGGTTAGAAACCCTTCCGCAAAATTCTCGTATTCGCTTAATAGACGATCGACTTTATTTGACAGACGGTTATAAGCGATAACCGCCGGAATAGCTGCAAAAAGACCGATTGCCGTTGCAATCAACGCTTCCGAAATCCCCGGCGCAACAGCCGCTAAGGTCGCATGCTGAACATCACCTAAAGATTGGAAAGCGTGCATAACCCCCCATACCGTTCCGAAAAGGCCGATATAAGGAGCCGAAGAACCGACAGTAGCTAGAAAAGAGAGATGGTTTTCTAATTTATCCGACTGTTTGGTAAACGCAATTTTCATACTACGCTGAGAACCGGCAAGTAAATCGGCAGCGTCCGTAACCCCTTGTTGTTTCAAACGCACAAATTCTTTAAAACCGTCTGCAAACAGCAGAGCTAATCCTGACGCCGAATCGCGACCGGCTTCTACTTGCTGATACAAACTGGATAACTCTTGCGTTTCCCAGAAACTCTTCTCGAATTGGCGGGATGCACCTGCTAACTTACGAATTTGATAGGATTTGGCAAATGCGACCGCCCATGCCGCTAATGACATAAAAGCCAGCAACAACATGACGGCCTGAACCACTGGACTTGCGTTGAGTAAAAGTTCAAATAAATCACTATCATTCATCGTAAATTACCTTGTATAAATTTTTTTGTTATCCGTATTCTACTGATTGTTATCGAGTTGTTCAAAGTTCAAATGGCGATAGGCATGAGAGGTTGCCACTCGCCCTCTTGGTGTTCTAACCAGAAAGCCCTCTTGAACCAAAAACGGTTCGATGACGTCTTCTATGGTGCCGCGCTCTTCTCCAAGCGCGGTTGCAATACTGTCGATACCGACCGGACCGCCTTCAAACTTATGGATCAGATTTTCCAGAAAGCGTCTGTCCATCTTGTCTAAACCAAGCCTATCGACTTCCAATAGATTCAAAGCGGCGTCGGCAATTTCTTGAGTGATGATGCCGTCGCCTTTTACCTGAGCAAAGTCTCGCACCCTTCTCAATAGACGGTTGGCGATACGCGGTGTACCACGGGAACGTCTGGCCACTTCCTGAGCACCTTCGTCTTCGGCATGCATTCCCAAGATATTGGCCGAACGCAAGACGATCTGGGTTAACTCTTCGTGACTGTAGAACTCCAAGCGCTGTACCAGACCGAAACGGTCACGTAACGGCGAGGTCAACAGCCCGGCTCGAGTGGTCGCGCCAACCAACGTAAAAGGAGGAATATCGATTTTAACGCTCTGCGCCGCCGGGCCTTCACCGATGACGATATCGATCTGAAAATCTTCCATCGCCGGGTACAAAACCTCTTCCACGATAGGGCTCAAGCGGTGAATTTCATCGACAAACAGCACATCATGCGGTTCCAAACGGGTCAGAATCGCAGCCAAATCTCCCGGTTTTTCAATCACCGGGCCGGAAGTTTGTCTCAAGGTGACGCCCATCTCCTGCGCAATGATATTGGAAAGTGTCGTTTTACCTAATCCCGGCGGACCATACAATAAAACATGATCCAGTGATTCGCCGCGCATTTTGGCCGCATCCATCGAAAGTTGAAGCTGCTCACGGACGGCCTGCTGCCCGATATATTCATTGATTTGCTGCGGGCGAACCGTCGGCATTGTATATATATCATCGGCCGTTTCTTGGCTACCAATGATGCGATCCGTTTCAATCATTTACAGCTTAATTCCTTGCAGAGCACGTTTAATAATGGCTTCCAATGTTAACCCTTCTTCAAAAACGGCTGCAACCATTTTTTCTGCCTGGTTATTTTTGTATCCTAGAGCAATCAATGCATCACATGCTGACTGTTGTATTGAGCTAGGAATTTGAGCTTGTGAAGTCAATCCAGGCGCTGTAGAACCGGCTGCCGACGGCTGATAATCAAGCATACCCGATTCGATAACCGGTTTGAGCCGATCGCGCATTTCAATCTGTAATCGTTCGGCGGTTTTTTTACCGACTCCCGGAATACGCGTCAAGGCGGTAACATCGCCGTTATCCACATTGCTACAGAATTCATGCACCGACATGGCGGACAGAATGCCTAAGGCCATTTTCGCGCCGACCCCGTTCACTTTAATCAAGGTTTTGAATAAGGTTTTCTCCGACTCGGTCGCAAAACCGAACAGCAATTGAGCATCTTCGCGCACATGCATATAGGTCAAAATAGTCACATCTTCAGAGACCGATTCCAATTGGTAAAAAGTGGACATGGGTGCCTCTATCTCGTAACCGACACCATTCACATCCAACAGCAACATCGGCGGCTGCTTCTGCACCAGTTTGCCTCTTAAAAAACCTATCACCTATTTAAGCTCCTACACTCAGATTTTAAAACTTACTGCCTTTGGAAATCGTTTCCGGATCCACGCCCAAAGACATATAGCGATCATGACACAACGCACAAGCCAAAGCATCCGCCGCATCTTCCTGCGGGCTATCTGTCAACTTGAGAAGGTTTTGCACCATATATTGAATTTGATCTTTGCCGGCATGCCCTTTGCCCACAATCGTACTTTTGATCTGGGTGGGCGTATATTCCATGATATCCACCCCTTTAATGGCCGCCGCGCATAAAATCACACCTCGAGCTTGCCCAAGCGTAATTGCAGATTTCGGATTTTTATAGACAAAGACCTTTTCAACCGCCATCACGTCCGGCTGATATTGATCGATGATCTGGCAGATCGATTCAAAGATATTCTTTAGACGTTGCGCGCCGCTGAATTTTTCCACCCGAATCACGCCGCTGACAAGATAATTGGGATGATAACGACCCGATTCGATAATGCCGAAACCGGTTTTTCTGGATCCCGGGTCAATGCCTAAAATACGTTTTAACTTAGCCAAAATTTTACTCATAAAAAAGCGGGCATACACCCGCTTTCAATCCAAAATCAATTTACCGCTTTTACCAGACCCGCTTCGCGAGAAAAGTCGAGCATTCTTTGTAAAGAAACCAACGCTTGCTTACGAATGTCTTCGGGAATAATTATTTCACCAGTACGGTTTTTCAAACAATCACGCAGGTTTTGCAGACCGTTCATCGCCATCCAAGGACAGTGTGCGCAACTTTTGCACGCCTGAACCTTACTTCCGGTCGGCGCAATATAGAGCTTTTTATTTGGCGCCGCTTGCTGCATTTTATAGAAAATACCGTAGTCGGTAGCGACGATAAATTCTTCGTCATCCATGCTGGTTACCGCATTCAATAGAACTTTGGTTGATCCAACCACATCCGCCAAATCGACAACTTCGGCAGGTGACTCAGGATGCACTAACAGCTTGGCTTTTGGATGTTTCTGCATCAAGGCTTCGAGCTCAAACTTTTTAAACTCGTCATGCACGATACAATGCCCCTGCCAGCGCAGCATCTCGATTCCGATTTCCTGTTCAATCCAGTGGCCCAGATGACGATCCGGAGCCCAGATGATTTTTTTGCCCTGCTCTTTCAAGTGACGAACGATCTGCAACGCATTTCCGGAAGTGACCACCCAGTCGGCAATCGCTTTGACCTTGGCACTGGTATTGGCATAAACCACCACGGTATGATCCGGATGCTGTTTGCAAAAAGCGGCAAATTCGGCCGGAGGGCAACCTTCATCCAAAGAACAAGTCGCGCCTAGATCCGGCATCAGCACCGTTTTTTCCGGGCTCAACATCTTCGCCGACTCTCCCATAAAACGGACGCCGCATACCACCAGCATATCCGCATCGGATTGCGCGCCGAAATTCGCCATTTCCAAAGAGTCGGCAACCACACCACCGGTCTCTTCCGCCAACGCCTGTAACTCATCGTCCACATAATAGTGAGCAATTAGCTGGGCGTTATTCTCTTTCAACAACTGTTTGATCTCGGTTTTCAGCTGCTCTTTTTCCGCATTATTCAGCCATGGTTGAGTCGGCACTCCGGAAGCCAGCTTCTGAATACGCGACTCTAACTGAACAGGGATATCGATTGCATGCTGAGACATCTGTTTCACACCGTTATTCTTGGCCACGAACCGGCTTACGGAAACGCAGAGCCAACTCTTCCAATTGGGCGTTATCCACCATACCCGGCGCTTCGGTTAGCAAACAAGCCGCCGACTGAGTTTTCGGGAAGGCGATCACATCACGGATGGATTCAATATCACCCAGAATCATCACTAAACGATCAAGACCGAAAGCCATACCGGCATGTGGAGGACAACCGAATTTCAATGCATTCAACAAGAAACCGAACTTATCCTGCGCTTCTTCATCTGAGATACCCAACAGCTTGAATACTGCGGCCTGCATATTAGTATCGTGAATACGCACAGAACCACCACCGACTTCCAAGCCGTTGATAACCAAATCATAAGCACGAGAAAGCATTTGATGCGGTTTATCGTGGTTCAAAATTTCTTCTGTCGTCGCTTTCGGCTGAGTGAAAGGATGGTGAATCGCCGTCATACGTGCGGTCTCTTCATCCTCTTCAAACATTGGGAAATCGACAACCCAAACCGGTTTGAACTTACCGTTTAGCATACCAAGATCTTCACCGATCTTAACACGTAACGCACCCAAGGCTTCGTTAACAACTTTAGCGCGATCCGCACCGAAGAAGACGATATCGCCATCTTGCGCACCAACACGCTGCATGATTTCCATCACTTGATCCGGGAAGAATTTAACGATTGGCGATTGCAAGCCGTCAATACCGGCAGACAGATCATTAACTTTTATGTAAGCCAAACCTTTCGCGCCATAGATTCCGACAAATTTGGTGTATTCATCTATCTCTTTACGGCTCATTGAACCTGCACCCGGTACCTTAAGCGCAGCAACACGCCCTTTTGGATCTTTAGCCGGACCGGCAAATACTTTGAAATCGATATCTTGTAACAAATCCGCGACATCAACCAATTGCATATCAATACGCAAATCCGGGCGATCGATTCCGTATTTTTCAATCGCTTCCGAATAAGGCATACGCGGGAAGTCACCTTCAAACTCATGGTCGATCGTTTCTTTAAAGATCATCTTAACCAAACCTTCCATAGTCTTCATGACCTGCTCTTCGGTCATGAACGACGTTTCGATATCCAACTGAGTGAACTCAGGCTGACGATCGGCACGCAAGTCTTCGTCACGGAAACAACGTGTGATCTGATAATAACGGTCAAAACCGGACATCATCAACAACTGCTTAAATAGCTGTGGCGACTGCGGCAAAGCAAAGAATTTATTGGCGTGAGTACGACTCGGAACCAAATAATCACGCGCCCCTTCCGGAGTAGACTTGGTCAGAATCGGGGTTTCGATATCCATGAAGTTATTGTCGTCAAGATAACGGCGCATAGTACGAGTCACTTTATAACGCAACATTAAAGTCTGTTGCATCTCTTCACGACGTAAATCGATATAACGGTATTTCAGGCGAGTTTCTTCACCGACGTTTTTATCATCCAACTGGAATGGAATCGGCTCCGCCATACTTAAAACAACCAAGTCTTCGGCAACGATTTCGATTTTACCGGTTGCCATATTTGGGTTGATAGTACCTTCCGTTCTTGGAATGACCTTACCGCTAATCTGCAGTACACACTCTGAACGTAAACGCTCCGCTTTGGCAAAAATTTCCGCAGTATCCGGGTTAACGACGACTTGCACCAAACCTTCACGGTCACGTAAATCGATGAAGATAACCCCGCCGTGATCACGGCGACGGTGCACCCAACCTGCAACGGTGACGGTTTGGTCAATAAACTTTTCTGTAACTTGCCCACAATACTGCGTACGCATAACTTAATTTTACCTTTTTACTCAATGATGCCGTCTTGACTTGCTGCCCAAACGACGTTCTTTGCGGTGAATACTTGATTCACACGGTTACAAACTAATTAAAAACAAACTCGAACAAACCCCGAAGGCGATCTAAGCCAAGCCTTACGCTATGCCTTCTTTTTTTGTTCTTTAGAATCCTGTTCAGCTTCTTCGGAAAGATCTTCTAGTAGATACTTTTTCACATCCGGCACAACCACCCCGCCTGAAATCAGCATCTTCAGTGCATCATCCACATTTAGAGACAGCTCTTTGATCTCCAGCTTGGAGGCCATAATATAAAACCCGGAAGTCGGGTTCGGAGTGGTCGGAACAAATAAGTTCACCACATCTTCCAATCCGGTTTTGCGTTGAGCCTCGCCTACCTGGGTACTGGTTTGAAAAGCCAACGTCCATAAACCTTTGCGAGGATACTCGATCAGATAAACCTTCTCAAAGGTCTGATCTCCGGAGCCAAACACTGCCTCGGCAATCTGCTTAACCGCTTGATAGATCGAACGAACCAGCGGGATTCGAGACAGAAACGCTTCCCACAAACGGACAATCTTACTACCAAGAAAATTGGCTACAAACATCCCGGTAATCAAAATCACCAACACCGACATCACCAAGCCGAAGCCGGGAATATCTACGCCCAACAGAGTTTCAGGCCGATATGCCTGCGGAATCAGCAACAGGGTCGTATCAAACAGGTCAATCAAAAACTTGATAACAACGATGGTTACACCCAACGGCAACCATACCAACAAACCCGCAATTAAATAACGCTTAAAAAACGACACTGCGCCCATCCAGAACGGCCAAAAGCCGTAAAAACAAATAAACGAGTATTATAAAGGAAACCCGCGCTTTTTTAACACTAGATTTCAAATGATTTAGCAATAATTTAGCAGCCATTTTCGAACCTTAGGGAAGCATCTAGAATAAGAGCCCAAATAACGGTTCCCAGCTTAGTCAGAAATGGATTTAGTTAAATAGCGGAAGCAATTTTTTGATACAGTTTTGCCTAGCTTCGACAAAATCAAAACAGGCGTTACCAATGGATACAATAAACACAACTCAATTACTTATTTTCAGCGGCATTATCGGTCTACTTGTCGGTAGCTTCCTATCCATGTTGACTTGGCGATTGCCACGACTGATGCTAGCCGGTGAAGAGCAAATCCTAAAAAAAATCAGTCTCGGCGGCTCCAAGTGTCCGCAATGCGATGCTACCATTCCGTGGTACCGACTCATTCCACTCTTCAGCTGGTTGTTATCGGGCGGAAAATGCCACAACTGTGACAATAAAATCTCCGTTCGCTACCCGCTAATCGAGTTATTCACAACCGCTTTAACCGTTGCTTGCATATGGCATTTCGGAGCAACAATAGAAGGCATTGCCGCGACACTATTCAGCTGGCTATTGATTACGATCTTTGTCATTGATTTTGAACATCAGTTAATTCTGGACAGCCTGAGTCTGCCTTTACTGTGGCTGGGGCTACTATTCAACACTCAAAACTTATTCGTGACACCGACCGACGCCATCATCGGTGCCGCTGTCGGTTACCTGCTACTCTGGACGGTATATCACCTATTCAAAATATTGACCGGCAAAGAAGGGATGGGGTATGGAGACTTCAAGCTACTTGCCGCTTTAGGCGCTTGGTTTGGTTTCTTGGCTCTACCGCAAATCATCTTAATTGCCGCCGTTAGCAGCATACTGATTAGCGTGATCGGTATTGTGTTAAAAACGCGTGGCAAAGACACTCCTTTGGCCTTTGGACCTTTTCTAGCTATTGGGGGCTGGGCAACCCTTTTCCTCGGCCCGTCTATCTTTTAAACACCAACAAAAAAGCGCTTGCTGATATTCAGACAAGCGCTTCTATTTAATCAAAGCCTACTAAGAAGTCGGTTAAGAGCCTAACTTAGACTCCACCACATCACACACCTGAGTCATTTTTAAACCGTTCGACTTAACAAAATTCATTACGTATTGAAACATACCCGGGTTTTTCTCTTCCAGTGCGGTATCAAGGATCAGACATTTCTGCCCTTCATACAATTCAGGGTGCAACATATCCGAATAAACTAAACGCTGCATATCGTAGGTTGCCCCCATCGATGCAATACGATCAATCCAATCACTTGGTCTAAATTTTCGGCCATCTTCAGTATAGCCTTCAATGATATATCTACAATGCACTGCTTTGCCCATGCTTTAATTTTTCAAAACCGAGGAATTTTACCACAAAATAATCAATCTAAATATCCTAGAGAGATACTTTTTAGTCATTTCCGGCTTAATTTTCAAGCTCATGACAGAACCGATTACCGATAATTTTTATTCTACTGAAAAAGCCCTTGCTCAATAATGACTTTTTTATCAACATCTACCGGATTTAAACTAGCCACAAGCAACGATAAAATGGCATAATATAGAGTTCGATTTATTTAATTTGCATTCCCTGTAAATTACCCGATGAAAATAGATTTTTTAATTGTTTGACTCTAAAAAAACTAAGCAAATAACCCGTTTCAATTTAATTTTTTCAAGGTTTTATCAATGACGCAGTATCAAACCGATGACTTACGCATCAAAAACATTACCGAAGTCCGCCCTCCTCGTGAAATCCACGACCTGTATCCGATTACAGAAACGGCGGCACAAACTGTTTACGATACTCGTCAACAAATCCACAATATTCTTTCCGGACGTGACGACCGCTTACTGGTCATCATCGGGCCATGCTCGATTCATGATCCTGGCGCGGCACGCGAATATGCAGGACGTCTAAAGGAACAGATTGAAAAACATAAAAACGACCTACTTATCGTCATGCGAGTTTACTTTGAAAAACCACGTACCACAGTCGGCTGGAAAGGTCTGATTAACGACCCTAACCTGAATGAGTCTTTTGAAATCAATAAAGGCTTGGGATTAGCGCGTGAACTGTTGCGCGACATCAATGACATGGGCGTTCCGGCCGCAACCGAGTTTTTGGATTTGATTTCGCCGCAATATGTTACCGACTTGGTTTCCTGGGGAGCGATCGGTGCAAGAACTACCGAAAGCCAAGGACACCGTGAACTGGCATCCGGCCTATCTTGTCCGGTCGGCTTCAAAAACGGAACCGACGGCGGTTTCAAAATTGCGGTTGACGCCATTCGAGCCGCTAACAACCCGCACATCTTTATGTCAATGACCAAAGACGGCCACTCCGCCATCTTTGAAACCACCGGAAACCAAGACTGTCACGTCATCCTGCGCGGCGGAAATGATGGCCCTAACTATGAAGCGGAATTCGTAGCGGATGCAGTCAGCCAACTGCAGGCGGCCGATGTTGAAGACAAACTGATGATCGACTGCAGCCATGCCAACAGCAGTAAACAACACGAGCGTCAACTCGTGGTTGCCGAATCCATTTCGCAACAGCTTGCCGAAGGTACCCCGTATATTATGGGTGCGATGGTTGAAAGCCACCTAGTCGGCGGTCGTCAAGATGTTGAACCGGGCAAACCTTTGAACTACGGTCAAAGTATTACTGACGCCTGTATTGACTGGGATGACAGCTTGGCCGTATTAGACATGCTGGCAAAAGGCGCTCAGGCTCGTCGAGAATATAAAAAAGACAAATAAATACCAACGAAAAAACCCGGTAAAAGCATGCTTTTACCGGGTTTAATTTTTTCTATTAATTAAAAAAATTATAAATCAAACTTTATCCGTAACTTTCCTGCTTATAAATCATTCTGAATCCTTTTATAACCTTTTACCAAAGAGTGATTTGCCATAACTACCGACTCCGAAAAATCAAACTGCTCAGTTGTTCTAACATTGAATGACGACAAATCTGTTTTTTCATTGATATGCGAAGCCGAAGGAATATAAATACTGTTTGCGATTTGACATGAATCAATGACAGAATTATGTCGTACAACAACACTATTTTCCAAACAACAGTTAAACAATACCGAGTTAAAACCGATAAAAACATTACTACCGATTTCACATGGACCATGAACAATCGCTCTATGTGCAATTGAGGTATTTTTACCTATCACCACTTCTGATCCAGCTTTAGAATGAATCACCACTCCATCTTGAATATTGGAACCAGCGCCAATTCTAATCGCGTCCATATCTCCGTGTTCATTAGTTTCGTCAGCACGGATGACAGCATAAGGACCAATAAACACATTCTCTTCAACAATTATTTTGCCGCAAAGAATCGCGGTTGGATCTACAAATGATGACGGATCAATAACAGGCAAATCGCCATTTGGATTTTTTCTAATCATATACACCTCTTGAAAACATAACTGTTACAACGTAACACTTTAAGATAAACTCAAAAATGTTATAACATAACACTCAAAACATCAAATAGAACAGCTCCACTCGGTGAGTTCCGTTGACTTGAAGATTCAAACCCATGAATATGATCTAACTAGTGAAAAAAAGACAAAACCTTAACAGATAATAATAAGGCTATGCATACCTAAGACCTCTGACATCTCGTGCTAGTTATTTAAAATGCAGATAACCGCTACCGATCTTGCCTGACGAAAATGGATGTCCTGATTGATAAAGCTGAATGGATTGATGGCCCCCACCCTCTTCTATGCGACCTATTGCAGTTATCGAAATATTGCTCTCGTAGGCTTCACTAAGGAGTTGATCAATCTCATTTTCTGAAACTGTAAAACAAAGTTGATAATCATCACCACCGGTTAACACTAATGACCAATCCTCGATAGCCTGAATATACTTTTGCATGGCTGACGACAAAGGCATGTCCTGCAATTCAAGGTGTGCAGAAAGTGTTTTACCCGCCTCTATTGAATTGGAGGCTTCTAAAATATGCGATAGGTCAGCAATCAGGCCGTCCGAAATATCAATTGCACAATTGGCAAACCGTTTAAGCAAGTTAACCGCATTTAATTGAGGTAACGGGCAATTCAAAGCTTTAAGCAAATAAACTTTCTCTTTCTCAGTGAGAGAAGTCGACAACGCCTCCGGAAAGTCATTAAAAACCAGCTTCAAACCTAAAGCCCCGTCTCCGATTGTATTGGTTACACAAATAACATCTCTAGCCTTTGCGCCAGATCTCAACACAGCCGAACCGGATTTAACCCAACCTTGCGCGGTGACCGTTACCGTAAGCGGACCTTTGGTGGTATCCCCTCCTATTAACGGAATCTTAAACTGCTCAGCCAAATCAGCCAGCCCGCGGGCAAACTCCTTTAACCAAAGCGGATCACTTTCCGGCAGAGTCAGAGCCAACGAGAAAAATCCCGGCTTGGCCCCCATGGCCGCAAGATCGCTTAAATTAACCGCTAAAGCCTTCCAAGCAATATCATAAGCGCTCGTTTCCAATGGGAAATGCACTCCCGCAACCAAGGTATCGGTCACCACCACTAACTGATGACCAGCCGGGACACTCAATACAGCGCCATCATCACCGATGCCCAAGTCTCCGTGTTGAAGCCCGGCAGACAACGGTTGAAAATACTGTTTGATCAAATCAAATTCATTTGCCATCTAGTTAAACTCTTGCAAATTCCCATGCGTAATTACCAATAAAAAAGCCCCGTTTGACACGAGGCTTTTTACCCATCTGGTTTATCAAACCCTATCGGATTCTATGCCATCTCGGCAGATCGGAGCTGCTTCGCTGCCTTATCTAAAATACCGTTCACATACTTGTGACTCTCTTCGGCACCAAATCTTTTTGCCAACTCAACGCTTTCGTTGATAATCACTTTATACGGAATTTCGATTTTTGATTGAAGCTCGTAAGCGCCCATTCTCATAATGGCTCGCTCTACAGGATCAATACGGGCAACAGATCGATCCAGATAAGGGCCGTAAATTTCATCAAGTGCTTCGGCCGAAGCAGACACTTCCGTCAACAACTCTTTGAACAGGTCGAATTCCAAACCTTCCAACAAACCTTCTTCCTGGAACTGCTTGATAATTTCCGGCACCTCTTCATTGGTCATCTGCCATTGGTAAAGCGCCTGCAAAGCGACACGGCGCGATTGCGTACGCGGCGTTACCTTACCTTCATCTTCAATAACTTCTTCACCTTGACCAGGCTGAATATCATCAATCGTCTTCATTAAAGTTGCTTCAACACGTTAACCATTTCAATAGCAGCAAGAGTCGCTTCTTCACCCTTATTACCCATCTTGGTACCGGCACGCTCAATCGCCTGCTCAATGGAATTCACCGTCAAGATACCGAAAGAAACCGGAATACCGTATTTCAACATAACCTGACTGATACCTTTAGTGGCTTCACCGGCTACATATTCAAAGTGTGGCGTACCACCCTGAATCACCGCGCCAAGCGCAATAATAGCGTCATAATTACCCGAAGCGGCCATTTTTTCTACCGCAAGAGGCACTTCAAAAGCACCTGGAACCATCACCTGGGTAATATTATCCGCAGAACCACCATGTCTTTCGATCGTTTCAATCGACCCCTTAACAAGATGATCCACAACAAAGCTGTTCCATCTGGTGACTACAAATCCGATTTTCATCCCTTCGGCGGTTAGGTTACCTTCTACCATTTTCATAATTGACTTCTCTTAAATTCGTTTAATCTTGCGACTTGACCGGCTATTTTGCCATAAAAGCATAACCGAACTTAATCTTTTTTAGCGACGGTTTCACTCACTTCCAGCCCAAATCCGCTTAATGCAGTCAAGCGCCAAGCAGAGCCGATGACTTTGAGTTTTTTCACGCCCAAATCAGCGATAATTTGCGCGCCCAAACCATAAGTCTTAGCATCGTCTTCTACAATCACTTCCGGAGACTTAACGCCCATATCTTTCATCTGATACTGTTGAATACGATCCAACAATTCTGCGCCCTCTTCATGCTTGCGAAGCACCACGATCGCCCCGGAGCCTTCTTCCGCAACTTGCTGCATCGCTTTATGCAGTGACCAGCCACACTCTTCACGCTTAGAGCCGAAAGTATCACACAAGGTATCCAGCATATGCACTCGCACCGCGGTCGGCTGTTCACCATTAATCTGCCCGTACACCAATGCAAAATGCGCTTTATGCTCGAGCACATCCTGATAACCGATTAGCCTGAAATCGCCAAATTCGGTCGGGAATTTACATTCGGAAACACGTTCAATGGTTTTTTCGTTTTTCAAACGGTATTCGATCAGATCGGCAATGGTTCCGATTTTCAGATCGTGTTCAGCCGCATAGTTTTCCAGATCTTCGCGACGCGCCATTGAACCGTCTTCGTTCATAATCTCAACAATAACCGATGCCGGCTCAAAACCGGCCAAACGAGCCAAATCACAACCGGCCTCGGTGTGACCGGCACGAGTCAATACACCGCCCGGCTGTGCCATCAACGGGAAAATATGCCCCGGCGTAACAATATCGGCTGGGCCGGCATTTTGCGCCACAGCCGCTTGCACGGTTACCGCACGATCCGCTGCCGAGATTCCGGTGGTCACACCTTTAGCAGCCTCGATAGACACCGTAAAGTTGGTGCCGTTCTGGTCGGTATTATCTTTAACCATTAACGGCAAATGCAATTGATTACAACGCTCTTTGGTTAAGGTCAGGCAGATTAATCCACGGCCATAACGCGCCATAAAGTTAATATCTTCGGCCGAACAAGTACTGGCGGGAACCAACAGATCCCCCTCATTTTCGCGATCTTCGTCATCCATCAGGATGACCATTTTGCCCTGTTTATAATCTTCAATCAGTTCTTCAATCGTATTTAATGGCATGTTTTAATCCGTTCTATTCTCGGTTTGATCTAATGTATCGCTTACTTAAAGCCGTTCTCCGCCAGAAATTCCGGCGTTAATTTACTTTGCTGTTCAGGTTGCGGAGCCGTCATCATGCGTTCCAAATAACGCGCCAACAGATCGACTTCCAAATTAATTTTCGAGCCGACCACAAAATGCTTAATAGTGGTTTCCTGCAAGGTATGTGGCACAATATTTACCCCGAATACACAACCGTCAACCTGATTGACAGTCAGACTCACTCCATTCATACAGATGGAGCCTTTTGCCGCAATGTATTTGCAAATTTCCAAAGGCGCTTCAATTTCGTAACGCCATGAACGCGCATCCTGCGCAATCGACTTAACCGTACCGACGCCATCTATGTGACCGCTAACCAGGTGACCGCCCAAACGATCTTGCAAAGTCAACGCCTTTTCCAAATTTACCGGTGTTCCAACTTCCCAATCACCCGCATTGGCCACCTTCAGAGTTTCTCCGGAGACATCGGCAACATAATGCTGTTCATCAAACTCTATTGCCGTCAGACAGATCCCGTTAGCGGCAATGCTGTCTCCGATCTGCACATCACTCATATCCAACTTACCGACTTTGATCGTGACTCTGCAATCACCGTCTCGAGGTTCGATTTTAGCAATTTCACCTTCTGCTTGAATAATGCCTGTAAACATCTTAATTCCTATTTCTAATGTGCCAATTCAGTATTTGAAACTTGTTATTTTGTCACCAAAACCATTCTGACATCGTCTCCGAAACGATCGATTGACTGGATACCTAAACTTATTTTATCTTGCATGCTCTCCATGCCCGGTAATACAAACATGGGCTTGGCTTCATGCCCCATTAACGAAGGCGCCATAAAACAGTGTAGCTCGTTAACAAAACCTGACTGCATAAAAGCACCCGCCACGATTGCTCCCGATTCCACCATGACATCGTTGATCTGTTCTTCCTGAGCCAAATAACTCAAAATGGACTCGATATCCAAACGATCCTCATCGGCAGACACAGCCACCACTTCCGCGCCTTTATTATAAAGCTCTTCCACCACTTCTGGTGATTGCTCTGCGGTTTCTTTTGAAGTCATCGAAACGGTTCTACCCGGTAAGCTCAACATCTTGGCATCCATCGGCATACTTAAATTAGGATCTAGTACGACTCGAATCGGATGACAATTGGCTTGAGTCAAATTCATCTCAGCCAACTGCTCGTCAGTCAAACGTACCGTCAAACTAGGGTCATCAGCCAAAACCGTTCCGATACCGGTAATCAACGCACCAGCCTGAGCGCGCATTCTATGCACCTCTTCACGCGATTCCGGTCCGGTAATCCAGTGACTCTCGCCGTTTTTCATCGCAGTACGGCCATCCAAACTGCTCGCCATCTTTAATCTGACAAAAGGTAACTTTGTTTCCATCTTGCGAATAAACCCCAAATTAATCTGCCTAGCTTCGGTTTCTAACAACCCAACCTGAACTTCGACACCGGCTTGCTGCAATTTGTTAATACCATTACCAGCCACCAAAGGGTTGGGATCCTGCATCGCCACCACGACTCGAGCAACCCCTGCTTCCAACAGTCCGTCGGCACAAGGCGGCGTCCGTCCGTAATGCGAACAGGGTTCAAGAGTCACATAAGCGGTTGCCCCTTTAGCAAGTTCTCCTGCCTGTGCCAAAGCCTCTCTTTCTGCATGAGGCATGCCGGCCATTTTATGCCAACCTTCACCGACCACTTGACCGTCATTAACAATCACACAGCCGACGGCCGGATTCGGTTTAGTGGAATAGATTCCCTTTTTAGCCAACTCAATGGCTCGACTCATGTAATCGATATCTTGTTGCGAAAAACCGTTCACTAAAACAGATTCCTTTGCTATTTGGCCGTCGTGACTTTTACCAGACGTTCAATCTCTTCCCTAAAAGCATTCACATCCTGAAAAGAGCGGTAAACCGAAGCGAATCGGACATAAGCGACCTGATCCAACTCTCGCAAAGCATCCATTACCCACTCTCCCAGCTGGGAAGAAGGAATTTCTCGAACACCTTCCGACATCAGGCGTTTGGTAATTTGACTGGCGATCTGATCAATCGCCTCGCTTTCTACCGGACGTTTTTCCAGTGCTTTAATCAAACCTCGACGAATTTTGTCTTCTTCAAAACGCTCTCTGTTTCCGTCGCTTTTGACCACGCGAGGCAAAGAGAGTTCGGCCGACTCGTAAGTCGTAAAGCGTTCACCGCAATGAATACATTCACGTCGGCGTCTGACTTGAACCCCTTCAGTCGCTAATCGTGAATCAATTACTTTGGTATCCGCCGCATTACAAAAAGGACAATGCATTGCAACCTCCCTTACCTTTTAAAAATGAATTACTAATCTCACTCGGCATGCAAATAAGATTAGGAATTGTGAAAACTTAAATACGAAAAAACCACCTATAAAAACTTATAGGTGGTTTCATTGAGTTTAATCAAACTTTGCAGCTGACATAAACTCTTCACATTGTTTCGAAAAACAATCTATGCGAATCAACATTACTTATTTACTTATATACGGGCTTCGCTTCACAAAGCGCAGTCACTTTCGCACGTACGTCCGCAACAACCGCTTCATCCCAAGTTTCATTTTCTTGGTCACAAGCGTCGATTACGTCACACATCCAAGTCGCCAGATTTGTACAATCAGCTTCGTCAAAACCGCGAGTCGTCGCTGCCGGCGTACCTACACGAATACCTGAAGTCACAAATGGAGACATCGGGTCATTTGGTACCGAGTTTTTATTAACCGTAATGTGCGCTGCGTCCAGTGCGGCATCAACCAGTTTACCAGTCAGACCTTTTTCAATCAGGCTCACCAGGAACAAGTGGTTTTCAGTCCCGCCGGAAACCACATCACAACCACGAGACATAAATACTTTCGCCATCGCTTGCGCGTTTTTCACCACGTTTTCACAGTAAGTCTTCCACGAAGGCTCTAGACATTCTTTGAAAGCAACGGCTTTTGCTGCCATAACGTGAACCAAAGGACCACCTTGACCACCTGGGAAAATCGCAGAGTTTAATTTCTTTTCCAGTTCAGGGTTTGATTTACAAAGGATCAAACCACCACGAGGACCACGTAAAGTTTTGTGAGTGGTTGTCGTGACCACATCCGCAAACGGAACCGGGTTAGGGTAAAGACCACCGGCAACCAGACCGGCAACGTGCGCCATATCAACAAACAGATAAGCACCTACCGAATCGGCGATTTCACGGAACTTAGCCCAGTCAATTACTTGAGAGTAAGCAGAGAAACCGGCAATAATCATCTTAGGATTATGCTGAGTCGCTAGCGCTTGAACTTCTTCATAATCGATTTGACCGGAAACTGGATCGATACCGTATTGCACTGCGTTGTAAATCTTACCTGAGAAGCTAACGTGAGAACCGTGAGTCAAGTGGCCACCGTGCGCCAAACTCATCCCAAGGATCGTATCGCCCGGCTCACACAATGCCATATAAACAGCGGCGTTCGCTTGAGAACCTGAATGCGGCTGAACGTTTGCATAATCTGCACCGAACAACTCTTTGGCACGGTCAATCGCCGCTTGCTCAACAATATCAGCATACTCACAACCACCGTAGTAACGCTTACCTGGGTAACCTTCCGCATACTTGTTAGTAAAGTAAGAGCCTTGAGCTTCCATTACACGTGGACTAGTGTAGTTTTCAGAAGCGATTAACTCAATGTGAGATTCCTGGCGATTTTCTTCATTTTTAATCGCATCAGCAATCAAATCATCGTAGCCTTCAATGGTCATTGATTTTGTGAACATTATGACGGTTCTCCGTTTCAAAAATTGAACATTTCAAAGAGGGGCATTTTACCCGTTTCACGCCAAATAACCAAATCTAAACCACAAGATATTGTGGAATTTATTAGGTTTGGTTGTTTTTCTATCCTGCGAGCTTTGATTTAAGCTTTATATCATGGCGGTTTTTAGGTAAAGTTTCCTAAATTAAATTAATACTCATTATTAACAAATACAGAAACCCAATTTTAGGAATCTACATGGCTCAGTTCGTTTACACCATGAACCGCGTGGGCAAAATCGTCCCACCTAACAGACACATTTTAAAAGACATCTCCCTCTCCTTTTTTCCCGGCGCCAAAATCGGTGTTTTAGGTCTCAACGGCTCAGGTAAATCCACCCTTTTAAAAATCATGGCCGGTATCGATACCGATATCGTCGGTGAAGCCCGTCCGCAACCAGGCATTAAAATCGGTTATCTACCACAGGAACCGCAACTGGATGAAAGCAAAGATGTGCGCGGTAATATTGAAGAAGCGGTCTCTGAAGTAAAGAATGCCTTAGCCGAATTAGATGCCATTTATGCCGCCTACGCAGAACCGGATGCCGACTTTGATGAACTCGCTAAAAAACAAGCGGAAATCGAAGATATTATTCAGGCCAAAGACGGACACAATATTGAACGTACTTTGGATATTGCCGCCGACGCGCTGAGACTTCCGCCGTGGGATGCCGATGTTGCCAAACTTTCCGGTGGTGAAAAGCGTCGTGTTGCTTTGTGTAAATTATTGCTTGAAAAACCGGACATGCTATTACTGGACGAGCCGACTAACCACCTGGATGCCGAATCGATTGCTTGGTTGGAACAATTCCTGTGTGAATTCCCTGGAACCGTTGTAGCCATCACCCACGACCGCTACTTCCTGGACAATGCAGCGCAATGGATTTTGGAACTGGATCGTGGTGAAGGTATTCCGTTCGAAGGCAACTACTCTTCTTGGCTAGAACAGAAAGAGAAACGCCTTGAACAAGAAGCCAAATCTGAAGCGGCGCGCATGAAAACCATCAAAAACGAATTGGAATGGGTCCGTCAAAATCCGAAAGGCCGTCACGCCAAATCCAAAGCGCGTTTGGCCCGCTTTGATGAGTTAAGCAGTCAAGAAACCCAAAAACGTAACGAGACCAGTGAAATCTTCATTCCGGTGGCCGAACGTTTGGGGGAAAAAGTCATTGAAGTGGAGCACATCTCCAAAGGGTTCGGCGATCGCCTACTGATTGACGACTTGAGCTTCCGTCTACCACAAGGTGGAATCGTCGGGATTATCGGTGCCAACGGTGCCGGTAAATCGACTCTGTTCCGCATGCTAACCGGTCAGGAACAGCCTGATTCCGGTAGCATCGAATTCGGTGAAACCGTACAACTATCATACGTGGATCAGAGTCGTGATGCACTGGATGACAACAAGACAGTCTGGGAAGAAATTTCCGAAGGTGACGAGATCTTTATGGTCGGTAATACTGAGGTTAACTCACGTGCTTACTGCAGTCGCTTCAACTTCCGTGGCGGAGACCAGCAAAAGAAAATCGGTCAACTATCCGGTGGCGAGCGCAACCGTGTCCACTTGGCAAAAACCTTACGCAGCGGTGGTAACTTGTTGCTACTGGATGAACCGACCAACGATCTTGATGTTGAAACCTTGCGTGCTTTAGAAGAAGCACTACTCGAGTTTGCCGGCTGCGCGGTGGTCATTTCCCACGACCGCTGGTTCCTGGATAGAATTGCAACTCATATGCTTGCATTTGAAGGTGATTCGCATGTAGAGTGGTTCGAGGGTAACTTCAGTGACTATGAAGAAGACCTGAAACGTCGCAAAGGTGCCGACGCTGCTCAACCACACAGAATTAAATATAAGCCGATTTCAAAGGACTAAATCGATGACTGAAATGCTTACCAATGCTTCCCATCTGGAAGCCATTGCCAACGCCATGCCTGATCCCATTTTCATCATGGGTCAAGACGGCACTTATTTAGATATCGTTGGTGGAACCGAACGCAGCCTGTATGCAGATGGTTCCAGCTTAATCGGCAAAAAATACGATGAAGTCCTGCCAGAGCAGATGGCCAAACGTTTTCTGAAAGTCGTACAGCGTGCGATTGCATCCGGTCAGTTACAAGAGATCGAATACCAACTTGCCAATGACGAAGTCTCCGGTGTTGAAGCCGGACCTGCTGGCGGCCAATGGTATGAAGCACGTGTTTACCCAGTTAAAGAGGGAACTTACGAGCAACCGGCAGTTATCTGGTTGGCGATCAATATCACCAGCCGTAAGCACATGGAAGAACAGATTGAGCATCTCTCTTCTAACGACCCGCTAACCAATCTATATAACCGTGACTTCTTCTTGGGACTGGTTGATGAAGAGTTGAATAAAGCCAGATTAAACAGTCAATCGCTGTCCATGATTAAAATCAATCTGGATTGCTTTAAACGCATTACCGATGGTTTTGGGCATGAAGCCGGAGATCAGGCGATTCTAACGGCGGCACACGCAATCAAGAACGTCATCAAAGATTTGGGTTATATCGGCCGTATGAGCTGTGACCAGTTTATGGCGGTTTTACCGGAGATTCGTGCCGTGGATGCATTCCGTATCGCTAAACTGGCTCAGGAAACCATTTCGGCACAAACCATTAAGCTGGAAGACGGTACCACAACCTGCCTGACTAGCCATGCCGGTGTGACCGAATTACGCGACAAGGCTGAAGACAGCCAAATCCTGTTTAAACGTGTTAATGAAGCGATTCAAGCTTTGGAAGGCACGCGCGAAATCACCCGCATTTTATAACGATCAGAACGACTTCAATGGAGGAGTAAGTGATGAAATCTCTATTTACCAAGCTTTTCACCAGCTTATTTTTAGTAGCAGCTTTGTTCACCACCGCGCAGGCTGCGGACGATGGTGCCAAGGTGGTTTATCACGTGGATTTTAAGGACCCTACCCGTTATTCGGCAACCTTAACCTCCATTAACAATATCATGAACTTCTATGAATCCGAGTTAATGGAGCCGGAAGTACATTTGGTATTTGTCGGATACGGCCTACGTTTCACCACCGACGACGCCCTTAAGGGTACACCTTATGAGCACGATAAAGCCCTACTCGACCGTCGTGATGAATTTAAGGGACGCTTGGATGCCTTGATTAATGTGCGTGGCGTTAAGGTTCACCTGTGTGACAAAACCCGTGATGAAGTCGGCTTGCCTCAAGACAAAGTCTATAAAGGCATTCAATTCGCACCATCCGGCGTGGCTAAAATCGCCATTTTACAAAGTGAAGGGTATGCCTATCTGAAGGTTCAATAACATCTTGCATGACTATGCGGCGACTATTCCGCCGCATAGCTCTTTTCTCAACCTAACCACTTTCAGCTTCTGTTTCGATCTTTATTCCCTCTTAGCCTTGCGCTTCTTCTCAAGCCCCTTATAATTTCCTAAACATGACTTGTTGGGCCAATCATTTGAAAATCCGATTCAATATAACTATTGCCGCCATCGCCTTTTACCTCGCGAGTGCCTCATTTTCAACTTTGCAGGCTAAAAATAATCAAGAAATCAGTAAAGACGATGCTTTTCAAAGCCGTTACGAATTTATCAATAAACTCAATACCACTTTAAAATCCAATTTGGATACCGGAATTTTTCACAGTATCAAACACCTTTCAACCTATCAGAAAAACCGGCAAATTATTATTCAAGTCATTCATAACCCGCTATTGAGTTATAGCGAATTGATTGACGACCTTGCCGAATCCGGCAGTCGGGTCAACGGCGTCAACTTTCAAAACAGCCTGACTTTGCATATTTTGGAAAACTACTGCAACGCTGGTACCTTTTTTGAAATACAAGCCGCCGGCCTTGCCGAGAATGTCGTGATTCAATATGAAGATACCAATGGTCATCGCATAGCCGTGCATAAAATCAACCGTAAACTCTGCTCTTAAAGCTTTTGAGCGTCAGCCTCTTATCACCCGACTTAATTACTTTTAAGCTTAAAATATCGACATCAAAGTTATAAATTTTTCAGATACTTAAGACCTCAAACCCACTACAATAGAATGACCAATTGTAACAACGAGGCTTGACCATGCCACTGATCATCGCGCACATTCCCGAATCCGTTTTCTCAGAAACCCAAAAGCAGCAGTTTGCCCAGACTGCGACCAATACGCTTTTGAAAATCGAAGGCATGGAACAAAACCCCAAAGCGCAAAATTTGAGTTGGGTACAGATCGTGGAGTTTGCCAAAACCGATTTTTATATGGCTGGCCATCAGGTTGACAAACCCCATTACCGCCTTGACGTCAAAGTCTTTCAGGGCACCATGACCGCCGATAAAAAAGAGCAGTTGACCCACGAATTAACCGAACTGGTACTGAATATGGAAGGTACCGATCACAACCTCCTCAATGCAGCGCGGGTCTGGGTCATGATAGAGGAAGTACCTGACGGCAACTGGGGCGGTGCCGGTCGAATCTACCGCATCAAAGATTTGATGAAAATGATGAGCTAACCCTCACCTATCAATGGTTTCTTGAAAAACAATCATTACTAAACCCTTGAAAGCATTCTTCGCCTCTATTTTGATGCGTACTTTTACCCTAATATATTAGCTTTACTTATATATATATAATTTTAAGTTATCAAAAGGGTAAGCATTATGAATCAACTATTTTTGCAAAAGTGGCATCCGCGTCACTGGCTGCTGCCATTAGGCATTATGGGTACCGGCATTATGCTGGTTTTTATTCTGAATATATTTGTGCCGGATAAAGGACATTTTTTACCGTCCGTCTCGCAAATTGATGCATTCATTTATCAATCCGGAACCTTGGCCGCTTTAGGCATCAATATTACTTGGTGGCTATTTTGGTTCTTGCTCGCTCTTGCCACATTATTAATCCCCTACTTCCTTTATAAATCCGTTCAATTCTTAAAAGCCGGAGCCCATCAGATATCAGACAAAAACAGTATGGAAACAGCCGGTTGGTTCGGCGTCTCTTTAACCTTGGCGATGTTTGGAAATGTCACCAGCTTTGCCACCATTATGTTTTTTGAGTTGAATAAAAGTGCCGATGATATTATCTGGCCTTTCTGGTTAACCTATAACGGCATTATTGCTTTTATGGCTCTATTCCAGTACCTCTGGTATCTTAAAGCCAAAAAAAGCACCGACCAACCCGAACAATCTTCAATGGTTGTGCCATTCGCGCTGGGGTTTATGGGGCTTAACCTTGCCGGACCGGGGGCGATGGGAAGTTATGATGCAGTCGTTACCCCATCCATTATTTTATCCTTAGGCTTTATGCTGCTATCCATAGGAGTATGGTTAAGTAAATGGCAGACTTTTAAACAGGACCTCAAAGCAGTTTTTGCGAAAACGGATGGATTTGTCAATGAATCCGATCAAGCAACAAACTGGTCACAATTAATGAACTTTGGAACCGCGGTCACGACATTTAATGTCTGGCTCATTACCAGTGTGCGAAACTATCTCAATTACGGACAACATTTTTCTGAGTTTGAATTAGCGACCAAAAACATGATTACTTGGGGAGCCGCTTTCACAGTACCTATCGCCATTACGGTCCTATTCTTATTATGGCGACGCGGATTTTTTGCCCATATTTTCAATGCCGAAAGACCGATGGTGTTCTCTTTAGGCTTGATCTGTATGTTGGTTTCTAGTTATGTCATTACCGCTCTATTTACCATGACCGCAATCAAGCTTGGTATCGTCGCTAAAACCGGCATGGTACTTTATCTTTTGATCGGTATTGAAACCCTACTGCTATCGGTAACACTATTAAGCGTCATTGCGTTGATTTACCGCATGATTATTAAAGGGAATATTCAATGCTGGAGAAATGAAGAAGTACAACATCACTTAACAACAAGTTAACTTTATACATCACAAAAAAACCGCCTTATTGGCGGTTTTTTATCAGTTGTCTAATCTGTCTACAGAGCGGATATCGGGTAAATTTGATAAAACCTCATTATAAGTAAAATAGCTCTCGAGGACATCCACCACTTCCGGCAGAGGCTCAGAAAACCGTCCGGGCACATCAAATTCATTTTCATCAGCTAAATGAAAAGCCAACTTTTCTTCAGGTGGGCAAAATTGGGCGTCGACACCGGCTTTATTGCCTCTTGCATCGACCCGATACCAACCATAGTCCTTCAGGTAAAGCGCATTTAAACCGTGCAGACAATAAGGTGCCTCGCCGTCTCCGACACTTAAGCGTTGATAACAGAGGGCAGCAGGAATGCCGTTCGCCCTCAACAAGGCGGCTAACAGGTGACTTTTAGCATAACAGTAACCCGTGCCGTGCTTGAGCACTTCGGACGCCTTACAGGTCACCGGGTTCAACTTAAAGTCTACACTATGTTTAATTTCATCACGCACCCACTCAAAACAGGCTTGAGCAACCTCTTTTTCATCCCGCCCCTCTTCCGCCAGCTTAGCGGCCAAAGCTAACACCTCGGGCGTTTGCCAATCGATATATTTTGAATGCTCCAAAAACTGATTCATGTTCGTGCCGTTAATTCCGGTTGATGTTTGACGCCCTTAATCAGCAAGTAAAGACAAAACGATAGTTCTACTACAAAAGGAATAATATATAGCGTTTCAAGCAATCTGTATTGCTCGGGAAACAGAAAACGGACATAACTGCCAATCAGATAAACGACCGCCGCGGCCAACAATCCCCAGCCGATCCATTTCGGCACCAAAGCCGACTGGATGATCAGATAACCTAAAATCAGATTTGAGACCGCAAAGAATAGCAAACCAAGATCATAACCGTAAGCGTGAATATTAAGAAACAGTAATGCCAACTCATTGGATTGTGCTGCGTTCAACCCTATCGCCCCGCTGCCCATATTTAACACCAAATTAGCGGCATAATAATTAAGTAGATTGAAAGCCAGAATAGCTGCTTGAGCCAGTCTGAAAACCATAGCCGTTAATGCCAGACTCTGATTGACTGGACGAAATAGCAGAAAAAACAACACCGCAATCGCCACATCACTGAGCAGCATGATTGAATCTAAAACAAAACCGAATCGAAACAGTCCTTGCGAAGCCAATATATTTGCCGCGGTTAGATTCGCATCTCCGGAAACAATAAGATTGGAACGAATAAATAGCTCACTGGAAATCCCGCAAAAAATGATTACCAGATACAAAAGACCGGCGAAACGGGCATAAAACTGTTCCGGTTTTTCTGAGGAGATAACAATCATATTAACCGCCTGGGGTTCGCTACAGAAGCAGAAAGATAGGGTTTTGATATTAAAACATATAGTTGGATATTGATAATGGCTGTTTAACCATCTCAAATCTGCAGTTTATAAAAGCTGAGCCTATGTCATGCAAACCGACCAACTTACCTGTCCGGCAGCCAAACTGTATATCAACTAAGGCTCTTCCATTCTTGCCAGCCACGCTTGCAAGCGCATAATCAGCGGCGGACGGCCATTGTCCCGAAACCAAGAATCTACCGCATATAGCTGCTGGCTTTGAATGTCCTTGATTACGGCTGTCCAATGCACATCTACCAATATATAGCTGCGCATCGTGCGCGCTTCAACCTGATGCCATTTAAGCCAACCTTTATAGGCAAACAAACGCAAATAAGCAGTCGTATTGGTCGACTCATCGATACAGTCCATCTGTCCTGCTTGCCCCATCCCCGAATTTTTCGCTTTATCCTTCCAGGTTCCGGTACGTTGCCCGACTAAAGTCTCCATCTGCGCAATTGCCTCCGCAATAGCAACGCGTTCCGCTTCAGCACTTGCCGACCCTTGCGCAAACAATTGTTCAATACCGGCCCACTCTTGATCCGTCAAAGAAATCTGACTCTGGCGCTTACACCCATAGCCATAACAGACCGGCACTTGGTTCTGGGCAAACGACGCATAGTAAGGATTCCAATTATCATTTATCGACAAATTACTGCAACCGGCAACTAATAACAAAATCGGTAGCAGTAAAATAAAAGGAAATAAACCAAGATGTCGAATCACAATAAATCTCGTCTCGAACTCAATATAAATACTTCACTATAGTAAATTGTGAAGCTTATTAAAAACCAGTTGATTATGAATTATTTGGTTTTAATTAGACATAAAAAAACCCGGAGCAGTAAAACTGGGCCGGGTTCTTTTGAGTGTTAGAACTTAATCGAGGATTAAGCCATTTCACCTGGGTATGATTCGATACCTGGGTTGTTTTTAACACCTTTAAGCTTAGGATGGTTAACTTTCTTAAGCTTCATGTCGTTTTTGTGGTTACGTAGGTAATCCGCAGCAACGTCCCACATTAGGCGACCGTCACCGATAGCTTCAACCTGCGCCCAACCAGCAACAGAATAAGTTTTATTAGCTTCTAGAGGCGTACCGTCATCCAAACGCATGTCAGAGATACGGTTACCTAGAGTCGCGTTTGGCTCACAAGTGTAGTCCATACCACCCAAACGAACCATATCACCACCAGACTGTAGGTATGGGTCTTTTTGGAATAGGTTTTCACAGATACCTTCTAGGATATCTTTCATTTGTGCACCAGTAACTTCTGACTTGTAAGTTTCACCGTAAGTCATAGAAGTTTCGTCCATAACGCGTTCCATCGTGATGGTTTCGCCAGCTAGTACAGAAGTACCCCAACGAACACCAGCAGACATCGCGATTTGCGCATCGTGCTCTTCACGTAGAGAGTTTACGATGATCTGGTCCCAAGTACCCATGAAGTTACCACGACGGTATAGAGTATCTTCCGCTACCGCTAGTTCTTCACCTAGGATTTCACCGTAAGTTTTACCTAGACGATCTTTGTTAGTGTAAGCATCTTCACGACGAGATTCGATGATGTTTTCATCGTACTTAGTGTTGTAAAGATCATCGATGAACTTCTGAACACCAGCATCCGCGTCAAGAACGTTAGAGAATACTGGAAGAAGTGAGTAATCAACACCACGAAGCTTACCGTCTTTGATGTCAAGGTCCATACAACCAACGAATTTACCGTTAGAACCAGCGTTAGTAACGTGACATACACCACCGTCAGGACGCTTAACAGGAGTTGTCTTAGGAATACCATCGTGAGTGTGACCACCGAAGATTGCATCGATACCAGAAACGCGAGAAGCCATCTTGATATCAACATCCATACCGTTGTGAGAGATCATTACGATCGCAGCTGGTTTTTCATCAGCGATGATGCCGTCTACCAATTCTTGTAGCGCATCTTCACGAAGACCGAAAGACCAATCCGGGAAGTTTGACTGTGGGTTAGCATTAGCTGTACGAGGGAACGCCTGACCAACAACCGCAACGCGCTCACCGTTCACAACTTTGATTGTATATGGTTTGAATGCACGAGCTTCATCTTCGTCGAACAGACCAACACCGTTGTTTGCATCAACCATTTCACGGTATGCGTCACCGAATAGAGAGTCTTCTTTGATACGGATGTTTTGCGCCAAGAATTCACCTTTGAAGTTGTTCAAGTTCTTAAGAACTTCTTCTTCTTTATAAGTGAACTCCCAGTGACCAGTCATGATGTCTACACCGATAAGGTTAGACGCTTCAACCATGTCTGCACCACGAGTCCATAGAGCCGTACCAGAACCGTGCCAAAGGTCACCACCATCCATAGTGATTGTATTTTGAGCACCACCAGCTTGATCACGTAGACGATCTAGAAGCGTCTTAAGGTGAGCGAAACCACCCACTTTACCGTACTGTTCAGAAGCGTCTTGGAAGTTTAGGTAAGAGAATGCGTGCGCAAGCGGCGTACCTTCTTCAAGACCTAGTTCTTTAAGTAGCTTAGTACCGACAACGTGAGGAAGCTTACCGAAAGCTGGACCAGTACCCAAGTTAACGTTAGGCTCACGGAAATAGATCGGCTTTAACTGAGCGTGAGTATCAGTAATATGCAATAGACGCACTTTACCGTTCATTGGCTTGTTGTAGATTTCCATGCTTGCTTTAGCAGCGGCTGCTTTATCAGCACCACCAGACATTGCTTTAGCAGTACCAGGTAACATCCCTGCAGCTGCAGCCATAGACATTACGTGTAGAAATTCGCGGCGATTTAAAGACATTAGGTCTCTCCGTTTTAATGAAAAAAGCACCCCACGCAAGGCGGGGCTTAAAAATTTTAGTCAGAACAATTTAAGGGCTTACCCTTTTAATGTCAAATAAATGAAAGTTATCCGTAATAAGAATTTACTTATTAGAAAATTCTAATACGTTATTCTACCCACTTTCTTGCATTTCTGAACAATCTCATCCATGGCGCATCTTCTTGCCAGTCATCCGGGTGCCATGAATTCTGTACCGTTCTGAAAACGCGTTCAGGGTGCGGCATCATGATTGTGACACGACCATCTGGAGTAGTCAGACCTGTCATACCAGCTGACGACCCATTTGGATTGAACGGGTAAGTTTCGGTTGGGTTACCTTGCGCATCAACATAACGTACACCCACTAAGCCTTGAACCTGTGATGCATCACCCGCACCAAAGTCCATACGCCCTTCACCATGTGCTACCGCTACTGGAATACGTGTACCAGCCATACCTTTTAATAGAATAGATGGAGATTCTTCAATCTGAACCTGAGAGAAACGCGCTTCAAACTGTTCAGATTCATTACGCACAAATGCCGGCCAGTTTTCTGCACCTGGAATAATCTCTTTCAGGTTAGACAGCATCTGACAACCGTTACACACTCCTAGTGAGAAAGTGTCTTGACGTTTGAAGAAAGATTCAAAAGTGCTGCGAGCGGTATCATTGAATAGAATTGAGTTCGCCCAACCTCGTCCCGCACCCAAAACGTCACCGTACGAGAAACCACCACAAGCAACCAGCCCACGGAAGTCATCAAACTTCACTTCACCGGACAGCACATCGGTCATGTGAACATCGATGGCATCAAACCCAGCTTTAGTGAATGCAGCAGCCATCTCTTGCTGACCGTTAACACCTTGCTCACGCAGAATGGCGACTTTAGGACGAGGTTGATCAGCAAACTCAGCAGTAATATCTTCGTTTTGATCAAAAGTAACCAGCGGCGCAATTTCCGTGTTTGCAGAGTTTTCAATTGCATCAAACTCTTGCTTAGCACAGTTTTCGTTATCACGCATTGCTTGAATGCGGTATGAAGTTTCTGACCACCAAGCTTGTAGCTGTGCACGAGGCATATCCAGCATAGCTTTACCATGAGCAGAAATTTGAACCTGGTCATTATCAGCCGTTGTTCCAATCCAGTGAGACATTGAAGATAGGTTGTTAGCAGCTAGAACTGCTTCAACTTTCGCTTTATCCGCCGCTTTAACTTGGATTACCACACCCACTTCTTCAGCACATAGCGCGGCAACGGCTTCTGAACCTAACGCAGAAACATCAACGTTTAGACCACAGTGACCAGCAAATGCCATTTCTAGCAATGTAACTAATAGACCACCATCAGCACGGTCGTGATATGCAAGCATTAAATCATCCGCCAACATCGTTTGTGTTGCGTTGAATAAGTTCAATAGGTCTTCAGCACTATCCACATCAGCAGATACATCACCCACTTGGTTATAAACCTGTGCAAGGCAGCTTGCACCTACACGGTTTTGACCTTTACCAAGATCAACAACCAACAGTTCTGTTTCACCTAAATCAGTTCTTAACTGAGGCGTCACCGTTTTACGCACATCTTCAACAGGTGCGAAAGTGGTGATGTTTAGAGACAGTGGAGAGATCACTGCTTTATCTTCGCCGTTTTCATTCCAAACCGTCTTCATAGACATAGAATCTTTACCAACCGGAACGGCAATCCCTAAAGCTGGGCAAAGCTCTAAACCTACCGCTTCAACGGCATCGTAAAGCGCTGAATCTTCACCTGGATGCCCCGCTGCTGCCATCCAGTTTGCAGAAATTTTAATATCACCCATCTTGTTGATTTTTGCACAAGCAATATTGGTAATTGCTTCAGCAATCGATAGACGTGCAGACGCCTTAGGGTTAATTAGAGCAACCGGAGGACGCTCACCTGAAGCCATCGCTTCACCGGTATAACCTTGATAATCCGAACAGGTTACCCCTGCATTGGCTACCGGCACCTGCCAAGGCCCCACCATCTGATCACGAGTCACCATACCGGTAATGGTACGGTCGCCGATTGTGATCAGGAAGTTTTTAGATGCGATAGTAGGCAGCTTCAATAAACGTTCCGTGACGTCGTTAAAATCCAGATTAGCGGTTTCAAATCCTGCTTGTGGAATTTTGCGCGACTCAACCGTACGGTGCATTTTTGGCGGTTTACCTAGAAGTACGTTCAACGGCATATCAACCGGATTGTTATCAAATACGGTATCGTTAACAACTAACTCTTGTTCTTTAGTTGCTTCACCAACGATGGCGTAGATAGCACGCTCACGCTTACAGATTTCTTCAAACTGTTCGATCTTGTCTGGGTGAATAGCAAGAACATAACGTTCTTGAGATTCGTTACTCCAGATTTCCATTGGCGACATACCCGGCTCATCATTTGGTACTTTACGTAGATCGATACGCCCACCTTTTCCGGCATCATTCACCAGTTCAGGGAAGGCATTAGAGATACCACCTGCACCGACATCATGGATAGACGCAATTGGATTGTCTGCACCTAAATAAGTACAACGGTCAATCACCTCTTGAGCGCGACGCTCCATCTCTGGGTTTTCACGCTGTACAGAAGCGAAGTCCAGCGCTTCCGATCCGGCCCCGGTATCTACCGAAGAAGCGGCACCACCACCTAAACCGATCAGCATGGCAGGCCCGCCTAAAATTACCAACTTGGCGCCAACAGGGATATCCCCTTTTTGTACGTGCTGATCACGAATACTACCTAGACCACCGGCCAACATAATTGGCTTATGGTAACCACGAACCTCTTCGCCATCGTGTGTGATAAATGCATTTTCATAAGTACGGAAATAACCGTTGATGGCTGGACGACCAAACTCGTTATTGAAACCTGCTGCACCCAACGGACCTTCGGTCATAATCTCAAGCGGCGTAACAATACGCGCTGGCTTGCCGTATGGACGCTCCCAAGGCTGTTCAAAACCAGGAATATTCAAGTTTGAAACCGTAAAACCAGTTAAACCCACTTTAGGCTTAGATCCTTGACCCGTCGCCCCTTCATCACGAATTTCACCACCAGAACCGGTCGCCGCACCCGGCCATGGAGAAATCGCCGTCGGGTGGTTATGAGTCTCCACTTTGATTTGGAAATGTACGTTTTCAGCGTTGGTTTTATATTGACGGGTTTCTGGATCAGGGAAGAAACGTGTTGCCAGCGCACCTTCAACTACCGCAGCGTTATCGCTATAGGCGGAAAGCACGCCTTCCGGGTTCTTCTGATAAGTGTTGCGAATCATACCGAACAGTGAATTTGGCTTGTCTTCACCATCAATGGTCCAATCGGCATTAAAGATTTTGTGGCGGCAGTGTTCTGAGTTTGCTTGAGCAAACATCATCAGCTCGGCATCACTAGGGTTACGCTGCAAATTATTGAACGCATCGACCAAATAATCGATTTCATCTTCACTTAACGCCAATCCCATTTCAGCGTTAGCCTTAACTAAGGCTTCACGCCCGCCTGCCATGACATCAACGGTAGTCAACGGTTTTGGCGATTGATGGGAGAATAGACCTTCCAACACGTCAAAATCATAAGAGATCTGTTCCATCATACGATCATGCACAATGGCTTCCATGGCTGGTTTATCTGCCGCATCAACGCCAGTAAAGGTGTACACAATACCACGTTCAATACGGTGGATATGATCGATACCGCAAGTATGGGTAATATCGGTTGCTTTTGACGCCCAAGGAGAAATCGTCCCCAATCTCGGTGTTACAATACAACTATCAGACGACAATACCGAAGTTAAGTCTTCTTCCGAGTTATTCAGTAAAACTTTTAAATGAGTGATTTCTGTCTCGGTTAATTCGCCATCCAAATCTACAAAGTAGACGAACTGAGATTGAACAGAGTCAATTTTTCCTACTTTCTGTAGTTTAGATAAAAGTTGATTTAAGCGATAAGCCGAATGGGCTGGTTTTCCCCAGATAACTTGCATAATTTTTGACCTTACATAAAGAGCATCATCGAAAACGGTCTAGAAACCGCCCTCTTTTAAACAACAAAGCCCTCGGATTCGAGGGCATTTTTATACCGAATTACTCAGACAGTAATCCTAGGCTTTCAAAGACATATCTTCTTTGCTTCGCGTTCAATGGCGTCGCGTCTTCCGGTGCCTGAACCGTCAGAATAATTTGTTCTGGTTTGTCTTCCGACTGAGTTAACTTCAACTTCACAGTCTCAGGCAAGTTTTTCGCACCGGCATCGCGCCAAAACGCTAGGCTGGACAAGAAAGAGTCGTCTTTACGAACACTATCCGGCACTTTTACCCACAATTCGTTACTGACCGCTTTAACATTATCGATAGACCATGCAGCACGATAAATCATGGCTTGCAAATAACTCCATGCCTGATCCATTGAGGTACGGAAAGCTAAACCTTCTAACTCTTCACCCTCGACAATCTCGATCATCTGTTCTGTCACTTTAAGCTGAGCTAAAGCCTGTTCCGAACTTGAACCGAAGAATACCATCGTTTGATAAAGTGCCGCAGCTTCCATCACCGGGCTGTATGGACGTAAACGCCACTGGCGATCGATATCTTTCGCCTCGTTAGCGTCAGGCGACCACATTTCACTGTGGTTGATAAAGACTTTTACCACGCCTTTATCCACATCCGTTGAAACTCGAGCCGTAAATTTATCGTAAATACCGTCTGCAACAGTTGGTCGCCAGCTATTGAATAACTTAGTCAAAGCACCGACGTCTTCGAGATTAGCCAACTCGGCGCGCTGGATGAAATTGGTTTTAATCACGCCAATATCTTTACGTTCCGTTTCAATCTCAAAACCTTTAGAGATAAAGAAACGTTTCAAACTTGACCAAACCTGCTCGCTGTTACGCGATTCGATCTCCATCCAGCGCTCGGATAAATTGCTTTTGATAGACAAACCTTTTGCCTTGAAATTAGGAATGTAGTCATATTTATCTTGTTCGGCTAAAGCGTCTTGTTCGGCTTTCAACAGCGCCATCGACATCTCGGTTTGCGGTTTGGCCGGATTGAAAAGATTAGGCGGCATCTCAAGCTCTTTGACCAACTTGGCTTCATCTTCACGGTAACTACCTTCGGTACCGAACATATTCTTAATGGTAGAACAACCGCTTAAACTCACCGCCGCAAGCGACGTAGTCAATACAAATGTTTTTGCATAAAGACGCATAAAACTTATCCTTCGTTAAAATATATTTAGCACTTATTTAAGTGCAATGCCAGCCTGATCAAGTGCTTTACGTACAACTGGTTTAAACTCTTCCGAGAGAGGAGTCAGAGGTAAACGAAGCGTGCCCCCCATCAACCCCATTTGAGACACGGCCCACTTGACCGGGATCGGATTCGATTCGATAAAGATATCTCGATGGATTGCCTGCAACGGCGCATCCAATTCTCTAGCTTTAGCTTCATCTCCCGCCAGAGCCGCGGCATAAGCATCATGCAGCTGTTTTGGAGCAACATTGGCCGTAACCGAAATACCGCCATGACCGCCAGCCAGAATAAAATCGATGGCTGTAGCATCATCGCCTGTGTATAGATCGAAATCCTCACCGGCTCCGGCTTTAATGATAGCAACACGATCTAGTTCGGCAGTCGCCTCTTTAATACCGATAATATTTTTAATTTTAGACAGACGAATAACCGTCTCAGGCAATAAATCGCAAGCCGTTCTACCCGGTACGTTATATAAGATTTGCGGAATATCCACCGCTTCGGCGATTTTCTTATAGTGCTGATACAAGCCTTCCTGAGTCGGCTTGTTGTAATAAGGCGTGACCAACAGACAGGCATCTGCACCTGCCTCTTTGGCACACTGCGTTAAATGAAGGGCTTCCGATGTCGAGTTGGCTCCGGTACCGGCGATAACCGGAATACGGCCGTTGACTTTTTCGACAACAAAGCGAACCACCTCACAGTGCTCATCAAAATCCAAGGTAGCCGATTCGCCCGTCGTACCGACGGCAACAATGGCATCCGTTCCTGATTTGATATGAAATTCAAGCAATTTTTCCAAGGCGTCGAAATCTACAGATTCATCTTCTAACATCGGTGTGACCAGTGCCACCATACTGCCTCTAAACACGTTGAATTTCTCCATTCAAATAACACAAATCTAAAAACGGTAATATTAACCTTTCCCCCCTTACACTTCAACATAATAATGATGCTAAAAACACTCTATATTGTGTTACAAAAATTTAAACGGATTACTTATTGCGCCTCTTCTAAAAACACGGCATACTGATTTTGAAAATTTGAAAAACAGGAAGCCTAAATGAGCATTAACATTGGTGACAAAATCCCCTCTTTCAACTTGCCCGCAACTTCTGATACCAACGTCTCTGAACAAAATTTTCTCGACCATTACACCGTCTTATACTTCTACCCTAAAGACAGTACCCCCGGCTGCACAACCGAAGGCTTGGACTTCACAGAATTGCACTCAGAGTTCAAAAAACTAAACTCGCAAATTTTTGGTGTCTCAATGGATACCATGCGTCGTCACGACAACTTCAAAACAAAACAGAATTTTAGTTTTGAGTTGATCTCTGACCCGGAAGCCGAACTATGCAAGATATTCGGCGTCTATCAGCTAAAGAAAAACTTTGGTAAAGAGTACATGGGAATCGTTCGCAGCACTTTCATCATTGATCCACAAGGCAAATTAGCCAAAAGCTGGACCAAGGTAAAAGTCAAAGGCCACGCTCAAGAAGTGCTTGATACCATTAAAGAGCTTCAATCCACTTAAACACTTTATGTGCTAACTTATCTGCTAACAGGAATCACCCCTGTTTAAAGGAAACACCATGACCAACGAGTCTAAACGCCTTTTTATCCTCGACACCAATGTTCTGATGCATGACCCAATGGCGCTGTTCAATTTTGAAGAGCATGACGTTTTTATCTCCATGACCGTTCTTGAAGAATTGGATGCCGGTAAAAAAGGGATGTCCGAAGTCTCCCGCAACGTTCGTGAAACCAACCGTCTAATCGATCAGATCATCAGCGACGCCAGTTTTGAAGAGATCAAACAAGGTCTGCCGTTGGAAAGAATCCACCCACACGGCCTATCCGAGTCGGTTCATTTAGGAAAGCTCTACTTTGAAACCGAACCACTAAGTGTCGAGCTCCCGGAAAGCTTGCCTAGCCATAAAGCCGATAATCACATTCTACAAACCGGTCTGGCACTAAAGAACGAATTCCCTAACCGCCTGGTCACACTGGTGACCAAAGACATTAATATGCGCATTAAGTCTTCTACTGTCGGCTTGCACTCTGAAGACTATTACAACGACCGCGTACTTGAAGATGCCGACCTACTCTATACCGGCTGGGAAGAACTTCCTGAACATTTCTTTGAAGAGCACGGCTCAAGCATGAAGTCATGGCAGGACGGAAGCAGAACTTTCTATGAGCTGGCGGTTGACGAACACTGTCGCTGGTTCCCGAATGAATGCCTGATCAGTCAGAACGAAGCCGGTTTCAACGCCATTGTGCGTGACATAGGTCATGGTAAAGCCACTCTTGAATATATGCAGGATTACAGCAATCCGAATAATTCGATCTGGGGAATTAATGCACGCAACACTGAGCAAAACATCGCCTTAAACTATCTGATGGACCCGGATATCGATTTCGTTACCCTGCTCGGTGTCGCCGGTACGGGGAAAACCTTGCTTACTCTCGCTGCGGCGCTGGAACAGACGTTGGATGAGAATATCTACAACGAGATTATTATGACCCGCGCAACCATTCCCGTTGGGGAAGACATCGGTTTCTTACCGGGCACGGAAGAAGAGAAAATGACACCATGGATGGGCGCCTTGATGGACAATCTCGAAGTGCTCACTCAGTCGGAAGGCTATACCGACTGGGAGAAAGAGAGCACTCAACAGCTATTGAGCAAACGTATCAAAATCAAATCGATGAACTTTATGCGCGGAAGAACCTTCCAGAAAAAATTCATTATTCTCGACGAAGCGCAAAACTTGACGCCAAAACAGATGAAAACGCTGATTACCCGTTCCGGCGAAGGTACCAAAGTGGTTTGTCTCGGAAACATCAGCCAAATCGACTCACCGTATTTGACTGAAACCACTACCGGTTTAACCTATGTAGTGGATCGTTTCAAATACTGGACTCACAGCGCGCACATCACCCTTGAACAAGGTGAACGCTCACGCTTGGCAGAGTTTGCTTCCGACAATTTATAAACGGAACTACACCGCCTGCCAAACGGCAGGCATAAAAAAAGGCCGATTAAGGCCTTTTTTCTTATCTCAAAGCGTCTGAACTAATCGGCTTCTTTTCTGCCTAACGCTTGTTCAGCTTCGGTCGGAATTCTAAAGCCTAACTCAACCGCACGCTCGCGACAATAATTGATTGCAAACTCTAGCAACTCACCCACTGCTCTATGACGGAATTTATGTTTCTGTCTAACATGAGAGAACGGACGAAGAATTGGTGGATCCAATGGAATCGCTTTCAAAGTACCAAGACGCAACTCTTTCGACAGTGTGGTGCGAGAAACTACAGCCAAACCGACTTCAGACTCGACAGCCATCTTAACCGCTTCTGGGCTACCCAGCTCCATGACTACATTCAAGTCACTGTAGCTGAAACCTTGTTCACGAATATAAGCATCGATAACCTGACGAGAACCCGAACCTTCTTCACGCGAAATATATGGATACTTACGGAAATCTTCTACGGTAACTTTGTCACGCTTAGCCAACGGGTGTTCAGGCGGGCAGATCAGCTGCATCTCGTCGATACGACAGACATCCACTTCCAGGTTTTTATTCTGTACCGGCGCTTCAACCAGCCCCAGATCAATCATATTGTTCTCGACCATAGAAACGATGGCATCGGTATTACCAACCTGCAAGCGAATATTAACTTCTTCAAACTCTTTTTTGAACGCGCCTAACAAGCTTGGCAACATGTATTCGGCAATGGTTGTACTTGCTCCGACAACCAACGTCCCGGTAACTTCACCAGTCAACTCTCGAACTTCACTGTTCATTTTCTCGTAATGTTCAAGAATCTGGTCGGCATAGTCGTAGACGACTTTTCCGGCATCGGTAAGAGTAATTTTATTGTGGGTACGATCAAAAAGGCGGGTGTTGAAAAAATCTTCTAGCTGTTTTACCTGAAAAGTAACAGCGGGCTGAGTCATATGTAAAGTCTCTGCCGCTTTTGTAAAACTCATTACCTTAGCTACGGTGTGAAACACTTGAAGACGTCTATCGGCCATCCGTAAGTTCCTTTATGCTCTATAAAATTAATTTTGTTGATTGAATATAGGGGTTTAATCCCAAAATGTCAACGCACTTAATGGCTCTATAAGCGGTTTTTGCCCGCAAATATAAAAAAACACTAATAAAAAACTTTTTTGTAGTAAAAATGCTACGCACCCTACTGAGTTGGCTTTTAGTTTTTATCCAAATCTTCTTTGGCTTCTTTCAACTCCGCTTCGGTCTCTTTCAGCTCTTTTTTCAGCATTTTTATCTCGTAACTCATATGGCGCATGATTTTTTCCACCTGAGCTTCGCTTTCTGCCTGCTGCCTTGCCAAACGCTGCTCCGTTTGTTTCACATAGGTCAAAATATCCCTTTCAAGCTTTTGCTGATCCGAACCGATCAAGAAAGCGGAAATATTGGCCGTGACCAGCGAAAAAAATACCACCCCGAAAACAATCAGCACGATACCGAACGAACGCCCCGCTTCACTCACCGGCACCACATCGCCGTAACCGACCGTGGTGATCGTTACCAACGCATACCAAACCCCTTCCCACAGGCTTTTCTCTTCGATATAGGCGAATAAAGCACCGGAACCCAAGACGATAAACGCCGTCGCAATCAAAATCTGACCAAAGCGGTTTCGATTGAGAATCGTAATAAAATCTCTGGAAAAACTGGTAAAGAAACGGATAAACAGGATCAAACGCAGGGAACGGATGACCAATGCCCAATCACTACCCCAATCGATTAATGGGAAAGCCAGACACACAATCGCCACATTCAACCAGTTCTCTTGAATATAACGCCACCGATCTTTGACGTTGTACACATTAACAACCAGTTCAAGAAAGAAAACACCCCAAACGGCATTGGTGATCCAATTGGTTTCTTCCAGCATGCCGCTGTAGTACATAAATATTTGCACAAAAACAATGAACAAAGCCAGCAGTACCAGCAACTCAAAACGTCTGCCGATTCGTCTGGCTTTATCTGATTCTAATGGATGGACGCCTGCCACCCCAAGGACTGCATTTATTCTCATTCTCTAATTCTTCGGGAAATGTTTCGCCATATCGGGAAGCGCTTCACGTCCATTCAAAGCTTGGCCCATCAACCAATTTTTAACCAGAGTCATCCGGTTGGCTACCGGTAACAAAGATTTTCGCAATACGGCTTTCAAACTCGCATCCTGCTTGAAAAGCCAATCGAAAGCTTCCATTGAGCGCTGAACAACGGCATTATCACCGCGACGCCAACGTTCATATTTACGCAGAACCGAAAAACTGCCCCAAGCACGTCCTGCTTGCTTCGCTTTAACAACCGTTTCAACCAGTGCCGCAGCATCCAACAATCCCAAATTGACGCCTTGCCCTGCTTGCGGATGAATAGTGTGGGCGGCATCGCCAATCAGCGCAAGATGCGGCTTTACATAATGTTCCGCATGTCTCCTGATCAGCGGGAATGCGCCTCTTTCGGCGACTTCGACTACTCGACCCAAACGGTAATCGGAAGCCTTGGCAATCTCTTTGGAGAATTCCTCGTCAGTCAATGCCAAAGCCCACTGCATTTTTTCGGTTGGCAGATACCAGGCAATTGAACTGACATTATCCCCCATCGCCAAATAGGCAAAAGGCCCGTCTTTGGTATAACGCTGCCAACAAGTATCTTCATGGGAAAGCTCGGTCTTTACGCAACCGACCACAGCGCACTGCTCATAATCATGTGTTTCCAAACCGATGTAAGCTAACTGCCTAACTTTGGAAAAGGCTCCGTCTGCTCCAATAAGCAACTCAGTATTTACCACACCAATATCAGTCAAGACAAGCTCCGCTCGACTATCGCTCAAATTCACCGCTTCCAATTCAGCACCGAACAATACGGAAATGCTTTCCGTCTGTTCGATACACTCCCAGAGAGCCGCTTGGACAATTTCGTTTTCAACTGTATATCCGAGGTTTTCTTCGTTCATGTCTTGTGCAGAAAAATGCACCTCACCCGGTGTAATCTCATCCCAAACGTGCATAGCGGTAAACGGATGATAACGGCGCTTCTCGATTCCTTGCCAAGCACCTAAGTTACTCAAAATCTTCTCTGAAGCTCGAGTTAAAGCGCTGACTCGCATCTGATAGTTGGCTTGTCCGTCCCACTGCAAATCCACCGGCGTTTTTTCCAATAAAAGTACCTGAAAACCCTGCTGAGCTAAACCGAGCGCTGCTGCTGCACCAACCATTCCTCCACCAACAACAACGGCATCCCAATTATGGCTTAGCAACTCAGCTGAATCTTGATTCAGTTGTTTCATGCTCTTCGACCTCTCATTGCAAACTTTGAAAAACGGCGCTTTACGCTAGGCATGGCCTGCATTGCCATCATACCAATCCCGCGCAGATGGCCAATTACGGGAGATTTATGCTGAAAGAGCTGGATCAAGGTATCGGTCAAACCCATTACTTTTTGATGATCGGACTCTCTTAAAGCCGCATACTCCGTCAATAATCCAGGCTCGCCAATATCCTCGGCCTTTTCAAGCAGATCGAGAAACACTTCAATATCCCTAATGCCTAAATTCAAACCTTGAGCCGCTACCGGGTGTTGGGTGTGCGAAGCATTTCCCATTAACACCGCTCGCCCCTTAGTCATTTGCGGTGCATAGGTCTCTTTGAGCGGATAAGCGATACGCGGACTAACTTGAGTAAAGCGCCCTAGGCGCTCGCCCATTTTCTCGGCAAACAAATCGATATAAGCCTGATCCGAAAGCGCCATAACCTGTTGCAGTTTTTCTTCCGGGCAGACTAGAACCGCTTTATGAAAATGGTCGCGCATCGGCAGTAAAGCGACCGGACCTTCCTCAGTAAAACGCTCATACGCCCAACCTTGCGGATGTTGTTCAGTCTCGATCTGCGCTAAAATGCCATAAGCCGAGTAGGACTTTTCCTCCATCGGCAAGTCCAGAATCTGGCGAACTTTTGAGTGAGTTCCATCAGCCCCGACAATTAACTTGGCGCTCACTTGCGCGATTAACTCTGCTTCATTTTCTGCACTAGCAACAGAAACCAGCAAACCGTCTTCCGTCTCTACAAAACTATCTAATGCCGCCGGACAGAGAATTTGGATATTTCCCTGACTTTTCACTGCTTGCCACAGAACCGTACCTAAATCACTCGATTGCACACTAAAACCTAATGCATCCACATCGACTTCATCGGCATGCAAAGTGGTCAAGCCCAAATACCCTTTTTGCGAAACATGCACATGTTCAATGGCCGTCGTACTGGATTGCAATGCCTGCCAAACACCCATCCGCTGCATAAAAGTCTGAGATCCCTTGGACAGAGCCAAAACACGCCCGTCAAACGAGGTTTTCACCTTTTCCAAAGCCTGAGAATCGGCTTTGGGTGCATAGCGTTCAACCAAGATGACTTCTTTACCCTGTTTCGCCAGACCGATGGCCAACATCAACCCAACAGGTCCGCCTCCAGAGATAAATACATCACACTCATATTTCATACTCTGTTGCACTGATTGCTCAAATTGTTGTGACTGTTCCATCTATACCTTCTCACCCTGCATGCTTCGCCATCCAAACTTCAATCTCTTCGACGGTACGAGGCAAGCCTTCGGTCAAGACTTCGTGACCACTTTCGGTAACCAGCACATCATCTTCAATACGAATACCGATATTGTGCCACTTAGCATCGACATCATGATGCTCGGCAGAGATATAGAGTCCCGGTTCAACGGTAACCACCATACCCGGCTCAAAATTGCGCCATTCACCCGCCTCTTTATAACGGCCGACATCATGCACATCCATCCCCAACCAATGCCCGGTTCCATGCATAAAGAAGTCTTTATAGGCTTCCTCTTTAATCAACTGTTCAGGATTGCCGTCTAAAATACCGAGCTCAACCAGCCCTGCCGTCAAAACCTTAATCGATGCTTGATGCATCTGATCATAAGAGACGCCCGGTTTAATCGAATTGATCGCGGCCTGTTGAGCTTGCAAAACTAAATTGTATAACTGTGCTTGAGCTTCGCTGAACTTGCCGCTCACCGGAAAGGTCGTGGTGATATCGCCGGCATAACCTCGGTATTCGGCACCGGCATCAACCAACACCAGAGCGTCACGATTTAACTGAGCGTCGTTTTCAGTGTAATGCAAAATACAGGCATTCTCGCCATTCGCGACAATGGAATTGAACGCAACTCTCGGAGAACCGGCTTTTTTAAAGGCGGCTTCCAAATCGGCCTGCACCTGAAATTCGTAATCGCTTTTCAACACCGACTGCATTGCCGCTAAATGACCCTGAACCGAAATTTGCCCGGCTTGACGCATTAACGCGAGTTCGGCATCCGATTTAAACAAACGCATTTCATGCAGAATTTCATCTAAATCCAAAATTCCGCTCGGAGCTTTTATCCCTTTTCTGACTTGCTGTTTCAGAGCCGATATCCAACCGTTAACCGGTTGCAACCAAAATTCCAGATCGGAAAAACTAATAAAAATTTGTTCACACCCTGCCAACAAGGCAATCGCTTCACCGTCCAACTCGTCAATCGAAAAACTTTGATCGATATTCAGAGACTCGCAAGCTTTTTCAACCCCAAGCCTTCTACCGTCCCAGATCTCTTTGAGCGGATCTTTCTCTCTCAAAAAAAGCACACTTTGATTACTGCCTTTCTTAATCAAAAACAATACCGAGTCCGGTTCGCTAAAGCCGGTCAAATAGAAAAAATCGCTGTGTGCTCTAAATTGATATTCAACATCACGGTTTCTAATTTGCTCGGCACCGGAGGCAACGATCGCCACACTGTTGTCGGGAAGTTGTTTAAAAAGGTTTTCTCTGTTTGTTATAAACATAATCGGGACTTAAATGCGCTTCCATGAATTTTAAATTGCAGTCGATTAATGCACGGTATCCGTTTGCGGGACGGCGTCCATTATCGGCGCAGCTTGACTCGGGTTAAGCTCTTCATTGATGGTCAATACACCAACTTTCACGAACTCGATCAACTCCATAAAGTCAGACTCTTCGGCATCGGAAATTTCACCGCTGTCGTTCAAACCACCCACGTCGATTCGAGCAATCTGACCTAAATCTTCCACGAGTTCTCTGACATTAGTCGGCAACTCGTTTTCAGCTTCATTCAATGCGCCAACCAAACCTAAACCGTACAGTATACCTTCACAGAGCTGCCCCAACATGGCCGCTCTAAAGATTAAGGATTCGTTGTCATCAGGGATACAAAACTGCAATTCGAAACCGGAACCGTTCAAGCCTTTATTGGTCTCTTGGAACATTGAATCCAACACTTTCAAAAAAGACTCTTTCACCGATTTAATCTCAGCTTCTTCAATCAATTTTTTAATCCATACCGCTTCTTGAATATCATTATCACCACACAAAAGGCCGATCAACATTCCCTGTATAAACGACGGTGATTCCAGCTCCGGGAAAGGGGCAAGCGCCTCATTTACCTGTTCAAAATCCATCTAAACTATCTCTTGTTAAACATTAACGATTGGTGAATAATATCACAATTGACCTAAGCAAAACCGATTCAAAATCGGCTTGTATCAACCTTTTTAACAACCTTTGGAGCCCGCCAGTGTTAACCCTAACTTTAATGAATCATACTTTTGAAATCCCTTGCGAACCTCATGAGCGTGATAAATTAATCGAAGCGGCCACATTACTGGAAGATAAACTGGATCAAGTCCCCGGCTTAAAAGGTGAAAGTAAAGCGTTAATGGTAGCGCTGAACCTAGCATTCGATTTTCTGCAATTAAAAGAAGATACCACTCAATACACCTTACGCCTTGAAGATCAGGTTGATTCGGTGATGAACCAAATTGCCAGCGAAGCGGGCAATAATGAATCAACAGCTAATTAAGTTAGCTACATATTCTAATTTCCGATAAATTGCCACTTAAGTTTTTTAATATTTTTTATTAAAAAATGTAATGGAACTACGTGTTGTAACCACTCTTTTTCAATAGAATTTTTGTTATAATTTACTTACGGCACAGGTTACCGAGCTTAAACCCCGTTCCGATAATTACAATTTTGGGGTCAGACGCTTGAGACGGTGAGCATCTCGTTAGCTTTGCTAACCCGAGAAGCCTAAGTTTCCTGAAGAGACTGCCACCTGGACTTTACGGTTCCAGGGATTTTACTCGGTGGCCAGTGTCCTTTTCTTTTATGAGTTATTGTTGATGACACCTTCTGATCTCCGCAAACAACTTCGTCAAATTCGGCAAACTCTAGACTCACAAACCCAACAACAAAATGCCTCCCTTGCTTTTGAAGCATTTAAGTCTTATACCGACAATAGATTCCCTGAACCCTCCAAAATCGCCTTGTTTTTATCCCAAGACGGTGAACTGGATACCCGCAAATGCATTGAATTCTTATGGCAGCAGACACAACATCAGGTTTATCTGCCGGTACTGGAAACTCGGGACGGACTGCACATGGCGTTTGTGGAATATCGACCAGACAGCATCATGAAAAACAATCAATTCGGCATCTCTGAACCCGACGTGCCTTTCAGCGAACACCTTACCGGTAGAGAGCTGGATATGGTCTTGATGCCGTTGGTTGGATTTGACGAACAGGGTAATCGCTTGGGCATGGGTGGAGGCTACTATGATAGAACCTTTGAGTTTAAACTGAAAACGCCTAACCAACACCCTAAATTGATCGGTTGGGCGCACAGTTGCCAAAAAGTCGAACAACTGCCTTGCGAACCTTGGGATGTGCCGATCAATGGCATAATTACGGAAGAAGGATTGATTGAATGGCCGCGCTAACACGCTAAAATTATGTTTGAACGCAACCAACTAACTTAGGAATATCGTCAAAAGTCAGCCAATTTCTCTTAAATACCCGCCATCAATTTGTCTGAAACCGGTATCTTCAATTTCTTGCCAACATATAAAGAATTGGCATTCTTGATCTTATTGACCTTTTTCAACGTCAAAGTAGAAACTTGATAAGTCTGAGCAATCTCGGAAAGCGTATCCCCTTTTTGCACCTGATAATGAACATATAAGGTGTCACCCCAACGCTGTTTAGGCGTCATGTCAGCAGCATACTGGTTTAAACCGTCAACAATCGCACTCGCCATCTTTCTCTGAAAATTACGACTCATTAAATTACGTGCCTCGTGCGGATTGGAAATAAAAGCCGTTTCAATCAATAACGACGGCATATCGATCGACTTCAATACCGCAAATCCGGCTGACTGAACAGAATGCTTATGCATTTTTACCGTCTTACCCATCTGTTTTAATACTGTCTTAGCTAGTTTTCGGCTTGCTTTAATATTGGCTTCTCTGGACAAATCGCTCAATGCAAAAGCGACATCATCATCCATTCCTTTGAGGCGAATCTCATCCAAGGCCGCATTTTCGCTTCTTGCCAACAATCTAGCCATAGTACTACTGGCTCCACGCTCTGATAAAACATAAACCGACCCACCTCTTACCGAATTATCATGGAATGCATCCGCATGAATGGAAATAAAAATATCGGCATTTTTCTGTTTGGCGATTTTGACTCGTTTCGACAGAGGAATGAAAACATCCTTATCTCGAGTCAGAATGGCGCGCATACCCGGCTGACGATCAATTTTTTTCTTCAATTCCTTAGCCATCATCAATGTTGCATGTTTTTCATACACATTATTATGACCGATCGCCCCAGTATCCTTCCCACCGTGCCCGGCATCAATCGCCACGACCAGTTCAGCCGGCTTGATCAACACTGCGCTGTCCTTGTCCAATAAAGCTTTGGGAGCTTTATCGATAATCGGTTTGGCATTGTCTTTTTTGGCAATATCTACAATAGGCTTGGCTTTTTCACTGTCTTGTTTTTTCAAAATAGCGCCGTTACCGAGCCCTTTTTCGGAAAGGCTTTTCACTTCTGCTTTTGCGACAGTCGTCGGAGCGGTTTGCTTGGTTTGAGGTTTTACGGCTTGCTTAGAGTGAATAGCTTTCACAGACTCCGCAGGCTGTTTATTAGACAACTTCGCGACATCAAGAGCTTGCTTCTTTTCAACCTTAACGGTCGGCTTTACTTTCTCTGCTTTCTCCGCGACTTTAACCGGAGCCGGTTTAATCGCCTTTTGCACGATGTTCTGTTTTGCTTTCGGCTCTGTTAAATCAATGACTAACCGATCTCTTCCTTTTTGGGCATTGCTTAAAAAGAAAGTCTGATAATCCGGCGTTTTGTGCAAATCCAAGACAACTCGAGTTTTCTGCTTATCCGCAGCGACGCGAATTTTAAAAACTCGATTATCGGTAATGTGTTTACGTTTAAATGACAGGTAATTAGCGGTGTCGAAAAAATCGACAACCAGACGTGATGGGTTATTTAACTGTTGAACTCGGTACTTATCACTTTTTTTAAGATCAAAAACCACTCGGGTTTTCTCATCCGTTTGACCAATGCGCATACCGGATAGAATTCCGGCTGCGATGACGTTCTGAACCCAGAACATCAATGCTAATCCGATTACGATAGAAACCGTTTTTTTTGGCTTTTGCTGCATAGCTACAGAAGTGACCATATCGCCGACCCTTACTTAAAGAGAAGTATCCATTAATTACCTACCAAATTGCGTGCCATTCAAAGCCAAAACACCTCAGCTTTTATTCGATTGACTCTGAATCACACTCAATTTGCTTAATAAGAGCTTCTCCCTGATCGGTCACGGCCTTTAATGTTACCGCTCGACCTTGAGCCTGTTCGATTTCACGATAAACAAACTCAAATTCGACATCAGCCAACGGCAAAATCGGCGCGCCTTTTTGCGGCCATTCGATTAATGCCGTGAAATTTCCGACAAAAAGATCCCTTATGGCTAAATACTCTAACTCTTCTGGATCGCAAAGTCTATACAAATCAAGATGATATATGCAATTTGTAGAAAAATTATAACTTTCCACAATAGTATAGGTAGGACTTTTGACTTTTTGGCCGGGTATAAAGGACTGGATAAAAGCTCGAGAAAAGAAAGACTTACCGGCTCCCAAATCACCTTTCAGGTAAAAAATCAGACCTTTTTTGAATCCATCCACTTTTTTGAAAGAATTTGCCACCAAAGCTGCAAACTCAAGGCTTTCAGACTCATTTGACAATATAAACTCGATACTTTTCATCTTAATTTTCCAAAACTTGAGCACTAGAAATGATTTATTTCCACCCGCACTAGATTATCAGAGGTGTAAATCACTAGGACTTCAGAATAAAATTAACCCAGATTTTTTAGGAAAATCTTTTGTTAAACTATTTACCATGAAAACCGCCTCTATAAACTCTCCGCAACCCACAACGGACTCCCAAAACCTTAAAACCCAAATTAAAAACTGGGCTATCGAACTCGGCTTTGCCGATATTGGCTTTGCCGATACCGATTTATCGCATTACGAAGCACGCTATTTTAACTGGATTGGCGAACAGTTTCATGGCGACATGGAGTACATGGAGCGCCATGGCACCAAACGAACCCGTCCTAACGAACTGGAGCCTGGCACAAATTGCATTATCAGTGTACGTCTCAATTATCTTGATACCTGTGCTCACAACCCTGCCGACATTCTTCATCAGCCTCAACAGGCTTATATATCACGGTATGCACTTGGCAAGGACTATCACAAACTGATTAGAAAGAAACTACAGAAGCTAGCCGAAAAAATCGATTCCGTTACCGACAACTTTAAATATCGAGCTTTTACCGACAGTGCACCGGTACTGGAAAGACCGATAGCCGAAAAAGCCGGTTTAGGATTTATCGGAAAAAACAGTCTGATCATTCATCCGCGAGCCGGTTCCTGGTTCTTTTTGGGAGAGCTCTATTGCAACTTAACGTTGCCGGCCGATCCCCCTTTTGAAAAACAGGGTTGCGGCCCCTGCACTGCATGCATTCAGGAGTGCCCAACCCAAGCAATAGTCGCCAATACGGTGATTGATGCCAGACGCTGTATATCCTATTTAACGATTGAATATAAAGGTGCCATTCCTCTCGAGTTCAGGAAACCCATCGGCAATCGAATCTATGGTTGTGACGACTGCCAATTGGTTTGTCCATGGAACAAGTTCACCGAAGCGACTCGGGAAGACGGTTTTAAAAACGACAAAGGCTTGGATTCTGTTTCGCTACTGGAATTATGGGCCTGGAACGAAGCTGAATTCATGAACCGATTGCAAGGCTCGCCTATTCGGCGCATCGGCTACCAACAATGGAAACGCAACCTTGCCGTTTCCATCGGCAATATCACAGGTTCAAGCGATTTGATCCATCAAGCATTGCAAACACTACAGAAAGCATCGGGACAATTCGGAGAGCTTGTTGATGAACATATTGATTGGGCGATTAATCAGTTACAGAGCCGTTTAACTAGTAAAACGGAAATTCACCCTTATGACGACACGAGAAGTAGAGATTCTCACAAACCCTTTGTTGCCAAAAAATATTACTTACCAAAAAGCAGAACTAACAAAAACAAAGCCGACAGTATTAAAGCCGATCAAAGATAGATCCCTGAGTCGGGGTAAATAACTTGGCGTACAAACGTGACGCATAAGTATTGGTCATGCCGGCAATATAGTCGGAAATCACTCGTTGTTGTTGTTGAACGGTTTCAGCCTGCATATATTTTTGATACGAATTGGTTGGCAACAAAGCGCTCGGATTAGCACGTAACGACTTAAACAACTCCAAAACAATCAGCTGCCCTTTGTATTCCATCTGTTTCACTTCAGGAATGGTGATGACATTTTTAAATACGAAGCGTTTCAACAGCTCAAGCACAGCCGTCTCCCCTTCTCTCAATCTTGCCTGATAGCGGAGTAACGGATGTTCGAACTCCGGATTTTCGTCCATATATATCGACTCCACCATAATGCCGACAATCTTACTGACCGCATGCTTTCTGCCGCGAGACGAGTGACTGAATAGTTTATCGGTCATGTCGTCATCCCAAAGTTGATACTTTTTGAACTCCGGGTTTTCCATCACTTCCGCCTGCCACAACTCACGGGAAACCATATTCATGGCGACCGCGTCTTCCAAATCATGAACTCCGTAAGCGATATCGTCGGCCAACTCCATAATAGTTGTATCTAATGCCTTGTATTGAGTTTGACGATGGCAACTCTTGCAGTCGGCCAACTGTGTGAAGCGAGCTCTGTCTTCGAGGGAGAACGGAGCCAAAACCCATTCAAACAACTCTTTCTCTTCAAGATATAAACTTTTTGGCGGCAACCATCGATTCATCTGCAAAGTTCTGAAATCGTCGACTTGCGGCTCCTGAAGTTGAGCCTGATAATCGGTATTGGCCGCAATCACATCATTATAGATTGCCGGATATTTCATCACCCCTAAGGCCGTTCGTCGCGAAAGGTCCAAGCCGTTTTCGGGCGTGTATTCACCCAACTTAGCCAAAATTCTTAAAGTTTGCGCATTGCCTTCAAAACCGCCGTAATGCCGCATCATGTAATTGAGCGCCACTTCCCCACCGTGTCCGTAGGGTGGGTGTCCCAAATCATGAGCTAAACAGATGGCCTCGATCAAATAAAACGAAGGTAACCACTCCAGATAGTCCGCATCCTGTCCGTTTTCATTCATGCCAACGGTAATCAATTGTTCAACAAGGCCTGAACCGATCTGCGCCACCTCCATAGAGTGCGTCAGTCGTGTTCGGTAAAAATCGGATTCACTTAAACCGAAAATCTGGGTTTTGGCCTGCAGACGTCGAAAAGAAGCGGAATGAATCACTCGGGCACGATCCCGTTGATAAACAATCCGGGCAGGTCGAGACGGTAAAGATTGTAAATAATCGGAATATCTTTGTGTCCACTGTTGAGTTTCAATCGAGTCCATATCTTGCTTAACGCCTGTATTTTCGGTATTTGTGGCTATCATACTGAATAAAAAATCAAAATTCAGCGAATTTACTGGTTTCAGACGCTTAAGCCTATAAAAATACAAGTTTTTTCAGACTGTTTTTCTGTTTAAAAGCTTACGTTATTCCAAGTCGATTCAGTCGCAAACTACTTTGATCAAATTTGCTTTAAATACGCTTTATTATTCCGTTCTTCATCTGTTACCATTTACCTTAAAACTGTTGCACTTACCACCGTGGAGTTTCTATGAAAGCATTGGGTCTGATTTTAAAAATTTTTGCCGGCTTGGTTGTCGTTTTAGTCGTCGCAATCGGCGTCATCGTTGCCACAGTTGATCCGAATGACTACCGAGATGAAATTACCACGGCGGTTAAAGAGAACACCGGCCGCGACTTAACAATAGACAATATGAGCCTGTCCATCTTCCCCGAGTTAGCCATTAACTTGGAGAAAGCCTCTTTAAGCAATGCTGCCGGCTTCGATTCAGAGCCATTCGTCAAGGTCGAAAAAGTCCAGATCGGTGCCGCGATTCTCCCCCTATTAAGCAAGCAACTGGAGGTGGAAACCTTGACATTGCACGGTTTGAATTTAAACCTGCAAAAAGATGCGCAAGGTAAAACCAACTGGGATGACCTCACAGAAGAGAAAACAGAGTCTGAAAAAGAGGATGAAAAACATACCGACGATCAACACGAAGAGAGTCCTTTAAGCAAACTGTCGTCATTGAGTTTTGGCGGCATTGATATCAAAGACGGTCAAATTTCCTGGCAAGACGACCAAAACCAGCAACAGATCAAATTAACCAATCTGAGTTTAACCACAGACAGCATCAGCTTTGGCGAGTTTTTCAAAGTTGCCCTAAATGCCGACACCGCTATTCAACAACCTGAAATCAAAACCAATTTACAAATCAATCTTGAAGCGAAAATTGAACAATCCGGACAATTCAGTGTACAAAACTTGGTCGTCAGCAACACGACATCCGGCAAAGGCATTCCGGTTGAACAAGCTAAAACAACCATCGAGTTACCAAGTTTTTCGATTGAAGGCAATCAGTTCACATTACCGACTTTATCGGTTAAATATGCAGTTAAAGGTGGTAAAGACTTTCCGCTTGAGACCGTTGATGGAGACTTGACTGTAACCGACTTCTCGGGCGACATTGAAGCCCAGGCTTTCAAAGCCAAATCCATCGCACTGAATTCCGAAGTGAGCGGCGAGACTTTACCGGCTGGTAAAGTAAATCTATCGCTAAACACCTCTGCCGAAGCCGACATTAAAAAGCAAACCGCGTCTATTCCAGCTCTGAATCTACAAGCGATGGGGCTGCAAATTCAAGGATCGGCCACGGCTGCAAAGATCATCGACAGCCCTGAAGTGAACGCTAAAGTCGAGTTGAATAAAACCAACCTTAGAGAATTGCTAAACAAACTGAAGATTGCCCTTCCGGAAATGTCCGATGCAAAAACGTTAACTCAACTAGCCGCGACAATGGGCATTCAATTCAATCTGGAGCCGCAATCGTTGAAAATCGACAACTTGGCCGTTCAATTGGATGACTCCAAACTGAGCGGGAAAGCCTCTGTGGCTAACTTCTCCGCTCCTGCTGTTCGTTACAACTTGGCTTTGGATAAGATCGACGTTAACCGTTATCTACCGGCTAAAAAAGCCGAAACCGCTGCAACCGGCAATCAGCCAACCACCGAAGAGAGCAAAATCGAACTGCCTACGGAACAACTTCGTAAACTGGATATTAACGGTACCATTAAGGTTGGCAATCTGGTTTATGACAATCTCAAACCGAGCAATATTGTGATCACCACCAAAGCCGCCAAAGGGGATATCTCGCTCAATCCTGTTTCCGCCAACATTTTTAAAACTCGAGTCAACGCTCAAGCGGGCTTAAATGTTGCCGCAGATATACCTAAATACCGTTTTAAAACTAATACCAATAACCTGCCGATTGGTGAAGTGTTGATCGCTTTTACCGGTGATGACCGACTTTCAGGCAAAGGAACCTTAAATGCGGACATTACTACAGCTGGTGACCGAGTCTCCGCCTTCAAACAAAACTTGAACGGTAAAGTTTCTGCTGACCTTCAAGACGGTGCGGTTAAAGGTTTCAACCTTGCTGAAACCATCCGCAGCGCCAAAGCAAAATTAAGCGGTAAAACCGTATCTGCCAGCAGCAGTGAAGAAAAAACCGATTTCAGTGAGTTAGTCGCCGTTGCCACCATTAAAAACGGAATTGTCACTACTGAAACGCTCTCGGCCAAAGCTCCGTTTATGCGCATCATCGGTAACGGAACCGTAAACCTACCCAAAGAGACGCTTAACTATCTAGTCAAAACCAAAATCGTCGGTTCGGATAAAGGGCAAGGCGGCGCTGAACTGACCGAGCTAAACGGGCTGACCATTCCAGTCAAACTGACCGGAAGTTATATGGATCCGAAAATTGCTTTAGACCTGCAATCCTTACTGGAGCAGAAAGCCAAAGCGGAAATCGAAAAGAAAAAAGAAGAAGTTGTCGAAGACATTAAAAAGAAAGCCGAAGACAAACTTAAAGACTCCATCTTAAAAGGGTTCAAGTTCTAAATGAAAACGTGTTCGAGAAAATCTTTTCAGGGGAACCATTTCCGCTTATTCGTCAAGGCCAAAGCCCCTCTGCTCATCGCCATCACTATTGCCATAAGCGGTTGTGGCGGCGGTGGCGGTTCAAGCTCGACCGTTCCGGAACCCGATATCGTCCAACCTATTGATCCAACTGTACCTGTCCAACCCATTGAGCCGATTGACCTAAGTAACTATACAATAGCACCGGGTACTTATGTCCAGCAAACCGCGACTAATGTAGCCGATGCTTGGGCAGCCGGATATAAAGGTAACGGCATTACCATCGGCTTTGTCGACTCCGGCATCAACCCGAACCATATCGAGTTTTATGGAGAAGATGGTTACAGCCGAATCGATTGGGAACAAGCTCGCGGCGTTGTCTCAGAAGACGGTTATGAAATTGAAATAAACTACGATTACGTCGATATCGATAGCGACTATCATGGAACCCATATCTCCTCTATCGCTGCTGGTCGTGAATTTGGGCTCGCTCCTGAAGCAACCATACTGCCCGTCAATGTATTTTTTGACAACTCGACGGCATACAACACCGCCATACACGCTGCGGTCGATTATCTCGCCAATAAATCTCCAATCGTTAATGCTTCCATCACGGATATGGTTAACTTATCAACAGTTGGCGGTAGCGAAAGTGAATATAACAACTATCTAACCACTTTACAGAATAACAATACCGTACTGGTCACCGCTGCCGGAAATGGCGGAGTCGATGCTGTAGGTGATCCAATAGGTGCAGAACACTTTATTAATTACGACACCGCTCAGAATCTGTCGATAGATTCATCCATTGTCGATCAAGTTTTACATGTAATTGCACTGGATAGCAGCACTGGCAGCATTGCTAGCTTTTCCAATTACCCGGGAGATTGCACTGATGTCGGCGTAGAAGCCAATCTGACATGCGATACGCAAGTTATGACAGAGATTCAGAATAACTTTATTTCCGTGCCCGGAACAAATATTGAAGCGGCTTATGGCGCAGACAATACAAGCAGTATCGCCTACAATGGGACATCCATGGCAACACCGATTGTCAGTGGCGGGCTGGCGGTTCTCTTATCCGGTTGGGATCAGTTAACGCCGCAACAAGCGGTCTCGATTCTAAAAGAATCCGCCAACAATACCGGCATTTATGCCGATGCCGCCACCTATGGCGTAGGCTTAATGGACCTTCAGGCTGCACTGCAACCGCTTGGTGACCTAAAATCCGCTGCATCCGTATCAGAACCGGCCAGCAGTTTTACCTTGAATCAATCCACAGCCAGCATTCCTTCCGAGCTAAAAAGCTTAGCTAAGTTACCGGAGCTGGCAGCCGTGGCTTATTTCGACAAATATGATCGTGACTATTCGATTGATGTCAGCAGCATGCTACAAGTTGACAAGCAAGCGATTGAATGGAACCAATTTTGGGCAAGTCAGCCCGATTCAATCCAAGTTTATCAACTTGATCATTTTAACTTGACTGTCGGCTATGACAACGCCAGTGCATACGGAATCAATCATCTCAAACTGTCTTCTGCTGATCAGCACCTAAATTACGCAGTAAACAGTTCGGATGATTTTTTCATCACTCAATTTGCCGACGATGTAAACCACTTCCATAATATGAATCAGCAGGAATATGGTCACTCGCTGTCCGGCACCCATAAAATTTCGCCACACTTGAGTCTGCTCGCCAGCTATCAATCCCCGGTACAGGACAATATGGCGTGGCAAGATCCAAATGCCGACTTGAATCATTCCAAACAATCACAAACTCTAGGTCTGAACTACCAATTAAATGACCACCTCAATCTTGCCGTTGCCTCACAAATTATCAAACAAGAAGAGGAATTGATGGATGCTTATGGTTCCGGGGTATTTGCATTCGGCGAAAACAACCTTAGCCAGCATCAGCTGGTTTCAATGAACTATCGTCAGGGCAAAAACCAGCTTTTCGGCTTGTTCAAATACGGCCAACTCACTGACTCGACAGCCAGCTCAGGTAGCTATATCGAGGTGGAAAATGCCAAATTTGCCGAAATGAAATTCGGTTTGATTCACAACAGCTCTGCTGAAAACAGCTGGGGAGTCCAAGCCTATAACGCCAATACCTTAATGGATTCCAAAATCAACCTGACTCTGCCGACCGGTTTGACGGCGGACGGCCAATTGGAAACCAGTACGGTAAGCTATCATCATAAAGGCTCACTGCAACCGGATAGCGTAGAGATGTTTTACAGTTCACAGCTCGGTCCAGACTCGCGGTTACAGCTGAATATGCTGAAAACTCCCGATGATTCCGGGGTCGGCTTATATGTTCGCTCACGATTCTAACCCCTGTTAAAGCCATATCACCCCAATGGAAGAACAGCCCACTGAATTAAAACGGACCCTCTCCTTACCACAGATGGTGTTGTATGGTCTGGGGACAACCGTCGGGGCCGGCATTTACGCCTTGGTCGGTGAATTGGCGGGGATTGCCGGCTATCTGGCCCCGGCCGCCTTTTTATTTGCCGCGCTTTTGGCCGCTTTAACCGCCTTCTCTTTTGCCGAACTTTCTTGCCGTTATCCACGCGCAGCCGGTGCGGCCCTATACACTCAACAAGGCTTTCGCTCCCACCTTTTAGCACAGATTATCGGTCTTCTGGTTGTGGTCGGTGGAATGGTTTCGGCCGCCGCCCTATTAAACGGTTTTTCAGGTTACCTAAATCAATTGATTCACCTTGACAGTACTGCTTCAATCATTCTGGTTGGTCTATTTTTAACCGGTCTGGCCATATACGGGGTGGCGGCATCGGTAATGGCTGCAGCCCTGATTACCGTGATTGAGGTGGGCGGCCTGATTTGGATTATCCTGATCGGTCATGACGCCCTAAATCAACTTCCAACCATGGGTGAACTCTTAATTCCCTATTTCAGCCTGACCAACCTCAGTATTATCTTTGCCGGTGCCCTATTGGCTTTTTATGCCTTTATCGGCTTTGAGGACATGGTCGATGTCGCCGAAGAAGTCAAAGACGTAAAACGTAATTTGCCGCTAGCCATTCTGCTGACGCTGGCAATCACGACTCTCATTTACATGTTGATTATGGTCATTGCCATCCTCTCTCTACCACCCGAAAAACTAGCCGAAAGCGAGGCTCCGCTAGCAACTTTATATACCTTACATACAGGAAAAGAGGCCACCGCTATCTCTTTGATCAGTATGCTGGCGATCATCAACGGTTCATTGATCCAACTGATCATGGCCTCCAGAGTGATCTACGGTTTGAGTTATCGCCACCAACTGCCCGCTTTTCTCAGTTATGTACACCCCACAACACAAACACCGCTGATCGCTACGGCGATTAGCGGGACTCTGATTATCGGTTTTGCCTTAATCGGCAACTTATCTTCATTAGCTCAATTGACGTCGATATTAATGTTGATTGTCTTCTCGGTGATTAATCTGGCTTTATGGAAAATCAAAGGCCATGAACCGGCACCGGAAGGTTGCCTGACTTTTCCACGCTGGCTCGCCTTACTGGCATTTGTGGTCACGTTCGGATTGGTGCTTATCGAGCTGAAACAGAGACTATTTAACTGAAGTCAACTTCTGCGGCGTATGCGGGTAGAATAGTTAGCAACCCCCTACTTGAAGAAATGTCTGAATAATGAATAAAGCAACCGTTTTAATTACCGGAGCCTCCAGCGGCATCGGTCAAGCCACGGCTGAAAGATTAGCCAAAGCCGGTTATCAATTGATTCTGCTCGCCCGTCGTCAACAACGGCTACAGGCTCTACAACAAAAACTGGGCTCAATGACTCCCTGCCACACCATTGCCTGTGATATTAACGATCATGCGCAACTGGATCAGGCAGTTGCAGAACTTCCTGAGAGTTTTAAACCCATTGATGTCTTAATCAACAATGCCGGACTGGCTTTAGGCTTAAGTCCCGCTCATGAGGCGGACTGGCTGGATTGGCAAACCATGATCAACACCAACTGCCTGTCACTGGCCTATTTGAGCAGAAAATTATTACCGGACATGGTCTCCAGAAACCACGGCCACATTATCAATATCGGTTCCATTGCCGGTAGCTATGCCTATAAAGGCGCCAATGTCTACGGGGCCACCAAAGCGTTTGTCGAACAGTTTTCCGCCAACTTACGTTCCGACCTGTTGGGTACCGCACTCAAGGTTACCAACGTCGAACCGGGCTTGCTCAGTGAAAGCGAGTTTTCTCTAGTTCGTTTTAAAGGAGATGAACAGATTGCTAAACAAGTCTATGAAAATCTGGAACCGTTAAAATCCGAAGACATTGCAGAAACCATTCACTGGATCTTGAGTCAGCCCGCTCACGTCAACGTCAACAGCATTGAGATCATGCCGGTGCATCAGGCCCTGGCAGGCCCCACAACCATTAAAAACCTGTAAAACGGCTAAGCTGTTGTTATCTCGATCAATATCAGAAAAAACTGATATAATTCTCTGATGTTTCGATATCTCAAATTAAAAATGCATCAAATTGGCAGAGCGACTAAACGCTCCGATTTTTTGAACAAATTTTTCCCCAAATTCAAAGACCGGGTTTACTGGGCAGGTGACCGCAAGTCTTTCGCGCGTGCCGGGTTTATCGGTTCTTTCTGCATGATGCTGCCGATTCCGTTTCAGATGGTGCTAGGGTCGGTATTTGCCTATTATCTGCGAGCCAATATTCCGTTAGCGACGGCGCTGGCCTGGATCACCAATCCGGTAACCATGTGGCCGATTTGGTATGGCGGCTATATTTTCGGAACCTGGATACTAGGTACCCCCGATCTACACCAAGCTTCAGCCAATATCACCATCGGCTCGCAAATTTGGTTTGAAGAAGTCTTCCCTCTGATCTGGAAACCCTTCTATTTCGGCAACATACTTCTGGGCATAATCATCGGTTTTACCATGTATATGCTCATTGGACATTTCCATTGGGCGAGCTTTATCTCCGCAGTCAAACAAAAAGTTTTCAAACGGCATTAGAACGTTAACTATAACGTTAATAGAACATTATTGGAACGTCATTAAGCAATGACGTTTGACTGAATGATTTCTTCGTTTGATTGCGCTTAGCTACCAATAGTCTTTAAAAAAGAGCCGTGATTTCTTTTTACCCATCCATTTCCAAAATAGCACTTTAAAAGCCGTGTTCTTGATCGCGTGCATGCTAAAATATAGCGTTTAATTAAAACCCGAATTATTCGAATTTATTGCAAAGGCAACATCAAAAAATGAGAACGTCTAACCTACTTCTTTCTACCACTCGTGAAACTCCTTCCGATGCGGTTGTCATCAGCCATCAGTTAATGCTACGAGCCGGAATCATCCGACCTCTTGCCGGAGGTTTATATAACTGGCTGCCGATGGGTGTCCGAGTGCTAAGAAAAGTAGAAGCGATTATTCGCGAAGAGATGAACCGTTCCGGAGCACAAGAAGTGTTGATGCCAGTCGTCCAGCCAATGGAACTGTGGGAAGAATCGGGACGAGCACAAGATTACGGTCCTGAGCTACTACGTTTCAAAGACCGTCATGACCGTGACTTTGCTTTGGGCCCGACTCACGAAGAGATTATTACCGATTTAGTGCGCCGCGAAATCCGCAGCTATAAGCAGTTACCGGCTAATTTCTACCAAATCCAAACTAAATTCCGTGATGAGATTCGCCCTCGCTTTGGTGTTATGCGTTCCCGTGAGTTCATCATGAAAGACGCCTACTCTTTCCATATGGATCAGGAAAGTTTGCAAGCAACCTACGATGAAATGTTCGATGCCTATAACCGTATCTTCAGCCGTCTGGGTCTGGATTTCCGTCCGGTGCAGGCCGATACCGGTTCAATTGGTGGAGAAGCCTCACATGAGTTCCATGTTTTGGCTGACTCCGGTGAAGACGACATCGCTTTCTCGACCGGTTCGGATTACGCTGCCAACGTCGAACTTGCCGAGGCTCTGGCACCGCGTGGCGAACGAGCAGAAGCGGCGGAAACGATGGCTGAAGTGGCCACGCCGGATCAACACTCTATCGAAGAAGTGTGTGGCTTCCTGCAGCTGAAGAAAAAGAAAGTCGCCAAGACCTTGCTGGTTAAAGGTGCAACAGAAGAAGCGCCGATCGTTGCCTTAGTGGTTCGCGGCGATCATGAACTGAACGAGATTAAAGCCGAGAAGCTGGACTTGGTCGCATCTCCTCTGGAAATGGCCGGTGACGAAGAGATCAAAGCCGCAGCCGGCTGTAGCGCCGGTTCAATTGGTCCGGTTGGATTAACGATCCCGGTCATTGTCGATCGTACTGCTGCTCACATGAGCGACTTCGTCTGTGGCGCCAATAAAGATGGCTTCCACTTAACCGGTGTAAACTGGGAGCGCGATGCTACGCCAACTTTAGTTGCCGATATCCGTAACGTTGTCAAAGGCGATCCGAGCCCGTGCGGAAACGGCAAGATCGAAATCCGCCGCGGAATCGAAGTCGGTCATATTTTCCAGCTTGGCAACAAATATTCGGCGGCGTTAAATGCCAACGTGCAAAACGAAGACAGTCGTTCGCAAATTCTGGAAATGGGTTGTTACGGTATCGGCGTTACACGTGTAGTAGCGGCGGCGATTGAACAGAACTACGATGATCGCGGCATTATCTGGCCGGAACCGATCGCACCGTTCCAGGTATGTATCGTGCCAATGCAAATGCATAAATCTCCACGCGTTAAAGAAGCGGCTGAAAAACTGTATGCCGAGCTAACGGCTAAAGGTGTTGATGTATTGTTCGACGACCGTTCAGAACGACCAGGCGTCATGTTCTCCGATATGGATCTGATCGGTATCCCGCACCGTATCGTAATCGGTGAACGAGGCTTGGATAACGGTCAAATCGAATATAAGTACCGTCGTGATGAAAAAGCGCAAGATATTGATGCAGAAGGTTTTATCGAATTCTTAATGGCTAAAATCGCATAGAAACCTATCCTGCGAATAAAAAGAAAGCGGCAATGCCTTGTTAACCTAGGCTTGCCGCTTTTTTTACACTACCGTTCAGAAATCAATCCACCTTTGACCAAGCTCTAATTCGAATAACCTCACCTTAAATTACAGCCATTCAAACGCTTGCCAAAAGCAAATTCAATCGTTTAATCTAAACTCCTGGTTTGTATTTTCATCCTAAAATAAGGAAATAGAATCATGCAACTTCCTATCCCAGACAGAACTGCTGCAGGCCGATGGCTGGCAGAACTACTGCGAGCAGAATTGTCACTACAGAACCCGATCATTTTAGCCTTGCCGCGAGGCGGGGTTCCGGTTGCTTTTGAAATAGCTCAGGCCTACCACGCCAAGCTCGATCTCCTACTAGTACGGAAACTCGGCATGCCCGCTTTTCCTGAATTAGCGATGGGCGCTATCTCCAGCGGTGGCATTAAAGTTCTGAATCAATCAGTGATTCAAGCCTATAACATTTCTGAACAAGCGATCCAACGGGTTGAAGAGCAGGAACGTACCGAACTTGAACGCCGCGAGCAGGTCTACCGAGGAGATCGTCCGCTATTAAACTATGAAGACAGGAACATCATCTTAGTCGATGATGGTTTGGCGACCGGTTCGACCATGTTGGCCGCAATCGATGCCATCAAACTGCATCATCCCAAATCGATCACCGTGGCGGTGCCGGTTTCCCCTCCAGATACGATTACCGCCATCCAAAACAGAGTGGACAATGTAATCTGTCCGTTTCAACCTGCCGACTTTTCTTCTATCGGTCAATGGTATGTCGATTTTTCTCAAGTCAGTGATGCAGAGGTCAAACAACAACTAAAAGAGGCTTGGAACAATGACTGATGAATTTTCAATCCATGAATCGGAAATTGACATACCTGTCGGCAATGCCACCCTGCAAGGCAATCTGCGTATTCCTGATAATGCAACGGGGTTAGTCCTGTTCGTCCATGGGAGTGGCAGCAGCCGCTTCAGCCCGAGAAACCGTTATGTGGCCGATTTGCTCAACCAAGCTGGTCTGGCCACCCTACTGTTTGACCTGTTGACCAACGAAGAACACCAAATAGATCAAGCCACATTGGAATATCGTTTTGATATTGAACTGCTAAGTCGCCGAACCATTACCGCCACTGAGTTTATTAACCAATCCACCACCATTCCTAACTTGCCGATCGGATTATTTGGCGCCAGCACTGGCGCTGCTGCAGCTCTATATGCAGCCGGTTTTTTACCCAAAATCGTCAAAGCGGTGGTCTCTCGTGGCGGACGCCCGGATCTGGCCATGCCGATACTGCCGGAAGTGACTACTCCGACTTTACTAATCGTTGGTAGCTTGGATACAGAAGTCATAAAGTTAAACGAGAAGGCTAAACAAGCCATACAAACAGAGTGCATGTTGAAAATTATTCCGGGAGCAACTCACCTGTTTGAGGAGCCCGGTACACTGGAACTGGCTGCGGATGCCGCAAAAAACTGGTTCTTAAATAAGTTGGTTCTTGAATAAATTGATTGCTTAACGCAATCTTTACCTGAGTGCTGGTAACATCTGGTATATTTTGCACACATCAATACAAATTGTTAAAAACCATGGATATCGTTACAAAAATATTTCTTTACCTGGGCGCACTGATCGGTGCAAGTTTGCTGATCGTTGTATTTGTTGCCCTTTCCAATGCTGAAAACGGGCAACTTACCGTTGAAGGGTTATCCCATCTTGAGCCGCAATTTACGTCGTTTTATAACGTCTTCAAGTGGGTGGTGTTTATTTGGATACCTTTTGCTTTAATCATGTTTTATCGTTTGATCAGAAGCGTTTTCCGCTAAAATCATTCGACTAGATAATCCATCAAATTGATATAGAGTTTTTCGAGTATCTTAATGTTGTACTGCGTCGTCTCAACATTGCACTCGGGATGATTCAACGCCTCTTTATTTAATTTCCATAGGCGCTTACACGTTTCAATCGTGACCCTCAGTTCGTAAGGCGTTGGATTACCTGGTTCACTCCATTGACCCGGCATCATATCCACCTCTTGCTTGACGAAGCTACAGACATTATTTGACTCCGCTTCTTTTTGATTAACAGCGGGCTTGGTGTGTTGATGAACCTTAACATTGCTGTTCGGTTCCATTTTAGGTGTGAGTTGTGCAATCGTAGCCATAACGCGGTCTCCTTTTGAAAAAAGATTCCGAAACACAAGCGACTTAAACCACTTTTGCAGTTGAAGAAATTCAATAAAAATCCGGCTATCAACCTAAAACCAATAGCACTACCGGCTTACCACTCCAGTATTCAGCTTTTCATTTATATCGCACCAACTTAAAGCAAAAATCTATGTAAAAGCCTGTTCAAGCACTCTCCCAGCATTTACTACGCCAGAATGAGGCACTTGGCCTTGAACTCAAGTATAGAGACCGAGTAAAACAGTAGGAATTAATAATGCTTATAGTTAAACAAAGCACTTGTAGTGATTTAGATTTACAAACAACAAGCCAATTCGGCACCTGGATACAAATAGAAGTAGATGAAACTGCCCAATGGATACTCAAACCGCTATAATTTAGCAAAACTTAAATGCAAGGAATAAAGATGGCAATTCAATGGTTTCCGGGTCATATGCACAAGGCTCAGAAAGAGGTGCGAGAAATTTTCAACCAAGTGGATGTGTTCATTGAAGTTCTGGATGCGCGTATTCCGTTTAGCAGTCAAAACCCGCTGATTGAAGAAATCCGCAAAGATAAACCGACCATCAAGATTCTCAGCAAGACCGATCTGGCTGACCCGGCGATTACCCAACTATGGCAAGATCATATGGAACAAGAATCCAGTGTTAAGACATTGGCGTTCGACCTGAATAGAACCGATAAACGGGAACAGATTGTCACTTTAATCAAAAAATTAGTTCCGGAAAAAGCCGAGTCGGTAAAAACCATCCATGCCTTGATTATCGGCATCCCCAATGTAGGCAAATCCACGCTGATCAATAACATTACCGGCCGAACCATCGCCAAAACCGGTAATGAACCGGCTGTCACCAAGATGCAGCAACGTATCAAACTGGAAGAGAATATCACTTTGATTGATACCCCGGGAATGCTGTGGCCGAATATCGAAAACGAAAATAGCGGTTACCGCTTGGCGATCACCGGTGGAATCAAAGAGACCGCTTTTGAATTGCCGGATATCGCCTCTTATGCCGCCGAATATCTATTGGAAGCTTACCCTGTGCAACTCAAGGAACGTTTCCAACTGCAAACTCTGCCGCACACCGATCTGGAACTGCTAGAGGAGATCGGCCGCAAACGCGGCTGTTTGCGTTCCGGCGGCATGGTTGATCTGGATAAGGTGTCCCGAATCTTCATTATGGAATACCGCGACAATACCATGGGGCCCCTCTCCTTGGAAACACCGGAAATGATCGCCAAAGAGATGATTGAAGTCGAAGAAAAACGTCGTCTCAAAGAAGAGAAGAAAAAGGCGCGAGAAGAAGCAAAAAAAGAACGCCGTGCCCGTTATAAAAAGAATAAGCGCTAATTTAGATTGATAAGCCGAAGAAGATTCTAAGACGATGCTAAGTTATCTACACTCATTTCACGCCGGCAACTTTGCCGATGTTCTCAAACACAGTATCAGTGCTCATATTCTTGACTACCTGACTGAAAAGCCGAAGCCGTTTTTTTATCTGGATACCCACTCCGGGACGGCGGCCTTTTCGTTGCTGCATGACGAGGCGCAAAAAACTCAAGAATACCTGAACGGCATCGATAAGCTATGGCGCCTGCCTAAGGAACAGCAAGCCACGCTCCCTGAGCTGCTGAAAAACTATTTAGAATTGGTGAGCGAATTTAATCCGCAACCCGAGCTAACCACCTACCCCGGGTCGCCATGGTTTGCCAAACAGATTATGCGTGAACAGGATCGCCTTAATCTTTTTGAACTCCATCCCAGGGAGTTTAAAACCTTGTTGCAAAATATCCGTGGTGACCGCCGTATCAAAGCTTTTCAAAAGGATGGTTTTCATGCTTGTTTGAGCCAACTGCCACCTAAAGAACGACGCGGTTATGTGTTGATGGATCCGCCCTACGAAGTCAAAGACGACTATATAACCGCCACCCGGAGTTTGATCAAAGCACACGCTAAGTTTGCAACCGGCACCTATGCGCTATGGTACCCGGTTGTCGATCGCTATCGTATTGATGAGATTGAGGCGCAGTTTAAAGCGAGTAAGATCCGCAATATTCAGCTGTTTGAACTCGGGATTAAAGCCGATAATGAAAAAGGCATGACCTCAAGCGGCATGATTGTGATTAATCCACCCTGGACGTTGATGAAAGCGGCGCAGGATGCTCTACCCATATTGGCGGAACTGCTTGGAGGAAAGAATGGTTTTTACAGAGTTGAACAGCTGGTTGAAGAATAACGCTGATTAATTTGCATCAACTACCCACAAAAAAGCCGAGTACAGTGTAATGCTGGCTCGGCTTTTTAGCATACTGGTTTCGATCGGCTAAGATTTCGGCTTGAAACCCAAGGCCAAACACTCGGATTCAGGCAGCCAGCCCAAACAGCTACGAACCTTTAAGGATTGATAATTACGCCAAATTGGCAGAATAGTCAAAGTGCCAAACAATATCTGATACCAGTGCCAGCCGATAGCCGACGGCTGTTGAGACCACCAAAGATTGTTAACCCCAAAATGTTTGGTTTTGAAAATCAGATGAACCGCTAGTTTCCAATAACGGACACCGTATTTAATTCGAGTCGATAACATAATTCTCTCTTCCGGCTAAGGTTGGATTTCAACCATCGGTGTATTTTCTTTGAACACCGTACTTCCTAAAGGGGTATGGATTTTATTGATTGTCCCGGCAACCGGTGCTTTAACATAGACATACTTACCCCAGGCACGATGCAACGCAATCTCGGCATTCGCTTTATCGTAAGCCGCCTTGGCATTGTCATAACGCAATTGAGAGGCATCCAAAGTACGCTTGGAAGTCACGGTTCTATCGTATAAATCCAGCGCTTGATCCAATTCTATTTTGGTGTCATCCATGGTGAATTTCGCCATTTTCAGTTGAGATTTCAATACCGCCAGCTTGGCTTGGTAACGCTCGGCATCCAAGGTAAGCAGTTTCTGCCCGGCTTTGACACTATCTCCCTCTTTAACATACAGTTGAGTAACTTGGCCGGAAGCCAAGGCACCAATTGTGACCACCTGTTCTGCCGCCTGTGCGCTCATAACTGCGCTTGAAAGCAGTAAACCTGTTGTCAAAGAGATTAAAGACAAGCCCTTTCTGTTTAAACGGGATAATTTAATTAATTTAATCATTTGTAAACTCTCTTTATTTACCATCTTTTTGAACAACAAAAACACTCTCTTCCTGCTTTTGCAAACTCACTTGTCGACCCATTAGATAATCTAACTCAAGCCACAATAGCGCCTGCTTAAACTCCCAAGAAACCATATTGTAGTTGGCTTGAGACAAGCGAACGAAAGAGTCGCCTAAATCGGTTTTACTCTCATTCTCATAAAGTGCGCGACTGTAATCGAGATACAAGTCTGCATAGTCGCCAAAAGCTTTATGCACTTTATTTTCCGTCGCCAATAATTTCAGCTGAAAATAGATGTCCGCTACTTGGCTGCGTAAGCTTTGCTTAACTTGGTTTTGTTGCGCTTTGAGTTTCATCAACTCCGCTTTAGCAACAGCCACCTGAGATCGCTCCCCACCACCGTCATAAAGTGGAACATCAACCGATAGCTCCGCTCGCCAACGCCCCTCTCGGACTTCTGGTTGACTGGATAGATGCCCGACCCAAGCATCTGCCCTGATTGTCGGACTGGTGGCTTGCTGGGCTTTTTGCAAAATCGATTCTTGAGCTTGTTGTGCCAGTTGCAAAGTTTTTAACTGCGGATTTTTATCCGATACCATTTTTTGCAGCTCGGTCAAAGAGACATCCTGAACCGATCTTGATTTGAAACCTTTGAGCTGCGGAAACTTCAATTCATCGGGACGAGCATTCGGTAAACCAAGCACATTGGCCAACTCGACTCGTGTTTGCAGTTGAGCCTGCTCAGATTGCATACGAGTCAACAAGCTCTTCTGATATTTATGCTCCGCTTCAAGCAAGTCTACATCGGATAATTGCCCGATCTCATGACGATCCTGAACTTTATCGTAATTAATATAGTCGATAGCCATAGCTTCATTATCGATACGATATTGAAAGTCGGATAAAAGTACATTCAGATAAGCTTTAACAATATCTAAACGCTGACGGTTCTTAACCGTGTCCAACCAAAGCTGTTCTTTTTCAATTAAGGTCGCGTCGGCTTCCAATTGGTGGGCAGCACGGTCAAAGTCGTAAATCACTTTACCGACGTGAAGCGCCAATAAATTATGCGACAGGTTCTCTTCACCAAACTCTCTTCGCCCCAGTCGTCCTTGTAAATCAACTTCTAAACGGTCTGTCACTTGATTAAAGTCCGAAACCGAATTTGCCAAATCGACATTAGCGGCCTGTAAATCGATATTCGGCGAACGTTCGGCAAAAGAGTCCAGCAGCGCATTTAACGTCAATGGATTAGGAAGATCAACACTAGGTTGTTTGATTTCTGCTGCCGGTACTTCGGCAACCGCATCCTGTTCCGCGAACCCCAAAGGAGCGTGAACTAAACAGGAGATAAGCGCTGCCAAGCCGGCTTTTTTATTGAAATATTTCATAGTTAGAAGAATCTTTGTTATTGAGCGGCTTTTTTACGAGCTCGTTTATAAGCGGTAAAAGACTGTGTTTTGTAACTGCCGTCCAAAACATATTCAGCCAACCACTTAAACTCTTCTTTGGTGCGGGTCGGTCCGGTATATTTGACGACCGGCTGACCTTTGGTATCGAAAATAATCATAACCGGCGTGGCTCGTACTCGATATTTTTTTTCCGCGATATTCTGTGCCGTATCCGTGGTACCGTCAAAATCCACAATTTCATTACTGCCTTCAATATCGTGCATAATTGTCATGAAATTGCTTTTATAAAGCTCGATGACATCCGGTTCCGTCATAATCGTAGAACGCATACGGTGACAAAACGGACACTCTTCCATATGGTAAAAAATGAACACCCCTTTCTTGCCATCATCAACCGCAGCTTCCAGCTCTTCCTGATAATTACCGAAGGTTTCGTCAAAGAACGCATCTGCTGCAAACGTCGGTTGAACAAAGCCAAACAACATAAGCGAAACCAATGTCGACTTGATTAAGGTTGCGATACTCGCTTTTTTATTCTGAAAATCCATTTCTTACCTTCCTTAACTTGCTTATATTAACTTGCTTATATTAACTTGCTTATAACCTTTTTATGTCATTTTACTTCTGAGTCATTGAAGCAAATTTCTCAATGAACTGTTCCAACATTTTCTGATCGACCATTCCGGTTCTAGCTGCCACCACTTGTCCTTCCGGTGTCACCATATAAGTGGTCGGCAGACCTTTCAAGGGTCCGAACGGTGTCGAGCCGCTATCAAAACGTTCTTTGAAACGCACCACCGGATAATTAATCATTTGCGATTCGGCAAAGGTTTTGACTTTGGCCGGATCCAACACCTCGTGATTCACGCCCAGAACAATGGCATCTTTGTCTTTGTGTTCTTCATGAAATAGAACCAAATCCGGGATTTCAACCAGACAAGGCGGACACCAAGTCGCCCACAAATTGACAATGACCCACTTGCCTCGATAATCGGAAAGCTTGGAAGTATTACCATCCAAGTCCACAAATTCGACATTGTCGAACTCAGCTGTGGAAGCTTCTTCCGCCATAACGGCAGGAATATTAAGCCATGCCGTCATAAGCAATATAGTCGATAACCAGAAGGTGCGTGTCAATTTCATAAATCTATTCCCGTTTATTCTATTATTTATTTTAATTTGTTCGATTCAAGTTAAGCCTGTTTCAAAACCTGCTTAACAAAAGGCAGCGTCAATCGACGCTTTTCAACCAAAGAAGCCTGTTCCAATAGCTGCAGTACCGCCAGCAGCTCTTGCAAATCGGCAGAGAAGTTTTTAACTAAAAAATTACCGACTTCAACTGGCAGATCAAATCCGAGTTTGCTGCTGTGACGTTGTAAAGCGGCGATAATTTCCGCTTTGTCTTCAAGCGGTTGAACGGCTATCGGCAATACATTCATCAAGGCTTTCGCCAATTCTTGAGTCGCGATCTGCCATTGATTAATCGACTGACCGCCCGACAGAATCACGACATGCCCCTGAACGCTCGATTTGGTCAGCAGGTTGGCCAAGGCTTTCTCCCACTTCTCGTCTCCGATTAAAAGCTCGATATCATCCAAACAGACCAACGGAGTCTGCTCCAAGCCAACCAACACATCCGGAATTAAAGGCAAACTTTTATCGGCCATCGGCAAATAGACACTGGTTCGCCCTTTTTCGGTAATAAAACGACAAGCCGCCTGTAACAAGTGGGTTTTTCCCCCACCCTCTTTACCGTAAAGATAAAAGGCGCTGCCGCTATTTTGCGTCAATGCATTTTGCAACGAATTTAACGCAACGGCTAACGATTCTTGTTCGGTCACGAATGTCGCAAAACTCGCTTCATCTCTAAGCCCGATTTTGAGTGGCATCTGTACAAACATGATCGATTATTGCTCCGTCTCGTCAACGTCCGTTTGGCCATGTAACTGGGAACGAATTTCAGTGTTTAAATAAGGCTTCACATTGACGTTAATGACTTGTTGTTCCGCTTCACCGATGTAGGTGACCATCGGCCAATTTCTCAACCAACCGATTAAACCGAGCAATTCGCCTTGGTATTCAATATCAAACTGTACGCTTCCGGCTTTTAGCAATACCAAATTAACGTCTCTAACCAATGGTTGCTGAGCACGTATTTCTTCTTCCAGACGGTTTACCAAATCTCCCGACGCAATTTGATTCACATTCAATAGAACATGATTCTTCAGTACTCTTTTTACCGCGCCCAATTTGACATAGGTTTGCATGACTTCGCTAAACATCTGTTTGAAAAGTGTTTGGCGATCACCACCCGCAACACTGTTCTGCTGCAAGGTCACACCGGATAAATTGAACAGATACCAAGCCAATTCATACTGACCGCTTCCTTTCGCCGTCAACTTGAAGCTCAATAAATTCTGCTGGCCGCTTGCCAGTAACTGCTCTTGAATGACCGAACGGTTTTGCGAAGGATCAACCGGAAAAACCCAGTTATTGGTATTATCCGGTAGCGTATATGGCAGCGCCAAAGATTCCGGGTGCGAACGAAAATCAACGTCAATGCGATAATCCAAAATTTCCGAAGTCAGCTTCTGTAAACGCCCTTGCTGGATAAACACGCCCATTACCAGCGTTTTCGGTCTGAGCCCCTGCGGCCACATTTTAATGTTCTGCTTGGCAAACGCTTTCTTTAAACGTGCGGAATCGAAATTGAACTGGATGTTTTTGCCTACAACCACGCCGTCTTCATAGCGCGGTTTGATATTGTAATTTGCCAACCAACCTTTGGCTTGCGAAATATAACGTTGTCCTAAAGTCGAGTTGACTAAACGAGCCTGTCCGGTCAAGCGCATCAATAGCAGTTCCATCGCGGTTTCTGCTTGCTCGCTAATTTTGGTTTCCGTCGTTTGGTTTGGCTCCAGCTCGAAAGGCATGGAGACGGTAAAATATTCGTTTGGAATTAATTCTGAACTAGCTGCCTTAATTGGTTGAATGGCAAACAATCCGATTAAGACGATTATTAGCTGTAAACTTCTCATATCTGACTCTAAAATTTTGGTTACAATATCATAATATTTTTTCACCAGATCGGTACAGACTTTTGCCAAGCATGGTCAGCTTTTTTCAAGCGTTGCCGAAATCGCTTACCGTTGTACGCGAAAGCCTGTTTTTAATGATTTTTACCATTTAGATTTAAGAAGATTATGACAACAAATACACAATCAATTAGTTACAAAGACGCCGGTGTTGATATCGATGCAGGAAACGCCTTGGTTGATGCCATCAAACCTATCGCAAAAGCCACTTCTCGCCCTGAAGTTCCGGCTTCTTTAGGTGGTTTCGGTGCTCTGTTTGAATTGGACATGAGCAAATACAAGAATCCGCTTCTGGTTTCAGGAACCGACGGTGTCGGCACCAAACTGCGTTTGGCTATCGATAGTGGCAAACATGATTCTGTCGGTATTGATTTGGTTGCCATGTGCGTCAACGATTTGATTGTCCAAGGTGCCGAGCCTCTATTCTTCTTGGATTACTATGCTACAGGTAAATTAGACCTTCCGGTCGCAACGGATGTCGTCAAAGGCATCGGTGAAGGCTGCCTTCAATCCGGCTGCGCTCTAATTGGTGGTGAAACAGCAGAAATGCCTGGAATGTACCCTGATGGTGACTACGACTTAGCCGGTTTCTGTGTCGGTATCGTTGAAAAAGCGGATCTAATTGACGGTTCAAAAGTAAAAGCCGGTGACGTCATGCTGGGGCTAGCTTCAACTGGGCCGCATTCAAACGGTTACTCTTTGATTCGTAAAATCATCGAAGTCAGTAATGCTGACCTGAACATGGATATGGACGGTCAACCATTAATCGATGCGTTGATGGCACCAACTAAAATCTATGTTAAACCGATTCTTGAGCTGATGAAGTCGGTAGACATTCACGCGTTATCTCACATCACCGGCGGCGGTCTGTTGGAAAATCTGCCTCGTGTTATGCCGGCAAACACTGCAGCTAATATCAACACCAATAGCTGGAAGCGTCCTGCGGTATTTGACTGGATTCAAGAAAACGGCAACGTTGAATATGAAGAGATGCACCGTACCCTAAACTGCGGAATCGGAATGGTACTGGTTGTCGATGCGGCTGACCAAGACAAAGCGATTGAAATCTTAAGCGCCGCCGGTGAAACGGTTTCTGTCATCGGTCAGATTGAAAGCTCGGAAAATGAAGAACCAAGCGTTAAGCTGGTTCAAGAATAATACCGAGCTTTAAATAAGCTATCCGTAACCACGGATAGCTTAATCTCAATCCACCCCATTCTCTTGCCATCTACACCAGTCGTACTATGAACTCAGCAAAAAAGATTGCCGTATTAATTTCAGGAAATGGCTCAAACCTGCAAGCCATTATCGACCACCAACAAAAGCATGCTGAATTCTATCAGATTGCCTTAGTGATTTCGAACCGACCTGATGCTTATGGTTTAACTCGAGCTGAAAACGCGGGCATTGAAACCTGTTTGATTGATCATACGAGATTCACTGACCGTGAAAGTTTTGATCATGAATTGCAAAAAGCGATTGATGAAAAGCAAGTCGACTTAGTGGTTTTAGCCGGCTTTATGCGAATCCTGACAACCGGTTTTACCGAACATTACCTCGGTAAAATGTTGAATATCCATCCTTCTTTATTGCCTAAATACACTGGACTGAACACTCATCAACGCGCTTTGGAATCGGGTGACAAGCAACATGGTCTGAGTGTGCATTTTGTCACTCCCGAACTGGACGGAGGCCCGGTTATTTTGCAGGCAACGGTTGATATCGATCCGTCTGATAACGCGCAATCTCTAGCCGATAAGGTTCATCAGCAAGAACACATCGCTTATCCTTTGGTTATTGAATGGTTTTCCCAAGGTCGACTCGAACTGAAAAACAACCAAGCTTGGCTGGATCAACACTCTCTTCAGAATCCAGTCATATTAAACAACCTCAAACCAGAGTAATCTACTAAACTGGTAAATAAATAGAACGACCTTTCTGACAAGTAATCGAGTTTGGTCAGTCGCTTTTAAGAAGTTGATTTAAAGACGGTTCCAGAACCTTGATTTTTATAACCTTGAGGTTTGCAACATGATGAAATTTTCTCTTTTTTCGATAAGAACGGTTTCACGGACATGCCTAGCCGCAGCCTTTCTTTTTTATGGACAGACGGTATTCGCTCAAGAATTAAAAAACTTCAAAGCCGAATTTGAGGTTGAAGCATTCGGAATGGCTTTAGGTAAAGCACAACAAGACTTCAACTGCCTGAATAATCTATGCACTCTGACCAGTCGCGCCGAACCCTCCGGATTAGCCGCTCTTATATCGTCCGACTCATCCTATGAAACCGTCCACCTCAGACAGAGCGATTCAAGCTTAACTTGGCTGGACTATCACAAAACCGGCTTGACTCAAAAGAACGGTCAAACCCAAAAAAAAGAGACGACACTAAAATTTATCGAACCGGAAAACAAAATAGTCGCCTATAAAAACCAGCGTAAAAAGAATGAATGGCCTTCTCAAGCCAATACCTATGACTCGATTTCTCTAGCCTACGCCGTGCAATATGCGCAGCTCAATCAAGGTTCGTTTGATCATTTTTTTCTTCAAGACATCAGCTTTCAAGATCTTTTGAAGTTAAATTCGATTGATCGAAACAGCCGCATCACACTATCTTTTTCAGATGAAGATTTGGATGCCGTAAAATACCACTTCACAAGTGACCATGTGAAAATCGAATTGTGGTTATTACCAACCTATGATTACTTTCCGGGTAAAATACGCGTTGTAAACCAACATAATAAAACCATTACCCTTTCGCTCGCGGAGCCACCTGAATATTATGAAATTAAGTGATAAAGACATTATTCAACACCTGAAAGTCGGCAAAATCGCCATCAGCCCGGAACCGACTCAGGATAAGATCAAAGGCATCAGTGTTGATTTAAGATTGGACAATCGTTTTCGCGTCTTTAATGACCATACCGCACCATACATTGACTTGAGCGGACCAAAAGATGAAGTACAAGCCATTATGGATACCGTAATGGGTGAAGAGATTCATATCGCGGAAGAGGAAGCTTTCTTTTTACACCCTGGGGAACTCGCATTGGCCGCCACACTGGAATCCGTTACCATTCCTGACGACTTAGTCGGATGGCTGGATGGCCGCTCCAGCTTGGCAAGATTAGGTCTAATGGTTCACGTCACCGCACATCGAATCGATCCGGGCTGGCACGGTCAAATTGTTTTGGAAATTTTCAACAGCGGAAAACTACCTCTCGCGTTGCGTCCGGGCATGGACATTTGCGCGATTAACTTTGAAACCTTGTCCAGCGCGGCTTCCAAGCCTTATAACAAACGTGCCGACGCCAAGTACAAAAATCAATCCGGTCCGATTGCCAGCCGAATTAATGAAGATCGAAAAAAAACGACTGATCCTCAGTTAGACCTACTTAGCTAACGACTCTGCTATCCGTTTTTATCAGACTTGTTTTCTAACAAGTTTGATAAATCCCCTCTCTCCCATTGGCATTATAAATTTGATTACCCAGCTAACAGTTTTTTTAATCGAAAAAGCGCGATTTATCTCTTTAACTTTTACAGAAATTAACCCATAATTCGGATTTTATTATCTCAGTAAAACGGCAGTTTTATCTCTTGTAAGGATTAGCTCATGCATATCGGATTTATGATCGCGGATTGGGATTCCATCGAACCGACCAAAAACTCTACTATTTTGATTATCCGCGAGTGTTTAAAGAGAGGACACAAGGTATCCATTCTATACCCGGAAAACTTAACCGTTCGTAACAACCTTGCTCACGGCTTACTTAAAATCATCGAACCGATGGATAAGATCCCGGATAACATTGTCCAATTTCACAAGAAAGTGGAGTTCCGCAAAAAACTGATGCCGCTGCACTCTCTAGACAGTTTTATGATTCGTAAAGATCCGCCTATCGATCCGATTATTTATAACTTTCTGGATTCCATTAAAAACGAATGCATTATCCTCAACGATATAGACGGTATCCGTAAAGCCAACAATAAGTTGTACACCACAACTTTTAATGATCCGGACAACACCTTTTTACCGATCACTTACGTCTCGAAAAACAAAGAGTTCATTCGTCAGATGATCGATGAAATGCCGGGCAATAAGGTTATTTTGAAACCACTGGTTGGCTCCGGCGGACATGGCGTCATCGTTCTTGAGAAAAACGCTCAATCGAATATTAACTCGATCTTGGATTTCTACATTCACGGCTCCGGTGACAGCAACTACATCATCATCCAAGAATATGTTGAAGGTGCCGAAGAAGGTGACATCCGCGTACTGATGCTCAACGGGAAATTCCTGGGTGCCTACAATCGCAAACCGCCTGAAGGCGATATTCGAGCTAACATTCAGATCGGCGGAACCGCACACAAATACAAAATGACCGATTCTCAAATGGCGGTCTGTCGTAAAATCGGCCCTCGTTTGGCATCGGACGGATTGTATTTTGTCGGCGTCGATATGATCGGCGACAAAATTCTTGAAGTTAACGTACTCAACCCCGGCGGAATTTCAAACATCAACCGTTTGAATAAAGTCAAACTACACTTGAAAGTCGTCGATTTCATCGAAGAAAAAGTCCACGAAAAGCATGAAAAACGTGCCGAGCTGGAATATCTTCTGAAACGTTTAAGCGATTTGAAAGACACCGATTTCTAAAAAAATCTTTCCTGATACCATTACAAAGCCGCTCCACCAGCGGCTTTGTCATTTCTCTCTGCTTTCATCATTCAACCCAAAAAACATATTAGATAAATCTTATTTGTCTAAAGATTAAATAAACTGAATTGACGGTTTCCGACAACAATTGATACCTTAGCAATTCGATAAGGAATTACTGATCCGTTTACACGGATTATGAACATATCAGGCTACTGGAGAGTAACGATGCTCGAAACAATCAAAAACCTTTGGTTTAGAGATCCCAAAGAGAAACCGACTTATATCAATGATACCGCCGTCCGCATACGAGCGGGAATCCTGCTTGCCATCCCGGTTATTATGCTATTTACGCTATATGACGCCATCTTCGTCTCAAACTGGGTAGTAGACGGAAATACGGCTGTTGACACCTATGACACCGATTGGGACGACAACATCATCTACCAAGTCGAAGCGGTCAAAAGAACATTCGACTACACTTGGCAGAGCTGGTTGCTTGTTTACGCTCTCTTTGAGATGCTGGCTGGAATGAGCGTTCTCACTTCTCGTTTATCCCCGACGGTATTGATCTCCAGTTTTCTGGCGCGCAACCATCCGCAAGTATGGAAACCACTGGTTCCTAAACGTTTTGCCTGGACCATCGGCGCCACTATGATCGCCATCTGCTGGATCTATTTCAACCCTGAAATTTTCGCCGGCTGGGTTAATGCGATTTTAGGAGAAGGTACCTTACCGGAAACGGAAAACTACATGACTTATTACATTCCGCTACTGATGGTATGGGTCTGTCTCGGATTCATGTGGCTGGAAGCCGTTCTCGGGTTTTGCGTAGGCTGTAAAGTACATGCCCTGCTTGTCAAAGTCGGTGTTCTGAAAGAAGAGTGCGAAGCTTGTAACAATATCGACTGGGAAGAGATTGCCCGTAAACACAAGGCCAAACAGGAAGCTGAAAACGCTGCCGCAGCCAATAACGGCTAAGCCCACTTTCTTTCTCTTCTGTCAAAAATAAAAAAGCCGGTTATCAACAACCGGCTTTTTTATCAGTCCGAAATTAATTGGTCGGCCTCAAAAACAGTTGATAACCGGGGTTATCCTGTTCATTTTCATACTGGAAACCTAAGCTGTCCAAATACTCTTCAAAACTATCCTGCTGTTCAGGCGGAACTTGAACACCCACCAAAACTCGCCCGTAAGCCGCGCCATGGTTACGGTAGTGGAACAAACTGATATTCCACTCCTCGCTCATATGAACCAAAAAGTCCAATAAAGCTCCCGGACGTTCCGGGAACTGAAAACGGTACAAGACTTCGTTTTCAATACCAATGGCATGTCCTCCGACCATATACCGCAAGTGCAACTTAGCCATTTCATTATCACTCATATCCTGCACTGCGTAATCCTGAGAGCGCAGACTGTTGATAATCGAATCTTTTTCCGCATGACCGCCTTCGGTACGAACACCGACAAACACCACCGCATGTTGGCTGTCGGAATAGCGATAATTAAATTCGGTGATCGCTCTTCTTGCCCCCAACAGTTCACAGAACTTTTTGAAACTGCCCGGTTTTTCATCGATAGTGACCGCAAAAATCGCTTCTCGCTTTTCACCTAACTCGGTTCTTTCCGACACATGACGCAAACGATCGAAATTCATATTTGCACCGCTGATGGTAACCGCCATATTCAAGCCGGAAACACCATATTGCTCGACAAACTTCTTAGCACCGGCTACCGCCAAAGCTCCGGCCGGTTCGGCAATCGCTCTGGTATCTTCAAAGATATCTTTAATCGCCGCACAAATCTCATCGGTTTTCACGGTAATCATCTCGTCAACACAAGTTCTGGCAATACGAAACGGAATTTCCCCAACCTGTTTGACAGCTACCCCATCGGCAAAAATACCGACTTTGTCTAGAATAACTCTTTCGTCCGCTTTCAAAGCTTCAGTCATGCAAGCCGCATCTTCCGGCTCAACGCCGATAATCCGTGTGTTAGGGGAAACCTGTTTGATCACGGCGGCAATACCGGCAATCAAACCGCCGCCGCCGACACAAACAAAAATCACATCAAAAGGCCGAGTATGCTGACGCAGCATTTCCAAAGCAATCGTTCCTTGCCCGGCGATAACATCCATGTCGTCGTAAGGAGGGATATAAGTAAGCCGTTGCTCTTCAACCAACTTTTGCGCGTGCGCGGATGCTTGATCGTAAGAATCACCAATCAACACGACATTACCGCCAAAATTGCGAACCGAATTCACTTTGATCGGCGGCGTCGTTTCCGGCATGACGATAGTTGCTTCCACACCTAATTTAGAAGCCGACAAAGCCACACCTTGCGCGTGGTTTCCTGCCGATGCGGTAATCACCCCCGCCGCTCTCTCTTCATCCGAAAGATGAATCATGCGGTTATAAGCGCCTCGCAACTTGAAGGAAAAGACGGGCTGTAAATCTTCACGTTTAAAATAGATATTGTTTTGTAAACGTTTCGATAACAACGGCGCTAATTCAAGAGGGGTTTCTTTGGCAACATCATAGACCGGTGCCGTTAACACCCGTTTTAAAATTTCTTCCGGCATGGATTTCCTTAAACTAATACTTCCAAAATAAGCTGACATTATAGCAGCTGGATTTGACGCTAAACATGCCTAACAAATAAAACATCGGCCAAACTAAAATCCGTTATCTGAATCACACATTGAAAATGCAAAAACTTGCCATAAAGTTAATATTGCCACACTCATCAAAACTGCCTCAATGGTTCCGCCATATTTAAGCAAGATTTCCCCCTATATCTTCATAACTCTCTTAACTCTTTTATATTTCTCAATACTTACAATAAGCGCCAGAAACAATATAACAATAGAAATATTAAGGATAAATAATGTTTACACCTAAAAAGCTCTCTTTAGCTATTCTGTCGGCTTGTGTCTTGCCAGCCGCCGCTCACGCTTCCGAACTTGCTCCAATCGATGTTTCGACTTCTGTAGAAGAATCTCAGCAAACAATGACCGATAAGCAGGTATTTATGGAATCCGGCAATACCGAGACAGGAACCAGCCTAAGAAAAATCCCGGGCGTTGACGCTTCGAGAATGGGTGGACACGGTGTAGATTTAAATATCCGCGGCCAAAAAGAATCTCAACTCAATGTTCTGATCGATGGTGCCAAAATCGAAGGCGGTTGTCCGAATAGAATGGATCCGCCAACTTCTTACGCTGAATTGAGCAGCATTGATGAAGTCACGGTTGTGAGAGGAGTCAAATCCGTAACTTACGGTACCGGCGGCACAGGCGGGACGGTTCTTTTCGAACGTACCGCCCCTACCTTTGAAAACGGCAAACCATATAATGCCGAAATCAATATGGGTACGACCAGCAATGGCCTCACTCAAGATCTTAATGCCACGGTATCTGCTGGCGGAGACCAAGGATACATCGTATTACAAGGCGCTAAAAAATCCGCCGATAACTATGAAGACGGTAACGGCGAAGAAGTGAACTCCAGTTATGAAACTCGTCAAGGTCATATCGACTTGGGTTGGACACCAAACGAAAATCATGAACTTCGCCTTTCTTACGAAAACGTCAGAACCGAAGATGCGCTATTCCAAGGTGCCATGATGGATGCACCCTATTCGGACGGCACCACAACTCGCTTGCGTTATAAAGGCAAAAACCTAGCTGATAACGTCCAAGCTTTGCAGGTTGATATCTATGAATCCGACGTCGAGCATTTGATGGATAACTATACGCTGCGCACCCCGGGCATGATGAAGATGGAAAACGAGACGGACGTGACTTCTCGTGGTGCAAAAATCATGGCTACCAGCCAGTTTGGACACACTAAACTCGACTACGGACTGCAATATGAAGGCGTTGATAAGCTTTCCGATTTGCGCAACGCGGCCGGGGTAACTCAATGGTATATGTGGCCGGATGTAGAAACGGAAACAAAAAGCATCTTTGCTGAGTCGACGTCTTTATTCAAGGATAACCAAAAAGTAATTTTAGGGCTGCGCCACGACTCCTATTCAGCCAAAGCCAACTCTGCCGATGAAGCATCGGCTCAGGGTATTCCGAGTGTCGTGTACAACAATATCTACCAAGACTTTTCCGGCGATACTGAAACTGATCAAACCGCTCTGAACGGTTTAATTCGTTATGAACGTGCATACAACAATGGCTTGAATGTTTTTGCCGGCCTAAGCAGAACCCATCGCTTTGCAGATGCAACCGAACTTTATATCGTTAAAGGCGGTAGCTGGACCGGGAACCCCGATCTAGACCCTGAGCAGCATAACCAATTAGATATCGGTGTTTCAGGCGGCAATAAAAACACTCACTGGAGCGTGTCTGCCTACTACGATCGTGTACATAACTACATTTTACGAGACCTTTCTGCTAATCAGTCAACAACCAATGGCAGCGGAACGGTCTACCTAAACAAAAATGCGATTATTTCGGGTATTGAGACGTCTGCGACAATGAAAGCGACCAACAATATCGACTTGGCAGCGAATCTCAGCTTCACGAAAGGAACAAATGAGACAGATAGCCGTAACCTAAGCAATATCGCCCCTATTTCCGGTAACATCAGTGCTATCTACAGCGCTTCGAACTGGGATCTGGGAACGCGTTGGAATTTTGCCGACGATCAAACCGAGATCAATGAAGAGTACAACGAGTTGGAAACGGCAGGTTGGAGTACGGTTGATATCTTTGGTAACTATCAAATCAACAAGTCTTTCCGTCTTTCGGCCGGTATCGACAACGTATTTGATAAAGCCTATGAGAACTATCTGAACCGAATTGACAACTTAGGCGGCACTTATAAAGTGTACGAGCCGGGTCAAATTATTTGGGCTAGATTGAATGCTAAGTTCTAATCAAACCCAACATTCATAACGAAACCTAAAGCCATTCATTAGTCATAATTGAATGGCTTTTTTTGCTTTGATTTAGCGTAAACTTAGCAAAACTTAATTTGACGGAAAGAACCATTTAGATGAACTCAAAAATATTAGCCTTGATTTTTGTCATTGGCGCCATTCTCGGCACCCTATGGGTTATACAACCGGAGAATACTCAGACAAGCAAGATCATCACTAGCGAGCGTCCTGCCGGCGGTGATTTCACTATGAATAGTGTAAACGGAAAAGTCAGCCTATCCGACTTTGAAGGCAAATTGGTATTGCTCTATTTCGGCTATACCTATTGCCCGGATATCTGCCCGACCAATTTAGGTAACATCTCGGTTGCCTATCAACAATTGTCCGCTGAACAGAAAGAGAAACTGCAAGTGATTTTTGTATCGGTCGATCCGGAAAGAGATACGCCGCAACGTTTGCAGCAATACGTCGGTTATTTTGAATCCAACATGATCGGACTAACCGGCACCCCTGAAAATATTGCCGAGGTCGCGCGCCGCTACGGCGTAGTTTACGCAAAAGTGGACGATCCGAATAACGGCACCAACTATGCAGTCGACCACTCCGCATTTACCTATGTGGTGGATCAACAAGGCAAACTTCAAGAGCAGTTACCGCATGCGACTGCTCCTACCCAATTTATCGAAACCATTAACAAATATTTGAAATAACTCAACTTTCAGATTGAACAACGAGGAATCACCATGAAAAAGACCATTGCCGTGCTTAGCCTTTCCATTCTATCCGCTTTGACGACTCAATCGGCTTTAGCCAGCCAAGCCGATGACATTACCGTCAGTGCCCCGTTTGCCCGTGAAGTCCCTCCCGGTGCACCGGCTAGTGCAAGTTTCATGACGCTGGAAAACGCCAGTGATCAGGCAATCAAGATTATCTCTGCCGAATCCGCCGTTTCCAAAGTGGTTGAACTGCATACCCACACCAATGACAATGGCGTGATGCGCATGCGCCAAATTCCGTTTATTGAGGTTCCCGCTTCTGGTAAAACCGAGTTAAAACCGGGCGGATTGCATATCATGTTGATCGGTCCGCACCAACCTCTTAAAAAAGGTCAAGAAGTCAAAGTGACATTGAAATTTGAAGACGGCAGCAGTAAAGAAGTCAGCATGCCGGTTAAGTCGATTATGGGCATGATGAAACCGAACATGGAGATGAACCATCACCAACACAATCATGAACATATGATGGATGAAAGCCATCATTAAAACGGTGAATTCGATTTCCTGTTAAAATCCGCGCTGACTTTATAAATTTAATAAAAGAATTAGATTATGAAAAAACAAAAACTGATCGCTTCAGCTCTATTTGGATTAACGGCTACATTTGCCATGTCTCCGGCTTTCGCCATGAATCCGGGGTCGCACGCTACGACAGAGGCCGGTAAACGAGTTCTTGAACGCAAGGGTGAACTAGCACAAACGCCAACACTCAAGTTATGTGTTGATTACTACCACCTTAAAGACCAAACCAAACGTGACGCCTATATCAAAGAGTTGGATTTACGTTCACAGTTAAGTGACAAAGACCGTGAACTGGTTTCACAGCATAAAGTCGTTCCCGGTATGACCATGTGCGGTATGTATATGTCTATCGGTACGCCTAAAGCTCAGAAAACACGTCAATTAAGACCGATGGTTTACAAAACCGTTCATGTGTACCCTGACCTTTATTGCGTGACTCAATCGGGTATGGTGGTTGAAACTTATCCACGTAAAGAAGGTGAAATGCCACCGAAGCTGATCCATGAAAAACCTTTGGTAGCACCATCTCCAACTTTAAAATAACCGTCAGTTAAGCGAGTTCTCAAGTCAACTCGGCGAACCAAACCGGATAGCATCAATCACTTTGATTATCCGGTTTTTTATTGTGCTTTTATTGTACTAAGTCAATCAACGGCTCTATACAATTCTAGGACAATTGATTAGAATTGCGTATTGCTAAAAATCCATAACAAAAACAAGAGGTCTACTCATGACACAAGATGAATTGAAACAAAAAGTTGCCCAAGCTGCGATTGAATATGTGGTTCCAGACACAATCATTGGTGTAGGTACCGGTTCTACCGCAAACTTTTTTATTGATGAGTTGGCCAAAATCAAAGGTACGATCAAAGGTACCGTTGCCAGCTCGGAAGCAACCGCTGAACGCCTAAAAGGCCACGGCATTCCGGTATTTGACTTGAACAGCGTTGATGAAATGTCCGTCTATATCGACGGTGCGGATGAAGCTGATCCTGGACTAAATCTCATCAAAGGCGGCGGCGGCGCTTTGACGCGCGAAAAAATCGTGTTAGCGGTAGCCGACAAATTCGTTTGTATCGCCGATGACAGTAAAAAAGTAGACGTACTTGGCAAATTCCCGCTTCCGGTTGAAGTCATCCCAATGGCTCGTAGCTATGTCGCTCGTGAAATTGTTAAACGTTTTGGCGGCGAACCGGTACTACGTGACTTCACGACTGATAATGGTAACGTTATTTTGGACATTCACGGTTTGGAAATTACTGATCCGGTCGCGATGGAAAACGAGTTAAATAGCATTGTTGGTGTGGTCACCAATGGTCTGTTTGCAGCACGTAACGCGGATATTTTCTTATGCGGAACCGCGAATGGTGTCGAAACCATTACTGCCGAATAATTTCATTCAGAAATTAATAACCTGATCTAGGTTAAAATTAAGGGTCATATCGAATGACCCTTTTTTATTGAATTTCAACTAAATCAAATCGAATTAAAAAGAGATTGAAAATGGAAAATATTGGTAGCAAAGTCTTTGGTGTATTTGTCGTCGCTCTACTTGGTGCCCTCCTCTATCTAACGGTTTTCTCGGACGGCTTGGGGCAGGCTCCTGAAGTCACGGTCACCAGTGCACAAGGCGAAACCATTCAACTGAATAAACCGATGAAACCGATTCTGGTCAACTTTTGGGCGACCTCTTGCCCGGGTTGTATCAAAGAGATGCCGGAACTGGCTAAAATGAAACAGTCGCTTGGTGATCGTTTTGAACTGGTGGCTGTGTCTATGGATTATGATCCGGTCGAACAAGTTCAAAAATTCATTAAAGCCAACCCATATCCATTTACATTCGTCATGGATACTGATGGCAAAATCGCTAAAGCGTTTGGTGATATCTTGTTGACACCAACCAGTTTCCTAATCGCCCCTAACGGTAAAATCGTCTATCAACAGATCGGCGAAGTTCAGTTTGAAATGGTGGCTGAACGTATTAAGCAAATGAGCCCGCAACTATAAGTTCATAAATCATCGGTACGGTTAGCCAATTACCGTACCGACATTTATTTCCCTAGCCTGCCCACCCATTCCGGTTCACTACCCGCTGATTTTCCTCCCTCGACAACTTATTTTTATCGCTAAATCAGGCTATAATAAGCGCCCTGATTATTTAACTCTCGTTCGAGTCATCGCAATATACAAAAGGAATCTCCATGAGCAAGTCGCACCTTTTATTCGAAGCAGCCCAAAAACACATTCCAGGTGGAGTTAACTCTCCGGTTCGTGCCTTCAAAGGTGTGGGAGGAGACCCGGTATTCTTCAAGGAAGCGAAAGGAGCCTACCTGACTGATGTCGATGATCGTCAATACATCGATTATGTCGGCTCATGGGGACCGGCTATTTTAGGCCATGCGCACCCGGAAGTAATTGAGGTTGTTCAAAAACAGGCAGAGAAAGGACTGAGCTTCGGAGCCCCTACCGAAATCGAAACCACCATGGCGGATCTAGTTTGTGACTTGATTCCATCTATGGATATGGTTCGTATGGTCAGCTCGGGAACGGAAGCGACCATGACCGCAATTCGTCTAGCTCGCGGTTACACCGGACGCGATAAGATCGTTAAGTTTGAAGGTTGCTACCATGGTCACTCGGACTCTCTATTGGTTAAAGCCGGGTCCGGAGCTCTAACTCTTGGCGTTCCGTCTTCACCAGGCGTTCCGGCAGCTCTTGCCGAAGAAACCATTACTCTGACTCATAACGACTCGGAAGAAGTTCGCAAAGTATTCGCAGAAATCGGCGATCAAATCGCTTGTATCATCGTTGAGCCGGTAGCCGGTAACATGAACTGTATTCCTCCGGAAGCCGGTTTTTTGGAAACGCTTCGCGAAGTCTGTGATGAGCACGGCTCAGTGCTGATCTTTGATGAAGTCATGTGCGGATTCCGTGTCGGCTTACAAGGTGCACAAGGTGTCTATAACGTTCAACCGGATTTGACCACTTACGGCAAAGTTATCGGTGGCGGCATGCCGGTTGGAGCCTTTGGTGGTAAACGCGAAGTAATGGAACATATCGCTCCGCTTGGCCCGGTTTATCAAGCCGGAACTTTATCGGGGAACCCATTGGCAATGGCAGCAGGACTAAAAACCCTACAGTTAATCAGTGAACCGGAGTTTTTCGATAGCTTAACGACTAAAGCAGACAAGTTAATGAACGGCCTGCAAGCGGCAGCAGATGAAAACAATATTCCGTTCACAACCAATCAGGTAGGCGGTATGTTTGGTTTCTTCTTCACCGAAGAGAAAAACGTCAGTCGTTTCGCTCAGGTCTGCCAAGGTGATATGGATCGTTTCCGTAAGTTCTATCATGGCATGTTGAATGAAGGCGTTTATTTGGCACCTTCCGCATTCGAAGCCGGATTTATCTCATCGCAACATACCGATGAAGATATCGAAAGAACCATCGAAGCGGCCAGAAAAGTGATGGCTTGCTTGGCTTAATTTGTTAACACTTTTTAAGATGCCAGCACTCTGCTGGCATTTTTGTTTATAAAAGATGAAAGAGACAACACACTCACCCGAAACGCTGGTTCAACTCTTCAACGAGCTGTTCATCCCTATCCACAACACCGAATTAATCTGTTGTGAAGAGGAACCGGTCTATCGTCCTGCTGATGAAAACCACCCCCATCATCGAATCGTTTTTGCACACGGCTTTTTTGCCAGTGCCTTGCATGAAATTGCCCACTGGTGTGTGGCCGGCAAGCAGCGGCGTTTACTGGAAGACTTCGGCTATTGGTATGAACCTGACGGTCGCTCGCCTGAACGCCAAGCCGAATTTGAAAAAGTGGAGATCAAACCGCAAGCCTTGGAATGGATATTTTCAAGATCCGCGGGTTTCCAATTTCACTTCAGTGCCGATAATCTAGCTTTGAATAATCAACCATCAGAAAGTTTTAAACAAGCCGTCTATGAACAAGTACAAAATTATCTGAGCAACGGTTTACCCAATCGCGCCAAACTTTGGTCGGATTGTCTCATCTCCTACTACCGTAGCAACCGCCCATTAACTTTAAGCGAATTTACAAGCCGCTGATTCCGTAATACTTATGTATGCTTTTTTCGCTAGAAGCTACTCCATACGAAATTAAAACTAATCTAAGGCACTAAAAATGCTTTCAACATTATTACGCTAAGTTAATAAAATTTAAATATTTTTTTATTACCCCATAGATAAGTGAAAACACTATATTTCTATTGACTTTAAATAAAACTACGTACTAACATTAAAGAACCTTCCTATTGAGCTTAGAGGATAATGCGATGTCTTCAACAGAAATAAGCGCTCATATTAACGCTGATCAGCGTGAACAGAATCTAAAAACCATCGAAAATATTTTCGAAGAGTTCTATCTCATCATTATGAAAGACCATTACATGGCCAGTTTTATCTCTTCACACCAGTTCATGGAACGGCTTATCAAGTCACAAACCCACTTTCTATACAAAGCCTTATTCGAACTCAAACCAGAAGAAGTCTACAAAGAGTATTACCGAATCGGCACCATTCACTGGAAAATTCGCCTAGATGAAAATTCACTATTTCAAATGCTCGATTTCGTAGAACACCACCTCGGAGACCGCATCCGCACTCACCAAATCAATCTGAGTTTTGACAAGCTTGAAGAAGTTTTCCATAAAATCCGCAACTCTACCGGTTACGCCTATATTTTCGGTAACTTGGAAGACACTTTGGCCGACCTTAAGCCTATCTCGGAGGAAGGTCATCATCAAATGGAATACTTACAGCACTTCAGAGATTATCTGCTTAAAATATACAAATGGGGAACTCAGGATCACCTGCAAAACGATGTCAGTTTAATCAATAGTTTCAACAGAACTGCGCTTGACGAATCGCTCGCCACCACCGCTTTCAAAATCAAAAGTTATGCAAACCGTAAGCAGCAATTGCAGATCGAAAGCCTCAATCAAAACATCCATAAAAATGCCGAACTGGCGATTAAATATTACAAATTGGGTGAATATATTCAGACCTTATTAATGGTCAAACACATGGTCAGCGATACAACCCTGCTGATCATGTTATTGGAACAACATAATCACCACTGGCAGGAAAACAAAAACGATATCCTCATCAAATTTTTATCCGAAAAAGGTTATCACGGTGGCCTGTTCAGTATCACAACCAACGCTTCTTACGTTAACGGCGTGTACTTGAATACCACCGTCTTCAAGCACCTGAAAGAATACCTAACCACTCAACTCAATACACACGACAAGATTTTTGCCTTTGAGATCAATGAAACCCTATACATTTATTCCGAGGCGCACACAGGCCATCAATTCGACTTTATCGAAACCATTCGAGAAATCTCCAATGTGTATATCGAACAAAACCACATCTCGATATCCGATCCGATTATCAACATCGGTTTTATCAATACCCTCTATCTGCAAAACCTGACTCCTGATGAACTAAAAGAGACGATTCGAGTATTGGAGAACAAAACGGAAAACTTGCCTAATACCAGTGGCGAAGTGGTAAACAGCGTCGACTTCGGCCGGGAAATCAACTTGATTATCGAAGAGATCAAACAAAACCTCTACTTGAAAGAAGACGTCATTCAAGCGATCGAAAACCAAGGTTTCCAAATGCACTACCACCAGATTGTCCATGTCAGTAGCGGTCACCTTTTTGGCGCCGAATCTCTGGTTCGCATTACCCAAGGCAATAAAATCATACCGGCAGGCTCTTTCATTGAAATCATTAACGACTACAATCTGTCGCTCAAACTGGATCTGGCCGTCATCAATCGAATTATTGAAGATTTGCCGATGATTTCCAAAAAGCTGAATACGCTTTTTATCAATATCAATCCTAAATCCCTGCAATCCGAGCGCCTTATCAAAACCTTGCAACAGTTGATCTCACAGGCTCGACAATATGACATGAAAATCATTCTGGAATTGACCGAATACTCTTTGACTTCGGAATTGGACAGTTTGAAACAGTTGCAATGCGAAAACTTCGGGGTGGCGGTTGATGATTTCGGAACCGGCTATACCAATTTTGAGGTAGTCAAAACCCTCAAAGAGGAAGGCTTAATCCAAATTTTGAAAGTAGACGGTTCTCTGGTTAAAAACATTAACGATTCGGAAACGTCAAAATCGTTGATTGAAGCAATTATTTTATTAGGCACCAAACTAGGATTAGACGTGGTTTTGGAATATATCGAAGACGAAACGACCGTTAATAAGCTGATGGAAATCAATTCGACTTTAGAGTCTTCGGATTTTGTCTTCGGTCAAGGTTGGTATTATTCCAAACCCGAACCGATTGAATTATTAGAACATTTGACCGACAGCTAAAGAGGCAACTTTCCAAGCTTCACTCCAACTAACTGCGCCGTTTCTATTGACGACTATGATTTTGGCGGCTTAACCATCCAAACAATCCATGCAACCAGCACTATCAGAAGCGCAATTTCCAGCAAAGCCCAACTCATCAAGTCGTTATCCGTTCAAGACATCAAAGAGTCGTTGATGCAAGCCGGCAAAACTACCGTTACTCATAATCACAACCGTATCGTTAGGCTGTAAATCGGATTGCAACAGCTTCAATAGCGCATCGTAACTGTTCTGCACATGAACCGGTTGAGCGAAGGATTCTATCGGTAATTGCCAGTTCCAGGCATCATCAATAAATGCATAGACTTCGTCTGCCACTTGAAAAGCGCTCGGTAAGGTCTCTTTATGAATTCCCATACGCATCGTATTGGAACGCGGCTCAAAAACGGCAATCAGACGCCCCGCTTCTCCGCTGGCTTGCATACGACGTTTGGCGCCTTGCAAAGTCGTCTCTATGGCGGTTGGATGATGAGCAAAATCATCGTAGATTTTAATGCCTCGTTTACTCCCCTGCTCCACCTCGCCAATCAAAGTCATGCGGCGGCGAATACCTTTGAATTCACATAACCCCTCCACCGCAATTCGCGCCGGAACACCACAATGCACCGCCGCGGCGATAGCACTCAATGCATTACGCACATTGTGTAAACCGTTCAAAGGCCAAGAGACGCGCCCCAGACAACTGCCTTTATAACGCACCTCGAACTCGGAGCCGTCCTCTTTGTACAGGCTGTAACTCCATTCGCCCGAAGAGCCTTGCTTTTCAACCGGTGTCCAGCAACCCATATCAAGAACTTCGTCCAGGTTGCTCTCATCGTTAGGCATGACTATCAAACCGTTGCCCGGTACCGTTCTGACCAGATGATGGAACTGTTTTTGGATGTCTTTTACCGAATCGAAAATATCCGCATGATCGAATTCCAGGTTATTCAGCACGCAAGTTCTTGGATGATAATGAACAAACTTGGAACGTTTGTCGAAAAATGCGGTGTCATATTCATCTGCTTCAACAACAAAAAATGGCGAATCTCCTAAGCGGGCGGAGACCCCAAAATTTTCCGGCACGCCACCGATTAAAAAACCGGGATTCAGTTTGGCATATTCCAATATCCAAGCGACCATCGAAGCCGTCGAGGTTTTACCGTGCGTACCGGCTACCGCCACCACCCAACGGTCTCTCAGAATATGTTCGGCCAACCATTGCGGCCCGGAAGTATAAGACTGTTGTGCATTCAGCGTGGCTTCTACCGCTGCATGACCGCGGCTTTTCGCATTACCGATCACTACATCGTCCGGCGCCTGTTTTAAAAAATCGGTCGCTTCATCGTCAAGCACCGCAATTCCGGCTTGCTCAAGCTGGGTACTCATCGGTGGATAAATCGCTTTGTCGGCGCCGGTGACTTCATGGCCCATCGCTTTAGCTATCTGTGCGATACCACCCATAAAGGTTCCGGCAATTCCCAAAATATGAATTTTTTGTGCTTTCACTGATTTATCCTTGCTCTAAATGAGACGAACTCTTAAACTTAACAACATATGACAACACAAGCTTATCAATTCATTACCGATCAGGCACAGCTTGCGGATTACTGCCAACAGATTCTAGCAAATTCCCGGATCAGTTGGATTGCGATTGATACCGAATTTGTGCGTGTCGACACCTACTTTCCGGAATTGAGTCTGGTACAAATTCAGGATTGTTTAGGCAATGCGGTCATTATCGATCCGATCGAGATTAAAAAGACCGCCTCCTCCGAGCAACCTTTACACGCTCTGGTGGAATTACTTGCAGCGCCGGATGTAACAAAGGTGTTCCATTCAGCACGTCAGGATATTGAGGTGCTCTATCAACTCGAAAACCGTATGCCAGCGGCCATTTTCGACACGCAAATTGCGGCTATCTTCAAACAGCACGGCGACTTGGCCGGTTTTGCAAGAGTGATCAAAAGCGAGCTTGATGTCGAACTGGATAAAAGCCAGACTCGAACCAATTGGCACGCTCGTCCTTTGACGGAAGAACAAATTCGCTACGCCTTGGACGATGTCCGCTATTTGGCCCCGCTGTATGAAAAATATCAGCAAGAATTGAGCGCAGAACAACTTCAAGCCGTCGTGGAAGATTGTGAGTCCTTACTGGACGAATCGCTGTATAAGGTCGATCCCGGACTGGCTGGTAGCCGGATAAAGAACCTTAAAGGCTTACGCGCTAAAGGCATCGCCATTGTGAATACACTGGCTTGTTGGCGCGAACACTATGCTATCGAGCACAACCAGCCTAAAAAATGGGTGATGAGCGACGACGTTATTGTGAATATTGCCAAACGTCCGCCAAAAACGGTTCAGGCTCTCTATAAAGTGCCCGGTATTAAATCCTCGTCAGTCAATGAGTTTGGTGCTATCTGGATCGCCCTGATTGATGAAGTATTTAATAGCGATATTGAAAGCTTGCCTAAACCGCAAGCCAAGGCGCCTAAAGCAACGGTTCAGGAAGAAGTCTTACTGAACTACTTAACTAGCTATATTCATCAGATCGCGCTGGATCATAATCTGGTCGCCAGCCATATTATTAATAAAACACAATTACTGGATTTCATCCGCACCCCAGACAACGATGTCGTTAGCGGATGGCGCAAGGCTCTAGTCGGCCAACAGCTCAAACAATTGCTGAACGGACAAGCCAGTCTGCAACTAAGCCTGCAAAAAATCGAATTCATACAACGTTAATATCCATTAACGCTATCCAATTTTATAATCGTTTTAAAAACTTTAGGGACAATACTGTGGACGCCAAAGGCAATCATCCGAACACGCAACAACCTAGAAACATTCTCTACGCTCAGGCGGGAGGTGTCACCGCGGTTATCAATGCCAGTGCTGCGGCCGTCATTGAAACCATTCAAAAACACCCGCAATGTTTTGGCAAGGCCTATGCGGCCATCAATGGCATCAAAGGGGTATTGGAAGAGGATTTGGTTGATTTAAGTACCGTTTCAGAACAAACTATTGAAAAACTTAAATACCAACCCGGTGCCGCTTTCAAGGCATGCCGTTTTGACTTGGATCCGTTAGATCATAACCCCGCCCAGTACGAGAGGGTGTTGGAAGTTTTTAAAACCTATGATATCGGTTACTTTCTATATAACGGCGGTAACGGCTCCATGGTCACCGCGCAAAAGGTAGCCGATTACTGCTGTCAAAACGGTCATCAGGTGACTTGTGTCGGTGTGGCCAAAACCATCGATAATGATCTGGATATCTCACACTGTAGCCCGGGGTTCGGCAGCGCGGCCAAATATATTGCCACCAGCTTTATTGAAGCAGCGGTCGATATCTATTCAATGCATGAAACTTCGTCTAAATTCTTCGTTATGGAAACTATGGGAAGAGACGTGGGCTGGCTGGCGATTTCCGCCGGTTTAATTAAAGACGTCATTCCGGATATCCCCTTAATTATTCTGCCGGCCGAACGCCCTTTTAGCAAAGACGCCTTTCTGAGCAAAGTCGATGAGCTCATTACAAGCAAAGGTTACTGTGTCTGTGCCGTGTCCGAAGGTATCAGGGATGAAAACGGCAATTACGTCTCCATCGCCGGTGTAGAACATACCCATGAACGCGATTATGTTCAACTGGGCGGTGTCGGCTCGACTATGGCTCATTGGGTTGGCGAACATATCAACAGCAAAACCCACTTCGCTATTCCCGACTATTGCCAGCGCTCTGCCAGCCACCTGGTTTCACTGACCGATTGGCAACTGGCTTATGATGCCGGTAAAGCATCGGTTGAAGCGGCGATGAATGGTGAGCACGGCGTGTTGCCCATTATCAAAAAAACATCCGACCAACCTTTCGGTTATCAGTTTGAATCGATCGAACTGTCTGAAGTGGCGGATTTAGAGAAAAAAGTACCGGACCATTTCATTGCCGAAGACGGTATGGATATCACCGAAGCCGCATTGGAATATCTACGGCCGCTGGTGCAAGGCGAAAAACCGTTACCTTTTATCAATGGTTTGCCCGATCTATCGCTGATCGAATTTGAAGCGGTTGAAAAGAAACTTAGTGACTATATCGCCTTAAAATATTAAGGGTTGCTTAGTTAGTGCCTAGCCGACAAATGCAATCCACATAAACAAATATCAGACAAATAAAAAACCCGCATTAAGCGGGTTTTTTATGAGAGTTGAATGGCAAGCTTATTTTTTATGCTTGCTTTCAAATTTAGCGATTAGGTCAACCGGTTTTTTCTTTTTGTTTTCTTTGTTCAAAACATAAACAACCGTTTCACCGTTTGGACCCGCACCGATTTGTGTGTACATGTAAGATGGGTGACCTAGAGCACGAACGTGATCCATTTCCGCCTTATCGCTGAATACATAAATACGACCATGCTTAGACATTTCACCGTAAAATTCAGTGGCTTCCAACTTACCGTCCCAAAGTAGAGCAGCCGGCGTATCCGCACCTTTTTTCTTATCCGCTTTAGTCAGACCGAAAACAACAGTCTCACCATTTGGCCCCGCACCAATACGAGTTAAGCGGAATGAAGTTTCACCCAAAGCCAAGAAAGACTCATAAGTTTTTTGATCGTAGAATACGTTAATACGACCATCGTGGTCCGCTTCATAGATTTCGATTGAAGTACCGGCAGAAGCTTTGGTAGGCTCAGCAGCTGTAGGCGCATCCGTTTTCTCAGCGGTAGAATTACAACCAGTTAAAGTGATAGAAGCGGCAACCATCGCAGCCGCGAATAATGAAAATAAACGCATAATATTATCCTAATTTCCTTAGTAGTCTTTTAATCTCTGACTAACCTGGAGAGAGGGTTAATCGTGATGCAGACATTCTAAAAATCTTTTTTAAAATTTAGATAACAGAATGATGACACTTTTATTAATCCGAACCGTCAAAACGGCCCATGCCTTTTATCGTTTTTTAGTAAGATATTCCACCTATCTATATATATAAAGGAATCATTATGCTGGTCACTCACTCCGGTCGCTTTCATGCCGATGAAGTCTTCGCAACCTCAATGGTACTCATGGTTGAAGAACATGACATCATCCGCTCCAGAGAACAGGAGGTCATTGACCAGGCAACGATTATGCTGGATGTCGGTGCAGAATACGACCCGGAACGTTTACGCTTCGATCACCATCAAAACAGCTTTACCAGAGAACGCAATGACGGTACCCCGTTTGCCACAGCCGGTTTAATTTGGGAACATTTCGGTCAGGCGATTCTGAATAAAAAAGGGTTGAATGATCCCGAACAGGTCGCCTATGCCATTCAGTGGGTTGATGACAAGTTGATCAAAGACATCGATGCAGTCGACAACGGCATGTATCTGGAAGATCCCCGCCCTTCCGTCTCGATGATTATCGGTATCATGAACGAACCGTCGGATGAACCGGAAAAACAGGATGAGGCCTTTAAAAAAGCGTTACATTTCACCTCGGATATTTTGACTAATCTGATTGATGCGGCAATCAAAGAAGCGGAAGTGGCCGCCGAATTGACGGAATATCTAAAAACCGTCGAAAACGGCATCCTGATCTTGGATAAAAACCTACCCTACAAAGATTTCATTAGCAAGCACCCGGAAGTGAAACGAGTCGTCTATCCTCGCAACGAAGAACAATTTGGCGTTTACTGCAATGGCAAAGAGAACCATCTTCCCGAACGTTTCAGAGGTTTAAGAGACGAAGAGCTCAATCAAGTCAGCGGTCTTGAAGATACTATCTTCTGTCATAAGTCCGGCTTTATGTGTGTCACTCTCAGCCTGGAAAGCGCACTTTTTATGGCTAAGAGCCAATAATCCACTGTCTAAGAAAGTCTGCCTAACCTAATTTACTATTTTCTTTAGCATACATAGAGAATAATAAATGACACTACTGCTTTATTTGGCAGACTTTCAATTCAAATATCTAAAAATTCTCAAATAACTTCAACAAGTTACGGCTTGGCCTTTGGATTGCTATAAAACCATCATCTTAACATGGTTAATTCGGAGCCCTGAAATGCGTAACAATCAACCTATCACCCAAGTAGAATACGAACTACCATCGGACGCATTATTGGTGTCTTATACCGATTTACACGGCAATATCACCTTAGCCAATGAGGCTTTCGTCGAGGCGAGCGGATTCAATTACGATGAATTGTTTGGTCAACCGCACAATGTCTTGCGCCATCCTGATGTGCCTGAGCAAGTGTTCTTCGATTTATGGCGAACAATCCAAGACGGACGACCATGGACCCAGATTGTTAAAAACCGCCGCAAAAACGGGGACCATTATTGGGTAGAAGCGAGTACCACACCGATTATCGAACACGGTGAAGTTAAGGGTTACATGAGTGTTAGGCGGCCAGCCAGCACAGAACAGAAAAGTGCTGCTGCACGAGCTTACGATCTGATCAATCAAGGCAAACTGGCGCTTCGATACGGCAAACCGCAAAGTTTAAGCAAACGTATCAACCCGTTACCCAATATTAACCCGCCAATCACAACCATCCCTGCGGCAATACTTGCCATCATTACTTTTATTGTAGGCATTACTACTCATGAAACCCCATTGTGGTTGGAAGGGCTCTTGGTCTTTTTAACTCTGGTCGCTTCAGCTCACGCTCTCTATTTCGTTCACCAGATTAAGAATGCGGTACGTTCGATTGATGAAATCGCCAACGGCCACTTGGAAGGTGAAGTCAATACCGAAGGTGAAAACTACGGCGGGCTGGTCAATCGCCGCATTAAAACTATGCAGACTCGACTCAGCGCGGCTAATAACGATTTTGTTACCGCGGCTAGAAAGTCACATCGCTTGGAATCCGGTTTGGACAATTTGAACTCGTTCATCATGATTGCCGACCAGAACCGTACCATCACCTACTTGAATCCATCACTACAGAATTTCCTCAAATCGGTTGAAGATGATTTCCAAAAAGTCTTGCCCCACTTCTCGGCAGATGACTTGGTCGGTAAAAACATCGATATTTTCCACAAAACCCCACAGCATCAAATCGACATCCTCAATCAGCTAACCGATACCTTTGTCGCCAAAATCGAGGTGGCAGGCCACTCTCTACAATTGGTCATGTCTCCGGTATGTGATCAAAACGGGGATAAATTGGGTACCGTGGTCGAGTGGCAAGATATCTTCCAAGAACAGTTCGTTCAGGAAAACATCAAAAAACTAGTGGCCGATGCCAATCATGGACATCTGGAAAGCAGAATCGATGTCTCGGAACTGGACGGTTTTTATCTGGAGCTGGGCAAAGACTTCAACAGCCTGATGAATAATCTACAGAACACCTTGAAACAGATTTCTCACGTGATCAGCGGACTGTCAAAACGTGATTTAACTTTGAAACCGCAAGGTGAATTCCAAGGGCAATACAAAATCACCATCGACAACTTGATGAACGGGATCAATGATTTACGTCTGGCTTTCTGCAAAATGGACGGCCAAGCTAATGAAGTTGCTAAATCAGCCGAACAAGTTACCGAAAGTAACACTAAACTGGAAAATGCCATCAGCATGCAAGTCAGTGATATGAAATCGACTACCGAGTCGATCCGTCATATCACTTCTCAAGTCAATGAAACCGCGCAGAAAGCACAACGTTCCGACGAACTGGCAACACAGACTCAAAACATGGTCGAAAAAGGCAGTCAAGCCATGCAGGAAGCGATCTCTTCGATGCATGAGATTGAAGAAGTCAGTGAGCAAATTACCGGTATTGTCAGCTTGATCGACGGCATCTCCTTCCAAACCAACTTGCTGGCACTTAACGCGGCGGTTGAAGCGGCGCGAGCCGGAGAGCATGGTCGCGGATTTGCCGTCGTAGCCGGTGAAGTGCGAGCCTTGGCACAAAAATCGGCCGAAGCGGCTAAAGATATCAAACAACTGATTGAAAAAACGGCTGATAAAATCGGCGAAGGTACCCAAAGAGTACAAAGCACAGGTGAAGTTTTGGAGAACATCATTGGCCAAACCCGAGAAGTGGGGCAAAATATCTCCGATATCTCGTTAAATGCACAGCAACAGGCGCAAGCTATTCAGCAGATCAATGATGCCGTCAACCGAGTTGAACAAACGGCAAACGACAGCCAAACCCAAGTACATGAAAATGCCTCTTTAGCAGCTTACCTCAGCCAAGTTTCGGAATCGATGGAAGAGCTGGTAGACCGCTTTAATCTTGGAGATTGTTCTGGAACTGATGAGGATGAAAGCAGCGGCAATAAATCGGCTCTGGTCGTCGATGACTCCTTACCGAATATCAAAGTGGCCGAAGCTTTATTGAAAAAAGCCGGATTCCACGTCGATAGCGCACAAAACGGTAAGGAAGCTGCACAACTGACTAAAGTCAACGACTATGCCGTGATTCTGATGGATTTGGAGATGCCGGTGATGAACGGAATTGAAGCGACCGTACAGATCCGCAAACAAGGTTTCAATGGCCCAATCATCGCCTACACCGGTATGGAAGAGTCCGAATGCCGAAGCAAAACCACCGAAGCGGGTATGAACGGCTGGCTCGGCAAGCCGATCAACCCACAGGATTTAATGGCAAAAGTAAAATCTTTGCTTTAAAGCAGACTTCACGCTCCGCCTAACAACTTAGCCAAAGTCTTAATCTAACTTTGGCTTTTTCAATATTATTTTCACCCTCAAGGGTGGTGTAAATTCAGGTTCTACGTAAATAAGCTCATAACCTGAACATCAGAACGATTTTTCACGTTACACTGCAAACGATAGCGTTATAATTCCCCCTGATTGACTAACGAGGGTTGATAAAACAAAAATGACGGCAAAACAACCGCAAAGCTTAGACCTGCATATTGGTAAGGTAATCAACAACGCCCGCAAAAAACAGGGTTTAACCATTGCTGACATCGCGGAACAGTCCGGAATCAGCCGAGGCATGTTAAGCAAAATCGAAAACGGCCAGGTTTCGCCTAGCCTTGACTCTCTGCTCAGAATATCCCGTGCATTAGGCGTGCCTATTTCCGCTTTCTTCAAAGAGTACGATAACGAAGAAAGTAACGCGCAACTAGTCCGTTCCAATGAAAAACTTGAAGTGGTTCGCCGCGGAACTAAAGTAGGTCATACCTATCACCTACTCGCTTACGATAACGGACCAAACAAAACATTCGAACCTTTCCTGATCTCACTGGATAACAAAAGTGAAGTTTTCCCCACTTTCAATCATGAAGGCACGGTATTCATGCATCTTCTTGAAGGCGAAATGATCTATCGCCACGGTAAAAAAACTTACCACATGAAACCGGGCGACTCTTTAACCTACGATGCATCCGTTTCTCACGGCCCTGAAGAGTTGATTGAAGTCCCTATTCGCTTTTTGAATATCATTATCTACAATCAGCCTGCACCATAATAGCGAAACCAACCCGCAACCATGGTGCAACTTTTATTCCTATAGTGAAACTTTTATTCCTGATAACAGCCAACTCTTTGATTTAAATTAACTTTTCTTTCTTGGCAAGAAACTCTCTATAAGCTCGCCGGTATACTTGTTCCATACCAAAACAGGGCTGGCTTCAATTTTGAAGCCTACCCTTCTTTCATTTCCTAGGAGGTCGCTCATGAAGATGATTAAAGCGATCATAAACCCTTTCAAACTTGATGAAGTCCGGGAAGCTCTCACCGATGTTGGCTGTCTGGGTGTTACGGTTACCGAAGTTAAAGGTTATGGTCGCCAAAAAGGACAAAATGAAATCTACCGGGGGGCAGAGTATGAAATTTCTTACACCCCTAAAGTCATGCTAGAAATAGCAGTCAAAAGCGAAGATGTTGACAACGTTGTTAGCGCTATCACCAAATCAGCAAAAACGGGAAAAATCGGAGACGGCAAGATTTTTATCAGTCCGATCGAAGACGTAATCCGCATTCGTACACATGAAAGTGGTACGGAAGCATTATAAGTGAAACGGGGTTTAATAGAATTATGGAAGGAAATTTACTACAACTATCCTATGCATTGGATACGTTCTATTTTTTGATGAGTGCTGTGCTCGTCATGTGGATGGCGGCTGGCTTTGCAATGCTGGAAGCCGGTTTAGTTCGCAGTAAAAACACGGTTGAAATCTTAACTAAGAATGCATTGTTGTACAGCGTTGCTTGTACTATGTATTTGATTGTCGGTTACAACGTTATGTACCCTGGTGATCCAATCAGTGCTTATCTGCCTAACCTTAGCTTTTTCTTAGGTGCTGACAATACTGTAGAAGCGGTTATTGCCGGTGGTGAAGATGCGCCATACTACTCTGGCATGTCTGATTTCATTTTCCAAGCGGTTTTCGCGGCAGCAACTATGTCGATTGTATCGGGTGCAATTGCTGAGCGTATGAAACTTTGGCCTTTCCTTTTATTTGCTGTTGTTATGACGGCAATCATCTATCCGGTAGAAGGTTACTGGAAATGGGGTGGCGGTTGGTTAGACCAACTTGGCTTCCAAGACTTTGCCGGTTCTGTTGTGGTTCACATGGCTGGTGCGGCTGCGGCTCTAGCAGCGGTTATCATGGTTGGCCCACGTAAAGGCAAATACGGACCTAATGGTGAAGTTCATCCGATTCCGGGTGCAAACCTGCCAATGGCTACATTAGGTATGTTCATTCTGTGGATGGGTTGGTTCGGATTTAACGGTGGTTCAGAGCTGATGGTGTCAAACGTTGACGAAGCGAACGCGGTTGCGGCTATCTTTGTTAACACCAACGCGGCGGCGGCTGCCGGTATGATCGCTGCGGCTCTACTAAGTAAATTCATGTTCGGTAAGACTGACTTGACTATGGTATTGAACGGTGCCTTGGCTGGTCTGGTTTCTATCACTGCAGAACCTTTGGCTCCAACACCAGGTCTAGCACTATTCATCGGTGCGATCGGTGGTCTGATTGTTGTCTTATCTGTTGTATTCATGGATAAACTGAAGCTGGATGATCCTGTTGGTGCGATCTCAGTACACGGTACCGCTGGTATCTGGGGTATCTTCGCCGTACTATTCAGCAACTCTGACGCAACGTTCTTCGGTCAGTTAGTTGGTACAGTTGCGACATTCGCTTGGATGTTCATCGCTTCTATCATTGTTCTATACATCATCAAGAAGATTATGGGACTACGCCCTTCAGAAGAAGAAGAGCAAGAAGGTATGGACTGGGAAGAGTGTGGTATGGAAGCCTATCCAGAATTTACTCAGAAGTAATTTCGATCCACGCTTAAACAAAAAAGGCCGCATTGCGGCCTTTTTTATTTCCTTGTATTTGCTGTAACCATGAGCTTATGCGCTGATCTAAAATAAGATGGCAAAAAGCTTTTAATACCTGAGGGTAAAACCATGAGCATTAGAACTGCTGAAAGTAACGACATTCCGCAAATGATTCAACTACTGAAGCTACTGTTTGAAATTGAAGCCGATTTTGAATTCAACCCGGCTAAACACCAAGCGGCATTAACAGCCATCATCGATGATGACAGTTGCGGAGCATTGGTCGCTACGGATGAAAATCAAACCGTCGTCGGAATGTGTATGGCGCAATGGGTCATCTCAACTGCCACCGGTAAGAAGTCCGCCTGGATGGAAGACTTGGTTGTTTTACCCGAATACCGCAGTTGTGGTGTTGGAAAACAACTGATTGAAGCAATCCAACAATGGGCAATCGACCAAGGCTGCAACCGAATTCAATTGGTTTACGACTTGGACAATCTGCCCGCTATCGGTTTTTATCAAAATCAGGGATTCAATAGCACCCGACTAGGCGTATTCAGTAAACCCATTTAAGTTATTGGCACTGAAAGCCATCTTCAAATACGGCTGGCTAAAAATGCATTCGCATCTTTTACCCATCCATATTGAAAGATCAGCCTATGCAAAACCGATCACTCAAGAATTAACTTGCTCGAAAGACTAAGTAACGATCCACTGATTGTTTAAATAACGTTTAATGGAACCGTCTCGACCCCAACAGAAGCAGTATAACCACTCATTGTCGATCAACTGCCTGACCACTTCGTTTTCGGAAGCAACTTGCTGAATATATTCCGGCGGCGCATCAATATAGACACTTAAACGCAGCGGTTCGTGCATCCATTTATTACCGTCATGCAACGACTGCATCGGCAAACCAATGCGTAAATCCCCGCCGTTACCTTCAAACACGCCGATACAACCATCGACTACGTTGTGTAAAACTTTATTACCACTGCCGTAGATATGATTATCGGTAACCGACGCATAGTATTGAAGGTTAATCCAGTTAGTGACCACCATTGGCGCAGTCATGATTAAAGTTAACAACGAAAGGTCCGTATCCTGTCGCCAATCGTAATCATGCAGGAATGCCCGCCCATTGAGGTTCAGATTTTGAGTTTTCGCTCGCGGAGCGACAATAAAAGCGGCGTTGTTTGACAAGCCCCACTCCGGCCTGACCTGCGACCAATCCTTGGCTCGGCGTCTGATTGTCGAATGTAACGCCGCCCCTTCGAGTTGCTCCAGACCTAATCTCACCGAGCGCTCTTTTCGGGCTTGTTCGCTAGCCTTTGATAACCAATCAATAATGCTGTTATCCAATTCCTCAGCACCAAAACAGGTGAAATCGTCAGTCGTGGTGTTATGCATTGCCGCCACAAAACGGATACTCTCAGGAATACTTATCCCTTTTGTTTGCAAGCCATCACGAACCTGTGGATCATTCAATAGAAATGCCAATACCCGCACATTGATTTCCCCTGTTTGTCCACCACAGGCTCCGCAATCCAGACCGGCCGCATGAGGGTTGTTACAACTGCTACTGCCGTGGCCGACCAGCATGACCGTCGGCGCCAACTGTTTATCCAAGCCCATTGCGTGCAAAATACCCGCCGCCAACTCGACTTTCTGTTCAAGCGCTAACGGCTCATCTTCTCGACTCAAATCAAACACATCCTCGGCTGGCAACTGATTTACCGGATGGTGATGCTCCTCGGGAAACAAACTGTTACGCAGTAATTTAAAGGCGTACACCAACCCGGTCGCTTCCACCATACTGAATGTGGCCGGTGGCGCATTTCCCCACTCGATCCATCTGGCTTTACGGTTCAGTGAATCCTGAGTGGAAGCTTGATACTTCTGCGCCAGAACCGGCGTCACTTTAATGCCCGATTTCATCAACCCCGGCAGTTGCGGCCGGGAAACATCGGTTCCGACTGGTTGGTACTCGATAGGCAAACCGAAAAAGCCGGCAAAACCGATGGTCTCGATACTGTCATGTTGAGCTTCCAAAGCTCTGCGAATTACCTCGGAACGCACATCTATACAGAAAGCCGCCTGTAAACTCTTTTCCGACTTTAGAGAACTGCTTTCGGCCTGGGCCGCTTTGGTTAGCATGCCATTCAATTCGGACTGATAAGCGATCTCGGCGGCACGCTGCCAAACCCACGCTTTAGACTGGGCCGCTTCGTGCAACTCGACCAGTTCCGGCAAGACACTCAGTTGATGACGCCACATCAGTTTCATTTCGTTAAATACCGAACGGTCGCTCGCCTTCTGATGCAACCACAAAACCCATTCCCAGGCCATTCTGATCGCCAGCAGATCTTTCATCAAAAAGTTAGCCTCGCCGTTCAAACGATCCTGCCATCTTAAATAAGCTACCCATGAGGCCCAACCATTGACGTCTAACAATAGCGCATGCGCATAATCCGCAATCTCGTTGTCCGGAATATACAAGCCGGCCAAGGCTTCTGCCAGCAGGCTATCCGGATCATCCGGCAGGTCGAGAAAATGCTCGGTCAAGCCATCTTCCGCCATCAGAATTTCAATTCCTTTGTCTTGGCGTGTTGTTTCCAGCCACTCCTTGTAAAAACCGGTATAGGTTTCCGCGTAGGTATTGTCTTTTTCCTTAAAGCGAAAGAAATCGGCGCAGAATTGGCTGATCTGGTGGGTAATCTCATCACGCCAGGCCATCTTGTACTTACGATCGCGACCACTATCCACAAAGTCGCTGACGTTATGCCAGTGAGTGCGTTCATCCTCTTCCAGCAAATAGCGTTCGAGGCTTTCAATGGAATAATCTTTTCCTGATTCCAGAATAGCTTGACGCAAATGCTGCGGTTGCAGGGATTCCATCCAGATTTCCTGAAAATAGGATTTGGGCATCACACACTGTGCTTGGCTTAAAGCACTCAACTTGGCCGAGACTTTTGTAAAATGCTGATCGCGCATCTCCCACCATGGATTTACCGCAATCAACTGATCCAAAGGCCAGGTCGGTGCAATGCGATCCATTCCGTCTTGCAATAAGGCTTCTTGCTGTACTGAGAGTTGAGCATTCATGGCTTGAGCACTCATCGACTCACCCTGTTGGAGTACAGCTTCATTCTGTTCTGTTTTTGGTACACAACTCATTGAAACAACTCCTCTTTTGGCACTTGAAGTTTTTTCGGCTTAAATCTAATCGGCAATCGGGTCGGATAGACCCGCAAATTGAATCTTGTGACCCATTCATCGAGATAGAAACCGGCATAGAAGGCACGACGCACCTTGCGCATCCAGAGGTAGTCGCCGTGATATTTCAATAACACATAGCTGAACATAAACAGCACCAGCAACAAAGCGATCCACAAATCCCCTTCCCAACCGACACTGGTCGGCATGGAAGGCACAATCAGGCTGGCACCATCTTTCTGCAGCGTATAGACCACCAGTAACAACAGTGCCAAGCCCACCATGCCCATTGCCGAGCCTGCCGTTAGTCGACCGCGTCTTTCCGCAATCAACAAGGTCAGGGCGATTGCAAATAGCAACCACGGGCTATATGGGGCGGATAGATCCGCCGCCCAAATCAAACCGACTACCAGAATGGTCGAGAAAATACCGCCCAACCACCAATCTTTCCAGATTGGCGGAGCCGATTTAGCCAAACGACGTTTCATGGTTGATTCCACTTCAGAACCAGAATTGAGGAAAGCGTAGGCCTTGTAACAAGAGTGCGCCACCAAATGCAGTAGAGCCAACTCAAACAAACCTAAAGCGCATTCAACCAGCATCAATCCCATCTGCGACATAGTCGACCAGGCCAAGCGTACCTTAACCGAGGCACGGGTCATCATTACCAAGGCGGAAAGCACCGTAGTGATACCGCCAACGATCAATAGAATCCACTGCGCAAAATCGGACAACACAATCAACGGCGCAAAAATAATCAGCAGATAGCCGCCCAAGTTGATAATACCGGCATGCAATAGCGCGGAAACCGGTGTCGGCGCTTCTACCACTTGAATCAGCCAGCCGTGCAACGGTAGCTGAGCACATTTCACCAGAGCCGCCATCGCCAGCAGAATCGCCGCTACATGATCCCAATTACTCAGACTGGAAGCCGTATTCAAAGAACGGTAGATATCACTGATAAACCAGGTGTCATGCTGGTTATACATAATCAGAATCGCACCAAACAGGCAGGCCTCGGCAAAACGCGCAAAAATAAACTTTTTATGCGCGGCCAAAACGGCTCTTTGGCGGTTTGGAAAAAAGATCAGTAAACGGTGCAAGCTCAGACTAATCGCCACCCAAGCGATCATTAAAACCAGCAGATGGTTACTGACGATTACCGTGGCCACACTACCCAGGGTGACCAGTAGCCAACGCAAGTAGCGCTTCTCCTCTTCCTGGTTACCGGCCATATAAGCGCTTGAATAACGAATATTCACAAAGGCGATAAAACTAACCAGCCCCAGCATCACCAGACTCATCTTGGAGGCACCTAGCCACTGACCGCTCTCCGACAAGTTCCACCAATCGAAATAGATCAATACCCCCAAAAACAGAGTAATCACCATACCCAGCAAACTGACGCCGGAGGCTATTTTCCAACTCGCGGTTCTTTCGTTAGTCAAAGAACTGATAAAGAATAATGCCGGAATTAACAACATCAGTGATGATCCTATCCATTGCATATTCATTGTAATCTCCTTAAAACTGCTTGCTTTGCAGCGCTCATACGGGCGCCATTTCAGTTTGATTATTTTTGATAGTTTTAAATCTTAGGAGAAAGCGCTAACAATGAAAAATTGGGAATTCCGATAGAACCTATAGACAAATTAGAATGTAACGTGATTGAAGAGCATCGCAAACCGGCCAGTTTTCTGTATCTACAAGGCTCAGTGAATGCGTGATCACATGCCCTTGTCTAGCATGACAATAGGCATAATAACAAGACGAAAGACCGGCTTTAAGATTGAGTGGCTAGCTATTGATTTTCAATAGAAAATTATTCAAACCGAGTATTGAAGATACGATAAAAAGAGTGGTTGGGAGATAACTTAAGATTAAAAAATCGACGGCCTCAAACAGCTCATAGAAAGGGTTGGTAAAGCCGCGACAAGATTCGAACAGCGGTTGAACGAACACACTTGTCAACGACTCCGTATTGATTGATTGCAGCTAGAAACTATCTCTTTTCGGCAGTAATATAGTCAAGCATTGCTCCGGCCAATTGCTGAGATCGGGCGATTTTACCGTCAACGTCATCCAACATTTGCTCGGCAGTCTGAATATAGTTTCCTTGCGCCATCTGCCCACCAGTCTGATCTAGCCATTCCTGAATAACCTCGGTCGTGGCTTCGGGATGGCACTGCAAGCCAATCACATATCTACCGTACTGGAATCCCTGATTCTCACAAGCTTCGCTCTTGATCAACGGAACCGCACCGTCCGGCAAGGCAAAGGTCTCTCCATGCCAATGAAAAATCTCGACCTTATCCGGAAATTGAAAGACATCTTCCTGTTTAGCTACGTTCTCGATATCAAACCAACCGATTTCCGCTTCTTTATTCAAGGTGATCTCCGCACCCAAAGCGTTGGCAATCAACTGTCCACCCAAACAGATACCGAGCATCGGGATTTCCAGTTTCAGTACCTGCCTAACAAACTCTTTCTCGGTGACCAGCCAAGGATACTCCGCTTCATCATTCACGCTCATCGGACCGCCCACCAGAATGATCAGATCAAAATCAGCCGGATTCGGAAAATTCTGCTCTTCATAAAGCTTCAGATAGGTGATTTCAGCCTGGTTTTTCTCTAGCCAGTCGGCCATATTGCCCTCTTTTTCAAAGGACTCATGTTGCACAATAAGAACTTTCAATTTTTAAACTCCGATATCAATATTAAAAAAGTAAATAAAAAGGTTAAAAAGCTTTAACTGCATAATTAAATCAACCCTAACAAATTAACCTACAGTAAACTTTTTTTCTTTAAATCACTATAAGCAACCGATGTTCTCTATTAGAAAAAATATTATAAATTAATCCATTACCGCATTTGAGATGGTAATAGCGGTTACTGCAAGCGCCAACTGTATCAGTTTGGTGCGACAAAAATCACATCGACAAGATGACATCCCGGTGAGCAGCAAATCTATTTGCCATTAAAAGCCGGCTAAAATCGCCGGCTGAAAAAAGAAAAAGCCGCATTCAAAATTGAATACGGCTATCCAGCTTAAGGGAGCAACAGAATTCGTTTTACTATTGGAAAGGCGGATCCTGATGACGTTCACAGGCTTTAAAGGTGTTCTCCAGCAAGGTAGCGATCGTCATCGGGCCCACCCCGCCGGGTACAGGCGTGATATAACCCGCAACATCCATCGCCTCTTTAGCGACATCTCCGGTAAGCGAACCGTCCGCCAGACGGTTGATGCCGACATCAATCACTATGGCTCCCGGTTTAATCCACTCGGCCGGAATGAAATTGGCTTTACCCACCGCGGTCACCAGAATGTCCGCCATGCCGACATGAACTTTCAAGTCTTCGGTAAAGCGGTGACATACGGTTGTAGTGGCGCCAGCCAAAAGCAACTCCAATGACATCGGACGGCCGACAATATTGGACGCACCGACAATCACCGCATGTTTACCCTTTGCCGACAAACCGTAATGGTTCAGCAAACTCATGCATCCGAAAGGCGTGCAAGGTCTGAGTGTAGGCATGCGAACCGTCAAACGACCGATATTGTACGGGTGAAAACCATCCACATCCTTGTCCGGATGAATCGCCTCAATGACGGTTTCCGGATCGATATGTTCAGGTAACGGCAATTGCACCAGAATGCCGTCAATCGACGAATCTTCATTCAACTGCTGAATCAAATCCAGCAGTTCTTTCTGAGAAGTGCTTTTATCCCAGTTAAAAGGCTTGGAAACAAACCCGACCTCTTCACAAGCCTTTTTCTTGTTATTGACATAAACGGCAGAAGCAGGATCTTCACCAATCAGAACCACCGCAAGTCCCGGGGCACGTAAGCCCTGGGATTTACGCATGGCGACTTTTTCCTTAAGCCGACTTCTAATCGCTTGGGAGACCTGCTTGCCATCGATGATTTGTGCCGACATGATCTTATGAATACCCCTGTTTACCCGGAATCCAATCGGTTCCCGCCAGAGGCACACCCGCCATCGCGGCTGCTTCGACATTCAAAGCGACCAGATCTTCAGGTTCCAGATTATGCAGATGCGATTTACCACAAGCACGCGCCAAGGTTTGCGCTTCCAGAGTCAACACATGCAGGTAGTTTGCCAAACGACGACCCGCCTCTTCCGGATCCAGTCGTGCCGCCAAACCTTCATCCTGCGTCGAGATACCGGCCGGACATTTACCTTCGTGATAATCGTCGTAGTAACCGGCAGCCGAACCGATTTTCTTGTACTCTTCATCCCATTTCGGATGGTTACAACCTAGAGCGACTAAAGCAGCCGTACCGATTGCAACCGCATCGGCACCCAAGGCCATACACTTGGCTACGTCCGCTCCGCTGCGAATACCGCCGGAAACAATCAACTGCACTTTACGATGCATGCCCATCTCTTGCAATGCACGCACCGCTTGCGGCAAAGCTGCCATGGTCGGAATACCGACATGCTCGATAAACACGTCCTGAGTAGCCGCCGTACCACCTTGCATACCATCCAGAACGATAACGTCGGCACCGGCTTTAACCGCCAGTTTGACATCGTAATAAGTTCTCGTCGCACCGATCTTGATATAGATCGGGACTTCCCAATCGGTAATCTCGCGCAACTCCTGAATCTTAATCGCCAAATCATCCGGACCGGTCCAGTCAGGGTGACGGCAGGCACTACGCTGATCGATCCCTTTCGGCAGGTTACGCATATAAGCGACACGGTCGGAAATTTTCTGACCCAGCAGCATACCGCCGCCGCCCGGTTTTGCACCTTGCCCCAATACCACCTCGATGGCATCGGCTTTTCTAAGGTCATCCGGATTCATACCGTAACGTGACGGAAGGTACTGATACACCAGCGTTTTGGAAGTTTTACGTTCTTCCGGGGTCATGCCGCCGTCACCGGTCGTAGTTGACGTGCCGGCGATATTGGCACCGCGACCCAAAGCTTCTTTAGCATTGGCCGAAAGTGCACCGAAACTCATCCCGGCAATGGTCACCACCGTATCCAGTTTGATCGGCTTCTTGGCGAAACGGGTTCCCAAAGTAACGTCGGTACCGCATTTTTCACGATAACCTTCCAAAGGGTAACGAGACATACTCGCGCCCAAAAACAGCAGATCATCAAAGTGCGGAACTTTACGTTTGGCACCAAAGCCGCGGATATCGTAAATTCCGGTCTCCGCCGCACGCTGAATTTCATGAATAACATCTCTACTGAAGGTAGCTGATTCGATTAATCCTGGTTGCTTGTCAGTCATGTCAGACTCCTTAATATTCGATTTAGTAAGCGGACGCGTTGTCGACTTTAAAGTTATATAGCTGGCGGGCAGAACCGTAACGGGTAAACTCTTCCGGTTTATCGTCGCAGCCCGCTTCATCCAATAGCTTTTGCAGCTCTTCGATATGTTCCGGACGCATCTCTTTCTCGACGCAATCCGCTCCCAAGGATTCAACCTTACCTTTAACATACAGATGGGCTTCGTACAGGGAATCGCCTAAAGCTTCACCGGCATCGCCGCAGACAACCAGACAACCGGACTGTCCCATAAACGCGCTCATGTGACCGACCGAACCTTTAACTACGATATTCACGCCTTTCATTGAAATGCCGCAACGCGCCGCCGCATCGCCATCCACAACCAATAATCCGCCGTGTGCGGTGGCCGCTGCCGACTGGCTGGCATTACCTTTGACATGCACCTTGCCGGACATCATGTTTTCGGCCACACCCTGACCGGCATTACCGTCAACGGTAATGGTCGCGTGCTTGTTCATACCGGCACAGTAGTAACCGGCATGCCCTTTGAGCTCGACATTAATCGGCGCATTCAGACCGACACACAAATTGTGATCACCACTGATGCCTTCAACCAAGACAGTTTCCGTTGCGTCCTCCGGCAAATCATGCAGCGCTTGATTTAACTCTCTGAGGCTCTGTTTTTTTAGATCGAATTTCATACTTTTTCCTTTCTGTTAAATCGCGAGATTTACTCATTTCCCCAGTAATAGACTTTGCCCGGATCCGGTTCCCAAAGTTTGGCATTTTCGATACCCGGTAAAGTGGATAAGGCGTGATACTCCGAAGCCATGGCGACATAGTCATCGGTTTCCGCAATCACTGCTGGCTTACAGGCGATCGGATCGCGAACCACGGCAAAGCCGTTTTTGGTACCGACGGTAAAGGTGAAGAAACCGTCCAAATCTTTAATAGCGCCTTCCAGCGCTTCCTTAACCGTCGCCCCTTCACGCAAACGCCAAGTCAGATAACCGGCCGCCACTTCGGAATCGTTTTCAGTCTCGAAGCTGACGCCTTTGGCTTTCAACTCCTCACGTAAACGGTTGTGATTAGACAGAGAGCCGTTATGCACCAGGCACAGGTCCATACCGGTAGTGAACGGGTGCGAGCCTTCCATGGTGACGCCACTTTCGGTCGCCATACGGGTATGACCGATAATGTGCGAACCTTTCATGCCCTTCAGATTAAATTTCGAAGCGATCTCTTCAGGCAGACCGATCGACTTCAAAATTTCGATCGACAGCCCGACGCTCATGATTCTAACTTCCGGAGCATACTCCCCGATCGCTTCACGAACCGCCAGTTCATCGCCCACCAACTTGAACACCGCCGCATTGGCGTTATGCAAAACCGATACCGGAGTCTCAAAGTCTTCTTCCAGCTGAGCGGCCAATTTATGCCAAGGGTAATCTTCGTCTTCATGCTGCAACGTGACTTTGACCATGCCCTCTTCCACTTCATCACCGTAGATGGCGAATCCGGCACTATCCGGGCCGCGATCTGTCATGGCGATCAGCATGGGTTCAAAGAGTTCCCCTAGCTTGCTTTCCAACGCTTTATTTTTCAGGTAAAGCCCTACAATTCCACACATACTTTTTCTCCTTAAAAGAATTCCATATAACGGTTAATTTCCCAATCCGACACATGTCGCTGGTACTCGACCCATTCCATTCGTTTGATATCGATAAACTCTTTAACAAATGCCTCACCCAACTGCTCGTAGAACAGATCGCTTTTCTCCAATTCTTCAATCGCTTCATGTAAGCTCTGCGGCAAAGTCTCTATTCCCATCTCCGCAAGTTCTTCCAACGAAAGCGTATAATGGTTGATGTTTTTCGGGCTGCCCGGATCAAGCTTTTTCTCGATACCGTCCATTCCGGCGGCAATGATGGCGGCCGTTACCAAATAAGGGTTACAACCCGAATCCGGCAAACGGAACTCCAAACGCCCCTTAGGGATACGCACCATCGCAGTACGGTTGTTGTCGCCGTAACTGATGAAAGCCGGTGCCCAAGTAGCACCCGATAGAGAGCGCCCGACCACTAAGCGTTTGTAAGAGTTCACGGTCGGCGCGGCAAAAGCACACAAGGCTTTGGCGTGGTGAATCAAGCCGCCGAGGAAGTGATAAGCCAGTTCGGAAAGATCCAAGTCGTTTTTATCGCTTTTATCGGTAAACAGGTTGGTGCCGTTCTCATCCGTCAACGAAAGGTGAAAATGGAAACCGTTACCGGTGCGGCTTGAATTGGCTTTCGGCATAAAGGAACAAGTCATCCCCATTTCATTGGCGATTTCACTGCCGGCCATACGTACGAAAGTGATTCTGTCGGCCGAGGTTTTCGCGTCGCTATAGGTGTAGTTGATCTCGAATTGACCGTTGGCATCCTCATGGTCGATCTGATAAACGTCAAAACCGACCTGCTGCAAAGAGTCGACAAACTTTTCCAGAAAGTCACGGGAACGCGACATGCCTTTGTAGTCGTAACAGGGTTTATCCAAGGTATCTGAGTCGTCGTAAGGTACCAGATGTCCCTTTTCGTCCTTTTTCAACAGGTTGAATTCCGGTTCGATTCCGGTATTTAAAGTCCAGCCTTTTGCAGACAGGCGTTCAATCTGTTTCAACATAATATGACGTGAATCGAACTCATACGGCTCGTTATTGACATAGCCGGTGCAGGCAATGCGCGCATACCCCGGTTGCCAAGGCACAATGCTCAAAGTGTCCAAATCGGCTTTGGCCATATAGTCGCTTTCGTGCGGTTCCAAGCCCAGCCCCCAAACGGCAAATCCGGCAAACCCTGCGCCATCCTTAACAATAGCTTCCAAGCAGCTCGCCGGCACAGATTTTGTCTTAGCCACACCGTGAATATCAACGAATTGCGCTAAGATATATTTGATTTGATTGTCTTCAAGGAATTTTTTTGCTTCTGTTAAGTTCATGATTGCCTTCCGTTATTTAAAAAGGGAGATTGGTTAATCTGGTTTTGTAACGTCTCCTGTAGGTAGTGCCCGTAAGTCGGATCACAACCTAGAATCAGCGGCGCATCGTCTTCCGGAATCAGCATCCAGACGCCGACACCCGCAACCAAAACCATTGTGAAATCACCAGGTTTGGCTTGCCTGAAGTCGTAGATACAGACTTCGGACATCAAAGCTCGCCAATCACCTGATAGAGTGAAAACCGCATCCCCCCGTTGGAATGCATATTGATCTTCTTCAAGCAAACTCTCGTTAAAACTCGAATGGTTAATTAAAATTTCGCCCGCCCCTAAATTGGCGATAAAACCATGTCCGTTGTATTTCTGGTACTCGAACAAAGACGGTACGGACAAATTCAGTTTCTTAATCAGTTCGGCAAGACGTTTGCCCCGCAAAACCGTTAAGTGTTCAAATTTTGTAGAAACCAATTGAATACCCATCCTTACGCCCCCTCCTCGGCTTGTTCAGGAACCTGTCTTAGGGACTTCGGATCGTAAAACGGCGTCGGCACCACTTTCGCTTCAACCAGACGACCGCTACCCAATTTAATGTGGATCACAGCGCCGTTCTCGGCATAATCGAGGGACACATCCGCTAGGCCGATGGTTTTTTCCAACGTCGGACTGTAAGCCACACTGGTAACTCGCCCAACCATCTCGCCCGATTCGATAATCAAATGACTCTCTAAAATTGCTTCATCGCTGCTCCGGTCAATCAACTCAAAACCGACCAGCTTGCGCTGCTGCTGAGCTTTCAGTTTTTGCAAACTTGGCTTACCGATGAAATACGGTTTCTTGAAATGCACCGCCCAGGACATATTGGCCTCGAACGGATTCATCAAACCGTCGGTATCCTGACCGACAATGATGTGGCCTTTCTCCAGACGCAGCAGGCGTTGCGCTTCGACCCCGAAAGGTTTGATACCGTATTCCTGCCCGACCTGCATAATTTGCGACCAGACTTGCTCGGCGCCTGACGAGGCCAGATGGATCTCATAACCTAATTCGCCGACAAAACCGACTCGAATCAGAGTCGCATCAAAGCCGCAGACTTTTGCCTGACGCATCGCCAGATAAGGGAAAGCGTCATTGCTCAAATTCAAATCGGTTAACTGGCTTAAAATCAGACGGCTTTTGGGTCCCGCCAAATTCATCGCCGCCAGCTGGCCGGTACGGTTCAACACGGTGACATCCAAGCCCCATTCGATCAGCTTTTTCTGGAACAAACGGTACATGGTGTCTGAACCGCTGGTCGTGGTGGTGACATAGAAGTGTTTATCGCTGTAACGAATCGCTACACCGTCATCGATGACCACGCCGCTATCATCCACCATCACCGCATAACGGCTGGCGCCGATCTTCATGTTCGACATGGTCATGGTATAGAGGCGATCCATCATTTCGGCCGCATCCGGTCCGAAAACCTCGATCTTGCCCAGAGTGGACACATCAATCAAGCCGGCCGCTTTTCTGACCGCTGAAACTTCCGACAAAATACACGCCAGACGATTCGGCTGAGTTTGATAGTACTCCGGTCTCAACCAGTTGCCCGCTTCCATAAATTTGGCCTTGGCGGCAACATGCTGGCTGTGCAGCGCCGTGAAGCGTTCCGGACGGAAACGCATACCGGCCAAATGCGCCACCGGCGTCGGATGAAACATCGGGCGCGCCGTAGTCGAACCGGTCTGATCAATGGTTTTTCCGGTCAGTTTGGCCAGAATACGAATCCCGTTCATATTACTGTGTTTACCCTGACTCGGTCCCATGCCGATCGTCGAGAAACGCTTCATCAGTTCGATATTGTCAAAACCTTGCGCAATTGCCGCTTTTAAATCTTTCAACTGAATGTCTTCATCGAAATCGACAAAGTTTTTACCTTGCGGATGCTCCCAGATCGGATATTCATGGGAATGCGCGCTGTTGCTACGCAGTTCCTCTCGAGCCGTTAATTCCAAGCCGTTTACAAATTCATAGGCATTCAAACCGGCTTGCTGGCCATCCAACAACTGCTTATCGATATCAAACACACCGTTAATACGGCCGCAGGCAAACAGGCTTTCCGGCATCTCGGCTGGCAACAACTGATGCAAAGTCTGCTCATAGGCAAACTTGCCGCCGGCTTGATAGATCGCTGCACCTGCCGGAGCCCAACCCATACTCATTATTAAGCCGTTACACTGAATGCGATGAGACTTTCCTGCCACGGTGAAACTCACCCCTGCCAGTTCTTTTTTACCGAAGGCTTCAATATTCTCGATTTCTCTATAAACCGGAATACCCTGTTTAACCACCTCTTCGTACCACTTATTGCTTCGCATACCGGTATCAAAAACCGCTTCAACCCGAACGCCGGCCTGATGCAAATCAAGTGCCGCACGATATCCTTCCGGGTTCGCTGTCAGTACCGTCGCCACTTTACAGGGTGCCACGCCGTAACGCGCAATCAGACGTTGCGCCGCACTGGCGTTCATCACGCCCGGCAGATCGTTATTACGGAACACCGCCGGCTGTTCAAATACGCCGGTAGCCACCACGACCGAACGAGCCGATAGTTTGATTAAGCCTTGCAAAGTATTGACCGCCAACCAGTTGTCGCCGTAATAACCGGCCACGTAAGCCGAGGTCAATACGCTAATATTTTCGGACTCTGCAATACGCTGCTTTAACTCTTTACGAACATCGGACAAACTCGTCTCATTAGCATATTGATAATCCAACGAACCACCGATAAAAGCGTTTTCATCAATCAGGCAAACCTGTGCACCGGCTTCCGCCGCCTTTAAGGCTGCGCTCATCCCCGCCGGACCGGCACCGATGACCGCTACATCGCAATAAAGATATCTTTTGGCCTGACGTTTTTCGCTCCACTGCGTATTCACCTTGCCTAGCCCTGCCATGGTTCGGATCAGCGCTTCCCATTTCGGGAACAGGAATCTGGGTGAATAAAAAGCACGATAATAGAAACCGACCGGCAGGAATTTACCGATCCATTCCACCATCGATCCGGCATCGCTCTGCAAATTACCGAAGGTATTAACCGACTTCAGGCTCAGCCCCGCTTCAATCGCGACCACATCGCCACGCACATTCGGTTCTTCGGGCGTATCGAACAAAGCATTAATGTCATGATTAGCCATCGATAACAGACCGCGGCGGCGGTGATATTTAAAACTGCGACCCAATACTTTGCTCTCGTTGGCCCACAAGGCACTGGATATGACATCGCCTTGAAAACCTTCAAATGACTGGCCTTCCAACTCAAACGCAACCTTAACGGATCGGTCAATCCACTCTAGCGGTTGCGGCTCCAATCTAAGCGTCATGTAAAGCTCCTTTGCTGGCAACGGTGACTTTGGAAATCACATCGGTCAAAGTGTTTCTCTCAAAGAAGAACCACATACCGGTTGCTCGGTGATACCACCACTCTTTCTGTTGTTGTGGTTGGCTGTGACGATAAAAAACGTGTTCGGCCCATTCGCTTTCCGAAACGGTTGCAAAGTCCGGTTCGACTTCGACAATTCCGCCGTAGGTAAACTCGCTTAAAGCTCTTCTGCCTAAGGCAGGACAATCGACAAATTTCATAATCCCTCCTTAGTGGCCGACCGATGCGGCACCTTTTTCCCCGACCAATTCGAATTTTTCGAAACGATCCAGGCTAAAAGGTTTAATTAATTCATGAGTTTGATCAGTAGCTGCCGTATAAGCCATGGTCTTGCCACTGATAGGCGTCGCTTTGAAGCCCCAGGTTCCCCAACCGCTATCCAGATAAAATCCTTCCACCGAAGTTTTGCCCATAATCGGCGCAAAATCCGGTGTGATGTCACTCATCCCGGCCCACTGACGCATGATTTTCAAACGACTGGTAAACGGAAACAGGTCCATCATCTGATCGGTCAAACCTTCGACAAAATCCAGCGTAGAACGGGTCGAGTGTAGTTCGGCCGGATCGACCGACGCCCCCATAACCAGCTCGCCACGGGACGACTGACTGACATAAACATGCAAACTGCCGGAAACCACGATCGTATTCATAAACGGTTTAACCGGTTCAGTCACGCAAGCCTGTAGCGGAAACACCTCAATCGGCGTTTTAATATCCAGCATATTGGTGATTCTTGGCGAGGAACCCGCCACCATGGAAATGACTTTTTTAGCGCCGACAAAGCCGCGATTGGTTTCTACCCCGACAACTTTGCCGCCAAGAGTTTTGATATCGGTCACCTGAGTCTTCTGATGAATTTCCACTCCGCGCTGCTGAGCGCCGCGCGCGTAGCCCCACGCTACGGCATCATGACGTGCCACCGAACCCGGCGCATGATACAGCGCCCCCATTACCGGGTGCTGACCGTTACACTCGACGTCCATATACGGCACGTCTTTTTGAATGGCTTCAACATCCACCACTTCACTGTCGATACCGTGATGTTTGTTGACTTCGGCTCGCCAGCGCATAGTACGCATCGCACTATCGGTGTGTGCCAAGGTGTAGTGACCACGTGTCGAATAGAAGATGTTCAGATCGAAATCATCACTCAGATCTTCGAACAGCTTCAGACTTTCGTCGTAGAACTTAACCCCTTCCGCTGTCAGGTAATTAGAACGGACAATGGTGGTATTACGCCCGGTATTCCCGCCGCCGATATAACCCTTTTCAAGCACGGCCACATTGGTAATGCCGTGCTCTTTCGCCAGATAGTAGGCACACGCCATTCCATGACCGCCACCACCGATAATGACCACGTCATACTCTTTTTGCAGCGGCTTCTCTTCCGGAAAAAACCGCAATTCGTCTTCCGGTTTTTTCCAAGCATATTTAAGCAATCGTAAAGGCATGCTTTTCTCCTAAGCAAACACGATGGTTTTATTGCCGCTCAACAGCACGCGGTCCTGTAAATGGAACTTCAAGCCTCTGGCCAAAGCACTTTTTTCCACATCCTTACCGAGCACTACCATCTCTTCCGCAGATTCACTGTGCGACACGCGTTGCACATCCTGTTCGATAATCGGTCCGGCATCCAAGTCTTCGGTAACGTAATGGCAAGTGGCCCCAATCAACTTCACCCCGCGTTCAAAAGCCTGGTGATACGGTTTGGCACCAATAAACGACGGCAGGAAGCTATGATGGATATTGATGATCTGCCCCGGATACTTACGGCACAGATCCGGCGGAATAATCTGCATGTAACGCGCCAGCACAATAGTATCGGCCTGATAGTGCTCCACCCAGTTAACCACTTCGGAAAAGGCTTGCTCTTTATTGTCCGGCGTGACCGGAATATGCACATACGGAATACCGTGCCATTCAACCAACTCTTTCAAATCCGGATGGTTGGAAATCACGCACGGAATCTCATACTCCATCTCGCCCGACTTCCAGCGATATAGCAGGTCGTACAGACAGTGATCCTGTTTGCTGACCATGATAATGACGCGTTTTTTGCGATCCAGTGAAGAGAGCTTCCACTGCATATCAAACTCTGTTGCGATTTCCGCAAATGCATCCTTAAACTCTGCTTCCGACATGCTCATATTGGAAATTTCATTGCGCATAAAAAACATGCCCAGCTCTTTGTCCGCATGATGGTTGGCTTCATTGATCCAACAACCGCTCTGCGCCAAAAAGGTAGAAACACGGGAAACAATACCGGTCTTATCCGCACATGAAATCGTTAATATATATCGACTCGAAGTCACTTTATTTTCCTCTCAAGAAATATTTATTCATAATGTTACACAAACAAATTATTCTTTACAAGAATAATTTATTATTTTTATTAAATTTTATTTCCTGATATTCACACCTATAGAGAACCTAAAACCTAAAACCTAAAAGCCAAAAATAAAGAATTGTTTCAATAGAAAAGAAACTTAAACAACAGGGATTACGACCGTAAAGATAGCTGCAAAGATAGCCAGTCAGACAGAACGGTTGCAGGTAAATAAACGCTAAAACGAGGATATAAGCCAAACAACTAAACAAAAAAACCGGCTATCTCTAATAAAGAGAGCCGGTTATGCAGGTAGGAGAAGCCGACATTTTAAAAATATCGGAAAAAAACGAGCTACTCCCTAAAGTACTTGAGATAGATGCCTAAGCCCAATAACAGTAGATTAAGAAACAAGCTTAATGAATAGAGTTGGGAAAACGGGTTGAGCGTGGCGCGGTTAAAAGCTTGCTGGTCGCAAACGATCTTAGGATCAAAAGCGATAAAGCCGGATTGGCGATTCAAATCACTATAGACCAACTCCTGATTTTGACAACGGATGAATTCCGTCTTCTCCAGCGGTATTTTGAATCCCGACACCAGCCTCTGCTTAACCAGCAGATCATGCTGGTAGTAACGCTCGGCAAAATAGAGGCTGGCGGCAACGGAACCGGCAAAAAGCAGAAAGATACCGACTGAAAGGAACTTCTGATTGAAAATCATCAGAACAATACCGATTAAAATCGATTGAGAGCGAATATATCAAAGCTAAATCATTTGTGATTAGAGCTTGATATAGTCCGTCCCTTTCTCTTTCAAAAACACCAAAAATTCTTTGGCGATCAAAGAGAGGTCTTTGTCTTTTGGATAGACGATATTCCACTCTTTCTGGATTGGGAAGCCTTCCACATCCAGCGTGGCGATCGGACTGTTTTCACCATCCAGATAGAGCGCGTGTTTTGACACGCAAGCAACGCCCAGCTCTCCAACAACGCAGTGCTTGATGGCTTCGTTGGTTTTCAAGGTCAGGCGTTCATTGACTTGCAAGCCTTTTTCATTAAACAGGGTTTCTATGGCAGAACGAATCCCGGAGCCCTCTTCACGCATAATGAACGGTTCCTTGGCCAACTGTTTTAGCGTCACTTTTTTACCCACCAAAGGATGGTTCTTATTAGCGATAATCACCAGTGGATTCGGCGCAAAAGGAATGGTCTCCAAATCCATTTGACTTGGCGGAACCTGACCCAAAATATAGAGATCATCCAAATTTTGGCTAATACGTTTCAGTAGCGTATCGCGGTTGGAGATATTCAGTTCCAAATCGATGTCGGGATAGGCTTTGCAAAAAGCACCTAATGCCAACGGCATAAAATATTTCGCCGTGGTCATGACCGAGACACGCAAGCGCCCGCGTCGCATACCTCTGAAATCATCCAACATAATCTCAAGGTTTGAAAATTGATCAATAACCTCTCGGCAGCTGCAAGCCACCTGTTCACCGACTTCCGTCAGGTAGATCTGACGTCCGAATTGTTCATATAAAGGCATACCGATTGCCTCAGCCAGGCTTTTGACCTGTGCTGAAACGGTAGGCTGAGTAAGAAACAATTCTTCGGCGGCACGGGTAAAACTCATGTTTCTTGCCACCGATTCAAATACTTGAATCTGACGCAATGAAGCATGACGTATTAAAAAATTATTTGGCTGATTATCTAAGTTACTTTTCATATGCAAGCCCGGGATTATTACTTATATTTCTTATACAGTTTAAATACATAAGTTGTACAACAACATAACCTATTTTGAGAATTTTGCAACTTTGTATCGACAAAATACTGAATGATTATTAACTTGACCGACAAGTCAGACGTTCCAAAGCCTGAGTTGCCGCCCGCGCCGCCTCGTTGATATCATCTTCCTTGCCGCACATCACCAAGCGCCCGTAGGCACCAACCGCCCGCGCTTCAACTAAAGTCACGTTAGCCGCTTTCTCTGCCTCATTAGCGGCATAGACGATATAACCAGCCGGTTCGGTTTCCATAATAAACATGCTTTGCCCCGGCAGGATCATCGAACCTTTACGGTTATCACGGTTAATCAAGGTGGCGTGATCCGGGGTAATACCACGGATGATTTCATTCCACATGATGACGCACTGCTGACGATCAAATTCCTCAGTGTTCAAATGGTTCAAAATATGCGCCCCCGATTCCAATACATCGCTTTGATCACGGTGATGAATCACCATGGAACCGTAAGCACGCTCAACAATCTGTTGCCCTAAATGCACGTTGGATGCTTTTAATGCAATATCCGACAAGCGATGCACCGCCATCCCCGGAGCCACCTCTATCCACAAACAGGAATCTCCCGGAACCGGTAAGAATCCCATTGACGCGGTTCCCATATAAGAGGCTAATTGCGGCTGTAAAGAGTCAAGAAAAACATAGGTTCTCAATTCAATCATCTATTTATCCTTTTTACTTTATCTATACCGCTTGTTGGTGCCAGTCGTACGCCAAGCCGCTCTGCTGTTGCAGTTGCATCAATACTGAATTCACCGCTTGTGCGCGGTGACTGACACGGTTTTTGATCGGAAACGGCAGTTCCGATACCGACTTCACCAAGTCTGGAATCCACATAATGTCGTCATAGCCGATCCCTTGACCGGTTCTCGGTTGTTTCAAAATTTCGCCGTACCAATGGCCGATGCCGATCAACGGCATTGGATCATCGGCATGGGAGACATAAACCGCCGCACAAGAGTAACGCGCCTGACGCTGCTGATAAGGCAAGTCGCCAAGTTGCTGTAATACCTTGTCCTGATTAGCTTTTGCCGACGGTTTTCCATCAGTTGAACTACCCATGTGTGCATAACGTGCCGAATAGATTCCCGGTGCACCCTGCAAAGCACTGACTTCCAAACCAGAATCGTCCGCCAAAGCGGGCAAACCGGTCTTGGCACTAGCAAAACGCGCTTTTTTAATCGCGTTTTCCACAAAGCTCAGGCCATCCTCGACCACTTCTTCGGCAAAGAATTCGGTCTGTAGTCTGACATCAAACCCGCCTTGCAACAGCAACGGTTTGATCTCATCGACTTTATGCGGGTTTGCGGTAGCTAAAACGAGCAACGACATGCATTCACCTGTAATCCGTTGTTATTTCTGGAATTTGGAAGGCGTCATCACATCCACATCCGAAGAAAACACGATCATGTGATGGCCTTTGCGGGTAAACGCGTCCAAAGCCTCAACCAAAGGTTGATACAAGCTATTGGAGACCACAATCATAAACAGAATATTGGTCTCGCCTTCCAGCTGGCCGCTCTGAAAACCACTCTCGCCGTCGCCACGCACATCAAATAAGGTATAGCCATTCACACCGACGGATTTAATCGTTTTAATGATTGTTTTTTCCAAAGCGGCATTGGTAATGACCTGGACCATTTTTTCCGAACAACTTTCAACCATCTTGATCTCCTCTCGTTTGGAGTTCACCGTCTCTGTACTACGGTCCGACTCATCGGACGTACCGCAATGCCAAGTTTCCATTCCACTTTCCATATCTTCTTCAAACCACTGCATACCACGTCGCCATTTGATAGAACACCGGAATACCAATCACCACGTTAAACGGGAAGGTAACCCCCAATGCCAAGGTTAAATAATAAGATGGATTCGCTTCCGGAATGCCGTAACGCATTGCTGGCGGTACGGCAATATAAGAAGCACTGGCACCCAAAATAGCGACCAGTAAAGTTCCACCCACTGAGAGATTCAATATGGTCGTGCCGACGAATACACCAATGGTTCCGCCGATCAACGGCATGATAATGCCGAACAGCACTAGGGTTGCGCCTACATTTCTAAACGCTTTCAATCGTTTCGCCGCTTCCATCCCCATATCCAACAGGAACAGACAAAGCACGCCCATAAAAATGTCTTTCGAAAACGGTACCACTTTCTCCATCGCTTCCGGAGAAGCTACCGCACCGACCACCATCGCGCCCAACAGCAAAATCACGCTGCCGTTGGTAAAGGCTTCTTTCAGCAATGGCGACCACTCTATCTGCGGAGCACTTGAGCCCATCGCCAGGGTGCCACCCGCCGGAATCGGTTGGCTAGCCAACTTTTTACGGGCTAGCGCTGCTAATACTAGGCCGACAATAATGGCCGGAGATTCCATCATCACCATCATGATGATCGGATAACTCTCGTGCGAAATATTGGACGCTTCAAGAAACGCCACCGCCGTTAAAAACGTACCCGCACTTACCGAACCGTAATGCGCCGTGATCGCTGCGGCATTCAACGGATCAATACGGTCTCTAAAACGTAGCAGTGCATAACCGATGATCGGGACGAGGAACCCCATCACAATGGCCCAAAAAATGGCGTTGAAGGCAACCAGAAGATCCGCTTCGGCTAATTCTGCGCCGCCTTTAAGGCCGATCGCCATCAACAGGTAAAGAGAAATCCCTTTGGACATCCCTTCAGGAAACTTCAAATCCGACTTAATTAACTGTGCAATTACACCGAGTGCAAAAAACAGTACCGCCGGTATCAATAGGCTATCTAATCCCGACATATGCCCTCCTTAAATTGCAATGCAATTTCTATACTGCATCCTAAGTCATGTCTGCACCTTTGAAAAATTGAAAAACCCTCGCCTTTCAATAGATGCCAGTCTATGTATTGGTAGATAAAAAAAGAGGGTAGAACCGGCACTACCCTCATAATTGGCTAAGACTATTCCGGTTAAGAGCTACCCTTTCAGGTAACTCGAAAACTTAATCGGGCCAGACCCGATTACTCGGCATAGCACTGACTCGATCTGCAATGTGCTGTTCCGTCTCGGTTTTATTGGCCGAGTTTGCTGATTTAGCGTTGCTACTACCGGATGCTGGTTTAGCAGCCGGTTTTGCCGCTGGCTTGGCTTTTGGCTTCGCCGCACTGGTTTTTGCATTCGTTGTCGCTTTAGCTGTAGCAGGTTTTGCGCTAGTCGCTTTCGCCGCCGACTTTGTTGCCGCTGCCGCCCCCTGCTGAGTTTTGGCTTGCGTACTATCCGTTTGCGACATACCGCCCTTTGTCTCGCTACTGACTTGGGTCTCGCTACCAGCTTGATTAGCTTGACTCTCTTTAGTTGATGTTGTCATGCCTTTGCTCCTTTGCATTTAACTTGCCAAACGATGAAAACCTTCATCAATCCCTTTGGCCAATGCGTAGTCGACCGTGTCGAGCTCGCCTTCTTTTGCGTAGATAATGACCGATACATGCTCTCTACCAAAACTGATATTCGGATGATGATCCAGAGCGTCGGCCTTATCGGCAAGTTCATCTAAAAAGCTGCGTAATGTCTCGAATGTCGAGAACTCAAAACGCGCTTCCATACTGGCTGGTTTGTTTTTCAGTTTCCATCTATCGTTCATACAAAACTCCTAGTTGGCTGATAGTTCTGGCTTAAAGAGCGGTAATACTCTTCTAACCAAGACTGTACACGCATCAACTGCGACTGCTCTTCTTCCAACAATCTGTTGAATAGCGCATGGTCTTCTTGTGCGCCAAAGTTTGCACAATATTGGCTGGCTTCAGAATAGAGTTGAATCAAAGCGAATTCACGCTCTTCACAACTTCTTAATGCTTCCAGCATATTGGTTGCCGGCCCTGCGGGTCTTAACACACTCCCGGCAGGCAATGCTCCCTGAGCCACGATTCGATCGGTAATCAGGTTGGCATGTTGAAACTCTTCATTCGCTAAGGTAATGAAGCTTTCCGCGTAATTCAGCTCTTGTCTGAATTTTGCCAGCGAAGCCTGTGCGAGATAATGCTGACCTGCAGAAAACTCCAGGCTCAGCGCGCGCCCCAGGTAACCTAAAATCTGACTGTTCCCTATGGTCGTCTGACTCTCCGGCATACGAGGGTGAGCACCTGGCATAATACTTCCTGGCATTCTGGTCGAATAACGCATGTCTCCCTCCTAATTTAATTAGTGAGAGGGTAAATCAAACGGCTTACCCTCTAACATATCCACTGGATTAGCTACGATCTGCAGAGCTGTTACCGATTGTCAAAACCGGCTCCACCTCTTTGTGAGGGCGAGCAATGATGTGTGCAGCAACCAGACCGTCACCAACTCGTTCACAAGCATCTGCGCCAGCACGAACTGCCGCGTTAACCGCACCCGTCTCACCGCGAACCATCACTGTGACATAACCACCGCCAACAAATTCGCGGCTTACCAAGCGAACTTCCGCCGCTTTGGTCATCGCATCTGCTGCTTCAATCGCCGGTACTAGCCCGCGAGTTTCGATCATTCCTAAAGCAATTCCGTATTCCGTACTCATGACAATTCTCCTGTTAACAAAGTCATTTGTTCAATGGCTCAGCGTTGTAATATTTAGCACCCTGAGCCATTAAAATTATTTCTGTTCAATAGTTAATACTGGTTCCACTTCTTTGTGTGGACGAGCAATGATGTGCGCAGCAACCAGACCGTCGCCAACACGTTCACAAGCATCTGCTCCGGCGCGAACTGCTGCGTTAACCGCACCTGTCTCACCGCGAACCATCACTGTGACGTAACCACCGCCAACGAATTCACGGCTTACCAAGCGTACTTCCGCCGCTTTGGTCATCGCATCTGCTGCTTCGATCGCCGGAACCAGTCCGCGAGTTTCGATCATTCCTAAAGCAATTCCATATTCCGTACTCATGACATTTCTCCTTTGAAAATACCGAAATTATTTGTCTTCAATCGTTAAAACAGGTTCCACTTCTTTGTGTGGACGAGCAATGATGTGTGCAGCCACCAGACCGTCACCAACACGTTCACAAGCATCTGCTCCAGCACGTACTGCCGCGTTAACCGCACCAGTCTCTCCGCGAACCATCACCGTGACATAACCACCGCCTACAAATTCACGACTTACTAAGCGTACTTCCGCCGCTTTGGTCATCGCGTCTGCTGCTTCGATCGCTGGCACCAACCCACGGGTTTCAATCATGCCCAATGCAATACCGTAATCACTCATAACTTTCTCCTTTGAGTTGCTCACTTTAAAACTTACTTTTTAATTTGATTGCCAGTCATCGATGATGCCGCCAACCGTTAAATCGGTTAATAACTCTTTGTTCCCTGCTGCATCTCGTGCCGCTGAGTTGGCGATGGTAAAAACCCAATCACCCGGTTTTACCCCTAAGGGGTCCATTGCCACCAAAGTGGCTCCGGTACAGACACTTTTTAAAACTTTGATGGGTAAATGCCCTAACCCATCCAACCGGCTGGTCAAGACCAGCTGTTGTTTAACTTGATGAATTTCCATCTTCCGGCCCCTCCCATTGATCAATAATGCCGACAATGGTCAGATCGCTCGGGTAGCCTTTCACCCCGCTGGCGTCACGTGCCGCCGAACTTCCAACGCATAACACCCAATCTCCAGGCTTACAGCCAACCGGATCAACCGCTACTTGAGGCGAACCGCCGTCTTTCTCTCTGACGACCAGCAGCGGTTTGTGCTCCATCATCGCAATACGGTTAGTTGAAACGAGCGTCTTGTCCACTTTAAAAATTTTCACGCTTCACCTCCTTTCCTTGCGGGTTTAAGCTTATTGGTTGTTGTCCATCAAACCGGCCACTCTTTCGGCAGGTTGATAGTCGTTAAAATCTCTCAGGGTCGGCAGGGTATGTAATAACCCGGATGCCGCTAATTCCTGGTAACGCTGCTGCAAAGCCTTCTCAATACGAAGCGCTTTGGCTTGTGCTCGCTCTTTTGAACCCGGTACGCGACCGTCATAATCGCAACGGATAATGATTGGAATCGGCAAGCCTTTTTTGACATTCAGACCTTTAAAGATCTTGATACCGACATCCACATCATTAACCCCTTCTTCAACGGTATCGAGAAAGCTGTAGTAACTCAGGTTGCGTAACTGCACTTCTTCAAAGCCGTTACCCACACTGATGAAACGTTCAGCATGTCCGATATCGCTGTAGCAACCGCTTTCATAGAGGTTGACGTACTCAATTTGCGAGAAATTGTTGCCGATTAACCAAGCAATCAAATTCAGCAGATTGTTTTGCGGAGCACTAGCGCGCTGCGCTGCGTTACATTCGATGACCGCCTGTTGCAGAGCTTGTTCAGCCTGCTGTGCACTCATTCCCAAGGTGGCTTGATAGAGTTTGTCTGTCTCAACATAGCGATCCAGATTCAACTCACCTTGACCATCCGGGATGTGCACTTTCATGCTGTCATCATCCGTATTCAAGCCAATCAACAAGATCTGAACTGTGGAACCACAGCCAAAACGGTTTTCGATGGCTTGCTTAAAATCCTGTAATTTTTGTAAAGCCGCTTGCGCCGCTTTATGATCATCACTCCCGTGAGCCGCACAACCTTGATGTGACGGATCCGCTTTTGAAAAGTGATAAACCGCAATCTTTAGATAACGTGTCGGTTCATTAGCCGGATTCGGCTGTCCTTCACGAAATCGTGTATGTTCGATAAATACCCAGTTACGAACACTTTCACTGATGTCGAACAGAGCACCAGCGTGTGCTTTGCGTCTGGCCATAGAATATGGCAGTCTCAAAACATAACTGATCATATGAGCCAAACGTCCGTCGGCACAGGGAGCAACCCCAACCGCATGGAAGCCAGCTTCTTTAAACTTACGTTGCGCTTCTTGTTTCTGTTGCCCTGCTAACGGATCTTTTTGAAAAAAGTTCTGTGACAGGTTCATAAACTGTGCAAACAACGTTTGTGCATAAAGTGTTTGAAACCCTTTCGGCGCAGCCTGGTTCAATGCTTTTTGCCAAACTGACGCTGATAGAGTCACGCCCAGTTTTGTTGAAAGTTGTTGGTTGGCCCAGTTCACAAAATCGTTACGCCCTTGCTCGGCAAGCAGTGCTTTCAAAGTGCTTTCGATCTGATCGAACGCGGCTTTGGTCTGCACTTCATATTCACGCAGACGCTGATTTTGTGACGGGTTTACCAAAGAGTGAGTCTGTCTTGCTGCGGTCGCCGTCTTTGCCGCAGGCTGGGTGACAGTCTGCTCCGTACCCATCGGCTTTGCTGACTGAACAGCAGAAGCGGTCGAGCTACGGTTTGCGCTAGCGCTAGCCGTTTCCCATAACGGGTTTGGCGCAATCGGCTTCCAAAACAATGACTTTTGACGATGTGCTGAACTTTTCATCAATACTCAACTCTTAGTTACAAATTTCTTTAAACAAAGCGTTTCAAGCTTTACGCTCTAGCGCCGCCCGACAAGGTGACTTTCGCCCCCGAATCGGTATTGCCTGAAGAACCGGTAATCGGGCTCATCGGAATATCTTTATCACCCGGTCTGAACTGGCTGGCACCCATTGGAGCCTGCCCGCTCGCGCCGCGGATAGAAGCATTTCGTTGAGCGGCCCAAGGACCGTCCGTACCGGTGACCTTCGAACCTCGATCCCATCCGTCTCCGGTAATGACAGAGGCGGCAGCCATTGGCTGTGGCGTCGGTTCAACCGTTGCAGCGGATGCTGCCGCGGTGGCCGTAAGCGCTTGAGGAAAATCCGATTCACCCGGTGCTGCTGCATGGCTGGAGTCACATACCATGGCAGTTTGATCACCACCTTGATAATGTGTACCCGTCACTAATTCGCAGGCACCTTTCTGTGCGCCGGTCAACCCTTGCGGTCCTGGCTGAACCCCTGAAATTGAAGGGTTCGCGCCTTGACGTTGGCGTTGCTGGATTTCAGTTTGTTGCTGAGTCCCGCAAGCGCTCGCCTGTTCGGCTGCCATGTAAGGTGTTCCAGTAACCGCTTGACAAACTCCTGCTTCAGAGCCTGTCGCTTCGGTAAAAGAACCACTGCGGTCACCCGTAACCTTCTGACCACCGCCGGTTCCGGATGCCGTTACCTTGGCTGCAGGTTTCGGCATTGGCGTATCACACGCCTGTGCTTCTTCTGCACTTTGGTATCCGGTTCCGGAAACCGCTTTACAAGCGCCTTTTTCTGTACCGGTAACGTCTTCTAGACGACCCACCTGTGTGCCGGTGGTGGTATTACCCATGGCCGTTTGCGAAGGCATTACTTTACGAGGCCCGGCCATTGGCTGCTCGGCAGGCAAAGACGGCTTGATTGTGGTGGATTGAGATTTGCGACTATCTCCACCGGTAATCTTGTTACCACTTTGCTGCGCGGGCTGAGACATCACGGAAAAACCGTTCTGTTTCGCCTTAGCTGGCGTCGTACCGCAGTACATTTGGCTTTGATCCGCAGGCAGATAATCTGTCCCGGTCACTGCTGAACAGGTACCCGGTTCATTGCCGGTCATTTTTTCAGCACGCCCTACTTCCGTTCCGCTCACTACTTGCCCACGCGAGGTCTGTGTTTGCGTTACTTTGGCAGGTTGTGCCTTGGGTTGAGTATCGCAATGCTTGGAGAACTCTTCCGCACCTAAATACTCGGTACCACTGACTAACTGACAAGCGCCTGTTTCTGCACCGATTAATTTTTTCTCACCTTGCCCAATCTGCGTTCCTGAAACCGCTTGACCACTTAAAGTGTTGGATTCACCCACTTTTTGCGGCGCTTCACTGTTTCTAGGCGGACGGATCGGACGAGAAGAACCGCTAGTGCAAGTTTGACCTCGCGAACAACGCTCAGCACGAACTTGCTTGGCAATTTCACGCGTTGAAGCATCTGGGTTTGCCAGTTTTGCTTTTACGCCGGATTGACTGCCTCCTTTGGATTTGAACGCTTCCTGTCCAACCTTACCTTTGGCTTGTGCCTGTCGATAAGCTTTAGACTGTAGGCGTCCACTTTGCTGCTTAATACCATCCGGTTTGATCGCAGTACGGCGCTCGGCTCGACGAGCTGGCTTTTCCGTTTTGCTTTCACGTTTAGCAGCAATCGGTTCTTCAGGCTTTTGCTTGGCTTTTGCCTTTGGATGCGGTACCGATTTGGCCGCATCTGTCTGGCTTTTACCATTCTTCTGTTGCTGTCTTTTCTGTTTCGCCGCTTCACGACCGGCTGCAGAAGCGACTGGCGCTGCAGCAGCAGGTTTAACTTGGCGACGAGGACGAGACGGCTCGGAAGCAGCTGGTGTTGCTTCAACCACAACTTCCGGTTCCGGCTTAGATCGGGTTTGCGCCGGTGTTGCTGACGCTTGCCCTTTCTTTCCGTTTACCAACGCCTTACGGCGTGCTATGGCTGCGGCTCGACCGCTTTGAGCATTATTTGTAGTCATGCTAAAGCCTCCTGTGTTTAATCACTCGTTAGTTCGTTTGCTTACCTGGCGAATTACATTCCGCGAGGACGGTAAACTACGAAGTTGTGTCCCTGACACTGGGTGTAGTTGTCATACCCGATCAAACGAATCAAGTGATTTGGGTAAGCTTGACGACACGCATCCAATTCAGCCAAGACTTCGTTTGGATCACGAGTACCAAACAACGGTAGCTTCCACATACCCCAGTAATGAGCCGAGGCTTTGCTTGGCTCTTCATGTTCCAACGCTGGTGTCCAGCCTTGATTGATGATGTAAACAATTTGATCGTAGACTTCATCGCTGTTCAGTTCTGGAAGAAACGAAAAGGTTTCCAACGTATACTGTGTGCGGTAATCATCTGTTTGCATTGACATCTTCTTCTCCTTGTTTTCAATAGGATTTATTCAAATACGGTATGGTTTAACCCACATCCAACTTGTCAACGGTATCGAATTCAAACTTGATCTCTTTCCAAGTTTCCAAAGCGACTGCAAGCTCTTTGCTTCCGCGAGCTGCATCTCTCAAGATGTCTCCACCTTCTCTTTCCAGATCTCGACCTTCGTTACGCGCTTTAACACAAGCTTCTAGAGCAACACGGTTAGCCGCGGCACCCGCTGCGTTACCGCCTGGGTGACCCTGAGTACCACCACCGAACTGAAGTACCGAATCATCACCAAAGATGTTAACCAGTGCCGGCATGTGCCAAACGTGGATACCACCGGAAGCAACCGCCATAACACCTGGCATTGATCCCCAGTCTTGGTCGAAGAAAACACCACGAGAGCGATCTTCAGGTACAAACGATTCACGAAGTTGATCAACGAAACCAAGCGTAGACGCACGGTCCCCTTCCAACTTACCAACAACCGTACCGGTATGTAGGTGGTCACCACCTGACAAACGTAGACACTTAGCCAGAACGCGGAAGTGAATACCGTGGTTCGGGTTACGGTCGATTACGGCGTGCATCGCACGGTGAATGTGTAACAACATTCCGTTATCACGACACCAGTTTGCTAAGGTTGTATTCGCTGTGAAACCTGCTGTCAGGAAGTCATGCATGATGATTGGCTGGCCTAGTTCTTTAGCGAACTCTGCACGTTTCATCATCTCTTCAACCGATCCTGCCGTTACGTTCAGGTAGTGACCTTTACGCTCACCGGTTTCCATCGTCGCCTTATCAACGGCTTCGGCAACGAACTCAAAACGGTTCTGCCAGCGTTGGAACGGCTGCGAGTTGATGTTTTCGTCATCTTTGGTCAAATCAAGACCACCACGAAGACACTCATATACCGCACGACCGTAGTTTTTAGCCGATAGACCCAGTTTTGGCTTGATAGTACAACCCAACATCGGACGACCGTATTTGTTCAATTTGTCACGCTCAACCTGGATACCTGATGGTGGTCCACCACAAGTTTTAATGAACGCGATCGGGAAGCGAATATCTTCCAAACGCAATGAACGTACTGCTTTAAATCCGAATACGTTACCTACCAAAGAGGTCAGAACGTTAACCACCGAACCTTCTTCAAAAAGGTCTAACGGGTATGCGATAAACGCGTAAAATGCATTTTTATCGCCTGGAACATCTTCGATTCTGTATGCGCGACCTTTGTAATATTCCATATCAGTCAAAAGGTCCGTCCAAACGGTGGTCCATGTTCCTGTCGAACTCTCGGCTGCAACAGCGGCAGCGGCTTCTTCACGCGGAACACCTTCCTGAGGCACCACTTTGAAACAAGCGAGTAAGTCAGTTTCTAACGGAGTGTAGTCCGGAGTCCAATAAGTCAGCTGGTAATCCTGTACACCAGCATCAAACGTTTTACTTGCCATAGTTAATTCTCCTTTCGAGTTAGGGAGTTAATTCAAAACTCGAGGCCCATGTTAGAAAAACGCACTCATATTGACTAATTGAAAGAAACGATAGGAAAGATAGAGGATTTTCAATATATGAACATTGACTGGAATTTATGGAAAACCTAATTACCTAATAAATTCAACAAGATAAACATATACATAATTGACAAACTTATGTATAGAATCCGTACAGGAAAACAAAAAAATGAACTGAAAAAATTCATTTTTTTGCATTTGAAAGGATAAAAAATTGTGATTTGGATCGAATTCGAAGTGTGAAATTTGAGTTCAAAAAAGGCTACAGGTGATTCGGAAATATTGTTCTACTAATACAAACTTGCTAATTCGTCTTGTTTTAACAACCGTTTTTTTAACGATCAATAAATTGTCAAATAAAACCGTTACAATCTAACAATACAAATTCATCGTCTCATTGAGTTAATATGAAAAAAAGATTATTGTCTATCGCAACACTGAGCTTATTTGCACTGCAAGCCAATGCCGCCACGCTGGAAGAGAGCATTCCAATTGAAGCGATCAAAAGCAAAGGCGAAAAATTTCTGACATTAACCGTTGAAAATGACTTTTTTGGTGGCGGTACAGATCAAAATTACACCAATGGACTACGCGTTACTTATTTTGATATTAATACCGAACTTCCGGAACTTTCTAAATGGCTGGCACGCTATATTCCCACCTTTGAAGTTAACAAAACTACCTCAACTTACTATTCGGTTGGGCATAATCTCTATACACCGGAAGAAATCGAAAACATTACCCCTGACCCTGAAGACAGACCTTATGCCGCGTTTCTCTATGCTTCTGCCGGTATCACCAGTATTACCGGTAACCATATTGACGATCTGGAATTGACGCTAGGCGTGATTGGCCCTGTTGCATTGGGTAAAGAGGTACAACGCAATTTTCATACTTTAATCAACTCGGACGACCCTAAAGGTTGGGACAGTCAGCTCAATAATGAATTAGGTTTAATCATCTCCTGGGAGCGCCGTTGGCCGAATACTTATACTGGCACCCTCAACGATAAATATTATTTCCGTGTCATGCCTCATCTCGGCACGACCTTGGGAAATATCTATACCTACATGAATACCGGGTTGACTATGCAGTTGCTGCCTAAACAAGGTAAATGGCAATCGCTTCCCTTAAGAGTTCGTCCGGCCATTCCCGGTAACGGAGCCTTTGCCACTTTTGGAGATAAATGGAGCTGGATGCTTTTTGCCGGTGTCGATGGCCGAGCGGTTGGCCGTAATATCTTTTTAGACGGCAATACTTTTACGGATTCCCCATCCATAGACCGTTATAACTTCGTATTTGATGCCAATGCCGGTCTTGCCGTCACCTATGACCGTATCCGCGTTTCTTACACGTTAAATATGCGCTCAAAAGAATTTGACGACGACGAACCCACACACGTCTTTGGCACCATCTCGATTGGCTATAAGTTTTAAGTCCTAATCACATAAAACTTAGAAGCGTTCATTGAAAATAGAAAAAATGAAGTTCTCTGCCCAAAAGGGTACTGCTTGGATTCAAGAGTCAAGTGCAACACTGAATAATCCGCTCGGACTTTCAAGCTCCATCATTTCTTGCGGGCTTCTAAAATCATATCTTTTCCTTGGTCGATTATTAAGCAGGTAAGCAACGTAGTCTAATTCGGATTGGGTATATTGTGATAAATCCTCACCTTTAGGCAAGAATTGACGAATCAGCCCATTCGTATTTTCGCTGGTTCCTCTTTGCCAAGGGGCATGAGGGTCTGCAAAATATACGTCCATTTTTAAGTTTTTTGACATCATGACATGTTCGGCCATTTCAGCCCCACGGTCATAGGTTAGCGATAGCCTCAAAAAATCCTGTAGAGTTTTCATGCTTTTTTCAAAACCTTCACGGACTTTTTCAGCGGATTTGTTCTCCATCTTGCTTAAAATAACAAACCCAGTTTTGCGCTCGACGAGCGTACCAACGCAGGATTTATTCATAGCTCCAATAACTAAATCGCCTTCCCAATGTCCCGCAACTTCTCGGGAGTTTATTTCTTCAGGTCGATTCATAAGCCGTTGTTCTTCTGTGATTTTTAGACTGCTATAGCAACTATCCTTACTGCCGCGTGGTCCACGCTTAGACTTGCTTCTACGCAGCGATTGAACCAGTAACTTTTTAAGTTCACCTTTGGGTTGCGCATAGATATGAGCATAAATCGTTTCTGGAGATACTTGCATGTTTAAATCGTTTGGATAGCTTTGTTTTAAATAGGCTGAGATTTGTTCTGGAGACCATTTATTGAGGACTAAATGACGCTCAACAATATCGCATAATTCTGAATGCGTTGCGAGCTTTTTGGCGCGTTTACAACGCTGTCGATTCTTTAGGTATTGCTTAGTCGCTCTAGTTGCATTATAGGCTTTAGGTTTGGTAGTTTGTCGCCTAAGTTCTCGTGAAATGGTAGAAGGGCTACGCTGGAGAATTTTCCCAATTTTACGAAGGCTATATTGTTGATCTAACATCAACATAATTGACGCTCTTTCTTCGGGACTTAAGTGTATATACTCTTTCATGAGAATCATTATCCAAGTTAGTGTTGCACTTGCAATTTGATTCTAAGCTGACCCCTTTTTACACTGACCCCTTTTTATTCTTTCATGAGAGTCATTATCCAAGTTAGTGTTGCACTTGCAATTTGATTCTAAGCTGCCTCCTTTTTTCCTAATCCGACATAGAAACACCCTAACCACAAAACAAACATACAAACTTTTACTTACATTTTTCTTCACCTTGTGTATTCTATCTATATTCTAGCGAATTAAATGGTGATTAAAGAAAATGCCCAAACAACTCCGAACTCTTTCTGTATATAGAAAACTTATAGAGCGCCTTCCTGAATTTCGACTAATTAGCCCCCAATTAAATGAACAACTTTCTAAAAGAATGGGGTTTGAAAACTTACCATCGGAAGGAGATTCGATTTTACCTTCCATTGTAGGAAAATCGACGGAATTCAATGCGCGTGGTAAAGAAATCATCAGAAAAGATCTACCCATGGAACCAAGATCTAGAATGGTTAATACCTCGTGGAAAGACTGGCATGGACATGAACATCATGGCGTACAATTCAGAGATTACCAAGCATATCCTCGTGAATTAATAAAACCACCAGAAGAATTCATTACCATAATGAATAATAAAGATAGCTTGGTTGGGGCTTCAAGAATTATCAAAAATAATGAAACTGAACAAGACATTGTAAATTTGCTAAATATATTTTTAGAGCTATTCCCGAGCTTTGAGATAGTTCGTCCAGATTTACAAGAACCAATCCAAATAAAAAAAATAAATTGGAAAATCTTACCTCAGGGGCAATATCCGTTTGAACAAGCTAGTCAAGCTTTAGAAAACTACCTTAATAACTTATCTGAATCTGATAAGGCTACAGCGATTAAAAGAATCAAAAGTATAACTCGCCATAATCCTGATTTTATAGCCGTTGGAATAGGAGGGTTTAAAGACTACGTTGTATTTGGATTTACAGATCGCAATCGATATGTCTTTGAAAGTCCTAATACTGGCAACGCTACATATGTATTTAGAAATGAATGGGAGCCAATCTCACATTTAAGTAAGTATGAAATTCTTCAATCAAATCTACACGAAGAACGTCTTATACATAATAGTCGTTGGCATAGAGCAATAAATGAAGTAATAAACAGAAATTAATTGAATCAGATTGCGCTGGAGAACTATGTGAGAAAACAAGATAAGTATGAAAATTCTTTGATTACACTGCGTTTTATAGGTGAAGGTTTTGATCAAAGAGGTGTAAACATCTATGATTTAGGTAATAGTTTGTTAGCAATTCAAAGAATATACAACAAAGCTTACCTGTCTCAAAATGATCGTTTAATAAAAGGAGCATACCCAAATAAGAACGAAAGAGAACAGATTTCACTTCAAATAGGTGAACGAAAAAGAAAATCAGACGCTTTTGCGTTAGTACCTGTTCTTACCGACCCTGATACACTTCAATACTTAGTCACTCTAACGCAATATGTTTTGTCTGGAATGGTAGGATATTACACAGGCAAAGTCTTAGACACAATTCATAAAGAAAAAGACAATAACAAGAAAATTTTTATTGGCTCCTTACATTCAGAATTATCAAAAATTGTTAATCGAGTAGATGCATCTGGTGGAGTAGAGGCTATTTCTATTGGTTCCCCTCTTCTAGGGAAAGAAACAGTCGCTGCATTTAACAATGAATCAAAAGATTATCTTTCAAGTCTAAAAAATGAATATTTTTTAGGCACATACCAAGAAATCAAAGGTTTTGTTTATAAGATGTATCCTTCAAGCAATATTGTTGCAATCAAACGTGCTGGAGGTAGTACAGTCTCAATATTTCTAAATGAAGAAGATTTTGAACAAATTCGTTACATTCAAGAAACAAAACCTTATTTCCTTTTCAAAGGCCATCCTCGCTATTTATTTGGAATCGAATCTAAATCTGTTAATGAATTTATTGCCGATGAAATTTCACATATAACAAAAGATGATTAAAATTTAACTTCCATACTTAACTAGCCATTACAGAAGATAGAACGCTATGAATGATCACTTTGAGTCAAAAATACATTCTGCAAAAGCGTTGATGGAGCAATCTCAAAAGCAGGAAAGTGAAGCCCGTAAAAAAGAGGAACAAACAAAAAAAACTTTTCAGCTGGCTAATGGTCAAATTAAACTACTAAAAAAATCCAATGAATTGGCTTTAAAAGAATCTCAGAAAGCAAATAGCGATAACAAAAAAACAACTAGACTAACTATTTTATCTATCACCATTTCAATTTTATCTTTAGCCGTGGCTATTGCCGCATTTATTCTCAAATAGGCTTATGGAAGAATTTAAAAATCTAGATGATGTATACACACATGATATTCGAAGCTGTTATATAGGTGGGGTTATCGATTCTGAAACAGGAGAACGACTTCCCCGCCCCATTGAAACTCTCCACTCAAATTTAATGGATATCGAACTAATAAGTTCTGTCCCAGAAGAAATTCAAAGCAGTTTTAATATTGCAAAAAACCTAGAGCTTTACTCATGGTTTTGCTATCCCTTTCATCAAATTGCTGAATTAAAAGCTTTCTCCTCGCTCGAAGAAGCTCTTAAATTAAAGCTAGGAAAAAATAAAAATGGATTTAAAGGACTTCTAAAAAAAGCTTTTAATGAAGGTCATCTACAAGGAATCAAATATACACATATACCACCTGACAGAATTAAAAATCCAGATGATATGACCAAAACCTTAATCGACACATTACCAAGTCGTAGAAATAATTTAGCTCATGGTTCACAAACTCTTCACCCATTTTCAAAGGGTACACTAATTATCTGTTCCAACATCATAAATAAACTCTTTGAAGACTGAATTGATCAATATAAATAGATCGGTACCCTTTCTTATTATTAGAATAAAAACATAAATTAAAACGACTTTCGGGCTCATAACCCGACTGCCGATTAGACAATTATTGTGGACATAAAAAAACCGGATATCTCTAATGAGAATATCCGGTTTTAAGAATTTGGTAGCGGGGGCTGGATTTGAACCAACGACCTTCGGGTTATGAGCCCGACGAGCTACCAAGCTGCTCCACCCCGCGTCAATTTGTAGTTCGTAACGTTTCCGTTTCGATGGGGCGTATTATAGGGAGTTACAGGAATATTACAACCCCAAACGGGAAGTTTATTTAAGTTTTTTCTAATGTGCCCTTTAAGCCTATGAACACACTGCGATTAAATTAAAAAAGGGGCTATTAAAGCCCCCTTTTCTTTTTTATTTAAGATCACGCCTCAATAAGCAGGCAATGAATAAATCCTGCCTATTAAGCATTGTTCTTTTTCATGAACTGCTTTAGGTTGTAGCGATAGATAAACCCAGGGAATGCAAAGATCATGAACATGAACAAGGTCACGGTATAGAACTCCCACTCTTGTGGCGCAACGTGCCCCATGCTCTTGTTCTCCAGCATATAAGCGAAGAAGCCGGTGACGATGAAATACAGGAACCATTCGGCTAGATTAATCCAGATCGACTTTTCCGGCACCTTTAGAAAGATAAACAGACGGTTGGAAAGAATGAACGGGATATTCGCTAATACAATGGCGGTTACTAGTAATAACCAGACTGCTTGATTCATATCCATAAGATGTAGCCCTCTTTTTGTGACTTTGCCCTTTCGTCTCTAGCAAAGTTAAAAAAAGCCCGATTAACGGGCTTTACTATTTTTGTTTTATGCTGATTATAAAGCTTGCAAGCTTTGGTAGCAAAGGTCGATTAACGATCCTGGTACCAGACCGACTACCAACAAGGCAATTGCTACCGTACTGACGGCAACCAACGAGGCTTTACTGGTGGTTTCCACTTTTGAGCTTTCCGGTGCCGGATCAAAGTACATCGCTTTAACCACTTTCAAGTAGTAGAAGGCACTGATAACCGCAGTGATCACCGCGATAACCGCTAACCAAGTGAAGCCAGCTTTAACCGCTTCTTCAATCACGATGATTTTCGCCCAGAAGCCGATGAATGGAGGAATACCTGCCATCGAGAACATGGTGAATAGCATCATTAACGCTAACCATGGGTTACGGCCGTTCAAACCGGCAAAGTCTGCAACCTTATCAAACTCATGCCCGGTTCTAGACAGCGCAACGATCATACCGAAACCAGCCAGACCGGTGATGGCATAAATGATGATATAGAACATCGATGCAGAATAACCTGCAGGCGTTGCTGCGATGACACCCAGCATTAGGAAACCAACGTGACCGATACCGGAATAAGCCAGCATACGTTTCAAGTTGTCTTGAGCAATTGCCACGATTGAACCCACTACCATCGATAGGACCGAGATGGCGATAATCAACTGCTGCCAGTCGTGGATCAATCCAGGTAGCGCTTCTTCCAATAGACGGTAAAGCATAGCGAAACCGGCCAATTTTGGCGCCGTACCTAGATATAGGGTAACCGCTGAAGGTGAACCGTGGTAAACGTCCGGCATCCACATATGGAATGGAACTGCACCCAGTTTGAAAGCCAAACCGATAACGACAAACACCACACCGAATGCCAAGACCATTTTATCGACATTACCTTCGGCAATCACTTTAGCAATTTCCGGGAAAGTAATCGAACCGGTCGCACCGTAGACCATTGAGAAACCGTACAACATCATCCCGGTTGCCAAAGCACCGAGCACGAAGTATTTCATCGCCGATTCAACCGCAAAACCGGAGTCTTTACGTAGCGCGATCATGGCGTACATCGCCAAAGACATAATTTCCAAACCGATGAACAGTGTAATCATGTTGTGCGCCGAGATCAGGACAAACATCCCCAAGATACCGAACAAGCCAAGAATAAAGAATTCACCACTGTAGAACTTGTGCTGCATCAGGTATTCACGCGAGAACAGGAACACACCGACAGAAACGATGACGGTAAAGATTTTCAGTACATCGGCAAAGCTGTCACGTACGAAGCTGCCATCAAAAGTAATGATTTGCGTACTGGTAAACGTTGCAAACACCAGATAACCGACAATTAACAGAGAAGCCTGAGACAAATAATAAGTCAGACTCTGATAACGCTTAGACCAGAAAGTATCACCCACCAAAATGATAGAAATGAGCCCCAATAGCACCATTTCTGGAATTGCTGGCGCAAATGACGGAATAACAAAATTCATATTATTAACTCACCTATATCCGTTTAAAGTTTTGAAGTTGTTGCTTGAACCAGTAAGTTCTCTACAGAAGTGTGCATCACTTCCATTAGAGGTGCTGGGTACACACCAAGCCCGACAACAGCAATAGCCAGAATCGCCATGATGGCAAATTCACGTTTATTTAAATCGGACAATTTTTCAACGTTTTCATTTGAAACCGGGCCAAAGTAAACACGTTTGACCATCCACAAGGTATAAGCCGCACCGATAACCAGCGTCAATGCCGCCAGGAAACCGTACCAGATGTTCGCTTTGAACGAGCTGATGATAACCATGAACTCACCCACGAAACCAGAAGTACCCGGTAGACCGACGTTTGCCATTGAAAACAGTACCGCGAAGAACACAAACCATGGCATTTTGTTCACTACACCGCCATAAGCTGAAATTTCACGCGTATGCATACGGTCATACAACACACCGATCGCCAAGAACATCGCACCGGAGATGAAACCGTGCGAGATCATCTGAACCATGGCCCCTTCCATACCAATCTGCGCACCCTGCAATGAACCAGTGTTTTGCAAGATGTCATAGAGTACGAACATACCTAGGGTTACAAACCCCATATGCGAGATCGATGAGTAAGCAACCAACTTTTTCATATCGCTTTGAACCATGGCCACGACACCGATATAAACGATTGCGATTAGCGATAGGACAATGACCAACCAATCCAAAGTCATGGACGCATCCGGCGTGATCGGCAGACTGAAACGAACGAAACCGTAACCCCCCATCTTCAGCATGATCGCTGCTAGTACCACAGAACCGGCTGTTGGCGCTTCAACGTGCGCATCCGGTAACCAAGTATGTACCGGGAACATCGGAATTTTTACCGCAAATGCGATCAGGAATGCCAAGAAGATCAGAATCTGCGCTGTCATACCGATGTGCATCGCTTGGAAATCAAGGATCGCGAAGCTTCCGGACTGGTAGTACATATAGATGAATGAAACCAGCATGAAAACCGAACCGAAGAACGTATATAGGAAGAACTTCATAGTCGCATAAACACGACGAGGTCCACCCCACTTACCGATAACGATAAACATCGGAATCAGCAACGCTTCCCAGAATACGTAGAACAGAATCGAGTCAAGGGCTACGAAAACCCCAACCATGATACCGCCCATGATCAGGAAGGCACCCATATACTGCTCAACGCGCTCTTTGATTACATCCCACGCAGAAGCGACAACCAATACCTGAGTGAAAGTCGTCAACAATACCAGCGGCATAGAAAGACCATCTACCCCTAGGTGGTAGTAGATGTTGAACATTGGAATCCAGTTTACTTTTTCTTCAAACTGCATTGCTGCTGTAGAGGTATCAAAACCGGTCCACAGCGGAATGGAAAGAATAAAAGTCAGGACAGCCGTACCCAACGATAGCCATTTCGCTACCGAATCGTTATTACGACCAGCGAACAACACCAATAGACCCCCAAGAATCGGAAGCCAAATCAGCGTGCTTAAAATAGGATAGTCTGAAAACATGTAGTCTATTTCCTTCTTCTTTTATTCTTCAATTACCACAGTGTCCAAACTAGCATCGCTAGCAGACCGAAAATCATGACAAACGCATAGTGGTACATCAAACCGGTTTGAGCTTGACGCATCGCCTGTGCAGAGTTTGCCACCGCCATAAAGATGTTGGTAACCATACCGATATCGATCAACTTGATATCGATCTTCTTAGTAAAGAAGTGACCTAACTTATTACCACCTTCGACAAAAACAATCTCGTTCAAACGGTCGAAGCCGTACGCGTTGTCCAACATATAGTAACCACGTGGGCACATATCTTTGATCTTACCCGGAAGATGCGGCAGCTTGATGTACAGCAACCAAGCCAGGAACACACCGGACAGCGCCAGGAACACAGGTAGCGTCATGAATGAGTGCACAATCATATCTACTACACCGTGATAGTAGTTATTGAACAGAGACATCATCACATCATTCTCAGGCAGGATGAATATCGACTTACCGAAGTATTCACCGTTGAACATACCTTCCATCATCGGGATACCCATGACAACGGCCGGAATAGACAACAGAATCAACGGTAAAGTGACCACCCATGGTGACTCTTTGATTTCGTGAGTCTTAACGTATTCGCTCTCTTCACCGTGGAAGACGATAAAGAACATACGGAAGCTGTAGAATGCGGTGATAAAGACACCCATCATCAGCAATACATAAGAGAAGGTCGAACCGAAACGCTCGGAAGCATCCAACGACAACAAGATAGAGTCTTTCGAGAAGAATCCTGAGAAGCCTGGGAAACCAATCAACGCCAAGGAACCGATCAACATCGCCGCATAGGTAACTGGCATGTACTTACGCATACCACCCATCTGACGAATATCTTGAATATGGTGCATCGCAATAATGACCGAACCGGCCGCCAAGAACAGCAAGGCTTTAAAGAATGCGTGCGTCAATACATGGAACATACCTGCCGCATAAGCTGACGCACCCATTGCCGCCGTCATGTAACCCAGCTGTGACAGCGTTGAATACGCAACCACGCGCTTGATGTCGTTCTGGATCAGACCCAACAGCCCCATCATAAATGCAGTCAAGGCACCGGTAATCAATACTACGCTCAACGCCGTTTCAGACAGTTCAAATGCCGGCGACAGACGCGCCACCATGAAGATACCTGCAGTAACCATGGTTGCCGCGTGGATCAGTGCCGAGATAGGAGTCGGACCTTCCATCGATTCAGGTAGCCAAACGTGCAGAGGCATCTGTGCCGATTTACCCATGGCACCGACAAACAACAGGATCAACATCAAGGTGATCATCGACCACTCGATACCCGGGAAGATCTCGATCATGACATCTTTCTGCGACGTCAACTGCGAGAAGAACTCTTGATAATCCATGGTATTGAAATAGACGAATACCATTGCAATACCCAGAATGAAACCGAAGTCACCAACACGGTTTACCAAGAACGCTTTCAGGTTAGCTTGGATAGCCGACTCACGTTTCATGTAGAAACCGATCAATAGGTAAGAAACCAGACCTACCGCTTCCCAACCGAAGAACAGCTGTAGAAAGTTGTTGGCCATGACCAGTGACAACATCGAGAAAGTGAACAGCGAGATGTACGAGAAGAAACGCTGATAGTACGGGTTATGGTGATCATAATCTTCGTCATGATCCATATAACCGATGGTATAGATATGTACCATCAAAGAAACAAACGTTACCACCAACATCATCGTGGCAGACAGCTCGTCGATCATATAACCGATTTCGAACTTGATACCGTCACTGACTAACCAAGTATATAAACTCGCGTTGTAAGCTTGGTGACCGTTAATAACAAATTCAACAAAAACGTAGGCAGCCAGAACCGTGGAGATCGCTACACCGGCAATTGTTGAGTAGTGTGCACCAGCACGACCGACTTGACGGCCAAACAGACCCGCAATAATCGAACCGATCAGCGGTGCAACAAGAATGATTGTAAGAATCGTATGTAACATCAACAATTACCCCTTCAGTGATCCAAGATCATCAACATTGATGCTCTTACGCTTACGGAACACAAGAACAATGATAGCCAGACCAATCGCTGCTTCAGCCGCAGCAACCGTCAAAATAAAGAACACGAAAATCTGTCCGCTTACATCGTTCAGGTAATGTGAGAACGCCACCAAGTTGGTATTCACGGCCAACAACAACAGTTCGATAGCCATCAATAACACGATAATGTTCTTACGGTTTAGGAAGATACCCGCCATGCTGATCATGAAAAGTACCGCGCCAAAGATTAGGTAATCCGATAATGCGATCATTTGTCTTCCTCCTCTTTTGGCTGAATGTCTTTTTCAACAACCGCTTCCATCTTAACCATGCGGAAACGCTCTTCTTTTGTAGTTCTATTTTGTTTTTCGATATCTTGATACAGCACTTCTGTGGTCGGTCTACGACGCAAAGTCAGAGCGATTGCCGCGACAATCCCTAGTAACAGTAGTACCGCTGCCAATACAAATGCATAGGCGTGTGTTGTATATAGAGGCACACCGATCAACTTGGTGTTGCTGAAATCGGCCGCTTGCTTGGTAGGCACACCCGTTACTTCCAAACCGAAGTGCTCCGGACCCAACACCATATACATCAAAGCGAAAATCGCCGCTGCCGCCATGGCACCTAAAGGTAGATAGTTTGTAAAGCCTTCTTTCAATTTGGCCATGTTGATGTCGATCATCATGACCACGAACAGGAATAGAACCATGACCGCACCGACGTAAACCAGAATCAGTACCAGTCCTAAGAACTCGGCTTGCGCCATGATCCAGATACCTGCCGTTGAAATAAATGCCAATACTAGCCAAAGAGCAGCTTTAACCGGGTTTTTGACAGTAATCATCATAAAACCGGCAACCGTTGCAATCGTTGCCAGAAGATAAAAAATGAATTGTTCAAATGTCATTAGAATCTCTCTTCCTATTAACGATATTTAGCATCAGCTGCACGGTCGGCAGCGATTTGCTCTTCATGCTTATCACCAAAGGCCAATAGGTCTTCTTTGGTACGGATATGAGGGCCACGTTCCTGGAACTCATATTCAAAAACACGTGTTTCAACAATGGCATCTACCGGACAAGCTTCTTCACAGAAACCGCAGTAGATACACTTAAACATATCAATATCGTATTGCGTGGTACGACGGGTACCATCTTCACGCTCTTCCGACTCGATCGTAATGGCGTTAGCCGGACAAACCGCTTCACACAATTTACAGGCGATACAACGCTCTTCACCGTTTTCGTAACGGCGTAAAGCATGGTGGCCTCTGAATCGTGGCGATAGAGGCGTTTTCTCTTCAGGATAACGAACCGTAATTTTTCGTTTGAACAGGTAACGACCGGTTACCGACAGTCCCTTGAATAACTCGGTAAGACCCCAGGTTTTAATTTGATGTTTTAGAAATTTACCCATGTCTGCCTCTATTAATTAAACCAAGGACCAAAACTGAAGTATTGCATTGCGCCAACAACGAATACCCATACGATGGTAAGCGGAATCAGAACCTTCCAGCCTAAACGCATCAGTTGGTCATAACGGTAACGTGGGAATGTTGCACGTAACCATAGGAATACAAATAGTAAGAATGCGACTTTGATTGATAGCCAAGCTAGCTGAGGTACCCAGGCAAAAAGCGCTTCTAATCCAGGAATACCTTCAAACGGTGACAACCAACCACCTAGGAACATGATTGATGACATGAAAGAGATCAAGATCATCATGGCATATTCAGCCAACATAAAGACACCGAAAGTCATACCGGCGTAGTCAACGTGGAAACCGGCAACGATCTCCGCTTCCCCTTCGATAACATCGAAAGGCGTACGGTTGGTTTCAGCTAGACCGGAAATGAAATAGACAAAGAACATCGGCAACAATGGCAATAGGTACCAGTGCCAAATTCCGCCCTTCTGACCATTAACGATATCGGTCAGGTTCATGCTACCGGCAATCATCAATACCGTTACCAACGCGAAGCCCATAGCGATCTCGTAAGAGATTTTCTGTGCCGAACCACGTAACGCACCTAGGAATGCGTATTTGGAGTTAGATGCCCAACCGGCGATGATCACGCCGTATACCAAAATGGAAGATACCGCTAACACATAAAGGATACCGGCATTGATATCGGCAACGACCACGCCTTCTGAGAACGGGATAACCGCCCATACGGCAATAGCCGGTGCCAAAGCTAATACCGGTGCGACAATGAATAGGAACTTGTTCGACTGTGCCGGGAAAATGATCTCTTTGGTCATCAGTTTCAAAGCATCGGCAATCGGCTGTAAAAGCCCGACCGGACCGACACGGTTAGGTCCCATACGAACCTGCATATAACCGATCACTTTACGCTCGGCATAAGTTAACCAAGCAACAACCAGCATGATAGGTAGAACAACCGCTACCGCCTGTAAAACCAAAGTGATTAAAATCGCCAACCAGTCATACAAGAAGGTGGATAAGAAAGCTTGTAAAGCGTCAAACATCGATATTATCCTTTAACCATTGTTTCTACACGCGCATCCGGCGTGGCTTGTAAAGATGGCGCTCTTCTCACTAAAGCGTCTACTGAATATGGAGACAGTAGCTCAACCTTAGCGTCATTATTCGCAGCAGGTAGTGTTACGCTAACCGCTGAGAAATCGATTTGAGACGCTTTGTTATCCAGAACTTCACTCAGCACTTCATTGCTGTGTGTATAGTCAAAACCTTCCAAGTCAAACATATTGCCTAACACACGCAATACTTTCCAAGCCGCCTTGGCTTCACCTTGCGGCTCAACCGACATTTTGAAAGACTGCTTTAAGCCGTTTGCGTTGACGAAAGTACCGGCCGTTTCCATAGAAGTCGCAATCGGCAGCAGAACGTCGGCATAGTCGCGTTGCGCTTCGCTATCGAATGCAGTCAGATTGACAACAAACTCAGCATTTTGCATCGCAGCCTTAGCCGCTTCACCGTTGGCAAAATCGTGTTCAGGTTCGATATTCATATTGATGAAGGCTTTCATATCACCGGAAATCATCTGAGCTGCGTTCTTACCATTAGCAGGCAGGAAGTTAACCAAATGAGCCCCAACTTCGTTAGCTGCCATCGGCAGGATATTCAAGCTAGCACCAGTGTTGTTAGCGATAGAAGCCGCCAATTTAGACAGGACAGCATAATCCGGATGCATCTGGCTGATCTGACCCAACATAATCATGGCGTTGTCTTCCGCTTTCAGCGTATCGGCAACCGCTTTTTGAGAATCAGTCGGCGTAATATCATTTAACCAAGCTTCGTTATCACCAGCGGCTTTGGCAATACCCGCTAATTCAAACACCATGCCGTTATCCATACCGAATTGGGCAATCTCATAGTTAAACTTCAATTCAACCGGATTAACGGCAAATGCTTTAGCACCAGCGCCAACTGCTTTACGAATACGGTGGTTCAGGATCGGAATTTCTTTACGCAGGTAAGAACCGACTAGAAGAATCGCTTTCTGCTTATCTACTTCAGCAATCGCTGTCGTCAATGACGGCGTATTGAAGCCGGTTGAATCCAAGCTGAAATCAGCCTGACGTAAACGGTGATCGATGTTCTCGACACCTAGCTCACGCGCCAGTTTTTGTAAAAGCTGTAACTCTTCAAGCGTTGAATTAGCCGAAGCCAGAACGCCTACCTCTTTAGAAGTAGCAAGCACGTCTTTAACGCCTTGTACCGCAAAAGCCAAAGCTTCTTCCCAGCCGGCTGCACGCCATTGGCCGTGCTCTTTAATCATTGGCTGAGTTAAGCGTTCTTCCGAATTAACCGCTTCGTAAGAGAAACGGTCGCGGTCCGAAAGCCAAACTTCGTTGATAGATTCGTTTTCACGCGGGACAACACGCATCACTTTATTATTTTTTGAGTGAACCGTGATATGAGAACCCATGGCATCATGTGCCGCAATTGAACGGTGAGCTTTTAGCTCCCAAGGACGCGCTGTGTAACGATACGGTTTTGAAGTCAAAGCCCCTACCGGACAAAGGTCAATCATATTACCCGACATTTCAGAAGTCACCGACTTCTCGATGTAAGTTCCGATCTCCATCCATTCACTTCGACCCGTAGCTCCAAGCTCCATCATTCCGGCAATTTCCTGGCCGAAACGTACACAACGGGTACAGTGGATACAACGAGTCATATCCGTGGCAATCAAAGAACCTGCATTACGATCGCTAACGACACGTTTCGCTTCGGCATAACGGGAAACATCATCACCGTAATCCATAGAAACATCTTGCAGTTCACACTCACCACCCTGGTCACAGATAGGACAATCCAACGGATGGTTGATCAACAGAAATTCCATTACCGATTTCTGTGCCGCTTTCGCCTTAGGCGAATTGGTATGCACTTTCATGCCGTCTGTTACAGGCGTTGCACAGGCAGGAAGCGGTTTCCATGCCCCCTCAACTTCTACCAGACACATACGGCAGTTTGCCGCAATAGAGAGTTTCTTGTGGTAACAAAAACGGGGAATCGAGATTTGAGCGTCATCAGCGACATCAATCAGCATGTCACCTTCGTGCGCTTCAATAACTTGACCGTTTATTTCAACTTTTACCATAATTCTTTAACCTAAGTTTTCTAACTTATTCAACACTTAATACAGCATTGCAATTAAGTGCGATCAAAAATACTACAACCATGCTCAATGTAGTGTTGGAATTCGTGCTCATAGTGCTCAATCGCACTATTCAAGGCGATAGTCGCACCATCACCCAGACCGCAAATAACGTTACCTTCGATCTTGCCGGTCACGTCTTTCAATGCAGCGATATCTTCTGGACGGCCTTTGCCGTCGATAATACGAGTCAAAACTCGGTATAACCAACCGGTCCCTTCACGACAAGGCGTACACTGACCGCACGACTCATCCCAATAAAAGTGGGACAAGTTCTGACAAACCTTAACGATATCGGTCGTTTCGTCCATCACGATCATAGAACCCGCGCCCAGGAATGATCCCGCTTTGGCAATTGAGTCATAGTCCATATTCATTTCCATCGCTTTTTCAGCCGGAATGATCGCGGTAGAAGCGCCACCAGGAATCACACATTTCAGTTTGCGGCCTTTCCAAATACCGCCAGCCAATTCAAGTAGATCTTTAAACGGTGTCCCCATACGGACTTCAAAGTTGCCTGGGTTGTTAACGTGGCCTGATACCGAATAACACTTGGTTCCACCGGCGTTTTCCACACCCAAGTCATTGAACCATTCGCCACCCTTAGCCAAAATCATCGGAATCGAAGCCAAGGTTTCTGTGTTGTTGATTGTGGTCGGCTTGCCATATAGCCCGAAACTAGCCGGGAACGGCGGTTTGAAACGAGGCTGACCTTTCTTACCTTCGATCGATTCAAGCAGAGCGGTCTCTTCACCGCAGATATAGGCACCTGCACCTAAATGAGTGTAAAGATCGAAATCGTAGCCGGAGCCTAGAATATTATCACCCAGCAAACCGGCTTCACGCGCCTGCTTAATCGCATTATTAAAACGCTGGTAAGGTTCCCAGAATTCACCACGAATGTAGTTATAACCTTTGGTGGCACCAATCACGTAACCGGCGATAGCCATCCCTTCAACCAACGCATGCGGATTGTAACGTAAAATATCGCGGTCTTTAAAGGTACCCGGTTCACCTTCATCCGAGTTACAAACAATGTATTTTTGCCCCGGAGCCATGCGGTTCATGAAGCTCCACTTCAGACCGGTAGGGAAACCTGCACCACCACGACCACGAATATTGGAAGTTTTCACTTCTTCAATGATTTCCTGTGGATCGATATCACCGGAAACGACTTTTTTCCAAACTTCGTAACCGCCATTAGCAACATAAGTATCGATATCCCAAGATCTTTCCTGGTCGTTCAAGCGGTAAACGTTTTCGCTAAGATGAACCATTATTTACCCCACTCGTCTAATAACGCATCGATTTTTTCGACAGTTAGGTTTTCATGATAGTCTTTACCAACCTGCATCATCGGCGCACCACCGCAAGCTCCAAGGCACTCAACCTTTTTCCATGAGAACTTGCCGTCAGGCGTCACTTCACCCGGTTTAACACCCAGACGATTTTCCAGATGTTCGTAAATTTCCTGGTTGCCGCGCAACATACAAGAGATCGAATTACAAACACACAATTTGGTTTGACCAACCGGCTTATGTTCATAGTTACCGTAGAAAGTCGCTACTTCATAAACCTCCATCGGCGTGATCTCTAGATAGGTCGCAATCTGATCCATCAAATCCGTCGTCAGGTAGCCGTTGTGGCTCTCTTGAACGATACGTAGTGCTGGCATCACCGCAGACTTCTTTTGACCTTCTGGATAGTTGGCAATCCACTTATCAATACGCGCTTTGACTTCACCTTGAATGAAGTTGCTCGTATCAGTAGTTGTTCCAGCTGAACTCATCGATCCACCTCTCCAAATACAATATCTTGAGTACCGATAATCGATACCACATCAGCAATCATATGCCCTTTAACCATTTCATCTAGTGAAGCCAAATGTGCAAACCCTGGAGCACGAACTTTCATACGGTATGGCTTGTTCGCGCCATCGGAAACCATATAGATACCGAACTCACCTTTTGGGTGTTCAACGGCAGAATAAATTTCACTTTCAGGAACCGTATAACCTTCGGTATACAGTTTGAAGTGATGGATCAACGCTTCCATGTTCGATTTAGCATCTTCACGCGATGGCGGCGCCACCTTGTGATCACTTGACATGACAGAGCCTGGATTAGCTTTCAGCCATTCCACACACTGTTTAATAATTTTGTTGGATTCACGCATCTCGGCAACACGCACCAAGTAACGGTCGTAACAGTCACCGGTTACACCGACCGGGATATCAAAGTCCATCTTGTCATAAACTTCGTAAGGCTGTTTCTTACGCAGATCCCACTCGATACCTGAACCGCGCAGCATTGGACCGGTAAATCCTAGTTGCAAGGCACGCTCAGGTGTAACGATACCGATATCAACGGTACGCTGCTTCCAGATACGGTTATCCGTCAACAGAGTTTCATACTCATCGACATAACCCGGGAAACGCTCGGTAAAGGCTTCAATGAAATCCAATAAAGATCCTTCACGAGTTGAGTTCAATTCATCCAGCTTCTTACCGTTAGTCCATTTTGACTTTTCATATTTGGCCATAGTATCCGGTAAATCACGGTAAACACCGCCCGGACGATAGTAAGTTGCGTGCATACGTGCACCGGAAACGGCTTCATAGCAGTCCATCAGATCTTCACGTTCACGGAAAGCGTATAGGAATACCGTCATCGCTCCGATATCCAGCGCATGCGCACCCAACCACATCAAGTGGTTCAAGATACGGGTAATCTCGTCAAACATGACACGGATATATTGCGCACGTTCCGGGACTTCAACACCCAGCATCTTTTCGATCGCCATGACATATGCGTGTTCATTAGACATCATCGAGACATAGTCAAGACGGTCCATGTAACCGATTGATTGGTTGTAAGGCTTGTATTCAGCCAGCTTCTCGGTACCACGGTGTAGCAGGCCGATATGAGGATCTGATCGCACAATGGTTTCACCGTCCAACTCAAGTACTAAACGAAGTACACCGTGAGCTGACGGATGCTGTGGACCAAAGTTAAGTGTATAGTTGCGAATTTCAGGCATTTTTGATTCCTAATTAGACGTTGCTTGGCGCATGCTTACGAATAACACGTGGGACATTCACACGGTTTTCAATAGACACAGGCTCGTAAACAACACGTCCTTTCTCCGAGTCATAACGCATTTCAACATGCCCTGTAAGAGGGAAATCTTTTCTTAATGGGTGACCAACAAAACCGTAGTCAGTCAAGATACGGCGCAAGTCAGGGTGCCCCTTGAAAAGAATGCCGTATAAATCGAAAGCTTCACGCTCAAACCAGTTAGCTACGTTCCAAATATCAATAACACTATCAACGACAGGCATCTGAGTCGTTTCCGGGAAAACCTTAACGCGAATGCGACGGTTATTGGCTACCGACAACAGGTGATAGACAACGGCAAAACGACGTTCCATTGAATCCGCCTCAGAGCTAGCTTCATCTTCGGCAAAGTCAAAAACACCACGGCTGAAACCGCTGTTTGGCGCCTTCATGGTTTCCCAGTTTGCTTGACCGTAATCGAGATAATCGATTCCGCAAAGATCCATTAACTGATCAAAACCTAATTGATCACGCAGCGCCTTAAAGTTGGCTAAAGCAGTCTCCGGTTTTAATTCGATCGTCAATTCATTCAGCGCAATAGTCGATGCAACCACATCGGCGCCTAGAACATCTTGAACTTGACCTTGTAAATCTAATACTGACTGTTTCATAGTTAAATCTACTTTTTATTTTTTAGCGTATTTCTTAGCGCGCAATGGTATTAGTACGCTTGATTTTGTTCTGTAGCTGAACAATTCCATAAAGCAGAGCTTCTGCTGTAGGAGGGCACCCCGGGACATAGACGTCAACCGGGACAATGCGGTCACAACCTCTTACTACCGAGTAAGAGTAGTGGTAGTAACCGCCGCCGTTTGCACAAGAACCCATCGAGATAACCCAACGAGGTTCTGCCATCTGGTCATAAACTTTTCTTAAAGCCGGAGCCATTTTGTTCACCAATGTTCCGGCAACCACCATTACATCCGACTGACGAGGACTCGGGCGGAAAATGATCCCGAAACGGTCCAAGTCATAACGAGAAGCACCGGCATGCATCATTTCTACCGCACAACAAGCCAGACCGAAGGTCATTGGCCATAGCGAACCGGTTCTCGCCCAGTTGATTAATTTATCCGCAGAGGTGGTAACCACACCTTCTTTTAAAACGCCTTCTACTCCCATTCAAGCGCTCCCTTCTTCCATTCGTAAATAAAGCCAACCACTAGCAGAGAAAGAAATACTCCCATCGCCAAAAGCCCAAACGTTCCAACTTCATCAAGCACAACAGCCCAAGGGAATAGGAATGCGATTTCCAAATCAAAAATAATGAAAAGAATAGCGACAAGATAGAAGCGCACATCGAACTTCATACGCGCATCTTCGAAAGCTTCGAAACCACACTCGTATGGAGAGTTTTTCTCAGCGTCAGGCTTTTGTGGACCGAGTAGATAGCCAATTAGAATTGGGCCTACTCCAAACAAGGCTCCTAGCACAATGAAAACTAGGACTGGAAGATAATTTTCTAGCATTGGTTTGTTGACCTCATCTAGTTAAATTTATTTCACTGCACATCTGCGTAAGTGAAACACAACTTAGCCGCTGCAAGGTACAGCGGCTGTTTAAATTGGTGCCGATGGCCGGACTCGAACCGGCACAGCTTGCGCTACCACCCCCTCAAGATGGCGTGTCTACCAATTTCACCACATCGGCAATAATCTTTTGACACTCCCTATTCAGGGACAACAGGCGCCTTATTATCGTCTGCTGCAGCCGGAGCTTCGACAGGCGCAGTTTGAGTAACACTTTGATACCCTTTCGCCTGCTCATTGGCAACATATGCCAACACCAAACTGGTGATGAAAAACGCGGTAGCGACAATAGCCGTCATTCTCGATAGGAAAGTCGCTGATCCTCCGCTTCCGAAAACGGACTGGGAGGAACCGCCACCACCAAAGTTTGCACCGGCATCTGCACCCTTACCGTGTTGGATCAACACCAACCCGATAAGCAATACTGCAATAATCAAATGTATTGTTAAAACAATTCCGAACATGTCTTATCCTGCTGCTTTACAGATGGCGATAAAGTCATCTGCATCTAGAGAAGCACCACCAATCAAACCACCATCGATATCTGGCTGACCGAATAGCTCTTCTGCATTATTTGGTTTAACACTACCACCGTACTGAATAATCACTTTATCTGCGATCTCAGCATCAAGAGTAGCAAGTTTGCCACGAATAAAAGCGTGGACTTCTTGTGCCTGTTCCGGAGAGGCTGTCACACCTGTACCGATAGCCCAGACCGGCTCATAAGCAATGACTGTCTTAGAGAAACCTGCGATACCAACTGCATCTAGCACCGCATCTAACTGACCCGCAATCACGTCTTCCATGATTCCGGACTCACGTTCTTCTAAAGTTTCACCAACACATAGAATTGGAGTCACACCTGCAGCAAGAGCCACTTTGACTTTCTCTGCAATTTGAGCATTGGTTTCGCCATAAATTGCACGGCGTTCCGAATGTCCTAAAATGACATAGTCACAGCCCATGTCTTTTAGCATTTCAACAGAAATTTCACCGGTAAACGCTCCCTGAATTGGCTCTTCAGCCATGTTCTGCGCACCCACAGCAATACGCTCACCACTCAATGAACGTGTAGTAAAATCGATATAAATCGCTGGCGGACAAACAGCAACATCGACATTGCCAAGCTCATCTGACTTAGCGTTTAGACCGGTTACCAAGCTTAAGATAGACGCCTTTGAACCATGCATTTTCCAGTTCCCTGCGACAAACGGCTTTCTCATTTACTATTCTCCAACACAAAAGTTTTACAATATTAGCTTTTTCTTTTATTAAAAACAATATTGCATTTTTATGAAATTTCTGATTGAACTACCGCAATCAATTCATCAGCAAGGCGCTCTACCAGCGCCTCATCTTGACCTTCGACCATCACCCGAACCAACGGTTCCGTTCCTGAAGCCCGAACTAAAACACGACCTTTATCGGCTAAACAATTTTCCACGTCTGCAATCGCATTTTTTAACGCCGGACTTTGCATAATTTTTTTAGCATCATCGACACGTTGATTCTTCAATACCGACGGATACATTTCCACTTCAGCAACCAATTCCGCAAGCGATTGCCCGGTTGACACCAGAGCTGACATTACCTGTAGAGCGGCCACGATACCATCACCGGTGGAAATTTTATTTAGGCACAATACATGACCTGACGGCTCAGCGCCGAACTGCCAGCCTTTCTCGACCAACAACTCCATCACATAGCGATCGCCTACCGCTGAACGGGCAAAATCGACACCTTTGGCTTTCAGAGCATTCTCTACCCCTAGATTACTCATCACCGTACCAACCACACCCGGAACTTTATCTTGAGAGCACGTTGCCAGAATATAGAGAATCAGATCACCATCGACAATTCGCCCTTCGCTAGTGACCATCATGACGCGGTCACCATCGCCATCAAAGGCAATACCCAAATCGGCCTGCTGCTTGACAACTTCCTCTTGCAAGGTTTGCATGCAAGTTGCCCCGCAACGTTGATTGATATTAATCCCATCCGGATGAGCACCGATGGTCACAACCTCAGCTCCTAACTCCTGGAAGACATGCGGTGCAATGTGATATGTCGCGCCATGCGAGCAATCCAACACGATCTTAAAGTTATCCAGCTTTCTCTGGGAAGCGAAGGTACTCTTACAGAACTCAATATAACGACCAGGCGCATCATCAATACGGCGCGCTTTACCAAGCAACTCAGAAGCAACCACTTCAATCTCTTCTTCAAAAGCCGCTTCTACTGCCAGCTCAATCTCATCACTGATCTTTTTACCTTGTGCCGAAAAAAATTTGATGCCGTTATCGTGATGCGGATTGTGCGAGGCGCTAATGACAATTCCGGCGTCGGCACGAAATGTCTGTGTCAGATAAGCTACCGCCGGGGTCGGCATCGGCCCCAGCAACATGACATCGATGCCTGCTGCAATAAACCCGGCTTCAAGCGCGGATTCAAACATATAACCGGAAATGCGAGTGTCCTTACCGATCATAACACTCGTTTCACCGCGTGCTTTCATGACCTTACCGGTCGCCCAACCCAGCTTCAAAATCTGATCAGGGCGAATCATTCCCGAACCGACTCGGTTGCGAATCCCGTCTGTACCGAAATACTTCTTTTCCATAACTTTCATTCTTTCTTGCTAGTGATTACAACAAGTGCGCTGTCACCTTCAATGACTCCACTGTCGCTGCTACGTCATGAACACGAACAACCTTGGCGCCTTTCAATCCAGCCAGGGTTGCGGCAGCGACACTGCCATAAATTCTATTTTCAACCAGTGCATCATTTAAAATCTCACCGATCATTTTTTTACGCGAAACCCCGACCAGCACCGGATAATCGGTTTCAACAAAACAAGACAACTCTGCAAACAGCTCGGTATTATGCGTTAAAGACTTACCAAAACCGAAACCAGGATCAAGGATAATTTTACTACGCTTAATCCCCGCAGATTCACATACCTTGACACGCTCCAACAAATAATCCATAACCTCTTGCACAACATCGGCATAGGACGGTGCCTGCTGCATATCTTTAGGAGTACCTTGTTTATGCATCAAACAAACCGTTACACCGCTGTCGGCTACGAGTTCAACCGCGCCGGGCTCATGCAAGGCATTGACATCATTAATAATCTGCGCACCCGCGGCGATAGACTGCCTCATTACTTCTGTCTTGTAGGTATCAATGGATACCGGTACGTCAAAACGCTGTGTAATCCACTCAACAACCGGAATCACTCTCTGCAACTCGACATCAAGGGAAACTTTTTCCGCTCCAGGACGAGTCGACTCTCCTCCGATATCGATGATATCGGCACCCTCTTCGATCATTTGCACTACTCTCTGCTCAATGAGCGCTTGTTCAACAAACTGACCACCGTCAGAAAACGAATCAGGCGTTACATTCAAAATCCCCATCACCAACGGCATTCCCGGTTTTATCGAGCTGCTTTTACCGAGCTGAGACTCTAAATCAAAAAAGTTATTTTGTGGCATGACAGTCTTCCATAAAAAAACCCCGGAAATCGGGGTTTTCAAATTTTGGCGTATTATATCAAAATAACAAGATACGATTTACGCCAGATAACAATTAACTTTAATGTAATTTCGGCTCACCCGCTTCAGACTCTTTGGCATCACCCGATAAATCATCTTTAACCAATTCATCTTTCGATTCTTTCGCAGAATCTTCTCCGCTAGAAGAAGCGCTTGCATCTGTATCAGGCTTATCATCCGGCTCCTGCCAATCTTTTGGCTCGCCGGCCGGACGACCTTCCATAATATTCTTAATCTGCTCGGCATCAATGGTTTCATACTTCATCAAAGCCTCTGTCATCTCTTCCAACTCTTTGGAGTGATCTTTCAGAATCTGAGTGGCGCGCTCATAGTTACGGTCAATAATGGCACGAATCTCCATATCGATCTCTTTAGAAATCTCACCGGAAACATTCGCATTACGGGACGAACCCATAAAACTGCCATTATCTTCTTCCTCGTACATCAACGGGCCTAGCTTATCTGACAAGCCCCACTTAGTCACCATATTGCGAGCGATCATGGTGGCACGTTCAATATCGTTACTCGCACCAGTGGTTACCGCATCCGGACCATAGATCAACTCTTCTGCAATACGACCACCATATAGACTGGAAAGCTGGCTTTCCAATTTCTGCTTGGAGTAGCTATAACTATCTTCTTCCGGCAGGTACATGGTGACACCCAGCGCGCGACCACGCGGCATGATACTCACTTTATAAACAGGATCATGCTCCGGAACCAACCAACCAACAATGGCGTGACCCGCTTCATGGTAAGCCGTCATACGACGCTCTTTCTCACTCATGACCATGCTCTTACGCTCGACGCCCATCAAGATTTTATCTTTGGCTTTCTCGAAGTGCTTTTGCGTAACCAATTTAGAATTCTCACGGGCAGCAAAAAGCGCAGCTTCGTTAACTAGGTTAGCCAAGTCAGCACCAGAGAAGCCTGGCGTACCACGTGCGATATAAGAAGGGACAACATCATCCGCCAAAGGCACCTTGCGCATATGTACTTTCAAAATTTGCTCACGACCGCGAATATCCGGCAGGCCGACAGTTACCTGACGGTCAAAACGACCCGGACGCAATAATGCAGGATCCAATACATCCGCACGGTTAGTTGCCGCGATAACAATAATCCCTTCATTACCTTCAAAACCGTCCATCTCAACCAGCATCTGGTTCAATGTCTGTTCACGCTCGTCGTTTCCGCCGCCCATTCCGGTACCACGGCTACGACCTACTGCATCAATTTCATCGATAAAGATAATACAAGGAGAGTGCGCTTTAGCTTGTTCAAACATATCACGTACACGCGAAGCACCGACACCGACAAACATCTCAACGAAGTCGGAACCGGAAATAGTGAAGAAAGGCACTTTCGCTTCACCTGCAATCGCTTTTGCCAGTAAGGTTTTACCGGTACCAGGAGGTCCGACCATCAAAACACCACGCGGAATGCTACCGCCTAGATTCTGGTATTTTGTCGGGTCTTTAAGGAAGTCGACAATCTCACCGACTTCCTGTTTAGCTTCATCGGCACCGGCGACATCATCCAGCGTGACTTTGTTCTGGTCATCGGTCAACATGCGCGCCTTAGACTTACCAAATGACATTGGGCCGCCTTTGCCTCCCATACCACCGCCAACTGAGCGCATAAAGAAAATCCAAACTGCAATTAGCAGCAACATCGGGAACCAAGAAATAAAAATCTGCATCAACACGCTTTGCTGCTCTGGCGGTTGAGCACTGACTTTAACTTGATTATCAAGCAAATCACCCATCAAGCCTGGATCACCCGGGTTATAAGTCGTGAAGGCACCGCCGTTCATATAAACGCCACGAATTGTTTGGCCTTCAATATTAACGCTGCTGACCTGTCCTTGATGAACCTGCTGAATAAATTCTGAATAATCTAAACGACTCGAAGAACTCTGACCTTGCGTACTGAAATGATTGAACACGGACATGAGCACCATTGCTACCACTGTCCATATCAGTACATTTTTTAACATATCGTTTTTCATTCTTGACCTTACTTTCTTTTAATAATGCCCCGCTCATTATAAGCAGTTTATTTTCGAATTAGCTTAACATATTTTAATATAAATAAGACTTATGATTAATATAGAAAACTAATCACCAACTTATATAAAAGCTATCCTTAATGGTTATTTTTTACCACGAGCCAGCAGATAAATCTCTTTGCTTCTCGGACGTGAAGCCTTCGGCTTACGGGTTATGACCTTTTTATATTTAGACTTCAAGTCGTCGATCAGCTGGTTATAACCTTCTCCTTGAAAGACCTTCATTAGCAAATCGCCATCTTTTTTTAATACTTGATCCGCCAATTCCACACAAAGCTCAACCAAATACATCGCTCGCGGGATATCAACTCCTTTATTGCCACTCATATTCGGGGCCATATCAGACATCACTACATCCACATTTCGGCCCGCTAAGGCATTCAGCAGATTTTCATAAACTTCGTCTTCACGGAAATCCCCTTGAATAAAGGTAACCCCGGCAAAGGGCTCTACCGGCAGAATATCCAAGGCAAACACTTCACCATTCTCGCCCACCTTATGCGTGGTCCACTGCGACCAACCTCCCGGCGCAGCCCCCAAATCGACAACACACATACCCGGTTTGAAAAGCTTGTCTTTATCGTCAATCTCTTGCAGTTTGTATACCGCTCGGGATCGCCAGCCTTCCTGTTTTGCCTTAGCTACGTAATGGTCGTCAAAATGTTCTTTTAGCCAACCTGCGCTTGATTTACTTCTCGCCATCGTTCGATTTCAACTACAATATGTGTAAATTTATAAATATGTCTTTAATTGGAAAAATTCAATGAGTAAAACTCAAAAACTAACCAAAAAACAGCAAAAATTCTTAACCGGTATCGCTCATGGACTAAACCCAATGATTATTATCGGCGCAAACGGCGTGACCGAAAGTTTAATGGCCGAACTGGAAAGCACACTTGAGCATCACGAACTACTGAAAATTAAAATGGCATCCGCTGAACGTGAAGATAGAAAAACTATCGTTGATTACATTCTTGAACAAACCGGAGCCGCTCTGGTGCAATCAATCGGAAAAACCTGCGTCATCTATCGCAAGGGCCAAGACTCAGATTTCGAACTTCCCAAATAATATTTTGCGTTAGTTAAAAAAGGCCTGCTCATTGCAGGCCTTTTTTTATGACGACCAAAAGCTTGTTCTGCTTACCGCAACTTATCCAAACCTTTCGCCAAATCGTTTTTAATATCCTCGATCGATTCTAAACCTACGGAAATACGAATCAAGTTATCAGTAATTCCTGCTTTCAATCTCGCTTCCGGCTCAACACGGCTATGAGTGGTCGTTGCCGGATGGGTGATAATGGTTTTCACATCACCCAAATTTGCAGTAATCGACAGCATTTCCGTACTATCTATCACGCTCCAGGCTTGTTCTTTGCCGCCTTTAACGGTAAAAGCAACTAGTCCGCCACCGGCGGCCATCTGCTTTTGCGCTAATTCATACTGCGGATGCGATTCCAACCCCGGATAGTAAACCGTTTCCACCGCAGGATGAGCGCTGAGCCAAATAGCCAATGCTTTGGCGTTTTCGCAATGGGCACGCATACGCACCGAAAGCGTTTCCAACCCTTTTAAAAATATCCAGGCATTAAAAGTGCTCATCGTCGGCCCAGCGGTACGCAAGAAACCACGTACCTCTTCGCCAACCAATTCCTCGGAACCGACAACGGCTCCGCCTACTGCTCGTCCCTGACCATCAATAAACTTGGTTGCCGAATGGATAACGATATCCGCACCGAACTCCAATGGTCTTTGCAGCACCGGCGTACAAAAACAGTTATCAACAATTAACAGATTATCCGTTTGCTTTGCCAACTTACTCAACGCCGTTAGATCGGCGATTTCAGTCAATGGGTTTGACGGTGTTTCCAAAAAGAATGCTTTGGTATTCTCCTGAACGGCCGCTTGCCACTCAGCGATATCGGTTTGAGAAACAAAAGTAACTTCAACACCAAACTTTGCTAGGTATTTAGTAAACAGAACCTTGGTAGTGCCAAAAATACTCTGTGAAGAAACAACATGATCACCAGACTTCAACAACCCCATAAAAGTCGACAGGATCGCTGACATACCGGAGGCAGTACCTACACAAGCTTGCCCACCTTCCATGGCAGCCAGACGATTCTCGAAAGCTCTGACTGTCGGGTTGGTAAAACGCGAATAGACATTACCTTTCTCTTCGCCACCAAAGCGAGCAGCCGCTTGGGCAGCCGACTTGTAACGAAAACTGGAAGTCGGAAAGATCGCTTCGCCATTTTCCTGCTCCGGTGTTTGTTGATAACCCTCACGTATTGCAAGAGTTTCGATATCAAACTGGTCCATATCCTATTCTTTTCTCATTCCGACTTAATTAACTTCCGTTATAGAGACCAACCGTCTCTTGACCCGGTGCCGGCTTATTTGCTTTAGCCTCATCGTTACGACTGGTATCTAGAGAAGCCAAATATTCAGGCGTAATATCACCGGTAGCATATACCCCACTGAAACAAGAGGTATCAAACTTCTCGATTCGTTCGTTACCGACACTGACCGCCTCGATTAGATCGTCCAAATCTTGATAGATTAACTTGTCACAACCGATAATTTCGGCCACTTCTTCAGTGGTACGTCCGCTGGCGACCAATTCGGAAGGCGACGGCATATCAATACCGTACACATAAGGATAACGAACTGCTGGAGCGGCAGATGCAAAATAGACTTTTTGGGCTCCGGCTTCACGCGCCATCTCGACAATTTGCCCGGATGTGGTGCCGCGAACGATCGAGTCATCAACCAACAATACGTTTTTACCTTCAAATTCCAAATCAATCGGGTTCAATTTTTGACGAACCGATTTCTTACGTAACTGCTGCCCCGGCATAATGAACGTACGCCCGATATAGCGGTTCTTAATCAAACCTTCTCGATATGGCACGTTCAACATCTTCGCCAACTCCAATGCTGAAGTTCGGCTGGTATCCGGAATTGGCATCACTACATCGATATCGTGATCCGGCCATTCGCGTAATATTTTTTCTGCCAGCTTTTCACCCATACGCAGACGAGATTTGTACACTGAGATATCGTCCATCATTGAATCAGGGCGGGCAAAATAAACATATTCGAAGATACATGGTGAGAACTGTGGGTTATCTGCACACTGTTGATAAAAGATTCGACCATCTTCAGTAATGACAACCGCTTCACCCGGAGCCAAGTCTTTCTCTAATTCAAAGCCTAAACCGCCTAAGGCAACCGACTCAGATGCCACCATATAGTCAACACCCTTATCAGTAACACGCTTACCGACGCAAACAGGACGCAAACCATAAGGGTCACGGAAACCAACCATACCGAAGTTGGCAATCAGTCCGACTGCAGCATAACCACCACGGACACGGCGATGCAGCTGCTTGACCGCATTAAACACATCTTCTTGATCGATAAACAGTTTCTTTTGCGCCATCAACTCGTGAGCAAACACGTTCAACAAGACTTCCGAATCCGAGTTGGTGTTCAAATGACGCAAATCAGAACGGTAAATCTCTTCCGCGACTTCTTCCGCATTGGTCAAGTTACCGTTATGCCCCATCGCGATCCCGTAAGGAGAGTTCACGTAAAAAGGTTGCGCTTCGGCACTGGATGAGGAACCCGCCGTTGGGTAACGAACATGACCAATACCGACCGTACCTAATAAATCTCGCATGTGACGGGTACGAAATACATCTTTAACCAGGCCATTGTCTTTACGCTGATAGAAACGACCATTTTCGGTGGTAACTATACCAGCCGCATCTTGCCCACGGTGCTGCAAAATAGTTAAGGAGTCATAGATCTCCTGATTAACATACTGACCAGAACCGGAAACAATTCCAACAATACCGCACATCTTCGTACACTCTCTTACTTATAAATTTGGTATGGATAAATTACGAGGTTTTCGGCAACTGCCTGACCTCTCCATTAGTTCGCAATATTTTATCTAATTTCTGCTTGGCTTTCTCAGCTTTAGACCGAGAATTATACGGTCCTGCCCGAACCGAATAGACCTGCGTATTTTCAAAAAATTTGATATAAACGGGATAATCTTCTTCAATTTTAGAGGCTAACTCATTGGCCTGCTTAGTATTATTAAAAGCTTGTAGCCTTACTATCCACTGACCTTCATAGCGACTATCTCCGGAGACCTTATCCATAAACTGCGGCTTAAGCGGCTCGTCAGATTTTTCCTCGGCTTTATTTTCAGTAACATCACTTGCTTGTTGTTGCTTTTCAGGTTTTAGGGGCGCCACTTGATGATCAGCAACCGGTGTCTCACTATCGACCGGCAAACGATAGGCATGCTTAACGATCGGCAAGCTACTCTTAACTTCTTCTTCAACCTTGCCGTCCGGCGAAAAATTAACTGGATTGCTATACCAGCCCGGCACCACAATCACCAGCAACGCCAACCAAATCGAGGCTCCAACCAAACGGCGTTTACTTTGCAAATCCATACTAACTTGGCTCTCCGGATAAAGTTTGCATGACTTGAGAAACGGTAAAAAACGACCCCCAGACCAATACCTGAGACAACTGTAAAAGTTTTACCTCATTAACCGCAGCAGCTATCGTTTTTTGAGAATGAATACGCTCTGATTCAACACCTGCCGCCTGTAATATTTCGTTTAACTGCTCCACGCTACTGGCACGAGGGATGTTCAAATCCGCGATATACCACTCTTTAACAAAGGGGGCTACCACTTTCACCATCGGCAGCATATCCTTGTCGTTTAAAGCGGAAAAAATGGCTACCTGATCATACATAGCCGATTTCGCTAAAAATTCGCCGAGCACTTCTGCCGATTGCGGGTTATGCGCCACATCAATTAACCATTGCTGGTGATCGACCTTTTTTTGTTCCATGCGTCCTGGGTGCCTGACCTGCTGCAAGCCCCGATTAATTCCCGCAGTCGTCACCGGGAGGCGTTTGCAAAGCTTATGTACCAAGGTAACCACTCCGGCCGCATTCTGAACCTGGAAATCTCCTTGCAAAGCCGGCAGATCATACTGGTTAACCCCGTCCTGATCTGACAGAGACCACGCCTTATCGAGAGTTTGAAAACTGTAATCACGGTTTAAAATCGAGAGATTTACCGATAAATTCGTTGCATATTCAAGCAAACTGACGGGTGGTTGAGGATCTGAGCAAACGGAAATTTGACCTTTTCTCATCACCCCGGCCTTCTCCGTAGCGATAACACTACGATCGTCACCCAACCAATCAATATGATCGATATCGATAGCGGTAATCAAGCTGGCATCGGCATCAATGACATTAACGGCATCCAGTCGTCCACCCAAACCGACTTCAAGAACGACCACATCCAATTCTTTTTCAGTAAAAACCTTTAAGGCTGCCAGGGTAGAAAACTCGAAATATGTCAGCTTGATCTGCGCTCTTTGCTGTTCAATTTCGGTAAACGCATGCACGATATCTGTTTCTGAAACCGGAACGCCATTAATCTGCACACGCTCGGTAAACGAAACAATGTGCGGCGAGGTGTAAGTACCCACACGATATCCGGCTGCCTTATAGATGGCCGACAGCATCGCAACACTAGAACCTTTGCCATTGGTACCCGCAACGGTAATCACGGTAGGCGCGGGGTTCTTGAGCTGCATCTGTTCAGCCACAACCCGAATACGGCTCAAACCCAGATCAATTTCCTGGGCGTGTAAATGAAGTAACCAATCAACCCAGGAATCCAAAGTTGATTGGTTATTAGGAATATTCATCAGTATTTATTAACAAGAATTATCTAAACTTAGGCAGGTTTCTTCTGAAGCATTTTACAAATATCAGCCAGCTCATCACGCAACTTGTGACGATGGATAATGCGATCAATCGCCCCATGCTCCAACAGGAATTCACTGCGCTGGAAACCTTCCGGCAACTTTTCACGAACCGTTTGTTCGATGACTCGAGGACCGGCAAAACCGATCAGCGCTTTTGGCTCAGCGACATTCAAATCACCCAACATCGCAAAACTGGCTGAAACACCACCCATTGTCGGATCAGTCAATACCGAAATAAACGGTAGGCCAGCTTCACGCAGACGGCCAAGTGCTGCACTGGTTTTCGCCATCTGCATCAATGAGAATAACGCCTCCTGCATACGGGCACCCCCACTGGCAGAGAAACAGATAAAAGGAGTCTGTTTAGCGATGGCTTCGTCAACAGCGCGCACGAATTTTTCGCCGACAACCGACCCCATGGAGCCACCCATGAATTTGAATTCAAATGCAGCAACCATCACCGGCAAACCATTAATGGTTCCCGAACCGGTAATGAAAGAATCTTTTTCACCAGTCGCTTTCTGAGCCTGAGAAATACGGTCTTTATATTTTTTCAGATCCTTGAACTTCAATCTATCAACAGGCGAAATATCCGCTGATGTTTCGACAAACGAACCCTCATCCACAAATGTTTCCAAACGCTTACGTCCGCCTAAACGCATATGGTGATCGCACTTAGGGCAAACTTCCTGATTACGGCTCACTTCCGCTCGGTACAGCGTACTTTCGCATTTAGGACATTTCGTCCACAACCCTTCTGGAACCGACTTCTTGCGTTCAGCTACTTGCTTAATACTTGGCAGGATTTTCTCAAACCAGTTCATCTCTTTTCCTATCCCTTTAATGCATCGGCACGATCAATCGCACTTCTGAATTCCGTCATTTTTTCGCTTAAGGCGATTTCAATCTCATACAAATCTTTGTCGTGGTTCGCTTCAATGATACTCACTAATGAGGAACCGACGATAACGGCATCCCCTAATTGTGCCATTTTATAAGCGGTTTCGCCATCGCGAATACCAAAACCGATCCCAATCGGCTGGTTCAATTTTTCACTGATACGAGCAACTTGCTTAGCCACATCATCGACATCCAACTCTTTAGAACCGGTAACCCCTTTCAAAGAGACATAGTAAACAAATCCGCTACCTTTGTTATTAACCGCGTCCAAACGTGAATCCGGTGTTGTTGGCGAAACCAGGAAAACGCGATCCAGATTTTTCGCCTGCAACGCTTCCATATACCCCATCGACTCTTCCGGCGGCATATCGACCGTCAAGACCGCATCCACGCCAACCGACTGGGCTGCATTGGCAAAAGCTTCGTAACCCTCGTGTTCGATCGGGTTCAAATAGCCCATCAATATAATCGGCGTAGTCTCGTCTTTTTCACGGAAAACACGCACCATCTCCAATACATCATCCAAGCTGACATTGTGCTCAAGCGCTCTTTCCACCGCTTTTTGGATGACCGGACCATCCGCCATCGGATCAGAGAAAGGCACACCCAATTCAAGCATATCGGCACCTTTCTCAACCAATTTATGCATCAATGCAACGGTTGCATTCGGTCGTGGATCACCCGCCGTAATGTAGGGGATCAAGGCGGTTTTGCCCTGCGCTTTCAGCTCTGCAAATCTGTTATCAATTCTTGTTGTCATGACTTAACCTAAAATTCAAAACCTTCAATCTGGGCAATCGTGTTCATATCCTTGTCACCGCGTCCGGAAAGATTGACGATAATAATTTGATCTTTGGACATCGTCGGCGCCAATTTGGTCGCATAAGCGATTGCATGACTGGACTCCAAAGCCGGGATGATTCCCTCATATTTCGTCAAATCACGGAAACCTTGCAACGCTTCTTCATCGTCAATCGCCACATAGTTAACCCGACCGATGTCTTTCAACCACGCATGCTCTGGTCCGACACCCGGATAATCCAAACCAGCAGAAATCGAATGGGTTCCCAAAATCTGTCCATTCTCATCCTGCATTAGGTAAGTACGGTTACCGTGCAAAACACCAGGAGTTCCTTTACACAATGGCGCCGCATGCTGACCTGTTTCCAAACCGTGACCAGCCGGCTCCACACCGTAGATATCCACTTCGGCATCCGGCAGAAACTTATGAAAAAGCCCGATCGCATTCGAACCGCCACCAACACAAGCAATTAGTGCATCCGGCAACTTGCCTTCTTTCTCTAAAACCTGCTCACGCGCTTCTTGACCAATCACCGCCTGGAAATCACGCACCATTGCTGGATACGGGTGCGGTCCGGCAACCGTACCGATAATGTAGAAAGTATCATCCACATTGGTCACCCAATCACGCATCGCTTCATTCAACGCATCTTTCAAGGTACGAGAACCCGACTCAACCGCAACGACCGTCGCACCCAACATTTTCATACGTGCTACGTTTGGAGCCTGACGAACAACATCATCCGCGCCCATATAAACCACACATTCCAGACCTAAACGAGCCGCTACGGTCGCACTGGCTACACCATGCTGTCCCGCACCGGTTTCGGCAATAATGCGAGTTTTACCCAATCGCTTCGCCAATAACGCCTGGCCGATGGTATTGTTTACTTTATGCGCGCCGGTATGATTCAAGTCTTCTCGTTTCAGATAGATTTTGGCACCACCCAACTCTTCCGACCAACGTTTGGCGTAATATAACGGCGTAGGACGCCCTACATAATCACGCAAATCATCTGCAATTTCTGCCAAGAAGTTAGGATTGTTTTTGACACTTTCATACTCTTGATTAAGCTGCTCCAATGCCGCCATCAAGGTTTCAGGTGCAAAGATGCCCCCAAACTGTCCAAAGTGCCCGCTTTTATCGGGAAATTTTGAAAAATCTACTGTCATTCGACTGTACTCATTACTTGTTGCATAAATTCGATTATTTTTTGCGGCGATTTCACACCCTTGCTCTGCTCAACTCCGCCGCTGACATCGACCGCCCAAGGCTTGGCGGTTAGAATCGCTTGCCGGACATTGTCGGCAGTCAGGCCGCCGGCCAAAATGACCGGTTTACTCAAGTCCTTAGGAATCCATTCCCAATTAAACTGTTCGCCGGTTCCGCCCGGAATTCCCGGGACATAAGCGTCCAACAGCAAACCTGCAGCGCCGGCATATTGCTGCGCCAAATCCGTCAAGACAGTATCCGCTTGCATACGTACCGCTTTCATATACGGTTTAGCAAACTGTTCGCAAAACTCGGGCGATTCATCACCATGAAACTGAAGCAGATCAATATCGACCTGTTGCAAAACCGTGTTGACATAATCCGCTTGCGGGTCAACAAACAAAGCAGTCTTAGTGACAAATGCCGGCATGGCTCGAGCGATCTCTGCAGCCTGCACGATAGCCACATGACGAGGACTCGGTTCGTAAAACACCAACCCAATCGCATCAGCACCCGCCTCGGCCACCACTTGCGCATCTGCCACCGATGTCAGGCCACAGATTTTAACACGTGTTCTCAACTGCATTCTTCTTGAACCCTTTTCCTGTTCTTTAAGCTTGCGGCATTACTGCCAAAGCACTTCATTGATATCGACGACCGGAACCTTGAACTCCAGCGGATAAAAAGCGTTCACAAAATAGAGTCCACTCGCCGGCGCCGTTGGCGCTGCCAGCGTGCGATCTTGAGCGGCTAGCAATTCCGCCACCCATTCTACCGGTTTATGACCTTTGCCGATTTCCATCAAAGTACCGCTGATATTACGCACCATGTGATGCAAAAAAGCATTAGCACGAATATCGATAAAAACCATATCACCACGCCGAGAGACCTTTACTTCCTGAACCTCTCTCCGGGCATGCTCGGATTGACACTGGGATGCCCGAAAAGAGCTAAAATCCTGCTCGCCGATTAAGGCTTGTGCAGCCTGTTGCATCAATGCTTCATCCAGCCTATAAGGCTCCCAGGTAACTCGGCTATGCAATACGGCCGAATGAACTGGCCGGTTGTAAATCACATAACGGTACTGGCGCGCGAAGGCAGAAAAACGGGCATGAAAATTTTCGTCCATCTGCTGTGCCCAACTGACACGGACATCACTCGGCAATTTGGTATTCACTCCCTGCACCCAGGCTTTATTCGGCCTTTCAACTTGGGTTTCAAAGTGAACCACCTGCCCAATGGCATGCACCCCGGTATCGGTTCGCCCGGCACAGTGTAACTCTACCGGATGATTAGCGATCTGGGATAGAGCCTGCTCCAACTCGGCCTGCACCGAGTTGCAATGTTTTTGGCGTTGCCAACCGCAGTAATGTGTTCCTTGGTATTCAACGCCCAGTGCAATCTTAGCCACTGAAAATATTCGGCTCTATTTAGATGTAGTCTTTAATCAAAACTTCAGCGATTTGTACCGTATTGGTTGCTGCACCCTTACGAACGTTATCCGCTACTACCCATAAGTTCAGACCGTTCTCGAAACTGATGTCTTCACGGATGCGCCCAACATAAACCGGGTTAGTATCTGCCGCTTCCGTTACCGCAGTTGGATAACCGCCATCGACATGCTCGTCAACCAGAACCACACCTTCCGCTTTAGCAAACAACGCTTTCGCTTCTTCGGCAGAGATTTTCTTCTCGGTTTCAATATGGATCGCTTCACTGTGACCATAGAACACCGGAACGCGTACCGCAGTCGGGTTAACCAAAATATTCTCGTCACCCATGATTTTTTTGGTTTCCCAAACCATCTTCATCTCTTCTTTGGTGTAACCGTTATCCATAAACACATCGATCTGCGGGATACAGTTGAACGCGATCTGCTTAGGATAAACATTGGTTTCAACCGGCTTCATGTTCAGCAGGTTAGCTGTCTGTTTTGCCAACTCTTCGATCGCCTCTTTACCGGAACCGGACACCGCCTGATAAGTCGCCACGTTAATACGCTTGATTCCGACCGCATCGTAAATCGGTTTCAACGCCACCAACATCTGAATGGTCGAGCAGTTCGGGTTGGCGATAATGCCGCGATTTTTATAACCCGCTACCGCTTCAGGATTCACTTCCGGAACCACTAACGGGATATCGTCGTCATAACGGAACTGTGAAGTATTATCCACAACCACACAACCTGCTTCAGCCGCTTTAGGCGCATAGATTTTAGAGATGCTGGCACCCGGAGAAAACAGACCGATTTGGGCCTTGGAGAAATCAAAAGTTTCTAAATCCTGAACGTCAACCCAAGCTCCATTGAACTCAATCTTTTTACCTGCCGAACGGCTACTTGCCAATGGATAAAGATTTCCTACAGGGAAGTTACGCTCTTCAAGCACCTTAAGGATGGTTTTCACCTACTGCACCAGTTGCTCCGACAACTGCAACATCATATAACTTTGTCATTTTATTCCTTTAACCTCACCATAAATTTGGTGACAAAAAATTCAACTACAATAATCCGTTTAATCCTGCCTAAAGCTAATCCGCTTTAGACTTCTCTTCAATCTCTTCCGGCAGTACCATTGATGCGTCGTCACTCTTCGCTGGTTTAGCCAATTGGGCAAAAGTTTCCGGCAAACTCACCACCATTCCGCCTTCGGTCATCTCGTGGCTCTGACCGATAAACTTACCTCCGGTCTCGATGGTAACTTCAGAACAGATCAACTCACCAATCATTTTCCCGCTAGCCAGAATATCAATCTTTTCACAGGCGATCTTGCCATCCAAAACTCCGCTCAGGACAATGCTTTTCGCTTTCACCAAACCGGTTACATGGCCGTTCACACCAATGGAAACACCGAAGTCGCTTTCGATCACACCATCGACCCGACCGTCAATATGCAAGGACCCTTGCAAATCGGTCATTTCGCCGCTGATAGAACAACCTTCTGCGATAATTGTTTTTCCACCTTGTGCACGACTTGGTTCACGCTTTGAGTTAAAGATGCCCATGGTACCCCTTTTACCTTTTCAAAAATGTCGTCGTATTTCTCTATGGTCCACTTATCGAACGCTTCAGGATTGAGCTTATGATGCAAAAACCACACTTCATAATGCAGATGCGGCCCTGAAGAGCGCCCGGTTGAACCTACCTCACCGATTTTTTGCCCTTTACGGATAAATTGACCGGTCTTGACCGAACGCTGGCTTAAATGTCCATAACGAGTTTTAAAGCCGTTGGCATGCACCAGAGTGACCAGATTGCCAAAGCCGCTACCTTTACTGAAAGCGGAATAACTGACCACACCATCAGCGGTGGCAACGACATCATCTCCGGTTTGTGACTTGTAATCGATGCCGCCATGCAAATGGCGCTTATTCAGTATCGGATGAATCCGGTAACCAAATTTGCTCGTTAACCCCCGATAATTGGCAATCGCATGCCCACTGGGTACCATCGTCATCATCAAACTCTTACCCAACGAATTTAACTGAACTCGCTTGATCCGATCTTCATAATGCAATTTCTCGGGTTCTTCGGCGTCAATGCCGACCAGCTCCTCCAGATTCTGCAACGACTGATCAAGAAATTCGATCTGGGCACTCTTCTGCGACAAAGCACTCTCAATCGAATCCCGGTCTTCGAGCAGATCCTCATAATCCGCACGTAACTTGAGCAGTGTTTCGTTATAAGCGAGCACTTTCGCCTTATTCAGCTCTTCAAGCTGCTCTGCTTTTGAGGCCAGCCACCATAAAGAGACACCGCCAATCATCCAGATAAGGAAAAACACACCCAAAATCACCCAAGCAAAGCGTTTAAAAAAATGCTTGAACGAGTAGTGACGTGAACCGTGCACATCACTGATTGTAATGGTGAAATAGTTTCTCATTACCCGGGCGGCAGGCTAGCGCAAACTACAGCGCTGCGACGACCGCATCACCCATTTCGCTACAAGAGACTTTGGTCATGCCTTCAGAGAAAATATCTCCGGTACGTAAACCTTGATCCAATACCTTACCAACGGCGTTTTCGATCTTAACCGCTAAATCTTCACGACCTAAAGAGTAACGCAACATCATCGCAGCGGATAGAATCGTCGCCAGCGGATTAGCCAGGTTTTGTCCGGCGATGTCCGGAGCCGAACCATGGCTAGGTTCATACATACCTTTATTATTGGCATCTAAAGAAGCTGATGCCAACATACCGATAGAACCGGTCAACATGGATGCTTCATCAGACAAGATATCTCCGAACATATTTCCGGTCACCATGACATCGAACTGCTTCGGATTCAAAACCAACTGCATAGCGGCGTTATCCACATACATATGGTTTACTTCCACTTCCGGATACTCTTTCGCGATATCGTCAACGATCTCACGCCACAGCTCGGTAACTTCCAATACATTCGCTTTATCAACGGATGTCAGCTTTTTGTTACGTTTCATTGCAGCCTGGAAAGCGACGTGTGCAATACGCTTGATTTCAGACTCGGAATAAACATAGGTGTTATAACCTTGGCGCTCGCCATTTTCCAGCGTACGGATACCACGAGGCTGACCGAAATAGATACCACCGGTTAGTTCACGTACGATCAAGATATCCAGCCCGGCAACCACTTCCGGTTTCAAAGTTGAGGCAGAAGCCAGTTGCGGGTATAAAAATGCAGGGCGAAGATTGGCAAACAGTTCCATTTCAGAACGCAGACGCAATAAACCTTTTTCCGGACGAACGGAAATATCCAAAGATTCCCACTTGTATCCGCCTACGGCACCAAGAAGTACGGCATCGGCCTGTTGAGCTTTATCCATTGTCTCATCAGCTAAAGGCACGCCGTGTACATCGTATGCAGCACCACCAACCAAATCCTCGGTCATACTAATATCCAAACCGTCAGACGCTTTAAGCGCTTCTAGGACTTTTACTGCTTCTGCTGTAATTTCAGGACCTATACCATCACCAGGTAAAATCAATACTTCTTTTGTCATTTTTATACTCTTAACTTCTATAACTTTGAATAAACTTAAAATTCTTTATTAACCGGCAAACAACCAAGGCGCTGACTGCTTACGTTTCGCTTCGTAAGCTTTGATAGCCTCTTCATGCTGCAAAGTCAAACCGATATCATCCAATCCGTTAATCAGGCAGTGGCGACGGAACTGATCAACATCAAAGGCAATCGTATCGCCGTTTGGCTTCATAATCTGCTGGCTTTCCAAATCAACCGTCAATTGATAACCTTCGTTCGCATCCACTTCTTTGAACAAGCCGTCCACGGTCTCGTCATCCAAAATGATCGGCAAGATTCCGTTCTTAAAACTGTTGTTAAAAAAGATATCGGCAAAACTCGGGGCGATAATCACGTCAAAACCGTAATCTTTCAAAGCCCATGGCGCATGCTCTCGGCTCGACCCACAACCGAAATTCTCACGAGCCAACAAAATCTTAGCTCCCTGGTAACGCGGCTGATTCAAAACAAACTCTTTGCGCAAAGGACGATGCGAATTATCGGAATCCGGCTGACCCACATCTTCATAACGCCATTCGTCAAACAGATTCGGTCCAAAACCACTACGTTTGATCGACTTCAAAAACTGTTTAGGAATAATCGCATCGGTATCCACGTTAGCGCGATCCATCGGCGCGACAATAGCGGTTAATTTTGTAAACTTTTCCATTCTCTCTCTCCCGCTTAAACCTTATAAATAGTCACGAACGTCAGCAAAGTGACCTGCCACAGCCGCTGCTGCAGCCATTTCAGGACTGACCAAATGAGTACGTCCGCCAGCACCTTGGCGCCCTTCAAAGTTACGGTTTGAAGTCGAAGCGCAATGCTTTCCTTGCGGCAACTTATCCGCATTCATGGCCAGACACATTGAACACCCAGGATTACGCCATTCAAATCCGGCCTCGATAAAGATTTTATCCAAACCTTCCTCTTCCGCCTGCTGCTTAACCAAACCGGAACCCGGCACCGCCAAAGCCTGCTCAACCTTATCGGAAACTTTCTTCCCTTTCAGCACTTCTGCCGCGGCACGGAAGTCTTCAATACGCGAGTTGGTACAAGAACCGATAAACACATAATCAACCGGAATATCTTTAATTGCTGTATCAGCCTTCAAGCCCATGTATTCCAAAGCGCGCTCGTAACCTTTCGCTTTAACCGGATCGGTTTCTTTAGCCGGGTTAGGAATCGTGCCGTTGACATCCAGCACCATTTCCGGAGAAGTTCCCCAACTCACTTGAGGCTGAATCTTCGAACCATCAACTTCCACAACCGTATCAAATACCGCATCGTCATCCGAGTGTAGCTCCTGCCAAGCCGCAACCGCCGCATCCCACTGCTCACCTTTCGGTGCATAAGGACGACCTTTTACATACTCGACAGTTTTTTCGTCAACACCGACCAGACCGACACGCGCACCTGCTTCGATAGCCATATTACAAACCGTCATACGCCCTTCAACCGACATATCACGGAATACCTGACCGCCAAACTCCATCGCATGCGCGGTTCCACCTGCCGTTCCGATCTTACCGATAATCGCCAAGACCACATCTTTAGGGCTCACACCCGGCTGCAACTTACCATCAACCTTGACCAGCATGTTTTTCATCTTTTTCTGAATCAAACACTGAGTCGCTAAGACGTGTTCAACCTCAGAAGTCCCGATTCCGTGTGCCAAAGCACCTAAAGCGCCATGGGTCGCTGTATGCGAGTCACCACAAACTACCGTCATACCCGGTAAAGTCGCCCCCTCTTCTGGACCGACAACATGCACAATCCCCTGTCGTGGATCACCCATACCGAATTCGGTAATTCCGAACTCTTTGGCGTTCATGCCTAGGGTCACCACCTGAATACGCGAAACCGGATCTTCGATAGATTCAGGCCCGCCCTTCAACTCCGTTGTTGGAACGTTATGATCGCAAGTTGCCAAATTGGTATCAATACGCCACGGCTTGCGATTAGCCAGTCTCAGCCCTTCAAACGCCTGTGGAGAAGTTACTTCATGCAGTAGCTGACGATCGATATAGATCAACGCCGTACCATCTTCTTCCTGACGCACAACATGCGCATCCCACAACTTATCGTATAAAGTCTTTCCTGCCATCGCTAAAAACCTACCGTACATTTCAAAAATAGCTGCAAATTATATCACTACATCCATGACTGAGCATAGTAAAATACGCCGTTTACAACGATAATTTTCGTTTGTTTTACAGACAAAACTATTTCAACGGCAACCACAGAAATCAGGCGGCAAAAATAAGATGAGTTACTCGGTAAAAGAAGTGTTCTATTCACTGCAAGGCGAAGGCACCCATAGCGGCAGGCCGGCGATCTTTTGCAGACTGAGCAAGTGTAACCTCTGGACCGGCCGCGAAGCCGATCGCAGTTCGGCCGTCTGTCAATTTTGCGATACCGACTTCATCGGCACGGACGGTCAAAACGGCGGTCGCTTTGCAGATGCCAAGGCACTATGCGAACATCTGCTCTCTTTCTGGCCGAAAAACAGTGGTACCCACCCGTTTGTCGTCTTGACCGGAGGGGAACCGCTTTTGCAGGTTGATCAACAATTAGTCGACACCTTGCACAACTACCATTTTGAAATTGCCGTGGAAACCAATGGCACCAAAAGTGCGCCTCCCGGAATTGACTGGATCTGCATGAGCCCGAAAGCTAATGCACCGATTATTTTGGACAAAGGCGATGAACTCAAACTGGTCTTCCCTCAAGCTGAGCTCATGCCTGAACAAGTTGAACAGCTCGACTTCAAATACTTCTACCTGCAACCGATGGATGACCCTAACCCTGAAATCACCCAGGAAAACATCAGAAAAGCGGTGCAATACTGCCTGCAACATCCGCAGTGGCAGTTAAGCTTACAAACACACAAAATGCTGGGAATCGACTAACAACATGAATGACTCTTTACACACCGTCAACATTGAAGCCTTAAGTCACGACGGCCGCGGCATTGCCAAACTCGACCAGAAAACGGTTTTTATCGAACAAGGCGTCCCGGGAGACACGGTTAAAATCCGCATCAGCAAACAGGATGAAAAATTCGATCTTGCTGAGATTATTGAACTGGAATCTGCCAGCCCGGATCGTCGTGAACCTTTTTGCGAACTGCACAGCACCTGTGGGGGCTGTCAGCTACAACACCTTTCCATTGAAGCCCAGCGCCAATGGAAAAACACCAACTTCATCACCCGTTTGACACAAGCAGTCAACAGTAAACATGCTGAAATCGCCGCACCGATTATAGGTCAAGACACCGCTTACCGACGCCGAGCTCGGTTCGGGCTAGTTATCAGCAAAAGAGACAAGCAAGCCCGCTTCGGCTTTCGCCAGAAGCAATCCAACGAGCTGGTTGATATCAGCTATTGCCCGATCTTGACCGACCCGCTCAACCAGCTCTTCAGCGACAAACGCCCTGAGCTGCTTGAACTGGCAAGCCGCAGTGAAAAAGAGATAACCTTGGTTGAAGCAGACAACGGTTGCTTTATGCATATCGACAAACTGACAGATACTGCAAACGAGACACCGAGCTATGGCATTGAAAACTTAACACTGAACTTCCCGCAAGACGGTTTTGTTCAGGTCAACGCCGAAATCAATCGTGCCATGGTCAAGCAAGCGATCGATTGGCTGGAGCTGGATAACAGCCACTATGTATTGGATCTGTTTTGCGGTATTGGCAACTTCACTCTACCGATTGCCAAACAGGCAAAAGGTGTGGTCGGTATTGAAGGCTTGAACGAACTGGTTAAACAGGCGCGCAGCAATGCCAGCCAGAACCGGATCGAAAATAGCGAGTTTTTCAAAGCGAATCTGTTTGAAGAATGTGACAAACTGCCTTGGTTCCGCAAGCAGAAATATCATCGCATCCTGCTCGATCCGGGAAGACAAGGTGCCTTTGAAATCAGCAAGAAACTGCACCTGTTGAAAGCGGAAATCATTGTCTATGTTTCCTGCAATGCCGCCACACTGATCCGCGACATTAAAGAACTGGAAAAGCAAGGCTACCTTCTCCACAAAGCCTGCTTAATGGATATGTTTCCGCACACCACTCATACCGAGGTGATGGTTCAACTTAAGAAGACCAAACAACCGAAAAAACGTGACAAAAAGACTTTCCGTTTCTAATTTCGTTTCTAATTTCGTTTCTACACTCAATCTATTCAATAAACCATAGGGAGCAACCCTGTTCCCTACAAAGCATGCAAAACCTGTATCTTCTCTGCTAGAACAGATTAGTATTCTATGATATAGTTTTTGCTAATTAATAATTTAGCCTAGACTAATTTTTACTTTAGTTAGATTTAAACCCACCCAATTTCAGTTAGTTAACGTAGATAAAACATAACCATGATGAAATATATCGCCTTAATTTTGACTCTTATGAGCTTGTCTTTTTCTAGCCAAGCACAAATGAACGTGGTCACCACCACCGGCATGATTGCCGATCTGGTTGAGCATATCGGTGGTCAGCATGTCAAAGTTAAAGCTTTAATGGGAACCGGAGTAGATCCTCACCTCTACAAAGCCACCCAAGGTGACCTACGACGTTTGTTAAGAGCCGATTTAATTCTATTTAACGGACTGCATCTGGAGGGGAAGATGCAGGATATCTTTGAGAAGATGGCCCGCAAAAAACCGGTCTTTGCGATTTCAGACCAACTCAACCCCGCAAACTTAATTCAACACGGCAAGCACCCAGACCCTCATATCTGGTTTGATTTAAAGCTATGGCATCAAGCCGGTCTACGCGTACGAGATCTATTAATCCAACACGATCCCGAACACCGTGCCGACTACCAAAAACAGGCACAAACCTATCTTACCGAAATCGAAAAACTCGACAACTGGGTCAAACAGCAGACCGCGTCCATCCCCGAGAAACAGCGCATTCTGATTACCGCTCACGATGCCTTCGGTTATTTCGGCCAAGCTTACGGCATCAAGGTTATGGGACTGCAAGGCATCAGCACGGCCGCAGAGTTTGGCTTACAGGACATTAAACGCCTGAAAGATATTATTGTCAGCAACCAAGTCAAAGCGGTGTTTGTCGAATCCAGCGTTTCGCCCCGTTTTATCGAATCTTTAGTGGCCGGAACCAAGGCAGAAGGACACGAGCTTGCCATCGGCGGTGAACTCTACTCGGATGCCATGGGACCTAAAGGCTCGGCAACCGGAAACTATCTCGGCATGGTAAAGCACAATGTGAATACCATCGTTAACGCCCTTAAATAAATAGAAACATAGTTATGTCAGATCAAAGCACTCCTCCTCTCTCGGTTGAAAACCTCAGCATGCGTTATCACCATAAACCGGTGTTAACCGATGTCAGCTTCAGCATTCCGGCAGGCAAAACCATCGCCATCGTCGGCCCGAACGGCGCAGGGAAATCCACTCTGTTAAAAGGCATTATGGGCTTGGAACCGGCCATTGAAGGCACGGTAAAGTTTTTTGGCGAGCCATTGGAAAAGAAAAGACTGTCCACCGCCTATGTACCGCAACGTGAAGAGATTGATTGGGACTTTCCTATCAACGTCATGGATGTGGTCTTAATGGGTCGTCACGGCCATCTGAAACTGTGGCAACGTCCTTCGTCAATTGACCGCGAAATTGCCGAAAAAGCACTCAAAGATTTGCAGATGTGGGATTTTAGAGACCGTCAGATTAGTCAACTTTCAGGCGGACAACAGCAACGAGTTTTTCTGGCCCGAGCTTTGGCGCAACAAGCCAACCTTTACCTGATGGACGAACCTTTTGCCGGAGTCGATGTCGCGACGGAAAAAGCCATTATCGAACTTTTCAAACAACTGAAAGCGCAAGGCAAGACGATTATCTGCGTGCATCATGATCTGAACACGGTCGGCGAATACTTCGACTGGATCATCTTTATCAATGCCCGTCTGGTTGCGCATGGACCGGCTGAAGAAGTCTTGACCAAGGACAACCTGAATAAAACCTACGGCGGTCGCCTCTCACTATTGAATGATCTGACTGAGGAGATGTACCGCACCCAACTTAACAAAGCGCACGATACGGACTAGAGATTGGAAAATGCAAGGTTTTGAACTGATACAAGGCCCCTCCTTATGGGATAATCTGACCACCTTCTGGCGATTTGAAGACATCAATGCCTTATGGGTATTGGTGGGCAGCACCCTGCTCGGTACCAGTGCCTCGGTCATCGGCGGTTTTGCCTTTCTGCGCAAACGCTCACTGATCGGTGATGCACTCGCTCATGCTGCCCTGCCGGGGATTATGATGGCTTTTTTGCTGTTTCAAACCCGCGATCCGTTAATCATGTTTCTCGGTGCGGTCAGCAGCAGCTTTATAGGTTTTTTCATTATCGACTGGCTACCGAAAAACAGTAAAATCAAACCGGATGCCGCTTTGGCCATCACCCTATCGTTCTTTTTCGCACTCGGTTTAATGCTGCTCTCCTATATTCAAGGCATGGAAGTCAGCAACAAAAGCGGTCTGGATAAAATCTTGTTCGGCCAAGCAGCCGCGATGACTGAACACGACATTAAATTATTGAGCATTGTCTCCGCCGGGATTCTGCTTGTGGTCTTTCTATTTTTTCATAAGCTGCGTCTGATTGCACTCAATCCGGTTTATGCCAGAACTCTCGGCGTCCATGTCCGAAGTTATGAGTTACTGTTATCGTTGATGATTGTCATGTCGGTAGTGGTCGGTCTACAGTTGGTCGGCGTGGTGTTAATGGCTGCGGTACTACTCACCCCAATTGCAGCGGCTCGCTATTGGAGTAACGATCTGCGCAGCATCCTGCTTATCTCTGCACTGATCGGCGCGGGCAGTGCGATTATCAGCACTCAGGTTTCTTATCTAGCCCCGGCGATGCCGACCGGTCCGTGGATGGTGGTTAGCCTCTCCTTACTGTTTATGCTTTCCCTGCTGTTCGCGCCGCAAAAAGGCTTGATTAAACGTTATCTGGAACATCAGGCTTTGCGCCAGCGCGTCATTGAAGAGAATATTCTGCGAACCCTGTACAAACTTGTGGAACGTAAAAACTTCGAACAGCAGGACTTCAACCAGGCGGACATCCAAGCGTTGCGCAGTGTGCCGAATGACGATCTGCAAAAAGTGCTAAAAACCCTGTGCCATAAACAGCTGATCGAATCCTCTGCGCAAGGTTTCCGCTTGACTGAATCCGGCTTAAATCTTGCAACCCAATTAACGCGACGTCACCGCCTGTGGGAAAACTATCTCAACGAACTGGCCGAACTGACTCCTGATCAGGTTCACAAACAAGCCGAACGCATTGAGCATCTTTTGACCGATTCGCAAGAAGCTCAACTCGCCGCCGAATTGAGCAATGCTCAATCGGATCCGCACGGCAACCCGATCCCGGCCAACCTACAGGAGCCTAAATAATGTTATCGGATTTTGGTTCACACGATTTATGGATTCTGGCCACCGCGAGCTTGGTTGCCGCGGCCACCTCGATGGTCGGTGTCTTTCTGATTCTGCGCCGTCAGGCCTTGATTGGTGACGCCATCAGCCACTCGGTGTTGCTTGGTATTGTGCTGGCGTTTTTATTGACCGAAAGCCGCTCGCTTCCGGTCATGCTGATCGGCGCGGTCATCATCGGTTTGAGCACAGCCTGGTTGAGCGACACCTTACACCGTTACGGCGAACTGCAGAGTGACGCCAGTATCGGCATCATCTTTACCCTGTTCTTTGCCGTCGGGGTCATTCTAGTCTCGCTGTACGCCGGGCAAATCGACTTGGATCAGGAGTGCGTACTTTACGGGGAAATCGCTTTTGTACCGTTTGACACCATCTACTGGGGAGGCGTGGAAAACGGAACCGAATTAGGACCGCGGGCTTTCTGGAGTATCGCCATTGTTTTTGTGATTGTGTTGATTAGTATTGTAGTCGGTTTCAAACGTCTGGAAACCATCGCATTCCATCCTACCCTTGCCGTCTCCTTGGGGATCAACGTGGTGTTCTGGCACTACTTCTTGATGACTTTAGTTTCGATGACCACGGTCGCCTCTTTTGATGCGGTCGGTGCCATATTGGTAGTCGCGCTATTGGTGATTCCGGCCAGTAGCGCTTATCTGTTGGCCAAATCACTTAAATCGATGCTGTGGATTGCTTTTGCCTATTCTCAGGCCTCGGTTTTGATCGGCTATCTGGTCGCTTTCAGTTTAGATAGTTCCATCTCGGCGTCAATTGCGGTTTCTGCCGGAATCTTATTATTTGCCACCATTTTGGTTATGCAAATCCAGAAACTGTTGATGAGCAAAAAAATCTCCCAACAACTGATCAATTAACCCTTAAGCAGATAAGTTTCCAAATAATCCGCTACACCATCTTCTGCATTGGATTTGGCAATCGGTAACCCCGGCAAAGCCTGTTTAACCGCATCGCTGGCATTCGCCATCACCACACCGTGGCCGGCGACCGTCAACATCTCTTTATCGTTCATGCCGTCACCCAAGGCCAATACCTGGCTTGGATCAATACCCCGCCGTTGTTTGATGATATGTAATGCATGGCCTTTGGAGACGCCTTTATTCATAATTTCCAGATATTCAGGAGAGGTGAAAGTGATGTGCAGCTGACCTGCCAACTGATTTTTCAGCTTGCTTTCCAATTCAAGCAATCTCTCGTGCGCAGCGGTGAAATAAATCTTATCGACGTAATCGAGATCCGTTTTGGCAAATTCGATAATCTCGTATTCGAATCCCGAGGCGTGATGAATCGCCAATAAAGCCTCATGAGGCTCTTCCACCAGCCACAAATCACCTTGATAGATATTGCGATGTACTTCATAACCGGAAGAGATTGCCAAGACCTGTTCCACCAGATGTTTCGGCATATGATCTTCAAAAAGCACCTCTCCGCAATGGCTGTGAACTCGGGCCCCATTGGAAGTAATCAAGTTCATCTCCACGCCTAATTGCTGGGCAATCAAGTAAACATCCTGATAATGCCGTCCGGTCGCCAACATGAATTGATAGCCTCTCTCAACCAACTTTTGAACCGTGGCCACCGTTCTGGCGGAGAGTTTATGATCCGGCCCCAACAAGGTACCATCCAGATCGGAAACCACTAATTTTATCTGTTTATCCATGAGTCTAAATCAATCGCATCTGGGTATGTCTAGGGCTCTGTATTTAATCATTCGCATAGGTTTCATTCAACACGTCAACCAGCCGTTCTACCTGACTTACACAGCAGGCACTGCCCTGACAGGCGTAGGTCTTCTTCGTCAATTCATCAAACGTCACCGCACCGTTCATATAGGCGTCAATCAAAGTACGTTTGCTGACGTCGTAACAAGTACAGACATTTCGGTCCAAATTTTTCTCCAACAGTCTTGCTGTGGCGTTATCCGTTTCAGACATTATTCGGTAACTTCATTTTTGCAGATGGTTTTGCATAATCTTTTCCAGCTTAGGCCTACAACCGCCACAGCCTTGGCATGCATAGGTGTGTTCGCAGATATTATCGATTGAGGTTTCGCCCTGCTCAATCTGCTCGACGATTTCATGCAGATAAACGTCGTAGCAAACGCAAATCTGCTGCTGGAGTTGTTCTTGGCTATATTTCATTTCAATCGGGACTTCGACTTTCCAACTCTTTGCTACGCAAAAAACGGACAATATGCGCCTCGTCTTCCGAGCTGATTTCTTCAAACTGAAATGCCGTTCTCTTCAAGGCTTTATCCAGCTCTTGATAGACACAAACGGCCCGGGCAAACACAAACTCCTCGTCCAGTTTAAACAGGCAACAGATTCGACTACCCGTCGCATAAACATGCGGCAAGTGGACGGCAAAACCGCCGGCCGCCAAATTAACATCTGCAATCGGCCAGTCCTGATGGTTCGACAACTTTTTATAAGCCGCCTTCAAGCGTTTAAAAAGATTCTCATACAAATTCAACTTTTCTACCGACAACAGAATCACCTGCGCTAACCAATTGCCTTGTTCGGCCGCTACCGGCAGCCCATGCATATAGTGTTCAACGTTAAATGACTTGGGAGAGGCATTGCGATACATAAACACCTTTCCCTGAACACTGTTGTCTATCACCGATGCTAGCTCGGCAATGTAATTTTCAATTCGCTCGTAAAAAGCCTCCAATAGCGGAAACACTTTGGATGAGCGGTCTGTCTCAGGCAGCTGCAATGCTTGGTTCTGTTCTATTTTTTGGTGATAATCCGTCCTGGCAAAAGTGTCTCCGCCTTGCAGTATCTCATCCAACAACCAGGCCATAATCTCCAATTTATGCTGCAAACCGGCAAACAGAGCCACCCCGCCGTTATCGATGTATTTCTGCTCGGCAAACAACTCCCGCAAACATTGATCGATTCGTTGCAGGTTTTCAATATCTTGAGAGCTCGTCAGGTCTTCTTTGTGAACATGAAGACAATGTTTAGCCGTATCCTGAGCTTCAAGAAAGTAAGGAATTTGAACATCAAACCTAAAAAATTCGCGTTTCTCTGAATTCACTGTTTGCCACCTTCTTTTAATACAACCGATATTTTTGCAATCGGTCACTCACTATCTTGGAGGTTTCTCTCCTTAAAAAGAGCCGAATCCAACTGTTTGAGCAGCTCGGCCAAAGTCTGTTGCTGCTGATATAGAGTACAGCCGGCTGATAACGAAACTTCCACGCCGTTTAAAAATAGCTTTTGAGATATCGCGTCCCGGATTCGTTGCGCGGAATGACTCGCCTCTGCTAAATTGGCCTCCGGCATGACAACCAGAAAATCCTCGTTACCCAAACGCCCGATCAAATCTACATTTCTCAATCGACTCTTTAATACCGAAGAAATTTCCACAATCAAGCGATCATAATCAGTCGCTTCCAATCGATCCACGAGTTTTTCCAGATTGTCTATTTCAAATAAGATGAGCGATAAATTCGAACCGTAGCGATTTGCCCGCCTCATCTCTTCGTTGAGTCTTTTCAAGATGTAACTTCGATTTGGCAGTTGCGTCAAGGAATCGGTCATTTTAAGCTCTCTGAGAATCTGGGAAGCCTTCTCCAACTCTTTGCCTTTTTCGATAATGACGCTTTCCAGTTCAAGATTTAACTCTTTAAGATGATCGTTGGAATCCAGCAAGTTATTTTGGAAACGAATCAGAGCCCGATAGAACATCACCGACAACAAACCGGCAAACAGAACCGCTCCGATCACGCTCAACCAAGTCAAGGTATTAAAATGTTGAATCTTCTGCTTGTACTGAGTCGTTAAACGCTGTTTCTGGGCTTCATAGCCCTGTTCCAGCATGGTCGGATAAAACCCACTGCCGATTACCCAATTACTACCCGGCACGTTTTTGACATAAGCCATCTTGGCATCTACCATTCCCGTTTTAGGGTTCAACCAATTATAGGTTATAAATTCTTCAAGCGGCGTCTCTCCGGCCTTAAGAATTTTCTGATACAACTGGTGTATTTTTTTATCGGAAGTTTCCGACATATTTCGGCCGACAATATCCGGCCGGGCATAATTCAGCAACAGGTTACCTAACTGATCGACCACAAACACATAATCCGAACCGCCTTTACCAACCTGATTAATGGCTTCCAGCAGATGAGCGTTGGTTCTTTTCGTTGCCGTATCTAAAAATTCGGCCGATCCCAAATACCAGTTATAAAGCCCCAAACGATGTACATAAGCGAGCTGATCGAAATGCTGCCCATTTGGCTGGCCCGGCTTAGTAAAGGTATCCCATAAGAATCCTTGGCCTTGTCGCTTCACAATCGCAATTTCCTCACGAATGAATTTACGGCCGTTTTCGTCCTCAAAATCCAGTACCGAACGGTTTTCCAAGTGTCGAAGATATTTCGGAGCCAACTGCACAGTGCCGTCTAGATCGATAATCCAAATATAACTCTCGCCATGATTCCACTGCACAGATCTCAAACTCTCGATAATCAATCTTTTTAGTTCCGCTTCCGGCATTTTATCTTGATAGAAATCATGCAGCGCCAAGGCTATTTTTTGCGCATTTTGCACCCGGTTCTTAATTCGACTATGCAAATTCTGATTGATGACCGACTGACGATAAGCCACCAGGTCCACCATATTATTTACCTTGGAACGAATCCGTGACTTCTCGTTTTCGATAAAGTCGCTTTCCACCTGCTGAATCGCCGCTTTGAAATTATCTTCTTCGGCTTGCAGAATCAGAGTCGCGACCATAAAAACGATGGCGGGAATAAAAACCACCGGCGCCAGTGCCAGGATTTGAATGATTAACTTGGTTTTTTTCAATCTCGCTTCCTTAACGAATCAAGACAAACTACAGAGTAATAAGCTACAGGGTATTTACAAAAAAAGCACCTAAAAAGGTGCTTTTTCAGCTTTCACTTTAGCGAAACTAGTTGGTCTTACCGCTAATTGAAACATGATAGTGAGGATCTTCGGAGACATTAACTTCAATAAGATCATTGGCGTCTTTCAACAGTACCTGACACTCCGGACTCAAATGCTGCAGAACCAGTTTTTTACCGGCAGCTTGATACTTCTTGGTCAAATTATCGATTGCCTCGATTCCGGTATGATCATAGACACGGGAGTGCATGAAATCGATTTTGACACACTCCGGATCGTTCTTCGGATCAAACATGTCGATAAAGTTTTTTGCCGAAGCAAAGAACAACGGACCTTGAACCTTATAGGTTTTGATCTGCTTACCGTCCACTTCTTCAATCGACTGTTCCAACAAAATACGTTGTGCATGCTGCCAAGCAAACACCAGCGCCGAGACTACGATACCGGCAATAACCGCGACCGCCAGATCAAATATCACCGTTAAAGCAGTAACCAGCACCATAACAAACGCATCTGCTTTAGTCATGCCGCGCATGATATTCCAGCTCGACCAGTTAAAGGTGGCAATCACCACAAAAAACATCAAGCCGACCAAAGCGCCAATCGGCACCATCTCGATCAGCGAAGAGGCGATCAAAACAATTACTAACAGACCCAACGCTGCGGTGATTCCGGACAAACGACCGGTTCCACCCGATTTAACGTTAATCATCGACTGACCGATCAAAGCACAACCGCCCATGGTTCCAAAAGTACCTGCCGTGCAGTTTGCCGCACCCAATGCGATACACTCTTTATTGGCTTTACCGCGCGTCTCGGTAATATCGTCGATCAACGTCATGGTCAACAGCGATTCAACCGAACCGATGATGGTCAGAATAATCGCATAAGGCAACACAATCCATAAGGTTTCCAATGACCAAAAGTTGGCCGGTAGCGTGGTAAACCAGCTCAAACCTTGGAAACCGCCCTCGACGCCGTCACCGTAGACTAGAGACTCCAGTGTGCCTGAAACCGAGGCTCTATCGCCGACCGTCACCGCATTAATATCAAACATAATAACCGCAACCGAGACCAAAACAATTGCCGCCAGAGCAGAAGGCACCGCTGTAGTAATGCGCGGTAATAAATAGATAATGGCCAGCGTAGCAGCGATAATCATCAACATAATATTCAGGCTTTCACCGGTCAACCAGGCTCCTGACGCATCTTTGAACTGAGTGAACTGGGCAATCAGAATAATCAACGCCAGACCGTTAACGAATCCGAGCATAACCGGGCTCGGCACCATGCGGATAAAACGCCCCCACTTCATAATGCCGATAATGATCTGAAACACCCCCATCATGATGACCGCCAGGAATAAAAACGAGGCGCCATGCTCCATCACCAGATGCATCATCACCACAGCGAGCGATCCTGCCGCGGCCGTGATCATGCCCGGACGACCACCAAAAATCGCAGTAATCATGCCGACGATAATCGCCGCATAAAGTCCGACTAACGGATGCACATCGGCCACAAAAGCAAAAGCCACCGCTTCGGGTACTAGTGCTAATGCTACGGTAATACCGGACAAAGTGTCGTTCTTATAGGTTTGCCAATTAAATGACTGACTCGGGTTAGACATTTTTTTTCCTCAACTTTTAGTTGTGCAAATTCTAACAAAAACGCAGTACAATTGTCGGTTATTCAACAGCTTAAATTACAGGAACAGCGCATGTGGATTGAACATATTGGTGAGCTGGCGATTGGATTTTTCATACTATTGATCATCGCCCATTTCGGCCTACACTTCTTTTTTAAATACAAAAAGAAAAAAATGGATCAAGAATCCGAAAAATAAACTCAAAAAATAAAACCGCCACAAATAAAAAAGCCTCTGCTGAAATCAACAGAGGCTTTTTTTGCTTTCGAGACTAAAGCGAACTTAATTCGCTGTATTATTTAGCTTATTCAGCAATATAAGAACAGCAGTAATCCGCGATATTATTCACCTTAATACCGAATTTGGAATTTGCAGGTACATCAAAGCTTGAACCGTTTGGAATGGCTTTCCACTCGGTTTCACCCGGCAACAAGACTTCAACATCACCCGACATCATTTCCATATTTTCCGCCAGCTCGGTACCGAACTCATATTCACCCGGCATCATCATACCCAACGTTTTTTTGCTACCGTCAGCAAACAAAACCGTACGACTGGTTACCTTACCGTCGAAATAAACCGACGCTTCTTTTAAGACCGTTACATTTTCAAATTTAGACATCTGTTTTCCAATTACTTATTACTCATGAAATTTCGGCCGTTATTCTACACCGATTTTTTCCTGGGTACGTTGCATAAAATAAGTTGCCATAAAAATTTCCCGGATAAACAGAATCAGAGACAACATAAAAGAACCCATTCCGGTGATGAACAGCAAAGCAATCAAGAAACCGGAATGAAACTCGAAAAACGAGCTCAAAAACAGCGTCATAATGACCGATGCCACTAACAATCCGGTCATAATACAGAACAAAATCGCCATATTCATATTTTTGGCGCGGATACGCAGATATTTGCGTTGCAGCTTAAGGGCATTAGCCGTCTCACCGCTTAAGTCAGTCGAACGCCGACTGTTCAAGCCCTCATTACTGGCCTGATTGAGTTTGATGTTCAACTTTTCAATGCGATCGGTAATGCGGGCCAGACGCCCGGATAAGACCCCTAGAATAGCTCCTACACCAGCAATCAAAAAAACCGGTGCCACCGAAAGTTGAATCAAATTCGACACCGCATTGACCGAGGTGCCTTCAAACGCTAAAAACATAAAATTATCTAACCTGTTAAAACGTGAGCAAACTTTGCTCGGATTTTAAATATAAATTCTTAACCGAGCCAAATTATAAACAAGCTTGATAATTTAAATTGAAAGGAATGGGGAATTTTATATTTAAAAAAGGCTAAAACGACAAGCAGAAAAGGCTTTTATCTGAATATCCCGAATTCAATTTTCAAAACTTAACCGCAACACTTAAAGCGCCGTATTGGTCATAACCACCTTGCGATATATATTCTTCGGAACGAAAAAGGTGTTTATAACTAAACCGTATTTTTCGCCAATCAACCACTAATCCAAACTGGATATCTCCGACTAAAACTTTTTTATCAACGCTTCGACTATCAGAAAAAGTGTTTCCGTCCAGAAAAATATTTCGGCCCACCACTCTGCCTTCAAAGCCCGCAAACAAATACCATGAACGTAATTTAGAAGGCATAAACCCACTGGCTCCCGGAATGCTTGGGGCGATGAAGACCGGGCCAAAATCGTTCGGCAATTTTTTCCCATAACGTAAAGTCAAACCAGCGTTAGCATAAGTATATATATTTCCTAATAAGGCGCCTATATGAGGAGAAACATCCAGTTGATAACCAGAGACGGAAATCTTCGACCCTTCTCGCCAAATTTTCTGAGTCGTCAGGATCACTCCGGGTTCATTATTCAACTGAGTTCTCCATCCTTTCGGTTCATCGCTGCCAATTAAGCGATGAATTAATTTTTGGCTATGTTCAGCTAAAGATGCCGGACCGACCATTCCCACAGTCAGTCCAAGCAGATCCAAACCAGAATCGGATTTGGTTCCCATGCCTATCGAGCCATATAACCATCCGGCGTAAGGCCGGTTTTTTTCAGGAGGATCGGTTAATTCGATATCGTCCGGTGTAAACATTGACTGACCGAATGCATAACCGTGATGAATTTTTTGATTGTTTGGAAACCAAGGAACCATCTCGGTTAAACTTTTTGCCCATCCTGGAACGTCTGCGGATCTTTCCGGCACCCAATTAATTTGTATGCCATTGGTGTAGTGTTCATCCCTGCCGTAAAAAACATCATTTTCCAGAACAAACCCAAAGGTACTACCTATGTGTTCTGCAGCATGCGCCCACGGGGAACAGAAACCGGCCGATAAAAAAACGATAAGTACACCGTTTTTCACGCCATTTTTCCTAAAGAATTACGGAACCAGAGCAACGATAACGAAAACAGGACTAAACCGATCGCCAATAACGCCGCCATCTGCGGCCAGACAATTGACAAATCAGCACCTCGATACAAAATGGCCTGGGCTAAAGAGACAAAATGCGTTGTCGGAGCAATCGACATCACCCATTGTACCGGTTCCGCCATACTTTCAAACGGCGTCATCGAACCGGAAAGAATCTGTAAAGGCAGTAAAACCATAAACATTAACAGCCCAAACTGAGGCATTGACCGGGCAATAGTCCCTAAAAACACCCCTAAAGAAGTTGCCGCAAACAAATTCAACAGCACACCGCTAAAAAACAGAACCAATGAACCTTCAATCGGTACAGACAGCAGCCACTGTACAACCACCTTCAGCGAAACAAACGATGCCACAACCACTACTAAAGCCATTGCCCAAACCTTACTGATCATGATCTCAAATGGCGTTACCGGCATCACCAATAAATGTTCGACCGTACCATGCTCCCGTTCTCTGATTAAAGCCGCACCGGTCAGAACAATCGACAGCAAGGTAATACTGTTGATGATCTCCATAACCGAGGCAAACCAGGCGTTGTTCAGCTCCGGATTAAAACGCGCACGCAAGGCTAATTCCACCGGCATTGAGCTGGCAGAACGAAATCCCTGTAGATATTCGTTCACCTCGGAATTGATAATCGTCTGGATATAACCGCTACCGGTAAAAGCCTGATTCATGCGGGTCGCGTCCACATTTAATTGAATGGTAACACTGCGTCCGGCCAACACATCCCGTTCAAGCCCTGCCGGGATGTGCAGTGCAAAAGTATCCACCCCTGAATCCATGCGCCCGTCGATCTCCGTCGTGGAAATCAGTACCGGGGGTAAAAAGTAAGGCGGATAGAAGGCATCCACGATTCTCTGCGAGAGCATCGATCGATCATCATCCACCACGGCAATCGTCGCTTTGTTCAAGCTCTCCGGCATAGAGGTCGCTTTGCTGTACACTGAAAAGGTAAAAGTAAACACTATCAGGAACAGCATGATCGGATCGCGAAACAGGCTGCGCAGCTCTTTAACCCCTAGATTGAAAATATTTCTTAACTTCTTCATGTTCAACGCTCCTGTTTTCTCAACAGGCCAGCACTAATCACAATCAAGATAGGCACCACCACAGCAAGCGGAATGAAAGAAGCCGACAGATCGACAAATTCCAATCCTTTGGAAAAAGTCCCTCTGGCGATAGTGACAAAATGAGAAGTCGGATAGATTTCACCGATCAATCTTGCCGTACCTTCCATTGAAGCCACCGGATCAATCAAACCGGAAAACTGAACCGCCGGCAGCATAGTCGCTACAGCGGTACCAAACAGTGCAGCAATCTGGCTTTTTACAAAGGTGGATACCAACAAACCAAGCGCCGTTGAAGCCATCACATAGAGCAAAGCCGCCAATGCCAAGGTGAGGAAACTGCCTGTAATTTCTACTCGGAATAAAGTCAGCGCCAAAAACACCAGCAAGAGAAAGCTCAGAAATGACAGTACGATGTACGGAAGCTGCTTACCTAATAGAAACTCCAGCCGAGTCACCGGGGTTACATACAGATTGACGATTGACCCCAGCTCTTTTTCGCGTACGACCGATAGGGCACTAAGAATGGCCGGAATCATCATCAACAAAATCGGAATCACCGCCGGTACCATCGCCGGCAAACTTTCCACGTCCGGATTGTAACGGAAACGGGTTTCGACATTGACCGTTGATTCAACGGCTTGATCGCCATAAGCCAGCCGCATTTTTTCCGTTATCCATTGGGCGTGCATTCCCTGTACATATCCGCGCACGGTTTCGGCTCGTTGCGGCATACTGCCATCAATCCATGCACCGATCTGAACGGTCTCGCCTCTCGCTAAATCCCGTGCAAATCCATGGGGGATCACCAGTGCCAGGCTTAACTCACCGGTTCTCATCCTTTCATCCAGTTCCGCATAACTCTGAATCGCTTCATGTTCAGTGAAATAACGCGATCCGGACAAATTCAACACATAATCTCGGCTCGTATGACTTTGATCCTGATCCATCACGGCGAAACTCAGGTTCTCGACATCCATATTCAAACCATAGCCCAGCACCAACATCAGTAAAACACTCCCCAGAGCTGCCAGCGACATACGAATCGGATCACGGATCAGTTCCAGGGTTTCGCGTCGGGAATAACTGAATAAGCGCTGCAGACTGAATAAGGTACGGTTTGGCGTGTTATCCACAGCATGTTCGGCAGAAGAATTCATTAACATTTTTGCATCAGGCAGTGAATCCACACTCCCCTCTTTCTGCTGTTCACCTGAGTCCTCTTGTGCTTGTTCCAGATAATGGATAAACGCTTCTTCCAAACTTTGGGCGGCTTTGCTTTGTACGATCGCTTGCGGTGTATCGCTGATTAACACCTTGCCGGCATGCATCAACGAGATCCGGTCACAGCGTTCCGCTTCATTCATAAAGTGTGTGGAGATAAAAATAGTCACATTCTCTTCGCGCGCCAAACGGATCAAAATACGCCAAAAATCATCACGAGCCAGCGGATCAACGCCAGAGGTCGGTTCATCCAGAATCAACATTTCAGGCGAATGGATCATTGCCGTTGCCAAGGAGAGGCGCTGGCGTTCCCCTAAAGGTAGAGCTGCCGGTAAACTGCCCAACAAAGAGCTTAAACCGAATTTTTCGGCCATTTCCTCGGCCCGAGCTTTGACTCGATCTTTCGCAATGCCATATAGACGTGCATGTAGTTCGAGGTTTTGTTGGACACTGAGTTCGCTATACAGGGAAAACGCTTGAGTGACATAGCCGACTCGACGCCGGGTATCGATATCATCCGGATTAACCGGACGGCCAAACAGACAAGCCTCACCCTCAGTGGCCGACAACAAACCGGTTAACATCTTCATGGTGGTGGTTTTCCCGCAACCGTTCGAACCCAAAAAACCGAAAATTTCACCTCGTTGAATCGAAAAACTGACATTATCGACTGCAGTGAAATCACCAAACCGCATGGTTAAGTTTTTGGCTTCAATGGCAATATCGTTGTGATTGCCAGAATCACGATGCTGCACTTCAACCGGTTGATAACCCGCTGTTTTGGAGGCAGGTAGTAAACGAATAAAAGCCTGCTCCAATGTCTGGCTTGTGGTTTGATCCAATAACACCTGTGGAGTACCCACGGCCAGAATCCGTCCGGCATCCATCGCCACCAACTGGTCAAATCCGGCCGCCTCTTCCATATAAGCGGTCGCCACCAACACACTCATCTCCGGACGCTGCATGCGAATCCGGTCGATCAACTCCCAAAATTGCCGCCGCGACAATGGGTCAACCCCGGTGGTCGGTTCATCTAGGATCAATAAATTGGGATCGTGAATTAATGCACAGCATAACCCCAGTTTCTGTTTCATCCCTCCTGACAGTTTACCGGCTGGACGCTTTTTAAAGGCGTCGAGTCCGGTAGCGGTCAGCAGTTCCTCTATTCTGCGTTCACGCTCCATTCGATCGTGGCCGAACAGGCTACCGAAAAAATCGATATTTTCAAAAACGGAGAGCGTTTCATAGAGGTTTTTACCCAATCCCTGCGGCATGTAAGCGATATTGGGACAAACACGACGCCGATGATGAGCATCCGCCATATCTCCACCCAAAGCTTCAACCTTTCCCTCCTGCACTGCTCTTGAACCGGCGACCAGAGAGAGCAAGCTGGATTTGCCAACCCCATCCGGTCCGACAAAACCGATAATGGCACCGGCTGGAATCGTTAGAGAGACCTGATCAAGTGCAAGTGTTTCACCATAGCGGAGGCTGACACCGGTCAGCCGGACCACAGACGAAATATCGGAACTCACCGTCATCACCAATTACTGTACGAGATTATGCTGTAAATAATCCGGCCACTGCTGACTAGGCGGCAGACGGATATAAGCGGTGCCGGGCAGGCCGGTTTTGACTCTTTCCAGACGTTTTTGCAATAGTTCCGGCGCCACCTTAGCACGTACGCGGAACATCAATTTTTCACGTTCACTTTCCGTTTCCACCGTTTTAGGCGTGAACTGAGCCACATCGGAAATAAATGAAATCTTTGCGGGGATCACATATTGTGGTGCCGCATCCAATACCAAGCGAACTTCACTGCCAATACCTAACTGACCGGCATAAAGTGTCGGCAGGAAAAAGGTCATAAAGACATCGGTTAAATCTACAAGGTTCATGACTCGTCCGCCGGCACCGATCACTTCGCCGGGACGAACCACAATATATTGAATGCGACCGCTAGCCGATGCTTTTAGTGAGCAGTCGTCAATCTCGACCTGAATACGCTCTATCAACGCCTGCACAGCTTTAACGGAAGACTGTGCGCCATCGATTTGTGAACGCGCCGCGGCAATAGCCGCATCCGCTGCCGCAACTTGTGCTATCGCCGCACTGACCGCAGCTTTAGCACTATCTACCTGAGCTTGAGCATCATCGGCATCCTGTTCGGATGTGTGTCCCGATCTGGCCAAACTGATAATACGCTGGGTTCTTTTTTTGGCTAAATTCAATTCAGTTTTACGCTGCGACACCATTGCTAGAGCGGAAGCTTTTTCACTCTCTCTTAAGGCCAACTGACTTTTTGCAGTGATGACCGAATCCTGAGCCTGTCGCAATTGGGCTTCAGCCTGTAAACGTTCCGCCAACAGAGTCTTGGTATCCATCAGTGCGACAATTTGCCCTGCTTCGACAAATTCTCCCTCCTGAACCAGTACCTTTTCCAATCTACCCGCCCCTTTGGTGGAGACGTCGATCTCGACTGCTTCTATGCGCCCGTTACTGCTGATGATGCCATTTTCACTGGAGGCGTCATTGAAATAATGCCAACCCACGGCAAGCACAATCAAGAACAATAAAATAGCAATCACTACCTGTACTTTGCGATTGTGCATTTTGACAGATCTCCTCTTCGTGCAATTACGCACTAATAATCTAAAAGATATGCATAAAACTCCCGCTGAGAACGCTATCTAAAATCACGATCCGTCTCAATCACATTCATTTTATGCACCGATAATCAATCTAAAGAAATGCTACCAGCTTAACATATAGCATAAAAGTGTAAAGTTGATAATTTCTAGAAAAACCTTTGATCATAAGAAAACGCTCTAACATTGCAGATAACCTCTTATTCACTTACAGTTACATTTAAATCTATGAAAATCTCTATTTACAGCGGAATACGCCATAGAAAGAAGCAGAAATTTGTTCTAACGAATTAGAATGGCAGACGGACACAGAGGAAACAATTCAAGAATTATGTCTAAGACATCTAAAGAAATTATTCTCGAGAGCGCTAGACAGTGTTTTTTTCAATTTGGTTACCAGAAAACGAGCATGTCTCAGATTAGTGACTATTCCGGATTCTCCAGAGTCACCGTTCACAACCATTTCAAAACCAAACAAGAGCTTTTCAGAATACTAATACAGGAACATTTTACTTCTGGCCTGGCTCACTACAACGACTATTTGCAACAAAATCCACAGTGCCCTGTTTGGGATGCAATAGCCCATTTAATCGAATTAATGACGGAACCGGTCTTTACCAATATTAAAGATCAGCAAATCCTCAACGATCTCGACCACACAACTCGACAAATTGCCAATGACATCAAAACAGAAATGAAAGATAAAAAAATCGATCTGATTAAAGTTCAGATTGAAAGAGGCATTCAACAGCAAGTAATCTCTCTGGATAAGCTGGACACGACCGCTGTTGAACTTGCTAAACTGATTTACAGTTCTATCCACGGCATCCTGATTAATAGCGAAATCAATACCGCTGAAAAGTATATTAAAGGCCTGCTGCAAACATTTAAAATAGCCACTTCAGTAAAGACTTAAATCGAACTGAAACACAGGTGTCATTCACTTTGATCAATCCATACATTTAATTCATCCCTTTATAGGATGCTCAATCCCTATTTCGATTTGACCGAGATGCCCGACGCTTTTTTAGCTGTTTAAAAAGTCGCCGGATCAATCACATAACGGTAGCGGGCTTTCTTGTTGACCACGTCTTCCCACGCTTGGTTGATCTGATCTGCCGAGATAATCTGTATCTGCGGATGGATTTTATTATCGGCACAGTAGTCAATGACCTCTTGCGTCTCTTTCATCCCCCCAATCAAGGAAACGTTGAAGTTCACTCGACTAATTGAAAGTCCAATCGCGCTCAACGTCAACTCGAACTCTTCCGGCATACCAACCTGTGTATAGAAACCGAAAGGTTTCACGACCGACACATAAGAAGCCACATCGTATTGATATGGAATGGTGCAGATCATGTAATCCAGCGTTCCTCTGTATGGTGCCAGTTTGTTCATATCATCGACAACAATTACCTCTTTGGCCCCAAAGCCGAGAATGTCATCCACTTTATCCGCTGAGGTAGTAAACGCATAAACTTCGGCGCCTTTAGAGACGGCAATCTTAATCGCCATATGCCCCAATCCACCAACTCCAGCGACACCGACCTTATCCCCTTTTTTCAGATCAAATTTCATGATTGGCGAATAGGTCGTGATCCCTGCACACAATAACGGAGCGGCTTCCGCAAAACTGATATGTTCAGGAATGTGAACCACAAAATGTTCGTTGACCACGATATTGGTCGAATAACCACCTTGCGATATACCGGTCGGCGAACTGGCTTCCGGATAACCGTAAGTGAAAGTGGTATCCGGACAATACTGCTCCTCACCCTGTTTAAAGCTTTCACACTCAGGGTTCCCGTTGACCATGCAACCCACCCCGGCACGATCGCCCACTTTGAATTTAGTGACATTCTTACCCACTGCGGTGACCACGCCGACAATTTCATGCCCCGGAACCTGTGGATATTGTTGTTGCCCCCAATGGCCTTTCATTTGATGAATGTCAGAATGGCAAATACTGGCATATTTGGTTTCAATCAAGACATCGTCATCGCCAACGGGTCTTCTTTCAAACTCCCAAGGAGAGAGAATCCCTGATTCATCTGTGGCGGCATAGCCTTTTGATTTGATATTTTCATTGATGACTTGTTTGATCGAGGCATCTGCTGAGTTTGCTACCATGAGACCGGCTCCTGCTAAAGTGGTGGTTTGAATAAATTCTCTTCTTGTTAATTCTTTGCTGTTACACATTGCTAATCTTCCCTTCCTGTCTTTCTTATCCAAATGAGCTTATTTGTCCGTCTTGGAACTTTTACCGGTTTTCGCATCAAGTACCTGTAAAGCTTGTTGATTTCGCAAGGCGGCCTGCCGGCTCACTTTACTTTCCAGTACATGTGCTAGAGCATTCAGTTGCTCTGCTTTAATACCGGCATTCATCGCGATACCGATATGCGCTTTCAGTTGCGGTTCGACGCCAGACATATTCGATAAAGCGGCAACGGTGGCAATTTCCCTACTTTGAAAATCCAGCACATCTCGGGAGAACAGGTCGCCAAACAGATGGCGTTGCAACAGTTCATTGCTGTAGGGTGCAAAATCGAACAGAGGTCCGGTCACCGGTTTTCCTGCCAGCTGCGTCTGAATTTTCTTGCCAACTATCAGGTTGTCGTAATCATCCGGCAGCGGACTGACGGTTTCACCAAGCGCATCTTCAATCCCTTTGGCTTTTCTCGCTTCAATGACGCCCATCAAGGTTGCCAGGCCATTTAAAGTACGAGGAAAGCCGGCATAAGCATAAAGATGCATCTGAATCTCTTTAATCTCGTTGATGCTTAACCCCTTATCCAGACCTTCCGATATGGCGGTTTTCAATGAATCCAGATCACCACTAGCGGTAAATGCCGCGATCGGCACAATGCCCTGTTGCTTGGGTGCCAAAGCACCTAGAGAAGTCGCTTTCTTCTCCACTTGCTGTCGATTGCCATGATATTGGGCATCACTCACTTTCTCTTTCCAAACCACGTTTTCACCTTGCAGGTTTCCAGTAATCACCAAATGAGTCATGGAAGCCTCTTCAGTCGCGCCGTGCCAATGATCCACATCCTTAGGACACCAGACAGTTTCTCCCTTTCTGAATTCGATGATCTTGCCATCCCGAGTTCCAGTCAGAGCCGTACCCTCAGTGACAATCATGTGCTGCCCGGCCGGATGTTGATGCCACGCCGTTCTGGCCCCGGGTTGAAAGGTCACATAAGCGCCAGAGTAATGCGCTGTTTCATTCTCCGGAAAGAGAAGATCAACCTGCATATCACCGGTGAAGTAAGCTTCAGGCCCTTTAAACTCTCCTTGGGAACCGATAGGGTAAAGCGTTTGATTTGCCTCGGCGACATTAGCCGTCAGCCCCAACGCAGCCAAACAGCCTGTAAACACCACCGGGTTCAACTTGGAAAACACCAATTTAATCTGCATATCGAAACTCCTTGTGGATTAGCTTTGCCTGTTCGCATAACCTAGGAAATAATTAACCCAATCACTTATCTATTTCTTTGCTACCATCGTTATTAGGGATTGACTTCAAAACTCTCTGATTTAAGATTTTTTTGGCGAATCACTCTTAAATCCATATAGTTAAGTGTATAGATTGGATAAAAATTCCAGTAGCACGATTCTTTGAATTACATGCCTGATTCTCCAAACCTGGAATCGGACCAAAAAGGAACCTCTGTGAATAGGGAACAATTGAACCAAGATCGCCAAGAACTGATGAGCTATATTCAATCGGTGTATCAGGATGAAAGCGCCGTCTCAACACCGTTCAAGCCGTTGAGTTTTTTTGTGCATAACAAACCAACCGAAATGCTGTCGATTCTGTACGAACCTTCGCTATGTGTGATCGTTCAAGGAAAAAAAGAGGTCGGTGTGGACGGCGAGTTATTTAGCTATACGCCGGACATGTACCTACTCGCATCCGTCCACACCCCGGCTCAAGTCAGGATTACCGAGGCTAGCCCGGAAAAACCTTATATGGGATTCACGCTCACCTTTTCGATGGAACAGATTTTTGATGTCTTAAAGGACATTAAATCTGAAAACAACTCCACTGATGAAATTCACCAAGGCCTCTATTTCGGCGAGCTGGAACCGCAACTACTGAATGCCGTAGTCAGACTTGTCAGAACATTGGATTCCGCAGAACAAAGAAAAGTACTGGCTCCTCTGTTTGTCAAAGAAATCCTGTACTTTCTTATGCGCGGTAAAGGTGGGGACTTTATTCGCCATTACATTAAGGACAGCAATTCGACCAAACGAGTGGTGCGCGCCATCTGTTCGATTAAAGATCACTACACGGAAAATCTTAATGTCAAAGAGTTGGCCGAAGAAGTTGGTATGAGCGAATCGTCACTTTATGCGGCCTTTAAGAAGATCACCACCATGAGCCCGCTACAGTTCCAAAAAACATTACGTTTACAGCAGGCCAGACAACTATTAACCATTCAGAAAATGCCGGTCAGTGAAGTCGCCTTTAAAGTAGGTTATGAGAGCCCTTCACAATTCAGTCGTGAATATTCACGCATGTACGGCATGTCTCCCAAAGCGGATTTGATGAAAATGGCTGGTGGCTAGTCTGCGCTTTTCCATACTCATGATTGCATCGATTTCAGAAAACTAACGATATAAAAAAAACCACCGAATTCGGTGGTTTTTGCAAAGAAATGAATAGATTAGATAATCCGGATTAACCGCGGTCGTGCCCTTCACCAATGAATTCAATCTGATAACCGTCCGGGTCTTCAGCAAAGGCGATAATCGTCGTGCCGGCATTCATTGGCCCCGCTTCACGAATGATTTTTCCGCCATTCTCTTTAACCGCTGCAGCCGCTTGATAGACATCCGGTACTTCAACGGCAATATGGCCATATCCTGCCCCCAAGTCGTATTTGTCCACACCCCAGTTGTAAGTCAGTTCAAGCACAGTGTTCTCTTCTTCATTACCATAGCCCAGAAACGCCAAGGTAAACTCGCCTTTAGGGTACTCTTTCTGGCGCAATAGCTGCATGCCCATCACTTTGGTATAGAACTCGATCGACTTGTCCAAGTCGCCCACTCTTAACATTGTGTGTAGCAAACGCATTTTTTCTCCTTATAATTTAATAATCTTACGAAAAGTAATTAAGACCACTTTTTAACATAAATTTGAATCACATCTTTTGGAAAGCTATCCTTGAACCTTGTTTTACCAATCCAGCCTTTACCGTGCAGATTCAGCGCCCCAATAAATCGTCTAGAAGATGGAGTATCTTCAACTGTTACAAAACTTGATCCTTTTGTAAATATTTCCTTATATCCCTTTCCTAGGTGAACTAGAAGTCCATGTAATAAGTTATGATTCGTTATGTATCGTAGCTGAATTGAAAGAAAGTCTAATTTTTCATCTAAAGTTAAATTATCACTGGATACTAAACCTTCTAAAAACTCATAACTCCATTGCTTATTTTCGGTTCTTATCAAATTTAGCAATACTCTCGACAGTTCAGCATCTATTTCCAACTCTAATAATACTTCTTCAGAAATAGCGGATAAAACCTCATTTTTCTGAATATCTGTAAATTCGCTTGAAATCAATACTGCTTTAAGGAAGCTACTATTTAAAAGCTTCAACTCTCCTTTGGATAGCTCTTTAATAAAGCGAATAAAGTCTGACGTAATAAATAAGAATGCCAGATCTTCATCATATTCAATAATTCCATCTAAGTTACTCTGCGACAAACTTAGTCTATTTTCTTCTACAAGTATTTGAACTTTATTTCTTCTAAGCTTACTTAGAGTGTAAGAAGCCCACCTAAAGTATAAGTTTTTCACAAGCTCTCGATACTGGTTGTCAGGGATTTCCATACTATCCGTTAATGCTATGCAGAGCTTTTTAGTAATACCTTCAAATTCATCACCCATGCCATCTAATTCTCTTAAAGTCATCTTTTTTGAACATAACTCCGAGACAAAACTCGATTCTGACAGCAATGCAAGTAGAGCATTATCAATAGTGTCTTCACGGTAATGAAAATACCTAACAACATTCTCCCAGTTTAGTTCAACCCTACCAAAGTCAAAGATATCAGCCCACAATTCCTGATCCTGAACTTTTTCTATTTTGGAAAACCTTGTTATTTGTTTTTCTAGAATCTGAGACTTCGCTTTTAATGGCAAATCTTCAATTACTTTGTCATGTACCAATCGTAGTAAAAACTCTTCAGAGTCCTGTTGTTCCTTATCGAGCTGTAAATAAATACCATCAAGATATTCATTAAAATCAGCTTTGATACGTCTTCTAACAACATCGCAATTGCCTTCTAGCAGAACAGAAAGTTGTTGAGTGGAATACTCATCAATTCTTTCAGGGCAATATAGAGAAATGATAAGGCTAAGCATCTCATCATTCATTTTATAGAAGTCATTCTTAACGATAATATTTAGGAAATCTTGTTCTTTATCGCTAAGCGGAAGGGACAAGTTTAAGTTATAAAACTTGATCTCAATAGTCTTGAATAGATTTTCTAGACTATCCACATTTCTGACTTGTCTGACTGTTTCAACAAAATTAGCATCTTTTTCAATAGCATCTTTTATTGCACTCTGTGAAGCCAACTCTATCCAAGAATTTAAATCTAAATCATCTATGAGCTTTAAAAGCATCTCGGAGTTTTCTTGTTCAGTCAGTATCTTAGTTAAATCATCCCAAACCTTTGGCCAATAACCAGAAAGATGCTTCATCAATAATTCAAAGTTATGTTTTGAGTAAAAGTACTTTTTGATGAAGTCCAAAGATGCTTCATCGTTTGCAAATCCAACCACAAGGGAATGGATAGCCTGGGTGCTGTTAGACAGTAAGAGATAATCAACCAAAGCGGTGTTCCAGCTTGCTGAACTCTCAAAGTCTTGAGATCGAAGTTTAATAAACACCTCTTCTACATTCTGAATTGGATAATCCTGAAACTCGCCAGTATTTGCTTTAGCTTGAACATGCAAGATAAATTTCCAATCAGAGAGAGAAACCTTGCTTGAAGGATGGTAATAGGTCAAATAATGGTGATAACTATCATCAATGTACCCACCGCTCACTAACTTAATCAAAAGCTGATTTTTATCAATTGCCATCATTGATTCTGAAGATTCAGAATCCGATTTCAAACAGTCACTTAAGAGTTCTTCATGCTCTGGGTATTCACCTAGAAGTTCAGCTAATGTTCTATCTCGAAGAGACCTAATTTTCTTCCTAATTTTAAATATTTCAATTTGGGTTTCCTTACTCTTATCAAGAAAAGTAATTAATTCTTCTTTCCGAAGATAGTCCAGAACCTCTTCTTCTAATGAAGAATCCGGGCCATAATTATTTACCTTAAACTTAGGGGTTTTGATGATTGCATCAGCAAGTTGAAAGAGAGAAGTGTTCTGTCTTTGATGAAGTGTATTCCCGATATAAACCTGATTCCAGTTTGCTCCAATTTTGTCAATCAGCTTGGCTGCTAGTAACAACTTATTATCGCCCAACGACTTGTGAATTAATTTTTTTGAATCATTGGTATCTTGCTGAAATTCATCAATATGGGAATTCAATTCCGTTGTAATTTCTTTTAAGATTTTAGGCTTCGTCTTGAGCAAGGTATAAACCTTTCCTTTACCTGAATTGAGCTCTGTAAAGTCAACTGGAAATACATTTTTATATACGATGAACGCAAATAATTTCTGTTTTGTGATTAAATCGTCTACCCCTTCCACAAACTGTCTTAAATTAAGCAGATAAAGTTCGAATTCATTAATGATGTTATGCACTAAACGCATTTCAGATATGTATGGAGATAATTCAAAGATAAAATCTTTACCGATCTCCTCTTCATGATCTTTAAGACCGTTAAGAAGTTTGGCACCTGTATTTGAAAAATTCACAAAGGGAATAACAGGTATCAAAAAATCAAAGAATTTGGTGCGTTCACCATCTTCGGTAAAAAGATCATCCTTTAACGCATAGACGAAATTAACTTGGTGAAAGTCTTTTCCTGAAGCTTTTAGAGATGAATTAACTAGTAGATTTATCTCTCTAAGCTTTGTGAAAAGTTCAATATTTAACTTTTTGAACCGGTCCAAATCTTCAATAAAAACAACATCTACCTTGCTTTGTGAGAAAAAGTAACGAATCTCATCAAAGTAAAGGTTAAGAATAGAACCATCCTCTTGCTTATCGATTGCAATCTCGCCAATTGTTTCAAGCTTTAGGTTCAAATTGCGAATGGATTTGATTTTATTCAGTATTCCAAAAAGAACAAAATAACTCATAAAGACAAAAATTATGTAAATTGCCGTTTTTCCGAATAGCACTTGCTTTGAACTATCTTCATCAAAGAATGGTAATACCGTGAATAAGGCTTCAAAACCGCCTTTCGTCAAAATAATGGCTACTATTCCTAAATAAACCAAAATAAATATTGCTATATCGCCAATCTTTCCAGGATCTCTTTTTTGAATCCTATCAAACCTAGAGTCTGGAAAATTGGATGCTTCTCGCTGGTAGAAAAGTTGTTGAAGGATGCTTCGTTCCAACTCTTGCTTGCTTACTTCATTATCAGATTTTTGTTCATCATCTGTAAATTCTGCTAATGAAATCTTGATGCATTCTTTTTTAGGATTCTGTGTAATGTAGGACTCTATAATCGTACTTTTACCAGAACCATAACTACCTGTGATTGCAATATTGGAAATACGATCATCATTGACCGCATAATCAAGAGCCTCAACATAATGCTTTGAGTTTTCTGCGTTAGGTAAAGGAGATAACGGAGTATACTTCTGCTTTAAGCTAGAACTACCATCTTGATTTACTTCACTCAAACCTTACCCCTTGTAGAACTCATTTATTTTCTAAGTAGATAACTTGCAATATAGTATGAAGGAGGGAAAGCTAACTCCTTACTTAATAGTTAGGTAACCGTTGATTCAATAGATTCACTTGTCTGTTTTGTTATTTTTCCAAGCAGGTAATTAGGTTATTCTTTTACCCATTTTAATGCAATAACTAATCCGATGACGACCATCGCCGCACTGATACCATAAGCCAGATTCGCGCCTCCGGCCGTCCAAGTGTAACCGGCGACAAACATACCGACCGCGCCACCCAAGCCGTGACTGGAGGCGGCAAAAATCGCTTGTCCTTTACCATGGTGCTTACCGGTAAAATAATGATCGATTAGATAAATAGCCGTGGCATGGAACAACCCAAAGCTGGCCGCATGTAACAATTGAGCAAACAACAGAACGGCAAAGGAGTCCGCCATAAAGCCGATCAACAGCCAGCGTAGAATAGTTAACAGAATACTGAGCAAGATCAAACTACGAATTGAATAGCGGCTGAACAACCCGCTCATCCAGAAAAACACCGCGATCTCCGCAATCACGCCTAATGCCCACAACCAGGCGATTACCGTCTTTTCATAACCCAATCCTGCCAGCTGGATACTGTAAAAAGCATAATAGACGCCGTGCGATAACTGCACCAGAAAACTGACAATCAGTAAGCCGATTACCTCGGGGCGTTTAAGAATCTGTAAGAAAAAACTGTCGCTCTCGTCGGCATGATATTTTTGACCGTCGCGCACCAAATAGCTGCTGGCCCAGACAACGATCAATAACAGAAAAAGATCTAACGGCACCCAACTGACTGAATAGTGCTCAATCTGCCAGCCGAATGCGACTACGGCGACAATAAAGCCGATGGAGCCCCACAAGCGGATTTCACCGTAACGGTGTTTATCTTTACCTAAACAGGTAAAGGTATAGGACTCAAACTGCGGCAAGGAAGCGTGCCAGAAAAAACTAAAAATCAGCAAGGTAAAGAACAGCGGCCAGTAGGTGTCGAACACCAGCAGACCCATACCGGCAATCGTAGTCATCGCTGTCGCCAGACGCACCCAAAAGATATGCTTGCCGGTATGATCCGCCAGCCAGCCCCAGATATTCGGCGCGATCACTTTGGTGAACATCATAATGCCGAGCAACTGGCCGATTTCAATCGCGCTAAAATTCAATGACTGAAAGTAAAGCCCTAGATAAGGCAGGATCGTACCTAAAACGGCAAAATACAAAAAGTAATGCAGCGAGAGCTTCTTGCGCTCGGTTTGGTAGCTACAGGGTGTCATTTGGTTATTTTCATGAAAAATTCTTGACCTGAAAAATAAAAACGGAGCAGGCAATTACTATGCATACTCCGTTTTATTATGAAGCTTTGCAGGCTTCAATCACAGCAAATAATCGAACTTATTCACCGGCGTGAGCCAAATCCATGATTGGCGGCACCACATCACCGTTTTGTGCCCGGTTACGCATGAAATGATCCAGCAGAACAATCGCCATTTGCGCCTCGGCAATCGGCGTGGCACGGATACCTACACATGGATCGTGTCGACCTTTGGTGACCATTTCGACAGCCTCTCCGCCGGTTGTAACGCTGCGCCCCGGAGTCATAATACTGGAAGTCGGTTTCAACGCAATATGCGCAACGATGTCCTGTCCGGTAGAGATACCGCCTAAAATGCCGCCGGCGTGATTCGACAGAAAACCGTCTTCAGGAGTCATCTCATCACGGTGTTCGGTTCCGCGTTGTCCGGCCACTGCCATTCCGTCACCGATCTCGACACCTTTAACCGCATTGATGCTCATTAATGCATGCGCCAAATCGGCATCCAGACGGTCAAAAATCGGCTCACCCAAACCAACCGGAACATTCTTAGCCACAATAGAGATTCTGGCACCCACCGAATCTTTCTGTTTCAGCAGGTTATCCATGTATTCGCGAATCTCTTCACTTTTTTGCGGATCCGGACAGAAATATTCGTTACTGTTATCGAATGGCCAAGTGACGTTTTCGACTTTGATCGGGCCTAATTGCGACAGAAACCCTTTAATCTCGATGCCTAAACGCTCTTTCAGATATTTTTTGGCAATCGCACCGGCTGCCACACGCATCGCCGTTTCACGAGCCGATGAGCGGCCGCCACCGCGATAGTCACGGAAACCATATTTTTGCGTATAGGTGTAATCAGCATGTGCCGGACGGAACGTTTCCGCCACCTTAGAGTAATCTTTAGAACGCTGGTCGGTATTGTGAATAATCATGCCGATCGGCGTACCGGTGGTTTTACCTTCGAAAACCCCGGATAAAATCTGTACTTCATCCGCTTCGCGGCGTGCGGTAGCATGTTTGGATGTCCCCGGTTTTCTGCGGTCAAGCTCTTGCTGGATATCCGCTTCGGTCAACTCCAATCCAGGGGGACAGCCATCTACGATACAACCCAACGCCAAACCATGACTTTCACCGAAAGTAGTGACTCTAAAATTTTGACCTAAAGTATTACCAGACATAAACCTGCTCTTAAATTCGTTACAATATTTTTAATCCGCGTATTTTACCAAAAACCAAAGCCGAGAACGCAAGACATTGAACGCTAAAAACCGCTACCCCGCTTTTTCTTATGTACACCAAGTCACTGAAGATGAATTGGATTTTCTAGGACACGTGAATAATAAAAATTATTTGACCTGGATGGAGATAGTTGCCTGGAAGCACGCCAAATCGGTCGGCATCACTCATAAAATACAGAAACAGCTGAACCGTATTATGGCTGTTTACGAAAACTGCATGCAATACAAAGCCAGCTGTTATTTGGGAGACCGCTTGGAGATCAAAACCTGGATCGGCGAACAAGAAGGGTGTTGTTTGCGAAAACGTTTCTTTGAAATTACTCGCTTGCAAGATCAAAAAATCGTCTTTGAAGCGACTGCGACTTATGTCTGTATCGATTTAGTAAAGCACAAAGCCAGACGCATTCCACCCGAGTTCATCGCTCCCTACCAAAAACCGAACAACGACTGAAAAAATGGGGGGGGAACTTTACTCCGTCACAATTAATTTGAATACCAGCTTACGGACCACCGGGGCGACAAAAATCACGATTGGAAAAGCAATTACAAATGCCGTTATCCACGCTTTGACCCAGATAATCAAAAAATATTCAGGCAACCCGACATTGATAAGCGAGATCACCCCCGACATCAGAAATGACATAAAAAAAGCCATAAAGAAAGCAAACAAAACATGCTGATATTTGGCGGGAATTTTTCCTCGATTATCTGGATTCAAAACAGTTCCTTTTACATTGTATGAAGCTGACCGCCCGCAAATTTCGGGCATCATAAAACGAAAATCCAGAGATGAAACCGATTCACTCTGGATTACCAAGTTGAATGCTATTATTTAAAAAAATAGCGCAATAATAAACCCCGTCAGGGTACGGTTTAACCGTTTATTCAATCAATTATTTTTTAATCCCTTCAATGTTCAATTCCAAGAACACCGTTGCCGAAGCCGGACCTAAATCCATTTTGACATTGTAATCATTCAGATTGAACTGGGTTGTTCCGCTAAATCCGCTACGGTAACCACCCCATGGATCTTTACCTTCACCGACTTTTTTCGCTTGGATAACCAATGGCTTGGTGACTCCGTTAAAGGTAAAGTTACCTTTGACCTCAAGCGCTTCATTTGTACCGCTGATTTGAGTACTTTCAAAAGTAGCCTGTGGATATTTCTTCACATTCAGGAAATCATCACTACGCAAGTGTTTATCACGTTCCGCATGATTTGAGCTCACACTTGCGGTATCAATGACTACATTGATTTTACTCTTGCTCGGGTTTTCCGCATCATAGACATAACTTCCCGAAAAGTCATTGAAACGTCCGGTCAACCAGCTGTAACCCAAATGCTGGATTTTGAAGTTAACGGAAGCATGCGCGCCTTTGGTGTCAATCTGATACTCAACAGGAGCCGCATAGGCTGACGCAGACAAGGTTACTAATGAAGCACCTAATAGTAACGGGGCAAGCATTTTTTTCATTTTCATGGTGTTTCTCCTAATTTAATTGAAACGTTTTCTAATTTGGTAAAAGCATTCTTTTCAGAGTGGCATCCCGATCCCAGAAGTGATGTTTTAAAGCCGCTAAAGCATGCAACCCAACTAAAGCCATCAAGCTGTAAGCCAACCATTCATGGATTTCCCCGGCCAAATCCGCCTGACCTTCAAACGGTTCGATCAATGCCGGAATTTCAAACCAATCAAACACAGAAATGGGGGCCGATTCTGCCGTTGAAATCAGATACCCGCTGATACCTAACAGAATCACCAGCAGGTATAAAACGAAATGGACTAAACGTGCAATTCCATGCTGTACTCCCTTAGCCAAGGCTTGCGGCTTGTTGTTGCTCTGATTCCAAATAAAACGCAACAGCATCGCCAGTACCACCAATACTCCCGCAGACTTATGAATCCATGGTGCCTGATGATACCAGTCTGAATAATAATCCAACTCCACCATCCACACGCCCAAGACAAACAGGGCTAGAATCGCCAATGCAATTGACCAGTGAAGTAAGATCGATACCCAGCCGTATGTGGCCTTCGAATTCGTGAACTGCATCGTCATCCTTATCTCGTTACTGACGGTAATGTGGTTACCGCTTCTGAATTTAAGAATAGTTTACGACGGGATCATTAGTTTAAAAAAGAGCAATAAAGTTAAAAAACTGTTGCCAATAAGAGAACCTATAGAAGACAAAAAAGCCCAGCGCCATAAATAGCCTCTGGGCTCTATCTAATTGAAATGAATAACGATTCTAAATTGATAAACCGTTTTCAGTAAAACTCGTACAAAGGCGGCTCCTGCATTTGCTCAGCCCATGATTTAAGCAGATTACGCGAATTCATCTCCTGAACCGGACGCGCGTTTTCCCCCATGATCTCATTCATTTGCTGAATCTGTTCAGCCGAGGCTTCAATCGGCTGTTTGAACACCATCCAATAAACGCCTTCCGAACAAGGTGGCGTCGTCATAGAACCGCTATATTTATAGAATTTAGTATCACCGGGTATAAACATCACCGGATTTAGTTCCGCACCGCGGAAAATTTCCTGTTTATTGATCTCTTTAGGTAGATGGTCAAGCAGTACCTGCAAATGTTCATTCTCCTCCCCTTCTTGGAAAATGATCCCCATTACTGCCAAATTCCCATCACCGTCTTTATGCACCACTTGCATTTCCATTGGGTAATTGAACCCCTCTTTTTTGTGTTCACTCGGAGTATGAAAATGGTATTGCATCAACTCATAACGATGCCCGCCGACAGTAATGTAACTGCCCAGCGGATAGTTGACCTGAAGAGTATGCCCGTTATTGATCACTTTTAAAGGCACATCGCGATAACGAATTTCCAACTCAGCCAGACCGGTCGTGCTGGTCGCATGGTTATCACGTAAATCGATTGGCGACTGATTTTTACCGATTTTACATTGAATATTCTCAGCCGAAAGATCGCCCCAATATTTCGGGCCCTCTTGCCCTGAATATCCCCAGTGAACCTTATGACCTTCTGCCGCCATCTCAGTATGCGCAGTTTTTACCGATGGCTTAGCTTCCTGTTCAGGTTGAACAGCCGGTTCATGTACTTGTGGTTCAGTTGCCGATGGCGTGGAATGTCTAGCTGGAGCCGATGGTGTCGAAGCCGGTGCAGGCTTAGCTGGTACACTACCCCCCACTTCAGACCCCAAATCAACCAGCGGCTTGTCCGATTTTTGCAGTTGCGGAGTTGGCGGTGTTGCAGCCATCACACTAAAAGTCGTTAAGCTCGCTACAACCACAATCGATTTAATGACAGGATGTTTCATCCATGGACTCCAAAGAATATTCAAAATTTTGACAATATATTGAGCTTTAGCAATTTATTTGCCAGCATCTAATTAACACAGCACTTTATCTTTTTTAAGGACAATTCATAACTCGCTTTAACTACGTACTTATGCTATAAAGAATAAATTATAAAGCTTCTAAGGAGGAGCAAATGAAGTGGGCGTTTATTGATTATGAGAATATTGGAACTCTAAATAAACTAGATCTAAACACTTATTCCAAAACCATTATTTTTATGGGGGCAAAGCAGCCTAGATTGGACTTTGGTGAGAAAAAATATGACTTCCCTATAGAAATCCAAGTAATACAAATTAAGGCTACGCAAGAAAACAATTTGGACTTCCATCTTGCATATTATTTAGGTAAAGCAAACATGGAAGCGTCACATGAAGTTCTATTTGAAGTGATAAGTAACGATAACGGTTTTGCCCCTTTACTGGCCCATTTAAAAAAGAACGGACGACAATGTAAGCAAATTAAGATTGAAACAGCCTCAAAAACAAAAACAAAACTAATCCAATCTTTAAAATCCCGTTCCAAAGAAAAAAGACCACAAAGAGTAACATCATTAAGAAACCACATTGCTTCTCATCTTGGTATAAAAGGTGATGAAGTTAAAATCCAAAATTACTTCAATCAACTTGTAAAAGATGGCTTTATTGACGTTTCAGAGGAAAAAATTAACTATCCTAACTAATAGAATTTACTTCAGCTTCGAATCCAGCTCTTCCTGAAAGAGCTCCAGTTCTGACTTTTGAATGGCAAAAACCCCTTCTCCGCCGTGTTCAAACTCGAACCAATACAACGGCAATTCAGGATATTCCTGCTCGACAAAATATTGCGAAACCCCGACTTCGACAATCAAAACACCATCGTCTTTCAGGTATTGCGGTGCCTCTGCCAGAATACGACGTACCAGATCCAGTCCATCTTTACCGGCAGCCAATCCTAACTCCGGCTCCTGTTTGAACTCTTCAGGCAAGGCATTCATCTCAATTTCATCGACATATGGCGGGTTGGAGACAATCAGATCGTACTGCTTGCCTTGCAAACTATTGAACAGATCCGACTGAATAGCATGGGCAAACTCATTTAAACCGAACTGATCGATATTCTGTTGCGCCACCTGCAAAGCTTCCGGTGAAATATCCACCAGATCAACCTCGGCGTGCGGAAAAGCTTGCAAAGAGGCGATACCGATACAACCGCTGCCGGTACATAAATCGAGCACATTGGTAACCTGATCTGCATCCACCCACGGTTCATAGCGTTTGGCGATCAATTCCGCAATCGGCGAACGTGGTACCAAGGTATTTTCATTAACGATGAATTTCAGGCCGGCAAACCAAGCTTCTCCAGTCAGGTAGGCGGCCGGCTTGCGGGTTTCGATGCGGCGCTGAAACAGCTCGGTAACTTGATGTTTTTCGTGATTGGTCAAACGTGCTTGCCAATAATTATCCGGCACATTTTGCGGCATGCCCAAAGCGAAAAAGACTAGAACCTTAGCTTCGTCAAAAGCATTGTCGGTGCCGTGACCAAAAAACAGGTCTGCCTGTTTAAACAGCGTACCGCCCCATCGGACAAAATCGGTGATGGTTTCAAGGCCTTCGTATTGGTAATTAATATTGGTCATGCACTTATCCTGAATAGTAATAGCAAGCTGTTATTGTGGTTTCTTAGCGTGTTTTGGACGAAAGCCTTTGGTAAAGCTGTCGTCGGTTTCCAAATATGGACCTTCAATCAAATCGATACAGTAAGGCACCGCCGGGAAAACCGCTTCCAGGCACTCACCGATGGCGGACGGTTTACCCGGCAAATTGATGATTAACGCACTGCCACGAGTACCGGCGATCTGACGGGACAGAATCGCCGTCGGTACATATTGCAGAGAGACGGCGCGCATCTGTTCGGCAAAACCGTCAAGAATTTTATCGCACACGTTTTCGGTTGCTTCCGGCGTCACATCGCGCTTGGCCGGCCCGGTTCCACCGGTGGTCAACACCAGGCAACAGCCCTGATTGTCGATCATGTCGATCAAGGTCTCTTCGATTAACGTCTGCTCATCTTCAATCACTTTGGCAACCGCAGTCCATTCATTGGTCAGCGCCTTGCCAATCCACTCCTGCATGGCCGGTCCGCCCAAATCTTCATACTCGCCACGGCTGGCTCGGTCAGATACGGTGATAAATCCGATTTTAATTTCGTTATTTTGCATTTCTCTCTCTTGAATACCTGAAAACTCGACCACATATAATACCCTATTCGAAAAACTGATTGAGAGCTTTGGCGCCAGCCGAGGCTGACAGAATCATAAAATTAGTGATGCCATGACAGATAAAAAAAACAACGAATTAGATCAAGACATTAGCCAAGAGAACGCGGTTAACGAAGACTTGCCTTTGGAAAAGAATCTTTCCGAAGCAGATCATGCTGAACCAGAAAACCTTGAAGAGACGGAAACAGCAAATATCGAATTCAACGAAGACGAGATCAAAATCGAAGTGAATGAAGCCCTGGCGGAAAAACTGATTGAAACGGCCAATGCGGTGTTGGAGGGCGAACACATTGCTAATCCGGGCAGTATTTTCGGGCAACTAGCTAAACCCGAGCTGACCATTCCCAGAGAAATTTATCTGCTGCCAGTCAAAGAACGTCCGTTCTTTCCCGGCCAACAACTACCGGTTTTGCTCAATAAAGAAGCGTGGGAAGAGACCTACGAAGCGATCAAAGACGGCAAGTGCAAATACATCGGTATGATTTATGTGGATACCGACGACCATCACAATGCCCATCCGGACGATTTCAGTTTGATGGGGACGCTAGTCAAAATTCACGACCCTAAAGTCAAAGAAGATTACATTCAGCTGATTGCAGAAGGGGTAAAACGTTTCCAGATCGAAGCCTGGTTATCGCCGCATGCGCCGTACCGTGCTCAAGTCAGCTATCCGGCCGACGTTATTGACGGCACCGATAAGGAGTTCAAAGCTTACGGTTTGGCAATCATGAATGCTTTCCGTGAACTACTACCGCTCAATCCGTTATATAGCGAAGAACTGAAATACTTCTTGAACCGTTACAGCGCCAGTGAACCTTCGCAACTGGCGGACTTTGCCGCCGGCTTGACCACGGCGGACAACAGTAAGCTACAAGATATTTTGGAAACGCTGAATCTGGCCGAACGAATGGAAAAGGTGTTGGCGATTTTTAAACAGGAAATCGAAGTCACCAAATTGCAGTTTAATATCCGCGAACGTGTTGAAGAGAACCTGTCAGACCATCAGCGCGATTTCTTCCTGCGCCAGCAACTTAAAGAAATTCAGAAAGAACTGGGCATGGTCAAGGACGATCAGACCTTAGATACCGACCGTTTCCGTGAACGTATTGAAAAACTGACCCTGTCTGAAGAAGCGACCAAAAAAGCCGAAGAAGAGCTCAGTAAGTTAAGCATGCTGGATCCGCAGTCTCCGGAATACAGTGTTGCCCGTAACTGGCTGGATTGGTTAACCCAACTGCCTTGGGGGCAATACAGTGAAGATCTTCTCGATCTGAAACGCGCCAAGAAAGTACTGGATAAAGGTCACGATGGTCTGGAAGACGTCAAAGACCGAATCTTGGAGTTTTTGGCGGTTGGCGCTCTGAAAGGCGCAGTTTCTGGTTCGATTATCTGTCTGGTCGGCCCTCCGGGGGTCGGAAAAACCTCTATCGGAAAATCGATTGCCGAATCTTTAGGACGCAAGTTCTATCGTTTCTCGGTTGGCGGCATGCGTGACGAAGCTGAAATCAAAGGGCATCGCCGTACTTATATCGGCGCCATGCCGGGTAAATTCGTTCAGGCTCTAAAAGATTGTGAAACCGCCAACCCGGTAATCATGCTGGATGAAATTGATAAAATCGGCGCGTCTTATCAGGGCGACCCGGCCTCTGCGTTGCTGGAAGTCCTAGACCCGGAACAGAACAGTGAATTCATGGATCACTACATGGATATCCGTTTTGATCTGTCCAAAGCGCTGTTTGTCTGTACAGCCAATACGCTGGACACTATTCCCGGACCGCTGCTGGATCGTATGGAAGTCATCCGCCTTTCCGGCTACATCACCGAAGAGAAAGTACAGATTGCCAAACACCATCTGTGGCCAACCCTGTTGGAAGAAGCCGGCTTATCTAAAGAGCAGGTACAAATTACCACGCCGGCAATCCGTCATGTCATTGAAGGCTACGCCCGTGAATCCGGTGTACGTAACTTGAAAAAACAGCTGGCAAAACTGATTCGTAAATTGGCGATCAAGTTTGTCACCGGTGAGTTGGAAACGGCACGAATTCATGTCAGCGAACTGGAAGAGATGCTCGGCCAGCCCCGTTTTACGCTGGAAAAGACCAATCTGCAAGTCGGTACCGTAACCGGTCTGGCGTGGACGTCGATGGGCGGCGCCACCCTCAATATTGAAGCCAGTCGAGTGCATACCCTGAACCGCGGTTTCAAACTTTCCGGTCAGTTGGGCGAAGTCATGCAGGAATCCGCCGGCATCGCCTACAGCTTTATCTCCTCCAATCTGGAAAAGTATAAAGCGGACCCGGAGTTTTTCGACAAGGCATTTGTACACCTTCATGTACCGGACGGCGCCACCCCGAAAGACGGGCCGAGTGCCGGAGTCACCATGGCGACCGCCCTGCTTTCTTTAGCGCGCGACGAATCCATTAAGACACCGTTAGCCATGACCGGAGAATTAAGTCTGACCGGTCAAGTCTTGCCGGTTGGCGGCATAAGGGAAAAAGTCATCGCCGCTAAACGCATCGGTATTAAAGAGGTGATCTTGCCGGAAGATAATCGTAAAGATTATGAAGAGTTACCGGATTATCTGAAAGAAGAAATGAGTGCCCATTTTGCCAAACATTTTGATGATGTCGCCAGACTTACCTTCAATATCCGCAGCAAATCGCTGGCGTTGAAAACCTACTTGGCGCACAAAGAGGAAGAGGCGTTAAACACGCATCATTAATCAAAACAAAAAAGCCAGCATTAAGCTGGCTTTTGAATTCCACGTCTAGCGTCCAGTCCGTTTAGCCTTTAAAACTATACGACATAAGCGCGGTACGCTGCTCGTTTACCACTTCACTATCCAACATTAACTCATCGACTCCGTCCGCTAAATATGATTTAGCCTCTTCGCCCTGATAACTGCCGATAGAGATTTCCGCCACAATCATATTGGATATTTTCAACATCGCGACCAATGCTCGAACATGATCGGATTTAATGGTTGCCAAAGACTGGTTATGGTGGAACATAATGGCTTGAATCATATCAGCCGATAGCTTCCACTTACGCCCTATGATCGCACCAACCATTGTGTGGTTCGTACCATAAGCTAACTCTTCGTCTCTAACCACTTTAATTGGATTTGACATTGAAGCGGTATAGTAGGATTCGTAAGTCGATTCATTTTTAGATGCCAACATCAAAGCACCGACATTATGAAACAGCCCCAGCATATAGGCTTCATTGCGTGATACTCCGTCAACCCATTCAGCTAAATCGGCCATACAAAAAGCGACATCAACGCTATTGTCCATAATATCTTTGAGCAATTTCTTACCGGAAAACATATTACATAATGCTGCCGTCACCACATAAGAATACAGCTTTTCCATGCCCAAAACATCAACCGCTTCTCTGATCGACCGAACTTCCTGCTTGGTTCTGGCAACAGGCGAGTTGGCAAGCTTCATCACCGCTCCGGAAAGCGTGGTATTTTTCTCGATAATGGAGGCAACAGAAGCCGCGTTGGCAAACTTGCTATTGATTTCCATATCTAATTGAATGACCTCTTCGGGCATTTCAGGAATTTTTACGCCTTGAATTGCAGCCATTGCCTTTTTCATGCGTAATTCAAATGGAGACATAATTTTCGTAACCCTAAATTCAGTGGGATGCTAGCTTACATCGAATCAAGCTCAATTTCTACCGGATTCTACTTAGGCAACATCAATCTTTAAAGCTATAAGACATCAAGGCCGAACGGATTTCTGAAATCACCGCCGACGGGATCATCAACTCATCAATACCGTCTTTCTCATAGGCGGACATCTCTCCTCCGCGATACGCACCCAAAGAAATTTCGGAAACGATGGCATTAGCGACTTTAATCATCGCTACCATGGCTCTGACTTTTGCATCTTTAATACGTTCACACTTCTCGTTGTGATGCAGCATGATTGCATTCAACATCTCGACAGGTAAATGCCACTTTTGAGCAATTAATACCCCGACCATCGTATGATTGAAGCCAAATGCCGCATTCTCTTTTTGAATAGCTGTGACCGGCAAAGACATGGATGCTCTAAAAAGCGGTTCATACTTGGCTTTATCTTTGGAAGCCATCAATAAAGCGCCGGCATTGTGAAACAAGCCCAACATATAAGCTTCGTCGCGGTTAACACCTTCCACCCACTCCGAAATATCCGCCATACAGAACGCCACATCCACGCTGTGATCCATAATATCCTTAAAGAGCCCTCCTTCACCGAAAAGGTTTTTCAAGGCGGCGGCCACCACCAAGTTGTAGATATTATCCAACCCCATGACATTAACGGCATCTCGAATAGAAGTGACCGGCTCTTTAAGTTTGATGACCGGCGAATTGACGATTTTCATCACTTCCCCGGACAAAGTCGTATTCATTTCGATAATCTGTGCCACTGTCGCCAGACTACAAAACTTACTTTTGATCTCTTTCTCCAAAGCGAGAACTTCTTGGGGCAGTTCCGGGATTTTATGGCCTTGAATCGCTTTTAAGGCCTCTCTTAGTTTCTCTTGCATTGATATCCGTTCAATTTAATTTAAATAAAAATTATTGGTGAAACAAATCGCCCCAATACCCCTGTCACAAAACCTTAACAGAAAACTACCGTAATTCACTTTCTTTATAAGCAATTGGGCTTAAGTTTTGCTAGCCCCGCGGGCATATTCTACCGAGAATCGCTGTATAGCTTAACCTTGTTGAAACACAGCCAATATAAAATATTTTTATAAAACATAGATCATTACTTGTACAAAGTTCAGGGGCTCCAAATGAAATTTTTAAATAAGATTACGGTCAAGCAACGATTATGGGCCAATCTGGTTATTGTCACCGTGATTTTGGTCTTTATTGCCATGACTTCTAGAAACGCTTTACAACAGGTCAATCAAAGCAGTCACCAGCTGAAAACCATACAGGAAACCCAATCCGCCAAAATTTCCGAATTCCAAACCTTGTTTTCAAACACCCTGCTAAGTATGAACCAATATGTTCTGACCTTGGATAAAGCACACGGCGAAACTTTTAATACACAAATTGAAAAACTTAAAGAACTCAATCTTGCCTTGAATTCGGACTCTGCCGAAAGCGGAAACGAAGGGCAAGCCGAAGCCGAGAACAACACAGCCGATACAGAGAAAAAAACAGAACAAACATCAGATCATGTAAATCCGGCCATAGATGAAACGACGGCAAAAATGGCCGACATTCTGATGAACATTAAAAAATCGGCCAATTCGCTGGTATTTTTAAAAAACCAAGTTCAAGAAACGATTGTCTACGGCATCGAACCGAGCGCACTGGAAATTCAGAAAAACATTAACAAGATTAAACAAATAGAACACATATACGAGCAAGGACAGGAGCAAATATCTGAACTGGAAAAGCGACTCGAAACCGCTCAAAACATTACGGCAAAAATGACATCCTCCCATGATTTATCTTATAAAACCCAGTTCGACGAACAAGGTTTGGGAGATTTAGCCGATGAACTGTTCGAGACTCTAAGCGAACTTTTCGAAGGCGATTTTAGCAACCAAGAAACTTATGAAAACTTAGTCGCAGCGCGTGACGGCTATCAAGAATCCTTCAATGACATTGCCGACTATTTCAAAACGAGCAAACAAAACGACATTACCATCAGCGAACTGTCATCCACGGCAACCGCCTTGGTACAAGGGCGCCAGAAGGCAGCCGAAGCCATGACCACACAGCTCATTGAAGAGTTGAACACACTCAGCGCCAATATTATTTTTGAAGTCACGGTGGAAACGTTGATCGCGCTGGTGATACTAACCCTAATTAACTTATTAGTGGTGTCTTCCATCACGACACCCATTTCTGTCATCAGACAACGAGTAATGGATATTGCCCATAACGGTCATTTCAGCCAGTGGCAATCTCTACCGGGTAAAAACGAATTGAGCGATATCAGCGACTGTATTCATGATCTGCTGATTTCGGTTCAATCGGTCACCAGTGAGATCAATCAAGTCAGCCGCTCATTGGCTGAAGGCGACTTGACCGCTAAATTTCAAGGCCACTATCAAGGTGATCTGAATGAATTGAGTCAAAACTTCAACAGCACCATGCTTCAAGTTAGGGAAACTTTAAAAGCGATCGACAAAAGCAGTGTTGCACTGGCTAACGGTCAGTTGGACACCACTATCGAACTGCAAAAATTCAACGGCGATTACGCCAAGGTCATGAGCAATCTACAATCTGCGATCGATATCCAAGGCACCTCGGTAAACGCCATTATCGAAGTCATGGAAAAAATGAGCCTAGGCGACTTTAGCCGCCGCATTGAAGTTGAACTTCCGGGAGACTACGCACTTCTAAAAGAGAATTTAAATGACTCTTTAAATAAGTTGGAACAGGCGATCCAAACTTCCAATGAAATTCTGCATCATTATCAACAAGGAGACTTCACCTATCAACCACCGGTTCAGTTTGCCGGTCGTTTGAATGATTTGAAAAGCAACATGGATGCTTTAGCCAACAATATCAGCCAAATGTTATACAAGGTGAAATTAGCCGCACACGACAGTTTGAGCGGAGTTTCCGAAATCAGTTCCGGAAACCAGGATCTTAATCAACGAGTACAGATTCAAGCTTCTTCACTGCAAAACACCAGCCAAAACATGGAAATGATGACCGCCACGCTGGCGGCCTCGCTTAGCCAAGCGGAAGAAGCCAATAATTTAAGCGATTCGGTCAAAGAGCAAATCCAACAAGGTAGACAAGTAGTGGACGAGATGGACCGCGCCATGCATGATATCTCCAAGGCAAGTGAAGAGATTGCCGACATTACCGCCATCATTGACGGCATTGCTTTCCAAACCAATCTATTGGCTCTCAATGCCGCTGTCGAAGCCGCCCGAGCGGGTGAAGCCGGGCGCGGTTTTGCAGTCGTTGCCGGAGAAGTCAGACAGCTGGCCGGCCGCTCCGCAGAAGCGGCCAAACAGATTAGAGAAGTTTCGGAAAGCAGTCTGAAAAAGGTGCAAAACGGACTGGCCTTAAGTCAGCAAACCACGGAAACCTTTTCCAACAACCAAGTAGCGGTAGAAGAAGTTTCCGAAAAAGTATCGGAAGTGCACCGCAACTTGAATCAGCAAGCGCAAGGCATTCAAGAAATCAACCACGCCTTCAACGAGATTGATAATGGTACCCAACAAAATGCCTCTTTAGTCGAAGAGATTGCATCGGCATCGGTAAACATTACCAATCAAATGCAAGAGCTGGAGAGTTCAGTGGCTTCTTTCAAGTTACTATCGGGCAATAAACCGTAATCTAAAAAATTACGGTTCTACGCCGGTAGCTTGCTGAATTAGCGGTAAGATCCGTTCAAGAATCATCGGTTGAGCAGCTGCATTGGGGTGCAAACCATCTTCCTGCATCAGATCCGGATCCAGTGCAACCGGTTCGATAAAGAACGGATCAAACAATAGATTGTTTTTTTCCGCTAAATCACGATACATTTTTTGAAACAGTGCATCATACGCCGGTCCGTAATTGGTCGGCAACTGCACCCCAAACAAAATAACCCGACACCCGGCCTCTCTACTTTGGCAAGCCTCGATCATATATTGCAAATTCGCTTGCGTGACATTTAAATTCTGTCCGCGCAATGCATCATTGGCGCCCAATTCCAAGATCATGACATCCGGTTGGTGCTTGTCCAGTAACGCCGCTAAACGCTGCTTGCCCCCGGAAGTCGTTTCACCGCTAATACTGGCATTCACCACTTTAAGTGTCGGATTGTGTTGCGCAAGCAGACTAACCCAACCTTTTTCCGCATCAATCCCGTAAGCCGCACTTAAACTATCGCCCATCACCAAGACTTTTTTTTCCATGTGCACGGCGGCGGACAAGTCAGTCACCTTTTGTTCATATTCGGCCACTTGCGGTTGCGCTTGGCTTAGACTAGGATTCAGTAATATCAAACAAATAAAAACCGGGCTCAATAGAGCCCATTTACGATTGAATAAGCGGTGACTACTTTGGACAAAAAGACCAACCAACCAATCATTGAATTGCGAGATGTGCATTATCATGTTCCTTCCGACGAGGGTGTTTTGGATATATTAAAAGGCTGCAACCTAAGTGTCCAGCCACAAGAAATGATCGCCATCATCGGCCGTTCGGGTTCGGGAAAATCCACCCTGCTTTCGATTATGGCCGGATTGGAAAATCCTTCCGAAGGACAAATCACTCTGCTAAATCATGACCTGACTCGTAGTAGTGAGGATCAGCGTGCAAAAATCCGCGCCAAACAGATCGGCTTTATCTTCCAGAATTTTCAGCTCATGCCAAGTATGACCGCTCTGGAGAATATTTTAATGCCGCTGGAACTGTTCCAAATGGAGAATGCCAAAGAAAAAGCGCTGGACGCCTTAAATAAAGTCGGCTTGGCACATCGCGCCACGCACCGTCCAGCGGAACTTTCCGGAGGCGAACAACAGCGTGTTGCCATCGCTCGAGCCTTTGTCACCGAACCGAAGATTCTGTTTGCCGACGAACCGACCGGAAATCTGGATGAAGAAACCGCAATACAAATTCAAACTCTGCTTTTTGAATTAAACCAAAACTTGCAAACCACCTTGATTCTTGTCACCCACGATGCACAATTTGCACGAAACTGCCAGCGGGTACTACAACTCAAACATGGTCAACTGGTTGAGCAATAATATGAAATCGATACTGATACAGGAAGCCGCCACCGCTTCAAAATGGTTTTTTCGTAGTTTAAAAAAAGGTGACTGGATTTGGTTGATGATCGCCATCATCATTGCCAGCGCAACCGTCACCGTCGTCAAACATCTGGGAGAGTCCGTTCAACAAAGTATGTTGAGAAAAGCTTCGGAGTCGCTGGGCGCCGACTTTGTCATCCAAAGCTCGCGTCCGATTGACAGCAAATGGCAAGAATTAGCGGAACAAGTCGGTTTGCAAACCTCGACTACCCTTTCAGTGGTGACTATGGCTCTTACTACGGATCAGCAGGGAGAAAACCATTTTCAACTGGTTAATTTAAAAGGCGTCTCCAACCCCGAACCCCTGAGAGGCAAACTGCAAGCGAGTTCAATCATCCCTTTCCAGCCGCTTAAAGCTGACAGCGTTTGGGTTGATCCCGGCTTGATCTCTCTGCTATCACTCAACGAAAACAGTCAAATCACTCTGGGAACACGCTCTTTTAAACTTGCCGGCAGCTTGCAAGGCAACACTTTGGTTAACCCGCTATCCAATATCGCTCCGCACATTTTGATCCAACTGGAAGAGCTCAAACAGCTTGGCCTAATGGGACCGGGTAGCCGGGTGAACTATAGCCTTAGCGTGGCTGGCGATAAAAAAACCGTTCAACAATTTGCCAAACGCATTGAGCAAGAAAATAACGCCGCTTGGCAAGTATTCTCGGCAGAGGCTCCTTCGGAAGATTTAGGCCAGTCTCTAGACACCGCTTGGTTATTTCTCGACTTATCCGCCCTTTCGGCGGTCTTGGTTGCCGGCATGTCGATACTGATCGCCAGCCGCTTCTACCTGTCGCGCTGGAAACAGAGTATCGCACTGATGCGTGCTTTTGGCGCACATAACAGCAAAATGAACCGTTTATTTGCCTTCCAAATGAGCTGGATCGCGGTATTCAGCAGTTTGATCGGTGTCGCCCTCGGTTATCTGATCAGTCTGAGTCTGTTACCCCTGTTGGAAGATTATTTTAGCCCCCTCGTGATTGCAAAACCCTATAGTGCTTTGTCCATCGGTTTTATCAGCGGAATTTTGGTATTGTGGACCTTTGCATGGCAAGCTTTTTTCAGTGCAGTGAAAACCTCGCCGATGAACATCCTCAAAGCCGTACCGGATCAGAGCCAAAATCGTCATTGGTTGATCAGTTTTCTGCTGCTGATCGGACTGATCAGTGTCATGCTCAACGTACATCATCTGCACTGGATCGTACTGGGCATTATTATTTCCAGCCTGATACTCTATGCCGTTGCTTATCTATTGCTGAAGTTCCTGGGATATTTGCAACACTCATCCAAAGGCTGGTTCAAGATCGCGCTGTCCAATATTAATAAAGAGCCCGGGCTGGTTAAAATCCAGCTTATTTCGGTTGGCATGGTTCTGTTTGTGTTGATGTTGATGACCTTTGTCCGCCAGGATCTAATTCAAAACTGGCAAGCGTCACTGCCTGAAAACACGCCGAATGCGTTCACGGTCAATATCCAACCGGATCAGAAAGCCACCGTCGACCAACTGTTAACTCCGGTCAAAAACAAAACCGAAGCTCCGATGGTTCGAGGGCGCTTGGTTAAAGTCAATCAACAGGAAATCGACACCGGTCAACTCGATTCGGATAGAGCTAAGCGCCTGCTGAGAAGGGAGGCTAATATTGCCGTACTCGAGCACATTCCGAATCACAATCAAATCATCGCTCAATTGAATCGTTCAACAATGGATTTCCCGGCGGTCTCTGTCGAGAAAGGAATTGCCGAACTGTTCGGATTGAAATTAGGCGATGTTCTGGACTTTTCCATTTCGGGACAAAATTACCGTTACCAAATTGGCAGTATTCGTGAGGTGCAATGGCAGAGTTTTCAGCTGAATTTCTTCTTTATTATCGAACCGGTTGCAGGGCAGACTCTACCGATTACTTATCTGAACAATTTCTTATTACCGGAACAGAAAAATGACCAAGAGACGGATCTAGCCAACCAATTGACTAAACAACTAGCTCAGCAGACACCCGGTGTTTTATTATTTGATGTCCGCAAAATCATTCAACAAATCCAAGACATCATGAATCAAGCGGGCTGGGCCGTTTCAGCCCTGTATGGATTTACCCTGTTAGCTAGTATTGTGGTGCTCTTTACCGCAACACTCGCCAGCCAACAATCACGAATTCAAAGCTGGCTATTGCTGAGAACGATTGGCGCACAGAATAGCGAAATCATTAAAATCGGACTGACTGAATTCTTTTTTCTGGGTGGGTTAGCCGGACTTTTTGCCGCCAGTCTTGCGCAGTTTGCCAGCTTTTTAATCAGTTTATTCATTCTTAACATGACGCCGCAAGTTGACCTAAGCCTATGGCTATTAAGCATGCTCATCGGTAGCGGATTATTTTTCATGATTGGCCTAGTGACGCAGCTCTCTTATTTAAGAAAAAGCCCTCAAGAACTTAAAAAATTCTTGGCACAGAACTAAATTATTATTTTTCATATGGTTATAAACATTACTTAGAGTATTTTTATATTTTATATTCAAATAATTGATTAGTGATTATAAGTTTGACTTTTATATAAAAAGGTAATAATATATTACCAAACTACAGAGTAAATGGAGTTTGGTATGGAAAGTTCTAAGTTAGAAAAAAAGCTTAACAAGACATGGAAAGAGCTGTTAAAAGCGAACCTCCAGCACGATGAATATCATGCATCGGAATTGTTAAAAGAGATGATCGCTTTGGAAATCGAACAGAAAAAACGTCGTCACTAAAAGCGTGATTTAAGTTAAAAAAATTAAATTTTTAGGCAGCAACCGTATTAAGGCCACATTAGGCCACTTCTATACGGTTCCTGCCTTTTTCTTTGGCTCTATATAAGGCTTCATCGGCTTTTTTAATCACTTCGTCAAGAATCGTCTCCGGTTCCACGCAATCTATCGTCACCAAGCCCAAACTGATTGTCGGATCAATCACCGAATCTCCCTCTTTGATTTTCATTAATTCAACGGAACGTTTCAAACGCTCGGCAACCTCAAGCGCATACCTCTTGTTAGTATCATATAGAAGAAAAACAAATTCTTCCCCACCCCATCGAGCAACCAAATCCTCTTTTCTGCTAATATCTTTTAGAATTGCCGCGATTTTCTGCAAAACGATATCTCCAGACTGATGCCCGAATTGATCATTAATCTGTTTAAAATAATCAATATCTGCCAAAATAACGCTAACGGCTTTTTGGTTTCTTAAAGACAGCGCCATTAACGGTTCTGAAGAGCTATAAAAGCCGCTTCTATTCAATACCTGGGTCAGAAAATCTGTATTGGCTTTATGTTTATGCGCTTCTAAAGATTCTCTTAGATTATTGATATATTCGATCTCTTTGCGAGCATCGTGAATCAAACCGATAAACTTAACCCCTTTTTCGGTATTAAAAGGAGTGACCGTGATTTTAACCGGAATAATTTGTCCCGACTTAGTGACAATTTCCAAGTCTCTCCCTGAGTTCAGCACTTTTGTTTTCATTGCCGAAGATTTCATATAGGCGTTGTGATTAAGTTTATATTCCATATCCGGCATTAAAAAAGTAACATTTTGTCCGCACATCTCGTATTTTGAATATTCAAAAAACACCAGAGCATGCCGGTTGCACTCTTCAATCACACCATCTTTATCGGTGATGATGACACTGTCCTGGATACTATCCAAAGCACCGACATAAAAATTCTTATAAAAAGACAAGTCATGAGACAATTCGATACTGTTTCGGTGCAGCTGTAGAATCCGATGTTTAATCAGAATTGAAATAGTGGCAATCACTAACAGCAGCATCAAAGAAATAAAAATTAACTGACCTAAACTTTCAATGTATTGTGCATTACGTTCGATGGCTTGTCCCATTCGCTCACGATTCTGTGCATTAAGCGCAATCATCGAAATCAAAGCACTCGAATCGTCTACTTTCACAAATTTGTCTGTCTGGCTAGGTGCCCAATTTCTTTCAATGGCATTTTCAAGAATCGGGTGTTTTGAAAAATATTCTTTAAAAGTCAGCTCAATCAGAACCAATTTCTTTTTGTCTTCCGGGTCGGATTCCAAATTTTGAATATCTTTAAGTAGAGTCAGAATATTCTGTTGTTGTATTTTAATGATGGGTAAAAGTTTAGCGTCATTTCTTAAAACAATATTCTTAAAATTGTGGATATAACCGCCATAACCGGCATGATAGAGAAGCTGAGAATAAAGTTGATCTTTTTTGTAGTTGTTTTCTAGAGTTTCGCTAATCTCGCGTTTTTCAGTCAAATAAAGATAAGAGCCGGCAGAAACGATGACCAAGATCAAAAACAGGCTAAGAAAGCTTAATACCATTTCATAAACATGCTGTTTTCTATGAGTATCAAAGTACTTTTCAACCTTCTTCTCCACCATATGAAACAACCTCTCTAAATGGAAATGCACTCATTTATATTTAGATATTAATTGAAGATACGTATTTTTCAAACAAAAAGTTAGACAAGAAATGAATTGAAATATGACAACAATTGATATTTAAAGCGTTTTTCCACGTTAACTATTTCTTCGTTTTCAGAATAGTTTTTCGAAAATCATTCGCAAAATGGGGTCGCGATCTTTGAGCAATATCCCTAAATGAATGTAGATACTCTATACTGACCTATCATTAAAACCAATTAGATAGATTCAGACCTTATGCTCCAGCTAATTTTAAAAATAAACGAATCGCAGCGAAAATGGATTACTCGCTTATTCATCATAATAGGTATCGGGATGGCCTACTCACCTTACTGGATCACTCTAATCACCGCTAAGGAACAAGCCTCGGATATGTCAGATACGATTGTTTCGATCGGCTGGTGGATCCTTGCTTTCGGCCTGATCAGCTATGCTTTCAATCTATGGCAAGACGTTCGCACCGAACGGGATCACGATCAAAAGGATAAAGAATAAACTAACTTGATAAGTCCGGTTTACGAAAATAATCAAACTATCTGAATACCTTCCCTCCTCCTGCCATTCAAGCAGCGAACCTGAGCCTCACATTTTTATGATGCACAGGTAAAGTAACACAAATGACTTTCTTTCGATCCAATAAACACCGTACATAGAAAATTAACAAATTAATTTTTTCCTTTTATATCAGACAATTACATCTATTTACTTTTGACAAATTTGTTTTTTCCACCTTTTTTATTGATGATGTAAATGATAATGATTATAATTTATCTTAATTTTATAACTACTCTTACAGTTTCTACATGAGCTTTAAAATTCATTTTTTGCAAATTGCGCTATACACACTTTGCCTGCCCTTGTGCTTTTTTGTACCGCAGACACAAGCTGACAAAGCGGAACAGCCTTATTCCCCTCCCTCTTATACAAAACTTTCTCATGCAGAACTGTCAGCACAACTCAGCGAATTGCTAGAAAGTTATAAACAACCAGTAGAAAACTGGCCTATTACGCTTTACGACACAACTGAAAAGCCGACCGAACTTAGCTCAATCAGAAATCTCAAATTAGCTCCTTCTGTGGCCGATGCTCAATTCAAAGAAAAAGTCGAATTGGGGAAAAAACTATTCTTCGATCCACGGCTCTCCAAATCCAATCAAATTGCCTGCGCTTCTTGCCATGACCCGCAACTCGGTTGGGCGGACGGCAGACGTTTCGCATTTGGTCATTCGAGACAGCAAGGTAAACGCAATACGATGAGTCTAAACAACGTCGCTTTTTCAGAACGCCTGTTTTGGGATGGCAGAGCCAACACCTTGCAGGAGCAAGCTCTTATGCCTGTCCAGGATCCTAAGGAGATGCATTCCAGCCTGGAAGAAGTCGTCGACAAAATAAACACCATTGATGGTTATCTCGAGCTATTTTCCGAGCTGTATCACGTTACTGAAACAAGCGTTGGGAAAATCAATCAAAAAGGTGAAGAACCACAAAATTACCAAATTTCAGCATTGGATATCGGCGATGCATTAGCTCATTTCGAGATGACTCTAATCTCAAAACCAACCCGATTCGATCGTTTTATCGAAGGCGACTATGATCAGCTCAATGCACAGGAAATTCACGGTTTACATCTGTTCAGAACCAAAGCACGTTGCATGCAATGTCACAGCGGCCCGCTGTTTAGCGACAATCAGTTTCATCACACCGGGTTAAGTTACTACGGCAGAAAATATGAAGATCTAGGCCTGTACGAAACTACTGGTCAAGCCGCCGATAAAGGTAAATTCAAAACGCCAAGCCTGAGGGAGCTCAAACATACCGGCCCGTATATGCACAACGGACTATTTCCGTCTCTAACCGGCGTACTCAATATGTACAACGCCGGCATGACTATCCGTAAAAAGCGTAAACCGGGGGAGCCTGAGCTCTCTCCACTGATTCAACCTCTCAATCTCACTAAACAGGAAATTAAGGATCTGGAAGCCTTTTTACTGACACTGTCTTCCAAATACAGTCGCTATGTTTCCCCACCCGATTTACCCAAATGACCCAACTCTAACCAATAGGAGCTAACTGATGAAGACCCGACTTAAACCCATTATGTACAGTTTACTCATGGCTACCGCCGGAATCGGCCTGACTGCCTGCGGAGGCGGAAGTTCTTCGTCCGGCGGAACAGACAACACTTCACCGGATGAAAGTACTTCTCCAGATGAAAGCACTTCAAGCAGTATTGCCGGAATTGTTATGGATCCCGCCATTGAAAATGCGGTCGTTAAACTGTGTTTAATCGACTTGCCGTCAAACTGTCTTGCCGAAAAAACCCTGACCAATGTCAATGGTGGTTATCGCCTGTCTGTCCCAGACGGAACCAATCTTAACGATTACGCCATTTACAGTACCGGTGGCCGAGATATCGGGACAGGTGAAGATTTAACCGGTATAACGTTTTCAGCACCAGCCGCCATGCAATCTAGCGACGCCCCGTTATATGTCACCCCTTTCACCACCTTGATTACCCAAAAAATGCACAGCGGCAACACATTGGAAAATGCGCAAACGGCCATCGCCCAGGAGTTGGGCATTGCAGCCACCGATTTGACTCGTGCAACGGACAGCACCACGGAGTTGGTCAGAAAATCGATGCTACTGACAAAAATCGGCCAGTATCTGGAAAACGGGCTGAGCGAACTGCCGCTGAATGAAGCGGACGGTAAAACCGGCATAGAAGCCATTATCGAAAACAGTGGTCTCAGCGCAGAACAACAGGCTTCCCTATTATCTATGAGTGAAGGCTTGAATTCTGCAGCCAATACACAAGATAGCATCAACCGTTTTGTCATTATGAACACTATGCTGTCATCCGATCTATTTGATGGCTTGGACTTGAGTGATACGACTATTAAGGCGAACAGTGAAACGCTGGCCGACAGTATTTACGGTTATTTAAGCGGACAAGGCATTAGCAAAGTAAATAACTCCCAAGTCACTTATCTACTAGCATTAATGGGCACGCTCGATTTAAGCACGACTGAATTTTTGTTACCGGATTTAACCGATACGCTTGCCTCGGTTGACCTATCTGAGATCGAAAGTGAATACCTGTTAAATCACCGTCAAGAGTTGGGAGAAGCGCTGGACGGCAGCAGCGAGGCTAAACGGGAGTACTACTTCCAGTCAACCGCCTCCCATCTGGCACAATCCGATGCCATTATCGACGGTGTGACCGACATCGATACCATGGAGTCGGTGTATACCAATCTGGCGAAAGGCTATTTAGCCAACGACAATCCGGATTTGGCACTGAGTTTTGCCAACCGAAAAGTCTTCAAACCGGAATCGGAATATGAAGTCTTATTGGAAATTGCCGAATACTACATCAAGAAGCAAATAGAGACCGAACGCGCCGAAGCGATGCTGGATAAAAGTCTGGCGCTGCACAAAAGCTACATGCAGGCAAAAGGTTATGCTTCGGTCAAATCTGACGATATTAAAGGCCTGCGCGCCATCTTTGCCGCCTATGCCAATTTGGCACTGGACAATAAAGCTCAAGCCGTTACCGATTATATGAACGAAATGGTCACCGATTTCGGAAGCAACTCAAACCCTTACGCCCAGTATATATCCGGCCTACTCAAAGCAGCCAGCGCCTATGCCGAAAGCGGTGAAGCCGACTCGGCGCGTAACACGCTTGAAGATGCTTATCAAATTGCTTTAATCATGCCTGCCAACAAGCAAAGCACCTACCCCGATACCTCATCCAAGTGGTACTACTTATCTAAGGTAGCTCAAATGCTTGCCGTTGCCGATGTCTATTACTGGGAACTGGGCACAGAAGCCGATAAAGCCAAGGCGCTGGAGATCATTGATGCCATCTTTGCGATTCGTGCCGACGACGGCATTGCCGACAATACCGGCAGCACCGATACCGCCTATAAAACAGATCCTTATATGGATGAAATCATGGCGATCCTTGCGGCTTCCGGTATCAGTGAAACCGACGCACAAGCGTTGATTGACGCCATGCCCAGAAAAGATAGATATGAAGATGATGTCTGGGTTGATTACGCTCTCAACAAGCCGGGGATTGCCACCGAGGACGCCATGAATCTGATTGTAGAAAAGATGATGCCGGGTAGTGCCACTACCGAGTACCGTAATGCCATTAAGTACCTAACCTATAACGGGATCAATAAAGGCGGTGCTTTTCTGGCCATGAAGCTAATCAATAACGGCCAACTGAGCGCGGCAAAAACGGTCATCGATAAAGCCAAAGAGTTACTGGATAACGCGGTTAGCAATCAAATTGAAACTCAGGATTCATACCGCACCAACTACTATGTCAACTACGGTTATGCCAAGCTGGCCGATCTCTACTACATGGTGAACGAACCTGTACTGTCTGAAGAAATGATGGCCTTGGCCGATGCGATTGCCACCAATAACAGCAACGCACCGGTCAACGCCGGTATTTCCGACCCTTATTCTCAAGCCTATGCACAAACTAATATCGTCAATTACTATTTTGAGATGAACAGACAGACTGACGCTCTAGCTTATGCCGAAAAAGCCCACAGCACGGCCAACAGCATTACTGATCTAGAATACAGACGCGACAGGTTGGCCAAGCTAGCAACCCATATGAATGACGAAGGCAGTAGCACTCTGACAGCAACCACACCGATCATCGATGACATCTATCATATCCTCTCCGGGAGCGAGATGATTGATACTGACTCGGTTCAGGAAGATTACGAAGCGAAAGCCAAACAGGTTTACGGTACAGCCCCTAGTTCAACTTCAACGCTTTACTACTCCGGTGGTTTGTTGGGTCTTTACTCCCTGAACAATAATTTTGACGGTGTGAACAATTCGGTTGAAGCTTTGATTAATCTGGGCGACAACATCTCCGATACCTCTGCTCAACTTAAAGCCTATCAAGGTGCGGTGTGGGGCTATGCCTCAATCGGACAAATCGATCAAGCCGTGAGTCTAGCCGAAGAGAAATTGACCCTCAAAGACAACTATCTAACCAGTCTGCGCCACATAACCTTTGCGTTATACCAATACGACGCCTTCCCGTTCTGCGATGTGGCTACTGTTGACCATGACGGTGATGGACTGCCTGATTTTTACGATCTAGGCGCGACTCAGAAACAGATTGATGCTTGCGGTCTGACTCTGGACGAGGATGTCGACAATGACGGTACCTGGGACATAAACGACCTGACCCCGTTCTATAGCGATATCAAGTAAATCATTATTTAACGGTTATGCACAGGTCTCCACTCGGCATCGACTGGAGACCTGTGCTCTAAACAGCCATTACCCTCTTTATTTTCTAAAGGTTCATCATGTATTTACCCAACACACCGACAAAACAGCTGGTTCTATCCGGTTTTGCTTGTTGCTACCTGTTTTTGCCCATAAACGGACTCGCTGAAGAAATCCGCTTGCTTCCCCTGGTGGTCAAAGGAGATTATCCAACCGATGAAGAAGCACAAAGCAGTCAATCAGGCACCACTGAACTCGATCAAAAGACTCTACAAACATTACCTAAAGGTAACGGCAGCATCACTGAAGCATTGAAAATTTTGCCGGAGGTCGAACTCAGCGATACTTCTCAACACTCCAATCAGGCGGGAGAAATTAAACCCGGCAAAGCTTCAATACTCGGTGCACCGCACTACCAGAACAACTTTATTGTTGATGGCTCTCCCAATAACTCTTTACTGGATCCGGGTTCGGACACCTCAGATGAAGGTCAATTGGAAGGCCATTCGCAAGAGATGTTTTTACAGTTGCAACTTATCGACAGTATTGAAGTCCACACTAGTAATGTTCCGGCTGCATACGGTCAGTTCAGCGGCGGCGTCATCAGTGCCAAAACCAAACGCCCCGAATTTGAGTGGAAAGGCGGTATCGGCATGCGCTATACCTCCGATGCCTTAACGACATTTCATGTTGAAGACGAAACAGACTTTGAACTCTCCAACGATGCGGCGGATGATCAACCGAAGTTTGAAAAAATCAACTATAACGCCTTCCTCAATGTACCGGTCAATGAGAACAACGCTTTTTATGTGAGTTATGACAGACTGTCTTCGGATATCCCTGTTTTACATCTAGGGCGAACCGAACACGAAAACCGCGAACTGGATAATCTCCTCACCAAGTGGACTCACTTTTTCAGCGATGATCATATTATGGATATCTCTTTCAGCACCGCCCCCTATAGCGAAACCCGCTGGTTGAGCAATGTGGAAGACAGCGAATATCAGATTAAAGGCGGCGGCTATAAACTCAATGCCGAGTTTGAAGACCTCCTATCCAGCGGCAAACTGAACACCAACCTCTCCTTTAATGAAAGTATCAAGAGTCGCAGCGCCCCGCAAAATTATTACTACTGGGCACAGACCGATACTTTTCCGTGGGGAAGAATCTACGACGGACTCTATTCGCGGCAAGGCGGCAAGGGAGACCTTGAAAGCCAACAAAGCCGCAAATACCTGAAAAGTCAGTATGAACTCAACAAAATTCAATTAAAGGACAGCCAGCATTCCATTAGTCTGACTGGAGAACTGCAACATATCTCGGCTCACAAGACACGGAATGAAGAAGCCAATAAATATGTTGCTGGAGAAAGTAACAATGAACCCGAATCAGGTATCGCCAACCTGATCTGTAACGGTGCCGATGCCTGTATTGATGGCGAACAGTATGCGGTTAACAGAACTACCTATCTGAAAGGCACAAGAGAAGCGGCAATTGTCAGTACCGGCCTCTCTTTGGAAGATGCCATTGAGTACAAACAGTTGATGCTGCGTCTCGGTTTACGCTACGACTATAACGACTTTATGGACAATCATGATCTAGCATACCGCAGCTTCGGTAAATTTGACCTGTTTGCCGATAAAAAATGGTTTATCACCGCCGGCCTCAACCGATACTACGCACAGTCCTTTTTGTCACACAAACTGCGTCAGGCGGGTAAAAGTTATCAGGAATACACCCGCGGCTTAGTGGGCGGCTATGACGAATTCGGACAGAAAATCGTCACTCCGGACGAATGGTCCCTCGGCGATGATTACAACCGCAACATTACCGAGTATTCACGCCTGAAGACTCCATACACCGATGAAAGAACCATTGGTTTGGAGACCAAACTGTTTGGCGGTACCTTGGCGATGGAACAAATTTATCGCGACGGATACAATCAATTCACGTCCGAAACCAGTGCCGTGCAGGATGATGGCTATACCTACACGACCTTGACCAACAATGGCTGGAGCACCTTTGAAACTTTCAAAATCAAATGGGATAAAAGTTGGGGCAAACACCACTTAATGTTGAGCTATTTCAACGGCAAAGGCAGCAAGAACTATTTAGACAACTACGACGACGAAGCCGATGATATCGACAATACCGCGATCTACTATAAAGGCAAACTTTATCAACTGTCCGACTTCGGCCGAATCGAAACCCCAACACCGCCGACAATCAAACTTTACTACGGTTACCATCAGGATGTAGGCTTCAACCTCGGGTTTTTCGCTAATTTGAAAGGCGCCTACAAGAGTTTTGAATCGGATTCTTATGTCATCGAATATGTGCAAACCGGTGAAGATGTGGATGCCACTCGAGAAGTTCCGCTCTACAAGTATGTGCACTATGATCCGTTTTACACCGCTGACCTGAACCTCAGTTACAAACACAAATGGTTGGACAATATCTTTTCCGTCTCCTTGGTGGTGAACAACCTTTTCAACAAGGTCGAAAAAGTGAGCGACTCAACCAATAACTACACCTTGGGCAGACAATTCTGGCTGGGATTCAATTACGACTTTTAACGCCCCGAAGCCAATTTAGATTTGCCCGGATTCTTTATTTATTTTCAATAGAAGTTTTTATTATGAAACGATTTATTACTTTGCTTTTTCTCTCTTTTGTACAATTTCTGCAACCGGTTCTGGCGGCAAGCGAAGACTCGGTGGTTAAGGTGTTTGTCACCAAAAGCCAGCCGGACTACCAGCTACCATGGCAAACCAAAAGAATCAGCCAATCCTCAGGTTCCGGCGTTTATGTCGATGTTCACGGCCGCCAATATATCTTGACCTCTGCCCATGTGGTCGGCAATGCCACCTTTATCGAAGTACGGAAGAACAATAATATCCGCAAATACCCGGCACAGATAAAATGGCTCTCCAACGAGACTGATCTGGCTTTATTGAGTGTCGATGAAGAGGCATTTTTTAACGATATCGAACCGCTTGCCTTAGGCTCTTTGCCCAAAATCGGTGAAGAAGTCACCGCACTGGGCTATCCGATGGGGGGAGATGAATTGTCCACCACGCTAGGCATCGTTTCCCGAATCGAACATCGTCGCTACAGTTATTCCGGCAAGTCATTCCTCACCATTCAGATCGATACTCCGATCAATCCGGGCAACAGCGGCGGGCCGATTATCAATCAGCAGCAACAGATTGTCGGTATTGCCATGCAGACTATCACCAAAGCCAACAATATCAGCTACCTGGTGCCTTCCAGAATCATCCAGCACTTTTTTACCGATATTGCAGATGGCCGATTGCACGGCATGCCGGCACAAAACTTCGCCTACTCCCTGCTGGAGAACCAACAACTGCGTGACTATTATCGACTGCCAGCTAGCCGCTCCGGTATCCTGATTGAAAAACCCGAACACCCTGCCGTACCGTTACAAGAAAATGATATTCTGCTTGAACTGGAAGGCGTTAATATCGAAAATGATGGCACCGCTTTCCTCTCGGAAGGAAGACTCGCTTTCAAAGAGTTGATCCATCAACAACAGATTGGCAAACAAATTCAAGCCAAGGTATTCAGAGACGGCCAAGTACAAAGTCTGCAATGGCCTGTGCAGGCTGAAGAATCCAACCTGCCGACTTTCTTTGCCACTAAACCACGCTACCATCTGTTTGGCGGCTTGATTCTCGCGCCTCTCAGCCAGAATATAATCAACGCGCTGTCACGAGGCTCTTCCCGCCAGAACATCTCCAAAGCTGCAGAACTGGAAGAGTATGCGAAATTACACCCGGAACAGAAAGAAATTATTGTCCTGCAGCGTATATTGCCTAATCAGCAAAACGCAGGCTATAAAACGGCATACGCCATTATCGAAAGCCTGAATGACAAACCCGTCAACAGCTTCAAAAGCCTGATTGATGAACTTAGCTCATCTACGGAAAGCTATATCAAGTTCAAAACCAGCGATGATCAAACCATCGTACTTAACAAAGAAGTGGCTCTGCAAGGCGACGAACTGATTAAAGTCCAATACGGTATCTAACCGTTTTAGCTATTTCAAACTAACCCCTACCCGCTTGCAAGAACAATGAATCCTGCAAGCACTGCGCATAGAAAAATCTAAACGCCTTGCTCTCATGCAACGTAGTAAAAAGTTTATTAACGAAAAAATTATTGATAGAAAATAATGGTCGGAGTGACAGGATTTGAACCTGCGACCAACAGTCCCCCAGACTGCTACGCTACCAAGCTGCGCTACACTCCGATGTATGATATGGGGGGGGCAGTGTCATCCAGGAAATAACACTGAATATACAGAAGATGGGAATTTTATATGATGAATAGATTTATTTAAATCTATTTTGCACATAATTTCGGAACTCGTGTAGCTCCGCTTTCATCTGCTTAAGCTCCTCGACAACCGTTCTCTGTTCGCTATTCAGACTGCTGTCCGAAATATCGACATCACGTTTGGATAAACGCGCTTTGGCGCCGGGGATGGTAAAACCTTGATCGTGCAACAGGCTTTTGATTTCTAAAACCAACAGCACGTCTTTTTTCTGGTAATAACGTCTACCGCGTCGTTTGCTGGGTTCAAGTTGTGGAAAAACCTGCTCCCAATAGCGCAAAACATGCGATTTCAAATCCGATATCTCCGCCACTTCACCGATGGTGAAGTACTTTTTGTCGGGCAGCTCTATCTCGAGTTGCTCGGCAAACTGGTTTTGAGAGTTCGGCTGTTTATTAGGCTTTACCATGGTTATCTATTTGCGCACGCAGTTTTTGGCCAGGCTTAAATGTTACCACTCTTCTTGCTGAAATGGGAACATCTTCCCCGGTTCTCGGGTTTCGACCCGGACGCGGAGCCTTGTCACGCAATTCAAAGTTACCGAATCCGGACAGTTTGATCTGTTCACCGGAAATCAATACTTCACTGATTTCATCATAGAACTGTTCAACTAGGTCTTTGGATTCACGCTTGTTGAAGCCGAATGTATCGGCTAGGTTTTGTGCAATATCAGCTTTGGTTAAGGTTGTCATATCTATGTCCTATTAGCTTATATTATTTTATAAAATAAAGTATCGAGCCTATCGCAATTCGGCATTGATTGCTTGCTTGACAGCAGCCAGAACTTCTTCAACCAAAGCTTCAACTTCTTCATCTTGCAAAGTACGATCTTGGTGCTGAATGCGTAATGCAACAGCGACACTCTTCTGGTCTTCACCAATACCTTGCCCGCGATAAATATCGAAAATCTCGACAGCTTGTAAAATCTCGGAACTCACCGAATAGATCGCATCAATCAAGTCTTGAACCGGTGTGGTTTCGTTCATGACAAATGCTAAGTCGCGCTGAGTCTCAGGGAATTTAGAAATCGGTTGTGCAGCCGGTACATCCATGCTCATAATCGCGTCTTGACGAATTTGGAACATGAATACGGTACCGCTGACACCCATGGTTTTCACCAGCTTAGGATGCAGTTGCCCCATCACACCGACTTCTTGGCCGTCTTTCAGCAACGCAGCCGATTGACCTGGATGTAAAGCCGGATTATTGGTTGCTGAAAAACGAATCTTGCCGTTCTGGTGACTCATGCTTAATAGGGTTTCAAGATCCCCTTTCAAGTCATAGAAATCAACATTACGTGATTCATTACCCCAACCAGAATTATTTACCGGTCCGACAATTGCACCGCCCAGCATTGGCACCTGAGTGGCACCCGTTGGCTCGTTTTCATTTTTATAAAAAACCAATCCGGCTTCAAACAGACGGACACGCGATTGCTGGCGATTTTGGTTGTAAGCGATGCTACTCAACAGACCAGGGAACAGCGTAGTACGCATCGCTTTCATGTCTTCTGAAATGGGGTTCTGTAGTAGAACATACGGTAGCTCTGGAGCAATCGCTTTCTGCTTATCTTCGGCAACAAAGCTGTAAGTCACTACTTCGTTATAACCGCGCTGTACCAGTGCGTTTTTCAAACTGGCCAGCGACTGTTCAGACTCGTCCAATTCATTCAGTGTCATTGGTGCATTGACTGGTGTCTCCGGCAGGTTGTTATAACCATATACACGCCCGATCTCTTCAATCAGATCCATTTCGATCGCCATATCAAAACGGAACGATGGCGCGGTAACCGACCAACCGGCTTCATTGGCGGCAATGCCGAAACCTAAGTCTTTAAAGATCTTTTCTACGGTTTCGTCCGCGACTTCAACACCAAGGCGATTGGCAATGGTTTCACGACGCAGTTCAATAGTCGCTACTTTCAATAGGTGCTCGGCAGAAATCACGCGGTTGAATGCACTGACTTCACCACCGGCCACTTCTGTGAACAGTTGCAAAGCACGGTTCAATGCTTTCTCAGGTAACATTGGATCAACACCACGTTCAAAACGCATTGAAGAATCTGTGTGTAATCCGTACTTACGTGCCTTACCCACAATCGCCAAACGCGCAAAGTGAGCACATTCAAAGAAAATCTTAGAGGTTGTTTCAGTCACAGAAGTCGATAGACCACCCATAATTCCTGCAAGTGCAATTGCTCCTGAATCATCAGCAATGACTAAAGTATCGTCATCTAAAGTGACTTCTTTTTCATCAAGAGTGGTTAGCTTCTCACCTGCCTGTGCTTTGCGAACCTGTACCGCACCTTGCAATTTATCCATGTCGAAAGCGTGCATTGGCTGACCAAGTTCAAGCAGTACATAGTTAGTAATATCGACCACTAGATCGATCGAACGCAGACCAGAGCGTTCCAGCTTCTGCACCATCCACGCAGGCGTGGTGGCCGAACGGTCATAGTTAGAGACCATGCAACCCAAGTATTTAGGACATGCGCTCGACTCTTGAACATCAATCGCCTGAGTACAAGGCGCAGCGCCTTCCATCTCTTGATCTGCAAACGGTTGCGTCAACTCGGCACCACTGATAGCGTGCACATCACGGGCAATCCCCAGGACACTGAAACAGTCGGCACGGTTCGGCGTCAAATCGACATCAATAGAGGAATCATCCAGATCCAAATACTCGCGAAGATCCATACCGACCGGCGCGTCTTCTGGCAGTACATGTAAACCGTCGACACCGTCATCCGGCAGACCAATTTCAGAAGCACCGCATAGCATACCGTTCGAAGGCACACCGCGCAGTTTGGCTTTCTTAATTTTGAAATCGCCCGGCAACACTGCACCGACTTTGGCGCAGCACGCTTTCATACCGGCGACGACATTTTTTGCACCGCAAACAATCTGTACCGGCTCGTCTTCACCTACATCAACCTGAGTCACGTTTAGCTTATCCGCATCCGGATGCTTTTCTACCGAAAGCACGTGACCAACAACCACATTGGTAAACTCACCCGCAACCGGCTCGATATCATCAACTTCCAGACCCGCCAGACTCAACTCTTCAGATAAGGTATTGGTATCCCAGTTCGGGTTTGTCCACTCTCTTAACCAATTTTCACTAAATTTCATTTATTACTACTCAATTTTTATGTTCTTGACCGATCGGATTATTTAAATTGCTGAAGGAAACGTAGATCGTTTTCAAAGAATTGACGTAAATCTTTGACGTTGTAACGTAGCATCGCTAAACGCTCCACACCCAAACCAAATGCGAGACCGGTGTACTCATCCGGATCAATACCGACGTTTTTCAAAACATTCGGATGAACCATACCGCAACCTAATACCTCAATCCAACGACCATCACCAAACAGGTCCGTAGCGATATCCACTTCGGCTGAAGGCTCGGTAAACGGGAAATAAGACGGACGGAAACGGGTTTTCAGGTTTTCGTCTTCAAAGAACTTGCGTAAAAATTCGATCAGCAACGCTCTTAACTGGGCAAAGCTGGCGTTTTTCTCAATGATTAAACCTTCAACCTGATGGAACATCGGGGTGTGGGTCTGATCCGAGTCACAGCGGTAAACTCGTCCAGGCGCAATCACGCGCAGTGGCGGTTTTTTATTTTCCATGGTACGAATCTGTACACCGGAAGTATGCGTTCTTAATACCGTATTTTCATTGATATAGAAGGTATCGTGCATCGCGCGAGCCGGATGTGTTTCAGGAATATTCAAAGCCTCGAAGTTGTGCCAGTCATCTTCAATTTCCGGACCTTGTTCAACATCAAAACCGGCATTGGAGAACAAGGTTTCAATACGGTACAGAGTACGAGTTACCGGATGCAGGCTACCTAAATCGGTTTCACGACCAGGCAAAGTCACATCAATGGTCTCTTCAGCTAGTTTCTGTGCCAGCTTGGCATCATCCAACTCTTTCTTTTTGGCATTTAACAGACTCTGTACGGTCTGTTTTGCTTCGTTGATGATTTGACCGGCTTTAGGGCGCTCTTCTGCTGACAGTTTACCTAAAGTTTTCATCATTGCGGTCAGTTCACCTTTTTTACCAAGGTAATGAACTCGGAGTTCATCCAGAGAACTCAACTCAGAAACTTCAGCAATTGCCGTCTGTGCTTGTGAAATGATAGTTTGAAGTTGTTCTTGCATTTAACCAATGTCCTACAACGGTGTTTATTTCGGTAACCGTTAATTACCGATTAAAAATAGATATGAAACATCACACTTATTAAGTGCCATCTTGCATAACTATTTGATTGATAAGTTGTGGAGAAAAAAATAGGGGACTGAAGTCCCCTATTGATTTACTGGGCTAACCCAGCAAGCAAATTAAGCTAATGCTGCTTTTGCTTTTTCTGCAATTGCAGTGAATGCCGCTGCATCATGTACTGCAATGTCAGCTAATACTTTACGGTCAACCGCGATATCAGCTTTATTACAACCATTGATAAAACGGCTGTATGTCATACCGTTCATACGAGCTGCAGCGTTGATACGTGCAATCCATAGGCGACGGAAGTTACGTTTTTTGTTACGACGGTCACGGTATGCATATTGACCTGCTTTGATTACGGCTTGTTTAGCAACGCGGAAAACTTTTCTACGTGCACCATAGTAACCTTTTGCAGCTTTTAATACTTTGTTGTGTCTACGACGAGCGATGACACCTCTTTTAACTCTAGCCATGTTTCAATCTCCCTATTAAGCGAACGGTAGCATGCGACGAACCATCGCTACATCGTGATCGTGAATCATGCTTCCAGAACGAAGCTGACGTTTACGCTTTGTCGACTTCTTAGTAAGAATGTGACGAAGGTGAGACTGTTTACACTTAAAACCGCCAGAGCCGGTTTTTTTGAAGCGCTTTTTAGCACTACTGTTTGATTTCATCTTTGGCATTGAATGAAACTCCGCATTTAAGCGATACTCAATAAATTGAGCCACTTCAGTTTTAACAATGAATTTACCTAGATAAATTCGATTAGGACAACCTACAGCACTGAGGGAGCTGCACCGGTAACCTTAAAGACTCAGAAATCGAATCTAAAAAGTCCCAGTTGTTGTTTTTTAAGAACTTAAACTTAATTAAGCCTTAGTTTTCTTGCTGGGAGCCACCATCATTTGCATCTGACGACCTTCCATTTTAGGCATTTGTTCAACGGTCGCGACCTCTTGAATATCATCCCTAACACGTTCCAGCATTTTAAGACCCAGTTCCTTATGAGTGATCTCACGTCCGCGGAACCAAATGGTTACCTTGACGCGATCTCCCTTATCTAGGAATTTCATCAGGTTGCGTAGTTTGACCTGATAATCTCCCTCCTCAGTTCCTGGGCGAAACTTAACTTCTTTGACCTGGACTTGCTTCTGCTTTTTCTTAGCTTCATGCTGCTTTTTCTGCTGCTGGTAAAGGTATTTACCATAGTCCATGACCTTACAAACGGGAGGTTTTGCCTTCGCAGTAATCTCAACCAAATCCATTCCGGCCTCTTGTGCTCTTTCCAGAGCGTCCTGAATGGTAACAACGCCTACCTGCTCACCGTCTGCGTCAATTAACCTGACTTCCGGTGTATTGGTAATTGCTTTGTTAATTCTATCTTTTGGTGCTTCCGGTTGTTGCGGTCTACCACGACCACCTCTTCTGATTGCGATAGCAATATCCTCCAGTTATTAAAAATATCTTTCAGGGTTACTCTTGAGTTTCCACTACTCGTCCCAGATTGGAAATATCTTTTGAGAATAGATCTACTAATTCTTCAAAAGTAAATGTCCCCAGGTTTTCACCGCTGCGTGCACGTACATTCAAGGTACCATTTTCTTGCTCTTGGTCACCTGCGACCAAAATATATGGCACACGTTGCATAGTATGCTCGCGAATTTTAAACCCAACTTTCTCATTTCTCAAGTCCGATTCGGCTCTAAACCCATGTTTTTTCAATTTTTTAGTCATTTCGACCACATAATCGTTATGGGATTCAGAAATTGGAGCCACTACACACTGCACCGGAGCCAACCAAGTTGGGAAACGACCTTCATAGTGTTCGATCAGGATTCCGCAGAAACGTTCCAAAGAACCCAAGATTGCACGGTGAATCATAACAGGGTGGTGTTTTTCGTTATCTTGACCCACGTAAGTCGCATTTAAACGTTCTGCCTGAGTCATCGAGAAGTCCAACTGGATAGTCCCACACTGCCATACACGACCGATACAATCTTTCAATTGGAATTCGATCTTAGGACCGTAGAAAGCCCCCTCACCCGGTTGCAACTTATACTCCAAACCGGCATCTTGCAGAGTTGCTTCCAAAGCCGATTCAGCCAAATCCCACACTTCATCCGAACCGACACGCTGTTCAGGGCGTGTTGAGAACTTAACAGCAATATTGTCGAAACCGAAATCTGCATAAGTCTGGAATACCAAGTCGATACAACCCTGTACTTCTGCTTTGATCTGCTCTTCAGTACAGAAGATATGCGCGTCATCCTGAGTAAACGAACGCACACGCATCAAACCGTGCAAGGTACCAGAGGCTTCGTTACGGTGAACCGTTCCGAATTCAGCGATACGGATCGGTAGATCACGATAACTGGTCAAGTGACGATTGAAGACCTGAATATGCCCAGGACAGTTCATCGGTTTGACCGCGTAATCACGGTTATCGGTTTCTGTAGTGAACATATTGTCTTTGAACTTATCCCAGTGACCCGATTTTTCCCATAAAGAGCGATCCAGAATCAACGGGGTACGAATCTCTTCATAATCATTTTCAATCAGTTGCTCACGCATGTAATCTTCGACAACGCGATACAAAGTCGTCCCTTTCGGATGCCAGAAAGCCATCCCCGGTGCTAATTCGTCCACATGGAACAGATCCAAAGTTTTACCTAATTTACGGTGATCGCGCTTCTCAGCCTCTTCCATCATTTTCAGATAATCTTTCAACGCCTGCTTATCAGGGAATGCAACACCATAGATACGCTGCAGCATTTTGTTGTCCGAACTACCGCGCCAATAAGCACCGGCGACATGCGTCAATTTCAACGCCTTGATGAAGCTCATATTCGGCACGTGTGGACCTACACACATATCAACGTACTCTTCGTGGAAGTAGAAACCGAATTCGGTTTCGTCCGGAAGATCACGGATCAATTCCAGCTTGTAATCTTCGCCACGCTCTTCGAAAGTTCTGACCGCTTCTGCACGTGGTAGCTTTTTCTTGATAACCGGATACTTGGTCTTAGCCAATTCCAACATGCGCTTTTCGATGGTTTTCAAATCATCCGGAGTCAGACGATGCTCCATATCCACATCGTAATAGAAGCCGTTTTCAATGACCGGACCGATCGCCATCTTCACATCAGGGTAGAGTTGCTTCAACGCATGACCCAACAAATGCGCACAAGAGTGACGCATGATGTGCACGCCGTCTTCATCACGCATGGTTACAATTTCCAGACTCGCATCTTCGGTGATTAGATCACTCGCGTCTTGCAGTTGACCGTTGACACGCCCTGCCACCGTCGCTTTGGCAAGCCCCGTACCGATACTTTCAGCAACCTGCATCACTGATACAGTTTCATCGAATTGTTTGGTAGAACCATCTGGTAACGTAATGATTGGCATTCTAAAATTCTCTTTAAATTCGGTAAATTTACAGCAGCGGATCTAGCAACCGATACTGTGTAAAAATAAAGCCAGCTATTTTAGCATTTTCTAATACAAAACAACCAGTCAAATCTTATTTTTTTCCTAAAAACAAAAAAACCACCCAAACGCGAGTTTCAGGTGGTTTTTTACTTAAATTTCAATCGACTATATAGATCAAACCATACCCGTACTTTCAAAATTCATATAGGTACGTTCGATCAGATCATCAAATACTTCCGCAGCCAAACCGAAATAATCCAAAGCCATCAAAACCTCTTCCGGCACGTCGGACTCTTCGCTTAAGCTGACTACTCCGTTATCCACACCCAACTTCAATGCGGCGTATTCGCTTAAAAAAATAAGATAGGCATAAGCTTGAAAAGCTTCATGTGCTTTTTCCGGTGCATGATGCCCGGCCACCCCCATCACCACATCATTGGAAAACTTCCACTGTTTTAGTAAACGAGCACTCAACACCGGGTGAGTAGTTGAAAATAGTTGAGACTCGGCGGGCAACAAAGCACTAACGCCACCGGAAGCCAATTCCATCACCTGTTGATATTTTTCACGGGATTCAATCGCCAACAGGTAAATACCAATATCTTTCATCAGGCCGGCCAGAAAAGCCTCACCCGGGTTTAGGTGGACGGATTTAGCCAAATCCTGAGCCACAAACGCCGCTAACAACGCGTGTTTAAGAAACTGCTTTTCACTAAATGGCGGCTTGGTTTTAAAAGCGGACTTATAGTTAATGGCATGCGCCATGGTTCGGATATCTTTTAAGCCGATCCGGGAAATGGCATCCGACAGATCGGTCACTTTGCTGCCGTTGGTATATTTTGCCGTATTGGCGACGCCGATCAAACCGGCTGTTAGCCGTGGATCCTGAATAATAATCTGACTGATCTCGGCAATATCAGGTAAATCCTGTTGACTGAGAAGCTTTTCCAACTTCGCTAAAGCATTAGGAAAGTGGGGTAAATCATCAAGACTTTTTAAACGCTCCAAAACAGTATTACTGACACTGGGTTTCGCTGCTGTGGTATTGGACATATTTCTTGGAATCTTTAGCCTTATATATTGACCGCACTCATATCATCTAACGCTTTGGCAATTAACTCGTCGTATTTTTCAAGCTCCAAATCCAAATAGCTCAGCGCATCCAACAGCGCTGCCGAAGGTGTTTCCCGGTCTTCATCGGAAATATCTGCAACACCGTTCTCGAAACCTAAACGAAACACGCCCTGCTCCGCAAGAAACGTGAGGTAAGCATAATCCTGAAACTCTTCATTCGCCTTTTCCGGCGTATGGTGAAATGCTACACCGATAATCACAGCTGCCGGAAATTTCCAGTCTTGCAATAGGCGAGCACTCATCAAAGCGTGATAGGTACCAAAAACTTTGTTTTCGGCCTGCGGCAATTTGGCAATATCATACTTGGCCAATTTGATGACCTCCAGATACTTCTCCCGATCATCCATTGCCAATAAATAAATACCGATGTCGCGCATCAAAGCCGCCAAAAATGCCGCCCCGGAATCCAGCTTTAAATAACTAGCCATCTCTTGTGCCAAGAAAGCAGACATCAATGCATGTTTTAAATAATGCGTATCACTGAACGGCGGCTTTCTTTTGAAAGCAGATTGAAAGTGAATGGCATGCGCCAAATTTCCTAACTCTCGGTAGCCGATACGAAACACCGCCTCGTTCAGATCATGCACTTCCTGACCCATACTGTATTTGGCACTATTGGCCAACTTGATCAAGCCGGCAACCAAACGAGCGTCCTGTGCAACCAGATCAACCACCTGCTCAATAGAGAGGTCTTTATTATTTGCTATTTCTCGATCCAGCTTGAGAAGTGTTCCGGGAAAGTGCGGCAGATTATCCAGCGCTTTCAAGCGCTCAAGAATCTCGACACTGACATTTGGCTTTTGTGCATCACCCATTTGTATTTCCTTTCGTCGGCAAGTTCTTAATTTACCGGGATAAATGATCGTCCATAATTTAACGCGAGTTTTATTTTAACCAAGTTTACGGTACAATCCCCGCGAAATTTAATGCTTAGTCCATTAAATTTTATGAAGATAGTGCAAAGCCAATTAGAGGGCGAATTAACCAAGCCCCCTCTAGCCCAACGAGAAATCTATCTTCCAAAGCCAAGGGGTGGCCGGACAAGGCCTGAGATCTAATATGTTAGAGACCCTTAGAACCTGAACCAGATCATACTGGCGTAGGAATGGCACACACCTTTTTGCTTCGCAAAGTTGAAGCCGATAATCAAAAGCTGAACCCTGAATTCGGCTTTTCTGTGTTGTTTCCTCGCCTTTTTAAATAAAGGCAGATCATGAAAATTAAACTAAAACCATCGGTACTCGCTATCTCAGCAGTACTTTGTAGCACTCACTCTTTTGCCGATGAGTTAAAACCGGTCATCGTTGAAGCAGACTTCAGGCCAACTGAAATGCAAGAGACCGCTTCCAGCGTAACCGTGATTACCGACATTGAAGCCCAGCAAGTTGGCGCAACCCACATTGAGAACATTTTGAATCAGGCTCCGAACATCAACTCGGCTGGCGGCGCTTCTCGTTCCAACTTCTTCCAGATCCGCGGCATCGGTGAACGTTCCCAGTATGAATACCCACTTAATCCATCTGTCGGCTTAATGATTGACGGCGTCAATTTCAGCCAGACCGGTGCAGCGGCAACTTTGTTCGATACCGAACAGGTCGAAATTCTGAGAGGTCCTCAGGGCACCCGTTTTGGCGCCAATGCCTTGGCCGGAATGATCAATATCCAAAGTAAAGAAGCAACCAGCACGCCCGAGCATGAAATTCAAATGGGCTACGGTAACTACAATAGTAGCAGTCTTGGCATCATCACTAGCGGCCCGATCGTTAAAAATAAGTTATTGGGTCGCCTAGCTGTTCAGCAATACCGTTCCGACGGTTACATGGAAAACACCTATCTGGATCAAACCGATACACAAAACCAAGATGAATTGACCGCAAAAGGTCACTTGAAAATTCTGGCCAGCCCGGATCACACCATCGATATCCGCATGACACATCTGAATATCGACAACGGTTATGATGCCTTCAACCTAGAAAACGACTACACCACCATCTCCGACGAGCCGGGACAGGACAAACTGAAAGCCAACGCTTTCTCGATCAAAAGTACATGGAACATGAATCCGCAGGTTGACATGGTTAGCAAGCTGTCTCACATGAGTTCGGATTCCGTCTACTCTTATGATGCGGACTGGGCTTATCCTGCCTATGTACCGGGTGTCTGGGAGAACTACTTCTCGCTATTCGACCGCAAAAGAAAAGAGAGCACTCTTGAGTTGAGCTGGCTATCCTCTGAACAAGGCAAAATTTTCAACAACTCCACCGATTGGGTTGCCGGCCTATATGCTTCCAACTATGGAGAAGATCTGGTCTATGAAAAAAGCTGGTCGAGCACGGATGATAAATACAACTATAAAACGCGCAACTATGCGGCTTACGGCCAATTTGACATCGGCCTGAGCGAGAAGACAGTGTTGACCACCGGGCTGCGCGTAGAAAAATATCTGGCTGAAATCGACACCAATAGCGGCATCGATCAGGATCATGACGAAGTGCTGTTCGGCGGCAAAATAGGTATCACTCATCAAGCAACCGACGAGCACCAAGTTTTCACCAGCTTCTCACGCGGGTACAAAGCCGGCGGTTTGAATGTTGAACCAAAGATTCCGGAAAGCGAGCTGCCGTATAAAACCGAATACATGTGGAACTTGGAAGCGGGAATCAACTCCGACTTTGCCGATCAAAATCTGGCAACTCGTTTAACCGTTTTCTATGCGAAACGTATCGACCAGCAAGTGAAAAGCTCAACTCAAGAAGACGGTACGCCAGACTCGTTTGTTGACTATTTCACAAATGCCGCGCTGGGCGAAAGCTACGGACTGGAAGCCGCCGCCAACTGGCAAGCGACTTCACGTTTGCGCATGAACGGTGCTCTAGGACTGTTGAACAACACCTTTCTGGACTACACCAACCCGGACTACGGCTCTCTGGACGGCAGAGACCAAGCACACGCGCCAAACTACCAGTTCTCTCTGGGCACGGAATACGAGATCAACAACAACTGGATCTTCACAGCCGGGTTACAGCGTAAGGATAGCTTCTACTTCTCGGACAGCCATGATGAAATGTCGAAAGCCTACACCCTTATCAATACCGGTTTGGAATACGACAATGACGATTTGACGGTGAACTTCTGGGTCAGAAACTTGACCAATGTCGAATATGACGTTCGCGGCTTCTACTTCGGTGTTGACCAGCGCACTTGGGAACCGGCACTTTATACGCAAAAAGGTGAACCGAGAACCTTTGGCGTAAACGCACGTTACCGTTTCTAATCACTGTAAACTGAAAGGCTCCGCATGGAGCCTTTTTTGCCCGAGGAAAACTGACTATGCAAATCTCCGTCGATATCAGCTTGTATCCATTACAGAAAGCGTACCGGGAACCGATCAAAGCCTTTATTGACCGGCTTGAACAACACCCGGAATTTATTATTGCCCGTAACAGTATGAGCACCACCATTCTGGCGGATTATCAGCAGATCATGCCGGTATTAACCGCTGAATTGGCAACCACTCTGAAAGAAATTCCCAAGAGTGTGTTTGTTATCAAGCTGTCTGGCGGTTGTCAGTAACCACTTTTAACGTAAAGGGATTAATTTATGGCAAATACACAAGGCTATGAGAACCATGCTTCGGATTACGATCATTGGTTTGAAGAAAACCCGGCACTCTATCAGGCGGAAATTGCCGCCATCCAGCGTCTTCTACCGTCCGGTAAAGGCCTTGAAATCGGAGCGGGTAGCGGACGTTTTACCCAACCGTTAAAAATCAATACCGGTGTCGAACCGGCCAAAGCGATGCGCGAGATCGCGCTGCAACGCGGCTTGAATGTCGTTGCCGGTGTTGCCGAAGAGCTGCCGTTTGCCGATCAAAGTTTCGATTTCGCCATTTTTGTCACTTCAACCTGCTTTTTGGACAGCCCGCAAACGGCGTATCAGGAAGCGGCAAGAGTAACCAAAAAAGACGGCAGCGTGATCGTCGCTTTTCTGGAAAAAAATTCGGAGCTGGGCAAACTTTACGAACAGCATAAACACGAAAACCCACTGTTCCGTGACGCCACCTTTTACGGCTATGCCGAAATTGTCGCCATGCTGGAAAAAGCTGGTTTCGCAAACTTCAAAACCGTACAAACCGTGCTACCGGAAAACGCAACCCACCCCAAAGATACTGTGCTGCCGGGCCATGACCAAGGCACCTTTGTCGTGGTTTCCGCTCAAAAAAGGAGTCATTCATGAAAGTTTCCGTCGATATTAGCATGTACCCTCTCAACGAAGACTACTGCCAACCAATCATCGATTTCATCGACCGTTTGGAAAACCATTCCGAGGTTTCGGTTCAACGTAACAGTATGTCTACCCATATCTATGGCGATTATCAGGATGTCATGGCTACACTGAATGAAGAGATGCTGACGGTACTGGAGCAAATACCGGAAACGGTTTTTGTAATCAAATTAATCGGTACAGACCGTGAAAAAGCGGTGATTGATGCTTGTGGAAACTAATCTATTCAATGATATTGTCGCTGCTTTCAGCGCACAATCAGGCTGGGAGTGGTTGGCTGCCGGTTTGGGAATCGCCTATGTCATTCTCGCCGCACGAGAATCCATCTGGTGCTGGCCGGCAGCGTTTATCAGTACATTGATTTACACGGTGCTGTTTTGGGAAGGCCAGCTACCGATGCAGGCCCTGCTGAATTTTTATTATCTAGCCATGGCGGTGTACGGTTTCTGGGTATGGCGCAAGCATAGCCAGAAGGAAGATGATCTACAGATTCACAGCCACTCTCTGAAATTTCATGTTTTGTTTATTGTCAGCGGTTTGATTTTGACCGCCCTGATTGGTGGTTACCTGGCCAGCAATCCTGACAACCGCCTGCCCTATCTGGACGCGCTGGTTACAGTATTTTCCATTATGACCACCGTTCTAATGGCGAGAAAAGTCTTGGAGAACTGGCTCTACTGGATCGTTATCGACAGCTTTGCCATTGCCCTCTATTGGCAGACCGGATTCTATGTCACCATTATTATGTTCCTGGTCTATTTGGTGCTGGCCGCTTACGGTTATAAAAACTGGAAGAAACTGCAAACCGCTAACTGAAGCGAGCGCTTTGCTCGTTTCTATTGATTGCTACCAATGTTCTCAGTCAAAAAACTCCGGCTGAGACATCCAGCGCTGGAAATCGGTTTCACCCAGCGCATTCACTAGATAAAACAAAGTTCGATACGAGATTCTTGCTGAAGTAATCGGCGGAATGTCATTTATGGAGTTAGCTTCGTACGTCTTTTTGAATAACGCCAACTGCTGCTGATTGAGTAGATATTCCAAAATCACAAAATCGAATTCGATCGGAGCGCAAACAAACGCATCCAGATCAAAGATTCCGGTCAGACGCCCTTCTTGCTCAGCAAACTGATCCCAACGCAAATCCATCATCAACGGTACAAAACGACTGACCTCAAGCTGTTTGCATTCTGCTACCGCCTTTTGCACTGAAAGGTCTTGCACTTTTGACAAGTGCTGCAAAGTCTGTGATAGCTTGCTTTGCCAAGCATCCATCCCTATAGCCTGACTAAGGGTAAGATCCTGTTCACCCTGCTCAAGTAGCACCAAACTCCCGAATGTTTGACAGGTATATTGATGCAGTTGACTCAAGTTCTGAGCCAAAGCCACAACCATCTTGTCATTGATCGCTTCGTGCCGAACGGCTTGACCGCTAAGCTCCGACATAAGCACAAATGACAGGGATTCCGCTTTTCCTGACTTAATTAGCACAGGGTTATCAATATTTAGAGCGTCTTGCAGAAAACCGTATATCGTTTCAGCATGCTGAAACTGAGTGTCGATAGAAACATCGAACAGTTCCCTCATCATTTTCCAAAACGGCGAATCCTGTTCTCTACCGCTGACCTTCAAGATTTGACGCTCGATCCGCGCGGAATTTTCAAAGTAAAGTTTCCACAATTGACAGCTACTGTCATCAAATAGTGGTGCAACCCTTTCAACAGCCGATAGCTGGTCAGCATCAAGTACCCCTTTCTTCAACAAGGCTTGAATAATCGGTTCTTCAAGAAGTGAATTCATTTTTTATAAGTTCGTTTATATGCTTTGCGCAAACGGTTATTTGCAAGCCGATGCATTTATTATGAACGCTGCGATGCAACACGTAATCTATCCATTTTAACCTGTTGACCTGTATCGATTGGCTTAATTAGATAGCAAATACTTTGGCAAAGAGATAAGCAAATGTGAGCGTGCAAAGGTTTGTTTAATTCGCTATAATTTGTCGGTTTGAATTTTTTTCAGTCCATTCGAATGCTTAGGCTTTAGATTAGAGACGTTATAGAAGGGTATATACAATGAACTTAGATCAAGCTCGCTTTTTCATGGTAGAACAGCAAATCCGTCCGTGGGATGTTCTTGATCCCAAAATTCTTGATCTATTAATGGATACGCCTCGTCACCTATTTGTTGCCGAAAGTCAAACAGAGCTCGCTTATACCGATATCGAACTGCCTATCGGCCATGGTGAAGTCATGATGGCACCTAAAGTCGAAGGCAAGTTACTACAAGCGCTAGATATTGATGAAGAAGATGAAGTTCTGGAAATCGGTACCGGCTCCGGTTATATGACAGCCCTGCTGGCCAGTTTGGGAAATAAAGTAACCAGTGTTGAAATCCATGCCGACCTGCAAGAAACCGCTAAAACGCGCTTGGCTCAGTTTGACAATATCGACTTCCAGCAAGGTGATGCCAGCCAAGGCTGGGACGATGGCAAACAGTATGACGTCATTATCCTCACAGGATCGGTAGCAACGGTTCCGGAAGCCTACAAAAAACAATTGACTTTAGGCGGACGCCTAGCGGTAGTATCAGGCACGGCTCCGGCCATGACGGCTCAAATCATCACGAGAATCAGCGAACAAGAATGGGAAACAGAAACCCTGTTTGAAACCGAGTTAACGCCATTGACCAGTACACAAAAGTCAAAAAACTTTGTCCTGTAAAAACGGACTCGATCACTCCAATAGCCTATACCCATACAATGAGCCTGGAAACTATCTTGACTAGGCTCAACTTTTATCCATTCCATACTTAAATATTCTCAGCGATCTCTTGATTCTACGAATCAATCGTATTTAATATTAATCTTATGATGTTTTCTTCAAACTTCATTCACCAAATGTCTAACCAAGCTAAGCTATAAGTTTTTTTTAGTTAGCACTAATAAAACTTTTTGAATTCAATTTAAAAAACAGACAACCTACAATACCCGCAAGGCATAAACCTAACTTATGCTACATAAACCACTTTAATAATAAGGAAATTCATATGGACTTGATTAGCCTTTACCCTACTTGGTTTGAACCGATGGTCGGTTCCGGCTGGGTGGTAGCGTTAATTGCGACTTTCCATGTTCTCGCCTCACATACCTCTGTGGGCGCGGCAATGTTATTCGCATACCTGTCTCACAAAGCTTACCGAGAAGATCGAGATGACCTGTTAGATTTCGTCAAGAAATACGGTCTGTTCTTAATGGTCTTCACCTATGTTGCCGGTTCGATTACCGGACCGGGTATCTGGTACTCCACTACGGTTGCCAGCCCTAACGGCATCGGAGCACTGATTCACTCATTCGTTTGGAAATGGGCCACAGAATGGGTCTTCTTCGTAATCGAAGTTGTCGGTGTTTACATGATTGTTTATCTGGTAGGTAAGGTTGACAAGAAAACCCACATGAAAATCTCAGCGATCTTCGGTGTGGCCTCTTTTGCCACTCTGTTGATTATCGTCGGTATTCTTTCTTTCATGATGCTACCGGGTAAAGAGCAATGGTTTACTGAAGGCGGTTACCTGAACGGTTTCTACGGAACTAACACCTTTATTCAAATGGCCATGCGTATCGCCTTCATGTTCACCATGACAGCCGTTGTCGGTGGTATTGTGGTAGCGGGCATTAAAGACCCTGCATTCAAAAAAGAGATGGCGCGTAAACTAGGTTGGTTAGGAATCATCTCCACGATTGCCGGCGCATTGATGTTCCAGCTTTATCTGACTTCGGTGCCAAGCCAAGCAATCTTGGTTATGGAAAACCGTCTGCCGGATTATTTTGAAACCAGCATCATGGCGGTATTGGCCGGTACTTTGGCTTACTTCGTGATCACCATGCTACGTCCAAAAGTATTGGTTGAAGGTTTTGCCGGTGCAATGGCTGTCATCATTCTGGTCGCCGGACTTTGGCCTGAAGAGACTGCTCGTGAATCGATGCGTAAACCTTATGTCGCCGGTCAGTACGTGTACTCGAACCAAGTTATTGGACGTGACGTACCGGGTATGGATATCAAATCTCAACTGCCGATCATCGAGAAGGTAGGGATTTTGAAAGCGCATCCGTTTACTCCGGAGCACCTACAAACAGTTAATGACGGCAATAAAATCCAGGCAGGTGAATATATCGCCATGGTTTATTGTTCAAACTGTCACTCTCCGAGTGAAACCGGTATTCGTCCGCTACACCGCTACTTCCCTGAAGGTATCGATCAAGCGCGTATGGAAAAGTATGTTAAAGGTGTATTGACCACCGGCAACATAGCTTATATGCCAAAAATGCCGATGTTGGATTCGGAAGTAGAAGCGCTATCTGCTTATCTGGTCATGAATAACGACGGTGGTCAAACCGCAATTACTGCCGCGATCCAGCAAGAAGTTGAAGCACGTGATCGTGCCCTGGCAGAACAAAAAGCTGCGGATAAAGTCGCAAGTGTAACCATCGCACAGGAGGTGAAATAATGGACGCTTCTCAAGTAACTCAGGTCACTGAGATGATGTATGCCCTGCGTAACCCTGCGGGCATCCCGACCTATCCGATCATTTTCATCGGACTAGGTGTATTAACTTTTGCCCTGCATATCCTGTTTGTACAGTTAATGCTGGGAACTTCTGCCATCACCATTTTTGGCGCTTTTAAGAATGATGCCAAATGGCGTCGTCTGGCTTCGGCCATGTTGGAAATCTCTAAAGTATCGGTTTCCGTTGCGATTGTAATCGGGGTTGCACCTCTACTTTTCGTACAGGTTGTCTATGATCCGCACTGGTACACTTCAAACGTGTTGTCAGCAGACTGGGTTATCGGCTTTATTATCATCTTGATTCTGGCTTACTGGGCTTTGTACGCTTATTACTTCATGAATGCCAAGAATCAAGATAAAACCGTAGCACCGAAAGGTCGTGTATGGATGTTGATCAGTTTGGCGTTGATGCTGGTTGTCGGCTTCATTATGCACAGTTTGACCTCTCAAATTCTGCACCCTGAACTGTGGAAAGAGTGGTATATCCAAAACGGTATCGTCGACTATTCAGGTTCGCAACTGCATGCATATAACCTATGGCGTTATGCATTCTTTATCAGTATGGCCATTCCGGTAACCGGAGCGATGTTGGTTACCTACCGTCGCTTCAAGAAAGTTCGTGAAGATGCGGATATGGAATACCTTGATTGGGCGGCCGACCTAGGTAAAAAATGGATTGCTGTCGGTTCTGTTATCGCTTTCGTACTTTATGTCGGTTGGATGATGACTCTACCTGAAACCGCAGGTGATTTCGCGACTTCTATCTGGGCGATCATTGGTGGTGTAGCAGTTCTGCTTCCAGCGATTTGGGGTGCGGTTCGTCTAAGAGGCAACTCTTATGATATGTGTAGCTACATGGCTCTGCCGATTACTTTGGTGGCCGGTCTAGTGGTAGCCATCACTCGTGAAATGCTGCGTTACGGTATTCTGGACGGTTTCTTCGGCTACAACTTCATGGATTACAAAATCGTGATGGACTGGTATTCAACCGGCCTGTTCTTCCTGACTTTCGCGATTGTCGGCGGTGTCGTTCTGACTTACTTCCTGACCATTGCCTGGAAAGCAGGACAAACGGTAGGCGTGTACACGCCGAGTGCAACTGTAGACAAAATCGGTACCGTTGCCATCTGGATCATCGTTTTGTGGGTGGTACAGTTCTTCATCTCAGGTTTCTGGGTTTGGGCGCAATAAGAGAGAACAGGAGAAAATAATGAAAACGAAATTATTAGTAAGTTTATTCGCTCTTGGCCTCAGTCAAACAGCAATGGCAGCCGGACAAAACCCGATCGCTTCCGGAGCGGCGATGGCATGGCAATGTGCGCCTTGTCACGGTACCAACGGACAAGAATTTTTGGAAGCGATGCCACCGCTAGCCGGCATGCCGGCCGAGCAGTTCACTAAAGCGATGATCGCTTACCGTGAAGGGACTCGACCTGCCGTTATCATGGATCGTGTCGCACGCGGCTTTAATGACGAAGAGATCAACGCGATGGCCGAATGGTTTGAAAAGCAACCGGTCAAACAGTGGGAGAACACAAGCCTGAATGAAGCTCATCAGGCAGATCAATCGACAGGAGGTCAAAAATGAGTCAATTAGAGAATAAGACTTTTGATCAAAAAATTACTCGCCGTGACCTAATCAAGGTTTTCGGTGCTTCTGCTGTCGCAGCAACGGGAATTTTTGGTGCGAGTAACAAAGTATATGCAAAATCCGCTGCGCACGTAGTGGTTCTAGGTGGTGGTGTCGGAGGATCGACTTTTGCCAAATATCTGCGTTTCGCCGATCCTGACGTCAAAATCACCATTGTTGAACAGTATCCGGAATACATTACTTGTTTGCGCAGTAACGACGTCATCGTCGGTATGCACACGCTAGATGAATTGACTTTCAATCTGGAAACCATCAAAAACAAGTACAACGTCAATGTCGTCATCGACAAAGTTATCGGTGCCGATTTTGACAAGCGTACCGTAACGACGGAAAAAGGCACCACCCTGTCTTATGACAAACTGGTGGTCTCTCCTGGTATCGACTTCAAATTTGAAGATTATGAAGGTTATACGGCAGAAATGGCGGCCGGAAAATTCCCGCACGCTTATAAAGCAGGACCGCAAACTTTAGAATTGCGCCGTCAACTATTGGCAATGCCGCAAGGTGGTACGGCCATCATTGCTCCGCCGCAAAACCCGTTCCGTTGTCCTCCGGGACCTTATGAACGTTCATCTTTCTTTGCCGAATACTTCAAAAAACACAATCCGACAGCGAAACTGTTAGTGTTGGATCCGAAAGATCGTTTCACCAAGGATGTTCCGTTCAAAAAAGCGTGGGAACGTCTGTACGGTTACAAATCAGACAACTCATTAATTGAATGGGTTTCCGGTTCGGACGGTGGTCGTGTGGTGGCTTTACATGCCGATACTATGACCGTAGAAACTGATGGTGGCGACTATAAAGCGGATCTGATCAATATCATTCCTAACCAACGCGCCGGTAAACTGGCACAGCAATTAGGTTTGGCCAATGCTTCCGGCTGGTGCCCGATCAAACGAGAATCGATGGAATCTCAGATTCAACCGGGTGTTTATGTATTGGGTGACAGTTCAATCGCCGATGCCATGCCTAAGTCAGGTTATTCAGCTAACTCGCAGGCTAAAGTGGCTGCTCGTGCGGTTGCCGATACGCTTGCCGGTAATGAATTGGGTAAAGCGATCTATTCAAACGTTTGCTACAGCCTTGCCGGTGAAAACTACGGGGTATCGATTGCGGCCATCTATGAAGTTCGTGACGGTCTGATCCAACCTAAAGGTAAATCAGCCGGTGTCTCACCAATTACCGAGAAACCAGCACAACCGATTCTTGAAGCCGTTTATCAGAAAAACTGGCAGCGTGAATTTGTTAAAGACGTGTTCTCTTAAATTAGTGAGGTAATTGATATGTTAAAAAGAACTTTATTAGTCACCGCCCTAATTGGAGCAACCGTCGCCAGCGGTGCGGCTTTGTCGGGACACGGTGAAAAACCGCATGCTGAAGCTTGGAGCAATTTTGCATTAGACAATAAATTGCGTGCTATGCCTGCCGGTGATGCGACTCGTGGTCAAGAGATTCACGAACAAATGATGTGTAACGCTTGCCACGGTGAAAAAGGCGAATCTCCTTCACGCAACTATGCATCTTTGAATGGTCAAACCAAAGAGTACACCATGAAAATGATGTTGGATTACCGTGATGGCCGTCGCTGGGAAACCTATAAGCAAGCGAATATTATGGTAAAAATCGCGCGCGCGATGGATGACCAGCAGATTGCCGATGTCGCTGCATTTTATGCCGGCAACCCGGCAACCGCTTGGGATATCGAAGCGCAACCGGTTGCACCGGAAATCGACCGTCTGGTTCGTAAAGGTGATGTCAGCCGTATGATTACCCCTTGCGCATCCTGCCACGGAGCTCATGGTGAAGGTAAAGACATTACTCCTGCCATTGCCGGTCAGGTTCCGGAATACTTCGTGCGTACCATGAAGGCTTACCAGCAAAAACATCGTAATAACGATGTCAATGAAGGGATGTCTCAGTTTACCCACGATTTGACCGATGCCGAGATTGAAGCCTTGGCGAATTATTATGCAACCTTAAACCAATAAGGAGCTCAAACCATGAACGGTATTAAAGCGATTATTTGGGGCTTGATTCTCACATTTGGTTCTGTTGCACTAATGTGGTGGTTAAGCACCCTAACGGTAGTCTCAGTCTAAGCTACCGAGTTTGCACGGACTCCGTCGGGGTCAGTGCACAAACAATTTATACTCCTAAAGCGGCCTCCCATAGTTTTCTATCGGGAGGCTTTTTTATCTTCTGAATCTTTAGTTCTAACTACCTCATTAATTCTACTTTTACTCTTCCATTGATTTTTTTGTTTAGCGGCAAACCTAAGCTTCCACGTATAATTGACAATGAAATAAAATTTAATTATATGGGTATTAAAATGGATAATAAGGATAGATTAGCCTATCTGCCTGCCAGCTTCTTCGGTATGGTAATGGGGCTCACAGGAATGAGCATCGCCTTTTTAAAGCTCGCACAAACTTATCAAAGTGTAACCTTAGCAGCCAATGTGAATGTTGCCATTTCCGTAATTGTCATGGTGGCACTCAGTGCAGCTTACCTCTATAAAATGATTCGCTTCAGAGCCGAGGTGAAAGCAGAACTAAAACACCCGATCAAGATGAATTTCATTCCGACCATCAGTATCAGCCTTTTACTGTTGAGTATTGCTGCATACAGCTTAGGCAGTAATGATATTTCGTTTTATCTTTGGATAGTCGGTACGCTAATGCAGATATCCCTAACCTACTGGGTTCTGTACAACTGGGTACATCATGACTTCTTTACGCCGGAACACTCTAACCCGGCTTGGTTTATTCCGATCGTCGGTAATATCATTGTACCGATTGCAGGTGTGCATCACGCGCCTCTTGAGCTGAACTGGTTTTTCTTTTCGGTCGGTATTATCTTCTGGATCGTCGTGAAATCGATCTTGATCAACCGCATTATTTTCCATGCACCTATGCCGGAAAAATTGATTCCGACCCTGTTTATCTTCATTGCCCCGCCGGCGGTTGGTTTTGTGGCTTACATCGCCCTTAATCAGGAACTCAATCAGTTTGCGATGGTGCTGTATTACTTTGCCCTAGCCATGACGCTATTGATGTTGATTTCAGCGCATAAATTTATGCGTTTATCATTTGCTCTATCCTGGTGGGCCTTTACCTTTCCGGTCGCGGCAATCGTCATTGCCAGCTATCTGATGTCGGAATTGACTCATCACTCGATTTATCTGTGGATCGGCATCATCCTGCATGCATTTCTGGTTTTGCTGGTGCTGAAATTGATCGGCAAAACCCTGCAGGCGATGCGCAGGAAACAGATTTGTACGGATCAGCACTGATGACTTACCGAGTTTCCATGCAAGCGCGTGACCATGAATGTGATATTCAAGGCGTAGTCAACAATGCTCATTATCAACACTATTTTGAGCATGCCAGACATCACTTTTTAAAGGAACATAATCTCGATTTTTCCCATTTAGCGCTCCAGGGCGTCAACTTGATGGTACAGAGGATCGAGATTGAATATAAAAAATCGATTAAAGCGTTTCAGACTTTTGAGGTGACGGTTCGCCCCGTGCAGTTATCCAAACTGAAGACCTGCTTTGAACAAAGCATCATCGATAGTGAGAACGGTCAACTGATCGCTCTCGCCAAAACGGTAGTAGTACCGGTCGGTTCGAATGAAAAACCGCTACGAAACAATCCTGTCTCAACTCTTTTTAACGGAACAAATGAATTATGAAAATAGCAGTCACTAGTGCCAATGGCAGAACGATTTGCGGTCATGCCGGTAAATGCCCCGGCTATCTAATTTATGAACTCACTGCAGATCAAACCGTACACCAAACCCGCGTCAAGCTGGAAAGCTCTCAAGTGTTGAAAAACCTGCACGGCCAACTATCACTGCACCCTGAGCACCCGTTGTACGGCATCAATACCTTTATCACCCAAAGCTTAGGAGAAGGCTTAGAATCGCGTTTGAGTTCAGACGGTATACAGGTCGTGCAAACCGATCAACTGGACCCGTTACTGGTCATCAATGGCCTTGAGCTGACCATGAATTAGCATGCGACCTAAAGGTGGAGCAAACCAAATCAGATCCGGCGGTTGTGCCACCACTGCTCACTCAAATCCAATGCCTGCTCCGCGGACAACTGTTCTTTTGCCATCAATGCGGCAGCTAGGGTGGCGATCACCGCTTGATAGCCATAAACATCATCGCTATTACCGCTCCAAAGATCATATAAATCTTGTGGTTGCCATTGCTTCGGACGGGGATGCCGCTCGGTAACCGCAGCGAACTTAACCGCCTCCAACTCGGCATGGTTCCGATCCGAGAAATAGAGAATATTCAGCGCATCCGGTCTAATCTCCGGCTCTCCACCCTCGCCTTTAAATACCAGATTACGCTGTGCGCCATTGACTTGGAAACCAGCGTGATGCAAATTTTCTACGCCTTTATGGAAAATCCCCTGCATAGCGACCGGCGCATTCAACGGATTCAGAAGCTTGACCGCCGTATTGAATACCGTGCGCACGCCAAGTTCGGATTTGAGGTGCAAGATTGATTGCAACTGCGGGGCAAACGACTGCAAAGGCAGATAAACCGGCAAGGCCTGTTGTGCAGCCTGCCGAGCCTCCTGCAAGGAAGCGGCTCTCACGAAGCCTAAATCCTGCATAAAACTTTCCGCATAAAAACGATCGGCAAATTGTCCTGAATCACCGTGCAACAGCACTTTGACCCCATTCTGCGCCAACAGTTTTACACTCAATAAAAAATAGGGAGGGTAACGCCACTTACCGGCATAGGCGGAGATATCCAGATCAATGCTAGTACCGTCACCATCGATTTGATTCTCTGCCTGACTATCTAGTTGATAGTAAGCGCGCAAACCTTGAACAAAGCCGATTAACTCTTCCGGGGTTTCACCGTTGGCACGCATCAGCAACAAAAAAGCGCCAAGCTGTTTCTCGGTTACCTGACCATCCATCACCATGCGAATCGCATCAATCGATTCCTCAACCGTCAACGGACGTCGACTTTTCGGCCCCTTGCCGAGAATTCTCAAGTAGCTACTAAATGGATGATCCGTCATCCCGTCAACCTCTATGCTTGTTTGATTAATCGCTCGCGCACCTTGATGACATCGCCCACCACAATCAGAGCGGGTGGCTTAATGTTCTGCGACTCTAAAGTATAAGCCAAATTTTCCAGATCGGTAATGGTGACCTTCTGCTCGGGCGTAGTGCCTTTTTCAATGATGGCCACCGGCATATCGGCTTTGACGCCGTTACTCAGCAGACCTTGTTGAATTTTAGGCGCATTCTTCACCCCCATATAGAACACCATCGTATCGCCCGACTGAGCCAAACGCGCATAATCGATGCCTTCCGCTCCGGCTTGTTGGTGCCCGGTAATCAAACAGACCGATTGCGAGAACTCGCGATGGGTCAACGGAAAGCCTGCATAGGCGGAGCAACCGGCCGCCGCCGTAATTCCCGGCACTACTTCATAGGCCACGCCATGATTCACCAGCACTTCGGCCTCTTCCGCACCGCGACCGAAGATATAAGGGTCGCCTCCTTTCAGGCGCGCCACCCTCTTGCCTTGTCTAGCTAATTCAACCATAAGCAAACCGATATCCTGCTGCTCAACCTTATGCCATTTATCCTTTTTGCCGACATAAATTCGTTCCGCTTCGCGACGTGCCATCTCTACAATTTCCGGCGCTACCAGACGGTCGTACAGAATCACATCGGCCTGCTGCAATAGACGCAATCCTTTAAATGTCATCAAGTCGGGATCACCCGGCCCGGCACCAATCAGATAGACCTCACCTTGCTGTTCCGGCTGCCCATGTTCCGCCGCCTGTTGAATCTGCGCATCCAACTGCTGTTCGGCTTCTTCGACATTGCCGTGCACCACCTTATCAATAAAGGCACCCTGCAGAACCGACTCCCAGAAATTTTTGCGGCCGTCACCGCTGGCAATCGCCTGCTTGACCTTGTTTCTATAGCGGCCTACCAGATCGGCTAATTTGCTGAACCCGTTCGGGATCATGGTTTCCAAACGCGCTTTCATCAAACGCGCCAACACAGGAGAACGTCCGCCGGTTGAGATAGCGATAGTCATCGGATCACGATCGACAATCGCCGGCAGAATAAAATCGCAATACTCGGTCTGATCCGCAACATTGACCGGAATTCCCTGTTGCTGGCAGTAGTGATAGACGGCTTCATTGACCGCCTGATCATCGGTTGCCGAAATCACATATTTCGGTGCATCGAGATCTTGCATGACCTCGGCTGAAAAACTATCCATCTGCCAGACAACCTTGCCATGCGCCAGATGGTGCTTCATCTCGGTTTTGATTTCCGGAGCAATCACCGTGACGATAGCACCGGCTTTAATAAACAGATCCGCTTTGCGTGCCGCCACCGCACCCCCGCCGACTATCAGGCAGTGCTGTTTTTTGATATTGACAAAGATTGGTAAATAATCCACTTTGGTTTTTCCTGTTATTCGCGAAACCGGCTTGCGGTTAAGCTCTATTTCAACTCGTGGGCCAGAATTTCAGTCAATTCAGGCACACAGCTTCCGCAGTTGGTTCCGGCTTTCAAAGCCTCGCCGATTGCGTCGGTTGTCATCAGTTTTTGACTATGAATCGCTTCGATAATGGTATTGATGCCGATGCCGAAACATGAGCAGACAATGCGTCCTTCGTCTTTAGCACCGGACGCTTGCCCGGCCAGAATATGCAGGCGGGTCCGGCTGTCCAGCTCCGGCTCGGCAAACAGAGAACCCAACCAGGTTCTTGGTGGTAGCTCGCCACCCGGCGCGACAAAAACTACCGTCTGCAAACGGTTTTCGACAATCGTCGCCGAGCGGTAACGTTGCCCTGAAGCATCCAGATACTCCAGCATCTCGCCTGATGGCAAATTTAAACTTTGCATCCAGTCGGCATAATTTTCGATCGCCTGCTCACCGGCAATTTCATAACGGTAAAACTGCTTGCCTTTGACCTTGACCCAATACTCCAGACCACTAGTATCAATCTCTTCGCGACTGAAAATAAAACCGTGCCAGCTAGTTGCATAAGGCGCAATATTCACCGGCGTATGTTTCGATTCCGGTTGACCGGACAACGGATCGGCGACAGGTTGCACCAGCGCGTCTACCCGCCCGTGACTGGCGTATTGTGCGGTCCAGTGAATCGGCGCAAACAGACTGCCTTTACGCTGACCTTCATCGATTCTGACCCGGCCGATAAACATTCCCAAATCGTTATACACTTTGGCCAATTGGCCTTCACTCACACCGGCATGTTGTGCGTCTTGCGGGTGAATACTGATATAAGCTTCGTCGGTATGCGCCATCAGTTTGGCGGTTTTAGCGGTACGGGTCATAGTATGCCACTGATCGCGAACCCGGCCGGTATTGAACACATACGGCAAGGCTTCAGTAGTCGGGTTGTGCGGCGGTTTGGGTTGTATCGTGATAAATTGTGCTTTACCGCTGTCGGTAAAAAATCGACCGTCAGCAAACATGCGTTCAGTGCCGCGCGGATTTGCCGAGTTCAATGGCCACTGGAACGGTTTCAAATCTGCATACTCACCCTCGCTGATATTTTCCAGCAAAGAGATATCGAAATCCCGGCTGCCGTTATTCTCGAAGCCGGATAGAGCAGCATGCTCTCTAAACACATCCGCAACCGATTGATAGGCAAACGCTTGTTCAAAGCCCATTCTTTTGGCAACTTCGGTAATAATCCACCAATCGGGACGAGCCTGTTCCGGCCCCTCCATAAACTTGCGCTGGCGGGAAACTGTGCGATCCGAGTTAGTCACGGCACCATCCGTTTCCCCCCAAGTCAGAGCCGGCAGCAATATATCCGCGACCGCCGTGGTATCGGTATGCTGCATACAATCCGAGACTACGACCAGCTCACATTCCTGCAACGCCTGTTTGACCGCATCTGCATCCGGCATCGACACCACCGGATTGGTGTTCATGATCCAAATCGCCTTGATCTTCTTATCTGCCACCGCTCGGAACATATCGATCGCTTTCAAACCGTTTTCCTGAGCCATGTTTTCCGCTTGCCAGAAACGTTTAACCCGATCGATACTCTCCGCCTTATTGAAGTCCATATGGGCGGCAAGCTGATTGGCAAGGCCACCGACTTCACGGCCGCCCATTGCGTTAGGCTGGCCGGTAATGGAAAACGGCCCAGTTCCTTCCCATCCGATGCGTCCGCTAGCTAAATGGCAATTGATAATGGCGTTCGATTTATCCACTCCGGAAGAGGACTGATTCACACCTTGCGAATAGAGTGTCACCGTCTTGTCTCTAGCAACAAACCAATCGAAGAAAATCTGCACATCCAGTTCCGATAACTCGCACTGCTGTGCAACTTCGGCAATCGATCCCTGTTCTTTTTGCGCTTCGCTAAGCGCCGCGGCAAAGCCTTCGGTGTGACTATCGATATACTCCTGATCCAATGCTTTAGAATGACTCAGATAAGCCAACAAACCATTGAACAGCACCGCATCACTACCCGGTTTCAAATCGAGATGCAGGTCGGCAATATCGCAAGTTGCCGTACGTCGCGGATCGATCACCACCACTTTCATATCCGGACGTTGACGCTTGGCTGCGGCAATACGCTGATAAACAATCGGATGCGCCCAGGCAGTATTGGAACCGACCAAAACCAACATATCGGCCAGCTCAAGATCTTCATAGCTGCAAGGTACGGTATCCGCTCCGAATGCCCTCTTATAGCCGACAACAGCCGAAGCCATGCACAGGCGGGAATTGGTATCGATATTGGCGGTGCCGATAAACCCTTTAATCAATTTATTGGCGACATAGTAATCTTCGGTCAACAACTGTCCGGAAACATAGAAAGCGACCGCATCGGCACCATGTTCCTGAACAATGCTTTTGAATTGAGAGGCAACCGTATCCAGAGCCTGATCCCAACTGACGGCCTGACCGTTGATTTGCGGACTCATCATACGACCGTCAAAATCGATCGTTTCACCTGCCGCCGAACCTTTGACACACAAGCGACCGTAATTAGCCGGGTGCTGCTCGTCCCCGATGACCTTGACCTGAATATCGCTCAGGCTTTGACTCGTTTTCGGAGTCACTTGCATACCGCAGCCAACGCCGCAGTACGGACAAGTGGTTTCTATGGATTGCTTACTCATGCTGTTCCGACCTGACTATACTTTGACCAACACTTGGCCATCTTCAACTTTGCTCGGATAGACCGGAATGGCCAGCCCTTCTACATCCATACACTGCCCGGTTTTCAAGCTATAGTGCTGTTTCTGCAATGGCGAAGCCACCATCAGCTCGCCTTTCAGGTCGCCGACCATACCGCGCGACATGACATTGGCTTGGCCGACAGGATCGTAATTATTCATCGCAAATACCTCGCCGTTGATATAGAACAATCCAACCTGCACACCATTTACCAGAGCTGCAACGCCGGAGTTCTTCACCAAACTGTCCACTGCGCATACTTGTACAAATTCACTCATCTCTTTTACTCCCTTTGTTCGCTAGCGGATGCTACTTATGCAATCTCTTTGATTTCTACCGCAATACCTTGCAGCTTCTCGTCTTCATTGGCCGGACGGATTTGGCCGCGCTCCAGTACAAACAGCTGTTCGGCCGGGGTGTCGACATTGACAAATGACTTGAAACGCTTGGTAAATTCAGGGTTTTCAATCGCCGTTTTCCAGTCGCAACGATAGCTGTCGTGCAGCGCCTTCATCTGCGTTTCCAATTCCTCCCCAATGCCCAAGGAATCGTTGATGACCACATCTTGCAGATAATCGAGTCCGCCTTCCAAGTTATCCATCCACACGGAAGTACGCTGCAATCTGTCAGCCGTTTTGATATAGAACATCAGCAGACGGTCGACATACTTGAAGACCTCTTCTCTGCTCAGACCGGTGGCAAATAGATCGGCATGACGCGGTTTCATACCACCGTTACCACAGACAAACAGGTTCCAGCCGTTTTCGGTGGAGATCAAACCGATATCTTTGGCCTGGGCTTCGGCACATTCGCGGGTACAACCGGAAACGCCCATTTTGATTTTGTGCGGCGAGCGCAAACCTTTGTAACGGTTCTCCATATCAATCGCCATGGTGACCGAATCATCCAGACCGAAACGGCACCAGGTCGAACCGACGCAGGATTTAACGGTACGCAGTGCTTTGGCATATGCTTGACCGGACTCGAAGCCGGCATCGATCAGCTCTTTCCAGATCGCCGGCAGATCGTTCATTTGCGCACCGAACAGGACAATACGCTGACCGCCGTTAACTTTGGTATAGAGCTTATATTTTTGGGCAACCGATCCCAGCACAATCAGTTTTTCCGGAGTAATTTCACCACCCGGCACTCGTGGAATCACTGAGTAGGTACCATCCTTTTGCATGTTACCCAGATAGTTATCGTTGGTATCCTGTAGTGGAATCTTGTCTTCTTCCAAGGCATAGGCATTCCATAAAGAGGCAAAGATACTGCCGGCCGCCTGTTTACAGACTTCGCAGCCGCAACCGGTGCCGTGCTTGGCCAGCAAAGTATCAAAGTCTTTGATCTCTTCAACCTGGCAGATGTGATAGAGCTCCTGACGGGTATGGGCAAAGTGTTCACAGATATCGGTATTGACTTCAACACCGCGTTTTTCCAGCTCGTTATTAAGTACGCTGGTCACCAATTGAACACAACCACCGCAACCGGTACCGGCTTCGGTAGTGGCTTTAATATCCGCCATAGTGCAACAACCGCCTTCAACGGCATTGATGATGTCACCTTTGCTGACGTCATAACAGGAACAAAGTTGCGCTGTTTCCGGCAAAGCATCCGGACCAAACAACTCGCTGGCGGAACCGTCGCGACTTGGTAGAATCAAGGCATCCGGATGTTCAGGTAGTTCCATGTCGTTCAACATCAACTGCAGCAGATTGCCGAAGTCTTCAGCATCCCCAACCAGAACCGCGCCCAATAGTTTCTTGCCGTTTGGAGAGACCACAATCTTTTTATAGATCTCTTCCGGACCGTTTTCATACACATAAGAGAGTGCATTCTCATCGGTACCGTGCGGATCGCCGATCGAAGCAACATCAACCCCCATCAACTTCAGTTTGGTACTCATATCCGCGCCGCTAAAACTACCCGGTTCGGCATTCAACTGATCAACAACCGCTTGCGCCATGGCATAACCCGGTGCCACCAGTCCGTAAATCATGCCGTCATGCAGAGCGCATTCGCCGATAGCGAATACATCCGGGTCTGAAGTTTTACATTGGTTATCGATCTGAATACCGCCTCTCGGTCCCAACTCTAGACCGGCGCTTTTCGCTAAATCGTCACGTGGACGAATCCCGGCAGAAAACAGCACAATATCGGTTTCCAGCTCTTCGCCATCGGCAAACACCATTTTGTTCAAACAGTCCGTGCCATCGACAATTTCGGTGGTCGCTTTCGAGGTGTGTACCGTAACTCCCAAATTTTCGATTTTGCGCTTCAATAGCGCCGCACCGCCATCATCCAACTGTACAGGCATCAAGCGCGGAGCAAACTCCACCACGTGCGTTTGCAAACCTAAATCTTTAAGTGCCTTGGCCGCTTCCAAACCGAGTAGTCCGCCTCCGACAACGACACCGACCTTACCTTTGGCCGCTGCGGCCTGAATCATCTCCAGATCCTCGATAGTGCGGTATACCAAACAGCCTTCACGGTCATTACCACTGATTGGCGGGACAAACGGATAAGAACCGGTAGCCATGATCAACTTGTCGTATTCAATACTCACGCCACTTTCAGAAGTGACTACTTTTGCATCACGATCAATGGCAACCGCTTTATCGTTCATATAGATGGTGACGCCGTTGTCTTCATAGAAGTTCGGTTTCACCAAAGAAAGATCTTCCGCCGTCTTGCCGGAAAAATAGGAGGACAGATAGACACGGTCATAAGCGACGCGAGGCTCTTCACAAAAGGTATGCACCTCGAAATTATCGTAACTTTCGCTGGCCACCAACTTTTCAATGAAGTTATGTCCGACCATTCCGTTACCAATCACGACGATTTTCTGTTTTGACATTTTCCTATTCCTTTTAAAAATTGACTGCTTGGTTCATCGGCGCAAAACCTTCACCAAAGACGAGCGTGTCTCTATAAGCGGAGACATCCTTTTGTTGAACGAGTTGATCGAAAATCCAGTTTGTCCCGGAAACATCGCCAAACATGACCACTCCTTGAACGCGGTTATCTTTCAGCACGACCTTGCGGTAGATATTGCGGGACAAATCTTGATAGATCAGAGAATCGGTATCTGCGGAATCGTGAAAATCTCCGGCGGAGAACAGATTGATTCCGGTGACTTTCAATTTGGTGGACACCGCACTGCCTTGATAGGCAGCCGGTTCATCATTCAGCGTTTTGGCTAATACTTCGGCCTGTTCGTAAAGTGGAGCCACCAAACCATAGACTTCACCGCGATGTTGTACACATTCGCCCAGAGCGTAGACATTCGTTTGCGAAGTTTCCAACTGGTCGTTGACAATGATGCCGCGCTCAACTTCCAAACCAGCGTTTTGCGCCAGCTCGACATTAGGACGAATACCGACCGACATAACGACCAAGTCGGCATCCAGCTGCTTACCGGATTCCAGCTGCACACCGGTGACAAACTTGTCGCCGAGAATTTTCTGAGTATTGGCACCCATTTCGAAATGAATATCGGAAGCTTCCATACTCTGCTTGAGCAGGGCTCCGGAGACTTCGTCCATCTGCAGGTTCATCAGTACTTCACTACGATGCACCACGGTCACATTCATACCCAGCTTCGATAAGCCGTTGGCGGCCTCCAGCCCAAGCAGTCCGCCGCCGATGATGACCGCATTTTTCTTGGAACGGCTCGATGCCGTCATTAGGTTAACATCGCGTATCTCGCGAAACGACACCACGCCGGGCAAGGTATGGCCTTCGATAGGCAGAATAAAGGGACGGGAACCGGTGGCAAACACCAATTTATCGTAAGAGTACTGCTCTCCTAGGGAGGTTTTAACGGTTTGACGTACAAAATCAATCTGGCTGATTTTCGTCTGCGCATGCAGTTGGATGGAACGACGTTTGAACCAATCATGATCGTGTGTCATGATTTCAGATAAGGTCTTTTCTCCGGCAAGCACCGGAGAAAGCATGATACGGTTATAACCTCCGGTCGGTTCTTTATTAAAGACGCGGATATCATAACGTTGCGGAGCTTCGGCCAAAACTCGTTCAATCAAACGGGAGCCGACCATTCCTGATCCGATTAAAATTAATTTTTGCTTCATTAGAGCCTCTAATTCCAGGCCCGAAACAAAAATGTCGGGCACAATTATTCATTGCGACCCGACAACAGATCAAATTACTAAGACTTTCTCAAAATAAAGCTTATATCATTCCAAAAACAATATTCACTTTATATTCAAATAGTTAATAAAAAAACAAATAGATTAAAACACTATTAAAACAGAATAAATCACACTTAAACACACCAAATTGAACAAATTTGGTGCATTTTTAATAATCTCACTCGAAATTAAATCACCCAATCAAACGAATGCTTTATTTAACTCTGATAAGGCTTTGTCCAAATCATTCGTGACATCGACAAACTGATCCAACAACCTATCTTTTGCTTTCAGCTCCTCAATTGAAAGCGCCGTACCCCTATCCATCATCTGCATTGCAGATTTAACCAAACTATGCTGCCTGACATGCAGCTCTTGAGCCCTAATGTATTGCGGCAAAGAGCTAATGGCCGGATTATGTTGAGCAATCTGATCCAAGCTTTTGCCTACCGCACAGGCTTGAGGATCGATTGCCGTCTCCCTGTCCAGACTCGTCGGAATGCCATTCAAGAAAGTTTGAGCACTCGACCTCCAGATACGCATATTTTGACGCACATCGGATAAGTTCACCCCATACACCTCGCGAGAGTCTTCAATCAAGTTATTAGCGGCGACCTCGTCAATCGAAAATTTTCCGGTCTCGGTGTTAAGCAATAAAGCCTGCTCTTTCAACGAGATTGCCGCAGCCGACGATTCTTCTACCAGAGCCGCGTTGCTTTGGATATTGGCATCCAGATTATTAATCGCTTTGGCAATTTCACCGACCGAGCTCTGCTGCTCATTAATTGAGTTCAACACCAGCTTCATCGCATGGCCGATATCTCCGACTCGCTCATCAACCATTTCAAATGCGTGATGCGTTTCCTGTACTTTTTCAACCCCTTGATTGACTTTAGTGACCGAGGTATCAATCAAGGTTTTGATATCCTGTGCCGCTTCCGCCGATTTTTGCGCCAGAGTTCGAACTTCACCGGCAACCACCGCAAAACCACGTCCATGCTCACCGGCACGAGCCGCCTCGACCGCTGCGTTCAGTGCCAACAAGTTGGTCTGGAAAGCAATGCCGTCGATGATCGAAATAATATTGGCAATCTGCTCCGAGGTGCTCTGAATTTCCTGAATCGAGCCGATAGTTGCGTCCAAAGAGGCTTTTGCGTGGTTATTCTGCTGCACAGTCTCACTGGCTATTTGATTCACCTTGGTTAACTCTTGCGTATTCTGGGTTTGCAAATCACTCATATTCTGCATTGCAGAATTAATCTGTTCCAAGGCCGCAGCGGCCTGCTGAGTTCGATCCGATAGATCGACCGAAGACTTGGAAGACTCTTCCGCAGCACTTTCAACGGCCGCAGCGGCACGTTTGATATGCAAAATAATCGCACTCAAATTATCCAATGAGATATTAGTTGCACCTTTCATCGCCGCCAAGGAACCTTGCAGATCTTTCTCGATACGCCCGCGTAGGTCTCCCACCGCCAGCTTAGTCATCACATAGACCATGTTCTGAATAATTTCGTTCAATTCGGATAACAGAGAATTGACGCTTTCCGAGGTATCTAAATAGAAACCGGACAGTTCGCCAGTTTCAATATGTAAAGCAGTGTGACCGATTGAAGCCATCGACAAAGTGGCTTTCAACTCGTTTTCAATCAATCTCTGTTGCGTTAAATCCAACCACTCAACAACTGAACCGATTGCCTTACCGCCTTGCCCGGTGACCGGAATCACGGATAACTGAACGGTCATATTGGCAATAACCTCTTCGGAAACCAGAGCTTGATCCAGCTTTTTAAATAACGGGTTGGTAAAAACTTCGCTCAACTGACTGCCGACCATACAATCCGGATTGAAGCTCTGAATGGAATCCTGAATTTTTTCGGCACTATCGGCAAAAAATGACTGCATTTTGTCGTTTTGATAAATGACCTTTCCACTGGTATCAACCAGCATAATATTGGAAGAGGCATTATCCAGAGCGGATTTCAATCGTAAACTGATACGTAGCTTTTCCTGAGCATCATCATACATAGCGCCCAGTTGAATCTGCATCATTTTGGCCGATGCGACCAACTTGCTTAAAGAGTGAAAACCGTAATCGTTAACCTGACCGGAAAAATCACCTTCTCGCATCTTATCGATCAATTGCTTCGTTTTCCCTAAACGCATAAAGGCGTACTTTTTTCCCGCCCAAGCGTACCCGACAAAAGCCAGCCCCAATAAACCAACCAATTCAACCGGTAAAGTAATCAAATTGGCTTGAATCATGGTGGCGATAATACCCAAAACCGCAATCATCCAGATCATCATATTAATAGGGTGAATATGATTAAATACACACAACCTCTGCAAGCCATTGAAAATATAACCGTTTTTAATAGCTACCTTGCCAGCTTGAATTTTCTTATAGACTGCTTCGGCCTCCTGTTTGGTATTTTCATCCACCGAGGTTCTAACAGACTGATAAGCGACAATCTTACCCTCCTCTAATACAGGGGTAACATTGGCTCGAACCCAGTAATACTGCCCTTGCTTGGTACGATTTTTAACGACCTGAACCCAAGGTTTTCCCGATTTAAGGGTTGCCCACATATCTTTAAAAACGGCCGACGGCACATCCGGATGACGCAATATATTGTGCGGCTGTCCGAGCAATTCCTTTTCTGAATAACCGCTAGCAAGCACAAAGGCTTCGTTTACTTCAAGAATGGTTCCATTCAGATCCGTTTTGGAAACAATGGTTCCCAAAGTCGAGACATCCTTTTCTGAATTGATTCCAATACTCATGGAATACAGCTCCTGTATTTGACAAAAACAGTCAACCCTCCGTACACAAGGTATGGATTAAACGTCTTTGTCTGTGATGAAATTAATGATTTGTCTTAAGAGAAGACTTAAATAGAGATTTGTACGCTGGAAGTTGATTTGTCGTGGTAAAACACATCAAAGCAGGCTACCACTTGTTGACCGTTCGTTAACGAAATCGTCTTTGACACCGTTAAACACAACTCCACATCGATTAGAGAACGGTAAGGTCTGGAAACATAAATCTGCCCGGGCTTTTTCATCGCTTTAATAAAATAGCGACGGTTTCGCCAACACAACCCTTTACCTTTCTTAAGAATACGCTGCCCGTTTTCTTCGTTTTGATGACGGGAATACTCCTCGCTAATTTGATAGCCATGAGCATCCAGAATAAAAAACCGCTTTACAAACGAAAGTTCGGATACGGCAAGCATTTCCTCTTCCAAACGGTTAGCATGTTCCAGGCCAGAAAGGTTTTCAAAGAGTGTTTCATAACCCTTTTTTTGAATATTTTCGATAAACTGTTTTTCAGAACGGTATTGCGGATAAGTATCGGTGATTTGACAAAGCAAGGTTTCGCCTTGATTGGCGTCTTCTAGGGTTCGATCCGGCTTGGCAAAATAAAACCCCTGAACGAGATCCACTCCGACATCCATAGCCAACATTGCTTGCTCTTTGGTCTCAATCCCTTCCAGCAACGGAATACTGCCGGATTGTTTAATCAGGTAAGTCAAGTTTCTAAGGATACTTTCACTTCTCAGGCTTTTAGTGGCTTCCAGCAAAACTTGCCGATCCAACTTAACGATATCCGGTTGCGCTTTCCAAATTCGATCTACATTGGAGTGACCGGCACCAAAATCATCCAAGGCAATCAAACAACCCATTTCTCTGAGGCTGGAAACCAGATTCTCAAACAAAGTCTCGTCAACAATCTCGCTCTCGACGATTTCAACAACCAAATCCTTGCCATGCATATTCAGCTCATCAAGCAATTCCTGAATACACAGATCTTCAGCACGATTAAGTTGTTGAAAATCTAGATTAAGAAATAACCAACTCTGTTCATTTTGCTTAGCCTGCCAGTTACGAAGATGGGTTGTATTCAGCTGTTTCGTAAAATCCGCCCGTGCCATTCCCGGCGGAGCTTGCAAGCACTCAGTAACCGGCACAGGCTCACCGGTTCTCGTATTCACCCCTCTCACCAACGCTTCCGCCCCAACGCATGCTTGGTTGGAGAAGCTGAAGATCGGCTGAAAAACAGAATAGATTTCTTTTTCTTCGATATCGAGACTGAACATAAACTAAATAAACCCGGGTTTACCCTGAAAACAAAAAAGCACCGTAAATCGGTGCTTTATATACTAAACCATTAGTAAACGATTTTTCAGTATAAATATAATTAATGCTCAACCTTTCTCTGTTTTTCATACAGGAATCGTAAAACTTCCGAGCGGTAATGATTATAGGTCGGGTCATCTGCCAACGCCAAACGATCTCGAGGATGTGGCAGATCCACATGAAGAATTTCACCGATGGTCGCTGCCGGGCCGTTAGTCATCATGACAATACGATCCGACAACAATACCGCTTCATCCACATCATGGGTAATCATAATAACGGTGTTATTCAACTCTTTTTGGATTTCCATTAATGAATCCTGCAAGTGCGCTCGAGTCAATGCATCCAAGGCACCAAACGGCTCATCCATCAACATGATTTCAGGCTGCATAGAAAGTGCACGCGCAATCCCGACACGCTGTTTCATTCCACCGGAAATCTCATCCGGACGCTTATGCATCGCGTGATCCATATGCACCAAATGTAAGTTATGCTCAATCCACTCTTTCTTTTCTGCCGCAGACTTGGTATTTTTAAACACCTGATCTACAGCCAACTCGACGTTTTCATAAGCCGTCAACCAAGGCAGTAGCGAGTGGTTCTGGAAAACCACCGCTCTTTCCGGGCCTGGCGCATCCACTTCACGACCATCAAGTAAAACACCACCTTCGGTCGCCTGATAAAGCCCGGCAACAATGTTCAGTACGGTAGACTTACCACAACCGGAGTGACCGATCAGAGAGATGAATTCACCTTGTTTGATCTTAAGATTGACGTCGCGCAAAGCGCGGAAAGGACCTTTTGGCGTCGGGAATTCAATCCCGACATTCGTTAGTTCTAAATGAGTTTCTGACATTCGTTTTCTCCCTGTCATTGCTTAGCGGATATCCGCCGTTTTGTCCCATGAAACCGCTTTCTGTAGCATCAACATGCCGCGATCCAGGAAGAAACCAACAATACCGATCACGATTACCGCCACCATGATACGTCCAAGAGAGTCAGAGCTACCATTCTGGAACTCATCCCATACAAACTTACCTAGCCCCGGGTTTTGAGCAAGCATCTCTGCCGCGATCAATACCATCCAAGCGATACCTAGAGAGATACGCAGACCGGTAAACATCATTGGGATGGAACATGGCAGGACAATTTTGCGAACATGCGTCCACCAGCTCAGGCTCAACACTTGGCTGACATTTTTAAGATCTTGAGTCACCGTTGCGACACCGGCAGCCGTATTGATAATGGTTGGCCATAGACAACATAACAGCACGGTAAACATCGAGTTCAGGAACGCCTTATCAAACATCGGGTCATCGGTCACGTAAACCGCCGACACCACCATCGTTACCAACGGCAACCAAGCAAGCGGAGAAACCGGCTTGAAGATCTGAATCAACGGGTTAACCGCCGCGTAAGCATTGGTACTCAGACCAATCACAATCCCGATTGGAATCGCGATGATTGACGCTAAAATGAAACCGCTCATTACCGTCACTAAGCTTCGACCAATCTGATCGAAAAACGTTGGCGGTCCGGTATATTCACGCACTTTGATTTCAGCATCAGGGTTCTTCTCAAGTTTACGTGCATTACGCTCTTCTTGGCGCTGATAGAACTTTTCTTCTTTCACTGCCGCTTCTTCCGCTTCAGCAGTAAGATTTTGGAACTGCTCAAGCGTTTGAACAGGCCCTGGAAATTGACCTAAAGAAGTATTGATATGCGATGCAGCACCCTGCCACAAAGCCAAAAAGATAATCAGACCTGCAAGCGGAAGTCCGAACATCTTGATAATGGTATTCACTTGACCTTTGCGGTCTTCACCAATTATCAATTTATAAAAAGGCTCGATAAGAGCCCATTTCAAAGGATTCATACAATCACCATTAGAAAATTCAGAATAAAGCCCTGCCATACAGGGCTATGAGATAATTAAAGCTTAGTATCGCCTTTCAAACCGATCTTCATCGCATCGATATATTCGTTTGGCTTAGAACCGTCGTATGGAATACCATCCATAAAGTCATCCTGAACACCACGGAAGCCATCGGTTGCGAACGTTTCAGCAAAATCTTCTTTCTTGAAAACGCCATCTGCAATCAACTCTTCAACCGCTTGTTTATAGATATCCGGACGATAGACTTTTTTCGCCATCTCTTTATACCAATCATCAGACTTCTGTTCTGAAATCTGCCCCCAGCGGCGCATCTGAGTCATATACCAAATTGCATCCGAGTAGTAAGGGTAAGTGGCGTTATAGCGGAAGAATACGTTGAAATCCGGCTCTGAACGCTTATCACCTTTTTCATACTCGAAAGTACCGGTCATGGAATTAGCGATTACTTTGTAATCCGCACCAACGTAATTTGGTTTAGAGAGAACTTTTACCGCAGCCGGGCGGTTTTTATTGTTCTCTGCATCCAACCAGTGCGCCGCACGAATCATCGCTTTGACCACGCGGATAGTGGTATTCGGATATTTTTCATAAAAGTCTTCACGCAGACCGAATACTTTTTCAGGGTTGTTCTTTTGGATAGAGTTATCGGAGATAACCGGTACGCCGATTCCTTTGAATACCGCTTGTTGGTTCCAAGGCTCGCCTACACAGTAACCCTCGATCGTTCCTGCCTCCATAGTGGCCGGCATTTGTGGCGGTGGCGTGACTGAAAGCAAAACATCCGCATCAATGGTTCCGGCACTGTCACCTTTATGCGGCGCATAGTAACCCGGGTTTAGACCACCCGCAGCCAGCCAGTAGCGTAGCTCGTAGTTGTGAGTTGACACAGGGAAAACCATCCCCATTTTAAAAGCTTTACCTTCGTTCTTATAGGACTCGACCACCGGCTTTAGCGCAGACGCACTAATGGGATGCTTTGGCTTGCCGCCTTCCATCTCCACATGGGATTTCATCGCTTCCCACGTTTTATTAGAGACCGTGATCGCATTACCGTTCAAATCCATAGAGATCGGCGTAATCACATCCGCTTTAGTACCGTAACCGATGGTTGCGGCAATCGGCTGACCGGCTAACATGTGCGCGCCATCCAATTGACCGTCGATGACGCGATCCAGAAGGACTTTCCAGTTAGCCTGCGCTTCTAATTGAACGTACAGACCTTCATCTTCAAAGTAGCCATTTTCATAAGCAATGGCCAGAGGCGCCATATCGGTTAGCTTGATAAAACCAAACTTCAGATCTTCTTTTTCAGGATCACCCAAAGCGTAGGCACTTGAAACCGAAACGGCGGACAAAGCAATAGCCGAAGTTACAGCTAAAGCGGTCTTCTTTAAAAAATGACGGCGTGAATTTTTATTAGACTGGTTATTAGATAAAGACATGTCTCTTCCTTTTAGTAACACGACAAAATTAAATTGCAGCTACAACATTCTGGCGTTCTAAAAGGAATAGTGATCATAGGACGACGCTCTAGACCCGCAAACAGAAAATTCACGGATACGATTAGAAAGCCAGAGCGTCATCACCCAATGCAAAACTACCTACAATATAAGAAAAGTAAATGCCATATTTATATTTTTATTTTATAAACAATAACTTACAAAAAATACCGCAGATTTAAAACGACTAACAAAGTCCTTTAACTCACCATAAAGAAACGTTAAAGATTAATTTTGGTGCAAAGAGAGGAATTTATCTTCGCCAATCAGATAACCGTCATACATCCAAGGTTGATCATGCTCCCCTTCCGGCTTCTCGTTGACAGCAGGCACCTCGCACCCGTGACTTTGCAAGACCTTTCGGTAAACATCGGAAAGATAACAGGACTGGGCAATCTGCTTAAAATCAGAATCGGCCGAAACCTGATTCAATTCCGCCATCTGCTCTAATATCCACTGAGCGTGCGACTGCCAAGGGAAGTTTGCATAAAACTTGAACGGCAATGTAAAGTTGGGAATCGAGCGGCAGGTTTTACACACCGGATTACAAACCTGTCCTTCCAAGGCATTCATAATACTGCTGCGCGGCGCATTCACATATTGCGGCAACGACAGGTACTGAATAAGCTCTTCTCGATTGTCTTTATTGTCAATCCATTCACTTGCTTGATATAAAGCCCAAATCAGCTTCTCATGAATTTCAGGATTCTCTTCTGCCCACTCCTGACTAACACCTAGTACTTTTTCCGGAGCATTATTCCAAATTTCATAGCCGGTGATAATGGTTACCCCGACACCGCTTTTCACTGCATGAGTATTCCAGGGTTCACCAACACAATAGCCGTCGATCATGCCTTCCTTAAGAGCTTGCACAACGTGCGAAGGCGGTACGACCAGAATTTCAACATCCTCATTCACTTTCAATCCGGCGGACTTTAACCAGTAATTTAGCAGGTAATAGTGCATGGAGAATGGAAACACCACTGCAAAACGGAGTTTTTTATCGCCGTTAGCTTTCTTTTTATCGATGACATGCTTCAAAACCAGAGCGGTCTTTTCCGGTGACTGGATTAAATCACCGTCAATTTCAACCAATTCGTCAAACAACTGATTGGAAACACTGATCGCATTACCGTTCAATCCGAACGAATAGGCGGTCACCAACGGTTTTTTCAATGAATTAACGCCTAAAGTAGTGGCCATCAACATCGGTGCCAGCATGTGCGCCGCTTGATACTCAGAAATAACCAGTTTATCTCTGATGGTTGACCAGGATGCTTCCTTGCAGAGCTCAACCTGCAACCCCTGCTCCGCAAAGAACCCTTGCTCTTTGGCAACAATTAATGGAGCGCAATCGGTAAGAGGTATAAACCCAATCTTTAATTTTTTATCCACAACCACTCCTCTACAAACTCATTTCCAATACGCTAATAATATTTTCGGAAATTTCCGCAACCGATTTATTTTGCTCCATGGACATTTTTAATATGGCTTGATGCGCCTCTTCTTCACTGGCACCTTTATACTTGATGAGTAACGACTTCGCTTTTTGTAACAGTCGATTCTTCTCCAGCTCGGTTTTGACTTCAACCAACTCGCTCTTCAAGGCCTGATACTCTCGAAAACGCGCAACCGCCACTTTCATAATCGAACGAACGCGTTCAGGATCGGTATTACGCGCTACATAACCGCTCACACCGGAACTGATCGCCTCCCGAACCACCACATCGCTATCGTCCTCGGCAAACATCACCACCGGCAAAGGGTTATGTTCACTCAACAGAGACATACTCTCCAACATATCCCGGTTTGGACTTTCGGTATCAATCACCACCATATCCGGCGCATGCTTGGCTATATTGGCTAATAAATTCGGCCCAGGCGTGACTCTGGCAATTACCTCATACCCTTGGTCTTTCAAGGCCTGACTTAACAAGGCGGAACGCGCGCTGTCCGAGTCAACCAATAGAACTTTTAACAACTCCTGATCACTTGCCATTCTCAGAAGAGACTCCACGTAAAATTCAAATTTAACTATACAGGCAGAAAAAAGACCAATCCCGAGTTTTCTTTTAGTTTCATTCAGTTAAAAAAAATCGCATATTTTCACGAATAATTTAAGCTCGGAATTGAAAGAAAAACGCACACGGCTGGTGCGCATCACCACCAGACATGCCGTTTCAGATAGACAGCAAACATCACCACAAGATGGTTATCTCAATTGTACCTGTCCAAATGCCGAAGAATGATCGGGTAGACATCAACATCCGCAGTCGCCCCGAAGATACAATCGATATGACCATAGCCCGGAATCACTTCTCTTTGATATTGATCGACACCAAATCGATCGACCAAACGCTGGTAGGATTTTGCCGTACTTTCCGGCAGATAACACTCGTTTTCGGCACCGGAGATAAACAGAATAGGCAGATTCAATCGATCCAAATTTGGCAAGTAAACATCATCACCCTGCGAATCCACCAAAGCCTCTTGGCGACACATGGCCGCTAAATGCTCAAAAGTCTCGATATTGGCCTCGGCAAACAACTCGTCGAGATGACGATGCAGCAAATCATTCAAACGTTCATGCCTATATAGCGAGGCGTACATAAAGGTAATTCGGTGACAGGTATCATTATGACAACGACCTTGAGCCTCAACCATCGCATATAAATCCAAAGCTCGATCATACAGCCGAGTCAGCAGCGAACCACCATCTTCCGGCAATCTTGCCGATAACGTCTGTACGCCCAAAAATTCCAAAAACGATGGTAAATGTAAGCCGGTTTTAATTTCTGTTGCCGTCGGAACAATCAAATCCATGGCGACCTGCGAAGCAACCACACTTCTCACGCCTTGCAAGCCCGCCAGCATCGACATGAAAAAAGTCGTTGCGCCGTAACAGTGAACCACCGCTTGCAGATCAGGCTTTGCCGTGACCTTCAATATCTTCGCAACCGCTGCCGGGAAATCATATTGCGCAATCTGATCACCGTTTGACTGGAGTCTGGCAGTAGGTAGCAGAATACTGACCCGGTAATCCAGCAGCCAAACATCATAATTTTTAGCAACCAGAAATTCGACCAAATTGGTATCGATCATATCCGTATCGAAAATACTGGAAGCCACACCTAAACCATGCACCAGCAGTACAGGACCTTTGGTTCCGCCTTGATAACGCTTTAACCGTATCACCGTATCGTCATCGGTCTTGACCTGAAAAATCTCAGGAACCGGTGCCCGTAATGGCCGTTTCTTACGTGGCGTTTGCGGTTTAGTCGGATCCGGATCATAAAAAATGCCGCCGTAACTTTCATAGAGCACCCCGGCGAAAAACTGGCCGAATTTGGCGGTTGCCTGTAATCGTGCGGACACCCCCTCTACATTAGAGACTTTTATTGTCGTCATCTGGCGCATAAAGTCTGCCGCTTCAATATGCAACACCGCTTTACCGACCAATTCACCCGCTATACTATCCCCTCTATGAACAGAAACATAAAGCGTGGTGGTATCGCTCCACATATCCAATGAATCCGGATCATCTTTAATATATTTAAACCCGTCGAAATAGAAAAATTCACCATCAACCGTTTTTAGCTGCATCCGATAAACCATCTTTCTGGTATCAGGGACTTCACTGACTCTTTCAAACAAGCGGAAACGGCCGTTATGCACCATCAATGGCTGATCCGAAAGCATTTCACACTCTACACTTCCACTGATTCGAGCCTCATGCTCCGGCTGCTGAAGCATCCTATCCAAATCATTCGATTCAATCGTCAAAATAAAGGACATGCTGCTATTACTTTGCTTGCCCTGTCGCTCTGCTTGCAGAAAAGTATCCAGCGATTCCGCTTCATCATCCGTCCTAGAAAAATGCCCTTTCATGCTTTCGGTAAAGCTCAGTCGAATACCCGTTTGCGGATGCTCTCGATGCGGAATCGGCAAAAGGTCATAATAAATATGCCAACCTCTATCTTGCGCAATCAAAGCGCAGCACCTTTCTGCCAATGCGCTAATCGTCAGTAATGGGTTTACCCCTAACGAAGTCGGAATAATGGAGCCGTCCGCCACATACAGGTTGCTATAAACCTCATCGTCATGTCCGGTAAATACCTGACCTTTATGGTTAACGACACCTTGTTCGGCTTTATCCGCCATACTACAACCGCCTAAAGGATGCACGGTCACCAGACTATTTTTCATTAACGGTGTCCACAACGGGTTTTCTATATAGGTACCACCCAATGCTCGGGTGGCTTCGGTCAAACGATCATGGGCATTCAAAAAATTGGGCTGACTTCCAACTCCCGGCCAATCCACTTTGAGAGAGTCGTCTTGCAAACGCATCTTTCCGCCGCAGTCGTCATGCCCCATAACCAGATAAGTTTGTGTATGGTTGACCGCGCCATGATAAGCGCCACGAAACAAGCTTTCCCAAGCCCGACCTTGTTCTCTTAATTCATCAAGCAGACCTGAATCCGTATCCTCACCAATCAAACCGGCGGTCGTTGCAAACACACTTGGTAACAAGGCGTTCATCGCTCCGGGCAGACTGCCCTCTTCAACCACCATCTGTTGATTTCGATCTTCCGCATCTCGCAAATCAATCACACTGGTAATGCACGGGCCTACTGGGTTCTGATCACCCGGCTCTCGATTGCCGAATCCAATCCCGTCGATTTTTTGATCGGTGTTATATCCAAATCCGAGGACATCGCCGTTACCGGTAAACTTCTCTCCGAGTCGTTGCGAAAGTGACAAACCTTGTTCGCGGCTTCTAAGTAGAATCTCATTGCTTCCCAAAGTACCGGCGGCAACAATCACCAAATCTGCATCGACAAACAATTCCGGACTATCGAATTGCTCTCTGCCGACTTCTACTTGTCGATAATAGACCCGCCAACCGTTTGCTTGCTTTTGTAGATAGCGCACACTGGCCTGACAAAAAATGTCCGCACCATAATTCCACGTATCCGGCAGATAATTCATCAAGGTGGTATTTTTAGCGCCGTAATTACAGCCGGAAATACAATCGCCGCAGTTATTGCACGCCTGTTGCGGTACTCCGACGTGATTCTCGCCCCCAGCCGGAGTCTCAAAGCAGACATTGATCGGCGTTGAGTAAAATTGCGCCCCCATGTATTCAGCGGATTTTTTATGTGCTTGTCGTTTATTCAGTTTTGGATACTGGTCTGAATCATTGTCTGAATCGCCAGCTGGATAGGTTTGTGGCCTTAACATCTGCACCGCTTTATCAAAACCGTCTCTCAATAGCCCGTCGGCATCATCTTTTATGGCTTGCGGCCAAGCCGAATCCTGCCAAACAGTTTCCGTCGGTGCCAGAGAAACATTGGCATTAATCAAAGAAGTACCGCCCAACCCGCAACCAATCACGACATTCTGTTCATCCTGCATCCGAATATCAAACAGAGCCGTCTCGGAGCCCAAACGTTTACCATCAACTTGTAGCTGCAATTCCGCGGCCGCTTCCAGTTCCGTGTCCGGGTACTCCCCGGTCAGAATTTCTCTGCCTCTTTCTAGCAAACAAACACTTTTCCCCGCTCTGGCCATACGTGAAGCCGCTATGGAGCCTCCGTAGCCGGAACCGATGACCAGCACATCGTAATGCTCTTTTATTTCACTCAGCGGCTTAGTTATTGACTTCATTTTTCGACACTCTTGCTTCAATCATATTCGTAGCCCAAAAAACTCACACTTTTACCAAGGCGCCAATTGCAGAGAGGAAATCAAGGGTTTGCAATTTGCCCCCAACCAACCTCCGGTTTCAATGACGTTCCCCTTCTTGTCGAAAGTGGTCACAATTATCTGCTTCGAACCGGCATCTACGTCAATGCGATTGAAGTTATCCTCTTGATTAAAATTCCAAGCTTTGTAGTCCATTGCACATTTTTGTCCATTGACCTTAAATGCAAAAGTATCCGACTGATCTTTTGCTTTAGAGTCATGCACAAAGCCGGATGGATCTCCATCGGCAAACGGAAACGGCCAATAAAAAGCCGAAGAGACGATAGAGAAGGATTTGATCTCTTCCGCGCCATTAATGCCACTAAACTCAAGCGCTGCCACATTGCTGCAATGGATATCGCCGGAAAGAAAAACAACATTTTGAATTTTGTGTTCGACAATACAGCCGAGAATCGCTTCTCTGGTTTTCGGGAAGGCCGGCCAAGAATCGGAAGCCTCTTTCCATTTAACTTCCTGCTCTATAGAATTTTTACACTTCCTACCCGTGCGAGCCGATACCGGATTAGGCGCAAATACGCTGGAACTGACGATGAATTTAGGGGCATTGCCGACTCGTTGTTGCGCGTCTTTCAACCAGTGCAACAAGAACTCAAGCTGACTGGGTTCTTCATTTGCCAAAGCCGGTCGGCCCAACATGTGATTGTCATCCAGAGAATCGGGAATATCATCCATAAAGCGTTGCGTTCGGGTGTCCATTACAAAAAACGGATAGCCGGAACACTCAAACTCATAAAAAAGCCGATCCCCATAACTTCTAGGACCGTGAATCCACTGATAACTTCGGTAAGCCTCAATGGCTACATTAAAGACTTGGCGCCCTTTGATTTTATTGATTCGATCCTGACTCCAGTTATCTTCAATTTCGTGATCGTCCAAAATCATATAGGTCGGGAGTTGACTGAGCAGCTTGCGCATATTATTTGAACCGAATGCCGAATGGTATCGCTCCTGAAATTCTTCAAAAGTATCAGCAAGCCCGATCGGGACATGACGGTTAAACATATCCGCATAGATTTGATCCCCCACCATTAGCGCCAACCTAGCGGCCTCTCTGCCATTCCGACCTTTAGCCTCTTCAAGTAAGGGCCCGAAAATAGCATCAGAGTGCTTTTTCTTCCACAACAACCCCGGATAGCGGCAAGAACCCAATATAAATGAGAGATTGGAATCGGTACATGTTGACTCCGGAAACGTTGTAAAACGGGCTTGCGATGACTTTTCATCCAAAGCCTGCAGTTCTTTAAACCAGACACTGGGTTCGGGCAACATCGCCGCCAGTTCTTCTTGGGACACACTGTCCGAATCGGGATTAGGATCGTCAAGATGCAAAGTACCGACTTTTACGACATACTCGGTATTCGCTTTAAGCGGTTGAAGCTTGGCTGTTTTAGCGAATTTAATGCCTAGTTCTTCCCCTAAAGAAAAAATTCCGGTTCGGTCATACTCCCTTCTCAATCGAAAATAATAGACTTTGGGATGGCGAGGCCTTCTGCCATTTTCGGACATGATTGCAATCACGCCAATCGTGCGGCGGTTGCCATCAACATTTGCGCCTTCATTTCCGGCACTGCCGCGAATCCAGATTTTGGCACTGTTCGATGTGGTATGCCCGACAATCGGGCCTAGCTGAGGTGCTCTTAATTTGCTCATGATCGTCCTCTCCCTGATGGATTCTTTACGAAAGTTAATGGTTTCCTGCTTGCGCTCCAATAAGCGCATGTACCGCTTTTACCCCCAATTTATTAGCTGCTGCCGGCCCATCTCCAGAGATCACTTTCCGGTCTTGGATACAGCACCCCAGTCCTAAGCTAAACTTCACCTTCAAACCCTGTCTCTGCAAGCTCTCCCCCAAAAACCAAGGCATTTTGCCTGGCAAGTAACCCAGTAATGCGACCATCCTGTCCATCCAATCGGGGAACATCGTCATCTTGTACCCCGTAAGAGGAAAAGGCTGGGTCTCATTGGCTTTAAGCATTGACATCAGCCCTGCTGGCCCGTGGCAAATCGTTAAGAGAAATTTGTCTTTCAAAATGATCTGAGACAGAGCTTGCCCTAACGCTTCAGAGTCAGGCAGTCCGACCATTGCGCCATGTCCTCCCGGCAAATAAACCGCGGAATACTGATTCACAAAGTCAGGTTGTTCTTGCAAAGAATCTCTTAGCGATCGGGGGTTATTAAGTTTAGATTGGTATCGTTGATAAGCTTGAGTAACGGCCGGATCATTTTTGGGCATTGCCCACATTTCGATGGCAACCGGCTTGCCGTGCGGAGTGAATATCTCTATTTCAAAGCCCGCTCGTTCCATATGCAGAATGGGCACAAACATTTCAACCGGATGATTACCGGTCAGGAAACGTTTACCGTTAGCCATCACTAATTCATTGGCCTCGGTACAGACAAGCATCACCTTAATCGATTTTGAAGAGCTATCCGGATAGTCGACCGGTTTGTATTTCGGCACAATGACGTTTGCCGACCATAAACCCAATTTAGATGGCTGATAATTGCCACCTTCAGTAATACGAGGTTGCAAACCTAGCAGCTGTAACAATGAAGCCATTAACCATTCCTTTTCATCAAGTGTTTTGTCGAAAACTTTAATAAATATCCAGAACGTCAATAAATATTAACACAGACATTTTACTTATCTAATAAATAATTATTATTAATTGATAATATTAATTGCCTCTCTATCCATATAAAAAAACACTATGTAAATCATTTAGTTACAAGATTACATGACACTTAAAACAGTGATATCCTTATGTACGTACTTTTACTATAAACAAAAACTTTTTCCCCACCAATCAGGAGCTAGTCATGAGCCACCACGGAATGAACCAACCGAGAGGCATGAAAAGTGCCCATCGCAGTAATCGATTCAGCAGCATGTTTCCCAATCTACCCCGACTCATATCGGATCCCGCCGACCTCATTGAAGCCGGTAAAAAAGACGGCCCCATGGATGAAAGTGTTCATGGAGCCATAGGCAGCACCAATACACCTCTCGGTTATGTTTTCTTAGGACAATTTATCGATCACGACATCACCTTGGATGTCACTTCTAGTTTTGACCAAATTAATGATCCGGATGCGATTAGAAACTTCCGCACTCCAACTCTGGATCTAGACTGCATTTACGGCGGCGGCCCCGAAGCGAGTCGTCACCTGTATTATCATGCGCCACCGGCACGCCGGGCTCCGATTCCATTACCGAAGCCATCACCTATTCAACCCGTCTCTCCAAAAGCTCCGATCATTCCCGATAATCTGGGACGCTTTCGTGATCGCGGCTTTCGTCAAACCTTGAACGACATCAGAGCTGACAACCTGCGTAATGCGGAGATCAATGGTTTTTACTTGCTCACAGATGGTGATGACTTATCCCGTGCCTTTAGCCATTCTGAGGATAATCCGAATCAAGCTGCCATTATTGGTGACCCTCGTAACGATGAGAACCGTATCGTTTCTCAACTCCAACTCTCCATGCACTATTTTCATAATGCGGTCTATGACCACTTACTGAACGAAGCTAAAAGCCATAGCTCGGAAACACCTAACTACACACATATTTTTGAGGAGGCGCAACAAACCACGCGCTGGCATTATCAATGGGTGGTTGTCCATGACTTTCTAGTCAGGATGGCGGGACAAGAAACCGTCACCGATATTCTGGCGAACGGCACTAAATTCTATTGCCCGGAAGGCCAACCTTTTATTCCGATTGAATTTGCCGCCGCCGCTTACCGTTTTGGGCACACTATGGTTGCCAGTCAGTTAAATTACAATGACGACCATCAAAACACGCCACTGTTTAGTCGTGACCTTGGAAGCGGATTCCAAGTCAACCAAGCGGGAGAAATTAAATGGGAAAACTTCTTCGGCAATAACGCCGTATCTGCAGGAGCAGTGGATATCAGACTGTCGCCCGAACTACTCAAACTACCTTTTGTAAACGGTGAAGAGCATTTGAAGTCATTGGCCACACGCAACTTACTCAGAGGCCAGTCTTTCGGTTTACCTTCCGGTCAAAATATCTATCAGGCCATGGTAGAAGAACTTGGCAGCAACTTGCCTCAACCCGACTTAGCGGCTTTAAACCTGCCTCCTGCACTGGAAGCAAACACGCCTCTATGGCTGTATATTTTGGCAGAAGGTTCATTGAGCAATGGACAGCAACTCGGCCCGGTCGGCGGCCGAATCATTGCCGAGGTATTGATTGGCGTATTGGAAAAAGATCCTTCGTCTTTCCTGGGATCCGATCGTTCCTGGATGCCAACCCTGATCGACAATCCGGCAGACTGGAACATGGAAGCTCTACTGCAATTTGCCAGCTACGGCTATTCAAATTAATCAAACTAAAAAATAGAACTTGTAACAACAAAAAACCGGCTTTATGCCGGTTTACTTAACGTCTTATTGGGGAAATACTTTTCTCAACGTCAAGCCGTTGACGAATAAACTACAACTCTAACCATAATCAGATTTATCTCTAACGATTAGTTGTTTAGCTTTATTTGTATCAAAAAATTAAAAATCTCAACCCTACCTTTTTAAACCACGGCGATTACGCCATAAACGCATTAATTCAACTTCTCCGTGAGGGTGATCATTTTTATCCAAAATAAGGCTTTCTTTCATGTTTTTGAGGAAATCATTATCCAGTGCCCAGCGTACCAACATAGCGGCCATCATGGCGATAGTGGCGCCTAATGCCGCTAGCAGCATATCCTTTTGCGCATCCCAAATATCGCCTTGTGCACCTAAAAAAGCCAATCCGGCAACTGGATCGACATGTGCCGCGGCTAACCATTCGATAATTTCGTAAAGCGCCGAAAAAGCTAAATTAAGCTCAATAGGTAACCAGTAACTCCAAAAACTACGGGCGCGAGCTATACGGTAAAACACCTCTCGCATCGGGTACGCCAACAATAACCCAAAACTAAAATGCACCAGTCGATCGTACATATTTCTTTCGGTAGCAAACCACTCTTGCAAGGTATAACCAAACGGTACCTCCGCGTAGGTATAGTGGGAGCCGATAACATGCATACACATAAATAGCGTAATCAGAGTATAAGATAACTTGGAAAGCCTAAAGTAACGGCTCAATAGAATAATGAAAGGCACAAAAATAAAGACCAGATAATTTTCCAGTAACCAATCGTCCGGGTAAGCCGGATCAATCGCCGCCCACACCCAAACCAGACTAAATATAAAGAATAGAAACAGATGATATAGCGATGGCTTCCATACTCTCATTAAACCCCTCCCGGCTTTTTAAATTAGCTTTGAAAACCAATATACACTAAGAAAATTGAAGATCAGGAAAAGCGAATAGATTGAAATCAAGTATGGACAAGTTAATAAAGAGTTTAATTAACAAGTTACCTAAAACAAAAAAGCCGAGTTAGCTTTTAAACTGACTCGGCTTTTAACTAGTCGTAGTTTAGATAAACGACTAAACACCCATAATTGGTAACCAAATTTGGTTAAGCAATGTAATTGGAGCGAACAACAGTAATGCCGCAATAAAGGCATATTTAATGAATGAAGCCGCTTTAATTTTTTGTTGATTATTATTAGACATTTTTTCCACCTGTTTTAAATTCGGGCAGAATCTTATAATATTTTTTTATCACAACAAATCACATTTATTTATTGCAGAACAAGAATTACCTATACATTTACCTATCGATTTTTATTCATTCACGGCAGAAAAGATTAAACGTCATCGTTGCTTTCACCCCAAATCCAAAACGACTACGCCATAAAAAATACTAAGTGGAAAAGATCAGGCAATAAAAAAAGCCAAGTCATTTCTTACTTGGCTTTAGCAAAACTTCCAATTTCAGCGGCTCTTTTCAGGCAAACCTACAACCGGTAAAACACCCTCGAAAGCGCCACTAAAATGATTTTTTATGCTACGTTCTGCTTTCTCTGAATCGACTTAATATTGATTAACATCGCGATGGAAATCAATAGAGCGACGACAAAGAATCCGGAAAACACATACAGGGTTTCCGCATAAGATCCAGTTGAATCTTTGACCATCGAAATAATCAGTGGCCCTACCAAGCCGGCGGCAGCCCATGCGGTCAAGATATAACCGTGAATCGCTCCTAGTTCTTTGGTGCCAAAGATATCCCCGATATAGGCAGGAATGGAAGCAAAACCACCGCCATAGCAAGACATAATGAAATATAAAACCACCTGGAAAATAATGATTTCAGTAATCGACGGTAACATATAGAAAGCAACCGCTTGAGTCGCAAAGAAGGTGATATAAACCACCGGACGGGTTAGATAATCGGATAACGACGCCCAGAAGATTCGTCCGGCGCCGTTGAAAATCCCCATTAAGCCGACAGCCGCCGCCGCCGCGATAGCCGAAACACCCAACACCTCCTGCAACAGTGGCGAGGCCACACCGATAATCGCAATACCGCAGGTAACGTTAATAAACAGCATTAACCATAACCCATAGAAGCGTGGCGTCTTAACGGCTTCATGTACACCCAACATAGCCAGATCCGGTTTAATCTCCTTATGACCGGCCTCGACTTTCTTTTTAAAGCCTTCAGGCAGATAACCCTCTTCCGGCTTTTCCAAATAACGTGCCGAAGCGAACATAATCACAAAATAGGTCGCCCCCAACACAATAAAGGTAGACGCCAAGCCGATCGAAGAGATTAATACTTTAATCGTCGGCCCCCAAACTGCCGAAGCAAAACCGAATCCCATAATTGCCAGCCCGGTCGCCAGACCACGCTTGTCCGGGAACCACTGCACCAGCGTCGATACCGGGGAGATATAGCCTATCCCCAAGCCGCATCCGCCCAATACGCCGTAGAAGAAATACAGGAGTAATTTTGACTCCATCATAATGGCCAGACCGGAACCCGCCGTACCCAAACCAAACAGCACCGCCGCAATAATCGCAGAGACTCGCGGACCATTGCGCTCCACGAATTTGCCCATTAAGGCCGCGGACAAGCCTAAGAAGAAAATCGCGATACTGAACGCGATGGTCACATCGGTTAAGGTCCAGTTCATCTGCTCTTTAATCGGGTTTACATAAACACTCCACGCATACACCGAGCCGATACAAATATGCACACCCACCGCCGCTAAGGCCATCAGCCATCTATTCTTTTCCATCTAAGATCCTCTTCAAAATTTGCTGCGTATTATATCTAACTTAAGCACAACAATATCGTGGATAAGCGGGAGTATGTCTATACTTGAGTCCAATTATTAAAACCAATAATTTTTACACCCACATAAGAAATAAAAATTTGCCAAAACTTTATCTTCAAAAACAAAAAAGCCAGCATAACGCTGGCTTCTTATCAAAGAAAGTTTAATTTTATCTTGACCCCAATTATTTATAGATACGTATATTTATTTACGTTATTATCATGACTAAATTAATAAAACAAACACAAGCACATTGCCTGAGTTTATCCAATAACCAAGCAAAAATGCCTGATAATAATTGTTAGATCCGACAACAAGCAGTCTAATCTAACGGGGGGCTAATAGATTCCATTGCCAGACCTCCTGAAGCAGCCTAGCACCACCCCAATGAGTTCCAAGCTAGCTCTGGCGAAACAACAATCAAAGGGATGTAAACTTAATGTCAGATAGAATTGCTGATAGCACGATTAAAGGGTTTTTATATCAGTTTAATAAAACTATTCTTGAGGTAGCTAATGCCGACGATGAAGACGTAATTACAGTTGAAGGTGTAGTGGAAGACGTTGATGTTCTATCGGCCAGCGGCGAACTGGAAGCTATTCAATGCAAATACCATGAATCTAAAGAAAAATTCACACCAAGCCTAATATTCAAGCCTTTACTTCAAATGGCTGAAGCTTACGACAAGAATCCAACAGCAAAGATTAAATACACGATTTTTATTTTTGTCCCAAATGAAGCTCATGGTGAGAAAGATATTGAACGTTCAATTTTAGAATCTGCGTTGGCCACCACTGATAAATCCCTCTCAAAAATCGTATCTAGGATCTCCGACAAATTCGATAAGGACGAATTCCTAGAGAATACAAGAATTGTTTTTGGTCCTTCTTTAGATGAAATTGAAGGCAGCGCGAAAGCCGCCCTAGAGTTGCTCGGAATTCAAGGGAGTGATGTAGATACGCTACTGTATCCCAATTCAATAGCAAAGATTGCAAAATTGTCGAGCATTAAAGCTGAAACGGACAGACAGATAACTAAGGCCAAGCTATATAAGTATCTTTCAAGCGCCACATATACAGCAGTATCTAAATGGACGCTAGCGTTAAGAAATAGGAGCCAAATACTCAAAAATATCAAGCAACAGCTTTCTAGTTATTTCTCTCAAAACAGCCGGGACAGATATTTTTATATTGATAAAAACGAGATTGATGATTATGAAGAGAAGGTTGTTGTGTTTTTCGGGAATTATATAAAGAAATATTATTCGAAGCCGAGTCATCTTAAGGCTCCAACATTTATTATTAATGATGATTTTGAAGCCATCAGAGATCTTGAGTCCCGATTGTACAAGAAGGGAATAAAAGCAAATACAGGGCTTGTTGGAAACACTTTTGAAGTGGATCATTTTTTCAGGGATCCTATGAGAAAAGTAATCAGTACTAATATTGAAGAGCGTGAGTTCGATCTTAGATTGCTAGCAATGGACTCTGAAAAAGAAGCAATAAATCATAGAAAAGGTGATGATTTGTATTTGGTTAGTAGCGAGACGCCAAATAATATTGACCTAACTGATGTGAACTTCTATCAAGTTGGAACAAGCAGCTTTAACGAACTTGAATATGTAATAGGAATGAGGAATAGCCATGAGTAATGTTGGACACGTACTGTCAAGCTCACCAGATAAGGTATCAATTGGAATTGGTGATCTTAAGACGCTTGAAGAAAACAAGACTGATTTACAAGTTGGCAAGTTCCTAAAGATTGAAGATGGTAATCATAATTATGCAGTTGCCATTATAAATAACTTAACGGCACAGAAATCAGAGAAAGATGATGAGATCCAATGGAGTTTTGTGATAGAAGCCTCACCAATCGGAGCTCTAATAAATAATGACGATAAACTTGAATTTAAAAGAGGAACTCAAGTTTTGCCTGTCCCTACGGAGATTGTACATACATTTGGTACAGAAGATCTTTCCATAATATTTTCAGATGATAGCAGCTTTGGATTTGAGATTGGTCGCCTGTCAGGCAACCCTACCGTACCGTTTTGTATAGATGGTGATAGGTTTTTTGGTAAACATATCGGGGTAGTGGGATCTACCGGATCTGGTAAGTCGTGCGCTGTGTCTAGTCTCATTCAAAATGCAGTAGGTATTGCCAATGCAAAAAATTCGAATAGAGAAAGTCAAAAAAACTCACACGTTATAATTTTTGATATTCACTCAGAGTATTCGTCAGCCTTCACTGTTGATGAAAGTGAAAATTTTAGCCTAAACAAACTAGATGTTGATAATCTGAAACTCCCATATTGGCTAATGAACGCTGAAGAATTAGAGTCTATTTTCATAGAAAGCAATGAGCAAAATTCACACAATCAGCTATCCCAGTTTAAACAAGCCGTTATTTTAAATAAAGAGAAACATAATCCAGAGTTAGATAAAGTTACATATGACTCTCCTGTATTTTTCAGTATTGAGGAGGTTTATAACTATATTTACAACAAGAACAATTTAACTGTTTATGAAAAAAACTCACTAAAGTACTTTGCAACACTTGATGAAGAAATTGAATATGACGAAGATCTTCTATGGCGTAAGATTAACTTTTTATCATCAACTGGAAATGCGAAGCATGAAACTCTTGGCGCAAAGGTCTCAAAGGAAGGAGGTTTTAATGGTGAGTTTGATCGGTTTATTTCACGACTAGAGACCAAGTTAAACGATAAGAGGCTGGCCTTTTTACTCAAGCCTGTTAAAGACGATGATACAGTGTTTAAAACGAATGACTTCAGTGAAGTAATTAAACAGTTTTTAGGGTATATCGATAAATCCAATGTTACTGTTGTTGACTTGAGTGGAATACCATTCGAGGTTTTGAGCATAACCGTAAGTCTTATATCTCGATTAATGTTTGACTTTGCATTCCATTATTCGAAGATAAGGCATTCTACAAATCTAACCAACGATATTCCTTTTTTGATTGTGTGCGAGGAAGCACATAACTACATTCCAAAGACTGGAGGCGCCGAATTTAAGGCTTCCAAGAAGTCTATTGAAAGAATTGCAAAAGAAGGACGTAAATACGGTCTGAGTCTAATGGTTGTGAGCCAACGCCCGTCAGAAGTGTCAGAAACGATTTTCTCACAGTGCAATAATTTCATCGCAATGCGACTTACAAATAGAGTTGATCAGAACTACATCAAAGCTTTGTTGCCTGATAGCTCAAGTAGCCTTATAGATTTGTTACCATCGCTTAACCAAGGCGAAGCCTTTGTTGTTGGTGATTCTGTAATTATTCCAAGTCTAGTCCAGCTGCCAAAACCAAACCCTGAGCCAAAGTCTGCAAGCATCAATACATACAAAGAATGGGCTGAAAGTTGGAAAGATATTACCTTTGATAAAATAGTAGAGCGGTGGAGAAAGGAGGGCTAGGTTGATGCACCTAACAAGTGGCTGCTATTGGGCTGTTAAAAGCTTCGGCTTCGCCATCTCTTTTAACAGCCGCAGACTCGAGCGTTAATACCTTAGATATTTCCTTAAATTTGAATACAAAAAAACCGGCATTAAGCCGGTTTCTTTTTAACTACTTTTAGGAGGCGTTTTTTTCGAGTTCGCGGCGGAGTTTGGCGAAGTGTACAACTAGTACACGAGTCAAACTCCAACAAAGAAATCGGGAAAACAAGCCCCTAAAAAATTAGTTCTTTTCTTGGTCGATGATTTTATTCGCCTGAATCCAAGGCATCATCGCACGTAGCTTACCACCAACCTGCTCGATTGGGTGTTCAGCGTTTAGACGACGCATTGCAGTCATTGACGGATAACCCGCTTGACCTTCTAGGATGAAGTTCTTAGCGTATTCACCAGACTGGATGTCAGCTAGCGCTTGACGCATAGCTTCACGTGATTCTTCGTTGATTACACGTGGACCAGTTACGTACTCACCGTACTCAGCGTTGTTTGAGATTGAGTAGTTCATGTTGGCGATACCACCTTCGAACATTAGGTCAACGATCAGCTTAAGCTCGTGTAGACACTCGAAGTATGCCATTTCCGGCTCGTAACCCGCTTCAACAAGCGTTTCGAAGCCCATTTTAACTAGGTCAACGGCACCACCACAAAGTACTGCTTGCTCACCGAATAGGTCAGTTTCACACTCTTCACGGAAAGTCGTTTCTAGGATACCTGTACGACCACCACCTACTGCAGAAGCGTAAGATAGTGCGATATCACGAGCAGAACCAGAAGCATCTTGTTCGATTGCGATTAAATCAGGAATACCACGACCGGCAACAAACTCAGAACGTACTGTGTGACCAGGTGCTTTTGGAGCGATCATGATGACGTCTAGGTCTTTACGAGGCACAACTTGATTGTAGATGATTGCGAAACCGTGAGCGAATGCAAGCGCCGCACCTTCTTTGATGTTCGGCTCGATTTCGTTCTTGTAAAGGTCTGCTTGGAACTCATCCGGAGTCAGGATCATTACAACGTCAGCACCTGCAACAGCAGTCGGTACGTCAGCTGTTTTAAGACCGTAACCTTCCGCTTTCTTAACAGAAGAAGAACCAGGGCGTAGACCAACTACAACGTCAACACCAGAATCTTTTAGGTTCGCTGCGTGAGCGTGACCTTGTGAACCGAAACCGATAACAGCAACTTTTTTGCCTTGGATGATCGATAGATCGCAGTCTTTATCGTAATAAGCTTGCATTTTAAATCCTTAAAATAATTGAGTTTTTGAATGAATCCAAAACTCTTGTTAAATAAATAGTTTTAATTCGGGAATGCCCCGCAAATTTATGCGGGCATTATACTATGAGCTAATTAGCTTAAACAGCTCAGTAATCAATTAAAGGTGTAAACACTTTTCTCCGCGTAACACCCCAACCGTACCGGAGCGAACTGTTTCCAAAATCAGTCCCGGATCGATGGCGTCAATAAATGCATCCAGCTTTTTCGACTCACCCACCATCTGTACAGTGTAAGTCGTCGCCGTTACATCAATAATGTCACCACGGAAGATATCGGCTAAACGCTTATATTCTTCTCGGTTTTGACCAGTTGCAGAAAGTTTGATCAACATTAACTCGCGTTCAATGTGTTCGCCTTCCGTCAAATCCAGAACCTTAATGACATCAATCAAACGATTCAGGTGCTTGACAATCTGCTCGATCTGCTGGTCTGTTCCACTGGTCACCAAAGTCAGACGAGACATAGACTCGTCTTCAGTTGGCGCCACCGTCAACGCATGGATGTTATAACCACGTGCAGAGAACAAGCCTGCAACACGAGAAAGTGCACCCGATTCATTTTCCATAATCATTGAAATAATATGTTTCATCGTCTACACCTATACCAAAATCATTTCGTTCAGGCCTGCACCGGCAGGAATCATTGGATAAACGTTCTCTTGTTGATCGGTAATAATGTCAACAAACACAAAGCGATCTTTGTATTTCTCAGAGAATACTTCGTCCAATTGCTCTTGCATGGTCTTCGGGTCTTCAATGCGAACACCGACGTGACCGTAAGATTCCGCCAACTTGACGAAATCCGGCAATGATTCCATGTAGGACATCGAATAACGACGCTCATAGAAGAACTCCTGCCATTGACGAACCATACCTAGGAAACCGTTGTTCAAACAGATGACCTTGACCGGCAAACCGTACTGCAAACAAGTGGAAAGTTCTTGAATATTCATCTGAATAGAACCTTCCCCTGTGACACAAACAACCGTTGCATCCGGAAACGCCATTTGCGCCCCCATGGCAGCCGGTAGACCGAAGCCCATGGTTCCCAAACCACCGGAGTTGATCCAACGACGTGGTTTGTCAAACGGATAATATTGAGCGGCATACATCTGATGCTGCCCAACATCAGATGCCACATAAGCATCCCCATTGGTAGACTTCCAAACCGCTTCAACCGCCGCTTGCGGCTTGATTTTTGAACCGGTCGTATCGTAACGCAAGCATTTGGTTGCACGCCACTCTTCGATCTGCTGCCACCAATCAGCCAGTGCATCTTCATCCACTTTCTGCTTGGTTTTATCCAGAATGGCATTCATCTCGGTTAATACTTGCTTAACCGGACCGACAATCGGGATATCAACAATGACGTTTTTCGAAATCGACGCCGGGTCAATATCGACATGAATGATCTTGGCATCCGGACAGAACTTTTCCAAGTTCCCGGTTACCCGGTCATCAAAACGCGAGCCGATAGCAATGATCACATCACTGTGATGCATTGCCAGGTTAGCTTCATAAGTTCCGTGCATTCCCAACATTCCCAGTGACTGCTTGTCCGTCATCGGGAAAGCGCCTAATCCCATCAGGGTCTGGTTAAGCGGGAAGCCCAGCTTGCGAGTCATTTCAGTCAACTCTTCTGAAGCATCACCTAAGACAACACCGCCACCCACATATAGAATTGGGCGTTTGGCCGAAAGCATCATTTCTACCGCTTTCTTAATTTGTCCACTATGGCCTTTCGTTACAGGCATGTAGGAGCGCATATCAACTTCTTGTGGATACACATAGTTGCTTGTGGCGTTTTGGATATCTTTCGGAATGTCAACGACAACCGGGCCAGGTCGGCCTGTTGTTGCGAGATAGAATGCTTTTTTGAGCGTATCCGCAAGTTCATCGACACTCTTGACCAAGAAGTTGTGTTTTACGATAGGTCTTGTAATACCAACGGTATCGATCTCCTGGAATGCATCCAAACCGATCAGTGCGGTTGGCACCTGACCTGTAATGCATACCATCGGGATAGAATCCATATAAGCCGTTGCAATTCCGGTAACGGCATTGGTTGCCCCCGGGCCTGAAGTTACAAGTACCACTCCTGGTTTACCTGTAGAGCGCGCATAACCGTCCGCAGCGTGAACTGCAGCTTGTTCGTGACGCACCAAAATATGGTTTAATTTTTTTGCGTCCGTATCCAGGGCATCATAGATAGGCAGAACGGCTCCACCCGGATAACCCCATATGTGCTCTACGCCCTCATCTTCTAAATAATTTACAAGAATCTGGGCACCAGTCATTTCCACAACAATGGTCCTCTTAATTAAATTTACTTTGTCGAAAACCGCAGAAGCATAAATAGGGTAATTGCCACGCTGCATTCAACCAGTAAAAAATGAAAATTGGATTACGCATAATTTTGCGTAAGTGAACGCGCCATTATATAAGATTTATCTAAAGTTGAGAACCGTAACTGGTTATTTTTAACCAGTTTTTCTAGGTTTTTTTTAGCAGGTTGGTAGAGTTCAGCAAAAATCCGCTTATTTCGACTTTTGCTTCAGTGAAATTCCGTTGAAAAAAGCGAGTGACGATAATGATTTAACTCGTCAATGGATTCGTAGATATCTGCCAGCGCAAGATGAGCACCACTCTTTTTGTGAGCCTGATAAACCTGAGGAGCCCAACGTCTGGCCAACTCTTTCAAAGTACTAACATCTAAATTACGATAATGAAAAAATTGTTCCAACAACGGCATCTGCTCAACCATAAAACGGCGATCCTGACAGATGCTGTTACCGCACATAGGCGATTTTCCAGCCGGCACATATTGCTGTAAAAATTCGAGGGTTTGCTGTTCCGCTTGCTGCATGCTGACTGTGCTTTGCTGTACCCGCTGCGTCAACCCCGAATTACCGTGATGAGTAACGCACCACTGATCCATCTTGTCCAGCTCTACCTGTTCGGTTTGAATGGCGATCACCGGCCCTTCGGCCAATACGTTTAATTCACTGTCGGTCACTACCGTAGCAATTTCAATGATCTTGTGTTCCTTAGGGTCAAGACCGGTCATTTCCAGGTCTATCCAAATAAGATTTTTATCTGACTTCATATGGTTTCTGAGTGCATTCAAGCTAATTTTTTATGACTTTATATCGAATTTGTATCGATTGTAGGCTTGTTCTTTTACAATATGGCACTATCTTATAGAAACTCATAACATTAAAAAAGATTGATTATCTTATGAATTGGATTACCACTTTATTTTTAAGCGCGCTGTTTTTAAATCTCATCATCGAAGTTTGGCTGAACATCCGTAACCAGTTTCACATCGGCCAAAACCGAGCCAAGGTGCCTGAAGATTTTTCCGAAGTCGTCAGTCTGGAAGCCCATCAAAAAGCGGCTGATTACAGTAGAGCCAAATTACAACTTGGAAGACTAGGTCTATTCTATGATGCTGCCATTCTCTGGTTGATGACGCTTGGCGGCGGTTTTCAGGACATCTACAACATGTGGGCCAATAGCGGACTCTCAAGCCAATGGCAAGAGATAGCGTTTCTGCTCTCCACCTTGTGGATTCTATCGATTCTGCACTTACCTTTTACCATTATGAGCACTTTTAAAATCGAAGAAGAGTTCGGTTTCAATAAAACCACGCCGATGAAATTTATCACCGACCTAGTTAAACAGTGGTTGCTAATGCTTATTTTAGGTTTGCCGCTGGTTTGGGTAGTATTGACTATTATGAGCAGTTTTATCGACCAGGCTTGGTGGTTTTACACTTGGGTTGTCTGGATGGCTTTCCAGCTGTTAATCATGTGGGCCTATCCAAAATGGATTGCGCCGATCTTTAATAAGTTCACCCCTCTCGAAGATGAAGAGATGAAAAACCGCATCAACAATTTGTTGGAAAGAACCGGTTTTGAATCGAACGGAATTTTTGTGATGGACGGTTCCTCTCGTTCCGGACACGGTAATGCGTATTTCACCGGTTTCGGCAAAAATAAACGCATCGTTTTCTTTGATACCCTGCTGGAAAAGCTGACGCCTGAAGAGGTTGAAGCGGTGCTAGCTCACGAACTCGGTCATTTTAAACACGGTCACATCAAAAAACGTTTGCTTGAAAGCACGCTCCTCAGTCTGGCCGGACTGGCATTGCTAGGCTGGCTGATTCAATTACCGCAATTTTATTCCGGCTTGGGCATGAGCGATCAATCACCGGCCATCGCTCTACTGTTGTTCATGACCGCGGTTCCGGTGATGTTTTTCTTTATCAGCCCTTTCCATGCCATGAAAAGCCGTAAACACGAATTTGAAGCCGATGCTTTTGCTGCCGAATACGTAGGCGCGGAACATTTAATTTCGGCGCTGCTTAAAATGTATCGCGATAACGCCAGCACCTTAACGCCCGACCCGATACATTCGGCCTATCACGACAGTCATCCGCCGGCTAAAATTCGTATTGATCATTTAAAATCATTACAAAACTCAACCACAAACTAAAAAATCAGGAGTTTATTGTTGTGACTCAAACATCACCAATTTTACAAGAACTGTTAAATTCACACTGTGAAGACCTGCCTAAAGGCAGCAAACCGATTATTATCCCGACAATCGAAAGCAACTTGAGCGAACTTGAGGGTTGGGAAGCACCATTAAACTATGCAAACATCAGCAAAACGTTTCAGTTTAAAAACTATCACCAGACCATCGCTTTTGTAAACGCAATCACCTGGTTGGCGGGCAAAGAAGACCATCACCCGCAAGTTTGCTTTGATTACAATAGCTGCACCGTCACACTGACCACCCATACCGCAAAAGGTCTGACCATGAACGATATGATCATGGCCGCTAAAATCAATGCACTACTTGATTAAATAGATTTAGGTTCTGAGAAAATTAATGGGCAAACGCAAACTGACCACCCAACAAAAAAGGCGAGTCAAAGATCGACGCAGTAAAACCGATCTGAGCTCCCAAAACGTAGCCAATAAAAGTTTGCTGGGTGAAGAGCAAGAGGGTCTGGTTATTACCAGCTTTGGTAAGCGCGTATTAGTAGAGGACTCTCAAGGCAAAGGCTTCAGTTGTGCAATACGCCAACATTTAGGGAAATTGGTCGCAGGTGACCGGGTCATCTGGCAAACGGATTTGGAAGACAATACCGGCGTGGTGGTTAGCGTTCTGCCGAGAACGCATGAACTGAGCCGCCCCGGGTTCCGCGGACAAACACGCATGATTGCCGCTAATATCGACTTTATCGGCATCGTGACTCCGGTGGTTCCGGGCATTCATCCAGACATGATTGACCGTTATCTGGTGGCAGCGAAACAGCTCGACATTGCGGCCATTATCATTATCAACAAAGTTGATCTGTTAGATTCCGACGAAGATTGGGAATCGGTCGCCGAAATTTTGCAACCCTATGATGGAATGGAAATCGAGATTATCCCGGCCTCCTCTTTGAACAATGAGGGTTTGGAAGAGTTGCGAGAATTCATGAATGGCAAGAACAGCGTCTTTGTCGGCCCGTCCGGTGCAGGTAAATCCTCTTTAATTAATGCCTTGATTCCGGATATCGATATTCGAGTCGGTCAACTATCCGAAGCCACAGGATTGGGAAAACATACGACGACAAACAGTATTCTTTATCATCTGCCCGAACATGGTTCGCAGCAAGATAATCCCGGCAACCTGATCGACTCTCCAGGGGTGAGACAATTTAGCCCGGCGCCTTGCGAACTGTCGGAACTGGAAAGTTTTTATCCTGACTTTGCCCCGTTTTTAGGTGGCTGCAAGTTTAGCAATTGCACCCATTCCAACGAGCCTAATTGTGCCATTAAACAAGCGGTAGAAAACGGTGACATTGCCTATAGCCGATATCAAAGCTTTCAGCGCCTGCTCAATGAATTCAAAGAAGCCAAAGATAACGACGCTTAACCGTAAATTGTGGTTTTTCAGCTAGAAGCGAACCACACCGAGAGCCCATACAATAGCGCCGTACTAACAAAAATCGCCAATACCCAAAACAGAAACACCCAACCGATATTGATCGGCTTACGTATTAATTTAAAGACCAACCAGCTGATAATGGTTAGAACAACCGCGACCAAAATCAAACGAATATATAGCATCAATCAACCCTAAAATTAGAAGTAAATAATAAAAACTCAGCTGTAAGCAGTCTACCACTCGAAAGCGAATGCACCGATTTTTTTGCTGATATATAGGCTAAATTTTCACTCGCCATCAAAAGTCTATTAAGCAAAAACCTCTTATTCATCAAAACTCTACTATCCCACTCACCTATTAAGACAATATTTCCTGCAAAATTAAGCTTTACTCAAGTCTTTGTCCTTGACTCAACTAGGGTTTTCGTTTGTAATTCCCACCTAGGGATAAAACCCGAATTTTTTTAAAGAGTGCTTTAGGAGAGTACAATATGAAAAATACAATGATTGCTCTAGCTGCGGCTGGATTAGTTACTTTTGGTGCAGCTGCTCAAGCTGGTGATGCTGGCGCTGGTCAGGCTGCTTATTCTACTTGTGTTGGTTGTCACGGTGCAGCTGGTGAAGGTGGTGTAGGTCCTAAACTAGCTGGTCAAGCTCCTGCTGATATCGTAGCTAAGCTAAAAGCTTACAAAGCGGGTGAGCAAGTAGGTCCTATGACTTCTATGATGGCTCCAATGGCTGCTGGTCTTTCTGACGCAGACATGGACAACATCGCTGCTTACGTTGCTGGTCTATAATTTAATAGATTAAGCTTCTGTAAAAACCGTTCTAATGTCTTTGACTTAGAGCGGTTTTTTATACCTAATAAAAATTGATTGCCTCGCAAACGCCAAATCAACGTGCGCGTAAGCTTGATTTAATCCCCTATATCGATTTAAATTAACGGGTTATATTTATTCAATTTTTGAAAAGAGAATTATTATGAAGAAATTACTTGTTGCAACCCTATCTGCCGGGCTATTTATTTCTGCGAACGCTTCGGCTGAAGCACCAGTCAAACCTGCTAAAATTGCACAATGCGTAGGTTGTCACGGTGAAAACGGTAATAGCGTTGTCCCTAATTTTCCGAAATTAGCCGGCCAACATGCTAACTATACGATCAAGCAGCTTAAAGATTTTCGTGATGGTTTCCGCAAAGATGCAACGATGTCCACTTTTGCAAAAGGGCTAACTGACGAAGAAATTAAAGAGATCGCCGAATACTACGCGGCTCAATAATTCAGCCAAAATATGATTATAGAAATCGTTGATCGGTTTAATAGGCCATCAGCGATTTTTTTATGTGTAAATAATCTCGCAGCAGAGTCTGCAACCCGGAAATATCGAAGCTATCCACCTTACTCTGCAACTCAGACGCAAACTGTTGAAGCGGTTCGCAATCGTAATCTTTAGCCAACTTAGCGATTCGTTTGGCAAATAATTCAATATCGGCCAAGCTATTGGTTTTAATTGCTTTTTTATACAAGCTTTCCATATTTTCTTCCAGTGCCGACTGAATCTGATGGATATATTTTATAGATTTTTCGGACAAGAGGAACTCTTGCGGATTTTTCTTTTCCTGCTTAACGGTTTTATGTGGTAAAAACTTAGCCAGCGTTTTAAACAGATCCTTTTTCATCACAGGTTTGCGTAAATAAGCATCAAATCTTCCCTTATCCAGCGCCTCAAACTCATTTCTCAGTACCGAAGCCGTTAAAGCCACCACTGGCCGTTGCGGAAAACGCTGCTTGATCGCTTTAGTGGCTTCATAACCGTTCATCACCGGCATTTGAATATCCATCAAGATCAAATCCGGATTTTCCGACTCGTTTACCTCAATGGCCTGACGACCGTTTTCGGCTAGCACAACCTGAATATTCGTACCGCTAAAGATGCTACGAATCAGCTCACGGTTACTTTCGACATCATCCACAACCAAAACCACTGCCGGATCAAAAATAATACGTTCTTGCTCTTTATCTATCGATTTCTGTTTACCGGTGGAGCTGCTTAAAGCGGCAATATCGATGGATTTCAATTCAACGATGAAAGTACTGCCCTGCCCTACCTCGCTTTCAATGGAGATTCGACCGCCTAACATTTCCACTAAACGCTTGGTGATCGTTAATCCCAAACCGGTTCCGCCATATTTTTGCACGTCTTGAGCCGAAGACTGCTCAAAAACATTGAAGATCTTCTGTTGCTGTTCTTTGGCGATACCTATCCCGGTATCCGCTACGGAAATCAGCAAATCCATTTTGCTTTCATGATTATCGATATGTGTCGCCTTGACAGACAAGCGAATATGTCCTTTATGAGTAAACTTAACGGCATTACCCAATAAGTTGAAAAGAATCTGTCTCAACCTAACCGAATCAATCAAGATAGACGGAGGCAACTTCGGATCAATATCGACATAAAGCTCCAAACCTTTATTGCGAATATTCATGGTAAAGATTTCAGAAACATCGTCGAACAACTCGAATAAATTAGTCGCATTATTTTGTATCGACAGCTTGCCTGCCTCTATTTTTGATAGATCGAGAATATCGTTGATCAACATAAGCAACGTATTACCGGCGGACTGAATCGTTTTCACAAAAGATTTCAATCGCGGTTCTTTAAGTTGTTCGTTTAAAAGCTCGGTAAAGCCGATAATGGCATTCATCGGCGTACGAATCTCATGACTCATATTCGCCAAAAATTCGGATTTCGCTTGGTTTGCCAACTCCGCTTGCTGCTTGGCCCGGTTCAACTCATTCTCCATTTCGATACGCTCCGACATATCTACAGCGATGGTCAAATAAGCTTCAATATCTTCATAAGGAATCGGAATAATAGAAATCAGCATCGGATGTGTTTCATCCTTGAGCTGAAAAGTCACAATCTCGTGATTGACTAGGCCGTCGGTCTCCAACATTCTAGATACATTAGAACGCTCTTGCATATCTGCATAAAACTCGTCGATCCGAAGCGTTTCCATACCGCCTGTAACAAGCTCTAGTTCTTCCGTTGCGTGTTTATTGGCAGAGAGAATCTTGCCTGTAGAATCCGATATGACAACTGTTAACGGAATAGAATCGATAATGCTTTGCAGCTGTTTCTGGTTTTGTTTGAGTTCTTGCTCTAACTGTTTCTGCTTGGTTTTATCCCTGAAAGCGACATAGATAGCCACATGCCCTTGATACTGAATTTTGGTCAGCACAACGTCGGTCCAGAACTGCCGCCCGTTCAAATCATGTACTTCCCAGTCAAAGCGAACCGTTTCACCATTAATCGCTTGTTGATAAAAGTCATTCAAACGTTGAGAAGATAACACTCGGCCTTTTTGATACTCTGGGCTCCATTGTTGTAAACCGGTTGAAATCAAAGTGCTTTTTTCATCGACACCAAACAGATGCACGGCACTTCGGTTACAGGCAATTATTTTCTTCTTTACAACAATCAAATGAGCATCGCTGGCTTTTTCAAACAGGTTCTGAAAGTTATCCTTTTCGATCTTCAAAGAGTTCTCTACTTTTTGACGCCGTTTTATCTCTTTATTGAGTTGAATATTCCAGTAGGCAAAAGCCAAAAATATAATCAGAGCAGTGACTACAATTTTAAGAATCAAACTGTAGTCGACATGGCTAGCGAATTCCACATTGGTCCATCGCTCCAAAATAGTTTCCGCCCGCTTGCTAATCACACCGCTAACGGCGCTATTCAATATGTCATATAACTCGTCTAAATCATCTCTTACAAACAAAACAGGGAACATCTCCACCTTAGTCTTACCGACAATTTTCAGGTTTTGATAGTTATTCTGCTTGATCTGATAGGAAGCCACCGGCAACGATAAAACGGCCGCATCAAAGCGCCCGATTGAGACCCCTTCCAAAGCATCCTTAACGGAATTGACTTCTATAAAACGCTGTTCCGGGTAATTTTCAAATAACTTCCAGACATAACCGTAGTTTTTCACTATGGCTACTTTTTTCTCGGCAAGTTCGGGTAAGTCACTAACGAAGCCTTGCTTCTGCTCCATGACAATGACAATAGGCGAACGGATATAAGGACGAGTTGCCCGGTAATTTTCCAAAGAAGTTTTATCGCCGGCTACACCTGAAATCACATCAACGGAGCCGTTCTTCGCCAGCTCAATGGTCTCATTCCAACTGCCGACCTTGATCGGTTTAAATATAATCGGCACGCTTGTTTCTATTTCCTTTAAGAAATCAGAAACAATCCCGATATATTCGCCTTCGGCAGTAAACGCTTCAAATGGCAACCATGCGGGATCCCCCGCAAAAGTGATCTCTTTGTGCTCCCTCAGCCACTCCAGCTGGGAGCGATTCAAGCCCAGCTGTTCTCCCATCAATTTTTCTGCTTCTGAAGTTAGCGCCGAAGAAAGCCACAATTTATTGATATTATTCGTTTGCTCCAAACTCAGCTGGGCGAGAACTTTGTCAAAAATAGATTTAAGCTGCGGATACTTTTTTGAAATCATAAAATGAAGGGACTGAAAGCTTTCCTCCCGGGATGATTTAAAAGGAACGATATTGTTAATGCCTTGCTGGGTCAATTGATAGGTCAAAACGGCATAATTATCAAATAATATCTGCGCCTTATTTTCAATTACCGCATCAATCGCTTCTTGCATGCCGCGCGTTTCCAGAGTTTTTATTTGCGGATATTGATTACGAATGGTTTCAATGTGTGCAAAGCCTTCTGGTATAGCTAACGTTTTCCCGGCCAAATCTTCAATCTTTGTAATCCCGCTATCCGAACGAATAAAGAAATAGTTGATGCTGTCAAAATAAGGAATTGAAAAAAGCGCAAAACTATCTCTGCTATTAATTCGGTAAGCCGCAGGCAGCAAATCCACATTACCGTCTTGCAAGGCCTGAAGATTGTCCTTCCATGTCCCGACCGTAATTTCAAATTTCAGCCCGGTTAACTGCGTCACCAATTTTAAATATTCATTGGCAATCCCGGAATACTCACCTGCTTCGTCGACAAAATCAAATGGCGGCCAATCAGCCTCTCCTGCAACCTTGATAACAGGATGCTCTTGAATCCATTTTTTTTCACTTTCGGATAATTCAACCTGATTGACAACAGCAAGATTGAACCACTTCCCATAGATTTTGTTTTTCTCTTCTTCGGAAATATCATCCAAAGCCTTCTGTAGAATATTAAATAAAACGGGATGCTTTTTCTGAACGGCTATTGAAGTTTTGGTTTCATATTCATCCAACTTTGAAACGATTTTCAAATTGGTAAAAAAATGTTTTTTTATCAGATAAGTTGCAACTGCAACATTACCGATATAAGCATCCACTTGAGAAAAAGAAACGGCTTCCAAAGCATCCAAATTTGATTTCGCTAATACCAAATTGATTTCAGGATGTTCGGTGCTTAACCACTCATTCAAGTAAGATCCGGCATTGACGGCAACCGTTCTGCCTTGGAGATCATGGATAGTGTTAATGTTTTGATTTGACCCTTGCACGATCAAAGCCAAAGGCATTGACGTATAAGGAGTGGTGAAGTTGAAAAAAATTTGTCTTTCTTCGGTACTGACGGCACATGCCAGCCCATCCAGTTCACCCGATTTAGCTTGTGCTAGAACGTCTTTCCAAACGCCGCTTTTAACTTTAAACTCAAGCCCGGTTTTTTGACTAACCAGCCTCAAAATATCTGCCGAAATGCCATTGTGCTTGTTCTGTGCGTCGACAAAGTCGTACGGAGGCCAAAAGAAGTCACTTCCAAGCGTGATAACCGGATGTTCAGATATCCATTGTTTTTCTTCATCACTCAGCTCAATAGCGGCCTGAATGCTGACAGAAAATGCATAAAGGAGTAGGAAAAGGATTAAGCTTTTAAAGCTCTGAAATAGAGATGAATTCATCAACGTGATCAACAAAAATGTCGACTAAGGTTGGATCAAAATGAACGCCTTTGTTATCGACAATGAATTGAATGGCTTCCTCTACCGGCCAGGCCGTTTTATATTCGCGTTTGTGGGTTAAAGCGTCAAAAACATCCGCCAAGGCAACAATACGAGCGAAGATATGGATGTCTTCACCGCTCAATCCCTGAGGATAGCCTTCTCCATTCCATTTTTCATGATGTTGAAGCGCGATGATATCGGCAAATCGGATAAATTTTCTTTTCGAGAACCTTAATATATCGTGAGCCGCGGTAGTATGTGTTTTGATGACTTCATACTCTTCGTCGGTAAGTTTTGCTGGTTTATGCAGTATTTCGGGAGGAATTTTGATTTTACCGATATCGTGCATCGGCGAAGCGTGGAAAATCAGATTGGCATCATCTTCAGTTAAACTGGGATGGTAATGCGCGAGAAGCCTGGAATATTCGGCCACCCTTCGAATATGACGCCCTGTTTCATCCGAGGTTGACTCCATCAGTTCCATCAAGACATAGATCATCTCTTTCTGGTTTTCTTCCAGCTCGGTCAAATAACGCTGTTCTTTGTAGAAAATTTCGTTTTGCAGGCTTAAATTATTTTTCTTGAGGAGCTGTTTAGCGGTATATAGCTCTAGATGGTTTCTAACCCGGGCGATCAACTCCTCACCATGAAAAGGTTTGGTAATGTAATCAACCGCCCCTAACTTGAATCCTTTACTGATCGAATCGATATCACTTCTGGCGGTCAGGAAGATAACCGGGATGGCTTGAGTGTCCGGATTGGCTTTCAAACGTTCACAAACGTCATAACCGCTTAAACCGGGCATCATGATATCCAAAAGAATCAAATCGAATTGATTTTCGGATGCTAACGACAAGGCTTGTTCACCATCCATGGCAAAAGAAAACAGGTAGTCACGCTCTTTTAACAGATTCATGGCTACCTGAATATTTTCGGATACATCGTCTACAATCAAAATATGATATTGCTGCATGAATTGACCTCAAGCCTTTGTTTAAATTCAAATAAACAGCTAACAATACTGAGTTTTTCTAACTCAGCATTTTTGATTATAAAACAAATTTCTCCGCTAAAAAAAGAAACCTCAAATTATAAAAGGACTTTCTCCACACCCTCTTTTTCAAGACGGTTAATAAAATCTTTTTTCCAGTTATCACCCAACGTATTTTTAGCCAGTTCAACGACGATATAATCCGTTTTCAACCCGGTTTCATTTTCATAGCGGTTCAAACCTTGTTGGCAAGCAGGACATGAAGTCAATAATTTCACCTCACCACCGATAGATTTATCGTGCCCGGTCAGTTCATTTATACCTTTTTTCAACTCAAGGCTTTTTCTGAAACGCAACTGTTCGGAAATGTCAGGACGTGCCGTAGCCAGCGTTCCGGCTTCACTACAACAGCGATCTGACAATAACACATCTTCGGTTTTCAATAGATCTTTAGCCACCTGAGTACCATCCATTTTTTTCATTGGATCGTGGCACGGAGCATGATAAAGATATTTGACACCGTTGGAAGACTCGACCGAAACACCTTTCTCATCAAGATATTCGTGGATATCCAGCAAACGGCAACCCGGGAAGATACGCTCGAACTCATATTTGAGCAACTGATCCATACACGTCCCGCAAGAAACGATGACGGTCTTAATATCCAAATAATTCAACGTATTGGCAACACGGTGGAACAGAGCTCGGTTTTCCGCGGTAATTTGATTGCCTTTCTCTTCTTGCCCGGCAGCCGTTTGCGGATAACCGCAACATAAATATCCGGGCGGTAGAACCGTCTGGGCTCCCGCTTCGGATAGCATGGCAATGGTCGCTAAACCAATATCACTGAACAGACGCTCGGAACCACAACCCGGGAAATAGAAAACGGCATCGGAATCGTCGTCCACTTTATTCGGATCGGAGACAATAGGTACCATGTTCGACTCTTCCAAGCCCAAAAGACCACGCATAGTGGACTGATTTGGCCCGGTATTCAACGGCTTGCGTACAAAATTGATGACCTGCTGTTGAACCGGAGCGATTCGCGTTGATTGTGAAGGAATATCGCCACTCTTGCCAAGCAGTCCTAACATTTTCGCGATTTTATGACCGGCTGTAATGAAATAGGAACTCCAGCCAATCATTGCCTTTCTCAATAATTTAATATTGGTCGGACTCTTGGTATTCAGGAACCATAAGGCCGCCTTCACCGTAATTGAAGAACGTTTCTGCCCCATCTTGGTCAAGATATTACGCATACGGATCGATACGTCACCAAAATCAATATTCACCGGACAAGGTGTTTCACATTTATGGCAAGTGGTACAGTGATCGGCAACATCGTTCATTGCATCGAAGTGCTGTAGTGAGATGCCGCGTCGGGTCTGCTCTTCATACAAGAAAGCTTCAATCACCTGACCCGTCGCCAAAATCTTATTTCTCGGCGAATAGAGTAGATTCGCTCTTGGAATATGAGTTTGACATACCGGCTTACATTTACCGCAACGTAAACAATCTTTTATATCGTTGTTTAATTCATCAAGCTCGCTTGCCTCAAGAATAATGGCCTCTTGTTTAACCAGACTCAAAGATGGCGTATAGGCGTTATCCAGCCCTGAACCGGGAAGGAGTTTGTCTTTATTGAAATGCCCGTTCGGATCAACTTCGTTCTTATATTTCACGAAAGCTTCAATTTTGCTCTTTTCCAGGTATTGGAATTTTGTCAATCCGATTCCGTGTTCACCGGAAATAACCCCGCCTAGGCGGTGCGCGATATCCATAATACGATCCACTACCTGCTCGGCCTGATGGATCATCTGGTAGTTGCTGGAGTGAACAGGGATATTGGTGTGAATATTCCCGTCTCCGGCGTGCATATGCAAAGCGACAAACAAACGGTTGGTGCGAATCTCGGCATGAATTTGATTCAAGCGTTCATGCATCGGTTCGAAATCATGCCCCATAAAGGTTTCCAGCAAAAACTGCTGAATCTCATTACGGAAGGAGACTCGGATTTCACGGCGCAGGAATAGGTCTAGAACCAAATCTCCGTCTCTGAAAACGCCCTCTTTTAGCTCGGGCATAATATCCAAGTGATCTTCACCTTTGGAATGCAGATAATCGAGCAGCGTAATCCAGCGCGTTCTGACCTTAGCCAAATGCTTTTGCGTTTCCGCCACTTTTTTGCCGAAGAAACTGGTTGGACCGGAAGCGTCTTCAAAATCGTCCGCCTGAGTAAACTCGGCGATATCATTCATGAAATAGGCTTCATAGGCACTCAAGATTTCAAGTTTGTTCTTGATCGACATCTCGATATTGATCGCTTCAATTTCACGATTGTATTCATTGAGACGTTCCAGCGGAATGACCACATCTTCATTGATTTTGAATGCGTTGGTATGTGCTGAGATAGCCGCGGTACGCGAGCGATCTAACCAGAAACGCTTACGCGCCTCTTCACTGACCGCAATAAATCCTTCTGCATCACGTTTATTGGCCAGTTCGACGATTTCAGTACAGGTCTTAGCCACCTCGAAACCGTTTTCACCGCAAATGTCGGCCAACAACATCATTTTCGGCAACTCTCTACGATCCGCTTTGGTGTTATATTTGACCGCACGAATATAGCGTTCATCCAGATGTTCCAAACCGGCGAGCAAAATACCTTCTTTCTTTTTCGACTCGACGTAATCGATAATCTCAACAATTGCAGGCACGGCCAAGCTTAAATCGGTACCGAAGAACTCAAGACAGACGGTACGGGTATGACTCGGCATACGATGGACAATAAAGCGTGCGGAGGTAATCAGGCCATCACAGCCCTCTTTTTGAATCCCTGGTAAACCACTCAAAAACTTGTCAGTTACATCTTTACCCAAACCGGCTTGGCGGAAAGCCGAACCGGGGATTTCCAATCTCTGAGTTTCACCGATCTGAGTCTGACCGTCTTTTTCATAACGACGGATATCGAAGATAACGGTTTGCTGATCTTGCAATTTACCTAAGTTGTGGTTGATACGTTCGACTTCCAACCATTTAGCATCCGGCGTCACCATCTTCCATGAGGCAAGATTATCGAGTGTAGTCCCCCAAAGCACCGCTTTTTTACCACCGGCATTCATGGAAATATTTCCACCAATAGTCGAAGCATCTTGCGAGGTCGGGTCAACCGCAAAAGTATAGCCAAAACGTTCCGCCTGTTCGGATACACGGCGAGTCACCACGCCGGCGCCGGTGCGAATGGTCGGCACTTTGCCGATCATCGGCAGTTCGACTTGATCGACTAAGCTCATGAACTCCAATTTTTCGGTATTAATGACTGCAGTATTTTGATGTAAAGGAATCGCACCTCCGGTATAGCCGGTACCGCCACCACGAGGAATAATGGTCAAGCCTAGCTCGATGCAGGCTTCCACCATTTCAACGGCTTCTTGCTCCGTATCCGGAGTGAGTACCACCAAAGGCAGTTCAACACGCCAGTCCGTCGCATCGGTAGCATGAGAGACACGCGCCAAACCTCCAAAATCGATATTATCGTCACGAGTGACTTTACGCAGTCGCTTCAGCACCGAGCGACGTAACACAACCTGTTTTGGAAACCACGCAGAAAACTCTTCCACCGCTTTACGGGTGGAAGACAATAGCCCTGCCGCGACTTCATTACCATTGAGTCGCTTCTCGACCGCTTTCAAACGGTGATCTAAAGCTTCAATCAAGGCGTCACGACGTTTTGCGTTTTTGATTAAGTCATCTTGAATGTACGGGTTACGAGTCACAACCCACATGTCACCCAATACTTCAAATAGCATGCGCGCAGATCGCCCAGTATTGCGGGATACTCTTAGCGATTCAATGGTCTGCCAACACTCCGGCCCTAAAAAGCGCAATACGATCTCTTTATCTGAGAAAGAGGTGTAGTTGTATGGAATCTCACGAATACGTTTGATCGGGTTTGGACTCATGACTCTGCTATAACTCTTAAGGTGATTCGGAAAGGCGAACTATTATATAAAAATTCGGGTTGTTAAATGCCTCGGATTTATGAACAAAACATGAATAGAGGCAATCGAGCAAGTTTAAATTCTGCGCTTTTCGTTACGCTTTTTCTTCTTAAACTTGGCTTTCAATTCAGACTTCTCTTCTTTCGCGGTCTGACGATGTTTCATCTTATTTTTACGGCCTTCAAACGGGTTGGCCGTGGCTTTGTATTCAATCGTCACCGGTGTACCGATCCAGCGGAATGCTTTTCTGAAAACATTGACTAGATATTTGGTGTAAGCAGCCGGTAACTTATCGACTTGATTACCGTGAACAATCACTCTAGGCGGGTTAAGTCCACCCAAATGAGCATAACGAAGCTTAACTCTTCTACCGGAAATCAACGGCGGTTGATGTTCCAAAACAGCTTGTTCAAGCACGCGGTTCAGATCCGAAGTCGAGACGCGTTTGAAAGCGGCTTCATGTACTGCATCAATGGTTTTAAACAGGTCACCGACACCGGTACCGTGAAGAGCAGAAATCAAATGCTGCTTGGCATATTCGGCAAACTGTAGTCGAGAAGCCAACTCGTTCTTGACCCAGTCGCGCTGCTCTTTACTCAGGTTATCCCATTTATTGACCGCAATGACCAATCCTCGGCCGGACTCGATTGCCAAGCCTAATAAAGTCAGATCTTGATCCGTCAAACCTTCGGAACCGTCTATCACCAGAATGACGACATGAGAATCTTCCATCGCCTCCATCGCTTTTACGATCGAAAACTTCTCGATTTTCTCTTTAATATTTTTGCGACGGCGCACACCAGCGGTATCAATCAAAGTGTAGGGCTTATCATTACGTTCAAACGGTACAAAAATACTGTCTCGCGTCGTGCCCGGCATATCGAATGCAACCACACGCTCTTCACCGATCATACGGTTAATCAAAGTGGATTTACCTACATTTGGACGACCGATAACCGCAACACGGACACCGTGATGTTCATCCAATTCCAACTCTTCTTCGTCGAACTTTTCCGGAATGGCATCCAAAACATGGTCTATTGCGGCTTTAACATTATCACCATGAGCAGAAGAGACGGCGATGGGTTCACCCAACCCCAGCTGAAAGAAATCGGAAGAGATCATATCCTGATCGGAACCTTCCGCCTTATTAACCAGCACCTGCACGGGTTTATCGAATTGACGGATGTAATTACCGATCACTTCGTCCGCAGGGACAATTCCCTGACGGCCATCTACCAGAAAAATCACGGCATCGGCATCTTCGATCGCGGTTCTAACCTGTCCGGCCATCAACGGATCAACCCCGTAAATTTCGCCACTCAAACCGCCAGTATCAACAATAATATATGGCGAATGACCAACCCTGCCGGTTCCATATTGACGGTCACGAGTCAGCCCAGGATAGTCGGCCACAATAGCATCCCTTGAACGGGTCAAGCGATTAAATAAAGTCGATTTACCGACATTCGGTCGGCCGACAAGGGCAATTACAGGTTTACTCATTAAATCTCTTCAAATTTATCTTATTTTCATCTGGCCTATTGCTTACTTAGGCTTCTACTCTAGAACTTGAGACCTTGGGTCAGAAAGGCCACAATTTTTCCCACCAAGAGCCGCCATCAGCTTGGTTTTGTTCTTCTTTTGGCTCAATAACTTCTCTCGTCTCGTACTCGCCGTGTTCCAATTTGAACTGTTTCAAATCCGAAACCGCAATATCGTAACTCGTGACCACGCCCTCTTCGTCCAAAAGATAAACCGTGTCATCTTTAGTATAAACCCGAGCGATACGGTTACCGTCTCCATACTCGTTACTATGCTTGACTCGAGCAAATTCAATTCCTTGAATCTTATTGATCCAATGCAGATAACCCCAGGAATCGACGGCTAAGATCGCATCTTTAGATTCGGCCAAGTCTCCAATCAAACGGTTTTTAAATACAGATTGCTTCCAAATCTGTACACCGCTATTAATATCAAAGGCGTAAAGGGTATCGCTATCATCCACCACGTAAAGGCGTAGATCATCGACAACAAAATCACGATAACCGGAGATGTCTTTTACAAAATAGAATTGTCCGTTTTGTGGATTGATGGAAGCCAACTTGCCGTGATATCCCATGACAAAAAGGCGATTATCGTAATAGACCAGTTTGGCCTGTACATCAACGATACGCTCTAAGTCGGTACGCCCGCTTGGCACCGCAATACGAGTTTCCCACAGCAATGATCCCGATTTAGCCGACAGAGCCTGCACCATACCGGATTCCCAACCGATGAAAATCTTACCATCCTGATAAACCACTTCCGGGGCACCGCGTAGTGACAAACTCGGCATCTGATGCTCGGCCACCCACTGTACTTTGCCTGTACTCACATTCAACGCATAAATTTTCCCGTCAACGGTGCGGGTGAAAATCTTGCGTTCGGCAATCACCGGCGCACTTATCGCTTCGCTCGATAACTGGCTCTGCCAAACATAAGAACCATCTTCGGCATTGACTGCAATCACCTGCCCTTTTGATGTCCCAAGAAAAAGTTGTCCATTATGCAAAGTCGGTCCGGAAACAATTGGAGAGTCAAATTGAGCCTGCCATTCGACTTGATCGATCCAACGCGACTGATTGTGTTTTTTTAATGACGCCAAATGACCTGATTCGGTTGCGATATAGAGGTGAGTGGCGTCTTCAGCAAAGAACAACCCCTCGGTATCACGGTTAGGCATTTCTTCAAATTTTACCTGCCAATTTCTTAGGGCTGAATAATCCGATTCCATTGGCGCCATATAGGGCTCAACTAATGGTTTAGGATTGGAGCAACCCGCCATCATCCCAGCTAAAGCCAATGTTGCGAAAACAGCGGTAAATTGTTTTTTCATTCTCTATACCAACTTAAATATTTCAAAAAACCAGGCTATTACTTAGCCAAATCATCGAGTTGAATCTGTGCAAGTCCTAACAAGTTCTTTTCCGTCTGAGGATTGCTGATAACTTTTGTTAAAGCTTCAATTGCCTTATCTTGTTCACCTTTTTGTAAAGCAATCATGGCAGCGACATAATCAACATTGCCCTTCTCAACACCATTAAGTGGCAACTTAGTCAGGTGTGCGATCTGTAAATCGGCTTTATCAAACTGTTTTTGATCGGCATATAGGCGGGCAAGACGACTGTATGCGGTCACCTTCAACGCCTTGTCTGTTGAATGCTCGGTAACCCAGATAAGGTTATTAGCCGCTTCATCAATCTCACCTTTCTTATAACTAAAATCGGCATGCAGCAAAGCAGCACCAGCTGCATAAGGGCTTTCCGGCTGTTCTTGCATCAATTTCAGCGCTTCACGCGACACCTCACCAAAAGCACCGCGCTCACTTTGCGCTTGTAGCAACTCGTACATGGAAGACGCGTTGGCAGCGGTTACATACTGGCTATTGGTGTAATATCGCCAACCCGCTACGGCAACCACAATCACTAAAATAACGGACAATAACTGAGTACCGTTTTTATTCCACCACTTTTTGATGGCTTCAACTTGTTCTTCTTCAGTTTCGTAACGACTCATTTTCAAACCTTACACTGTTAAATAATTTTATGAATTCAATGAATTAAGATGGTTTACCAACTCATCCCAAGCTACCGTCTTCTGCTCGCCTTCAACACGTAACGGTTTAACGGCCACCACTTTGTCCGCGACTTCCTGCTCTCCCATGACGATAGCGTAATCCGCTCCGGACTTATCGGCCTTTTTAAACTGGCTTTTGAAGCTTCCGCCGCCACAGTTCATCTGCACGTTTAAAGTCGGCAAACCGTCTCTAAGCATCTCCGCAATGACCATGGCAGGGCGAGCAACATTGTCCCCCACCGACACCACAAACAGGTCCGGCTTAGCATGTGCAGGCACCTTATTATGATCCATCAACAAAGCAACCAAACGTTCGATTCCCATCGCAAAACCGACTGCCGGGGTGGCTTTACCGCCAATCTGCTCGACCAAACCATCATAACGCCCGCCGGCACAAACGGTACCTTGCGCACCAAGCTCAGTCGTAATCCATTCAAACACCGTGCGATTGTAATAATCCAAACCGCGAACCAGATTCGGATTTACTACATATTCAATCCCCAAATCATCTAAATGGCTTTTGACTGCTTCAAAGTGTTGTAAAGATTCTTCATCCAAGTGGTCGATCAGCTTTGGCGCCCCTTCGACGACTGACTTCATATCCGGATTTTTACTATCCAAAATACGCAACGGATTGGTTTCCAAGCGACGCAGGCTATCTTCATCCAGTTCAGATTTATGTTGATTCAAATAATCAACCAATTTATCTCGATATGCAGCCCGCGCTTCTTGACTACCCAAGGAGTTAATTTGCAGCTCTAGGTTCTCCAAACCCAACTGATCCCATAAGCGAGCGGTCAGCACAATCAGTTCCGCATCAATATCGGAACTTGCCAAGCCGAAAACTTCCACACCAAATTGATGAAATTGGCGATAACGCCCTTTTTGAGGTCGTTCGTAGCGAAACATCGGACCGGTATAATAGAGTTTTTGAATCTGGTTATGGGCCAGACCGTTTTGTACCACGGCACGCACACAACCTGCCGTACCTTCCGGGCGTAAAGTTAAACTATCGCCATTACGATCATCAAAGGTATACATCTCTTTTTCAACAATATCGGTCACCTCACCGATAGAGCGTGCAAACAACTCAGTCTTCTCAACAATAGGAAGACGAATCGAATCGTAACCATACTGCTGTAACGTTTTCTCAGCAGTAGAAATCAAATAATCAAAGGCTGTCGCATCATCGCCATAAACATCGTTCATACCTCTGATTGCTGAAATCTGTTTCGCCATTCTGTTTTCTTTCTCTCGTTATTTCTATTCTTGTTCCGGAAGCGGCATCGGTTCTGGACTATCTTTAATATCGGGTAATGCAATTGGAGATTCCTGCACCGACTGAGTCACCCCCTTAAAATCGTCTATATTGATATTTAACATCGACAGCACAACCAGTACCGCAATAATCAGCAATAGATAAAAAACTCTTTTAACCCACTTTCTGCTAACAAACGGTTTGGACACTTTATAACTGTACCTTTGTACCGAATGCAACTCTGAACCGACGCCAATTCCATCCGGAAATTGCGCTTCATACTCGGATATATCACACTCCAACAAATTGGCATAGTTTCTAATATAACCGCGTTCAAAAGGACTTAATTGAGCGATATCTGAATCAATCTGTTCAATTTTGCCTATCTGCTCAACCGACAAATTAAGTTTTTCGGCAACGGCCTCTAACGACAAACCTTGATCTTCACGGGCTTGTTTTAGCTTCTCAGATACTCTCATTTCCACCTCAGAACCGGTTTCTGCCATTTTGAACCCCTAACCAATCGCTATTTAATCTGTTTATCCGCAAATTCGACACGATGTAAAGTACGCTTGGTTCTGTCCGACACTTTACCGGCCAGCTGACCGCAAGCGGCATCAATATCATCGCCTCGCGTTTTGCGAACCGTCACATTCAAACCGCCCTCTTCCAAAATCGCTCTAAAACGGTGAATCGCATTATTGGAAGAGCGTTTATAGTCTGTATTGGGAAAAGGGTTGAACGGAATCAAGTTCACTTTTGACGGCAGATCGCCAATCAATTCAACCAACTGATGCGCATGCTCCGGGCGATCATTCACCTGATCAATCATGACATATTCAATCGTGACATGTTTTTTGCTGTGTCCACCCTCTACAAACCGATGTAAACTCGGCATCAACACTTCAAGAGGATACTTCTGATTGATCGGAACCAAGATGTCTCTCAACGCATTATTTGGCGCATGCAATGAAATCGCCAAGCTGACATCCACCTCTTCTTTGATCTTATCAATCGCAGGAACAACCCCGGCAGTGCTGATAGTGACACGCCGTTTCGACAAACCATAGGCAAAATCGTCCATCAGAATTCTGGCCGCTGGGAAAGTGTGCGTCACATTCAGCAGAGGCTCTCCCATTCCCATAAAAACGACATTGGAAATGCGGCGCTCTTCTTTAGGTTTGCACCCCAAAGCTTTATTGGCAACCCACATTTGGGCGATAATTTCCCAATTTTCCAAGTTTCGATTGAAGCCTTGCTGACCGGTCGAGCAAAAACTACACTCGAGAGCGCAACCTACCTGAGAAGAAATGCACAGCGTGCCTCGGTTCTTTTCCGGAATAAATACCGTTTCTACCGAGTTATGATGATCCACTTCCAATAGCCATTTAATCGTGCCGTCTTCCGAAATCTGTTCGGCGACGATTTTAGGGGTACGAACCTGAGCCACCTTGATCAATTTCTCTCTCAACGCTTTGCTCAGATTGGTCATTTCTTCGAATTCACTGACACCGAACTGATGAATCCACTTCATCACTTGCCCGGCGCGAAACGGCTTTTCTCCAATAGACTTAAAGAAGCTCTCCATTGCAGAGCGATCCATACCCAACAGGTCAACTTTTTGATCGGTTTTAGAAGTATCGACAGGCTGACTCAACTCGGTTGCTGAATTTTGATTAACGGTTAGGCTCATACGGGCAGTTAACTTCTCGGGCAAAGTTCATCATCGGTAAAAAAGTAAGCGATTTCGCGTGCTGCGCTTTCAGGCGAATCTGAACCGTGTACGGAGTTTTCTCGAACCGACAAGGCAAAATCGGCACGAATAGTATCCGCTTCGGCTTTTGTCGGATCAGTCACCCCCATAATCTCTCGATTCTTGGCAATGGCATTTTCACCTTCCAGCACCTGAACGATAATCGGATTAGAAATCATATATTCGATTAGCGGTTCATAAAAATCTCTGCCTTTATGCTCCGCATAAAAACCTTCAGCTTCTGCACGGGTCAAACGTTTCATTTTTGAAGCAATAACCGTCAAGCCATTATCTTCAAATCGCTGTGTAATCTTGCCAATTAGATTACGTCTTACCGCATCAGGCTTAATGATCGAGAACGTTCTTTGCATCGGAGAAACCCCTTAATTTTTTTAATCGACATATTCTATCAACTATCTAACAACTATTCAGCAATTGTATAAAAAACAAAACCCCAGCTAAATGCCGGGGTTCGCTTGCAGATTCGTATGCTTTTTTAACTGTTAGACGGTAAACGACTCTCCGCAACCGCAACTGTCTTTTACGTTCGGATTTTTAAAATCAAAACCTTCGTTAAGCAGACTCTCTTTGACATAGTCAATTTCCATTCCGTCTATATTCCCAAGACTTTTCGGGTCGACAACCACTTTTGTACCAAAACTCTCGAACACCATATCCTCATCATTAATTTCATCCGCATAATCGACTACGTAGGAGAAACCGGCACAGCCGCTCACCTTGGTTGCTACACGCAATCCAATACCATGACCGCGTTTTTCGATCATGCTTTTGACTCGGTTTGATGCGGATTCAGTTAATGTCACAGCCATTGTGTTTTCTAACCTTTTTTAATTTTCTTACTTAGAATTTTTACTATGCGAAATTAATTTCTTTGACGTTTGTCTGTTTTTTATTGACAACGTCTTGCAGTGTAATGCTTTTCAAGAAGGAGTCAATTGTCTCACTCAACTCAGACCACAATTCGTGAGACAAACACTCATCTCCACCTTGGCAGTTTGCCTTGCCAGCACATTTACGCGCATCGACACATTCATCGACCGCGTGAATAATTTCACTAATTGAAATTTCAGAAGCCAATCGGCTCAAGCGATAACCACCGCCCGGCCCTCTCGCACTAGAGACTAGTCCCGCTTTTTTAAGCTTTGCAAACAACTGCTCGAGATAGGACAAAGAGATACCTTGTCTTTCAGAAATCAAAGATAAAGTAATCGCCCCTTTGTCTTGATTAAGAGCAATATCAATCATAGCAGTAACCGCATACCGGCCTTTAGACGTCAGCTTCATAAGTTAACCCTAATATAATTTCAACTGCTGTGATTCTACAATACCCGAGTAAACAACTCAAGAATTATCCGAATTACTCTCGGCACTTTTCTTTTTCAAATGAGCGGCCTGTTCCGGATCCTCCGGTTCAAGAATAGCGTCATCCAAATCGGGTAAATGCATATCGATCGCTTCGCCGCTTAATTTACCCAGAGTTGCAGCCATTTTTTCCAGCTTTTCATCCTGAACCTGAATATGATCCAATAAACTGTAGATCGCCTTTTCCACAGGATCAGGCATCTCTTGGCTCACACCGTAAGCATCAAAACCGATTTTTTCCGCCATTTTCGCGCGACGCTTTTCAGTTTCCCCTTTTTTCGGATTCACAATACGACCCGGAATCCCAACGACAGTCTCACCTTCTCCGACCGGCTTAATGACAACCGCATTTGAACCGATACGGGCATTGTCCGCGATCTCAATCGGTCCTAAAACCTTAGCGCCGGCACCGACGACAACCCCATTTCCCAAAGTCGGATGTCGCTTACCTTTTTGCCAAGAAGTCCCCCCCAAGGTCACGCCATGATAAAGCGTACAGTCATCTCCGATCTCGGCGGTTTCACCGATCACGACCCCCATACCGTGGTCGATAAAAAAGCGCTCGCCGATCTTAGCAGCCGGATGAATCTCTATTCCGGTAAACCAGCGTGCAAAGCCGGAAATAAAACGCGACAACCACTTCAATTTACTATTCCACAGCCAGTGAGCGAGGCGATAAAACAGAATGGCATGCAATCCGGGATAAGTCGTCAACACCTCAAAAGTATTGCGCGCAGCCGGATCACGATCAAAAACGCAATTTATATCGGATCTCAAACGTTTAAACATAACGATTACTCTCTAGCACCCTTGTCAATTTCGGTTTCAACATCAACCGTACTCTTTTCAGCCTGTCTTTGTGCTGCCGTTAAAATTCCACGCAAGATATCGATCTCTTTCACATCCAACTGCGATCGATTGAACAAGCGACGCATACGGCGCATAAAACGGGCGTTCTTGCTTGGATCCAAAAACTCAATATCCTGCAATGCCTGATAAAGATGGTCATAAAACCCCTCTAACTGCTCAGTAGAGGCTAATTTATGACGATACCCTTTTTGATGGACAGATTCAATTTCGGTTGCCATCAGACACTCGTAGGCGAATACCTGCACCGCCGCACCGATGTTTAACGAACTGTAGGTCGGATTAGTTGGAATATGTGCCAAGTAATGACACTTATCCAATTCGGAATTACTCAAACCGGAATCCTCCCGGCCGAACACCAGAGCAACCTCGCCTTCGTGAACCGTTTCCAAAGCCAACTTAGCCGTTTCACGCACATCCAACTGCGGCCAGGACACTTTACGCAAGCGAGCGCTGGCTCCGATTACCAGTTTGGTACCCTGAATCGCCTCATCTAAGCTCGATACCACTTGAGCACTATCCAAAACATCCGTTGCACTGGATGCTCTAGCCGACGCGACCTGACTAGGAAACTCTTTCGGGTTAACCAATACCAGCTGACTCAATCCCATATTTTTCATTGCTCTCGCAATGCCACCAATATTTCCCGGATGGGAGGTTTCAATCAATACAATTCTGATTTTCGCTAAACCGGGATCCAGTCGGTAATCTTCAATCATCTCTCTGTTTTCCGTTATAATCTGCTCAATTTCGGGAGTATTCTAACCTCTCATGCTCAATTAAGCAGAATTAAACCCAATATATGCGTTTGTTCCGCCATTTTTTCAAGGAATCATCATGAACCCTCTACTGAACATTGCCACTCAAGCAGCGAGAACGGCCGGTCACCGAATCGTCAACCACATGGATAATATCGATCAGCTCAATGTCGAGCACAAAGGCAAAAATGATTATGTTAGCGAAGTAGACAAGGACGCAGAAAACACAATCATTCAGATTATCAAGAAGTACTATCCCGATCACGATATTCTGGCCGAAGAGAGCGGTATCGACCAAGCCAAAAACAACCAATCGCAAACACGTTGGATTATCGACCCATTAGATGGAACCACCAACTACCTGCACCAATTCCCGCAATTTTGTGTCTCTATTGCGGTAGAGGTTAAAGGCAGAGTAGAACACGCCGCGATTTATGACCCGACACGGGACGAAATGTTTTCCGCCAGTCGTGGTGAAGGCGCCATGTTGAACAACCGCCGCATCCGAGTCAGTCCGCAAAAAACTCTGGACAACGCTCTACTTGCCACCGGCTTTCCTTATCATGACTTTAGTTATCTTGACGCTTATTTGGAGAGCTTCAAAGCTTTCATGACGGCTACAGCGGGCATTCGCCGCCCGGGCTCGGCGGCTTTGGATTTGGCTTATGTCGCTTGTGGACGCGTTGACGGATTCTGGGAAATGAATCTTAAACCTTGGGATATTGCGGCCGGAGCCTTAATCATTAAAGAGGCAGGCGGTCTGGCTACCGACTTCAAAGGTGGTGACAACTATCTGAGCAACGGAAACATTTTGGCCGGGAACCCCAAGCTATATAAAGAGATGGCACAAATCATCGGCAAAACCATTCCAAGCGAACTCAGAAATTAACCGTAACTTATTAAACCCTGCGGGTCTGGCTTAATGCCAGAACCGCGGTTGCTTCAACTCAGCATTTCTAAAGCGAACGACATGAGCACCGCGTCTTCTTTTGCATCCACTAAACAGTTTCTATCGCTGTCCCACTCTTGTGCTCGGTAATACCCATTACGAACGCCATCCTCATTAAAACCCAATGTTTTATAAAGTTGTCTTGCCGCATAATTGGATTCTCTGACCTCAAGAAAAACCATCTTAAAATCACTTTCAAACAACTTAACGAGAATCTGCTCAATCGCCATTCTGGCAATACCCTGGCGATGAAACTTTGGTGCTACGCAGATATTCAATATATGCGCTTCATCCAAGACCGGCAAAATACAACAATACCCGAGTAACTCGTCTGCATGATTACAAAATAGATAATTCAACCCTTGATCGAGGCTTTTTTCAAACCCCTGTCGACTCCACGGAAAGTCATACGACTGCTGTTCAATAGCGTGTACTTCCGGCAAATCCGCCTCATTCATAGGGCGTAAATAACTGAATAACGACATAGAGAAGAGCCTAGATAAAGAAATGAAGCTTACAGCAGCTCGACAACCGATTGGTAGAAACTCTGTTTTGCATAAGGATCGGCCAGCATCGACTCCAAGTCCGGCACTTCAATAACCTGAAGCCCCTCAGCCAACTGCTCGGAAACCGGATGAGACGCATCCATGGTCAGCACCCATTCGACATTCAGGTCAATAACCTCTTCCAAGGTCGTAAAGACCATCTCTTCCGAAACCAAATGATCCAAATCGTAGAAAGCCATTTGTGACTCATCCCAGCCAAAAGCAAACATAATGTTCTGCCACAAACGCCAACTCAGTTCGTCTTCGTTTTCCCAAACCTGATCCAGACCAGCACCGATCACCACAATGGCATTCTCAATGTCGGGCGCCCTAGACTCAGACAAAACGGGCTCCATGACCTGTTGCTCTAACTGATCAATCGGTGCTTGCACTTCCTGAATTGGCGCGTTTTCCTCAGGTTGAACGCTTTCCGGGACAGCGGAAGACTCGACAACAGCGGCTTCTTTTTGAAAAAAACCTGCTCTTGCCACCCAGTTGGAACCGCCCAACTGGGCAAACAATTGACTATCGAGCTTTGTTGACATCAGCACTTAATAACTCTTATACCGGAGCTTGAGGATGCTCTTTACCAGCATCGGAAACCAGCTTGTTGAGTGCATTGATATACGCTTTAGCAGAAGAGGTGACGATATCCGTATCCGATCCTTGGCCGTTTACAATACGCCCGCCTTTTTCCAATCGCACCGACGTATCCCCCAAAGAATCGGTTCCATTAGTGACATTGCTAACAGAGTACAACTGCAAAGAGGCACCAGACTCGACCAAAGACTCGATCGCTTTAAAGGTCGCATCGACGACACCACTACCCGTAGCTAGCGCACTCGCCTCACCGCCATTCATCCATAAAGTGACTTCCGCTTGCGGGTTTTCGCCGGTTTCAGTGGAGACTTTCAGTGAAACTAAACGGAACGACTCGTTCTCGACACGCTGAATATTGTTGTCGGTAATCAAAGACTGCAAATCTTCATCATAAATTTCATGTTTACGGTCTGCCAGCTCTTTAAAACGAACAAACGCCTCATTCAACTCTTGCTCTGTCTCAAACTCCACACCCAATTCTTCCAAACGGGTTCTGAAAGCATTACGACCGGAATGTTTACCCAGCACCATCTTATTGGTACTCCAGCCCACATCTTCGGCACGCATAATCTCATAGGTCTCACGATGTTTGAGCACGCCATCCTGATGAATCCCCGATTCATGTGCAAACGCATTCGCACCGACAATTGCCTTGTTTGGCTGCACCGCAAATCCGGTAATATTAGAAACCAATCGAGAGGTGGCAACGATTTCTCTGGTATTGATTCGAGTGTCTACATCAAAAATATCTTGGCGTGTTTTCACCGCCATCACGACTTCTTCCAGAGCGGTGTTACCAGCACGCTCGCCTAGGCCATTGATGGTACATTCAATCTGACGAGCTCCGTTACGAACCGCTGCCAATGAATTCGCTGCCGCCACACCCAAATCGTTGTGACAGTGGGCAGAAAAAATCGCCTTGTGAGAGTTGGGAATCTTTTCCAACAAATTATGAAACAACTGACCGAACTGATGCGGCATGTTATAACCGACCGTATCCGGGATATTGATGGTCGTCGCACCGGCATTGATCGCCGCTTCGATAACTCGACAGAGGAAATCCAGTTCGGAACGGCCGGCATCTTCCGGAGAAAATTCAACGTCATCGGTAAAATCACGCGCTCTTTTCACCGCCCATACCGCTCTTTCTACCACCTCGTCCGGCGTCATGCGCAATTTCTTTTCCATATGGATCGGAGAAGTCGCAATAAAGGTATGAATACGCCCAGAATTTGCCGACTTGATCGCCTCTCCGGCTCGCACGATATCATTTTCAACTGCTCTCGCCAAACCACAAACCGTACTATCTTTTACAACAGAAGCCACCGCTTGAACCGATTCAAAATCACCTTCACTCGCTGCCGGGAAACCGGCCTCAATCACATCCACGCGCAACTTTTCCAACTGTTTGGCAATGCGAATTTTTTCTTCCTTAGTCATGGAAGCACCCGGACTCTGCTCTCCGTCGCGAAGTGTCGTATCAAAAATTACTAAGTGATCTTTCATGTCGTTGTTCTCTATCTTCTATTTAATTCTTTTGTTCGGATTGCTCATTCATTTCCACGGACATTTCTTCCTTTGCCGCTGCCTCTTGAGCTTCGTGCTTATGTGATTTGCGAAGCTCTTTGGTCTTTCTCAAGGTTAACAGGGTGATAACCGGGCCTGAAATGGCATAAGCCAGGAAAATCAAAAACAGAATCATCGCCGGCTTAATGGTAATCACCACAAACACTAGAACCACAAGCAATAAGGTAACAAACGGTACCTTATCTTTTAAATTCAACTCCTTGAAAGAACTGAAACGAGTATTACTGACCATCATCAAGCCGGCAAATACAGTCAATACTAGAGCAACAACAGGAGTAATGGACAGCTCTATCTGATTACTTTCCACCACCCAAATCAAACCGGCTAACAACGCTGCTGCTGCCGGGCTTGGCAAGCCTTGAAAATACCGTTTATCCGCTTTTCCGACCTGGGTATTAAAACGAGCCAACCTTAAAGCGGCCGCGACAGTATAGATAAATGCGACTAACCAACCTAATTTACCGAAATCCACTAAAGCCCACTGAAAGATCAATAACGACGGTGCCAAACCGAAAGAGATCATATCTGCCAGACTGTCATATTCCGCACCGAATGCACTGCATGAATTTGTCATCCGAGCGATGCGGCCATCTAACCCGTCCAGAACCATTGCAATAAAAATGGCAATTGCCCCATGTTCAAAATGTCCTTGAAGCCCAGCAATAACTGCATAGAATCCGGCAAACAGCGCACCCGTTGTCATCAGATTCGGCAGTAAATAAATCCCTCTATCAAAAGGTTTCATATCTCTCCCACTTAAAAATAATCACCACTTAAACCGGCCATAAACTTAGGGACTTACAGCAGGGTGAATTCAGAATTTCGTTATTTTAACAATTAATCGCTCATACAAAACCAGCTTTTTAGCTATTAAAAAGCGCTCTATCTAAATTAACTTTAAATATACAAACTTTGATTTTCCGGTGTTTCTGCAAAATAAGTTGCGGCCCCGGCAAATTCAACCCCGTCAATAAAGTCGGACTCCTTATATCCCATCATCTCCATTGTCATCTGACAGACCGTCATCTTCACACCCAACTCCACACACAAGGCTCTAAGCTCATCAATGGGTAACTGACCGTTTTTTTTCATGGCGCATTTAAAACCCCAAGTGGCCAACCGAGTCATACCCGGCAGCCCCCAAAACATTGAAGGCAATACCTTGTTAAAATCAATTTGCTTAAACCAATCGGGGCCTACCGGACTTTTGATAACCATCCCAGGATTAGCGACAGGAGTAACCTTCAATTCTTCAATGTTTTTGAGGAGCGCTTTTAAACCATAAAAAGTAAAGAAAATATGTACCTCTTTATCCATGGCTGCTGCCGTACTCGCTAATATAAACGTCGGATAACACCAATCCAGAGAGCCTTTGGAGTGAATAATGCTCAGCTGATTCGGTGCAACAATTGATTTATTCATAAAAACTATCCCGCAACGTCCTGACGAATTCGAAACACAATTTCCACACCTTGTTCTTGAAGCTCGCAGACCAGCCCCTGCTGCTTGCAAAACGCAGGAATATCTTTTAAAGCGCCTTTATCGGAAACTTTCACCTGAACATCAAGATCGCCCGCAGCATTTTGCGAAAGATATTTTTTCAATTTGATAATGGGCATTGGGCAGGCCAATCCGGTTAAATTCAACTGTTCCATAATGTTTACATAATTCAATATATTAAAGCGGTTTCGTTGCCCATATAATAGCGTTATTCCGAGACTAATAGATTCAAATTTTATGTACACATACTCTTCACGTCGACTGTTTTATACTATTCTCTTCTGTACAGGGCTCGTTTATTTATTGTCCGTCCCTTCTGTAAATGCAGCCGTTGAGCAAATTCCGGATCTCGGCTCTCCGGATCTCATCACCTATGACAAAGCCACTGAAGAGCAACTTGGTCGCGCTTTTACCGCTAGCCTTCATAGCGACTTCAATCTTTACGATGACTTGGATACCAATCACTACATCAGACAACTTGGCCACACCTTATCAAGTTATACCGGAGACAATCGCCACTTCGCGTTCTATGTGATAGACGACCCTAGCATCAATGCTTTTGCCGGTCCGAATGGCGTCATCGGCATCCACACAGGTTTAATCAATGCCGTTGAAACCGAAGACGAATTGGCCGCCGTCATTGCGCATGAAATCTCACATGTATCGCAAAACCACCTTTCACGTCGTTACGAATATGCTTCGAGCCAAGGCAGTCTGAACAGTATCGCAACCTTATTAGCAGCCGTCCTAATAGGTATGTACGACCCCAATGCCGGCATGGCAACCCTAATGGGGGGCATGGGATACAATCTGCAACAACAATTGAAAAACTCGAGACAACATGAATCCGAAGCCGATGCCATCGGCATCCAACTGCTTCACCAAGCCGGTTTTAATCCGCATGCCATGGGTGACTTTTTTGGCAGACTGTCCAAAGCAAACAGCACCAATAATTTTCAAGTACCGGAAATACTCCGTACGCACCCCGTGTCTGAAAACAGATTGGCTGAAGCCGAGAACCGAGCCGCCCAGCTTGACTATACCGACAATCGTCCTGACAAGGCGGCATTTGATTTAATTAAAATCAAACTGAATGTCCGCGACAAAAACAATTATAAAAACAAAACCAATCTGACAAGCCAATATAACTGCTACCAACAATCGGCAACCCAACCGGACAAAATTTCACCTTGTTTAACATCAATGGTCTATGAAAGCGGCAGCTCGCCTTTATACATGACAGCCTACCTAGCCAAACTCTACGCTAATACACCTAAACTGAATAAGGCAGAAAAGAAACGTCTGGAAAAGCAAGCCAACTATCTACTTGCACTCTACCCAAACAATCCCTCGCTATTAATTCATTATGCTCAATATATAAACATGTATGAAGGCGGCACAAAAGCCATCGAACTGCTTAACGATAAAATAGACCGGCTCTCCTACCAATATCATGCTGACATGCTACTTTCTCAACTCTATGCTAAACAGCAGAAACAAGCCCATGCATACTTCTTTCTAGCTAAGGCTTATATGGAAATCGGTAACACGGCAAGAAGCCGGTATTACTTGGAGCAAAGCAAGAAAAAAGAAAACAAAAATGACAAAACTCTTAAGGCTCAAATAACACTATTCGAACAAACAAACCTCAACCTATTGAAAAACAAAGATAAAAATAAATAATTTATGACCGTCATAAAAATTTGTTTAACATTGATTAAATATTACTATCGAATTAGATAACTAAAAGCCTTGCGTTTGTACGGTAACTGAGTAAGCTTACACGTCAAAGAGCAAATGCTTTTGTTCAAAAATAAAATCCCAACATATAATGGGAACGTCGAAAGACACTTTAGGAGGAGAAGAATGATGAATTCTAAAATGAAGCAACTGTTGACTGCTTTAGCCATTTCAACTGCGGTAGTCTCAGCCCCTGTTACAACTGTACAGGCCGCTGAAAAAGCAGCATCGACTGTTGAAGAAGGAAAGAAGCTAGCCTATAGCCGTTCAAAAGGCAATTGTCTAGCATGCCATATGGCTGGTGAAGGTACCATGCCTGGTAATATCGGACCTGCTTTGATAGCCATGAAGCTTCGTTACCCAGATAAGCAAAAGCTTTACGACAAAGTATGGGGTAAACCTGGAACTGAGATTCCTAACAGCATGATGCCAGCCTTTGGTGGAAACGGCATTTTGTCTGATGACGAAATCAGCAAAATTGTTGATTACATTTATACTCTATAATTTTTTAATAAAAACCTAACCGGGAGTTTAAAACCTTATGAAACGTAGATCTTTCCTAAAAGGTACTCTAGCAACTGGTGCTGCAGCTGTAGCTGTTAACGCTGGTCTACTAACACCTAACACTGTTTTAGCAGCTTGGAACAAAAAAGCATTCGACGCTAAAACTACTGATGACGCTCTAACAGCTGTATATGGTTCAGCTGGTGCTGCAGATTCTGGTGACATCAAACTTAAAGCACCTGCTATCGCAGAAAACGGTGCGGTTACACCTGTAACTGTTGATGCTTCTGGTATCTCTGGTGTTGAGTCTATCTCTATCCTTGCAAGCAAAAACCCAATGCCTATGGTTTGTGAATACACATTCGGCGCTGGTGCTCAAGGTTACGTTTCTACACGTATCAAAATGGGTCAAACTATGGATGTTATTGCTGTTGTTAAAGCTGGCGGTAAGCTAATGAAAGCTCAGCAAGAAGTTAAAGTAACAATCGGTGGTTGTGGTGGTTAATCCCCACTGAGATTACTTAATTTCAACAACGAATATAGTTAAATAAAAGGATAATAACATGTCTATCAAAATCAGAATGCGTGGTAAATCAAAAGGTGGCGTAGCTGAAGTTAAAGCGCTAATCAAGCACCCAATGGAATCTGGTGCTCGTATGAACAAAAAAACTGGTAAGCCATATCCAGCTAAGTACATCGACATGGTTGAAGTTTCAGTAAACGGAACTAAAGCTGTTGATGCTCAGTGGTCTGGTGCAGTTTCAGCTAACCCATACATGGCGGTTAAAGTTAACGCTAACTCTGGTGACGAAGTTACAGTTTCTCTAACTGACAACACTGGTGATAAAGGTACACAGTCTATCAAACTTAAATAATTGATAGTCAGTACCATGAATACCCGAGTAATCGGGTATTCAAACTTATATAAAACAATAATAAAGAAATACAGAGCTCTCGGACGGAGGATTAGGAATGAAAAAGTCACTACTTATCGCCCTATCATTAGGTGTGACAGTAGGTGCCGCTTCAACATCGGCATTGGCTGTTGATCCAGAAACGGATCGTCAACAAATCGTTGATTTCTTCAAAGCAAAAAGCCCAAACATTGCACCTGAAGAATACATTAACGGCGCATACATCTATGATGCCGATAAATTTGCTCAATGGGAAGCAGCAGAAGAATTCCCTCCATATTTAGATGCCATCGATGCTGGTGAAGCAGCGTGGAATAAAGACCAAGCTGTTTATGAAAAGTGCTTCGGTTCTGACGTATCTAAGATTCGCGTTAAATACCCTTTCTTTGACGAAGCAACTCAAAAAGTTGTAACGCTTGAAGGAGACATTAATAAATGTCGTACAGATGCTGGCCTAAAACCACTTAAATGGAAAAAAGGTACTCTAGCTCAAATCAGCGCTTATCTTGCATACAATGCTCGCGGCCAAAAGATCGATGTCAAAATTGAAAGCGAAGGTGCTCGTAAAGCTTACGAGGCTGGTCGTGATTTCTACATTCAGCCACGTGGTCAGCTAGGTCTGTCATGTGCTAAATGTCACACTTATAACTCTGGACGTAAAGCACGTTCTAACATTTTGTCACCAAACCTAGGTCATACAACACACTTCCCTGTGTTCCGTGCAAAATGGCAGGCTCTAGGTACGCTACACCGTCGTTATGATGGTTGTAACAAAAACATGCGTGCTAAACCTATGAAAGCTCAAGGTACTGAATACAGTAACCTAGAGTTCTTCCAAGCTTACGTTTCAAACGGTTTGGAAATCAACGGTCCTGGTTACCGCGAATAATCTAAGCATTATTCTAAAAAAACAAAACCCGGTTTTTACCGGGTTTTTTTATACCTATCAAAACGCCTATTTAATTACAAAGTAAATACATTACTCATATGACTCCTCTATTTTCCATAGACATAAAAAAGCCGGTAAATACCGGCCTTTTTAGATCCATCAGCTTGGACGCTTTAGTTAGCCCAACTCTAACATTTGCTCACCTTCGTAGATCCAATCAAACCCTTGGCGTACCCAGTTCTCGATTCGCATCATTAACTCAGGATCATTAAGCCCCATTTTTTGGGCGATAAGGAACACCTTATCCTGCTCTTCTTCACCAAAATGGCCGTCCTTGTATGAAAGCTTAACCAGTTCTTGAAGCGTAATAATTCTAGAGACCTTGGTATCCAATTGAACAATCAAATCATCAATATTGATACCTGATTTGTCTAAATTGAAATCAATACCGTAAGCTGCGCTAAAATCTTTCAGATACTGTACCTCTTCATCGGATACATCATTATCCACTGCTGCCAGGTTTGCAGCCAGGTCAAAAACGACCTGACGCTGTGCTTGAGTTAACTTATCCGCAAACATATTTTATTCTCCATAAATTATTTACGTTCAATCTGTTCAACATTACGCACAGCACCAAACGCTGCACTTGTGGTCATGGCGCCATAAGCACGCAAAGCTGCACTTACGCGACGCTCTCTTGGCAGTTCAGGTTTCCAGGCATGCGAAGCACCCTTTTCTTCCATTTCGTGACGACGTTGCTCAAACTCTTCTTCGGAAACTTTGGCGTTGATAGAGCGATTAGGAATATCAATTTCGATAATATCCCCTTCTTTAATCAAACCGATATTTCCACCTTCTGCTGCTTCTGGTGAACAATGCCCAATGGACAAACCAGAAGTACCACCAGAGAAACGACCATCAGTCAGCAGCGCACACTCTTTACCCAAACCTTTCGATTTTAGGTAACTGGTCGGATACAACATCTCCTGCATTCCCGGCCCACCTTTCGGTCCTTCATAACGGATCAGCACCACATCGCCCGCTTGCACTTCATCACCAAGAATACCGGCTACTGCCGCATCTTGGCTCTCGTAAATTCTTGCTTTACCGGTAAATTTAAAAATAGACTCGTCTACACCGGCAGTTTTGACGATACAACCGTCCTGAGCGATATTCCCTCTTAACACAGCTAGACCACCGTCTTGCGTATAAGCGTGCTCCAGAGAACGGATACAACCGTTTTCATCGTCGATATCGACCTCTTTCCAGCGTTTATCCTGGCTGAATGCTTCGGTAGTTCTAATATTGCCGGGTGCCGCTCTAAAGAAAGTATGAATCGCTTCATTATCAGTACGAGAGATATCCCATAAATCCAGTGCAGCCCCCATTGAAGAAGCATGCACAGTATGTACATCGCGGTTGATCAAACCACCTCGATCCAACTCACCAAGGATACGCATGATTCCACCGGCACGATGTACATCTTCCATATGATAGGTTTTTGAGTTAGGTGCCACTTTTACCAGACAAGGAACTCGACGTGAAATATCATCCATATCCTGCATAGTAAACTCGACTTTTGCTTCATGAGCAATGGCCAATAAATGCAACACGGTATTCGTTGAGCCGCCCATCGCCACATCTAAAGCCATCGCATTCTGGAATGCTTCATAAGTTGCGATCGAACGCGGCAGCACAGATTCATCATCTTTTTCATAATACTGCTTAGCGATTTCCACAATACGACGACCCGCTTCAATAAACAGGTTTTTACGATCTGCATGGGTCGCCAAGGTTGTCCCGTTACCAGGCAAAGCAATACCTAAAGCTTCTGCCAGACAGTTCATTGAGTTAGCGGTGAACATACCGGAACACGAACCGCAAGTCGGACAAGCCGAACGCTCCACTTCATCTACATCACCGTCAGAACAGGAGTCATCCGCAGCCATGACCATGGCATCAACCAGGTCCAGCTTAATACCTTCGCCGCCTAACACGGTTTTACCGGATTCCATTGGCCCACCGGTCACAAAAATGGTCGGAATATTAAGGCGCATCGCCGCCATCATCATTCCCGGAGTAATCTTGTCACAGTTTGAGATACACACCAAGGCATCCGCACAGTGGGCATTACACATATACTCGACCGAGTCGGCAATCAAATCACGGGAAGGCAGAGAATACAGCATACCGTCATGCCCCATCGCAATCCCGTCATCCACCGCAATGGTGTTAAACTCTTTAGCTACGCCGCCATGTTCCTCAATGACCTTAGCGACCATCTGCCCCATATCTTTCAAATGGACATGTCCCGGTACAAACTGAGTGAACGAATTGGCAATTGCGATAATCGGCTTCCCAAAATCTTCAGTTGTCATACCGGTAGCACGCCATAAAGCACGAGCACCCGCCATATTTCTTCCGTGAGTACTGGTTTTGGAACGATATTGAGGCATCAAAAACTCCTTTAAATATCCTTTTCAGGACAAGTCTGTATAAAGCCGCTTAGACTTTGGCTTTTAGACTGTTATACTTACAAAAATTATGACTGGTATTTTCGCACATTCATGCAGCAATCTGAATTAGATTTTATTAATACTTTAAGACAATCCTCACGCTATATCGAACAGCATCGAGGAAAGACCTGTGTCATCTATATTTCAGGAGACTTTTCTGGCGTCCTCACAATCGGTAGCAGAACTCTCTCAAGACATCGCGGCTGTTACATAACCTCGGGTTGAAAATTGTGCTTGCGATGGGTGCTTCCACTCAGCTTGACCAAGCTTTTTCGAAAGCCGGTTTCGAGACGAAATTTCACCAACAGTTTCGTATTACCAGCACCGAGCAGATCGAAACATTCCAAAAAACCATCGGATTGCTAAGAAGCCAGCTTGAAGCCCTGTTTAGCCAAGCCACCTGTCAACACCCAAATCCGCCGACCATTATTTCCGGTAACTGGGTCATTGCCCAACCTAAAGGGGTTATTGAAGGTATTGATTTCCAACACACCGGTATCTTGCGCAAAATTCATCACCAAGCCATTTCAGACTGTTTGAACTCAGGACAAGTCGCGCTGTTAACACCCATCGCCTACTCTTTGACCGGCGAAGTCTTTAATCTAAACACCCTTGAACAAGCCTGTGAACTGGCCAGCGCCATTCAAGCCGACAAACTCATGATCTATGCTTCTGCCAAACAACTCGAGAACCTGCCTAAACAACTGAGCGTGCCGCAGCTACATGAAACCATGCAACAACCTCATAACGACCAGCAGGCACAGTTGCTGTCACAAATTGCTAAAACCACTCATACAGTTAAGCGAATCCACCTGATTGACGAACAGAATCCTAGCGCTCTATTGCTGGAACTTTTCAGCCGAGACGGCTCCGGAACGTTGATTTTCAGTGACCGTTATCACCAACTACGTCCTGCCACTATCGACGATGTGGGCGGCATTCTCGGTTTAATCTCGCCTTTGGAAAAAGAGGGCGTTCTCGTCAAACGTTCACGCGAACGCTTGGAGCTGGAGATCAACAACTTCATAGTCATTGAACGTGACCAGACGATTATCGGCTGCGCTGCGCTGTATCACATTTCGGATAGCGCCTATGAACTGGCCTGTTTAGCCGTACACCCGGAATACCAAGGCCAGGAGCTCGGAACGGAGCTACTCAAAGCGATAGAAAATAAGGCCCACTCCGTACAAGCCAAGCAGCTGTTTCTGTTGACGACTCACACCCATCACTGGTTTATTGAGCATGGGTTTGAATTAACGGACATCAGTGCCTTGCCGGAAGCAAAACAATCTCTTTACAATTTTCAACGACAATCCAAAGTACTTGTCAAACCGCTGTAATCACAGCTAAAGCGTTTTACCCATGAGCCAAGTGACTCACATTAAAGATCGATTTCGTGGTTTTATGCCAGTCGTCGTCGATGTTGAAACCGCCGGTTTCAACGCCAAAACCGATGCGTTATTAGAGATGGCCGTGGTCACTTTAAAGATGGATCACGACGGCCAACTTTTAAGAGATCAAACTTACGACCGCAACATCTTGCCATTTGCCGGAGCCAATATCGAAGAAAGCGCCCTGAAGTTTATCGGTATGGACGACCCTTTCCATCCGTTCAGAGAAGCCATCCCGGAAAAACAAGCTTTAATCGAATTATTCGAACCGATTAATAAAAAACTCAAAGAGACCGGTTGTACCCGAGCGATTCTGGTAGGACATAACGCCTTTTTTGATTTGAATTTTGTTCTGGAAGCGGCTGAACGCCACAATTTGAAATGTCCTTTCCACAAATTCAGCACCTTCGACACAGTTTCACTCGCCGGCTTGGCTTACGGACAAACGGTCTTGGCTAAAGCCGCGATCGCCGCCGGAATGGAGTGGGATAATAATCAAGCGCATTCAGCGGTTTATGACACGGAAAAAACCGCGGATCTGTTCTGCAAGATCGTTAATCAATGGCCTATATTTCTTCCCGAAGAGGAATAAAAAAGCCCTCTTGAATCACTTCAAGAGGGCTTAACTAACTCATAATCATCAACGAATAATTATGCGTTTTGAGCCTCATGCTTGGCATTGGCTTCGGCCATCATCTTCTTCAACTCACCAGATTCCGCAAGTTCAAGCGTAATATCACAGCCACCTTGAAGCTCGCCATCAATGTACAGCTGCGGGAAAGTCGGCCAATCCTGATATTTCGGTAGATGTTCGAAAATAGTCGCATCCGCCAAAATATTTACAAAGGCAAATTTTTCTCCAGTATCGGCCAACGCTTGTGCAGCTCGGCTTGAAAAACCGCAAGAAGGCATTTGTGGAGTCCCTTTCATATACAGAACCACAGGATTATTCGTTACTTGGCTGTGAATACGCTCCAAAGTTTCTTTTTCCACCGGGTCAATTGAATCTTGGTTTTCCATCTTAGACGTCCTTACTGATAAATTTAAAATCTTGAGTATTTTACTAGGTTATATTTATTTGTCCATACGGTTTTATTTATAGTGTCTTATCAACATGCTTTTGCAACCAGAACTCCAACAGCGCCGCATGCCACAGTTTACTACCCTGAATCGCGGTGAAAGCTTCCGGCGCTTCCGGATTAGCGATCAACGCTTGCAATTTATCCTGATTAAATATGCCTCGTGCTTTCGCTTGAGGAGAGGTTAATAGTGACTTCATATATTCAAAAAACTCGCCGCGCACATACTTTAAGGCCGGCATAGGGAAAGCGACCTTAGGTCGATCGATGATCTCGTCCGGCACAATGCCTCTACCGATCTCTTTAAGAATATGCTTGCCGTCATTTTTTAATTTCAAACTATCCGGCGCAGCCATCGCCACTTCCACCAACTTATGATCCAAAAACGGTACTCGGGCTTCCAAGCCCCAAGCCATGGTCATATTATCTACCCGTTTCACAGGATCATCGACAATCAACGTGGTGACATCAAAGCGTAACACCTGATCCAAGAAGCTATCCGCCCCCTCTTCCGTCAATCGCTCGCCGACATACTCGGAAGTAACATCCTTAACATGGTATTGCGGATTAATCACTTCCAACCACTCTTGATGTGAGCGGTCAAAATAATAAGGCGCAAAAGCGTCCACAGCTTGTTGCGGATCATTCGGATCGATATTTTTTCCGGCTTCGGCCATTTTGGCATACCAGAAATAACCGCCAAACACCTCATCTGCACCCTGACCGGACATCACCACTTTGACGTCCTGAGAGACCTTCTCCGACAACAGATAAAAAGCCACCGCATCCTGCCCCACCATCGGTTCAGACATGGCGTCAATCGCCTCATGCAATCGTGGCAACACCTCTTCATTGGAAATCAAGTATTTCTGATGATCGGTTTGATAACGCTCAACCACTAAATCCGAGAACTCGAATTCATTGCCTTTCTCTTCCGGTGCATCTTCAAAGCCGATAGAGAAAGTTTTGATATTCTTCACACCGGCTTCGGCAAGCATAGCCACCACCAGACTGGAATCCAAGCCGCCGGACAACAGAACCCCGACCGGCACATCCGAAGCCGTTAAACGTTTATGTACCGATTCACGTAGCGCTTCATGAACCGCATCAATCCACTCTTGCTCTGTTTTTGGTGCAGGCTGACCATGCAAGCTTTCCGGCTGTTTTGCTTCAAGATGCCAAAAGCGTTTTTTATACATCTGTCCATCCGGATCGACAATCAGCCAATGACCCGGTTCAAGTTTTTTAATACCTTTTAAAATCGTGTGCGGAGCCGGGATAACGGCATGCAGAGTCAGCTGGTGATGCAAACCGACCGGATCGATTGACGTATCAATGTCGTCAGCCGTCAATAAGGCTTGTGTATTAGAGGCAAAACGCACCCCACCTTTCACTGGCGCGTAATAAAGCGGTTTGATGCCCATACGGTCACGAGCCATTAATAGCTGTTGCTGCTCGTCATCCCAAATTGCAAAGGCAAACATACCCTCAAAACGAGTGACACAATCCATGCCCCACTGGCGATACGCTTTAATAATCACTTCAGTATCGGAGTGGGATTTAAAACTATGGCCTAGTTCAATCAACTCTTCTTTCAGTTGTTCATAGTTGTAGATACAGCCATTAAACACGAGGCTGAACGCATCATCATGCATCGGCTGGTGGCCGCCGCTACTGAGGTCAATGATGGACAAACGTCGATGCCCAAGTCCGATTCGATCCTGAAGCCAAATGCCTTCATCATCGGGACCTCTGCGCAGCATTGCATCCAACATCGGTTGCAAACGTTGTTTTGCAGCCGTCTGACCGTCCCAATAAATTTCACCACAAATACCACACATTCTCGGAACCACCTTAAATTCTTGTAATTCATTCTTACCATTTAAATTTGGCTTGCTATTTTACCTTGTGTGCAAGAAAACATAAATTGAATACTCGATTCGATAGGAACAGACCTCTCGCTACATATTTTTAATCATTGAATAAGAATAAAGCGCCATGCTATTTAGATTTACCCTCATCTAAAATTTTGGTACTCTACAAACCAATCGTGCACTGAAGCTTTGGATGATAGATATGAAAACGGACAACATTGTTACTCAATTTCTTAGCGTAATTTGTTTCTCTCTTTTTCTTTCTACTAATGTGCAAGCCCAAGAAATTACTCAACCGATTGAAACGCTGGACATCAAAGCGCAAGCCGACTTTTTACAGGGCGATAAAAATAAACCGGCTATTCTCATCTTGCACGGTTTCCTAACCACCAATAAATTCCATACCGTTGTCGCCATGAGCCAAGGATTAAACGCTGAAGGTTATACCGTTTTAAGTCCGACATTGACCTTAAATATCAACCAACGCAACAGCTCAATCAAGTGTAACTCAGTTCATACTCACACCCTAGAACACGACATTATGGAAGTCAAAGACTGGATTGATTGGCTGTTCCAAAAAGGACACAAAAATATTATCTTAGTCGGCCACTCCAGCGGCAGCTTGGAGCTGTTGGAATACCTGAATGTTTACCACGATCAACGAATTAAGGCTGCCATTTTTACCAGCACCTTCTACCTGAAAGGCGAAGAGCTCGGCACCTCTCAAGAAGACATCTCTTTAGCCGAAAAACTCTTACAAGAAAATCCCAAAAAACCACATAAATACAGCTTTTTATTCTGTAAAAACAACTACTTCGCCACCCCTGAAAGTTTCCTGTCATATCTAAAACTGGACAGAAAGCATATCTTGGATTCCATCCGCAAATTGGATATACCGTCTTACAGCATTATGGGTAAAGCCGATAAACGTTACCAAAGTGTAGGGGAAAACTGGCTGAGCGAACTGGAATCTACCGGGACGAAATTAATCATTATTGACGGTGCCAACCACTTTTTCTCCAGTGAACATGAATTTGATTTACAAGACGAACTCATTTCAATCATGCACCAGCTGTCTAACTAGAGGATCTGCGCTTGAATGCCCCTCTATTTCTAATCAAATCCATTCGTTTTTATTTTACGCTTTTCGTCATTGTCATTATGGCGCTATTAGCTTTTGTAGACCTCTCGCTATATAACGAAGGGCAAGAAATTCGCCATACGGTTCAAAAACAGACACAATTACAGGCGGACAACGAACTTCAGGACGCTTTCCAACACTCTCTGGATATTTTGCAGCAGGAAATTCGCTCCGTTGCCGAATGGGACGAAGTCTATCAACAGTTCCACGATCCGAGTTACTATTTCTATTGGCATGACGAACGCCTGCAAGAAAGTGGTTACTATAAACCCTACTATGACGGCCTTGAGCTGTACAACAGAGAGAAAAAACTGTTGACACCCGCATCCCCCGCTTCGAAAACACATTTTTTGTTACCTGAACGGATGCGCACCACTGAACCCACGGTCATTATCAGAAAAGGTCAAGAAAGCCACCTAGTTATATTCGAAACCGTCAAAGAGCGTGGAACGAACGAGATCATTGGCTACATCGGTATCTCCGTTGACCTCATTCCGATGTTGCTCAGCCAAAACACTTTTTACAACGTCAATAAGGCCACCATAAGAGTCACCGCCACTCATGACTTTCCTTTTGAAAAGATTATGGAGCACATTACGTTTGAACCGCTCGCCAACCCGGTCAGCGATTACCTATGGCAACTTATTCAAAATTTCATTATTGAACTGATCGTACTGATGATCCTAATCAGTGTCGCTTTATCTCTGATTTTCAACATCACCATTTACAGGCCGCTGGAAAGTATTTCAAACTATTTGCGCCTGTTAAAGAGCAGACCCAAGGAAGTCCACCCTATCCCGGAAGACTCTTTTTTTCTAAAAGAATTTGAAGAGCTGAAAAACTCGCTGCACGATTACCATCGTGACCTACAAGAAACCCAGAAACAACTGGATAAACAGAACCAAACCGTTTGGGAGCAAGCTAGACGGGACGGCTTAACCAATGTTTTTAACCGTCGTGCTTTTGACGAAGCCTGGGCGGAAACGATAGAGAATTACGAACGTTTCGAAACGCCTACCGTTTTTATTCTGTTCGACTGCGACTTTTTCAAAGCCTTGAACGATACCTACGGTCATGATATCGGTGACGAAGTCATCAAACTCAGTGCCACGACTCTACAAAGATCTCTGCCGATCGGTATTGCCGCCTATCGAATTGGTGGTGACGAATTTGCCGTCATTGCGCAAGAGTGCGAAGCGGAACGCGGCTTAAAAATTGCCGAAAACAGTTTGCTGGCTCTTGAGCAAGCACCGTTCGGCAGTTTAGGCATTAAAGAGAAGCTAAGCTTCAGTGTCGGCATCAGCAGCACAACCCCGGATGGCTCAAATGACATTGCCAATCTGCCTAGACAAGCGGATATGGCGATGTATAAAGCCAAACAATCGGTACGCACAAAAATCCAGCCTTATCACCATAGTATCGATTCCGATTCGCTGACTTTAATTTCCAATAACCTAGTCAATGTCATTGTCGATGCAATCAATACTGGACAAAACATAGAGTTGAATTATCAACCCATCCAACAGATAGAAAGTGGTGACGTCTACTACGAAACGTTACTGCGTATTCGCAATGACAACGGTTATATTTTCCCCAAAGAGATTTTTACCATAGTTGACCGCCGCCGTCTGGAAGTCGAATTGGACAAGCAAGTCATTCAACAAGTTCAAATCGCGCTCAGCAATGGTGTCATTCCGCACGGCACCGGACTGTCTATCAACATCTCGGGAAAAACTTTATTACAACCATTCTTCCTGGAAATGTTCAAAACACTGAAAGAATATTTACAAACCTATAAAATCGTCCTGGAAATCACCGAAAACAGTCTGATCGACCATATGGAATATGCATCCGAAGTGCTTAACAGCTTGCGTAATGACGGCTTTAAAATCGCCTTGGACGATTTCGGCAGCGGTTACTCTTCACTGCGTTATCTCGCCAATATGCCGGTAGACATCATCAAATTCGATATGACCATGACCCGAGCATTGGTCGACAAAGATATCAACACCCAACAGATCATCAAGGCAACCGCTCAAATGATTTTGAATTCAAACTACGAATTGGTGATGGAAGGTATAGAAGATAAAGAGATGTTCGAAACCGCCAAAGCGGCCGGAGCCACGCACATTCAAGGTTATTTATTGGGTCGCCCTCAGAACCGGCCCAAACTATTCTAGAATCGATAAGAGTTGCACATGACTAAAACCATAGGACTTACCGGCGGAATCGGCTCCGGCAAAAGCACCGTCACCGACTATCTACAGTCATTGAATATTCCGGTCATCGATACCGATCTTATTGCCAGAGAGGTTGTCGAACCCGGCTCATCCGGCCTTGAACAGGTGGTCAAATATTTCGGCCATGATATCTTAAACCCGGACGGTTCGCTAAATCGCCGTCAATTAAGAGAGATTGTGTTTGATAACCCGCAGCAAAAAACGCAGCTGGAATCCATTCTACACCCGCTCATACAACAGCAAACCGAGCAACAAATTCTTGAATACCAAAAACAATCTAATCTGATTGTGGTTGCGATTCCGTTATTGATTGAAGCCGTGCTGAAAAACCAACGACCAGCCTATCTGGATGAAATTTGGGTGATTGATTGTCCGCCCGAACTGCAAATTGACAGAGCCAGCCAGCGTGATCAAAACAGCCGTGAACAAATTCAAAAAATCATCGACCTACAAGTGAGTAGAGAGCAACGTCTGCTTTATGCAGACAAAGTCATTCATAATACCGGTTCAATCGAACACCTCTACCAAGAGATAGACAATATCTTAAAAACGACGCTTATCGAATAAACGTTTAAGCAGGCCACAATCCGGAGGTAGTCGAAACCCCTTGTCCGCCGCGTCGTTTCGCCTCCTCGGCATCTTCCGGCTTAACGCCTCCTAACGCATAAACCGGAATCGGAATCTCTCTGACTTTTTCCGCAAATTCATCCCAACCGATTCCCGGCACGCCCGGATGAGCCGACGTCTCTCTAAGCGGCGACAGTAACAAGAAATCCGCACCGATATTCAGAGCCTGTTGAATATCCTCATCACTATGTACCGAAACACCCAATAATTTATTTGCCGAGATCGGGCGAGATTCAAACTCATAAATCGTATTGGATGCCAACTGAATTCCATCCGCTTGCGGATGAGATTCCAATAACTCAACAGGCCCGTTTAACAAAATAGTTGCCTGATGCTGATGACACAAAGCAATCGCTTTATCCGCCAATTCGGCAAACTGCTCGCTATCCAGGCCTTTTGCTTTTAACTGACACAACCTAACTCCTGCATGCAACGCTGTCGAAAGTTTGTCTAGCGCATCATCCATATCGGCAAACTTTCCGCAGTTCATATATTTGTCCGCCAACTTCATCGCCGAGACAATGCCTCTATTCGCTGCCGGAAAATCGAGCTTATCCAACTCTTCAATATCAAACCATCTGATCTGCTGACCTTCATTGCCGACCGGTTCGCCGCTAAATGTATCGGTGACAAACACATGCAATCGTACCGCGACATCTTGATACACCCAAGGCACCACAATCAATGGCTGCCAGCACTCGGTATTCACTGAAAGCTCTTCACGAAACTCTCTCTGTAGCGCCTCCACAACCTGTTCTCCAGCCTCGACTTTGCCGCCGGGAAACTCCCATTTATCGGCAAAAGACTGATGTTTCTGGCGGCGGCTTAAACAGTATTGTCCATCCCGTTGCAAAATGCCTATGGCGATATCAAGATAATTCGGCAATCTCTTCTCCTTTGACAAACAAGTGGCCTAGATACGCGTTAATCATTTCCGCGCTCTAAAAATTCAATTCAGGTAAAATAGCGTCCATTAAAATATTGTGCAACCCTACATCAAAAGATTATGCGAGTTTAAAGCCATGAGCCAGTTTTGGAGCCCAATCGTTCACACCTTAACGCCTTATGTTCCCGGCGAACAGCCCAAGGTGGACAATCTCATTAAATTAAACACCAATGAGAACCCTTACCCGCCTTCGGACAAGGTTCTGGCGGCAATCAAAGCGGCGGTTGACGATAAGCTAAAACTCTACCCGGATCCCAATGCGGACGCGCTAAAACAGAAAATCGCCGATTATTATCAGGTAGCGACTTCACAGGTATTTGTCGGTAACGGTTCCGATGAAGTGTTGGCGCATACTTTCCAAGCGTTATTAAAGCACGATAAACCACTGCTGTTCCCGGATATCACCTACAGCTTTTATCCGGTCTATTGCGGGCTTTACGGCATCGATTATGAAACCATTGCGCTGAATGACGACATGGCAATCGATGTTAATGACTACCATCAGGAATGCGGCGCCATTATTTTCCCGAACCCGAATGCGCCAACCGGCCGTCTATTGCCGTTACAGCAAATTGAACAGTTACTACAGAACCACCCGAATCAAGTGCTTGTCGTTGACGAAGCCTATATCGACTTCGGTGGAGAATCTGCGATTAAACTGGTCAATCAATACCCGAATCTGCTGGTCACGCAAACCTTGTCCAAATCAAGATCATTAGCTGGACTTCGCGTCGGTTTTGCAATCGGCCATGCCGATCTGATTGAAGGTTTGGAAAGAGTGAAAAACAGCTTCAACTCCTACCCGATGGATCGCCTGGCGATTTACGGCTCCATCGCTTCGTTTGATGATGAACCCGCTTTCCAAACGGCTTGTCAGGCCATTATCAATACACGCACCAACCTGACAACAACCTTGGAATCGCTTGGTTTTAAAGTGATCCCTTCTGCTGCCAACTTTGTATTTGCCAGCCATCCACAACACAACGCCGAAGAAATTGCCGCTAAATTGCGCGAAAGAGCGATTATAGTGCGTTATTTCAATAAATCGCGTATCGATCAATTCTTGCGCATTACCATCGGTAACGACCAGGAAAATGACAAACTCTGCGAAGCTTTGCAGGAAATCATTAACTCGGCAGCGTAAGCCGGAAAGCGGAAGGCTTCAATACCGAATTGGAAAGCCCAACTCCAGAAGCGAAAACCTTCCCGCTTAAAGATACCGGCGACAGCTTGATGGTCAATAAAGATCAAGTGCTGGAAGCGCTTGGTACGGATATCAAACTGCTGGATGTTCGCGATATTGACGAATGGATTGCCGACAGCTCATCCCCTTACGGTAAAGACTTCTGTCCACGTAAAGGCCGCCTGCCGGGTGCCGTTTGGATTGAGTTACCGTATGATGAAACCGGGTATTGTGCCACTCTTCAAGTCAAAAGAAGAAATTCTGGCCGAATGTCAAACAGCGGGTATTTACAAAGATACGCCTGTCTATCTATACTGCTTCAAAGGCGCACGTGCATCGAACACCTTAGTGGCGCTAAAAGAGGCAGGTATCGAGAACGTTAAAATGTATTTCGGCTCTTGGAATGAATGGTCACGCGACCCTTCACTACCAATCGAAGAAGGCCTGCCGTATTAATTCACCTTAATCGACAAAGGACAATTGCCAATGGAACTGGAATCCATCCTCTTAACCTCTTTACACTCGGTCGCGGCCATCTTGTGGGTAGGAGGGATTTTTCTGGTCTATCGCGTTTTCAGACCGGCGGCAATTGAACTGCTTGAACCCCCGTTGAGACTGACTATGTTCTTAGCCATTTTTCAGCGCTTCTTCCCATGGGTTTGGGCGTTTATCATCGCATTGGTCATATCCGGTTACTGGGACTGGTTCAGTCGCCTAGGCGGCTTTGAAGCCGCTCCGCTCTATATGCAGTTAATGCATTTGATCGGCTGGATCATGATCATCCTGTTCGCTTGGCTCTATTTCGGCCTCTACCTGAAATTCAAAAGCGCCGTCGAACAGAAACAGTTCCCGGAAGCTGGCGCCATCCTGAACAACAAGATGCGCCCTATTATTGTCATTAACCTTGTGCTAGGCATACTGGAAGGCATTATCGGAACTTCCGGTCCTTACTGGGGTTAATGCCACAACCAAATCAAAACAATCTTAGCTCACAAAAAAGCCATTCAATCGAATGGCTTTTTTATTTACTGGATGACATTAAACGGAACTTGCATCCGAGTTAATTTGTCTTGTTTGGCAATTTTCACTTCGTTGCTGAAACATTTATGCGTCGGAAAGTTTCAAAGTATCTTCCGTCTTCCTGTTTCGTTTTTTCAATCATTCTGTTTACGACGAAATCGCGGAATAAGGACTTCTCCGGATCAGGGATGAAGGCCAAAAATGGTACAAGACTTGGCTGATCAACCCATCGGATCATCGCATCTGCGTCGGGAAAATATCTGTCTGCGTTTTCATCCCAAACCTTTACATCTTGCAAGCCGCTTGATTCGGACAAAGCTTTGTACTCATCGACGGACGGCATGTACCAAGGCCACTCGAATTCCGCAAAAAATGAAAGGAACTCCTCTCGTTCCATTGCTTCACGTACAACACCGAAGAAATGCGAGCAGTTACCGTCTCCGGCAAAGTTGAAACGCAGGCGACCACCGTCACGAAGCGCCTTGTTAGCTTTCTGTAACAGACGCTGGTGGTCTTTGATCCAGTGGAGTGTCGCATTGGAAAAGATTAGATCGAACTCCTCGACAAAATCGAGGTCGTTGATATCCAGCCTGCGAAATCGGAGGTTGTTTCCTGCCTTTGATTGAGCCTCATCAATCATCCCCTTTGACCCATCAATCCCGATGATTTCCCCTTTCGGAACGAGTGCAGCAAGCTGTGCCGTTAATGTTCCGTCTCCGCACCCAAGATCGAGAATATGCTCAGTTCCCTTCAAGTCGAATTCTGCAATGAGCTTCGCTCCCCATTCCTTCTGGTGGGTGGATGCTTTCTCGTACTTCTTGCCATCAAATTCGTGTGCCATATTTCCCCTGCCGAACGCCGTGCTCTGGGGCGAACCGAAGCGCAGCGTAGGTTTGTCCCTAGCAGCACTTTGTTAGCCCAAGTTGTTCTCAATAAGCTGCCCATTTTTAAAAACATAGGAACCACTCTCCGAAGACATTTTGCCTCCGCAATTAGGACAGCTTTCTTTTGATGAAATAGCCCCATTAATAGTGATATTCATTTGGCCGATATTTGGGATCATTTCACCCTCAATGCCACAATCTTCACAGGTCAACGTTACCGAAGCTACATCCCTAGATTTTGTCGCAACAAACCCTTTTGCCTCAGGAATGACATAGTGACCTAAGCAAGGCTGACCCCGACTAATCGAAACTTCTCTATAAGTATTAGTCACACCACCAATAAAAGCAAGAATCTCATCGTAATCCTGACCATCCTTAAATCCTATCCAGTAATTCCCGTTATCGTACCAATATTCTTTTCCAGTAACACAAATAGCTCTTATGTGTGCTGTATCGTCGCCGTATAATTTTCGATATCGCTCGGCCTCATTTAGTTTATTGCCACTAAGATCCGAATTAAGAGCGAATATTACCGATCTTACTTTCTCGATTGAGTGATGTTTTTCCTTTCCATCTTCACCTTTCAAACCAGGACGATAACCAAAGTTTTGAGCTATATTTTTTGCACTCTCATGCGCCATTTTTAGCTCGGTAGCATTTAACGTCGTCTTAACTTCGATTGTATAAAGAACGGACTCTATTGGGAAAACACCAACTTTTTCGTCCATCAGTATTGGAGGCAAGATAGCCCTGTTATAAAGAACAATGTCTACCTGCCCCGAAAGCTTCCCGCTATAGCTATCTATTATCTGCCCAGTACCCACTCCGACGTCAGCTGGCAATAATGGTTGAAATAGCTGGCTAATTAGCAACTCAAGAACTGTGCCCTTTACTCCTTGATGTGAGAAGCCTGCCGCCGCTTTTGCTTGAGATATGGCAGATACAATCTTAGATCTTAGCAAGTCCTGATACTGGTTTTTTACGGCCATGTTCAAATTTCCGAAAAGGGGCTAACGGGGGTGGCGATAACCTGCCGCCCCCACTATTTAAAAATTTCAATTTTTGAATGGTGGGTAGGTCAGGTTGATTGCATTGTTATGAGGAGCGTAAGCGAGTCATGGCAATGCGATCTATTAGCGCCACCCCCGTTATGAGTGACCGCTTGCGGTCACTCATAACGTTTAAGCTAACCCGCCGCGCGTTAGCGCGGTCGGGTTAAGTGTATTGTTATGAATCATTACCATGACTCTTGAACAATAGTATTTCCTTCATTGTCTTTTTGAGTTACATGCTGAGTCCGGCCACGGAAATCTATAGCAGTATGGTCTTCATAAATGACCTCACCAACAACTTCTTCTGCTTCATTAACAATGTTGTAGTAGTAAATATCCATTTGAGCCATTGTACCTTTGCTTCTATGTCTAACCTGAACTAACTTCTCACTAGGGTTTAATTTAAGTTTTGATTGCACAAATGACTCCTTTTGAGTTCATAACGTTTAAGCTAACCGGCCGCGCGTTAGCGTGGTCGGGTTTAGTATATTGTTATACATAAATTTTAAGGCTTTACTTGTGTGACAGGCGGAATGATAGGGATTGAAAACTGTATTCTGCTCACTTTACTAGTAGTTGATGAGCTTGATTCTTGTCCACCAACGGATAAACCCACTACTTTTATACCTGTATTCAGATCACCTTTTTCCTCGTCAGAAACAGTAACCGCAATATCGAAGTTTATATTTTGAATAAGTTTGTCATTTCGGTTTGTTTCAGTGAAATTCGGATTTATTGCACCACTTACACCGTTTTTTATTGTTTGGTTAATTGCTAGTTGTACACCTTCTTGGATTTCTCCAAGAGTAGTTGCAATAAAATCTTTAAGTTCCATGTAATTCCTTAAATTATGTATAACGCCCAAAACAGCGGCGCGCGTTAGCGCGTCCAGCCCGAAGGGCGATGCTGCCTTTGCTTGTTATGTTTTTACGGTATAGCACAGAGCTAAAACCTCGAACTGACCAATAGCGTTAAAATTGAATTTATAATGCTTATATTCTTCTTCAGGCTCAATTTCACCTTGTTTACGATGAAGCTCTAACCATTCAGAGTCTTCAATTTCGTAGCTACAATCATCACGTTCATTTGCTAGAAACGATTCAGCCATTTGCCATTTGAAGGCAACAGCATCACCAAAGAAAACCTCTACGGAGTTTTCCTGCCAGTCTTTAAAGCACAGAGTTAAATCGCCATCCTCTTGTCTTATTTCAGGGTATTCAGCATCAGCTGTGGAGAACCCTGGTTCAATTTGTTTTGCTATCTGCATATTGGTTTTGAAACATAACGTTTGAGTTGTGGGGGCGGATAAAGCGCGCAGCGCTTTAGGCGGTCCCACACGAACGACTTGTTAGAGCTATTTATAGTGATACCACCAATTTCCATTATCTTCTTTGTCCACTGTTTCCTGTGATTCAATATCAAATACTACATGCTCTCGCGCTTTTTCAGGCCAACCAAATTTCACAAGCAGTGATTTTAATGATTGAATGAAATTGTTATTTTCTTTTAGTTTGTTTCTTTCTTCGTCCGTAGGTACGCCTACAACAAACACTAAGTGCTTTGGATCTATATAGTACGCTCCAAATGACCAGACTAATGGTTTAAAGCCTTCAGCTTTAATAAGAGCCTTGATTGCTGCCTCGATTCTCCAAATTTTCCATTTTAGTAGAATTTTCATTATTAGCTCTAACGCCCAGTTAAGCGGCATTCAGCACGGAGCGCTTGCTCAGGAAAAAATGGCGAAGCCATGCCCGAGCAAGTGCGGAGTGCTGAATGTCCGAGCGAGCCGCAGGCGAGCGGCTTGAACGACTTGTTAGGTTTGTGCTCCATGCTAGCCTTCACCAGCGTACCTTAACCACCGATCAAGCAACGAAGCATAGTGTGATGCCAATGGAGTGGTATTGCCCTCCGCCGATACGCTTTGAACCTCCAAGGCGCCAAGCTCTTCTGCTATAGCTTCAGCCTCCCGCTCCGACACCCGAACGTTGAAATAATCGCTTCCGTTTGCGCCTACGTGTTTCTTTGGCTTTTCGATTGGCTTGGCATTCAGCACCTTCTCAACAATCCCGGCCACTTCTGAATTAGCTTGCTTTAATGCTGCAAGAGTATCTTCCAGCTCTTTGCGACTGAATGATGACGGCAATCTGCATTGTTCTTGGTACGAGGCACGATCCATGTTCTTTTTAAACCTAACGATTAAACTAAGCGAGCGGCGTTTACGCCGTCCGCTTGAGTGTTTTGTTAGGTGTTATTTGAAAAGGTAATCCATTTCATCTTGTGAAACCTCATGTATCTCAACAAGAGTAGTGCCTTTATGCTGAATGGTACAAATTTTTATATTTTTACCGTCTTGCCATTCTTCTGTTACATAAACACAAGAGGAATGTCTCCTAGCTGAAGGATTAAAACGATTATCTCCTTCAAATTGGTTAATCTTTCCATCTTTAATAACAGTAATGTCTGTTTTTTCACCATCTTCGCCTCTGTCAAAAATAACAGTGGCAAACTGCTGACTTGAATTTACTTCAAAGTTAATTCCATCAAAATTCAATTCCATTAATTTACTCATTTCGGTTCTTCCTTTTTGCAAAAAGTTAATTAACACCTAACGCCGCCAACACGCGCAGCCTTGTAGTGGAGGCGAAGCCGCAACGAAAAGGCTGTCGCTGTGCTTGGCCTGGTTAAGCATTTACGGCCTCTATTTCTGGTGAACCGAATGATACTACGTCGAAAATTTCATTCTCGCTCCAGACCCTATAGTGCCGAACAGGCCGCTCTTGTACTTCGACATACCATCCATGCTTGGAAAGGACATAGCTCAGGTAAGCTGAACTAGAGAGAACTGCCAAAAAACCAGAGCTTTCATAAACGTCTCCCGCAAAGTCGGTTGTGGCAGACTCATTCAGGCACTGCCATGCCAGGAGATCTGAGAAGGACACTCTTGTCAGTAGACTGCCCTCACATGATTGAAGAGGGTATACGTCTTTGATAGTTGAACCGCCAATTTCGGCATCTTGTAAAGGCCCACGCTTCAATTCCCGAAGGTAAATATCCAGCCCATCGGCGTATTCAAGCCGTTCTAGAATCCAGCTATGTCCATTGTCGAGTAGTGATTTCATATTTGCTTAACGTTCTTATTAATCGGCAGCCTGCGCTGAAAGCGCGTTTAGGCTGTCCGATTGAATAGTTTGTTAAATGTTTATAATTAAAAATATGCCTGAAGAACAACCTGCAAATCCAAATAAAAACCACGAGATTGCATAATAAAGCTTTGGATTTGACGGTATGCGGCTTTTCTCTCCTAACATAAATGACGCTATAGAAACCTGAAGAAGCATTGCAGTTACAATTGACAATGCACAGGCTATCAGTGCAGCTTTAGCCAAGTATATTGCTGAAAATTCAAACCCAGAAAGTTTTATTAATGAAACTAAGCCTGCAATGATTCCCACAGACAATGTTACTAACCCTTTGCTAACACCCGCCAAAAGGTCATATCCTTGTGATTTCAAAGTTCGGTACTCCATGTTCATTTAACGCCTCAAACACCGGCGCCGCTTACGGCGTCCGAGTGCTTTGACTTGTTAGCATTTTTCTCTAAGTAAATATGTAAAACCAAGTGCGTGGCTGTTGGTAAAAAATATAAACCTAACATGAATAACTGGCTTTGCCTATACCAAATGTTTGTTGCACTCGCTTCAGCTAATTCGTGCACAGGCCAACTCAGCAAGCTTACAAAGACTGCAAGGAGTGATAGTACAAGCCAAAACTTCTTTATATGACCACGCGTGCCAAAAGTACCTAATAAAACCCAAAAATAGACACGCCAACCAGCCACCAAAAACGCTAAAACCATTATGGAAGTTACGAATCCTGCAAAATGCCCTGACGTAATAGCACCAGACAAAAAAGGAATGCCGCTACCAAGAATTAACAGTATCCCGAGAATTGATAAATATAAGAGTATCAGTCCTTCTAAAACCATCAATGCTTTACTTGCTATGATCATTGGTAACTCGAAATGCTAACGTTTAAGCTAACCCGCCGCGCGTTAGCGCGGTCGGGTTAAGTGTATTGTTATGAATCATTACCATGACTCTTGAACAATAGTATTTCCTTCATTGTCTTTTTGAGTTACATGCTGAGTCCGGCCACGGAAATCTATAGCAGTATGGTCTTCATAAATGACCTCACCAACAACTTCTTCTGCTTCATTAACAATGTTGTAGTAGTAAATATCCATTTGAGCCATTGTACCTTTGCTTCTATGTCTAACCTGAACTAACTTCTCACTAGGGTTTAATTTAAGTTTTGATTGCACAAATGACTCCTTTTGAGTTCATAACATTTAGTATAAGGCAGATATGCCCTGTTATTTTGTATTACATGCATTTTCAGGCAGTTTATCCTTGGTATTAAGGCATTCCTGTCAATTTGACAGGTTATCTTCTATTAACTTGATTTTCATGACGCAAACTAAGTAACGTTTTGTATAACTCATCAGAAGCCATGAAAATATTTTAAGCGGAAATCGATAAATGCTTCTGACTCAAAATTTATCTAAAAGAATAACAGAAATTAAACATAGTTAAGTATTTTTACACACAAAAAAAGCCATTCGATTGAATGGCTTTTTTGTTTACTGAATAAGTACCTGAACCGATTAACTTCGGTACTCGGCATTGATCTTGACGTAGTCATAAGAGAAGTCGGTAGTCCATACTGTTTCCGTCGCATCGCCGCGATTCAGTTGAATCAAAATATCAATATCGGTTTTATCCATGACGGCTTGTCCGGATTCTTCAGTATAGGTTGCCGAACGACCACCGTTTTCAACAATACAGACATCGCCAAGGAAAATCTTCAGCGTATTGATATCCAGATTCTCTACACCGGCACGGCCGACGGCGGCCAAAATACGACCCCAGTTAGGGTCGGAAGCAAACAATGCTGTTTTTACCAGCGGTGACAAAGCCACCGTATTTGCCACCAGCAAACACTCTGCTTGGTCGCGACCGCTTTCGACAATAATACTGACAAACTTGGTTGCCCCTTCGCCATCACGAACAATCATCTGTGCCAGCGCAATCATCATCTCGTTGATCGCCTCGGCAAACTGCTGGTAGGCAGACGAATTGACATCAGTGATTTCCGGCATATCCGCCTGTTGCGTCGCGGTTAAGGTACAGGCATCATTGGTTGAAGTATCGCCATCGACGGTAATACGATTAAACGACAGATTCACCGAGTCCAACAAGGCTTTATCCAAACAGGCTTGAGAAATTCGCGCATCGGTTGCCGCGAAGCCAAGCATGGTCGCCATATTCGGATGAATCATGCCGGACCCTTTTGACATACCGGTCAAGGTAACGGCATGGCCGTCGATATCAATCACTTTGCTGTAGGTTTTCGGCACTAAATCGGTGGTCATAATGCCTTGGCTTGCGTCTGTCCAACCGGTAATGGAAAGATTGGACAGTGCCATCGGAATCCCGGTTTGGAATTTTTCCATCGGCAGGTTCTCACCAATGACACCGGTAGAGAAAGGCAATACTTGATTGGCATCGCAACCCAGCTCTTTGGCCACCCATTCACAGGTCTGCTGGGCGTCTTTCATGCCCTGCTCGCCGGTTCCGGCATTGGCATTCCCGCTATTGATGATCAAAGCTCGCGGCGACGCAGCCTTTAAGTTGTTTTTGGCTAAAGTAACCGGTGCGGCACAAAAGGCATTCAAGGTAAACGTCGCTGCGGTTCTCGACCCTTCCGCGAGTTCAAGAATAACCATGTCGGTCTTACCGTTCTTTTTGATTTTAGCGGCACACGCACCTAAATAAACACCGGCAATCGGGTGTAATTCAATATTTTCCATCACTTTATCTCTAAATCTTGTTAACCAAGCCTAAAACGAAAAGCCCACCTTTCGGTGGGCTCAAAGCAAACGCTTTTGTTAAAGAATACTGCGAATTAACTCAGTTTTCCACAACATTGTTTGTATTTTTTACCGGAACCGCACGGACACGGATCATTGCGCCCTACTTTCGGTGTTTCACGGCGGAAAGTAGCATCCTGTTCGCTGCCCTCTTCAGACTCTGGTGCCGCCTGCATCGCATCGGCAATGCCTTGCGCTGCCGGATGTCTTGCATCCAATTGTTGAGGACGATCTTTTTCTAGCTGCTCGTCAAACTCTTCAACGTCACGCGTGCCTTCAATCTGAACCAGAGAAAGCACTTTGACCGTTTCGAAAGTGACTTCATTCAAGAAGTTACGGAACATCTCTGCCGACTCACGGCGATACTCCTGGAAAGGATCTTTCTGGGCATAACCGCGCAAGTGAATACCACGACGCAGATAATCCATTTCCGCCAAGTGCTCACGCCACTGACGGTCGATGGTTCTCAACAACACCTCTTTTTCGAAGTGGTGACGAGTTGCCGGATCGACCACCGACATTTTATCGTCGTAAACCGCTTTCAACTCGACAATCAATCGTTCGATCAGTTTCTCTTCATACAAGTTCTTGTCTTCATCCAACCAAGCCTGAATCGAGAACTGAGAGCCGAGCTCTTCTTCGATCGCTTTTTCGACACCCGGAATATCCCACTGCTCTTCCAGTGAACCTTTCGGGATATACGTACCGACAACCTGTTCAACGACCTCTTCGCGCAGTCCGTCAATCACCTCGGTGACTTCTTCCGCATCGGCTTCCATCAGCTCATTGCGCTGGTTATAAACCACCATACGCTGTTGGTTGGCAATATCGTCAAACTTCAACAGATTGGCACGTTCATCCTGATGCAGACGTTCCACCTGTTTCTGAGCACGTTCGATCGACTTAGTCACCATACCGTGTTCGATGGCTTCGTCGGAAGTCATACCCAAACGCTTCATCATGTTTTTCACTTTTTCAGACGCAAAACGACGCATTAAATCGTCATCCAAAGAAATGTAGAAACGGGTTGTCCCGACATCCCCCTGACGCCCTGAACGTCCTCGCAGCTGGTTATCGATACGACGCGATTCGTGGCGCTCGGAACCGATGACTTTCAAACCACCCACATCCAAAACTTCCTGATGACGCAGCTTCCACGCTTCAGTGACTTGCTTGATTTTCTCTTCGGTTGGGTTCTTCAACTCTTCGATCTCTTGCTCCAAGTTTCCACCCAACACAATATCGGTACCACGACCGGCCATGTTAGTGGCGATGGTTACCGCACCCGGACGACCGGCGTCCGCGATAATTGACGCTTCTCTTTCATGGTTCTTGGCATTCAAGACATTGTGTTTAATCTTGGCTTGCTGCAAGAAACCGGACAGCACTTCCGACATTTCAATCGATGCCGTACCCACCAAAATAGGCTGCCCGGTTTTGTGTGTCTCTTCAATATCACGCACAATCGCTCGGAACTTGCCTTCGATATCCAAGAAAACCAAATCCGGTAAATCGATACGTTCCGGCGTTTTGTTTGGCGGAATCACCACAACTTCAAGACTATATGTAGACAGGAATTCACCCGCTTCCGTATCCGCGGTACCCGTCATACCGGAAAGTTTTTCATACTGGCGGAAATAATTCTGGAAAGTGATCGAGGCGAAGGTTTGACTCTCCTGCTGGATTTTCACACCCTCTTTGGCTTCTACGGCCTGATGCAGCCCTTCGCCCCAGCGACGGCCTTCCATCTTACGGCCGGTAAACTCATCAATGATGACAACCTGATCGTTTTCAACGATGTAGTCGCGGTTCTTTTCAAACAGTAAATGAGCACGCAGAGCAGCATTAACATGAATCATCAAACCGATATGAGCTGCGTCATACAAACTCTCATCTTCACCGAGTACGCCCTGCTCCATCAACATCTGCTCGACTTTGGCATGACCGTCGTCCGTCAAGTAAACGTGTTTCGATTTTTCATCAATCGTAAAGTCGCCGGAAGAGGTTTTTGTCTCTTGATCCTCTTCACCTTGCTCAAGATGCTGAACCAAAGGGTTAATCATCTGGTACAGCTCAGATTTATCTTCTGCCGGACCGGAGATAATCAGCGGGGTACGCGCTTCATCGATCAAGATGGAGTCAACCTCATCGACGATCGCATAATGCTGACCTCGCATCACTTTTTCTTCCGCAAAAATGGCCATATTGTCGCGCAAGTAATCGAAACCGAATTCGTTGTTGGTTCCGTAAGTGATATCCATACGGTAAGCGGCATGTTTTTCCTGTTGAGACTGTCCACTCAACACCACACCGGTTGACAGACCCAAGAAGGCATATAACTGCCCCATCCACTCGGCATCACGTTTTGCCAGATAGTCATTCACGGTAATGACATGCACGCCTTTACCAGTTAACGCATTCAAATAAGCCGGCAAAGTGGCTACCAACGTCTTACCTTCACCGGTACGCATCTCGGAAATACGGCCGTCATTCAGCGCCATGCCCCCGATCAACTGTACATCGTAATGACGCATGCCGAATACACGTTTACCCGCTTCGCGGACCGCAGCAAAAGCGGCTGGTAGAATATCGTTGACGGTTTTACCGTCTTGCAACTGCTGCTTGAACTCTTCCGTTTTCAGCTTTAGGGCTTCATCGCTAAGAGCTTCAAATTCAGGCTCGAGCGCGTTGATCTCTAATACCGTTTTACGGTACTGCTTAAGCATACGTTCGTTACGACTACCGAAGATTTTCTTGAAAATATTGAAGGCCATTTATGTGTTCTTTCTATTTTAAATTACGCTAAATACTCTTAGCCATTTTGATTGCGTTAAAATGATGAAGTATTCTAACATAATTCTACAAAATCACTCTATGAAACCATTGTTAAATCAAGCACAAGGCGCATTAAAAAACTTATTGGCGGATGCCCAGCTTTTTCAAGCTCTACTGGACGTTGCTCACGAGAACTTGCCGGATGAATTGAAAATGCATCTGGTTGGCGTTAGTTTTGAAAAACAGAGCTTATTGCTTCAGCTCGATGAAGCCATTTGGGCAACCCAACTGCGGTTTTACGAACCCAATTTACTGGCCGTCTATCAAGAACATTTCCCGCATCTGGAGTTGAATCGGGTTAAGGTTCACATTCTGCCCAAACCGGCCGAACCGAAAAAAGTCAAAAAAGAGGTTATTCCGCCAAGCGAACAAGATGCCGAAGAGATGATTGAGATTAGCCGGCAAATCAAATCCGAAGGCCTACAGAAGGCCTTGTATTCTCTCAGTCTAAGAGCCAAAAAAAACGCCCATGAATAAAATTCGATGGGCGCTTTAGGGTTTGATCAACAATCCCGTTTACATTAAAACTTTGCTACTACCGTAACGAACCGGAGGTTTCTCGGTTTCATAAGTGGTGATTTCATAGGCATCCGGCTGAGCCATCAAAGCGCGTAGCAATTGATTGTTCAGTGCATGTCCAGATTTATGCGCAGTGAACTCACCGACAATCGGATGGCCGAGCATATACAGATCACCTACCGCATCCAAGATTTTATGACGTACAAATTCGTCTTTGTTACGTAAACCTTCAACGTTCATAACGCCTTCGTCATCCAGACCGATCGCATTTTTTAAACTTGCACCCAACCCGAGATTTTTAGCGCGCAGATATTCCATATCTTTCATGAATCCGAAAGTTCTGGCACGACTGACCTCTTTGAAGTAGGAAGTCGATGAAAACTCGAGCGTCATCTTTTCAGCCGTCTCTTTAAAGGCAGGATGTTCGAACTCAATCGAGAAATTCAAACGGTAACCTTCATAAGGGGCAAACTCTGCCCATCCACCCTTGTCATTCTCGACACGAATCGGCTTAGTAATACGCACAAACTTCTTCGGCGCTTCCTGAATATTCACACCGGCCGACTGCAACAAGAAAATGAAATGCGAAGAACTACCGTCCATAATCGGCACTTCGTCCGAAGTGATATCGATGTAGATATTGTCGATACCGACTCCAGCCAAAGCGGACATCAGGTGTTCGATAGTCGCGATTTTGACCGGCTTCTCCAGGCCTTCATTAACGATGGTAGTACACAAAGTCGTTTCACCGACAATCTCAGGCGAAACTTTAAATTCGACAACGGGGTCTGAATCGATACGTCTGAAAACAATACCGGTATCGGCAGGAGCGGGACGTAAAGTCATCACTGACTCATGCCCTGTGTGCAAGCCAATTCCTTTGGCTTTAATGGGATTAGCAAGGGTTCTCTGTTTCAAAGGGAAAAACTCATTATTATTGGTTAACGGCTTTGGCAAGCCTAAACACGCCGTCTCACTTCGTTGCGTAACCACGTGCTGAAAATTGGACTATTTTAGCATAAATTTCATTTTTCACTGCCATTGAAAATCAAGGCTAGGCAAGGTTAAAAACTGTTGCTAAACCAAGTTTTCATACGAGTGAAAATAGAACCGGCATCTGATAAGCTGCTACGCTCGTTAAGCTCCGTGATGGAAGTTCCCATATGATCTCGAGCATGCATTAAAAGACCGACCGTTGTAGCGTAAGAAGGACTATTCACTTCGTCTTTCAGGCCTTGGACCCCTTGCGGATAACCCAAACGAACCGGCATATGGAAAACTTCCTCAGCCAATTCGACAGCGCCTTCCACTAATGAACTACCGCCTGTAAGGACAATTCCGGCCGCTAAGACATCTTCGAAACCGGCGCTGCGCAACTCGGCCTGAATCAACTGGAACAGCTCTTCGTAACGCGGTTCGATCACCTCGACCAAGGTACGACGAGATAGACAACGTGCCGGTCTGTCTCCGACACTGGCTACTTCAATCTCTTCATCTTTATCGATCAACTGCGGCAAAGCGCAAGCGTATTTGCGTTTAATCTCTTCAGCCGCTTGAGTCGGCGTGCGTAATGCGACGGCGATATCATTGGTTACTTGGTCACCGGCCACCGAAATGACTGCAGTGTGACGAATAGCACCTTTATGGAATACTGCAATATCGGTGGTACCGCCACCGATATCCACCAAACAAACGCCTAATTCTTTTTCATCTTCAGACAGTACTGCTTCACTGGACGCCAGTTGCTCCAAAATGATATCGGCGACATCCAGATTACAGCGTTCGACACATTTGGTAATGTTTTGCGCGGCACTAACCGAACCAGTCACCATATGCACTTTGGCTTCCAGACGAACCCCGGACATTCCCACCGGTTCTCTGATTCCGCCCTGGTTGTCGATGATGTATTCCTGAGAAAGGATATGCAACACGCGCTGATCGCCGGGAATGGCAATCGTCTGTGCTGCTTCCATCACGCGCTCGATATCGTCTGCTTGCACATCTTGATTGCGAATAGCAACCATGCCGTTGGAATTGAAACTTTTGATATGGCTGCCGGCGATGCCGACATAAACGGATTGCGCTTCAAAACCGGACATACGCTCCGCTTCGTCAATTGCGCGCTGGATCGATTCGACCGTCGCATCGATATTAACAACAACGCCCTTTTTTAAACCTCGAGAAGGATAGGTACCCATCCCAACGACTTCAATTTCGCCATCTGCTTTGATTTTACCGATAATCGCGGCAATTTTTGAGGTACCAATATCTAATCCGACAATGGTGTTCAAGGAGTGTTGTTTTCGCGCCATTTTAAGCTTTACCTTCTTCCAATTTCACGCTCAATTTGCTTTGTAAAAAACCGTTTCGCTAGTTCGCTACAATAAAACCATTACTATAGCGTAAATCATAAACTCTTGCTGAATTTCTCAACCCTTTATCGATCTTCGGCAGTGCTCGAATAAAGCGATGAATTTTGGTTTCATAACCTGAAGAATCGACGATGATTTGCGGCCCTTTCAATATTTGAATTTTCCACACTTCATTTTGGAAACTAAGCTTCTCAATGGTCATATTCAAAACATTCAACTGGTTCTGCAAACCAATAAATTTAGAAAGGATTTCGGATGAGTCGTTAAGCTCTCCCTCGATTAAAACCAGATTTTCGTAACCAGAGATATCCGCCGGAAAAAACACTTCTCCGGCGCCATTAATCAAACCGTTTTCATTCCAGCGCGCCACCGGCGTTTGTTCAACGACCGAAACATACAGTAAGTTCGGCCACTTGCGTTTAACTTCGGCAGATTTGATCCAATCCATGCGCGTTAATTCGGCCTGAATTTTATCCAGCGGAATTTCCCAAAAAGAGCCGCCCAAATACGGAGCGATCGACTTGTCGATCTCGGCTTTGGAAAGTTGTTTAAGCGGGGTTGTCAACTCGTAATCTTGGATCGGTTGATACAGCGGTGAGTGTTTTTGAGTCAGCAACCAAACAATAGAGATCATCCCGACCAAAGCGATGATCAGAACCGAAATTTGAAAGGCGCGTTTTTTATTCAAGCGAATAACCTACTATTTCGATTCCAGCGTAGTTTGCAGAATTTCCAAAACCAGTTCTTGGAAACTTGAGCCGGCCACCTTGGCTGCCATCGGCACCAAGCTGTGATCGGTCATGCCCGGCACTGAATTCAATTCAATCAACCATGGCTGCTCGGATTCATCGAGCATAATATCGATACGCCCCCAACCTTCGGAGCCAACCACATTAAAGGCTTGCAAAGCCAACTGCTGAATTTCCGCTTCCAGCTCTGCTTCCAGTCCACACGGACAGATGTACTGAGTATCGTTTGACTTGTATTTTGCATCAAAGTCGTAGAAGTCGTGCGAAGTCACCAATTGAATTAACGGCAAAGCTCGGCCATTCAACACGCCGCAGGTATATTCTCGGCCGGTGATCCACTGTTCAATCAACACCTCAGAGTCATATTGCTGGGCAAACGCCACCGCTTCCTGCAACGCCTCTTTATTATCGACTTTACGCATACCGATACTTGAGCCTTCACGGCAAGGCTTAACGATGACCGGGAAAGGCAGATCAAACGCGTCGATGTCCAACGGCATATATTCGGAAACCCAGACAAACCCTGGTGTCGGTAAACCGGCGCCCATCCACAACCATTTGGTGCGCAGCTTATCCATCGCAATCGCAGAAGCCTGCATGCCGCTGCCGGTATAAGGTAAACCGAGATCGTCCAGAACCGCTTGCACCACACCGTCTTCACCCCAGCGACCATGTAAGGCAATAAAAGCGCGGTCATACTCTTTGGCAATTCGTTGCAGCTCATCTATCTGACTAACGTCTTCGGAATAGGCATCCACTCCGGCGTCAAGCAAGGCTTGCGTAACCGCCTGTCCGCTGCGTAATGAGACTTCTCTTTCCGCAGCTTTGCCGCCCATTAGAACCGCAACTTTTCCAAATTCTTGCATCATTTTTTCCCATCTACCTTATAACGACTGATTAGCTATTTAAGCTATGCTTGCGATTGCCAACGCTTGGAAACCTGACCGACGTCTCCTGCCCCCATGACCAACAGAACATCATCATCAAGCAGAATATCTTTAGCCAGAGCATCAAGTTGAGCCTGACTCTCGGCGTAGAAACCGTTGCCCCCTCTCAGGCGCAAAGCTTGCAATAAAGCTTTAGAGTCAAAATTAGGCAGTGGCGTCTCTCCGGCTGCATAGACATCCAATAACACAACCAAATCCGGCCCGGTCAATGCTTGGATAAACTCATCAAATAGATCTCGAGTTCGTGTATAGCGATGCGGCTGAAACACCAACACTAAACGTTTGTCCGGATAGGCATTCTTTGCGGTACTGATCGTTGCTTCCAACTCGGTCGGGTGATGCCCGTAATCGTCAATCAAAGTCACCTTATGCCCGGCAACCTCAGTGTGCGGGTAAACTTCAAAACGGCGCCCGACACCGCCGAACTCAGCCAACGCTTGCTGAATGGCTTCGACGGAAACCCCTAAATCCAAACCGATTGCGATCGCTGCCAAGGAGTTCAACACATTGTGACGGCCGGGAATATTCAGTACCACTGAGAAAGACTGTAGCTCGCCCACTTCGACATCGAAGCTCATCTGTAGCCCTTTCGCCTTGACATTGACTGCGCGAATATCGGCTTGCTTGGAAAAGCCGTAGGTACTGACCTTTCTGGACAGCTTAGGCAACATCTTCTGAATATTTTCATCGTCGATACACAAAATCGCTTTGCCATAGAACGGCAGACGGTGAATAAACTCGATAAAGGTATTCTCCAATACCTGATAATCGCCCTGATAGGTTTCCATATGATCTTCATCGATATTAGTAATAACCGACATCATAGGCGAAAGATGCAAGAAAGAGGCATCCGACTCATCCGCTTCTGCCACTAGGTAATTACTGGAGCCAAGACGGGCATTGGAACCGATTTGATTGAGTTTACCGCCAATCACAAAAGTCGGGTCAATTCCGCCTTGGGTTAATACCGCTGCCGCCAGACTGGTAGTCGTGGTTTTACCGTGGGTTCCGGCAATCGCGATCCCGAAACGCATCCGCATTAACTCGGCTAACATTTCAGCTCTTGGAATCACCGGCACGCGCTGTTCTTTAGCCCAGTTTACTTCAGGGTTTCCCACTCCGATCGCGGTCGATACCACCACCACGTCAGTATTGCGCACGTGATTGGCTTCGTGTCCCAACTGAACCAGAGCGCCTAACTCTTCCAATCTATCGACCGTCGGATTGCGTCTTAAATCCGAGCCGCTGACGACAAAACCTAGGTTTAAACATACTTCGGCGATGCCCGCCATGCCGACGCCACCAATTCCAACAAAGTGAATCTGCTTGACCTGTTCTTTCATTCAATAACGTACTTTCAAATTACAAAAAATATGCGCATATCATACAACGCTTTGCCGCTATAGACTGCAAAAAATCGGTTGTGAAAAGGCATTTATTGCAATGCGACGGTGTCTGATTCAGACGCCTGCTGACTATCGCTTCCGGCACGCTCATAAGCATGGGCGACAGGCATTGGCACCACCCAGAAAAACTGCCCTAGGACAGAAGCCAATTCGGTCGGTTTCTTGAATGGATCGGACAGTTCGATCGTACCGCTGGTATTAGTGACACTGCCTTTCAGCAACTGGGCGTTGATAATATCGATAATTGTCTCGGCAGCATCGCCGAGAATTTCACCGGTCTGCGGATTCCACCACACCAAGCATTCTTCGACATGATGAATTTGATCCGGTAACGGAATTAACTCTAATTGAATCCACTCAAGAGGACTTTTTGATGGCGAGCTCATAAGCATCTTTTGAAAATTGACTTATGAGCATCTTATAGCAAAGCGAACGCTTTGGCGAACTTGATTTGAAAAGCTGGTGGACGCCAGATTAGCCTCGATGCGAATTACAGCAACATCTCCTTAGCGTCTTCAATTGAAACCACTAGTCGATCGATATCTTCGTAATTGTTATACACACCTAGCGAAGCGCGAATCGTCGCCGGTACATTGAAATGTTGCATAACCGGCATGGCACAATGGTGGCTGGCACGCACCGCAATACCATCTTGATCCATCAAAGTTGCCATGTCGTGCGGATGTACCCCGTCGATCACAAACGAAACCACCGCCCCTTTGTTATCAGCTTGACCGATAATACGCAGGCCTTCAATCTCCGACAGCTTGTCGGTGGCATAAGCTAATAGGTCCGCTTCTTTGGCAGCAATATTATCCAGACCGATCTCTTCCAGAAAATCGACGGCCGCCGCCAAACCGATCGCACCGGAAATATGCGGTGTTCCCGCTTCAAACTTATAAGGCAAAACGTTGTATTCGGTTTTATCAAAGGTCACCGAATAGATCATATCGCCGCCGCCCTGATAAGGAGGCATGGCTTCCAGAATCTCTTCTTTGGCGTAGAGCACACCAATTCCGGTCGGCCCGTACATTTTATGCCCGGAAAGCGCATAGAAATCACAATCCAAATCCTGAACATCAACGCGCATATGCGGTGTAGCCTGCGCCCCGTCCACCATGATTTTAGCGCCGACAGAATGGGCAATTTCCGCCATCACTTTGACCGGGTTAATGGTTCCCAACGCATTCGACATATGCACGACAGAGATGAATTTGGTGTTTTCCGAAACCATGCCTTTCAATGCATTGGTACAAATCTCACCTTTATCATTCATGTGCAGCACTTTTAAACGGATGCCGATCTGCTCGCGCAATAATTGCCAAGGCACGATATTGGAGTGGTGTTCCATTTCAGTGACAATCACCTCATCACCGGCCTTTAGATTCTCACGTACCCAGCTCTGAGCGACCAAATTGATTGCTTCGGTGGTACCGCGAACAAACACAATCTCTTTACTGCTTTTCGCGTTCAGGAACTTGCGCACCGTTTCACGCGCACCTTCATACTTTTCGGTAGCACGCTCACTTAAACCGTAAACCCCGCGATGTACATTGGCGTTTTCTTCACGGTAGTAAGTATCCAACGCATCAATAACGGATTGCGGTTTTTGCGAAGTCGCACCACTATCCAGATAAACCAACGGCTGACCATTTTCGACCAACTTTAAAATTGGAAATTGTGCTCTCACCTGCGAGAAATCAACACTGCTATTTGCCATGTAAAATCCGTAAATCGAAAAAAGGTTTTATTGATGAATTGCTTCCAGACCCAAAGAGAGACGTTCCGTCACCCAAGTTCGGATCTGTTTATTGGAGATAGATTCAGCCGGTTCCAACAAGAAAGCATGAGTAATCATCTTAATTGCGTCACTGCGTTTGATGCCTCGCGCCTGCAAATAGAAAATCTGGTTTTTGTCGATCTGTCCCGTTGCCGAACCGTGCGAACACTTAACATCATCCGCGTAGATTTCCAGCTGCGGTTTAGTATCCATCTTGGCACTGTCGGATAACAATAAATTCTTGTTATCCATCTGTCCATCCGTTTTCTGGGCTTTCTGATCAACGCGAATCATACCGTTGAACACGCCGATAGCGCTGTCGGTCAAAACATACTTATGCAATTGCTGGCTGACACCCCACACATCGTTGTGCTTGGTTTCGGTTCTGGAATCCACAATCTGTTGAGCCTTGGCTAGACAAGCGCTGTTCTGTTCATTCTCAATATGCTCACCGTTCATCCACAAATGGTTTTGATGACGTGAAATCTGACTGCCCACCGATCCAAAAAAGCTGTTGAAGTAACTGTTATCCGCTTGGAAGATATACTGATTATTAAAATAGAACGCCTGATCCTGCTGCTCTTGCATAACAACCTGACGTAATCGAGCACTCTTTGCCACATCCATACGGGTCACTACATTGGTAAAGGCTGTTTCTTCATTAGCGGTCAATGAAACATAACGCTCAACCAACGCCAGTTCGGCATTTTCACCTAATTCAATGCGATTACGGATATTGCTTGCTTGTCCGGCCTGAGTTTGGATGTAAAGCACAAACAGCGGCATTTCCAAATAAGCGTTGGCGGCCAACTGCATGTAAAAACCGTCTGCGGCCAAACAGCTATTCAGCAGCCCGAACGGTTCTTTAACCACTTCCTCTTCAATGCCGAACAGTTTAGTCACGTCGCCACTCGCGTCAGTCACATCGGCAAAACTTTCAAAAATAGCCGTTTTCGGTAGTGCGGACAAATCATCTGACAAAGACTCACTAAACCAACCGTCGACAAAAACGACTTTAGTCACCGGAAAACCAGGCAGGTATTGATTAACCTGCTCAACACTGATGTGCCCGGCCTGCTGTACGCTGAAATGGTTTTGCACAAAACCGGTTAAACGGGTGTACTGCCAATCCTCATCACGCTGTGTCGGGAAGGCTTGTAGCTTGAACTGTTCCAGAGCTTGTTGACGAATCGCAACCAAGGCTGGATTTTCGCACTGCTCGTTGAGCTTGCTGACTTCTGCGGAATAGTGATCAACCGCCAGCTGGGCGACAGGAGAAATCTTTTTTGGCTTCATAATTCTGACACCTTTCTCCTAGTCGTTTTGGTTGGCTTTGATGATATCGTCGTAACCTGACTCTTCTAACTCATGAACCAACTCAAAACCGCCAGATTTAACAATCTTACCGTCATATAGAACATGAACATGATCCGGTTTGATGTAGTCAAGCAGACGCTGATAGTGGGTAACCACAATAAAACTGCGATCTTCAGAACGCAATGCGTTCACTCCGTTGGCAACCACTTTAAGGGCATCAATATCCAAACCGGAATCGGTCTCATCCAAAATACAAAGTTTCGGCTCTAGCAAAGCCATCTGGAAAATATCGTTACGCTTCTTCTCACCACCGGAGAAACCGACGTTGACCGAACGTTCCAACAAATCGGCACGCATATCCAACAGCTCAATCTTTTCCTTGGCGAACTCGTCGAAATCGAACATATCCAATGCCGGTAAACCGCGCTCTTCGCGCACCGCATTCAGCGCCGTCTGCATAAACAATTTATTACTGACCCCTGGGATTTCCACCGGATATTGAAAAGCCAAAAACATCCCTTTGCGTGCACGCTCTTCCGGATCCAACTCATCCAAGTCTTCACCATCGAACTCCATAGTGCCGCCGGTCACTTCATATTCATCACGACCTGACAGCACATTAGCAAGCGTACTTTTACCGGCACCGTTCGGTCCCATAATGGCATGCACTTCACCAGGTTTCACTTCTAGGTTTAATCCTTTCAGGATCTGCTTGTCATCAATTTCTGCTTGTAGGTTTTCAACTTTTAATAACATTTGATTCGTTCTTTTCGTTAGAAATTTAAATTTTTTGTTTTCACTTTCCTGATAACACAGCTCTAAATTTGCAGAGCGTTATCTATCCTACTGAGCCTTCTAAGCTGATGGCCAACAACTCTTCCGCTTCCTGAGCGAATTCCAGCGGTAGCTCACTGAACACTTCTTTACAGAAGCCGTTCACAATCATGGAAATCGCATCTTGCTCGCTGATTCCTCGCTGCTGGCAGTAGAACAACTGGTCTTCCCCGATACGGGAAGTGGTCGCTTCATGCTCCACTTGCGCGGTCGGGTTTTCAACTTCGATGTAAGGAAAAGTGTGCGCACCACACTTATCACCAATCAACATCGAGTCACACTGCGTGAAGTTACGCGCGCCTTCCGCCGAAGGGGCAATTTTCACCAGACCACGGTAGGTGTTATCACTTTTTCCGGCCGACAATCCCTTGGAAATAATCGTACTGCGAGTATTCTTACCGATATGGATCATTTTGGTACCGGTATCTGCCTGCTGGCGACGGTTGGTCAAAGCGACTGAATAGAATTCACCAATCGAATTATCGCCTTTCAATACACAACTCGGGTACTTCCAGGTGATCGCCGAACCAGTCTCCGCCTGAGTCCATGAAAGTTTCGAATTTTTCCCATCGCAGATTCCACGTTTGGTTACAAAGTTCAGGATACCGCCTTCACAATCCTCATCCCCCGGATACCAGTTCTGCACCGTAGAATATTTGACTTCAGCATCATCATGAACAATAACTTCAACCACCGCCGCATGCAGTTGGTAGGTATCACGCACCGGTGCGGAACAACCTTCAAGATAACTCACATAACTGCCTTTATCGGCAATCAGGATGGTTCTTTCAAACTGTCCGGTTTTCGCTTCATTGATACGGAAGTAAGTAGATAGGTCAATCGGACAACGCACCCCTTCCGGCACATAAACAAAGGTGCCATCCGAGGCTACCGCCGAGTTCAATGCCGCGAAATAGTTATCGTGATAAGGCACCACGGTGCCGATATACTTCTGAACCAGTTCTGGGTAGTCTTGCACCGCTTCCGAGAACGAACAGAAAATAATACCCAGCTCAGCCAGATCTTCACGTTTAGTGGTCGAAACCGAGATCGAGTCGAAAATGGCGTCCACCGCAACATTCGCATCGTCGCCGGTAATCGGTACACCCAGTTCCGCAAAGGCTTTGGCTACTTCGGGATCAATCTGCTCTTCAGCGACTTCGCCCTCTTCAGTACTGCAAGCACCGCCACAAGAACCGCATTCCGGTGCCGAGTAGTAACTGTAGTCTTGATAGTCCAGAGGCGTGTATTCGGCTTTAGCCCAATGCGGCTCTTCCATTGACTGCCAATGTTTGAATGCTTTCAAGCGGAAATCCAGCATCCACTGCGGTTCATTCTTTTTAGCAGAAATGGCGCGCACCACCTCTTCATTGATCCCTTTCGCAAAGGTCTCAACTTTGGTATCGGTAACAAAGCCTTCTTTGTAAAACTGCTTTTTAGTCAGTAAGTCATCAATTTCTTGATACTGACTTGATTCGTTATTTAATTCTGTAATATTTGCTGCTTCAGCCATTATGATAAATCGCCTGATTTTTCGCTAAATTTTAATTTCTGAGTATTTTAGTGGGTTATTAAAAAAATGTCTATAAGTAATCATCTATAGAGGATAAAAGAGATTAATCATCAATTATCAGATGCTACTCGCTTGAATTAACTGATTAAACCAACTCTGATCCAAATCAAAGCCACTAATTTTTATGATGCCTGCCTGGGCGTTTTGCTCGGCGGCAAAACGATCAAAACGATACGCCGTACCTTGCAAAGCGACCAGATTGTCAAACTCAAATGTCTGCAACACGGCCTCAACCCGGGTTATTTTCATCCCTAGGTTTCGCCGTGAATTATCCAACCCCATCAACAAATGATCCAATACCACTTGCCCAACCTGAAACTCAAATTCGACCGATTTGCCTAGTGGAACAACATTCGCTTCAACTGTAGGCAGGTTCAAATTTTCAAATCCTTTAAAGCCAGTCGCAAACTGCTGATGAAACCAGCGTACGACCGGAGCAGGCTCCCTTCCCAATTCGGCAAAGGAATCCGCCAACCACCGGTTCCACCAACTTTGCTGATCCAGCGCAGTGTTCTCGATAAAGCTAAAGACCACAGCGTCAGCGGTTGCCAATATTTTTTTTAAACTTAAAGCAATCCACTCCGGCTCGTCCTGCAAAGTAGAACGAGCATCAATCACGCACCATTGCTGTATATCATCAACAGGATTCGGCAATTGCCCAACATCGTTCCACTCATAAAGACCGGAGTCGGCCGGTTGCCATGTCTGATAATCCAGCACATCGCAACCGTACTGCTGTTGCAGCGACCCGGCCACTCGAGATTTACCTGCCCCCGGCAACCCGGTTAAGAGTATTTTTTGGTCAAGCAAACTCATCAGCAGTTAACGTTACTACCGCAAACATTGCAAATACTGGCTTGCCAAACGTTTGATAAATTCATCGTAGAGCAAAAAAGCACGACCACTTTGTTTAGCTTCTTCCGCCGTCACCAAACCGATCGGATCAAGACTACCGACCTGAACATCCAATCCACGAGTCACCGTAAGCACTCGCTTAGCCGGAAACTGCGGTTCTTTAAACACACATTTCACTTGACCGGCCTTAATGCGTTCGCGAAGTTCACTGACACGTTTCAAACTCGGAGAAACCGACGGATTCAACTGTATCGAGCCCACTCCGGTTAATTGGTAACGCTTTTCAAAATACTGAAATGCATCGTGCAGAATCATATAGGGTACTGAACGCACGGCTTGCAACTGCTTAGCCACTTCCGCATCAGCAAACTGCTAACTTCGCCAACCAAGCCTGTTCACGCTGTTTAATCTGTTGCGCCTGCTGCGGCATTAATTCCTGCAAACGCACCGAAGCCGCTTTGACCAGCAGCAGCATATTGTCGACCGACATCCATAGATGACCGTCTTTTCTAATTGCTTGATGTTCTTCATGACCTTTATTCTCGTCATGCTCATCGTGATCGTGCGCTTCGCGCTCATCCTGACCCGCATCAGCTACATGGTTGTCATGTTCTTGCTTAGCCATTTTATGGACATGTCTCTCCCAAATACCGCCCTGGCGAACCGGCAACTCATATAGACCGGCCAAATCATGCACAGACAAAACAGGGACCTTTAAGCTCTGTTGCGGCTTTTCAATCCAGGCATCGACCGGCGTGCCGACGGTGAGCAACAAATCGCTGCTTGCCAACAGACGCATATCTGCCGGAGACATCTGGAAACTATGCGGGCTCTGCCCCGGCTTGAGAATCACATGCAATTGATCCTGTTCACCCAACAACGGCGCAATCACACCGGCTAAGGGGGTTACCGATACGGTAACCGTAAGCGCATGTCCCAAGGAACTGAATAAGGTCAACAGAATGCCGATTGACAAAACACTGAAATTCTTTACTGTTTTCATGATTAAACCCGATAGAATATTCACAAATATTAAAACTCTATATTAACAAGGCCTTGTTCAGTGCAACACAATATAGTCGGAACCGAGACTAACCATCCCACTCTAATCAAAGCTGAAAAGCTCGCCCATCAATTTGATGGGACACCGGTTTTGCAAGATATTTCCTTGCAAATCAAAGCCAAAGAAATTGTGACATTAATTGGGCCCAACGGTGCAGGAAAATCGACCTTACTTAAAATTCTTCTCGGCCTTATCAAACCGACCGAAGGTCAGGTTATCCGCCGCCCGGATCTGAACATCGGATTTATGCCGCAAAAAATCCACGTCGATCCAACACTGCCGATGACGGTCGAACGTTTTTTGCAGCTCGGCCTGTCAAAATCGGCCATGCATCCGAAGTACAAGATCGGCTTCCCTTTTTTCAAGGGCGCATATCATAACACATTGATTGAAAAAACAACCGCCGAGCTAAATATAGAGCACCTGCTAAAAAATCCGATTCAAAAAGTTTCCGGTGGAGAGATGCAACGTATCCTGCTAGCCAGAGCGCTGATCAGGGAACCGGAATTACTGGTTCTGGACGAACCGGTACAAGGTGTTGACCTGCAGGGACAAACCGAAATTTATAACTATATCGATCAAGTCCGCCATGAACATGGTTGCGGCATTCTCATGGTCAGTCACGATCTGCATGTGGTCATGCGCCACACCGATGAAGTCTTGTGTTTGAATCAACATTTATGTTGTACCGGTCATCCGCACAGCGTCAGTCAAACCTCTGAATTCAGAGCGCTGTTCGGAGACTTCTCCGACAGCATCGCCTTCTATGAACACCACCACAACCATGATGCCTGCGAACACGCCCATGGAGAACAGCATGACCACCACGATCATCACCACCACAAGGAGTCGCACTCATGAATTTGATTCCTGATTTCATGTGGATGGCCTTGATCGGCGGCATCGGTCTAGCCATTATTTCCGCACCGCTTGGTGTCTTTATGGTCTGGCAGCGTCAATCTTATTTTGGTGCTACTCTGGCGCACTCCGCTCTGCTCGGCATCAGTATCGGCCTGTTTCTGCAAACCAACCTGACATTGAGCGTCATTATCGTCTCCATGCTGATCGGTGCGGCCATCTTTGCTTTCAGTCAATACAAGCAGCTCTCCTCAGATACCCTACTCGGTATTCTTGCACATAGCAGCTTGGCTTTTGGTCTGATTCTGATCAGCCTGCAAGACAATATCCAGGTCGATCTGATGGGGTATCTATTCGGGGATATTCTGAGCATCAACACGACCGATCTTGGCTTGATTGCCCTGACCAGTGTGCTAATCCTGCTGTTTTATCTGAAACACTGGCAGTCTCTGTTGAACCTAACATTGAATAGCGAGCTGGCGCAAGTTGAGGGAGTCGCGGTCAAGTCGGTACAGTTGCAATTTGTATTATTGCTCGCCTTTATGATTGCGCTATCGATGAAAATCGTCGGTGTTCTATTGGTTACTTCACTTCTGATTATTCCGGCCGCAGCGGCGAGAAAACTCTCCAGCTCTCCGGAACAGATGCTCGGCTACAGCATTTTGATTGGCATTATTTCAATCATTGCCGGTCTGTTCGGCTCCTATCATTTTGATCTGCCTACCGGGCCGGCCATCGTTATGTCGGCGACTATCCTGTTCTTGATCCTGCAAGCCAAACGGGATACGGCTTAAAATAATCTGCTTAAACAAAAAAGGCCGCATACATATATGCGGCCTTTCATCTCAACTTTGCCATTCCTTCAAATTCAAGCGTTAGACTCGTTCCAAAGTCACAAAATCGAATGCATAAGCGTGCTTGTCATCCTGAGGGTGATGCTCGCGTTCGACCTCTTGCCAAGCAAACGCATTCCAGTCAGGGAAATGGGTATCTCCATCTATCTCGGCATCAATCAAAGTCAGGTAGAGCTTGTCCGCTTTAGGCAACATCATATTGTATAGCTGACCGCCACCCATAATAATCACTTCATCCGTCTCGACCGGAATAGCGGCTAACACTTCTTCTACGGATGAGAACAGCGCCGCGCCATTAGCATCAAAGTCATTCTGGCGGCTAATAACATAGTTCGGTCGATTCGGCAGCGGACGCGAGCCGATGGATTCGAAGGTTTTACGCCCCATGATCACCGGTTTGCCGGTGGTTTTCGCTTTGAAAAACTTCAAATCGTCGGGTAAATGCCAAGGCATGTCGTTTTCAAAACCGATAGTTCGGTTTTTAGTCATGGCAGCAATCATCGCAATCTTCATACCGACACCGTCGCCTTGATATGCGGATGACTCTGATAATCCTGAATCTCAAAATCTTCAAACTTATAATCAAAAATCGATTCCGGCTTACGTTTGATCACCAATTTAGGCAACGGATAAGGCTTACGCGCGACCTGCTCTTTAGCCTGTTCCATAGTGTTGTTATATAGGTGGACATCACCGCCGGTCCAGACAAAGTCGCCAACGTTATAACCGGTTTGCTGAGCGATCATATGCACCAGCAAGGCGTAACTGGCGATATTGAACGGCACGCCTAAGAACGTATCCGCACTACGCTGATAGAGCTGACAGGATAACTTACCGTTGGCAACATAAAACTGGAAAAAAGCGTGGCAAGTCGCCAAAGCCATACGCCCCTGTTTAACGTTCTCCTGCGGGCTGATCGACTCGTCCGGCAAATCCGCCGGATTCCAGGCAGAAACAATCATGCGGCGGCTGTTCGGATTATTTTTTAAGGTATCGACCACTTCAGCAATCTGATTGATGGTTTCGCCGTTCGGCTTTTCCCATGCCACCCACTGTTTACCGTACAGAGGCCCTAGATCTCCTTCCTCGGTGGCCCACTCGTCCCAAATTCGCACCCCGTTTTCTTTCAGGTAACGAATATTGGTATCGCCGGACAGAAACCAGAGCAACTCATGAATAATCGAACGTAAATGCAGTTTTTTCGTCGTCAGCAAAGGAAAGCCTTGCTGCAAATCAAAACGCATTTGATAGCCGAAAACCGAGCGGGTTCCGGTACCGGTACGGTCACCTTTGTCGGTACCGTTTTCCATGATATGAGAGAGTAAATCTAAATATTGCTGCATGTCTATTTACTTCTTTATAGGTCTAAATACGAAATAAGCGCCAACCAAAATCATCGGCGTAGAAAGAATCTGTCCCATAGTCAACCAGCCCCATAGTAGGTAACCCAATTGAGCATCCGGCACTCTCCAGAATTCGACAATAAATCTAAAGACACCGTAACCGATCAAAAACATGCCGGCAACCGCCCCCGGGTTACGTGGCTGACGACCGTAGAAAGCCAAAATCAGGAACAGCACCACACCTTCAAGCAAGGCCTCTAAAAGTTGGGTTGGATATTTCTGCACCGTCTGCTGGACAACCGGGTCATAGACCCACATCCCGAAAGCGGAGTCGGTCGGCTTGCCCCATAACTCGCCGTTGATAAAGTTACCGATACGCCCGGTAAACAGCCCGATCGGAATCAAAGGGGCGACAAAATCGGCTACCTGTAGAAAGCTCTGCTCAGTTTTTCTGGCAAACAGGAACATTGCCACGGTCACACCCAATAAGCCCCCGTGGAAAGACATGCCGCCCTGCCATACTTTGAACACATCCATCGGTTCGGCAAGGTAGTGTGCCAGATCATAAAACAGAATATATCCGATACGGCCGCCGAGAATCACCCCCATGGCAACATAAAACAGCAGATCGCCAACCATCTCGGTATTCCAAGGCAATCTGGTTTTAGCCCGGTAAACTCCGTACAACCAACCGCCGGCAAAGGCGAACAGATACATCAAACCGTACCAATGAACTTGCATAAAGCCCAAGTCTAAAGCGACCGGATCAATTTGAGGGTAGGACCACATAGATTTACCGTCGAATCTCGTTGTTATAAATTTAAAACAGCATTATAACGAGCTATAACTTTTTGCGGAAATAATTAAGCTGAGGGCAACGAAAACAAAAAATGCCGGTTAACGTTACCGGCATTCAAGTCTAGCGTAAAAGTAAAACAATTAGATTTTGAACTGATGAACCAAGCTCTCTAGCTTGTCAGCAAGGAATTGCAGGTCGTTACCCGCTTTTTCGGTACTCGTAGTCCCTTCGGCCGCTTTCTCGGTGACCTCATGAATCTGCGAGATATTCTGATTGATCTGACGAGCCAGCTCACTTTGCGTATGCGCCGCATCCGCCATCTGTTGGCTCATCTGATTAATATCATCCATCAGGATAATCGCCGGTTGCAATGCCGACTTGGTTTTTTGAATCGCCTCGCAACTCGCTTTGGTTGCATTCTGTCCGGTTTTAACCACATCCACCGTCGACAAGGTCGCTTGACGAATTTTATCGATAATCCCTTCAATTTGCAGAGTCGATTCTTGTGTTCTCTGTGCCAATCCGCGAACCTCATCGGCTACCACCGCAAAGCCACGGCCGTGTTCACCGGCTCTAGCCGCTTCGATTGCAGCATTCAGTGATAACAAGTTGGTCTGCTCGGCAATCTCTCTGATCACACTAACCACGGTACCGATGGACTCGCTGTCCTCTCGCAGAGCATTAACGGCATTGGTCATCTCTTCCATACCTTCGGTCAGCTTCTGAATTTCATTAGCCGTGCCTAACACCATATCCCCGCCTTGCTTAACCTTCTCCGCCGCCTGCTCGGTGGCGCGCGAAGTGTTGTGCGAATGGTCTTCGACACTTTGCGATTTTTGCGTCATATCGATCATCGAGCTCGACAAACCACCGGTTGCAGCAAGTTGCATATCGGTTCCCTGTTTGGCCTGATGGGTAATCTCTATTAGGTTCTGCGAAGAAATCTCCAACTGATTAACCGTATCGGAAACCTCTGACAACATGCGATGAATCTTCTCGACAAACAAGTTGAAGTGCTCCGCTAACTGACCAATCTCGTCGCGGCTCTTAACCGGCAAACGACGGGTTAAATCCCCTTCACCCTCGGCAATATCCTGCATCGCATCGGAAATATCCTTGATCGGATTGGAAACCGCATTGGTGACTTTTCTAGAAACCACCATGCCACTGATTTGTCCAAGTGCCGAAATCACCAGCAACATAATAATACTGAATAGACTAGACTCCATCACATCTTGGCTCATGGTTTCCACTTCCGAAACCGCATGCTCGGAAATATTGATTAGCTCTTTATCCAATAATTCAAAGACCGGTAATACTTTATTGTTCATCAACCAGGTATCCATACGCCATTTCTCACCGCCATGAATCCCTTTGGTTACCATATAGTGTTCACGGTAGCTCTGGTAAATATCCTGTAGCTGGGCAATACCATCTTCTTCTTCGATCGTTAACTCGACTTTTTTCTGCGTAGCGATGCTGTTCAATAACTCTTCATAACGATCCAAATAATTATCGGTCGCCTGCGCCATCACATCGCTTCTAAAACCAAGATAACCGCGTAAACTGCTGGTGACATTCAACCAGTTCTTCTGTAGTTCCAGAATATTGGCCAACATCACTTGTCGACTTTCCGACAGGTCATTTAACTCGGAATTTACCATCGAATTGATGATTTGCTGTGTCTGGCTGGCAATCGGCAACATATGCTCATTGACGTATTCGAAAGCCGGAAACTTGAGTGAACGATTCTTCTGGATTTCCTGAATCTGTTCCACAATCGGGTCTAGACGAGTCAGGCCTTCTTCCAGCTTGAGGTAAGCCTTATGTAGAACCTGCTTTTCATTATCAACATTAGCCAGTGTCTGCTGTGCAGATTGGATTTTCTCTTTAACCAAGCCGATACCGTCACGATAATTTTTCAAAATTTCAGGTTCACCGGTTAAAACGTACATACTCAACGCATTCATGCTTTTTTCCAGCATAAAAGCGGAATCTTTTGCCTCTAAGGCAATCGGCTGATGAGTTTCGACAACATTGGCAATATTAGAACGAACCACCCCGAGATTGACCGCAGCCTGAATGGTGATAAAGGCCAGCACCACCCAGATCACGCCGAATCCGAAGCGCATTTTCTGTTTGATTGTTAAGTTACGTAACCACTGATTCATAGAATTTCATCTGTTAAATTATTGACGTCTACTCGATCAAAGCAAAACAGATGCCATTCAAAACAACCCAACCACTGCCACCATAAAAAAACGCCTGTTCAATAACATTGAACAAGCGTTTCATAATCTATGAACTACAAAGGAAAAAGGATTACCTCACAGGATAATTCCCCCGAGCAATCAAACCTCCGTCCACGGTCATCACCGAGCCGGTCATCCAGTTGGCGTGATCGGAAAGCAGAAATGCGGTAGCTTCGCCCATCTCCTCGGTGGTTCCGTAACGACCGCTTGGCATACGTTCACACCACTTTTTCTCCATAGCCGGTTCGCTAAGGATACGATCCGTTCTCTCTACCGGAACGACCCCTGGAGCAAGTACATTGACTCGAATGCCGTATGGTCCCCACTCTACCGCCTGCACTTTGGTAATCGCATCCAAGCCGGCTTTGGATGCCGCATAGGCGGAAAACCACTCACAGGTTGCCTGTCCATGAATACTGCTGTTATTGACAATCGCTCCGCCCTGTTTGGCATCGATACACGCTTGCGCAAAAGCGGTACTCAATTGATAAGGCGCATGCAAATTGACCGCCAGCGTTTCGGCAAAGCGTTCGCCTTGAGCGTCTTTCAAAGCAACCGTCTTGGTCACAATACCGGCATTATTGACCAAACCATCCAAGCCGTCAAACACGTCCCAAGCCTGTTCAAAAAATTCGCCAAGTGAAGTCAGGTCACGGAAATCGCAACGCAGCTTTTCAGCCTCTGCCCCCAATTCCTTGACCGCAGCATGGGTCTTTTCAATACCCGCTTCATTGGCGTTGTAATGCAGTACGAGACGGCAACCCTCTCGAGCCAGCACTTTTGCCATGCCCGCGCCAATCCCGCTGGAAGCACCTGTAATCAAAATTCTCTTGTTTGCTAAACCTTTCATCACTCACCCATGATTGCCATTAACTTATCCACAATCTGTTCTGTAGCCTGCGTTTTTGCACGCATGCGGATATTTTCTGAAGCTCTTACTCTTCTTTCCGTATTCACACACCACGCGGTCAAAGCCTCCGCCAAACGTTCCGGCGTCAATTCAGACTGCTGAATGATCTGCCCGCCTTCCAAATCAACCAAAGCCTGAGCGTTAGCCGTTTGGTGATCATCTACCGCATGCGGATAGGGTACCATAATCGCCGGACGGGCCACCGCCATGAGCTCACTGACCGTCAAAGCACCCGAACGACATAGCAGCATGTCTGCCTGTGCATAGGCTTTCAGCATGTCGTCAATAAAAGGCACCACTTCGGCCGTCGTTCCGGCTTGCTGATAAGCCTGTTCGGCTTGCTGTAAAGTTTTCTCTCCGGTCTGGTGTTTGACGACCGGACGAATCTCTTCATCCATCAAAGCCAACGCTTTAGGCAAGGTTTCATTTAAAGCCAAAGCTCCGCGACTGCCGCCCAATACCAGCAAATGGCAAGGTTGGGTATTCTCTACCGTATCAATGGTCTCCAAACCTTGGCGTACCGGATTACCGATGGTGACCACGTTGTGCCCTTTGATCTTATTTTGCGGAAAGGCGGCGATGACTAACTTGGCGAACGGAGCCAGCAGTTTATTGGTCAAACCGGGAATCGCATTCTGCTCATGCAGTACTAACGGAATGCCTAATGACTTTGCAGCCAAACCGCCCGGACCGCAGACAAATCCGCCCATACCCAAGACCAGATCCGGCTTAACCTGCTTCATGATCTTGCGTGCTTGTGACCAGGCTTTGAAAACATTAAAAGGTGCCAAAAGCCAACCTTTCAAACCGTTACCGCGCAAACCTTTAATGGAAATAGTGTGCAATGGAATCTCGGCATTATTGACCCAGGTGCTCTCCATTCCACCTTCGGTACCCAACCAAAAAGTCTCGACACCTTTGTGCTGCAATGCCTCCGCTAATGCGATTCCGGGGAAAACATGCCCTCCGGTGCCACCGGCCATAATCATTACTTTTTTTGCGGTACTCATCTGCTCGGTCCAATTTCCAATGGTTTAATGAATGCTTAGCTGTCTATAATCGTTAACTGCCTGCGACAGAATAATCGGGTTTTCTGCGGCGACGCCGTGTCTTGCTCTTTGCTACCGTCTTGGAGTCAGGTTCGGCCTCATCTACCTCTTCTGCTCCCGTATCATCAGCTTTAGGCTGTTTCGGCAAGAATCGGGTTTCATAATCCACTCTAAACACAATCGCCAACGCAATGCTCAACAACAACACACTACTGCCGCCGTAACTCATGAACGGCAGCGTCAAGCCTTTGGTTGGGAAAGCCCCCAAATTCACACCGATATTAATCCCGGCTTGCAGAATAATCCAGATCCCGATGCCGTAACTGATCATGCCGCCAAAGAAATGATTCGCTTCCAAAGCCTTGTGACCGATGCGGAACAGACGGTACAAAATAGCCAAATACAAAGTAATCAAAAACAGAACGCCGATAAAACCGAACTCTTCGGCATAAATTGAAAACAGGAAATCGGTATGCGCATCAGGCAAATAGAGGAGTTTCTGTACCGAAGCTCCCAGACCGGAGCCAAACCAGTTGCCGCTGCCCGAAGCGATTAATGCCTGCGTCAACTGATAGCCGCTACCGAACGGGTCCTGCCACGGATCAAGGAAACTACTGATACGGGCCATACGGTACTTGGAGGTCGCCACCAAAGCCACCAGAATAGTGACCATCGGCAATACCGTCAACACAAAGTAACGCCAAGGCGCTCCGGCAATCAACAACATGCCGGTAATAATGACCGCGATCACCAAAGTACTGCCGTAATCCGGTTCCATCAACAACAAAATCGCCATCAAACCGAACGGCAAGGCCAAACGAATGACCGCTTCAAAGCTCTCTTTTACTGCCGACGAGTGGCGATCCAGATAACCGGCCATGAAAATAACAATCGCCAGTTTCATGAATTCGGAAGGCTGAAAATTCATGATAACCAGCGGCAACCAACGTTTACTACCGTTAATTTCCCGCCCGAAAATCAACACCGCGATCAACAGGAAAATAGCAAAGATAAAAATTTTGCCTCGGTGTTTCTCCCAGAAAGAGAGCGGAATCTGAAAAAAAAGGTAAGCCGCAACCGCACCCAAGCCCATTGAGAACAGCTGTCTGTAAAAGTAGTGATCGGGGTTGCCGAAACGCATTTGACTGATTGCCACCGAACTGGAGGTCACCATGGTCAAACCGATAATTGCCAGAGTGATAACTAACCCAAGCAACCAAAAATCCATCGGCCAACTTTTATCCTGCTGTTTCAATGTTTGAAACATATCAACCTCGACTGACTCCGCAAGCCTGTTCAACTAAATTTTTGAAAACTTCTCCGCGGTGCACATAGCTACTGAACTGATCGAAACTGGCACAGGCCGGGGAGAATACGATGCAGTCTTCCGGCTTGGCGTTTTCCAAGGCATGGCCCACTGCCGTCGTTAAATCTTCCACTTTGGTAATCACAGCCATTGGCTCCAATTCTGCATTGAAGTCTGCTCTAATGGCTGCATCGATCACATCCTGATCGCGCCCGAATAGCACCACCTGACTACAGAAACGCTGTACCGGTTCCGCCAAATCCGAGAAGTCGGCATCCTTGCCGACACCGCCGGCAATCAAAATCAATTTACCGGGAGTCTGCTCACCTAAACTTTCGATAGCGGTCACGGTCGCACCGACATTGGTACCCTTGGAATCATTAATCCAAGTCACGCCATTATGAATTAACACCAATTCGGTTCGATGCGGTAACCCGCCAAATTCGGCCAGCACTTTTTCAAAATGTCGATTTTCCACATTGAATGGTCGACACAACGCCAGCATCGCCAAGGCATTCAACTGATGATGTTTGCCTTGCAACTTCATGGCGGCCACCGGTACTTGCGGCACACTGCCATGTCCAAGCCAGCTTTCACCCTCGTGTTGCAACAGACCGTAGTCCGCATCCGACTGAATAAAGCCCGGCTTGATGGAAAAATGAACCAAGGCTTCGTGGTGAATTAACCCACGCTCGCCCAAACCGTCAGGTATGACCGCCAAATCGGTTTGTGCAAACACCTTGGTCTTGGCCTGAATATAATCTTCGATCCCCAAGTAACGATCCATATGGTCTTCGGAGATATTCAGGATAGTGGACGAAGCTGTGTTCAACGAATAAGTGGTTTCCAACTGAAAACTGGACAGTTCCAGAACAAAAACGTCGTACTCATTATCGTCAATCAATAGGTTCAATGCCGGCTCACCGATATTACCGCCCACCCCAACCTTATACCCCGCTTCCTGCAGAGCCTGTCCGGTAATGGTCGTTACCGTACTTTTACCGTTGGAACCGGTAATCGCAATCACCGGCGCACCGACTGCGCGGGCGAATAGTTCAATATCGCCGATAACCTGCTTACCCAATTGTTTCAGGCCGACCACCCAAGGCTCTTTTTTGGAGATGCCCGGACTTAAGACGATGGTATCGAATTTTCCCAACCAACTATTCGGAATCTCTCCCTGTGCAAACTCGACCTCGGGAAACTCATTTTTGAGCGCTTCAAGATCGAAATCTTCGCGGGTATCAAAAGCTAGACACTTCTCTCCTTGCACCTGGAAATAGCGTAATACGGATTGACCGGTTAATCCTAAACCTGCAACTAAATTCATCTATACTCTCTGACTCAACACAACGTCGTTTAGCGCAGTTTCAAGCTCGCTAAACCAATTAACACTAACAGAATGGTAATAATCCAGAAACGGACAATCACTTGCGATTCATGCCAGCCCTTCTGTTCATAATGATGATGTAAAGGAGCCATCAGGAAAATGCGCTTGCCGCGCAGTTTGAACGAACCCACCTGCAAGATAACGGAGATGGTTTCGGCCACAAAAATACCACCCATAATAAACAGTACCAACTCCTGTTTCACCGCAATCGCCATACCGCCGAGAGCCGCGCCGATGGCAAGAGATCCGACATCCCCCATAAAAACTTGCGCCGGATGAGCGTTGAACCATAAGAAACCGAGCCCGGCTCCGGCCAAGGCCGCCGACAGAATGGTCAACTCGCCAACCCCCGGGATATATGGAATATTCAGATATTCGGCAAAATAGACGTGACCGGAAAGATAGGCAAATACGCCAAGCGCACCGGAGATCATCACCGCCGGCATAATCGCCAAGCCGTCCAAGCCGTCCGTGAGGTTAACCGCATTCGAGGTACCGACAATAACAAAGTAGCTAAGCACGACCGTCCACATTCCCAGTTCAATCACCGTGTCTTTCATATAAGGAATCAACAATTGGGTTTCGGCCGGCACACTGGCGAGCGCAAACAGCGTATAGGCGGTGGCAAAGCCGATAATAGATTGCCACAGATATTTGGTACGCGCACGCATGCCGTTAGGATCTTTATAGACGACTTTTTTATAATCGTCGATAAAACCGATCACCCCAAAGCTCAACATCGACAAGGTGATGACCAGCAGATAATGGTTGGTTAGATCGCCCCATAAAACAACCGCGACCGCAACCGAGAACAAAATCATGGTACCGCCCATCGTCGGTGTGCCCGCTTTAATCAAATGGGTTTGCGGACCGTCCTGACGAATCGCCTGACCGACCTTCAACTTGGTCAACCAACGAATCATGGCCGGACCGACCAGGAAAGAGAGCGTCAGAGCAGTCAACACACTCATAATAGCTCGCATCGTGATGTAACTAAACACCCCGAATCCTGAGATATATTGTTGAAGATATTCTGTTAAATAGACCAGCATATTATTTGATTCCCATACAACCGATTTAAGGTTTATATTTATCTAAGAGGGGTTGTGCGATTAATTCCATTTTGGCTGAGCGCGAGCCTTTTACCAGCACGTTGACCGGTAGATTGTTTTGTTGTGCATCACTCAAAATCGCGGCAACTCGCGCAAGCAATTCCGAATGCGTGACAAAATCGTCGGCATTTTCACCAAAAGCGAGCGGCATCTCTTGGGCCGCTTCGCCGTAAACAAACAGGTATTGAACACCATTTTGCTTAGCGTACTCGGCAATTTCCCGGTGCGCTTGATCCGAGGTTTCCCCGACTTCGGCCATGGCGCCCAAACACACCATAGCTTGCCCCGGCAGAGAGGTCAATGCATCAATACCGGCCTTAACCGACTCCGGATTGGCATTATAACTGTCATCAATCAACCAGCCGGTTTTAATTCTGTTTTTTTGCAGCCGTCCAGGCACCCCGGTAAAATTCTGCAGTGCCGGTTTAATTTGTGACCAGTTCAATCCAGCGGCAATCCCCACCGCCGTGCAAGCAGCGGCGTTCATCGCATTATGCCGCCCGAGAATCGGCATCTGCACGAGATGCGATTCGCCATCGAATTGTAAGTTAAACGTAATACCGTCCGCTTCGCTTTGGCTCACCTGAAAATCGGACAGACAGACATCCGCCGCAGCCTGAGTACCGAACTTGATACGGCGTTCAACCCCCAAGTTATCCAATATCTTCAGCCAATCATCAAACCCGGCGGAATCCGTATTAAGCACCGCGACGCCCGGTTCTTTGCCGGGCAAACGATTCAAGCCCTGAAAGATTTCGCCTTTGGTATCAATCACCCCTTGCAAGCTGCCGAAACCTTCAAGGTGGGCGCCGGCGGCATTATTAATAATGGCGATATCCGGCAGTGCCAGCGCCGTCAGATAGGCGATCTCTTTGGGATGATTCGCGCCCATCTCAATAATCGCGTATTCATGCTCGGGACGCAGATTCAACAAGGTTCTCGGCACGCCGAAATCATTATTTAGATTGCCTTCCGTTGCCAGAGTTTCGCCAACCGAAGAGAAGATTCCGTTAAGGAGTGTTTTAACCGACGTTTTACCGTTACTGCCGGTCACCGCAATCAATTTTTTCACCGGCATTTGGGTTCGGTGCCATAGAGCAAAAGCGCCCAACGCCAAACGACTATCGTCCACCAATACACCCGGCACTGCCGTATCAAGCTCCTCAGAAACCAATACTGCTACAGCACCCTGTTGGATTGCCTGATCGATAAAGGCGTGACCATCAAAGCGCTCGCCTTTCACGGCAATATAAAGGGCACCCGGCTGCAACGTTCGAGTGTCGGTACTCACTGAGTTGAAACGAATCGAGCCTAGCTCGGAAAGCGGGCCGATATAATCGCCGCCTGTCGCCTCGCACAATTGTTCAAGCGTCCATGAAAACACGGGACTTTCCTTTATTTCATTCTGTTGTTCTGCTGCCGAAACCTGCTTTTGCAATTGCTCGACCAGTTCATTGATTTCATTCTCTTGCATTATTTTTCGTGTACTAGGCTCTGCTGTACCAGCTGTCCACTACAGATTGGTCGCTATAGGGGTGCTTCACGCCGCGTATTTCCTGATAGTCTTCGTGCCCTTTTCCGGCAATCAACACAATATCCTCGGCACTTGCATTCGCCAAAACCTTCTCAATTGCCTGAACGCGATTGACCTCAAGCTGAATAAATTCCGGCTCTTTGATGCCTTTCATAATCTGCTTGATAATATGTAGTGGTTCTTCGTCCCGCGGATTATCACTGGTCAAGACTACCTCGTCCGAAAAGCTTTCCGCTACCGACCCCATCAGAGGCCGCTTGCCCTGATCTCGGTTACCACCGCAACCAAACACGGTAATCAGTTTACCCTGAGAGTCTCCCAAATGTGCTTGAGTGGCTTGTAATACCTGCTGTAAAGCGTCCGGCGTATGCGCAAAATCGATAATAACGGTTGGCTGGCGATGAATCAATTGCATGCGTCCTGCTACCGGTTGTAAAACAGACACCTGCTCAATCATCTTGTCTGCATCAAATTCGTTAACCAATAAAATCGAGATGGCGGCAAACAGGTTCTCGATATTGAACGACCCCATCAACTGGGTTTCAAGTTGCTGAATCTCTTCACCTAACTGAAAGCGACAGGTTATTCCTTGAGGTGTCAGCTTGATTTCTAACGCCTGCAATTCGGCTGCATGCTCAACTTCAGATCCCGCGGGGTGCTCGGCGGCGTTATAACGCCATATACCTTCGATCCGATTTTCCGCCTGTAAAGTACGGTAAACGGTGCGTCCGTTCTGGTCATTCATATTCAAAACCTTATAACGACTCGAATAATCGGTAAACAGCACTTGCTTAGCCTGCTGATAAGCCGCTTCCGAACCGTGAAAATCGATATGATCCCGGGTTACCTGAGTCAGAGCCACCGTATTAAATTCAACTGCCTGAATCCGTCCTAAACATAAGGCATGCGACGAAACCTCCATCACAACCCATTGATAACCGGCTTGCAAAAATTCAAATAACAGACGATGCACCTGGACGGCATCCGGCGTGGTATTAGCAGTTGGTTGCAAGTCATCCAAGGAGCCATTGCCTAAAGTACCGATAATCGCCACTTTTTGCTGCTGCGCTTGCAAAAGCTGGGCGGTATAAAAGGCCGTTGACGTCTTGCCGTTAGTTCCGGTGATGCCGATTACATTCAACTGTTTGCTTGGTTGATCGTAAAACCAGTCTGCCAATAACCCCTGACGGCTAGCAATATTCTCGACTACATAAACCGGAGGAGCCGATTCCGCTATTTGCTGCAATAAAGCTGTTTCAGCTTCCTGCAAAGCTCTATCTGAAATAATAACGGCAGGCTGTTTCTCCAATACCTGCGCTAAAAAATCCAAACCGTGACGTTGCTCGCCCTGGATGGCAATAAACAAATCCGAGCTTTGAATCTTTCTTGAATCCAAACTGAGATGGCGTATTGACTGATTAGCCAGCTCAGCAGACAGGCGAGCCTCTTCCGCTCGGCTTGGTGAATATAGAAACGCTTCCAGTTGTGCAATCGTTTTCGCCATCAATGTTTCACCTTCTGGTCGTGTGGCACATTACGCAATCTGAGCGCTTCTTGCATCACCTCACTAAATACTGGCGCGGCGACCGAGCCTCCGTAATAAACACCTCGGCTCGGCTCGTTGACCACGGTAATCATAATCATGTTCGGATCGGACACCGGCACCACACCGGCAAACAATGACATATAGGTATTTTCCTGATAACCGCCCACTTGACTGGTTTTATGCACCGTACCGGTTTTACCCGCCACTCGATAACCTTCGATCTGCGCTTTGGGAGCAGTACCGCCTCTGGCGACCACCGTTTCCATCATGCGCAATACCTGCTTGGCGGACTCTTCGGAAATTACCCGTTTGCCTTCCGGGATTTCATTCAACTTAATCAGACTCAATGGCAGCATATTACCGTGATTGGCAAACAACAGATAAGCGTGCGCCAAACCTAACAGGTTGGTATTAAAGCCGTAACCGAAAGAAGCCGAGGCCTGATCAATTGACTGCCACTCCTGATAGGGTTTCAGATAACCGAATGATTCGCCCGGCAGAAACAAGCCGCTTTCCTGACCGATACCCAAATCCGCCCAGAAATCGCGTTGTTTTTCTGGCGTAAATTGTAAAGCGATTTTTGCCACCCCAACGTTACTCGATTTCTGAATAATCTTCAGCGGGGTAATTTTGCCGTTATTGTGTGTATCGGTAATTCGATTACCCTGAATGCGGATGGATCCGGGACTGGTATCAATCTCGGTATTCAAATCGACAATTCCCTCGTCCAGCGCCTTGGCGACAATAAACGGTTTCATAGTAGAGCCCGGTTCAATCAAATCGGTAATCACACGATTTTTAAGGCCGCGTCCCTTACGTTGTGCAGGTACATTCGGGTTAAAACTCGGTAGGCTAACCATCGCCAGAATCTCACCGGTTTTAGCATCCAAGACAACCGAGCTGGCCGACTTGGCCTGATGCTCGATCATCACCTTTTTTAAAGCCCGGTAGGTGAAGTACTGTAGATTCTGATCGATACTCAAGGTCATCGAATTACCGGGCTTGGCCGCTTTGATATCTTTCACAAAATCGATTACATGACCGGCACGATCTTTCACCACCTGTTTTTTACCCGGACCCCCTTTGAGCCAATCGTTATAAGCCAACTCAACACCTTCAATCCCTTGATCGTCGATATTGGTAAAACCGATCAGGTTGGCAATACTTTCACCAGCCGGAAAATACCGTCGATACTCACCCTGAGTATAAACGCCGGTCAGTCTCAGATCCTCAATCTCTTTAGCTACCTGAGGTACAAGACCACGCTTTAAATACAAAAAACGCCGGCTTGGCGTACTATAGATTTTCTTGGCAAGAACGGAACGCGGCTTGCCCAATATTTCCGCCAAACGATCCGGCGTGTATCGATAGCGATTAATCAGTTCAAGATCCACCCAAACCGACGGCAGCAACTTATCCACCTTGATCTCTTTACCGTTATTCAGATAACTGAGTTCAATTCGTTTGATGTAAATACCGGGCAAATCCAGCTCGGCAATCTTATCGGCCAGTGAGGAATCATTCAACTGGCGAATAAAGCTCAAGCGTTTATGCCGATTCAGCTTGGCGGTTTCGTTCAATTGATTATCGGACAATCCCAACAGCTTCAAAAATTGGTGATAATTTTTCTCATGTTTAATGACCACTTTCGGATCAACCCAAACTGAGGCCATCGGCGTACTTAACGCTAACAAACTGCCGTTGCGATCGTAAATCTCCCCGCGAGGCGCAGGAATAGAGATAGTTCTAACTTGACGTTTATCCGCTTCTTTCTGTAAGAAATCGGTACTCAATATCTGAACATGGAGTGCTCGTACCGCTAAACCAATGAATCCCAAAGCAATTAAGGTAAAAACAACCCAATCGCGTCTAATTTTCATTCGTTACCTCTTGAGCAGGCTGTTCACCCGCAACCGTTTCCGGTTCCAGATAGACATACTCAAAATTGGTTTTATCCAACGTCATATTCAGTTGCTGGCGGGCAACCTTCTCGACCATCACTGGCGAAGTCAGGTGTTTTTTCTCCAGCATCAGTCGCCCCCACTCCTCTTTTGCAACTAGGGTTTGTTGCATAGACTGGTAGTAACGTGACTCGTAATAACGAATATCGTGTTGTACGTGAACGATAGCCAGCAAACTTACCAAAGTAAGCACGGCTAATAAGAAAAGGAAAAACCCACCCAGCTTAAATTGCTTTAAGCTGGCAGGTTCTGGGAATCGACTTTGCATATCGTCCTATCCGACAAGCATTGATCTGAACTTAAACTCTCTCAGGGAACCGGACAAGCCCCCTTCGACAGTCTAGTCAGCTTGACGACGAAGGAATGCCGGAATGTCTAGGTAGTTGGAGCTCTCGACTCCACCCGCAGCCGGACCATTCACCACCATTTTAGGGCGGACCACTTCCGGCTCGACATTCAATAGATCAGGCTGTTCAGGTTTGCTCTCAACTTTGGCTGCCGGCTGAGCACCTGCCGCTTGTTGAGTCTGCACTTCTTCTTTAGCTGCTTCTTGCTGTGCTTGCTGGTTATTCGCTTTAATAGCCTGTAGATTAGGTTTAACCACTTCAGCACGTGAAGCCGCATCCAAACCGGTAGCTACCACCGTAACACGGATTTCGTCTGCCATGCTTTCATCGACCGAAGTACCGATGATCACGCGAGCATCCGCCGCTGCAACCTGATCGATAACATCACCCACCTCATTGAATTCACCCAAAGTGAAATCCAATCCGCTAGTAATGTTAACCAACAGGCCGCGTGCACCGGAAACTGAAATATCTTCCAATAGCGGATTGGCAATCGCTTTTTCTGCCGCTTTGATTGCGCGATCATCACCGGTTGCGTGACCGACACCCATCATCGCCATGCCGCGCTCCCCCATGACAGTACGTAAATCTTCAAAATCCACGTTGATCATACCCGGACGAGTCACCAGCTCAGAGATACCTTGTACCGCACCGTGCAGCACCTCGTTGGCATAATCAAATGCCTTAGCCAAAACAAAGTCACGGCCAAGCACTTTTAATAATTTGTCATTCGGAACCGTAATCAAAGAGTCAACATGTTGAGACAACTCTTCAATACCAGCATCGGCAACATGATTGCGACGCTCAAAATTAAATGGCTTACTGACAACACCAACTGTCAAAATCCCCATCTCGCGAGCCGCTTGTGCCACAACAGGCGCTGAACCGGTTCCTGTTCCACCGCCCATACCGGCAGTAATGAATACCATATCCGCATCACGAAGTTCGGCCTTCACCGATTCGATATCGTCTTTGGCTGCTTGTTTACCACGCTCAGGATCCGCACCGGCACCTAGACCGTTTGAACCCAGTTGAATACAAGTTTTAACTGAAGCGTTTTCCAGCGCTTGAGCATCTGTGTTAGCACACATAAACTCAACGCCCTGTACGTTAGAACGTACCATATAGTCAACGGCGTTACCGCCGCCTCCGCCGAGACCAATAACTTTGATCACAGGCATACCAGGTGTCCGGACTGGTGTGACTTCTTTTCCTACAAAATTCATGACGCGATCCCCTTAATCAGCATGATAAACAAGATAAATGTATAAAAATAAATAGCATTGTTGAGTTTCAAAACGTCGTCGTTTCAAAGCTCGCTTTTAGAGTTTTTCAGCTATTCGCAATACGGCGCTACGCGATCTTGCGTTTTGCTGACACTCTTCTTTACTTGGAAAGATAGGCTTTCCAACTTTCTTCAACACCGGTTCAATCACTTCAATCTGCACCGGTGAATCAGGAAACAGGTCTTTTATTTTTGACTGGTCTCGGATAAAGACTTTCACGATTCTGTCTTCTAGTGAGTGAAAGCTGATGACCGACAACCTTCCGCCCGGAGCCAAAACCTCCATGGCCGCTTCCAGTACGTTTTTCAACACATCCAACTCGCGGTTCACGGCGATACGGATCGCCTGAAAGGTACGGGTAGCAGGATGTTTATTCTTTTCTGTTTTCGGTGAAACCCTTTTCACCAGCTCGGCCAAATCCAGAGTGGTATGTAACTCATCCCTGTCTGAGGCTTCTTTGATTTCGCGAGCCAAGCGTCCCGAGAAACGCTCCTCTCCATAATTCTGTAAAACCAGTTTCAGCGTCTTTTCATCTACTTGCTTCAACCACTCTTTGGCACTCAAGCCTTGCTGTGGATTCATGCGCATATCCAAAGGACCTTCACGCATAAAACTGAAACCGCGCTCCGAATCATCCAATTGTGGCGAAGAAACCCCTAAATCGAGTAGCACGCCATCAACCTTGCCGATCAGGCCTCGCGCCTCACAGTAGTCTTTAATATTCTCAAAACTGCCGTATTGAATCTCGAAACGCCCATCCTGAATATTGGCTTCGGCATAAGCGATCGCTTCCGGGTCCTGATCAACTGCCAGCAATCGACCTTTCTCACCCAACGCATTCAAAATTTCTCTGGAATGCCCGCCGCGTCCGAAAGTACCGTCAATATAAATCCCGTCCGGTTTTATATTGAGTCCGTCGATCGACTCTTTTAAAAGAACTGAAAAATGTATCTGTTGTGAATCGCTCATTACAGGCTCAAGCTCGCAACCGCTTCGGAGACTTCGTTGGTCATGGCTGTTTGCAGCATATCCGGACGATTCTCATCCCAAGACTCTTGCGACCACAATTCAAACTTATTCCCTTGCCCCAGCAGAATCGCCGGTTTGCCGATATTAGCGTGCTCTCGCAACAAACTCGGCAGCAAAATACGCCCCTGAGAATCAATTTCCATCTCAGTTGCGTGACCTAATAGCAAACGCTGGTACAATCGTGCCTGCGGATCCACATTGGGCAAAGACATTAACTTACGTTCGATGATTTCCCACTCATCCAATGTATAGATAAGAAGGCATGGACTATGTAAATCGATCGTAGCAACAAGTTGGTTATCGCTTGCTTCAGCAATAGAGTCACGATACTTCTTAGGGATAGCCATTCTTCCCTTAGCATCGATATTGACCGAATTGATTCCTCTGAAAAAAAGCATTTATTACCACTTTTCACCACTTTGCCCCACTTGATGCCACTATAAGTAGTTTTCTACCCACTGTCAACAGGGTGTTTTATGAATTTCTATTAACTGACAACAACTTAGCGTCTTTTTTGGCTTCAACCTCAATTTTTACGTAATTTTACATTTACTTATATTTCAACATGTTACATGAGATACGAAAACTAACGTTTTAACTACAGACAACAAGAAATTGTATTATTTAATGAAACTTTCATAAATCATCACTGGTTTCCACACCCACAACATATATGTATATAAAAAAACAAAAACACAATATATACAGCGAAACCGAACGTTTTTTCCACTTTGAAAGCAAAGTGGGAATTTTTTTCATTTTTTTTGTTTTTTTTGTCATAAAGTGGGATTTTTTTAAGAAACGAGAAAAAAGTGGGGATTTGTGGATGATGAAATTTAGCATCCACTCAAAGGAAATCTGACAAGCTGAAAACCGTTCCGTTAATATTCACCGGGTGGCAGAAATAAGACACGCTAAACAGCAAGCAACAGAAACGAGAGAGAAGCGATGAATCATAAGAGCGAACTGTTTTCCGACATCGGACTCGACTATGCAACCTATCGTCCAACCTATCCGGACGAGTTGGGTCAGGCCCTAGCCTCGCTTTGTAAAAACCGGCAGAAAGCGCTCGATGTAGGCTGCGGAACCGGCCAACTGACCGAAATTTTGAGCCGACAATTTGCCGAAGTGGTCGGCACCGATATCAATGCAGATCAGCTGAAACACGCCATCCAAAAACCGAATATAAGTTATTGTCAGGAAGGCGCCGAACAGATCAGTCAAGCAGATGAAAGCGTCGATCTGATTGTCGTCGCTCAGGCTGCACACTGGTTTGATCTACCCCGCTTCTATAAAGAGGTACAAAGAGTTACCGCGCCGGATGGCGTGATCGCCTTGGTCAGTTACGGCGTACCCTATATCGAAAGTGCCGCCAACTCGGTATTTCAACAAGGCTATTGGCAGTTGATTCATCAATACTGGCCGGCAAAGCGCAAACATGTAGAAGAAGGCTACTTGAATATCCTGTTCCCATTTACAGAGCTTGAATTCCCGGACTTGTTTATCCATAGAGAAATGCCCTTTGATGCCTTTATCGGCTACATCAAAACCTGGAGCGCCTACAAAACCGCGCAAAAACTCAATGAGCTGGAACAGTTTGAATTATTCTTCGAGAAACTTGAACAGGCTTGGGGAAATAGAGAGACCAGCAAAAAGATCACCTGGCCGATTTCGGTTAGAGCGGGGAAGATTAAATAAAGGGTTGATTACATCGATATAATGAGAGTAAGAAAGTCATGACTATGCAATCTATTAGCGACAGTCATGTATGAAGACAGTCAGAAGTGTCGTGTTATCCTTGCTCACCATGATAGACCTTGTTTGTGTATATAATCGAGAACTTGTTTTTATCTAAATAGAGCTCAATATTGTCATGACTATCCAGTAAATCCATGTAATAAAGTGATGCGTCATTACCAAACGATGTAATATCGTGAATCATAAAATTCACAAAGTGATCAAGTTCATCTAGCTCTAACTTATAAACTTTACCAAATCTAATCGCCTTAGAAGCTGGGTTTTCACCCATTACAACGCGTGCTTTCTTACTTGTATATTGCAGCTTCCCATTTTCTTCTACTGTTGGATACCTCTCTTGAAAATACCCTTGAACCTTGCCGATGTAATCATCAAAAGCACTCATTATTAATGCCTTTTCTTCGCCGACAATCTCCTTAGCTTCTCGCCAGTATCTCGTTAACGAGTGAAACCCTCCAAGCTTATACAAGCTATCTTTATCACTATATTTCAGGCATAGCAGAGCCAGAATTAAATGCTCAACAGCCCAAAATGCATTCACCATATATGCTGAATGCATCTTGTGAAAGAATGAATACCGTGCAAGAAGATAATACTCCATTGCTTTTTCATTATTATTCTGCGAAAGGACCAAGGGTTTCAGGTGCTCAGGTGTAGGGAGTGACACTGAGAATTCCCCATCGCCCATCAGAGTAGTTGAATAGATTGTTTTGAACTTAGTTTCTTCGCTCATTTGCTCTCACTATCACAGACTAACGCTTACCAAGTGCTAATGCGGTCGATTTGAATATTGCTAGTGCTGCTAGTTTTCGCTTCATAAGAAAGTTGTCGCTTGTCTAGGCAAAACATAGAACAAAGACGAAACCTACGAGTGACGTTAATGACAGTGATAAGTACCGTTCTTTGTATCATTGTGACATCCTTCTGAATTAGTGCGTCCAGAGTGGGCATAGGCAAGGCTTGAAATAAACATAATTAGTAGTGAAGCCATGATAGTTTTTTTCATTTGAAAATACCTTTAGCAATATATGATATATTCTTGACACCCAACATCAATCTTGATGGCTATTTTGCTTGGATATCGGATTTTATAAATAAAAACTTGCAATGAACCAATATCTATTTACGTAAATTATCTTATATTAATTCTAATGCGCTTTTAAAACTTTCATACACGATAGAAAAAGATTATCTAATTAGGAAATATTGAGGTGTAGATAAGCAATGATGGGAGAAAAGAAAAAAGCGGGTCTATAAGCCGGGTTCTGTACTCTTGCGAGTGACAATCATTCATCTGGACGGACATCACTGCCAGCCTCAAGCAACCTACCCGAAAACTCCTGCGAGCAGCAGGTTATGCCAGCGAACTGACATAGTGTTTTCCTATTTGGTCTTGCACCGGATGGGGTTTTCACTGCCACACCTGTTACCAGTTGCGCGGTGCGCTCTTACCGCACCATTTCAACCTTACCTGATCTCCGAAGAGCCATCGGCGGTATATTTTCTGCTGCACTGTCCGTCGGCTCACACCGCCCAGCAGTTAGCTGGCATCCTGCTCTATGGTGCCCGGACTTTCCTCCGAAGAAAAATCTTCCGCGATTGTCCGACCCACTTTTTAGACAGCGAATCATACAGCAAGCCATACAAAAAGGCGAATAATAACAAGCACAATTAACGTGTGGTTATGGACTAGTGGTTATGGACTAGTGGTTATGGACTAGTGGTTATGGACTAGTGGTTATGGACTAGTGGTTATGGACTAGTGGTTATGGACTAGTGGTTATGGACTAGTGGTTACGGGCTGGTGGTTACGGGCTGATAATTCTGCGCCAGCTCTTTAGCTAGCTTGTTACGGAAGCGGTACGGCACTTTTTGATTGATCATCATCGCAAACGGCAACAGATCACCATTCCGATCGATATAACCGGCCAAGGTGCTAACCCCGATCAAGGTGCCGGATTTTGCATAGACATGCCTTTCGATTTCCGGCAACAATGCTATCCACGGTTTAAAGGCCTGTAAAACATCGATCAGCTGATTTGGCGCTAACCGATTGCGCCGCGACAATCCGGCCCCGTCTTCCAGATAGAACTCCTGCCAGCCAAAACGTTCTTTGAGCAATTGGGTATAGGCTTGCTGAACCTTATCTTTGTCTGCTTGACCACCGAGCAATTCGGCACTTAAATTCAGCGCCAGCTGATTGGCAATGAAGTTGGTAGAGTATTTCATCATCGGCTTAATCACATCCGCCAAAGTTCGACTATTGAAGTGGCGGTAAACCAACTGATCTGTCGTCTCCAGCGGATGCCATTCAACCGAGTTATCCACAGGCATTCCCTGCTCTTTCAGAAATGCGGACAGCAGCTCGGCAAAATAGCGTTGCGTCTGTTTGACGTCATCGCCTAGATTAATACGAAACTTTTTACCCGACGCTTTGCTTTGATAGAGCGAAGAAGCGCGAACAATCTGCTCTCCGACCGGAACCATCGGGGTTTGCGCTTCTGATGAAGCCACTGCATTTTGCTGTTTCAATGCATTAATGGTATTGAAATTGGCGGCAATGGCAGACGGAATAGCATCATAAGGATTCAAACTATTGCTAGTGCCTGGCATGATCAATCTAGGATGGTAGTAGCTGGCATCCAACTCGATTCCGGCCAACTTATCCACACCCAGTTCGACCAGCTTGGTTTTGAGCTGTTTGGCGACTTCAATCAACTCTTCGGAGACCAGAAACGGATCGCCGTAACCTTTCACCAGCAATACCGGTTGACCGGCTGCATTGTGGCGAATATAGAAATCGGTATGAAAGCGGTGCTCCAACCCCCAATGTTCAATCGCCAACAAAGCGGTGATCAATTTAGTGGTGGAAGCCGGTACATAGAACTGCTGCTGATTTTTAGCCTGAACCAAGCTTTGCCCGGAATCCAACAAGGCAAAACCAGCCTTATCCAACTTGGAAAAGAACTGCCAATTCGGGCCTTGTTCTATTTCGGCATTGTGCAAAGAAGTGGTCAGTTCACCCGCCATGCCGGCACTGGAAGAAATGCTGGCAAAACCGACCATACAGCTTAAAACCACCGTCAACCATTGACTCACTTTTCTATCGGCACTATTCACCACGATTTTGCACTCTTAAATTACTTCACGATTAAATCGATTTGATCGATTAAACGGCCAAAGCAAAACAAACACCTTGGCATATCCTTTTAGTTTAAGATATCCTGCCGTGTAAATAAATTAAAACCAACCGGTTATCCACAATTGATGGAATTTAAATTCACAACTCAATAATCTGCAATGACTGAAACCACCCGAACTTCCGACAAAAAACCTTTTTATCAACATCCACTAAGCAAAAGTGTGTTTTTCGGTTTTATTTGGGCAATCGGCTTTGCGGCTCTGCTGCCAATCGGCACGATTTCGCTTTGGCAATACAGCTTTTTTGTGGGCGCGGTTCCCAGTACTTTGCTATGGGATGCATTTAATATTCAAGACCGCACCAGCACCATTTTGGCCGCCGCCTTAAACGTTTTAATCCTGCTGATTCCCTACTTCTATTACCGACAAACCCGACAACAGTTCTGGTGGCTATATTTAAGTCTGTCACTGTATGGTTTCATTAACGCCGCGCTCGGCTTCACCATTATTATCAGCCTAAAAGGGCTAGCCGCCCACTAAGTAGAATCGACCGGTCATGATCTCAAACGTTTTTTTTCTAGATCCGCAACTTAAAGCGGAATCCGTCCAACTAGCCGAACAACTCGGGATTGAAGCAGGTACAACTTTGCCCGAGCAGAACGAACAATGGCTGGAATGGATCACCGATAAAAAAACGCTTTCCACACGTTTGTCGCTGTGTACCCAGAAAAACGGGCCGGTCTCGATCGACTTTTTGAGCGGTAAAAAAGCGCACCGCAGGCAGTTTGGCGGCGGCAAAGGACAACCTCTGGTTCGAGCGATGGGCACCTTTGAAAACGGCTTGCCAACCGTAATTGACGCGACTGCCGGAATGGGCGGCGACAGTTTTGTCTTAGCGTCACTTGGCTTCAAAGTCACCATGATTGAACGTTCACCGATCATTGCCAGCTTATTAAACGACGCACTGCAACGTGCCGAACTGGCACTGCCGGAGCTGAAGGAAGAGGAACTCGACAGCATCCGGAACCTATCGCTGGTGAATGCCGACAGTGCCGAATACCTGCTCGCCGAAAAACCGCAAGTCGATGTCATCTACATGGACCCGATGTACCCGGATAAGAAAAAAAAGGCGGCGGCCAAAAAAGAGATGCAAGCTTTGCAGAATTTGGTCGGCCCGGACATCGACAGTTCAAACCTGCTGGACGCCGCCCTGAAAACGGCTCAATTCCGCGTAGTGGTCAAACGTCCGAAAGGCGCCGAACCGGTGCAAAGCTTGTTAAATGACATCCAGCCCAGCACCCAAATCAGCAGCCCGAACACGCGCTATGACATCTATGTTATTAAAGCCTTGAAAGCTTCGGGCAAACTGGATTAACTACCGCCAAACAAACGTACGTTTAAACAAGTGCAAGAATAGTTTCTTTTTGCGCTCTTCCAACCTATACTGCTCAGAACACACAAGATTCGTGATTACATGATAAAAGTTTTGATTCTCGATGACGCCAACGTCATCCGCTCCTTACTCAAACTGACACTGGAAAGTGACGGTATTGAAGCCGACAGCGTTGCCACCTTAGATGAAGCCATGAATATGGCTCAAAACAAAAATTATGACTTAATGATCGTCGACTATATGCTTGACGATGGGCACAATGGTCTGGAATTGGTCGCAAAGATTAAAACACAAGGTATGAACCGGGAAACGCCATGCATTATGCTCAGTGCGGAAGACGGACAAACCTGCAAAACCGACGCTAAAAAGCTCGGCGTCAAAGCTTGGGTAAAAAAGCCTTTTACCCCGACCGGTATTCTTAAAGTGGTTTATCAGGCAATCGGCAAAGACTTCCATCGTCAGGATACAACTAAGTCGTCCATCCACCGTCACGACTAGCGCTAACCCTTTTCTAAGCTAACACTCTTTCAGCTCTAATGCGCGCTGATAAATCGGTTTTTTCTTCTCTCCGGTGATTTGGGCAATGATTTCCGCAATCTGTTTAACCGGCAAACTCTGCTCCAGCATCACCTGAATCATATTGTCCACGTCAACCACTGAACCCGACTCCTGTTCGCTCTGTTCAGCAAAACCCGCAACCATAACAACAAACTCGCCGCGCACCCGCTCCGAATTCTCGGCGAAATAATCCGACACTTCCTGCAAGCTACCGGAGACGAATTGCTCAAACTTCTTGGTCAATTCCCGTCCGATAACGACCTCCCGTTCTTCACCGAAAACCTCCAGCATCGACTGCAAACAGCCGGTCAAACGGTGTGGCGATTCATAGAACACCATAGTTCGGGATTCCTCGGCCAATCCCTGTAAATTCTGCAAACGCTTACTGCTTTTAGCCGGTAAAAATCCTTCATAGGTGAAACGATCCGTCGGCAAACCGGCACAACTTAACGCCGTAATCACCGCGCTAACGCCCGGAATTGGAATCACCGCAATATCGTTATCTCGCAACAACTTAACCAAATGATAGCCCGGATCGTTGATCAAGGGGGTACCGGCATCGGAAACCAAAGCCCCCTGCTCGCCGTTGCGCAATTTCTCCAACAACTGTTCGGCACGCTGCTGCTCATTGTGTTCGTGCAGGCTAATCAAATTCTGCTGCATACCCAACGCCGTCAGCAATTGCTTGGTATGCCGGGTATCTTCGGCAGCAATCCAATCAACGTTTTTTAAGGTCTCGACCGCTCTATGGGTCATATCGCCCAAATTACCGATCGGTGTGGCAACTACATAAAGCCGTCCGACCGCATCGGCCGTTTGCATCTGTGTTCGAAAAGTCATCGAATCCCTTTATTTAATTAACGCGTGATTACTACGAATATCTACTCAACAAGACTCAAGCAAGAATCCAGAATTGGTCTGCGCTTTACTATATAATTTGAACCTTAACCCTGACCGAACAGATTCGGCGGGACAGAAACCATAGTTTAAATGAAAATAATGACAGTCATGCCTATTTACTCAACTAAATCCATCAAGCTCGCAATTGGTTCCGTACTGATTTTAGCTATCTCAGCTTGTACTTCTGTTCCACCCAAGCAGAGCCGAACATCAGATTCTGCCATCGGCGAAGTCGGCTCCAAACCAACCGAAATCACTCAACCTGCCAAACAGCTCTCTCTGGCAGACTACCAACGTCTGCGAAGCCAAGCCGCCTCGCAAGGTCAATGGGCCGCTTATTTCATGTACAGCAATTCGGCATGGCAGCTCGCGCAACCCGCCGAACAGGCTAAAATCGAAGATCAGGCATGGTCTATTATCAACACCCTCTCCATCTATGAGAGAGAGAAAATTGCCCGTTATCCTGATGCCGACGTTCAAGCATGGTTGGAACTATACGAATTTTTTCACGGTAAGGATATCAACAACAAAACCGCTTTGATGAACCTGCAATCATTTGACGGCACGGCGATTTTCCACCAAAACCTGCTGCCTAAATTGCTAGCTGAACAACCTGAAAAGGCAAGCGTCAACCGAATTGCGGTACTCCTGCCGATGCAAGGCAAATATAAAGTGATCAGCCAGCAAATTCGTAGCGGAATTGTTAAAGCGTTTCTCGCTTCCGATCAAAAAACTGAAATCCGTTTTTACGATACCACTGACATCAATGAACTGGAAAACGTCTATACTCAAGCAAAGCAGGAAGGTGCGGATCGCATTATCGGCCCGTTGAGAAAAGAAGCGGTACAACTGTTGGCCAGCTTCCACGACGATTCTATGCTGGCGCTAAACAGTTTGGATAACGCCACCATTCCGCAATTCAACTTTAAAGCCTCCGATCCCGCCATGCAGATGAGAAACCGTTTTACAGAGCTCGGTTTTAAACGCATCGGTATCATGACCAACGATGAAGCAAAAAACATCGCCGAAGCCAAAGAACTACAGACTCTGTGGCAGACGACCGACGGCCATATCGCCGAAATCAGCGTCTATCCGGACGAGCGCCCTAAACTGCGTGAAGCTTTAGGCAAAATGATTCACGAAAATACCAGCAAAGAACGTCAGAACAATGTGCGCTGGGCCATTGGCGAAAAGCTCGAATTTTTTCCGAGAACCCGTGAAGATCTGGATGCCATCGTGATTTTCGACGACCAACGTCGTCTAGCCGTATTCAGACCGCAGTTTGACTTCTTCGAGCTAGATATTCCGCTGTACAGTGATAGCAAGCTGACACCAAGAAATTTCCAGCAACAGCAAGCCAATCGCGATTTACGTGACGTGAGATTTCTAAGTTACCCTGCTGTACTGGATCCGGCCGACCTGATCAACCGATTCGAAGCATTCGGCTGGGATAGTTTTGTGGTCACCACCCATTTTGACGAACTGCAAAATGGCGCCTGCCTGATGAACGGTAAAACCGGTATTCTCAGCATGCAAGGGTCGCAAATCAGACAAAAGCAGATCTGGGTCACATTCAATCGTCAGGGCTTACTGGAAGCGGCAGCGGACATTACACCGCCTGCCGAACCGGAAGTGGATGACGAAAACGATCGTTAATATCCGCTCAACATAGCTATGAGCCGTTTATTTGACCTGCTGCCGATTGGCAAACAGAAAGAGCAGCAGGCTAAAAAGTGGTTACAGAAACAAGGCCTGAAAATTCTTTCCGAAAATTATCGCTGCAAGGGCGGTGAAATCGACCTGATCGCTTTGCGCGAATCAACCTTGATCTTTTTTGAAGTCAAATTCAGAAAGTCCACCGATTACGGTCATCCGGCGGAGATGGTCAATAGCAAGAAACAGCAACACATTATCGGTTGTGCCCAGCAATACTTAATTAAGCACCCGCAGTATCAGGATTTGGCAATGCAGTTTGATGTTCTCACCTTCACCGCCGATCAATCCGCCCCCGAATGGATCGAGGACGCTTTTCAAAGCTTCTAAGCTCTTCTTATGAGCAGAGTTACAGTTTGGCTTCCGCTTTCAAGACCGTCTGCATAGTCGCAAGAATAGAGTCAGGATTCAGACTCATCGAATCGATGCCCAAGGAAACCAAGAACTCGGCAAAGTCCGGATAATCGGACGGCGCCTGACCGCACAGGCCGATGTACTTGCCGTTGCGTTTTGCGCCCTCAATCGCCATCTGCACCATCTTCTTCACACCCGGATCACGCTCGTCATAGTTATAGGCCACTTTAGCGGAATCTCGATCCACACCAAGTACCAACTGCGCCAAATCATTGGTTCCGATCGAGAAGCCGTCGAAATACTTGGAAAACTCGTCCATCAGTAGCACATTATTCGGAATTTCACACATCATATAGAGCTGCAAACCGTTTACACCGCGCACCAAACCATTAGCAGCTAAGGTGTCCACCACCGCTCGAGCCTCTTCTACCCTGCGGCAGAACGGCACCATAATAATAACGTTATCAAAGCCCATTACCTCTCGAACCTGCTTCAACGCCTTACACTCTAATGCAAAACTGGCGGCGTATTCGGTATCGGTATAACGGGCCGCACCACGAAAACCAATCATCGGGTTCTCTTCATGCAATTCGAATTGTTCCCCTCCAATCAGGTTGGCATACTCATTGGTTTTAAAATCCGATAGTCGCACCACCACCGGCTTCGGATAGAAACCGGCCGCCAGCATACCGATCCCTTCGGAGAGCTTTTTAATAAAGAAATCTTCTCCGCTCTCAAAGCCGAGAATCAGATGTTCAATGGCCTCCCGCTCTTGCGCCGACTTAACTTTAGCTGGATTCAACAGTGCTTGCGGATGAACTTTGATCTTGTTGTTAATAATAAATTCCATACGTGCCAGACCGACACCTTCATTCGGCAACTTATTCACACGGAAAGCACTGTCAGGGTTAGCCAGATTCATCATAAGATGGGTTTTCGGCGTTTCCAGATGGGACAGATCAGTCTCTATCACATCGAACTGTACCTGACCTTCATAGACTCGTCCTTCATCCCCTTCTGCGCAGGATACCGTCACCATTTTCCCGGTTTTAATCACTTCGGTGGCATGACCGCAACCGACTACCGCCGGAATCCCCAATTCACGCGCGATAATCGCCGCATGACAGGTACGCCCACCTCGATTAGTCACCAAAGCCGAGGCGATTTTCATAACCGGCTCCCAATCCGGTGTAGTCATATCCGCTACCAGCACTTCTCCGGGTTGGAATTCGCTCAGATAATCAACCGACTCAATAATGCGCGCTTTACCGTAAGCTACCTTGGCTCCGACCGAACGTCCGCAAGCCAAAGTAGTCAATGGCGAAACCTGTTTGTCGGAAACCTGATACTGTTTCAAGACCATCGACTCTTGCTGCGAGGCGACCGTTTCCGGCCTGGCCTGTACGATAAACAGCTCGCCGGTCACTCCGTCTTTGGCCCATTCGATATCCATCGGGCGGTGTTTTTTGGCGTGCTCGCTGTAATGGTTTTCAATCTTGATGGCGTATTCGGCCAGTTTGATCGCCTCTTTATCGGTAATACAGAACTTTTTTCGATCACTGACGGCAGTTGGAATGTTGCGTACCGATTCACGGCGGTTAACGTCGCTGGAATAGACCATCTTTATTTTCTTGCTGCCCAAATGGCGTTTGAAAACGCTGCGATGGCCTTTGGCAAAAGTCTTTTTATGTACGTAAAATTCGTCCGGATCCACGGCTCCCTGTACCACGTTTTCGCCCAAACCGTAAGCGCCGGTAATCAGGATAACGTCTTCAAAGCCGGTTTCGGTATCGATAGTGAACATTACCCCGGAAGAGGCCAAATCGGAACGCACCATCAACTGCACGCCGATGGAAAGCGCCACTTCAAAATGATCAAACCCTTGGTCAATACGGTAATGAATCGCCCGGTCGGTAAACAGGCTGGCAAAACAGTGGCGACAAGCATCAATGTAGGCATTCAAACCGGAGACGTTAAGATAGGTATCCTGTTGACCGGCAAAACTGGCGGTCGGCAAATCTTCGGCCGTCGCCGAGCTGCGTACCGCTAACGACATATTGCCGTTATAAGGGCCGGTCAGCTTGTCATACGCATCACAAAGTTGACGGTAGATTTCATCCGGCAGTTTAGCACTGTAGACCAGATCGCGAAGCTGCGCCCCGCGCATCTGTAAGTCGGTCGGATTACTCTCATCCAAACCGTCCAGCAACTCATGCATTTTCGGCCATAGATCGTTAGCCGTTAACAAGTCTCGATAGGCTTCGGCAGTAATCGCAAAACCGTTCGGTACCGGCACGCCTTCGGGCACCAGTTGCTGATACATCTCTCCCAAAGAGGCGTTCTTACCCCCTACGATAGGAACATCATCAATACGGATTTCATCAAAGAAAAGAATATAAGAAGAATTGTGTGAAGCATTCGTCGCCGACATATCGAACTCCTATGTTCATTGAACAGCAAATCAGATTCGAAAATAGATCATATGAATTAGTGGACAGCTTAAGCTTTTTAAATCAGAAAATCGATACGTAAATAACTAACTCATGCAAATCTCACTGTTTGCACATTTTTGCACTACCGACAGCAGAGGAAGGCGCATTGTTGGAAGTACGGGGCACGGTGTTACAACCGATTGAAAATACTATTGATTTAGCCCGTACTTGTTATCGGTCGGATTAAATTTTGAAAAAACGCATATTACCGGAAAGTTTCTCGGCTTCATCCTGCATCGCTTCGGAAGAAGCCGATGTTTCTTCAACTAGCGCCGCATTTTGTTGAGTTGCGGTATCGATCCGGTTGATGGATTGATGCACTTGACTGATACCGGTCGCCTGCTCTTCCGAAGCAGTCGCGATATGGTCAATGGTATCCACAATGCCTTTAATTGCCGCATTTATACTTTCTAGAGATTCACCGGAAGCTTTCGCCAAATCCACACCTTGAACGACACGTTCGGCACTTTTAGTGATTAAGGCATTAATATCTTTGGCCGCGTCTGCCGACTTCTGGGCTAAAGCCCGAACTTCACCGGCTACCACGGCAAAACCGCGGCCGTGCTCACCGGCTCTTGCCGCCTCAACAGCGGCATTCAGTGCCAACAGATTGGTTTGGAAAGCAATACTGTCAATCAGCGAAACAATGTCTTTGATCTGATGGCTGGACTCTTCAATGGCATGGATGGCATCAACGGTTCGGAGCATAATCTTCTCACCCTCGCTAGCCTGATCCTGAACTTTTTTCGCCTCACTTACCGCTTGACCGGCACTTTCTCGGTTGTTTTGCACACTCGCGTTCATCTCATCCATGGTTGCCGAGGTGTCTTCCAAGGCGGCGGCTTGTTCTTGGACACGCTTGCTCAGACTTAAAGCACCGTCTTTTACTTCAACCGCAGAAGCATTCACACTCTCCGAGGAGTGTAAGGCATCAGAGATCACCCTGCTCAGTTTTGAAATCATATCCGTTATCCCGGAAGTTAGGCTTTCCACCTCATCCCTGAACATGCTGTCCTGATTATCGGCCAAGTGGTCTTTCATTCTTAACGTAAAGTCGCCGTTGGCGTAACCTTGAAAGACCTTACCGGCATCGTTAATCACTTCTTTGAGTAATTTCGTATTCTCGTTCTGACTCACATCCACCGCAAACTTAACCACCTTGAAAGGCTTTCCTTCATCATTCAAGATAGGGTTATAACTGGCTTCCAGCCAAATATCATTGCCGTTTTTATCCACTCGATGAAATGTCCCGACTTTGCTATGTCCGGCACCGAGCTCGCTCCAAAACTGCTGGTATTCTGCCGCCTGCTTATATTCGGGTGTAACAAACAGATTATGATGCTGGCCTTTTATCTCATTCAGGTTATAACCGGTAGTTTGCAGAAAATTCTCGTTTGCGGTCAGAATATGGCCGTTCAAATCAAACTGAATCACGGCCATAGTTTTATTAATCGCTTCGATTTGTCCTTCATAATCAAACTCTTTGGTTACCTGATCAGTAATATCCGTGGCAAATTTAATCACTTTTAACGGAGTGCCGGATTCGTCGTATATCGGGTTATAGGAAGCTTCCAACCAGATTTCGTCACCATTCTTGTTGTTTCTTTTGAAACGGCCCGATACAAATTCGCCCGACTTTAGTTTTTGCCAAAATGCCTTGTACTCCTGGCTTTCAGCAATTGAATCGGGTACAAATATTTTGTGATGACGGGATACAATTTCGTCTAGTCGATAACCGGTTGCCTCTAAGAAATTTTGATTGGCGTGAAGGATATTGCCGTCTAAATCAAACTCGATGATGGCTTGGGAACGATCCAGCGCATCCAAAATACTTTGTTTCTGTTTATTGGCTTGTTTTTCCTGAGCAAGAGCGTCTTTGATCTGGCTACAAAACATGATATATCTCCAAAATGACCGGCGGGATGTAGGAAAATATCTGCAAATTTTGCCTACTTCTGTAAAAATTAAGCAGTTATATAGCATTTACGATGCCAGAAAATAATTAACCTACTTTAATTATGGTCTTATTTTTATCCAGAAATTTGTTAAGCATTCCCTTGAATTACCGACCTAACAATTTGCACGATAGATCGGAAAAATTAATACATAAATTATACAATAAATATACACAGAGTTTACAAAAGATAAGCCGCCAACAATTTTACCTATATGAAAAAACACTCAACACCCGCAACCTTACTCAACGCCGTTGACAAGCTACTGCCCTTGATCAAGCAGTCTTCACAAACATCTGAACAGCTCGGACACCTTGAGGATGGTTTACTGAAGGCTCTGTTTGAACTGCGCCTATTCAAGCTGTTCGTTCCCGTAGAACTGAATGGCGCAGCGCTTGACTTACCGAGTGCCCTGCAAATCTTTGAAAAGGTCGCTTCTGCGGATGGCGCCACCGGCTGGTTGGTGATGATCGGTGCCGGAGGCGGCTTATTCTCCGGCTTTCTAAACAGCCAAGCGGCACAATCAATATTTGCCGACCCTCGCAGCGTCATTGCCGGTTCCGGCGCACCGTCCGCCATCGCCACCAGAGTCGATGGCGGCTATCGGGTCAGCGGACGCTGGGCCTATGCCAGCGGTGCCTATCACGCCAACTGGTTTACCGCTAACTGTGTGATTGAAAATGGCGAGCAATCAGAACCGGAGATCATCGCCGTTGCCATACCGGCCGAACAGGTGCAAATCCATGATACCTGGTCGGTATTCGGTATGCGCGCAACCGGCAGTCACGATTTTTCAGTAGAGAATGTCTTTGTCGCAGACGAGTTCACCTTCACCCTAAGCAAGACACCCTACTTATCCGAACCGATTTACCAATGCCCGCTGGAAACGCTCGCCAGCCTCTCCTTTGCCAGCGTCGCTGTCGGCATCGCCCAGCACGCTTATGACGAATTTGATCAATTCGCCCGCCATAAAATGATTGCCGGTACAACGGACTCATTGGCGGACGATGCCGATGTGCAGAAGCGATTGCACACAGCCGAACAATTGCTCAGCGATTCGCGTAGCCTGCTGTATAAACTGGCCGATCAGGTTTGGCAACAGGCACTTGAGCACAACACACCGGAACAAGCATTACGCGACCAAGTCCAACAAGCCGGAGTGCAGATCGTGCAAAACACTATTGAAGCGAGCAACTTACTCTATGCCCGCGCCGGCATGATGCCGGTGTTTACCGACTCGGCATTCGGCCGTGCCTGGCGCGATTTGCACACCTTGAGCCAGCATGTAATTGTGGCGCCAAATTAACAGTTAGCCATTTGCTATTCAGGCTTTGACTGTTGATTGGTAAGTATGCTTGATAATTAACGCCAAGGCTTTACGCGTCAACTCCAGTGACATACTGGCGCTTTTCGGATGAGTACTGATAACCTGTTTCGGCAAGATTGGAATGTGAATAAACGCCGACTTATGCGGCAGATTCATCGTCTCGGCAAAATACAGACTGGAATAGAGAATATGATTACACAGTAGCTGACCGCCGTCATAAGAGTATTGCGCCGGAATTTCCGCTGTTTCGAGCCGCTCTTTGAGTTCATCGATATCGGGTAGATTAGACCAATAAGCGACCGGACGCTCGGCATCAATCACCTCCTCCATAAAAGAGTTTACCCCGACCTTTTCGATCGTCACTTTGTTATAGAGCGAAGCCTGTCCGACAAAAATACAACTATCCGGCTGGTAACGTTGTAGCAGCTCCAACAACAACGCTTCCAAAGTCTCATGCTCCGTCTGCCGGGACGTAATATCAACACTCAACACCTCAAACGCCAGTTCATCTTCAAGCCCTGCAAGCTCAACAGGCAAGTCGGCAATCAACGACTCAATCAACTCCTCCGAAGCATTAAACTTTTCCTTATAAGGCCAAAAACCGGTGACTAAGATCATGGCAAATCTCTACTAATTATTTTTCAATGGTCTTATTATGATAGTAATTACAAGGCTAACGATAATCTAGTCTTGAATATAAATTATTACTCGGCCCTGTATAAATTGAAAACAGAACCTCTATAACAAAGGATGCAAAAACAATGATCAATAGAGAAGATATGAAAGAGTGGATCGTTGAATGTCTTAAATCTCGCGGAGGAAGCGGTTGGCCAAGAGAAGTTTCTAAATATGTTTGGGAAACTTATGAGAAAGAACTCCGCATGTCTGGTGACTTTTTATATACGTGGCAATATGATATTCGTTGGGCTGCACAGCAATTACGAAACGATGGGATTCTAAAACCTGTTCATGGACGAAGAGATTTACCATGGGAGTTAGCTAAACCCATTCAACCTTAAAACACGGCATATCGGCAAACGCCTTATTCCCCCCTTGTAATAAATTGTGCAAAGTTCTTAGCGAAATGAACGGTTAAGAATTTGTGCTGCTTGAGCAAAACTTGTTTTGCGAGTTCACAAATTTGAGTGAATGAGTTTAGAACTTGCCAATTTATGGAGCGGGGTGCCCTTGTTTGCTTACTTTATTGGGCAAGCAATAAAGTAAGGAGAAGCCCATAGAATCTATCAAGGCATAGTAGAGGGTTAAACAGGCTTCTCAACAAAGCTTAAACTTTAAATGGCGTTGCAGTTAAGATTAGAGCTTGATTAAGAATGAAAAATAGCAAGTTGGATTATTATGCACGCCGTAATTTTTGATATGGATGGAACCCTTATCGATTCTGAACCGATGTGGAAAGAGGCAGAGAATTATGTATTCTCCTCTGTTGGGGTTCAAGTCAGTGAAACCCTCTCGGCACAAACCGCCACCATGACCACGCGGGAAGTAACCGAGTTTTGGTATCGTCATTCTCCGTGGCCGGATAAAAGTCTGGAACAGATAGAAAATGCCGTGATTGATCATGTCGCCACACTTATCGCCGAAAAAGGTGAGCCAATGAACGGCGTTCTGGAAATTTTAGATTTTTTCCACGAGAGGAAAATCAAAATAGGCTTATCAACTAACGCCCCCTATCGTCTTATTCCTGTTGTTTTGAATAAACTAGGAATTGCTGAATATTTTCACGCCGTTTCTTCTTCAGAGCATGAGGCACAAGGAAAGCCACATCCTGACGTCTACCTTTCCACTCTAAGCAAACTAAAGGTAGACGCTTCAAAATGTATTGCATTTGAAGATTCTGTGTCGGGAATTATGGCGGCGAATAAGGCCAATATTAAAACCGTCGCTGTGCCACCTTCCTCAGAATTTACCGATAAGAAATATGAAATATCCCATCTAAAAATCAAAAACTTATCCGAGTTCAACGACCTGCTTTTGCAAGAAATAATCTCTTGAATACAACCCGCCAAAACTTACTAAAAAACCAATATAAACGGTTTTCTGACTAATTACTTTTTGAATAGATAACATGAGAAAACAATAGCGCACGCCCTATTCCCCCTTGGAATAAATTGTGCAAAGTTCTTAGCGAAATGAACAGTTAAGAATTTGTGCTGCTTCTCGGCTCTGCAGCCGAGTTCTTCGTTTGAACATAACTTGTTTTGCGAGTTCACAAATTTAAGTGAATGAGTTTAGAACTTGCCAATTTATGGAGCGGGGTTCGTTTTTTGGTTACTTTTTGCCGAACAGCAAAAAATAACGAGAAGCCTTCTATCACTTTAAAGGCAAAGTGTAGGACTAAACAGGCTTCTCAATAACATATAGACAGGTCGTTACTTCTCCACCACCAAACGAATAAAGCGTCCGCCTCGCTGTGGTGTCTCGTCAATCAATTTAAAGCCACAGGCCTGCAACATGTAAATCAGATCCGCCGTGTGATAACGGTTATGCTCGAGGAAATGCTCGAATACATCTTCAATTTCAGCACGTTCAATCTCTTGCTCCCAAAGCGAATTTTCAGGGAATTTGTGGTCGATATAATCCTGTAGCGGCTGACGAACCAAGTCAATTACACAGAAACGTCCACCCGGTTTCAACCACTGATAAACCGCTTTAAACATTTTCTCCGGCTGCGGCAGTTCATGCACGAGCATATTCGCCATGATTGCCGCCGCCTGATCTGATTCAATCTGCGTTTTAGGATCGTTTAAATCGTCTTTTAACATGCGCGCATTGTCCGGCAGACTGACTTGCGCGGTCAGCATATAGTCGGCGGCATCGATGCCGATCACGCGGTTATCCGGATAACGGATTGCCAAGTCCTCGACAAACTGACCAATCCCCGCCCCCAAATCTATTAGGACATCACCCTTGTCGATGGCGGTGCCGATCTGCGCATTCCAAAACTCCCAGAAGTCGTTGTCGTGACGACGGTCGTAGCTTTGCGTGATCATCTCTCTGGCGTATTCCGGATCACCGCCATGATGTCTTAATATCTGTTCTTGGGTTTTTTCTATGGACATTAATTCACCTCAATCCATTCATCTAGGTAGCTGAAATAGAGCACCCACTTCTGCGGTCTGCTCTCCAGCTGTTCAAACAATTGGCCGTAACGTTGCAGTTGCGGCCGGTATTTTTCCAGTTGTTTGTCAATAAACGCACTGACGTTACGATCATCATAAACACTGGTTTTGTAATCGACAATCCAGCGAACACCCTGCTCATCGACAAAGGTTCGATCGACAATATGGTTGGCGATCTGACCTTCATCAATCGAGGTCAGCGGATATTCGGTAGCCGATTCCTGAAAAGCATCGGCAATCGCCCAGCGGAACTGTTCATTGCCGATAGCATTATTCAACGATTGCTGCACCCGGCGTAAGGCTTCTTCCATCTGTTCTTCCGGCAAGCCTTGCTGTCCGAGCCACTGACGATAAATCGGCAAACGTTGCTGTACCGTCTCGGCATTCCAATTTGCCAGCCCTTCATTGACCATCTGTTCGAAGATCGCATGCACTAGATTACCGACCGAAGTATTCAGCAAAGCGTCTTTCTGACTGAACAGTAACTCTTCGGAAACAAGCATGGCTTCACCGCTTTCCTGTTCGCTAGCTAGTGTCTCTGTTTTGCCGGCAAACCCCTGAACGGAAAACAACGGTGCATAATGCATTGACGCGAAGCCGTTGCGCTCCAGCGGCAAGCGGCTGACTTTAGGCCAAACCTGAGCAACTTCTTGTTCTTCGTTTACTTCCGGCTCGTAAGCTCTGGTCAAATCGATAAAATCTTGCTGGGCGTAAGGCCACAGACTTTCCAACAGACTGTCCTTTTTCGCTGCCACCGGGCAGTCACCATTTTCAAGCTGTTTATCCGTCGGTTGAAATTTGATTTCACCGAATAGATGCAGCTTAGCCTTGGCTCGCGTGGCCGCCACATAGAGCAGACGGCCCAGTTCGAAATTCTGTTTCTCTTTTTCAAAACCTTTCAATAACTGGCGCAGCAATGAAACCGACTGCCCTTTCTGGTCAAGCGGCGCAATCACCAACTGCTCTTGACCGGTATCACTCATAAACTGGAACCAAGAAACCAGCTCGGTATCGTCCGCTCGCGGTTGACGACCCAAGCCCGGCAGAATGACGGTATCAAACTCCAAACCTTTGGATTTGTGCATGGTCATCAATTCGATCTGCTGACTATTGGCGGAACTGTCCGGACGGGCGAACAGTTTCTCCATCTGCTGTTCGAGCTGTTGCAGATTGATAATCGGCGTATCGGCTTCGGCCAGCGTATGGCAAAAGACTTCGACGTTTTCCAGCGCCAGTTCATTTTCCACACTTTGCGGCCCATCCAGCTGAATCCAGGTTTCACGCAACAACTGAGCAAACGGCAAGCTGCCCAAGCGCTGAATCGCTTGTTCAAGTAACGGAATGGCCGAGTGCAAACGCTGTAAACCCTGCGTTGACAATTCGGCAATAGCCTCAAAATTCCATTCTTTGGATTCACTACTGCGATAACGTTCGATAGCTGCCCAGGCGCTCTGATACGGCATATCTCCGATCAGCAAAGTCAAATCCGGCAAATTCAAACCGACCAGCGGAGAACGCAGTAAGGCGATCCAAGCGGCTCGGTCAGCCAGATGCAGCAAAGCACGGCTCAAGGCAAGGATATCCTGCACCTCCTGCCGTTCGGACAGGCTTTCCAGCTCAACCGCACGGAAGCCGATATTCTGCTGTTTCAACAGACGGGCAATTCCGGTCAGACTGGAACGGGAACGACCTAAAATCGCAATCTGCTTCTGTTTACCCAGTTCCGCTGCGGATGCTTGCTTAAACGCAGTCAGACGCTGTTGAATCAGCTCAACAACTTGTTGCGCCTCTTCTTGTTCGGAACGGTTCAAAGCCCAATGCGCATGCACGGCCAAATCATTGTCCGAGGAAAACGCCTGCGAGGGGGTATAACAGACCGCGCCCTTCTCGATTTCATTTTCTTTCGGCAGGATTTTAGCAAAGGCCTCATTAATCCAATTGACTACGCCAGCCGACGAACGGAAGTTGACTTGCAGATTCAACTGCTGCAAAGCAACATTGCCGATCTGCCCTTGCCACGTTTTGAGGAAGTTACCGACTTCCGCTTCTCGGAATCGGTAGATCGACTGCATCGGGTCACCGACCAGAAACAGGGTGCGGCCGTCGTCCGTCTGCCAACCGGCAATCAGTTGTGTCAACAGTCGGTACTGTTCGCTACTGGTATCCTGAAACTCGTCCACCAACAGGTGTTGAATCTGATAATCGAGTTGCTGCGCCAGATCGGTCGGTTCTAACTCGGTTCCCAGCGCGGTGCTGGCCGCTTGGGCGATTTCGATATAATCGGCCTGCGCATGCTGTTGGAAAATAATCTTCAGATGCGCCACACTCATGGTCAACAATTGAATCAACCATTGCAAATCCTGCCACTGCTGATCACTGTAGTGCGCGTCCGGCAAGCCTTTCAAACCGACCAGTGCCGGCAACACCTTGGCATCATTAGCCGCGGCTTGTCGAATTGCTTCCAAGGCTTCCAGAAAACGCTCTTTATTCTCTTTGGCCTCGCCTTTACCCGCCGGAAAACCGTTATTTTTGGTCACACTCTTACGAACCGATTTATCGTCTTTGGTCAAAATCCAATCCACCAGCAAACGCCACTTTTCTATCGACTCGATATTGGCGGATAAAGGCCAAGCTCCTACCAGAGGCTGCAAGGCATCCTGACCGTTAGCTACCGCATAATCGGCCAGAGCACAGACTTCCGCCAAGTGATCACTCAGATAATAGAGCGCCTGCCGATTCTGCTGTAGCGTTTTGCCGACAATTTCCTCAATCGCGTTTTGCAGAATTTCCCGCGCAGCCTCGCCCCGATATTGAATCAAGGTACGCATCCACTGATCGCGTTTAGCCAACATGCTCATCAACAGATTTTCAGCACGTTGGAAACGGCCGTTGACCAATCGCAACAGACGGCCGACCGCCTCTTCCAGCTCCGGCATTTTCAACACCTGACGCACCGCTTCCTGATAGGCCGATGACGCGTCCTGCAGCAACTGAGGCTGACCGCCGACTTTGGAGAGTAACGGCATCTGTCCGACTAAGTAACTGTTTAGCCCGTCGATGGTTTTGATGCGTAACCGGTTCGGGTTATCCAACAGATTCCAGCCTTTTTCGGCATCTCTGTGCAGTGCTTTCTGTGCCAGTTTCCAAGTGTTTTGTTCAACCAAAACGGCTTGTTCCGGAAACGGCTTCCGGCCAAACTGCAACGCCTCGATAATACGTTCTCGCATCTCCGCTGCCGCCTTTTTGGTAAAGGTCATGGCGACAATCTGCTCCGGTGCCTCTACCTGAGAAAGCAGAGCCAGAAAACGCTGGGCAAGCAAGGAAGTTTTACCGGAACCGGCCGGAGCCTGCACAATATAAGAATGGTGTGGGTGAATACCCTGAAAACGTGCCGGGCCGTCGGCTAATTCAGTATCCGCCTGAATACCGTAAAAGGCTTGCAGCCATTCCAGACTACCGGCTGGCGGCAGATTACTTGTAAAGCCGAAAGGCACATCATCCATGCTGCTAACACTTTCCATCATTTCATCCGCCGGTTCGGCAAACAGATCGACCTGCAAGGCTGTTGATCATCACGATTCATGCTTCGGCCTCCTGCTGGACATCCGTTTCCGAGTCGAATGCCGACTCTTGGCGCTGTTGCAACACTTCCGGCACACGTAACGCCAGATAACCTTCGGCATATTGGATGTCGGCGGGCTTATCGAATGTCATCTCGGCCCGCCCCTGTTGCACCTGCTTGGCCAATTCCAATACCTGTTGTTTAAGGTGGTCGAGAAAATCGTTCCAACTGGTCTGATAGTAATCGCTATCCTCTTTTTCGGCGAGTTTGCTGAACACCTTGATGGTACGGGCTTTATTAATAACTTCTTCGTCTTCCACGACGGCATTGATTTTAACGCCATCGTCCGAATGCAACATGCCGTAACCGATACCGACCACCTGTTGCTGCATCTGCTCGGCGGCCAACAGATAGACCGCCAACTGCGGCGCGGCCAACGGCGTTTTCAACAGGTTGTCGATGGAAGCGCGCCCGGTCTTGTAATCGAGAATCAACGTATCGCTACCTATCTGGTCAACGCGGTCGATAATGATTTTGAATTCTATGCCAGCCAGTTGCAGACGGTGTTCTTGTTCGGTTTCCAGCACTTTGAAACTTTCGCGGCTCTCTTCCAGTTTTAGCCATTCTAGACAGAGCTCCAAGATACGCGCCTGTTCCACTTCCAGAATCGCGGCGGACAAGCCTTGTTGCAGTTCATTGAAAGCGGTTTCGATATGGGTTTTCAGACGTTCGATCTTCTGCTCCGCCGTCAACGCCAACATGGCGACCTGCGTTTGTGTCTCTTGCCAGAACAGTTCAAGCACGGCGTGAATCAAGGTCCCCTGATTGGTATTTTGCAAACTGTCCTCAACCTGTTGGAAACCGTATTTGGCGCCGAGTCGATAATCCACATAGGCCATTAACGGGCACTGGCTCTGCGCTTGCAGGATACCGGTTCCACCGGGTGCGACCGAACCGGCGGGAATCGGCAGACCTATCGCATCTTCCTGCCATTGCAGACGTTGCTCACTATCAGCACTTGAAAAAATCGCCTGCGCCAGCGATTGATATGTAATCGGCACAAACTCGGATACATTTGAATCCGCACCTCTTGAATCACTTGCATTGGGGAAAATAGAGGTCGGTAGCAAAGCGGCTTCACCAAGTTGACGCGGGTAACTCCAGCACACTTGTGCAGCGGAATCGACCAGACGCTGGCTTAACTGTTGGGCATAGAGCAATTCACGATTGGCATCGCTTCTCGGCATGCCAAGCTGACGTTGCAGATGCATCGGAATAAACGGATTCGGACTCGGCATTCTCGGCCAGGCTTCATTGGTCAGGCCAAGAATCCATAAACAATCGAAAGCCTGTCCACCTGCTTCCAGCATCCCCATGATCTGAATCGGCTGATGGCCGACACTTTGCGGTTGATGCACCTGTTCTGACAGGAAACGTTTTAACAGCGATAGCCAAGCCGCATAATTCTGTTTACCGCTTAAATCGGTTAAGGCTGAAAAAAAAGTCAGAGCATTCTCAAATGCGGTCTTCTGCTGGTATTCTTCGGAATTCAAGCTGCGGCAGCCCGGCCAGCCCAGGGTACTCAATAGCTGCCAAACTTTGTCCACAAACTCCAGCAATGTGACTTGATAATGGCTAATCTCGGCAAACTGTTCTTGCCACTTTTGAATGTTGTTCAACAAGGCTTTGGGCATCTTTGCCGCCGATTCGGTCGCCAACAACTTGGTCCAATTCAGATTAGCCCATTGCAAACGTCTGAACTCGGCATCGGCCTGATGACGTTGGGTGTAATTACCGAACGTATACGGGGAGATCAGCCATTCGCTCCAGGCCTGATAAGCGATACTCTTATGCGGTTGCAGGAACAGACTTAAAGTCTGCCAAGCGTTCTCGATCAACGGTACGCTAAGCACCGAGGCTCCCAAAGAGACATTGTAAAGGCGGTTTCGACTGACTTCCTGAGAAGAGAGCTTGCCGAGCCCATTCAGGTAGAGCTGTTCATCCAGACATTGAGTCAACAGACCTTTGTATTCGGCCACATCCGGAGCGACCAAAGCGATTTTTATTTCTGCCAAGGGTTTGCTCTGCACCTGTTCCGCCAATTGACGGATCGCCCAGGCGGCCACCTGTTGGGCTTCATCAAACGCATCTTGCGCCGGATAGCATGTCAGCCCCTGATGTTGCAACTGAAAGCCATCGTTGGATACCGTTTCGGAATCGGATTCGACCACCACACCCAGATCTTGCACAATGTTACGCCATGTCCGCATATTCGGTGTCAGATCGTCGAAACCATGTAAGCTAAAACGTTGCGGTAATAAAGCCGCATCGGAACCGGCAAGTGCTTTAAGCAAGGTCTGCGCATAGAGCGCTTCATCCTGCCAGTTTTTCTGTTGCAAACGTTGCAAATAACGTTGCAGTACCTGTTTATAGAGTTCGGTTTCTGCCGAGTGGAAAGTACTGCCAAGCAGCGCATCCCCTTGCCAGTCAGCTATCCATTCATAGGTTAGAGTCCAAGCCTGATAAAGCTGCTTAGCAGTGCTGGGAATATTCAATAGCTCGACACGCTCGTCATCCAAATTGAAGTGGTCGTCCTGCTCGCCGGATGCTTGGTTTTTCTGTTTAAGTTCAAGCAACACCGTTTGCAGACAGTGCTCAAACAGCCATTGCGCCTCGAAAGCGCTCAAAACTTTTTTCGGCAATTCCAGCTCAGCCAAGCGTCCGGTCAACATGGCGGCGTTTTGCCACTCTTGCCACCATTGCGCCAGTGTCATCACCTTGGGTGTCTGCACCACGTTTTGTGTCGACGCCAGCACCGCCTGCTGTTTGATACTGGCGGTTAAACGGCTGTTGGCAGTGATATGAATGGTTTGCATGAATCCGTTTCTGACCTAAATGAACTTAGTTTTTATTGACGATCAAAGTGGAAGCGATCAGATCATGCAAGCCCTGTTTTTTCTCGGTAAAGGCGATCATGATAAAACCGATAAATAGCAGCAGCGCGGAAAGTATTTTCGCAAAGAAACGTACCGATGCACGGCCAAAACCGATTCTTTCACCATTGAGATCGGTTACTTTCATGCCAAGCAGACTTTTACCGAAAGTCGCCTGTTTTGTCGAACTCTCCATCAACGCATAATAGAGCCAGGCAACCAGAAAGCTCAAAAAATTGGCCTGCGTCTGATACATCATAATCGCTTGTTCATCTTCAATATCAACACCACTACTAGCGGCAAACAACCCCATGCCGATGGAGATAATCACGCTGATTGCCAGCAAAATAATCCAGTCCGCAATATAGGCAATCAATCTTTTCCAAAATCCACCGTAACTCATCATTTACCTCGTCTGTTTGTTCAGTTCTGCAACAAACCAATCCACTGATGGCCGTGCTGTTTCAATATTTTCTTGGCTGCTTGGGTTTGCGGGTAATAAGTTTCCACCAGCTGCCAGAAGTTACTCGAATGATTGGCGTGAACCAGATGTGCTAACTCATGCACCACCACATAATCAATGACCCATTTCGGCGCCTGCATCAAACGCCAATTGAATTGGATTCGGCCGTCAGGATAACAGCTGCCCCAACGCGACTTATAACCTTTTACGGTCAAGGATTGATAGTTTAACGCCATGAGCTGTGCATATTCATCGGTTTTGCTGTGCAAATAATGCTCAGCCTCGCTTTGCATCGACGCCTGCACCGCTTGGCAGGTAAGTTCCTGCTTCTGCTCATCCGTTATTCCCGCCTTGAAACGCAGCCTAAGCGATTTTGACTCATGACATAAAAAGTAATCGAATTTCTTGCGTGGGATTTCTGTGGATTCGTCATGCCAGAAACAGTGGTAAGACTCGCCGTAGAGTTCGAAGCTCTCACCCGGCGCACCGGAAAAACATTGTTTAACCAATTGCTGAAATTTATCAATCTGACTTAACAACCAACCACGATGATTATCCAGAGTCATACGTAGGCGAATCTTGGAGACGTTTTTCGGCACCTCGATGACCAAGCCCTCTTTTTTCTGCTTGACCGCAATGGATTTGCGTCGCGCCGAAGCGACAATCGGCAGCTGATGGCTACCTAGTTCATAGAAATGCATAGTATTCGACTGGTCTGCTTTGAATGTTAAAACACGCCTAGTATGCGGCTTTTCGGCACAAAAGAAAACGTCTGCCGAGTAAGGAATTATCAGAAACCGCCTATTCAGTCCCGGGCGTTTTCAAGATCGTTTTACTCGTCTTGCTGACATAGGTATGGATTAAGACACTTGGATTAAGCAGCTTCCAAACCTGATAGCGTCTTTTGCGCCCAACCGTTTGCCCTCAAATAAGCGGAAGAAACCAACATGATATCCACACCGCTACCCATCATTTGTGAGTTACCTTGTTCCAGAGAGCGGATAATGAAAAGCGATTTGCCCATCTCTCCGGAGTGATCGACCAACGCCAGTTTCACCTCCTGCGACAACGGCAACTGATCGACGATATCCACCATGGACGTTTTCAAAAACGCATTCAAAGTCGAGAACATCCCGGTCATGAAATAACGGTCTTTTTCGCTCGGTTTACCCTGTTTCTCAGCTAGCTCTTCCATGAATTTGGCTCTGACCAGAGCCGTGGTCAATAACTCTTTCGGAACATCTTTGATCTCGGAAAGCATCATCATATTGACCCAGAACTTAAGACGTTTCAGTCCCATAAAGTTGACCGCATCTTTCAGCGTTTCCACCACCTGCCGAATATTGTTGCTCGGATGGTTGATGGCACTCAATAGCTTATGTGTCAAACCAACGTCGGAACCGATGGTTTCGACAATCTTGGCAAACTCGACATCCGGGTCATTGACTTCAGCAAGCAATTTCAATAGAGCCAAACGGTTGCCGGACAGCTCCTTCTGTCCGGATATCACCGGATTGGTAAAGAAGTAACCTTGATAGAATTCGGCCCCAGAACCTTGATATTCGGCAAACTGCTCTTCGGTTTCGATGCCGGTGATAATACTCGGAATTTTCTGTAATTTCAGCGCGCTGACTACGGTTTTAACTTCGTCCGCCGGAAAGGATTTCGCATCCAATTTTACGTATTTGCCAAGCTGGAGCAGCTTTTTATAGGCATCAGAATTTTCGTAACCGATGACCGCCACCTTGGCACCGGCTTTCACAATCTCTTTGAGAGATTCCAAGGCGTCTTTATCGTGCAAAACCGACTTATCCACTTCAACCGTTAATTTCGACATATCGTCAATCTTAGGCAACCACTCCTCTTTCATCAGCATGCTCGGCGCGCTGTAGAACACCGGCTTGCCAGCCACCAACGCACTCATACCATCGTTTTCGGCGACACGCTCACAAAAAGCTTTCATGACCGTATCCCAATCCACGGTAGACGTGTCTACCTCGTTAGCCAATTCAAGAGCTAAGTGATAACCGTACAGGTTTTGCCGAGAGTCTAAAACAGGTTGTTTATTAAGAAAAAGTTGTGTTTGCATCGACTTTCCTTTTGCCAAGGTCCGTTATTATTTGTAGTGACAGCGCGGATTGAATAACGGCTGTCATTTGATCCGCGGTTGATTTTTCGATCCATCTTGCCGATTAATTTTTTCAAATCATTATATGGGGTTTCTCGGAAAGAGAAAGTCAGCACCACAAAAAACTACTGAATAAATAAGGTTTTATTGATTTTCGTCAAAATCGCTTTTGTCCGCTATCGACCATCTCTTATACTAAAGTCATGACCCACATACAAACGCCTTATATGAGTAGCACAGATTCTTTTGCAGATAGCAAACATTACGCCATCCAAGGTGATGACCACAGCACCGCGTTACAGTTATTACAACAGGCCTCGTGCTTAAGCGTACAAGAGCTCAAACAAGCCGCTCAGAATGGCTCCGTCTGGATCAAACGTAATGCCAAGGCCAAACCGGAAAGGCTACGCCGTTTAAAAAAAGCGCTTGGCAAACAGCAGAGCATCGATTTTTACTATAACCCTGAAGTTCTCCAGCAAACCGTTAGCGAACCGCAACTGATCGAGGATAAGCAAGACTATTCAGTCTGGCTCAAACCGAGAGGCATGTTGTCGCAAGGCTCAAAATGGTCGGATCATACTGCGCTGTACCGTTGGGTGGAAATGCATTACCGTCCTGATGACAACAGCAGACAGTGCTGGATTGTACACCGTCTGGATCGGGCGACCTGCGGTTTGATGCTGCTGGCGCACAGTAAACAGATGGCTAGTCGCTTGAGTCGGTTATTTGAGCAGAATCAAATTCACAAAACTTATCAGGCTCTGGTGTGGGGATTGTTTCCGGGACAAACGCAAACCGTTACCAACGAGATTGACGGCAAGCCGGCAGTTAGTCATATTACGCTGCTGAAACTTTATCCGAACCATCAAGCATCGCGGGTCGAAATCAAAATCGAAACCGGACGCAAACATCAGATCAGGCGTCATCTTGTCGGCTTAGGTTACCCGATTGTCGGCGACCGGCTATACGGCAATGAACAACTTGAACAATCCCTGCCGACAAGACCGGACTTGCAACTCACCGCTTATCAACTTGAATTTGAATGTCCGCTTTCCGGGGAGTTGAAGTCTTATCAACTTGCCGAATCTCAACTTGACCTGCTGGAATGGGATTAAGCAGATGCGTAATAGAGCCGCTATGTTTACCAAACTGGAGGCTTATTATGCAGCGTAATCTTGTGTTTCCGGTCAAAGGTACTTTCTACTATGCCGCCGACTTGGCACTGGATCTGCAACTATTAACCAAAGGAACCGCGTTGCAGTTACACCCCGAACCCGAAAACACTTATGACCCTTACGCCATTCAGATCTGGTTGCCCAAGCAGGAAGCCGAATCTAGGCAAAACATTCAACCCGCAGAAGACGATAAACTTTATCTGATTGGTTATGTCCCCAAACTGCTCAGCAAACAACTCTCGGCACTGCTCCACAACGGCCAAACCGATCAGCTGGAAATCACTCATCTAGCCCGACACGGAAAATTCATTGAAATCGACTGCCGGTTGATAATACAACAACCGCTGTTTAATTTTCTGTACTTGGTGTTAGCGGCCCAATTCAGCCGTCGCTACAGCAATTTGAAACGAATCGGCCGCCGTCTCTTTCACCAATAACGCTAAACAGCCTCTTGTTTTAATTCATCCCCGCGACGAGTTTTGTTTTAAAAATTTATTGATACAATAAAACCTCACTCAATATAGATAAAAGCCCACAGAAGATGAATTCAAACACAGACCCTAAACTCAACGAGTGCATCCAGTTGCTCAACCAATCCGAAGACTTTCAGGTACTCAGCAAACTCAAACCACAAAACGAATTCAATGCGCCGAGCCCGCAAAACGTGCATAAGCTTTGTATTATCGATACCGAAACCACCGGTTTGGATACCGACAGCTGTGAAATCATCGAACTGGGTTATCAGATTATCGAATTCGATTCAGCCGGACGTTTCTATAAAGTTATCTCCGCCAAAAACTATCTGAATGAACCGGACGGCGAAATCAGCGCTGAAGTAACGCAGGTCACCGGCCTGACTTATGAGGATGTCCAAGGACACGCCATCCCTTGGGATGAAGTCGCCAGCGAGATTGCCGAAGCCTCTCTCTGTGTGGCGCACAATGCGGCATTTGACCGTCCGGTTCTGGAACGTTACCACGATGTATTTATCGACAAGATATGGGGTTGTTCGGTAGCGCAAATCGACTGGCTGAAAGTCGCCGATGTCGGTTCCCGCAGTCAGGAATTCCTCTGTTGGAAGGTCGGCCAGTTTTTCTATGGCGCACACCGTGCATTGGATGATGTGCAAGCCTTGAGCCAGTTACTCTCCTGTCAAGTCGGCGAACCACAGCTACCGGCGTTCAGCTTTCTATTGCAAGCGGTACGTTTGAGCAAATCGCTGGTTAAGGCGACCGGTGCGCCCTTTGATATCAAAGACGACCTGCGCGCCCGCGGTTATCGCTGGAATGTCGGCGAAAGAGTCTGGCAAAAAGTGCTGGATGACTCTAAACTGCAGGAAGAGCTCGGCTGGCTGATCGAACATCAGACGCCCAATCCGAATATCATCAAGCTCAAAGCAACGGATACCTTCTCCATCAGGGCGAGATAACCAAGCACCATAGACAACACAGATTAGCGGAAACGATTTGATGACAATACACCCCACGCCCGAACTACTGCAAAACCTCTATTGGATTACCGTCATCGCGGTCATCGTGTCTTCCGCCTCCGGGGTATTGAAAGCCGGTTTCAAACGTTTCGATCTGTTCGGCGTCATTATTATCGGCATAACCACCGGTTTGGGCGGCGGCTCCTTGAGGGATATGCTGCTCAATCAGGAGGTATTCTGGATTGCCGACCAAGGCTTCTTTATCGCCTCGTTGTTAAGCACCATCGCCATGTTTGTGTTAGCCAGACATATCGCCATCGCCCCCAAATTCTTCCTGATACCGGATGCCGCCGGTTTGGCGGCGTTCAGTATCGCCGGGACTCTAGCCTCGCTCTCGCTCGGTGCGCCTTGGCTGGTTGCCAGTTTTATGGGCGTTATGACCGGAATCATGGGCGGGATTTTTCGCGATATTCTCTGTAATGCCAGCCCGGTTGTGTTTCAAAGCCCGCTGTACGGAACGGTTTCCTGGTTGGGCTCTTTGCTATTCATCGCCCTGTTACACTACGACGTGGAGATCACCAGCGCTGTCGTCATTACCGGTTTAAGCATCTTTATCAGCCGACTGCTAGCATTGAAATACGACATCAGCCTGCCGAAATTCGACTTCAAGAGCTGACATTCAGCGGCCAAATACCTCGGCCACACCTTCACCACGCTTGTCCGCCGCAGCCTGCAAACCTTGCGGCGTTTTGACGATTAATTGCACATCGCCCATATAGTTGTTCTGCTTCAAGCTATAACCCATCGTCAATAGTTCGTCCTTAACCGCCTCCGGTAACTCCGGGTTATGGGCAATCTGGTCTTTAGGCAACAACTGATGGTGAATCCTAACCGCGTCCACAGATTGTTGTGCAGACAATCCCTCTTCAACCACATTGACGATGGTTTGGAAAACGGAGGTGATAATGGTTGAACCACCCGGCGTGCCGACCACCATCTCGACCTGACCGTCTTTTAGCAGAATGGTCGGTGACATTGAGGAAAGCATGCGTTTTTCCGGCGCCACTTCATTGGCTTTGCCGCCCACCACTCCGAAGACATTGGCCACGCCCGGCTTGGTACTAAAGTCGTCCATTTCGTCATTCATCAGGAAACCGGCTCCTTCAACCACCACGCCGCTACCGAACGGCATATTGAGCGTGTAAGTATTAGAGACCGCATTACCTTGGGCATCAATGATCGAAAAATGGGTGGTTTCCGGACTTTCGATTTTGCCGTGTTTAATCTGTTCGGAAACGGAGATTTCATCCAATTTCACGCCTTTGAGACGTTCTTTGAGGTAGGTATCGGAAATCAGGGTTGCAACCGGTACGTTAATAAAATCCGGGTCACCTAAAAAGTGTGCCCGGTCGGCATAAACCCGTTTTTCCAGCTCCGCATAGAAGTGGGTCTTAACGGCCAATGGCGGCACTTGTTCTTTCTCAGCTTGCAGTAAAGCCTGTTGATAAACTGGATTGAGCATTTCCTTCATCTTCAGCAGTTGGACGATGGCAATACCGCCCGAGCTCGGTGGCGGAGCAGAAACCACTTGTCTCCCCAGCCACTCAGCGACTACAGGCTGACGCCATTTGGCTTGATAGGCAGCCAAATCCTGTTTACTGATCAGGCCGCGCTGTTCGGCCTTTTGCGGTTGCTGCATCTGTTTAACAATCAATTCCGCGGTCTGCCCCTCATAGAAATCCTTGGCACCGTACTCGGCGATACGTTCTAAAGTTTTCGCCAACTCGGGCTGTTTGAATGTTTCCCCAATCTTCAAACCGGAAAAATAATCGCTGAAATTCAATTTGATTAGCGATTTATCCGCGATCCAGCTCTGAAACCATTCGGAGCGGTTTTGCAGCTGCGGTGAAACTCCAAATCCATTTTCGGCATAGGCGATAGCCGGCGCCAGCAACGTTTGCCACGGCAAGCTACCGAAACGCTGGTGAACCTGCCACAGCCCCATAACGGTTCCGGGCACGCCGGAAGCCTGATAACCGACCAAAGAACGATACGGAATCACTTCTTTGTGGGCGTCGAGATACATATCTCTGCTCGCCGCCAATGGCGCTTTTTCACGGTAGTCAAGAAAATGAACCGGCAATGCTGATGAATTAGTGTTCTGTAGTCCCGGCGTAAATAAAGTCATAAATCCGCCGCCGCCCAAGTTTCCAGCCTCAGGATAGGTGACAGCTAACACAAACCCGGCCGCCACCGCTGCATCGATGGCATTGCCGCCTTGTTGCAAAATCTGCTTGGCGACTTTGGCGCTATGCTTGTCAGGCATGGCGACAGCGGCTTGCTGCACACCAAAAACAGTGGCCGGACCAATAATCGTCAGAAAGAAAATTAGAGAGAAAATGATTGGCTTCAAATCGGCTTTATAAAACATAAAAAATCCATTACTTTGCAGCTTGTCACAGTTAGGTTGTTACAAACAAGTTGTTATCGTGATTCGTGACTCTAACATATTCAAAAAATAATATTCAGGCGAGATAGCATCCTCAGCCGATGCGCGGTAAAGGCGCGTCCATGGTGGCGGCGATAGCCAAGACCAATTCTTTCTCAACTTCATTGATCTGACCGTCATGTTCAATACAAATAGTGAGAGCTTCAGCGATTTTCTGTTTCAACGGCAAAGCGCAATAGATCAGTTTTTCAGTCGCGCGATTGAACATTTGCTGTTGATCTTCAGTGATCTCTAGCAGATGCAGTTCCGGCAAGCCAATATAGGTCACCGCTCTTTTAAAAGCTCGTTCCATCACTGAGCGGTGCACACTTTCCGTTTGATGCCCGTAATGAACCAGAACCGAAAACACTAACTGAATTTCCATCGCCACTTGTCTGGCTCGCCGATATTTTACCTGAGTCGCTTTGGCCAAACCAAAATGCACATCTAAGTAACGGGTAATCAATTGAAACACACTCTGTTCAAATACTGTTTTATGGTCATCCAACAGCATCACCGCTTCCAGTAGAGCTTTATACTGCTGATACTGCGATTCGGACATCTGTTTCAACGCCGGCATTGCCAACTCAATCAACGGCAACGGGTTTTGCAAACCCACCGCTTTCAGCAAAGCCAACTGTTTCGAGACCATCGCTTGCAAACCTTTAATCTCCACGTTGGCGAACGCAACCGACCAATCAACATTTTCCGTTTCCGGCGTGCCGTCAATCAGCACCGCCACAACCAGAGCCATTGCTTCCATGGCATCATTGGCTTTTTCCGTCAATTCGACCAACTGCTTCTGCTGGGACTCATTCAATTGATCCAATATCACCCCAGCCGCCATCAAAATAGCCAAAGGTTCCGGCAAGCCCGCTGCCAAGCCCTGTTCAACTTCGCTTAACTCTTGCTGCTCTCTGTTCGGCGGGGTTAACGCTTGCAGATAGCGCCCGTCCCAGCCTGGTTCAATGGTACGGATTCGCAAATCAATCGGCGGATGGGTGGCAAACAAGGAGGTAAAACGGGTTCTGAACGATTGCCCGAAAAACATATGCGCGACCTCGCCAACATCGGTATTTCTCAGACGCGACGATTCGGAAACACCACCGATGACCTTAAGGGCATCGACGATCGCCGAAGGGTCACGAGTAAATTGCACCGAAGAGGCGTCAGCCAAAAATTCACGCTGCCGACTGACGGCCGCCTGAATCATATTGCCGAACAAGATGCCGAACCAACCGATAATACGTAAGGCGATACCGGCCAAAACCAAAGCGCCATTACCGCCGCGACTGCGGGAATTAGAAGAACGATAGCGGCTGCGCTTTTGCGTCTGAGTCAAAATGCGTCCCAACAAACCAATAAACTCGATACCGTGCAGCAACATAATGATGCGTAGATTGAGACGCATATCGCCGTTCAATATATGACTGAACTCGTGACCGATCACTCCCTGCAACTGAGTTCTGCTCAGTTTATCGATGCACCCTTGAGTAACGCCAATGACTGCATCCATCGGCGTCTGTCCGGCAGCAAAAGCATTGATCCCCGACTCGCTTTTCAGCAGATAAACTTCCGGCACAGGCATGCCCGAGGCGATCGCCATCTCCTCAACCACATTGAGGACTTTTCTTTCATGCAAATCTCGGGTATTCGGCGAGATAAGTACACCACCAAGAGAAGCCGCTATGACCTCACCTCCTTTGGAAAGGTGGCGGCTTTTCATATAAGAGCTAATGAGCGCGCCACCGACCACAAAAGTGCCGACACCGATCAAAGTAGGCAGGTGATCCGGGCTAAATAGAGACTGCGGGGGAAAGTGACGGCAAAGGTTTGCCGATGACGACCGGCACTAAAAACAGCAGAACCAAAGTGCTCAATGCCGTCAAAACCATCAAGACCAAAGCATAAACCAGAATATAGTATTTGGTTTTTTTCTTGGCGTTATCCTGAGCTTGAAAAAAATCCATGTTGATAACTTAGATTTTAGAACTCAACTTTAGGTGCAGCCTGAATGGCCTCTCTGTCTTCAAACTCCAGCATTTGCGCATCCAACGGATGTCCGAAACTGGCGGCAAATAGAGTTTGCGGCATACTTTGGCGGTAGGTGTTGTAAGACATAACCGAATCATTGAAGGCCTGACGGGCAAAGGCAACTTTATTTTCCGTCGAGATCAACTCTTCATTCAACTGCATCATATTCTGGCTGGTTTTCAGATCAGGGTAGGCTTCCATGACCATATTGAAACGTGACATGGCACCGCCCAGAACGCCCTCCGCCTGCGACAGCTTACCCATGGCTTCGGCATCTCCCGGATGCGCAGCAGCGGCCTTTAACAAAGCAGCCGCTTCGTTACGTGCGGCCACTACCGCTTCAAGCGTTTCACGCTCATGCGCCATCGCCTTTTTAGCCACTTCAATCAAATTGGGAATCAGGTCGTAACGGCGTTTCAATTGAACATCGATTTGCGCAAACGCATTTTCATAACGGTTTTTTGTGGCTACCAGCTGGTTATAGACACTGATTAAATAAATAACCAACAGCACCACGATAGCTAGAAAAACAATTGTTCCGGTACTCACGACCTTTCTCCTCTAATTAAAACAGACTTCATTGTACACAGTTCACATTACGAGAAAAATTCCCCAAAGTCGATTTTTCATCAAAGCTTCAATTTAAAGCTATTTCCATGATTCAACTAAAAATGGGAAGAAAATATGATTAAATGAACCATAATCCCCTCGTATCCAATGAATCAAATATTGAAAGGAATCTAACAATGTTGCAACAGTTATCCAATCTGTTTTCCGATAAAACAGTACTGCTTGCTTCTGCTTTTGCGACCGCTTTTGCCCTATCGCCGCAGATTCAAGCTGACGACCACTATCCTGAAGACGAACCTCAAATGACCCAAGAGGAAGTTTCCGATGCGGATTTCGACGAAACCATCTCCATGTTCCGCAAAGCACCGCAGTCGGCGGCGTTTTTCGACAGTGCTTACGGGTATGCCGTGTTTCCGACAATCGGTAAAGTCGGCATGATCATCGGCGGTGCCTACGGTAAAGGCCGAGCCTATGAACGCGGGCGTTACTCCGGCATCGTTGAGATGACGCAGGCAACCATCGGTTTTCAATTGGGTGGTCAGGCCTTCAGTCAGATCATCTTCTTCCAGGACCAACGTGCCTATGACGAATTCACCAGCGGCAACTTCGAGTTTGGTGCCCAAGCGTCAGCCATCGTTATTACCGCCGGTGCTAATGCCGAAGCGTCTACCAAAGGAACCTCCGCATCGGCCAACCTTGGGCAAGGCAATATCAAAGCCGAAGGTCAGTACTACAAAGGCATGGCGGTATTCAGTGCAGCCAAAGGTGGTCTGATGTA
>CAXXXQ010000001.1:0-586463 GCA_963677355.2 Thiomicrorhabdus sp. | reverse complement strand
GCATCGATGAAGACACCGCGAGTGTGAGCGTGGATGCGGCCAATGGGGTGTTATCCAATGACGCGCAAGGGGCGGACGGAGCGAGTGTGACGGCGACCGGCACGGCGAGCTATGGTTCGATCAGCATCAACCCGGATGGGTCTTATACCTACACCTTAGACAACTCACTGCCAGCGGTTCAAGCGTTGAACGATGGCGAGACGCTGACCGACACGATCAGCTACACGATTACGGATGGCGATGGCGACACGAGCACGGCGGATCTAGTGATCACGATCAACGGTCAAACCGACGGCGTCCCGCAAATCAACATCACGGATGAAGACCTGGGGTTGACGCCGGCGGACAACAGCGTGGTCGAAGCGACAGGCGATACGGTGACAGGCACGATGAGTGTGAGCGCGGAAGCGGGCATCGCGAGTGTGACGGTTGCGGGTCAAGACATCAGCAATGCGAGCACGACGCCAGTGGTGATCTTGGGAACGGAAGGAACCTTGACGATCACGGGTTACGATGCGGGCACGGGCGCGATCAGCTACAGCTATGTCGAAGATGGGGATGCGGAAACGCACAACGCGACGGATGACAACATCGTCGACAGCTTCACGGTGAGCGTGACGGATGTTGCGGGGCAAACGAGCACAGACGATCTGGACATCCAGATTATCGACACAGCGCCAGTGGCGGCGGATGATGCGGGAAGCATCGATGAAGACACCGCGAGTGTGAGCGTGGATGCGGCCAATGGGGTGTTATCCAATGACGCGCAAGGGGCGGACGGAGCGAGTGTGACGGCGACCGGCACGGCGAGCTATGGTTCGATCAGCATCAACCCGGATGGGTCTTATACCTACACCTTAGACAACTCACTGCCAGCGGTTCAAGCGTTGAACGATGGCGAGACGCTGACCGACACGATCAGCTACACGATTACGGATGGCGATGGCGACACGAGCACGGCGGATCTAGTGATCACGATCAACGGTCAAACCGACGGCGTCCCGCAAATCAACATCACGGATGAAGACCTGGGGTTGACGCCGGCGGACAACAGCGTGGTCGAAGCGACAGGCGATACGGTGACAGGCACGATGAGTGTGAGCGCGGAAGCGGGCATCGCGAGTGTGACGGTTGCGGGTCAAGACATCAGCAATGCGAGCACGACGCCAGTGGTGATCTTGGGAACGGAAGGAACCTTGACGATCACGGGTTACGATGCGGGCACGGGCGCGATCAGCTACAGCTATGTCGAAGATGGGGATGCGGAAACGCACAACGCGACGGATGACAACATCGTCGACAGCTTCACGGTGAGCGTGACGGATGTTGCGGGGCAAACGAGCACAGACGATCTGGACATCCAGATTATCGACACAGCGCCAGTGGCGGCGGATGATGCGGGAAGCATCGATGAAGACACCGCGAGTGTGAGCGTGGATGCGGCCAATGGGGTGTTATCCAATGACGCGCAAGGGGCGGACGGAGCGAGTGTGACGGCGACCGGCACGGCGAGCTATGGTTCGATCAGCATCAACCCGGATGGGTCTTATACCTACACCTTAGACAACTCACTGCCAGCGGTTCAAGCGTTGAACGATGGCGAGACGCTGACCGACACGATCAGCTACACGATTACGGATGGCGATGGCGACACGAGCACGGCGGATCTAGTGATCACGATCAACGGTCAAACCGACGGCGTCCCGCAAATCAACATCACGGATGAAGACCTGGGGTTGACGCCGGCGGACAACAGCGTGGTCGAAGCGACAGGCGATACGGTGACAGGCACGATGAGTGTGAGCGCGGAAGCGGGCATCGCGAGTGTGACGGTTGCGGGTCAAGACATCAGCAATGCGAGCACGACGCCAGTGGTGATCTTGGGAACGGAAGGAACCTTGACGATCACGGGTTACGATGCGGGCACGGGCGCGATCAGCTACAGCTATGTCGAAGATGGGGATGCGGAAACGCACAACGCGACGGATGACAACATCGTCGACAGCTTCACGGTGAGCGTGACGGATGTTGCGGGGCAAACGAGCACAGACGATCTGGACATCCAGATTATCGACACAGCGCCAGTGGCGGCGGATGATGCGGGAAGCATCGATGAAGACACCGCGAGTGTGAGCGTGGATGCGGCCAATGGGGTGTTATCCAATGACGCGCAAGGGGCGGACGGAGCGAGTGTGACGGCGACCGGCACGGCGAGCTATGGTTCGATCAGCATCAACCCGGATGGGTCTTATACCTACACCTTAGACAACTCACTGCCAGCGGTTCAAGCGTTGAACGATGGCGAGACGCTGACCGACACGATCAGCTACACGATTACGGATGGCGATGGCGACACGAGCACGGCGGATCTAGTGATCACGATCAACGGTCAAACCGACGGCGTCCCGCAAATCAACATCACGGATGAAGACCTGGGGTTGACGCCGGCGGACAACAGCGTGGTCGAAGCGACAGGCGATACGGTGACAGGCACGATGAGTGTGAGCGCGGAAGCGGGCATCGCGAGTGTGACGGTTGCGGGTCAAGACATCAGCAATGCGAGCACGACGCCAGTGGTGATCTTGGGAACGGAAGGAACCTTGACGATCACGGGTTACGATGCGGGCACGGGCGCGATCAGCTACAGCTATGTCGAAGATGGGGATGCGGAAACGCACAACGCGACGGATGACAACATCGTCGACAGCTTCACGGTGAGCGTGACGGATGTTGCGGGGCAAACGAGCACAGACGATCTGGACATCCAGATTATCGACACAGCGCCAGTGGCGGCGGATGATGCGGGAAGCATCGATGAAGACACCGCGAGTGTGAGCGTGGATGCGGCCAATGGGGTGTTATCCAATGACGCGCAAGGGGCGGACGGAGCGAGTGTGACGGCGACCGGCACGGCGAGCTATGGTTCGATCAGCATCAACCCGGATGGGTCTTATACCTACACCTTAGACAACTCACTGCCAGCGGTTCAAGCGTTGAACGATGGCGAGACGCTGACCGACACGATCAGCTACACGATTACGGATGGCGATGGCGACACGAGCACGGCGGATCTAGTGATCACGATCAACGGTCAAACCGACGGCGTCCCGCAAATCAACATCACGGATGAAGACCTGGGGTTGACGCCGGCGGACAACAGCGTGGTCGAAGCGACAGGCGATACGGTGACAGGCACGATGAGTGTGAGCGCGGAAGCGGGCATCGCGAGTGTGACGGTTGCGGGTCAAGACATCAGCAATGCGAGCACGACGCCAGTGGTGATCTTGGGAACGGAAGGAACCTTGACGATCACGGGTTACGATGCGGGCACGGGCGCGATCAGCTACAGCTATGTCGAAGATGGGGATGCGGAAACGCACAACGCGACGGATGACAACATCGTCGACAGCTTCACGGTGAGCGTGACGGATGTTGCGGGGCAAACGAGCACAGACGATCTGGACATCCAGATTATCGACACAGCGCCAGTGGCGGCGGATGATGCGGGAAGCATCGATGAAGACACCGCGAGTGTGAGCGTGGATGCGGCCAATGGGGTGTTATCCAATGACGCGCAAGGGGCGGACGGAGCGAGTGTGACGGCGACCGGCACGGCGAGCTATGGTTCGATCAGCATCAACCCGGATGGGTCTTATACCTACACCTTAGACAACTCACTGCCAGCGGTTCAAGCGTTGAACGATGGCGAGACGCTGACCGACACGATCAGCTACACGATTACGGATGGCGATGGCGACACGAGCACGGCGGATCTAGTGATCACGATCAACGGTCAAACCGACGGCGTCCCGCAAATCAACATCACGGATGAAGACCTGGGGTTGACGCCGGCGGACAACAGCGTGGTCGAAGCGACAGGCGATACGGTGACAGGCACGATGAGTGTGAGCGCGGAAGCGGGCATCGCGAGTGTGACGGTTGCGGGTCAAGACATCAGCAATGCGAGCACGACGCCAGTGGTGATCTTGGGAACGGAAGGAACCTTGACGATCACGGGTTACGATGCGGGCACGGGCGCGATCAGCTACAGCTATGTCGAAGATGGGGATGCGGAAACGCACAACGCGACGGATGACAACATCGTCGACAGCTTCACGGTGAGCGTGACGGATGTTGCGGGGCAAACGAGCACAGACGATCTGGACATCCAGATTATCGACACAGCGCCAGTGGCGGCGGATGATGCGGGAAGCATCGATGAAGACACCGCGAGTGTGAGCGTGGATGCGGCCAATGGGGTGTTATCCAATGACGCGCAAGGGGCGGACGGAGCGAGTGTGACGGCGACCGGCACGGCGAGCTATGGTTCGATCAGCATCAACCCGGATGGGTCTTATACCTACACCTTAGACAACTCACTGCCAGCGGTTCAAGCGTTGAACGATGGCGAGACGCTGACCGACACGATCAGCTACACGATTACGGATGGCGATGGCGACACGAGCACGGCGGATCTAGTGATCACGATCAACGGTCAAACCGACGGCGTCCCGCAAATCAACATCACGGATGAAGACCTGGGGTTGACGCCGGCGGACAACAGCGTGGTCGAAGCGACAGGCGATACGGTGACAGGCACGATGAGTGTGAGCGCGGAAGCGGGCATCGCGAGTGTGACGGTTGCGGGTCAAGACATCAGCAATGCGAGCACGACGCCAGTGGTGATCTTGGGAACGGAAGGAACCTTGACGATCACGGGTTACGATGCGGGCACGGGCGCGATCAGCTACAGCTATGTCGAAGATGGGGATGCGGAAACGCACAACGCGACGGATGACAACATCGTCGACAGCTTCACGGTGAGCGTGACGGATGTTGCGGGGCAAACGAGCACAGACGATCTGGACATCCAGATTATCGACACAGCGCCAGTGGCGGCGGATGATGCGGGAAGCATCGATGAAGACACCGCGAGTGTGAGCGTGGATGCGGCCAATGGGGTGTTATCCAATGACGCGCAAGGGGCGGACGGAGCGAGTGTGACGGCGACCGGCACGGCGAGCTATGGTTCGATCAGCATCAACCCGGATGGGTCTTATACCTACACCTTAGACAACTCACTGCCAGCGGTTCAAGCGTTGAACGATGGCGAGACGCTGACCGACACGATCAGCTACACGATTACGGATGGCGATGGCGACACGAGCACGGCGGATCTAGTGATCACGATCAACGGTCAAACCGACGGCGTCCCGCAAATCAACATCACGGATGAAGACCTGGGGTTGACGCCGGCGGACAACAGCGTGGTCGAAGCGACAGGCGATACGGTGACAGGCACGATGAGTGTGAGCGCGGAAGCGGGCATCGCGAGTGTGACGGTTGCGGGTCAAGACATCAGCAATGCGAGCACGACGCCAGTGGTGATCTTGGGAACGGAAGGAACCTTGACGATCACGGGTTACGATGCGGGCACGGGCGCGATCAGCTACAGCTATGTCGAAGATGGGGATGCGGAAACGCACAACGCGACGGATGACAACATCGTCGACAGCTTCACGGTGAGCGTGACGGATGTTGCGGGGCAAACGAGCACAGACGATCTGGACATCCAGATTATCGACACAGCGCCAGTGGCGGCGGATGATGCGGGAAGCATCGATGAAGACACCGCGAGTGTGAGCGTGGATGCGGCCAATGGGGTGTTATCCAATGACGCGCAAGGGGCGGACGGAGCGAGTGTGACGGCGACCGGCACGGCGAGCTATGGTTCGATCAGCATCAACCCGGATGGGTCTTATACCTACACCTTAGACAACTCACTGCCAGCGGTTCAAGCGTTGAACGATGGCGAGACGCTGACCGACACGATCAGCTACACGATTACGGATGGCGATGGCGACACGAGCACGGCGGATCTAGTGATCACGATCAACGGTCAAACCGACGGCGTCCCGCAAATCAACATCACGGATGAAGACCTGGGGTTGACGCCGGCGGACAACAGCGTGGTCGAAGCGACAGGCGATACGGTGACAGGCACGATGAGTGTGAGCGCGGAAGCGGGCATCGCGAGTGTGACGGTTGCGGGTCAAGACATCAGCAATGCGAGCACGACGCCAGTGGTGATCTTGGGAACGGAAGGAACCTTGACGATCACGGGTTACGATGCGGGCACGGGCGCGATCAGCTACAGCTATGTCGAAGATGGGGATGCGGAAACGCACAACGCGACGGATGACAACATCGTCGACAGCTTCACGGTGAGCGTGACGGATGTTGCGGGGCAAACGAGCACAGACGATCTGGACATCCAGATTATCGACACAGCGCCAGTGGCGGCGGATGATGCGGGAAGCATCGATGAAGACACCGCGAGTGTGAGCGTGGATGCGGCCAATGGGGTGTTATCCAATGACGCGCAAGGGGCGGACGGAGCGAGTGTGACGGCGACCGGCACGGCGAGCTATGGTTCGATCAGCATCAACCCGGATGGGTCTTATACCTACACCTTAGACAACTCACTGCCAGCGGTTCAAGCGTTGAACGATGGCGAGACGCTGACCGACACGATCAGCTACACGATTACGGATGGCGATGGCGACACGAGCACGGCGGATCTAGTGATCACGATCAACGGTCAAACCGACGGCGTCCCGCAAATCAACATCACGGATGAAGACCTGGGGTTGACGCCGGCGGACAACAGCGTGGTCGAAGCGACAGGCGATACGGTGACAGGCACGATGAGTGTGAGCGCGGAAGCGGGCATCGCGAGTGTGACGGTTGCGGGTCAAGACATCAGCAATGCGAGCACGACGCCAGTGGTGATCTTGGGAACGGAAGGAACCTTGACGATCACGGGTTACGATGCGGGCACGGGCGCGATCAGCTACAGCTATGTCGAAGATGGGGATGCGGAAACGCACAACGCGACGGATGACAACATCGTCGACAGCTTCACGGTGAGCGTGACGGATGTTGCGGGGCAAACGAGCACAGACGATCTGGACATCCAGATTATCGACACAGCGCCAGTGGCGGCGGATGATGCGGGAAGCATCGATGAAGACACCGCGAGTGTGAGCGTGGATGCGGCCAATGGGGTGTTATCCAATGACGCGCAAGGGGCGGACGGAGCGAGTGTGACGGCGACCGGCACGGCGAGCTATGGTTCGATCAGCATCAACCCGGATGGGTCTTATACCTACACCTTAGACAACTCACTGCCAGCGGTTCAAGCGTTGAACGATGGCGAGACGCTGACCGACACGATCAGCTACACGATTACGGATGGCGATGGCGACACGAGCACGGCGGATCTAGTGATCACGATCAACGGTCAAACCGACGGCGTCCCGCAAATCAACATCACGGATGAAGACCTGGGGTTGACGCCGGCGGACAACAGCGTGGTCGAAGCGACAGGCGATACGGTGACAGGCACGATGAGTGTGAGCGCGGAAGCGGGCATCGCGAGTGTGACGGTTGCGGGTCAAGACATCAGCAATGCGAGCACGACGCCAGTGGTGATCTTGGGAACGGAAGGAACCTTGACGATCACGGGTTACGATGCGGGCACGGGCGCGATCAGCTACAGCTATGTCGAAGATGGGGATGCGGAAACGCACAACGCGACGGATGACAACATCGTCGACAGCTTCACGGTGAGCGTGACGGATGTTGCGGGGCAAACGAGCACAGACGATCTGGACATCCAGATTATCGACACAGCGCCAGTGGCGGCGGATGATGCGGGAAGCATCGATGAAGACACCGCGAGTGTGAGCGTGGATGCGGCCAATGGGGTGTTATCCAATGACGCGCAAGGGGCGGACGGAGCGAGTGTGACGGCGACCGGCACGGCGAGCTATGGTTCGATCAGCATCAACCCGGATGGGTCTTATACCTACACCTTAGACAACTCACTGCCAGCGGTTCAAGCGTTGAACGATGGCGAGACGCTGACCGACACGATCAGCTACACGATTACGGATGGCGATGGCGACACGAGCACGGCGGATCTAGTGATCACGATCAACGGTCAACAGGATGCTCCAACGTGTACTCCTGGGCAGGTATTTACGAATGAAGATACGGCATATGTTTATACATTAGCGGACTTCAATTTTAGTGATGTGGACAATGGTGATACGCTTTCAGCGGTACGGATTGATTCTCTGCCAGCAGACGGTACGCTGTTGTTGAATGGAGTGGCTGTTACGGCTAGTCAAGAAATTTCAGCGGCTGATATTAGCGCGGGTAACTTGACGTTTAGCCCTGACTTACATGAATCAGGTGACGATGATTTCTCATCAGTTGGTACAGGCGATCAACAAACAGATTATGCTGCCTTTGACTTCAGCGTGAGCGATGGTACAACTTGGAGTAATACTTCAACGATGACGGTTGATGTTGCGGCGGTTGCCGATGCGCCAACTTTGACTGTGACGGCAAGCGCGTATGAAGATGCGACTATCGACATCAGTAATGTTACTTCAGCTGATCAAGGATTTACGGTAACACCTTATAATGTTAATGGTTCAGCTGGAACTATTAGCATCAACAATTCGCCTGAAGGTTTTGGTGTAGTTGGAGCTTCATCTGGAGATAATAGTGAAATTGGTTACACTGCTTCTGGAACAGAGATGATTGCGGTCAATTTTGATGAGGACGTGACTTCCGTTGATGTCACCGTGGCATGGAATGCTGCAGGCGAAAACATTGAAATTGCCTTCTACAATAATGGTGTTTTGATCAATACCATGCAAACAGGAGGCGGTACTGATGGCGTTGATGATTTAGGGACATTGGAAGCTTCCGGCGGACAAGCCTTTGATGAAATTCGTTTCTATCCTCCGGCGGCCGATGATGATTTCTTAATTCACTCAATTAGCTTTGAGAAATTAGGCTCTCCTAGTGATAACGTTGTTACCGACGAATATAGTTCGGTTGAGCTAAATGTCAGCGCAAGCTGGGATGATAACGATGGATCAGAGGTTCATAGCTTGTCATTAACGGATATTCCAGATGGCTTCACTGTTACCGATGGTGTAAATAGCTTCACTGCCGATACCGTTAATGGTTCGGTTGATATCACAGGTTGGGATTTAGCTAATTTGATGCTAAATGTTCCTACGGTTGATGCAACCGCGACTTATACCATTAATGCTGTGGCAACGACCGTCGAAACGTCAAATAATGACACGGCTTCTGTAACGGCTCCAATTGTGATTACCGTTAATGATGTACCAGGATTGGTTGTATTGAACACTGATTCAGTTGAGGTACAGGAAGCAGATATTTTGGATATGGGGACCAATGGTAGTACCACCGCTGAATTCGTGACAGGTAATATTTTTGCAAATGATGTCCTGTCTAGTGGATCGACGCTTTCAGGTATTTCGATTGCGGGTGGTACCACGGATACCAGTGTCGCCGGGCAAATTACGGTAACGACCGCAGAAGGAAATACCTTGGTTGTTAATAGTGATTCAACATCTGCTAGCTTTGGTGATTATGTTTACGTTTTGAATAATGCGGTAACCCACAGTCTCTCAGATGATATTGATGTCGATCGTTTTAGTTATACAGTCACCAATTCACTGGGCGATGACTATACTGCACTTCTAAATGTCAATATTACCGATGATGCGCCAGTTGCTTCAAACATTACTCATGAAGTTACGCCGCAGACTCAGACATTTAATGTGATGTTGGTTTTAGACTTCTCCGGAAGTATGAAAGGGCAAAACCTAGTAGAGATGAAAGCTGCCGTGCAGAATATGCTGAATTTGTATAAAGAACAAGGTGATGTAGCTGTGCAGATTGTTAATTTTGCAACGACGGCTGACACTAGAAGTGATGGTGGTTGGGTTTCTGCGGATGCGGCAATCGCTTACATTAATAGCCTGACTGATGCGACTTTGGATAATGACTCACTAGGTTCACGGACAAATTATGATGCGGCTTTGGCGGAAGCGATGGATGCATTTGCGGAAACTAATGGCAAAATCACCGATTCGAATGTAACCAACATCTCATACTTCTTGTCAGATGGTGCGCCAAATGAGGCCGATGGGAATACTTCATTGCTGTTGAACCAATCAGGAGGTTCGGATGATGGCATTCAAGCAACAGAACAAACTATTTGGGAAAACTTCCTGACTCAAAATAGTATCGATTCTTATGCTGTTGGTTTTGATGGTGCAGATGTCACTGCAAACGGTAGTCTTGCACCAGTCGCCTATAGCGGAATTAACGGAGAACAGATCGATCCGGTTGATGGAACGAGCGATTTGACTTCTGCATTGGCTGATACGTTGCCTCCTGCAATTTCGGGAGACCTGTTAACAGGTAATATCAATGACAGCGGATTTGGTATCGGTGGCGATGGCGGTTTCGTCGGTCAGGTTGTGGTTGGCGGAGCCATTTATAACTTCGACGGCAATGCTCTGACGGTTGTTGGTAGCGGGGACTACAGCTTCGATGCTGTCAATAATGTATTGACGATCAATACTCCAAAAGGTAGTCAGTTAATTGTTGATATGGACGATGGTGACTATTCGTTGGCAACTAAACCCAATACAGCTTCTCCTTATTCGGAGTATGTTAAATTCACCTTAAATGATAACGACGGCGATTCCGCTGCCGGAGTCGTAACGTTTAACATTGTTCCGGTAGATTACGTCGGACCGGTTGCGATGGATGAAGTGAATATGGTGACCAGTCAGAACACTTCTGAAGTTACTACAGGGAATGTTATGGACAATATCGACTTCGGAGCGGGTGGAACCGGTCAGATCGATTCCATTAGCTACAATGGTACGAGCTATACGGCTGCGGCTTATCCGAGCGGAGTGGTCATATCCCTTGATAATGGCGGATTGATTCAGTTCGATTTTGCTACCGGAGCTTATACTTTCAATAATACTGCCGGTAGCGCAACAGCGTTGGAAACTCTTGTGATTTCAGCTAGTGATGCCAATGGTAATAGCGAGTCCTTTAATCTTAAATTGAGCGCTGCGGGAAGCATAAATATAATCTCTAGTCCAACTACAGAAAGCTTTACAGATGGTTCGGCTGATAATGGTGTTGAAATTACTTCTTCTGCGAATGGAAGTCCGATTATCACTTACAACGGTACAAACGGTGTTGGGGTAAATAGTCAGAACGATAGATATTCCGATAGTGCCGATAGCGGAGATAACCTAATATTTACTTTTGATTCTTCTTTATATCCGAATGGTGTAGAGTCAATTAGTTTGGATTTTGGTTATGATGCCGGAACAGGGACTGCTATCTTCTATGACAGCTCGAATAATGTTATTAGCTCCGTAGGGCTAACAGGTGCTGACACACAGTCATTCTCGGGAATAACCGGTGTTGCAAAAGTAGAAATTTCTACAGGCAGTAATGGCGACTATAGCGTTCAAGCGATTAGCTTCCAGCCAGTGGCTAGTACAGAAGAGATTGGCGATATTCTCTACGGAGATTACGCTGAAGCGGAACAGTTCATCATTAATAGTGACGAAGATGTGACCTTGGTTGATTTTGATGTTTATGAAGATGTGTTGGATATCAGTGAAGTCATTGATGCTGGCGAAAACGTGACACATAATACTTTAGCGGAATATCTAGACTTCGCGTTAGTTGATACTGACGGGGACGGGCAGGATGATAGTACGCAAATCAATATTGATTCAAATGGTTCAGATGCGGGCGGTACGGTTACGTCCGTCTTTATTCAGGATCAGCAATTGACTGAAAATGATATTGATGATCTGAATATCGATTTCCAAAACGATTAATCAGTATTAAACTAAAAGGGTGCTTTAGGCGCCCTTTTCGCTTTTACCAATCAATTTACATAATAAAAAACACGGGATTTGTATGTCTAAAGACTTACATGAATTGTTGGCAGAACAACCGGATATCAATAAGATCAAAGAGATTAGTTCCAATGAATTGGCTTCTACCTTTAAGGTAACTCAGACATTCAATGGTAAAAAACGCAAACAAATCGTGCGTGTTATTCATAACATCAGCAATCATTATGCAATGAAACGAGAGAAAGATTTGCTGCAATACTGTAATCAATTTCCGCAGTTTGCCCAATTCAATGAAATTCGCAAAGTCGGTTTTCAATATCTGCAGTTTTTTGACTATGTGGGTAAATCCGATTTGCAGAAAACGGTTAAAAAGAAAGGCACACTGTCCCAAACAGATGCTCGTCAGCTGCTGACAGATATGATCGCGATTTTAGAAAAAGTGCATAATGTCGGTTTTGTTCATGGCAATATTCGCCCGAATAATATCGTCGTTGGCGCAACCAATTTTTATCTAATAGACTGGACGCAAGCCATTCCTTCGCTGAGTTCATATGAAGGTGAAAAGGTTCGTTACGACGCGCTTTATTGTGCGCCTGAACGTTTGAACGGCGAGCAAGATGAGAAAAGCGATATTTATTTATTGGGTTGTACGTTGTATTTTGCGCTAACCGGCAAGCATATTTACCGTTTGAATGAGAAACAATCGCTCGCAGAACAATTTTGGGCGCATGCCCATCACTCCGTACATAAAATGAATAAGTTACCGATTTTTTGGCGTTATCTGGTTTTTTGGATGACGCAAAAAGATCCTGACCAGCGCCCGAATTTGGATGATCTAAAAACTTGGATTGATGATGGTTCTTTACCTGAGTGGGTACGTCAGATGAGTGTGCGTGCTGATAAATCCTACCCGCAAGATTGTTTGACGACTTTGGCTGATGAGCACTACTTATATCCGATCTATCTCAAGGCGGTGGAGCATGAGCAGAACGGGGATCTAGAGACCGCGTTCAATCTTTATGAAAACGGTGCTTTCAGAGGTTACTCTCTTGCCGAAGATAAACTCGGTCAAATGTATGAGAAAGGCAGTCCGGTCAAGCAGTCCTATGCGATGGCAGCGAATATGTATCATCAGGCCTTTCAGAAAGGTAATCCGAATGCGACTTACCGATTAGCCCGTTTGTTTGATAAGGGCCTAGGCATGCCGGGTAACCTGGAATATGCATTCAAACTGTATCGTCATGCGGCCAGTCGAGGGCATCTTGGTGCGCAAAATGCCTTGGCACAAATGTATTTAAACGGCAAAGGTACCACAAAGAACTTGGCGCAAGCGCATTCATGGTTAGGGTTGGCGGCCAGTAATGGTTCTGAAGAGGCTAAGCAGACGATCCAATTACTGATTCAAGAGTCTAAAAAGGCGAGTTAACCGATTGTTGAATGGTTCATTTCGTTAATGACTTGAGCTGTTTTGCAAACTGAGTCAACCATTCGGCGAAAACAGGATAGTCTTCTTTGCTCATTTCAATGACCTCTTTTACCGAATAAATATTCAGTGGTCTTTTGATGCTAGAGCAAGCGATTTTCATTAGGTAGAGCAGCTCTTCTTTTGTGAAGTTCGGATTGCTCAAAAAATAAGTTGTTTTTGCCAAAAGGGTCGCGTCTAGAATGTCGTTCCACAATCTAGCCGGCGCATTAAAGTCTCTTAAAAGAGCTTCATCCGGATTTTCGGCTTGTCGCAGGGTTAGCAATTGATCTAAAGGTGTTACGGTCAGTAAGTGTTCCGCCACGTCGCGAGCATGCGGAGGTAGCTTCAACAAGCCTGCGGATTCATATTTGTTTTCAATTAATTGCATGTCCTAGCCCTGGAACACTTGGTTTAGTCTAAAATTACCGACTGTTGTTAGAATCAGATTTATTGATTATAGTCTATCAAGGCTTTAATTTTAGTTTCAAATAAAAGGGACCCTTAATGTCACAACATCCCCTAGCTCAGTATTTAGATGCCGTTCCGGATTTTCCTAAACCGGGCATATTGTTCAGCGATATCTCTCCATTATTAAAAACCCATTTCAAAGAGACTATCGATGCCATTAGTGAATTGTTCAGCCCGGAAGAGTGGCAGCAAGTTGATTATTTGGCCGGTATTGAATCCAGAGGATTTATCTTTGCATCTGCACTCGCCTATAAACACAATAAAGGTTTCATTAAGGTTCGTAAGCCCGGCAAGCTGCCAAATGTGTGTGCTTCTATTGAATATGGTCTTGAATATGGCAGCGATAAACTGGAGATGCAAAAGGGTGATGGCAAAAAAATCATTCTGTTGGACGATCTGATTGCGACCGGTGGGTCAATGGGTGCGGCAGCCGAGCTCTGCGAGAAGGTCGGTTATGAAGTCATGGCAATGGCGTGCCTAATTGATCTGGAAAGTCTGAATAGCTTTGAGTACAAAGGCAAGCAGGTGCGTTCAGTGATTCAATTTGCCGATTGATCTTGATTAAACACTGTTAATCTCGTCTTCTGTTAAAGCCCGGTATTCACCGGGTTTTAAATTTTCATCCAGCCTGATTTTTCCCATCGAAAGACGGTGTAATGCCTGAACCCGGTTACCTGCTGCGGCAAACATACGTTTGATTTGATGATAACGGCCTTCGTAGATGGTTAACAGACATCGGTTTTCCGATAAAAGCGCTATTTGAGCAGGAGAGGTGGTGATGCCTTCAAAGGCAAAAAAGATGCCTTTGTTAAATAAAGCGGGTGTATCCGGAGAGATGGCATAAACCGTTTCCACCAAATAGGTCTTGGGAATTTTCTGCTTGGGTTCGGTTATATGACGTGACCATTTGCCATCATTGGTGAGAATGAGTAAGCCCGTTGAAGAACGGTCAAGCCGACCAGCAATGTGAAGTTGGTTTTTATAGTCTTCCTCAATCAAATCAATTGCGGTTTTATGCAAATCATCTTTGGTGGCGCTTAGGATGCCTTGCGGCTTGTTCAGCATGATGTAGTACGCCGCTTGGTGCGCTTTCAGTGCTTCACCTTCAATGGTCACCCGCTTAAAGTCAGATACTTCGTAATCACGGTTGGACACAATCTCGCCGTCAACGCATATTTCTTTCTGATTTAACAGCTGCAAGAAACGTTTTCGGCTCATGCCGTCATGTTTGATGAGGTATTTATCTAATTGCATATAAAAAAAACGCAAACCTAAGGTTTCTTGAGGTTGAGAAACTGAAACAAAAAAGCCGTCTCGTTTGAAGCGGCTTTTTCAGTACTTGAATGCCAAAAAATAGCTTATCAGTTCGTTAAATAAGCTTTAGCTCTTTCAGCGGCTGCTCTAACCTGATTCGGAGCCGTTCCACCCAGATGATCACGTGCGGCAACCGAACCTTCAAGTGTCAGAACCTCAAACACATCGTCAGTGATTTTGTCGCAGAAGCCCTGCAGTGTTTCCAAAGACATTTCTGAAAGGTCTTCACCGGTTTTAATACCGTGTGCTACCGCTAGACCAACCACCTCATGAGAATCACGGAAAGGCAAGCCTTTACCAACCAAATAGTCCGCCAAGTCTGTCGCTGTAGAGAAACCGCGTTTAGCCGCTTCATAAGTGACTTCACGTTTAACCTGCATGGCTGGCACCATGTCCGCGAATGCACGAAGTGAACCTTTTACCGTATCTACGGTATCGAACAACGGTTCTTTATCTTCCTGATTGTCTTTATTGTAGGCCAGCGGTTGAGATTTCATCAGGGTCAGCAGACTGGTTAAATGACCGTAAACCCGTCCTGTTTTACCGCGTACCAGTTCCGGAACATCCGGGTTTTTCTTCTGAGGCATGATTGACGAGCCGGTACAAAAGCGATCCGGCAGATCGATAAACTGGAATTGAGCGGAAGACCACAGTACTAACTCTTCAGAAAAACGTGAGAGATGCATCATCAGTGTGGCGGCAAAATGCGTGAATTCGATGGCAAAATCACGGTCCGAAACGCCGTCTAAAGAGTTTTCGGTAATGCGATCGAATTCCAGCAATTGAGCGGTATATTCGCGGTCGATCGGGTAGGTGGTTCCCGCTAAGGCCGCTGAGCCTAACGGTAAGGTATTAACACGCTTACGACAATCTTGCAGGCGTTCGACATCGCGTTTAATCATCTCAAACCAAGCCAGCATGTGATGGCCGAAGGTCACTGGTTGGGCTGTTTGTAGATGCGTGAAACCCGGCATGATGGTGTCAGCTTCACGTTCGGCCAACATTACCAAGCCTTCTTGCAGGCGTTTAAGTTCAGGCAGAATCGCATCGATTTCGTCACGCAGATAGAGGCGAATATCAGTTGCCACCTGATCGTTTCTCGAGCGTCCGGTATGCAGTTTCTTGCCGGTAATGCCGATCAGTGCGGTCAAGCGCGCTTCGATATTCATATGAATATCCTCTTGCTTGATTGACCACTGGAATTCACCCGCTTCGATTTCTTGCTGAACTTGTGTCAGTCCGTTGATGATGTCATCTAATTCTTGTTCGTTAAGAATGCCCACCTTGGTTAACATTCTGGCGTGAGCCATAGAGCCCTGAATATCCTGTTTATACATGCGTTTATCAAACTGAATGGAAGCGGTAAACGCCTCTACAAAAGCATCTGTGGATTCACTGAAGCGTGCGCTGGAAAGTTTTTCTTGGTTGTGTTGATTACTCATTGGATATTCAATTCTCAAGTTATCGTTAAATTCGTCTAAGTTGGTTGCCGAGCATTTTTGTTATTGACTAGCCTGTTGCTCTAAAAGTTCGGCTGTTACCGGGATCCGTTTTTTCAACCCCATGTTTTTATAAGCAATGTTCAGATTGCGATGGATCACATTGGTATACATTGAGATTTCCTGTATACCGATAATCCGCGGCGCTACCTCTTTACCTGAACTGTTCAAAAACAGAACGGTTGGTGTCAAATCGGCATCTAATCTGTAAGCAAGTTGGGCTTTGGTGATGGATTTACCGCTCCAATCCGGAATTGGCTGCTGTTCGTCTACGCCGACATGGCGCATTAACACAACTTTACCGTCGTAGAGTCCGCCGATCATCATCGGATTGAAAACCTGCTCATTCAGCTGTTCACAGTATTCACACCACTGGGCTCCGAACATCAATAAAATCGGCAACCCTCTTTTTTCCGACTCCTCGCCTAACTTCTGTAAGTCTTGCAGTTCCTTAAAATGGCCTCTGGAATCTGCTTGAGTATGCGAAAGAATCAGACCAAAGCCTAAAATAAATGTTAAAAGTAGAGTGACGGCCCGCATATCTGCTCCTAAAGCCCGCTATCGGCTTTTAACCGTTTATTTTAACTAAAACTCCCGCCTTTTTTTCAGTAAAATGGGGCATCTCAAATAGAATAGCACAAGATTAATATTGGACCTGTCACCGGCCAATGGCTTTGACAGGTTGTATGAATGAATTGGTGCCGGCAAGACCAAGTGGAACAGATATGAAAAAAAACCTAAGAATCGCGACTCGTAAAAGCCCGTTGGCCATGTGGCAAGCGGAATTTGTTAAAGCTGAATTGGAAAAGGCACACCCGGGTTTGGAGGTTGAGCTACTACCAATGACTACGAAAGGCGACAAAATCTTAGATGTTCCTTTAGCCAAAATTGGCGGTAAAGGTTTGTTTACCAAAGAGCTGGAAGATCGTATGTTGGAAGGCCATGCCGATATTGCGGTACACTCGATGAAGGATGTGCCGATGGTGTTGCCGGAAGGTTTTGCTCTGGGAGCTATTTTGGAGCGTCATGCTCCGACGGACGCTTTTGTCTCCAATCATTTCGAAAAATTCGAAGATCTACCTCAAGGGGCAGTTTTGGGTACATCCAGCCTGCGCCGTAAAGCACAGTTGATGGCCATTCGTCCGGATCTAGACGTGAGAGATCTGCGCGGTAATGTCGGCACTCGTTTAGGTAAGCTCGATGCGGGCGAATACGATGCGATTGTACTGGCGACTTCCGGATTGCAACGTTTGGGTCTGGATGAGCGTATCCGTCATGAGATCGCTCCGGAAGTCTGCCTGCCTGCCGTGACTCAAGGAACCTTGGGAATTGAATTTTTTGAGAAAGACGCCGAGACTCTAGAGATCATTCAGGTTTTGAACCATAAAGAGACAGAAATTCGCACCCGTGCCGAACGAGCGATGAACCATCGTTTAGAAGGGGGCTGCCAGGTTCCGATTGGTGTCTTTGCCGAACTGGATAATGACAATATTTATATCCGCGGTCTAGTGGGTACCCTGGACGGAACAACCATTCTTAAAGCGGAAACCAGCGGTTTAGCTAAAGATGCCGAGAAGTTGGGAGTCGACGTCGCTGAACAGCTATTGGAAAAAGGTGCTAAAGCGATTCTGGATGAAGTCTACGCTAACGATATCAGTTCCAAAGGCTAACAAACCGGTTTCCGGCTATGACGTTTACTCTGCTTAATACTCGGCCGGCTCACCAAGCCGAGGCGTTGAACGAGTTAGTCGTTAAGCAAGGAGGGATCAGCTTGAATTGCCCCACTCTCACGATTGCATTTGATTATGACGCTGTACAACATTTTGTATTTCCCAATGAAATAGACAAAGTCATTTTTGTCAGTGTTAATGCCGTCAATGGTTTATTGGATCAATCAGGTTATCAAAAGCTGAAGTCGATCCTCTCCTCAGCCCGGTTTTATGCAATCGGTAAAGCGACCACTGAACAAGGGATCAAAAAAGGTTTAGCTATTCAGCATCTTTCCGAACAACGTTTTGATAGTGAAAGTCTGCTGTCACACCCGCAAATGCAAAACGTCCAAGGACAAACCGTACTTTTAGTCAAAGGTGAAAACGGCAGGGAGTTGATTGCCGAGACGTTAACCCGACGCGGAGCCAGCGTATTGCCGTTAATTGTCTATAAACGGCAACCGGCTCCTTTTTGTAAGGATAATTGGCAGTGTTTTTTACGCTCTGAAAACCCCATATTATTGATTACCAGTTTGGCAAGCTGGCATAGTCTGCTGCAAAGTGTTTCAATAACGCAAGATATTGAAATCGAATCAGAAGAAGCGCGTGTCGAATTTTTGAGATCCGGCTTTTGGGCGAATATCCGTACGATTGTCGTGATGAGTCAACGGATAGCGGAACAGCTCAAAAGAGAGGGTTGCCTGCAACCGATTCGTGTTGTAGAAACGCAATCTAATCAAGGGATTATCGACGCGATAATATGAACACCATTCAGTGGTTAAAATAGTAAAATAACGCATTGAATACGATGGATCAGGTTTAGAAAATATGTCAAAAAGAATAAAGCCCAATGCAGAGCACCGTATTGTTGACGGCGATATCATTTCAAGTGACATTGATGAGAAGATCAAGCGAGGCAAGGAGTTTTCGGAACAGAAAGCGGCACAGGAGACAACGCAGCTTCTTGATGAGACCGATCTGCTTGACGAGGCGACGACCATCAATGATCCAGACTCAATCCTAAACGATGTCGATCCAAATGAAACCATTGCTGAAGCGGCTAAAAAGCCGAGGTTTTTCAAACGTCATATTTCCGGAATTTTATGGCTTTCATTATTTATCGTAGTGATAGCCGTACTTTTTTTAACGCGTCCCGATACGGATTGGCAAGTACAAAAAATCAATGAGCTACAGAATCAAGTAGCCTCTCTAAAACAACAAAATCAAAGTTTCCAAACCCAGGTTCAGGAACAATTCCAGGAACAGATGGCCAGCAATCGAGAGTTGATTGCGGAGCAGGTCAAAGAAGTGCTGGCGAATACTGAAAATCAACCGGCCGTCACTCAGGAAGAGATTGATCAATTGAAGCAGACGTTGGCAGAGCAGATAGATGGTTTGCACCAACAACTTCAAGCTCTTTCCGGTGCCGCCGGAGAAGATTTGAATCAAGCTTTGGCAGAACTCAGTGCAAAAGCGGCTACTTTAACGCCGCAGGCCACTGAGAAATTGAATGAATTGGAAGCGTCGCTTCAGCAGAAGATGAATGAATTCTCCAGCCAGCTTTCCGATCTGTTTGCTTTCAAAGAGGAGCAAACCGTTTTATCCAAGCAGCCGTCGGTATTGAAAGTGGATGCGCCGCTTAGCAGTCTGCAAATTCAGCAGTGGATCATTGAAATCAATACCCAATGGGTTTTGAATGGACGAATCGCAGAGACCCGCCAACAACTGTTTGCCTTGGAGCAGGCGGCAAGTTTAAGCGATTTTGTTTATACCACTCAGCTCGCTCGCCTGATTGGCCAGGATTTAGGTTATTTGCAACAGGTGCAGAAGCAAGCCTCGGATAATGCTTTGCCGCAGACCACGGAACTCAAACAAGCGATTGCACGACTCACCGTCAGTGAAGTCGAATCACCGAGCCCGGAAGCCCCTCAGAACAGTACGGCTGAGGCCGGTGCTTTTGACCAGTTGCTCATGCACTTCAACCGTCTAATTACGTTGAAGAAACGCGAATCGGATACTGACGTAGCCGAAGTCAATGCGATTCTATTGAACGATGTAATGAAGCAGCGTCTGGCGTTACTGGTCGACCGATTGGAATGGGGCATGTCGACTCAATCCAAAGAGCTGGTTTTGCAGGCTGTGGACGATATCAAGCAGTTCATTAGCCAGCATTATACAAATCAGTTTTCCGTATTTAACGGTTTGCTGGAGCCGTTTGTTAACATTGAGTTTGTTGCTAAACAGCCGCTTGCCATTACCCGGTTAGACCAAAGTTTAGAAGAATAATAATGAGTCTTGCCGATGAGCAGGGTGTTTATCCGCAATCTTTATTGCCAGGAATCGTAATCGAATGAGATTGATCTTTGTTTTAGCTGTCGTTCTTCTGGTCGCTACTGCCTTGGCGACCTTGCTGCTTTATGATAACGGCCAAGTCTCTATGGTATGGGGAGACTGGATTGTTGAAACCAGCGTCAGTTTTTTGCTGGCTGCCACCGTGATCGTATTCATTTTTATCTATCTTCTCGTGCGTCTTGTATTGAATGTATGGCATCTGCCGATGTTCTGGAGACGTCATCGTCGTTTACGCCAGTACAGCAAAGCCGAAAACGCAATGGCCAAAGGCATGATCGCCTTGGAGTATGGCGACTGGCACAAAGCGGAAAAAGAGCTGATTAAAAGTGCTAAAAACAGTGAAGCCGGATTGGTCCACTATTTGAGCGCCGCCAAGATGGCTCATAACCAAAATGCCTACCAGCGACGGGATGAATATCTTGCTCAAGCACGCAATATCTATCCGCAGGAATATATCACTATCGGTTTGGTGGAAGCCAGACTGATCTCCGAACATAAGCCGGAGACGGCCCTGTCGATTCTGCAAACCTTGCATGAGCAGCAGCCAAAGAACCCGACCATATTAGCGGAATATGCCCTAGGCTTAAAAGCGCTTGGTTATTGGGAAAGTCTCGCCGAGATTTTACCGGAAATTAAAAAAAGCCGTGCCTTATCGTCAGAGGAATATGTTGAGTTGGAGCAACAATATTGGGCCGGCAAGCTGGCTTCCTCAGTCGATATTAACGAGCTGGATACTGTCTGGAATAGTTTGAGTCGCAAACAGCAGTTAATTCCCGAAATCTTGGCGGAATATGCCGAACAAAAGATTGGTTGGGGTCAGGAAGTCAATCTACAGCTTCAGCTTGAAAAAGCGCTTAAAAAGCTATGGGATGACCGGTTAGTTTATCAATATGGCCGTTTGACGCTTGGACCGGCGTTTGAACGCCTGAAAGTGGCTGAGCGCTGGTATAAAGAGAAAGCGGACCAGCAAAAAAATCCTGTTTTGCTGTTAACTTTGGGGCGCCTCGCTTGTAAAAGTCAGTTATGGGGATTGGCGCAAAGCTATCTGAAAGAGAGCCTGACCATTCAACCTCAAGTCGAAACTTTCCATGCTCTGGCGCAGTGCTACGAATCGGAAGGCAAGGACAATCAAGCGGCGTTGACTTATAAGGAAGCGATCATCCAGTTGGAAAACAAGTAAGCCGTTAATTTGATTGTTTATGGGCTTGTATCTGCCGAGCAGTAGGGATTAGGGATACGTAGACGCGGTTAAGGCTTAGTGATAGTGACCTTAACCGGCATTTTAGCGCTTGTTAAGGTCATGTCGATCACGGCTATTTATTGTTCAGACTTGGCGGATAACAGCCGATTTGCGGTTTCGCGTCTCGCATCGAATCAATTGCCGTTTTGAGCATATCTTTGGCATTGGTTTCATTATCACTGTTGTAGGTAGCCGTTCCAACTTTGATCGTAAATTCATATTCCGCCTGCGCGATTTGACGTCCCTCTTCTTCAGGCAGCTCATTGCTGATGAGACGACGATAGATATCCTCTCGCATTTTATGCACACCCTCTATACCGGTTTCCGGTGCAACTATTGCAAAAATATGCTCTTCCAGGCGGAATGACATATCCGTTTCACGGGTGTCGTTATGTAGAATTTGACCGAACACCATATACTTAGAGCCCGGGTCTTCTTTCTCTAAATTTTTCGCCGTCGAATTTAAAACACGAACCTGTTCGAGTTTAATGATCAATAGCGAGAAAGGGTGCTGGTAACGGTGAGCACGGAACATTTCGTAGCGCATGACTTCGTTGAAACGATCGCGATGGAAAAGTCCGGTTTCATGCTCGGTGACGACCAGCGCATCCAATTTATCGTAGACATTGCGAATGATATTGATGTGTTCGGAAATACTCTCATCAATATGGTCAATCTCGATCAGAGTCTGTGGTGTTCGCTGCCAGTCAATATGACGTTCATGGCTGCTGATTCGTAAACGTTTGACTCGGTTCGCCAGAATTTCAAGTGGAGTCAGTAAATTGTTTTGTACTAGCTTATTGGTGACGATCGCGGCAATAATGGTAAATAGCATTAAGAAGATAATAAAAAAGATTACAGCCGACGTAGTTGAAATGCTGTCAATCGACATCGGTACTTGCAGAACCATTGTACCGGCTAACGCGCCTGGATAGATTTCACCGTTCGCAACTTGTACCGAGTGGCAGACTAGACAATCCGTTTTGAATTTAATCGGAATGGCCGCACTGATTGTTTTGGTGACGAAGTTGGTGTCGACAATGGTTCGCTCGTCTTTTTCAACCTGTTTGATCAGTTTCAAAAACTCTGCGCTTGTCGGAGTGGCTGGATCAATTACATCGTCGCCGTCATCCAAATATTGAGGTGCTTTTTGTAAAAAAAGTGCTGCGTTAGGCATCTGTTGGCGCACATCCAAGTACACATTTTGGATATTGTGTTTTTGCCAACCGGTGCTTAAGTGATTATTGATGGCTTCATAGCTGATCTTTTCAACCTGTTCGATATCGTGGTTGATAGAGGTATTTAAGAAAAGGTAACCGGGGATCGAGATGAGCGGAAGTGCGATTAACAAGCCGAGCGCGATAGCGATAAACAGTTGTTTGATTAACAGGCTTTTGAAGGTTTGTTGTTTTAGGTTCTGCTTGGTTGTTTTGGTGGCCATGTTGTCACTTTTCGTTATACTCGGATTTAAGTGGCCCGAACCCGATTCAGGCAGCAAAGATTAGTATAGTCTAATCTATTAACTTTTCACATATCCATAGGTATAAGTACTTAATGCCACTAATGTTTGCTAGTTGCGCATAACTCAAATTTATGTCTTAAGATTCGTATTCAACCAAGCACGAAGATCCTCTGTGTATTAATACAGATTTATTAATGAATGATTTTGTCCGGGTTTGCGCCCGCTTCGATAAACTCTTGTTTGGCCGTTTGAGTCATATCCCACGGGCCGCACATGTAAACTGTTGCGTGTTTAAGGTGAGGATGTTGCTCCAGCATCTTTTTGTGAACCAGTCCCGTATCGCCTTGCCAGTCGCCGGTTTCATCGGAAATGACGGGGATATATTCGATATGCGGATGTTTTTGGCTGAGTTCGATCATCCAATCGTGCATATACAGATCATTCGGATTACGTGCGCCCCAGTAGAAATGAATCGGAACCGTGATCTTTTGGCGCAATGATTCTTCAAGAATCGCTTTCATTGGGGCAAAGCCTGTGCCGCCGGCAACAAAAATCATCAGTTCGTGAGCCGGTTGCAGGGACATCTGCTGTTTCGGGCCTTGCATGACTAATGTTGAACCCGTTTCAATGCTGAACAGGCGTTCCATCCATTCGCTGTCCGGTTGTTTACGGATGTGACACTCAATTAATCCGTCTTCCCTAGGCGCGCTGGCAATTGAAAAAGGTTTGAGTTCCTCCGTATCAAATCCGAGCATGACATAGTCGCCGGCCGTATAGCTGATAGGGTGTTCCGGTTTCATTAGCAGTTGAATGATTTGTGGTGCAAGCGTGTTGACGTGTACCACTTTCATGACATGGGTCGCTTTTGTGTTAGACATGATCAGATCCTTAAAATTTAAATTCGGTCCAGACCGGAGCATGATCTGAAGGTTTCTCCATGCCTCGAATCTCGTAGCCGACTTCACTGGCAATCGCTTTTGCATTGAGTGCAGGGGTGGCTAATACCGTATCGATACGCAGGCCTCGACGCGGTTCGCGGTCAAACCCTTTAGAGCGGTAGTCAAACCAGCTGAAAATATCATCCGTATCCGGGTGGACCGTTCTGAAGGTGTCGATTAATCCCCAATCGATCAGGCGTTGCCACATCTCGCGCTCTTCCGGTAAAAAGCTGGTCTTGCCATCACGCAACCAGCGTTTACGGTTCGCTTCACCAATACCGATGTCCAGGTCGGTAGGCGAAATATTGAAGTCTCCGATCACGGCGATATTTTGTTCAGGGCTGCATTCGTCGTTAAGATAGCTCATCAGGTCTTGATAGAACTTTTGTTTAGCCGGGAACTTAACCGGATGTTCACGGTTTTCACCTTGAGGAAAATAACCGTTGATAACGCGAACCTGTGCGCCGTTTTCTAATTGGAAGTCACCGATGATCATTCGTTTCTGTGCGCTTTCATCATCGGTTTTCCAGCCTTTCTGATGGTTAACCAACTCAATGCCTTTACGGTAGAGAAGGGCTACGCCGTAATGCGTTTTCTGGCCCATGAAAATCGCATCGTAACCCATCGCGTTCAGCTCTTCGATCGGAAACTCGTGATCTTGTACTTTGGTTTCCTGCAAGCCGATAATGTCCGGTGCAATTTGGTCGGTCAATGCTTGTAGTTGATGGAGTCTGAGGCGTACGCTATTCGTATTAAATGAGACGACTTTCATGATTTTGTTGCCCTGTTGGATTTTGTATTTACCAATTGTTGATTGTTTAATCGAAAAACCGTTAATTATACCGAATTTTGCAGCTCAATCTTTAGCTAAATCAAGCGCTAAAACCGTGAAATATTGACCAATTCTGCTATGATGATCAACTATTATTTAACGAGTAATTTATTTAGGTTTAGGAAAATCAGCTCATGACGCACGCTTATCGTTTAATTATTTCATGTCCGGATCAGGTCGGGATCGTTGCCAAGGTTGCAGAATACATCTTCGGCAAGGGCGGATCAATTGTCGAAGCCAATCACCATACCGATACCAATAACGGGTGGTTTTTTATGCGTCACGAAATATTGGCCAGTTCACTGAACTGCTCTTTGGAAGAGTTTGAACAAGGTTTTCAGGCGGTTGCCGATGAGTTTCAAATGGAATGGTATGTTTCCGATTCCGCTAAACCGAAAAAAATCGCCTTATTTGCTTCCAAGGAATCGCACTGTTTAGCGGATCTATTGCATCGCTGGCATGAAAACGAGTTGCCGGGAGAGGTGGTTTGCGTGATTGCCAATCATGATGATCTGCGTTCTATGGCTGAATGGTATCAAGTGCCGTTCCACCATGTGCCGGTGACGCCTGAGACCAAGCCGAAAGCCTTTGCAGAAACGGAAGCTTTGGTGGCTAAATACGACGCCGATGTGATTGTTCTAGCTCGTTATATGCAAATTTTACCGCCGCAAATGTGTGCGGATTATGCAGGGCAGGTGATTAATATCCATCATAGTTTCCTGCCGTCTTTTGTCGGTGCCAAACCGTATCATCAGGCCAATGAGCGCGGGGTTAAATTGATTGGCGCGACTTGCCATTATGTTACCGAAGTGTTGGATGCCGGACCAATTATTGAGCAGGATGTGATTCGTATCAGCCACTCGCATAGCATTGACGATATGAAGCGACTGGGTCGCGATGTTGAAAAAACGGTTTTATCTCGAGGTTTGCGCTATCACCTGGAGGATCGAGTGTTGATTCACGGTAATAAAACCGTGGTATTTGATTCTTAAGATATGCAAAGCGCGGCTGCGGATTGTGCAGTCGTGCCTTTTTTTCTGCCGCTTTCCTTCAAATATAAGATTTGGCTGCTCTGCAGGCTTCGCTGCTCGCTTGAGCGTTGGAACCAATCCATTTTTCAATCATCGCTTTCATGGCTTTTTCCACCCCTTTTCTGCCCGCCAGATGGTGCTCATGGGCGACCGTTTGCCAGTCGTTGCGTTTTAACACCTTATCACACCAGATTGATTGCTCAGCCGAGGAAACTTGCCCGATTTTGCAGGCGGATTGAAGGCTCCACTCCCACAGTTTGCTACTGATCGATTCATATGGGCGCATACCGTTGTAATAGTCTACCAAGGTCTTGTCTAAGCCGTAATTGGTGGTTTTGAAACGGAAGGTTTGAATGATTTGCAATATCTGACTGGCCGGTAAATGCGGCAGAGCTTCTAGCAGAAGATGCGGGAACTGGTTTTGGAAGTGGGTCTGAATCAAAGACAAGGCCTGACGAGACATCGCGCTCATCGGCTTGGCGACAACCAGATTGTGCGAGCCGCTGGCCTTATCCCTTTTGACTCCGACATGTAACGGCCAGAAATTCAATTTGAACCAGAATGGCAGTAATTCATCACTCGCTCCGAAGCTGCTGCTGATATAGTCGACCCGCTGCTGAAGCCCGAGCGTTTCAACCTGTTGAATCAATTTTTGGCCGATTCCAAACCTCTGCACGCCCGGGTGAACCGCTATGCGCATCACTCTCAAGGTGGAGAGCATCAAGAAGTCAGGCTGGGCATAGTGTCTAGTAAGCAGTTGCGGCACCAAGTGGCCGTGAGCACGATTTTGTGTTGGATTCACCTTACCTTCCTGCACACATAAAACGGCACCTACAGTCAAGGTTTGCTGGTTTTTCAAGCGATACTCGGCGGTAATAATATTTAAATTCGGAGCGTTTAGAAGTTGCTGTAGATCGTTTGGGCTAGTCTGGTAATGGGCTTGAACTAATAAGCCGAACAGAGTTTGCATGCGTTCCGGTTGGTCGATCAATTCCCGGCTGCTGATGGATTGGTAACTGACTTGATCGCAGTCGCAGTTGTCAATCGTGGCTTGATCCAATTCCGGAATATTGGCATTCAACAGCAGGGTGTCAAATATGATCTGTTCTAAAGGATCGTTCTCTGCCCATCTAATCGGTGTCTGCAAATGGCAGCTTTTCCAGTCCGGGGTGAAGTGGTTGAGGTGCTTTTTAAAGCGCAATTCGAAACCTCTTCCCGAGCCCTCATAGCCATGTTGCGTGGTCGAAAACACCATTCTGTGATGGCGTTTCAATAATTCGATGAGCAGCGGAGTCGGCAGGTGCGCCGCTTCATCCACCATTAAGACGTCGGCCGAAGTCGGAGTCAGAATAAGCTGGTCAGGCGCAAGGTATTCGAAGGTTTTCAACTCATCCTGATAATGGAATTCCAACAAGGTTGGCTTGTGGGTAATAATTTCTACTTCGGTCTCGGAATTTTTGTCGAGTTCGCTGACGGTGTGGAGGGCTAATTCAAAGGCCGTTTTAATTTGATCAGGGCGGCTTGCGGTAATCGCGATGTGTTGCTTGCCGTTAGTCAAACACTGGATGGCCGCCAAGCCCAGAGCAGCGGTTTTGCCGCGTCCGCGATCTGCACTGATAACCAAAGGCCGCTTGCGATGACCGAACGCCACGGACAAGACTTTATCGACCGCTGCGGTTTGGTCATCAGTCGGGAGGCGGGTTTGATTGGGTTTTGCCTTGGTTTGCAGTTTGATTTGGCGGCTGAATTCTTCCTCCCCTTCTTTTAACCAAACAACATGGTCGGATTGCCAACAATTGATCAGGTGTTGGGTAAACAATTTAGTGGATTGGTGCAGAGTCAATGGTGTATTCAAAAAACGACTGTCTTCCAAGTTATTCAGGTTTTTCCAGTCGTCTTCTGCCGGCGTTAATACGATCATCAAACCGCCGGCTCTGATCATTCCGGAAACGATACCGAGTGAATCGGCACTGATGCCTTCTTCGACATTGAAGACGGCGCCGTCGATTTCTTCGCCAAGGTGGTAGCTCAGACGTTTGGACTCAATAGCTTCAAAACCGGAGAACTTGAATTCCAGCGGCATCAGTGAGTCACTTTGCTCTTCGGACGTTTTGCCGGTAATCCAGAAGACGGTCTCTTTGGAAGAGAAAATGTTTTGAATTTTGCTTTGCTGCCAGCTCTTCGAACCGCTCAAAATGACGAGTTGACGATGTTGGTTGAGTGAGAGTTGTTGGCGAAGAGATAAAAGTTCAGACATGGTTTGATGAGTTATTTATGCTAAGTGGTCAAATTCGGCTGGCTTTGAAGATTAAACTGGCCGAATTAATACAGAAACGTAGTCCGGTCGGTTCCGGTCCGTCAGGGAAGACGTGTCCCAAATGGCTGTGGCAAGAAGCACATAACACTTCGGTGCGAGTCATGCCGTGTGAGTGGTCGATACGTTCCATAATCGATTCTTTGTTGATCGGTTGCCAAAAGCTCGGCCAGCCTGAACCGGAGTCGTACTTTTCCGTGGATGCAAAAAGCGGCGTGTCGCAACAGGCACAGTGATAAATCCCGGCTTCCTTGTGATTCCAGTATTCGCCGCTGAATGCGCGTTCCGTCCCGCCACAACGACAAACTTGGTATTGTTCAGGGGTGAGTTTTTCTTTCCAGTAGCTGTCCGTAGGCGATTCAGTGCCGGTCAATTCTGCTTTGTCATCTTCTTGCATGGAACACTCCTGAGGGCTTTATAATACTTCAACTTCAATAAGTTCAAGTTTCACCATGTCATCCAATAAGCTCACTTTAGCACAAGTTAACTGGTCAAATGAAGAGGTACCTGTCTCTCAGCAGTTCGATGATGTCTATTTCAATACCGAAGACGGTTTGCAGGAGGTGGAGCACAATTTCATCATTCCAAATCGTTTGCAGGCACGTTTCCGCGCTTTACCCTCGGGCAAGACTTTCCGTATCACCGAGACAGGGTTTGGTTCCGGACTTAATTTTCTGCGCGCTGCGGAGCTCTGGTTGCAGCACTGCTCTGCTGGCGCACATTTGCACTTCATCTCTTTTGAGAAGTATCCAATGCGTTTGGCGGATCTGCAACAGGCGCACGCGTGTCTTCCCGGCGAACGTCCGCTTTTAGTCGAGTTGGCAGAACAGCTTCGTGACCAATACCCTTTATTGCTGCCTGGATGGCATGATGTTTATCTGGCGGAAAGCCGGATTCGCCTGACTTTGTGGTTCGGTGATGTGCTAAAAGGTCTGCCTGAATTGGATGCGACTGAGGGGGCGCAAGTGGATGCTTGGTTTCTGGATGGTTTTGCGCCGGCTAAGAATCCGGATATGTGGCAGCCTGCGCTATTTCAACAGATGGCTCGCTTGAGCCATGAACAGACAACATTTGCCACCTTTACCTCCGCAGGAGATGTACGCAGAGAACTGGCTAAAGCCGGTTTTGATGTACAAAAAGGGTCCGGCTTCGGACTTAAACGGGAGATGTGTTTCGGCCGGCTCAAGCAGAAGCGTCCGTTTAGTCTGAAAGCGCCGTGGTTCAGTCGTCCTCAGCCCTTGCTTGAAGGTCGTGCCGGGAAAGCGATTGTCATTGGTGCCGGTTTGGCCGGAGCCGCGGTAGCGAACAAGCTGGCAAGTCATGGTTGGAGTGTGCAAGTATTGGAAGCCGAGCCAGAGGTGGCAACACAAGCCTCCGGTAATTTGGCCGGTACCGTCCATCCATTGATTACCGCGGACTGGAACTTGCGTAGCCAGTGGTATTTGCAGGGCTTTGAATCGACCTTGAGAGCCGTTCAACCTTGGATAAAAGATAACGCTCAGAGTGACGGGGTGAGTATGGGCGATTTGAGCGGTCTGGTGGAGATGGCGATGGATGAAAAGGCGCGGGTGCGAAATCAAGAAGCCATGCGTCGTGTCGGTTTGCCGGAGCAATTAGCATATCCGGTGGATCAAGCGGTCGCATCAAGCCTATTGGGTACTGATGTTAAGGTAGGCGGGTTGTTCTTTCCGCAGGGCGGGTGGCTGTATCCCAAGGCGCTAATTGAGAGATGTCTGACACATCCTCATATTGAACTGCATACTCAGCAAAAAATTGAGCGTATTGAGCAAACGCAAGCTGAATCGCAAGTTATTTGGGAGGTTGCTTCCGATTCAGATTGTTTTCAGGCGGATGCGGTCATTGTTGCGACCGGTAGTTTAGATCAAAAATTGAATCAAAGCCTAGGGCTGCCGATCCGCCCGGTTAAAGGTCAAGTGACGCATTTGCAACCGGCCCAGCAGAAGCAACCATTGGGTAAAGCGGTTACCCATGAAGGTTACTCGGTGTCATATGCAGGCGGAGCAGTGACCGGTGCCACCTTCGAAGCACCGGATATGAGTCATACACTTTCGGCGGCAAGCCATGACTTTAATTTGGCGATGACTCAAAAAGCATTACCGCAGTGGTTGCAAGCCGATCAAGTTTCTGCAAGCCGCGTTGAAGGCAGAGTCGCCTTTCGACCGACCACGCCGGATCATCTGCCGATTATCGGAGCAGTGGTGAAGCAGCAGTGGTTGCAGGAAGCCTATTTGAGTCAGTCCCATACTCATGCGGTTTATCGCTATCCCGAGCAACAATATCAGCGCGGCTTGTTTGTTTCCAACGGCCATGGTCCAAGGGGCTTGATGTCGGTTTTTCTGGCGGCGGAAATTATTTATGCGGATATTTCCGGGCAAGCCCTGCCACAGCCTCTTTCGCTATACCATGCGAGCCATCCTGCACGTTTCCAAATAAGGGCATGGCGGAGCGGGAAAAAGTGATTTTTCTTTAGATTTTATCGAGATAGCGAGCCTTTAATGCAGTGGTTTGGAGAGGCCAAATACAGTATGATGATAGATGTGTTTTCAATTCATAATCGCTTTCCGATTTAAACAGACTAACAAAGAGATATCCATTGCTAATATCAAGTCGCCAAATTCCGTTTGTACAGGATTTTAAGCAGGTTACGTTTTACCTGTCGCTATTCTGTTTGGCGCTATTATGTCTGTTAAGTCAACCGCTACAGGCAGCTTCTGACGACCCTCTGAAAAAACATAGTGAAATTTGGCAGCAATTAATCGCCGAGTTACCGGAAGATAAAGGGGTCTTTAATCGTTCTTTGCGTACCACCGTCCGGGAGCGACTAGATTTGGTCAAACTATCAAATGCCGAAGTGTTTGATGAAGTTTTTTTAAAGGATAAGTTACTCCCACGATTGGAGCAGTTGGATAAAGCACTTTCGAAATATGTGCATGTCAGTGAAAGCCAAAAGACCTATCAGCAGTTAGAAAATCTGATGCCGGCTTTGATCAATATAGAAGAGCGCAAGCTGATTGAACGCCTTTTTAAGCAGCAGCATATCCGCCTGCCTAACTTGCGTAATAGCCGATTAATGCCTTTTTTGGATAGACGTGTCAGCCAGCTTTCCAAAAAACTGATTTTCAATATGAAAGCGCTGGTTCGGGAGAGGCGGCCTTATGAGCCGGAGTTGCTTAAGGCGATGGCCGCTTACGGTATCGAGTTTTCTCCCAGACCGCCTGATTTTGTTCTCGAATACAGCTTGGATACGGTCGGACAAAATGAAAAAGGTGAATGGCTGTTTGACTCACATATTGCCTTGTTAGGCCAGTATCAGATGCCGGTAGTAACGGTTAATGAAGTCGTGGTCGCTGAGGCGCCAACCGAGATTGAGGCGCAACAAAAGGCGGTTTCGATACTGGCGAAACTCGTGACAATGCAACTAAAAGAGTTTTTAATACAGCAAGCTTTAAATTCAGAGGAATAGAGATGAATTTGTTTGGAAAGATCAGCATCTTAATTTGGATCATAATCTTTATCGCCGCCGCGATCATGTTTGATTGGTTTGGCAGTCGTGATATCGCCTACGGTCTGTTGGATTCAACACAAACTGCGGTAGAAAAACTGGAAGAGACCGGTGATCATGTTCAGGATGCCATCGATGTCGTCAGTGATTCGGCAGAACCCGCCAAAGAAGAGATCAAAGACAAAGTTGCCGAATAGCCTGCAAAGTTAGTTTTGAAAAGCAGGGTAGGCGGTTGAACAACCCATTCTCGACTCACCTAGGTATGGAATCATGAAGATCGGATTACTGATTATTGGCGATGAAGTGTTGTCCGGTAAAAGGCAGGACAAACACTTGGCGCAGGCCAACGGTTTGCTTAGACCGCGCGGATTGCATCTGAGCTGGGTCAAAATTGTCGGCGATGAACCGCAACTGCTGGTGGAGACTCTCAAAGAGAGTTTCGCCAGCGGGGATATGGTATTCAGTTTCGGAGGCATCGGCGCAACGCCGGATGATCGTACCCGACAGAGTGCGGCTCAAGCATTGGGCTTGCAGATTGAACGTCATCCGCAAGCCGTTGCCGAGATTGAAGCGCAATTTGGCGAAGAGGCTTATCCGCAACGCATTCATATGGCGGAATACCCCAAGGGAGCGGAAATCATCCCTAATTTCTATAATCGAGTTCCCGGTTTTTCCATTCAAAATCACCATTTCATGCCCGGTTTCCCGATGATGGCCAAGCCGATGATGGAATGGGTCTTAAACCGCTATTATGCCGATCTGTATCAAAGTCCGACTATCGAAAAAGGCATCAAGCTGATCAACGGTCAGGAATCGGAATGGGTCGAATTTATGCAGCAGTTTGAACGGCAATTTCCGAGTTTAAGGTTGTTCAGTCTGCCTAGTATCTTGGCCGATGATTCGAGAACCATTGATCTTGGTGTTGAAGGTTTGGAAGCGGAGGTCTTACTAGGCTATCAAGCTCTGATTGAAGAAGCCCGTCGACGGAATGCCGAATGGCAGCCGTTATAACAATCAATTAATTGAAGCTCCGCTTATGAATATAGATTCCAGCTATGATGTGATTATTCTTGGCGCAGGAGCATCCGGGTTAATGTGTGCGGCTACGGCGGGTTATCAGGGTAAAAGCGTCTTGCTGATCGATCATGCACCAAAAGCGGCCGCTAAAATCCGTATTTCCGGGGGCGGAAAGTGTAACTTCACCAATCTGGATGTCTCTCCAAATCACTATATCTCGCAAAACCCGCATTTCGTGAAATCTGCTTTATCCCGTTATCCTTCATCCGCCTTTATTGAGCTGGTCGAACGCCATGGGCTTGAGTTTGAACAAAGAGAGCTGGGTAAGCTGTTTTGCTTGAATCGAGCTTCTGATCTGATTCAAATCTTGCGTACCGAATGCGATTGGGCCGGCGTCGAATTTTTGCTTAAGACGACCATTTCGCAAGTCGATTATCAAGATGCTAGCTATGTGATTCAAACTAGTGAGGGCACTTTTGCAGCGAGCAAGCTGGTGGTGGCGACCGGGGCTTTATCTTTTCAAAAACTCAAAGCTTCCGCTTTCGGCTATGAGTTGGCCAAACAGTTCGGTTTGCAAACGGTGGCTACCCGCCCGGGCTTGGTACCGTTGGTGTTTGCAGGTAAGTGGCGAACGCGTTTCTCCGAGCTCAGCGGCCTTGCCTTGGATGTCGAGGTTTCATGTGGAACATCAAGCTTCACAGAGGCGGTGCTGTTTACTCACAACGGGCTTAGCGGACCGGGTATTTTACAGGTCTCCAACTACTGGCACAAAGGGCAGCCGATTAAACTCAACTTGTTGCCGGATCAGGATGTATTAGCAGAGCTAAAACAGCTTAAAGCCTCTGCTGGAAGTATTCAGAAATGGTTGGCCCAGCACTGGACCAAACGTTTTGCGCAGGCTTGGTTGGAGTGGTATCCGATTGAATCACAGCTCTCCAATGTTCCGGATGAACGTTTGCAGGAGTATGCCAAACAGATCAGCGAATGGACTTTATATCCTGACGACACGGCTGGCTACGATAAGGCAGAAGTGACTTTAGGGGGCGTGGACACCGACGAAGTATCCTCCAAAACCTTTGAAGCCAAAAAGCAGCCCGGACTCTATTTTATCGGCGAAGTGCTCGACGTCACCGGACACTTGGGTGGCTACAACTTCCAGTGGGCTTGGGCTTCGGGTGTCGCTTGTGGATTGGCTTTATAGCTTTCCCACAAGCTTCGTGCATAGCTTATTCATGTCTTAGAGCATCGATCGGATTAAGGCGAGCCGCATTTCTAGCCGGCATATAGCCGAATATGATGCCCACTGCGGCCGAGAAAACGAAAGCCATCACCATGATATTGATATCCAGTATCAATGGAATGGCCATGACGTTACTTAAAATGGCTGAAGTCGCTAGCGCGAGCAAGATGCCGATCGCCCCGCCGAGAGACGACAATACCATGGCTTCAACCAGAAACTGCCATAACACATCTCTTTCCAGAGCGCCGATCGCAAGACGAATGCCGATCTCTTTGGTTCTCTCCGTGACCGAGACCAGCATGATATTCATAATGCCGATGCCGCCGACCACTAAGCTGACGGCCGCCACGGCACCAAGCAGCATGGTCATGATTTTGGTGGTACTGGTCAGGGTTTCGGTAATCTGTCGAGTATCCATGACCGAAAAGTCATTTTTCTCGTTGTCGCTCAGATGCCTTAAATCACGGAGTAGCAGAGTGATTGCACGGTTGACGACATCGGTATCGACATTTGGTTTGACGGAGACTCGAATCATGGTTACATCATCGTTACCAGTCAATCTGCGTTGAACCGTTTTTAACGGCATGACGATGGTATCGTCTTGGTCGTTACCCATCATCGATTGACCTTTGGATTCAAGCACGCCAATGACTTTACAGGAGAAGCTGCCCATGCGAATCTTCTCGCCAAGCGGTTCGGTATCACCGAGCAGTTCCTTGACAATGGTGCTGCCGATAATGCACACCGATTTCCCCGATTTTAATTCCGCATCGGTAAACTCGCGGCCGGTTTTAAAGTCCCAATTTCCGGTAATGAAATAGTCGTTATTGGAACCGACTATGGAAGTGGACCAGTTGTCGTTACCATAGACGACCGTGCCGGAGGCTCCGGCGGTCGGCGAGACGGCCAAAATGGAGTTGATCTCTTTACGAATTGCATCGGCATCGGTGACTTTGAATTTCTTGGCGTTGGAGTCTCTTCCCGGCCCGAGTCGTTGTCCGGGGCGAATCATCAGTAGGTTGCTACCCAAACTGGATATTTGTGCGGTGACCTGTGCGGTGGCACCGTTACCCAGCGTCACCATGGTGATTACGGCGGCGACGCCGATAATGATGCCGAGCATGGTCAGGATCGAACGCATCAAGTTGCGACGAATCTCTCTGAGGGCCAGTTGTAATGCATTCCAGATCATCGGTTCCCTCCGTTAGGTTGTTCGTCTCTTTCAATCTCTCCGTCAACGAAATGGATGATACGGCTTGCATACTCGGCCATATCCGGCTCGTGGGTGACCATGATGATGGTAATGCCGTCTTCGTTGAGGCTTTTCAACAGCTCCATGATTTCCTGGCTGCGAGCGGTGTCTAGATTTCCCGTCGGTTCGTCTGCTAGCAGGACTTTGGGATGAGTTACCAGTGCGCGGGCAATGGCGACACGTTGTTGTTGGCCGCCGGAGAGTTCGCCGGGAGAGTGGTCGGCCCAGTCTTCCAGACCGACACGTTCAAGGGCTTGGAAAGCGCCTTCGCGTCTGGCTCGCGCTGACTCGCCACGGTAGATGAGCGGTAATTCGACATTCTCGATGGCGGAGGTTCTTGCCAGCAGGTTGAAGCCTTGGAAGACAAAACCTAAGTAATGTCTGCGCAGTAGGGCAAGTTGGTCACGATTCAGGTTTTCAACTTCAATGCCTTTAAAAAAGTAGTTTCCGGTGGTCGGGGTGTCCAGACAGCCCAGCAAGTTCATGGCTGTCGATTTTCCTGAACCGCTGGGTCCCATGATGGCCACAAATTCGCCGGCTTGGATTTCTAGAGAAACATCTTTGAGTGCGTTGAAAGCATTGCTGCCGGAGCCATATACTTTACTGATGTTTCTTAGCGCAATCAGCGGAGTTTTTACGGTTGAATCCGTCATTTCAGCGGCACCTCGACGCCGGTAATGATTTCATCCCCTTCATGCAGATTGCCTTCGATCACCTCAATCATGGATTCATTTGAATCTCCGGTTTTGATCAAAATGGATTCCAAGGTTTGGGCGGTCTTTTTCCAGACTTCTTTATAACCGTTTGTCACTTTGCTTTTCACGACTTGCTGGTTTGAACGAGGGGCTCTGGGCATGAATGACTGCATTAAAGTGGTCTCGGACTTAGGTTCTGAAGAGATTAATTGGGGAGTAAAGCGCAATGCCGCCATCGGTATCATTAAGACATTCGTTTTTTCTTTAACGAGGATATCGGCCGATGCCGTCATGCCCGGGCGCAGAATCATGTCGTTATTCTCGACGGTGAGTAGGGTAGCATAGGTGACGACACCATCGGTTGACTCGGCCCCGAAACGAACCTGTTTGATGGTGGCCGGAAAGCTTCGGTTCGGGTAAGCGTCTACCGTGAAAACGGCAGATTGCCCCTCTTGAACCTGTCCTACATCGGCTTCGTCCACATCAACCTGCAACTCCATACTGGTCAGGTCTTCGGCAAGGGTAAACAGTACCGGGGCAGTCATGGTTGCGGCCACGGTTTGTCCGGCTTCAATGGATTTTTCCAAGACAATACCGTTAATCGGCGAGTGAATTTTGGCTTTGGCTAAATCGGTTTCATTCTGTTCTAGGCTGGCTTTCGCTTGTTCGACATTGGCCAGAGCAGTGGTTTTAGCTGCCAGAGCTCGGTTTTTAGCCGCTTTGGCCGCCATTAACTCTTTTTCCGACGGCAGCTGCCCATTGGAAAGCTTGAACACTTTTTGCAGCCGTGCATATTCGTCTTGCGCTTCTTGCAGAGTGGCTTGCGCTTCTAATACATTGGCCTCGGCTACTTTTAGGGAAGCTTTTGATTGCAGTACCTGTGCATTGAGTTTATCGGTGTTAAGCTCAGCCAGTAATTGGCCTTTGCTGACTTTGTCGTTATAGTCAACATAGACTTTTTCCACGGTTCCGGAGAGCTCGCTCCCCACCTCGACCTGATTAGTCGGTTCAAGGGTTCCGGTCGCCGAAACCGTGGCACGAATGTCTCCACGTGAAACCTTTGCGGTTTGATAGATAGGTTCACCGCTGTCTTGTTGCAGCCAGAAGCTTGCCGAGAAGTAAGCGACGATAACGATGAGCGCAACCCCTGCTATCCAAAATAAGCGCCTATTCAAACGTTTCGGTTTTGATTGCAGTTGAGACAGTACGGAATCTTGTTCGTGATTATTTTGCTGGTTCATCGCTTGTATCCTTTGCCTCTGTTGCAATGAGCTTTTCTGTATAGTTCCAGGCCCAATTTCCCATGGTGGCTTTGGTTAGGTTAATGGTGTATTTCAGCCCTTGACTGCGGGCATTGGTGAATTGCTGTTGCAGTTCCAAACGGGTTCTTTGCGCGCTTAAGACTTGATAGAAATCCGCTTCGCCGGCGTTATATTGGAGTTGCGCCAACCTCTCTTCGAGTTGCGAGGTATCCAGTGCGGTTTTTAAGGCTTTAAGCTGCGCTTGGTTTGAGGTGATTTGATCTGCGCTCAGACCTATTTCCGATAGAGCTGCCAGCACCGTTTTTTTATAGGTCAACAAGGCTTGCAGTGCTTGTTCTTGTTTTATATAGACTTGTTGTTGGCGCTGGTCATGGTCGATTAAATTCTGGGTGAGGCCGGCACTTAAACTGGTGATTAACCTTTCTAGTGAAAAGAGTTTTGCCAGCGTTTCAGTTGTATTGCTCAAGGAGCCGCTCAGCGTCAGTGCGGGTAGCAGGTCAGCTTCGGCAATGGCTATTTCATAAGCTGCGGCTTGGGCTTGATGTTCAGCGGCCTTGACGTCGGGACGCTGCTTGACGATGTCAGCCGGTAAAACCGATAAAGAAATCGTCGGATTGGTCGGAAAATTATCCGACTGATTCAGCTCTGCCGGCAGCTGATCGATGGTTACGCCCAATAAGGTTGCCAGTGTGTGTTTTAGTTCGATAATGGTAGCGTCATAGCTTGGAATGGAGGCTCTGTTTTGTGCATAGCTCCGTTTAGCTTGTTCCAGTGCCAAGCGAGTTTCCAAACCGGCTTGAACTTGCCAGTCCATTAATTCAATGGTTTGCCGCCAGCTGGACAAGCTGCTTTTAAGGTATTTGAGTTGCGCCTGCTGGTTGATCAATTCGATATAGGTATTGGCGACTTCGGCGGAAAGAGAAATCAATGCATCGGTATAGCTTGCTTCCGTGGCTAAATAAGATTCCATTGCTGCTTTGGTGGTGTTCAGGTTTCGCTCAAAAAGGTCAAGTTCCCACTGCGCATCCAGGCTGGCCGAAAAGGTATCTGTGTTCTGTTCGCTGGCGTTGTCATAGCGGTAGTTGTAACCGCCGTTCAAAGAGACTTCCGGTAGGCGACTGGCGTCGGTTTTCAAGTGATAAGCTCTCGCTTCTTTAATGGCCGAGTAGGCGGAGAGCAAGTCGGGGTTGGCGGCAATCGCTTGTTTGACCAGTCGGTCGAGTAGTGGATCTTGCAGTTTGATCCACCAAGGATTGTCCGGTGCAACAGACTGACTGGCTTCAGATAGCCGATTTGCCTGCGTTTCAGAACTCAATAGCTGGTCGGCTGGCGGAACAATTTTAGCTGCCGGTGTACTGCAACCAGTCAAAATGGCTGAAATAAGTGGTATAGAAATCCATAGCTGCCGCATGGTCAATCTCCAACAGGGAAGACTTCATGTAACGAAGCCCGTCTTTATAAGGTACGACTAATATAGATTTAAGTATATAGAAACTTGGTAAAACGGAATGTGCAAATTTTAAGGAAGAACCCCGGCTTCCAGAAGCGACGCAATTGAAATATAGGCAGGTCGTTAGCAATTCTTGACATGCCCACTATAATAGACAGAATAGTTTGATAAATAAGATGGATATCGTATGAACTTATTGAATCTGGACGAAGTACAAAGAGGTCCTTTTGCCAGAATTACGGCCGGTCTGGTTAGGGATAAAGGCATTGACCCGTTTGAAATCTTTATGAATGTGCTGGAAAGTGACGAGGCGCCTGAAATGAACTATTGGATGACGATGGTTTTGGTTCAGGAGCATTTTGTTTCGGCGCAGAAAGAGGTGGCTAAAGATGCGGCCGGCGAGAGTGTGAAACCGATCCAAGCGGCTTGTTTACTGAAGAATGTCGGTATGGTTGCCGCGCTACTTGAGTTAGGCGCTTTTAGCGGCAGTGTGACGGATCGCGACTTTCAACTTTGTGCTCGTATTGCCTCGCAGCATGAAGATCAGGCGATTTTGGGATTGATGATGAAGTATGCTCAAGAAAAGGATTTATTGGAACCTTTTATGCGTTCTTTGCAAGGCTCGACTCTCCAGTAAATATTTTTTCGGGTATTTTGGAAAATCAGCAAGGCTGTAGCCCTTTGTTTTTAAGGGTTATGTAGGCATATAGTGAAAAACTATCATTCTGGTTAAAACAATTAATTTTACTTAATTTAGGGTTTTTTCTAAACTAAGCTTCAAGTCAGCGAGACAGTTGATTTAAATAGATAAAAAACTTAGTTCAAAATAAATCACTAACAGTTCTTAAACTAGGAGAAAACAGATGGCTTTAGAAAACCGTGAAGGTCAAATGGTACCAAGCGTAGTATTCCGTACTCGTCAAAATGGTGAGTGGGTAAATATTAATTCAGACGATATTTTTAAAGGTAGAACGGTCGTAGTATTTTCACTTCCCGGCGCGTTCACTCCAACTTGTTCGTCAACTCACCTACCTCGTTTTAACGAGCTGGCTCCTGTTTTCTTTGAGAATGGTGTTGATGAAATTGTCTGTATGTCGGTAAACGATACTTTTGTTATGAACGAATGGGCAAAAGACCAGGAAGCAGATAACGTCACACTAATTCCGGACGGAAACGGTGAGTTTTCCGATGGAATGGGCATGTTGGTGAACAAAGAAGATCTTGGTTTCGGTATGCGTTCATGGCGCTATTCAATGCTGGTAAAAGACGGCAAGGTTGAGAAGATGTTTATCGAACCTGAAGTTCCGGGTGACCCGTTTGAAGTATCTGATGCGGATACCATGTTGAACTACATCAATCCGGAAGCGAAACCGGCCAAGGTTGCGACTATCTTCACGAAGAAAGGTTGCCCGTTCTGCGCGAAAGCAAAAGCGATGCTTGAAGATAAGGGTATCTCTTATGAAGAGATTGAAGTATCTAATGCAGGTGTGACTTCACGTACACTACGCGCTGTTGCAAATGCGGATACAGTACCGCAAATTTTCATCGAAGGTGAATACATCGGTGGTTCCGATGATCTAGAAAAATACTTCGGTTAATTTTATAGAAACCGATATGTTTAAGGGTCAACTTATTCTCGGCCGATAGGCTAGAATGGGTAACGACTAAATGAGCCGATAAGATTAGTTTCTATCGGCTCTTTTAAATTAAGGGTGCCGAAAAACGGTGAACCTGAAAGAATTCAATAACACTCTGTCTATAATTTTGGGCAGGGTGTTCAAAAGCAAAGGATCAACCATGAGTTATGATTATGATGTGATTGCCATTGGAGCAGGAAGTGGCGGTCTTTCCATTGTTGAACGTGCAGCAGAGTACGGAAAAAAGTGTGCAGTTGTTGAGGCAAAAAAGATGGGCGGAACCTGTGTAAATATCGGTTGTGTACCAAAAAAAGTGATGTGGTTTGGAGCGCACATTGCTGAAGCGCTACGTGATGCACCAGACTTTGGTTTTGATCTCGAGCAAAAAGGTTTCGACTGGGCAACGCTGGTTGAGAAGCGCGAACAGTACATTACCAATATCAATACTTGGTATGGCGGTTATATGGAAGAGAAAGGCGTAGATGTATTACAGGGCTGGGGAAGCTTTGTGGATGCGCATACCGTTTCTGTAGACGGCAAAGAGTACACGGCGGAAACCATTGTAATTGCACCGGGCGGTACACCGGCCATTCCTCAAGAAACGGAAAATGCTGACTTGGGCATTACCTCGGACGGATTCTTTGCTTTGCAAGAGCAACCGAAAAAAGTGGCTGTGATCGGGAGTGGTTACATTGCGGTGGAGTTGGCCGGTGTGCTACAGGCGTTAGGAACCGATACCAGTTTGTTGAGCCGAAAAGACCTTGTCTTGCGCGGCTTTGATGATATGGTTCGTGAAACTTTGACCGATGCGATGATTACTTCCGGTATTCATAAAGAGTATCACTTCAAGGTGAAAAAATTGATTAAGGCCGATGACGGTACCATCACGGTTGAAAGTGAAGACGGCCAACATTTGGAAGGGTTTGATCAAGTTATTTGGGCGGTAGGCCGCAATACATTGATTGAGCCGCTTAAGTTGGAAAATGCCGGTTTGAGCGCAAACGGGCGTGGTTTCATCGAGGTGGACGACTATCATAGAACGGCGGTCGATAATATCTATGCAATCGGTGATGTGACCGGGCAGGCTCCTTTGACTCCGGTGGCTATCCGTGCCGGACGCTATTTGGCAGAACGTTTATATAACAATAAACCGGATATTAAAATGGATCTGTCCAAAGTGCCGACCGTGGTATTTTCCCATCCGCCGGTGGGGACTATCGGTTTAGCTGAGCATGATGCGCGTAGTCAGTACGGGCACGATAATGTTCAGGTTTACACTTCAGTGTTTACGCCGATGCGTTATGCATTCACGGAGCACCAGATTAAAACCGCATTAAAACTGGTTTGTGTCGGTGAAGAGCAGAAGGTCGTGGGTATTCATGTGGTGGGCGACGGTGCCGACGAGATGATGCAAGGCTTTGCGGTTGCGGTTCAGATGGGCGCGACCAAGGCGGACTTGGATGCGACTATCGCTATTCACCCATCCAGTTCCGAAGAGCTGGTGACCATGCGACCGATGATTTTTAGATAAATCTAAGTGTTGATAACAAAAAGGCCGTTTATACGGCCTTTTTTATGTCTGAATATCTTGAATTCAAAGATCGTTTGAAGCAAGGCCATCCGGTTCAATCATATTAAAAAACTTGGTGTATTCAACCGACTTATTCTCGATCCTGCCGCCGATATAGTATTCAAAATCGACCTCGCGGCAGGAGCGAACCTGAACTTTCAAATCAACCGGAACCATGGTGTTGGCAGATTTACGTTCAAAAGAGATTCTAACTTCATCATCGGTATTCAAGGGGACTGCCGACAAGAAACCGATACCATGAGAAGATAAATTGATGATTGTGGTGTAGATTGTCTGCCCTTTTTTTAACAAAATAGAAGGCAAGTGGGCAGGAAGACGAGCTTCTCTTCGGCGTTCAATAAAATCTTTATTGATGTTGTTTTGCGTCGGTTGCAATAAATTATGATCGGTTGATTTCATAAAGGTTTCCCTGCCTTTACAATGATTTAAAGCAATTTTACCAGCCCTTGACAAGGGCGTATAGAGTAAAGAATGCTTACTACTTGCTCACCTATGCGGAAGAGTATTGGTCGAATAGACCGGTGTACTCTTTTGTCGGCAATTCGAGGCGAACGCCGATATGGTTGGTTTCAGTGCAATCAATGCAGTGAATGACCTGTGCTTTGAATTGAAATGGATGCAGATTGTTTCCGTTAATACTCTCGGGAATGTCAAAATGAATCTCCACCACGCTGTTTAGTTCGGGTTTGGCGGCCGCCATAAAACCGATGCCGTGACGAGAAAAATCCGTCATGGTTGCATAAATATTTTGTTTATTAAAAAGTAAGACTAAAGGACGGCTGGTTGGAATGCGGGTATGTTGGCGTTTTTCGGCAGGTTGAGCATTTTGCATCTTGGTAATCTATCATCCACTTGTTGTACTTCTTTTTCATTATATAGGTAAAAATTCAAATCGATATAGAGGGTTTTTTGTTCATTATAAATATTTTTGTTTTCGATTTTTGTCTTCGGGATTAAGTCTTCAGGTTTAAAGAAAAGTGTTTAGAATGATGACTGTTTAACAAGCAAATTTTATCGATTAGGGAATTAAAATGGCGATCAGAAAATATAAAACTTTTGTGCCTCAACTCTCTTCAAATTGTTGGGTTGACGAGAGTGCGGTGGTTATTGGTAAATGCCAACTTGGAGACGACGTCGGCATTTGGCCGAATGCGACCTTGAGGGGAGATGTTAATGATATCGTGATTGGTGATCGTTCCAATATTCAGGATGGGACCGTCGTGCATACCACTCATGAGAGTGAGGTTAGTAATGGGTCAAAGTGTATTGTCGGTAAAGATGTCACTGTCGGCCATAATGCGGTGTTGCACGGTTGTATTATCGAAGACGAATGTCTGATCGGTATGGGGGCGGTTGTGCTGGATAATGCCGTTGTGCAAAAGCATGTGTTGGTCGGAGCCAATAGTCTGGTTCCGCCGGGTAAAGTGCTGGAAAGCGGCTATTTGTATGTTGGTTCGCCAGTCAAGAAAGCGCGACCGTTAACGGAAAAAGAGATCGCGTTCTTTAAATACTCTGCGGCGCATTATGTGAAGTTGAAAAATGAATACCAAGCCGAAGAGGCTTCATTCTCGGATTCAGTGATCGGCTGATAGCAGCTTTCTGACTTCTGTAATCACCGGTGCAGTTTCTGGTTGGACGCCGCGCCAAATATAAAAAGCTTCCGCCGCTTGACCGACCAGCATGCCGAGGCCGTCCATGGTTTTGCATTGCGGTTGTAATTGCTTTGCCCAATCCATAAAAACGGTCGGTTCGGCACCATACATCATGTCGTAAACCAGAGAATCTTTGCCGACTACACTGTCTGTAATAGGCGGTAGCTTGCCTTCCAAGCTGGCAGAGGTTCCATTGATGATAATGTCGTAAGTTTGTTGTGGGATATCTTCCCAACCGCTGGCTGTGATGGGTGTTTCCGAGTCAAAACGCTCTCCGAGTACCTGTGCCCGTTTGGCGGTACGGTTGGCGATATGGACTGATTTGGGCTTTTTGCTTAATACCGGTTCAAGAATGCCCTGTACCGCTCCGCCGGCACCGAGAATCAAGACGCTTTTATCGGCAAACGAGCATTGGCCGTTGATTTCAATGTCGTTGACTAGACCGATGCCGTCGGTATTGTCCCCATCTGTTGAACCATCCGGATTAAATACGAAAGTGTTCACGGCATGAGCTGTCTGCGCTCTGCTGGATAGTTTGTCGGCATATTCGAAAGCGTCCAGTTTGAACGGAACGGTGATGTTGATGCCTTTATAGCCCCGGTTTTTTAAATCCGCCATCGCCCACTCGAAAGAGCTCTCTTCATTGTCGATCAGAATCGCTTCATAACTGATGTCTTGATGGGTTTGTTCGGCAAACAGACGGTGGATCAGCGGAGATTTGGAGTGGCCGATTGGATAGCCAACAACTGCATACTTATCTGTCATAGTTTATCTCTTGTTGATTAAGTCGAGAGCCAGGAGCTTCAAGGCAAAAAATGTGAGCCTAGATGGTTACTAGGAGATCATTTTTGAACGTAGAAGCTCGTAGGCTATTGGCTTAATTTTCTTCATTTAGCCAGATTGCCGCCAGCTTGGCGTAGTAGGTCAAAATACCGTCAGCTCCAGCACGTTTACAGCTTAATAAGGTTTCCAAGACGACCGGTTTTTCGTTGATCCAGCCTTTTTCGGCCGCGGCTTTCAACATGGCATATTCGCCACTGACATGATAAACATAAGTTGGCGCTTTGAATTCATTTTTGATGTCACGGACGATATCTAAATAAGGTACCCCGGGTTTGACCATGACCATATCGGCACCTTCATTCAGGTCCATCGCCACTTCGTGAAGGGCTTCTTCCCGGTTGGCCGGATCCATTTGGTAGGTATATTTGTTGCCCGCGCCTAAATTGCCCGCCGAGCCAACCGCGTCACGGAAAGGCCCGTAGTAGCTTGATGCATATTTGGCGGAATAGGCCATGATTCGGGTATTGATATAACCGTGATCTTCCAGCAGTTCGCGGATCTCAATGATACGACCATCCATCATGTCGGAAGGGCCGATGACATCGGCACCAGCTTCGGCATGTGACAACGCCTGTTGCATTAGCACATCGATAGTATCGTCGTTTAATACATAACCGTTTTCATCGATGATACCGTCTTGGCCGTGCGTGGTGAACGGGTCTAGTGCCACATCGGTCATCACGCCCAAATCCGGGCAGGCTGCTTTAACAGCACGAACCGCTCGTTGCGCCAAACCTTCCGGGTTATAAGCTTCTTCTGCATTTAAAGATTTGACTTCGGTTGGGGTGACTGGGAACAGGGCGATCATCGGAATGCCGAGGGCATGAATTTCTTTGGCTTCTTCTACTAAAAGGTCTATACTCAGTCGTTCTACGCCCGGCATGGATTTTACCGGCTCACGACTGTTATGACCTTCGATGACAAACATCGGCAGGATCAAGTCATTGGTCGTTAAGACATTTTCGCGCATCAAGCGTCTTGAAAATTCGTCTTTACGCATACGACGCATACGTGTGATTGGAAACTGGCGATTAATCATGCTGGAAAACCTTTTTAAGTGAATGTTCGGTATATCTGAACCACATTAGACAAATAGAATTCGAATGATACCTTATCAATAGGTTAAAAATAAAGGAGTCAACTAGTGGATGATGTAATGGAGTATGTGTTTTTTGATCAAGATCTGGCGACACGTTTTCAGGCATACTGCAAGCAATTAGGGGTTAACTGTGAAATGAAAGAAGAGTTGACTCATACTGACGATGACTCTTTTACCTTAGTTATCAAAGATCCGTTAAGTGAAGAATTAACCGAACAGATTGAAGAACAGTATGGGGAAATGCTATTTGGAGAGCAGGCCGCTCAGATCGAAGGTAATTCAGGAAGCGGTGCTCTAGCGGATGCTTGTGGTGTGCAAGTGCAGTTACAGTCTGGCGAATTTACCACCGTTGCTATCCATCCGGAGATAATGAATAAGATTCTTTCCGTACTGACCGTTGATGAATTGCAACAATTTTTGAGTCAGGTCGCCGAAGATATTGAGAATCCGAAAAGTGGTCCAATCTGTTCCAGAGAGAACTTACCCACAATATAGTGTGTTTTTATTCCTATAAATTCTTTGTATAGAAATGAGCTCTCTTCCCATAAAAAAATTATATAAGAGAATCCTAATTTTTCTTGTGTTTTGGGTTGCAGTCAATTGGCAGAGAAATTATCATAGCCGGTTAGCAATAACTGTATTTGGCCTGAATTGGCGTTCAAAACAGTTCGGCAATCCAGGTTTTTTGGATAATTTAAACTCTTGAATCTGGGGTGTTACCTCTCAAAGGTAAGGCCATCAAGGAGCAATAAATGACAGATCAAATCGTAGAAAAGGTTGCAGTTCAGACTGAAGAATCTCGCAACCAAGGTCGTCGTACCTTTCTAAAAGGTACTGCGGCTGTAGCTGGTGGTGTGATGTTCACTAAAGCAGCTAGCGCGGCAGAAGGTGCGGGCTATGACGCTAAAAAAGCGGTAGCACCATATGCTGGTAAAGAAGAAATTACAGAGGTGCTACAGGATGGCGCAGCTCGTAAATCTCTTGGTTTCGGTGTTCGTAAGTACCCTTACGGTATGCCTTCTCCATATGAGAAAGAAGTACAGCGTCGTACACTAGAGTGGTTGACTCCGGATGCTATGGCATCTATCACGATGACTCCACTACATCAGTTACACGGTATCATCACACCTAACGGTCTTCACTTTGAGCGTTTCCACGGTGGTGTACCTACAATCAACCCTGATGAGCACCGTCTAGTTATTCACGGTCTTGTTGAGCGTCCTTTGATCTTCACTATGGATGATCTTAAGCGTTTCCCATCAGTTTCTCGTATCCACTTCGTAGAATGTCCTGCTAACGGTGCGATGGAATGGAAAGGGGTTCAGTTGAACTCTGTTCAATGGACTCACGGTATGATGTCTTGTGTTGAGTACACAGGTGTTCTACTTTCTACACTTCTTAAAGAAGCGGGTATCAAGCCAGAAGGTAAGTGGATCATTCCAGAAGGTGCGGATGCTGCCGGTCTAACGCGTTCTATCCCTCTTGAATTGGCTATGGATGACGTTTTTGTTGCTTACGCACAGAACGGTGAAGCGCTACGTCGTGAGCAAGGTTACCCAATTCGTCTTGTTGTTCCAGGTTGTGAAGCGAACATGTGGGTTAAATACCTACGTCGTATTCAGGTTCATGATGTTCCTGCTCAGCACCGTGAAGAAACTTCTAAGTACACTGAGCTTATGCCGGATGGTACTGCACAGCGTTTCTCTTGGTACATGGAAGCAAACTCTGTTATCACTTACCCATCACCTGACTTCAAAATGCAAGGTACAGGTAAATACTTCGTTCGCGGTCTAGCTTGGTCTGGTCGTGGTAAAGTTGCCCACGTAGATATCTCTACGGATGGTGGTAAGACTTGGAAAGAAGCTCACTTTACTTCTCCTGTTCTTGATAAAGCTTGGACTCGTTTCGAGTTTGAATGGGATTGGGATGGTTCAGAAGCTTTCCTAATGAGTCGTGTAACGGATGAGACTGGTTACGTTCAACCTCCAATGCCGCAAATGCGTAAGCTTGAAGGTACAAACAACGTTTACCACCGTACAGCAATGGTTACTTGGCGTGTTCACCCATGGGAAGACGGCAAAAACGGAGGCATGATCGAAAATGTTCAGTACTAAGAAAACTTTGGTTGCAGCTTCGATTGCAACACTATTTGCCGGTTCTGCAATGGCAATGTCTGGAAACTCAGACAGCAATTCAGCTTCTGGTGAAAAAATTAACGGCAAGTACGCTGCTAACTATGAAGAAATTATCAAAAATGCAAACGGTAAATACCTAGATAAGGAAGTTATCGAAGCCATTCTTGGTAAGGACGCTGCTCACGGTCGTGACGGTCTTGAAGGTAAGCTGGATCCTGCTAACCCATACTCTTTCGAAGTTGATGACAGCATCGATGGTGGTAACCACGGTAACGCTCAGTGTAAGATCCCTGCGGCTTTCACAGAAGTTCACGACAGCGTAGCTAAGCACTACTATAACGATGATTATACTGCTGCCGGTTTCGGTACGCCGATCGCTGAAGCAGCTCTTGCTAAGTGGAATATCGTTGTTGATGGTGACGGGAAAGGTCTTCCTGATCCTAAAGTGGGTATGACAGTTGAAGAAGGTGGAAAAATCTACGTTCAATTCTGTGGTATGTGTCACGGTGAATTCGGTGAAGGTGCAAAAGGTTACCTTCCTCTAGCGGTTGATGAGATGCTGACTACTTCAGACTTCTTTGAACCTGCTCCGATGAAAACTGTTGGTAACTACTGGCCATATGCGACAACAATCTTCGATTACATTCGTCGTACAATGCCTTTCTGGACTCCAAACGCTCCATTTATCGGTGATGCGGGTTACATGGGTATGACTGGTTATATTCTTCAGTCTAACTATGTGCCAATGGATGACGAAGGTACTGAGCTAGAAGATGATACTTTCTTCAACTCTGAAGTACTTATGAAAATGAATAAGTACATGAAGAACCAAGGAAACTTCTTCTGTGACCACCGTCCAGTTATCCACAATGAACGTTGCATGGAAAACTGTGATAAAGCGACTGTAGGTGATGGTACTGGTGATATCCATAACTATCGTCAAGCACGTCGTCTACCAGACGGTACTCCTCAGTATAACGTTGGACAACGTTTACATGAAGATAAGCCTGGTGTAGGTCACTCAGGAATGTAATTTTTAAGCGGCTAAAAGTCGCTTAGAACTTCAATTTCTGCGTTGGTAATTGTTCACTTACATTTGTAAGCTCACAATTACCGCCTTGACCTTGAAGCCTAAGCAAGCTTTTATCCTGCTTAAAAAACTTCTAGAAAAGCCCGCTTTATGCGGGCTTTTTGCTTTCTATATTCTGATAATTAATCAATCTAGCTGCGAGTTTGTGTACTTGTACTGGGTTGCTTAGTCATAAAAGTCCAGTTCAACTTTTTTGCTCCCCTCATTGCTTCGTCATGTGCAGATTCTATTTATCCGGGCTATATAAAATTCTTATGCCATTTCAAGAGTTTAAGCTAGATAAATAATTGAATTCTAATATGTGGTTAGTGTAGAATTCGTTATTCCCGAGCGGATATAACGCTCAGCAATAAATTAAGTAAATTATGCGCAAAGAATTAATCGATCCATTCAACCGAAAAATTGAGTATGTTCGTGTATCGGTCACCGATAAATGTAACTACCGTTGTGGTTATTGCATGCCGGAGCAGGGCGTACATCCAGATGGTTCCCATACTGAATACCTTTCTTATGACGAGCTTGCCCGTATCATTAAGGCATTTGTGAACCTTGGCGTAGCCAAAGTGCGAATTACCGGTGGTGAACCGCTAGTACGCAAGAACTTATCTTCATTGATTGAACAAATTAGTGGTTATGAAGGGCTGGAAGATATCGCCTTATCAACCAATGCTCATCACTTGGGAAGAGAGGCTGAGGCCTTGCATAAAGCAGGGATCACACGCGCAAATATATCCATTGATTCACTGCGTCCACAGCGATTTAAAAATATTACCCGCGGCGGAGAATTGGAAAAGGTTTTATCTGGAGTTGATAAAGCGTTAGAAGTCGGTATGCAGCCAATCAAATTCAATATGGTCGTTATGAAAGGCACCAATGACGATGAAATTGAAGCCATGGTGGATTACGGTCTAGAAAAAGGTGTAGAAGTCAGATTTATTGAAACCATGCCGATTGGTCCTGCCGGAGTATCAATGATGGATCAACACTATCCGGCCGAAAAGATTCTGGCCCGAATCAAGCAACATGTTGGCGCCGATTTGATTCCTGCTTCCGGTAAATCTCATGATGGGCCTTCACGAAATTACCAAATTGCCGGAACCAATACCCGTATTGGTGTGATTTCAGCCGTTTCACAACACTTTTGCGAAACTTGCAATCGAGTACGTTTGACGGCGAAAGGTGTGTTAGCACTCTGCCTTGGACAGGAAGATTCAGTTGATCTGAGAACGCCACTACGTGAAGGCGTGTCCGACCAAGAATTAGAAAAAATCATTGAAGATGCGATGCTGAAAAAACCGGAAAAGCACTTCTTCAATGAAAACGTACACAACATAGAATTCAGACAAATGGTTCAACTGGGTGGTTAACCCAAACTGAATGGAGTAGAAGATGATTAATGTACTTTATTTTGCCAGCTTTAGAGAGATGCTGGGTAAAGCGGATGAGCAGATTAAGATTGAAAGCGCGACCGTTAATGAACTACTTGAACAACTGGCAACACGCGGTGAAGAGTGGGCAATGGCATTGCGCGATAACCAAAATCTACAAATTGCGGTTAACCATGATGTCGCACAACGCGATACTATGATTAAAGCCGGTGATGAAGTCGCCTTTTTCCCTCCTGTAACAGGCGGTTAATACTCGATGAGTGATTTCCCTTTTATCAAAATTCAAGAAGAAGATTTTGACCTGACAACCGAAGTCGCTAAATTAAGAGCTGGCCACAAAGATATTGGTGCCGTGGTCAGTTTTGTCGGTACGGTTCGTGATATCAATGAAGGTAATGAAGTCAGTATTCTGGAGCTAGAGCATTATCCGGGTATGACGGAGAAGGCTCTGGAAAAAATTCGACTTGAAGCTCACGAGCGATGGGAATTGGAATCCAGTGTCATTATTCATCGTGTGGGTAAAATGTATCCTTGTGACCAGATTGTCTTGGTTGCGGTTTCCAGCCGACATCGAGAAAATGCTTTTTATGCCTCACATTTCATTATGGACTATCTTAAGACTAATGCGCCTTTCTGGAAAAAAGAGACCTTACCGGACGGTCAAGAAAGGTGGGTTGATGCTAGAATTAGCGATAAAGAGGCTGAAAAACGTTGGGCGTGACCCTTTAGAGCCAAAAACAGAATCCAAAATAAAAATCTGTCATTTTCCCCCGCTATGCGGGGGTTTTTATTGAGAGAGAGAAATGAAAACATTTGATGAAGCTTTACACTATCTTTTAACCAAGGTGAATCCAACTACGAAAACGGAAACGCTTCCTGTCTATCAAACACTGGGGCGGGTTTTGGCAGCACCGATTGTTTCCCCGGTTAACGTCCCTCCGCACGATAACAGCATGATGGATGGTTATGCTCTGCACAGTTTTGACCTGGAACATAATGACACTTTTGAAGTCAGTCAACGCATTCCCGCCGGAGCGACGCCACAAGCATTAAAAACCGGTACGGCGGCGCGTATCTTTACCGGTGCGCCGATTCCTGAAGGGGCTAATATGGTGGTCATGCAGGAAGAAGCCGAAGCTCATCCGGGCGATAAGGTTCGCATCACGGCAGATACAACCAAACCAGGACAGAATATTCGTGTCGTTGGTGAAGATATAGCCGTTAACAGCACTATTCTGAAAGCCGGCCATAAGCTACGCCCCCAGGATTTGGGATTGATTACTTCAGTCGGTTTCTCGGAAGTTGAGGTTTATCAGCCACTGAGAATCGCTACCTTTACTACCGGAGACGAACTGCTTGAACCGGGTGAAGCGCCACAGCAAGGTAAGATCTATAATGCTAACCGCTATGTCTTGGCGGGATTGGTTCCGGAATTGGGGTTTGAATTGATTGATCTAGGGCGTGTGGCCGATACCTTGGAAGCGACGGTAGAAGCAATGAAAGCCGCCGCCGAGCAAGCCGATGTGGTCATTACCACAGGTGGGGTTTCAGTGGGTGAAGAAGATCATATTAAACCGGCTATCGAGCAGTTGGGTGGTTTGGATATGTGGAAAGTTAAAATGAAGCCCGGTAAGCCACTTGCCTACGGTGACATACAGGGAACACCATTTATCGGCTTGCCGGGTAATCCAGTGTCCGCATTCGCCACCTTCAATCTATTTGCCCGCCCTTATCTGTTGAAAATGCAGGGAGCGACTGAAATCAAAGCCAAGCCTATCTGGCTGGAAGCCGATTTTGAATGGTTAAAAGCTGGATTTAGACGTGAATTTGCCCGTGCTAAACTGGTCAATAAGAATCAAACCAGTGTGGTTGAGATTTATCCGAATCAGGGCTCAGGAGTGTTGACTTCCACGGTTTGGGCCGACGGCTTTGTCGTTATTCCTGAAGACACGATTATCCGTAAGGGTGATAAAGTAGCTTTTTATCCGTTTAACCCGGTCAATGAATAAGAGAGAGCTTTGTGCGAGATGGACGCACACATAAAAAAGGTTAAAATTTCGCTGATCGGTGTTAAAAATCTTACCAATAGTTCCCTATTGGCTGCGCTTTCTGCCTTGATCAACAAAATTTTTCCGCTTTTTTCTAGTGCGCGCCACTCATACAAAGGTCTCTAGGAGAATTTTAATGTCAGAACAAGTATTAACCCACCTCGACGAAAAAGGTCAGGCTCGTATGGTGGATGTCAGTGCTAAAGCGCATACCGAGCGTTCGGCGACAGCTACGGCTACTATCTATATGCAACCGGAAACCTTGCAGATGATTGTCGAAGGCAAGCATAAAAAAGGCGATGTCATGGCGACCGCTCGCATTGCCGGGATTATGGCTGCCAAGCGCACGCCGGATTTGATTCCGATGTGTCACCCGTTAATGATCACTTCGGTCAAGGTTGAGCTGACGCCGGATCTTGAAAATAGCTGTGTGCTGATTGAGGCGACTTGTAAAACGGTCGGTCAAACGGGGATTGAGATTGAAGCTTTGACAGCGGCATCAACAGCGGCTTTGACTCTGTATGACATGTGTAAAGCGGTGGATCGAGGCATGGTCATCGATCAGGTCAAACTGCTCGAAAAAGTGGGCGGTAAATCCGGACACTGGAGCAGGAACGGTTAATCAAGCCATGAACTCATATCTAGCACTCCTAATTTCCAATTTCTGCGTTACAAAGTTTCGCAATAGCGAGCTATTACGTGTACTTTGAGCCTTGAACTTGAAAAATTATGAGTAGCTACCTATTTCGCACACGACTTAATTAACCATTCCATTGTGACTAAGTCTGAATCTGCACAACAAAGTTCTCAAACGAGTCAAAACTGGACTGTTTATTTGCTTCGTTGTGCAGATAACTCTCTCTACTGTGGGATAACCACCAATCTTGAAAAACGTCTCCGACAGCATAATGGCGAACTGGTCGGCGGGGCTAAATACACCAAAGTCAGGCAGCCTTGCGAGTTGGTTTATACCGAATCGACTGAAAACCGAAGTCAGGCATCCCAACGGGAATATCAAATTAAACAACTTTCAAAAACGCAGAAAGAGGCGCTGATTCTGGACAGAGCTGGAAAAGGATAGATTTGGCATCTTTTTAAGCGCTACGCACACAATTTTTGCCGTGACGTTTGGCTTGATACAAGGCTTGATCGGCACGCTCTATTGCTTCTTCAATACTTTCACCACGGCTGTTTATTTGCGTGACACCGATACTGATGCTGAATGTGATTAACGTCTGCTGATATTTGATCTCTATTGCGGTAACGGCGCTTTTTAAATCGTTGGCCGCCTTTGTTGCCCGCTCGGCATCCAAATACGGAAACAGAACCACAAATTCTTCACCGCCGAAACGGGCAATAATATCTTCCGAGCCGCTAATTTCCTGAAGTTTGCTCGCCAACTTAACCAGTACCTCATCTCCAACTTTATGGCCGTAATTGTCATTGATGGACTTAAAGTCATCGATATCCAGAATCGCCAGTGATAGAGCGTGTTTTTTCTCCTTTAACTGTTTTAATAAAAAGTCGGCTTGAGTAAAAAAGTAGCGACGATTATAGAGTTTGGTTAATGGGTCCATGATTGCTTGGAGTCTGAGTTCCTGCTGTTCGGTTTCCAGCATCTTGATCCGGTAGGAGATAATAAAGGCCATCATGAGAGCTTCAAGCATGATGCCGATACCGACTCCGTGACTGCTAATATAGGTAAAATCGATCATGCCTTTATAGAATAGAACCGCAATCGCATTGAAAATAACGAAAAGAGCGTGTCCCAACAGGAAGAACTTAGCCAGAGGGTTGCCTTTTTTCAAAAGAGAAAGCGTGATGCTTAGGGTGACGATCATCACCAGTGCGGCTAGCGAGCTTGCAGGTTTTAAAGCGCCGGAAATATCAAATATGCCATAGATAAAAGTCAACGCAATCAGTCCGAGCATGACGAGCAGTATTTTGTGTTCGGTAGGATATTGTTTTTTGGTTTCAAAAACATTGATCATAAACAGCATCAAAAACGCGGGCATGGTGATCAAGGCCAAGTTTAATTTGAAAATACCGTCTCCGTAAATATCGAACAAGTTCGCTAAAAGACCGTAGGCCAAAGATATCCAGATGGCACCGGAAAGAAGATAGAGTGAATAGAACAGATTTTCACGTGTTCTCGAAGAGAAGTGCAGAATCAGGTTGTAAAACATCAGTGCGAGCAGAATACCCACCAATAAAGCGATATCGTTATGAGTATTGGCAATGGCTCGTTTAGAGAAGTCTTTATCCAGAATTTGCATGGTAAACCATTGATGAGAGTAGGATGCGCTTTGCACATAGATGACTTTGCTTTGTTGCGATTTCAGTTCAAACTCGTAAATGGCGGTACCGCGATACATCAATTTACTGTTTCTGGCATTTTCCATATCCAAATGCTCGGCTCTTAGCAGATCTCCCTGCGTTTCTTCATAAAAAGCCATGGCACGATTGTGATAGGCATGCGGGATGTGCAGATACAGCGTTCTCGTCGTTGGCGAGTTGTTCTTTAGATGCAATTTAACCCAAGTGGTTTTAGCTTGAGTGCCGAGAGAATAGCGGTTGGAGCTATCCGTAAAAGGTTCGTTTTTAACTTCGGAAAATGTAAGTTGATGGCTGTGGTCGATAAAATAAGACGACTTGAAATCGGTTAAATTGACCTCTTGATCGTTAATGATGATCTCTGTTTGGGAATAGGCGTGAGATGTCACGAATATCAGGGTTAGGCAGAGGGCCCAGAAGCTTAATTTCTTCATTGATTATCCATAAGCTTTATCAAGATGGTTTTTGATTGCAACAATGACGAATTCGTGCCGGATTGTCAAACTTTTCATGCATTCGCTCGATTGCATTAACAACTTTTTGGACAATAAAAAACCTGCATAAAGCAGGTTTTTAAATATTCACAGAACCTTAAAAGGTTTTCGCGGTTTTCATTCTGCGAGGTTTTCCTTTGTCTTTGTTGCTGCCTTTTTTCTTGTGCTGGGTTAAACGGCGTTTGCCCTCACCGGCGGTTTTTACCGGAGCAATGCGTAGCTGTTGACCGCAGACCCAAGCTTTTTTAAGGTCGTTCAGAATCTCTTTCGGCATGTCTTGCGGTAAATCCACCATACTGAAGTTGTCTTCAATGCTCAGTTGGCGAATGAATTCGCTGTCCAAACCGGCTTCGTTGGCAATGCAGCCGACGATATTACCCGGACGTACACCGTGAGTAGCACCAACTTCAATACGGTAGCGAGCCATACCTTCATCCGGGAATTCGGAACGTTCACGACGAGGTTTACGTTCTCTACGTGGTTCGCGACCGCCACGGTCATTGTCGCCACGGTCACGATTACGTTCCTGACGTGGTTCGCGAATCGGTTTGTCGGTCATAAAGAATGGTACGTCGCCTTGCATAAGACGGGCAATTGCAGCAGCGATCTCGACTGCCGGAATGTTTTGCTCCGTTTCAATCTGCTCAATCATCTCTTGATAGAAAGCGATATCATCCAGTTGTGTCGCTTCGATAATACGAGTTTTAAAGCGATCGATACGGCTGTCATTGATCTGCTGGGTCGAAGGCAAGTGCATTTCAGGAATCTTGCTCTTAGTCGTACGCTCGATCGACGACAATAGACGTTTTTCACGCGGCGTAACAAACAGAATAGCGGTACCTGAACGTCCGGCACGGCCGGTACGACCGATACGGTGGACGTAAGCTTCGTTATCTTGCGGAATGTCGAAGTTGAATACATGGCTGATACGAGGTACGTCTAGCCCGCGAGCCACGACGTCGGTAGCCACCAGAATATCCAGTTTACCTTTTTTCAGTTGGTCGACGATTCGTTCACGTTGGTTTTGTGCGATGTCGCCATTCAGCGCGGCTGCGGCATAACCGCGAGCTTCCAATTTTTCCGCCAAATCAATCGTAGCGGTTTTCGTGCGTACGAAGATGATTGAGCCGTCAATATCCTCTTCTGCTTCCAGAATACGTGTTAAGGCATCCAGCTTATGCCCACCGCTGACAAACAGGAACTTCTGGTCAATTGTCGTTGCCGTCGCCGTTTTCTGTTTGATGATGACTTCGGTCGGATCATTCAAATAGTTGGTCGCTATACGGTGAACTTCTTTCGGCATAGTCGCCGAGAATAGAGCGATCTGACGGCTTGCAGGGGTTTGTTGCAGTACCCATTCAACATCGTCGATGAAGCCCATGCGTAACATCTCATCTGCTTCGTCAAGAACCAAAAGCTTCAAGTTGTCTAGATTTAGCGTGCCTTTACGCATGTGATCCATGACACGGCCGGGTGTACCGACAACAACCTGTACGCCGCGTTTCAGCGCACGAATTTGGCTGCCGTAATCCGATCCGCCGTAAATCGGCAGGACGTGAAAGCCTTTCATATGTTGGGCAAAACTTTGGAAGGCTTCGGCAACCTGAATAGCCAGTTCGCGAGTCGGTGCCAGAACCAGTACTTGTGGTTGGTTTTGTTTGGTATTTGCCAAGGTTAACGCCGGTAGTGCGAATGCTGCCGTTTTACCGGTACCGGTTTGCGCCATTCCAAGAATATCCTGACCGGTTAATAGTGCCGGGATCGCTTGTGCTTGGATAGGTGACGGAGTTTCGTATCCGATCTGGCTAATGGCCGTCAGGACTTCCGGTTTAAGGTTTAAATCTTTAAAAGTGACATCAACAGTCATGTTTGGGTTCCTTTCTCTTTATCGAGAAGTGTGCGCCCGTGAATATCAAAAGTTTTTACGACAGAGTAAAACCAAACGCTAAAAACCCGTACAAGTGGTTTTAACAAAAAATGGCTCAAAATAAGTGGTAAGAATTGAGTCGTATTCTGGGGCAAATTGCATTAAGGGGGAGTGGCTTGAAATCGTTTTGTTATTTCAAAAGCTTCCCGGCGAAGAGCTGTTTGCATCAGAATAATTAGTAGATCGCTTAATCTTAGTTTAGCGGAGGCAAATGGCTCTTTTGAGCGCAAGGCAGACGACCGATTTTTTAATATTATTGGGCCGAATCGTTGCGGAGCGCGCATCATACTAAAATGCGCAGCATTATGCAAATTTGGGTTGATATAAATTTATTTATTAACGTGCTTTAGGACAATTAATTTTCTAGGAATTGTTGCCGGAAGTTGTCAGGGCTGCACGGCCGGCTGTAAAAATAGCCTTGAATCAAGATGTCCGGGTGCTTGCTGTGCAAGAACTCGATTTGTTCCTCGGTTTCCACTCCCTCGGCGACAATCATCAAATTTTTGGTATTGGCAAGGTGGATAATGGATTCAATAATGGCAACGTCTTCACGGCTGTGAGGGACTTTATCGACAAAGCTTTTATCAATTTTCAGCTCGTGGATCGGTAGTTTTTGAAAGTAGCTTAAAGAGGAGTAACCGGTTCCGAAGTCATCGATCGACACTTTGAAGCCCAGTTCGTTCAGGTCGGAGATTTTTTTAAAAGCGCTGTCGGTATCGGAAATGAACACGTTTTCGGTCAATTCGAGAGTGATATTTTTGGGATTGACTTGGGTTTGGGTCATGCAATCAATCACGTGGCTGATAAAGTCCGCTTCGTGGAATTGGATCGGACTGATATTTATCGACAGATTGAAGTCGGAACGTTTTTGGCTCCATAGTTTGGCTTGCGTAAATGCCTGACTCATTATCCAGCCGCCAATAGCGATAATTTGTCGACTCTCCTCGGCGATCGGAATGAAGAGATTGGGTGAGATCATACCGTGTTCGGGATGTTCCCATCGCACCAAGGTCTCGGCACCGTAGATGTTTTGTTTACTGTCGATCTGTGCCTGAAAGTAGAGGTGCAGCTCATTGCGCTCGCAGGCATGGGTAAGGTCGTTTTCCAAATGGCGTTTCTGTTTGACCTCGTCGGTCAAGGTGGTTTCGTAAATGTAGATTTTATTTTTACGACGAACTTTTTTCGCTTCGCTGACCGCCAAATCCGCTTTGACCAGCAGGTTTTCCGCGCTTTCTTCTTCCTCGCCCGGATAGACCAGCAGGCCGATGCGAGCCGAACTGTGCAGAGTTAAGCCGTCAACGAGAAAGTGGTGGTTTAAAGTCTGCAAAATTTTATTGGATAAAGACATGGCATTGCGTAGAGCTTTTTCCGGATCTTTTTCGTTGTCCTGAGTTGCAATAATGAACTCATCTCCGCCAACTCGAGCCAAGTTGTCTTCGTCGCGCAGCGTGCTTTTCAGTGCAATGGCGATACGTTTCAGAAAACGGTCTCCGGTGATGCGTCCGAAAGCGTCGTTAATGCTTTTGAAGCGGTCAAGATTGATATTCAATAAGGCACTGTAGGTTTTGTGGCGGCGATGTTGTTTGATTGAAGTATTGATGTATTCGATGGCGAGTTTGCGGTTGGCCAACCCGGTCAAACCGTCATAAAAAGCCATGTGTTCAATCTGTTGATGGGCTTCTTTGATTTCGCTGATGTTTTGAATATTGACGACAAAGTATTCCAGATTTTTTTCCGTATCCAGAATCATCGAAATGCTCATGGCGGCGTAAAAATGGGAGTCCGGATTGGTGAAAATCTGAACTTCTCCGTTCCAAAAGCGATTCTTGAGAACCGTGTTTAGAAAGCTTTCGGTATTATTGTCCCAGTTGACCTGATTTTGCAGCCAGGTAATCATGGTGGTTTTCTTGAGTTCTTGTTTGCTTAAACCGGACATGCTGATGAACGTGTCGTTGGCTTCGATAATAAAGCCTTTGTCATTGGCGATGAATTGACCGTTGAAGCTGTTAAAAGCGGCCTGCATGAGTTTTTTCTGCTCATGAGCCTTGCTGTGAATGGAGTGGTCGTAGATTACCAGCAGGATCTGTTTAACTTTGCCTTTTTTATTTAGTAGTGCTTTGGCGCTTAATAATAGAGGTGTGCTTTGTAGGGTTTTCGGGTTGCTATACCAGACTTTGACTTCTTTGGGATCGGTGACCAGTTCGCTAATGATGCAGCCGAGCCAGTTCGACAGCTTAAAGCTGATGGTTGCCTTGCGATTTTTGAACAGGCGAATTTGTTGGCGATCCGGGTGAAAGGACTCGTCAATCGGGAGCAGTTTCTTGGCCTGACTGTTGATATGTTCAATATTGAGGCTGGGTTGAAACACGATAATACCATCGTGGATCGCCTCAAAAATCTCCAGTTTATTTTGCTTTTCTTCTTGTAACCGTTGAACTGTTTTTTCTAGTCTGGTTAGTTGTTGTTCACCCATAGGGGTTAGATGGCTCCTAAGCCTTTTGTCTGATATTAAGTTTGCATCGATTCTATAGGAATCTTACATCAAAGAGAGTACGGAAAAGCTCGTAAAATGTGAAAAAATTACCATTTTTATTGTTGATAGACCAAATTCGGCAGCCAGGTAACTAATTCAGGCCAGATAGCAAGCACGCCGAGCATGGCTAATTGAATCAAAATAAACGGAATCACCCCTTGATATAGATCCTTGGTTTGCAATTCCGGAGGAGCCACTCCGCGTAGGTAGAATAATGCAAAACCGAACGGCGGAGTTAAAAACGCGGTCTGTAAATTGATGGCAATCATAATTCCCAACCAGATAGGATCTACGCCCATCATTAACAGAATTGGCGCTACTACCGGTACGACCACATAGGTAATCTCGATAAAGTCGAGGAAGAAACCGAGAATGAACATAAGTAGCATGACGATCAACATGGCGGTAAACACGCCGCCCGGCAGCCCGGTCAGCAGTTCGCTGATTAAGTCGTCACCGCCCAAACCTCTGAATACAAGCGAGAAAAAGGCGGCGCCGATGAAAATCAAGAAAATCATACTGGTGACTTTCAGTGTATTACGCATCACAGTCTGGAGAACGCTTAGGGACAGTTTACGGTTTAGCACGGCGAGCAACAAGGCACCTAAAGCCCCTAAAGAAGCCGCTTCGGTTGGTGTGGAAAAGCCGCCGAGAATAGAGCCTAATACTAAAAGGATCAACAGTAACGGCGGGAGCAGGCTTTTGAGTACTCGCGCCCACAGGCCAGGGGCTATCGGTTCGCCGATATGGTTAGGAATCTGTTCCGGTTTAGTGACGGCCTTGAATACGATATAAGCCATGTAGGCGGCAACCAGCATGAGGCCCGGTAATAATGCGCCGACAAATAGGTCGCCGACCGACAAGGTTTCGGGCGAGAAGATGCCTTGGCTAAGCTGTGCTTGTTGATAGGAGGAAGAGAGTACGTCTCCGAGCAGAATCAGAATAATCGAAGGCGGAATAATTTGTCCAAGCGTACCGGATGCACAGATCGTTCCGCTGGCGATTTTCGGACAATAGCCTTGTTTAAGCATAGTCGGTAGGGCAAGCAGTCCCATGGTCACGACCGTTGCGCCGACGATACCGGTACTGGCGGCGAGAAGGGCGCCGACAATAATCACAGCGATGCCTAATCCGCCTTTGACGCCGCGCATCAATTCTTCCATGGTTTGCAGCAGATTTTCGGCAATTTTCGATTGCTCAAGCATAATGCCCATAAAGACAAACAGCGGAACGGCAATCAGGGTTTCATTGTTCATGATCCCGAAAATGCGATTCGGGATGCTCTGTAAAAATGCCATGTCGAAAACACCGAACAGATTGGCGACTAAGGCAAACAATAAAGAAACGCCGGCGAGCGTCAAGGCTACGGGAAACCCCGTCAACAGAACAAGGAAGACGAGAGCGAATAGAATCAGGGATAACCATTCCATTACAGCTTGCCTCCCGCATCGTGACTTTCAAATTCTTGATACCCCTGACCGAAAAGTGTCAAGTAGGCTTGAGCCATGACTGAAAGGGCTTGCATGATCATCAGTATCGCCATGATCAGAATCAGGCTTTTGAGCATATATAGATAGGCGAGCCCTCCTGCTTCGGCAGAAGTTTCTTTTATCTGCCAACTGGCGGAGACGTAATCCCAGCCCGACCATAGGATAAAGAACATTACAGGTAAGGTGAACAACAGGCTGCCGATTAAGTTAACCCACGCTTTGCGCTGCGGTGAAAATTGGCCGTAAAAGACATCCACCCTGACATGTTCGTTGTGCAGGTATGTATAGGCGATGCCAAGCATGAACAGAATGGCGTGATTGTACATGATGCTTTCTTGCATCGCGATGGAACCGGTATTCAAACCGTAACGTAAAATGACGACTAAAGCGGTGATAAGAACTAGGGTAAGACTGCCCCAAGCAACGAAATTACCAAACTGATTCTGAATTTGGTTGTGGCGTTTTATAAAGCCATTGAGTACCGATGATAATTGCATAGAAACGATGTTGAATAGTTATAAGCCTATAAAGTTGGCATCTATTTTAACGTGTTTAAATGAATTACGGTTAATTTCTCAATGACTTCTGAGAGTAATTAATAATAAGTGGAGCCTCTCTCTCGTCCCTCGTTGCGGTATTGTTTTTTATTAATGCTCTCATGCTGTTTAGGTGAGTTCTGTTTGTTAACGTGTTTCTGATAGTTCTGTTTAGAAGTTTGCGGGGGGGGGCGATGGGCATGTTTTACCGGGCGGGGTTTTTCATAACGGGTTACCTCCACAGGTTTGCGGTACTTATGGTGTTGCTCGGTTTTTATTTTATGGTGTTTACTCTCTTTATGAACCGGTTTGTTATAAATCGGTTTGGAATGGACTCTTTTCACCTCTTTCACCACGACTTTTTTAGGTGGTTGCACTCGGTGTATTTCATGGTGGTAGATTGGAGGAGCCGGATGGTGGTGAATGATCTTGGGTACAATAACCTTTTTGGTTATGTGATGGTGTTCACGATAGTAGGGAGTCGATTGAATCACGATAGTATCGTAGCTGACATGCTTTGGATAATGGGTTTTATACTCCATTGAGTGATGTACACAGCCGCTAAGCAGGCTGAAAGAGAGCAGTGAAAACAGTAAAACGGTTAAGTTACGCATGATAACCTCCAAAAGTTAAACATTGTCGTTAGGATGTTTACTCCATGGCTACAGGTTAACAATGCTTATTGCAGGTTTTATGCAAGGTTTGTGCAAATAATATGCAAGTGATGTTTGATTGGAATTCATTGCGGCGGTTTAAAAATAAAAAGCCCGAGATTTGTCTCGGGCTTTTTATTTTGCGGGGTCGTTTCCGATGGTTTGCTCATCAATCAAAAAACCACATTACATCGTAGATGACACGCGTGCGGGTGTTCATAATGGCAATATCGTCTCCGATGCGGACACGTATATAGTCTCTAGGCAGTGGCGGTAGCCGATATTCCAAGTCGCGAGGCAGCGGACGGTAGTAGATATTGCTTGGCAACGGTTTGTGGCGATGGAACGGGCGGCCTCTGCGTTTGTAATGGCCGGGCGGTATTTTTTTGAACCCATAATAGTTTAGGTAATAGTCTCGAATGACTCTGCGATCGGAGTCGGAAAAATAGAAGCTGACACTGGTGTTGGGACTGATCTGATGGTGGGTTTTTACTTGTACGCTGCTTGAATAGGGCGTGCATCCCGCTGAAATGAACAGTCCTCCGAGCATGAATAGCAGAACAAATTTTTTCATCTTGGTCTCCTGTTTGGCCGTTACGGTTAGACTATCACTTTGTGGTCACGGAAGTCTTTCAAAATTTATAAGAGAGTCTTGCGCCAGTGTTGCCGGGCATTGCATGGGGGATGGTTTTACCATCATTTAAGTTGTTTTGCCTTGCAGCTTTGAAACCCGTTAAAATGCAGCTTTTAAAGTGTAAAGTCGAGAAGCCGTTTGTCCAGTCTGAAAGTTGTTAAGGTTGCCGTTCCGGGACCCTTTTTGTTTCCCTTGGATTATCTTCTACCGGATCAAGCCGACCTGTTGAGCGGCGCACCTCAGTCCGCGGTTCAAGGTGGCCGCGTTTTAGTGCCTTTTAGAAACAAGCAGGTTGTCGGTTTGGTGATGCAGATCAGCGATACCGCCGATTACGAATTGTCGAAAATCAAACCGGTGATTGAGGTACTGGACGACAGCCCGCTTTTTACCGGCAAACAGCTTGAATTTCTACAGTGGGCCGCGCACTACTATCATGAGCCGATCGGGGAAGTGGTTATGTCGGCTTTGCCGAAACGATTGCGAGCCGGAGAGCCGGCTGAAATCGAAGGCATGCAATACTGGAAGTTATCACTACAAGGGCAAAGCAAGACCGTTAATGATATTTCCGCGAGAGCGGTGCGGCAAAGAGAGTTGTTTAAACAGTTTTCCGGCAGTGAATTGAGATCGGAAGCCGACTTGAACCTTGCCATGGATAACTGGCGCTCGTCGGCTAAAAAGCTGACTGAAAAAGGATGGTTGGAGACAGTTAAAGGGCCATGTATTCGTGAACGAGCCTATCCGGAACCGCCTAATCATCAGCTCAATAGCGAGCAGCAAGCTGCTGTGGAAGCCGTTGTAAGTTCCCAGAGCGATGAAGCGCAATTCTCGGCCTTTTTATTGGAAGGGGTTACTGGAAGCGGCAAAACCGAAGTTTATCTGGGCATGATTCAAGAGGTGCTCAAGCAAGGTAAGCAGGTACTGGTTTTGGTGCCGGAAATCGGTTTAACCCCGCAAATGGTTCGTCGTTTCGAGGCCTTTCTGCAAACTCGGGTGGCGGCCTTGCATTCCGGGTTGAACGATACCGAAAGACATTGTGCTTGGCACCTTGTGCAAAGCGGAAAAATTCAAGTTTTGCTTGGCACCCGTTCCGCCGTTTTTACTCCGTTTCAAAACTTGGGTTTGTGCATCGTTGATGAAGAGCATGACCTCTCCTATAAACAGCAGGAAGGGTTTCGTTATTCAGCACGGGATTTAATTATTCAACGCGCTCACCAAGAGCAGATTCCGATCGTTTTGGGTTCGGCGACACCCAGTTTGGAAACGATACATAATGCCAAGATAGGGCGTTATCAGCATCTGATTTTAAGTAAGAGAGCAGGAGAGGCTAATCCGCCGCTGTTGAAATTGGTGGATATACGCGGTGAGAAAATTCAGGAAGGGGTCTCCATGCCTTTGAAAACGGCGATGAAACAACATCTTGAGGCTGGCGGGCAAGTTTTGCTGTTTTTAAACCGTCGAGGCTTTGCCCCGGTTTTGATGTGCCATGAATGCGGCTGGCAGGCCGCTTGCCCGAGTTGTGATGCCAATATGACTTTTCACCGCAAACCGAATGATGCCGATGCGGAAGCCGGTTACTTAATGTGCCACCACTGTGGAGAACAACTGCCCAAACCAAGTTTCTGTCCAAGTTGCCAAAGCCAGGAATTTGTCAAGGTGGGCCAGGGAACGGAACGTTTAGAGTTGGCTATCAATGAGTGGTTTGACGAAAAACGTGTGTTGCGAATAGATCGTGATACCACACGCTTGAAAGGTTCCATGGCAAAGCTAACCGAGCAAGCGGAAAAAGGTGAAGCCGATATTCTGATTGGTACGCAGATGTTGGCGAAAGGGCATCATTTCCCGAATGTGACGCTGGTGGCGATACTGGACATCGATCAAGGTCTCTTCAGCGCTGACTACCGTGCCGCCGAACGAATGGCGCAATTAATCCTGCAAGTGGCCGGGCGAGCGGGACGAGCGGAAAAGAAAGGCGAAGTTCTGATTCAAACTCACCACCCGGACCACCCTTTATTAACGACCTTGGTGCGCCACGGTTATCCCGCTTTTGCGGAAAAAGCATTGGATGAAAGACAGAGAGCACATCTACCGCCTTCTCAATATCAAGTGCTGGTTCGAGCCGAATCGGTCAACCCCAATGATGCTCAGCTTTTTTTGAGTTCATTGAAATCCGGTTTGCAAAGTTATTGGCAGCAGTGGCTTGAAGACGAAATGGTGACAGGTTCGGTGGAATTGTGGGGGCCGGTATCTGCGCCCATGTTACGTCGCCAAGGTCGTTATCGTTATCAACTTTTGATTCAATCCAAAAGCCGTAAAGGTTTACATCAGCTACTTAGCGAAATGTTGCCGCACATCTATGCGAGTCCTTTAGCAAGAAAGGTTCGTTGGAATCTGGATGTTGACCCGCAAGAAATGTATTAATCCTGAAATCTTATTTCACCTTTTGTTTCACCTTTTGCCCTGACCTCGATTATTTGGGGGTATTTTAGTATTAAATCAATAATATTTATGTGGCTATAAATTGATTGATTTATCTGTGTGGATGCATAAAATGAATGAGGCTCCTCACTATTCAACACACATGACAAATAGGTAGATACATTATGAAAAAGAGATTAATTGCAGCTGCTGTTACAGCAGTATCTTTGATGAGTTTTAACGCTTCAGCGGAAACGACCAGTGTCGATCAGGCGGATATCAAACAGGCACAGGCTTTGGTTAAAGAGTTTGGCGGGCAGTTGAAGCCGGCCCTAAAGCAAGCGATGAAGTCCGGCGGACCGGTTGAAGCCGTTAAAGTATGTCAGCAAAAAGCGCCGGCGATCGCTAAGGAACTATCGGAGAAATCAGGCTGGGAAGTAACTCGGGTTAGCTTGAAGGCTCGAGGCGCTATGGCGCAACCTGATGCCTGGGAACAGTCGGTATTGGAAGGTTTTGTTAAACAGAATGCGTCCGGAACAAAAGCAAAAGATCTGGAGCTTAGCGAGATTGTGCATGAGCAAAGCGGTTCGCAGGTTCGTTATATGAAAGCGATTGGCACGGCGGGTATGTGCCTACAGTGTCATGGTGAAAATATAGCCGAGCCGGTAAAAGCGGCACTGGCTCAATATTATCCGGATGACAAAGCCACAGGATATAAAAAGGGCGAAATCCGTGGCGCGTTCAGTTTTAGCAAGGCGGTCAAATAATGAGTAGGTTGTTGAGGATTGTCTTCATCTCTCTGGCGTTTTTTGTTTCTGCCGTTCAGGCACAAACTTTAAACACAATGAATTTTGAAGATCAATGGGAACAAAAACTGACGTTAGACGAGCAGACTAAATGGCTGGTCGTTTCACAATCCAAAGATCAAGGTAATATGGTCAAAGAAGCATTTGATTCTTTGTCATTAAAAGATTTGCAACAACACGGTTTGCTTTATATTGCTGATATTTCGGCGATGCCAAGCTTTGTAACCAAGTTGTTTGCTTTACCGAAAATGAAAGAGTATCCGTTTAAGATAGCTTTGATTCGTGAAGAGGGGGCGTTGGCTAAAATGCAACTCCCTTTGAGTGAAAAAGAGGCCGTTGCGGTTATTGCATTGGAACAACTCAAGGTTGGATCAGTGCAGTATTTTTCGGAAAAAGCCGAACTTGAAGCGTTTCTGAAAGCGTCCGTGATTAAGTAATACGCGACTAAGTAATAACGGATTTCACCAGAAGTCGTTTTTGGCCAAGCTGTTTATTGACGGCTTGGCCATTTTATTTTCGTCTCGTTTTATTTCGGCGGGAATTGATCCAAAATGGCATCAATGACTTGTTGGGTATAAGCTTCACTCTCTTGCGGCGAGGCAAAAGTCTCAAGCGGTCTGCTTGTTCTTCCTTGCCATATCAAGTGTTTCTCATTGTCATAGATATTAATTGTCCAAATAGCATCTTCATATATTCGAGTTTCATAGTCGACCGGAAACATTCCTCCAAATCCGAAATGTCTGCTGCCAAAGCCAACCCCCACACTGGTTGACGGTTCGAGGGTTTCAGTACGGTGAATCTGATAGTTGTAGCTGATATAGGCCTGCGGTTGGTCACGTACAATCAAAGCGCCTTTTTTATGCAAGCTGTTAATGATCGCTTGTTCGATACGTTTGGCTTCAAAGGGCTGGATGGTCTGTATACGAGTTGACGGGCCTTCCGGAAGCCATTGATAGGTCTGATAGTTGCTAAACGTCGTTTGACTCGAATAATCCTGAATTACCGGGTTGCTACTACATGCCGATAATCCGATTGCAAATAAGATGGGCAACACCACTTTTAAAATCATATTTCTTTTGAATGAAAGCATGGTTGAATTCCTCTTTAATCTAGGGGTTAGAACCATTTTACGTTCCGAATCAATAATGAATATTGAAAAAAACATGGAACTTTAGGTTTTATCGAAAATAGTGGAATGCTGTATTGGATTTGGATGGCTAGCCGGAAGGTTTTTTCATTTTATGTCTGCATGCATAAAGCGACAAAAGTAAATAAAATATAACAAATGATTACAAAATATAACAAATTGTTATGTTTTTAGTGGTTAATACCGATTAACTTCGAGATTTTGCTTGTTTAAATATCATAACTTACTGATATAAAAAGAATAAATGATTTAGGTTTGGTTTTTGCCAATATAGGCGTGAAACCAATCTAGGAGTTACTAAATGAGCAATTCAGAGTTCAAATTATCAAAAAAACTTATTCCTCTTGCTGTTTCGGCAGTTTGTTTAAATATGTCAGTGACGACATCCGCTCAGGCCGATGCGTTTACTGAGGCATTAACCGGCGGAACCCCTACAGTTGACTTGCGAGTTCGATATGAAGGTGTTGAACAAGATAATAAAAAAGATGCATCTGCATTAACTGAGCGTATTCGTGTAGGGTATAAGACAGGTGATTTCAACGGCTTCAGTGCGTTTGTTGAAATGTCTGATACTGCTTCTCTAGGTGATCGTCACGACTATTTCACTCCAGGCCCAAATGGTGGTGGTGATAGTGATAGAGCGGTTGTGCTTGATCCGACGTTTACGATCTTAAACAGAGCGAATATTGCATATACCTCGGATATGTTTAAGGCAAAAGTAGGTAAGCAGCGTATTATTTTCGATAATCGTTTCTTAGGTAATGTTGGTTGGCGTCAGAAAGAGCAGATCTATTCTGGCGGATCGCTGTCTTATACGCCTTCCCCGTTATTCAATCTTGACTACGCTTATATTGTCAATGCAAATAACCCAATCGGTGTCGATCTAGAGATGGATTCGCATGCAGCGAAAGTGACTTCAAATATCGTTCCGGGAGCGAAGCTGTCCGCATTTGCATACCTGTTAGACTTTGAAGAAGGTTCGGGTACGGATAGCGCAACTTACGGTGCAAGACTTGAAGGTAAGACTGCGATCTCTGAAAATGCCAAGCTGCTTTATCATGTTGCCTTAGCAACTCAGAAAGAGTATGAAGATAGCAATGATATCGGCGGAGATTATAGCTTGGTCGAGCTGGGTGTAAACCTAGGGCCGGCGGTATTGAAAGTCGGTCAAGAGACCTTGGGTGGTGACGGAGATTCTTCTTTCCAAACGCCGTTGGGAACGGTGCATCTGTATAACGGTTGGGCTGATATGTTCATCGGGCCGCTTGGTGGAACGCCGGTCAACGGTTTGGTTGACCAGTATATTTCCGTTTCAGGTAAAGCGTTGGGTATGAAACTGGCGGCCATCTATCATGATTATACTTCCGATAAGGCAAGTGATGATTACGGCTCTGAATACAATTTGTTGGCGGCGAAAAAGTTCAATAAAACTTACTCTGCTGGTATCAAATATGCAAGCTACGATGCGGGTGATGATCTGACCACTCGTTTAGTTGATACTAATAAATTGTGGATCTGGGGTGAGGCTAAGTTTTAATCTCAATTCTTAATTGAACGGTAAAAAAGCGGCTTATAGCCGCTTTTTTTGTTTTGAGGATTTAAGAGAAAGCTTGAGTGTGGTGTGCGTTTGTTAAATAGTTTTTTAAGCTTTAATTAGCTTAACTACTGAAGTTTGACAAGTTGGATTTGTTTCCCTGAGCGATTCTGGGTTTGTCTTGGTTTATCTGATACAAGTTATTTATTGGGTGAGGAGGCCGGAAAACGAAACAGAGTGTTATTGTCAGTTTTTGTTGGGTTTAAGTGTCATTTAAGAGCGCTTATTTTCAGTATGTAAACAATTTGACTGTACACCTATGGTGCAAATTGTAGATAATTGTAAACAAATTAAGCCTGGTTTGTCTGTCTAGGGGGGGGTAAGAAGTGGTAATTGTGGCTTAACTGATTGTTTATTAAGGTTTTTTCGTTTTATGGCAAGCATAGTGCAATGTATAAGTTGTTTTTATACGAAAGAATTTTAATTAGGAGAGTTTATGTCGGCTTCAAGCATATGGGTTTCGGATTTAACTCATTATTACAATAAAAAACAGACAAGTCCTACTCTAGATAATATCAATCTGAAAATCCCAAAAGGGCAGCTAACTGCGTTGATTGGTCGAAGCGGTTGCGGTAAGTCTACTCTATTACAAATGCTGGCAGGGTTGTTAATCCCGTCTGAAGGCGCAGTTCGCATTAATGGGCACACTGTTCACAAGCCAAGTGCAAAGTGGAACATGATGTTTCAAAAACCGTCTTTGTATCCTTGGATGACCGTAAGAGAGAACGCGGCATTGGGGCTTGTATTTGCGGGAACCTATAAAGGTAACGAGCAGAAAGTTGAAGACCTGCTGGATATGGTGGGTCTGCAAGAGCATAAAGATAAAAATGTGCAGCAGTTGTCCGGTGGTCAGCAGCAGCGTGTGGCCTTGGCGCGCTCATTGGCGACCGAGCCGGAAGTCTTGTTGTTGGACGAACCTTTTTCTGCCTTGGACGCCTTTACCCGATCTGCACTACAAACCGAAGTAGCACAGATCTGTCATGATCAAAATATCACTATGGTTCTAGTTACACATGATATCGAGGAAGCTGTTGCGATGGCGGATAAGGTGGTCATTATGAGTCATAACCCGGGAATTATCGTCGGATCGAAAGAGGTCGATCTTCCTTATCCACGTGACCGCAGCACTGCGGAGTTTGGGCAGCTCAAAGACGAGTTGTTCGCCGAGTTCGAAAAAATCGATCTTGAAAAACAGAAAGAAATTCAAGAGCAAGCCGAATTGGCGTCTTAACAGTTTTATAAATATTTGGAGATAGAGCAATGTGTCAATATTGTAACCCTGAAAATGAAATGTCCCGCATTGATTACACCTTTAATAAAGAGAAAGGACGTCGTGAGTTTATTCTGGACGGCATGGCGACTGCCGGTGGCTTGGCTGCGGCAATGAGTTTGCCTAATCAAGCGTTTGCGGTTCCTGAAATGCCTGAAGATGAAGTTGTTCGTATCGGTTATTTGCCGATTACCGACGCAAGTGCACTTTTGGTAGCGCACGCGATGGGCTTCTTTGAAGACGAAGGCCTTAAGGTTGAAAAGCCAACCCTGATTCGTGGTTGGTCACCTTTGATTGAAGGTTTTGCGGCTCATAAATTTAATCTAGTTCACTTTTTGAAGCCAATCCCGGTTTGGATGCGTTATAACAACAATTTCCCGGTCAAGATTACCGGTTGGGCACACACCAACGGTTCCGGTTTGGTCGTTGGTAAACACACCAACGTTGAAAAGTTCGAAGATCTAGGTGGTATGCAGGTTGCCGTGCCTTACTGGTACTCAATGCATAACATCGTGTTGCAGATGGCGCTTAAAAATGCAGGTCTTGAGCCGGTTATTCAAGATCAGAAAGAACCGCTTAAACCGAACCAAGTTAACCTACAGATTATGCCGCCACCAGATATGCCGCCAGCATTGGCCGCTAAGAAAATTGATGCATTCATTGTTGCAGAGCCTTTCAATGCGGCGGGTGAAGTATTGGCACGTGGGAAAATGTTGCGCTTCACCGGTGATATTTGGAAAAACCACCCTTGCTGCGTAGTGTGTATGCATGACGAACATACAGAGAAGAAGAAAGAATGGTCTCAGAAGGTCATGAACGCGGTGGTTCGTGGTGCGGTCTATGCACAAGAGAACAAAGAAGAAGTGGCGCACATGTTGTCGCGTGAAGGCAAGAAGTATCTGCCAATGAAAGCCAAAGTGGTTCTGAAAGCGATGACCGACTATGACCCTACTCATTATGAGCAACCGGATGCGATCAAGCACGAAGATTGGGATGTGGGTCGTATCGACTTCAATCCTTACCCATATCCATCAGCAACCAAGTTTATTATTGACCAGTTGAAAGAAACTAAGGTAACCGGTGATATCAGCTTCTTGAACGATCTAGATACCGACTTTGTTGCTAATGATTTGGTTAACTATGAATTTGTGAAGAACGCCATGGATAAATACGGTGTGTGGGACAAGGTAAAAGGTGTTGATCCTGCTAACCCTACCGAGCGTAAGGAGGTGTTTGAACTATGAGTACAGTAGCAACACTACCTCCGAAAACGAGTTGGTTTGCGAATGTCAGAAGTAGCTACGGCAAGATGCCTCTAGGGGTACAAAGCTTTACCAATGCCACATTGGGTATGTCTATCTTGCTACTACTTTGGTGGATTGGAGGTATTCTGATTGAATCCAATCCGGATACCGAAGCATTTGCAAACTTTGCACCGGCGCCGACTTTGGCGGCTTTATGGGAACTGATCGCAGATGGTTCTATCTGGGAAACCATTTACTCTAGTTTATACCGAATCTTAATCGGTCTATTCTGGGGGGTTGTCATCGGGGTTCCGGTGGGTGTTCTGGTCGGTTACTTTATCGGTTTCCGTCAGGTCGCGAACATGCCTTTCCAGTTTTTGCGAATGATCAGTCCGTTGGCGTGGATGCCGATCGCGGTATTGGCATTCGAGACGTGGGACGGTGCGATCATTTTCCTATTGGTTATGGCGACTGTTTGGCCGATTATTTTCGGTACCGCTCACGGTGTGCAGCGAATTGACCCTAACTGGTTCCGAGTCGCTAAAAACTTGGGTGCTGACGGATATCAGATGCTACGTCGAGTCATTATGCCTGCCATCGCACAAGATGTGTTTGCCGGGATTCGCTTGGCAATCGGTGTGGCTTGGGTGGTTTTGGTACCGGCCGAATACCTGGGGGTCACTTCGGGTCTAGGTTACGCCATCAACGATGCGCGTGATACTTTGGATTATGACAAGTTGGCAGCCATGGTCGTGGTCATCGGTGTGATCGGGTATTTGCTTGATTTCGTTGCGATGAAGTTGATTAAACGTTTCTCGTGGCACGTTGAGTAATTAAAAAACGAAATTAAATTCACTTAGTTAAATTACATTACTTCAACATTAATCAAAAAATCTAACGGGTACTCTTGGCCACTGTCGGTCAAGAGATACTCTTTACCCTCTCTCACATATAAGTCAGCAATCTTCGCCACTAGTTGAAAACTTTCGTCCTCAGGGAAAGCAAACGTCAGTTTCAAGCTCTGCTGGTGCATGGAGTAGAGCTCGAGTCTGTCATAGATTGAACACGATATCGACATACTTTTACCCGCCTATAAATTTCTGATTTTGGATACTAAATGATACTATGTCAACAATAAACTTAATTAAAAACCATTCCGCCAAAAAGGCCTATTTTGTGAAAGAACAAGAGCTATTGGATATTGCAAATCATTCCGAATATCTAGTCATTAAAGAAGCTGCCGAACAGATTGAAAATGCCAATAATCCGCAAAGAGCGATTCACCAGATTTTGAGTTTGATTTCGAGACAGATGGGATTGAACCGCGGCCGAGTTTTGTTACAGGACGGTACATCGGGATACCTTTATTGCGCCTATTCATACGGACTGACGGATGAAGAGATTTCTCGCAGCCGGTTCGCTATGAGCGAAGGGATTTCCGGTAAAGTCATGTACACCGGGACTCCGGTGATTGTTTCAGATATTGATAAAGAGGATGATTACCTTTTCCGTACCGTTGATCGCAGTACTCTTCCTGAAGGCAAAGTCTCTTTTATAGCCACGCCGATTATGCGTAACGGCGTTGTGGTGGGTGTTCTCGCGGTAAACCGTCTTAGCAATCGTCATCGACAGCTGGATAAAGATCTCAGTCTGCTTAAGTTAATCGCCTTGTTTATTAGTGAAATCCTAGCTGTTCACTCCATGATCGAACAGCAAACCAAAATCCTTAAAGAAGAAAACGAACAGCTACGTGCCATGGCTGTCGGTCAAGGAAGCCAATACGGGATTATTGGAGAAAGTCCTGCCTTAATGAGTGCTCTGAACAAAGTCGGAAGAGCGACTAATACGTCGGTTACCGTTATGCTCCAAGGGGAGTCGGGGACCGGTAAGGAAAGATTTTCTCGAATGCTCCACTTAGCTTCTCATCGTCAAGATGGGCCTTTTATTGCCATTAACTGTTCTGCCATTCCGGCAGACTTGTTGGAATCCGAATTGTTCGGATATGAGAAGGGCGCCTTTACCGGTGCGACGCAAACCAAACAAGGTAAGATGGAGTTGGCTAGCCACGGCACCCTATTCCTGGATGAGATCGGGGATATGGAGCTGGGTCTGCAAGCTAAACTGTTACGTGTGCTTGAAGACCGGACGATTACCCGTATCGGCGGTACTAAACCGATTCCGATTGATATCCGGATTATTGTCGCGACTCATAAGGATCTGCACGAGCAGGTAAACCAGGGGCGTTTCAGGCTTGATCTATTTTACCGCCTCAATGTTTTTCCTATTGAGCTGCCGTCTCTAAGGGAGCGGGAGGGGGACATTAAGCTACTCGCCCGTCATTTTCTGAATCAGGCGAACCAAGAATATGGTGCCAGTGCGTTGTTCGATCCGGATGCGATGAATTTCCTTGAGCATTATGATTGGCCGGGCAATATTCGTCAGTTAGAAAACGTAGTGAAAAGAGCGGTGCTATTGGCAGATAAAGACCGGTTAATTTCTACCGGATTGATTAATCGAATCATTTCCGAAGAGCGCGGCATTATATTGGGCGGTAAAGAGTCGGAGTCTAAACTACAGGAAGAAGCGGTTGCCATGCCGATGGTTTCTCAACCGCCGCCCGAGATGGTGATGCCTCAAGACGGCGGGGGCTATGTTGCTCCTGTAGCGGCCGCTCAAGCTTTTGTCGAGCCTTATGCTCAAATGCAACCTGTAGATGGTACTCGTACTTATTGGCGGGTTTCCGAGGGAGAGAAGGAGAAACTGCTAAATGCGCTGGAAGCGGCGCATGGTAATAAGACTCGAGCGGCCATGTTGCTGAATATGACGCCTAGACAATACAACTACCGTCTTAAGAAGCTTGAGCTTGAATAGAAGACAGGCAGCCGACAAATAGAAACAAATAGAGCTAGATCGCTTTGGGAGTGACGGGAAGAGAAAAAGAAAAACCTTCTTCAAATGCGGGGTGAAAATCACGGCGCATTTGAAGAAGGTTTTTTTATGGCGGCTAAAAATTAGCTGGGAATTTTATTCTGCCGCTTGGCGGCTGATGTTCTCTAGCACAGAGTTTAAGAGGTCAATGTTGGCACACTCAAAGACATGGTGGCGCTCAGCCAAATAGGTCAGGTCGTTATAGCTTAATCTGACTGTCTGACCGACATCTTCCCAAACCAGGATTTTTAAAGGTAGATCAATGCCGAACGTTTGCGAGCACTCCATGAGCGGGGTACCCGCTTTCGGGCTGCCGAAGATCAGTAGAGTGGTTGGCGCCAGTTCTTTACCGATCTTTTGTGCACCGGCCGCATGATCGATTTTGGCAAATAGAATCAATTCTTTGGCGGCGATAACCGACTCCAGTTTAGCCAGAGTCGTTGCAAAGTCATTGCTGCTTTCAATAGAAATGAGGCCGTTAGGGTTTACGCTCATCTTGATACATTCCTTAAGCCTCTACCGAGGCCTAGGCCGGAGGCTTAGGCTGAGTAGAGGTCTTTATAGATTTCATTGGCGGAGGTAACCAGTTCGCCGCTTAGAGCAAAGCCGTAAACCTGATCGTCTACTTTGTAGAATAATCTTTGGTTTTCACCGATATTGGCACTGGTTTCCCAGTGGCCGTGAGTCGCATGAAGAGGCGGGCTCAGCATGATCGACAGGCTTGGTGTTTTGGTTTTGATCAAGGTTGGTACGGAATCGAATTTCGCTTCACCGTCACCGTATAGTAGAGATGCCAACGCTTTCACCTGGCGGCGGATCGGTTCTAGATACGCTTGTACTACGCCGTCGATTTCGGCACAGTCACCGATTGCAAAAACGTTCTCATTACTGGTTTGACAGTGCTCGTTGATGCAGATGCCCAAATTCGTTTCTAGTTTCGCTTTTTTGGCCAAATCGATATTCGGAGCTAAACCGATAGCAGCAACCACTAATTCGGTTTTGATGTCTTCGCCTTGGTCTGTGTGCAGTACGTAGCCATTGTCATCGGTATTGATTGACTTCACTTCCGAATTGAAAATGATGTCTACCCCGCGGGCGCGTAATTTTTCTTCAAGATTGCTGGAAATGGCTTCCGGCATAATCTGGCTCATCAGATGTGCGCCGCGCACAATCATGCGCACATTCACGCCAAATGACGAGAGGTCTTCAGCCAGCTCGGTAGCAATCAGTCCGCCACCAATCAAGGTGATCTCTTTTTTGTCTTGTAGCTTATCGTAAAACTTTTTGTAAGCGCCAAGATCGTTGATTGTAATCATTTCATGGGCGGCATCGCCTTCCACGCGAGGTGTCAAAGCTCGTGCGCCGGTCGCAATGATCAGTTTTTTGTAGGTGAAGCTTCCTGTTGTTGTCATGACCTTTTGACGTTTAGTATTGATGGACATGACTTTGGTTTTGGTTTTGATACCAATATCCAACTCGGCAGCTTTTTCATTAGCGGTCGCTTCTTCAAGGTCTTGCGGCTTGCGATGTTGACTTAAAGCCATCGACAGAGAAGGTTTCGGGTAGACCACACCATCGTCGGCGGTCAGCATGGTGATGACGGCATCGGAAGACTCTTTTCTGATTGCTTCCGCGGCTTGCCATCCCGCATAACCTGAACCGATGATAAGTACGTCAGCCTTAGTGCTGACCTTACGTTTTGGCGCATCTTCAGATGAGGTTTTTTTAGTCTCGTCGATTAAAACGAAATCATCTTTGCTAACCAAACATAATGGGCAGTACCAGTCGTCCGGGATATCTTCAAAGCGAGTACCCGGTGCTAAGCCTGAATCCGGATCGCCAAACTCTTCGTCGTAAATCAATCCGCAGGTTTTACATATGTATTTTTGATAAGGCTGACTCATTGTGGTTCTCCTAAGCCGCTTCTAGGCGATCTATTTCTTTCCTTAAGTGTTTAATTGAAGGTGTAACGATAATGACGAAATAAGCCTCACGCTGTTTACGATGCGGAGCCGCATCTACGATATAGCCTTTCGCACCCGCATGCTGCATAACCGAATCGGCTGCACGCTTACAGATTTCAGCACCTAATAGTCGAGCTTCCAAGACGCTCTTGATGTAGTCTGTTCCTGGTGTGTATGGTTCTTCACACAGGTCTTGAATCATCTCCAGTGCATCTTCAAGTTCTTCCTGAATCTCTTCCGGAGAGTCATCTAGATATTCGTTGATTTCCGATAGCGTCAGATTCGCTTTGTTCATCTCATTAATAGCACCTTTAATCACGCCGGCTGCCATACCGGTTTGCAGTAAGATGAAACCTGCTTTCATTTTTTGCAGGTAAGGTCCTACAGGATCGGAAAGAAGATACTTCTTAGGCAGGAACGCATTGTCAAAGATTAGCGAGTAAGTTCCTGTTCCTTCCATACCGACGAATTGAACCATTTGCTTCATGGTCAAACCGTCAAGGTCGCATGGGATAAGCGCCATTACGTCGCGATCGGCTTTGCCTTCTTTGTCGTGAATCGTAAAGATCGATCCGAAGAAATGTTTTGATGAATCTTCAAGTAGGTTGGATACCCAAGGTAAAGTACCATTAATGATATAACCGTCTTCCGTCTCTTCTGCCGATAGTTTAAGTTCTTCGATACCCGCAAAATATTTCATTGGGTTGGATAGCGCAGTCGCGCCGAAGAAGTCACCGTCAACCATCTTTGGTAGGATCTCGGATTTCAACCAGTCATTTTCAGAGTTTTCGATATACCAGCAGCAAACTGCTTGTGCCCACATCATAAAACCGGTTGACATACACTCTTCAGAAACCGTGGCCATATCGGCAATGGTACCGAACAAGTTAAGTTCGCCGTTGTTTTGTGAAGGGATGTGGTGACGGAAAGCGCCTGCTTTGCCGATCTTTTCCAAAACCTCTGTGGTATAGGTACCGTGGTCGATTTTAACCGTTAACGGCTTGAGGTCTTTTTCCACTATTTGTTTAATCATGGTTTTCCCCTTTCGAGAAAGGGCCTGAATAAAATTCAGGCCACTTGCAAAATTATTCTTCTACTAATGTTCCAGTCATTTTCACGTTGTTCATATACGTGTTTGCAACCGGGGACCATTTCATTGCGTGAGCAACTAATCCTTCTAGAACTTCTTTATCTGTTCCCGGAGATTCGATAACGAAGTTTGCACGAACTTCGGTTACACCTAGTGGTTTGTTAGGATCCAAATCACCTGTACCCCAAACTGCAGTGATGTTGATGTCACCTTCTAGGTAAACTTCAAGCTTGGTTAGAGGAATACCTTGGTTGGTCGCGTTAGCTTGTACACCAACTGAAAGACATGAGCCTAGAGATAGAAGCGCCATTTCAGATGGGTTTGGAGCGGTATCTTCACCTAGTAGTCCAGGTGGCTCATCAACAACAATTGGATCTAGGTCGCGAATGTAGTTGAAGTTTTTAAATTGACCTTCCAGTACGGTTTTTGATTTTAGTGTTTTAACTGCGTTTGGATCAGCTTTACCCGCTTCACCTAGTTTGTTAAGGCCGGTTGTATCGATTGGACGTAAGCATGATGGAATGACTACTTCTGACATTTTTTTCTCCTAAAAATAAAAGTTTTGAACATTTCGTTTTTCGAAAAGTTGCTCTTCCTATAGCTTTGGAGATGCCAAAAATTTAAAAAATATATAAATCAATGTGTTACGTGGGTTTGGAAGGTAAAAAAGACTTGGAATGGCCGATTCTGTAACTAAATGTAAACAATTTAGCTTGCCTAAGCTTTTAATTGTTTACAAATAGCTACAAATGGATAAGGGTTTTAACGTTTGCTTGTAGTATTTTTCTTTTATATCAATAAGTTATCTTATTTGGCATGACTATTGTTAATTGAAGGGTGAATCTATTCATTTAATTTATTGGAGAATATAAATGTTAACAAAAGTAGAAATGACAGAAGCAATCGTATTAGCTAAAACAGAAAAATCGATTACATGGACTCAAATTGCGGAAGCGGCCGGTTTAAGTGAGGTATATACCACTTCAGCTTGTCTCGGTATGAACCATTTGGATGCCGAGCCGGCAGAAAAAGTAGCGGCGTTTTTAGGTTTGGAAGCAGATGTTGCAGAAGCTTTGAAACGTTATCCGACAAAAGTATTTGAACAAACAGTGCCAACGGATCCGCTTGTTTATCGTCTGTATGAAATTGTTGGCGTTTATGGAGAAACGATGAAAGAAGTTATCCAAGAGAAATTTGGCGACGGAATCATGAGTGCAATCGATTTCACCATGGATATTGATAAACAAGAAAATCCAGCTGGTGATCGCGTTGTTGTTACCATGAACGGTAAATTCCTTCCTTATAAAGCTTGGTAATTTAAACTTTTACTTTCTCTCCTGCCTGGAGGGCGAAAGCTGCTCTTCAGGTATTTCCCGTTAAGCCTGTACTATCCCTCTCAATAAGATAGCCTATCAAAATAAGGCGCGTAAGTTAGCTGCGGTTTTTTAATTGTTCGGAAAACTCATCAAGGCTGATAGAGATGTGTCCGGATTTGTCACGATTAGGACCTTTCATCACTTCCTGAGCTGCCCAAGCATGGCCGTGAACAACTTCATAAGTTGCCGGGACTTTATTGTCCGTCAGGCTGCGGTAGGTTTCATAAGCATTTAACATCGCGGCAAAACGCTGTTTACCCATCAAGCCGCTCTGGCGCTGTTTGTTCGCATTGGTGGCGCCGATCGCTTTTAAGTCTTTGATAACGCCGATAGGCTTGTCATAGGTCAGCGTGAATAGCTCCATATCCATGACCGGTTGACCGAATCCGGAGCGAATTAACGCATCGCCAATATCGTGCATATCGATAAAGTTATTAACGTGTTCATATTCATCATCAACGGCCTGCCAAGCGAGTCTGAGCTCTTTAAGCGTATCCGGACCGAAAGTGGTGAACATTAACAGCCCTTCAGGACGTAATACTCTGCGAAATTCACGAAATACGGAATCCAAATCATCGCACCACTGTAGCATTAAATTACTGACAATGAGGTCGACACTCGCATCTGCAAACGGTAGTTGATAGACATCGGCATTAATCGCGCTAGCCTTTTGTTGTGTGCTAAATGATTTGCTAAGCGAACAGTTTTGAAGCCAATGATTAAGCCTTTGCCCAAGTTTGGGCCAGCGAGGTCTAATAAATCGAGGTACCGCGGCCTGTAACATGTTAGTCGACAAATCCACTGCAAAAATTTGGGCATGCGGGTAACGATCGATCACTTTCTCTGTCAGTAGGCCGGTGCCGGCACCCAGATCCAAAATGGTCGTGGCATTTATGGTAGTTAATTGCAGACGCTCATCCACTCGTTCGGCGACGGTTTTTTGCAGAATAGCAGCATCGTCATAACTGGGTGCGGCGTGATTGAAGTGCGCTTGAATGTGTTGGCGGCTAAAGTTTTGCATGGTCATTCGATTATGGGTGCTGCTTTAAAAAACCAAGAATGGCTTGTGCTGTCTCTTCCGGTAAAGAGAAAAACGGGATGTGACTGCCATCGGTTAGAATCTTGATCTCGGCATCAGGTTGCAATTGCTGCAAGTTTTCGCGGATGTCTTGAGGAATTAAAGGGTCATGCTCGCCTAATAACCAGAGAGTAGGCATGCTTAGGTTATGGATTTGCTCACGATTATCCATATCCTTGAGGAGAATTAAGCCCTGATTTAACGCTCTAAGACTCGGGATAGAGCGGTTTGACATGTGTTTGATCAGATCTTTCATTAATTGTCGGCTATTGGATACGCCTTGCAGTTGCAACCGCCAAAATTTCTTTAAGGTGTTGCCGGCTTCAATACCGATGGCTTTAATGAAGTCATTGATGATTTTCGGGCTAACCGATTTTTGCCAGCCGTCATTTTGGGTAAAGCGAGGCGTGGTCGCTAAACAGATCAATGACTGAATCCGCTGCGGATGACGCAAGGCGATCTGTTGCGCGATAAGCCCTCCTAAGGACCAGCCGAGCAGATGGGTTTTTTCGGGCAATACCGATTCTATCGCTTGTAGCCAGTCTTCTTGAAGATGCTCGCTGTTGGGTAGAGGCTCACTGTCTCCAAAGCCGGGCAGGTCAATCAGTGTAATGGAGTAATCTGCTGCGAAAAAAGTTTTCACCCAGTTTTCCCAAACACGGCTTTCCGCTCCCCAACCGTGAATTAAGGTGAGATTCGGTTTGGGTTGATTATGTTCATCAAAGGATGGAATGGTAATGGCATGTACTTGCATGCGGGTATTTTAGCGTTTTTTGAAAATCGCCGCATGCTTGGTTTGAGTGGAATGGTTAAATTTTTAAGTTAACCACGGATTCGCTGCCACCTTTGAGTATAGCGGGTTTGCAGAGGATGATCTGTTTGCTCGGTACGCCGAGATTGATTAACCGTCTTTTGATCTCTTTCTGGCGTTCAGTTGCCAAAGCTAACAGCTGTTTATCGGTAATTTCGATGTCGGGAATTTTGATTTGCGAGGCACCTTGTTTAGTTTGTTGCTCAATAGCGGCTTTGATCTGTTCTTGCTTCATGGCAATGCGTTCGGCTTCGCTGGAGCCGTCACAAAGTTTGATCTGAACACCTTTTCGATCCTTTAATAGCTTGCCGATTTTAGCGAGATATTGCGTCATTTTCGGACTGATTTGTTGTGAACCATGGTCGAAAGCAACACCCTCAAGAGAGATGGCTCCGGCTTTGTCTATGGCCATCTCTCCCGCAAGAGCGATGGCGCCGAAAGGTTGTAAGGCCAGCAGCAAGTAGGTTCGGGTAGCTCCCGCCATCGCTTTCCCAAGGGCGATATTGATCACGTCGCCAACATTGAAATCCGGGCTGCTAATGTCTCCCTGAATCGGAATGGAAAGTTTGATATTGTCGTTTTTGTCCTGCAGCATGGCGAGACCGGTTTCCAGAGGGATCGGGAAGTTGGCTTGCAGCTTCTTCGCCTCTTCCGATTCGCCGCCGTGCAATTCCAGTTTATTGATCGAGAGCTGATTGTCTGCATCTATTTGGTTATCTTTTAAAGAGGTGTTGAATTTGGCGGTCAACTGGCCGCTCTTGACGTAGTAACCAATCGTTTTCTCGCTCAGGTGGGAAATGTCGAGCAGTGAAAAGTCTTCGATTTCGGTTTTGGCTTGTAAGGCATGAGTTGGGTTAAGAGGAGCCAAGCTACCGTTACTTACCAGTTTACTGAATTCGTCGAAACGAAGTTGCAAGCTATATTTTGAACTGCGATTGGGGGCTTGGTTGCTGATTTTGCCAAGCTGAAACTTTTCCAGTTTCATCTCTTTTACCAGTGGCGGGGTGACAGTATTGGCCTGTAGGTAAATGGGATTATTGCCTTTGACCTCGATTGATTGCAGTGAGTAGATAAGGCTTGGGGAGGATTGTGGGTTTTCGGCTTTCGCTTGCTTTGCCTTTGCGGGGGCGTGTTCTTGTTTCGGCAAGCTAGCCAAGATCCGATTGAGTTCTTCGATTTCGTTGTCTTGGGTAATGGTCAAGTGCGTTTGGCTGCCGTTAACCGTCAACTTGCCTAGTTGCAGCTGGTCTTTTTGTTGGCTGCTCTGAGCAGGTGTAAATGCCAAGCTGTTAAGAGTGACATGGCTCAGTTGAGTGAGTGCCGGAGTTTTACCCTGCCCGCCGACCGATAACTGTTGTAGGTTGATGCCTTTGGCTTGTAGTTGATTGGTGGTTATTAGCTCCAAAGAGTTTATCTTCATGGCTTGAGTGGCAAGCAAGGTTTGTTTGTTGGTCGCGTTATTAACGGACAGCCCTGATAATGAGGCTTGCCCCTGACTGTTGACGGTTAGCGTCTCTGTTTGCTCGAGTTTAAGGTTTCCTTGCCATGCTAGCTGCTTGAGTTGAGCAAGTAGACTGTTTTGTGTCCCTTTGAGACCGGTTATTTCCAATTGACCGTCATGGTTAAGTCGGGTAGCCGCTTCTGCTATATCCAGTTGTAGTGTTCCGCTTGATTGTGCTTTGTCTAGTTTTGCATTGAACGGCGCTTGCTCTGCCGTCAGATCGATAAGCGCTAGAGTGCCTTTATGATTGACGAGCGTTGCGTTTTCGCCCAGTTCTATTTGGCTTTCGGTACTGGCTTTAATGTCAGTGCGCAGTGTTTGTTTTTGTTCGTTGTTTTCAATGCTGAGCCCGGATACGGCAAGGTTTTGCACTAAATGGATTTGTTTATTTTGTGTTAATTTCAGACGGGTCTGGCCATTGATGTCCAGTGTTGCGGTTTCGATATGATAAGGGGGCTGATCGAGCTTGATGCTGTCCAGATTTAGCTTGCCGTCAAGAAAGAGTTCGGTCTGCGCCATCTGTTTCTGGTCGAGATTAAGTAGCAGGTCTCCCTTCCATGTCAGGTCTTTTAATCCGGCTTGAAGCTGTTGTTGTTTGAAACTTGGCGCATTTAAGTTAATTGAACCTTGCTGAAACAGGGTGAGTTTATGTTTATCTTGTTCGGCCGTAAAGGTGATGTCGGTATTGATTGTTGTGCCGAATATGAAATCCAACTCCGGCATAAATGCTTGGAATTCGCCGGTATTGATTTCCGAGGCTTTAAAGGTTCCGACTACTTTCGGTTTTTCACGGAATAGGTGAAGTTGCAGGTTTGCCGAAAGCGGATGTTGGTTAAGTTTCGCTTTTAAAATCAAACGGGCGTAATCGTTTGACCAGGTTTGTAAGTTATCCAGAGTCAGGTTTTCGATATTAAAGACGGTGGATTGTGTTTTGTAGCGCAGCGCGAGCTGAATATCTTTGAACTCTAAGGCGTCAATCCCGAAATTCAGTCGTGTCGGATTTTTCTGCTTTTCCGGCGTGGCAGTATCTTGTTCGTTTAAAGGAATGCCGGCGAGAAAAATCCGGCTTTCAGAATCGATGCGGAAAGGCAGGTCGGCGCCGTGAAAAATCAGTTTTTTGATGTGAACTCTTTGTTTCAGTAAGTCGAGGATGCTCAGATCGACTTCTAATAGACGAACGGTTGTGATTGGCGGCGCCTGAGATTCGGTAGTATTAAACAGCTCAAGATTGTTTATCTGTAGTGTGCCTTTGAAGATGTTCAGGTCAATATCTTCAAGACCGACTTTTTCAATTCCGTGAGGATGGGTGTACTGGTAAACCGCTTGCTTGACCGTTGACTGCAGCAAATAGGGTAGGGTGCTGATAAAGAGGGTCAGGCCGAATAGTATGACCGACTTCCAAGGGTGCTGTTTTATCCAGTTAAGCATGTTTGACTCATTGTGAAAGTGATGAAGTTCAGGATGAAGTTCAGTATAGCTTATTCTTTATCGGGATGATCAACCAGCGTTGCTAATGCGTCGATTAGCTTCTCAATATGCTCGAGAGTGTGGTCGGCGGTTAAAGTGATTCGGAGTCTGGATTGATTTTGCGGTACGGTCGGCGGGCGGATGGCGGTCACCCAAAAGCCTTTTTGCTTCAAGTGTTCGCTCCACTGGATTGCCGTTTCACTGCTACCTAACATGACAGGCTGGATAGCGGTATCGCTGGGCCAAAGTTTCAAGCCGATGGTCTCGGCTTTTTGTTTGAAGAAAGCGATATTGCGTTGCAGAGTTTCACGTGGAGCCTGTGCGTTTTGTACAAGTTTAAGAGCCTGACGAATGGCAACGGCATTGGCTTGCGGCATAGCGGTGGTGTAGATATAAGGTCGCGCGAACTGAATGAGGGCTTCTATCAAGGTTTGGCTGCCGGCAACAAAGGCACCCGAGGTTCCGAAAGCTTTCCCCAGCGTACCGACGATAACGGTGTTGTTATCCGGCTTCAGTCCAAGGTGCTCAAAGCAGCCTTGGCCGGTTTTCCCTAAGGTGCCGATGCCGTGTGCATCATCGACAAATAGCCAGGCATCATATTGTTTGGCTAGTTTTTGGATGGTTTCCAGTGGTGCGATATCGCCGTCCATGCTGAAAACGCCGTCGGTGACAATCATGACTTGATTTGAGCTCGCCTGTTCTAGTTGTAAGCGGCGTTCTAGGGCTGGCATATCCAGATGCGGATAGCGTTTGAGAGTGGCACCGGAAAGCTGTGCTCCGTCAATTAGCGAGGCATGGTTGAGTTTGTCGGCTAGAATCGTATCGCCTTTGTGCATCAAGGTCTGTTGGACGGCGAGGTTAGCCATGTAACCGGTCGAGAATAAAAGCGCTCGTTCGACCCCGAGCCAATCGGCGAGTTCGTCTTCCAGGATATGGTGTTGCAGGTGGTGGCCGGTGACTAAGTGAGCCGCTCCCGATCCATAGCTGATTTCATCCGCTTGCAAAGCTTCGATAACGGCTTGTTTGATGGCGGGATGATTCGCAAAACCGAGGTAATCGTTGGATGAAAAGTTGATGCATTGCAGGCCGTTGATTTGCATTTCGGCCTGCTGTGGAGTGAAAACCAACGGGCGGCGGCGGTATAAAAAGTTCTGCTCGCGCTCGGCAAGCAGACTTTGAAAGCGCTCGTCAATGGATGGCATAGCTGTTTTAAGCGGTGAGTTCGGTAATTTGTTGCGCCATCTCTTTGGCTTGTTGCTCCGCTTTTTTATTAGCCTGCATGTGGATGCCCAGTTTATTGAAAAGCACTAAGTCATGATCCGATTCCGGGTTGTCCGTGGTTAGTAGTTTGTCGCCATAGAAAATCGAGTTGGCCCCGGCCATGAAGCATAACGCTTGCGCTTCGTCGGTTAAGGTCATGCGCCCGGCGGATAAACGAACATAGGATTGCGGCATGACAACACGAGCGGCGGCAATGACGCGGATGAATTCAAAAGAATCCGTTTTACCTTTCATGTGTGCCAATGGCGTACCTTCGATTGGTACCAATAGATTGATTGGCACCGAGTGCGGGTGAACACGCATATTGGCAAAAGTTCTCAAGAGTTCGGCGCGGTCTTTATGCTCTTCTCCCATACCGATGATTCCGCCGGAACAGACATTAATGCCTGCCTTTTGAACTTTGTCGATGGTATCCAAGCGATCTTGATAGTTACGGGTGGTGATGATTTTTGGATAGAACGCTTCTGAGGTGTCCAAGTTGTGGTTGTAGTAATCCAAACCGGCCTCTTTTAATTGTTCAACCTGATTGTCATCCAGCATGCCGAGTGTCAGGCAGGTTTCGAGCCCAAGGTCTTTGACGACTTTAACCATTTCCAGTACGCGGGGAAAATCTTTTTTGGTCGGGTTGCGCCATGCGGCTCCCATGCAAAGACGGGTTGCACCGCGTTCTTTGGCAATCAGAGCTTGTTCGATAACCTCTTGTACTTCCATCATCTGTTCTTTTTCGATATCGGTCTGGTTGCGGGCGCTCTGAGAGCAGTACGAGCAATCTTCGGCGCAACCTCCGGATTTGATATTGACCAGTGTGCTGGTTTGTACTTCATTCGGGTTGAAGTGTTGGCGATGCACGGTTTGAGCTTGAAACATTAAGTCATTGAAAGGTTGATCCATGATGGCGCGTATCTCTTCCACCGTCCAATCATGTCTGATTTGCCCAAGGTTTTGCATATCCATAGCGGTTTCCTGCTTTGCTAGTGGCTGGGCACCCTAAAAGGATGTCGCCGAAATCTGAAAATAATTGCGTTATTATAGCTCAAACGACGGATTGTTTAGAAAGGAGTCTTAATGCATTGGCTGGAAAATTGGTTGCTGCCGGCAAAATGTGTGTTGACTGGCGAGTCGGGAAGCGGAGTGGATCTCGCTCCGCGCCTTGTAGAAGCGTTGAAAGAACCCGGAAATGTCTGCCCGCAGTGTTGTGAGCCGAGTTTGGATAATCGGTTGTGTGGCGCTTGCATTTCAACGCCGCCGGCATTCGATCGAACTCAGGTCGGTTTTTATTTTGAAAATGAGATGATCGAGCTGGTGCACGCCTTGAAGTACGGGAAACAGGCGGCTTATGGGCGATTGTTGGCGGAATTGATGCAAGCTCGCTTGGATTCCTCGAAGGTTTCAGCATTGGTGGCGGTGCCTATTCATCCGTTGCGTTGGAGGGAGCGAGGATTTAATCAAGCGCAGTTGATTGCAGAGAGTCTTGCCGAGTTATTTGATTTGCCGTTGTTGACAGGAGCCGTATCACGAGTGAAGCAGACTTCAACCCAAACCGGATTGACCGCTTTGCAGCGCCGCACAAATTTACAGGGCGCATTTGAAGTCAATGCTGAACTGTTGGCCGGATATAGTGCGATTGCTTTAGTGGATGATGTTATTACGACCGGCGCCACCATGAATTCGTTGGCGGCAAGAGTCAAGCGAGAGGCCGGTATGGCCTATATTGAGGCTTGGGCGATTGCTAAGACAAAATAGTCGTTTAAAATCCTTTAAGTCATTTTGCTAGATGGTAGAATCTAGCTTTTGTTACGTTTTTTATGCCGATGTTTTTAAAGCTAATTTGACAGGTAATTGATTATGAATACTGAGGTAAAGCCCGTTTCTCATCATCACGATCATATTGGGCAGACTAATCATAAGAATCAGCGTAAGGTGTTGATTGCCGCTATTATCACGGCCTCTTATATGCTGGTTGAGATCATTGGCGGTCTGTGGGTTAATTCGATCGCCTTAGTGGCTGACGGGGTGCACATGCTAACCGATGCCATGGCCTTAGCCGTTGCTTGGTGGGGTTATCAGATGAGTCAGAAACCTGCCAATGAACGTATGACTTTCGGTTATCAGCGCTTTCAGATTCTTACCGCATTCGTAAACGGTTTTACCTTGCTGTTGATTGTCGGCGGAATCGTCATCATGGCCATTCATCGTTTGATTGAGCCTCAGGAGGTGATGGGCAAAGAGATGTTTGTGATCGCGGTTATCGGTTTGTTGAACAATCTTCTGGTGTTTTGGATTTTGCATTCCGGTGATCAAAATAATATGAATATGCGCGGTGCAACTTTACACTTTTTGGGCGATACGCTTGGATCGGTTGCCGTCATTGCCGGAGCGATTTTGATCTATTACACCGGCTGGATGCCAATTGATCCGATTTTGTCTCTGTTGATGGCAGCCATTATCGGGGTGGGGGCTTATCGCTTAATGAGAGAGTCGGGGCATGTGTTGCTTGAAGGTGTTCCGGCCGGTTATGAGATCCAGGAAATTCAGCGGGATTTAGAGGGAAAATTCCCTTATCTGACCAGCGTGCATCATGTGCATTTATGGGCAATTGCGGAAGATCAGGTAATGATGACATTGCATGCTAAAACCGATTTGAAACATGTCAATGACGAGACCTTGGCGGAGATTAAAAAGTATTTGTTTGATGAGCATAAAGTCCATCATGTTACTCTTCAACTGGAGAGTGAATGGACTCAGGTTTAAGCCTTGTTTTTGGCGAATAAGTTTAAATCCAAAGTGACGGTGATGAAAAAGTGAGTAAATCTAAAACCGCTATTCTTGTGATAGAGGATCAAAAATCGATGGCGGACTTGTTGCAGGATAGGCTGCAGAAAGAGTCCGGCTTGCCGGTATTGGTTGCCTATACTTATGCCGAAGCAAAAGCGATTGTCGAATCCGACGTACAGGTTTTAGTTTGTATTACCGATCTAAATTTGCCGGATGCGGATGAGGGCGCAACCGTACCGTTATTGCACAGTCACCATATTACCACGGTGGTCTTGACGGCTGACTACACCATGGAAACGCGCAAAAAAATGTATAAAGAAAAGGTGGCGGACTTTGTTATCAAAGACGGTGTGGCGGCATTGAATTATGCTGTCAAAACGGTCGTCACTCTGGTTGAAAATGCATCCAATCATATTTGGGTGCTGTCACTAGCTTCTAAAAATAGCAAACGGTTAATGGGCTTACTGAATATTCAGCGTTATAAGGTTTCTCTGTTTGAAGATGCCGGACAACTTCTGAATGCCTTGCAGGTGAAAACGCCGGATCTCATTATGCTTAACGAAGCGGAGCAGTTACCGGGTTTCTCGTCGGTCAAATTTATTCAGGAACTTCGTGCAAAATACTCCCAAAGCCAGCTGCCGGTTATCGTCAGCGAAGAAAATGCGGATATGTGCGAGGTGATCAAGTTGATGAAATACGGCGTCAACGATTTTTATAACCTCGGCTTAACCGTAGAAGAGTTATATGTTCGTTTGCAAGTGCATCTTTCGTTGGCACTAAGTTATAAAAAGATCGAACGAATTTCCCGAACCGATTCTCTGACCGGTTTGTTTAATCGCCGCTACTTCTTTGAGATGGCGGCCAAGCTTGATGCCGGATCGGCGAATGTTTTTGCAGTGATGCTGGATATCGATCACTTTAAAGTGGTCAATGACAGTTTTGGGCATGTTAAGGGTGACGATGCGATTGTCTTTACGGCAAAGACCATTCAAGACGTTTTTAAAGATCATTTGATTGCTCGGTTCGGCGGCGAGGAGTTTTGCATTTTCGGTAAGTGCGAAAATGTGTCCGATATTGAAGCATTGTGCGAAACGGTCAGGTCTCGAATTGAAGAGCACTCTGTATCAGTATTGGGTCTGCCGCTTACCATCAGTATCGGTTTGAGCGTTGATCACCAGTCGGTCGAAAAATTGATCATTTGGGCGGATAAGGCTCTGTATGAATCAAAAGATCAGGGTAGAAACCGGATTACTTTTTTGCAGTAGATCCGGATGAGCGCGGCTTCTCGTATTAATGAACATCGTTTCAGTTCTGTAGCTTCTTTCTGGGGAGCTACCTTTTCAAGGCTTTTAGCCATTTCCATAAATTAAATAGACTCGATAAAGAGGCGGCGACATAGGTCATGGCGCAGGCCAGTAGGATACGTTTTGCCGTTTTTCGGTCTTTTGCATTTAGATACTGTCCTTCTTCTAGTAAAGGTAGAGCTCGTTTAAAGCTGGCATCAAACTCTACCGGTAAGGTGCTTAAATGGATAATTACCGGGACACCCATGGCAATAAAGCCGGCACCAAAAGTTAACAAGCCGATCATCGGAGTGTGAGCGAGAGGGATCAGTAATGGAGTGATCATTAGCGCTATTCCGGCAAATTTTTGCATAATGGCGGCACGCTCAACCAGTGCTGTGCGCTGCTTCAATTCTGGGTAGTCGTTTTTATCTTGTAGGGCATGACCGATTTCATGCGCCACAGTGGTAATGGCGGTTAATGAGTTACTGTGCGCGTTGGCGGTTGAGATTCTAACGATCTTGTCGATGGGGTCATAGTGATCACCCTGATCGGTTTCTTCCACTTTGACACCGACCAGTTCATATTTTTTGACTAAATGTTCGGCAAATTGCAGCCCGGTTCCCGGAATGTCGGGATGAGGTTTGCGGTGTTTGTTGAGGATCGCTTTCGTCCAAATGTTAGGTAGCGTTGTTACGATAAATAACAGCACAAAAATAATGATTAGAGGCCCCATGCCGGTCGCGTATCCTGATAGTGGTGAAACAAACTTATTGTACGGAATTTGAAGTTGCTTTGCAGTTAAGGTTGTTGATAAAGCTGGCGTGTTCGATGGGGTTGGCTAATATGGTAGTCAAGTACGGGCGAAGCGATCCCGGTATCAGACAATGTATGGTGGCCAACGGACTCGGTAACGCGCCGTCTTTTAAATAAGAGTTGTTTTGACTACGGTTGTGCATAATCGGAAGTAGAGGCGCAGAGTCGTATTGCCATGTGTCGTTGTGATAGAAGTGTGAAACAATTCGCTCTTTAATGCGATTGATGTGGCTGGCAAATTGTGAATTAGAGGTGAATTTTTGATAATCCAGCAAACCTTGGAGGGCATAGGCGTAATCTTCCAAGTTTGCTCTTCCTAGCTGCTCTCCGGATTGAGTGACGGCTCGCGGAGCCGAGTCTTGCAGGACTAGATCGGCTAGCCGCATAGCCAGCGCAAATGCCTGGCTTTTGTAGCGTTCTTTTTTTGTTATGTGGTAAGCCAAGCTTAAAGCGCTAAGAATGAGTCCGTTCCAACTGATGATGCTTTTACTATCTGTGGGTATGTCGGTTTCTGGCCGGGTTAATTTGGCTTGGATCTGAGGCCATTTTGCATGTTGGATTGTTTTTGGGTGCCAGCCTTGTTCATAAGGCGGGGTGCCATCGAGGTGCCAGGCTGCACTAACCAATCTGTACTCGTCTTTATCAAGCATTTCTTTCAAGGCGGCTTTGCTCCAAAGATAAGCGCCGCCTTCGATGCCGTTATGGTCAATGGCGGACTGGCTGCTCTGGTATAGACCGGTTTGTGGATTGTATAGAGAGACTCGCAGGTAAGCTAAGGTTCGTTCTGCCGTTTCAGTGTAATCTTGCCTTGTAAAGTGAACGCCTGCCAACAAGTAGCTTTGTGCTAAGAGAGCACTGTTATAGGTCATCTTCTCAAAGTGCGGCGTTTGCCATTCCGGATCGATAGTGTAGCGGTAGAAGCCGCCATAGATATGATCGTTCAGATGTTCGCTTTGTATCATGTTTAAGGTGGTTTGCAGCCACTCATCGATTTCTTCGGGTAAAAAGCTGTAACCGAGCAAGGCGTTTAGTAGCGGTGCTCGAGGAAATTTGGCGGAGGCTTTCAAACCGCCGCTCAAATCATCTTTTTGAGTCAATAGCTGTGTCGTCAGTTGTTCAAACAGCTGTTGTTGAGTAATCGGCCTATTGCTGAAATTTTGTGGAGTTGGGCGGGGCTGATAAGGTTGTTCTGCCAGCTTCTTGATTTGCTCCGACTGTTCTTCCCAGAGAGTAGCAGCCCTGGTTAAGTATTGGTTGAATTGACTGTTGGGAAGATAGATAAATGCCGAAAAAGGATAGCCTTGCGGGGTCAGTAAAACGTGTTGAGGCCAGCCGCCTTGACCGGTCGTTTGTTTGGAAAAATCGACCAGCACATTATCCAGTTCCGGGTTAAGTTCGCGGTCAATTTTTACAGCGATAAAGTGACGGTTGATGATCTCAGCGGTAGCGGTATTTTGGTAATTCTCTTTTTGCATAACATGGCACCAGTGGCATGCAAAATATCCGCTTGATAGGAGAATGGGTCTGTTTTCTTGTGCTGCCAACTGTAAGGTGGAACGATTCCAGAGTTTCCAGTTAATTGGGTCTCCGGCGTGCATGGCAAGATATTGACTGCTGTTCCCATGGAGTTGATTGTTGGCTTGCTTGGAGTAGGCATTCCAGCTTAGTAGTGTGCAAAGCTGGAACGTCAGAAATGCGATAAGAAGAGGGTAAATTCGGAAGTGCGATTTACTGTGACGAATCTTTGGTTGGTTTTTTAGGGTTCTCTTCAGCGGCAGGTTCTGAACTGTGCTGAGGGTCGGAATCCGAATCACTCTTGTCTTCTGCTGGCTTTTCATCCGCTGATTTCTCCGCATCTGCTTTTTTTCGAGCCTCATAGTCGCGTTCTAAAGCGAGCATTTCCGAATCAATTCTATCGAATTCATCATCCCAATCAAAATCATCATCGACTTGATCTGCATAACGGTCATCGAATTCGTATTCCGGTGTATCTGTACTTGAACCGTCCGCTTCACTTGTTTGTTTCACAGTGCCGGAATCGGTTGACGTTCGATTTTCAGAGTCTTCACCATATTCGGCTTTTTCACGGTCGTCGGCAGCAATTTTACGTCGTTTCAGAACAAAAGCACCAACAATTAAGCCAAGTTCGAACAGTAGCCACATTGGCACGGCAAGCAAGGTTTGTGAGATGACGTCCGGCGGAGTTAACAGCATGCCGATTATGAAAGCTCCGACCACAATATAAGGGCGAGCATGACTTAATTTGTCTGGTTTAGCCATTCCGGTCAAAATAAGGAGTACCGTCACAATCGGTACTTCAAACGCCATACCGAAAGCAAAGAACATCTTAATGACAAAGTCTAAATAGAGAGAGATGTCCGTTGCAATGGTGACGCCTTCCGGTGCGGTTGTCGACAGAAATCCGAATACCAGCGGGAAGACCACATAGTAGGCAAAAGCACCGCCGGCATAAAACAGGAAGGAGCTGAAGAATAAAATGGGTGCTACCAGTTGGCGTTCGTGTTTATAGAGTGCCGGTGCAATAAAACGCCAAATTTGATAAAGCAAAAACGGCATTGCCAAGTAGATAGCCAAGACAAAGCTTAATTTGAAAGGCGTTAAGAACGGCGATGCCACTGCAGTGGCAATCATGCTGGTGTCGTCCGGCAAGTAGCGTGTTAGCGGTTCCGAAATGTAGACATAAATGTCATTGGCAAACGGAAACAGAATCAGGAAAAAGACAATAATCGCCAAAATACCACGAGTCAGACTCGATTTTAAATCCAGCAAGTGCTGGACTAGAGTCATCTCTTTATCATTTGGTGGTAAGGCGTCGTTACTCATGCTCAGAGCTAGCTTTTAGGTGTATCTGACGAAGTGTTAACCGCAGCTTCTGTTGAAGTCGAATCGGTAGAAAGCGACTTTTCAGCGGATTCAGAAGGTTCGTTAGGGGTGTCTACCTGAGAAGATTGCTGTTTTTCCGGTTGAGGCGGTAAAGTTGGCTGTGCAGGAGCTCGATTGAACTGGCTGCCTCCATCTTGTGCTGTGTCGCCTCCGAAAGGTCGTTGCAACTCATCTAGATCAAGGTCGACATCATTGAAATTGAGGCCTTGTTCCAGTTCTTTGCTGATATTGGTGATGTTGCGCTTTTCTTCTTCAAGATTCATGGCGCTTTGCACTTCACGTACGGTTTCTTGCAGTGGACTGTCTTGTTTCATTTGATTAATGAAATGTTTGGTTTTACCCATAAAACGTCCGAGTTTGCGTGCAACTTCAGGCATGCGTTCAGGCCCAATCACCAGTAGAGCGATGATTAGGATGACCATGATTTCAAGAAAACCGATATCAAACATTATGGATTAACGTCCAAGTAGCAAGGTGGTTGAGAAAAGACTTTAGTCTTTTTTCTGTTCGGCGTTGTCCGCTTTTTTCTCTTCAGCAGCGACGTCGAAAACGTTTTCACCGTCTTTTTGCTCAAGCTTTTTCTCATCTTCAGGCTTCTTCTCTTCTTCCTCTTTCACGGCATTTTTGAAACCTTTGATCGCGCCGCCAAGGTCACTACCTACGTTACGTAGACGTTTTGCACCGAAAAGAACTAGAACGATTGCTAGAATAATAAGTAGCTGCCAAATGCTAATACCCATGGGATTTGCTCCGTATATAAAACTCTTTAAATGCGGCTTTCGTTAAATGTTGTTTGATTTTTCAAAGAAAACATTTAAGGCCTTAAATTTTTGTGACCGCTAATAATACCAAAACCGAATGTGAATGACACTAAAAATCGGGGATTTTAGACTTGGCTTAATCAAGTCTTAATGATTGCCCCAAAATTTTAAAAACCTTTTAGTTGCCCAGTAGGTGAATATGAATGTGGAAAACTTCCTGTCCGCCTGATTCACCGGTGTTGATTTGAGTTTTAAACCCATCCAAACCTTGAGCTTGTGCCAGTTGAGGCAGGAGTAGCATCATGTGTCCCATGGTATCTTTGTCTTCAGGTTTAAGGTCAAAAAGTGTCGCTATCGGTTTTTTAGGAATGACGAGAAGGTGAATTCTTGCTTTTGGATTGATGTCGTTGATCACAATGCACTTATCGTCTTCGTAGACGATTTCCGAAGGGATTTCTCGGTCGATGATCTTACTAAAAATACTTTTTTCTTTATTACTCATGAAATAAATCCTTGTTTAAATTCGAGTAAAACGCCAACACGGCAATTATGCTCATGAATTGGATTATGTTTACTTGCTTCGGTTGGCTTTTTCATCATGGCCAGAAAGGCCAAAGCGGCGTTGTAGTTCTGTAATAACATCGTTGCTAGACAGGTTTTGTGACGCTAATAGTACCATAGTATGAAACCATAAATCAGCGATTTCATAAACTAGGTGTTCTTGATTTTCTTTGCTATTTTTATGTTCTAAATCTTTGGCCGCCATGGCCGTTTCGATGCTTTCTTCCGCGACTTTTTTGAGGATTTTCTCTATTCCTTTATCGTAAAGGCTGGCAACGTATGAGCTCTCGGGAGATTCGTTTTTACGTGTTTCAAGAACCTCGTCAAGCTGTTTTAGGATATCGCTCATAAGCGCACCTCAATTCCTTCGTTTTGCATGGCTAGTTTGGCTTCTTCCACTGTGTGCTCGCCGAAATGGAAGATGCTGGCAGCTAGAACGGCTTCGGCATGTCCTTCCGTGATTCCAGCTGCCAGATGGCCTAATTCGCCTACGCCACCCGAAGCAATGACCGGAATTTTAACGCTGTCGGAGATGGCTTTAGTCAATTCAAGATCAAAACCGATTTTGGTTCCGTCGCGATCCATGCTGGTCACAAGGAGTTCACCAGCACCTAGGTTTTCCATCTTAATCGCCCACTCAACGGCATCAATTCCGGTTTCACGGCGACCGCCGTGGGTGAAAATTTCCCACTTGTCAGGTTCGCCGGCCTGACTGACTTTTTTAGCATCGATAGCAACAACAATGCATTGTGAACCGAAGGCGTCACAGGCTTCTTTGACAAACCCCGGATTGAAGATGGCGGCCGAGTTGATGGCGACCTTATCGGCACCGGCATTTAGCATGGTTCGGATATCTTCCACACTGCGGATGCCTCCGCCAACGGTAAGCGGGATAAATACTTGGCTGGCTACGTCTTCAACCATATGGACCATTGTGTCACGGTCATGGGCGGTTGCGGTAATGTCCAGAAATGTGATTTCGTCTGCCCCTTGTTCGTCATAACGTTTGGCAACCTCGACAGGATCGCCGGCATCGCGAATGTCGACGAATTGAACACCTTTAACGACGCGACCGTCATCAACATCGAGACAAGGGATGATTCGTTTAGCTAGGCTCATGGTTTTTATCTCAGTATTATTTGAACGGGGAAAGTTCGTCGGAAAGCGCTTGCCCTTCTTTGAAGTTTAAAGTGCCTTCATAAATTGCGCGGCCGGTGATCGCCCCGGTAACGCCGTCAGCCTCGATCGTTGCAAGGTTGCGGATGTCTTCCAGATTGGTAATTCCGCCGGATGCGATAATTGGAATATTGACCGCTTGTGCCAGTGCTTGAGTGGCTTCTATATTGACGCCTTGCATCATGCCGTCACGACCGATGTCGGTGTAGATAATGGCTTCGACGCCGTCATTTTCAAACTGTTTGGCAAGCGATTTTACTTCATAATCGGTGACTTCGGCCCAGCCGTTGATAGCAACCATGCCATCTTTAGCATCCAAGCCAACCATGATATGACCCGGGAAGGCTTGGCAAGCTTCAGCAACAAACTCTGGATTGTGGACCGCATTAGTGCCAATAATGCAGTAACTGACTCCTGCTTTTAAGTAAGCCTCTATAGTGTCAAGGTCGCGGATGCCGCCGCCAATTTGAATTGGTAAATCCGGGTAGGCTTCACGAACCTGAAATACGGCTTGAGCATTTACGGGCTTGCCATCAAAAGCGCCATTTAGGTCAACCATGTGTAAACGTCGAGCGTCTTGGCTGACCCAGCGTTCTGCCATGGCAACAATGTCTCCTGAAAATACGGTGGCGTCTTCCATGATGCCTTGACGAAGGCGGACGCATTCCCCATCTTTTAAGTCGATAGCTGGAATTAATAGCATTTTTGATTAATCCTTAAAATTTTTGAATTGATTATTGGCCGTTCCACAGCAGAAAATTTTTGAAGAGCTGTAGTCCGTGTTCGGCGCTTTTTTCGGGGTGAGCCTGAATGGCAAACAAGTTCTCGTGGCTCAGAACCGAAGGGTAGGTGATTCCATGAGTTGTGGTTCCCGAGATGTAGTCCGAGTTTTCAGGTTGTACATAGTAGCTATGTACAAAATAGAAGCGACTATCCTGTGGGATTTTATGCCATAAAGCGTGCTCTTTGGTTTGCTTGATTTGGTTCCAGCCCATGTGCGGTATTTTGAGAGTGCTGTCTTGCGGGAAGTCGAAATGTTTAACGTTACCCGCGATGACATCCAAGCAGTCGATCCCGCCGTTTTCATCGCTATGAGACATCAGTACTTGGAGTCCCATGCAGATTCCTAAAAACGGCTTTTCCCGTGCCGCTTTTTGCACCGGATGAATCATACCGGTTTCGTTTAGAGCTGCCATACAGGCTTTGGCCGCACCTTGGCCGGGAAAGATGATCGCATCGGCATCTTCTATAATGCTTGGATCGTGAGTCACTACGATACGAGTATTGTTGTCGGCAGCATGTTCAGCTGCTTTGGATACCGAACGCAAATTCCCCATGCCATAGTCAACCACGGCCACCAATTTTTGATCCATTTTATAGCGTTCCTTTAGTTGACGGCATTTTACCGGCCATACGGGGATCTTCGCTCAGCGCCATACGCAGTGCTCTGCCAAAGGCTTTGAAAATGGTTTCAGCCTGGTGGTGAGCGTTGTATCCGCGTATGTTATCAATGTGCAGAGTCGTATTGGCGTGGTTTACAAAACCTTGGAAAAATTCAAGCACCAGTTGGGTTTCGAACTTGCCGATTTGTTCGCGTGTAAAGTCGCAGTGGAATTCCAAGCCGGGACGCCCTGAAAGATCGATGACGACACGAGACAAAGCTTCATCTAGCGGTACATAGGCATGGCCATAGCGAGTGATGCCTTTTTTGTCCCCAACGGCTTTGGAAATCGCTTGTCCAAGTGCGATGCCTACATCTTCGACGGTATGGTGGTCGTCAATGTGAGTATCGCCGTTAGCTTGTATATCCAAGTCTATCATGCCGTGTCGGGCGATTTGATCCAACATGTGTTCGAAGAAAGGGACGCCGGTATTTAGCTTGGCAACGCCTTCACCATCAAGGTTTATTGAAATGTTAATTTGCGTCTCTAAGGTGTTGCGTTCAATCTCTGCAGTGCGCATAGCAAAAATCCTAAAATGAAAGTTGCCAATATGATAACTGAAAAAGCGTTATTTGGGTATTCGGCTGAAGTGTATGTCGAGTAAATTAGTTTATGGATGAAATTGCTGCATGTTAGGTAGGGTAATTACTAGATATTGTGGCTTGTTTCTATTTAGGCCTCTTATGCGGGGAATGACGCTCTGTTGATGTCGGGTTTAAAAATATTTTGATGCATCCCATAAATTTTTTTTGGTATTAAGTAGCCCTGTCTTTATGGGATAATCACGGGGATTTTTTTAAGGCTGTCTAATATTCGTAAGGCATTTCATTAGCGTTAAATCCTTTGGTTTTCTTGACATGGGTTAAGTTTTTGAGGTGTTTTGGCCGAGATATGCGTTTTCTTAGTCTGTATAATTGCTGCTGAGGAGTCTGTATATCTTTAATGGTCTGTTTACGAAAGTGTTTATCGCAGTTTTGTAAATAATAGATATAAGACAAAATTTAAGACTATAAAGGGGAATCCGACTGATGGATACTACAGCAAAACCACAATATGATAATGGTGTGGTCAAGTATTTAGCGGTAGGTGCGATTGCTTTTCTGGTGCTGGGTACACTTATGGGTACTTTTGCAGCGGCTCAGTTAGCGTGGCCTGCGTTAAACTTTGATATTGCAGAAATCACATTTGCTCGTTTACGTGTTATGCATACTAACACTGTAATCTTTGCATTCGGTGGTATGACGCTTATGGCGACAGCGTTTTACACGGTTCAGAGAACCAATGGTGTAAAACTTTGGAGTAATGGCTTAGCTTGGATTACAGCTATTCTTTTCACAATTGGTCTGCTAGCGGTTGTGGTCACAATCTCTCTAGGTATGACAACTGGTAAAGAATATCATGAACAAGAGTGGCCTTTAGCGATTGCAGTTGCGCTTGTGTGGACTCTATACACAATCAACTTCGTAATGACGATCGCTTCGCGTAACAAAGAAACACATCCTAGTGTTTACGTTTCAAACTGGTTCTTCCTAGGTATGATGATTGCGATCACTTACCTTTATGTTGTTAACGGTTTGGCGATTCCTGTTTCATTGTTCCGTTCATACTCTCTGTTTGCAGGTGTTCAAGACGCCATGATCCAATGGTGGTGGGGACATAATGCGGTAGGTTTCTTCCTGACAGCCGGTTTCCTTGCGATTATGTACTACTTTGTACCTAAGCAAGCTCAGCGTCCGATCTACTCTTACCGTCTATCTGTTATTCACTTCTGGGCATTAATGTTCGGTTATGTATGGTTAGGTGCTCACCACCTTCAGTACACAGCTCTTCCGGATTGGACCGGTTCATTGGGTGCGGTAATCTCGCTAGCGATGATCATTCCTTCATGGGGTGGAGCGCTTAACGGTATGTTGACGCTTTCTGGTGCTTGGGACAGACTACGTACAGATTATATCTTACGTTTCTTGATCATCTCTCTAGCATTCTATGCAATGTCTACTTTCGAAGGGCCTGTAATGGCTGCGAAAACTGTAAATGCGCTTTCTCACTACACTGACTGGACCGTTGGTCACGTTCACTCAGGTGCGCTAGGTTGGGTTGCTATGGTTTCTATCGGTGCGTTGTATCACATGGTTATGAAGCTATGGAATACAGAGATGTACTCTATGAAGTTAATCAACTTCCACTTCTGGTTGGCAACAATCGGTACTGTGTTCTACATCGTAGCTATGTGGGTATCAGGTATTATGCAAGGTCTAATGTGGCGTGCTTATGACGAGTACGGAACACTTGCTTACACATTTGCTGAGTCTGTAGCAGCTATGCATCCATACTATGTAATGCGTGCATTTGGTGGTCTATTGTTCTTCACCGGTGCGGCGATCATGCTATATAACGTTGTCATGACTATCCGTATGGCAAATGCAAAAGCAACTGCTGGTGTTGAAGCACGCGCATAAGTAAGAAAGTAAGATTAAGCGGCTGTGATAGGCCGCTTGAAATGAAATTTATGAGTTGAGGAGCACAAACTCATGTCAGATAATCAAGAACCTAAAAATATCCAGGAAGGTCTAGAAAGAAATATTTTCGGACTATTCATAGCTACAGCATTAGCCGTATCTATTGCGGGTATTGTTGAAATTGTTCCGTTGTTCTATCTCAAGTCTGCAGTGGATTACACAGAACAGACAGATAAGTACGGTAACGCTAAAAACGAAAAGTTCCCAGAATTAGTTTGGGAACGTACATTCACTGAAGATGCTAACGGTCAGTTAGTGTCTGATAAGGCACTTTACAAGTTTGATAAAAACGGTAAGCCAGTTCTGGCGGATTGGAAAGCAGGTGACGGAGTTCGCCCTTATACACCATTAGAACTAGCCGGTCGTGATCTATATCTTCGTGAAGGTTGCTATATTTGTCACTCACAGATGATTCGTCCTTTCCGTGATGAACGTGAACGTTATGGTCACTTCTCACTTGCAACAGAATCTATGTATGACCACCCTATGCAATGGGGTTCTAAACGTACAGGTCCTGACTTGGCACGTTTAGGTGGTAAATACTCTGACGAGTGGCACGTTCTTCACTTATTGCGTCCACAAGACATGGTTCCAGAATCGGTTATGCCTGCATACCCATGGTTAGCTGAAAAGCCAGTATCAGAAGATTTCTTCGGTACTGATCGTGATATGCAGACACGTTTGTCTGTAATGCGTACCTTAGGTGTGCCGTATACAGATTGGGAAATCGAGAATGCTAACAAGGCAATCGAAGGTTATACCGAAATGGATGCTATGGTTGCTTACCTTCAAGTATTAGGAACGATGGTTAAGCTGGATGACAGCAAAGTCTACCGTCAATAATAGTTGTGAGTAATCTAGAACGTTATTTAAGTACTGACTGGGCGTCAATGACGACCCAGGATTGGGCTGGTCTAATCATAACTGTACTGGTGTTTTTCGGTATGCTCATTACCTTTGCTATGGCTTTAAGACCTAGCAAGCGTAAAGAGATGGAAGAGCAGAAGTACAAGATTCTTGATGACGACTAGCCAATTTGAGGAGAAATAAATATGGCACATCATAATCCATGGCCAGATGAAGGAAATACTGGTCATATTTGGGATGAAGATATTCGTGAACTGGATAACCCGCCACCACTGTGGTGGATGCTATCTTTCTACGCATCGTTCATCATGATCGTTTTTTATGCGCTTTACTACCCAACGATTCCTCTTACAGACGAGTCTGGAGAGTTCACTAAGGGTATGGCTGATTGGACTCAGGTAAACGAGTACCATGACGACTATAAAGTTTTGAAAGATTGGCGTGTAGCTAAGTTTGCAGATAAAGAAGAAAAATTGGCTTCAATGTCTGTTGCCGACATTCTTAAAGATGAAGAGCTTAAGTCATATGCTGTAGCGACATCAAAGATGTTATTCGGTGACTACTGTGCTGCTTGTCACGGTGCTGGTGGTGCTGGTAACCCTAACTTCCCTGTTTTGGCTGATGATGACTGGTTGTGGGGTGGTAACATTTCTCAAATCCAGGCTTCTATCATGAATGGTCGTATTGGTAACATGCCGGCCCGCGGAATGATGGGGAACCTTACCGATGAAGAGATTGATCAAGTTACTGATTATGTAGTTGCTCTTTCTGAAGGTAAAGGTGGTGATGCTTCAGTTGCCGCCGGTAAAGCGGTATACACCAAAGGTATGTGTTTAGCTTGTCACGGTCCGGCAGGTAAACCACTTGCGCCTGCAGGTGCTGCTAACCTAACTGACCAAGTATGGCGTTTTAGCGATGACCGCGATGCGATTCGTAATGTCATTGCTTACGGTGTAAACGTTAAGAAAAATGGCGAATACATCGAGGGTACTCGTCAGGCAGTGATGCCAGCCTTTAAAGAGCGTCTTCCAAACGCGGAAGTAAATGTAAAACGCTTAGCGGTTTATGTTCATGCCCTTGGTGGCGGTCAATAGGTCAGGGTGCGGATGCATTTGACTTTATAAGAAAAAAGGAGAGCGTCAGTTCTCCTTTTTCGTTTTTGATGATCTTAAAAACTTGATTTTAATCAAGATAGGAGAATGAAATGGGTGATCTAAATAACGACTGGGTTCTTTGGGGATCTATTGCTGCGATTGTATTATCAATTGTTGCTCTTGTAGGTTTCGGTTGGAAAGCCACTCGAGGTATTGAAGGTTTAGAAAAAGACGAAAATAAAGAAGATTAGTCTGATTCTATAAATAAAAATAGGTCCTTAAATGGGCCTATTTTTATTTATAGAACTATATAGAAATAATTACTTATATTGTCAAAAATTATTTTAATAAAATAGTATTTTTTAAGGTGTTAGTTGCAAGGATAGCGCTATGTCAGATAACAAAAGTGCATATAAAGATGATGGCCGTACAGGTTCATTGTTGGATGAAATGGATTTGGATAATAAGAACCTGCAAAATATAGGTGTAGAGATCCTTCCAGTCCATACCGAGGGGACGGTACATGCAAAACGAATGGACGGAACATTCAGAACCATCAAATGGATTACGGCATCGTTCTGGATCTCGTTATTCGTCTTCCCGTATTTAAGATGGGACGGGCATCAGGCAATCTTATTTGATTTGGCGAATAGGCAGTTTCATATCTTCGGAATTACGATCCTGCCTCAGGATATCTGGTTATTGGCGATGATTCTGTTGTTCTTTGCTTTATTGCTGGCCGCTTCTACTGCTGTCGCCGGTCGTCTATGGTGCGGTTATTTCTGTTTCCATACCGTATGGACCGATGTGTTCACTTGGATTGAAGAAAAATTTGAAGGCCAGCCGAACAAACGTATGAAGCTAGACAAGGCTCCACTTAACTTTGAAAAGATAAAAGTGAAAGTGCCTAAGTTTGCACTATGGGTTATTATTGGATTTCTTACCTCATTCAGTTTTGTTGCTTACTTTACCGATGCATTTGATTTATGGGCGCGTCTATTTGCGTTTGAGTGGGGAGGTACGGAAACCTCTGTTATTCTTGGATTGGGTGCAGCAACTGTGTTTTTTGCAGGTTTTCTGCGTGAACAAACCTGTATCGGTTTCTGTCCGTACGCTCGTATTCAAGGGGCAATGATTGATACTCAAACCGTCGTTCCAACTTATGACCAAGATCGTGGTGAGCCGCGTGGGCGCATGAAACGCGTTAAGCCGGGAGAAGAGGCACCTGAGCTAGGTGATTGTATCGACTGTAATTTATGTGTTGCGGTATGCCCAACTGGGGTTGATATTCGACGTGGACAGCAGTTTGGTTGTATTACATGTGGCTTATGTATTGATGCCTGTGATTCGGTTATGGATAAATTAAAAAAACCACGCGGTTTAATTCGTTATGCCTCCTTAGCCGAATTTGCCGGGGAAAAATTACCTCCGTTATTCAAACGTCCTCGTGTCATCGTTTATTCGGCGATTATGGGGTTTGCCGCTGTGATGCTGGTTTATGGTCTGTTAACTATGTCGCCGATCGACGTCAAAGCTCTTCACGAACGTTCGCCATTGTTTGTGCAGATGAGTGACGGTAATATCCAAAATAAATGGACGATGAAGGTGGTTAACAAAGGCGATAAACCGATGGATGCCAAAATCACGGTTTCCGGTCCGGAAGGTTTGACCTTTAACACCGATAAAGATGTCATTCGTATTCAACCGGGTAATGTGGGTGCCACATCTCTATTTGTACGGATTCCTAAAAAGCAGCTTGAGGACTCGAGTGTTCCAATTACCATTCATGTGCAGGACATGTCTAATGAGGCGGTACAAGCAGACTATGAGACGGCTTTCTTAGGACCCAAAAAACGTTAATTACCTTATCAAAAGTAATTGCTGGCTTGAGTAACAATTGTGACTCATACTAGCTATAATAAGCCCTATTTAGGAGAGCCCTAAATAGGGCTTTTTTTATGATTGTGGTTGGAGAAAAATTATGACTGATGCTAAGCAAGATACACGTGATTGGAGTGTCGCTTGGAAGAATCCTTTTGTAATCGCTTGGATCGTGATTTTAGTCATTGTATTGGCCGTAAACTTTTTTATGGTGAGTATGGCGATCGTCACCAACCCGGGTCTAGTCGTTGATGATTACTATGAACAAGGTAAACGAATGGACGTCATACTAGCAGAACAGAAACGAATGGAAAAAATCGGTTGGCAACTACAGGTTGATTTACCGATTATGTCAGAAGGTAAGCCGGAAAAAATCACGCTTAACGTCTTAGACAAAGATAACAAGCCATTAGTAGTCGATACCGCTGTGCTGTACTTTTATCGTCCTTCAGATCGCAATTTGGATGGACAACTTGAAATGCAGGCCACCAGTCAAGGCGGAACCTACATTCAGGAGTTTTCATTACCGCTTAAAGGTAAATGGGATTTGATTATGGAAGTAACCAAAGGCGATATTCGTTTTAACATCGGTCGTTCCATCATGGTTCAAGACCCGCAGTAATCATGGCGAAAAATTGTTTTCATTGCGGTCAGGCCATTCCAGAAGCCGATCTTGTCCTCAAACCGATTAAGGGTGAGGAGCAGAGTTTTTGTTGTCATGGCTGTGCTTCAGTTTGTGAAGTCATTTATGAAGCGGGTATGGAAAGTTTTTATAAACGTACCCCTGAGGGAGAACTGCTCAGCCCGCCTCCGGCCCCAAATAAAGACATCGAATTATTTGATTATGATGAGGTTCAGTCCCAGTTTGTCAGTGAGCTGACTGATAAGCGTGAAATTACATTGATGTCTGAAGCGATCCATTGCGCTGCCTGTGTCTGGTTGATCGAGCATACCTTGGCAAAAATGGATGGTATTTTGCTCGCACGCGTGAATTTCACCAATAAGCAGATCAAAATTCGCTGGGACAACAGTCGGATAAAACTGTCGGAAATTATTCGCAAGCTTAATTCCATCGGCTATGACGCCACCCCTTATGATCCGTCGGCAAGTGATGAAGCCACACGTAAAGCGAATAGAGATTTACTGTATCGCTTAGGTTTTGCCGGGTTTGCGATGATGAACGTCATGTGGTTCTCGGTAGCACTCTATACCGGCGCTGCTGAAGATGCAGAATACCGCAGCTATTTTCATTGGCTGCAGTTTATTATCGCTACCGTGACCTTAGCCTATTCCGGTCAACCCTTCCTTAAAGGCGCATGGACTTCCCTCAAATCTAAATCAGTAGGCATGGACGTATCCATCAGTTTGGGTATGTTGACCACCTATTTCTATTCGATTTGGGTGACGGTACATCCCGGGCATAGCGGCGATGTCTATTTTGATACTCTGATCGACTTTATGTTCTTACTGTTGATAGGCCGCTATCTTGAAGCGATTTCCAAGAATAAAGCCATTGATGCTTCCCGCAGATTGATGGATCTTCAACCTAAGGTCGCCAGGAAGTTGAATGAAGGCGGCGGCGATGCCATCGTTCCGGTTCGATCTTTGTTGAAAGGCGATAAGATCACGGTTAAACCGGGTGAACAAATTCCGGTCGATGGTTATATTTTGTACGGTCAAAGCATGATCAATGAATCCATGCTCAGTGGAGAGTCTCGAGAAGTCGTTAAATCGACGGGTCATAAAGTGGTCGCCGGAACTTTGAATATTGACGGTAACTTGACAATTGAGGTCGATAAAATTCTGCAAGACACTCAGCTCGGTAAAATCGTCCATATGGTTGAAGAAGCGCAAGGCTCTAAGGCACCGATTCAATGTACCGCGGATAAAATTATGCCCTGGTTTGTTTCGGTGACCATTACTTTAGCCGCTGCCAGTTTTGTCTATTGGCTGTTTAACGCTGATGTCGAATTTGCCGTGATTACCGCAACTGCAGTTTTGATCATTACATGCCCTTGTGCATTCGGATTGGCTACGCCGATGGCGATTGCGGTCGCATCAGGGGTGTCTGCAAGAAACGGTATTCTGGTCAAGAATGGCACCGTATTGGAAACTTTGCACGCGATCGAGCATTTCGTATTTGATAAAACCGGGACTTTGACGAAAGGGCAAATGAAGTTAGTTGCCGAGGCGTTTGTTGATCCTCAAAACCGAAAAGAAACGCTCAAGGCGGTAGGCTCAATCGAAAACCTTTCGGAGCACAGTTTGGGAATGGCTTTGGTCGATTCGATTAAAAGCGAATTTGAATTCGGTAACAATAGTTGGGACCATGTTGCAGATTTTAAGGTTCATGCCGGTAAAGGCGTGCAGGGGCTGATTGGAGACGATATTTTTCATATCGGAACGGCTGGTTGGTTAGCTAGCTTGGATGTCGATTTGCCGACAGATCTGATGGCATTAGCCAATCAAAAAGCCGATTTGGCACAAACCTCGGTCTGGGTAAGTCGTAATAAACAGATTGAGGCTGTTCTGTTTCTGGAAGACGAAATTCGTCCCGAAGCGATTGATTTGATTCGTCGATTGAAAGCAAAAGGCAAACAAGTCACGCTGTTGAGTGGTGATTTAGAAGTCGTGGCCAATCGGGTTGCGGAGCAACTTGGCGGTATGCATGTGGTTGCCGAAGTCTTACCGCAAGATAAGAATGAAGCCATTCGAAAATTGCAACAGCAGGGACAGACGGTTGCAATGATCGGCGACGGGGTAAATGATGCCCCGGCACTGGTAAGAGCCAATGTCGGTATTGCACTTGGCTCTGGAACAGACGTATCGATGGACAGTGCCGATATCGTCTTGATGAATAATGAAATTATAGCGGTCGATACGGCCGTCGAGCTTTCGGCAAGAACCTTGAGAACCATCAAGCAGAATATCGCCAGTTCCATTGCTTATAATATCGTCATGGTGCCTTTGGCTATGTCAGGAACTTTAACTCCGCTTATCGCGGCCATAACCATGCCGCTAAGCAGTTTAGTCGTTATTGGCAATGCAGCACGTATCCGCAGCTTTTTTAACCGTAAAACCCGGCAAAATATTCAATAAGGAAACGCAATGGACGTTATCTATGGTCTGATTCCGATGATGCTGTTTTTTGGCTTCTTGGTAGTGGTCGTTTTTATCTGGATGGCAAAAAAAGGCTATTTTGACGATATGGACGGTCAGGCAAATCGAATCCTGATGGACGATGATGAATTTGAGCAGCCAGCTTCTTCCCCGTCGTCGAAAGAAAAAGATGACTTAGCCGAGTCGAAAGAAGAGCAAACGGAGCAGAAATAAAAACGGCTAAACCCATTCAGGCTTAGCCGAGTTTAATCAACTTGAGTTGTACCAAGCTTAACGATTAGTTGTATATTGCAATGCCTCAGGCCCTTCCGGGTCAATGATCAATTCCAAACCAAGTTTATTGTAGAACCAGTGGTCGAGTCCGTCAGACTGCTGTTCTTTACGGTCCGGCTCGCCGAAACGCATGGCAATCGCTCTATCCGTCAGGTTTTTTCGCGGTACCAAAGTTGCGCTTAAAATAGGCGTACCGAAAAAGCTTTTGGCATCGGATGTGTAAAGTTCGACTTCACGTTCGCCGGTCGTGGTTAACGAGATCTTTTTTCCGTTACTGTAGGCGGTTTCTATTAACGCGGCATCGGCATTCAGTCTCAAAGCCAACCCCGCTTTAATCGAGCCAATATACATGACCGGAAAAAACGCTTCCAATGACTTCCCCGATTCATCCTTTTTAGAGAATATCTTAACTTCAACATCTTTGCCGTACAGATCCATGGCATCTTTCAAGGAGGATTCGCCAATAACCAGTCCGATTGCATGCAGCTTACCTTGTTCATCGTAATGCGCATTCCAAGGCAGCTGTTTCGGATTGACCGGCTCTCCTTCTGGTGTAGTCCACAGCAAAAGAATAACAAAAAGAGCTACGCTGCCGATTAACGACGCCCAAAACATCGGGAAGCCTTTTTTAGCGTTTTTTGGAGCCGCCATTATTTATTCTCTTCCGTCGGTTTATGGGAGGAAAATTTACCTTCGTCTTCGCCCAGTCCGAGTTCAGGGTTGGCATTTTCGTCTCGAGGCAGGAATTTTTCGATTTTAGGGTCGATAATCCCTTTACCTGCATCGTAGACGGAAATCCCGGTTTGCAGGAAGTTATAGAGGATGGTGACAAATACACTCAAGGCCGCAAAATACATCGAAATCTTTTCGATAATCGAGGTTGAGGAGCCTTCCGCAGAAAAGTCATTCATCATCAAGCCGCTACCAAAAAGATTGCCCAAGATTGAACCTAATACCATGATTGAGATGGCGACACCATAGGCAATTAACAGGTTTTGTCCACGGCGCCAAGCCAAGGTCCAGTGCGCTCCTACAAACCAAGAATGGCTAGCCGCCATCTTTTTACCATGGAAGTAGATGTAGGCGATGACCATGCTTGAAATGGCCGGCACCAGCAGGAAATAAAAAGGGTTGCCGTGACCGATTTCCAAGGACACTTGTGAAATTGCAAGGTGAGTGACAATCACATTAATGTTGAAAATATGGTGTGGGTTCTTGGCAAGCCTAGTGTCTTGCTCTGTAACTTGGTAATGCATAGCAGTCCTCTTATATTATTTTGTCTGGATCTGAATAGAGGCTTACATCTGGTTGATGTAGTCTTTTAGGAATTGTTCGACGCGCTGGTTTTCACTATTGATTGAAGTGAAAAGCTCATTAGCCTGCGAGGTAAGGTTGCCGTCTTTCGCCATTTTCTCTAAACGGGCACTGTATTCTGAAAGATCATGCGCTCCAATATTGGCGGAGCTGCCTTTCAAAGAGTGTGCATGAAGTCTCAGTAGTTCCGTATCGCTAGCGGAAAGAGCGTGACTGATTTTCATGAGCAAATCCGGCGCACTGTCTAGATAAGCATGCAATATCTCTTTCAAATCATCGCCGATTAAGTCTTTCAGCATGTTTAAGTTATCGGTATCTACAGGTAAGCTCATTAGTGTTATTCCAGCAACGTTAGTGGTTGATATTATAATGGTTTAACCATTCAAAAAATTCATTTCTCGGCATTGGTTTACCGAATTTAAAACCTTGAAATATATGACAGTGTTTGCCTTTAAAGAAATTTACATGTTCGTCGTACTCAATACCCTCGGCAACCACCTCAAGATCCAGACTCTCGGCCATAGCCAAGATTGTTCTGGCAATCGCTTGCCCCTCCTTATTGCTCAAGTTGAGAACAAACGAACGGTCTATTTTGATGGTGTCGATCGGGAAACTGTGCAGGTAAGCCAGTGAAGAATAGCCGGTACCGAAATCGTCGATTGAAATAGAAAGCCCCATCGCTTTCAGGCCTTTCAAGGTCTGAATGTTGGCTTCTGCATTTGTCATTGCCAGACTTTCGGTGATTTCGAGATCAATGTAATGCGGGTCAATGTCTACTTTTGAGATAACCGATTGAACCAATTCCATCAAATTGGATTGGGTAAATTGACGTCCGGATAGGTTGATACCGATATGAAGCGGAAATCCGGATTGGTGCCATTCTTCGGCTTGTTTTATGGCGGTTTCCAACACATAGTTGCCGATCTCGACAATCAAGCCGGTACTTTCGGCAAGCGGTATAAATACTGCCGGAGAAATGATGCCCTTCAACGGATGGTTCCACCTGACCAAGGCTTCTGCTCCGGTGGGCTGTAAAGTCTCTACCGAAACCTGGGGTTGGTAATAGACCTCGATCTCGCCATTTTTTAAAGCCTTACGCAAATCGTTTTCCAAACTTAGCATTTCATGGGCGTTTTCGTTCATTTCCGGTTTAAAGAAGACGAACTGGTTGCCGCCGGCTTTTTTCGCATTAGTACGGGCAATGTTGGCGTGGTTGATCAGGGTTTCGGCATCAGAGGCGTCATCCGGATAAACGGCGATACCAAAACTGTAGCTGACATAGAGTTCTTTTTTATTAATGATATAGGGTGCGATCAGTTGTTGGTGAAAACGGTTTATCAATAAATTCAGGTCGGAAATACAGTTTAGATTCTGTAGAAAAATGGCAAATTCATCACTGCCTAAACGAGCGACATAATCGTTTTCACGGGTAATACGGTTTAATCGCTTGGCAATGGCCAGCAACAGGTTATCTCCCTGTTCTTGACCAAGATTTTCGTTGATCTGTTTGAAGCGGTCGATATCGAAAATAATGACGGCACTGACTTTCTTTTCCGGGGTCTTTTTAATGGCCTTGACCAAGGTCTTGGAAAAGTTGGAACGGTTGGGCAGTTCCGTTAAACGGTCATGTTCCGACTGGTATTGGATCAGACTTTCCGCTTTGTGCAGACGGCTGATATCCTGAGCGGTACCGGTAATTTTGATAATTTGATTATTCTGATCAAAGCTGGCTTCCCCCAAACATTCAATATGAGTCAAGCTGCTATCCGGCTGGATAATTCGGAAGCTGATTTGGATATTGGGTTGATCGGCGTTTACATCGGCAATGGCCTGATGAATCATCGGTTTATCTTTCGGGGTGATGTTTCTTAAAAACTGTTCCAGCGTGAGATGTTTTTGTTTTGGAACGCCGAATAGGTCAAAGGCGGATTGAGAGCCGGTAATTTTGTCATTAACCGCATCCCAAGCCCAATATCCCAGTTTGGCGAGTTTTTGTGCATACAGAAGCTGGGATTGACTGGTTCTGAGGCGTTCTTCAATCTCAGCGGCGCGAAGTGAATATTTAACCCTCTGAGACAACAAGCCCCAGTTAATGGGTTTGGTAATGAAGTCGGTTGCACCGCTTTCGAAAGCCTGATCGATCGAATCGGTATCTTCCAAGGCGGTCAACATCAAGATTGGAACTGCGTGGCTGGTTTCGTAGTTGCGTATCGCCGCCACCGCTTCATAGCCGTCCATCACCGGCATCATGACATCCATTAAAATCAGCCGCGGTCTATGTTCGATAAATTGGGAAAGGCCTTCGCTGCCATTGGTCGCCGTAATAGTGGGATAGCCGGATTGGTTCAGCACTTTAGTGAGAGTTAGGCGAGTGACCGGATCGTCTTCGACGATTAGGATGAGAGGGTGTTCTGATGGCATATATCGGCGTCGAGGTTCTGCTATTTCATTAATATTTTAAGTGTAACGTTTTGCATAAAATAATGAAACCATTTAGCGCGGTAAAGCAAGATAACTCGGCATGAAAAGCGTTCATACTTCCAGCCAAAAGGTGACCGGACCATCATTAGTTAGACTAACCTGCATGTCGGCACCGAATTTGCCGGTCGCGATTTGCGGATAACGACTATTGACCAATTGGACGAATGCGTCAAACAAATGCTCGGCGATATCCGGTTTAGCGGAAGTCGAAAAACTCGGGCGTAAGCCGCTTTTCGTATCGGCCGCCAAAGTGAACTGCGGAACCAGAAGCAGTCCGCCATCAACTTGTTGCACGTTGAGATTCATTTTGTCGTTTTGGTCGGCAAACAGCCGGTAATGGAGGAGCTTGTGGGCCATTTTTTCCAAGGTTTGTTCCGTGTCTTCGGGTTGAAACCCTACTAAGACAACCAAACCATGGTTGATGGCGCCGATGACTTCCCGCTCGACTTCCACTTTACCGGCAGTAACTCTTTGAATTAGGCAGATCATTTCGAGAAGTTCTCCGCAAACAGGTCGGTCTCTGCCACCAGAGCTTCTGTGATTTCAGGTTCCATTGCCGAGTGACCGGAGGCTTCGCAAACAATCAGTTTGGCTTGCGGAAGGTGTTCATAAAGCGTGTAGGCCTGATTAATCGGGCAGACCATATCGTGACGTCCGTGGATGATGCTAAGCGGAATTTTTTTAATGGCGTCAATATGATTGATGATTTGGTTTTCTTCGATAAAGGCGTTGTGGTAAAAATAGTGGCACTCGATACGAGCCATTGCCAAGGCGTGGAAAGGGTCGCCAAAATGGTCAACGGTATCTTTGTTGGTTACCAGATTAGAAGTTCGGCCTTCCCAGATAGACCAAGCTTCGGCGGCACGCATCCGCGCTAATTCGTCGTCGCTGGTCAACACTTCGTGATAGGCCTCAATCATATTGTGGCGTTTTTCTTCCGCAATCGGCGACAGGTAATCCTGCCAGTAGTCCGGATAGATCTTATCGGCACCTTGTTGATAGAACCATTGCAGATCCTCGGGACGACATAAAAAGATACCGCGCAGAATCAAGCCAAGAACCCGTTCCGGGTAAGTTTGGGCATAGAGCAGGGAGAGTGTCGACCCCCAAGAACCACCAAACAGCAGCCACTCGTCAATTTTTAAATGGCGACGAATCTTTTCAATGTCTTCAATAAGATGTGCGGTGGTATTGTTGGTCAGACAAGCATGCGGGCGTGATTTTCCGCAGCCGCGCTGATCGAATAAAATGATTCGATATTTGTCGGGGTTGAAGAACTGTCTGTGGATTGGCTGGTAACCGCCGCCCGGGCCTCCGTGTACGAACAGTACGGGAATACCGGAGGGATTGCCGCACTCCTCAATGTGTAGGGTATGCGTGCTGTCCACTTGAAGACTATGCTGGACGTATGGAAGGGTTTCCGGGTATAAGCTGTGCGTAAATGTCATGCCTGATCTCTATCGTTTTAGTTTTCAGTTTATCGTAAAAAATCTTGTTCGAGAATAGCGACTTTGTTGCTTGAGTAACACTAGAGGTCAATGTCTTTGGGCAGGTAACGGTTGAATGTATCCAGGAGCTTGGGGATATTGACCGGTTTGGTTAGGTAATCATTCATACCGGCCTCAATGAAACGTTCCCGGTCTCCTGTCATCGCATTTGCCGTCAAGGCCACGATGGGTACAGTTTGGCGGTTTTGGATGACTTCATTGATGCGAATTTTCTTGGTCGCTTCAATCCCGTTCATGTTCGGCATGTTTTCATCCATCAACACTAAATCATAATGCTGTCTTTCGACCGCCGTAATCGCTTTTAAGCCGTCTTCGACAATATCAAATTCAATGCCTTGTTTTTTGATGATTGCACTCATTAATAGCTGGTTGGTTTTATTGTCCTCAACCAATAGGATTTTTCCTTTGAAGCGTGCTGATTCTGTCTGATCGTTCGATATATGTTCTTGTATCGAAACCTGTTTGGCCGGAATGCTGAAGTAGAAGGTGCTGCCTTCTCTCTGTGTGGATTTCACTTTCAGTTCCCCGCCGAGCATGATAACCAGTTTGGAACTGATTGCCAGTCCAAGTCCGGTTCCGCCATATTTTCGAGTGGTCGAGGTTTCCGCTTGTGAGAAGGCTTCAAAAATGTGTTCCAGTGCTTGGCTTGAAATGCCGATACCTTCATCTCTAACTTCGCAAAACAGGTGTGCGTTTTCGTAACGAATGGAAAGATAAATGTTTTTATGCGGTTCGGTAAACTTGATGGCATTGGAGATCAAGTTGGATAGCACTTGTTTGATGCGCAGTACATCGGTTTGTAAACCTTCCGGAAGATTATCGGCGAGCTCGATATTAAAAGTCAGTTGTTTTTCGCTACAACGGGCTTTAAATAAGTCGGCTGTGCTTAAAAACTCTTTTCGCGGATTGAACTCGATTGGATCGATATCGAGTTTCCCGCTCTCGATTTTACTGAAGTCTAGAATATCGTTGATGATACCGAGTAGCGAGTGACTCGAGTTATCGATGGTATTTAAATATTTAGTGGTTTCCGTATCATGCGGTTTCTCTTTGAGCAGTCCGATAAAGCCGAGAATGGCGTTCAGCGGAGTCCGAATCTCGTGAGACATGTTTGCCAGAAAAGAGCTTTTTGCCTGAGTCGCTTCAAGGGCTTTGTTTTTCTGCTTTTCCAAATCGGCGGTAATTTGTTCATTTTCCGAAATGTCGAACATGGAAATAATGAAACGACGGTATTTGTCCGATTTGATCGCATTGATTTGGAAGGTGGTTATTTTGTTGTGGTAGTCAATTTTGGCTTTGTGGATTTTATCCGGGTTTTCCAACAGATAATCAATCCAGTTTTTGTCTTCGAATTTATAGATTAAGCCGGGTTCTTTGACGAAAAGGTCGCAAATACAGCTGTAGTCGTCGGCAAAATCGTCCAAGGAGTCGTAATCGGAAAAGAAATTGAAAAAACCGCCACTGACATCGATGATTTTAACGCCGTCATTGACGATGATGATATTGGATTGAGAATCCAGAATATCTTGGGTGTAGTCTTGGTTTTTTTCAATCTGTTCGGTGGTAAGACGGATATTTCGGCTCAGAGTATAGAAAGCGATCAGTCCTAATATGAAGACGGAGATCGTTAAGCTGAGTTGCATCGCCCGGTAATATTGCTTCTGTTGCTCAGCCTGTTCATGAGCTGCTTTGGCATCCAGTTTATTTTGATAAAAAATATGATTGGCGTCTTCTTTGATGCGGTGGAACAGAGGCTTGAATAGTTTGACCTGCAGTTTTAGATCGTCCAGAGCGGCGGACAGCTCGGGCGATCCGCTCTCTTTCAAAGAGTCTATGTAGTCGAGTTGCAGATTCAATTTATCGGTTTTCTCACGAATAATCTTGAATTTGGGCAGCAGATCCGCTTTGGAGAAAGCAAAACGGTTCAAGACTTCCGGTTTATATTCCAGCTCTTCAAATTGGGTTTCGGTATTAGGCAGATTGAGGTCTATTCGATGTTTGTAGGTGCCGCCGTTGTTGAGGATCTTGAGCGCATGTTCGATCTCTTCTTCTTGCTCATGAATATCCGAAATCAGGATCTTACGCAGGTGTTTGTTGGGGAAAGCCGCCATTTGGAAAAAGTCGGATTCAATCTTGTGAATTTCCAAAATAATTTCCTGACCGAGTAGATTTTCGATTTCCGCATTTCTGATTTTTTGATCCAGTTCCGAAATGAAATTGGAAACACTCCAGTTCAATATCGCTTGGCTACCTATGCCGAATACGAAGATAAGCAGCAGTAAAAATAGATTGCGAGGCGTCTGGTTTAGAAAAATTCTATTCTTGTTCAGCATAAATCAAAGGTCTTTTTTTAAAGCTTTCTGGAGTTCGATATCGGTTAAGAAGCCATACTCGGCAAACGTTCTTAAACCCTTTTCAGAAGCGGCAAAGCGCATAAACTGCAGGGACAGTTGCGGCTCTGTTGAAAAGGCCATCAGATTGAGTTCGAGTTTTTTGGGTTTGGCTATCTCTGGAGGCAACAGGATCGCTTGCATATAATCTTTGGTTTCCGGCCAACTGGCAGCGGCGTACCAGTTAAGGGCGATATCTGCATGGCCTTCTTTAATCGCTCTGAAAATTCGGTGCGAGTCTGTCGTAAAGTAGGTGACGTTTTTATAGACGTCATCGGTAATCCCTACCTGATCGAGAATTTTTTTAGAATTCTTTCCTACCGCGCCGGATTCGGGGGAGGACAGTACAACGGACAGTTCGGGATCGATCAATTGACGGATATCGTTAGTCAGTTGCTGAGGATTGCCTTTCGGAACCATGATGGCAACCCGGTTGTAACCGACAAAAACGTGTTCTCCCCAAATACCGTCTGCCAGATTATTGGTTCGATAAGAATCACTACCCGGAAAGTAAATATCCGCGTCTTTTTGAATTTTGAGGGTCTTGTATAGGTAGCCTGAAGCCCCTTGTTTGATTTCGATCTTAATATTATGTTGCTTTTCGAATTCCTGAGCTAAAACGCTTAATGGTCTAACCATGGTGATACCGCTATAGATCGTCAGGTCGGCTTTTTTGGCCTCGTGAGGCGTTGATGAGTCGGAAAAGCACCCGCTTAATAGAAATGTGAGAATTGAGATGACGATAAAGCGGTTCATGGAAATAACCCTGATTTTTAAAAGGCTGTTAAATTATTTTAGCACTAAATTGCGAATCGACCATTCGTCTCTTTGAGGATACAAAAAAGCCCCATAATGAAAATTCATTATGAGGCTTAATGTTCTGCTCGGCCCGTTGGATTATTTGGCTGAACGGCTCGCTTTTTTACGTTCGTTTTCTGTAAGTAGTTTCTTACGGATACGAATGTTTTCCGGCGTAACTTCTACTAGCTCGTCATCATCGATGAATTCAAGAGCTTGTTCTAGCGAGAAGCGGATAGGTGGCGTTAGGATCAACGCTTCATCCGTACCAGAAGCACGCATATTGGTCAGCTGCTTACCTTTCAACGGGTTAACCGTCAGGTCGTTGGCACGGCTGTGCAGACCGATGATCATCCCTTCATAAACCTCTTCACCGTGACCGATGTACAGACGACCGCGATCCTGTAGGTTGAATAGCGCGAAGGCCAATGCTTTACCTTGACCCATCGAGATCAATACACCGTTGTTACGCTCACCTAAAGTACCGTCAAACTTAGGACCGTAGTGAGAGAAGCTTGAGAAGATCAGACCCTCACCTTGAGTTGCGGTCATGAATTCGGTACGGAAACCGATCAAACCACGTGAAGGGATGATGAAGTCAACACGTACACGACCGTGACCGTCCGGAACCATGTCTTGCATTTCCGCTTTACGTTCACCTAGTTTTTCCATGATAGAACCTTGCGCTTCTTCAGGTACGTCAACCGTTAGGTTTTCATAAGGCTCTTGAACCTCACCATCCACTTCACGGAAGATAACTTCCGGACGCGAGATTCCCATTTCAAACCCTTCACGACGCATGGTTTCAATCAAGACCGAAAGGTGAAGCTCACCACGTCCGGATACACGGAATTTGTTGGCGTCTTCAGTGTCTTCAACACGCAGAGCAACGTTGGTTAGCAGCTCTTTGTCCAGACGCTCACGGATTTGACGTGAAGTTAGCAGTTTACCGTCCTGTCCTACGAAAGGAGAGTCGTTAACCTGGAATGTCATGCTTACCGTTGGCTCATCAACGGTTAGTGCAGGTAGGTGTTCTGGATGCTCAGGATCACATAAAGTATCAGAAATGTGCAGAGGATCTAGACCGGAGAACGCGATGATGTCACCGGCTTTAGCTTCTTCAACGTTAATACGATCAAGACCGTGGTAACCGAAGATTTCACCCATCTTACCTTTACGGATTTCACCGTTAGCAGCGACAACGGAAAGCGGCATACCTACTTTAGCCACACCACGTTTGATACGACCGGTTCCGATGACACCTTTATAAGTGTCATAATCCAGAGAGATACATTGCAGCTGGAACGGACCTTCTAGATCAACATCCGGTGCCGGTACTTTTTCAACGATGGTTTCAAATACCGGAGTCATGTCGCCTTCGCGAACATCTTCATCAAAACCGGCAAAACCGTTTAGACCGGAAGCGTAGATGACTTCAAAATCCATCTGCTCGTCGGTTGCACCTAGGCGGTCGAATAGGTCGAAAGTTTGATCCAGAACCCAGTCAGGGCGCGCACCAGGGCGGTCGATTTTGTTGATAACAACAATCGGTCTCAATCCTTGTTGTAGCGCTTTTTCGGTTACGAAACGCGTTTGCGGCATAGGCCCTTCAACAGAGTCAACCAATAGCAATACCGAGTCAACCATCGATAGGATACGTTCTACTTCACCACCAAAGTCGGCGTGTCCCGGGGTGTCCACGATGTTGATGCGGTAGTCGTTCCAGGTAACGGCCGTGTTTTTGGAAAGGATGGTAATCCCACGCTCTTTTTCAAGATCGTTTGAATCCATTACACGGTCACCCAAGTCTTTACGGACGTCATCAAAGGTCCCGGATTGTTGTAAAAGTTGGTCAACAAGGGTTGTTTTACCGTGGTCAACGTGGGCAATGATAGCGATATTGCGAATCTGATCCGTGTTCATGGTTTGCTCTCTGTAAGGTTAGACCAAACGACACTTTCGGCGCGCCGTTTAGCCTCTAAGAATATAAAAGAATCGGTATTATAATGAAAAAGCCCTGAATTCATAGTTTAATCGATAAATTTATTTTCTATTTCAAGGGATTATGATGCTTTTGAAGGCCGGTTCGGTTAACTTGTTGATGCAGTTATTAAATGAGAAGGTCAGGCCAAGGAGAAGTTGGCCTGAGTGCGCTCTTAAATAAGCAATTGGAAGGTTTAAGCGTTGTTTTACCTGTTGCCGTCAGTGCTTGAAGGCATCGCTGTAACTGCCGTTGTTGGCAATAAAGCTCTGCAAAACGCCGTAAGCCATGGTCCCCAGCAGCAATCCGAACAGGGTGAACAGCGCACTGACTTTACCTTCGCCTAGCATGGCGGGAACCGTGCCCGGGCAAGAGGCGGTCATTGCCCAGCCGATACCGAATAGAAAAGCTCCGGCTACCAAACCCTGCTGATAAGGTTTTTTAACAAAATCCACCTCCATGCCGGTAGAGATGGAGTTGACGTGGTATTTCTTCAATAAAAATACACCGATCATGGAAATAACCACTGCGGTACCGATAACCTGCATCAATTGAAAGTCGATAAACAGAAACATTTTCGCGTGGTAATCATAGGTTGTGGCACCGGCATGGCTCATTAAAAAGCCGAATAGAATTCCCATGAATAAGCCCAGAATATTCGTTCTGTAGGCGTACATAAAAGAGATGCTTGTGAGCTTGAGGCTTTTAATCAGCGGTAGTTGGTGCGCCTTGTCTTGATGTTTTTCCGGTTTTTCCATTTGTGTTATCTCGGTTTAACGGTTGCTTATGTTTGGTTTCGATTAAGTGCCAAACAGTAGGCGGGTTGTGATGAACGCGCTCATGAAAAAGACGACCCCTGCCAATAAACTTGGCGGGTTGAGCATGGCGCCGCCAACCAAAGCATGCCCGGTAGTACAGGCACCGGCGAGACGAGCCCCGAAGCCGAGCAGCATACCGCCAAAAATCAACCAGATCGCTTTGGCCGCATTGGATTGCGGTAGAATTTCGTCGTACATGCCCATGTCAAAGCTCAAGTGCCAAGGTTCAGGTGATCCCAGCGCACTCAAAAGACCGCCAATCGGAATGCCGATTAAAAACCACAGTTTGCTGTTGTTGCGGTTTTCGTATTCGCCTTCACGGTAATAACTCATTTTTTTGCAGAGATAACCGCAGACGTTACCGTAACCGGTGGAACAGCCTGCGGGTTTTCCGATCAGCCAGAAATGCAGGATGACAAAAAATCCGATTGCCAAACCGCCTAGCCAACCGGCCCAAACCGAAATTTCCATAGAAATCGCTCTCGTTGAATTCAATATTTAACGACTAATATATAGCTTTTAAAAAATCAGTCAAAACAGCGTTTTTGCTAGGTCAATAAATCGTATTTATGGGTTATAAATTTTTGTATATAAGGTGTTTATTTATGATGGATCAGGAGTGGGCAGAGGTCTCATTTTGTGAATGGGGTTTGTGAAAAGGCAATAAAACGACTACCGTAATCGTGCCGACGATAAAGCCGACAATCAGATCGCTCAATAAAGCCGGTATAGCGGTAAAAAGGTGGTGAATAAATTCGATATTGTGTACAAACATGCCGCCGCCGACCAGCAGCATGGCAATGGTGCCGACGATCGTTAATAAACGGATCGCTTTCGGCAGAGCCGCGACCAGCATTTGACCGCTAGATTTTTTCAGTTTTGAGAAAAAGCCATCCTGCTGACCGGCATCTTCAATTAAAGCGTAACCGGCATCATCCATGCGTACCAACAGGGCAACCAAACCGTAAACCGCAAAAGTCGCGAGCACGGCAATTAGACTGACCACCAGAATCTGAACCGGCAAGTCCGCTTCTATGACCGTGGACAAAGCCAAGACGATAATTTCGATGGAAAGGATAAAGTCGGTGCGGATTGCCGCTTTGATTTTCTTGTTTTCGTGTGCAAGCAGCGTTTTTGGATCAGAGATTTGTTTGACCGCCGGCTGCGGCTTTTCGTTGTCTTGGTTTCGGAAGCTGCCTATCCACTGATAGACTTTTTCGGCCCCTTCATAACTGAGGTAGACACCGCCAACCAATAGAATCGGTACGATCAGCCAAGGCGCATAAGAGAACAGCAGAAAAACGATGGGCAGAATAATCAGCTTATTGAGGAAAGAGCCTTTAGTAATAGCCCAAATGACGGGCAGTTCCCGAGAGGCATGAAAACCGGTGGCCTTTTCGGCGTTGACGGCCAGATCGTCACCGAGTAGGCCGGCGGTTTTTTGTGCCGCTACTTTCGACATGGCCGCGGTGTCATCCATCAGCATGGCGATGTCATCCAAGATTGCAAAAATTCCGCTGGCCATGATTTTCCTCTTCGGGTATTTGTTAACGATGGCAAACATCTTCTAGAATTTCGGCCGCTATTGCAAGTCGAAAACGTCGCATTAATAGAATCTTAATCTACAAATGAAGCTGATGAACGACCTGTTTGCGGATGAGTAACCACAAAAGTATTGTCACTCCCAATAGCAGCGCCTGTGCACCGGCCATTGCCAGCAATGAATCATGCACATAAGGCACGATCAAGGCCGTGATAACACCGGCCGTTCCCATCTGGAACAAGCTTTGGATTGAACTCGCCAGCCCGCGTTTTTCCGGTAGGCAATCCAGACCGATGACGCTTAAAGACGGATTGGCTAAGGCGAAGCCGAAAGCATAGAGCACTAAAGGTGCGATGATTAGCCAGATCGGCGCGTTGAACCGGCTTTCGATAAGCAGGTTGGTTGCCACGCTCAGCAAGCCGATAAACAGGGCTAAGTTAACGATCTGATGGGCTTTTAATACGTGAGTCAAACGGTGCGAAGCGATCGAACCGAACAGAATGCCCGAGACGACCGGGACAAAAAACAGGCCGAAATCCTGTTCGCCTAAATGCAGATGATCAAAGATCATGCTGGTGGAACCGGCGATATAGACAAAGAATCCGCCGATCAAAGCGCCTTGTGCCGCGACCACTTTTAAAAACGTCGGGTGCAACAGACTATGCCAGTATGAACGCAGCAATTGTCCGGGAGCGATGGACTGAACATGCTCAGGGTTCTGAGTTTCTCCGATTTTCAAATAAAACAGCAATAATAAAAACAGCCCGTATCCGGCTAGAAAATAGAAGACTGAACGCCAGCCGTACTGAACCTCCAACCAGCCGCCGATAATCGGTGCGGCAGCCGGAGCAACCGCAAACAGCATCATCATCATCGCCATCGCTTTTTGCGCTTCAGTACTGGAAAAGTGATCGCGAATCATCGCGCGGCTGGCGACTAGACTGCCGGCAACGGTCAAACCTTGTAAGGCTCGGCCTGTCATCAACATTTCGTAGCTAGTGGCCCAGGCACTGAGTATGGAAGCAAATAGATAACCGATTAAACTCAACAGGATAATCGGTCGACGTCCGAATCGGTCGCTGAAAGGTCCCCAGATCAGGGTCGCTACCGCAAAGCAGATCAAGTAAACGGAAAGCGACTGTGTCAATAATTCGCGGCTGACCAGCAGTTCTTTTTCAATCGCCGGGAAAGACGGCAGATAAGTATCGATAGAAAAGGGTGCTAACATACCTATCATGGCGATGACGGCGATTAAAATAAGAGGATGTAAGGCGTTTGTAGGCATAGTTGGTCTATTCTAAAGTATTGTGCAACCGGCCAATCATTTCTTTAACTAAAAATGAAAGTTAGGCTGCTGTTATAAGAATCTCTTCCGCTGTCTTGGTTGCTTTGCGTGAATCAGCGGTAAGTAAGCTCTCCTAGTCCGTCAGTTTTCTGTAGTACAATAGAGGCTCGATTCATGTAAAACGTGATGTTTTTTAATGCCCTAATGAATTTCTCTTTTTTGCTCTATCTTTGCCTGAAAAGGGCAGCCCGTGTTTAGTCTGATTCGTGTCCGATGGCTGTTTTTGCTGTTGGCGTTATTCTCGGTTCATGCTGCGGCAACGGATTTAACCCCGGTTAAATTGCAGTTGAAATGGCAGCACCAATTCCAGTTTGCCGGTTATTATGCGGCGCTCAGCCAAGGTTTCTATCGTCAGGCGGGGCTTGATGTCACCCTGCTTGAAGCGCATGCCGGACAAGATTCCATTCAATGTGTTTTAGACGGCAAGGCCGAATTCGGCGTCGGGACCAGTGAATTATTGCTGCATTACCGCGAGGACGACCCGGTTGTGATTTTGGCAGCCATTATGCAGCACTCGCCGCTGGCCTTGGCGACATTGAAGTCTTCCGTCATCTCTAATATTCACCAAGTAGCTAGCCAGCCGTTGATGCTGGAACCGAATTCGTCCGAATTGATGGCCTATTTGAAAAACGAGGGAGTGGATCTTGAGCGCTTGCAGTTGGTTGAACACAGCCATGAAATCCACGACCTGATTGACGGTAAGGTCAAGGTTATGTCGATCTATACGACCGACGAAACCTATGAATTTGAGCAGAAAGGATTGAAGTATCAACTATTCCGTCCGGTAATGAGCGGTATCGACTTTTACGGCGACAACTTGTTTACGACTCAAGCCATGATTGATCAACACCCTAAACTGGTTGAAGCATTTAGGCAGGCTTCTCTGCAAGGCTGGAAATACGCCATGCAACATCCTGAAGAGATCGCCGATTTGATTTTGTCCGATTATTCGCAGCGCAAAAGCCGCGAACACCTGCTGTACGAGGCCGGTAGCATGCGCGAGTTGATGAAACCGGATCTGGTTGAGATCGGTTATATCAACCCGGGGCGCTGGCAGCAAATTGCTTACACCTATGCTCAGTTGGGGTTGTTGCCGGAGACATTCGATGCCGGCGCTATGATCTATCAAACTTCGGATTCCGCCTATCAGAAACTTAAACAGCGTCTCTATTATGTAGTGGGCGGATTGGTTTTCATGGTGTTGTTGGCGGCTATTTTTTATCGACAGTACCACTTGGCTAATATTCGCAGGGAGCAGTTTCAGGGTTTGTTTGAGAATGCGCCGATCAGTTTATTGGAAATGGACACCGACGGCGTGATCCACAATTGGAACAAAGAGGCTGAAAACACTTTTCACTATAGTGCCAAAGAAGCGATCGGCCAGAATGCTTTTGATCTAATCGTGCCTCAGGAAGAGGCGAATTCGGTGAATAGAATTGTCGATTCGGCTTGGGCGTCTAAACAGGTCGTTCAGTTGGAAAACACCAATGTCCGCAAAGATGGCCGAAGGTTACTCTGTCAGTGGTCGAACATGCCTTTCGAGACCGAGCATAAAAACGAAATGCGCGTCATTAGTATGGCTCGTGACATTACTTTGGAAAAAGAGATGGAAGAAAAGCTCTATTACGCAGCCCACTATGATGAACTGACCGGCTTGCCGAACCGTTCATTGGTACTAAACCTGTTGAAAGAAGCGCTTGCGGATGCCAAACGTCATCAAACCGAAATGGCGATTCTGTTTATCGACCTCAATGATTTTAAGGCGATCAATGATACCCATGGTCATCTCGCAGGGGACGAAGTGATTATCCAAACCGCAAACAGAATCCAGCAGACGGTACGGGAAAGCGATCTGGTCGGACGTTTGTCGGGCGACGAGTTCTTGGTGGTTATTAAAGATTTGAAGAGTGAAGAACACTTGGCAACCGTCAAAACCAAAATCGCGGAGGCGATAGAGCAGGGTATCTTGATTGAGGCGCTTAGGTTAACGATTACCGCCAGTATCGGTGCCAGCCTCTATCCGCGCGATGCCGAGGACATCCAGCAATTGATTTCCATTGCTGATCAGGCCATGTATAAGGTCAAAGCTGCTTATAAAGAGAATAAAGGTTAAATGAGGCCAAGGTCGGTTTGCCGGTTTCAGGCAAATGTGCCTTGGAATACAGAAAAACAGATGAGTAAACACTTGAAAACATTATCGCTTGTTACCTTGTCCATCATGCTGGTTTTCAGTATCTCCTCCTGTTCCTTGGCGAATCCCGGTGTCGTGCAGCAAAATGTGGTCACCACCGGGTCGATTACCGATAAGAAAATTTCCGAAGCCAGCGGCTTGGCGGTCTCGCAAATCGAACCAGACCGTTTTTGGGTGTTGAACGACAGCGGCAATAAACCGGTTTTATTTGCCATTGACGGAACCGGAAAACGCATTGGTAAGTTGAAAATCAAAGGCGTGAAGAACAAAGATTGGGAAGACTTGGCTTCATTCACCTATCAAGGCACCCCCTATCTATTGATTGCCGATGTCGGCGATAACCGCGCCAAACGCAAGCACTATTCTCTGCACTTGATTGAAGAGCCGAACCCGAAACAGTTTGCAAAAGACGACTCTTTATCGGTTAAACCGGAATGGACGATTAAATTTGAGTATGAGGACGGTCCTCGTGATTGTGAATCGGTCGCGGTGGATGTCAAACAAGGCAAGGTTCTGTTGCTAAGTAAACGCAATCAACCGCCGGTTCTATACGAGTTGCCGCTGACGGCGCTGTTTAGCAAAAATAAGATGACGGCACAAAGAATCGGCCTGATTCAGCCGCTTCCCGATCCGGAATTGACCGATTTCAGAATGTTGAGATTCGCCAATCATGTCAAACAGCCGACCGCGATGGATATCACGGCGGACGGCTCGGCAGCCATTGTCTTGACCTATGCCAAAGCCTATCTCTATCGGAATGATAATGGTTCCGGCTGGGCTCAGGTATTTGCCCGATCACCCCAGGAAATTGACTTTCCTTATCTTGAGCAGGCCGAATCCGCCTGTTTCGATGCCAGTGGACAAAATGTCTATATCACCAGCGAAGGCCTGCCGGCACCTTTGCTTAGAGTGGATTTAAAGTCCTGGCTTCAATAAAGTTATCTGTAAATCTCATCCTTTGTTATGGCCTGCTAATGCATTGATCGTTAAAAAATCCATAGAAATCATTTTATTAGCTTAAGAATTAGGAAAAACTTATATAATATTTAGTAGCAATAGAGCTTTAAGAGCCTCCATAGACATATAACTATTCAGTTGTATCTTTTTGCCCCATTGTGTTTGCTTTCATATTCAAAAAGCCTGAAATCCAATGTTATCTGCTCTGCGAAGTTCATTTAGGACGAAACCGTCTGTAAATGAAATCAAAAACAACCTGATTGCCGGGGTCAATGTCGGTGTGATCGCCGTGATGGTTACCATGGGGCTAGCGATCTCCAGCGGCGTGCCTCCGCAGCACGGTCTTTATACTGCGATCATTGCCGGAATTGTCGCCGCTTTGATGGGTGGTTCGCGCGTGAATATCACCGGGCCAACCGCCACTTTTGTGGTGATTCTGTTTCCGATCGTCCAGCAGTTCGGTTTGGGTGGCCTGTTAATTAGCGGATTGATGGCCGGTTTTATTATGGTTCTGATGGGGCTGGCTAAGCTCGGGCGTCTGATTGAGATCATGCCTTATCCCATTCTAGTCGGAATCACGTCGGGCATCGGCGTACTTTTGGCGATCATGCAGTTGGAGAATCTGCTCGGGCTGGAATTCTCGACCAGCGATGTGCAATACCTGGATCAGATTTCCGATATTCTGCAAGCGCTACCGGCTTTTTCCTGGCAGGAGAGTCTGATCGGTATGATGACCTTAGCGATTCTGTTTATCTGGCCAAAGTTTTATTCCAAAACTCCGGCTCACTTGGTTTCGCTGGTGATTGCTTCTCTGGTCGCTTGGCTGTTCAGTCTGATTATTCCCGGGTTTTCCGTTGCCACTATCGGTAGCAGTTTTCATTACGATATAAACGGCATCAGCGGTTTCGGAATACCGCCGTTTATGCCCGAGTTTGCTTGGCCTTGGGATTTGCCGGGAGCCGACGGCGAGCCGATTGGTTTCAGTTTTGAACTTGCCCGAGAACTATTGCCGTCGGCGATCACTATTGCGGTCTTGGGGGCGTTGAGTGCATTGTTAAGTGCGGTGGTGGCCGATGGATTGTCCGGTAAAAAACATGATCCGAACGACGAGCTGATCGGCCAAGGGTTGGGTAATATCGCCTCTCCGTTATTCGGCGGTATCCCGGCATCGTCAGCCATCGCCCGAACCATTGCCAATGTCAAACTGGGCGGCAGTCTGCCTTTGGCGGGCGTTGTGCACAGCTTGTTTGTACTACTGAGTATTCTGCTGTTAGCGCCTCTGCTCTCTTATATTCCGATGGCCGCCATTGCCGCGCTGTTGCTAATGGTCGCTTGGAATATGACCGAGGCACGCCATGTAATCCGTACTCTGAAAGTGGCGCCCAGAGATGACGTGATTATTCTGGTGCTGTGTTTCCTGCTGACCGTATTCTTCGATACTACCATGGCCGTCGCGGTCGGTATCGGACTGGCGGGGATGTTGTTTATTCGTGAAAGTGCGAGCATAGCGGAAACCGCCGAGATTAAAAAACAGCATGTGGATGTGAATCTACCGGAAAATACCGTGGTGTATGACATTAACGGTCCGTTGTTTTTTGGCTCTGCGGAGAAAGCCTTGAAGACCAAACTGTCGGTCAGTCCCGATGTCAAAATGGTCATACTCGATATGGAAGAGGTCACCATGCTGGACATGAGTGCTATTGTCGCCATGGAAACCATCGCGCAGGATTTTGCCGAGCGCAATATTGGATTGGTCATCAATAAATTGCGTCCCCGTTTGATTTTGAGGCTCCGTAAAGCCGGTATCCGCAGTAAACCCGGTCGGGTCGCCTACTCCAGAACCATGGAAGAGGCGGTGGCAGAAGTCAGTAAAATGTATGACTTGGCTTCTGTTAATAAAGCCGATTAAAGTCGGGTTTTAAGGGCATGTTGGAGATAAGTGTTTAAAGGGCGTAGCCTGCGTACTTTATTTGATCGGTAAATATATGTCAGTGACGGCTTGGTTTTCAGCAACTTCAGGGTAAAGCTGCACTCGTTCTAAGAAGAGCGGAAAATCTCTAACCTCAAATTCTGATTCTGTCAGCCATTCAGAATACAGGTATTCGATAGCGGAACTTAGGAAGTCATCACTACCGATATGTCGAATAACGGCGCATTTACCGGCAGGAATGAGCTTGTTCACCATGCCGTGGGGATTCTCGGCCAACCTTTTATCAATGGAACAGCCCAGATCAAGTCGGAAGTCTTCCGCTACGGTATGGTTTGGGTCGTCATACAGCAAATTAAACGTCTTGCTTTTGCCGGGAGGCAGTCGTTTCTGTTTTCGCCATTCGATGAACTTTTGGATGGTTTGTCCAAGCCGGTTAGGATCTCCTCGATGCTCCATTGTTGCAATCAGCGTTTCAGGGAAATCAACGATACTTACAGTTAAGTTGTTTTTAGTCATGATTTTTGTCCTCAGCTTTAGGATAGGTTCGTATTTAGAATGCCAAGGAGTCCAATCCGGCGCTTCTCTGAAGGCTGACGGGCTTTGGTTGAAGTGTTTTTTAAAGGCACGACTAAAAGCTTCGTGGCTTTCGTAACCGTTTGCCAGTGCAATATCAATGATTTTGAGGTCGCGCCTGTAAGCCAACTGGTAGGCGGCTCTTTTGAGGCGTAAAACCTTAACGAGAGACATGACTGATAGGCCAAAGAATGCCGAGCACTGTCTGTGAAAGTGATACTTTGATAGATTGCTGAGCCGGCACAGTTTATCAACATCAATATCCGAGTCGAGGTGAGAGTCGATATAAGCGGCGACGTCCATAAAGCGATCTTGATATTTTTTCACTTTGATAACCTTAATCTCCTAAGCGAATCTATCTTAAAAAAGCGCTAGCTATTTATCTTGATCAAAATTGCTTAATGATAATAGGGCATAGTTATTAAGAATCAACCAGCAGTTTTTTAAGATCGATTTGGGGGTAATGTCATTTTAAGCTAATTGCAAACGGTAGAGAATCAGGCAAGTATTGCAGATAATCTAAATATTTTTTTCAATCGGCTCCTTTTAATATTTGTTGAAAATTACCGATACTTATTAAAGGAGATTATTTATGAAAATCGCTCTGGTTACTGGCGGAAGTAGAGGTTTAGGCAAGAATATGGCTATTCATTTGGCCCAAAAAGGCTATCATCTTGTTTTGACTTATAAGAAGTCCGCGGCACAAGCACAGGAAACGGTCCAACAAATTGAGTCTTTCGGTCAAGAAGCGGTTGCCATACAGTTGGATGCTTCAGTACCGGCAACGTTAGCGGATTTTGTGAATACGCTCAAAACGACCATTAATTCGAAATGGCAGACGGAACAGTTCGATTTACTTATCAATAATGCCGGTATCGGGGTTTATGCTCCTATAGCGGAAACCACCGAAACCCAGTTTGATGAACTAGTGAATATTCACGTCAAGACGCCATTTTTTCTAACCCAAAACGTGTTGCCAATGTTGAAAGACGGGGGTTCCGTTATCAATATTTCAACGGGATTAACGCGCTTTTCTTTTGCCGGATTCGGTGCTTATGCGATGATGAAAGGCGCGGTAGAAGTCATGACTCGATATCTGGCGGTGGAGCTCGGTAGTCGCAAAATTACCGTGAACACCATTGCCCCGGGAGCAATCGAAACGGACTTCGGCGGCGGTGCGGTTCGGGATAATGAGGACATGAATGCATTGATCGCATCTAAAACGGCATTGGGCAGAGCCGTCAAGCCCGATGATATTGGTGCTGCTCTAGCGAATTTGGTTTCTGATGATCTGAAATGGCTAAACGGGCAGAGGATAGAATTGTCCGGTGGTATGCAGCTATAATTTTCGAATGATTGAAAAATTGCTAGAAGAGCTCAAAAAGCTCGCGACGACGAATACTTTAAGTGAAGGCCTGAATCAATTGACGGTGCCTTCCGTTAAGGTGTTCAAGTCGTCAACGATGACTCGTCCCCTGCATACGGTTTATGAACCTTCATTATTCGTGATTATCCAAGGGGAGAAAATCGTTCATCTTGAACAATATTCTTTTGATTACAGCCCGGAAAAATATCTGCTTTCTACCTCTTTTCTACCGGTGACCGGTCAAATAACTAAAGCGAGTATTGAGGAGCCTTTTCTGTCGTTGCAAATCGTTTTTCCGGTTTCAAAAATATTGGAAGCCGTTAAACAATACGCGTTGCATATCGACCGTAAAAACGGAACGGATATGGCAATGGATTCCAGACAGATAACGGAAGAACTTTTGGATGCCGTAGTTAGGTTGACAAAACTCCAGCAAAGCGTTGAACATATTCCTGCATTGGAGAGCTTATATTTGGACGAAATACTGTATCGCCTATTGAGTACTGATGCAAATAGTGCCTTGCTGCAATATGCTTATACCGATGGACAAGCATTTCAAATCTCCAGAACTATCAACTATATCAATGAGCATTTGTCGGAAAATTTAAACGTTGATGAACTGGCTAGGCGCGCCAATATGGGGGTTTCGACTTTTCATAAACATTTTAAAAACATGACCCAAGTCAGCCCCTTGAAATACATCAAGATTCTACGTTTACAAAATGCTAGAAAGTATATGTTGCTCAATAAAATGAATATCACAACGGCGTCGTTTAAGGTCGGTTATCAAAGTACTTCACAATTCAGCCGTGATTATTCCAGCTATTTCGGTCAAAACCCGAGAGAAGACATAAAGCAATATCAAGATCATTACAGTCAGATTGTATGATTGCTTTCTGTTAGCAAACGTCTTTCGGTTCAAAAAGTTAAGCCAGTCGAGTCTTATTCGCTTCAAGTGTACCGGTTTGCGGCGGAATGATTATGTAGCGGATTTTTTCAAGGCCGCTTTGCGATATTGATTACGGCCGATGATGACCAGGCCGATGCCGCCGAGCATCAAGAGTGCCGCCAGAATAAAGCGCAAAGTAATCGGCTCGGCCAACAACCAGTTTGCCCCGAATGCGGCAAACAGCGGCACCAGTAACTGCGATGCGGAAGCCATACTGGAAGAGAGGTTAGTCAACGCTTTGTACCAGAGAATATAACTCAGCCCGGAGGTCACCGCCACTAGCGGCAGGGTGCGATAAAAGTTATAGGCGGTATCGTTTCAGCGGGTCGCCCGATTTTCTTCCGTGAAGGCTATACAGCGCCCAAGCGTAGGAGGAGATCATTACCATCACCAACCCCCACCAGGAGGGCGTACTTAGTTTGGGATACATCAAATAGAGCAAGCCCAGTAACGCCAGCGTCACGCCGATCCATTCCGCCAGATGCAGTTTTTCGCCTTTAAGCACCGCGTAACCGATCATGGTCAACTGCACCACTACCGCTAAAATCAAAGAGCCGTTGGCCGCACTAACGGCTATGTAACCGTAAGAAAAAGTGATCGCATAGATAAACAGATAAATTGCCGCCCGCCAACTGCCCCGGCTGGCCGATTTTGTTTTTTCGGTTGGCGAGTCGGACTGTTTTTGTCTGCGATGTATCCACAGCATCATCACAAGCAGAATTGCTGCGGCCGAACCGAGTCGTAAATTAGTGAAGCTGACCGGGTCGATTAATCCGGCATCCAGCGCCCAGCGACAAACGATGGCATTGGTGGCAAACGCGATCATCGACAATAAAGTAAACAGAGCGGTTTGGATAAGCAGGCTAGGGGCAAGCGGTGTCATGTTAAGTTCCAAAAACGACCAGTGCGGTCTCGTGCGCTATTGTAAGGTTTGTCTGACCTGAAAGCAGCGAAATTTTAAAGTCAGAAAAAGAGGTTCATTCAACGTTGCTTATCGGCGCAGTCAGTGAGCACCGCATTGCGCCTAGATTGCAATTGGATGGTTATTTTTGATTCTGTTCTGCATCGAGTAAGGCGTCGCTTTTTTTACGTTTTTGTTTGCGATAAAACCAGTAGCTCACCGCAACCACAATAATCAAACCTAAAATCCATAGTTCGTATTTTTGAATGTCGTTCAATAGCTGCTCGGCCACTTGTCCCAGATAATAACCCAGACTACCAATAGCGATCGCCCAGATCGTTACCCCGATCACATTCAGAATGGTGTAGCGTAATGGCGGGTAACCGCTGGCACCGATAATAAACGGGGTCACGGTTCTTAAGCCGTACATAAAACGGAAGCCGAGGATGAATAGCACCGGGTGGCGATTCAGATAACCGAAAATAACATCCGCACGACTGCGCCAGTGAGGTTTGGAATCGATATAGCTGATGCCCTTATAGCGTCCGATGTAGTAATAAAGTTGATCGCCTAAAAAAGAACCGACGCCTGCCGCGAGCATCACATAAAACAGGTTCAAGTGACCATTGTGGGCTAGGAATCCACCAATAATCAACGCGGTTTCGCCCTCTAAAAAGGAGCCGATAAAAACCGCAAGATAGCCATATTCTGCAATTAAAGCCTGAAAGTCCATTTTTCCGATACTAAATTACGTGATTGTTACTGTGAAGCGTATGTTATCTCAGCTGATAAAGCTTTTGAATGCTTTTATTGGGCGTGTTTGGAAAAGAATGCGGGTTGGCGCTACGCGAAAATTAAAAGCTGTCGCTTGATTTGTTTTCACGTGAAGCGAAATACAAGCATTTTACTATCGTTGCTAACTGATGGAATGGGCAGTCTCGGTTTCTTAGCGCTATCGCCAAGCTCCATGATTGCTTACTTTAGTGAATAAGTGGTTTTGTCATCTTTCTTGCAGGCAAGAACCACAATATCGTCAACCTGTTGGTAAGTACTTTGTATGCCATTCTCATTGGTGAAGGTTTCTGTCTTGTAGGCCACTCGATGTCTGACTTCTTTGACGATATAGTCTTCCAGATCAATGTTAAGGACATGGTTAACCGACGGCAAAGCGGATGCATTGCGAATGTTGATCGTTTTCAGCATGTGCGGCGGCTCTTGGTTGTCGAAAGTCTGGATTCGGTAATTTATTGTCATATCATTGCCCCGTTATGCAAATAAAGTCGTAATTAGCCCAGGAAACGAGCGCGAACTTTACGGCCTTTTAGTTTGTCTTGATTCAGTTTGTTCAATGCCTTTTGGCTGAGCTTTTTATCGACCGCGACAAAAGAGCGTTGCGCAGTGACTTTGATTTTACCCACCGCATCGCCGCTAATGCCGCCTTCACCTGTTAGCGCCCCCAAAATATCGCCAGGGCGAATCTTGTTTTTCTTGCCGCTATCAATCATCAAAGTCACCATCGGTGCTTTGGCCGGGCGCTGCATCAGTACCGAATCGTCCGGCAGGGCTTCGGTTTTAATTTCAATGCCTAAGGCTTCTTCCAGCAGAGCGACTTTGTAGCTCTGTTTGTCACTGATCAATGAGCAGGCAAAACCGCTTTTACCGGCGCGGCCGGTACGACCAATCCGGTGAATATGCACTTCTGAATCGTGCGCCAAATGATAGTTAATCACCACTTCGACCGAATCGATATCCAAACCACGTGCCGCCACATCAGTGGCAACCAATACGGTCGCGCTTTGGTTGGCAAATTGAATCAAGGTCTGGTCACGTTCGTACTGTTCCAAATCGCCATGCAAGGCCACCGCACTAAAGCCATCGGCAACCAGGTTATCGGTTAAGTCCTGCACTTCTCGTTTGGTATTGCAAAACACCACCGCAGAAGTCGTCTTATGAGCCATCAGCACCAATTTCACCGCTTTCTGGCGGTCGGCATCGGTTTCAACGGCGTAGAAGTGTTGGCGGATAGCGTTGTCATCATGCACCGATTCAACTTTCACATGTTGTGGTTTTTTCAAGATGTGCGCCGACAATTTTTGGATTGATTCCGGATAGGTCGCGCTGAATAACAAGGTTTGGCGTGAATCAGGCGTACTGTCAATGACCGCATCCACCGCTTCCTGAAAACCCATTTCCAACATGCAATCGGCTTCGTCCAACACCAGAATGTCCAAATCATCCAGATGCAAAGTGCCACGGTTGATATGGTCTTCAATTCGTCCCGGTGTACCCACCACAATGTGAGCGCCATATTCCAAAGACGCCGCTTGTGGTTTAAATGGTGAACCACCGCACAGCGTCAGGATTTTCACGTTCTCAATCTGGCTCGCCAGTTTACGAATCTCCGTCGCCACCTGTTCCGCCAGTTCGCGGGTAGGGCATAACACCAACGCTTGGGTTTCAAAGAATTTAGGTTTTAAGGTTTGTAAAACACCTAAACCAAATGCCGCGGTTTTACCCGAACCGGTTTTGGCCTGAGCAATCAGGTCTTCACCTTGCAAAATAAACGGCACACTCTGCGCCTGAATCGGCGTCATTTCGGTGAATTTCAATGCTTGTAAAGCACCCAAAAGTTCAGGGCGAAGATTTAGGTCTGAGAAAGTCTGAGAGGAGTTGGGTGTGTCAGTCACGGGCAAGCCTATTGCAAGTTTAGAAGGTAATCAGGGTATTGTACTAAAAGCATAAATTTCCACCTGTTTTTGTGGCGCGGAAATGAAGTTTAAGTGCTGATTAACCCTTATCATCAACAGTTATTATTTCAGTGAGTAGGTCGCTTTATCGCCTTTTTTATGGGCAATCACGACAATACCGTCTACTTCCTGATAACTGCTTTGAATACCGCTCTCACTGGTAAAAGTTTCTGTTTTATAAGCGACTCGATGCCTGACTTCCTTAACGATGTAATCTTCTAAATCAATATTAAGAACATGATTAAGCGAAGGCAAAGTTGCTGCATTACGGATATTGATGGTTTTTAGCATTTGTGGAGGTTGTTGGTTATCGAAGGTTTGTATGCTGTAGTTTATTGTCATTACAAATTTCACTTTTTTGGCGCTGAAAATTTAATTCTAAATGGAGAAGATATGAAAAAGAAAGAAAATGGAAACTGGAGTTGAGAAGCCCTTTAGATATTTCTACTTTGCCTTGTTTATTATTCAGGGCTTCCCGTTACTATTTTGCTTGCCCAAAATAGTAACCACAAAAGGGCACCCCGCTCAATAAATTGGCAAGTTCTAAACTTGTTCACTGAAATTTGTGAACTCGCTGCGCTCAAACAGCACAAATTTTTAATCGTTCACTACGTTAAGACCTTTGCACAATTTCTTTCAAGGGGAGAAGGTCGTTTGCGGATGCATTGAGCAAATAAGAAAATAGCGGTTGACGCCAATTTCTCCTCTGTAAGCAATCGTCATTGAACTTAGCGTAGGTGGCGTTAAAAGATTTCATTGCTTGAGCGAAGCGAGTTTTGAAATCTTAGCCAACAAGCTTAGTGAAATAGAGGGCGTCAGCGGGGTTCGTTTTTCGCTTACCTTTTGTCGAACAACAAAAGGTAAGGTGAAGCCTATTAGTTAAATATAAGGCAGAGTGAACAGTGCACAAGGCTTCTCAACTTGAGTGGTTCAATTAAAGGGTTGCGTCCCCTTTTTTCCTTTTTTCTTTGTTTCTTTTTCTTATTCTGAACTCAATCATTTTATAACTTTTGTTCTTCAGTCCAATCTTTTAGCATTTCTAGAATTTTAACTGCACTACGTCCAAGTTCTGTCGCTTGATAGTGAACAGCAATCGGTCTTTCTGAGATCACAGTCCTGACAATTAATTTTTCTTTTTCCATTTCTTTCAAACGCTGGTCTATCATTTTCTTACTCGCGCCACCAACCATACGGGTTAAATCATTAAAACGAACGGGTTCATCTTTAAGGTGCCACAAAATAGAAGCCTTCCATTTACTGCCTAAAATACGCATGCCTCGCTCAATTGCACAAGGTTCAGTGCAGGTGTAAAGGGTCTGCTTTCGTCCTCTCTTATCTTGGATGATTTGACTTTTCATAATCTTTCATATTACTTATTTAAAGCAGGTTACTAAAAGTTAACTGGTTGTTTTTTGTAACCATAATATCATAATGAGACTTCACAATTTGGATCACTAAGAAAGAGACTACTATGAGCAATATTTTGATTATTAATGCACACCAACCTTACCCATTCTCAGAGGGAAAGCTAAACGAAACTCTGGTTAATGAAGCGGTTGAGTTTTTCGAGAAAAATGACTGTGATGTCAAAACAGTATCAAGTGCTAAAGAATTTGATGTTGAGGAAGAGCTTGCAAAACATGTCTGGGCAGACACTATTTTGATTCAAGCACCCGTTAATTGGATGGGAATGCCTTGGAGCTTCAAAAAGTATATGGATGAAGTTTATACAGCGGGTATGTCAGGTGCATTGTGCAACGGTGACGGGCGAACCTCAGACAACCCCACAGCAAATTATGGGGCAGGAGGTACAGCTACCAATAAAAATTATATGCTTTCTCTTACATTTAATGCGCCAGAAGAAGCTTTCAATAACCCTGATGAATTTCTATTTGAAGGCAAAAGTGTAGATGATTTAATGTACCCGATGCATATGAATTTTCGCTTTTTTGGAATCACTAAATTACCAACATTTGCTTGCTATGATGTGATGAAGAATCCAAATATACAAGCTGATATTCAAGGCTTTCAGAAGCATCTTAAGCAAAATTTTTAAGGAAATGTTTTTATGAGGAAGAATGTCTATTCTTTGAAATGTAGTTGCGGTTCTGTTGAGTTTGAACTGGTAGGAAAGCCTAAAGTAAGGGGGCATTGTCACTGCGAAGATTGCAGAGATTTGCTCAATACGCCTTATCACTCAGTCACTGCTTGGACTAATGAACAACTTAATTTAAGCAAAGGACAAGCCTTACTGAAAAACTACAAGCACCCATCTTTAGAGATGGAACGTGTCTTTTGTTCCAAATGCGGTGACACAATTTTTAACACAAATGCCATGAACTGGAGAGTGGTTTCGCAACACCTCATTAGAAAATGTCTAGGAGAACTGCCAAATGAACTACAAGCCAAAAGCCACTTTTTTTATGCCAGGCGTATTGTGGATATTGATGATGGACTTCCAAAAAATGATTAAGATAACTGTATCAAAATAGAATTTAATTAACCCTTTCAGATTAGTTTAAATAATGAGCTTTAATGGTGCTGTTAAACATGAAAACTTATTGAAGTAAGTAAAATAATGGCTTGCTTTGAAAGAGTTGGATGGTAAAAAAACCGCTACAAAGCGGTTTTTTCTTTTCATCTGTTAAGTGTAATAATTACTGCGCAAAATCCTCCGGATCGTAACCTAGATTCGGCGCCAACCATTTCTCGGCTTCTTCTACACTCCACTTCTTACGCTTCGCATAGTCTTCCACCTGATCTCGACCTAAAGAACCCACACCAAAATACTTGGATTCAGGATGTGAGAAATACACTCCAGAAACCGCTGCGGTTGGGGTCATCGCATAACTTGAAGTCAAATCTAAACCAATGCTTTCGGATGGTTTCAGCAGTTCCCAAATCGTGCCTTTTTCAGTATGTTCAGGGCATGCTGGGTAACCTGGCGCAGGGCGAATCCCTTGGTATTTCTCTTTAATCAGCTCTTCATTGTCCAAGTTCTCGTCCGGCGCATACCTCCATTCTTCTTTACGCACCAGCTCATGCAAAGTTTCGGCAAAGGCTTCGGCAAAACGGTCTGCCAGTGCTTTCAGCATAATGGATTTATAGTCATCGTGTTCTGCTTCAAACTCGGCGACTTTTTCATCACAGCCGATACCGCCGGAAACCGCGAATAGACCAATATAATCGGCAATTCCGGTTTCTTTCGGAGCAACATAATCAGATAGACATTGGTTATAACCACCGCGCTTTTTCTCCGCTTGTTGACGCAGGTTGTGCAGTACGGTCAACACTTCAGTGCGCGACTCGTCGGTATAAACTTCAATGTCATCGCCGATTGCATTGGCAGGGTAGAAACCGTACACCGCTTTGGCGGTCAGCCATTTCTCAGAGATGATTTTTTCCAGCATCGCTTTGGCATCGGCATAGACTTTACGCGCTTCTTCACCGACCAGTTTATCGTCGAGAATACGCGGGAATAGACCGTGCAGTTCCCAAGACTGGAAGAACGGCGACCAGTCGAAACGTTCCAGCAGTTTTTCCAGCGGGTAATCTTCAATGACACGTGAACCGAGGAAAGACGGTTTAACCGGCTGATAACCGTTCCAATCGATCTCGATGCGGTTTTCACGCGCTTTGTTGATCGGTACTCGTTTAACCTGTTTGGCACGCGCTTTACGCTCTTCACGCACCTGCTCGTATTCTTCGCGAATCTTGGCGGCGAAGTCCGCTTTCAGGTCATTTGAAATCAAGCTCTGCGCGACACCGACTGCACGCGAGGCATCTTTAACATAGACCACAGGGTGATCGTATTGCGGTTCGATTTTGACCGCGGTATGCGCCTTGGAAGTGGTGGCACCACCGATAAGCAGCGGCAAGTTCATGCCGCGCTCTTTCATCAGTTTAGCGACATTGACCATCTCTTCCAGTGACGGAGTAATCAGACCGGAAAGCCCGATGACATTCGCGCCTTCAGCAACAGCGGTATCCAGAATCTTCTCGGCCGGCACCATCACACCCAGATCAATGACCTCGAAGTTGTTACATTGCAGTACCACGCCGACAATGTTTTTACCGATATCGTGGACGTCACCTTTAACGGTGGCCATGACAATCTTACCTTGCTGCTGACCTTCGGTTTTCGCCGCCAGCAGATAAGGGTCAAGATAAGCCACGGCACGCTTCATGACACGTGCCGATTTCACCACCTGCGGCAGGAACATTTTCCCTGAACCGAACAGATCACCGACCACGTTCATGCCATCCATTAACGGGCCTTCAATTACCGCCAGACCTGAGCCTAGTTTTTGATAGGCTTCTTCGGTGTCGGCTTCGATAAAGTCGGTAATCCCTTTGACCAGCGCATGCTCAAGACGTTTTTCCACCGACGCTTCACGCCACGCGGTATCGGCTACTTTACCCGCCGCGGAACCGTCGCCACGGAATTCTTCGGCCACTTCCAGCAGGCGTTCACCGGCTTCCGGGTCTTTGTTCAGAATGACATCTTCCACTGCCAGACGCAGTTTTTCCGGCAGGTCATCGTAAATCGCCATCTGCCCAGCGTTGACGATACCCATGTCCATGCCTTCTTTGATGGCGTAGTACAGGAATACCGAGTGAATCGCTTCACGCACAGGGTTGTTACCGCGGAACGAGAAAGAAACGTTGGAAACCCCGCCGGAAATCTTGGCGTGCGGCAGGTTGGCTTTAATCCAAGTCACGGCATTGATGAAGTCCAGACCGTAATTGTTGTGTTCTTCAATTCCGGTGGCCACTGCGAAGATGTTCGGGTCGAAGATAATGTCTTTCGGTAGGAATCCGACCTTATCGACCAGTACACGATAGGAACGTTCACAGATTTCGATTTTACGCTCTAAGGTATCCGCCTGACCGTCTTCATCAAAGGCCATGATAATAGCGGCGGCACCGTACTTTTTCACCAGCTTGGCATGGTGAATAAAGGCTTCTTCACCCTCTTTCAAAGAGATGGAGTTGACCACCCCTTTACCTTGAATACATTTCAGACCGGCTTCGATAACCTCCCACTTTGAGGAGTCGATCATAATCGGTACACGCGACGCTTCCGGCTCGGAGGCCAGCAGATTCAGGAAGCGCACCATGCATGCTTTGGCATCCAGCATCCCTTCATCCATATTCACGTCGATGATCTGCGCACCGTCTTCTACCTGTTTGACGGCGATCTCAATCGCTTCGTCGTAGTTCTCTTCGATAATCAGGCGTTTGAATTTAGCCGAACCGGTGACGTTGTTACGTTCACCGACGTTGACGAACAGCGACTCTTCATCGATATTCAGCGGTTCCAAGCCGGATAGGCGGCAAGCGACGGCGACTTCCGGTAGTTCACGACGCGGATGTTTTAAAGCCGCTTCGGCCATGGCCTGGACGTGATCCGGTGTAGTACCGCAACAACCACCGATGATATTGATCCAGCCGTGTTCCGCCCAGTGTTTGATTTCCGCAGCCATCTGTTCCGGGGTTTCATCATATTCACCGAATTCGTTCGGCAGACCGGCATTTGGGTGAACGGAAACATAGGTTTCGCAAACTCGGCTCAATTCTTGTACATAAGGACGCAGTTCTTCAGGCCCCAAGGCACAGTTCAAACCGACCGACAGCGGCTCGGCATGAGCGACAGCATTATAGAAGGCTTCAGTGGTTTGCCCTGAAAGCGTACGTCCGGAAGCGTCGGTGATGGTTCCGGATAACTGTATAGGAACCTCATAGCCGACTTCTTGTTCCACTTCTTTAACAGCGAAGATCGCGGCTTTGGCATTCAATGTATCGAAAATGGTTTCAATCAGAATGGTATCGACGCCACCTTCCAATAGCGCATGGGTTGCCTGTTTATAAGCAGTGACCAGTTCGTCGAACGAGGTGTTACGGTAACCGGGATCGTTTACGTCCGGCGAAATCGACGCGGTGCGGTTAGTCGGCCCTAAAACACCGGTGACAAAACGTGGTTTGCCGTCTTCCTGCTCGGCAATATCACAAGCTTCGCGCGCTACTTTAGCGGCGGCCAGATTGATTTCGCTGACATAGTCTTCCATGTCGTAATCGGCTTGCGCAATAGTCGTGGCGTTAAACGAGTTGGTTTCAAGAATATCGGCGCCTTTACGCAAGAACTCAAGATGGATATTGCGAATCACTTCCGGTTTGGTGATGACCAGAATGTCGTTGTTGCCTTTGATATCCATGTGATAGTCGGCAAAACGCTCTCCGCGGAAATCTTCCTCAGTCAGATTCAGGTTCTGAATCATAGTACCCATGGCACCATCGAGAACGACGACGCGTTCTGCCAGTAGGTTGCGTAAAGTTTGTAGACGTTGTGTTCTATCTGTCATTGTTGCGGCCGATTACGTTTGTTTTACTAAACCGGGTATTCTACCCGATTTGTTAATTAAGCACTAATATTGAGCAATGCTTGCTATAGCTAACTTGGAGGGTATCTTGCAGGTGAATCGAGTATAATTGCCGCGTTTAATTCAATTTCGGGTTTTCAAAAATCAATATGCTCTGCCAAGTCTTTCCTGAACAATATGATCAACAGCTTGCCGATAAGGTGAAAAACCTGAATGCGCTATTGCCGGAAACAGCTCAAGCGAAGCCGCAGAGTGTTTTTGCCTCCCGTCCGGAACACTATCGGGCGCGTGCCGAATTTCGTGTTTGGCATGATGAAGATGAAACCGATTACGTGATGTTCAATCAAGAGACCAAAGAGAAGGTCAAGATTAAACAGTGTCCGATGGCGCTTGAATCGATTGCCGATCTAATGCCGAAGCTGATGGCCGAAATCGTCAAAACGCCGGTTTTGAGAAAAGGATTGTTTCAGGTCGATTTTTTAGCAACGTTAAGCGGTCAGATGTTGGTGACCTTAATTTACCGCAAGCTGATTGATGGTGACGCCGATTGGCTGCAAGCGGCACAAGTCTTGAAACAGAATTTGCCGATCACTCATATTATCGGTCGTGCCCGTAAACAGAAAATTACTCTGGATCAGGACTTTGTGGTCGAAGAGTTGCAGGTGGATGGTAAAAAATTTATCTACCAGCAGATCGAGAACAGTTTTACCCAGCCGAATGCGGCGATGGCGCAGAATATGTTGCATTGGGCACGCAAGATGTCGCAAGACGCGAGCGGTGATCTGATTGAGCTGTATTGCGGTAACGGTCATTTTTCCATTGCTTTGGCGGAGTGTTATGACCGTGTGCTGGCGACCGAGATTTCGAAAACTTCGGTTGCGTCGGCCCAATACAATATTGCGGCCAATCAGGTCGATAATGTCACCGTAGTTAAGATGGCGGCGGAAGAGATTAGCCAAGCTTTGGCGGGACAGCGCGAGTTCTTCCGTATGAAAGAAGTAGAGCTTGGCGATTATGATTTTCAAACCATTTTTGTCGACCCGCCGCGTTCCGGGCTGGATGATCTGACCCGTCGCATGGTCACCGAATTTGATCGCATTATCTATATCTCCTGTAATCCTGAAACCTTAGCGCACGATTTGCAATCGATCACCCAGACACACGATATTGTCGAAACGGCGCTATTCGATCAGTTTCCTTATACACATCACATCGAAAGCGGTGTCTTTTTGAAAAGAAAAGGATAAGTAAATGATTTTAGCTTGGCTTGGTGCTCTGTTTATCGGTTTAACTTTAGGTCTGCTCGGTTCCGGCGGTTCGATTCTGACCGTGCCGGTTTTGACTTATCTGGTCGGCCAGGAGACCAAGGTGGCGATTGCCGGTTCCTTGATGATTGTCGGGATTATCAGTTTGTTCTCCGCCATTCCTTACGCCCGCCAGAAGTTGGTTAAATGGCGCACGGTCGTTCTATTCGGTTTGCCGGGAATGGCGGGGGCGATTGCCGGTGCTTGGTTGGCACACTTTGTCAGCGATGCGATTCAGATGTTGATCTTTGCCGCGCTGATGCTGGTGGCCTCTTATCTGATGTTCAAGCCGATGGACTTGAAAGACTCTGAAAACGACCATGCGGAAAGAGCCATGTATAAAATCATGATCGACGGCTTTATTGTCGGTGGAGTAACCGGGCTAGTCGGTGTTGGCGGCGGATTCCTGATTATTCCTGCTCTGGTTCTGCTTGGCGGTCTTTCCATGCGCTTGGCGGTCGGAACCAGTTTGGTCATTATTGCGGTTAAGTCTTTTGCCGGTTTTTTCGAGTATTTAAGTGTTCTGGAAGCGCTTCAACTCAGCATTGATTGGAATATCATTGCGATCTTCTCCGTTATCGGTATTATGGGAGGGTGGCTAGGCCATAAAATCAGCAATAAAATCGATCAGAATCAGCTGAAACAGGGTTTTGCCGTCTTTCTAGTACTAATGGGCGTATTTATTCTTTATAAGAGTATTCCCACCTTGTTGTAGGCCGATAGCTAAGGAGAACGTCAGATGCGAGTGGTTGCGGTCAATATCGGAAAAATTGCAGAGCAACCATGGCGCGGAGGCACGGCCACGGCAATCAATAAATCTCAGGTTGATACCTTGATTGATATCGACGAGTTAGGTTTAGCCGGTGACGAACAGGCGGATCTGAAAAATCACGGTGGCGCAGATAAAGCGGTGCTGGTCTTGCCTAGCTCGGCTTACATGCGTTATGAACTGGAGCATCCTTACGGCTATTTAGGCGAAAACCTGACCATCGAAGGTATTGATGAAGCCGAAATCTGTTTAGGAGACCGGTTGCAAATCGGCCCGGTTCTTCTGGAAGTCACTCAGCCGCGCTCTCCGTGTTGGAAGCTGGATCAGCAGGTTGCAACCGACTCGAAGTGGAAAGAAGGTGAGTTTCTTAAGTCCTATTCCGAAAGCGGTCATGTCGGTTTTTACTGTCGAGTGCTTGGCAAGGGGGCGATCAAAAAAGGCTATCGGGTGCTCTGGTTGACCCGCAACGGCGATTGTTCACGATTCCAAAGAACGACGATTAGAGAGTTGTTCCTTGCTAAACAATATCGTAAAGGCGAGGATCCATGGCAAGTGATGGAACAAGCGGCGAAACATCCATCTATATCTAAAGCGTGGCAGCAAGAATTGCTGAGTTTGCTGGAGAAGAAAAAATAAAACGGGATCGAAATCCCGTTTTTTTATGTCTATTTATATTCCCGACGTTTTTCAAGAGACGGGTTTAATGCCTTGTTGTCTAATGCATTTTACATTGAGTTTCAAGAAGTTATGTTGTTTCAGTAGTTTGAAAAGGAAATAGATTGTCATCCACTGAAGTGCGAGCATCGGAATCCAAAGCGCATAATAAAGCATGCTGCCTTGAGTGACTAAATTGCTGTGTACCAAACCGATCGCCAGCCACTGTACCATAATCACCTCCAAAGCAAAGCCCGGACAGATCAACGCTAAAGAGCCTGCGTTGCTTTCCCCTTGGGTTAGATTTTTGAAAAAACCTTTCTTTCTCATTACGGCGATACCGAAGCTCGCCACAAACAGGCTTAATCCTAGCGCCATGGTGATGAGTATTAAATGGTAGGTGGTATCACGGCCGATTTCCAATGCGTTCATGATGCCTAAATCAGCCCGTACCGAACCGACGGTGAGCATTGCGATAATGGTGATAGGGATCAGCAAGGTCACCGTATCGGCCGGTTTGATACCGTGTTCAAACATGGATTTAAAACCGAGCACGAACTTGATAATCGACAATGTGACGGTAAGCGCCAACACGGCATAGGCCATGGAGGAACCGATGAAAGAAATTGCGTCGATATTGGAAAAGCCTAAAGCGCCAAAGCCCACACCGATCATTCCGAATGAGAAAATAGCCAATAGCTGAGAGAGGTTGGCATTGGTAACAAAGTCCAACTCACCGTCAATCAGGCGCATGAAATATTTACCGAAGTATTTCAAAGCCAATATCAGCATAACTGCAAAATAGATTCCGGCGATGGCAAACATCGGGTCGATCAACTGCATCTTTAGGCCGGCCACTTCAATGGTCGAGAACAGGCCGGGAATGAATAGCGCTCCTAAAATGAAAAAAACATTCATGGTCATGCTCAGTGTCAGGGGAATTGCCATGAGTTGTACTTCACGATTACTGTTAACCAATTCTTGATACGCCGGCGTTTTTTTATAAATGAAAAAACGTTCGAACCATCGTTTTAGAAGGATAAAGTGCAGAGTCGCTGAAGCGACGGCCGCCACGATATAGACTTGAATGATTAGGGACAGAGCATCCGTTTTGCCGATGTAGTTCTGCATCAAAACATTAAAACTGATAAATGCATCACCCGGATGTTGCGTCATGTAATTGATCACAAAGAAGAAAGAGGCGGTCATGCCTCCCGCTCCCAAGGCTCCGAGAATATGGAGTAGTTCAAAAGGTCTGCTTTTCATTTTGTTTCCCTTGTCGTTAGCTGGTGCGCGTGTTAATAAATTAATTTAATCTATGAAGTGTTAAATTTAATGATAAGTATATAATCTTATTTTTATAAAGTAAATGTAAAAATATTACATTAATATTTAAGCTTTTATTTCGCTAGGTTTTGTAAAGTCCGCTTGATTTGTACGGCAAACGACCGAGTTGTGTAAAATAGGCGCAATATTTCAATCTGTACAAAATAGTGAATGAAAACAATGGTAAGCGATCAAGCGGCAATGGCTGAAGAAAAGCCCGTTGAAGAACAAACCGAGAAAAAACTGAGCAAGAAAGAACGTACCAAAGACTGGATTAAACCGCCTAAGGCGATTATGAAACCAGTAGGGCGTGCGATGGCGCAGTTTAAGATGCTGCGTGACGGTGATCGGGTTCTGTTGGGGCTGTCCGGCGGCAAAGATTCGTTGAGTTTACTCGTCATTTTGAAACATCTGCAACGCCATGCGCCGGTTAAATTCGAATTGGCAGCTTGCACGATTGATCCCGAAATTCCAGGCTTTGATCCGTCGCCGCTAAAAGAGTGGTGCGCCAAGATGGATGTTCCCTATTTTTATGAATCCGAAGATATGGTGGGGCTGGCGGAAGAGCGCATGAAAGGCGATTCTTTCTGTAGTTTTTGCGCCCGTCAGAAACGCGGAATTTTATATACGGTTTGCCGTCGCGAAGGTTATAACGTATTGGCGCTGGCGCAGCACTTGGATGATTTAGCGGAGAGTTTCATTATGTCTGCCTTTAATGCCGGACAGCTTAGAACCATGAAAGCGCATTATCTGAATGATGACGGCGACGTTCGCATTATCCGCCCGCTGGTACGAGTGCGTGAAAACCAGACCCGTGATTTTGCCATTAACGCCAACTTGCCGATCATTCCGGATAACTGTCCGGCTTGTTATGCCAAACCTCAGGCCCGGGCGGAAACCAAGCAGCTTCTTCTGGAGCAGGAGAAGAAGAATAAACATCTTTATGCCAATCTATGGACGGCGATGCAGCCCTTGATTGCCGATGATAATCACGAAGGCGATGCACGGTTGGATACAGAGCAAGCGGACGCCTGAAATGAGCAAGAAGACGGCGGATAAATCGGCAGATAAGTCGGCAGATAAGTTGGCAGATAAGTCAGGAGGTCAGGCCTGGCAAGGTTGGCTGATTGAAAAACTCATTGTCTTCTTGAGTTGGTTACCATTGAGTGTCGTGCGTTTGCTGGCTCGAGGATTTGCCCTGCTTAGCTATTGGCTGCCTAACGATCACCGTCGGGTAGCTTTGAAAAATCTGCAAGTGGCGTATCCGCAACTTTCCGCTTCAGAACGTCAAAAACTGTTGAAGCAAAATCTGATCTCCTGTAGCCAAACATTTGCCGAACTCGGAGCCATGTGGTGCTGGCCAAAAGATAAGTTATTAAAGCTCATCAAAGAGGTATTCGGAGAAGAGCATCTGCATGCAGCTCTGAATCAACATAAGGGTGTGATCTTTATTGCTCCGCATATCGGTAACTGGGAATTGATCGGACCTTATCTTTCCACTCGGTATCCGTCGACTTTTTTATACCGTCCCCCTAACGTCCCTTCGGTGGAAGCGTTTATGGTTAAAAGCCGGGGGCGCTTCGGCGCCAAACTGGCACCGACGGATGCCCGCGGTGTGCGAACTTTGATGCAAGCCTTATCCAATAACGAAGTTACCGTAATTCTGCCCGACCAAGATCCGGGTGCAAGCGGCGGTGTCTATGCGCCGTTTTTTAATCGCCCGGCTCGAACCATGACATTGTTCAGCAAGTTGCTGCAAAAAACCAATAGTGCAAGCGTGTGTGTCGTAATGCAACGCTTGCCGGGTCTGTCCGCAGGGTATCGTCTGAATTTTTTACCGGTACCGCAAGGTATTGACAGCCAAGATGCGGAGGTCGCAGCCACCGCCTTGAATCAAGCGGTGGAAAACTGTATTCATATTGCGCCGGAACAGTATCTGTGGAGTTATAAACGTTACCGTAAGCCGCCGCCAGATCTGGCGGATATTTATAAAAGAACGAAATGATGCTTCGGTTATCCGTTTTCTGAAATCCTGTCTGTTTGCCGGGTAAGAACAGGTTTCTTTATGCTAAAATTCATCTACGTCATTGAATAAGTAGTAATAACTCATCAATAAGCTATTTTTAGTTGACACTTTTTCTAAGGCTTGTTAAGTTTTTCAGCTTGCCTGTGTTTGAGCCTTTAATCGATATAAATGAAATCTTCCTCTTTAAAATCAAGCGGTTTTATCTTATCCGTCACCTTATTGCTGACGATTACACTTCTGAGCATTTTGGTTATCAGTGCGATTAAAATCAGCAGCCAAAGTTTGGATGATTCCGCCAATGCAATTGATGCTCAGTATCGCAAACAGCATCATTTGATGAATATGAATATTGCCGGTCAATTAAGAACCGTGGCCTTAGGGCGTCTTATTCTGGAAGAGGACGAGTTTATAAAGGATGAGACTTTGATGAGGTTTTACGGCGATGAGAAAAACTATGCCGAACATCGTGATCAATTGACATTGTTGGCCCGCAATGAATATGAAAGAGAGTTGCTACAAGAGATTCAGGATATGGCCAGTTCAATCGGCCCGGTCCAAGATTACATCGCCAAGTTAGCCGTTAACGACGGAGCAGGCGAAGCCAAGAAAATATTTCTCACTCAATCCTTTGAGGCATTGGATCGTTTTAATCAAAAAGTCACCGAATTTTCGCTCTACCAAGCTAATGAAGTACAGAAATCGATTCAACATGCCAAACAGACCACCGATACGCTCATTCAAACGATTATCATACTTGCCGCCGGCTTGGTCTTGCTGATTAGCTTTTTTACATTGATTTTGGCTCGGCGTTTCAAACGTATTAACACTTTTTTGCAAAAAAATAATCAATCACTGGAACAGAAAGTGCAGGTGAGAACCCGCCAGTTGACGAAAACACAAGAGTATTTGATTGAGCGCAACACTATGCTGGAAGAGCTTTCCACAACCGACTCTTTGACGCAGCTTTGCAATCGCCTTAAAGTTGAGCAGGTACTGCGTGATTTGCATAGACAGTTCGTCAATAACGGCAATCACTATTGTGTGCTATTGATCGATTTGGATTCATTCAAAAAGATCAATGATACTTATGGTCATACGGTAGGAGACCAAGTGCTGAAAGAGTTTGCCGAATTGCTGAAGGTGGAATTTGACGGATCGCCTGTCGGCCGTTGGGGCGGCGAGGAATTTATCGTCGTCTTGAACGATTCGGACAGTCAACAAGCGTTTGAGCGTGCCGAACAATTCCGGCTGTGTGTGCAGGAACAATATTTTACCGAGGTCGGTAAGATTACTCAGAGTTCGGGAATCGCTTGTATCCAAGACGGTGAGAACAATGCCGCCTTGATTCATCGAGCTGATCAGGCTCTGTACACTTCTAAAAACAACGGCCGTAATCAAGTGACCGTTGCCGATGCCGAACATTGTGAGCCGTTAAACGGCACGGAATAGAACTTTATAACCCCTTTTAAATTCCTGAAATCACACTATTTCGTTCTATTTGGAGTTTATCAAGGCTTTTTTGCGTTGTTCGCTAAAGGCCCACCAAGGCTGAGGATCGCCGCCATTCATAAAATCGACAGCGGAGATGAAAACGTCCAGTAGGCAAGGATCTTGTCTCTGTCCGGTGATGACACACAGATCTTCATACAGTTTGAACGGATCGCTGCCGATCAGCTGTTTGGGATGGTCAATGCCAAGCAAATTCAGGTCGGCGGAAACCGCTTTGCCGATATTCGGCAGTGCATCCAAGCGTGATACGGTGTTGCGATCCGGATTTTTCATTTAGGTAATCTTTACGGCTTAACGTTGACTATTTTTGCTGTCGGCGCTTGGCTTCTTCATTAATCATCGTTTTAAGTTCTTCAATATTGTCTCTGACGCGTTGCGCACCAAGTTGAGCCCCTTGTGCCATTAACATCGGCATTTTGGAAATCGCTTTTTGTCCCGCTTTAGTCGCATAGAATGCGTTGATCTCTTTGAGTTCCATAGCGGTAAAGTTTTGCGAATAGATTTTCTTAAGATCGGGTTTAAGGCTTTGGTAACTGATATGTTTTTGGAAAAATTTCATCATGATATCTTTATAGGGTGCCAAGGCCGGATTCTGCTGCAACTGCATATTCAACATAGCCGTCATAGAACGGTCCATCGCCTGTTCCATGCCGATGATGTTCATCAGTTTTTCAGCCTCGTTTTCGGCTGCTTTATCCGCGTAAGCGGTTGAGCATATTCCCAAGCCCACAACAATGAATAGTGCTTTGATAAGATTCATTTCTACTCCTAAAGATATTGGCTAAGCATATCGGTGCATATCGGTGTATTTCCCGGTAGAGAGCACTTTACCATGATTTAGCTTGAGATAAGTACAAACCCTTATCTTTTGTCAGGTAGCAAGTTAGGGTTTGGGTTTATAACTTAAAAAAGAGACGCCGCCAATAACAAGTAGCATGTCCATGGCATGCCAGAGAGTGAAAGGTTCGCTGGTAAATCAATTGAGTCTGATCCTATTGATAACCATATTGATAGTGAAATACCTTTATTAAAGTGTGTTTTGTGCCGTTAGGTTTTGTTGCATTAACTTCATTAGAATCGGTTTGGCTTCTTTATAGGTCATACCGGCTTTCAGTTGCGGGTCGTACAGGCTTTTAATATAGGCAATGTCCATCGGTTGTGGCTCTTCGAATTGCCTTGGAATGGATTCAATGCTGGGTAAATTGATTAAATTTTTAACTCTGGTAAAAGCCCTGAAAAAAAGTCCATTTATTTGCCCTGTAATACTTGAGGCCCCTTTCGTTGATTTAACATTTTTATGTTTTGAATTGATTATCGATATGACTAAGTTTATGGTTCTTTCAGGATTTCGTGTAAATACTTTTAGTACACTCATTGGATTTTCAGTTCGGTCTTCGTCAATGGCTTTTTGACGCGCTTCTTTTGTTTTGTGCATGTAATAAAAATAACGGCTGAATCTTTTGTGGCTTGTGATGTCTGTAGTGTTCCCTTCATGCAGTACCATAATGAAACTTGCATTATCTCCTTTATTATTAATGTTAATAATGTTTAGGCCTGTCAATCCTTTGTAAAAATCAATATTGTCAGAGAACTGCTGGGTAAAGGCTTTTTGTGTTGGTTCGTTTACGAAATTGCTTGTTATCCAAGCTGCGTTTAACTCTTTTTCTTCATAACGGACCAGTGTTTCACTCGGGTCGTTTTCGAATGCTTGATCAAGATAGCTTTCAATCATTTCTACGGTAATATTTTGTTGGTCTGGTGTTTCTGCCATTGCTGTATTCATTGTTGTTAGCCCCGAAAGAATTAGAAATAATAGGGGAGCAAGAAAAAATGAAGTCAGAGTTGAATTGGGTTGTTTTACTGTTTGATTCATCATTCTTTTATTCTTTAATAAGTAGACGGCACTGAACGGTCTCATTAGTTTTTGATCATTCATATCAAAATACAGTTTTCGAAGTCGAGAAGTAAAGTTTTATTATAGAGGTATATTTACGTAGTTTTGTGAAAAGTTGAGCAAAATGGCTTGGGTTGTATAGGGGTAAGGTAAATCAAGTCGGCTCCTATTAATAACCCTATTAATAGTAAATAATTTAACGGCAGAATATTACTCATTATTTTGAGGGTAAACGGAAAAGTCAGAGGTTTTTAAGATGTTTTTTGGCGCCGATATTTGGTGGTCGATGAGTTCCGGGTGGATGATTTGTACGAACAGCTCAGAAGTGATGCCATGGTTTTTATCAAACATAAAAGTTGGGATGCTTGAAGAAAACATTGAATCCATATTAGCAATATCGTTTTCATCAAGATAATCATTTAAATTTGTACCTTTTTTTAGATCAATAAGTTCTTTTTCAAAAAGTATCCGTTCGTTATTTGGTTCTTTTTCCTTTGTTTTATTGTAGTTGTAGTGGGACGTTGCAATTTTGTAATGTTCAAAGTTGCCGCTGACAACTCTCAATGTCAGATGGGATAAGTTCAACCGGACTTTTCCTTTAACGATTTGGCTTAAGGAAAGTTGAGTGTTTTTGTTAATGGTGCTTGGCCACTCGATGTTGAATGGTTTAATGTAGTTTTTGAGTGCAATTTTTGCAGATTGATAGAAGGCCGTAGCCATTATAAAACTCATTATGATTACTAGAATAGCTGGATCTATATTACGCCGACTATGGTAACTAGGATCGCGATCAGGCAGTAGCCAGTTATCGCTGCCCGAAGCAAAATAATCATGGATGCCTAGGATGTTTAAGGAGATAAATGAAATGATGGCTAATGAAATAAAGAAATAAGCTTTAAACCTGTCTCGCTTACTAACTGAGGCTAAACTCTTTGTTAGGATATATTTATCTTTGGGAGTGAGTGGTGATTTTCTCTTAAGTGTACTTCGCTCTAAAGGATAGTTACTTTTGACGACAAAAGATTTTAGCGGGGCTTTTGAAATAATCTTTTCTTGGTCATCTGTATAAACTTTGAGTTCAAATACAGTTTCGACTTTGAATCGGGAGCTTTCAAAATCAAATGGAATCGTGTTTGGATACATGCCATCGATGCGTGTGATTTTTTCTAAATTAGGGATTGGTGTACTCAAAACGGGCAAGGAACTGGTCTTAATAGCTGACCATAATGCATCTAGCATAGATTCATGTTGTTTTTGGGTTCGTTTGGAAATAACTTGTAAGTGTGCCCTTTTATTTAAATAGTCATCGTTTAATAACGTGATTGTTGTTTGAGCACGCCCATTAATTATTTTTAGATCAAACTCAACATCATTATTTTTTTGCATTTTCATAAAATTAGGTTTCAATTAATAGGGTAGCTTTTATTTCACTGGATGGTAGTGAGCTTGTGCCATTTAGTTATTCTTTCACGGCAAGATATTTTTCTTAGACAAGTTTTTTAAATAAGTTGTGCTTTGGCTCTTTTAAATGTTGGAGCTGTTGTTGCCAATTAGTTAGGTTGTTATTGTTCATGAACAGCTCCTTTTATTTCTTCACAATAGTTATTGGGGTCATAAACAGGTAAGTTTTTTAAGTCTGGGTGGATTTTTATTCCTGTTTGCAGGTAGTCCCAATAAACATCAAAGTTATTGCCTTTATGCCGATTTCTTGCCAAAGGTTCAATCTGATTAACTTGGTCTTTTGTAAAAGGCTTACTGACATCCAGTTGGTTATATTTTTGCATCCAGCATTTTGATTTAGCGAGGTTTTTTTCAAAGCCATTGATGCCAAGGCGATAAAAGATCGCAACGCCTGAGGTTGCTGGATAGCTTCCTTTTGTTGCAGCATTTAAATAGGTTTTTTTGACTTCTGATAACGGAATGGAATCATAGGTCATATTTTGTGCTGATAACCCAGCGTAGTATTCACCGCACTCAATGCTTCCCATTTGGGCAGCTTTTTTTCGTCCTCTTCCCCATTTATCATCAGGCCCTTCCACCCAACGACGTTGGTGCATTTGCACTTTTCCTTCGTGGTTTAATTTTCGAAATTCGTAGAGGGTTAAATCTTCATAGCCTTTAAAAGGGGCGGGGATGACTTTACTGTATAAACACATGGCTTCGGCATCGCCACTGTATGCCAATTGTTTTAACTGCTGGTAATAAGGATTACTTTCTTTAAATTTGAGTGGGTAATTCGAGTTAGCGATTTTATAAGAATCCACTAAATGTAGTTCTAAAAACGCCAGCTCTGAACCTCGTCTGACTAAATCTTGTAAATCCAGAAATTTGGAGGACTTTGGTGGCGTGTAGTAGCTTGTGCCTTTGATTTTATCTTGTGTGGTTTTGAATAAACCACGATTAACATAATCAATGCGGAGTTTTTCTTTTTCTTGTTCCGTTAAGTTTTTGATTTTTTCGATTGGTAAATCAGGAATGCAGAAGTGGTCTTGTTTGGGTTGGTAGCTAAACCAAAAAATGGTTTTTAAAAAATCAAATTCGACTCTTGTCCACCAGTCTGTTGAAACCACACGAATTAAGGTGCCGGGTTCGTTATCACAACGACCCACTTCTTCATGCATAATGGATTTAACTTTTTCGGTTTCTTGACAACCGGAAAGGTTCAAAAAGGTTATCGTCCCAAATAACCACCATAGAATAATCATGTGTAGACCATTTTTACGGTGAGTGGGTTTCTTGGTGTTGGTGTGCTCATTCATAATTTGAACTGTTGTTTTGGGCGTCGAGAAGTAAAGCCTTATTATAGAGGTATATTTACGTATTTTTTTTGAAAATTGAGCGAAATGGCTTGGTTTTCATCGGAGTACGGTAAATCAATCGAGTCTGATGGTATGGACACGCCCATCATACAAAACGGCTTTACGATTGCATTGAGCCAGTATGATTGAGGTGAACCAACAACTCTACAAGGAGCGTGCCCATGACTAATGATATTACTACCGTCGGTGTCGATATTGCAAAGCATACCTTTCATTTGGTTTTTGCCAATCAACAGGGGAAACCTGTTCAACGTAAACAATTAACACGTACGAAGTTTAAAGAACTGATTCAAACACACGAAAAGGTTACTTTTGCCATGGAAGCCTGCGGCACCAGTCATTACTGGGCAAGAACCATTCTACAGGCAGGACATGAGGTTAAGTTGATTAATCCCGCCTTTGTAAAACCCTTTGTCATGTCCAATAAAAATGACTTTAATGATGCGACGGCCATTGTCATTGCCGCCAATCAACCTACGATGCGTTTTGTCTCGCCCAAACGTGTAGAACAACAAGACATCCTGATGATGCACCGAGTAAGAGAAAGAATGGTGGCACAGAAGACGGCATTGATTAATCAGATTCGCGGTTTGCTGGCTGAGTTCGGTATCGTCATCAAAGGTGGTGCTCCAAACCTTATTGCGGAGCTGCATTTTGTGCTTGAGGATGCAAAGAATGGTTTATCGGCATTAGGACGTGAACAGTTTTATTTACTCTATCAAGAACTGATAGAGATGGATCAACGTTTACAAGATCAAAGCCAAAAGATCGAACGCTTAGCTCAACTTGACCCTGTAGCTTCTAAACTACAAAAATTACCCGGGGTTGGTTTTTTAACCGCCTCTGCCATTGCCGCCTCAGTAGGCGACCCATTAGAGTTTAAAAATGGCAGACAGTTTTCCGCTTGGTTAGGCTTAGTGCCAAAACAAAACTCCACTGGCGGTAAAAACATCCTGCTAGGCATTAGTAAACGAGGCGATGGATATCTAAGGCGACTATTAGTTCAAGGCGCTTTAACCGCCATTGCCAGAAGCAAGGGAAATGATAATCAAGTTGCCTGGGCTAAAAAGCTCAGGCAGGCCAAGTGCATTCAAGTGGCGGCTGTTGCTTTAGCTAATAAGACAGCCAGAATCATGTGGTCACTGATGGCACACAACAAAGAATATCAAGTGATGCCTTAAAAGCATCACTGAAACAACTTACCTTGCAAAGCGATGCTCATGGTAAAACGGGTTAATCCCACCTTGGCAGGGCCTGAAATTGGGGTCTGAGACATTGGTCTCGTGAGTCTGATGAGGAGTCAAGGTACGGATAACATGATGGCTAGCCAGACGCTCACAATAAACACAAGGAGGGTCTGACATCTTAAGAGCCGAATATACGACCGCTTAACTCGCATTTAACCCAGCCAAAACAGCAAAGTTAAAAGGTAATCATCAAACAAAACAGAGTGCTGAAAATGTACTTACAGAATTTTATTGCTTGAAATCAGGGACGTGTCCATATATGACCCTATTGATTCAGACATAATTAATTATCCAATTGAATTAACAGTTTTTGGTATAACAAGTTCGCTATGGCAATGGAGAAGACATTTAAAACACTATAAAAAAAACTATTGAATATAAATGAAAAATATCCGCTGAAATATACAAAGCCTCCAAGCCCCTCTGGGGTTGTAGGTCCTGCTAAAATGTAGATAAATACTATTGCTGGAGCTAGTACTGGAGCGAATATTTTTTGGAAATAATTTTGATCTTTTGGATAGAAAAGAGCCACTAAGTAGTCTCTAGACTTCGGTATTAATAAAAAACTGATAAAAAGAATAATCTCAACTAAAAGAGCTAAAAATAGATTCCACGAATAAAATACTAAGTATTTTTCTGGATCATTCGTATAGCGCGTGAATTTATAATCGTATTTTTGATACAAACTGGGAAAGCTTTCTTCAAAAAAAGTGTGTAAGCCAACTGGTTCAAGCGTGTATTTGCAAATATCGCCAATAGACAACAAGTTAAATGCTACAAAAAAAAGTAACAGTGCAAGAGCTGTTTTTGAGCCTTTGGACAGGCTGAATCTTTTAGGTTTATGTTGCCCATTCATAATCTGAACTGCTGTTTTGGTCGTTGAGAAGTTAAGTTTGATTATAAGGGTATATTTACGTATTTTCTGTGAAAAATTGAGCGAAATAGTTCGTTTTTATCTGAGTACGGTAAATCAATCGAGTCTGGCCCCATCGATCAATTTTTATGCTTTTGTAAAAATAAGCTATAGAAAACCAGAAGCCAATAAAAAAGCATCGGAATGAATATTATTAATACCCCTTGAAGCAATAAGAACTCTCTAACTCCATTGATGCTTAAAGGAGTATCTGTTAATAGTTGACGTAAAGGTGTGTCCAGAAAACCCCAGACAAGAACCCCCCCGAAAAAAAATAAGCCGAAAAGAGAGCTTAAAAGTGGCCGTTTTTCTTTTATTAAAACTTCCTTACGCCAAATTTTTCTTTTGTGTATATCCCAAAAGACGAAGACATTGAATGCTAAAAATAAAATAGGAAAACTCCAAACAAAAGCGAGCATATAGCGATTTTCATCTTTAGAAAAAGCGTTGAAGTAAAAGTTATAAACTTCAAAGTTTAAACTTTCCAGCCATGTATGCCAGCCTATCGGCTTTAAATAGTCTTGTACGGTTTCGTTTAAGAAAAAAAGAGTATTCCCAAAAGAAAAGACAATCCAAGAAAATAAAAAGACGACATCCTTAGATTGAACTTTTTTTGTGTTTGGTTTTTTTGGGGTCATGCCTTTATCAGTCTGCTTTTAACGGTTGAGTTGATATAGTTATTGTTGGTTCTTGTGATTGTTCATTTTAGTTAGTTTTTCTTATGGAACACTAATCTAAACCGTTAGGTGTCTAGTGTCTATTTGAACTTAAACAATCTAAATTTCGTAAGTGATTTTTATTATAAATAATTATTTTCTGATATGAAGTGCTTTAAGTAAAAACACTTATTTCTATGCTGATTTTAGCATGAAGTGCTTTGCTTAAAAACCACCTGGCCTTGTTCTTTTTAAAATTAAAATGCTTTTATTTTTTGAGCAGCACAACTCCCGTCTTCGCCGCTTATTGCATTATCTATACTTGTTTAAATAGGGAAAAGAGCCAGAGTAAAGTTGCGTTGTTTTATTGCTTGATTCATCATTTTTTCTGCTTTAAATAATAGGTGGCGTTGAACTGTCTTATTAGTTTTTGATCATTCATATCAAAATACAGTTTTTGAAGTCGAGAAGTAAAGCCTTATTGTAGAGGTATATTTACGTAGTTTTTAAAGTATTTAATTAACAGGCAGGGGGGATCAGGGTATGGTAAATCAAATCAGCTCCTATTGATTGCAATGGCGTACACATGCTGAGATGTTAGCTAAGTGTATGCCAGTGTTTCTCCCGATAGTGTGTACTTAGTAGGGCTCTAATCTGAGTATGTGCAACAGCTTGTTTTGATGGAGTTGAAGTTAATTTTTTGGTTTATAGCTTAAAAAAGAGACGCCGCCAATAACCAGTAGCATGCCCATGGCATGCCAGAGTGTGAAAGGTTCGCTGAGAATCCAAATGGCAAGCCCCATGGTCATAATCGGACCGAGCGAGCCGATAATGCCGGTTTGCGCCGGACCGATGCGGTGAATGGCTTCACTGATCATAAAACTCGGTATGACGGTGCTGATAACGGCTAACAGAAACAGCCAAACCCAAGCCATTGAGGTGACGCTCAGATCGCTGTAGTCATTGAAAACGGCGAAGTGGATCAGCACAAAAACACTGGAGATACTCATCGCCAGACCGGTAAACCAGAGACTGCCGATCTGTTTGATTTCCTGCTTACCAAACAGCACATAAAACGAAAAAGACAGAGCCGCCATCGCCACCAACAAAGTACCTAATACAACATTCTCACCGCTGAAATTGAGTTCTTGATAGAAAACAATCCATAAGCCGGAGTAGGTGATAATCAGGGCAATCACGATTTTACGGGTGAGCGGTGTTTTGAAGAAAAGCGCACCTAGAATGGCAACCATGATCGGGTAAGTGAATAGGGTTAAACGTTCCAGTTGGGCGCTAATCATCTCCAAGCCTTTCAGATCAAACCAGGAGGAGAGGTAGTAGCCGATGAAACCTAAAAAGGTAATTTTCAGCCATTTCCCGGCGAGGTTGTCCGGGGTGGCAGAGGTTTTGGCCAGCCACCAGAGGATGCCGAGATAAATCGGCAAGGAGATCGCCATGCGTAACATCAATACGCTGTCGGTATCTAAGCCTTCGGCATAGGCAAGTTTAATAAAAATGGATTTTAGCGAGAAAAGCGCGGTACCAATAATAGCCAGTAAAAATCCGATGCCGACATCGCTGAGAGGCAATCGATTCAGATTCACTTTTTGCGTCCGATATACCAAGCGTAGCGATGTTTATTTTCGGCTGGTTCGGTTGCCGTATTTTCGTTAGCCAGCCAGCCTTCTCCGTAGACTAAAGTTTCCAGTTGCGGCCAAGCTTGACCGAGTTCTCCGCTTTGCACATAGAAATCCGGATTACGCGGTGCTTGTTCTTGAACCGGAGCGAGGAACGTCTGATAGATCAGTAGACCGTTCGGTTTTAGGGCGTCTGCCAATGCGGGAAACAGCTTGCGGTCTAGATAACGGCTGACCACTATGACGTCGAATTGTCGGTAAGGCAGAATCATCTGCTCCAAGTCGGTGATCAGTGGTGTGATCGGCAGGTGATTGAGGCTGGCCCAGTTGTTGAGAACGGTCAGCGCATTATCGGAGATATCCCAAGCATCCACTTTCAAGCCGCATTGGGCGAGAAACCGGGCATTGCCGCCGAGCCCGCAGGCCACTTCCAGTGCTCGTCCTTGGAAAGGGAGTAGTTTGCTGTGTTCTTTTAGCACAAAGCAAGGATTGGCGGGCGTTTGAAGGGTGGCTTGTTGATATTTGGCATCCCACTTTTGTTGCGCTTGAGTACTCATGACGGTAATTTGATGGCCTTGTCTGTCTTAATTTATTTACGCCAAAACGCGGCGGTAAAGAGAACCAGCAGGGTGAAGATTTCTAAACGGCCGAGCAGCATGGCAAAAGTCAGTACCCATTTTACCGGATCGCTCATGCCTTGGTAGTTGGCGGCAACGTCACCCAGCCCCGGTCCAAGGTTGTTCATCATCGCCGCCATCGCCGAGAAAGCGGTGGTTTGATCGACACCAAGTGCCATGATAACCAGCATCAGAAAGGCGAAAGTGAATACATAAACGGAGAAGAAGCCCCACACGGCGGTCATGACTTTTTCAGGAATACTTTTACCCTGCAATTTTAACGGGTTGATCGCATTAGGGTGCAGCAAGCCGGAGATTTCACGCATGCCTTGCTTGAACAGCAGTACAAAACGGATCACTTTCATGCCCCCGGCGGTGGAACCAGCACTGCCGCCGATAAAGCTCATAAAGATCAGCATAATCGGTAGGAAGCCGGGCCAAATTGAGAAGTCGGCATTGGCAAAACCGGTGGTGGTGGCAAGCGAAACGGTCTGGAAGATACCGTAACGCATTGCTTCTTGCCAGGTTGGATAGACTTCCTGAAAATAGAGATAGGTGGTCGAGATGAGAATGGCAACCAGCAGCAAACTTGCATAGGCTTTGAATTCGGGATCGTACAAATAGGCGTAGCCGCTCAAACTTCTAAAGGCGGTGAAGTGAAGTGCGAAATTCACCCCGGACAGGAACATAAAGATAATGGCGATGATTTCGATATTCAGGTTGTCGAAGTAACCGATACTGGCGTCATGGGTCGAGAAGCCGCCAATCGCTACGGTAGAAAAGCTGTGTCCGAAAGCGTCGAACCAATTCATACCGGCGAGCCAGTAACTGAATGCACAGACGATAGTGAGCCCTAAATAGATGTACCAAAGCGCTTTAGCCGTTTCTGAAATACGCGGCGCAATTTTGGAATCTTTAATCGGTCCCGGCGTTTCTGCACGGTACAACTGCATGCCCCCGATTCCCAGCATCGGCAGGATGGCGACCGCCAAGACGATAATCCCCATGCCGCCCATCCATTGCAGTTGCTGACGATACCAAAGAATGGCATGCGGAAGTTCGTCCAGGCCGATGATCACGGTCGCTCCGGTGGTGGTCAGACCGGAAAAAGATTCAAAAATCGAATCGGTCAAGCTGAGCGGTACGTCTTGTTCAATATAGAAAGGCAGTGCCCCGGCCAGTCCGAGTACCGTCCAGAACATGACGACAATGAGGAATCCGTCGCGGATTTTCAAATCTTGAGTATGGTGCCGAACCGGATACCAGATAATCAATCCGGTCAATAACACCCCGATTAAGACACTGACAAACGCAAACAGCGCGCCGTCCTGATATATGGCGGCGATCACAATCGGTGGAACCAGACTGATGCTGTACACCATCAGTAGGATTCCAAAGACTTTTAAAATGATTTTCGAGTGCATATCAAGGTCTTATCATTTAGGTAATTAACTGAACCAACTCTGCTTCTGTTCAGGAGAGAACAGATTCGCAATTTCAGCTGCATTGGTGGAGTTACTCAGAAATAGGATGGCATGATCTTCCGCTTCGATTTCCAGATCTCGGTGGGCGATAATGACTTTTTCGTCACGGATGATACAGCCGACGGTGATGTCGCTCGGCCAGTTAATCTCGCCGATTTTTTTACCGATGATTTCGGAGGTGTTTTCGCTACCGTGGGCAATCACTTCCATAGCTTCCGCGGCACCTTTACGCAAGGTGGCAACCTTGACGGTGTCGCCTTTTCGCGTGTAGTGCAGCAGGTGGCTGGTTGTAATGCTGTCGGCCGAGATGGCGACATCGATACTGTTGCGTTGGATCAATTCGACATAAGATTGGTTGTTGACCAGTGCGATCACGCGGCGTACGCCGAGTTTTTTGGCCAGCATGCCCGAGATGATATTGGCTTCGTCACTATTGGTGACGGCTAGGTACAGATCGATTTCGTCAATATTCTCTTCTTGCAGAAGATCACGATCGGAGACGTCACCGTGGATGATGATGGTATCCTCCAGCATTTCGGCCACTTCTCGGGCTTGTTGCATATTGCGGTCGATCAACTTGACTTGATGGTCTTTTTCCAGCGCTTGAGCTAAATTGAAGCCGATATTGCCGCCGCCACCAATCATGATGCGACGCGAAGGACTGACTCTGGAACGGCGTAGTTCGTTGACGATGACCGGGATATGTTTGGCTTCGGCGAGGAAGAAGACTTCGTCACCGGCTTGAATAATGGTATCGCCGGTCGGCATGACCACTTCGTCTCTTCGGTAAACCGCAACGATACGGGTTTTGATGTCTCTCGGCAGATCTTCTCTTAAAGATTTGATCTGTTTGCCCACCAGCTTGCCATCCGGATAGGCGCGCATCGCCACCAAACGTACTTTACCTTCGGCAAAGTCGATCACCTGCAAAGACCCCGGGTATTCGATTAACTGCAGAATATAGTCGGTCACCAGATTTTCCGGACTGATCAGGACATCAATCGGAATGGCGTAGGTGTTTTGCTCGCGGTCAAACAGTTCCGGGTGGTCAAGGTAAGAGCGGCTGCGGACACGGGCAATTTTTTTACCGGTTTTGTACATGCTGTGTGCCAGATGGCAGGCGAGGATGTTGGTTTCGTCGTTCTGGGTGGCGGCGATCAGCATATCAGCATCTTCCAAGCCTGCCTGAGTCAGAATGTCCGGATGGGAGGCGTGACCCGGTACCGTACGGATGTCGAGGCGATCCTGCAAACGTTGCAGGTGCAGTCGGTCAATATCGACGACGGTGACATCGTTGTTTTCTTGTGCAAGAAGCTCGGCCAGAGAGGTGCCGACTTGACCTGCACCTAAGATAACAATATTCATAATTTTTATTTAACCTGTTCGCCACTATCAAGCTTGTTAGCAAGCTATCCCAATCATTACCATTCTACTACTGAGGGTTTTTCGGGTCGATGCCCAAACTTTTCAGTTTTCGATACAAATTCGTGCGGTCCACTCCGGAACGCTTCGCGGTTTCGGAAACATTGCCGCTGGTTTCGCGGAGCAGTTGACTCAAGTAACGAGCTTCAAAGCGTTCTTTAGCCTGCTTGAGAGAGATCGTGGTATCGATCACATCGCCATTTTCGCTACTGTTCTGAGTGCTGCTCAGCGCCTCTTTGACTTCTTCGTCGCTGACTTCATCGGAACCTAAAATCAACAGACGCTGGATCAGGTTTTTCAACTCTTTGAGGTTGCCCGGCCAGTTGTGCTGGCGCAGGATATTCTGCGCCGGTACGCTGAAATGGCGGTATTCCAAACCCTCGTGAGTGACAAAGTGGTTAACGAAAAAATCGACCAGTTCCGGAATGTCTTCGGTATGTTGGCGCAGTGCCGGAATGTGAATCTGCATGACTTTAAGACGCTGATAAAGGTCTTCACGGAAGGTATTGTGTTCTACCTGTCCTTCCAAGTCCGACTTGGTCAGAGCGATGACACGGATATCGATGCAGACCGATTCGTCCGTATTTTCCAATTTATAGCACTGCTTGAGTACGATATTGGCGAGCATCGCCTGTGCCTGTTCGGAGAGTTGTTCGATATTGGAAATAATCAGGCTGCCTTGATGAGCTTCACGCAAAGTTTTTTTCAGCTTTTCCCTGTTTTCCGGCAGGCATAAGGTATTGAAGTCCAGCGCATAATATTCCAGAACCGGGTATTGATTGCGCAAGCTGGTTTTGTGAATGGCTTGGGCAAAATAATGTTTACCGGTCCCGGCTTCCCCGGTCACCAATATCGGCATGGTGAAGCGGGAGAGACGGTCTAGCGTTTCGCGTAAGGTGACGACGGTTTTGCTTTTACCGACCGGCATGAATTGCACCGGCTGCTTTTGCTTGAGTTGGCGGTTTTCCTGATTGAGCTGATTGTGCTCGATGGCGCGTTCCGCAGTGACGATCAGTTTGGCTAAAGAGAGCGGTTTCTCTAAGAAATCGTAAGCACCCAAGCGAGTGGCTTCTATGGCGGTCTCGATGGTGCCGTGTCCGGACATCATAATGACTTTGGTATTTTCCAGAACCCCTTCTTCCTGCATCTGCTTGAGCAGGGAGATTCCGTCGATATCGGGCATCCAAACATCTAAGAAAATGACATCCGGTAAGGAAGTTCGCCATGCATTTTGTGCTTGAACGCCGTTACCGGCCGTTTCTACCTGATAACCCTCTTCCGCAAAAATCTCTTGCATTAAATTGCGAATGTCTTTTTCATCGTCGACAATTAATAATTTGCCCGGTTTCATTCAGTCTCGCTCGTCATTACTGGTAATTTAATTATAAAGCAGGTACCGCTCTGTGGTGAAGATTCTAAGCTAATTTGGCCGTGATGTTCTTCGACAATTTTACGCACCACCGCTAAACCTAATCCGGTGCCTTTCGGTTTGTCCGTGGCATAGGGTTCAAATATCCAGTTCTGCGCCTCTTCCGGAATGCCCGGCCCATTATCGCACACCGAAATGGTCAGCCAATCCGGTTCGTCGCAGATGGATTTAACGTGGATAATGGCGTTTTCCGTCTCTTCGGTCGCTTCAAGAGCATTTTTAATCAGGTTATGCAGCAGTTGGCGCAGGCGTGAAGTGTCCGCAAGCACCTGTGGGCAATTTTTATCTATATCACGGGTCACTTTCCAGTTTGCATTCGGATCCTGATACATTTCGGTGATGTTGGTGATCAGATTGTTGAGATTGGTCGGAACCAATTCGACTTCCGGTGTATTGGCGTAATCACTAAAAGCTTGTACCAGTTTCTGCATGGTGGAAACCTGTTCAATAATGGTTTCTGTCATGCGGCTTAACAGCGCTTTCTCGCTGCTTTCCAGTTTGTTGTGCAACTTGAATTGCAAGCGCTCGGCAGAGAGCTGTATAGGGGTAAGTGGGTTTTTGATCTCATGAGCCAAACGACGGGCGACATCACTCCAAGCGGCGTTCAATTGCGCTTGAACCAGTTCGGTAATGTCGTCGATGACGATAACGTACCCGCCGATTTTTTTATCCAAACTCGGCAGCGTGGAGCCATGGATCATCAGAATCTTTTGTGTTTTTTTATAGGAAAAATCAACCTGTAAAGACCAGGGTTTGGAACTCTGTGCAAACATCGGCACGATTTGATTGATCAGGTCGACTAAATGGGTGCTGTCTTCCCGATCAGTGATTTCCAGCAGTTTTTTACCGATATGACGATTCAAATCGGTATTTAAAATCTCTTCCACAGAGTCGTTGATGGTTCGAATTCGGTTGTGCATATCCAAGGTGATTACGCCGCTGGAGAGGTTTTTGATGATCGCCTGTAGGTAGAGTTTTTGCACTTCCGTCTGCTGGTGTCCGAGTTTGATGTCGTTTCGAGCCTTGGAAATACGCTGAATCATGTCGTTAAAGGAGAGAATCAGATCGCCGAATTCGTCGTTTTCCGGCACTTTCATCTTGACCGAATAGTCACCTTTGGAGACCGCTTTGGTACCTTTCGCCAAGGTTCGAATCGGGTCGGTGAAGTTTTCTACCGCCTGAATGGTAAAGAGGATGGCGGTCACCAGCGTTAGCAGCAAGACCATCGACAGAACCAGAATGAAACTCGCGGTCAAAGGGCCTTTCAAATAAGAGAGCTCTTTGTATTGCCCCGAAGCGGTGCCGACCGATTCAGCCAAGAGACTGATGTCCGAGGTGACCGGAAAGATTGCCTGTAGCGCATACTGGGTGTTGAGGGTAATGTCGGTATAGGGAACCAGAACACGGATAAAGGTTTCCTGCATGGTTGCACCCGGTTTGGTTTCCAAAGCGGCGTAAGTTTTATTGTTGCGTACTTGCTGGAACAGGTTTTCACCCGGTGTATCCGGCAGAATATTGACTCCGTACTCGCTACTGAAAGCTACCAGTTGTTGATTCAAGTGGTAGAGGGCAACCTCCTGAGCATTGAGTTGCTCGCGAATACTGTTGACGGCTAGGCTAGGCGAAGCGGCCAAAATATCCTGATTGGCTTTGGTGATGGATTTAGTGAGATTGAGGCTGTCTCGGGTTTTGTTATCCAGAGTGATTCGCACCAGTGACGCAGCGTTTTCTAAAGCGACTTCGGTTTTGACGTCAAACCATTGGTTAATCCCTTGCTGGATAAAAGTCAGCGAGAAATAGAAGATGATTGCCGTCGGTATTCCCAGGAGCAGACTGGATATAAAGGTCAGTCTGGCGGTAATGCGGCTCCCCGGCAGCTTTTTCTGGAGCTGGGTATAGAGGTGAAACAGGGTACGGATCAGAATGATCAGCAGTAGCGCGATCCCGCCGATGGTGAAAAACAAAAGGCTCGAATAGCTGTCGGCAAAGCTGGACGCATTTTGCAAAGTCTGGCTCATGACGACCAAAGCCATCAGAAGCAAGCTGGAAAGCAAGCTCAGCCAACCGTATTGTTTTAAATAGCGCCAAATCGAATTCATTGCCAGCTCAGAGGGGTTTGCAGTGTGGTTTCATACCATTGGCTGTCCAGCAGCCAATTATCGGTAAATATTGCATCTATCAGCAGGGGAGCCGGAAGTTTCCAGTAATCCAGCTTGATACGCATGCGTAAAGTATAACTTTGTTCCGGGTGTAATTCAGAAAGAGATGCAATGGGGAAAGCCTGTAATGTCGCCAGTGTTTGTAACGCCTCTTCAAGGCGCTGAAAGGTCTGTGCTTTATGGTTGCGGCTATTGTACAGCGCATAAAGGCGATTCACGCCTGCCGAGTGTAATTCGGTATGAAATTCTATCTGGTTGCGCACACGATGATAGTCGAAGCCTAAGAGTTTGGATTTTTCCAGCAGTTCAATCTGAATTTTGAAATTGAGAGGAATTTCATGATGAATCGCTTCAATGACATGTTCCGGCAAGTTGAAAGAGCTGGCCGAGTCAATCATCAGCTGTTTGTCTTGTTGATAGTCGATAATTTTATCGATTGAAATCGCTTTTTGGGCGTGAGCCTGTTGATTGAAGGTCGATAAAATCAAAAATAATGAAACGCCAAAGATTGTCAGCAAGGGGTTGGCTGGTAATCCGGCAATTTTCATGGTTACTTTGCCGTAGTCGGGTTGGTGGATACCGTTTTTTCAAGCAAACAGTAGAAAAAACCGTCCATGTCTTCGGTGCCGGGCAGATACTGATAGCCCGGAGTTGCAAATGTCAGACTGCCATCGAGTTGTAAATCAATCAGTTTGGCATCGCCGTGCTGCTCACAGAAGTTTTGCATCTGTAGGGTGTTTTCCCGCGGCAGCACCGAGCAGGTGGCATACAACAATTGGCCGCCAACTTTCAGTGTTGGCCACAATGCCTCAAGGATGGCCGCTTGCAGTTCGACCAGAGCGTCAATATCCTCTTCGGTACGGTGCTGTTTGATGTCGGGATGGCGGCGAATGATGCCGGTTGCCGAGCAGGGCGCGTCGAGCAGGATTTTGTCAAAAGGTCTGCCGTCCCACCATTGCTCAGGCTGGGAGGCATCACCGACTTCATAATCGGCATCCAGCTCCAAGCGGTGCAGGTTTTCCGCCAGACGTTCGATGCGTTCCGGCGCGACTTCCAAAGCGAGTACTTTAGCCTTGTTTGCCGACAGTTCCAGCAAATGTGTGGTTTTGCCTCCCGGAGCGGCGCAAGCGTCCAAGATGCGTTCGTCGGCTTGTGGTTGCAAAATATTGGCCGCTTGTTGAGCGGCGCCGTCCTGAACGCTGAATCCGCCCTCTTCATAGGTGGCAAGCTGACTGATATCGGTACTCTGTTGCAACTGAACGCCCTGTGGCGCGAGCGGATGTGCGGTGGCTTCAACTCCATCATCAGCCAGACGTTGCAGAAACTGTTCGCGTGACTGTTTAATGGTGTTGACCCGCAGGGTCAGAGGAGCAATACGATTATTGGCCTGCATGACCGCTTCCCATTGTTCAGGGTAGGCTTTTCTCAAGGTCTTGAAAAGCCATTGCGGATGGGCGTAATGTTGAGCCGGTTTCAGGTCGACTTCGGCGCAGATCGCGTCCTGATCTCTTAAGAAGTTGCGCAGCACACCGTTGACCAAGGCTTTTGCCCAAGGTTTTTTTAGTTTCTGCACTACGGCCACGGTTTCCGAAACCGCAGCGTGTTCGGGGGTGTCCATGTAAAGAATTTGGTACAGGCCGAGCAAAATCAACTGGTTGATGTCTTCGTCTTTGGCTTTGAGTTTCTTTTTCAAAAGTTGAGCGCGGATCGCTTCCAAACGCCCCTGCCAGCGAATGGTGCCGAGCACTAGGTTTTGGGTGAAATTGCGTTCCCTGCGATCACTGAACTGAGCCAAACCTTCCGGTAGTGTTTGGCTTAGTGAACGCCCGTCTTCAATCACGGTCAGGCAGATTTTCAGCGCGATAAAGCGACTGTTAAGCGGGGCGGCTTGAGACATCACTTGAGACATTAAAACTGGTGTCCTTGCAGGTTACGGGCCTGTGCAAAGTCATAAGCACTCATCGCTTTTTTGCCGGCTGGCTGCAATTGCTGTAGGCAGATAGGGTCGTCAGCCGTGGCCACCATTAGTCCTGCTTTGGTTAATTTGAGGACTTCTCCCGGTTTTACTGCTTTCGGAAGTTCATTCTGTTCGTCGGCAGAAGTTAAGCGCGCTTGCCAAATACGTAGAGGTTGCTCTTGGAATTTTGTGAAAGCCACCGGCCAAGGGTTGAATGCCTGGATTTTGCGGACAATCATCAGAGCGGGTTCCTGCCAGTCAATCAAGGCTTCTTCTTTACTCATCTTTTCAGCATAGATGACCTGGCTTTCATCCTGTTTTTCAGGCGTGATAGTGCCTGCTAGCAGACCGTCGATGGTTTTGTTCAGGGCTTCACAACCGATTGTGCTCAAGCGGTCATGCAGGGTTTGGGCTGTATCTTCAGAGGTGATTTCGGTGCTGATTTTATAAAGCATATCGCCGGTATCCAAGCCGGCATCCATTTGCATAATGGTGACTCCGGTTTCTTTATCTCCAGATTCAATTGCTCTCTGAATCGGTGCCGCGCCGCGCCAGCGAGGCAGTAAAGACGCATGGATATTCAAACAGCCCATTTTCGGTGCATCGAGAATGATTTGCGGCAGAATCAGACCATAAGCAACCACCACCATCAAGTCGGCATCTAGTGCTTGCAAGGCTTTCTGCGCCTCTTCATCCTTTAGGGTCAATGGCTGGTAGACCGGAATATCATGTTCCAAAGCCAGTTGTTTGACCGGGCTGGCCGTCAATTTGCGGCCTCTGCCAGCCGGTCGGTCGGGCTGAGTATAAACCGCAATGACTTCGTGTTCCGAGTCGATTAAAGTTTGAAGAGGGGCAACGGAAAAATCAGGTGTGCCTGCAAAGATAATACGAAGTGTCTGGCTCATGTACTTTTATTGTTCTGGTTGTTCGGTAAGTTTGCGGTATTTTTGTAAGGCTCGGGTTCGTTTGAGACCGGACAGGTGGTCAATGAACATTTTGCCGTTAAGGTGGTCGATTTCGTGTTGCAGACAAACTGCCAGCAGATCATTGGCTTCAAACTCAACCTGCTTGCCGTCTCGATCCATGCCGCGAACGATAATGTCGCTGGGACGAGTGACTTTAGCGTAAACGCCCGGTAAAGATAAACAGCCTTCTTCCCAGGTGATTTCCCCGGCCGAACGAACAATTTCAGGGTTCAGCAACGCGATCGGCTGGTCTTTGGTTTCCGAAACATCTACCACGATTAGACGCTGTTGAACCGCGATTTGCGGTGCGGCTAAACCAATGCCCGGTGCGTCGTACATGGTATAAAACATGTCGTCAATCAGTTTGTCTAAATCATCCGTCATTTCGGGTATCGGCATACAAACTTCACGCAGCCCATGCTCAGGATAGAGAACGATATCGAGTTTTTCCATAGTGTCGTATATACTTGAATTATTTAAACAAGCTCCATTATAGCGGACTATGTCAACCTTTGCCGACTTACCAGAAGTATTAAGACTCCAAAACAGCTGGATCAATTTCCATCAGCTGCAAGCCATTCAAACCTATTTCGGCACGATCAGTGCGGCGCTGGAACAGCCTAAATCGGAATGGCAGAAAGCCAACCTGATCAAAGAAAATCAGTTGGAAAAACTGTTTTCCGACGAGATATTGCATGAAACGGAAGTGGCTATGGCGTGGGGAGAGTCGGATAATCAAGGCTGGTTGCTTCCGCAAGATAAAGCTTTTCCCGCAAAGTTAAATCAAATATCCGAACCTCCGATTGTTTTGGGTTATCGCGGGCATGTCGAATTACTGCAAGATCCGCAAATTGCGATTGTCGGCAGTCGGCATGCATCTAAGGCCGGCAAGGAAATTGCCGAAGATTTTGCACGCTTTCTTGCTTCCAAAGGGATTACAATTACCAGCGGTTTGGCTTTGGGAATCGATACCGCAGCCCATCAGGGAGGCTTGCAAGAGATAGGCAAAACCGTTGCCGTTGTCGGTACCGGGTTGGATAGGATTTATCCGGCATCCAATAAGGCACTAGGCCAAGAGATTGTCGAACAGGGGGTGATGATTTCCGAATTTTCCCTGGGCACTAAACCTCTGAGCTATAACTTTCCGCGTCGTAACCGTATTATCAGCGGTTTGAGTCTAGGAACCTTGGTTGTGGAAGCGGCTTTGAAAAGCGGGTCGTTGATTACGGCAAGGACGGCCATGGAACAGGGACGTGAAGTATTTGCGGTGCCCGGTTCCATCCATAACCCACAGGCAAAGGGTTGTCATCAACTGATTAAGCAAGGGGCAAAATTGGTGGAGTCCGGACAGGATATTCTCGAGGAATTGTCCGCCGCACTGGAAGGTGATTTACAACTGGCGAATGTGGATAAAGGCACGAACTATTCAGCTTCGCAGCTAGGTATTGAATTAGATGTGTCGCAACACAAAGCTCACCCTTTGCTTGAGTTTATCGATTATGAACCGATTAGTTTGGACGAGTTGGTGGTAGTGACGAAAATGCCGGTATCGAGTTTGCAGAGTGAATTGCTTATGCTGGAACTGTCGGGAGACATTGAGGCGATGTCTGCTGCGCGCTGGCGTCGTATCAAGTGACGGTAGCTGATTGCGGATTCAGAAAGACCTGTGCAATCACAGTGGAGCCGCCATTCTCGAAAGTCAATTCATCAAAACTATATCGATTGGCAATCATAATGCCTCTGCCGTTTTTCGCTAAAGTACGTTGCTGATCAAACTCTAAAAAGTCTTGATAGTTAAATCCGCTACCTTCATCTTTAATCGTGAATACCAAACGGGTAGGCTTTCTTTTAACGGAAATATGCACATATTTGTTTGTGTTTTCAGGCTGTTTTAAACGTTGTCTGGTTTCTTCCTGTAGTGAGCCCTTGGCTAGCAGTTCCGCTTTTTTATGGTAGCCGAGGCCTAAGTTGCCGTGCTCAATGCCGTTAAGCATCAGTTCAAACAGGCCCAAAGAGACTTTGCTGGGGTTTGGAGAGATATAGCCAAGTATTGCGGCTATGGTTTGCGCCTCGTCGGGAGTCTGAACTTGAAAACAGGCTTGATCTATCAGTAACGGCAGTTTTTTCGAGGAATCTAATTGGTTAAGTCTGGCGACCAGCGAGAGCTCGGTATTTAGGGCGCTCTCAATGTTTGTTCTGATGACGTCGGCTGAGTAGGGCTCGACCAGAAAGAAAAAGACGCCTTTTTGCAATGCGTTTTGAATCAGTCCGGCATCATAGTTCGGCATAGTCAGGATAAAGGCATAGTGCTTTGAGCTGGCCGTTAGCAGTCGTTGCAGTTCGTCAAAAAGGGGATTAGTTAATTGGCTAGGCTCAATTATGACGACATTGCGCTGCATACTGTCTTGCTGAATACATACCGTTATTTCGGCAAAAGTCTTACAGGGTCTCAGCCGGTATTCGGTGCCGTCATACATGTTTTGCATGATGTTAATCAGGTTCTGCTCCGTGGTCAGAAGATAAATACCTTGTGTCTGAGCAGCGGATTCCGACGGCTTTGAAAGATAAGTTGGGTTCAAAATATTTGGCGTTCTAGGTTAGAGGTTTAATTCATTATATATAAGGTCTTTAGATACGTAAAAAACTATTCAGTAAAATTCCGTAATTCTTTAAAAGAACCGTAAAGCCGATTGAGCAAGTTTGATTAATAAAATAATAAGTAAATTAAATTTGTGATTGCAAATCCTAGAAAAATTATGCAACCTAAAAAAATAGAGATTAATCAAAAATCGAAAACTTGGTCTTAGAATTTGAGTCCGATTTTGTAACGTGAGTATAAAAAATACATGACTAATTTGGTGATAGTGGAGTCTCCCGCTAAAGCAAAAACAATCGAAAAATATCTTGGTAAAGGGTTTACGGTTCGTTCCAGTTACGGGCATATTCGTGATATTCAAAAGAAAGGTATGGGAATCGATATTGAAAACGGTTTTGAACCAAATTACGAAATCTCAGCGGATAAAAAGAAAAACGTTGCCGAATTGAGAAAATTAGCCAAAACCTCAGAAACCATCTGGCTAGCAACGGATGAGGACCGCGAGGGGGAGGCGATTGCCTGGCACCTTGCGGAAGCTCTGAATCTCGATATCGATACCACAAAACGTATTGTCTTCCATGAAATTACCAAGCCGGCTATTCAGGCCGCGATCGAATCGCCAAGAACGGTTGATTTGGACTTGGTGAATGCCCAGCAGGCACGTCGAATTTTAGACCGTATCGTTGGTTTCGAGCTGTCGCCTATTTTGTGGAAAAAGATTCGCACCGGTCTGTCTGCCGGACGAGTTCAGTCGGTCGCGGTGCGATTGATTGTTGAACGTGAAAAAGAGATTGAAGCTTTTTCGGCGAGTTATGTATTCCGCGTTCAGGGCGTATTGCAGTTGTTGGACGCATCCGGTTCTCCGGTCGGGGATTTGGAGGTTAAACGTACTGCGACCTTTGACAGCGAGCAAGAAGCAACCGAGTTTTTAGAGGCTGTTGCCAAGGCTAACCTTTCTGTTATCTCCTTGGAAGAGAAACCGGCTAAACGCACACCGAAGGCTCCGTTCACGACCTCTACCTTGCAGCAGGAAGCGGCTTCAAAGCTTGGTTTTTCCGTTAAGCAAACCATGGTGGTTGCACAACGTTTATATGAGTCCGGGAAAATCACTTATATGAGAACGGATTCGGTGAATCTTTCCGAGCAAGCCATCGCGCAGGCTAAAGAGGTCATCTCTAAGGATTACGGCAGTGAATATAGCCATGTTCGCCGCTATAAAACCAAAAATGCGGATGCGCAAGAAGCGCACGAAGCGATTCGTCCGACCGATTTTTCGGTGGAAAATGTTGGCGGTGAAAAAAACGAGCAGCGTTTGTATCAGTTAATCTGGCGTCGCGCGATTGCCTCGCAAATGGCGGACGCACAATTGATGCGCACTACCGTTGATATCGGCATTGATAATCTGCTGGCGGAAAAATTAACGGCCAAAGGTGAAGTAGTCACTTTTGACGGTTTCTTAAAGGTCTATGATTTCGGCGGCAAAGAAGATGAAGGCCTATTGCCTCCGATGCAGATTGGTCAAAAACTGCAAGTGGCCAACCTATCCGCTAGACAAAGTTACAGTAGACCGCCGGCGCGTTATAACGAGGCCAGTCTGGTTAGAACCTTGGAAGAGATGGGGATTGGGCGACCTTCAACTTATGCTCCGACCATCGATACGATTCAGCAACGCGGTTATGTCGTTAAAGAGGATCGAGAAGGGCAACCTAGAGAGTATCGTCAGCTGACTTTGGACGATGGTAAAGTGGTCGCGGAAACTCTGAGCGAAATGGCCGGCAGTGAAAAAAATAAACTGTTCCCGACCGATATCGCCGGGATTGTGACCAACTTCCTAACCAAACATTTCGGAGAAATCCTGGATTATCAATTCACTGCCAAGGTGGAAGATAAATTCGATGTTATCGCTCAGGGCAAGATGCAGTGGCAGGCGATGTTGGATGAGTTTTACAAACAATTCCATCCGAAAGTCGAAGCGGCGGAAGACGTGTCCAGAGAGGAAGCGGGTCAGGCTCGTCTGCTCGGTAACAACCCGGATAATGGCAAACCGATGTTTGTCAAAATCGGTCGTTTCGGACCTTACGTGCAGATGGGCGATGGTGAAAACGACGAGAAACCGACTTTTGCCAGCTTGATGCCGGGGCAAAAAATGGATCTGTTGACCATGGAGCAGGCGTTGGATCTGTTCAAGTTGCCAAGGGAAGTCGGCGAAATGCCGGAAAGCTATTCTGCCAAAGCGGTGGATGGTACCGAGTTCTCGGTCGAGCAGGGGCAGAAGATTATCGCCAAGCAGGGACCTTTCGGTCCATACCTTGAGTATGGTCCGAAACAATATGCACCGATTAAAGGTTTTGAACCGCTCAGTATCACCTTGGAAGAAGCGGTCGGTCTGATTGAAGCCAAAATTCAGGCGGAAGCGGATAAGATCGTCAAGACCTTCCCGGGAACGGATGTAAAAATTCTCAAAGGACGTTGGGGGCCATATATCACCGATGTGACGACTAAGAAGAATGCCAAGATAGCCAAAGATGAAGACGCTTTGGCCTTGACTTTGGAAGAGTGTCAGAAACGTTTGGATGAGGCGCCCGAACCTAAGAAACGCGGGCGAGCGGCAACCAAAAAAACCACGGCTAAAAAGGCTCCGGCTAAAAAGCCGGCAGCCAAGAAACCGGCTGCAAAGAAAACAACTGCGAAGAAACCGGCAGCTCGTAAGAAGCCAGCAGCCAAAAAAACCAGTTAACCCGGTTTTTCCACCCCGGCCTGTTAATCGACAGGCCGATAAATTTTTCCGATAACTCCCGTTAATTTAGTAGAATATCCGGTTTTACTGAAACACCCTTTTTCCATAATTTACATTAGCGGTTAACTCTTTGTTTTAATTGAAAAACAAGATTTACGTTCGTACGTTACTTTTAAGAGAAAATTCCATGAAGCAGCAAATTGCCCAGATTTTGACCGATGTTGTCGAGCAACTTAAACAGCAGGAGATTATTCCTCAAGACGCTTCACCTCGTATCAATGTGGAAAACACTCGTGATAAATCACATGGCGATTTTGCGACTAACTTGGCGATGATGTTGACTAAGCAAGCAGGGATGCCTCCGCGCGATCTGGCACAAAAAATCGTCGAACTGATTGTCGATCAACCGGTTGTTGAAAAGGTGGAAATTGCCGGGCCGGGTTTCATCAACTTCTTTGTCAATGACGCCGCAAAGTTTGATGTGGTCAAGACGGTACTGGATCAACAGGCTGAGTACGGTAAGTGTAATGTCGGTCAAGGCCGTTCGGTATTGGTTGAATATGTTTCGGCTAACCCAACCGGACCGCTGCATGTCGGCCATGGTCGTGGTGCGGCCTATGGGGCGAGTGTCTCCAATTTGCTGGCGGTAGCGGGCTTTGATGTTTCTCAAGAGTACTATGTGAATGATGCCGGCCGTCAGATGGATATTCTGGCGACATCGGTATGGTTGCGTTATCTGGAACAGTGCGGCGAAGAGTTTACTTTTCCAAGCAACGGTTACAAAGGTGACTATATCTACCAGATCAGTGATGCGCTAAAACAAGACTACGATATCACTTTACAGAAACCGGCTTTTGAAGTGTTTGCCGGTGTTACCCCGGACGAAGGGCACGAGGGCGGCGATAAAGAAAAGCATATCGATGATTTGATCGTTAAGGCGAAAAATATTCTCGGTGCCGAGCATTACGAAGTGGTTTTCAAGGCTGCCGTTGATGCTATTTTGGCTGATATTCGAGAAGATTTGCACGGGTTTAATGTCAACTTCGATAACTGGTTCTCGGAAAGATCGCTCATGGATTCCGGAGTGATCGATGCGGCCTTGGAAAAACTGCAGGCAGCCGGAAAAATTTATGAAAAAGGCGGAGCGCTTTGGTTTAAGTCGACCGAGTACGGAGACGAAAAAGATCGCGTAGTCGTCCGTGACAATGGTATCAAAACCTATTTTGCATCGGATATCGCTTATCATTTTAATAAGCTGGAGCGCGGCTTCGATATTTTGATCGATATCTGGGGCTCGGACCATCACGGTTATGTGCCGCGTGTCAAAGCGGCTATGCAAGCGATGGAGACCGATCCGGAAGCTTTGAAAGTATTACTGGTTCAATTCGCTGTGCTTTACCGTGGTGGTGAAAAGCTTGCCATGTCGACGCGAAGCGGTCAATTCGTGACGCTGCGAGAATTGCGTGAAGAGGTCGGTTCGGATGCCGCACGATTCTTCTATGTGCAACGTAAATCTGAACAGCACATGGATTTTGATTTGGATTTGGCTAAATCGAAGTCCAACGAGAACCCGGTCTATTACATTCAATATGCGCATGCCCGTATCAGCCGAGTCATGGAACAGGCTACGCAACAAGGTTATCAATACAGCATGGACGCCGGTATGCAGAATATGGGCTTGCTAGATAACGAGCATGAGGTCAACTTGGCGACCGAGTTGGCTAAATACCCGGAGATTGTGGCGCGTGCCGCTTTGGCTTACGAGCCGCATCAAATCGCCTATTATTTGAAAGATCTGGCGCACGGCTTGCATTCCTACTACAACGCCAGTCAGTTTATTGTTGAAGATGAAGCTCTACGTCAGGCGCGCTTGACTCTGATTCTTGCGGTACAACAGGTACTGAAAAACGGCTTGGCGATTCTGGGCGTTTCGGCTCCTGAGCAGATGTAATGGCAAAAGATTTTCGTCATAGCCACGGGCGCCATCGTCAGCCCCAATTTCAGCGACGTTCTCAGCAGAAGACGGCTGCAAAAAGCACGCCTAAAACATCGGTGCCAATGGTTTGGGCTGCGGGTTTTTTGGTTTCAGCTCTGTTGTTGGTCGGCTTTTTCGTGACTCAACATTTTGTTTCGCAAGCCAATGAATCCAGCGAACCGACTGAAAAATCCATTTTTATTGCCGCCAAGGAGATTAAGGAAAAAGCGGTTGAATCGGTAGAAAAGGTTTCAAAGAAGTTGGAACCGGAACCGGTTGTGGTCGAAGCGGTTAATGTACAGCCTGAAGAGTCGGCAACTGAAGCCGACGAGGCAACGAAATTCAGTTTTTATGAAGGTTTGGCACAGACCGAAGTGGTGGTGGACGCGGTACCTATTTCGATTCAATTAGAACAGCCTTACTACATTCAAGCCGGAACTTTCGGTTCCGAACGAGTTGCCTTGAAAGAGAAGAGCCGATTGGCGAAGTTGGGGCAAGAGTTGGAAATGTCGATTTATCACGGCAGTAAAAGAGTCTATTACCGCTTAAGAGTCGGCCCCTTTACTGATCGGCTGGAACTCAACAAAAAGCGTAATGAATTACGCCGCCTCGGTGTTGACACCTTGCTGGTTAAGGCGCCCATTCCGAACGAAGGTTAAATTAGGATTAATCCTTACCTTGGTTGTCTAATTCGGTTTCTTCAATGACGCGGTTTCGACCGTCATTTTTCGCTTTATATAGTGCTTTATCCGCTCTGGAAATCAATTCTTCGGAGTTTTCTTTTCCATTGTAGACAGCAATACCGAAAGAGGCGGTGATGGTTGAGATCGGTTTATCTTCATCCTTGCGTTTCAGTTGTGCTTTTTGCAATGAAACTCTAATTTCTTCGGCTATTTTCACCGCCTTTTCCAAGGACGAATCAGCCAGAAGAATAGCAAACTCTTCTCCGCCGTAACGACAGACGGTTCCGTTTTCTCCGGTAATTTTTTTCATCATATTGGCGAAATAGCGAAGAATACTGTCTCCGACTAAATGGCCGTAAGTGTCGTTAAATTTTTTGAAGTGGTCTATGTCGGTCAAAATTAGACAGAGCGATTCCGGAGCGGATTGGGCATCCAATAACAGTTCTTCAATGGTGGTATTGAACATTTTGCGATTGCCGATTTCCGTCAATTCATCCTGCATCGCTTCAGAACGGGCTTTAATCAATTCTTGTTTAAGTATTCTGACTTCTTCCGAACTCTCTTCCATCTCTCGTTGGAATGCGGCACTGTTTTCTTTCATGGTATTGGCCGCGTTGAGTACCGTGTCGGTAATGTTTTTGACTTGAGTGGCGTCCAAGTTCGGTTTGGCCAGTTCCGAACTGGCACGATCCAGTGCTTCGGTATGGCTTTCAAGTTTGAGGCTCCAGGCATTCATTTTTCTGACCATGACATCGATTAAACGTCTGAAAGCGCGATCAAAATCAGTTTTGACGGTATCTTCGTCGCTCAGATATTCATCGTAAAGTCGACGGCCGACACGATCGGTATAACCGAAAGGGTCGTTGAGAATAGCATCCATTTCCTGACGGAATTGTGGGATGTCTCCTTTGAGATATTGATACCAAACGTAATAATTGAGCGGGGACGGATTGATGTTCTGCTCTTCAAACATATCCACTAAACGGTTAAAGATACGTTTAGCTTTATCTGGAGCGTCCTGGATATTTACCAACACGGTATACAGTCCTCTAACGGTTATATATGGATCTTTGATTTCAGTGATTCTAACACGATTTTTTTGCACCGTTGTTGAATGCTTGGATAGATTTTCAAGGTTTTTATCTCTTATTAGCGGATGGTTCAAGCTATAATTTTGTATTACGTTAACATTTAAAATTTAATTTCATTAAGATTTGGAAAAAGCTATGTTGAACCCGTCTGATTTAGAATCTCTTGCCAAAAAAATCGTTGAAGTCATGCCGGAGGGGCTCGGTCAAGTACCTGATGGAGTTCAGTCGCAAGTAAAAGCGATTTTGAGCAGTTCTTTTGCCAAAATGGATCTAGTGACTCGTGAAGAATTCGATGTGCAAAGTGGCGTTTTAGCTAAAACCAGAGCTAAACTGGAAGCTTTGGAAAAACAGGTCAGTGAACTTGAATCTAGACTGAAGTAGGTTGAGTTGAATGGCGGTTGCAAGCATTGATAGCAGAGCGCTCTTGGGAATGGATGCACCCAAGGTTACTGTTGAGGTGCATGTCAGTAACGGTCTTCCTGCATTATCGTTAGTAGGGCTTCCCGAGGCTTCGGTCAAAGAGAGTAAAGAACGGGTAAGAAGTGCTTTGCAGAGCTCGGGATTTCAACTGCCCCCTAAACGGATTACGGTCAACCTTGCTCCAGCAGATCTGCCGAAAAGTGGTGGGCGTTATGACCTTCCTATTGCAGTAGGCATTTTGGTTGCGACCGAACAGTTACCGGTCTCTAACCTACATGAATTTGAAGTTTACGGCGAACTGGCCTTGACCGGTGAGGTAAGAGCCGTGAGCGGATTGATTTCCAGTGTACTGGCTTCCTTTGCCGACGGAAAACGAATCATTTTGCCTGTAGAAAACCGCAATGAAGTGGAGTTGTTGCTGCAAACCAAGCCGGAAATGGCTCCGTTTCTGTTTTTAGTTAGTGACCTGCGGGACGTGTGTCGTGTCTTATTGGGTCAAGGGACACCTGTTGAAGTGTCCGTAGGCACTGAATATTCATCCGGCACGGATTATGAGGTGGATTTAGCCGATGTCGTCGGGCAAGCACAGGCCAAGCGTGCTTTGGAAGTCGCTGCCAGCGGTGATCACTCGATGATGATGGTCGGCCAGCCCGGTTCAGGTAAGAGCATGTTGGCTTCTCGTTTAGTTACTATTCTTCCCGAACTGTCAGGGGAAGAGGCGATCGAAGTTGCCAAGATTCGTTCTATCGCCGGGCGTTTAGCAGAAACCGACAGTTTTTATTCCAGACCGTTTATTCAACCGCATCATACTGCTTCAGCCGCATCCATTGTCGGCGGCGGTACGAATCCTAAACCCGGAGCGCTCTCGTTAGCGCATCGCGGTGTTCTTTTTTTAGACGAGCTGCCGGAGTTCAATCGTGCTGTTTTGGAAGCCTTGCGTGAACCGCTAGAGACCAAACAGGTTAATATTTCGCGGGTCAATCAGCACGTTAGTTATCCAGCCAACCATCTGCTTGTTGCCGCCATGAACCCCTCGCCAAGCGGTTATTTTCCTGACGATCCAATGGGTCGCTGTAGAGATACTCCCGATCAGATTATTCGTTATCAAAAAAAGATATCCGGTCCTTTGATGGACAGAATTGATTTACATATTGAAATACCGGCTGTCGATATTAAGGATTTGCGGAGCAAATCGACGGCTAGCGAGGAGGCTAGTGCGGTTGTTCGTGACAGAGTGAGTCGAGTTCGTCAGCAACAACTTGAGCGTCAAGGTTGCTTTAATGCCGCTTTGAATATTAACGATCTGGAAGCGCTTTGCCTGCTGGATGAATTAGGTGAACGTTTGATTGATAAAGCGGTGAAAGATTTAGGCCTTTCGGCACGAAGCTATCATCGTATTTTACGAGTGGCACGAACCATAGCTGATATGGACGGTTCAGACTCTATTGAGGCAAAACATTTAGCGGAATCTTTAAGTTATCGAGCCATGTCAAAGGCGTTTTTATAAATGGAATCGGTTTATATTACCGCCTTTATCGTCGGTGTATTGGGTGGCGTACACTGTTTGGGTATGTGTGGCGGTGTAGTCGGTGGGTTGACCTTTAGTCTCGAGTCACGAGTGCAAGCCAGTTGGTGGCGCATGATGAGTTTTCAGCTCGCTTACAATATTGGCCGTTTAAGCAGTTATGCCATTATCGGAGCTATTTTCGGAGCGCTTGGTGTCGGCCTTGGCAGTGTCGCGGCATTTTTGCCTGTACAGCAGTTATTGCAGGTGGTGGCCGGACTGTTTATGATCGCTTTGGGTCTGTATCTCGGCGGTTGGTGGTTCGGAGTGGCTAAGGTTGAAAAACTCGGTCAGCATTTTTGGCAATATCTCGCACCTTATGCAAAAAAGATGACACCGGTCAGGCATTATCATCAAGCTTGGCTTTACGGACTGATATGGGGTTGGTTGCCATGCGGTTTGGTTTATAGCATGCTGATTATGGCGATGACGGCGGGCAGTGCATTGAGTGGTGCCGGTTTGATGTTGGCGTTTGGTTTGGGCACTTTGCCTAATCTGATGTTGATGGGGGTGTTTGCGTTTTACTTCACTCGCTTGTCCCGTTTGGTTTGGGTCAAGTGGATTGCCGGAGCGAGCGTGATTGCGATGGGCGTTTGGCAGCTCTATTTAGCGTATAGTGTTAACATCCCGCAATAAATGGCATATTTCCGCTATAAAAAAGCCTGGATAAAACCAGGCTTTTTATTCTCTAACTTAGTGGGTGTTTAGATGGCTATTGATTGGAATAGTCTTTATCAACCTGAGCGTATCTGACATTGATCTGTAGAGTGTCGAGAAGTGTTCCCATGCCGTTCAGAATACGAAGCTCTGCAATCGCATATTCGGCTTCGCTCTCAACTAGCGTTCGTAGAGCACTGTTATATTCATCTTCGGTGTTCAGAAGATCCAGTAGAGAACGACGCCCCAAGCTGAATTGTTTGCGGTATCCCTCGAGGGTTTCGTAGGTTAATTTGATGTGGTCTTTAATATAGCCTAGCTGGCTGTTCACATAATTGCGGGCATTCCAAGCGTAACGCAAATTCTCAATGGTTTGACGACGAGAGTTGTTGCGAATTTCTGCCGCTTGTTGAACGGCTGCGGCGGTACTTTCCAGATGAGCCGAATCCTTGCCGCCGTTATAAAGATTGTATCGCATGCGCAACATCGCCTGGAAGTCGTGATTTTTGCCCTCGATACCGTTGATATTATCGTCAAAGGTTTGGGTAATCTCTAAATCCAGTTGCGGGTAGAAAGGGCTTTTGGCCGTCTTATTCTGCGCTTGAGCTTCGGCAATATCCGCATTGGCCGAGCGTAGTGTCGGATGGTTAAGCATGGCAATTTTTGTCGCTTCTTCCAGTGTTTTCGGGAAGGCAAAGTCGAATTCCGGCTTAATCAGATCGTTATCCGGCATTCTTCCTAAAATACGCTGGAAACGGGCTAATGCATCCTGATAGTTGTTTTGTGCTGCCATAGTGTTAGAGCTTGCCAATGCCAATCGTGCTTTTGCTTGATCAACTTCGACTTGGTTTCCGATACCCGCTTCGCTACGCTGCATGATTTGGTCCAAAATGCGTTGGTGCGTTTTGCGGTTTTGCTCTTCGAGCCTCAGCAGTTCCTGTTCTTTAAGTAAGTTGATGTAGGCTTCGGACATGTCCAGGGCAATCTGGTTAGCTGCCGCTTCAGCGCTATAGATCGCCGCATCTTTACGCGCTTGGTAGCGTTTAATTTCGTTCTCGGTTTTGAAGCCTTTGAATAGGTTTTCTGTTAGCGAGATAGAGGCTTCTTTACGGGTTAAATCAGTGCTGGTGTTTTCTCGTTCCAACTCTTCGTGACCGATCCCGGCGGCAATATCAATTTTCGGATACCAATCTCCTTCGGCGCCGTCAAGATCGGCTTGCGCGCCTTGATAAACTTTCACTTGCTGACGGTATTCCGGGTTATGAATAATGGCATCTTCAATGGTCGGGATAAGCTCCATGGCGTAGCTATTTTGAAAGCCGCCCATTAAGGCTATCGGGATAAGACATGCTAAAGCTTTGTTTGTTGTCGTCGACTTTGCAGTTGTTTTCATCTCTTTATCCTGGTCACAATGTATCGGTTTGATATATATAAGTGTTTTCTAATTATTTGATTTTAAAGCCAATTCTTTATTTTTAATGCTAACGCAAGCCGGTCGGTAACTTCAAGTTTTTCAAAGATATTATGCAGGTGTGCTTTAACCGTTCTTTCGGTAATTTCCAGCCGTCCGGCAATGTCTTTATTCGATTTACTCTGTAGTACCAGTTCCGCCGTCTGGACTTCTCGTTCGGTTAATAGCGCTTTCCATCCGTCATTGGCGCTGTTTGCAGGCTGTAAAGATTGCACCATGATTTGCATGATGCTCTGTCCCAGCCAAACATTACCGGACTGCACGGTTTCTAATGCTTGTTTGATCCGCTCTACTGTGGCATAGGTGTTGATGTAACCTTTGATACCTTGTTGAAACAAGTGTAAGCCTTCCGTGTCGGAAGGGTCGTTAGAGGTTACGATGACATCAAACAGTTTTGCGAGCTCAATAATCATTTCAACTTTTGAGGTTGGGGTGATTTGAACAAGGAGCAGATATTCACTAGGACTGAAACGCGCTGTAAGGTTTTGCAGGTCATATAAAACCTTAGCGTTTGCGCTGCAAGCCGCTAACCAATTTTTTAATGCGTTCGGGTCTTGAACATATATTAATGGGCGTTTCATTGTCTAATGAGCTTTATCATATCATTTAGTCAGTTTTTCTATGGACACCCAAATTTTACGTATTCTAATGGATAAACCACGCGGTGTCATCCAAAATCTACGATTCTCTTAAAGCGGCGTCCCTGGCTTTAATAATCGGTTTTAAAATATAATCCAGTATGGTGTGTTTACCGACAATTACGTCAATACTGGCGGTCATTCCCGGAAGCAGATACAGAGGAGTCTGTTCGGTTCCAAGATGGTTACGATCAGTTTCGATACGGGCAATATAGTAACTGTTACCTTCGTCATCGGTAATAGTATCGGCCGATATCTGTTTGACTGTACCGTCAAGTCCTCCGTATATGGCAAAGTCGTAAGCAGTAAATTTTACTTTTGCTTTGAGCCCGGGGTAGATAAAGCCGATATCGGCCGGTTCGATTTTGGTTTCAAGCACCAAGGTGTCGTCATCCGGGACAATCTCGACAATATCGCTTCCGGGCTGAACCACTCCGCCAATGGTGTTTACAAACATCTGTTTAACGGTGCCGTTGACCGGCGATTTAATGTCGGTACGGTCAACACGGTCTTGCAAAGCGGCTTTGGATTTGACCAGTTGCTCTTTTTCGGCCAATACCATATTCAGCTCTTCGTGAGCTTCGTTGGCAAACTGTTCCTTGGCGTCAACCCGTTTTGAACGAGCTTCCGAGATTGACGATTTTATTCTCGGAATTGAAAATTCGATTCCTTTCAACTTGGTCAAAGCTTCGTTCTCTTCTCGTTCCAGTTTGAGCAGATCAACCTGCGAGGCAATCCCTTGTTTGACCAGAGGTTTCATAAAACCGACTTCTTTTTTCAACAAGTTTAAGGAGCGGGTCAGCTGCTTCTGTTGGCTGTAAGCATCTTGCAGTTCCAATTTTTTCTGCTCGATCTGTTCAACCAAAATCCGGTCGGAAGTTTCCAGCTGTTTCTGACGCGCAATATAGAGTTGATGTTCTCGTTCGTATAAGCTTTTGGTCCCCGGATCCATGTCTGCCGAAAGATTAATTTCAAAGGGTTTATCGAATGCTTCGGCTGCCAATCGTTGGGCTTTGGCGGTCAGTTCGGACTCTCTGAGTTCGCTTTCTCCGTATGAACTGGCAAACTGGGTATTATCTAGTTTGAGGAGAATTTGCCCTTTTTTAACGAAATCTCCCGAGCTGACAAATAGCTGTTCGACAATCCCGCCTTCAAGATTCTGAATAATCTGGATTTGCGAAGAGGGGACGACTTTTCCTTCTCCGCGGACGATTTTGTCAAGTTCGGCATGGCTGGACCAGTAAATCAACCAGATAACGACCAGTAATATAATCCACACAACCATTTGCGATTTGGTTGTGGGTTTTTCCAAAGCTGCCTGGCTCAAACTCGACATGTAAGCGATATCTTGTTCGGCGATATGCTGTCTGCGAGATTTCTGCTCTACGGGCGGCATGTCGGCTTCAATGTTTTCTTGGTGATTGGAGTCTGTCATTGTCTAGCCATTCTTATTTAATTTACCGGTTTTCAGAGCTTCCAGCACGGTCTGTTTATTACCGTCGGCGATCAGTTTTCCGGAATCCATGACCATGAGTCGATCCGTCAATTGCAACAAACTCATCTTATGGGTAACGACCAAAGTCGTACTGTTGAGAGTGCCTTGTTTAAGACGGTCAATCATCTGCTGTTCGGTTTTTGCGTCCATTGCATTGGTCGGTTCGTCAAACAGGTAGATCGGTGTTTCTACCAGCAAGGCGCGGGCCACACCGATACTTTGACGCTGTCCGCCCGACAAGGAGGTGCCGCCCTCGTTGACCATTAAACTGTAACCTGACGGGTGTTTTTTGATAAAGTCATCGACACCGGCCAGTTTGGCCGCTTTGAGGATGGTGTCGTCCTCAACGTATGGCGCTCGGTAAGAGATGTTATCGCGAACATCGCCGCTAAATAGCGTGACATCTTGCGGTACATAGTTGATATTGTGACGTACTTCAGCCGGATCTAGTTGGGTAATGTCGATACCGTCAATCAGGATAGAGCCTTCGTCAACTTGATAGAAGCCGAGAATTAATTTTTCGATAGTCGACTTTCCGGAGCCGATTCGACCGATAATGCCGACTTTTTCACCCGGCTCGATCACAAAACTGACCCGGTTCAGGGCAGGTTTAGTTTCTCCCGGATAGGTAAAGCTGACATTGACAAATTCAATCTTGCCGTCGAAATGCGGATGTTGGATGAAACGTTTGCTGATAGGGCGTTCCACCTCTTTGTCCATCAGTTCGTTTAACGAATTTAGGGCTGTTTTGGTTTGTTCGTAGCTGGTGACTAAGCTGGCAAATTGCCCCATGGGGCCGATCGCTCGTTGGCTTAACATCACTGTTGCAATCAAACCACCCATAGTCAGATCGCCTTCTTGGATGATGTAAACGCCTGCCAGAACAATCACGACCGTACTCATTTGTTGCATAAAGCCGGTCATTCTTCCCAAAGAGCTTTGCAACATTTTCGATTTGAGGCTGGCTTTGGCAATCTCTCCGACCGCTTGTTCCCAGCGCCATTGCGAACGCGCTTCAACGCCAAGTGCTTTGATGGTTTCAATGGAGTTGAGGGTTTCGATCAGCACCGCATTTTTCTGACTATTGGCTTCGTAGTTGGCCTCAATAGCACGTGCAATCGGTTTTTTCATAAGAAAACTGTACAACAGAATAAAACCGATAATGGCCATGGGGATCAATACAATGCTTCCGGCGATATAGAAAATAACCATCAGGAAAATAATCATAAACGGTAAATCTACCAGAGAGGCCACCGTGCCCGATGTGAAGAAATTACGGATGCTGTCGAACTCTTTCAATTGATTGGCTAAAACCCCAATCGAACCACCACGGTTTGACATACGCAGCCCAAGTGTTTGTTCGAATAGCTTACCGGACATGATGACGTCGCTTTTTTTACCGGCGATCTCCAGGAAGTAGGAGCGCAAATATTTGAGCAAAACGTCAAACATATAGACGACACTGACGCCGATAGCCAATACCCAAAGCGACTCCACGGCATTGTTGGGGACGATGCGGTCATAGACATTCATGACGAACAGAGGGTTAGCTAGAACGAATATATTGATGACGATAGAGGCGACCAAAACATCGCGATAAATCGACTTGGAGGCCCACATGGTTCCCCAAAACCAATGCCCCTCTTGAAAGCCCATTAGATTTTCGGTTTTCTGCTCATGGTAGACTTTCTTGGTTAGGTAGATAGCATAACCGAGGTATTGCTCATTCAGCTCTTGCAGGTTGACCTGAGTGATGCCTTCTTCGGCTTCGGGAAGAATGATATCAGCGGTATTTGTGTCTAAGTCGATCTTCTCAAGAATACAAGCTTGATTACCCGAAAGGGTTAAGATACAGGGCAAGACCAAGTTGGAGATGTCTTCCAGATTACGTTTTTTAAACGAGGCTTCTAATTTGGCTCTGGCTGCAGCACGTTTAAATATTTCCGGCGAGATATGCTCCGGATCGATTGGTAGCCCGGCGATGAGTGCGTCTTTTGAATAAGGTTGACGGTTTAGCTTGGTATAAATGACGAGGCAATCGAGCAGCGGGCTGTTCAAATCGGTGTCTACAGCGGTGTAGGCTTTATTTTCCGACTTGTCTTGCTGCTCCGGTTTTAATGAATCTTGCACTTGGTTCTCTGCCATAGTCCCGCCGTCAATGAATAACTGCTTTTAGCTTAGTTATGCATCATAGCATGTGTCTAGCTTGCATGAAGCTCTAGCTTAATCACTTTTAATAAATAACCGCGAAATGTCGCGCGGTTATTCCGTTTTTTGGTAAGGGTATTATGCCTGACGGAAGACAAAAATATAATGTAGAAGTCTGTTCCGGGGGGTAAATTTAGGTAAAAATAAGAAATAGAACAGGGTTAATTGCTGCCGGGAGGGTGAATTGAACATTTTAACGTTTGCAGCTCTTCGATTTTCGGGTGGGAAGGAAAGGTTCTTATAATGTAGTTGGCGGTATTGATAACATTCTTCCATCTGGGTTTTTGAGGAATGGTGTTGATTGACAGGTATTTGTCCAGCGTTCTGGTTTTTGCGGTTCCGCCATCCAAGCTGACACGCCATAAGCCGCTTTGGTCTGCAAAGCTGGTTTTGGATTTCGACGTGCATTCTTCCCAGATATCCAGACTCAAGTTCATAATTCGGACGAGATTCAGAAGGAATTGTTCAATTTCCGTAGCGTCGTGTTGGCTTGCAAAGTCGTCTTTTTTCAAGGACATCGCTTTGAGATCACGGAGTTCGGATGTGTCTAACGCCATGCACATGATGTATTTGTTTCCATTCACATGGAAAGGTGCATTTGACCAATTGCAGGTCAGTTCCTTACCGCTTTTATGGATGTTCTTGTTTTCATGATGAATGGCTTTTTGTGCATGAAAAACTTTCTCTAGGGCTTGTTCTACCTTCACTCGATGGGCTTTCAGTACTAAAAAATCGAAAATATTTTTGCCTAAAACTTCTTCGGCTTGCCAGCCAAATATCTGTTCTGCCTGATGGTTCCACTCAATTACGAGATACTGTTGATTGATAAGCAGAATGGCCAAAGGAGATTGATCCATAATGGTGCTGAGCTGGTTTTTAACTTTGTAGAAACGTTGAAGATACCAAATAATGGTTAACGCCAAGAGTACAATGCCCAGACTTAAGAGAATCAGATCGTTGACCCTTGATTCAAGGTGCGAAACGATGTTTTCATGTTTGTACATAAAGCGGTTTAGCGGCTTTTCCTGAGGAATTAAGCCTAACTCTTGGTAGACGGAAGAGATATGCTTCCAGCGATTTTCCGACATATGCCCGGGTTCGATCAGGTCGGTACGCATTAGAGATTGCATAACGGAAGCTTCAAATTGCAATTGTTCTTCCGAGCCTATTTGATAGGCCGTCAAAATGTGACGAATCGATTCGCCGATATTCGACACAGCGTAGCTCCAGCCTTTGATCGTCGCTTTACGAAAGGCTTCAACCATCTCGGGTCGCTCTTCGACAATTTGTTGAGTCGTGAAAAAATTATCGCCGTAAAAGTCGATACCGGCCATTCTTGGTGTAAATAGACGGTAAGGAATTTTATGTTTACTGAGTTCATAGATTTCCGAAGTGGTGTAAATTGTCATGGCGTCTACTTTTTTCTCAAGTAGATCCTTGATGTCTTGGTTGTGGGAGATGACTTCTATTTGGCTGGAATCGAGGTTGGACTGTTTAAGTAGAGCGTAGATTTCGGACGAATTTCTTTCGATCATGATTTTTTTGCCGGCTAGATCGGTAATCAGGTCAAGCCCGCTTTCTTCTAATGCCAGCAAAGCGAGTGGCGAGTGCTGAAAAATAACGCCGAGAACCACTACAGGCTTCCCTCTATGGTGGTGCAGCAACAGTTCACTGGTTCCTATCCCGAATTGGGCGCGACCCTCAAGCACTTCTTGAATCGGGTCTGACTGCTGGTCGGCGGCTTTGATTTCCACATCGAGGCCGGCTTCTCGGTAAAAGCCTTTGGCTTTAGCCATGTAGTAACCGGCAAACTGAAATTGGTGATTCCACTTCAGTTGTAAGGTGACCTTGGATGCTTTGTGAAGCTTATTCCAGTTGTCGGCCTGAGCAGCGCCGTTAAACAGTAGGCCGCTTAATGCCAGTGCCAGGAATAAGAATAAAGGTTTCATTATTTCAGGCGCTCTATTCTTGCAACGAGGCCGGCGCACCGAATAAGTAACCTTGGTAGTATTTCACGCCGAGTTCCGCCATCGCTTTGGTTTGTTCTTCGTTTTCGATGGCCATGGCGACGACATCGATATCCAGGCTGTTGGTCAATTCACACAAGCTGGAAATATAGTCGCGTGTTTGCGCGTCGTTGTCGATCGCTTTACTGAATGAAGCATCCAGTTTGACATAATCGGGGTTTAGATCTTGCAAATAGAGCATATTACCGAGACGTGATCCGAAATGATCGATACCGACTTGGATTCCCAGTTGTTTTAATTTTTTCAGTAGCGGCCAGACTTGCCCTTTCTGATCGATAACGAGTCTTTCCGGTAGTTCGACCGCAATACGAACGGCTAGAGCGCTGTTTTCTTGTAGCAAGGTGATTAACTTGTTTTGTAAGTTCTGATTGTCGATAACCGCTTTGGACAAGTTGATGGCGAGTACCGGAGTATCTATATGGGTTTTCAGGTATTGCAGTGTCATATTGATGACCAGTTCATCAATGTCTGCCGTTTTATTGAGTTGTTCCACTGCCGGCATAAAATAACCCGGCGAGCGGATAACGCCATCGGTGTCTTTTAGGCGAATAAACAATTCTTGGTCATGTACATGGCGTTCTTTGTCGTAAGCACTCTGTTGATAGAGAACAAAACGTTTCTCGTTAATCGCTTGAGTCAGAGAGGCCTCCCAGGTGTTTTCATCGGAAGCCTGTTTATTTGTGTTGTAGTAGTAACAGCCATTTTTACCCTCTTTTTCTGCTTGCTCAATGGCAAAGTCGAGTTGGCCTAATAACGGACCGCGATTCTCTCCCGGCTGGTAGTCGGTATAGGCGATGGCGATAGACGTATCCGATTTCTCTGCTTGTAAGTCCTGCAAAATAGCCGGCATGGCGGCGGAAATTTTAGAGGTGGCTTGCTCAAGATTGGTTGCCTGAACTCTGGGTAATAAAGCTACTAGTTCGGTTCCGTTTAGTCTGGCAAAAATTGCTTCATCGTGCGCTAACTGCAACCTTAATTGATCAGAGAGTGATTTGACCAGCTTGTCGCCGGTAAGATAGCCGAATTGGTCATTCAGTTCTTTAAGGTGGTTGATTCTGACTAGACAGATGGAGCCTTCGGGCGCATCTTGGTGTGGATCGAGGATACTGTCGATAATCATTTCAAAATGGCGGCGGTTGCTTAAACCGGTGACGCTGTCTTGATAAGCCATTTTTTGCAGTTTCTCAGCAGCATTGGCATCGCGTTCAAACACGGCCCTTAATTTATTCACCATCGCATTCATGCCGATCACGACTTGACGAAATTCGATTGTGGAAGGCAAATCGCTCTGAATAAGATATTGTTTTTTAACAATCGCTTCAGCCTGCTTTTCCATCTCTTTAAGCGGTTTAAGCATGATCCGGATAATGTAGGCCGCGATCAAAATCGCAATCAGGGCGGCGGCCACAAACCAAATAAGCAGGTTCTTGGCGGTTTGCCAAAGTTGGATATAGGCATAACCGGCATGACTGGAAACCGTGAGTGTGCCGATCGGAATCCAGCCAGTCTGAACCAAAGCTTGCGCCTCGGGCGTTTCCAGTTCGATGCTGTTGATAAACCAAGTCGGTACGTCTTCCATAGTCTTGGCGTTTTCACGGTGGTAGATCAGCTTGTTTTCCATGTCGGTCAGGTTGATATGTGCATAGTAACCCCGGTCGAATACCGCATTGATCATGGTTTCCATGCCGGAAACATCTTCAGGGTCGGGAATGGTGCTCAGTGAAAGCCCCAAAGAGGTAGCGGTGTCCTGAGCATGGGCGTGTAGCTGTTCTTGCAGGAAGTTTTTGGTGTTGTTGAGATTCAAGGCAAAGGTACCCAATAGAAGGGTGAGTACCATTACGGTAATGAAAATAATCATTTGTCTGCTTAAGCTCATTTGCCTATTCCTTAGTCGATCAACCGAGTCTCTGTTTTGTAGTCTAAATTAAATAAATGTTGATTAAAAATATTAACGCACGGATGGTACGCTCTTAATTATCCAGCCGGTTCAGTAACTCATTCCACTTCTTGAGTTTTGAGGTACCGCCTTTAACCGATTTACCTTTACCACGCTGTCTTGCCAGCCAAAGTCCGTCACCGTTAAAACTGTACACCGGCACCAAATCTTTTCGTTTAGTGGCTTCGAGTATGCGTTTGTTGATATTGTCGAGAACAAGGGGGACGGATTTTGGGGTTTTGAAGTAAGTGAGTACCATGTGGGCTTGATTGTATCTGAGCGCTTTAACATAGGTGATATAGAGTTTGTTTTCCGGCACGCCCAACGCTTTTAACGTAAAGTATTTGGCTATCGAATAGTCCTCGCAATCGCCTGCGTCGGTCGCCAGCATTTCGACCGGGGTGGCCCAGTAATCTTTCTTCTTCCAGTGAACGATGTCATCTATAAAACGCACCCGGTTAAAAAAGTCATTAACCAGTTCCAGTTTGTCGTGTTCGCTCAGATTTTGATTTTGATCAACCAGTTCCTGCCAGGCTCTAAGTCGCTCTGCGGCTCTTGAACCATAGCGTTTTTCAGTCTCGGCAATCTCTTTTTCGGAAACAATTTTACCCGGTGCGCCGGCGATGGCGAACAGGGAGCTGGCAAGTGCAATTAATGCCCATAAAACGGTCTGTTTCAAAACGGTTCGGTTCATGTTAGTCAGTTTAGTCATTGCACAAAAAAAGGCAACCACATCGGTTGCCTTGACTGATTTTGACAAATTCCGACTAACCTTAGTAAGCAGCCATTTCTGCCGGCATTTTCAGTTTAGCCTCAGCAGGCAGCTCGTCACGTTTCATGATTTTGAATTCAATACGACGGTTTTTGAAAAGACCTTCCGCCGTAGTATTATCCGCAATCGGTTGTGACTCGCCTTTTCCGTCGATATAGACGTCATCAGGGTTGAGACCGAATTCTTTGACAATAAACGCTTTTGTGCTGTTCGCTCGACGCCAAGATAGGCGTAAATTGTATTCGGTACTTGACTGCCAGTCGGTATGGCCGGTAATCAGGATCACTTCATCGGCTTGCAGGTTTTGCAAGGAGGCGGCATCGGATTTCAGTATTTTTGCCTGATCTTCGCGAATATTGTGTTTAGCCGTGTCGAAGTTGATATTGGTTAATACAAAACTGACCGGTTCGCAGCCGTATTGGTTGACAGTTGCGCCTTCCGGCGTATTCGGACATTGATCGTCGCCATCGTTAACGCCGTCTTTATCGGCGTCGCCAATCAACTTGCAGCCAACTTCATCGACAGGCGTGCCGGCCGGTGTGCCCGGACACTGATCTTTACTGTCGAAAACGCCATCGCCGTCTTCGTCACCTTCGCAACCAAAAATATTCACTTTAACCCCCGGTGCAGTGCCCGGACATTGATCCAAACGATCAAAAACGCCGTCTTGATCTGAATCCAGCTCGCAACCGTGACTGTCAACTTTTACGCCTAAGATGGTGTTGGGACATAGGTCGATTTTGTCCAAAACGCCATCTTGGTCAAGGTCTTGATATTCGTTTTCCACAAATTCGGCATCTTTTTCAAGCAATGTGGTCTGAGCTTGGGTGTTTAATCCCGGAGAGTTGTAGTTTAGCGGAATGTAGTCAGTATCTGTTTCCGATGCTTGCAGGTGATACGGTAACAGTGCGAGAGCTATGGACAAAAAAGCGTTTACTGGCTTCATGAGAGGATCCTGATTGGTTGGTTTCACGAACAAAAATATGTCGATTGTTCTGCATATTATATTGATAAAGCGCTAATTTAACAGCAAGTTAAATAAAAAGTAAGGTTATTTACTTAAATAGTGAGTTTGTTATGCGGCTTATAATGCCTGCTGTATCGACCAGTTCAATTGATCATCAGTAAGGGTGACCGAGTTACCCAGCATGCTTCCGCTTCTGCAATTGGCGATCACCGGCTGGATGTTGTCCATCTTCAAACCGAAATCCTGCAAACCTTGCGGTGCATATTTTTCGGAAAAAGCCTTTAAAAAAGTAATTAAGGAAGACAACTTGTCCGAGTCTGCGGTGTGAGCGGTAAACAGTTCTGCGACCCGTTCATATTTGGCAAGCGTCACTGCGGCATGAGCAGTTGTTTCTTTCTGCAAAGAGAGAATATTTTGTTCGGTAATCGGTGCCAGCAGGCGGGCGCAGACGATGCCGTGCGGAGCTTCAAAGAACGCGCCAATCGGCCCGGCAAGGCCGTGAACGGCACCTAGTCCTGCATTTGCCAGAGTGGTGCCCGACAGCGTGGCAGCCAGCATTAAGTTGCCATAACCTTGCTGTTGTCGTTCGGCTTCTCCACTGTCAATGTCGGCAAATGCTTTCTTAAATAAGGTCATCCCTTGCCATGCCAAGGCGTCGGTAATTGGGTTGGGTTTGAGAGTGGTGTAGGATTCAAGCAGTTGTGTAAAGGCATCCATGCCGGTGGAATAGAGAACTTCCTGTGGACAAGTCTGCAAAAGTTCAGGGTCCAGCCAGGCCTCTTTGGCTAACAGTTTGTTATCGCGAAACGATTTTTTGAACTCTCCGATTCTGGATAACACAGCGTTTTTAGTAGTTTCACTGCCGGTTCCGGCGGTGGTTGGGACGGCGATAAACGGACAGGTTTCCACGTGGAACGGCTTACCGGCACCGACTCCCTCCAGATAATCCATGACGGATGTTTGGCTGGGGATCAAGCCGGCAACCGCTTTTGCCGCATCCAGTACGCTTCCGCCGCCTAAACCGATAACAACGTCGCTATCGGGGGCACATTCGATTACTATCTGATCGACCACCTCGGGAGACGGTTCCCCTGAGACAATAAAGTGTTCCACTTGACTCTCGATAGAAAGGGTTTGGTAGAGGTGATCCGCAAATTCGCCTGGATGGGCCAATGTTTTGCCGCTGATGAGTACGATTTTCTGGTAGCCGCGTTCGGCAATGGAAGAGATTAAATCATGGCGAATGCCCCAGCCGAAATGTAAGTGCGGCATCGGAGCGAATTGAAATGGCAAAATCGTGTTAATCGTATTCATCTTGGATTCTCATTTAGCCTTTCTTAAGGAAAGATTTGATGTTCGCCAGTTGGGCGTTGCCGTGCTCCATTTTTTCTTCTTCGGAAATGACCACGCCGGGCTTGCCTTCCCATTTTAAAGCTTCTTCCGGTAACTCTTCCAGGAATCTGCTCGGTTCGCAGGCCATGTCTTCTCCGTATTTGCGGCGTTTGGTTGCGTAGGTCATGGTTAAGGTACGCTGTGCACGAGTGATACCAACATAGGCCAGACGTCGTTCTTCTTCCAGTCCCGGTGATTCCAGGTTCTGTTTATGCGGCAGTAACTCTTCTTCCATGCCAATCAGAAAAACGTGTGGAAACTCCAGTCCTTTTGAGGCGTGCAGGGTCATCAAGCTGACCATGTCGTGTTCCTGTTCGGATTCGTTACGTTCCATCATATCCATTAAAGCCATATGGGCTACGATGGTTTCCAAACGTTTTTCTTCACCGTCTTCTTCAAGCGCTTTGTTGATAATGCGTTCTATCCAGAGCACAAAGTCGCGTACATTATTAATTCGTCGTTCAGCGGCTTTTGGGTTACTGGCCTGTTCGTGCAGCCAGTTATCGTATTCCAGTTCTTCAATTAGCTGGCGTACTAAAGAAACCACTTCCTCGCCCTGTGCCGCTTCCGCTTGTTTAGCCCATTTTAGTAACTGTTCCCCAAAGAATTGCACCCGTTTCAAGGCTTTGTCCGACAGGATTTGAGTCAGACCGAACTCTTGGGTGGCGTCAAACAGGCTGATGTCGCGGCTGGTCGCGTATCCGGCCAGTTTTTCCAAGGTGGAGGCGCCGATCTCGCGGCGTGGTGTATTGACGATTCTCAAAAAAGCCGCATCATCATCCGGATTGACGATAATGCGCAGGTAACTCATCACATCTTTAATTTCGGCATGATCAAAGAATGATTTTCCGCCGGAAATCACATAAGGAATGTTCTGTTCGCGTAAAGCACGCTCCATGAGACGGGCTTGGTGATTACCACGATAGAGTATGGCGTAGTCTCGGTTTTTGGTGCGGTGCTTGAATTTATGGACGATGATTTCGGAGACGACGCGCTCGACTTCCTGGTTTTCGTTGGCGCAGGCGATCACTCTAAGGTGATCTCCCATTCCCATTTCACTCCACAGCGTTTTTTCAAATACGTGCGGATTGTTGGAGATCAACTGGTTGGCCGATTGCAGAATGCGGTTACTGGAACGGTAGTTTTGTTCCAGTTTGATCAGCTTCAGCGACGGAAAATCTTTCTGCAAAAGAGCCAAGTTTTCCGGCTGAGCTCCACGCCATGCATAAATTGATTGGTCATCGTCCCCTACCACGGTAAAGCGGGCCTGTACGCCGACCAGCTGTTTGACCAGTGCGTACTGTGAGGCGTTGGTATCTTGATACTCATCCACCAGTAGATAGCGGACGCGATTCTGCCACTTATCGAGAATTTCCGGGTTTTCGCTGAACAGCTTAACCGGCAGTCCGATCAGGTCGTCAAAGTCGACCGCATTGTATGCTTTAAGCTGTTTTTGATAGGCGCCGTACAAAATGGCCCGCGCTTGCTGCTGCGCATCTTCAGCCTGTTCCAAAGCTTCTTCGGGGGAGATATGCGCATTTTTCCAGTTGGAAATGTCCCATTGCACGCCATCCAGCACTTCCGGATCCAAAGTCTGTTTGCTCATCAACTCTTTAAGAATGACGCCGCTGTCGGTCGCGTCCATGATTGAGAAGTTGGACTTGTAACCGAGCGCTTTGTATTCACGGCGGATAATATTCAAACCGAGGTTGTGAAAGGTCGATACATTCAAGCCGGTGGTGTTCTCGTCCTTAAGCAGTTTGGTTACACGCTCTTTCATCTCTTTGGCGGACTTATTGGTAAAGGTTACCGCATAGATGTTGTGGGCCTTTACGTCACACTTACGAATCAGATATGCAATCTTTTCGGTAATGACTCGGGTTTTCCCCGAGCCGGCACCGGCCAGCACCAGGGCGGGCGTTTCAATATGTTTTACGGCTTGCCGTTGTCGGTCGTTAAGGCTGTGCATCGGTTTTCAGTGCTTTTCTCTCGGTTTGCAATATTTGGCTTCTTGAAAAGGGTAGAATATGATAATTCAAAATTGAACTTCTTGCCTGATTAACAAAAGGTTTATTTGGCTTTTATAAGGAAATATTGTGGCCACCATCGAAGAGTTAAAAAAAGATCTGCACATAGAAGCGGAACTGATGTCTCAGCATTTAAAGTTTGCAACTACTTGGGGGATTTTCAGCCCAAGGGAAATTGATTCGGGAACCGACCTGTTTTTGAAATATTTAGATATTAAAGAGGATGAGATCGCTTTGGATATCGGTTGCGGTTACGGTCCGATCGGTTTAACGATCGCCGCCTGCGCACCGAAAGGACAAGTGCATATGGTCGACAAGGATTTTGTGGCCGTGGATTACGCCAATAAGAATGCGGAATTGAATCATCTGTCTAATGCCAAGGCTTACCTGTCCAACGGTTTGAGTAATGTGCCTAAAGATATTCAGTTCACTACTGTGGTTTCTAATATTCCGGCCAAAGTCGGTAAGGAAATGTTGAGTATTATGTTGCACGATATTCATCAGCAGCTGGCACCGGGCGGACAATTGGTGGTGGTGACCATTAACGGTCTCAGACAGTATATGAAACGCAATTTCACCGAAGTGTTTGGCAATTATCAGAAAGTCAAACAAGGCAAAGATTACACAATATCACGTTGTATTAAAGAGTAAACTAATCCACTAAACTAAAAAGTACAGGGAAAAATCGTGGCTACATTGAGCAGTATTCATATCAGACCTCAAATCATTTTTTTCATCACTCTATTGTTCGGATTGATGATGATTTCGCAAAACTCCGAAGCTAAACGTTTCGGTGGCGGCAGCAGTTTTGGATATCAAAAACAGGTAGCACCAAAGCAGTACAAGACGGCTCCGAGTAAAACAGCACCGAAACAGACTTCTAGCACCCAGACTAAACCGGCCTCGGGTGCCGCCAAGTGGTTAGGCCCGTTGGCGGGTATCGCGGCTGGCGGCTTGTTGGCGGCCATGCTGTTCGGTGACGGTTTTGAAGGGATTCAATTATTTGATATTTTACTGTTTGCATTGATTGCTTTTGTTCTGTTCAAAATTTTTGCCGGTCGCGCGAGGACACAACAAGCGCAATATCAGCAAACTTATAGTGATGATATGGATAGTCGTCAAAGCGGTGCTCAGGCTTATCGTGAGAATGTGGCGGTTCAGCAGCAATATCGACGAGCTCATTCCGGGACACCGCAATCGGCAGAGCAGCAAGGATCGATTATCGGTGCGGATTTAGAAGACGGTATCGGTCAGGGAGTCAGCGGTAGAGCCGAGTTTCTTGACGAAATTCCGGCGTGGTTCGATGCCGAGTCGTTTGTACAAGGCGCCAAGGGGCACTTTGTCACCTTGCAGAAAGCGTGGGACAATGTCGATCTCTCGGAACTGGAATCCTATTGCACAGCCGATTTATTCAGTGCCTTGCAGAAAGAGTTACAGGGTGTGCAACCGGGGGATAATCATACGGTGGTGGATTCTCTGGATGCCGAGATTGCGGCGATGGCGGTTGATGGCGGTTATTTGGTGGTCAGCGTGCGTTTCAGCGGCTTTATTGAAGAGGACGCGGCCGGGGCGCATGCATTCAGCGAAATCTGGCATATTCGTCGCTTAGCTAGCGATGAAGGCGATTGGAAGGTAGCCGGTATTCAGCAAGCCAATGAGATCGCTTAAAATGGCAAACGCATTTGAGGTTGGTATATTTGCTTTTCTTTAGAGCGCTTTAAACTTTTTGGGCATAGCTCGAAAACAGGAGGTTGGGCATGAAACGATGGATTAAAGCTTTTCTGGTTGTACCTGCGGCAATCATGATGCTGAGTTTGACAGGGTGTAGTAAAGACCCCGTGAAGATTACTTCGGCCAAAATCGTTAGCAGTCTGGATAAGGGGTCGGGGAACTTTGATCGTGTTTTGGAGATCTGTTTCGACAAACCTCTTTCTTCCGATTACTTCCACAAAATTGCGATTGTTACCAAACAAAATGTGAAAATTACCGGTTCGGGTACCTTGCGGCCTTTGGCGTCCGACCCGGATAACAAATGTCATTTGCGAAATGTTTATCTCTACATCCATAAAGACTCGCCGCTCGACGCGCGTCAGTTGATTAAGGATTATGTTGTTCCGGGCAATATCAGTCAGGTTTTGATCCAAATCTATTATGAAAAACCGGAGGGTAAAGAGCTCCCGGTGGATGAGAAGGTCTTTAAAAACCTCTAACCGGCATTTAATTCAATGTTTTAAAGCCTGGATCATCCAGGCTTTTTTATTAGGTATAAAATGAGTACAAACCCAGCAGATTTTAATCAGCTTGCCTACTATTTGGGGCAACCGACAATCGATGCCGATCTCAAAAGCCGGCCGGAAGATTTTATTGTTGAAGAAGTGATCAACTATCCGTTGAGTGGCGAAGGAGAGCATCTGTGGTGCTGGGTCGAAAAACGGTGTCAAAACACCGATTGGGTCGCCGGTATGCTTGCTAAGTGGGCCAATACCTCCAAACGTAATGTCGGTTATGCCGGGCAGAAAGACCGCAATGCCGTGACTCGACAGTGGTTTAGTATTCACCTGCCGGGGAAACCCGATCCGGAGAAGATGTCTTTAGAGATTGAGGGGGTGCAGATTTTGCAGATGCGGCGCCATAATCGCAAATTGCAAAGAGGTGGGTTGGCCGGCAACCGTTTTGAACTGCGGCTGCGAAATTTGAGATTGTCTCAGTCAGAAGAGGTGGATGCGTCGAACCTGACTGAGGCTACAGAGCAGCGTTTATCAATTCTTAAAGAGCAAGGCTTTCCCAACTATTACGGCACGCAACGTTTCGGTTGGAACGGCAATAACCTTGTCGAAGCTGAAAAACTGTTGCAGGCCGCGCCGCAAAAAAACAGTCGCGGCCGCCGTTCCAAGCAAGGCAATCGAAACCAGCAAAGTCTCTATCTTTCGGCGCTGCGATCCTGGATGTTCAATGAATTGTTGAGCCTGCGGGTAGAACAAACAAGCTGGAATCGACTCATACCGGGGGATGTATTGCAGTTGAACGGTTCCGGAAAATGGTTTTGTGCGGAATCCGAAGACCAAAGCGAGTTACAACAGAGAGTAGAGAGCGGTGATTTGCACCCTTCGGGAGCCCTGTTTGGTGATGGCCGGCTGGAAACGTCTCAACAGGCTCTGCTATTGGAACAGACAATAGTCGATCTACATCCGACATGGATGGAAGGTTTATGCCGGTTGCGGGTTCAACCGGACAGGCGAGCTTTGCGAACCGTCCCTGAACAGCTGAATTGGCAGTGGCGACAGGCAGAGGATTCTTTGGATCTACAGCTTTCTTTTTTCTTGCCGTCCGGCTGTTTTGCCACCATGCTGTTGAGAGAACTTTTCAACGTCTATGAGCCGGAGAAACAGTATTAACGGCCACAGACAGACCGCAAATAGGTGGCGGCGGAAACAGTAACTTGCTTCAAGTCATGATTTCACGCGGTCATCGCTTGCGCCTTGGTTAAGTGCGGTTACAATAGAGTGGTTCCCAACAATCAAAGGCCTGTTTTCCGGGGTTATGTCTTCAAAAAAAACAAAAAATACAAGAGGCTCTTTTTCTGCCGGTCAATTGAAACTACCGTTTCTGTTCTGGTTGGGAATGCTGAGTTTTGCCCTGTTTCTATGGGCGGTAAACTCTTTTATGGTTTATCAAAACCAAGGACGAATTACCCAGTCGGCAGAGGTCTCTGTCACTAGCTTCGCCTCGTTTGTTTCCGATTATGTCGAAAAGCACAAAGTACTGGTTAAGTCGGTGGCTCATCACCATCAAGATCGGATTCTGAGTCTTGCCGGCGGGGGAGGCTATCCTTACGATTTTCATGAAATCGAGACCGAGATCCAAGCGCTTTTTCCCAAAGGCACCGAATTTGCGATAGTGGATCGTCATGGCGACCCCAAGCTGGGTACGCATGTGGATCAAATCGGGCCGAAATGCAGAGCGCTGATGAAGCAGAGTATGCGGCAGATGCCGGCATCGGTGATTACGGTTAAATCGCATATATCGCCTATTGGCGCCTCCCATTTCGATATTTTATTTCCAATTGTTATCGGTGAAGACTATGCCGCTATTTGGGTAAAACTCTCCTTTGATCCTTTGAAGTCTTTTATTGGCAGTTTGAATATTAAAGAGTACGAATTGATCATCAGAGAGCAGGCTCCGCCGCATAACATTCTGATCGGCCAACAACCTGCACATGAGGCGAATGTATTAAGTTTTGATTTTATTCAGGGCGATAATTTGGCCGAGTTGAACGCCAGTGAAGATACGCTGGCGCTTGCGCCGGTCAAAGATGTGCCCTGGCAGGTTCGAGCTATTGAAAAAGCCGAAGTGCTGGATAGCTTCCACTATAAAATCATATTGGCGACCATCGCTCTCTTTATCATTACTTTTATTTTGATTGCGTTACTGATTTTAATTACCCGTCAATTTCAGAAAGAGCGTGAAAAATTAAAGCAGGATGCCGAGCATGACGAGCTGTTCAATGCAGGGCCGACAGTATTGTTGGAAAAAACCTCCGATCGGAATATGGAAGTCAAATACGCTTCCCCCAACGCGCCAACCTTGTTCAAGCAGGAGTCCGGAGAGATTGTCGGTCACTCTTATTTAGATTGGATATATCCGGACGATGTCGAGTTAGTTCGTGAGCAGCTCTTGGAAGCTTATCGAAATCATGAAGCAAAAGTCGAAATGGTTTACCGCATTCGCAACCGAGTCAACGACAGTTGGAAATGGATTTACGATTACACTCATATCAAATATAACCACGGCGCTAAACCGGAGATTTTACGCGGTTACATTACGTCGATTCATGCGCAGAAGACGGCCGAAAAAAATGCGATCGATCTGATTCGTTCCGTTCCTGAGGCGATTTTTGTGACCGAATTGAACGGCAATATCGTCAATATGAACGAGGCGGCCGAACAGCTGCTCGGTCTGCGTAAAGAAGAATTAGGCGAAATCGGCTTTAGTGAGTGGCTGGACGACGAGAGCCTGCATCAGTACGAAAAAGCCAAGCAGCGTTATCTGACCGAAGACGGCGGACCGGAAACCCAGTTCGGTTCTTTGGATGTTTTGAGCATTCGTAATGTCAACGGCCAGCGGTTTTCGGTTGAGATCGGTTTCAATCAAATTGAGTTGAACGGCGTGCCGCTTTTGATACAGGTGGTGCGTGACGTGACCTTGCAGGTCAATGTTCAGCAGGAACTGAGTAAAGCAAAAGAGCAGGCCGAGTCTTTGGCAAGGGCTCGTAGTCGATTTGTAGCCACTATAAGTCACGAGATTCGCACGCCGATGAACGGTGTTTTGGGGATGGCGGATCTGTTGTCGGAAACCGAACTTACCAAGGTTCAGCAACGTTATGCTCTTGCTATTAAAAAGAGTGGTACCACCCTGCTGCAAATCATCAATGAAGTGTTGGATTTTGCCAAACTGGACGAAGGGCATGTCGTACTTGCCAGAGAAAGGTTTAATTTAAACCAGTTAATCCATGAAAGCGTGCATCTGCTTTCCGCTCAGGCCGACGAAAAAGAGTTGCCGGTTTATGTCGATTACCCTGCTGGTCTCAGCGACGAATATATGGGCGACGAAGTTCGAGTAAAGCAGTTGGTTATGAATTTGTTGAGTAATGCGATTAAGTTCACCGAAGAGGGATCGGTACGAATTTCGGTTGCAGAAACTCAGCAGAGTGACGAGGGTAAATCTGAGATATTGATCAAAGTCGTTGATAGCGGAATCGGTATAGAAGAAGCCAACCAGTCTCGATTATTCGATTCGTTCACCCAAGCAGATGATTCCACCTCTCGCAAGTTTGGAGGAACCGGGCTGGGGTTGGCGATCAGTAAGCAATTAGTTGATTTAATGAAAGGCGAGATCGGCGTCAAATCACGTTTTGGAGAAGGCAGCGAATTTTGGGTCAGATTGCCATTGGATCAAGTTGATAGCGAAGCGGAGACGGTTTCCGAACAAAATCGGACACTATTGCATGATCGCACGGCTGAACGAGGTCTGGACGGCAAGAAGGTGTTAGTGGTTGAAGATAATGAAATCAACCAAAGTGTGATTGAAGCCTTTTTGGAGCGGTTGGGCGCACAGGTAGATATTGCCGAAAACGGTTTGCAGGGAATCGATTACTGGCGTGTGAACCCGAATAAATACCATCTCATTTTGATGGACTGCCAGATGCCGGTGATGGACGGTTTTGAAGCCACCCAAATGATTCGCAAAGAAGAGGCGCATATGCATCTTGAGAGCCGGGTGCCGATTGTTGCTTTGACTGCGAATGTCATTGCCGAAGACCGTCACAAATGCAGCTCTGCGGGGATGAACGAATTTATGACCAAGCCGATTGAACGGGATCTGTTTGACGAGATGGTGACTAAATGGGCCCGCTGATCGATTTGTCTCCCTCTTATGATGCTGTCAGTATGGTGGTGATTGCCGGTGGGCAGGGGAGTCGGGTTGGTTTTCGTCAAAAAGCGCTGTTGCCTTATCTCGGTAAGCCGATTCTCGAGTCGATTCTCAGCAGAATCAATGGACAGGCCGGTTCGGTTTGGATCAATGCCAATGCGGAAATCGAGCGTTATAAACAATACACAGCGCATGTTTTCAAAGACGGTTACGACGGTTTTCTCGGTCCTTTGGCAGGTATGCAGGCGGCTTGGAAGCATATTAAAACGGATTGGGCAGTGTTTATCCCTTGCGATAACCCTGCATTGCCCGGCGATTTTGTTTCAAGATTGATTGCTGCTTACCAGCAGCATCCGGCTCCGATTGTTGTCGTGCATGACGGTAGTCGCATGCAGCCGCTCTATCTGTTAATGCACCGCTCAATGTCATCCAGCTTGGACGATGCGATTGAAAAACGCCATTTAAGCGTGAATCGTTGGGTCAAAGAGAATGTTTATGCCGAGGCGGATTTTTCGGACTGTTGTCCGGATGCCTTTCAAAACATGAACAGCCTGGCTCATTACGACCAAACATAATCGAACCAAGCTGAACGAGTCAGCTTGTATTATTTGTAGAGCTCTTCCGGACTGATTAACGGGTCGCTAGTGATGATTGCTTTGCCTGCCTCAACTTGGGTGTAAAAACAACTTCTACGGCCGGTATGGCAGGCTGGTCCGGTCTGATCCACCTGGAGCAAAATCGTGTCTCCGTCGCAATCAAAACTGAGCGATTTCAGTACTTGAATCTGCCCGGACTCTTCTCCTTTGCGCCAGTAGTTTTGGCGAGAACGCGACCAGTAACAAACACGACCGGTTTCCAAAGTTTCTTGCAGTGATTTCTCATTCATCCAGGCCATCATCAATACTTCTTTAGAGTCGTACTGCTGGGCGATGGCCGGAATCAAACCGTCCTGGTCGAATTTGATTTGGCTTTTCAGTTGCGACCAATCGAACTCGTCACCTTGTTTGGCTTTTTCCAGTTTTTTGAAGGTGGTTTCACACATATGCAGACTCCATTACTTTAGCTGCGCTAAGGCGGCAAACGGGTTGTTGGTGATGGTTTCCTGTTTCTTTTTAGGTTTTTTCTGTTCAACCTGAGATTTACGGCCTTTTTCCAGCATGGCGTTGAAGAGGTCAACGGTAGCGATGGCGTCGGCTAAAGCGTCATGGGCATCACCGGGAAAGGGTTTGTCCAATATTCTTTCATAGGCGTCGGTCAATTTAGGGGTTTTGAAGAACCAGTACATTTTTTCACTATGCCAACGCATCGCACCGATCAAATCTTTACTTAATTCGGCGGCATCCAACCAGTCGTTATAGTCCAGTTCAAAACGCAGCATCTTTTTTTCGGCGCTTTTTTCAAGATACATGTAATCGCTTTCTGTACTGTAGGCCAGGACAACGTCGGCGGCATTCAGGGTATCGTGAATTTGATCCCAAGCCTGAGCTAGTGTCGGTTGACCTTGGACCATTTCGGTGGTGATGTTGTGCTTGTCGTTTTCTGGAATATCGTAGCCCGGATCAATTAGCTGGTTGAACAGTTCTTTGCCGTTTTGGTCACAAGCCGAGACTTGGATGATATCCGCTTCCGGGTCGGTGGAAATATTGGTCGCTTCGATATCGATACAGACGATGTTTTTGCCTTTCAGCTCTTTAGCGTGCTCTTTCAGTTTGAACAGGGCGTCGTTGCGACGCTCTTTAATCAGATCGATCACCTCGGAATCACAGAAAGTTTTGATTAGTTCCTGTAGCTTTTTCTTGAATCTCGGTAGGGATTTTTGCAATGCTTCTTTAACTGCCTGCTCTTCGGAACAGCGACCAATGAATTCATCAATATGCAGACTTTCGTCGTCGATCATTAGCTGAGACAGAGACGCTTCCACCAGTTTTTTGGAGTTATAGTCGAAATCTTCCAAAGGCGGTATGACGATATTGGCGTTCAAGAGCGATTTTTCTCCCTTTGCCGGAGAAGCCATGACTTCGACGCCTTTGATATTCAAGCCATCTGATGCGGCAACCGCTACCAGATATTCTTTTAAAGGTTGATTGCGTTTATCTAGCAAAATTAATTGTGCATTACTCATATCGGACTGTTTTCTAGCTAATGAAATTTTGCCAAGTATTGTAACGTTTATTCAGCGGGCAGTTATACAAACATTGCCGAGGTTTGATTATTTCCAGCACGATGTTGGAATTGGACTGAGAATTTGCAGGAACTGTCGAGTCGCATGCTCCCAAGTGAATTGCGGAATGGAGTCGGGGAGTACTGTGGTATCCAGTTGTAATGCTTGTTCAATGGCCACCGCTAGGTCGTCATGGGTGATGCCGTTGACGCCTTGGGTGATGATGTCTTTCGGTCCGGTTACCGGATAGGCGGCAACCGGAGTGCCGCTGGCGATAGCTTCGATATTAACCACCCCGAAGGTATCGGTCAGGGAGGGAAAAACGAACACGTCTGCACTGGCATAATATTCCGCTAAATCTTTGCCCTTTTTAACCCCGACAAAATGTACTTGCGGATAAGCCGTTTTCAGGCGTTCAAGATCGGGGCCGTCACCGACTACTACTTTACTGCCGGGATTGTCGATATTTAGAAAGGCCTCAATGTTCTTTTCGGGGGCGACCCGGCCAACATAGAGTTGAACCGGTTTTGCAAACGGTAGAAGCTGTTTGCGTGACGGATTGAACAGTTCCGTGTTTACGCCTCTGGACATGACCGCCAGATTTTCAAAGCCGTGTGATTCCAACTCCTGTTTAATCGATTCTGCCGGTACCAGCGTGGTTTCGGCATCGTTATGAAAACGGCGCAGCATGGCATAACTGAATTGAACCGGTACCGGGAATCGGGCGCGGATATATTCCGGATAGCGAGTGTGATAGCCAGTGGTGAACGGAATCCCCTCTTTTTTGGCAAAATTCCTGACATACCAGCCTAGAGTACCTTCGGTTGCAATGTGTAACGCATCCGGTTGGAAATCTCTGATGCGCTGTTTAATACCTTTCGGTTTCCAAACGCAACGAATCTCTTTGTAGGTCGGCAGCGGAAAACTGGCGTAGTCGTTAGGCTGAATAACATCCACTTCAATGCCTTGTTTTTCCAGTTCTTTAACCAGTGTTGATAAGGTGGTGACAACTCCGTTGACCTGAGGGTGCCAAGCATCGGTAACCAAGGTCACGCGCTTGATGTCGACATGATTTAGAATATTTTTGTCCATGCAATCACTTTATAAAGGCTTTGTTAAAGCCAGATGACTTTGCGATGACAAATAGGTGTTTTTAACTTCATTTAAGCGTCATTTAAATGTAAAAAAGCACCTTTAGACTTGGCTTAATTCATTATTATTTCAGGGTTTTTTGATGCCGCACTCTTCACATCTGTTATCTGAATCTTCGCAACAAAAGCTGGACAAAAACGGGTTTCCCGATTGGATGGCGAATATTGATCAAGACGATTTTATCCTAGCCGAAAACCGGCATGAAAAGCAGCTCTATAAGACGATTTTTATCTCCGATACTCATTTGGGTTCCAGAGGGGCAAAAGCCGAGTTTTTGGCGGAATTTCTCAAATACAATCAGTGTGAAAAACTCTACTTGGTAGGTGACATTATTGATGGTTGGCGTTTAAAGAAACGCATTTTTTGGCCGCAGCCGCACACTAATGTACTCAGACGTATTTTGACCTTGTCGAAACGCGGTACCGATGTCATTTATGTCACCGGAAACCACGATGATTTTCTGCGACGCTATTCCGGTTTGGAGTTCGGTAATATCGAATTGTGTGACGAGACGGTTTTTGAAAGCGGCGGGAAACGTTATTTGGTGATTCACGGGGATAAATACGATAGCGTGATTCAGACCCAGAAATGGTTAGCTTTTATCGGCGATTGGGGGTATGAAACCTTGGTGGTGTTAAATCGCCATTTCAATAAAATCCGTAATAAATTCGGCATGGGCTACTGGTCACTTTCGTCCTATATTAAACAGCGAGTCAAGCGGGCGGTCTCTTTTATCTCCGCTTATGAAGAAGCTGTGGTTAAAGATTGCCAAAAGATGGGATTTGACGGTGTGATTTGCGGCCATATCCACCATCCGGAAGTCAGAGATATTGATGGTGTCGAATATCTAAATTGCGGTGATTGGGTTGAATCCTGTACCGCCATTGTCGAGACGATGGAAGGCGAACTAAAACTGTTGCGCTGGGTGGAGATCGGTCATCAGAACAACGTTTGATGCAGCGACAATATCGGCCTGATATGCAATAACCATCCCAGGGTTTATCTCAAGATTTATCTAAGGCCTTTCCCTAGAAAAATATTAACCAGTCTTTAAATTTGATTATCTTCGAGTACTTTCGGGCCGAATTTATTCAAGAGCTTGGCAAAGCCTGCCATAATCCATTTTCGATGCCAAGGGAGATGTTGGGTATAGAAAGCGGTATATTCAATGGTCGGCAAGCCGCCTCGCGCCCGTTTAAAATTACCTGCACCCGAGCTTAAATTCATCATTCGCCCGGATTCGTAAGTGTGCTTCAATAAAACCGCCATTAATAAGCGGTACAAACCTAGCTCTTTGGGAAGGCTGGTGTCATAACCGACGATCGGCGTGGTGATGATGTCCTGTTGGGTAAAAAGGGCGATGGAAGCGATGATTTTGCCGCTATCAGAATCTCTGAAACTGTGGAACTCCATTAAACCGGCCTTGTACATTTTGTATAAAAACGGAGCCGTGAATTGCGGATTGAAATGCGAGTGTTTTTCGATAAACAGTTGATGGAAACAGCGGTATATCTCATCGAAATCGGCTCTATTGTGCTGTTCGGGAAACACTTGTTGAAGATGTGTCTTACGCAATAGACTTTGATCCCGTTTGGTGTGGCTGCGTTGCCACCAGTCACGTTGTGCGTTGTCGAACAGATAGACTTGACGTGCCGGAATCAGATGCCAGCCGGCTTGCTTGAGGGCGTTGATCAATTCCGGATTATTGCGCTCGTTTAGCGAGCGGATGCTAAAGCTGTAATGGGGATAACGCTGAATCAGACCGTCGGTCAGTCCGGGAATGGTATCTGCTGCCCAGTTAGGCGGGAGGTTTGTCGAGACCAACCAATTGTTGATTGACAGGGTTTGGTTGATTTTGGCCACTCTTAACAATCTGTCGGCAATGCGAATTGCCAATTTAAACAAGCGGCGCTGACCGGGAGAGTGGATCAGCTTCAATTCGTCTTCTGCATAAGAAATATAAGCGGTGTAGGGCGAGCAGACATAGCTGTTTTCATACTCTTCTTTATTCAGAGTAATGGGCACCGGCTGCCCTTCAACTGTTAAGGTGTCGAGCTTGGTTCTAACGTTGCTGATGGCGTTGTGCAGACCGAGCTCTTCAAGAATATCGATAAAGATTCGGGACGGATGGGCTTCGTACACGTTTATAGCCCCGAATTAATGGCGAACATACAGGTGAACGCCGCCGTAGATGGCGGAGCGATCCTGAGCCGTGAGCTGATGATTGGTTATCTGGTCGGTTTTCCAGTGACTCAGTAGTGAAGCAGGCAGCTTTTCTTCTAGAGGAGATTTCTCACCGGCAGTACGGAAAACAACACGAGCGCCGGGCATGGCAGTGCGATTCACTTCCTGCCATAGTTCGGTAAGCTGATTGCTATTCATCCAGTCTTGGGCATCCAAAAACAGATAGGCGTTGAGGCTGTTTTCAGGCAGGTCTTTCAAGCGTTCGGTCATTGATATATGGGTGACTTGTACACTGCCGAAACCGGATCGTAAAGTGTCGAAGTTTTCGGTTTTAAGATACATGGGCACGGCTTTGCGGCGTTTAATGTCATATTCTCGATTGAATGCCTGCCAGGCGAAATAATTTTCATCCAACGGGAAGTCGCAAGCCAGCTTGCGGGCACGCTCTTTTAATAGGTTATGCATGCCGATTTCGCTTTGTTTGGATTCATTCGCCATTTCGTCAAATTGCGCCGGTGGAATTCCCAGGCTGTACATGACCATGGATCGGTTACTTAAAAATTTAAGCAAACGGGTATCGAAAATAGGCGCGACATGTTCATCAAACAATTTTTGTTGCTCGTCAAGGGTGCGTGCTTGCATGACTCGGGAAATGTCGTAACCCAAGCGTTTCCCCACCCAGTGGATTAAACCGATAAAGTTGCCCAATAAGCCGTGTTGGTAAAAACCATCGGTAAAATAGGCGATCCGTTTTTTGCTCCAAGGGCGTTCTTTACTCTCCCAGTATTGCAGGGTAGTCGCATCCAGATGAGGTTTGATGTAAGCTTCGTAGCGATCCAGATTTTTTTGCAGATTCGCACGGCCGAAAAAGTCGAAGAAAGCTTCCGCCGACGGCATATGTTCAATGGCTGCCAGTTTAAGTTTAATCAGCGCGATGTGCGCCTCGTTTAGATCAACGACTTCAATGGCTTGGGGTTGTTGGGTCAGGTAGTTCAGCACATTACAACCGCCCGACGAGATAGTGAAGATGTGCGACTGTTCATTCAGTTGTAGCGCTTTGATATCGACTTCAGGATCTTCCCAAATCTGTGCATAGACCAAACGGTCAAACCATGCCGTGAACAGACGATCCAAAAAACCTTTGCGGCTGAATACCGAAGTGTTATTGACGGCTGAGTTTAATAGTTTTTTGGTGTTTTGTATTTCAATTGGATTGTCGATGGCATTTGGTGAAGAAGTTTGGGGATTCATTGAATATCCTGAACATTTAAATAACGGTAGTCTGAACAGATATTAATGAGCGCGCGTTGCTGAATTGTGAAGCTTGCGTAACAGATTTATGAATCTGGTCATCTCTCTGTTACGCAGTGATTTCAATGCCTTAGAGTTGGTTTGGTCGGAGTAGCGGTAATAAGGATTTTAACGTTTCAGAAAGCAGGTAGGGCGCGTTAGCCATCGCATCTCCTTCATCCATAATGCGGTTAATGATGCTGAAGATTGATTTGAATTCGGGCAGTTCATCAACCGAACAAAGCAGGCTACCGCAGATGCCGATGGTTGGCGTGCCGTGTTTCGCTCCTAATTGGGCAATACGCAGAGGCAGTTTGCCAAAGCGAGTCTGGTTGTCGAAACGACCTTCGCCGGTGATAATGTAATCCGGTTGTTCATCCTTGATGAGTTGATCCAGTTGAAAAGTTTGGTCGATCAGATCAAAGCCGGGTATTAACGTGGCATTGAGCACACCCATGAATCCGGCAGCCATGCCGCCTGCGGCACCGGCACCGGGAACCAAATGCACTTCTTTGTTGGCGTGTTCGCCAAGGATTTGCGCATAGTTTTTCATGGCGTCTTCGAGGATGTGCAGTTGCTGTTCGTCGGCCCCTTTTTGAGGGCCGAATATGGCAGTCGCACCGTCGCTGCCCAACAAGGGGTTGGTAACGTCACAAGCGATCTGCCATTCGATATCCAACAGATGTTGCGGGACTTCTTCAATATGATGGAGCTGTTTCAGCGCCTGACCACCGAGGTTAATGTCCTGACCTTTGAAGTTGTGCAGTTTGACCCCTAAAGCCATCAAAGCTCCTGCTCCGCCGTCATTGGTTGCCGAGCCGCCGACGCCCAAAACGATTTTTTCAGCGCCTAAGTTAATCGCTTCTTGAATCATTTGGCCGGTGCCGTAAGTGTGGGTATTGAGCGGGTTGAGTTCGTCGCGTCTGATTTTGGTGATGCCGGAAGCTTGCGCCATTTCGATAATGGCGGTCTTTTTTTCCGGTTGCCAAGCGAAGTAAGCTTTAGTTTTCTTGCCGAGCGGACCGGAAACCCACATAGATCTGGCTTCGGCAATCTTGGTGTCAATAAAGCAGTCTACAAAGCCTTCGCCGCCATCGGAGAGCGGATAGGAAAAGATTTTGGCATCCGGATAGAGTCGTTTGATTTCCATATCGGCGACGTTACAAAACTGAGACGCGCTCAAGGAGCCTTTGAAGCTGTCGGGGGCAAGCAAGATTTTAAGGGAATCTGACATGAGTAACCTTTTGCATTAAAAACGTTAATAGATAATGTTTGGAAAGCTTAAGCAGTCTGGTCACGGCGTTGTGATGGTGAAAAGCGTTAAAGAAAGGTTATCAAAAAACAGGGTTTCAAGGTGAGAAAAATCATTGCAATTACAGATTGATCAACAGATCGTTTGGGAGATATTTCCGTGCGCGATGTTTTTATTTTTTAATCTAAACAGAAATAAAAAAGCCCCGCGAACGGGGCAATGGCTTTAGAAACTATTTATTCTGTTTGATCAAGAAGTTGGTAAATCGAAGCGATCCGCATTCATGACTTTGACCCAGGCTTTGACGAAGTCATGTACAAATTTTTCGTAGTTGTCATCTTGCGCATAGACTTCGGCGTAAGCACGTAAAATCGAATTGGAGCCAAACACCAGATCAACTCGTGTTGCCGTCCATTTGACGTCACCGTTTTGCCGGTCGCGAATTTCATAATGGTTCTCCCCGGTTGGATGCCAGCTGTAAGCCATGTCCGTCAGATTGGTAAAGAAGTCATTACTGAGTACGCCAACCCGGTTGGTAAACACTCCATCCGGGCTGTTGGCGTAATTAGCACCGAGTACCCGCATACCGCCAATAAGTGCGGTCATTTCCGGAGCGGTCAGACCAAGTAGCTGAGTACGATCCAGCATCATCTCTTCCGGCGATACCACATAGTCGGCTTTTAACCAGTTACGGAAAGCGTCGTGGACAGGTTCAAGATATTCAAACGATTCAATATCTGTCTGCTCTTGGGTGGCATCGCCACGCCCGGGAGAAAATGGTACTTTAATGTCTACGCCGGCGGCTTTGGCGGCCACTTCAATGGCCGCGGTTCCGCCCAGTACAATCAGGTCGGCCATGCTGATTCGGCTGGCACAACAGGATTGAATGCTTTCGAGTACATTGAGTACTTTCTGCAGTCGTTCCGGCTCATTACCCATCCATTGTTTTTGCGGTTCTAAACGAATACGGGCACCGTTGGCTCCGCCTCGCATATCGGAGTGACGGAAGGTGCGTGCACTGTCCCAAGCCGTGGCAACCAGTTCGCCAATGGTTAAGCCGCTATCAAGAATTTTGGCTTTCAAGGCAGAAATGACCTCGTCGTCAAGCGTATAGTCGGCCGTTGGAATCGGATCCTGCCAGATCAAATCTTCATTTGGAACATCGGGGCCTAGATAACGGGCTTTTGGACCCAAGTCGCGGTGGGTCAGCTTGAACCAAGCCCGCGCAAAGACTTCGGCAAAGTAGTCCGGGTTTTCATAGAACTTTTGCGAGATTTCGCGATAGATAGGGTCTTTGATCATGGCCATGTCGGCATCGGTCATAATCGGGTTGTAGCTTATGGTCGGATCTTCAACATCAACCGGTTTGTCTTCTTCGTTGATATTGATCGGTTCCCACTGCCAGGCTCCCGCCGGAGATTTTTTCAGCTCCCAATCATAGTTGAATAGAAGGTGAAAATAACCGTTATCCCATTGGGTTGGGTGGGTTGTCCAAGCGCCTTCGATTCCGCTGGATACCGTGTTTCTACCGATACCTCGTGTGGTATGGTTTTGCCATCCGAGACCTTGTTCATGAATATCTGCTCCTTCCGGATCCGCTTCCAAATTGCCGGCATCTCCGTTACCGTGACATTTACCTACGGTGTGGCCGCCTGCCGTGAGGGCGACGGTTTCTTCGTCGTTCATGGCCATACGTTTAAAGGTTTCACGAACGTCCAGTGCGGTTTTAAGTGGATCAGGATTGCCGTCGACCCCTTCGGGATTGACGTAAATGAGCCCCATCATGACCGCGGCTAAAGGGTTTTCCAGATCGCGTTGGCCGGAATATCGACTGCCTTCGCTACCGGAAGGTGCCAGCCACTCTTTTTCCGAGCCCCAATAGATATCTTTTTCCGGGTGCCAAATATCTTCACGCCCGCCGGCAAAACCGAAGGTTTTTAGTCCCATGGATTCATAGGCCATATTGCCGGCAAGAATCATGAGATCGGCCCAGGAGATTTTATTGCCGTATTTCTTTTTAATCGGCCACAGCAAGCGGCGCGCTTTATCCAGATTAACATTATCCGGCCAGCTATTGAGGGGGGCGAATCTTTGATTGCCGGTTCCGGCCCCGCCGCGCCCATCTGCAACTCGATATGAGCCGGCCGAGTGCCACGCCATACGGATCATCAAGCCGCCGTAGTGACCCCAGTCGGCCGGCCACCAAGGTTGGCTGTCGGTCATTAATGCTTTTAAATCCGCTTTGACGGCTTCCAAGTCAAGCGACTTGAAAGCTTTGGCATAGTTGAAATCTTCATCCATTGGATCGGTTTTGTGGTCGTGTTGATGAAGGATGTCGAGATTTAATGCTTTTGGCCACCAATCCATGACCGATGCTTGAGATTCGGTATTTGCGCCGTGCATGACCGGGCATTTACCTGCTGAATGTTCCATAAGATACTCCTCTGATTATTTATATATCCGATGGCGTCACCAAATAGGCGAGTTTTCATTCTATGCAGATTGGGTTGATAGATATATTGAAATATATTTATTCAATCGATAGCTTTTTTCTAAATAAGAAAAGGCTGATTTTTGTCTATGCCGGATTAGGCATAGGATTGAAGGCAATTAGAACTTGAATAAACAAATCGATTTTTGAGTGTTGTGGAAGTAGATTTTTTTCTATATTGATGCGGGGGCGTTGGTTTGATCAATTTTGAAGATGATAAAAAAGCCCCGCAAAGAGCGAGGCTGATGGTAGTGTTTAATGTCGCTGATTAAAATTAATCTTCGATTTCAACGCTTTCAACGATTGTACCGGTTTCATTAAGTTCAAGAGAGATAAGCGTCTGGTTTGGTACGGCATTGGCAATGAAATCATCCCAGTTATCCATTGAACCGTCCTCACTATCAAATTCGGTATTGTTGATATCGATAGTAAAATCGACATTTAATACTTTGATGGTATAGGCAGTGTCATTATAGCTTTGGAAGAAACCTTGAATTTCATAGTCGCTTTCGTCTTCTACATCCACTTCTAGAGCGTAAACCGTATTGTCGCCGGTTTGATAGCCATCGATTTCAACAAAGTCTCCTTGGTTTAGAAGCTGATTGACGTCATCATATTCAAACTGGGTATCAAAACCGGTTTCTATGGCAATAGTTTGTGTCCCGTCATAAGTCACTGTAAAGGAACCATCGTCATTCACCTGGTTGACTTGTGCATTGATTTCTACCTCTCCGTCGCGTAACTCAATCTCTTCGGCAATAAGCACTCCGTTTCGGAAAGTTCCTTCAACATCGATTAGGACATCATCCGCAAGAGTGAATGAAAGCGTTAGGTTAGAGGCGTTAATCGTTACCCCATTGACCTTGAAGTTGCTGTCATCAACGTAATCGGTGATATACCCTTCAATATCGATATCGTCATCGTCGTTGAAATCATCACCGTCAAAGTCATCCACTTCGCTGGCTACGACAATGGAAGTATTCGTATCGTATCGGCCTTCAACTTCTACCCAGATTCCGTCAGATAAGCCTCCGCTTAAATCGTCATCGATGACATCATCGGTGTAGCTGACAGTCTGTCCGTTAATAGTGAAAGTCCGCGCACCTGAGTCTAAGTTGCTGATAAGGCCTTGGATTTTGACTTCATTGTTTAAGTCGTTCTCTTTATCGATATAGGTGGCTACTAGAGTATCGGTCGAATCAAAGAAACCGCTTATTTCAACATGATCATTATCTTTGATAGTTTCAAAACTGAATCCGGCATTATCGTCATCGTCGAATTTGGTGTTACGACGATCGATAATGACACGGGTTCCCAGAATTTCGAAAGTTCTAGTGTCAAGCAACGGGTCGTGCGCACTAATAGAGGTTACGGGACCTTGTAGTTCATCTTCGAAGATGATTTTAGTCGCATTTCCTGTCACGCCATCATCATTGATGGTTCCTTCAACGCGAACAATCATGCCAATTGAAAGATTGTCTTGTGTGCCTAAAACGCCTTCAATATCAAAGTCTGTATCGTCTGTTTCAAACTTGACACCATTGACATAAACACTGCCGAATCCGGTGATGCTTCCGGTCGCAATATAGCCTGAACCACCTATACCGGCGATATCTTCGCCGCCACTGCTGCTGCCTCCGCCTCCGCCGCAACCGCTTAAAGTAAGAGCGAGTGCACTGGCTAAGGCCGTCAATTTAAATGTGTTTTTCATGGTCGTTTCCTTGAGATGTTGGTTGATAATAGTAGATGCCTAAGCTTACATAATGGCCATCATCCTGATCGGTTTCATGTTCACTTAACCATTGATCAAGTTCTTCGAGAAGTACTTGAGATCGGGTGTTGCAAAGCTGTTTGAAAGCATCGACCGAATCGGTTTTCAATTTATGAGTCGACACTTTTCGTTGAAAGTGTTTATGAAGCTTGTCCGCTATCATGTTGTGATTGATTGTTTCAATTAATTCTGCGGTATCAACTCCTAAAATCAGTGCGATTTCCGATGAATCGGTGCCGGGCAGATAAGCTCGCTTGATTAGAGAAACTTTCCCGTCATTGAATTCAATACAGTGTGAATTCATTAGCAGGTCTAGCATGGTTTTGGTCGTGACGTCGCCACTGAACTGCTTGACCAACTCGGCAAAACTTGGAGAGTCTGTTTCCAGTGACAGGCTTAGAGGATTGCCTTGATCATCTGAAAAACCAGGATGATTTAACCAGCCGCTGATCACTCGAGTGGCACGGTTGTATCGTTCGTCGTTTTGTTTGATATCGACTTCTTCAAGCTCCCTGAGGCGCTTGACCTCCTTTCTTGACAGGCCGGTTTGCGCAGAAACTTTGGAAACGGTCGTTTTTCCGTTAGAGGATTGTGCTTCTCCCGCAGCAAAGGCTTCGTCCACATAGGCTTTTCTTACCAATGCTTCGAAATTTCCGCAAGAAACGCCGTTTCTAATCATGATTCGAGCCAGAGGCTTGAGAATCATGAGTGCGCTTTTGTTTAGAGTGTTTTGTAATGTGTCTTTCATAATTTGGGATTATATTCCCAAAAATATTAAGTGCAAGTCTTTTTGTGATTTTTTTACGTTTTTCTATTGGTAGCCTGAACGCGTAAACTGAACAATGACTGCCGAAGCCCATTAAGGAGAGAGTTGGTTGAGGCTCTATGTAAGTGTTGTTTTGAGAAAAGGGCATAAAAAAACCGGAACAAGTCCGGCCTTTATGATTTATGTCCATTTAATTAAGCATCCCATTGATAGGGCTTCTTGCCCATAAAGTTCTACCGGTTTGCTCAACTTGTTTCATCGCTCCCGGTAGGTCTCGGCAAAGCCTTTGCTAGGCGGCCTTGTTTGTGCCGGGCATTAATGGTTTATATAGGTTTTAGGTCAAGCATCTCTGACCGATATCGGGTTTATTAATGGGTAAAAAACAACATCTTAATCGCCAGAATGATTAAGAACACGCCAAATCCGCGTTTTAAGGTTTTGACGGGCAATTTATGCGCGAGTTTAGCTCCAAGCGGCGCGGTAAAAACACTGGCTAAAATAATTCCAAAAAACGCCGGCCAATAGATGTAGCCAGTGGTGTAAGCGGGTAAATCTGTGGCTTGCATTCCTGCCAAAATATAGCCAATACTGCCCGCCAGGGCAACAGGTAACCCTACGGCCGCCGAAGTAGGTATAGCTTGGTGCATCGAAATATTATTCCAAACTTGGTAAGGCGTAGTAAGGGTGCCGCCGCCAATTCCAATAATTGATGATAAGCTGCCAATGACGGTGCCTGCGACAGTATTACCCGCAAAGCCAGGCAGTTGCCGGCTTGGATTGGGTTTAAGTGCCAATAACATATTGATTGCAATCAATAGTTCTAAAACTCCAAAGATTTTGGCGAGCATATCGGACGCAAAATATTGTGACACCCAGCCCCCAATAAATGCCCCGGCCAAAACACCCAACGTCAACATTTTAAAAACGTCCCAGCGCACCGCGCCATGTTTGTGGTGCGCATAGGTGGAAGAAAACGAAGTGACAAAAATGGTTGCCAGTGATGTGGCAATGGCAATATGCACCGTTTGGCTGGAATCAATGAAGTAGGTCAGAGTACTGACTAAGACGGGCACAATAATCAACCCCCCTCCAATTCCTAATAAGCCGGCAATCACGCCGACAAAAGCGCCAGTGATTAAATAAATTGAAAATTCCAGAAGAAAGGTTTCGGGCACAAGAGATCCTTTAAACGTGCTTTAGAGTGTTTTGTTGGAATGAATTATAAAGATCCTCCAATCTTTATTGTCATGAATTTAATTCAAGTTTAATTGAAAATAAGTCGTTTTTATTCATAAAAGGTTTCCCGTAATATTTTCACTCAAGCAAGAGCAGACTAGACCCATTGCAATACAGGACACCGAAATCATGAGTCAAGAATTTACCTATAGTATTAACCGTATTGTTTTCAATGAAGACTATGAACCGGCAAACAATACTCGTTTGACCACAAACTTTGCCAATCTGGCGCGTGGCGAAAATCGCCAAGAGAATTTACGTCGCGCTATTGAGATGATTGACAACAACTTTAATGCCCGTGCAAATTGGGATAACCCGAATGGGAATCGTTATTCCGTTGAGCTGGAAATTGTGCATGTGGATATTGATGTAGAAGGCAAGGGTGAGACGTTTCCAACGATCGAAATCCTAAAGACCTTTGTGGTTGACCATAAAACCAAGCAGCGTATTGAAGGGATTGTCGGTAACAACTTCTCTTCTTATGTACGTGACTATGATTTTAGCGTGCGTCTATTGGAGCACAACAAAGACAAGGATCAATTTAGCGTGCCGGAAAACTATGGTGAGCTGCACGGTAAAATGTTTCAAGATTTTGTGAAATCCGAGGTTTACCAGCAGAGTTTCAATAAATTACCGGTTATGTGTCTAAGTGTTTCCGATAAAAAAACTTATCATCGTACCGCTAATCACCACCCAATTTTGGGAGTCGAGTATGTGCCGAACGAATCTTCGCTTACCGAGCAATATTTCCAAAAAATGGGCATGGAAGTTCGTTACTTTATGCCGCCAAACAGTGTTGCGCCTTATGCGTTCTATTTCTTTGGCGATTTGTTAAACGATTACACCAGCCTAGAGTTGATTAGCACCCTTAGCACAATGGAAACCTTCCAGAAGATTTACCGTCCTGAAATTTATAACGCCAACTCGATGGCTGGCGAGGTGTTTCAACCAAGCTTAAAACATGAAGATCATTCACTGACACGTATTGTTTATGATCGAGTTGAACGTAATCGTTTGGCTGTGGAGCAAGGCAGATGGACGGAAGAGCACTTTATAAAACCTTATCAAGATCTGCTTGAACAGTGGTCTGAAAACTACGCAGCTTAATTAAGCCCTCTGTATAAAAAATAGATTGTAAAAGAATTGAACATGAATAAATTATTCCCTACTTCTACCGTTGGCAGCTTGCCAAAACCTTCTTGGCTAGCCGAGACTGAAAAACTTTGGCCTGAGTGGAAACTTGAAGGTGACGAATTGCTCGAAGCCAAACAAGATGCTTTGCGTGTCACTTTGCAAGAGCAACTTGAAGCCGGCATTGATATTGTCAGTGACGGCGAACAAACGCGTCAGCACTTTGTGACCACTTTTACAGAGAATCTAGCCGGTGTGGATTTTGAAAAACGTACCACCATGCGTATTCGTAATCGCTATGACGCAGAAGTTCCGTCTATTGTCGGGCCTGTGAGTCGTAAAAAATCGGTCTTTGTCGAAGATGCCAAATTCTTGCGAAAGCTCACTGATCAGCCAATTAAATGGACGCTTCCCGGTCCAATGACCATGATTGATACCTTGTACGACGGTCATTATAAAAGCCGTGATGAACTAGCAATGGTGTTTGCTGAAATCTTGAATGAAGAGGCTAAAGAGCTCGCCGCAGCCGGGGTGGATATTATCCAGTTTGATGAGCCCGCCTTTAATGTGTTTATCGATGAAGTCGATCAATGGGGTGTACCTGCACTGAATCGGGCGGTGGAAGGACTCGGCTGCGAATCCGCAGTACATATTTGCTATGGCTACGGTATTAAAGCCAATACTGATTGGAAAAAGACTTTGGGTTCGGAATGGCGTCATTATGAAAAGACTTTCCCGAGTATCCAGAAATCTAATATTGACATTATTTCATTAGAGTACCAAAACTCCAATGTACCTATGGAACTGATGGAACTGATTCGCGGCAAAAAAGTCATGGTTGGAGCGATTGATGTTGCAACGAATCAAATTGAAACGCCTGAAGAGGTTGCCGATACGTTGCGTAAAGCTCTGCAGTTTGTCGATGTCGATAAACTCTACCCTTGCACCAATTGCGGTATGGCACCGTTATCTCGTCAAGTTGCACGAGATAAACTTAAAGCCCTACATGATGGCGCGACGATTTTACGTAATGAGCTTGCTAATTAAGGTTCCATTCAATGTCTGCACAACATATTCGGGTTTTAGAAAAATCCTTTTTTACTGACGATATTTTGCGTCTGCGTCTGCGACTGGGGGCTGATCAAACGATTGAGTTTAAAGCGGGGCAATATATTTTGCTCGGTTTGGATAGAGAGGAATTAAAGCCTTTTTCCATTGCCACGGCTCCAGATGGCAGTGGTCAGTTGGAATGTCATATTCGCAAGAACATCCACAGCCCATGGATGCAAAAACTGTTTAGCAAAAAGCAAGGCGAAACGCTTTATTGGCAAGGTCCGATAGATCATGTGAGCTTGGCGGATAAGCCGTTGCCAACGATTTTTGTCGCCGGCGGTACAGGTTTTGCCCTAATGAAAGCGCTGTTGGAAAAATTGCTGGAATCACTGCTGGAATCACAACCAACTTATCCTATTCATATTTATTGGGGAGCACGCCATACTGCTGATCTCTATCAGCATGATTGGCTGGTTGAGCTATCTCGGCAACATGACAATATTGACTATACACCGGTGATTTCGGAACAAGAGTTAGACTGGCAAGGTGCGACAGGACAGGTCCATAAACAAGTCCTGCAAGACACGCCAAAGCTTGAGGGTCACTTGGTTTACCTTTGTGGCCCTCCTGATATGCAGCGAATTGCAAAACAGGATTTTTTAGCGGCGGGTTTAGATGAAAAGCATTTCATCTCCTAGTTATTCAGAGCCGGCTAAATACAATGAAAGAACAGATAACTTCATTTGTTAAGGATTTCTCTATTGAGATCACTCCAAAAGAAGCTTTAAAAATCGAGCGCTTCTCCGATTTTCTGGAAACTTACACCCGTGTTTATGTAACGTCTCTTCCAGGGGCCGACTTTTCTGACACCCTAAGAACCTGCAAGCGGCTAGCCAAAGAAGGGATGATTCCCGTGCCGCATTTTACGGCACGTGGTTTTAAAAACAATAGGGATCTCGAACTGGCGCTTGCCACCGCTTATGAAGAGGCTGGTGTGAATCAAGTCTTAGCAATAGCGGGTGCGGATAAATATCCGGCGGGTGAATTTTTAGACACGATTTCTATGTTGGAAACGGGGCTTTTTGAAAAATATGGCATTCAATCCATCGGAATTGCCGGACATCCGGAAGGCTGTCCCGATATTGAAAAATCCAGTCTACGCGAACATGGTTACAAGAAGATTCGTTTTTCCGAGGTGACAGACATTAATATGTACATGGTCACACAGTTCGTATTTGAAGCGCAGCCTATGATTGACTGGATAGATAGGATTCGAGATGAAGGTAATACACTTCCGTTGATGGTGGGTATTCCGGGGATCGCTTCACTGAAGTCGCTGATTGGTCATGCAAAAGCCTGTGGGGTTGGGGCATCAAAAACCATACTCATGCAACAAGCAAAAAATATCCATAAGCTGTTAACTCTGCAAGAACCCAATAAATTGATCCGAGAGCTCGCCGTCTATTCGGCAAACTCACCGGAGGCAAACATTGCAGGTTGCCATCTTTATCCTCTAGGTGGGTTTAAACCGACCGCACAATGGAGTCGAGCTCTCGTGCAAGGAGAGATAGAACTCAACTCCGATGCCTTTCATATTAAGAGATAGGCTCATGTGGCTTGATTGTTTAGTCCACTACTTATCCAAATATCGTCAGTGCTTGAGTGGGTAAAGCAGTTGCATCGGAGAGTGAACCAATGTCTATTAAGATCGTTTTAGATTTATGCTTTCCATTTAATGGAACAGCCCATGGACGGAATTTGTTCTAACGGCCCCTGACCGGTTTGCGAGACTTGTTTCATGGCTTCCAGTAGGTCACGGCGCACGCCTTCCGGCGCGGTTTCTTTACGGGATTCATCGAGACGACCACGATACTGCAACTTCAAGTCCGCATTGTAACCAAAGAAATCCGGCGTACAGACGGCGCCATAAGCTTTGGCGACAGCCTGAGTTTCGTCGATCACATACGGGAATGGAAAGTCCCACTGTTCGGCAACTTTTTTCATGTTTTCGAATGAGTCTTGGTTGTACCCAAGAGTTAATTGATGTTGACTATAGTTTATAAGCTGTATTTTAGCGGCTGCTGGTATTTACGGCTTCGTCAACAAAAAAATATAAAAACTCCCTTTAACTTGCTAGTTATGTCAACGTTTTAGGTGTTTTAAAAACTGATAGATAATAAATCGATTAGTGTTTCACAGTAGCGTCGGTTCAGCCAATTAATTGAGTAATATATATTTATTTAATATATATTGTTTTTATATATTATAAAAACTGAGTTTGGTTACTATGGCACAGAACCCACTAATTGGTCGTAAGCAAGAGATCCTCAAATTGAACTTTCTATTTGATCAAAGACAACACACGGCCATTATTGCTCCGAAGCGGTTTGGAAAAACCTTCCTAGTACTACATGTGCTTAATCAGTCGAAAAATAGGTTTTTTGTTTATGCAGATATCAATAGAGCAATATCTTCAAAGCAACTTGCTTACACTTTTATAGATAAAGCTTTCGAGTTTGCTGAAATCGAGAATTTCACTAAAAAGGTTCAACTTGAACCATTGGGCCTGTTCAAGTCAATACAGAGGGCTGAAATTGAATCTCTTGGAGAAACTGCGTTAAGACTGCTCAATGGATCACTAGACAGCATGGAACTGCTCTTAGGTGTTCTAGACCTTGTTAATCAGATAGCTGCCCACCTCAAGATTCAGATCATTATTGTTATGGATGAATTTCAAGGGATCACCGATTTAGGTGGGAAGAAATCGCTTGATCAACTTCGATCTGTTGCCCAGCACCATCAACACATAACCTATGTTTTTCTAGGTAGCATTAAAAGCAAAATGAACTATATCTTCCAAAGTAAGGATTCTGCTTTTTTTCATTTTGTACAAACCATAGAACTTGCGGGATTAGAGGAAGAATCGGTTTTAGAACACTGTAAACAGCACCTCAAGTTAAAAGCGAATGAATCTCTAAACAGAGAACTTATTGAACTTTTAGATTACATTGGATTCCATCCAGACTATACATTTCAGATTCTCGAACAAATCCATTGTGCTTTACTTGTATTACCGGAAAAAACTATCGATCGAAACCTGTGCCTTGATGCTATATCAAAGGTTTTCATAAACAACAAAGCGTATCTTGAAGAATTAGTAGGTAAGGCAAAACTCAAAAAACACCACTATGTAGTACTTGCGGCTACTGCAAATGAGGAAGCCATAAAACTATCTTCGGCTACTTTGTATCAAACTCGAGTTTCATTGGAAAATATGGGGCTTCTTAAAAAAGAAAGTAGGGATACCTACTCTATTGTTGATGTATTCCTAAAGATCTATTTGAGTATTCCTGAAATAAGCCGCCAAACTGTTTCAGAGTTTATGGATCGCCAATTGCATTAAAGCCCGTTTAAGGTGAAAAGTTGACAACAACCCCTACAAACTTTTAAAATTTAATTGTTGCCCATAGAGGTCTTAAGTTGTCCCTCCCCTTTGAGGGCTAGAAAGCCCAGTTTATTGCTGGGTTTTCTCTACTTCTTACTCAATATCGCAGTGATTTAGTTAAAGTCTAAATAGTTATTTTCAAATCTACCATATTCAGGAATAAACGAAAGTCGAACTGTTCCAGGTAGGGGGTTTAGTTTTTGCTTTGCAACAATTATTTCAGCCATTCCCATGTCTTCTGATTCTCGATTATAAATTTCATCCCGATAGATGAATACTATAGAGTCTGCATCATCCTCGATTGTTCCTGAATCACGCAGGTCAGAAAGAATTGGACGTTTATTGGGGCGTTGTTCCAAGTTACGGTTAAGAGTGGAAACTGCGACAATAGAAATGTTTAGCTCTCGAGCAAGTGATTTCAACTCTCTAACGATTTCTGATAATTGATAATGCCTAGAGTCAGAATGGGGAGTGCCTTTAATAAGCTGGAGATAATTAATAAAGACGACTTCTAATCCGGTAATTTCATTTTCGTACTTTCCATCGTCCTTGTCATTTCGCTGTTCGGCTTTCACTCTTTCGTGTTGTTGGCGAATCATGTTTTTTATCTCAAAAACATTGGCTGAAGCTGGGGTTTCAAACCATATAGGAGTCTTTGCGTGGGTATTTATAGCTTTATTTAGTCTGGGCCAGTCCTCTTGTCTAAGACGACCGCTCGATAAGATTTCTATGGGAATACGGCCGATATTGGCCGTAAGTTTAAGGGCTAACTCTTCTGGTCCTTGCGTGAAATCAATTAGCATAGATGGCTTATTTTCTTTTTCGGTAATTTCGTTCATGATAGTTTGGCAGAAAGCATCTGCTCCCATCCCAGGCCGCCCGGCTACAACCATGAGATGTCCTTTTATCAAGCCATTTGTCACCATGTCGAATTCGTTTAAGTGTGTTTTTATTCCATATGTTGGACATTCTTCGTCCTTATTGAAGTTTTCATCAACAGTATTAACCAATAATTCCAGAGAATAATTCATTGAGTATTTTGTAGATAAGTTATTGCCAGCAACATTAAAAAGGTTGGTGGACAATTTACTTACGGCTTCTAAGAGCAAGTTGTTATTAATAGTGTCATCGTCATAGATCTGAGTTAAAGCGAGGACTGTCTTTTTAACTTCACGTCGCATAGCTAAGTTAATCACCTTATCGCAGTCTTCTCTTGTCTGATCTTCAGTTTGAGAAATTTGTTTAATCTCGCCAAGTAAGGAACTTCTGACAGGCTTGTTATATTTCAAAATGGTATCTCGAACTATTTCATAGTTGATATCCGAGCCATTCGTGTTTAAGGAAAATATTACATCGAATATTTCTTTATTTTCTTTGCTGGAAAAGTGGTGTCGTTCTAGTCTTAAAAGCACCTCTTCTATTAAAAGAGGATGGGAAATTAAACCGGATAGAACGGATTTCTCCGAATAAAAGCTCTCTAATTTGCTCATGAATGTTTGAACTCTATGTGGTACATTTGGTTGAAAATTGCGCAGTAGAATCTCTTTCAAGACTCAGAACTGAAAGATGCTTTATATAGAAAAGCGCTCAAGTAATGCTAAATATGGGAAGGTAAGGGGCGCTTAAACTTTATCATTCGCAGACCCCCAGTTTTTTTCTCACTAGGCTATTGAAGAACTGCAGCGCATTTCCTGTTGGATAAGAACCGTCTGATGATTTATTGCTCTCGTCACAATTTAATACAACAATCTTGTGTCCGGTAACATTTAACATTCTTTTTACCATTTTTGTACCGATTCCACATCGGACAAAGTCTGTTCCTAATTTGTCTAAGAAGCACCAAGTTAGTTTTAAATAATCTTGTCCTGGATAATAATCATGATCACGGACAGAAAACGATATGGAGCCGATAGACTGCTTTTTGTAGAAAGCTTCTATTATTAATTCATCTTCATCAACAACAAGTTGGATCTTTCTTCTCTTGCTATCAGTGATTGTGCTTCGCTTTAAACCGGTTTCCATCGTTTATATCAACCTTAATTCCTTTTTAGTTGGACTGTTAATTTTTCCATTTTATTGAACACCCCATCGATGGAATCTGTTCCAAAGGGCCTTGTCCAGTTTGCGCTACCTTTTTCATTGCTTCAAATAAATCTCTCCGAGTACCTTCGGGCGCAGTTGCTTTTCTTGATGCATCAAATCTCCCTCTGTATTGTAAAGTTAAATTTCTTGATAGGCCGAAGAAATCAGGCGTGCATACTGCTCCGTATGCTTTGGCAACTTCCTGAGATTCGTCAATTAGATATGGAAATGAAAAATCCATTTCTTCTGAAATGCGAATCATATTTTCAGTCGAATCTTCGTCATACAAAGACTGGTCGTTAGACATGATTGCCACTGAATTGATGCCATATTCTTCTTTCAGCTTTCTAGTGTCTTCAACAAGCCTTGGAAGAATAGCTTTGATGTAAGGGCAGTGATTGCAAATGAACATAATCAAAAGACCGTTTTGGCCTTTTGATTTTTTAAGTGTCCAGTTTTCTCCATAAATATCGGGAAGTTCAAAATCAATTGCCGGAGTGTCAAAATCACAGACGGGTGTTGTAAGGCTTACCATGATTCAATCCTTTATGGTTTTTCTTGTATATTTTAAGTGAGTCATATCGGCGGATGCAGTTAAGCATTAATCATTAGCGCTGACCAAAATGCCTGATTGATGGAAATAAGACTGTTTTTTGATCGGTTCTTGATTCCATCCATTAACTCCATGTTGTAATTGAAATCATAGATATATTTCGGTTCATCTGAGTTTACTTTTACGCCAAGAAATCCGTACCAAAGTAGTAGTTTGAAAATTTTTGAAACAGTCTTTTCATCTAATTCTGATTGAGAGATCAAAGCTATCGCGTCGTCTTTACTTAGTGTTGCATCAGAGCCAATAAATGAATAAAGGATATTTTCAGATTCTGATGCTACATCCCTTAATTCATATCCAATATCTCGAAGTAAGTCCGAAGAATAAGCCTCTAATCCCTTTTTTATGTCAGATTCTCTGATAACTTCATGGTTTAGATTGATAGCAAAACTTTTACAGTGATTGATTAAGTTCAGAAGAAATCTGGGGCGCATCAATGATCGCTCGATAAAATACCGAGAAGTTTCTTCGCCTTTGTAATGACTGATGAAGATTTTATGCCATGCATCCTCAAAAGAAGTTTCATCATCAAGGCCATTTGCGATTATTCTTAGTCTAACCATCTCTCGTAGAAGGTCAGGGTCAGTCCAATCAAGAACAACGCTCGCCTCTTTACCTCTGTCGGCAGTTTCTCTTACTAGGAGTTCATATACATCATTTCTTAAAAATACAGCTGTTTTGACTTCGAGTTCTTTTTTCCCGAATACTCGCTCAATTTTTCTTGTGGCATCAATTAATGCTCGAATAATTAATAGGTCACTGTGTTCTAAGCCAGACGTAGGCCACCCATTATCAATGTTGTCAAAAAGGAGCCACAAGGTTCCTTTTTTTTCCATATATTCGATTAATTCTGTTCTTAATTTTTTAACGTCGTGCTTATAAATTAGCTCTGTAACCTGAGAGTTGGTTAGCCTAACCCTTTCATCTCCGGAGTGCAGTGCTTCATATTCTGAATATATTTTTTCCATGAGAGTCGACATGCGTTCAGAAAAATCTCCTTCTGAGTCATATTCATCGGAGTTATATAACTGGGAAAGACTCCTATAACCATCGTATAAAAGGTGGTCATGAAGATGTCGTTTTTTGTCTTTTTCTAGAATCTTATAGCAAATTTCTAATAACAGTACATATTCCCAGAATGCGGTAATTGTATGTAAATATGTTCCTTCTTCGAGAAACGACAACATTCGTTCTTTAAACTTAATTAACTTGTAACCATCTGGTTTTAAATCTAAGACAATGTTTTGGCTTCTGTTTCTGTCACGTTCTATATCTCTAACCTGTAGAAATATTGCAGACTTTCCAGACCCTTTTCTACCAACAACTAAATGAGCCTCTCCACGAAGAGCTTTAAGATACTGATCTGTTTCTAAGTAATATGAGCTAAGGTCTCGCATCTCATTTTCGGCAGAAGTCGCGCCTAAATTTAATTTCTTTAAAAATGATCTTGCTGGAGCTTTATGTGTATCGACTTGTTCTTGAAATGCTTTTGCAACGCTACTGGCAAAATCAGCAATGAATTCATTAAAATCGTCAGGGTGATAAGCAATATTGACGAAATCCCTATAGTCCACTGGAACGGGATTGTCACCATATTGAATTAGGCAAAGGGCTTTATTCATTCCTTCGGCTAACCCAGCAATGAAAGCTGCCCTTAGGTTATGAATTTCATGCCCAGCAGATTCTGCTGATAACAAAGGGACTACAATGCCATAAGACGATGATACTTGGTTAATCGCATCGTATGCAGAAAGGCGAGGCTGTTCGTTTGGGTCAAAGTTTCGGAATATATAGCCAGACTTCTTGATTCGAGAAATTATTTTGCCTGACCAATCAGTTTTAAATGGCGGTTGTAATAAATAAACAGGTGCCTGTTGGTTTAATTTTGATTGATTATTGACAGGTTTTTGTTTAGTGGTTTTTATTATTAATTGCTGTAATTCAGAAGAGTTTTGATATTCGTTATATCCAAGGGTATCAAAAATTCCAACATCTTCTACTTTTACCCCCGTATTTAAAATACTTTTGTTTTTGGTTAAAAGAACTCTCTTTGATTGGCCTATGGCATAGGCTATTTCATAGGTTACATTGAAGTTGAGATTGGTTATATCTGCTAATATGAAATCAGCATTATCTATATTGGTGAGTACTTCATCAGATATGAAGTGTCCAACTATATCTAGTTGAGTCCAAGTTTTTACCTTTAAGTCTGTTCGGGATTTATTTAAACTTTCAACAGCTTCTTCAACGCATTGGCCTAATTGTAATGGATTGGAGGGATATGCGAAAAAGCCAACTAGCGTACTCATTGATTGTCACCCTTACTATATTAGTTCTCAAAATCTAATTTACTATTAAATCTTCTAGCCTCACTAATATGTGAGGAGTTTGATCGGCTGTTTTTAACCAAAGATTCTTTACCATAAATAGCATAATACACTAGTCTATAAGTAATAAATTGCAAGAAGGCTGATAATAATTGATGAACTTGGTTTTAAGAGCCTAATTGCAATAAACCTGATTGAAAAGGAGTCATTGTTTTTGTGGAAATGCCTTTTGCTTTAGGTGGCTGTTGGCAGTGCGCGTTGAATTCAAACAGTACCTGTATAAAACATAGAGAGGTTGGTGTAATGTAATAATGTTTTCTTAATCTTATACTCTGGCCTATTTAACGACTTGATTAAGTTATGGTCTTTATTATGAATGGAACTTTCTATGGCCCCTTTATTTTGGATAGCTAGTGCACTAGGTTTCTTTGTTGTTGTTGATAAGATATTGGCTCCTACGAAAATATTTGTCAGTTATTATTATGATCAAGAGGGTTCTTTGAAACGGTTGCTCAAGGCTTGGGATAAAAACAAGAACTTTGATATTAGGTTTCAAGATATGTCAGCAGATATTTCACTGAATACAGAAAGTGATGAACAACTTGCGCAGGAGCTGACGGAGAGAATAAAAAAATCAGAAATTGTTCTTGTTCTGGTTGGGAGTGAAACACATCTGAGGAAATGGGTTAAATATGAAATTCAGGAGGCAGTTCGTTTATCTAAACCGATAATTGCTGTAAAGCAAAGTAAGGGGCATGTTTCCCCAAGAGAGCTTAAGGGGGTAAAAGCTTATTGGGTATATGGGTTTAAGGCGAAAAAAATAAGTGCGGCAATTAACGATTGTATTTCGTGAAAGGATAGGTGTTTATGGATGAAAGAGAATACATAGAACAGAGAGTAGAAGATCAAATTAATTGGTATGACGGTAAAAGTCAGGATGCTCAAAAGTGGTTCAAGCGATTAAGGGGAGCTGAGATATTATCAGCTGCGGCAATTCCCCTGATTGCTGGTTTTGGACAAGATTCTTTTTTAGTGACTCTTTCAGTGGCATTCCTTGGTGCTCTTATTGCTGTGTTAACAGCGGTAATTAGTTTGAATCAATTTCAAGAGAATTGGATTGAATATCGAACAATCTGTGAATCCTTAAAGCATGAAAAGTTTTTGTATGTAACTAAAGCAGAGCCATACCATCAGAACGATTCATTTAAGCTTTTTGTTCAAAGGGTAGAAAGCTTAATTTCAAAAGAAAATAGTGCATGGTCCCAGTATACAAGGACAACTCTTAATAAAGTTGGCTTAGACTCAGATAAAGGTTGATATGAATGTTGTACGGTTTAGCATCAAGATCAGTTAAGAGGAAGGTTTTTGTTAGTTACCACCATTCTGGCGATAGATGGTACTACGAGACGTTTATACGAGCGTTTTCTAATCTCTACGATGTTTTGGAAGATAATTCTGTAGAACGTAGAATTGATAGTGTTAATGTGGACTATGTTATAAGAAAGATTAGAGAACAATTTATAACAGGCAGTTCCTGCACTATTGTTTTATGCGGTAAAGAAACACCATTCCGTAAATTTGTAGATTGGGAAATTAAAGCTACCTTAGATAAAGAACATGGCTTAATCGCGGTAAATTTGCCATCAAATCCGTTAAGAGCAGATGGGAAATATACGGTTCCGGGTCGGTTGCACGACAATATTCTTAGTGGTTATGCTGTATGGGTGAATTGGGAACAATTTACTGCTAGTGCCAATAGTGTTCAACAGTATATTGAAATCGCGAATAGTAAGTCAAAAAGCTTAATTAATAACAGTAGAGAACTGAAACAAAGAAATGGCTAACATTTAGTACAGAAGTTCAATTGTAATCATTGAATATGAGGTGGTTTAGATACGTTTTTTTGAAAATCTGATATTTCATCTCTCAGGTGCTCTATAAGTTCTTGTTGTGCATCACAAATGTTTTGAAGTCTTTCAGCTTGCAGCTCAGCATCTCTTAGACGTTGTTTAAGAGTTCTTACTTTTCTTTTTGCGCTGTTGTTTTTTGCTTCTTTCTCTTGCTTCTCTTTTATCTTGTATTCGTCAATTTCTAAGCACAAGATTGGGTATCGATCTTTTCGGAGAGCAGAGCGGCTTTGAATGCCTGCTTCTTTAGCAATATTTGTATTTGAGATTTTTGATCCTTTGGGCAAGATTTTTGGTGTATTGCTTTTAAGTCTTTCAAAGGCTTCTCTAAGTGCTTTTTCAGCGTCCATAGTGCTCCTTAAGTTTTGTGCTTTTTATGGTTACTTATAAAGGTTAATGCTTTTCTAATTCCATTAATTTCTTGTTTGATGGCGTTGTATCTGGGACTGTCAGTAGGTATTTCAGATAAGTTTTTTTGGTGCCAGTTTTTGAGCTTTGTTAGATCATGTTCATTATTGCTGTCTATGTATAACTGTAGGCAAGGATTATTTCCATTGGATCCTATGCATTGTGCAATGGATTCAAGTCCACCGTACTCACATGGTTGCGCTTTAAAGCAACCTCCAAGCAAGGTTGTACGGCACCCTACTTCACCTTTTTTAATCATTTCGACCATTTTTTTTTGTTCATTTTCGGTGATTAAATTAACGATTTTTACAGGAACCATAATTTTTCCATGTGGAAAAATTACATTGTTCGAATTGCTATCAAGTATGCCTTTCAGTTTTTGGTACATAGCAAAGTAATATTCAGAAGTGACAACCTTTTCCGCTTCTTTGTTAAAACCTAGCTTGCCATAATTATTTGTATAGTGAAATTGCATGTGTCGGGTTCTATGCTTCATTTCTAATTGGATGGTTGCGTCTGAAACTTTATTTAGTTTGAGCATTATTGCAAGGGTTCGCCGCAATTGATGGTATCCAAATTGCCAAGGACTTCCAATTTCAAACCATTCTTTGTTAACTAATGAAGGAGTCATTGTATTAGCAATTCTGTAGTCTTCTTTTGAGATTAAAATTTTTTCTTTTTCTAGAATTAACGGGAAGTTTTTAAGGAATGCATGAAATCCAACGTTGATAGAGAAGTGAGAATATTCAATATGTTTATGGGTATTCCAAGGCTCGTAGCTTCGGCTAAATAGGTAAGGATTTTTCAAGTGTTCTTCTGGCGTGTTTTTTGGAAAAAATCGCATCCTTAAATTAGTGATATATGTTGCAACTTTGATAGCTTTTTCAATATTTGGGCTTGTAACCCATCTAGCATCGCTATCAGGGTCTGTTTTAGTGGTTTCACCCACTAAAATAGGTATTTTTCCAAGCAATCTATCATAGTCATATTGCAAACAGTCTAACCTTAGGGTGGCAGCCTCGCTTTTTCTCATGATTGAGTAATAGATAATGTAGATAAAGCTAACGTTTGAACCAATTATAAAAAGTGATGAAAAATTTCTTATGTCTATAGAGTTATTTTTACCTATGTAGCTTTCAACTAATCCATAAAAACCATAATCTTGTGCAAACTGCTCAAAACTGGCATTGTAGCGTATCAATTGTTTCTCCACATCTGCACCCAAAGAGCTTTTCATGGTGAAAGGTGAGAGTGGTATATATTCAAACCTCGGGTCAGTAAAAACTTGCTCATTGTATTGATAGGCATTCGCAATGTAATTAAACGCCTTTTCTAGTTGCTCTTGGTGAGCGATAAAGTCATCAAGTATTTTATCTAATCGTTCTATTAGATATGACCAGATTCTTGGTGGAATATATGCAAATTGCCCGTTTTGATAGTCAGGGTTATATCTTGAATAAAATGCGAGAGACTTCTCATCTAAGATCACAAAGCCAATATTGTTCTTTTTAATAATTAGGCTATGAAAATAAGTTACCGAGAGGTTAAATCTTGAGGGCGGTGTTGATTTGGCAACCTCTTCGATTAAAAGTGGAAAACGAGACAAGTTTTTTGCATTAATCTTGTGTTTTGTACAAACCCTGAAAACAACTTGAAGTACGTTGTATATGTTTTTTAATGATTTATATGTCCCTGGAAAAAGATTGCTGTAAATGAAATAAAACATTACTTGTTTAAATAATACTTTGTTTGTTTTGTCATACTCATCAAAGTACATAAGGCTCCCATTAAAGGCACGAAAATCCCACGTGTCATGAGAGTAGATTGAAAGCGGGTTTTTATCCTTATCAACCGAAAGAACAAAGTCTTCGGGTGGTGGGAAGCTAGGTGGTCTGAAACAGCAAGAAGCTTCGGTGACAAGAGGGGTGTCAAATTGAAATTGTAAATGTTGAGTTTGATTCGTGTTCAATTTTAGTAATTCTCAGCCATGTCTATTAAGAACTTCCAGTTTGGATGAAACTCACTTTCGTCAATTCTAGTTTCAGCTTCATTAATCCAGTTTGTGTATTTATTTATTTCTGCCTTTTTAAACCAGTCAATTCGCTTGTTAATATTTTCGATGATTAGATTTGCGGCTTTATTTTGTTGGCTGCGAAGAGTGCTTGATTCAATAATTTTTAAATATTTGAAGCTTAGCAAGCTCCAGAGATAATCAAAAGATTCAATGTCTCTAAAATGTTTGCAAAACAAGCAGCCGGATGGATTTATGCAATTGGAATCAATAACCTCTTTTGGTTTGTTTTCAATTGTGTCAGGTTGGCCACTACAAGGGGTATTGAACACAGATATTTGAGGCTCTCCATTGATTAATGGATCATTAATGCTCCAGAACCTGACAATTTCAATATTTGCTCTTTGTTGAGAGGGATGCTCATAATGTTCTTTAAAGGTTTTTCTGGAATGTGAACCTACTTCTGCGGCTAAGGATTCGTCCTCAGTTAACCGTAATAGTAGATTTAGTCCCGTTTTCCTTAAGTTTTTAGCTGGAATCCAAGGCAAGCCATATTCTGTAAAGATTTTTTTAAAGTTAATGTTTGACAGCTTGTTTGAAAAGGATGTTCCAGAAGATTGGTAAGTTGGAAACAGCCATCCGTGTTTTCCTACAAACTTATCTCTAAATTCTAGATAATCTTCAAACATTTTTCTGTATGGCTTGGGAATTTCAAATTCAATTTGACCTCCTTTACGATTCTTCCATTGGCGAATTTGATATTTTTCACCTAAAGGCTTGTAATCGAACTTTTCACGTTTAAGTTGAGCCGCGACGCTAGGGTTAACTTTTGTCATAGCGACAAAAAGATGATATTCGGCAAGTACTCTGTAATTAAATATACTGGTTCTTTTTGCTCTGGTTAGATCAGTATTAGGTTCCCGACATTTATACAGGGACAGATAGAGCTTGTAGTAATGGCCCAAAGAGAAATTATTACCATTGCCTAAAAATGAGTATTTTTGATAAAAGTCTTTTCGAGGTAATTTTTTGTCAAAGTCATCCTTGAATAATTGATTGTATTTTGAGTTCGAATGTAAGCATCCCCACAATTCAATTTCACCTTCCTCAATATGCTCATTTCTTATTTTGATTCTAAGTGGTAGCCTGCCAACGATTTTCTCAGATGTGATACCTTTACAGAGGTCAAATAATATATTTCCAAACTTAAAGGTCTCATTGAGGTTTTGTTTATCATCTTCATGGCTTAAAGCCTTTTTTCTTTTTGAGGGGCGTTGTAGTCGAGTATTTTCTATTGTGATTTCAGCATCTTGTGTAATAGAAGTGAGAATTCTAGCTAGTGAAAGAGTCAGGTCATAAGCAGATTCTTTTTTAATTATTTTTAATTGTGCTCTTTGAAGTTGTGATTCGGCATATACAAAAAAAGCATTCTTTATGTCATCGGATGATTTAAGTTGAAGCTCTTTTTCATCACATAACCTAAAAAAATGAATTAGAACATTTATACCGCTTTGACATGTTTTTAAGGATTTACCAGACTCAAGATAATCTTCAAAATAATGCTTTATTTCTACTAACCATGGAATTCGGTGTTCAATTAATTCACCAACTTTTCCTTGATTAAACTGATTTTTAAAAGCTCTAGCTTCAACTCTAGCTCCTCCATAATGGGCAAATCGACTCAAGTCATATCGATTTGATGATGTATCGATTTTTTTATGGTTAATTTGCAAATTAGGCATTAGTGAAGCCTGCTAGTTCATTTATTTTTTGTTCAGGGTTTTCTAAATTACCCGTAAACATATTCCACATGAGTAGCTGGAAAGCTTCTTTAATGGGCTCTTTTTCAATGAATTTTACATACTTCCAAGTTGTGCTTTCATGCTTGTGAAGCATGGCGTCTTTAACAAACTCAATTGCATTAGCGACTGAAATGTCTTCTCTTTCTAAAAGTGATTTCATCAGCATTGTTCCAAAGGTCGCTCTGGTCTGATGAAACTTGTATCGTTTAAACTCAGAATAGCCTTTATCATCCAATTCATTCTTAAGTGCTGTGATTAATTGTGAGAATGAAGTTGTTACATAGGGAGAGCCATGCTTTGTCAACAGGACTATGCCTTTATGTTCAGGTTTGGCTTTAGAGCGACGAATCAAACCAATAGGAGAGTGGTAATAATTTATTAGTTTTTGAATTAGAAACTCAGGAAACATAATGACCCCACTCACATCATATTTTGTCTGAATCTGAGTGGGAGGACCGACATTGACTATCAATTGGTGCGGGTTTTGAGGGTCTGAATAGGCGTTCTCTAATGATTCAATGGTCAAGGTTGTAATCGTTTCGAACCGGCAGCCAGTAAAAAAACCGATTAGGTGTATTAAGTATAGTTGAGGGTTTTTCTTTTGGCTTAAATGTTGCAATAGCCTTTTAATCTGATTTTCCGCTAGAGGTATAAGACCATCTTCCAGTTTTGAAGTAGGGCTTCTATTTGGGATCGATAGGTCGGTAGAGTTAACTGTAAAAGTTCTTGAGAAGCCTAGTTGGTCAAAAAAGTAAATGGTTTTATCTTTATTTTCCCAAAGTTGCTTTATATCAACATAGCCCTCTGTTTGTGCCCAGCGATAAAAGCGAATAATTGAATTCATTCGACTAGAGCTAGTAGATGCAGCAAGAATCCCCTCATTTCTAGAGTCAATTAAATATCCTCTGAATTTAACTAGGCATCTGTCTCTTTTTCTTTTTGGAAAATGTAACCAGTGCAGTTTATTCTCTTCTAACCAGTGGGCATAGGCGGTGAGGTGTTTCATGGACGAAAGAACAGTTTTGTAATCTTTCTGGGCATCATAAAACAGGGATAACGCATAGCGATTGGCTTCATGCCAAGGAGTACCATTTGACGTATAAATGTAAGGAAATTTTTTTATTGGTTTTAATGATTTGATTGGGATGAATCCATATTCATCTGCTTTAGATGAATGAGGGGAATATCTTAATGGGATATGTGTTCTGAGTTCTAGGACAGCCATGATATTTATAATTCCTTGGAGTATGGATACTATAAATCATGTCAACAATTTATAACAACAAGTGGTAATGTTGGATTTATACCTCTAGGGTATCTGCGTATTCATTTGGATCATTGGACATAATCGCAATGCTGTTGATACCGAATTCATCACGTAAAGTGCGGGTATCTTCAACCAATCTTTTATGAATGGCTTTGACGTACGGGCAGTGGTTGCAGATAAACATCACTAAAAGCCCGTTTTCGCCTTTGGCTTTTTGTAGGTTCCAGTCTTGCCCGTCAACGCCCGGAAGGTTGAAGTCAATGGCGTTTTTGTCGAATTCGCAAACAGGCGTGGTTAAGCTGACCATAAGAATTTCCTTATATTTGTGTTTAAACGGGTTAGAATGTGCATTCTAATTTTATGTAATGTTCTATTTTAAAGTAATCAGTATAGGGAGAAAACGGTTGAAAAGTTTGACAGACTATATCGAAGCGGCCAAAGAAGTGATCAATGAAGTTTCTCAAGAAGACGGACGTGTCTTGGTTGAGCAGGGTGTGAAGGTGTTGGACGTGCGCGAACCGGGCGAATATTTGTCCGGTGCCATTGAAGGCGCGCTTAATGTGCCTAGAGGTGTGTTGGAACCGGCGGTGGATTTGGAGTATGCAGGAGCGAATCCGGCACTGAGGGATTGTCGTAACGATGCATGGTTGGTGGTGTGTAAATCCGGCGGGCGTGCAGCACTGGCCACTCGGGTTTTATCTGAAATGGGGTTTGTTAACGTGACCAACCTTGTTGGCGGAATGGATGCTTGGCAGGCTGCCGGATTTCCGATGGTTATTCCATCAGACGAGAGTATGACGGTTACTTTGAAAGAGCCTTGTCGAATCGACTGATTGGCTCGGGCAGTGATCCGATTATTCGGATTACTGCCTCTTGTTTAAGCGGGTTGGCGGCACGATTGAGATGCCGAGAATAACAACATCATTGCTTTCAATAGATTGCTTTGTAGCCTTGGTATTGCCAGCCAATCATTGAAATGGACGAATCCCCGACGACAGTCATGCCGGGTAATACTCGATTGTTGTCAACTTTGTAATAATCCGTAGCCACGGAACATATCTCCATTCTGATGCCGAGTTCTTTAAATTTGGCAACGGTATCGGCTATTCCTTTGAGCTCCTTTTCATATTCAAACAGAAGTTCTTCGTCAGGCTGTTGGCTAAGATATTTGACGGTCTCGCCTTGAAAGACTAATACCAGCCGTGGTGTAACTCCTTGTTTAATGTAACTTTGCCGGGTAGCGTCAATGTCGTTAAGGTAGCCGAGCGTTACTTGGGGGTGCGGAAAATCGATCAGATAAACGACTTTAACCTCTGTAATGCCGTTTAAGGCGGCGGAATCATTGATTTGATTTCCGGAATAAACCGGCTTCAAGTAAAAAATACATAACAGCAGAACAAACAGTTTGTAGAAAAATGTGTTTTGATTACTCATGATGAACGTCTCCTCAGTTAGTGTTCATTTAAGTGATTGTTAGAGTGGGGATGGAATTAAAAGTAAAAAATCATTTCACGCTGGCAGCATTCATTAGCAGAATAGAAAAGCTTAAAAGAGCCAAGCCTACCCAGCTCATAAAATTAAGCCGGTGCTTGAATAAAATACGAGTGGCTATGGCTGTGCCGGTAATTGATAGGGCTCCCCAAATGGCATAGGCAACAAAAAGGTCAATTCCTCTGACCGCCAATGCGAGTAGTACGAAAGCTGCCATGATGAACAGTACCGCCAATACTCCCCATAGTTTGTATTTAAAACCTTTCGACATCTCTAAAAAGATATTGGCGATAATATCGAGGGCAACCGAACCGAAAACATAGCCAAAATATAAATTCATCTTGTTTTATTCTCCTCTGTGTAGTGGCCGTAATGGGTAATGACAATACCTGCGATTGCGAGTATTAATGCCATACTTTGCAGTGCGGAAATCTGTTCGCCTAAGACGGCAATAGAGATGGCGGCGATGAGAATCATTCCGAAGGCTTCCCAAAAGGCGTTGGCTAATGCGACAGGAATTTTGGTGGTCGCTTGACTCAATAAAATGTAGGACAGCCCAATCATGATAATGGCGACCAGTGTGCCGCTTATTTGATGTCCGCCACTAACTAGAATTTTCATTGCGGTCGTGCCTGAAACCTCTCCAAGCACAGCCAGTATTAAGAAAAACCAATGCATTTTTGTTTCCCCTTTGCTGTTGAATATGAGAAATTTTATCCAAATTTATCGGTTTGCTATAATCGCTAAGCGCCAAATAAAATGGCGCTAAACTCAAGGGTGTGGGGAAAACAGATGAAGCTGGAATATTTTCAGTACTTTATTGAAATCGCAAGAGAGGGGTCTATCGCCAGAGCTGCCGCCAAGTTGGATCGTAACCGAACTACGGTCAGTATGGCGATTGTCGCATTGGAAGACTCCTTGAATACGGAGCTGTTCATCCGCAACGGAAACAGTATGCGTTTGTCACCGGCAGGTGAAAAAATCTTGGACGATAGCATCCGCTTGGTCAGTTTGGCCGAAAATATTCAGCGTAATGCCGTTAGTGATCATTCCAAACAGCCGAGCATATTGCGTATCGGCAGAGATGATGTTTTGCCGGAATCCTTTTGGCGACGTATCTTGCGGGAAATTCGCCATCAATATCCAGGGTTGACGCTGGCAATGAACTACGCCAGCGCAGGTGTTTTACTGGATCAGGTCAGAAAAGGCGAGATTGACATGGCTTGTTGCATGCCGGAACATTTCGATCAAGAGCAATCGGGATTGTATGCGCAGGTGGTGGATAAAATCGCTATGCGTTTGATGATCTCCGCTACTCATCCTTTGAGTCAAATGCGAGCAGTCGATAATGACGACTTGAGCGAAGTGCCGCAAATCACCTATCTTGGTGATGGTCAGGAGATGTTCAGTTTACAACAGGTTGCACGTGAGCACATTGCCTTGAGCAGTTTTGAGTTGGTTAGAGATGCAATTAGTGACGGTTTAGGTTGGGGTTATGTCCCGGACCCTCTTCTGGTACAAAGCGAGAGCGATCAGTTAATGCCGGTCGCGCATGGTTTGAGCACTTCTTGGCATACCTATTTGATTTTTTCTTTAGAGCCTTTAAGTTATGAAAGTACATTTGTCGGGCAAATCGCTAAGTTGGTTCGATCGGAGATTCTTGCGCTCGGTGATAAAACACCGAGAAAGTAAGTTCTATGGAGCCGAAGAGATGAAGTTGTCTGGAATAAGTGTTTTATTGAGCAAATCAATCACCAATAAACCCGCAAACAAGCGTTGAAATCACCCTTTGTCACTCTTTTCTTGTTGGGATGGCGGTTCAGATCAACGATTCTGTTGTTTTGAGTTACCGGAAAGGGTCAGCTATACTCAGTTTAATTCAGAACGGTAGCCTTGCTTGGCTGAATGTTCTTAGCACTCTTTCAAAAATTAATCAGGTGATCACCTTTTATGCAGAACCTACAAGAATCCTCCAATTTGATCCGTATGACCGAATACAGCCACGGTGCCGGTTGCGGTTGTAAAATCGCTCCCCAAATTCTCGACGAGATTATCAAGAGTCAGTTGACGATTGCGCCCGATCCCAATCTGTTGGTAGGTAACCAGTCTAAAGACGATGCCGCTGTGTATGATTTGGGTAATGGAACTTCGGTGATTTCAACAACCGATTTCTTTATGCCGATAGTCGATGATCCGTTTGAGTTTGGTCAGATTGCTGCGACCAATGCGATCAGTGATATTTATGCGATGGGCGGACGTCCTTTGATGGCGATTGCCATTCTTGGGTGGCCGATTGATAAACTGGGGGCGGATGTTGCTCAGACAGTTGTGGATGGCGGGCGCCAGGCTTGCCAAAATGCCGGTATTCCTCTTGCAGGCGGGCATTCTATTGATGCGCCGGAACCGATCTTCGGCTTGGCAGTCACCGGGATTGTCGATAATAGATTTCTGACTCGTAATGATACCGCACAAGCGGGTTGCCGACTTTATCTGACTAAGCCGATCGGCATCGGAATTCTGACCACGGCGGAAAAACAGAAAAAACTTCAGGCAGAGCATAAAAGGTTAGCGCCGCAAGCGATGTGCGAGCTCAATAAAATCGGTGCTGAACTGGGCAAGCTGGATGGTGTTAAGGCAATGACCGATGTGACCGGCTTCGGTTTGCTTGGGCATTTACTGGAAATGTGTCAGGGCAGTCAAGTGCGTGCGCAGATTGAATTTGCTGCGGTGCCCAAGCTGCCGCATATAGATTCTTATTTGGCGCAAGGCTGTACTCCTGGCGGCACGCAACGCAACTATGAAAGTTTTGCTCAATGGATCGGCGAGATTTCTGAACATCAGAAAAATATCTTGTGCGATCCGCAGACTTCCGGCGGTTTGTTGGTGGCGGTTGAAGAAGGTAGTGAGGCGGAGTTTGAAGCACTCACCAAGTCGTTTGGTTTGGAGCTCAGCCCGATTGGCCTTTTGACCGAGCAGCAGGATGGTCCACTGATTTCTGTAATCTAGACTCGGCTGCCGAACGGCTGAATCGAAGATACAAAAAAACCTCGCATAGCGAGGTTTTTTATTTCTCTGAAAACGTTACGAGAGCATCAAAGTCGAGGCGGAGGTGGTTTCAAAAAGCGTAGTTTACTTTGAGTAAATGAGCATTTTTGAAACTGCGTCCAACAAAGAGGTTGATGTTCGCAGTCGTTTTCAAATTATTTTGCGGCTGAGTAAAGTTCAGAAACCTTATCCCAGTTAACCACATCCCACCAAGCTTGCATATAAGCTGGGCGTAGGTTTTGGTAACGTAGGTAGTAGGCGTGTTCCCATACATCCAAACCTAGAATCGGAGTTCCTTTAGTATCGGCAACATCCATTAGCGGGTTGTCTTGGTTTGGCGTAGAAGAGATCTGCAGTTTACCGTCCGCTGAAACCGTTAGCCATGCCCAACCTGAACCGAAACGAGTCGCACCAGCAGTATTGAACTGTTCTTTCATTGCTTCAAAGCTACCGAAAGTCTCATTGATGTCATCCGCTAGATCACCCTTAGGTGCGCCCATGCTGTCGCCAGTCATCACTTCCCAGAAGAAAGAGTGGTTCCAGTGACCACCACCGTTGTTACGCACTGCAGGTGGTAGAGTACCCGCTTTAGCCATCATCTCTTCCAATGACATGTCCGCCATTTCCGTGTCGGCAATCGCGTTGTTCAGGTTGGTGATGTAGGTGTTGTGGTGTTTAGTGTGGTGGATTTCCATGGTACGAGCATCGATAGAAACTTCTAAAGCATCGTAATCATATGGTAGATCTGGAAGTGTAAATGACATCTTTGATTTCCTTTTAGTGAAACTTACAAATAATGAGTTAAACGTTAAAGTCTATTGTAGTCACAAAATTACGTTTGTAAATACTTGACTAATTTAATAGGTTATTTTGTGGTGAGATGATCTTTTCTTGTTTAAATGATGTTATCCAAACGTTCCGGAGGTGGTGCCATATCGGAAAACTTCTCTTGTTCTGCCGGCGGCATCTGCATGTAATAGCCTTTGGCATGCAGTGCTTCCAAAACGGTTGCGGCATCTTCGCGCGCCAGTTTCTTTTCCGGCGTTAGTTCAAAGTCGATTACATGTGAAGGTTCGCCAAACATGACCAGAAGTTCTTTAGGCAACTTTTCCAAACCGTCTTCTTGCGGAACAAAAAGGTAGAGTTCTTCTTTTTTAGGGCTTCGGTAAGCCGAAACATGGATGCTTGTCATTATTCATTCTCTCATTTAAATTTTGCGCGATATTGTATCAAAATCATCGGCTTGATACTTGACCTTACATGAGCATTTCCTTATTCTTATGCCTCTTTCACTAAAGATGGAAAAAATAATGCTATTAGGAAATCAAGTTACAGTATTTGGTGGGACGGGGTTTGTTGGAAATGCCGTTATCAATGAGCTGTCTAAAGCGGGTTACGAAGTTAAGGTCGCGGTGCGCCGCCCGGAACGTTATCGCGAGATAATGCTGTTTCCTAATGCAAAATTGGTTACCTTGGATTCATTCGACAACGCTGAACAGCTTAATGCGTCGGTGCAAGGTTCGGATATTGTGATCAATTTAACCGTCGACCGCTCGACCGGTACCGAAGTGATCGAGCAGAATGATTTGACCCATGTCACGCAGAAGATCAAATCGGCAGCTGAAACGGCAGGCGTGAAACGTGTTTTAAGTCTGTCTCAAATCGGTGCTAATAATGATGCTCCACACAGCGAGTGGTTGGGGTTGTTGGGTGAAGTAGACAATTTAATGCACAACGTGGCCAATGCTCAGTCAACCATTTTGAAAGCGAGTTTATTGATTGGTGCGGGCGATCAGAGTACCCAGAAATTCATCGATCAATTGAACCGAATGAATGTCTTGCCGGTGGCTAGGTCTTCTGTAGTGGTTCAGCCTTTATGGATTAAGGATTTTGCTAAGGCCTTGGTTGGAACGATTAATGATGCGCAGACATTCGGTACCAAGTTGGACGTGGCGGGTGAAGAGCGCCTGAGCTTCAAAGAGTTGGCTGAATTGACTTCTGAACTGATGCAAAAAGACGCTTTTGTTTTTGGTATGTGTGCATTGAATGCCAAGATCATGGCGACTCTCGGCGCTTTTGCTCCGGTGGCTTCAGTGGACAAGTCGCAGTTGGTTATGCTGAATAGCGATTTAGTGACCGATGCAGACTTTTCGACTCAATTCGGTTTTGTTCCAAGTAGTCTGGAATGGACTATTTCTTCTTATGCGACTCCAAGCGATATGCGTGAACGCTACAACTATTTCCGTAAGGAAGCGGGACGAGATGCAAAAGAGTTGTTGAAATAGCGTTGATGAATTGTGCAGAAAGGCCGTCAATTGACGGCCTTTTTTATTGCTAGAATAAAGCAACCATTTTTTGATATTAGGAAAGACGATGCAGGTATTTTTGGTGGGTGGTGCTGTAAGAGACGAGTTACTCGGCGAAACCGCTTATGATCATGATTGGGTGGTGGTCGGTGCTACGCCGGAACAGATGTTGGCACAGAATTACCAGCAGGTTGGCAAAGATTTCCCGGTATTCCTGCATCCGCAGACTAAAGAAGAGTATGCGCTGGCGAGAACCGAGCGTAAGTCGGGCGTGGGTTATCACGGCTTTGAAGTTTTTTCGGAGCCGAGCGTTACTCTGGAAGAAGACCTGATTCGTCGGGATTTAACAATCAATGCCATGGCCAAAGATAAAGAGGGGCAGATCATTGATCCGTTTCATGGTCGCCAAGACTTGCAAGATCGAATGTTGCGTCATGTCTCCGATGCTTTTAGCGAAGACCCTTTGCGAGTCTTGCGTGTGGCGCGTTTTGCCGCCAAGTTGGCACCGTTCGAATTCAGGTTGGCACCGGAAACCGAGCGTTTGATGCAAAAAATGGTCGCCAGCGGCGAATTACAGGCCTTGACACCTGAACGTGTTTGGCTCGAGGTCTCGAAAGCCTTACAAACAAGCAAGCCGAGTCTGTTTTTTGAAGTACTGGATCAAGTGGGTGCGCTTGAGCTGCTTTTCCCGGAACTTTACCGCTTGCACGGCGTCACCCAGCCTGAAAAATATCATCCGGAAGGCGATGTCTGGATTCATACCATGATGGTATTGGACGCGTCCGCCAGATTGAGTGATGACGAATCGGTTCGCTTTGCTGCTCTGGTTCATGATCTGGGCAAGGGGCTGACGCCTAAAGAGTTCTGGCCGAGTCATAAAGGTCACGAAGCTACCGGAGTTCCGCTGGTTAAATCGTTATGCGAACGTTACCGAATCCCTAAAAAGATTCAGCAGCAGGCGGAAAAAGTAACCGAGTTTCACGGTCTAATTCATAAAGGACTGACTTCGGAAGGTGAACCGCATTTAAAGCCAAAGACTTATCTAAAAGTATTGAAATCTTGTGGAGCTCTGAAAAGCCGCGCCGGGTTTGAACAGATTCTGATCGCTTGCGAGGCTGACGCGAAAGGGCGCACCGGTTTTGAATCGCAGCCATATCCACAGCGAGCCTTTTGGCTCAAGGTGTTAGAGGCGGCATTGGATGTGGATAATCAGGAGATTATTGCGCAAGGTTTTCAAGGTGCTGAGATCGCTGAGGCTATCGAAAACGCACGGATTGATAAAATTTCACAATATATTAAATGTTACCAGCCTAAATAATTTTGATTTACGGTGTAGAATTGGCGTACTTAAACCGAGTGTCTACCGCCTTTGTAAATAAAGAGTAAAGTTATGTTGCAAAAAATGAAGCGTTTTCTTATCCCTATCCTAATCATTGTGTTAGCGATAGGTGTCTTTATTTATATGAAGTCGACCAAGCCACAACAGCAAAAAGTGGCGGTGACAGAAAAGGTTTGGATGGTAGAGGCGATGCCGGCCAAATTTGAGACTCTGGCTCCGGTGCAGACCTTGTATGGAACGGTCGAATCTAATGCTTTGGTAAGTGCGGCGGCTCCGGTGAATGGCGTGATTGAGCAAGTTTGGGTTAAAGAAGGTCAGGATGTTGCCAAGGGCGAACCGCTGGTGGCTATTGAGAAGGCAGATTTGGAAATTCCTTTGGCGCAAGCCAGAGCCGAGTATGAAAATGCTAAAGCGCAATTGAGTCTACAAAAGCTGACGAATCGGGCGAATAAAGACCGTTTGACTCATGAAACCCAAGTGTTGGAACTGAAAAAGACCGCGGTCAAACGTACTCAGGAGTTGATGAAAAAGAATCTGGCCTCACAATCTTCATTGGATACCGCCAATGAAGCCTTGGTTCGCCAGGAGTATACCGTGGTTGGCGCCAAGCTAGCCGTCGAACAGAATCAGTTGAAACTGACGCAGGCCAAAGCGAGTTATGAAAAAGCTAAGGCGGCATTGCAACAGGCTGAACTGAATATGCAGCGTGGCCAGTTGGTTGCTCCTTATGATGTTCGAATTGCCAAAGTGAATGTTAGTGCCGGCTCACGAGTCAATACCGGTTCGGTGATGATTGAGTTTTATGCGTTGGATAGCTTGGAACTCAGAGCTAAATTGCCAGTCAGTGAGACGCCGCAAGTGTTAAAGGCGTTAGCGGATAATCACGGCATGTACGCCTATTATCACGATGCAAAGGGAGAGCAGAAGTTAACTCTGTTACGTTTGGCGGGTGAAGCGAGTACCAGCGGTTTGGATGCATTTTTTGCAATCACGCCGGCTTTGGCGGATAAACGTCCGGGTGAGCTGATGGAAGTCAAGCTGAAAGGCATTGCCGAAGACCAAGTCGTTGCCATTCCGTACAGCGCTATTTATGGCAATAATCGTCTCTATCTGGTTGAAGAAGGACGCCTTCAGGCCCAGACCGTTGCATTGGTCGGTGAGGTAATGCGCAACGGCAAACTTTGGGCGCTGATCAAGGGTGATTTTCCGGAAGGTTCCAAAATCAATATCACGCATTTACCGAATGCGGCGACAGGACTCAAAGTGCTTGAGGAAGTGAAGTAATGCCTGAGACGACCCAAGAGACGACACCTAGCGTGAATGCGCCAGATCAAGACGATTTGGATATTCATCCTAAAGAGCAGAAATTTAAATCTCACGGTTTGATCGGCCTATTTGCCCGCCATAAGGTGGCACCGAACCTGTTGATGATCGTGATGATTTTGGCCGGTATCGTGGCCTTGCTGAAACTTAATGTACAGTTCTTTCCGACTTTTGAGCTCGATTACGCTCAAGTTAGAGTGGTCTGGCCGGGAGCAAATGCGGAAGATGTCGAAACCAGTGTCACCGAGCCGATTGAGCGTGTATTGCGTAATCTCGATAATCTGGATGAGATGACCTCCACCTCTTCACTTGGAATTAGTGTCATTTCGTTGAAGTTTGAAGAAGGTACCGACATGATCGAGGCGCTCGATCAAATCAATCAGCGAGTAGGGGAGCTCCGTAATCTGCCGCAGGATATCGAAAAACCGATTATTGAAAGAGTCGTACGTTATGAGTCGATTGCACGGGTGTTATTGATTTCCGATAACGGTAATCTTGATGAATTAAGGCCTTTGGTGCGAAGTTTTGAACGGGAGTTGTTGGATAGCGGTATCGATAAAGTCAATTTTTCCGGTATGCCGGAAGAGGAGATGGCCGTTGAAATTTCTCAGGATGCTTTAGAGCAATATAACTTGACGCTGGAATCGGTAGGTAATCAGCTTGCCGGTATGAGTCGCGATATTCCGGCCGGTTCGGTTGGTGATAATGACAGCGTTCGTGATCTGCGTGCTTTGGAACAGAAGCGCTCGGAGATGGCTTTCAGCCAAATGCCGTTAGTGGTGAATCAATCGGAAAATATTCGCTTGGGAGATATTGCGCATATTGATCGCCGAGCCAAAAAGAATACGCCTTATTTAATGGTTGAGGGATCGCCGGCGATTGAGATGCAGTTGATGCGGGCGGAAAGCGGCGATACGCTGGAATCTTCCAAAATCATGCAGCAATGGTTGGAGAAAACTGAACCGCAGTTGCCGCAAGGTGTGCGTCTGGTGGTCTATGATGAGACTTGGTCTTTGGTTAATCAGCGTATCATGCTGTTGGTGAACAATGGTATCGGTGGTTTGATACTGGTGGTCCTGATTCTGTATATCTTTATGAATGGTCGTGTTGCTTTTTGGGTGGCCGTAGGGATTCCGGTTTCTTTTATGGCCACTCTGATGATCATGTATCTAGCCGGCGGTTCGATCAATATGGTCAGTCTATTCGGCTTGATTATGGCCTTGGGGATCATTGTCGATGACGCCATCGTGGTCGGGGAAGATGCATTAGCGCATCACGAGATGGGAGAACCGGATCTACAGGCTGCCGAAGGCGGTGCGCATCGCATGCTGGGGCCGGTGACCGCTTCGTCATTGACTACTGTTGCCGCCTTCTTGCCGCTGATGATGATCGGCGGAGAGATGGGGAATATTCTGTTCGCGATTCCGCTGGTTATTATTGCGGTCATTTTCGCTTCTCTACTGGAAAGTTTTACTATTCTGCCGGGTCATTTAAGGCATGCTCTGCACGGCGTCAAACCGGCTAAGGAAGGCTCCTTGCGTTTCCGTTTGGAAGGGCATATCGATCATTTTCGTCATCACCAGTTCCGCAATGTCATTCGCTGGGTGTTAAAGCATCGTGGTATTACCATTGCCACCACCCTGGCAATGATGATTTTTGTCATCGGTCTGCTTGCCGGTGGACGTTTGGGGTTTGTCTTTTTCCCTTCTCCTGAGTCGACCAAGTTGAATGCTGAAGCACGTTTTGTCGCTGGAACGCCGGCATCGGTTTCGGCGGATTATGTTGAACGTATGTATCTTGCCTTGCAAGAGACCGAAGCTGAACTAGAGCCGGGGATTGTTGAAGTGGCCGTGATGCACTTCAATAAGGCGGGAGGTAATGCCGGATCTAATTACAGCAGTATCAATATCCAGCTTGTTGAACCTGATCATCGTGAAACTCGTAATGCCGAGTTTATCCGGGTTTGGCAAGAAAAAGCCGGCAAAGTCCCCGGCTTGGATACCTTAACCATTGAATCGCCGAGAATGGGGCCGCCGGGCGGAGATGTTGATATTCGTCTCTATGGAGCCGAACCAAAGGTGTTGAAACAGGCGTCTTTGGATTTGCAGGAAGTGCTTGGTAATATTTCAGGGGTGAGCGGGATTCGCGATGATCTGCCCTACGGACGAGATCAGCTGGTCTATCAATTGACGCCGCAAGGTAAGGCGCTGGGCTTTACTTATGTGTCGCTGGGTCAGCAGTTGTCGGACGCTTTTTCGGGGCGCTTGGTGCAGATTTATACCGATGGTGAGGATGAAGTTGAAGTGCGTGTGCAATATCCAAAATCCGAACAGTTTTCCTTGGCGACTATTAACAAGATGCAAGTGGTTTCCCCGACCGGTGAACGCTTGCCGTTAAACTCAGTTGCCAGCTGGACAACCCAGCGCGGCTTTGATGCCATGCGCCATAATGACGGTCAGCTGGCGGTAACGGTTCTCGGCGAAGTGGATAAGAATGTGAATAACGCGAATCTAATTTTGGCTACGTTGCAGCAAACGACCTTGCCTGAGCTGGCACAGAAGTACGGCTTGAATTATTCACTGGAAGGGCAGAATAAACGTCAGGCGGAAACCATTGGTGATATGAAAATCGGTTTGCTGATCGGCTTGTCGATGATTTATATCGTTTTGGCTTGGATCTTCGGTTCTTATGGTTGGCCGCTGGTGGTGATGATGGCAATTCCGTTCGGCTTGGTCGGTGCCATTTTAGGTCATTGGTGGATGGGGTTGGATATGACAATTTTGTCTCTGTTCGGCTTTTTCGGTCTCTCCGGAATTGTGGTCAACGATTCGATTATTCTGGTCAGCTTCTACAAAAATCTTAGAGAGTCCGGACTTTCGGTAAACAAAGCGTTGGAAGAGGCTGCGGTGCAGCGTGTTAGAGCCGTGTTATTGACCTCTTTAACGACGATTGCCGGTTTGACTCCGCTGCTGTTTGAAACTTCGTTGCAAGCACAGTTCTTGATTCCGATGGCGACCGCGATTGCCTTTGGTCTGATGTTCTCGACTTTCTTAATCTTGTTGGTAGTGCCGGCGATGCTTTCTATTTACGAAGGTACTAGAGAACGACACTTTTCAAAATCCGCAACGGTTAGCGCCTGATTACGGTAATGACGCTCCAGTTTGCCTGTTGCGAAAAAAGCAATGGGCTTTCATAGCGATCCTTTCGATACGGGTGCCTTTTTATCCGCCCTATTTCAAAAAAACTTCATAGTCCGGTTAAGTGTTTAAGTTAGATTTTGCTATTTAGATTAAACACTTATGACAAAAAGTGGTGTAATGACGATTTCGTAGTTTTAAAACCGACTCTTTTGAGAGGGCAGGTTTTTTTAATTATCGCGTCAAGGTGTTAAAAAATACGATAAATAGATAAGAAAACTTGATGATTTTGTTGTTTTAAGAGAGAATATTCGTCCAAATTTATCGTGCAGTTCTATTCTTTGGACACAAGTTGATATGTTTCTATCTTAGTTAACATCTTGAATTTATTGTAAAAGTCACTGCAAATACCGAATTTTTTAAACTATTGAGGAAGTTGTATGGCAACTCGTAGAGATCTAGCAAACGCGATCCGTGCTTTAAGTATGGATGCAGTTCAAAAAGCAAATTCTGGTCACCCTGGTGCGCCTATGGGTATGGCGGATATCGCTGAAGTTCTGTGGAACAGCCACATGAAATTTAACCCGACTAACGCAAACTGGGTAGATCGCGATCGTTTCGTACTGTCAAACGGTCACGGTTCAATGCTGATCTATTCTCTATTGCACCTTTCTGGTTTTGACCTAAGCATGGACGATATCAAGCAGTTCCGTCAGTTGCACGCTAAAACAGCGGGTCACCCAGAGTACGGTTATGCGGAAGGTATCGAAACAACAACAGGACCTCTAGGTCAGGGTATTACTAATGCGGTAGGTATGGCCATCGCAGAACGTACTTTAGCGGCTCAGTTCAACAAACCAGGTCACGAGATTGTTGATCACTACACTTATGCCTTTATGGGTGACGGTTGTTTGATGGAAGGTCTTTCGCATGAATCATGCTCTCTAGCTGGGACTTTAGGTCTAGGTAAGTTGATCGCTTTTTGGGATGACAACGATATCTCTATCGACGGTAACATCGGTGACTGGATGGAGAAAGGTGTTCCAGGTCGTTTCGTATCTTATGACTGGCACGTTATTCCTAATGTTGATGGTCATGATGCTGACGCAATCAATGCGGCGATCGAAGAAGCTAAGAAAGTAACTGATAAGCCAACACTGATCTGTACTAAGACGGTCATCGGTTACGGTTCTCCTAACAAGTGTGGTACTTACTCTTGTCACGGTGCGCCTCTAGGTGATGATGAGATTGATCTAGTTCGTAAAGAGCTTGGTTGGACTGCTGCTCCGTTCGAAATTCCGGATGATATTTATGCGGGTTGGGATCACAAAGAACAAGGTGCGACAGATGAAGCGGCTTGGAATGAAAAGTTTGCAGCATATAAAGCGGCTTACCCGGCTGAAGCAGCTGAGTTCGAGCGTCGTATGGCAGGTGATCTACCAGCTAACTTCGAAGTAGACTTCGATAAATTCATCGCTAAGACTCAAGAAGAGATGCCTAAACTAGCTTCTCGTCAAGCTTCTCAGAAAGCAATCGAGCAGTTGGGTGAAATGCTTCCGGAAATGTTCGGTGGTTCTGCTGACTTGACTGGTTCTAACCTGACTAACTGGTCTAAGATGGTTAAGGTTAACAAAGAGAACGCAAACGGTAACTACCTGTCTTGGGGTGTTCGCGAATTTGGTATGGCTCACATGATGAACGGTATGGTTCTTCACGGCGGTTTCAAAGTATTCGGTGGAACTTTCTTCATGTTCATGGAATTCATGCGTAACGCACTACGTATGTCAGCATTGATGAAGATCGGTACGATCTATGTTTACACTCACGACTCTATCGGTCTGGGTGAAGATGGTCCGACTCACCAGCCGGTTGAGCAGCTAGCGACTATGCGTGTTATCCCGAACTTCCAAACTTGGCGTGGTTGTGATGCGGTTGAGTCTGCTGTTTCTTGGAAAATGGCGATCATGCGTGATAAGGCTCCGACTGCATTGGTATTCTCTCGTCAAGCACTTGAGCCGATGCCTCGTACTGCACAGCAAGTTAAAGACATCGAAAAAGGTGGTTATGTACTGAAAGATTGTGAAGGTACGCCTGACATCATCTTCATCGCGACTGGTTCTGAAGTAGGTCTAGCGGTTGAAGCGGCTGAAGCAATGGATGCAAACGTACGTGTTGTTTCTATGCCATGTACAGATGCTTACGATGAGCAAGATCAAGCTTATAAAGATTCTGTTCTTATTCCTGGTGTTAAGCGTGTTGCAATCGAAGCGGGTGTTGCTGACGGCTGGTACAAGTACATCGGTCTAGACGGTGGAACGGTTTGTATGTCTTCATTCGGTGAATCAGCTCCTGCTGGCGAACTATTCAAAGAGTTCGGATTCACTGTTGAGAATGTTGTTGCGACAGCAAACAAAGTTCTTGGTAAGTAATTGTTGAATGCCTGAGCTATTGCTATTGCAGCTCCGGCACACATATTTTTTAAGTTTTATTATTGTAAAAGTCGATCTCGTTTGTAGGGGTCGACATTAATTGGAGTAAACACTATGACAATTAAAGTTGGTATTAACGGTTTCGGCCGTATCGGTCGTATGGCTTTCCGTGCAGCTGCTAAAGATTTCCAAGATATCGAAGTAGTAGCAATCAACGATCTACTAGATCCTGAATACCTAGCATACATGCTTAAGTATGACTCAGTTCACGGTCGTTTCGACGGTACTGTTGAAGTTGAAGGTGGTAACCTGATCGTTAACGGTAAGACTATCCGTATCACTGCTGAGCGTAACCCAGCTGACCTAGCTTGGTCTGATGTAGGCGCTGACCTAGTTATCGAATGTACTGGTTTCTTCCTAACTGAAGAGTCTTGCCAAGCTCACATTGAAGCAGGTGCTAAGAAAGTTGTTCAGTCTGCTCCTTCTAAGGATCACACTCCAATGTTCGTTTATGGTGTTAACCACGAAGAATACGCTGGTCAAGCGATCGTTTCTGCAGCTTCTTGTACTACTAACGGTCTTGCGCCAGTAGCTAAAGTTCTTAACGATAACTTCGGTATCAAGCGTGGTCTTATGACAACTGTTCACGCAGCAACTGCAACTCAGAAAACTGTTGATGGTCCTTCTATGAAAGACTGGCGTGGTGGTCGTGGTATTCTTGAAAATATCATCCCATCTTCAACTGGTGCGGCTAAAGCAGTAGGTAAAGTACTTCCTGCTCTTAACGGTAAACTAACTGGTATGGCTTTCCGTGTACCTACTTCTGACGTTTCTGTTGTTGATCTAACGGTTGAGCTAGAAAAAGAAACTTCATACGATGACATCTGTGCAGCGATGAAAGCTGCTTCTGAAGGCGAAATGGCTGGTGTTCTTGGTTACACTGAAGAAGCTAACGTTTCTACTGACTTCCGTGGTGATTCTCACCCATCAATCTTCGACGCTAAAGCAGGTATCGCTCTAGATCCTACTTTCGTTAAAGTGGTTGCTTGGTACGATAACGAGTACGGTTACACTTGTAACATGATGCGTGTTGTTCAACACGTAGGTAAATAATTTATTTGTGCATCTCATTAGGTGCACCACTTCTTTGTCGAGGCTCGGTTGTGTACTAGTTGTACACGCCCTCGCCTCTCCTCGAACTGGCACGCCTACTGAGCGCACAAACAAAATTATTGCTACTAATTTGAGGGTTATTTAAAATCCTCAAATTAAACTTTCTTGTTTGTATTCTTGTTGAGTATAAAAAAGTAAGTTTAATTTTTAATTATTTAATCCAATGCTTTATTCCACGACGAATAAAGCCTTAAACTTGAGGACTCAATATGTCTGTTATTAAGATGTCTGATCTAGATTTAGCTGGTAAGCGCGTTCTGATTCGTGAAGACCTAAACGTTCCAGTTAAAGACGGTAAAGTAACTTCTGATGCTCGTATCCGTGCTTCATTGCCAACCATCAAAATGGCTGCGGATGCTGGTGCTAAGGTAATGTTAATGTCTCACCTTGGTCGTCCAACTGAAGGTGAATATGCAGAAGAGTTCTCTCTAGCACCTGTTGCTGCAGATTTATCTGCAAAGCTAGGTAAAGAAGTTCGTCTAGTTAAAGACTACCTAGATGGTGGTGTTGAAGTAGCAGATGGTGAAATCGTTCTTCTAGAAAACGTTCGTTTCAACGTTGGTGAAAAGAAAAACGCAGAAGATCTATCTAAAAAGTATGCAGCACTTTGTGATGTCTATGTAATGGATGCTTTCGGTACGGCTCACCGTGCGCAAGCTTCTACACACGGTGCAGGTGCATTTGCTGATACAGCTTGTGCGGGTCCTCTACTTGCAGCAGAGCTAGACGCTCTAGGTAAAGCTCTAAACAACCCTGCTCGTCCAATGGTTGCTATCGTTGGTGGTTCTAAAGTTTCTACTAAGCTAACTGTTCTTGAATCTCTATCTGAGAAAGTTGATCAGCTAGTTGTTGGTGGTGGTATTGCTAACACGTTCATTGAAGCTGCTGGCTATAACGTAGGTAAGTCACTATCTGAAACTGACCTAGTTCCTACTTGTAAGAAACTAAACGAAATCATGGAAGCACGTGGTGCGGCTATCCCTCTAGCTTCTGATGTTGTTACTGGTAAAGAATTCTCTGAGTCTGCTGCTGCTGAAACTAAAAACGTTTCTGAAACAGCTGATGATGACATGATCTTCGATATCGGTCCTGATTCTGCAGCTGAACTAGCTGAAATTATTAAAAACGCAGGTACTGTTGTATGGAATGGTCCAGTAGGTGTTTTCGAATTTGATCAGTTCGGTGAAGGTACTAAAGCTGTATCTATGGCTATCGCTGAATCTTCTGCGTTCTCTATCGCAGGTGGTGGTGATACGCTAGCGGCTATCGACAAGTACGATATCGCAGATAAAGTATCTTACATTTCAACTGGTGGAGGTGCTTTCTTGGAATTCCTAGAAGGTAAAAAACTTCCTGCAGTAGAGATGTTGGAAAACGCAGCTAAGTAATTAGCTGATCCGAGTTGTATGTTGACTCGGGAAACTGAAGAGGCCTGAGGGCAGGCCTCTTTAATTTGATTGTCATCTAAGTTTGTTAATTTGTTTCATTAAGAGGGTGCCTCGGTAAGTAAACACATGACACCACAGCCTAAAAAGAAGCGTAGGCTGTTCGATCGGGTTTGAGTTTATTTTGCGAGACATCTTTTTGGACATTGACAAGCTCCAAAATTAATTGATGTATGAGGTAATTTACAAAAATGCCAATGAGTTTAAGAAGAACAAAAATTGTTGCAACACTAGGGCCTGCGACTGACCGTGAAGGTGAGTTGGAAAAAGTGATCAAGGCCGGCGTGGACGTAGTTCGTATTAATATGTCTCACGGTCTTCCGGAAGAGCATATTGAGCGTGCAAAAGCGGTCCGTGAGATGGCCGAAAAACATGACCGACAAGTAGGTGTTTTGGTTGACTTACAGGGACCTAAAATTCGTATTGCGCGTTTTGTTGATGATAAGGTGTTTTTGAATGCCGGTGATAAATTTGCATTCGATAATAACGTTGATTCAAATTGCGGTAATCAACATGAAGTGGGTCTGACTTATAAAAATCTGCCGTACGATGTTAAGCCGGGCGATAAGCTGCTGCTTGATGACGGTCGTCTAGTCTTTGAAGTGGACAATGTTGATGGTGAGCGAGTGAATACGACTACGGTTGTAGGTGGTACGCTTTCAAACAATAAAGGGATCAACCTGTTGGGTGGCGGTTTATCTGCTGCCGCTCTGACCGATAAAGATAAAGAAGATATTTTGACTGCTGCCGAAATCGGTGCGGATTATCTTGCTCTTTCTTTCCCGCGTTCTGCCGAAGACGTTGAATATTGCCGTTCTTTGGCTCAAAAAGCCGGTTTGAACTGCTCAATCGTTTCTAAAGTTGAACGTGCCGAAGCTGTGGCTGATGATGCGACTTTGGATTCAATCATTCTTGCATCTGACGTTATTATGATTGCTCGCGGTGACTTGGGTGTTGAAGTGGGTGATGCGCAGCTTCCTGCTCTACAGAAGAAAATGATCAAGCGTTCCCGTCAGCTAAACCGAGTGACCATTACTGCAACTCAGATGATGGAAACTATGATTGAGAATGCCATTCCGACACGTGCTGAAGTGTTTGACGTTGCTAACGCAGTTATGGATGGAACCGACGCGGTAATGTTGTCTGGTGAGACAGCAACCGGTCGTTCACCAAGCTTGGTCATTCAGACCATGGGTAACATCTGTCATGAAGCAGAAAAGTCGCGTACTTCACGTGAATCAACTCACCGTATTGACGAGTCGTTTACGGCGGTTGATGAAACGGTAGCGATGGCCACTATGTATTCGGCAAACCACTTTGGTGTGAAATGTATTGCAGCGCTGACAGAGTCAGGTAATACTACTTTGTTGATGTCTCGTATCAGTTCTGGAATGCCGATCATTGCCATGACTCCACACTTGGAAACTCGCCGAAAGGTTACTTTGTTCCGTGGTGTCTACCCGACATCGGTCAGTTATGACGGTTTGAATGATGATCAGGTCAAAGAGATGATCATGGATCGAATCAAAGAGTTTGGTATTGCTAAATCGGGCGACCTAATTATTATCACTCGCGGTGCTGTACAAGGCGCCATGGGTGGAACAAACAAAATGGAAATTGTTAAGCTTCCATAATTGTCGATTTTGGATAATTCCCAGCCTTGGCAAGAGCAAGGTGGGCTTATCCTTAATATTTTACGAGCTGGTAAAAGCTTGTTAAAATGAATCGGATAACTTTTTAATTTTTTGAAAACAATAGAGGAGTCTCGCACATGGCGATGATTACACTTCGTGAATTAATGGACTACGCAGCAGAAAACAGTTTTGGTATGCCTGCGTTTAACGTAAACAACATGGAACAGGTACGTGCAATCATGCGTGCTGCGGACGCTTGTGATTCTCCGGTTATCCTTCAGGGGTCTGCTGGTGCTCGTAAGTATGCTGGTGAGCCAATGCTTCGTCACATGGTCGCGGCTGCTGTTGAAATGTATCCACATATCCCTGTTGTTATGCATCAAGACCACGGTTCTGATGTAGGTGTTTGTCTACGCGCTATCCAGTCTGGTTTCACATCTGTCATGATGGATGGTTCTCTAGAAGCTGATATGAAGACTCCTGCTTCTTATGAGTACAACGCTGGAATCACTGCGGAAGTTGTTAAGATCGCTCACGCTGGTGGTGTTTCTGTTGAAGGTGAGCTAGGTTGCCTAGGTTCTCTTGAGACTGGTAAGATGGGTGAAGAAGATGGTCACGGTTCTGATGAAGAGCTAGATCACTCTCAGCTTCTAACTGATCCTGAAGAAGCTGCTCAGTTCGTTAAAGATACTAACGTAGATGCGTTAGCGGTTGCTGTTGGTACTTCTCACGGTGCTTACAAGTTCACTTCTAAGCCTTCTGATGATGTTCTAAAAATCGACCAGATCGCTAAGATCCACGCTCGTATCCCTGATACTCACATCGTCATGCACGGTTCTTCTTCTGTACCGGAAGAGTGGTTGGAAATCATCAATAACTACGGTGGTGACATGGGTTCTACTTACGGTGTGCCTGTTGAAGCAATCGTTGAAGGTATCAAATACGGTGTTCGTAAAGTAAACATCGATACTGACCTACGTATGGCATCTACTGGTGCGATCCGTAAGCACCTACACGACAATCCAGCTAACTTCGATCCACGTAAGTTCTACAACGCGGCTGAAAATGCGATGATGGAAATCTGTAAAGCACGTTTCGAAGCATTTGGTTGTGCTGGTCACGCTTCTAAGATCAAGTCTCTTGGTCTTGAAGAGATGCAAGCTCGTTACGCTTCAGGTTCTCTAGATCAAACTGTAAACTAATTTACCGTTTTATCAGAGCTAGAAAACCCGCTCTTGGTTTTACCAAGAGCGGGTTTTTTTTATGTCTGAAATTCAGAGAATCCGGGCTGGCAAATCAAAAATATATTTGCAGGATAAATTAGTGTATTGGCTTGTATTATGCTTATAAAAATAATAAATAAATTACTAGGAGTCATCTTCGGCTTGTGAAGCAAAGGTTTGGTTATGTTTAAAACTATTAACTCAAAATTAGTGGCGAGTTTTGCTCTGATCACGTTCTTAATTATTGTCGCTGCCGGATTCAGCGTCTATCAAATTAACAATTCTGCGAACGGATTCAAAGACTACCGCCAAATGGCAAGAGCATCGCTTGTATCGACCAGCATTCAGTCAAATATGTTGATGGTTCGGATGAATGTGAAAGATTATCTCAATACCCCGGTGCAAAAAGAAGTTGATGAATTTAACAACTATTATCAAAAGACCATGGGGTTTATTGATGATGCAAAAAAATTGATTACCGATAAAGAAGAGTTAGGCATGATTACTTCGGTAACCAGTATGCTTAAGGAGTATGAAGAAAACTTTCTTATCGTGCAGGAGAAAATGAAAGTTAGAAATGACATTATTCATAATAATCTAAACGTCATTGGGCCTGTAATGGAGAAAGATTTAACCCAAATCATGCGTGAACAGGTACAAGCAGGTGACCTGGATATGGGTAATAAAACAGGCGAGACGATCAGAACCTTGTTACTGGCACGGCTATATACGGTTAAATTTATGGAAAGCAACCGTACAGAGTCTATGCAGCGTGTCCTGAAAGAGTTTGATAACTTAAATAGCCAATTGTGGATCATTAAATCGCAAATCAGCTCGGAGATTCATACATCATTATTGGAAGAAGTAACAGATAAGATTGTCAGCTATAAAGAGAATGTCGAAAAACTGTATAGAACGGTAAATGAACGCAATAAAGTCATTAATGAAAAGCTGAATGTCATTGGACCTCAGGTTGCTAAATTAGCCGAAGATATCAAGCAGTCGTTAAAGTCTGATCAAGATCGGATCGGACCTCATGTTCAAGAAAATAACGAAAGTGTTATTTTGATTATGACAATCGCATCGGCGATTGTTGCCTTGATTTCAATTTTTATTGCTATCTATCTGCCGCGTAATATTGCCAATGGCCTGAGAAGTGTCCAAGATGTGATGCGTCAAATAAGCGAAAGCGGGGACTTTTCTGTCAGGTCGGATGAATCGAGACAAGATGAAGTGGGTGATATGGGGCGTGCAATTAACCGTTTACTGGAAGATACACAGAAAGCAATTACTGAAGCCAATTCAGTTATTGTGGCTATCGCCAAAGGTGATTTCTCGAAACGTATTGACGCCGAGCTGGTCGGTGATTTGAATACCTTAAAAGAGGGCATTAACGGTTCGGCCGACTCTATCAGTGCAACCATGACGCAATTAAGTCACGTTATGCAGGAAATGAGTAATGGTGAGTTCAATGTATCCATTGATGCGGCCGTTGAAGGAGAGTTTTTGACAATGGTTGAAAACACCCGTCAGACGCTGGACACATTGAATCTGACCATCAGTGATATTATCAATATCATGCACAGCATGGAAAACGGTGACTTTGATAGACGCGTGACGGTTGAAGCGCATGGCGAGTTATTAAAGCTTAAAGAAGGCGTTAATAACTCAATGGATGCAATTGAATCGGCTATGCAGGATATTACCCGCATTGTGGTGGCTCAGTCACAAGGTGATCTGACACAGACCATTACGGCAGAATATCATGGACAGCTGGATACACTGAAACAAGCGGTTAATACAAGCGCAGTTCGGCTAGCAGAAGTGGTCAGCAAAGCGCACGAGGCCACCAATGTAGTCAGTACCGCGTCAGATGAAGTGACCAAAGGGGCGATGGATCTCAGTCAGCGAGTACAGGAACAGGCCGCCGCCTTGGAGCAAACCTCAGCCACAATGGATGAAATGAATTCCGCCGTTCAGGGAAATACGGATAATGCCAGAGAAGCAAGTCAGGTCGCCGTTGATGTGAAAGAAAAAGCCAATACCGGTGTGTCGGTCATGTCTAAAACCATTGAGGCAATGGATGCAATTCAGGAATCTAGCCATAAGATTGCCGATATTGTTACCTTGATTGACGGTATTGCTTTCCAGACTAACCTATTGGCACTGAACGCGGCCGTTGAAGCGGCTAGAGCCGGAGAGCACGGCCGTGGTTTTGCGGTTGTTGCCGGAGAGGTTCGAGCGCTGGCGCAAAAATCGGCGGAAGCGGCGAAAGATATCAAAACGTTGATTGAAGAAAGTGTGACTCGTATCGACGACGGGACTAGCTTAGCCGGGCAGTCTGGTGAAATGCTTTCGGAGATCAATGCCTCGATCGATACGGTCACGCAAATGATCGCTCATATTGCCGAGGCTTCAGGTGAGCAGGCAACCGGTGTCAGTCAAGTGCATCAGGCAATTAGCCAGATCGATGAGGTCACACAGCAGAATGCCGCTCTAGTTGAAGAAACGTCGGCTGCGGCAGCGAGTATGAACGAGCAGTCTAATCTTTTGCGCGACGAAATGAATTTCTTCAATACCGGCGGGGCGAGAATTCACCATTCACCATCTAGTTCTGTAGCAAAGACTGACGTTAAGCCAACGCCTATGTCATCAGCTAAGGTCACTAAGCCGACTGAAGTAGAAGCGAAAAAAGAAGAAACGGCCGCTGTAAAAGAGCCGATCAAATCGCCTCATATTGAACGGGCTCCTGACCCGGAAGATGAATGGGCTGATTTCTGATAAAGAAGATGGTTGTAAGCTAGCTAAATAAAAAAAGGGCACCAAGACGAGCCCTTTTTTATTGGTGAATAAATCTGCTTTAAGTTTACTCTTCCCAGGAACTCCAGCGACAGACATTGGTGCTGATGTAATTCTCGTAGGCGGCACCGGACTGGATCCAGTTTTTCGCCTTGTTCTGAATAGCCGTAGCCGGCATTTTTTCATCCAGAACCTGATGAGAACCGTATTTGTATCTTGGGCTGGATTCATCTTCTGCATGCAAGGTTGAACCGTCTACAAATAGTTTATATTTTGCTTCTTGTCCAGGCATGGCAAGGAAAGCATCCCAGCCCAGCTCTTGCATCATCTTGGTTAATTCTTTATTGAAATACTCTTTGCTCAGCGGGTTGTATTGATAATACTCAGTGATCAAGTCTTCAGCACGCTCAATCAAAGAGGCTTTTAAGGCATCAGTCGTGTCAAAGCTTTCATCCCCGAGTTCGAAAATAACGTAAGCCACATCGGTACGACCAATCGTCAGCGAACTGTCTTGAAAGACAATTAAGGCTTGGCCGTCTAAAATGGCCTGAAAATCTGAGTCGTCTAGCTCATTTAGAGAGTCGATAAATTGTTGTGCATTCATTTAAGAATCCTTACCTCATTTAATTATGTCTTGCATTCTAACAGACAAATAATAAAAAACCTTAGCCGGGATGACCGCGACTAAGGTTTTAAGCTTTTGCTGATGACGACGGTTTGTTTAGGTCGTCAAGTTAGCAAACAGTTGCGGTAACTTCTCAGGAAGTTTCAATACGTCATCGACAATCGCATAACGGTTTTGTCCAAAGATGTTTTGAACATATTTGTCTGCGAATTGGTCAATAGTCAGGCAGTATGAGTAAACCCCTTTGGTTTGTAACTCTTCAACTGCTTTTTTCGCATCTTGTTTCAGATACTGACCATCTTTCTCGTCGATATCGGCCGGTTCACCATCTGTTACTACCAGCAACAGTTTTTGTTTACTGTTCTGTTGTTCCAGATAATGTCCAGCATGGCGCATTGCCGCGCCCATTCGAGTTGATAATCCACCTTTCATACCGGCTAGACGTGCATGAACATCCGAATCAAACGGTTCGTCGAACTGTTTGAAACGTACATACTGAACGTCGTGACGGCCATCGGAGGAGAAGCCGTGTACGGCAAACTGGTCACCAATCCCGTTAATCGCATGCGAAATCAAGATCGCCGCTTCTTGGGTAACTTCCAAAATCGTTTTGTCCGAATCCGCTACCACTTCGTTGGTTGATTCGGATAAATCAAGTAGTACCACTACCGAAACTTCACGGGAACGAATCACGTTACGCATCGTGATACGCGGATCCGGTTCCTGTTTCATGCGAATCGCGGTAATCGCTTCAACACACGCATTTAAATCTAGCTCGTCTCCGTCTTCTAGGCGGCGGATACGTTGTAGACCAACGGCCTGTAACTTATCTACGATCTGCTTGATGCGGTGGGCAATCCCTTTATGTTCGTCAAGAATACGCTCATAAATTTGCGGATCACCTTTTTTCGCACGGTGTTCGTACAAAGTTACCCAGCTCGGACGGTGCAGTTGCACACGATAGTCCCATTCATGGTAGTGGAATGGATCAGAAATCGGTTCAACACCTTCCATTTCATTCCATGAGATACCGTTATCTTCATAAGGCATTAACTCGCTGCCAAGTACCCAGATCTCATCGTGGTCAACATCTACCAGCTCGGAATCAATCTCATTGATCATTTCCATGACTGAAACGTATTTACGAACGGTTTCGGTAAATCCGTGAGAGGCGCCATCTTCCATATCCGCCCATTCGTCGGAATCCCAGATCAGACGGTTGTCATCACGGTAACCGAAGCGCAGTTTGCTGATCTCGGTCAATGACTCCCACTTAGTTGAAGCCTGGTTCAAAGCGTTAAACAACAGAATTCCGATTTTCCATGAGAACATTTCATTGTCTTTATTCTCTTCGATCCCTTCGTAGAACTTGTCAACGACAACGTTCAGATTCTCATCGTCAAACTCATGGTTTTTATCCATCAGTTTCAAAGCCAGCTGCTCTAAGCGGTAAGCCGTCGATTTAGGATCCAGATGCTGCTGCTCGGCAGTGGCCTCAATTACCTTACTCCACAGGTTTTTCAATCCTGGGAAATCTTGAATCGCATTGTATTCGACACGTGCATCTTCAATCAGTTCGATAAAGAACATCTGCTGCGGATTCAACTGCTCCATTGAAATCGCTTGCTTGGTGTAAGCGATATGTGAAGCCAAGTGAGCCGCCATGGCACGATACAGCTCACCCCCTTTGATTTCGCCAAGATCGTCAACCGCATCCGGTAGATGGATCGCCAGCTTTTCAAAATAAGGTTTGAAATCATCGAAATCAGCCGCAGCCGGACGGATAAAGAAATCACGAGCCCAGAACGCACGTAGGTAGAAGTTGATCGGACGATGATAGTCGATAAACAACGAGCCACGGCGTTGTTGCTGCATAACCGATTTTGAATCTTCCGATTCCAAACCGAAATATTTAATTTGTGCACCAAAGTTTCGAGCGTGTGCTTGTGCTCCCCATTGCGCCCAGCGACGCAGACCTGAAACCGTCAGCTTGGACATCAGCTCTTCCATGACGCCCATCATCGGGCGTACACCACGTGGGGTCTTGGAAGCGATTTGATAAACCAGAGCTAAATACTGTCTAAGCAGGTCAATGTCACGGGTACGGTCGGCAACCAGCGGTAGCGAGTCTAGGATTAACGCGACTAGGTCACCGGACATTACCGAAGAGCATTTCATGATGGTTTCCAGAATGTCATCTAGAATCTCATCTTCGATTTTAGCGATAACTTGAGGCACCGCTTCAAGATAGCTAATGACTACATTTTGACCTTTACCCAGGTAGGCAATACCTTGAGCGTTCTGCAGCCAAGTCTGGCGCGTCTGCTCACTCATGCAGTGAGAAGCTTCTTGAATCAGCGCATCGAGCATCTCCTCCAACTGAGGAATGCTCTCAATCAAGGACGCTTTTACTTCTTCTTGATTAAATTCCATAACAATCACCTAATACATTTTTTATATGAATTGCCTAAGTTACGAGTCCTAGGCTTATTTATTTCTTATTCAAAAAATGTATCTACAGTGGTTAGTAGTGTATCCAGGATATCGTCATCGTCCGTTAGTGGAGTGATCAATGCCATCGTACAAGCTTTCTTAGGATCAACGCCTTTTGCAATTAGCTGACCAGCGTAAACCATTAGACGAGTCGAGATACCTTCATCCAAACCGTGACCTTTCAGGTTACGTGAACGTTGTGCGATCTGAACCAGTTTTTCAGCGATATCTTTGTCGATACCGGCTTCTTTAGAAACAATTTCCGCTTCAACTTTGGCTTCAGGGTAGTCGAATTTGAAACCACCGAAACGCTGCTTAGTTGATTGCTTAAGATCTTTCATCATTGACTGATAGCCTGGGTTGTAAGAGATAACCAGCTGGAAATCAGGGTGAGCTTCAACCAATTCACCTTTTTTATCCAAAGGAAGAACACGACGGTGGTCGGTCAACGGGTGAATAACGATAGTGGTATCTTGACGTGCTTCAACCACCTCATCCAGATAACAAATTGCACCGATACGAGCAGCAACGGTCAAAGGACCATCCTGCCATTTAGTACCGTTGATATCGATCAGGTAACGTCCGACCAAATCAGAAGCGGTCATGTCTTCGTTACAAGCAACAGTAATCAATGGCTTGCCTAGTTTGTGGGCCATATATTCAACAAAACGTGACTTACCACAGCCTGTCGGACCTTTAAGCATGATCGGCATACGTGAAGCGTAACCGGATTCAAAAAGCTCAACTTCGTCCGCTACCGGCTCGTAGTAAGGCTCTTCTTTAATCATGTATTGGGTTGGGTCTACTGCATTGATTTCTGACATGATGGTTTCTCCTAGATAAGTCCATTCAAAATTTCAAACTTTTAGAGTTGTTCACTTGCCTGAAATGAACAAGTCTAAAGATAGAAATGCCAGCTAGGTGTTTCGGGGCTAGCTGGCGGTCTTATTAACCTGGGAGGTAAGAGCCAGGTTAATAAAGGAGGTTGAGATGCGTATCGGTCGATTCCGACATCACCTCTACAAATTGGGTTGGGCTACACCAATTTTGGGTGGTGTAGCCACTTAGCTAACTAGACGTTAGTGATTAAACATCACCACGCTTGATTAGCATGTTTGCACCTTGAGACTGTGCAAAGTTATCGTAACCAATCAAACGAACGTGGTTGTTTGGGTTAGCTGCGATACAGTTGTTAACTTCTTCAAGAACGACGTCTGCAGAAGTTTCACCGAACATTGGAAGTTTCCACATGTACCAGTAGTAGTCAAAAGCGTTTTCTGGCTCAACGTGCTCAACAGCTGGGTTCCAGCCTTGATCGATGATGTATTGAACCTGAGCTTTTACCTGCTCATCAGTCATCTTAGGAAGGTATGAGAAAGTCTCAGCCTTACGTGACAACGGATCAGACATACGAGATGGATAATCTTGTACATTACTCATAATATTTCTCCTAAATCTCTAATTACTTGTGAGCTACGTCTAGCTTGTCAACAGTATCGAATTCGAACTTGATTTCTTTCCAAGTTTCCATTGCGATCTTAAGTTCTGGGCTGTTCTCAGCTGCTTTAGTAAGAACGGCTTTACCTTCTTTCTCAACTTCGATACCTTCGTTACGAGCTTGTACACAAGCTTCAAGCGCAACACGGTTAGCGCATGCACCAGCAGCGTTACCCCATGGGTGACCTAGCGTACCACCACCGAACTGTAGTACAGAGTCATCACCGAAGATGTTAACAAGAGCAGGCATGTGCCATACGTGGATACCACCAGATGCAACTGGGATAACACCAGGCATGTGACCGAAGTCTTGGTCGAACATGATTCCGCGAGAACGATCTTCAGGGATGAAGCTTTCACGCATGATGTCGATCCAACCTAGAGTTGCTTCACGGTCACCCTCAAGCTTACCTACAACCGTACCTGAGTGAAGGTGATCACCACCAGATAGACGTAGCGCTTTAGCTAGTACGCGGAAGTGGATACCGTGCATTGGGTTACGGTCGATTACACCGTGCATTGCGCGGTGAATGTGAAGTAGAAGACCGTTATCACGACAGTAGTTAGCAAGACCAGTGTTAGCTGTGAAACCACCCGTTAGGAAGTCGTGCATGATGATCGGAGTACCGATTTCTTTAGCGAATTCCGCACGCTTGTACATCTCTTCAGGAGTTGCAGCGGTAACGTTTAGGTAGTGACCTTTACGCTCACCAGTTTCTGCTTGTGACTTTTCGATCGCATCTTGACAGAACATGAAACGATCTCTCCAGCGCATGAATGGCTGAGAAGTTACGTTTTCATCATCTTTAGTGAAGTCAAGACCACCACGTAGACACTCATATACAGCACGACCGTAGTTCTTAGCAGATAGACCTAGCTTAGGCTTGATAGTACAACCTAGCATTGGACGACCATACTTATCCATTTTGTCACGCTCAAGCTGGATACCGTGTGGGGGACCACCACAAGTAGTAACATACGCTAGCGGGAAACGGATATCTTCTAGACGACAAGTACGTAGAGCCTTGAATCCGAATACGTTACCAACCAAAGAAGTCATAACAGATACGATAGAACCTTCTTCGAAAAGGTCTAGCGGGTATGCGATGAACGCGTAGAATGCAGCATCGTCACCTGGAACGTCTTCGATTCTATAAGCGCGACCTTTGTAGTAGTCAAGGTCAGTCAACAAGTCAGTCCATACAGTTGTCCAAGTACCTGTTGAAGATTCAGCAGCTACCGCAGCAGCACACTCTTCACGAGGAACACCTTCCTGTGGAACTACTTTAAAACATGCTAGAAAATCTGAGTCTTTAGGCTCGTAATCTGGCATCCAATAAGTTTCGCGGTATTCTTTAACACCGGCGTTATAAGTCTTAGCCATGTTTTTACCTCTTTGGTTAAAAAAACTTAGTTAATCTGAAAATCGAATATTTATGTTTGGAGTGAATGACTCCTCGTTTTCAGTTGCTGCCCATGTTACGCACGGCGGCAAAACTTGACAAGACATGGGTTTTTATACAAATAATAAACAAAAGTTTATACATGGTGATGTTAAGATACGCATCGCTATATTAACGGGGTAAGTTCCGGACTTTATAGTAAATATCAAATAATAATGGGTATTTCTTATGCACAATTTACACATTACGGCTCAGCAAATTCGCGTTTTTGAAGCGGTTGCCAGACTGCAAAGTTATACAAAAGCAGCGGAAGAATTAAGCTTGACGCAGCCGGCGGTTTCCATTCAGGTGAAAAGGCTGGAAGAGAATAATGACGTCAAACTTGTGGAAGTGGTGGGTAAGAAGCTGTATTTGACTGCGGCTGGTGAACGTATGTACGGCAGTTGCAAAAAGATCCTTGACGAGTTGCAAGAGTTGAATGTGCATATTAAGTCACAGCAATCCAAAGTGGACGGTGAGCTGCGCATCGCTGTAGTCACGCCGGCCAAGTATTTTATGCCCTATATTTTGAAAGCATTCCTTAACCGTTTCCCGGACGTTAAGCCGATGATTACGGTGATCAACCGTCGTCGTATTCTGGATGAGTTGAAGCAAAACCAGTATGACCTCTCTATTATGGGGCGGGTACCGGAAGACTTGAAAATGGATGCTTATCCGTTTTTCCAAAATGAGTTGGTGATCGCGGCACCGCCTAAACATCGGCTTTCCAAAGAGAAAAAAATTCCGCTTGCGGAACTTGCTAATGAACGTTTCTTAATGCGTGAAAAAGGTTCAGGTATCCGTGACTCCGTTATGGAGCGCTTTGAAGAAGACGGCATTATTATTGAGCCTTATATGGAGCTTGGTTCTACTGAAAGCATCAAGCAAGCGGTAATGGCCGGGTTGGGTATTTCGGTTTTGCCAAAGCAGGCGATACGTTTGGAAACCCGCTACCGTCATATGGATGTGTTGGATGTGGAAGGTTTTCCTGTCACCCGCGACTGGTATGTTGCTAAAATGAGTAAAAAGTCGATGGTACCGGCTGCAGAAGCGTTTTTGGATTTCCTGCAATCGGTCGATATCAATAAATTATTGGCGATGTCTGATACCCGTTAGAGGTGGGTGAAAAATGCCTGAAAAGATCTCTCTGCTGGCCCGTAATGCCACGCTTAGGCAGCTGCAAGTTTTTGAAAGTATTGCCCGGTTAAACAGTTTTTCCAAAGCGGCGGAAGAGTTGCATCTGACCCAGCCGACCGTCTCCATGCAGGTTAAGAAGCTGGTGGATGTTTTGGAAACTCCTCTGTTTGAACAGATCGGCCGCAAAGTGTATCTGACCGAGGCGGGTAAGGCGCTGTATGAGTCTGCCGATAATATTCTTAACCAACTCTCTATTGCCGAACAAAAAATCAACCATATCAAGGGGTTCTCAGGTGGGAGCGTCAGTCTGGCGGTCATTTCTACGGCTCAATACTTTGTTCCTAAAGTGATTCAGGAGTTTACTCAGGACTACCCTGATGTGACGGTGATTCTGCGTGTGGGCAACCGTGAGACCTTGCTGAATCGTATTCAGAAAAACCGGGATGATTTCTATCTGTTAGGCCAACCGCCGGAAGATTTGAATGTCGAATCTTCCCAGCTGGCAGTTAATCCACTAGCTTTTGTTGCTAGTGCCAATCATCACCTAGTTGGTAAAAAACTCAGTATTCAAGATCTGGCGGAAGAGGCGTTTTTAATGCGTGAAACCGGATCGGGAATTCGCTCCCATGTTGAAAAAGTGTTTGAAGAGTTTGATTTTCATCCACAAATCAAGATGGTGCTTGGCGGCAATGAAGCGATTCGCTTGGGGCTTTTACAGAATTTAGGTATTACTGTGGCCTCTGTTCCGACGCTCATGGAAGAGATTAAGCAGGGTAGAATAAAAATTCTTGATGTTAAGGGCTTTCCAATCAATCGGCACTGGTATCTGGCTTATCCGAAAGGTAAGGTACTGTCTATAGCGTCTGAAAAATTAATTGAACTTCTCAAGAAAGAAGGTGCTCTCTTGAGTGAACAGGCTTTCAACGAATTGTAAATATTTTTTAAAAATTCCCGTCTTTTAAAAATCCTTTCTGAGTTTTATGAATCTTTTATAAATCTTTCTTGGGCAAAAAGTTAAAAGCGATAGATTATTATCTATAAATAGAATCAAAATTATTGATTTGTGCTTATCGTTTAGATTCTTATAATTACCTCTCGTGTTTCGGGGTTAAATCATTTTTCATAAATAATAATTATGATTTAACTGTTAATGAAAGGACCCGGATGTTTCCAGGAGTCCCCAAATTGAGGTAAGAAAAATGGATCAGTCGAATCGTTACGCTGACTTAACTCTTTCAGAAGACAAATTGATTGCTGATGGTAATCACCTTCTTGTTGCATACCGTCTAAAACCAGCTGCTGGTTACGGTTTCCTAGAAGTAGCTGCTCACGTTGCTGCTGAATCTTCAACTGGTACTAACGTTGAAGTATCTACTACTGATGACTTCACTCGTGGTGTTGACGCGCTTGTATACGAAGTAGACGAAGCTGCGTTTGGTGACAAAGGTGGTCTAATGAAGATCGCTTACCCAGTAGATCTATTCGATCCTAACCTTATCGATGGTTTCTACAACGTTTCTCACATGTGGTCTCTAATCCTAGGTAACAACCAAGGTATGGGTGATCACGAAGGTCTACGTATGTTGGACTTCTTGGTTCCAGAGCAAATGGTTAAGAAGTTCGATGGTCCTGCGACTGACATTTCTGACCTTTGGAAAGTTCTAGGTCGTCCAGAAGTTGACGGTGGTTACATCGCTGGTACCATCATCAAGCCTAAGCTAGGTCTACGTCCTGAGCCATTCGCTAAGGCGTGTTATGATTTCTGGTTGGGTGGTGACTTCATCAAAAACGATGAGCCACAAGCTAACCAACCTTTCTGCCCAATGGAAACTGTTATTCCTATGGTTGCAGAGACTATGGATCGCGTACAGCAAGAAACTGGTGAAGCTAAGCTTTTCTCTGCTAACGTAACGGCTGACTTCCACAAAGAAATGGTTAAACGTGGTGAGTACATCCTAGGCGAATTCGCTAAGTACGGTAACGAAAAACACGTTGCTTTCCTAGTTGACGGTTTCGTAACTGGTCCAGCGGGTGTGACAACTGCACGTCGTAACTTCCCTGATACCTACCTACACTTCCACCGCGCAGGTCACGGTGCATTGACTTCTTATAAGTCACCTATGGGTATGGATCCACTATGTTACATGAAGCTATCTCGACTAATGGGTGCTTCTGGTATCCACACTGGTACTATGGGTTACGGTAAAATGGAAGGTCACGGTGACGAGCGCGTACTAGCTTACATGCTTGAGCGTGACGAGTGTCAAGGTCACTACTTCTATCAGAAGTGGTACGGCATGAAGCCTACTACTCCAATCATCTCTGGTGGTATGAACGCGCTACGTCTACCTGGTTTCTTCGAAAACCTAGGTCACGGTAACGTAATCAACACTTGTGGTGGTGGTTCATTCGGTCACATCGATTCTCCTGCGGCCGGTGGTACTTCACTAGGTCAAGCATATGAGTGCTGGAAAACTGGTGCAGACCCAATCGAATACGCGAAAGAGCACCCAGAGTTTGCTCGTGCATTCGAATCATTCCCTGGTGATGCTGACAAGCTATTCCCAGACTGGCGTGAGAAACTAGGTGTTCACAAGTAATAGATGCCAAAACCGCTTGATTAGCGCGATGGCTGTGTTGATTAATTGCTTCCGTTGCTCATGTACTAAAGTACACTCCGCTCCGGTTCAATTAACCGCCTTGCCCTCGTCGCAAATCAAGCAATTTTGCCTATCTATTAGATATTGAATATCTACAAAACCCCTGCTCTTTCTCGGGCAGGGGTTTTTTTTCAATTAAGATTAAAAGCCTAATGTTTTACTAGGTTATTTATTGATGATTTGCCAAGGTTTGTTTCAGCCTCGGTAAATTAGCCGTAAATAACTTATGTGTCCTGAGGTAAGAGACTGGACATGGTCAGATAAACCATCTTTGTGACGGGGAAAGATATGGATATTGCACAATACAAAATCGACAACGAACCATTTTATGATGCTCAATCTAATGAAATCGAGCTATACGAAGCAGCTTACGATGCACGTTTGCCAGTTATGGTAAAAGGCCCGACTGGTTGCGGTAAATCACGTTTTGTTGAACACATGGCATGGAAACTGGGTAAGCCAATCATTACAGTTTCTTGTAACGAAGATATTACCGCTGCCGATTTGGTTGGACGTTACCTACTAGACGCTAACGGCACTCGTTGGGTTGACGGTCCGCTAACGATGGCGGCTCGTTACGGCGCGATCTGTTATCTGGATGAAATCGTTGAAGCACGTCAAGATACTATGGTTGTTATCCATGCTTTAACTGACCACCGTCGTGAACTATCTCTTGATAAAAAAGGTGAGCTAATCAAAGCGCACCCTGATTTCCAGTTGGTTATCTCTTATAACCCGGGTTACCAGTCTTTAATGAAAGACCTTAAGCAGTCAACTAAGCAGCGTTTCTGTGCCCTTGATTTTGATTATGCTGATGCGCAAACTGAAGCGCACATCCTACAAAAAGAGGGTGGTGTTGATGAAGCGACTGCTAAGAAATTGGTTCAAATCGGTGAGACAGCGCGTAACCTTAAAGGTCACGGTCTGGATGAAGGTATCTCTACTCGTCTAATGGTTTACGCAGCAACCCTAATCAACAAAGGTATCACGCCTGTTGAAGCTTGTAAGATGGCGTTGGTTCGTCCGATTACTGATGATGCAGATATCCGTGAGACCCTAGATAACGCAATCGAAATGATTTTCGGCTAATCATCAATTGAGTTCTGCCGCTTTTGGCGCTGTGCTGTATTGGTTTTGGTCGTGTACTGTTTGTACACTCCCGCAACCCGCTTTGCAAAGCATCCAAAATCGACAGTCTCAAAATGATGATTGCTCTTAGTTTTAAGAGTTTATTTTTCAATTAAACGAGAGTTTAAGTATGAATGAAGAATTATTTGCTGAATATCAGGAAAAGTTTACCTGTAAGTTCCCAAAAGCGATTGAGCTGTTTCCGGATCTGCTGAATGATGCCGTGTCTAAGCTTTCGCCTGAAGGCGTTGAGGCTTATTTAGAAGGTGCGAACTTCCTCTGTAAAATCGGGCAAGGTGTGGAGCCGGTTCTGGTTTATATGGAAGTTATGCCGGATATCGCCTCGCACTTCGGTAAGGGGACGAATAAGATGGTGGCCGACTACGCCTATTTAATGGCGCGTAGTCCTAACAAAAAAGCGTTGGTTCCTTTTTTGTCTACCTTAGGTCATGTCTGTCGTCGTATCGACCGCATTGAAGATTTGCAGTTGTATTTCGATATTATCGATGAATATGTTGATAAGACGCAAACGGTTATCCACGGTCATCATTCGATCCATGAAAGCCCTGGAATGGTTTCTCTGATGGAGTCGATGCCGCAGCTGATTTCTAAGCTGTGTCTAAACGGGATTCGTAACTTTATCGACTACGGCGCGCGTAACTATCTGAATGCACCGGACGAGCAGATTGCTTACTTTAAGCTGGAATCGCATGATGCTAAGTCAATCATTACCCGTGAACGTAAAGGAACCACCTTTAAAGATGTAGAGCGCCACATGGATATGCTCAAAGAGTGTATGTGGGATTGTGAGTTGCCGTTCCAAACCTTTGCGACGGCATTTGACCAATTGCGTAAGCCTGTCCCTTATCTGGATGAAGATATTATTGCCGTGCCGGATGTGTATGATGCTGAAAATGGCGTGTCGGGAACGGATCGTTACCGTGCTACGGTTGCTCATATGATGGCGCACAAAAAGTGGTCCGGTCAGTTAATGGCGGATAACTATGCCCCGCATATGCAACTGTTTATCTCGGTGTTTGAGGATTGTCGTGTTGAGCACTTGGCGATTCAACGCTATCCGGGTCTGAAAAAGCTGTTTTTGTCGTTACATCCGTATCCTGAAAAAGGCGCTTGTGACGATAGCAAACAATCCTGTCTGCGCTACCGTGCTACTCGTATGTCACGTGCTTTATTGGATGAAAACTTCGATCCGCAAAACCCGTTGCTGGAAGATTTCCGCGAGCGTTTCCATAAGGTGATGGCTGAAAAAGGCGAAGAGTCGACCACTGCGGATATGGCGGAGTTAGGTATCGACTTCTATGTGAAGACACGCAAGCAGTCTTCGGACAGTCAGCCGAGTGTATTCTTTGACGATACCGAAGTCTCTTACCGTGACGATAACCGTTATATCTGGTTCTACTACGAAGAGTATGACGAGTCAGACGAGATCATGCCGAATGAGTATGAGAACGAAGAGCCGAAAATCGCCGATGATGGCGGTCTGCCTCCGCGTCATTATGACGAGTGGGATTACATCTCGGAAGGCTATCGTCCTGATTGGACGACGGTTTATGAACGTCTGCATCCAGCCGGTGATGTCGCTAAGATTGACCGTTTGATGGACAAACATAGTGACTTGGCGAATCGTCTGAAGAAGATGATCGAAGCGCTGAAACCGCAAAACAAAAAACGTATCCGTTTCCAGGAGGAAGGGGAAGAGCTGGATTTGGATGTGGCACTGCGTTCGATTATCGACTTCAAGAGTGGTCAGGCACCTGATCCGCGTATCAACTACAGTCATACGACTGATAGTCGTAATATTGCAGTCATGTTGTTGGTCGATACCTCGCAATCACTGAATGAACGTAATGAGCAAACGGGTCAGACATTGCTTGAGCTTTCAGAAGAAGCGCTCGCAATTACAGCCTGGACGGTTGAACAGTTGGGTGATAAGTTTGCCATTGCCGGTTTCTGTTCTGATACTCGCCATGAAGTGCGTTATCAGCATATTAAAGGCTACTCTGAACGTTATTGTGATGAGGTTAAGGCACGTATCGCCGGTATGGAAGCCTCTTACTCGACACGTATGGGAGCTGCTATGCGCCATGCGGCACACTATCTGGAAGCTCAACAGGCGGAGAAGAAGTTGATGCTGATTCTGACGGACGGTGAACCGGCGGATATCGATGCTAAAGATCCGCAAACGCTGATTCAAGATACCCATAAAGCGGTTGAAGAGTTGCAGAGCCAAGGCATCTACTCTTACTGCATTACGGTTGACCCGAAAGCGGATGAGTACGTGGCGGATATTTTCGGTAATCAATACACGGTTATTGACCATGTTGATAAGTTGCCGGAATTGCTACCGCAAGTGTTTATGAAACTGACTGCTTGATAACTTAATTGAGAGAGAGTTTTTGTGAAATCAACTATTACAGTTCGTTCTAAATTTGATTTTCGTGGTGAAACATTCGACTTTGCATTGGATGTTGTTCTACCACCATATATTGAAGATGAAGAGTTGTTTTTAGAGCAGCTACCCCAGCGTATTGCCAAGCATAATAATCTGGATGTGATCTCTTATAAGTTTGAGATGTTGGAATCAAGTGAGATTGAAGTGATTCGCTTTCAATCGCGTATTGAATCGGCCATCCCGGATTTGCCGATGAGAGTGGAAAGATTTATTGAGCTCTATCAAAAGGTTGGGCCTGATGCTTATTTGCAGGAGATTGCAGAGAATCATCAAATTGATTTGGATGCGAATCCTCAAATAGCCAAAGCACTCAAGGCCGCTTATGATCTTGGTTATGATCACAAGCCTAAAAAACAGACAGGTCATAATACTTGGTTTTGATTTTGGCTTTTAAAGCGTAGTGGATCATTAAAAGGTTTTCATAAAACGCCTAAAACTATAAAATGCCCTTAATTCTTAGAATTCAGGGCATTTTTTATGCCCTCAATAACGGATTCAATAGGGAAATGAGATGTGTGTATTTATTTTAGCCATTATGGCTATTTTATTGTTTTATCTTTCCGGGGACATTTCACAGTACCAACTGATCGAAAAAATTGACGGCTTGCCAATCAGTTTGGCGCAAGGGTGGGATGTTTTGGTTGTGCTCTGGCCGGCGATGTTGTTTATGTTTTTTGCCGGTATTTTTTCGATTCTTATAATAATGAAATTCTGGAAGACGGGTAAAGCGCCAGAGCAAGATAAGGAATAAACATGTGTCATCAGTGCGATTGTGATCAGGATCTACAGAAATTATTCGAAAATAACCAGGAGTGGGTTGATGAAGTGAATCAAGCCAACCCTGGTTTTTTTGAAAGTTTAGCCGGGCAACAGGCGCCGGACTATTTATGGATCGGTTGTTCGGATAGCCGAGTGCCTGCGAACGAATTGGTAAAAATGGACCCCGGAACCATTTTTGTTCACCGTAATATTGCCAATATGGTTAACTCCAGTGATATGAATGTGCTTTCGGTGATTCAGTATGCGGTTGAGATTTTGAAAGTGAAGCACATTATCGTTAACGGTCATTATGGCTGTGGTGGGGTTATGGCTTCCATGAATGACAGTAATCCGGATTTGATTGATCACTGGATTCGCCCGATCCGTAAATATTATCAGCGTGCCAAGGAATCTTTACAGGGGTTGCCTAAAAATGAACAGGTTGACCGTCTATGCGAGATCAATGTACGTGAGCAGGTGCGCAATATTTGTCATATTCCGGCAGTGCGTAAGGCATGGAAGAATGGGCAGCCATTAGCGATTCACGGTTTTATCTATAATATCAAAGACGGCCGTTTACACAATCTGGATGTGACGGTGGATAATATTGAAGATGCGGACAAAACCGTGTCCAGAAAGTTTGCCGACGCTCATCAGTAGAAGAAATCTACGAGTGAATAGGGCTTCTGGTTTATAGGCGAAAAGAGTCGATCATCTGTAAGGAGAGATCGGCTTTAAAATCAAGTTGATAGATCGGCAGTTCGGTCCACTTTCGTAAATCGTCGGCATAATTATTCTGATCGGCGTAATTCAAAATAATTGAGTGAGTTTCTAACCCGGCGTTGTCAATGGCATCCAGTGTCAGCAAAGCGTGGTTCAGACATCCCAATTGGCTCTTCACTACCAGTATCACCGGCAACTGCAGTTGTTGTGCTAGGTCTTTATTTAAACCGTCCGAGCATAGAGGTGAGTAAAAACCTCCGGCTCCTTCAATCAGATATATATCATTCTTCTGTGGCGCAGCTGGCAGCTGGCAGCTAGCCGCCAGCACTTCTGTACTCAAATATTGCCCGGCCATTTCCAGAGCCGTTTGCGGGGAAACGGCCGGTTCAAACTGGTAAGGACAGATCGTTTCTAGGCTTTCTTTAGACTGGCTGGCGGTTTTTAGAAACTCGGCATCGTGACATAAAAGAGATCCGTCAGGTTGCGGGATGCAGCCGGACGCAATCGGTTTACGAGGGATAATTTGTTTGCCTTGCTCAATAAGTGTGTGGGCGATACAACCGGTTGCATAGGTTTTACCGACGTCGGTATCGGTTCCGGTAATAAAAAAACCACTGGTCAGATGTGATCCAGTGGTTCTATCGTTTGCTTGACTCATTCTGATTGATTTACAAGTTTTCCATCAGTCGAGCTTGTGCTTCCTGATATTTTTCGAATGTTTTACAGACAATTTCTTCAGGCAGCTCGGGTGCGGTCTGCGGGTTACGATCCCAATCCAGGCTATCCAGATAGTCGCGAATGTACTGTTTATCGAAACTTGGAGGGTTGCTACCGACGGCATAGCTGGAAGCTGGCCAGAAGCGTGAGCTGTCAGGCGTCAACGCTTCGTCAATCAAGTAGATGGTGCCGTCTTCGTCTTCACCAAATTCGAATTTGGTATCGGCGATGATAATGCCGCGTTCAAGAGCGAACTCGGCTGCAGCAGTATAAAGTTGAATGCTTAGCTCTCTGACCTTGTTGGACTTTTCCTCACCCATGATTTCAACCAGTTGTTCAAAACTGATGTTTTCGTCATGGTCTCCTTGCTCGGCTTTAGTCGATGGCGTGAACAACGGCTTTGGAAGTTGAGCCGCCTGTTCCAGTCCGGCCGGTAGCTCGATTCCGCATACGCTCTGTGATTTCTGATACTCTTTCCAGCCGGAACCGACTAGATAACCACGGACAATGGCTTCAACCGGCAGCGGCTTCAATTTCTTGACGATCATGCCGCGCCCATCCAGTTCTTTAAGCTCTTCCGCAGTTAAATAGTCGGCAATATTTTTATCTTCCGCCAGTTGGTTAGGCACGATATCGACCATCTTGCGCATCCAGAATTGAGCGGTGTCGGTCAGAATGCGGCCTTTACCCGGGATAGGGGTTGGCAGAATGGCATCGTAAGCGGAAATTCGATCAGTGGTCACGATTAACATGTATCGATCATCAATGTCATAGATGTCTCGAACTTTTCCCTTGCCAATAAGCGGTAAGCTGGTTAAGTTTGATTCATATAAAGCGTGCATTATTCAATCCTGTCGCTGGGTAAATGGTTAATCGTTTTTGCGTTGGTTCAGATCATAAGGCAGTTTGATGTGCCCGTAGCGCAGAACCAGAACGGCGAATGATAATAGGGTGATGGTGCCGGCAATGGCGATCATTTCCCACTCGGAAAGCGATTTTAGATCCAGTACCAAGAGTCTCGCCAAGGCGACAATCGCGATATAGATCGGGAAACGTATCGGTAACTTACCGGATTTGAGGTAGATGCCGATCATGGCGAGCACCTCAAGGTAAAGGAATAGCAATAGTAGATCGCCCAGCGTCACTTCACGGGCTTGAATCATGTGATTGACTTCACCCGCTCCGGCAAAGATAGTGGCAAGAGTGATGATAAAGAGGCCGATGTATTCGGTAATGTGGATCACTTCGCCTAGTGCGCGGTCACGAAACGGACGTTTGGTTTGGTCGCGTTTATCGGAGAAGTCTTTTGAATCTTCATCGTTCAAGCTGTCTTCTTGAACACCGTAATCACTCATCTTTAGTTCCTTTACAATGTTTGCGGCCGCTATCAATCGTGTTTATGGCGCAGCCGGCACAAAGATTTTTTGCCATTTTAATGGATACTGTTAAAATGCACGAACTATTTTTTGAACATTTAATTTTATAAGGTGTTAAACATGGCTAAAAAAGAAAATTGGATTGCTCCTTCAATCCTGTCAGCTGACTTTGCACAACTGGGTACAGACGTTAAGGATGTCATCGCTTCTGGTGCAGATGTGGTTCACTTTGATGTAATGGATAACCACTATGTGCCGAACCTGACAATCGGTCCATTGGTTTGTGAGTCTCTGAAAAACTTCATGGTAAGAGAAGACGTTAAAGCGCCAATCGATGTTCACCTTATGGTTAAGCCGGTTGATCGTATCATCGGTGATTTCGCCTCTGCGGGTGCGGATTACATCACTTTCCATCCGGAAGCTTCTGAGCATATTGACCGTTCATTACAGTTGATCAAAGGCGAAGGCCTGAAAGCCGGTTTGGTTTTCAACCCGGCTACTCCGCTTTCTTATCTTGATCACGTACTAGACAAAATCGATATGATTTTGATTATGTCGGTTAACCCTGGTTTCGGTGGTCAAGCATTCATCGATCAAGCTTTGGAAAAACTACGCGCTGCTCGTCAGTTGATTGATGCTTCCGGACGTGATATCCGTTTGGAAATCGACGGTGGTGTTAAGGTTGAAAACATCGCTGAAGTGGCAGCGGCCGGTTGTGATACGTTTGTATCCGGTTCTGGTATTTTCGGTAAAGCCAACGCTTCTGATGCAAACCGTTATGATTCGGTTATTCAGCAGATGCGTGACGAGCTAGCTAAAGTTTAATTCTACTCTTTAGTTTTCTTACCGGAAACGCTGGCGCTTCAGTTTGAGGTGCTGGCGTTTTGTGGTTTTAAAAACCGGAAAATAAATAATAAATTTTGGGCGACAGAGAGCGTGCATCTTCGTGAGACGCTGACAATAAAAGAGATATAAATATGGAAAAATTTAAGCCAGGGTTTGTGCTGATTGACCTAGACGGAACCCTTATCGACAGTGTGCCGGATTTAGCTTACTGTGTTGATGAAATGATGAAACAATTGGATATGCCGGTTCGTGGTGAAGATGCTGTACGTAACTGGGTAGGTAATGGTGTACAGCGTTTAACTGAGCGCGCATTGATTAACTCGGTTGACGGTATGCCTGATCAGGAGTTGATGGATAAGGCTTATCCAATCTTTCTGGAATTGTATAAAGAGAATACCTCTCAGCGCAGCTGCGTTTATGAGGGTGTCGTAGAGGGAATCGAGTGGATGAAAGCGCAAGGTTATCGTGTTGCCTGCGTAACCAACAAAGCAGAAGCGTTTACGGTCCCTCTTTTGAAAGACAAAGGTCTGTACGACTACTTTGAAGTTGTGGTTTCAGGTGATACTTGTGCCGAGAAGAAACCGCATCCAATGCCATTGCTTTATGCGGCTGAACAGCTAGGTGTCGAACCGGAGAACGCTCTGATGATCGGTGATTCACGTTCGGATGTTAAAGCAGCACGAGCTGCCGGTTTCCATATTTTCTGCATGACTTACGGTTATAACCACGGTGAAGATATCCGTGATTACGAGCCGGATGTAGTAATGGACTCTTTTGTTGAATTAAAAGATTATCTGGTTGCTGCAGATAGTTAATAGCTACTAATAGTTAACGGTTTGCCGGGTCTTTCCCTGCGGAAAGGCTCGAAACTATTTGTAATCTGATTGAGAGATTTGCATTAATCATGTTGTTTCTGAAAACGTTATTACTAGAAATTTCTCGACCGATTTGGTGTTCTCTAGCCGGTATTAAACGCGCCATCGTGTTCAAATATCACGACTTTAAAGAACGTAAATAAAAATTAGAACGATAGAACTAAGGCATCAAGAATGAGCGACCAACAATTTGCCACTCTCGCTAGTCAAGGTTATACCCGTGCGCCGGTTATGCGCACGGTATTATCTGACTATGACACCCCGTTAAGCGTATATCACAAGCTAGCTAAAGGGGCTTACTCTTACCTGTTTGAGTCCGTACAAGGGGGAGATAAGTGGGGGCGCTATTCTATTATCGGTCTGCCGTGTGCCAGACGTATTCAGATTTCAGGCAATCAGATTTCAGAATATATTGGCTCTGAATTGGTTCAGCAGCAAATTGCCGATGATCCTCTGGCATGGGTCGAAGCCTACCAGAATCAGTTTAAGGTGTTTAAGAAAGAAGGAATGCCTCTGTTCAGCGGCGGCTTGGTTGGTTACTTCGGTTATGACACGGTACGTTTTGTTGAAGAGCGTTTAAAAAACAGTACGCCTGCCCAGGATGATATTCAAGCACCGGATATCGAACTATTGGTCTCCGAAGAGTTGGTGGTTTTCGATAACCTCAGCGGTCAGGTCCATGTTATCGTCCATGCCGATTTGAGCGAAGCTAACAGCTATTCAAAAGCTCAAGCTCGCTTGGATGAATTGCAGGCTAAATTGAGTCAGCCGATGCCGATGCCGGTTGACGTTCCGGCGGAAGAGATTTTATCGGAAACGGATTTTGTCTCCAGTTTCGGTGAACAAGCTTTTAAAGACGCCGTCGCGAAAATTAAAGAGTACATTTTGGCCGGTGACGCCATGCAGGTGGTGATTTCCCAGCAGATGTCGGTCGACTTTGATGCGGCGCCAATCGATCTTTATCGAGCGTTGCGTTACCTGAACCCGTCTCCGTATATGTATTTTGTCGATATGGATGATCTGCAAATCGTCGGTTCGTCTCCCGAGATTTTGGTGCGCCTGGAAAATAATCAGGTGACGGTGCGCCCGATTGCCGGTACACGTCGCCGCGGGGCAACCGAAGAGAAAGATAAAGAGCTTGAACAAGATCTATTGAACGATCCGAAAGAGTTGGCGGAGCATCTGATGTTGATCGATTTGGGACGTAATGATGTCGGTCGTATCGCTCAGGTCGGCTCGGTGGAGTTGACCGAGAAGATGATTGTGGAACGTTATTCCCACGTTATGCACATCGTCTCCAATGTGAACGGTCAGGCAAAACCGGGTATGAGTGCCATGGATGTATTGCGTGCCACCTTCCCGGCCGGCACGGTTTCCGGAGCGCCGAAGATCCGTGCCATGGAAATCATTGACGAGCTGGAACCGGTTAAACGCGGTATTTATGCCGGTGCAGTCGGATATTTAGGCTGGCATGGCAATATGGATACCGCCATCGCCATTCGTACCGCCGTGATTAAAGATAAAAAATTATTTGTTCAGGCCGGTGCCGGCGTGGTTGCGGATTCGGTTCCACAATCGGAATGGGATGAAACTATGAATAAAGGCCGCGCGGTATTCCGTGCCGCCCAGTTTGTGACCGAAGGTTTGCAGACTCAAAACCCAAATTCGGGTCACAAGTAGGAAGCGTGAATTATGTTGTTAATGATTGATAACTATGACTCTTTTACCTATAACATCGTGCAATATTTCGGTGAGCTAGGTCAGCAGGTAGAAGTGTACCGAAACGACCAGATCGATTTGGAGACCATTCAGACCTTGAATCCGGAATATCTGGTGATTTCGCCGGGGCCATGTACGCCAACCGAAGCGGGTGTTTCTGTTGAAGCGATTAAACATTTTGCCGGCAAGATTCCGATTATGGGTGTCTGTCTGGGGCATCAAAGTATCGGCCAAGCGTTCGGCGGCAAAATCGTTCGTGCCAAACAAGTGATGCACGGTAAAACTTCTCCGGTCTATCATAAGGATTTAGGTATGTTTGCCGGTCTGCCGAACCCGGTACAGACCACGCGTTATCACTCACTGGTTATCGAGCAGGAAACTTTGCCCGACTGTCTGGAAATCACAGCTTGGACTCAGGATGAAAACGGTAACATGGATGAAATCATGGGTGTGCGTCACAAAGAGTTTGCGATTGAAGGCGTGCAGTTTCACCCTGAGTCGATTCTGACCGAACAGGGGCATCAGATGTTGCGCAACTTCCTTGAGCAAAACCGTTAAGAATGGCTTAGATTGGGTAAATTTATGGAACTTAAAAACGCATTGGAACAGCTTTTAAATCGACAGGATTTAACTTCTGACCAAATGGAATCGGTGATGCACAAACTGATGTCCGGTAAAGCGAGCCCTGCTCAGATTGGCGCAATTCTAGCGGCTTTGAGAATGAAAGGCGAAACCATCGAAGAGATTACGGCTGCAGTCAGAGTGATGCGTAGCTTGGCATCCTCAGTACACATTAACGATAAATCTAAATTGGTTGATACTTGCGGAACCGGTGGTGACGGCGCAAATACGTTCAATATTTCTACGGCTTCCGCTTTTGTTGTTGCTGCCGGTGGTGGTACGGTCGCCAAGCACGGTAATCGTTCCATTTCCAGTAAATCTGGTAGTGCAGATGTACTGGAAGCTGCTGGTGTCGATTTGTCATTGACGCCGGACCAGGTGGGCGAATGTATTGATGAGACCGGACTCGGCTTTATGTTTGCCCCTGCACATCACAGTGCCATGAAACACGTAATCGGTGCGCGTAAGGAGATGGGGGTGAGAACCATCTTTAATATGTTGGGGCCATTAACCAATCCGGCAGAAGCACCGTTTCAGGTAGTGGGTGTCTTCAATAAAGATTTGGGGCCTGTCTTCGCAGAAGTGTTGAAAAGATTAGGCTCTCAACATGTCATGGTTGTCGCCGCAGAAGATGGTTTGGATGAAATTTCCATTTGCGGTAAGACGTTTGTTACCGAACTTAAAGAGGGCCAGATTAGTCAGTGGGAAATCGATCCGTCTGACTACGATATGGACCATGCTGATCTATCTGAGCTATCGGTGGACTCTGCGCAGGAGAGCTTGAATATCATTAAAGCCGTTTTTGGAAATGCCGACGGCGGTGCTAGAGATATTGTCTGTTTGAATGCCGGTGCATCTCTTTACGTTTCCGGTTTGGCAGACTCCTATGCAGCCGGTGTGGAACTGGCGAGAAAAGTGATTGCTGACGGACTAGCCCAGCATAAGCTGAATCAATTCATCGAGAAGACGCAATCATATAAATGATCCACATCGTTAAACGCCAGTTCTATTTAATATTAGGGGTGGTGTTTTTTCTCACAGGTTTGATCGGCGTGGTTTTACCTATACTGCCGACCACTCCGTTTATGATTTTAGCAGCTGCCTGTTTTGCCAAAAGTTCGCCCAAATTTCATCAGGCACTGTTAAACAACCGTTTTATCGGTGCGGATTTAAGACGTTGGGAAGCGGAAAAAACCATGTTGCGCATTACTAAAATCCGCGCGACTTGGGTAATCGTTTTGATGTTTTCCATCTCTATCGCTGTACTAATGGGTAAGCTTTGGCTTCAGGCTTTATTGATTCTGATTGCCGTTATCTTGCTGTTCTTCCTATGGCGAGTGGCGGAAGCACAGAATGATCAAATTCAAAATAAAAGCTAAAAATAACAATACGCGAATATTCAAAGTGATAACTGCAATCACTAAAGGTCTGTAAAGGCCGCTTTGCATAAAGGAATAGACAATGAATGGTACTCCAACCATCCTGAAAAAAATTATTTTCCGTAAACTTGAAGAGATTCAAGAAGGGTGTGAAAAGATTCCGTTACGGGAGATGAAGCAAAAAGCGTTAATGATGACTACCTCGCCAACCAGAGGTTTTGCCGACGCGTTGCAAGCCAAGCTGGATGCGGGCAAATCGGCGGTTATTGCAGAAATTAAAAAGGCTTCGCCAAGTAAAGGCGTGTTGCGCGATCCGTTCGATCCTGTCGAGATCGCCAAAAGTTATGAGGCGAACGGTGCGGCTTGTTTATCTGTGTTGACTGATAAAGACTATTTCCAAGGATCGAATGAGTACCTGCAACAAGTTCGCGAAGCGGTAGGTCTGCCGATTATCCGTAAAGACTTCATTGTTGATGACTATCAGGTTTATGAAGCGCGTGTGATCGGGGCGGACTGTATCCTGCTGATTGCCGCCGCGATTGGCGACGCTCAAATGTATGAATTGACCGAGACCGCATTACAACTTGGCTTGGATGTGCTGATTGAAGTCCATAATGAAGAAGAACTGGAGCGAGCTCTGCGTCTGCCATTACCGATGATCGGTATTAATAACCGTGATCTGCACAGTTTTGATGTGACGCTTGAGACGACTCTGAAAATGCTGGATAAGATTCCGGATGATCGTATTGTCATTACCGAGAGCGGAATTTTAAGCAAAGAAGATGTTGCGAAAATGCGAGAGCATCATGTGAATAGCTTCTTAGTGGGCGAAGCCTTTATGCGCGCCGACAATCCGGGAGAAAAGCTGGCCGAACTGTTTTTTAATTGATTGATTCGTCTATCATTAATCTGTAAACCCCATTGTTTTTTTAGCCTTTACAGTTTGATGGATTCTTTGTTATGCTGAAAACGTTTTTTTAAAAGGAGAAGGTGATGAAAAAAGCAGTGACTTTAAGTGTATTGATCTCTTTTTTTAGTATCGTGACGTTGCCGGCGCAGGCTGCAATGGTTGGCACTCAACAGTTGGTTGAACAACAACAGCTGGTTAATGAACGCGCCAAGCTGAACGAACTGCTTAGCAGAGAAGATGTTAAACAACAGTTTGCAGCGATGGGCATTGCGCCGCAAGATATTGAGCAGCGCGTGGCCGCATTGACAGATGATGAAGTCAAACAGCTTAATAATCAGATGGCGGATATTCCGGCTGGTGGAGATATTCTAGGTTTGGCTGTTTTGATTTTTGTAGTATTTATCATTACCGATGCCTTGGGCGCGACGGATCTGTTTACTTTCGTACATCCAATTGAATAGTCTCAATGTCAAAACTGTTATCTAGCGTCACCCGGCTTTTGCCGGGTGTTTTGTTTGTTCTCTTTATCTTTCAGTTACAAGGTTGTGCTTATGCTCCGCAAGTGGCTAAGCTTGATCCTAGTGTTATCAATGTTGCTACTAGTCAAGAATTAGAACAGGTTCCTTTTTTTCCACAATCAAAATACCAATGTGGTCCCGCGGCTTTAGCCACCGTCCTTTCATATCGTCAGTTGTCGGTATTACCTGAAGATTTGATCGGCCAAGTCTATGTACCAAACCGTGAGGGAAGTTTTCAGCTGGAGATGGTGGCTGCCGCACGACAGTACGGCTTGACGCCTTATCTTCTGGAGCCGAGTGTTAAGGATTTATTGGTGGAGGTCAATGCCGGAAATCCGGTGTTAGTCTTGCAGAATGTCGGATTAGACGTTTATCCGCAATGGCATTTTGCCGTGGTGGTCGGTTATGACTTGCAGACATCGCAAATTATATTACGTTCTGGAACCACGGAACGTTGGATCACTAGCCTGCGAAACTTTGAACAAACATGGCGTAAATCAGATTATTGGGGACTTGTGATTACCCGACCGACCCAAATTCCGGTTACGGCCAGTTCTGCTAAGTGGTTATCGACGGCTTATGACTTGGAGCAAGTACGGCAAACAGCTGCCGCGGAAGCGGCCTATCAAGCTGCTACGCAGCGCTGGCCGGATCAGGAATCTGTCTGGCTGGGGTTGACTAATTTTCAGTATGGGCAGCAGCGTTTCGCCGATGCTTTGCTAACCTTTAACCGAATTCTGCCTGGCTTCATGGATAGCAGCCGTTTGTGGAATAACTATGCGTATGTGCTCAAGGCTAACCAATGTCATGCTCAAGCGAAAGCCGCGGCACAATGTGCGGTTAAACTCTTACCTGGCGATGTGAATTTACAGGGAACTTTGCGCGAAATGAATGCTCTGCCGGTGAGTGAGCGACGTTGCGCGAGCATTCAATGTGAATAAGGCCTGTTACGATCAGGCTGGCGGATCGAGCTGATTCGAAGTGGTATTGTTACATCGGAACCAGCCGGCAATACTGGCTCGAGGTTGCTGGGTAACCGTGACCTCATGCGGAACGTGTTCACTCATAAACAACACCAGTTTCCCCATTTCCGGCATCACTTTGGCAATAGCAGTGTCGCCGGCTTCATTGTAGATGATCAGTTCGCCACCCCAGTCGGCTTGCCACTCAGGGTTGAGGTATAAAACGCTGGTGAGAATGCGGTTAGATTGTCCCTTGAAACTATCCATATGTTTCAAATAAAAATCGCCTTTCTTATAGAGTGCGTAATGACATTCGTATTCGAATAATCCAAGGAACAGTGCGCGGTTTACTTCCTGGCGCAGTGTGTTCATGATTTCGAGATAGGCTTGTTGGGCAGCCGTTGAACCGTTTAGCCATTTAATCTGGTCGCGACGGATCTCTTTGGCCAGTTGATGTTCATCACCACGCCCAATGCCGGCTCTTTGCAAGTCACCTTGATCGTCATAAGACTCGATCTCATTCAGTAACGCAGTGCAGATATCATCTGGAATGGCGTTCGGCCACTCAAACCAGTGGTGCTCTACGAGTGCGTCCAGCATGGTCTCTATTTGATTTTGGGATAAATTCAACTCGGGAGGTCTCCGCGGGAAAAAGTTCGCGAATTATGCGCCTAAAAAATTTGAATCACAAGCTAAATATGACGCCGTTATGATAAAAAATACCTACCATGATTTTTCAGTAATATCAATTAGATAGGAGGGTTTTGATAATTTGTTTACAGGGGTGAGTTTTTGCTTGCTTTTTTTAAAAAAATGACAATAATACTCAATTCCTTTTTTCACACAGAAACCTTCGTGTTTTGATCTGCATATATTGTTGATGTATCTAGTCATTGATGTATCTAGGTTGAAGGCAACAGAAAGAAAAATGGTTAACGCCTCACGTACGATAAATAGTACGTGGTTGGGGTGCTGGCAACTAGCCTTTGTTGTTAGTACTAATAATTAATCATTCATCCACACGCCTTTCTTAATCAGTTGTGGGTGTTTTAATAAAGGTACTCAAAAATGCCACATTCAGAAAATGTCTTGGTCACCAGTAATGACCATTTTGAAGTTATTGAAAAGACAACCATTATCGATGATACATGGCCGACTCATGATCAGGCGGTAGAAGATCAAACTTTGGATCATTTTATTTGTCGTAACGGCCAAGTCTTTGCCGGAACACACCTGATTATTGATCTTTGGGGTGCAACCAACTTGGATAACCTAAAAATCATGGAAAACGCTTTACGTGAAGCGGTCGAAAAAGCGAAGGCGACTCTATTGCATATCCATCTACATCACTTTACGCCGAATGGTGGAATTTCCGGTGTGGCGGTTTTAGCGGAGTCACATATTTCCGTGCACTCGTGGCCGGAACGTGAATATGCCGCTTTTGATGTCTTTATGTGCGGCGACTCACAACCTGAAAAAGCGATTGATGTATTGAAAGCGGCCTTTGCGCCGACAGAAGTAAAAGTCGACACCATTTTGCGCGGTGAAGTTGAACCGAATACCTTGGCGATAGCATGAAAAAGAATTATTTAGAAACGCTTTACCCGACTTGGGGTCAACAATTTGTTATGGATGAGGTGTTGTTTGAGGTGGATACCGGACATCAGCACTTGATCATCTTTAAAAATGAACAGTGGGGCACGGTGATGGCACTGGATGGTGTTATCCAGACTACTGAAAAAGATGAGTTTGTCTATCATGAGATGATGGTGCACGTACCGATGCTGGCCCATGGCAATGCCAAAAAGGTATTGATCATTGGCGGTGGTGACGGTGGTATTCTGCGTGAAGTCCTCAAGCACCAAAATGTCGAGTCGGTTACTCAGGTGGAAATCGATCAGCAGGTTATCGATATGTGCGTACAGTATTTGCCGAATCATTCGGCCGGAGCTTATGACAATCCTAAAGCGAATATCGTGATTGCCGACGGTGTGGATTTTGTTAATGAATGTACAGAGAAATTCGATGTCATTATTTCTGATTCAACCGATCCGATGGGTCCGGGAGAGGTGCTGTTCACTTCACGTTTTTATCAAGGTATTAAAAACTGCTTGAATGCGGACGGCGTGTTTGTTGCACAGAACGGCGTGAGCTTCATGCAGACGGATGAGGTGGAAACCACGTTCAAGCGTTTGTCACCTCTATTCGAGCAAGCTTCCTTTTATTCGGGGGCGGTACCAACTTATGTCGGTGGCATCATGACCTTTGCTTGGGCGACGGATAATCTTTCTTTGAAAGAGGTTCCGGTAGAAACTTTACAGCAACGTTATGTTGAGTCGGGCATTACGACGCGTTTCTATACACCTGATGTTCACAAGGGCAGTTTTGCGCTACCGCAATATGTATTGGATGTTCTGAAGTAATGGATACTCAGGCGTTAGTTCAGCATTTTGCCGAGCAATCCCACCCGGACGAATTGGAGCTGTTTGACCGCAAGTCGTTGCAGGAGTTGGTGGAGCAGCATGAAACACCTTTCATGGTCCTGGACTTGGAAGAGGTGGAGTATCAGTACAAAGCTTTGCAGGCGGCTCTGCCGGGTGTTGAGTTGTTCTATGCGGTCAAATCCTTATCCCATCCCGACTTGATTAAACGTTTAAAAGCCTTGGGTAGCCAGTTCGATTTGGCGACTTCCGGGGAAGTCGATTTGGTGAAAGGGTTAGGTGTTGCCGGAGAGCGGTGTATTCATACCCATCCGATTAAAAAAGATCGCGAGATACGTGAAGCGCTGGCTTTCGGTTGCACACGTTTCGTGGTCGACAATCCGGCTGAAGTTATCAAGTTCATCCCTTATAAAGATCAGGTTGAACTGATGGTGCGAGTCAGTTTCCGCAGTCAGGATGCGGTGGTGGATCTGTCACGTAAGTTCGGCTGTGCTCTGGAAGAGCTGCCGGAGTTGGTCGACCTCGCTCAAGAGAACGGCTTGACGGTTTCGGGTCTATCTTTTCATGTTGGCTCGCAGTCACTGTCGCCGATGGCTCAGGTGAATGCCGTCAAAGCATCGATTGATGCGATGAAAGAGATGGATGATGTCGATTGGAAATGGTTGGATATCGGCGGTAGTTTTCCGGTCGCCTATCAGGGGCCGGTAATGCCGATTGAAGATTTCTGTGCTCCGATTGTCGAGGCATTAAAAGCTTTACCGGACGGGATTCGAGTGTTTGCCGAACCGGGACGTTTTATCTCCGCGCCGTCGATGATTGAAGTGTTGAGTATTATTGGTAAAGCAAAGCGTGGTGCCCGTACTTGGTATTATCTGGATGACGGTGTGTATGGGGCTTTGAGTGGTCAGATGTATGATCATGCAAAATATCCGATCGGGCCGTTAAAGGCTTTTGATCCCACCGGAGATTTCTACCCGAGCGTACTGGCCGGCCCAACCTGCGACAGTATTGATGTGGTGGATGAGGACATTGAATTGCCTGATTTACAGGTAGGGGATATTTTGGTGGCCAAACAGATGGGAGCTTATACCATTGCATCGGCTACCGAGTTCAACTATTATCCTAAGCCTAAGGTAATCGTGGTCGAAGATTTGGTAGATCACTCGGACGAGAATTAAGGAGAACTAGAATGTCTATTAAAGTCGATTGGAAAGGCGGCAAAGCCTTTGAAGCAACTTCTTCAACCGGTCATAAGGTGATGATGGATGCCTCTCAGGAAGTGGGCGGTGAAGATCGCGGTTCTCGTCCAATGGAGTTGTTGTTGATGGGCTTGGGTGGTTGTTCAGGTATCGATGTCATGATGATGTTGGAAAAAGGTAAACAGGACGTTAAAGCTTGTGAAATGGATATCACCTCCGAACGCGCCGATGCGGTGCCTGCCGTCTATACTAAAATCAATCTGCATTTTAAGGTGACCGGAACCGATTTGAATGAGAAGAAGGTCAAGCGTGCGGTTGAACTGTCGGCGGAAAAATACTGTTCGGTTTCTAAAATGCTCGAAAAAACGGCTGAAATGACGCACAGTTACGAAATTATTGAAGCTTGATGCTTGAATTATTTGGTGTGAAAGGCGGTCATTTGACCGCCTTTTTTATTTTAAGTCACAGACAAAGCTAGGCTTTTTAATCATTATCATGAATAATCCAATTAAGTTGTATGAGGAGTCGGTATGCAGCAAGGACTGATACATGTGTTCTTATTGGATGGCCAAGGTGGCGCAAAAACATTAGATGACGAGCAGCTAGCCAAATGGCAGCCAGAGCAAGGCGAACTGTGGTTGCATTTGGATTATGCGGCTTATGAAACCAAAGCATGGCTATTCCATGATAGCGGTTTGGATATCTCCGTTGCCGAAACGCTGATGAGTTCTGAATCTCGTCCGCGTTTCAATGTGTTGGATAGCGGTGTCATTTTTGCCTGGCGAGGCGTTAATAAGAATCAGCAGGAAGGTGCGGATGATCTGGTTGCCTTACGTTTATGGAAAGACGAACGACGTTTGATCACTACATTGCACCGCAATGTGCAGGCGTTGGATGATGTCGTTTTAGCTTTGCAGAAAAGCCGTGGCCCCAAAACTATTGGTGAGTTGTTAGTGTCTCTGGCAGATACCATGGTTTGGGAGATCAGCCAGTTGATCGACTCCTTGGAAGATCGAATGAGTGAGCTGGAGGAGTTGGTGATTGATGAGGGCAATCTATCGCTTCGCTCCAATATCAGTAGTTTGCGTCGTCAAGTGATTGCACTTAGACGTTATATCGCCCCGCAAAAAGACGCTTTGGTACGTTTTTCAACCGAGCGCTTGGAGTGGCTGGATTCAGACAGTCGGATGGCATTGCGCGAAGTGGTGGATCGGATTACCCGAGGGTTGGAGGATTTGGAAGCACTGCGCGAACGAGCGGCCGTTGCCCAAGAAGAGTTGCAGAATAAAATCAGCGAGCAGCTTAATAGTCGTATGTATGTGTTGTCGGTAATTACCGCCATTTTCCTACCGCTAGGGTTTTTGACCGGTCTATTCGGGGTCAACTTAGCAGGGATTCCGGGGGCGGAATATAGCGGGGCTTTTAAGCTGTTTTTCTGGATCCTATTCTGTTTGGTAGTGATTCAACTGGTGATCTTTAAATGGCGTAAATGGTTTTGATCTAAGAGTTTTGCTCTTGCCGTGTGGCCGGATATTTATTTTGTAATTTAATTGCTTTCTGATTGTCATATTGCATTTTTAAAGTGGCAGTAATTCGTTACTGCACAAAATTAAAATGCATTATCTATTTGTTGTTCTGATTCTTTTCTTTTTTCCTTTACCTCCTGTCTTGGCAACAGAACAGATGGTTGATAAAGAGCAGCAGGCTATTGATGAGTTTTTAGCTCTCAAGCTGAAAGTTGACTATTCTTCCATGATGGGTATGAATGTTAATCAAGGTGGTGGCTACGATATTGATCACTCCAAAATCGAGGTGGGTAACTTTTTGCTCAGCTTTGCATATGAGTCTTTTTCAGTAAATTGGCAAGATCAAGCTGATTTGCCTTTTGCGACCGGAGTTAAGAAGCCGTTATCCAATTTGCATCGATATCACTTGCAGGCTCATGTTCCTTATCGGTTAGATGATAAAAGAATGTGGCTAGGGCATGTGGGGGCGGAATGGGCTTTTGAAGAGGATGTCAGTGACTCATTGAGTTTGCAGTCTTATCTGCTGTATAGCGAGAAGCTGGATAAGAAAAGCTCGTGGCAACTTGGTGTGTATGCCAATTATCATCCGGTCGGTACTATTCTGTTGCCCATCTTTGAATATACTTATAATTATCCCTTCATTGTCAGAGCGGGATATTACGGCCATATCGGCTTTCCTAAAACTCAGTTAGGCTACCATTTAAATTCAAATTTACGAACGGATTTTGGATTGATTTATCATCAGGCGATCGCGAAATTGGCCGATGATAGTCCGATTGAAGCGGGCGGTTTCTTTCATTCCAAAAATTGGCGTGCCAGTTGGCAGGTACATTACCGTTTTACGAAAAAGTTGGAGGCCCGCTTTGGTCTGCAAGCCGATATCTCCAACCAACTGGTTTTGTATGATCGCTCCTATAAAGAGCGAGACCATTTTTATATTGATCAAGGTAAAGGCTGGAATCTAGGAGTGAGTTACCAATTTTGATTATCTTCGAAAAGGATTTATGACGAGTTGAGAAGCCTTTTAAATTCTTTTCTTCGCCATGCTTTTCATAACAGGCTTCCCCTTACTTTATTGCTTGCCCAATAAAGTAAGCAAACAAAGGCACCCCGCTACATAAATTGGCAAGTTCTAAACTCATTCACTGAAAATCCAGAACTCGCTTTGCTCAAACAGCTGGATTTTTTCATCGTTCATTTCGTTAAGGTCTTTGCACAATTTATTCCAAGGGGAATATGGGGGGTGTATTTAGTTTTACGTGGAAACGAACTATAGAAAAAGCTTTTCAATATAAAATTCCGTATTTTTACTGAATTTATCTTTTCTTGTTTTAGAATGGCAAATATCAAATTCAAAAGGTATTTGCTTTGACTGAATTTATTTCATTATTTCTCTTCTTATTTGTTTGCATTTCTTTAAGTGTTTATTTTCTTTATTTGTTTTTTTCGGAGAATAAACTGAAGGATATTCTCAAACAATATCTTTATAAATATTCGGAGTTTGATTTAAAAAAATTAATCAAACATAAATGGACAATTTATAAACTCAGAAAAAAATACGCCAATGTTCCAAAAGCACCGTCAACAATGGTACGTTCTCTATGGGTGTTGGTGGCTTCTGTTATTTCTGTTTTACTAGGGTATTATCTATTTGATTGCTTAGGTCAGAAAGGTGGTTGTTTAGGATTAAATGTTCTTGAAATAGATCAGGTTGATACAAAAATTTTGTCCAGTACTGCTGTGTTGTTAATGTCTGCTCCTGTTATTTTTATTATTTGGGCATTTAGAGACACTAATAAATTAAGAGAAATAGAACAGTCTAGAAAAGATATAAATCTTAAAGAATTTCAACAATTACAAGAATGGGCGACAGGTAATATCAAGAATTCTGATAAAAATTCTGAGGAGGCATTAACATTACAAGTTTCTGCTTTACACTCTTTAAGACCTTATCTAAGGGGAGAATTAGGTGAAAGTTTCAAACGAGGAGCTTACGAAATATTTGTAAGTGTACTTAGATCCCAGCACAAGTTAGTGCTTTCAATTTTAGCAGAAAGTAATATTAATTTAGATGCAAGGGTTATAGATATCACCATTGATAAATTACCTCTTGCTAAGCAGGTTAATCAAATTGTCTCCGAGGAGTGGTTTGCTTTTTTAGTCAATCATAACTTTCCTCGACGAGGGTTAAGCTTAGTTGGCGTTAATTTGGAGAATGCTTGTCTGAGAAGTACTGCATTTGGAGGTTATCTTAAGTTTGAAGATGTAGATTTTACTGGGTGTAGTTTCAATGGTGTTGATTTAAGTAATACGAATTTGGTGCGTTGTAAGTTTTATCACGCTTATATGCATAATGTTTTATTGAAAGGCGCTCAGATTGCAGGTGGTAAATGGGATTATTCTGTATTAATGGGAGTCAACTTTGAAGCTGCAAAATTGGGATATTCCTCCTTTAAAGATGTTGATGTTTCTACGACAAGTTTTTCAGGAGCTAGTCTAAGAAGTTGTAAATTTAATGAATCACATATCATAGATACCTTGTTTATAGATGCAATAATGTCAGGTGCTGATTTTACAGGTTCTGAGCTTCATGATTGTGACTTTAGAGATGCGATAGTGGGAGGTTCAAATTTTTATGGAGTTGATATGGAGTATCTTTCAAATTTTGAAACGGTCAAAGGGGTACCCAAGAATTTAATTACTTCTGTAAGGTATGTTGATTAAAAATATGATTTAAGCTGTTCCCTATTCCTAAGGTCAATTTCTTGAGCTCTGGTTCAGAAATATTGTAGGCAGGCATGGTATAAACCAGTTTGCCGAAAGGTCTGATCCAGATACCGTTTTCAATTCCGGCGGCCTGGACTGCCGGGCCTAAATCATTTCTTTCCAGTTCAATTACACCAATCGCTCCTAAAACACGCACATCCTCGACACCGTTTAGTGCTTTTAGCGGCAATAAAGTCTCGTTGAAATGGCTTTCAATTCGGGCGATATTGTCCTGCCAAGGCGAACTCATTAACACATCGATATTGGCTATGGCTGCACTGCAAGCTAAAGGGTTGCCCATAAAGGTTGGGCCGTGCGCTAGAATGCCCGGTTGTCCGGAGCTGATAGTTTGACTGATCTCTGCGGTTGCCAAGGTGGCGGCTAAACTAATATGACCGCCGGTCAGGGTTTTGCCCAAGGCCATAATGTCCGGCGAGATGCCGGCCCATTCACAGGCAAACAGCTTGCCGGTGCGCCCGAAGCCGGTGGCAATTTCATCGGCAATCAACAGAACGTTATATTTTTCACAAAGTGCTTTTAATTGGCGCAAATAGTCGGGACGGTAAAAACGCATGCCGCCCGCCCCTTGAACAATAGGCTCGATGGTAATGGCGGCGATTTCATGCTGATGTTCATCGAGAATCGTTTCTAGTGCACGGATATCTTGATCATCGGAATTGATATTGAAACCCATTTGCGGTGCCGGAGCAAAAAGGTGGTGGCTGAGAATGTTAGAGAACAGACTGTGCATGCCGTTTACCGGGTCGCAAACCGCCATAGTGGCAAAGGTGTCACCGTGATAACCGTTTTTGACGGTTAGCAGTCGATTCTTTTGCGACTGGTTTTTGCTGATCCAATACTGCATGGCCATTTTAATGGCGACTTCTACGGCGACCGAGCCGGAATCGACAAAAAAGACTTTCTCCAGTCCGGCAGGTGTTAAATCGACCAGACGTTTGGCAAGTTCGATGGCTGGCTTATGAGTCAGACCGCCGAACATAATATGCGGCATGGTGTCGATCTGCTCATGCATCGCTTGTTGGATTTTCGGGTGATTGTAGCCATGTAGCGTTGCCCACCAAGAGGACATGCCGTCAACCAGCTCGGTGCCGTCGGCTAAGGTAATAATAGAGCCTTTGGTTCTGTCGACACCGATAGCCGGAATGTCGGCAGGCATTTTGGCATAAGGGTGCCAGATATGATTTTGGTCGAATTCTAATAAGCTTTGCCAGTTATCCATGATGACTCTCTGGGTGTAAATTGATTGCTGTTGTAGCCGCTTATCATAAGGCAGCACGGCGGATTGCGCAGCTTAATCTGTCTTGTTATATGTTTTTCTAATATCCTAGCTACAAACTTCTATTAAGTAAGTTGTTGATATTAATTAGGGTTTGTATATACTAAACATTGATGCAGTCACTTTTTGATTGCATCAATGAAGATAAAACTTGATGTGCCAAACTTGTTGCGAAGCAAGGACGGAAAGCCATGGGTCTCACGTAGATCGCCAGGTTGCCTAGTTTGTAGAGTTCCGACATTCGTCTGAACTTCTTACTGTTATCCGCTGTGTTTCTATTTCAGTCGGGTGCTCATCGTTTTATTGAAGTTAAGCTTTATAGGCCAAACTTGTTGTGAAGCAGGGACGGAAAGCCATGGGTCTCAATGATGAGATCGCCAGGTTGCACAAAAAGCAATACGCTCTTTCGAACTGACTTTATTACATGTTTCGCTTGGGAATTTCTCAAGGAGATTGTAATGCGAGTCCAAAAACAAACGCATTGGTTGGCTAAGTTTATCGCTTTTGTGATGAGCTTTGTCGTCATAGGGGCATCGGATGCATTAGCGGAAACCGCAATGTATCAAGCAGATGTAAATAATCATGTTCAGGTTTCCATGTTGGATTATCAAATGGAATTACCTAGTAATAGAATGCAAGGCGTCGAGTTTTATATGCCGTCTGGTGGCGTTGATGAGTGGCGTCTCGGTGTCGATGTATCTGACCGGCAGTATGTTTCCAGCGAACTGGAAACAAATCTAAACGTGGTGTTGTATTTTAAACGAAATTTATAGTGTTAATGGAAGTCGCTAACCGTTCGGCAAATTTGTAAGGAGTCGAGCGGTTATTCTTGTTTATCAATCCAGTTGCAGTTGATTTAATGCTTTCTGGAATGAATCCTCCAGTGGAGCATGAATGGTCATGCTTTCTTGTGTATATGGGTGCTGAAAACGCAGTGAAATTGCGGCCAAATAGAGTCGATGTTGCCCTAGCCAATCATTGAAAAAATGGTTGTGATGCCGATCTCCATATTTTACGTCACCGATAATCGGGTGGTGAATATGGTTCAAGTGGCGCCTGAGCTGGTGTTTACGTCCGGTCTGCGGATAAAGCTCTATCAGTGAGTAGCGTTGCTGAGTAAACTTTCCGATTTGATGGTCTACTGTGGTGGTAGCCAGCGTCTTATATTTCGTAACAGCATGTTGCGGTGTGGCACTCTCTTGTTTGTGCTTATCTGCGATTTTGTCTTTTTTGTATTTAAGCGGGTGGTCTATGATACCGGTATCCTCTGACCAGCCACGACAGATCGCTTGGTAAGTCTTTTCTATCCGATGCTCCATAAATTGCTGGCCAAGCTTTCTGGCCGTATCGCTATCCAAAGCAAATAACAGTAATCCGGAAGTCGGTTTGTCTAAACGATGTATTGGGAAGACTTTTTGGCCGATAGCATCACGCGTCAGTTGGACGGCAAACTGGGTTTCATGGCGATCAATCGGTGATCGGTGTACCAATAAACCTGCCGGTTTGTGAATGGCAACGAGATGGCCGTCTTGATAAAGAATAGAGAAGTTGTCCAGATTGCAGAAGGTTTGCATTGATATAAACCTGAAATTTAACGGTAACAATAAATGTAAAACGCTCATTATATACAAGGCATCTTTTTTATACCGAGACAATGCCGTCTATCTGTACAAATAAGGCGTATGGCGGGTTGCTTTACAATTAAGTTATTGATTGCTAATATAAATTGCCTTTTGTGTTTGGGCTTGTTCTACAGGGCCTATTAATCGTCGGTAAATAAATTTTAATATTTGTGAAATTTGTTGTTGACAGGGGTTAATAAATCTATAGAATACGCACTCACAATTTGGAGGGTTTCCCGAGCGGCCAAAGGGGGCAGACTGTAAATCTGCTGGCTATGCCTTCGGTGGTTCGAATCCACCACCCTCCACCATGCGGGTATCGTATAATGGCTATTACCTCGGCCTTCCAAGCCGATGATGGGGGTTCGATTCCGCCTACCCGCTCCATATTTTGAAAGGCTCTCTTTGTTGGTTGTAAGCAGCTAATGGGGAGGGCCTTTTTTAACATTGTAGGTTTTGCTTCCATAGCTCAGTAGGTAGAGCGCATCCATGGTAAGGATGAGGTCACCAGTTCGATCCTGGTTGGAAGCTCCATTTTAATCAAAGTGATAGCCATATCTTAGCGGGTTGGTGTCGCTTAACGGAGTTTGCATCATGGCAAAAGAAAAGTTTGAACGCTCGAAACCGCACGTAAACGTTGGTACTATCGGTCACGTTGACCATGGTAAGACAACTCTAACTGCGGCACTAACAATTGTACAAGGCGCTAAGTTCGGTGGTGAAGTAAAAGACTACGCGAACATCGATAACGCACCAGAAGAGCGTGAGCGTGGTATCACAATCTCAACTGCACACGTTGAGTACGAATCAGAAACACGTCACTACGCACACGTAGACTGCCCAGGGCACGCTGACTATGTTAAAAACATGATCACGGGTGCGGCGCAGATGGACGGCGCAATCCTAGTATGTTCTGCAGCTGATGGCCCAATGCCACAGACTCGTGAGCACATCCTTCTATCACGTCAGGTAGGTGTACCATACATCGTAGTATTCCTAAACAAAGCGGATATGGTTGACGATGAAGAGCTACTAGAACTAGTAGAGATGGAAGTTCGTGAACTTCTAGACGAGTACGAATTCCCTGGTGACGATACGCCAGTAATCATCGGTTCTGCTCTTAAAGCAATCGAAGGTGACGCTGCATACGTTGAGAAGATTGGTGAACTAGTTGAAGCGCTAGATACTTACATCCCAGAGCCAACTCGTGAAACTGACAAGCCATTCCTAATGCCTGTAGAAGATATCTTCTCTATCCAAGGTCGTGGTACGGTTGCAACCGGTCGTGTTGAGACGGGTATCGTTAAAGTTGGTGAAGAGATCGAGATCGTTGGTATCCGTGACACTCAAACTACAACCGTTACTGGTGTAGAAATGTTCCGTAAGCTTCTAGATCAAGGTGAAGCGGGTGATAACGTTGGTATCCTACTACGTGGTACTAAGCGTGAAGACATTGAGCGTGGTCAAGTACTAGCACACGTTGGTACAGTTAAGCCACACACTAAGTTTGAAGCTGAAGTCTATGTACTATCAAAAGATGAAGGTGGACGTCACACGCCATTCTTCAACGGTTACCGTCCACAGTTCTACTTCCGTACAACTGACGTAACAGGTGCATGTGAACTACCAGCAGGTACAGAAATGGTTATGCCTGGTGATAACGTTCAGATGACAGTAGAACTAATCAACCCAATCGCCATGTCTGATGGTCTACGTTTCGCGATCCGTGAAGGTGGACGTACAGTTGGTGCGGGTGTTGTTGCTAAAATTATTGACTAATAATTAGCACTTGCTAAAGCAAAAAAGGGGGAGTATAATCCCCCTTTTTTGTGACAATCCAGGGGTATAGCTCCAATTGGCAGAGCACCGGATTCCAAATCCGGGTGTTGGGGGTTCGAATCCCTCTACCCCTGCCACATTCTATAACGGCCTGCATTTTCACGAGTGCGGGTCGTTTTTAATTTAGCTGATAGATTATGAGTAAAGAGATAGAAAGTCAGAGTAATTCGAGCAAGCTAGATACCATGAAGATGGGGTTATCTTTATTGGTACTGCTTGGTTCTATTATTGGATATTACGTTTTTAACGAGGCTCATCCGGTAGCGCGCGTTTTAGGTGTTGTTGCGGGTGCAGTGATTTCAATGTTTATTCTGTATCAAACATCTGTCGGTAGAAGCTGGTTTCAATACCTATCGCTCGCTAAGCGAGAAGTACGTCAGGTTGTATGGCCTACGCGTCCTGAAACAGTGCAGATGACATTAATTGTCTTTGTGGTGGTTATTTTAATGGGTATCTTTTTGTGGTTGGTTGATATGTTCTTCTTGTGGGCAGTCAAGCTATTAACAGGACAAGGTGGTTAAAAGATGGCACAAAGATGGTATGTCGTTCATGCTTATTCAGGTTATGAGAATAAAGTAAAAAACAGCTTGGCTGAGTATGTTGATCGTGCTGGTCTGCAAGACTCTTTTGGTGAGATCTTGGTTCCTTCTGAAGAAGTGGTTGAGATCCGTGACGGGAAAAAGCGCACAAGTGAGCGTAAGTTTTTTCCGGGTTATGTTTTGGTTCAAATGGAAATGAACGAAGAGACATGGCATTTGGTTAAGAGTGTGCCTCAGGTAATGGGCTTTATTGGTGGTACCAGTGATCGTCCTGCACCGATTACCCAGAAAGAAGTAGATCGTATTCTGCAGCGTGTTGAAACCAGTGTTGATAAACCTCGTCCGAAGGTTATCTATGAACCAGGCGAAATGGTTCGAGTTATTGATGGCCCATTTAAGGACTTTGAAGCGGTTATCGAAGAAGTCGATTACGACAAGAATAAGTTACAAGTTTCAGTATTAATTTTTGGTCGTTCAACTCCGGTTGAGCTTGAGTTTACTCAAGTAGAAAAAAATTAATAAATCGTAAAGGGGAGCCGAAAGGCGTTATTACCCAAATTAGGAGAAAATCATGGCTAAGAAAGTTGAAGCCTATATCAAGTTGCAAGTTCCTGCTGGAAATGCAAACCCTAGTCCTCCGGTTGGTCCTGCTCTAGGTCAACACGGTGTTAACATCATGGAGTTCTGTAAAGCGTTCAACGCACAGACTCAGAGTCTTGAAAAGAACATGCCGATTCCGGTCATTATCTCTGTTTATAGTGATCGTAGCTTCACGTTCGTTACCAAGACTCCTCCAGCATCTATCCTGCTTAAAAAAGCTGCAGGTATCCAGAAAGGTTCTGGTGTACCTAACGTAGATAAAGTTGGTACTGTTAACCGCGCTCAGTTAGAAGAGATTGCTAATACTAAGATGGCTGATCTTAATGCTAACGATATCGATGCAGCAGTGAAAATTATCGCTGGTTCTGCTCGTTCAATGGGCTTAAATGTAGAGGACTAACAGATGGCAAAGCTAACTAAAAAACAAAAGCTATGGGCTGAAAAAGTAGATCGTGATGCATCTTATGACATCATCGAAGGTCTAAATATCGTTAAAGAGCTAGCTACTGCTAAGTTTAACGAGTCTGTTGATGTTTCTGTACGTCTAGGTATCGATCCTCGTAAATCTGATCAGGTTGTTCGTGGTGCGACTGTAATGCCTAACGGAACTGGTAAAGATGTACGTGTTGCAGTATTTACTGGTGAAGCAAACGAAGCAGCAGCTAAAGAAGCGGGCGCAGAATTTGTTGGTATGGAAGAGCTAGCAGCTGAAATCAAAGGCGGCATGATGGATTTTGACGTGGTTATCGCGTCTCCAGATGCAATGCGTGTTGTTGGTATGCTTGGTCAGGTTCTAGGTCCACGCGGTCTTATGCCTAACCCTAAGACGGGTACTGTGACTCCTGATGTTGCAACAGCAATCAAAAACGCAAAAGCTGGTCAGGTTCGTTTCCGTGCGGATAAAGCGGGTATTGTTCACGCTTCTATCGGTACTGCAAGTTTCGATGCTGAAAAGTTGAAAGAAAATTTAAATGCCTTAATGGATGACCTAAACAAAGCTAAACCAGCTGCGGCAAAAGGTACATACGTTAAGAAAGTGACTATCTCTTCTACAATGGGTCCAGGCCTAGTAGTTGATCAGTCATCACTATAATGATGGTTGCGCCTGATTTTCAGGTGCAGGCATTATTTGCGAATTGGGTCTCCTTAAATCCGTTTGGAATGTTGAGTGAGCGCCCATCGCAGACCGTAGGCGAGTTCATAGCCTGAACTCTTAATAGTACCAAGCCTACGTAGATGGAAGAACTTAATGGAGTCGATACCATTAAGTTGTTTTGGAGGTTATATGGCACTCAATATCGAAGATAAAAAGCTAGTCGTTGAAGAAGTTTCTGCTATTGCTGCAGAAGCAGGTTCAATTGTTGCAGCTGAATATCGTGGTTTGACTGTAGAGCAAATGACCAACCTTCGTGCTGCTGCACGTGATGCTAATGTTCAGATTCGTGTTGTTAAAAACACGCTGGCTCGCATTGCAGTTAAAGGTACGAAATTTGAAGACATGGCTGAAACTTTCAGCGGTCCGTTAGTTTACGCTTTCTCGGGTGAGGAGCTAGGTAACGCGGCGCGTGTTCTTAAAAACTTTGCGAAAGATAACGATGCTTTAGTAATTCGTTCACTATCAATTGGTGAAGGTGTTATGGATGCAAGTTACACTGCGCAAATTGCAGCTCTACCTACTTACGATGAAGCTGTTGCGAAACTTCTATTTGTTATGAAAGAGCCTGTTGCGAAACTTGCTCGCGCACTTACTGCGATTAAAGAACAAAAAGAAACTGAAGCGGCTTAATAAAAGTTTAGTTTTAAAACGAATTTAATTTTTGGAGATTAAAAATGTCTGTATCAAAAGATGATATTTTAGAAGCAGTTGCTAACATGTCTGTAATGGAAGTTGTAGAACTTGTTGAAGCAATGGAAGAGAAATTTGGTGTATCTGCAGCAGCTATGGTTGCAGCTGGTCCTGCTGGTGACGCTGGCGCGGCTGGTGAAGAGCAAACTGAATTTGACGTTATTCTGACTGGCGCTGGTGACAACAAAGTTGCAGCTATCAAAGCTGTACGTGGTGCTACTGGTCTTGGTCTTAAAGAAGCTAAAGCTGCTGTTGAAGGTGCGCCTTTCACTCTTAAAGAAGGTGTTTCTAAAGAAGAAGCTGAAGCTATGGCTAACGATCTTAAAGAAGCTGGAATCGAAGTCGAAATCAAGTAATTTGATTTCAACTTGCTGTGATTCAGCATGCGAAATGGCTGGCGTTTTTGCGCCGGCCTTTTCGCGTTTTACACAGTGTGTAAAAGTGTGCTAGAAGTTGTTAAACAATTTGAGTAGTGAGCTAACACAGTTTTATGCATTACCGGACAACTCTGTTGTTCAATTGACAATCTTATCGTCGAGGTAAACGATGACCTATTCTTTGACTGAAAAGAAACGAGTTCGTAAAGATTTTGCGAACCGACCATCTATTCTTGAAGTGCCTTATTTGCTGTCTTTGCAAAAAGGATCTTTCCATGATTTCCTACAAATGGACAAAAAGCCTGCAGAGCGTGCGAACGTAGGTCTTCACTCTGCATTCGCTTCTGTATTCCCAATCAATGGTGTAGCTGGAACAGCTGATCTTGAGTATGTGAGCTATCACATGGGGCAGCCGGAGTTTGATGTAAAAGAGTGTAAGCAGCGTGGTGTGACTTATGCAGCACCTTTACGTGTAAAGATGCGTCTTGTACTTTTTGATAAAGATGCACCAGCTGGTAAACGTCCAGTTAAAGACGTAAAAGAACAAGAAGTTTATCTAGGTGATATTCCTCTGATGACTGATAACGGTACTTTCGTTATCAACGGTACTGAGCGAGTAATTGTTACTCAGCTGCACCGTTCTCCAGGTGTTATTTTCGACAGCGATAAAGGTAAGTCTCACTCTTCCGGTAAGCTGTTATTTAATGCCCGTATTATCCCTTACCGTGGTTCTTGGTTGGATTTCGAATTCGATCATAACGACTGTCTATTTACTCGTATTGACCGCCGTCGTAAATTGCCTGTATCGGTATTGTTGCGTGCCATGGGTTACTCAAACGAAGAAATCCTAGCGGCGTTCCTGGAATCAAACACTGTTAAGATCAAGAAGAAAGGTTTTGAGCTTGAACTGAATGCAGAGCAGTTAAAAGGTCAAACTGCAGTATTCGATATCGAGCATGACGGCAAGAAGATTGTTGAAACCGGTAAAAAGATTACTGCTCGTACTGTTAAGCAGCTTAATGAAGCTGGCATCAAAACCGTACCAGTACCGGTTGAATATCTTCTAGGTAAGGTATTGGCTGCCGGTATTGTCGATAAAGATTCTGGTGAATTAGTTGCACGTACTAATGACGTATTGACTGTTGAGCTATTGGAAAAAATTGCCTCGATCGGTAAAGGCGAGTTCCGCATTCTGTATATCGATGAGTTGGAAAATGGTCCATACATGTCAGATACGCTGAATCTGGATACTACGACTTCTCAGCTTGAAGCTCAGATTGAAATCTACCGCATGATGCGTCCTGGTGAGCCACCAACTAAAGAGTCATCGGAAGCGTTATTCCAAAGCTTGTTCTTTGATGAAAGTCGCTATGACCTTTCTTCAGTAGGCCGTATGAAGTTGAACCGTCGTTTGGGTCGTAAAGATAACGATGGTAGCTTGGTACTGGAAAATCAAGATATTATCGATGTTATCCGTGAATTGATTAACATCCGTAACGGTCTAAGTACAGTAGATGATATCGATACCTTGGGTAACCGTCGTATCCGTGCCGTTGGTGAAATGGCTGAAAACGCATTCCGTGTTGGTTTGGTGCGTGTCGAGCGTGCAGTTAAAGAGCGTTTGAACCAAGCAGAATCTGACGGGCTAATGCCGCAAGACTTGATTAATGCTAAGCCTGTTTCTGCAGCCATTAAAGAGTTCTTCGGTTCTTCACAGCTTTCTCAGTTCATGGACCAGGTTAACCCGCTTTCGGAAGTTACTCACAAGCGTCGTGTATCGGCTCTTGGGCCGGGTGGTCTGACACGTGAGCGCGCTGGATTCGAGGTGCGTGACGTACACCCAACTCACTATGGTCGTGTATGCCCAATCGAAACGCCTGAAGGACCAAACATCGGTTTGATCAACACCTTGGCTATCTATGCTAAGACTAACGAGTACGGTTTCCTTGAGACGCCATACCGTAAAGTGGTAGATGGTCAGGTTACAGAAGAAGTTGAATACGTCTCTGCGATTGATGAAGCGCAGTACGTGATCGCTCAGGCCTCCGCAAATGTCGATGCCGATGGTAAGTTTATTGATAACTTGGTTTCTGCACGTCATCAAAACGAATTCACGCTAGCTTCTAGCAGCGATGTTCAGTACATGGACGTTTCGCCTAAGCAGATCGTTTCAGTTGCGGCGGCATTGATTCCGTTCCTAGAGCACGATGATGCTAACCGTGCCTTGATGGGTGCCAACATGCAACGTCAAGCAGTACCAACTCTACGTGCAGATAAGCCGTTAGTGGGTACGGGTATTGAGAAGACGGTAGCGATTGACTCTGGTGTAACGGTAGTTGCCGAGCGTGGCGGTGAAATTCTGTCTGCTGATGCAGCGCGTATCGTGGTTCGTGTCAACGAAGACGAAATCAAAGACGGCGAATCAGGTGTTGATATCTATAATTTGATTAAGTATCAGCGTTCTAACCAGAACACTTGTATCAACCAGAAGCCTATCGTACAGGCGGGTGATAAGGTTGTTCGCGGTGATGTAATGGCTGACGGTCCTTCTACCGATTTGGGTGAGTTGGCACTAGGTCAAAACATGCGTATCGCGTTCATGCCTTGGAATGGTTATAACTTTGAGGATTCGATCCTGGTTTCCGAGCGTGTTGTTCAGGAAGACCGTTATACAACTATTCACATTGAAGAGCTGACTTGTTTGGCGCGTGACACCAAGTTGGGGCCTGAAGAGATTACTGCAGATATTCCGAACGTCGGTGAGTCTGCGCTAGCACGTCTCGATGAGTGCGGTATCGTTCACATCGGTGCGGAAGTGAAGCAGGGTGATATCTTGGTCGGTAAGGTGACGCCTAAGGGCGAAACGCAACTGACTCCGGAAGAGAAACTATTGCGCGCAATCTTCGGTGAAAAGGCATCTGACGTTAAAGATACTTCTCTACGTGTAACCAAAGGTGTAGAAGGTACGGTTATCGACGTTCAGGTGTTCACTCGTGAAGGTGTACAGAAAGATTCTCGCGCTCTTGCGATCCAAGAAGAAGAGTTGGCGAAAGTCCGTAAGGATATCGATGAGCAGTACACCATTATGGAACAAGAGACGCTTGCTCGTGTTAAGCGTATGTTGAGCGGTAAGAAATTAGTTGACGGTACCAAGCTGGATGCTAAATATCTTGATGGCGTTGACTCTGCTAAGTGGTTCTCTCTAAATGTTGATGATGCGGATGTCATGCATCAACTGGAAATGTTGGAAACTCAGCTGAAAGAGAGCCGTAAAGCTTTCAATGAAGCATTCGAAGAAAAACGTAAGAAGCTAACTCAAGGTGATGATTTGGCACCGGGTGTTTCTAAGATGGTTAAGGTCTATGTTGCCGTTAAACGTCGTATCCAGCCTGGTGATAAGATGGCCGGTCGTCACGGTAACAAAGGTGTTATTTCGCGTATCTGTCCAGTAGAAGATATGCCATACGATGAGACTGGTCGTCCTGTAGATATCTGTTTGAACCCACTAGGTGTACCTTCACGTATGAACGTCGGTCAGATTCTGGAAGTTCACTTAGGTCTGGCGGCTGAAGGTTTAGGTCAGAAGATCAATACCATGTTGGCACAACAGGCAGAGATTGCAGAGATTCGTTCATTCTTGGATAAGATCTATAACGAAACTCAAGGTCAGTCAGTTGACTTTGCGCAATTTGATGACAACGAAATCATTGAATTGGCCAATAACTTGAAAAAAGGTGTTCCTTTGGCGTCTCCAGTATTTGATGGGGCTTCTGAAGAGCAGATTAAAGCGTTGCTACGTCTAGCGGATATGCCTGAATCAGGACAAATGACTCTTTATGATGGTCTGACGGGTGAAGCATTCGATCGTCCGGTAACCGTCGGTTACATGTACTATCTGAAACTGAACCACCTTGTCGATGACAAGATGCACGCACGTTCGACCGGTCCATATAGTCTGGTTACGCAGCAGCCGTTGGGTGGTAAAGCACAGTTCGGTGGTCAGCGTTTCGGTGAGATGGAGGTATGGGCACTGGAAGCATACGGTGCTGCATTCACGCTTCAAGAGATGCTTACAGTTAAGTCGGATGACTTGGAAGGTCGTACTAAGATGTATAAGAACATCGTTGACGGTAATGAATATATGGAACCAGGTATGCCGGAATCATTCAGCGTATTACGCAAAGAGATCCGTGCTTTAGGTATTGATATTGAGCTGGAGCAAGAGTAATGAAAGATTTATTAGGTTTTCTAAAAAAACAAAACGTATCAAGTGATTTTGATGCGATTAAGGTAACGCTTGCTTCGCCTGAGAAAATTCGTTCTTGGTCTTACGGTGAAGTTAAAAAGCCTGAGACTATTAACTACCGTACTTTCAAGCCTGAGCGTGATGGTTTGTTCTGTGCGAAGATTTTCGGTCCAATCCGTGACTACGAATGTCTTTGTGGTAAGTACAAGCGTTTGAAGCACCGTGGTGTTATCTGTGAAAAATGTGGTGTTGAGGTTACTAAGTCTAAAGTACGTCGTGAGCGTATGGGGCATATTGATCTGGCAACTTCAGTCGCGCATATCTGGTTCCTGAAATCACTGCCGTCTCGTATCGGTTTGATGCTGGACATGACTTTGAAAGAGATCGAAGCGGTTCTTTATTTTGAAGCGTTTATGGTGACGGATCCTGGTTTGACTCCGCTTGAGCCATGGCAGTTGCTTTCTGAAGAAGAATACCTAGATGCGCTTGATGAGCATGGTGATGAGTTTGAAGCACAAATGGGTGCGGAAGCGATTAAGAAAATGCTACAGGCGATCGATCTTGATGGTGAGGCAGAGCGCCTACGTCAAGAAATTGAAAGCACTAACTCTGAGACTAAGCAGAAGAAAATTTCTAAGCGTTTGAAATTGATCGAGTCATTCATTCAGTCTGGTAATAAGCCTGAGTGGATGATTTTAGATGTTCTTCCTGTGCTTCCACCTGAGTTGCGTCCATTGGTACCGCTGGATGGTGGTCGTTTTGCGACTTCTGATTTGAACGACCTTTACCGTCGTGTCATCAACCGTAACAATCGTCTGAAGCGTCTGTTGGATTTGATGGCTCCAGATATCATCGTGCGTAACGAGAAGCGTATGCTTCAGGAGTCTGTTGACTCGCTATTAGATAACGGTCGTCGTGGTCGTGCGGTAACCGGTACGAACAAGCGTCAGCTTAAGTCACTTGCGGATATGATCAAAGGTAAGCAGGGTCGTTTCCGTCAAAACCTTCTTGGTAAGCGTGTTGACTACTCTGGTCGTTCGGTAATCGTTGTTGGTCCATCACTGCGTCTGCACCAGTGTGGTCTGCCTAAGAAGATGGCGCTTGAGCTATTCAAACCGTTCATTTTCTCTAAGCTACAAAAGCGTGGTATGGCACCAACAATCAAAGCCGCTAAGAAAATGGTAGAGCAAGGTCTTCCAGAAGTATGGGATGTGCTTGATGAAGTAATCCGTGAGCATCCGGTTCTACTTAACCGTGCGCCAACACTTCACCGTTTGGGTATTCAGGCGTTTGAGCCTGTACTAATTGAAGGTAAAGCGATCAACTTGCACCCTCTTGTATGTTCGGCATTCAACGCCGACTTCGATGGTGACCAGATGGCGGTTCACGTACCGCTTTCTTTGGAAGCTCAGTTAGAAGCGCGTACTTTGATGATGTCTACTAACAACCTGCTGTCTCCTGCAAACGGTGATCCGATTATCGTACCTTCTCAAGACGTTGTTTTGGGTCTGTACTACATCACTCGTGAGAAAGTAAACGGAAAAGGTGAGGGCAAGGCGTTTGCAAGCTGGCAAGAAGTCCAGCGTGCGGTCGATGCAAAAGAAGTTGAGCTGCATACTAAAGTCAAGTTGAAGCTGGATGAAACATTAGTAGATGCTGACGGTACCGAAAGTGTTTCAACACGTATCGTTGATACCACTGCCGGTCGCGCATTGCTATGTCGTATTTTGCCGAAAGGGTTGAGCTTTGATCTATTGAACTTGAAGCTGACGAAGAAAAATATCAGTAATGCTTTGAATAGTTGTTACCGTCTACTGGGTCCTAAAGAAACGGTTATCTTTGCTGATCAGCTAATGTACGCCGGTTTCAAATGGTCGACCATGGCAGGTCTGTCTTTCTGTTCGGATGATATGTTGATCCCTGATTCAAAAGCCGGCATTATCGAAAATGCTGAACGTCAGGTTGAAGAGATTCAGAACCAGTTTGCACAAGGTTTGGTAACCGAAGGTGAGCGTTATAACAAAGTTGTTGATATCTGGTCACACACCAATGAGATGGTGACTAAGTCGATGATGGAAGAACTGCAAACTGAAACCGTTCAGGATGCGGAAGGTAATGACGTTGAACAAACATCATTCAACTCGGTATACATGATGGCGGACTCTGGGGCTCGTGGTAGTGTGGCTCAGATGCGTCAGTTGGGTGGTATGCGTGGTCTGATGGCGAAGCCGGATGGTTCGATCATCGAAACACCGATCACGGCAAACTTCCGTGAAGGTCTGAACGTACTTCAGTACTTCATCTCGACTCACGGTGCGCGTAAAGGTTTGGCTGATACGGCATTGAAGACAGCAAACTCCGGTTACTTGACTCGTCGTTTGGTAGATGTTGCTCAAGACGTAGTTGTCACGGAAGAAGATTGCGGTACCGATGCGGGTATTCGTATGACAGCGCACGTTGAAGGTGGAGATGTTATCGAATCATTGAAAGATCGAATTCTGGGTCGTATTACGAGTCAGGATATCGTAATGACAGATGGTTCTTTGCTAGTTGCAAAAGGCACGCTAATCGATGAAAAATTGGCTGACTTGATCGATGAAAGCGGTATCGACCATGTTAATGTTCGTTCTCCGATGACTTGTGAGACCAAGTTCGGTATTTGTAAGCACTGTTATGGTCGTGATTTGGCGCGCGGTCACCTCGTTAATATGGGTGAGGCTGTTGGTGTTATGGCGGCACAATCAATCGGTGAGCCGGGTACCCAGCTAACGATGCGTACCTTCCACATCGGTGGTACGGCATCCGGTTCTGCAGCACAGAGTCAGATTGAGGTTAAGCACACCGGTACGGTTAAGTGGTACAACATCAAAGCGATCACTAACTCTGAAAATCAGATTATCGTTACTTCTCGTTCAGGTGAAGTTTCTGTTATTGATGAGAAAGGGCGTGAGCAAGAACGTTATAAGATTGGTTACGGTTCTACATTGAATGTGACTGATAACGGTTCCATCAATGCCGGTGATGTACTTGCACAGTGGGATCCGCATACTCACCCTGTTATCACTGAGGTTGAAGGTAAGATCGCCTTTGGTAACTTCGAAGGAACAGTGGAAGAGCGTGTTGATGAGTTAACAGGTCTAACGACTCACGTAGTTAAAGATGCGAAAGAGCGTATGACGGCAGCTAAAGAGACGCGTCCGTATATTGCTTTGGTTGATGATTCTGGTGAAGCGGTCTGTTTCGCTGGAACGCAAACACCGGCTCTATACTATCTACCAGAGAACTCAATTGTTGTTGTACAAGAGAGTGCGACGGTAGGTTCGGGTGATGTTTTAGCACGTATTCCGCAAGCGTCTTCGAAGAACAAGGATATCACCGGGGGTCTTCCTCGAGTGGCGGATCTGTTCGAAGCGCGTCAGCCAAAAGAGCCATCAATCATGGCAGAAGTGTCTGGTGTAATCGGGTTTGGTAAAGAAACCAAAGGTAAGCAGCGTCTGGTTATCACTCAAGATAGCGGTGAGCAATATGAAGCATTGATTCCTAAATGGCGTCAGGTTTCAGTATTCGAAGGTGAGCGTGTTGAGAAAGGTGATATCGTTGTTGACGGTAACCCAAATCCACATGATATCTTGCGCCTGCTTGGTATTGAAAAACTGGCAGAGTACATTGTTGACGAAGTACAAGATGTTTACCGTCTGCAAGGTGTAAAAATCAATGATAAACACATCGAGACAATTGTTCGTCAGATGTTGAGAAAAGTTGAAGTGAAGAGTCCTGGTGATACTGGCCTAATCAAAGGTGAGCAAGCCGAGTACTCTCATGTATTGGAGCTGAACGAAAAAGCGCGTGAAGAAGGTAAGGTAGAAGCAAGCTACGAGCGTGTACTACTGGGTATTACCAAAGCTTCGTTAGCGACTGAGTCGTTCATCTCGGCAGCGTCTTTCCAAGAGACAACACGTGTATTGACCGAAGCTGCGGTGAGCGGTAAACGTGATACATTGGTTGGTCTGAAAGAAAACGTTATTGTTGGTCGCTTGATTCCGGCTGGTACAGGTTTCGCCTATCACCAAGCTCGTAAAGCGGCAAGCGAAAAGACAATGGGTGAGTTGCAAGCATTCATGGCAGAAGAGACTTCTGAAGAAGTTGAATCTGTAGCAATGGATGTGAGCGATGAGTCTACTGTTGAAGTTGCGAATGAGACAGAGGGTGCTGAAGCATAATTTGCCTGTTTTAGCGTGACCATAAATTAATAAAATTCAAGTAGTTAATGCTTGACTTATTAGAAATTGGTCACTAAAATCCTCATTCCTAATTTGTAAGTCCGGCTTGATGGCCGGATTTGCACTTTCGTATATGTAAGAGTTAATCTCAAATTGGAGAATATTTAATGGCTACTATTAACCAGTTGGTGCGTAAGCCGCGTAAAGATAAGCGTAAAGTTTCAAACGTTGCAGCGCTTGAGGCATGTCCTCAACGTCGTGGAGTTTGTACGCGTGTTTATACAACAACCCCTAAAAAGCCAAACTCTGCTCTGCGTAAAGTTGCGCGTGTACGTTTAACGAATGGTTATGAAGTTGCTTCCTACATTGGTGGTGAAGGTCATAACTTGCAAGAACACTCGGTAATTCTAATCCGTGGTGGTCGTGTAAAAGATTTACCTGGTGTGCGATATCACACAGTTCGCGGTGCACTTGACTGTGCCGGCGTGTCTGATCGTAAACAAGGTCGTTCTAAGTACGGTGCTAAGCGTCCTAAGTAATTCCAAATTTAATTTGGTAACAAAACTTAAACATACGTTTAGCAATATTTAGTGTTCAATTTATACCGGAAGAGTTAAGAATGGCAAGAAGAAGAGAAATTCCAAAACGTCAGGTTCTACCTGATCCAAAGTTTGGTGATGTAACGTTAGCGAAATTCGTTAACATGATTATGGTAAGCGGTAAGAAATCAGTTGCTGAAAAAATCGTTTACGGTGCTCTAGATGTTTTAGTAGAGCGTAAAAAAGGTGGCGAACATGCAGAGCTTTTAAAAGAAGCTCTAGATAACATCGGGCCAATGGTTGAGGTTAAATCTCGCCGTGTTGGTGGTGCGACTTATCAGGTTCCTGTAGAAGTGCGTCCAGAGCGTAAAACTGCACTAGCGATGCGCTGGTTGGTTGAAGCTTCACGTAAGCGTAGCGAGAAAGGCATGATGCTTCGCTTAGCTGGTGAGCTTGGCGATGCTTTAGAGAATCGCGGTTCAGCTATCAAGAAGAAAGAAGATACACATAGAATGGCAGAGGCTAACAAGGCTTTCTCTCATTTCCGTTGGTAATCTAATTTTTCAAGAGGCCCTGCAAGGGCCTTTATTGTTTTATGTTTTTATTAAAAGGTTAATAAAGTGGCACGTAAACACCCTTTAGAGAGATATCGTAATATCGGTATCATGGCCCACATCGATGCGGGTAAAACAACTACTACAGAGCGTATCCTTTACTACACCGGTGTATCTCACAAGATTGGTGAGGTTCATGATGGTGGTGCAACAATGGACTGGATGGAGCAAGAGCAGGAGCGTGGTATCACGATTACATCTGCGGCGACAACTTGTCACTGGAGCGGTATGGGTCGTCAATTCCCGGAGCACCGTATCAATATCATCGATACCCCGGGACACGTTGACTTCACTATCGAAGTAGAACGTTCTCTGCGTGTATTGGATGGCGCGGTAACTTGCTTCTGTTCAGTATCTGGTGTTGAGCCTCAGTCTGAGACGGTATGGCGTCAGGCGGATAAGTACGGTGTTCCTCGTATGGGCTTCGTTAACAAAATGGACCGTGCTGGAGCTAACTTCCTAAACGTTAACCAAATGGTTATCGACCGTCTAGGTGCAAACCCTGTTCCAATGCAGTTACCGATTGGTGCTGAAGAGACTTTCTGTGGTGTAGTTGATCTTGTTAAGATGAAAGCTGTCTACTGGGAAGAAGAAAACATGGGTATGGAATACCGTTATGAAGATATTCCGGAAGACATGCTAGCAGAGTGTGAAGAGTGGCGTGAGAAGATGGTTGAAACCGCTGCCGAAGCTTCTGAAGAATTGATGGATAAGTACCTTGAAGAAGGCGATCTATCTGAAGAAGATATCAAAGCCGGTATCCGTCAGCGTTGTATCGATGTTGAAATCGTACCAATGTTCTGTGGTTCTGCGTTTAAGAACAAAGGTGTTCAAGCGCTATTGGATGCTGTAATCGAATATATGCCTGCTCCTGTTGATGTACCAGCTATCCAAGGTGAACTTGAAGACGGTACTAAGGAAGAGCGTCCATCATCGGATGATGCGCCGTTTGCATCGCTAGCATTCAAAATTATGACTGACCCTTATGTTGGTACTTTAACATTCTTCCGTGTTTACTCTGGTGTGTTGGAAGCAGGTAGCCCTGTATACAACTCAGTTAAAGAGAAGCGTGAGCGTGTTGGCCGTATTCTGCAGATGCACTCAAATTCTCGTGAAGAGATCAAAGAAGTGCGTGCTGGTGATATCGCTTGTGCGGTAGGTCTTAAAGATACGACTACTGGTGATACGCTTTGTGATCTTGATCACAAAATCGTTCTTGAGCGTATGGAGTTCCCAGAGCCGGTTATCTCGATTGCAATCGAACCGAAAACGAAAGCGGACCAAGAGAAAATGGGTATTGCTCTAGGTAAATTGGCGGCAGAAGATCCATCTTTCCGTGTTCACACTGATGAAGAAACAAACCAGACAATCATCTCTGGTATGGGTGAACTTCACCTGGATATCATCGTTGACCGTATGAAGCGTGAATTTAACGTTGAAGCGAATATCGGTGCTCCACAGGTTTCTTACCGTGAAACGATTAAGAATCCAGTTGAAGCTGATGGTAAATTTGTACGTCAGTCTGGTGGTCGTGGTCAGTACGGTCACGTTGTATTCAAGTTGACTCCTCGTGAGCCTGGTTCAGGTTTCGAATTCATCAACTCTATCGTTGGTGGTGCGGTACCTCGTGAATACATCGGTGCGGTTGAGAAAGGTGCTGAGCAGCAGCTTGAGTCGGGTGTTATTGCCGGCTTCCCTATGGTTGATGTTTCTGTTGAGCTGATCGATGGTTCTTACCACGATGTTGACTCGAACGAAATGGCATTCTCTATCGCTGCAGGTATGGGTATCAAGAACGGTTGTGCGCAAGCAAGTCCTGTAATTCTTGAGCCAATCATGAATGTTGAAGTAACCACTCCAGAAGAGTATATGGGTGATATCATCGGTGATTTGAACTCACGTCGTGGTATGGTTGCTAGCATGGATGATATTCCTACTGGTAAGTCAATCAAGGCTGAAGTACCGCTTTCTGAAATGTTTGGTTACTCAAACCGTATGCGTTCATTGACCCAAGGTCGTGCAAACTACTCAATGGAGTTTGCTAAGTATATGGAAGCACCTCGTAACATTCAGGAAGAGATCATTGCTGCACAGCAGAAAGGTTCTTAATTAACTTTATAATTTAAACTACTGCCCATTCTTGCTGAATGGGCTTTTTGCATAGGAAATTAAAAATGGCAAAAGAAAAGTTTGAACGCTCGAAACCGCACGTAAACGTTGGTACTATCGGTCACGTTGACCATGGTAAGACAACTCTAACTGCGGCACTAACAATTGTACAAGGCGCTAAGTTCGGTGGTGAAGTAAAAGACTACGCGAACATCGATAACGCACCAGAAGAGCGTGAGCGTGGTATCACAATCTCAACTGCACACGTTGAGTACGAATCAGAAACACGTCACTACGCACACGTAGACTGCCCAGGGCACGCTGACTATGTTAAAAACATGATCACGGGTGCGGCGCAGATGGACGGCGCAATCCTAGTATGTTCTGCAGCTGATGGCCCAATGCCACAGACTCGTGAGCACATCCTTCTATCACGTCAGGTAGGTGTACCATACATCGTAGTATTCCTAAACAAAGCGGATATGGTTGACGATGAAGAGCTACTAGAACTAGTAGAGATGGAAGTTCGTGAACTTCTAGACGAGTACGAATTCCCTGGTGACGATACGCCAGTAATCATCGGTTCTGCTCTTAAAGCAATCGAAGGTGACGCTGCATACGTTGAGAAGATTGGTGAACTAGTTGAAGCGCTAGATACTTACATCCCAGAGCCAACTCGTGAAACTGACAAGCCATTCCTAATGCCTGTAGAAGATATCTTCTCTATCCAAGGTCGTGGTACGGTTGCAACCGGTCGTGTTGAGACGGGTATCGTTAAAGTTGGTGAAGAGATCGAGATCGTTGGTATCCGTGACACTCAAACTACAACCGTTACTGGTGTAGAAATGTTCCGTAAGCTTCTAGATCAAGGTGAAGCGGGTGATAACGTTGGTATCCTACTACGTGGTACTAAGCGTGAAGACATTGAGCGTGGTCAAGTACTAGCACACGTTGGTACAGTTAAGCCACACACTAAGTTTGAAGCTGAAGTCTATGTACTATCAAAAGATGAAGGTGGACGTCACACGCCATTCTTCAACGGTTACCGTCCACAGTTCTACTTCCGTACAACTGACGTAACAGGTGCATGTGAACTACCAGCAGGTACAGAAATGGTTATGCCTGGTGATAACGTTCAGATGACAGTAGAACTAATCAACCCAATCGCCATGTCTGATGGTCTACGTTTCGCGATCCGTGAAGGTGGACGTACAGTTGGTGCGGGTGTTGTTGCTAAAATTATTGACTAATAATTAGCAAGCAGTCTTGTTACTGGCAAAAAAGGGAGCTTCGGCTCCCTTTTTTGTTTTTAGTAAAAAGGTGCAGAATAAATTAGTTACTATCTAAAAGGTTGTTTTTATTTTGTTTAATTGTTATAATCCGCGACCTTAGTTTGTACGCTATTGATTTGGCGTGCTTTTCTATACTTTAAATAAATGAGAAGAAATTATGGCGACTCAAAATATTCGTATTCGCTTGAAAGCGTTTGATCATCGTCTAATTGATCAATCTGCTCGTGAAATTACGGAAACTGCAAAAAGAACTGGTGCGCAAGTACGCGGTCCAATTCCAATGCCAACTCGTAAAGAGCGTTTTACAGTTTTGATCTCACCACACGTAAACAAAGATGCACGTGATCAGTACGAAATTCGTACTCACAAGCGTCTTCTAGATATCGTTGATCCAACAGAAAAAACTGTTGACGCATTGATGAAACTAGATCTTGCTGCTGGTGTAGACGTTCAATTAGAACTACGTTAATTCGTGGAAGTGGCTTGTCATCAATCGTAATGGCATAGCATTTATATAATAATGAGGTTAATGATATGAGTATTGGTATCATTGGTAAGAAAATCGGAATGACTCGTGTATTCAACGAGGAAGGTGTTTCTACTCCAGTAACGGTAGTAGAAGTTGAGCCTAACCGTGTAACTCAGATTAAAACTCTTGAGAACGATGGTTATTCTGCAATTCAGGTTACCACTGGATCAGTTCACGCTGGTCGTGTAAATAAGCCGGCAGCTGGACACTTCGCTAAAGCAGGTGTTGAAGCTGGTCGTGGTCTTTGGGAGTTCCGTGCGGACGCTTCAGAGATCGAAGGTATTGAAGTAGGTTCTGAAATCACTGCCGCTCAGCTTGTTGAAGTTGCTGTAGTTGATGTTACAGGAACTACAAAAGGTAAAGGTTTCCAAGGTGGTGTGAAGCGTCACAACTTCGGTATGCAAGATGCTACCCACGGTAACTCTATCTCTCACCGTTCGAACGGTTCTATCGGGCAAAACCAAACTCCAGGTCGCGTTTTCAAAGGTAAGAAAATGTCTGGTCACATGGGTGATGTTCGTCAAACTACACAGAACTTAGACTTAGTAAAAGTTGACGCTGAAAATGGTCTGCTTTTGATCAAGGGTGCTGTCCCTGGAGCTAAGAATAGTACTGTCATCGTTCGTAAAGCTGTTAAGTAAGGTGGGCATGATGGATTTAAAATTAATTGAAATGGCTTCTGGTAAAGAAGCGGGTACTGTTTCAGCAGCTGATTCAGTATTTGGTGTTGACTTTAATGAAGCTCTAGTACACCAGGTTGTAACTGCATATATGAATGCAGGTCGCCAAGGGACGAAAGGTCAAAAGAACCGTTCTGCCGTTAGTGGTGGTGGTGCTAAACCATGGCGTCAAAAAGGAACTGGTCGTGCACGTGCCGGTACTATCCGTAGCCCAATTTGGGTTGGTGGTGGTCGTGCCTTCCCTGGTCATAAGCGTGATTTCTCACAGAAAGTAAACAAGAAAATGTACCGTGGTGCGATGCGTTCTATCTTTGCAGAACTAAACCGTACCGGTCGTTTGATTGTGGTTGATGACTTCAAAGTTGATGCGCCAAAGACTAAAGAGTTTAATGCAAAACTTGCACAATTAAATGTTTCTGATGCATTAGTTATTACTGAAGGTTTTGACGAGTATCTATATCTTTCTGCACGTAACCTATACAGTGCGGACGTTTGTGATGTAGCGTCTATTGACCCAGTAAGTCTAATTGGTTTCAAAAACGTTGTTATGACTCAAGGTGCAGTTAAGCAGCTAGAGGAGCAATTAGCATGAACCAAGAAAGAATTCTAAAAGTATTGCTAGCGCCGCATGTTTCTGAGAAATCAGCAATCATGGCTGACGCAGCTGGTCAATATGTATTTAAAGTAGTTCCTTCAGCAACTAAGGCTGAAGTGAAGCAGGCTGTTGAGTCTCTATTTGACGTTAAAGTTCAGTCTGTAAATATGATCAACCTTAAAGGTAAGCGTAAGGTGTTTAAAGGCCGTCAAGGACAGCGTAACGGTGTGCGTAAAGCAATCGTTCGTCTAGCTCCGGGTCAAGACATCGATTTCGCTGCTGCTGAATAAGGAGTTAAATCATGGCAATTATTAAAAAATCAAAACCAACTTCTCCAGGTCAAAGATTTGTAGTTAAGGTGGTTGAGCCGACTCTGCATAAGGGTAAACCTCATTCAGCACTGCTTGATAAAAAATCAAAGTCTGGTGGTCGTAACAACAATGGTCGTATTACTGTACGTCATCACGGTGGTGGTCATAAGCAGCACTATCGTATGGTTGACTTCAAACGTGCTAAGGATGGTATTCCGGCTACAGTTGAACGTCTTGAGTATGATCCTAACCGTTCTGCGCACATCGCATTGCTTAAGTATGCTGATGGTGAGCGTGCTTATATCATCGCGCCAAAAAACATTGCGGCTGGTGATGTAGTTGAGTCTGGTGAACATGTTGCAATCAAGCCGGGTAACTGTCTGCCTCTACGTAACATCCCAGTAGGTACAATCGTACACAACTTGGAAATGCGTCCTGGTAAAGGTGCTCAAATTGCTCGTTCTGCAGGTGCTTATGTTTCTATCGCGGGTCGTGATGGTGCTTACGTTCTTGTTAAGCTTCGTTCTGGTGAGATGCGTAAGATTCTAGCTGAGTGTAAAGCGACGATCGGTGAAGTTGGTAACTCTGAGCACAGCCTTCGTAAGCTAGGTAAAGCTGGTGCTAAGCGCTGGCGTGGTGTTCGTCCTACTGTTCGCGGTGTGGCGATGAACCCGGTTGATCACCCACACGGTGGTGGTGAAGGTCGTACCTCTGGTGGTCGTAACCCTGTAACTCCATGGGGTGTACCGACTAAAGGTAAGAAGACTCGTAGCAATAAGCGTACTGATAAGATGATCGTACGCCGTAGAAACAAATAATAAGGAAGGACACTGATGCCACGTTCAGTTAAAAAAGGACCTTTTGTTGACCACCACTTGTATAAGAAAGTGGTTGAGGCACAAGAATCTGGTAATAAACGTCCAATTAAGACATGGTCTCGTAGATCAATGATCTTACCTGAAATGATCGGTCTAACAATTGCCGTTCACAATGGTAAAGAGCATATCCCGGTTTTCGTTTCGGAAAACATGGTTGGCCATAAATTGGGTGAATTTTCAATGACTCGCTACTACCGCGGCCATGCTGCGGATAAGAAGTCGCGCTAATTAGGAGATGGACATGCAAGTAAGTGCTACACATAAGTTTGCTCGTATTTCTCCACAAAAGGCGCGCCTAGTCGCAGACCTTATCCGTGGGAAAGACGTTGAAGCAGCAGTAAATATTTTGGCTTTTAGTGATACTAAAGCAGCTTCTTTGATGAAGAAAGTGCTGAACTCTGCTATCGCAAATGCTGAAAACAATGAAGGTGCTGATATCGATGAATTAAAAGTTACCGCCGCGTTTGTAAACGAAGGCCCGATCATGAAGCGAATGCGCGCTCGTGCGAAAGGTCGTGGTAACCGTATTTTAAAACGTATCAGTCACATCACTGTGACAGTTGGCGATAAGTAAGGAGAATCACAATGGGTCAAAAGGTACATCCAGTAGGGATTCGTCTTGGAATCACTCGCGATTGGAATGCTCGTTGGTATGCGGATAGCAAAACATTCTCTGATAACTTGATCAGCGATGTTGAGATTCGTAACGAATTAAACGAAAAATTGAAGCATGCATCTGTCAGCAACATCAATATTGAACGTGTTGCTAACGGTGTACGCGTTACCATTCACACGGCTCGTCCAGGTGTGGTTATTGGTAAAAAAGGTGAAGATATTGAGAAGCTTAAGAAGTCTTTAAGCGCTAAGACTGGTATGCCGGTTAATATCAATATCGAAGAAATTAAGAAGCCAGAACTTGACGCTAAGTTGGTTGCAGAGTCGATTGCTCAGCAGCTTGAAAAGCGTATCCAGTTCCGTCGTGCGATGAAGCGTGCTGTAGGTAATGCAATGCGTCTTGGTGCGGAAGGGATCAAGGTTACGGTTTCTGGTCGTCTAAACGGTGCTGATATTGCACGTGCTGAATGGTATCGCGAAGGTCGTGTACCGCTTCACACTTTCCGTGCAGACATCGATTACGCTACATTTGAAGCAGATACTACTTACGGTAAGATCGGTGTAAAAGTTTGGATCTTTAAAGGTGAAAAACTAGGTAAGTTATCTTTGGATGACAACTCTAAATCTAAGGGCAAAAAAGGCCGTAAATAAAAGGATTTCTAACTATGTTAATGCCTAAGCGTACAAAATTTAGAAAAGTACAAAAAGGACGTAACCGTGGTCTAGCACTTGTCGGTAACAAAGTTAGCTTCGGTGATTTCGGTCTTAAAGCTCTAGAAAGAGGCCGAATGACTTCTCGTCAAATCGAGGCTGGTCGTCGTGTTATGACTCGTCACGTAAAACGTGGTGGTAAAATTTGGATCCGCGTTTTCCCTGATAAGCCGATTACTAACAAACCTCTCGAGGTTCGTATGGGTAAAGGTAAAGGTAGTGTTGAGTACTGGGTAGCTCAAATTCAGCCTGGTCGTGTTATTTACGAAATGCAGGGTGTAAATGAAGAGCTAGCTCGCGAAGCGTTCGCGCTTGCAGCAGCTAAACTACCTTTCAAAACACAATTTGTAAGTAGAACGGTGATGTAAATGACTGCTAAAGAATTAAATGAAAAAACAGTTGATGAGCTTAAGACAGAATTGCAAGATCTTCTAAAAGAGCAGTTCAACTTAAGAATGCAACATGCAACTGGTCAGTTGTCTAACTCTGCGCAACTAAAAACGACTCGTCGTTCTATTGCAAGAGTTAAAACCATCATTCGTCAAAAAGTGAGTAAGTAAAGATGGCTGGTCAAGAAAATAAAGCACGTACTATTCAAGGTGTTGTTGAATCAAACGGAATGCAAGCTTCTATCGTAGTTCGCGTTAACCGTTTCATTAAACACCCTAAGTATAAAAAATTCGTAAAAAAATCTACTAAGATCATGGCTCATGATGCAGATAACTCTGCTGGAGTTGGTGACACAGTAACTATTAAAGAAACTGCACCAATCTCTAAAAACAAGTCATGGACTTTGGTAAGCATTGACGAAAAAGCAAAAATTTAACTTTTGTTGCAATTTGGCAGATTAGCGAGTATAATCCGCCAAATTATCAAAATGCCACCTTAAAGAATAAGCCTTTTTTGATAAAAGGAACTGCTCTTTTCGGTGGTTTTTGTGTTGCAAGTAATTTTTAGTTTATGGATGGAGTACCACCATGATTCAGATGCAAACAGTGCTAGATGTTGCTGACAACAGCGGCGCTAAACGTGTCCAGTGTATTAAAGTGCTAGGCGGTTCAAAACGTCGTTACGCACGCATTGGTGACGTAATTAAAGTGAGTGTAAAAGAAGCTGCACCACGTGGAAAAGTGAAGAAAGGTGATGTTTATAATGCAGTAGTCGTTCGTACGGCTCAAGGTGTTAGACGTCAAGATGGTTCTAAGATTAAGTTTGACGGCAATGCTGCAGTTATTCTTAACGCTAAACATGAGCCTATCGGAACACGTATCTTCGGCCCTGTAACTCGTGAGCTACGTACAGAGAAATTCATGAAGATTGTTTCTCTAGCTCCTGAAGTTCTATAAGGAAGACGTAATGAATCGTTTAAGAAAAGGTGATGAAGTTATCGTTATTACAGGTAAAGACAAAGGAAAGCGTGGTTCGGTTTCTTCTGTTCTTGATAACGGTAAAGTTCTAGTAGATGGTATCAATCTAGTTAAGAAGCACACTAAAGCAAACCCTATGACTGGTGCGCAAGGTGGGATTGTTTCTAAAGAGATGCCAATCGATGCCTCAAATGTGGCTTTAGTAAACCCTGAAACTAACAAAGCTGACAAAGTTGGTTACAAAGTTGAAGGCGATACTAAAATCCGCTTCTTTAAATCTACAGGAAAAGCGGTTGACGCTTAATTAAGGTATAAAGATGGCAAGATTACAAAATATTTATAAAGAGCAAGTTGTTCCTAAGTTAGTTGAGCAGTTTGGTTATAAGTCAGTCATGCAAGCTCCTAAGTTGACGAAAATCACGATCAACATGGGTGTAGGTGAAGCATTGGCTGATAAAAAGGTTTTAGATAACGCTATTTCTGATATGGAAGCGATTTCTGGTCAGAAAGCGGTTAAGACTTTAGCTCGTAAGTCGGTTGCATCCTTTAAGGTCCGTGATGGATACCCTCTAGGTTGTAAAGTGACTTTGCGCGGCGAAAAGATGTATGAGTTTTTAGATCGTCTAATTAACGTTGCACTTCCTCGTGTACGTGACTTCCAAGGTGTAAACCCGAAGGCGTTTGATGGTCGCGGAAACTATAACTTAGGCCTTAAAGAGCAAATTATTTTCCCTGAAATCGAGTTTGAAAAAGTTGACAAAATCCGTGGTATGGATATCAACTTTGCAACGACTGCACAAACTAACGATGAAGCGAAAGCTCTTTTAGAAGCCTTTAACTTTCCGTTTAAGAAATAAGGGTTTTTCTAATGGCTAAGCAATCAATGAAGCAACGCGAAATCAAGCGTGCTAAACAAGTCGCTAAGTATGCAGAGAAACGTGCTGCGCTTAAGGCAATCATCGCAGATGAGTCAGTTGACTTCTCTGAGCGTATGGAAGCAGTGGATAAGTTGAATAAACTTCCACGTGATGCATCTCCGGTTCGCCAACAGAATCGTTGTCGTATTACTGGCCGTCCACACGGTGTTTATAGAAAATTTGGTTTATCACGTAACATGCTACGTCAGTTAGCAATGCAAGGTGATGTTCCAGGATTAAGAAAAGCTAGTTGGTAAGGATAAATATCTATGAGTATGTCTGATCCAATTGCTGATATGCTAACACGCATTCGTAACGGCCAAATGGCTGGTCACGCAAACGTTGTTATGCCTTCTTCAAAAGTAAAAGCGGCGATCGCTAAAGTACTTGAAGCCGAAGGTTATATCTCTGCATTCAGCATTAATGAGAACAATGGTAAAACTGAACTTTCAGTTGACCTAAAATATTTTGATGGTAAACCAGTTATTGAAATGGTTAAACGTGTAAGCCGTCCAGGTCTACGTGTTTACAAAAACAAAGACGAGTTACCAAAAGTAATTGGTGGTCTTGGGACTGCTGTAATTTCAACGTCAAAAGGTATTATGACTGACCGCGATGCTCGCCAAGCTGGTATCGGTGGTGAAGTTGTTTGCTACGTAGCATAAGGAATTAAATTATGTCTAGAATTGCAAAGGCTCCAGTTACTCTACCTGCAGGTGTAGAAGTATCTGTAAACGGTAACACTGTTACTGTCAAAGGTGCTAAATCTACGCTTACAAAAGAGTTTAACTCTTGCGTTGAAGTTTCAAACACCGATGGTGTTGTTACTTGTGCGCCTGTAGAAGGTGCTGAAAACGGTTGGGCACACGCTGGTACAGTACGTGCAATCATCAATAACATGGTTGTTGGTGTCACTGACGGTTTTGAAAAGAAATTAGAATTAGTTGGTGTTGGTTACCGTGCTAAAGCTGCCGGGAAGACAGTAGACCTTACTTTAGGTTTCTCTCACCCTGTTGAGCACGCTCTACCAGAAGGTATTACGGTAGAAACTCCTTCACAAACTGAAATCGTTGTAAGAGGCGCGGATAAGCAACTTGTTGGTCAAGTTGCTGCTGAAATTCGTGCGTACCGTCCACCAGAGCCTTATAAAGGTAAGGGTGTTAAGTACGCTGATGAGCGCATTTTACGTAAAGAAGCTAAGAAGAAGTAAGGCTGAGTCGATATGGATAAGAAAACAGCTCGTCTTCGTAGAGCTAAAAGAACTCGCGCAAAAATTGCAGAGCAAAAAATGCCTCGTCTATGTGTACACCGTACTGGCCAGCACATTTACGCTCAGCTTATCTCTGCGACTGGTTCTGAAGTAATTGCTTCAAGTTCTACTGTACAAGCGGACGTTAAAAAAGAAATTAGTAACACGGGTAATAAAGATGCTGCTGCTGCAGTAGGTAAAGCGATTGCTGAAAAAGCAAAAGCTGCTGGTATTACTGCGGTTGCTTTCGATCGTTCAGGTTTTAAATACCACGGACGTATCCAACAATTAGCAGAATCAGCCCGTGAAAACGGTCTTGAATTTTAAAGGAAGGATAAATTATGTCTTCACGTGAATTACAAGACGGACAAGATGGATTAGTTGAAAAGTTAGTAAACGTTCGTCGTGTTGCTAAAGTTGTTAAAGGTGGTCGTGTATTTGGTTTCTCAGCACTTGCAGTAGTAGGTGATGGTGAAGGTAAAGTTGGTTACGGTAGCGGTAAAGCTAACGAAGTACCAGTCGCGATCCAAAAAGCGATGGAAAAAGCACGTCGTAACATGAAGGACGTTCACCTAGACAACGGTACTATCCAGTATCCAATCAACTTCAAGCAAGGTGCAGCTAACATCGTTATGCTTCCTGCTTCTGAAGGTACTGGGGTTATCGCTGGTGGTGCAATGCGTGCTGTTCTTGAAGCGGCAGGTGTTAAAAACGTACTTTCTAAGTGTGTAGGTACTACACGTCCAGTTAACGTTGTTCGTTCTACGGTTAATGCATTAACAGGTATGTCTAGCCCTGATTACATTGCAGCTAAACGTGGTAAAACAGTTGATGAAATTTTAGGTGAGTAAGATGTCAGATAACAAAACTCTAAAAGTGACTTTGGTAAAAAGCGTTATCGGACGCCTACCAAATCACAAAGCGTGTGTATCTGGTCTTGGTCTAAGAAAGATGCACCAAACAGTTAGCGTTATTGATACTCCAGAAAATCGTGGAATGATCAATAAGGTTTCCTATTTGCTTAAGGTAGAGGAAGCATAAGATGCAATTAAATACTCTAAGCCCTGCTGAAGGTTCTAAATCTTCTAGAAAGCGTGTAGGACGTGGTCAAGGTTCTGGATGGGGTAAGATGGGTGGCCGTGGTCACAAAGGTCTTAAGTCTCGTTCAGGTGGTAAGCCAAAAGTCGGTTTTGAGGGTGGTCAGATGCCACTACAAAGAAGACTGCCAAAAATTGGTTTTACTTCACGCCAAGCAGCGTACAAAACTGAGATTCGTCTAGATACACTAGCGAAAATTGATGCTGATATCATTGATATCGCTGCATTAAAAGCAGCTGATGTTATCGGTGAAAAATTTACTGCTGTCAAAGTAATTAACTCAGGTGAAATTACTAAAGCAGTTAAATTACAAGGCATCCAAGCTACTGCTGGTGCTAAAGCAGCGATTGAAGCTGCTGGCGGTTCAGTAGAAGCTTAATTATGAACAGTTCTATTGCATCAGGTATGAACGGGCTACGAAACAAAATCTTTTTTGTTTTGGGTGCCTTAATCGTTTATCGATTAGGTACCCATATCCCGGTACCTTCAATTGATCCGGTTGCATTAGCAGCAATGTTCGAACAGCAAAAGGGCACTATCCTAGACATGTTTAACATGTTCTCAGGTGGTGCCCTTGAGCGTTTGTCGATCTTCGCATTGGGGATTATGCCTTATATCTCGGCTTCGATTATTATGCAGCTTTTGACGGTGGTATCACCAACGTTAGAGCAGCTTAAAAAAGAAGGTGAGCAAGGGCGTCGCAAGATTACACAGTACACGCGTTACGGTACTGTTGTGCTTGCTACTTTCCAAGCGCTAGGTGTTGCTATTGCACTTGAATCACAGAATGTTAATGGTATGTCAGTTGTCATTGACCCAGGTCTGTTGTTCAGACTGACGGCAGTGATCACTCTGGTAGGTGGTACGATCTTCCTAATGTGGTTAGGAGAACAAATTACCGAACGTGGTATTGGTAACGGTATTTCATTAATTATCTTTGCTGGTATCGTGGCTGGTTTGCCATCTGCTCTAGGTGGAACTTTCGAACAAGTTAATACGGGTGCTATGCACGCGATCACAGTGTTTATTCTTTTAGCACTTGTGGCTGCGGTAATCGCATTTGTTGTTTTCGTTGAGCGCGGACAACGTCGTATTCCTGTTCACTATGCGCAGAAAATGCGTGGTCGTAAGTTGTATGGTGGTCAAGAGTCACATCTGCCACTAAAACTTAATATGGCTGGAGTGATTCCTCCCATCTTTGCTTCAAGTATTATCCTTTTCCCGGCGACGCTAGGTGGCTGGTTTGGTACTGCTGAAGGTCTAGGATGGTTGAAGGACATCGCAACGACGATGTCACCAGGTCAGCCACTGTATATTCTGTTTTATGCATTAGCGATTATCTTCTTCTGTTTCTTCTATACAGCGATTGTTTTCAATCCAAAAGAGACAGCCGATAATCTTAGAAAATCAGGTGCCTATTTGCCAGGTATCCGTCCAGGTGCACAAACAGCTCGTCATATTGACAGCATTATGGGTCGTCTAACGCTTGCGGGTGCGATCTACATTACTGCAGTATGTCTGTTGCCTGAGTTCCTAATTTTGTATTGGAATGTTCCATTTTATTTTGGTGGAACTTCACTACTGATCATCGTGATCGTAGTGATGGATTTCATGACAGCGGTTCAAGCTCAAATGCAATCTCATCAATATGAAGGCATGATGAAAAAGGCAAAGTTAAAAGGTAAATAACCATAAATTATGGTTATTAATAATATCTGGTATTTAGTTTGAAAAGTGTGTATAATTGCCCGCTTTTCAGTAGATGGAATTAAAGGGAGCGCAAAATGGCTCGTATTGCCGGCGTAAACATTCCAGTAAACAAGCACATTGTTATTGGATTGACTTCGATCTACGGGATTGGTTCAACTTCTGCACAGAAAGTTTGTGCGGCAACTAAGATTGACCCAACCACGAAGGTTCGAGACCTAACTGAAGAACAGTTAGAAGCACTTCGTAATGAAGTAACAAATTTTAAAATTGAAGGTGATCTTCGCCGTGAAGTTTCTATGAACATCAAACGTTTGATGGACATGGGTTGCTACCGTGGTATTCGTCACCGTCGTAGTCTACCTTTGCGTGGACAGCGTACCAAAACAAATGCACGTACTCGTAAAGGTCCTATCCGACCTATTAAACGATAATGCATAATTGCGAGATTAGATATGGCAAAAGCAAATACTCGTGTTAAAAAGAAACAAAAACAGGTCGTGACGGATGCAGTTGCACACGTTCACGCGAGTTTTAACAACACAATTGTAACTATCACAGACCGTCAAGGTAACGCACTATGCTGGGCAACTTCTGGTGGTAGCGGATTCCGTGGTTCTCGTAAGAGTACTCCATTCGCTGCACAGGTTGCTGCAGAACGAGCTGGTCAAATGGCTCACGACTATGGTGTTAAGAACATGGAAGTTATGGTTAAGGGCCCTGGTCCTGGCCGTGATTCAGCTGTTCGTGGTCTTCATAGTGCTGGTTTCAAGATTACATCTATCACTGATGTAACTCCGATTCCTCACAATGGATGCCGTCCACCTAAGAAACGTCGCGTTTAATATTTGAGGTTAACATGGCTAGATATATTGGTCCAAAATGTAAACTTGCTCGTCGTGAAGGTACTGATCTATTCCTTAAGAGTGGTGTTCGTAGCATCGACTCTAAGTGTAAAATCGATCAACTACCAGGTCAGCACGGTGCAGGTCGTAAGCGTGTAACCGAATATGGTCTACAGCTTCGCGAAAAGCAAAAAGTACGTCGTATGTATGGTGTACTAGAGAAAAAATTCCGTCTTTACTATAAAGAAGCGGATCGTCGTAAAGGTTCAACAGGTGTTAACCTTCTACAGATCCTTGAAAGCCGTTTAGATAACGTTGTTTATCGTATGGGCTTCGCTACAACTCGTGCTGAAGCGCGTCAGTTGGTTTCGCATAAAGCGATTATGGTAAACGGTCAATCTGTCAACATTCCTTCTTTTGAAGTTAATGCTGGTGATGTCGTTTCAGTTCGTGAGAAATCACGTAACCAATCTCGTATCGCTACTGCACTAGAACTTAATGCACAAGCGGGAACAGTTAGCTGGGTTGAAGTTAACAAATCTGCATTTGAAGGTACGTTCAAAAACGTTCCTGATCGTTCAGATCTATCTGCTGATATTTCAGAAAACCTAATTGTTGAGCTTTACTCTAAGTAAACTTTGATACGGAGATAACTTCAAATGCAAGAGATGTTGGAACAGTTGCTAACACCACGCATGGTTGATATTGCTAGAAAGTCTGACTTTCACAGCCGTGTGACTCTAGAACCGCTTGAGCGTGGTTTCGGTCACACGCTGGGGAATGCGTTACGTCGTATTCTTCTGTCATCTATGCCAGGTGCCGCTATTGTTGAAGCGCAAATTGATGGTGTTTTACACGAATACTCTTCAATTGAAGGCGTAAGAGAAGACGTTTTAGAGATCCTTCTTAACTTAAAAGAAGTGGCTGTAAAACTGAATGCTTCAAACAGTGCAGAATTAACACTGAACAAAAAAGGTCCTGCGGTGGTTCGTGCTTCAGATATCGTCCTAAACCACGATACTGAAATCGCTAACCCGGATCACGTTATTGCTCATCTTTCAGATGGTGCAGAACTAAACATGACTCTAAAAGTTGAAAAGGGTATGGGTTACCGTGCTGCGCAAGCGGCTAATGATGCCAATATCGGAACTTTGCGTTTAGATGCAAGTTTCAGCCCGGTTCATACAGTAAGTTATGAAGTTCAGAATGCGCGTGTTGAACAGCGTACAGATTTGGATAAATTGATTCTTGATGTTGTTACTGATGGAACATTGGATCCAGAAGACGCGATCAAACAAGCCGCAACTGTTCTACATTATCAACTAAATGCTTTTGTTGATCTTAAGCATCGTGAAGTTGCTGCTCCAGAAGAAGAAGAGAACGAATTCGATCCTATCTTCTTGCAGCCTGTTGATGATCTAGAGTTAACGGTTCGTTCAGCTAACTGTCTGAAAGCAGAACAAATTTACTATATTGGTGATTTAGTACAGCGCTCCGAGCCGCACCTACTAAAAACACCAAACCTTGGTAAAAAATCATTGCAAGAGATCAAAGATGTTCTTGCTCAACGTGGTTTAAGCCTTGGTACTAAGTTAGAAAACTGGCCGCCATCAAGTTTGGTAAGTAAAGAGTCAGCATAATATAAGGAAGCTATCATGCGTCATGGTAAAACAGGTCGTAAGTTAAATCGTAACAGCTCGCACCGTAAGGCAATGTTTAAAAACATGTCTGCTTCACTTATCGAACATGAAGTGATTCGTACTACGGTTGCTAAGGCTAAAGAACTTCGCGGAGTTGCTGAGCCTTTGATTACGCTAGCTAAAAACGACAGCGTTCACAACCGCCGTACTGCGTTTGCGCGTTTAGGCAACAAAGCTGCTGTTGGTAAGTTATTTGAAGAGTTAGGTCCACGTTACCAAGCTCGCCCAGGTGGTTATATCCGCATTCTTAAATGTGGTTTCCGCCCTGGTGATAATGCACCTATGGCAATTGTTGAATTAGTTGACCGTCCGGTTGCTGATACAACAGAAGCTGCTGAGTAATCAGTTAAAAAAGCCGGCTCTAAGCCGGCTTTTTTATTTGTATGTCCCCATTTTTCGATACCCACGCCCACTTAAATTCTCTAACCGACTTCCCAGACTACTTCTGCCTGAATGTCACTACTGACCGTAGCCAATGGCATACTGCTATTGATATTCATCATTCACATATTAATATATTGCCGGCTTTAGGTATTCATCCTTGGTTTGTAGAACAGACACAAGCAAATGATCTTGAGCTTTTAGCTCAATTACTGGCTAGCAGCGATGTGTTTGCAGTTGGTGAAATCGGTTTGGATTTTGGCCCGCAGTATAAAAACACGCGTAGTTTACAGATAGCTTGTTTTGAACAGCAGTTATCGTTAGCGAAAACACATCAGTTACCGGTCTCGTTACACTGTACCAAAGCACATAATGAGATGATCCACCTATTGAAAAGCTATGATTTAGGTAAACGGGGTGTATTACACGGTTTAGGTGCAAGTAAAGAGGTTGTCGGCCGCTATATCGATCTAGGATATAAAATTGGAATAAATGCGGTTGTATGCCGTGCTAATGCACGTCGTTATCACGAGATGGTGTCTTACTTCGATATTGAGCATTTTGTCTTGGAGACGGATTACCCTAATGTCTTATTACCCGGTCAACAGAGAGCGGATCTGATTGATATCCGAGCTGTAGCTGTTCAAGTGTCACAGCTTAAACAAATGAGTGTCGATGACGTACTGGAACAAACCTATTATAATGCTCAACAAATTTTTAATCGGTAATCGTTATGGACTTTTCTAATCCGCTTTTTGAACGCAGTTTGTTAGTTTTTGAGGAGCAAGGGCTGCAAAATCTCGCATCCGCACATATTTTAGTTGCTGGAGTGGGTGGTGTTGGCGGTTTTGTCATTGAAGCACTTGCTCGTGCAGGCGTAGGAGAATTAACTATTATTGATCATGACCAAGTTTCGCCATCTAATAAAAATCGCCAAATAATCGCCTTAGATTCGACTCAGGGACAAAATAAGGCTGAAGTCATGGCTAAGCGTATCGCCGACATCAATCCTGTCTGTAAGGTCAATATTTCCAAGCAGTTTATTCGTCCGGAAGATATGGATTCCTTGCTCGACTTCCCTTATACCTATGTGGTCGATGCTATCGATAGCTTAAATTGTAAAGTTGCTTTAGTGGTGACGGCCTATCAAAAAGGATTACCGGTGGTATCCAGTATGGGGGCCGGCAGAAGAATCGATCCCAGCAAGATTGCCTTAGCCGATATCTCCAAGACGCATGGTTGTGCACTGGCGCGCAATATGCGTCAAAGACTTAAGAAGCAGGGCATCAAAAAAGGGGTGATGACGGTTTTTTCCAGCGAGATTCCTAAAGAGCCGGGCCCGATGGAAGAGATTGAAGGCGCGCGTGGCCGGGTCGTCAACGGTACGGCCAGCTATATGCCGGGTATTTTCGGTCTGATGCTTGCCGGTCATGTCATCTCAACGATAGCTAATCAGTGACCGGTAGACAGGATCAGTCAAACTCAATTATTTTAATTTAATTGGTCAGAGGATAGAGACCGCTCTGATTGACTGTCTTGGCGGCCTTTTGAATTTCGCCATTACGCCTTAACTCTGCAATGACTTCCCGTAACTGCTGATCCAAAGACTTGCCTGACATACCGGCGCTGACACTTTGTGAATAAAGTATTTTCAGCATTACATAATCCAAACCGGTTAGAAACTCGATTTTGCTGGCATCATTGGCAATACTCGGGTTGACCCAGTCGGAATCATTTGGCAAGCCCATTAATTGCGTGCTTTCTTCAATAATACAGCTCACCAATAAGCCTCGGCTAAATGCATGATCTACCGGGATCACAATTTGACCGCGATAAATTTGTCCGTACTTATTTGTTTGAAAAGAACCCATGCAATGACTTTCCCTGTCAATATTAGCTATACGCGAGGGCGTGTGCTGCTGAATAACCTGTGCATAATTGGCATCGGTGGTCAGGTGAACAACAAGGTTCGGCTTCTGCTCTGTTTGTTGTATGGCGTGGTGCGTGATTGCCTGTAGATGCTTGAAGTGTACATTAACCAGTTGTTCAACTAACGGATTTTTAGGCAGTTGGTGGTATTGGAATGTGTAGCGAATGGGTCTCTGCCACTTTAATATACGCGAGCTAGTGGATTGGTATTCGTTTTTAAGTGCGATCTCTTTAAAGGCATGAAAAATATAGTCGGGTTTTTGCCAGTCAGAAGGACTGGCATAGCTAGAGAAAGCGACTAATACTAACAGGATGCCAATTGTGATACGCAAGTGTCGCTTTGGCATTCTGAGTCTTTCCTACAAAAGCGTTTTCAGATAATGGCCGGTGTGGGATGCTTCACATGAAGCAATCTCTTCCGGAGTTCCAGTGGCAACAATGGTTCCTCCGCCCGAACCGCCTTCCGGGCCTAAATCGACAATCCAGTCGGCGGTTTTAATAACATCCAGATTATGCTCGATGATGACAATCGTGTTGCCTTGGTCACGCAGATAGCGAATCACTTTCAACAGCAATTCAATATCGTGGAAGTGCAGACCGGTAGTTGGTTCGTCAAGAATGTAGAGTGTATTGCCGGTATCGCGTTTGGAAAGCTCTTTGGCCAATTTAACACGTTGTGCTTCCCCTCCGGATAGGGTAGTGGCGCTCTGACCGAGCTTGATATAGCCGAGGCCGACATCGATCAACGTTTGCAGTTTTCGGGCGATGACCGGGATGGCGTCAAAGAAAGCTCTAGCGTCTTCAACGGTCATTTCCAGAATCTCGTGGATGTTTTTGCCTTTGTATTGAACTTGTAGAGTTTCTCGGTTGTAACGAGCACCATTACAGACATCACAAGGGACATAGACATCCGGTAGGAAGTGCATCTCTACTTTGAGTACGCCGTCACCCTGGCAAGCTTCACAGCGACCGCCTTTAACGTTGAAACTAAAACGTCCCGGCGTGTAGCCACGGGCACGTGCTTCCGGTGTAGCGGACAGCAGTTCGCGGATCGGTGTGAATAAACCGGTATAAGTTGCCGGATTGGAACGTGGTGTACGCCCGATAGCGGATTGATCGATATTGACCGATTTATCAAAATGCTCGAACCCTTCCACTTTTTTGAAAGGGGCAGGGGCATGTTGTGCTTTATTCAGATGGTTGGCCGCCAATTTAGAGAGGGTACCGTTAATTAAGGTCGATTTACCGGAGCCGGAAACCCCGGTGACACAAGTTAGTAATCCGGCCGGGATTTTTAGGTCGACATGCTTTAAATTATTGCCATGTGCGCCGTGAATATGTAGCCATTTATCATCGGGAGTAAGACGATCGGCCGGAATCTCGATGCGGCGCGTGCCTTTCAGATATTGTCCCGTTAAAGACTCTGGATTATTGGTCACTTCTTCCGGTGTGCCTTGCGCCATGATTCTGCCGCCGTGAATACCGGCTCCCGGACCGATATCGAGAACATAGTCGGCTTCACGAATGGCATCTTCATCATGTTCGACAACGATCACGGTGTTGCCCAAATCACGCAGGTGGGTCAGAGTAGCCAGTAGGCGATCGTTATCACGTTGATGAAGACCGATGGACGGTTCGTCCAGAACATACATGACGCCGACCAGACCGGCACCGATTTGCGATGCCAGTCGGATACGTTGCGCTTCGCCACCGGATAAAGTATCCGCGCTACGGTTCAAGGTCAGGTAGTTCAAGCCGACATTAACTAGGAAAGTCAGGCGGTCATGCACTTCTTTGATAATTTTAGCGGCAATCTCGCCCTTGGCCCCTTCGAGTTTTAAACTGTTGAAAATGGCATGTAAGTCGCCGACCGGCAGTTCGGTTAAGCTTGGCAAGCTGTAGTCACAAATATACACATGACGGGCGGCTTCATTGAGGCGGGTGCCGTGGCAGCTTTTGCAAGGTTCACTAATGCGATATTTTTCCAGCTCGTCACGTACCGCTTTACTTTCGGTTTCGGCAAAGCGGCGCTCCATATTCGGAATCACACCTTCAAAACGGCGGGTTTCGCTATAGCGTCCATGCGGCAATGGCAGTTTCTCGCGACCGGAGCCGTTAAGGATGATCTTCTGGTGTTTTTCGTCGAGCTCTTCCCAAGGTTGCTCGATATCAAAGCCGTAATGATCGGCGACCGCTTTTAGCAGGTCGTAATAATATTTGTGACGTCGATCCCAGCCGCGAATGGCACCGCCCGCCAAGCTGAGTTCAGGATGGGTAATGACGCGTTGCGGATCAAAGGTTTCTTTGACGCCTAGGCCGTCACAAGTCGGGCAGGCACCGTGCGGATTATTGAAAGAGAAAATGCGCGGTTCCAGTTCCGGAACCGAATAACCGCAATGCGGACAAGCGAATTTTTCTGAGAATAATAGCTCGAAATCGTCTTCCTCATCCATCGGTAGTACTTGTGCAATACCGTCGGCAAGACGCAATGCGGTCTCGAAAGACTCGGCCAGACGTTGCTTGATATCTTCACGGATTTTGAAGCGATCGACAATCACATCGATATTATGCTTTTTGTTTTTATCCAGTTCGATACTGCCGTCCAGTTCTCTGACTTCGCCATCGATTCGTGCCCGAATAAACCCTTGCGCTTGCAGCTCGTCAAGCAGAGCGTGATGCTCGCCTTTTTTACCGCGCACAATCGGCGCGATCAATAAACATTTGGTACCTTCCGCGAGAGTCAGAGTGTGATCCACCATCTGGCTGACCGTTTGTGCTTCCAGATCGCAGCCGTGAGTCGGACAGCGAGGGGTTCCGGCACGGGCGAAAAGTAGTCTCAGGTAGTCGTAGATTTCGGTAACGGTTCCGACGGTGGAGCGGGGGTTATGTGAAGTCGATTTTTGCTCAATGGAAATCGCGGGAGAAAGCCCTTCGATATGGTCGACATCCGGCTTTTCCATCACCGATAAAAACTGGCGGGCATAGGCGGAGAGTGATTCAACATAACGTCTCTGACCTTCCGCATAGATGGTATCAAAGGCAAGAGATGATTTTCCGGAACCGGACAGACCGGTAATGACAATCAGTTTGTCGCGCGGCAGTGTCACATCAATGTTTTTTAGGTTATGGGTGCGAGCACCCCGAATCACAATCTCTTCAAGCATTTGGAACAGTTCCGGTTAAATTTGAGCAAGCGATCATTATAACAAGGATGCGGCTAAAGAGAACTTTGTGACAGGACGCTTTACGAAATAAACTTGGCTTTGGTTAATGGGCTTTTTGTTGTATGGCAAATAATTTGAAGTTCACTTATCGGATACGGAATTTAGTCTATATCAGGGGAAAATAATTCTTGCTACAATCAGAAAGATTTCTATCCTCGGATTTATCCAAAGAAGTAAATCGGGGATGTAAAGCAGGATATTCCGAATAATGAACGGGTTCGCTTAGTGATAACGTGGCAGATTCGCAATATTTCTATATAGGAAAGACAGGGATTCGGTATGGTTCATCTACCGTTCAATCCGCCTCTTCTTGTGATGTGGCTTCTCGGCAACGTGAAGGTTTTCAAGGAAAGAAATAGCATCGGCAGCAGTAATGAATATGGCTTCTGATATTTTTAGCCTCTTATCTGTAATAAGACAATCTGCAATAGGACTCATGGGGTTTGGATAAACACTCTCTACAAACGGCGCTTTACGAAATTTCCATCTCAATCGGTAATTCGTTTGATCTCGACAAAATGTTGAGTGAAGCGGCTACAGCCATTATCAATCGACTGAACTGCACATCGCTCTCTATCTATGAGCAAAAGTTTGAGAAAACGCGTTTGATTTTTGCCGCTTCGGCAACATCTCATAGGCGTGATAGTGATCAAGTTTATCTCCCAGAACTGATTGAGATGCTTCGAGAACACGGCGGTTCGCATGTTGAAAACTCATTGGAAAACCGGTTTTTCTACCTGTTTGAGTTAATCGGGTTCGGCTATTTGCTGTTGACTAAAGAGCATGAACCTTTTGATTCGCAACTGTTGACTGCAATCCCGCGGGTGAATCTTAAGCTGGTTAATGCCGTCAAGGCGTGTCTGGATCATCAACATCTACAGTAACACCGTTCCAAGTTAATGGAAACTCAGGCGTTGGCGAAAATAGGTAGCTGGGAGTTGGATGTTGTAAATAACAGCCTGTGGTGGTCTCAGGAAAGTTTCAATATTTTCGAAATCGATTCGTCTAAATTCGGGGCTTCATATGAAGCGTTTCTCGAATTGGTTCATCCGGAAGACAGAGAAGGTGTCAATCAGGCTTATGCCCAGTCTTTAATCGATCAGAAACCATATGAAATACAGCATCGTTTACTGTTTAATGACGGCCGAATCAAATATGTTCATGAATATGCGACTAGCTATTTTGACGAGCAGGGACGGGCTGTTCGTTCGATCGGTACGGTTCAGGATGTGACCGGCCAAGTCCAAACACAGCTTGATTTGAGACAGCAGGAAAAAGAGCTTAATGCGATTATCGAAGCGATTCCGTTAATGCTATTTGTGAAGGATGCCAAGGAACTCCGCTTCCAACGCTTCAATGCGGCTGGTGAGAAGTTATTGGGATATGGCCGGGAAGAGTTATTGGGTAAGAACGACTACGATTTCTTTCCCAAAGAGCAGGCGGATTTCTTTACCGGGTTGGATAGAGAGACGCTAGAATCGTGCGAGAAAAGAGTGATTCGTCAGGAAGAGATTAATACCCCGGCCGGAAAAAGAATTCTGCATACCGTTAAAACATCCATTACCGACGAAAAAGGGTTGCCTAAATACTTGTTAGGGGTTTCGGAAGACATAACCGAACGTAAAGCTTATGAAGAAGAGCTAAAAAAAGCCGCTGCGGTCATCGATAATTTGGCGGAAGGTATTATGATTTCGGATGCTAATAACCGTTTGGTTAGCATCAATCCGGCATTTACGAAAATTACCGGTTATCAGCTTGAGGAAGTGAAAGGGAAAACGCCTAATGTACTCAGTTCCGGTCGCCATGATCAAAATTTCTATCAAGCTATGTGGCGGAGTATTGACGAGAAAGGAGGTTGGCAGGGCGAAATTTGGAACCGCCGCAAAGATGAAGAAGTCTATCCTCAATGGCTGTCCATTAGTTCAATTAAAGATGAACACGGTCAGGTAATCAACTATATCGGGGTGTTCTCCGACATTTCAATTATGAAAAACAACGAGGCTAAATTAAGGTTTCTAGCTCATCATGATGCCTTGACGGAACTGCCTAACCGAGTTTTGATGAATGACCGTCTCGAGCATGCCCTGAGCCAAGTGGATAGAAACAAGTCGATTATGGCGGTGTTCTATTTGGATTTGGATCGTTTTAAAACCATCAATGACAGTTTCGGTCATCCTTATGGTGATTTGTTGTTACAAATCGTCGCCAAACGTTTACAGTCGGTGTTGCGCAATCAAGATACCGTATCCCGTGTCAGCGGCGATGAATTTGTTGTTTTGCTGGAAAACTTGCATTCGGAAGAAGAGGCGGGGCTGGTCGCCCAGAAAATTTTGGACGAACTCGGCAAACCGGTTTTGTTAGGCGAACATGAAATTACCGTGACAACCAGTATCGGGATCGCTATCGCTCCTAATGACGGTACTGAAGCGGTCAGTCTTTTAAAAAATGCAGACACGGCGCTATATCGCGCTAAAGATCTCGGTCGTAATAGTTACGAATTTTTTTCGAGTGAAATGTCCGCTTCCAGCTTTGAAACCTTGTTCTTATTGAATGGTTTACGTAAGGCGATGGGCAACAATGAGTTTGTTGTCCATTATCAACCGCAAGTCAATATGGTGAGCAATCGAGTTTTGGGGGCGGAAGCTCTGTTGCGATGGCAGCATCCCGAGATGGGACTGGTTCCTCCGGGACGTTTTATTCCGTTGGCGGAAGATTCCGGATTGATCGTGCAACTCGGCGAATGGGTGATACGCCAATCTTGTATGCAGATGAAGCAGTGGCTGAATCAAGGCTTGTCGGTCGAGTATGTCGCGGTCAATATTTCCGGGCGCCAACTGGTGGATAAGCACTTGGTGAATGTCGTTAAGTCCGCATTGGCTGAATCGGGTTTGAGTGGCGATCACCTCGAGCTTGAAGTAACGGAAACGCTGGTGATGAAAGAGAGCAGTTTTCTGGAAGTGATGAACGAGTTAAAAAAATTGGGGGTTCGACTTTCCATTGACGATTTCGGAACCGGCTACTCTTCATTGGTACGTTTGAAGCATTTGCCGATCGATAAGTTAAAAATCGATATGTCCTTCATTAAAGGCATCCCGGAAGACGAAGATGATGCCAATATCACCCGCACCATTATCAATCTAGCGGAAAGCATGAAATTGAATGTGATTGCCGAAGGTGTCGAGCATCAGAAACATGTTGACTATCTAGTAGAACACAACTGTCTACTGGCTCAAGGCTACTATTACAGTAAGCCGGTATCGGCAGAAGATTTTGTAACTTGGTTGGACTGTCAGGATTGGCCTGTACAACGCCCTCAGTCTTAGAAATCCTTATTGCATCGGTAACAGAATGGTTCCGGAAACGGTAATTTGAATTTTGCTTTGTCCGGCTTCAACGGTTGGAGCGTCATGTCGGCCGATACTTTTGCATCTCTCTTGTCACATAAAGCGGACGCGGAGAATGATAATTCGGCATGTTGATATGCGTTTCCAGAATACGGTAGCTCGGTGCCATAAACCCTTTTGCAATACGTTGTGCCTGCGCTCTATAGCTTTGAATCGCTTGGTTTGTTAACTGGGTCATTGTCTTGCGTTGTAGTTCGTCGGATACACTGAATTGCATAGATTGATAAGCCAGGAAAGGCTGAACTTTGCTTAATACCGCCGTTAGGTTTGCGCTGTTGGCCATTGATAAAACCAAGCTTTGTTGCCCGCGCCAGTGACTGATTACGGATTTTTTGTAGACCGGGTGGATGTTGTATCGACTGGTTTGGATGGTAACTTCCGGGTGCTTTTTGAGCGCCTGTACCGCGGCTTGCATTTTTGGTTGATTTCGTCGGCGACCGCTTGCGGTGACATGCCTTCTGCCGTATGGCTAAAGGTGATTGCTAGGCGGTCATTTGCCACTTGTTCCGATTCGGTAATAGAGAAGTGCACTCGATTACCTTGCTCTTGTCGCTGTTCTTCGGCATAAGCAAGTTGAGGCGCGAACAGGCCGATCATTCCAAACAACAAAATTTTATATAGCGCAGTCAGCTTCACTAAACACGTGTTCATAATCATCTCCTGGGGTGCGGTGACAAGTTTTTAGCTGTGGTTTTGTCAAATTGACTCTTTCGATTATAGCTTTTGTTGCTGTCTGAGATGTTATAATTTCGCCCCATCAAAATTAGTAATAATTACAATAAAAACCTTATTGAGACTAGATTCGTTTTATGGCTACAGATCAATCAAATGGCATTGGCACCGTAATGAGCCCGGTTGAAAAGCGCGCGGCTTTCTCCGTTGCTGGGATATTCTCGACCCGTATGCTGGGTCTGTTCATGATTTTTCCGGTTTTTGCCCTGTTTGCAGAGGCCGAATTTGACCAGATAACCGGACTGCAAATCGGGATCGCCATCGGGATTTACGGTTTAACTCAAGCTGCGTTACAAATTCCGTACGGCATGCTATCGGACAAATACGGGCGTAAACCTCTGATTTTGCTTGGAATGCTGGTGTTTATGGTTGGTTCGATTATCTGTGCCTTGGCCGACTCCATTGAGATGATGATCATCGGTCGAGCCATTCAAGGTATGGGCGCGGTCGCCGCGGTATTGATGGCTGCAACGGCGGACTTGGTTTCGGAACAGTTTCGTTTAAGAGCCATGTCTATTGTCGGCATGACTATCGGCCTGTCTTTCACACTGTCTTTGGTGGCCGGGCCGGTACTGGCAAACTGGTTTGGGGTTCGCGGTATTTTCTGGGCAACGGCACTGTTGGCTGTTGTCGGTATGTTGTTGGTCAAGTTTGCCATGCCGGATATCAAACAACAGAGTTTTCAGCGCGAGGCCGAAGCCGATCCAAGCCAGTTCTCCGAGATATTAAAGCACCCGCAGCTACTGCGCCTCGATTTCGGTGTGTTTGTGTTGCACGCCATGTTGACGGCGATGTTTGTGGTTTTGCCGCTGGCTCTACGCGATTCGGCCGGTTTGACTAGCACCGAACATTGGGAAATCTATCTGCCGGTTATGCTACTGTCGTTTATCCTTATGGTGCCGTTTATTATTCAGGCGGAAAGTAAAGGGCGCATGAAACAGGTCTTTGTCGGCGCCATTGCCACCATTACCTTGATGCAGCTAGCATTCGGTTTGATTGAACAGAGCTTCTGGACACTGTTTATTTTCCTGTTGATTTTCTTTACCGCCTTTAATCTGTTGGAAGCTTCTCTGCCTTCTTTAGTGGTTAAACAGTCGCCTGCGGATAAAAAAGGAACCGCCAGTGGGGTCTATTCAACCAGCCAATTTATCGGTGCGGCCATGGGTGGATTTTTAGGAGGATATTTTTATCAGCATTATGGTTATAATGGTGTTTTCATGTTTACGGCTGTCATCGGTTCATTATGGTTAATCGCGGCGGCGACAATGGAAAAACCGCTGCCATTAAGTATCGCTTCGGTGCCGATTTATGACATCAGACCGGAAGAGGTCGAGGATGTTGAGCAACAGTTGCTCGCATATGATGGGGTATATGAAGTGGTGGTGATTGCCGAAGAGCAAAGAGCCTATTTTAAAATCGATCGAAAACAGGTTAACGAAGTGACCTTGATCGATTACATTGAACGAAGTCAAACAGCAACTAGTTAAGAGAAGAGAGCAGAAAAGTATGCGTGGTGTAAATAAAGTCATCCTTGTTGGTACTCTAGGGCAAGATCCTGATGTCAAATATGCAGCTAATGGTAATGCCATTGCCAACCTGAGTGTCGCGACCAGTGAAGAGTGGACCGACAAAAACACCGGGCAGAAACAGCAAAAAACCGAATGGCACCGAGTTTCCATGTTCGGAAAGTTGGCTGAGATTGCCGGACAATATTTGAAGAAAGGCTCTCAAGTCTATCTGGAAGGCAAACTGCAAACGCGTAAATGGCAAGACCAGAACGGTCAGGATCGCTACACTACCGAAGTGGTCTTGAGTGGTTTTGACGGTACTATGCAAATGTTAGGTGGTGGTAACCGTCAGGGTGATGCTGCTTTCGGCGGTAATGATTTTAATCAGGCGCCAATGAATCAAGGCGGTATGCAGCAGCCTCAGATGGGTGGCCAGCAAGGTGGTTATGGTCAACAGGCTCCTAGGCAGCAGCCTATGGGACAGCCGCAAGGTAATCCGATGGGGCAGCAAAATGTACCGCCAATGGGTGGCCAGCCTGCAGCACAACCGCAAAAAGCACCGGCTTATGCTCCAAACGATTTCGATGACGATGACGTTCCGTTCTAGTCGATCGCTGATACTATTATGAAAAGAGTTTGAAACCCGCTATTTAAGCGGGTTTTTTGATTTCTATAGCGGATTTATATCTTAAAACGAACAATTGATGAGGTGTGGATGGACATTGTTTTACAGATTTGGGGAGGGCTATTTTATTTATTGAACAAAATCCTGTTTTCAGTGTCCGAGGCTAAAGGCAACCTGCTCAAGGCTAAGCTAAAAATGTACGCTTGGTCAGCTTATATTATCGGTGCTCCGGCTTGGATATTTCTTCTGGTTGAAAAGGATAACTGGATTGCTGCTTCAGTTGAGGCTGGCGGTATCCCCGCTATGTTGTTGGGTCTTTATAAGACCTTTTTTTCATACTAGCGTGCATTCCGGTATTGAAACTTTGGTCAAATACCTCACCTATGCGGCCATCTTTTTCGGAGTTGGCCATAGCTTGATGGTTTATGGTGGTATCAGCACCTTTTCGCAGGCTTTAGAATTGGGCGTAACCATCGGTTTTTTGATGGGCACTTACCTAATGACCAGGCATGATGAACGTGGCTACCTGTTTTTCATGTTGATGAATGTCAGCATGGCGAGTTTGATGGCTTTACAGGAAAAGCATATTCTGATGGACGCAACAGTTGATTTCTTTGCTATTCGTTATCTATGGTTATCTGCAAGCGCAGAAACACAAAGTTGTCATTTAATAATTCAATGTGACATTGAGTGAATTGCCGAAAGGTGGTTTTGAGTTTAAAAGAATAAAAAGTCAGATTTCAAAGGTCACGTCTATGACGTCTTTGGTGTCTGTTCGGTAATCGCTACGGATTCAGCAATTATTCTGAGCGGATGGGGCAGGGAAACCTTTTAATGCCCATACCTTATTTCATTGGAGAGAATCTACTCTATTATCTGTCTGAAAGCAATGTTGAAGCTGTGTGGAAAACTCTAGATCAGAGTCGATGTTTGCAGATTGGTCAGAAAAAAGATAGAAGAGCTGCCATTTCAGCTCTTCTAAAGTCGGAGAGGAATAGGAGAGTGTTCCGTTTTATTTAGGCTTTAGTAGGATTATTTTGTCGGCTCTTTTTGCCATTGACCACCCAAGGCTTTGTATAGATTGACCAGCGCGCTGGCATGATTGAGTTTCATCGATACTTCGGCTAACTCGGCGGTGAACAGATTACGCTGTGCATCTAGGACTTCCAGATAACTTGAATAACCTGCGCCGTAACGCTGCTCCGAAAGCGACAGAATCTGTCTTAGTGCTTTAACCTGACGCTGCTGAGCAGCCAGTTGAATGTTGCTGCCTTCCAATTGTGTCAAGGCATCCAGTACCTCTTTGAACGCGGTTCGAATGGTCTGTTGGTATTGGATCACCAAAGCTTCTTTTTGAGCCTGAGTGATCTGTACCTGAGACTGGCGTTTGCCGTAATCAAAAATCGGTGCATTGATTGCGGCACTGGCATTCCACATCTCGGCTTCATCAACAAATAAACGATCTAGAGCTTCACTTTGAAAGCCGAGCAGACCAGTTAAGCTGATTGATGGAAACAGCGCGGCTTTGGCAACGCCAATACTGGCATTGGCAGCAATTAAGCGTTGTTCCACGGCGACAATATCCGGGCGGCGTTCCAGTAATTCCGACGGCACCAGTTTCGGCAGCGGCAGGCTATTCAAAGAGTTCAGTTCCTGCGTTTCCCATTGCTGAGCATTCTGTTCGACCAAGGCCTGCGGCGAACGTCCAATCAAAACGGCGAGCGCATGCAGTTGCAGTTGTCTTTGTTCAAGCAGCTGCTGTAGAGAAATCTCGACAGAGGCCAATTCAGATTCAGCTTGGTGAACACTTAAAGGGGTTGCGCTTCCGTATTCGAATTGAGCATTGCGAAGAGCTAAGGCTTCATTTCTGGATTTGACGGTATTGCGGGCAATCTGAATATTCTGATTAATCGCCATCAGGTTCAGATAACTTTGGGCAACGGCGGAGGTTACACTCAGTTTGATAGCCTTTTGATCCGCCTCAGTGGCATTCAGGTTAGCTTGCGCTTGTTCCACTAATGCACTGTTTTTCCCCCAGATATCCAACTCGTAACTGAGTAGGGCACCTAGCGAAAATTGGCTGAAAGTCGCTTGGTTACCAAGCGGATAAACTTCATCGCTGCTTTGAGTGCGAGCCAATTCACCGTTAATTCCAAGTTCCGGATAGAGGGCTGATTGGTTTTGCTGCAAAACCGAACGAGCTTGTCGCAGGTTAAGTTTAGCTAAGCCGACATCGCTGTTGTGTTGCAGAGCTTCATCAATCAGTCCGACTAAAACTTTATCGTTGGAAAGCTGTTGCCACCAGTTGTTTTCATTTATATCCAGTTGCATCGAAACCTGCGGCTTATTGAGCTGTTGCCAACTGCTTTCGCTAGGCAGTTCGGTCTTCGGTTTTTCATAGCTTGGAATTTGGCTACAACCGGTTAATAGCATGACCGGAATAAGAGTCGAAATGGTCATTAATTTTTTCATTATTTTGACTCCTGCTGTTCACTAATGGCAACCGCTTGCGGTTTGTTTTTTCGGCTGAAACGTTCCGACAGTTCTGCAATCCAGCGGAAAAACATCGGGACGAACAGCGGTGCGAAGAAAGTAGCGGCAATCATTCCACCTACCAGACCGGTACCGACCGCATGACGAGCAGCTGCCCCCGCGCCACTGCTCAGCATAAGCGGAATAGCGGCAATGGTAAAGGCCAGCGAGGTCATGATAATCGGTCTGAATCGTAATCTGGCTGCGATTTCGGCTGCTTCGGCCAGTGGAACACCTTCCTTACGTTTCTGCATGGCTACTTCTACGATTAGAATGGCGTTCTTAGCCGATAGACCAACTAGGGTTAACAGACCAAGCTGGAAATAAATATCGTTTTCCAATCCGCCCAGATTCACGGCAATCGCCGCACCGAGAACCGCGAACGGAACCGCCGTCAATACTGCCAACGGAATCGACCAGCGTTCATACAGCGCCGCCAAGATCAAGAACACAAACAGTAGTCCGAATAGGAATGCCTGATTGCCGGAACCGGAAGATTGCTTCTCTTGGAAAGCTTCACCGACCCAACCTAAGCTGTAACCGTCAGGCATCACTTCATTGGCCACTTCTTCAAAGGCGGCGATCGCTTGCCCCGAGCTATAGCCCGGTGCCGGTTCACCCATTAATTTGGCTGCCGGGAACAGGTTGAAACGATCCAAAACATCGGCACCGGTCAGGCGTTTTACCGTGACCAGCGAACTAAGCGGAATCATATCGCCGTTGAGCGAGCGTACGAATACCTGAGCCAGATCTTCCGGTTTTTCACGATAGTTCGCCTCGGACTGTAGATTAACCTTATAGGTTCTGCCGTATAGGTTGAAGTCGTTGACATAAAGGCTACCGAAAGTTGCCTGCATGGCCGCAAAGACATCATTGACCGGAACCTGCATGGACTGGGCTTTTTCTCTATCCAGAGTGACTTCGTATTGAGGTACTTTGGTCGATAGGGTGGTGCGCACCGAAGCCAGTTCCGGACGAGCAGAAGCTTTGGCGATCAATTCGTCGGTTACCTTGCTGAGAGCCAAGGTACCGTCACCGTTACGGTTCTGCAGATAGGCTTCAAAACCGCCCGTCATACTCATTCCCATAATGGTCGGCATGCCGATCGGAATACTGAAGGCATCCGGAATTTGCATCAATTGCCCAAACAGCTGGCCAACCACGGCTTGCGAACTTTGATCCGGAGCTTGACGTTCATCCCAGTGCTTCAGGGTAACAAACGAAACTGCCGAATCCGTTTTCTGGGTGAAGGTCTGCAGGTCGAAACCGGCAAAACTGGTGACATTTTCAACACTTGGATGATTCAACAGCATTTCGGAAGTCTGATTACGAACTTCTTCGGTTCTGGCAAGTGAAGAAGCCGGTGGCAGGTAGTTCAGAACAAATAGGGTTCCTTTATCTTCCTGCGGTAATAGTCCGCCCGGTAGAGAGCTAACCGATTGATAAGTGATCGCCAATAGACCACCGAACAGTAGCACGCTCAACAGACTGTAGCGGATAATGCTTCTGACCCCTTTCGAGAACAGACTGCTCAGGCCGTCGAAGAAACGGTTGAACACTCTGAAGAAGACATTGGGTTTTTGATGCGTATCTTGCAACATGTTTGCACACAGAGCCGGTGTTAAAGTCAGGGCAACCAGTCCGGAAATGGTCACCGAAATGACAATGGTGATTGCGAACTGTTTATACATCTGCCCGGTTAAGCCGCTGATGAAGGCAACCGGGATAAATACCGCGCCCAATACCAGTACGATGGCGACAATCGGCCCGTGAATTTCGTGCATGGCTTTAATTGTGGCTTCTTTGGGCGAGAGCTTCTCGCTACTCATGATCCGCTCGACGTTTTCCACCACGATAATGGCATCATCGACCACAATCCCGATGGCGAGTATCATCCCGAACAGTGTCAATTGGTTAATCGAGAAGCCGAGCAGATACATGCCGACAAAGGTTCCGATAATCGATACCGGGATCGCCAAAACCGGAATCAGTGTGGCACGTGCATTCTGCAAGAAGATATAAACTACCAGTACCACCAGTACTAAAGCTTCAAACAGGGTATAGATGACCTTTTCAATCGAGATATTGACAAACTCGGTCGTGTCATAGGGTACTGCGTAATCCAAGCCTTTCGGAAAGCTTTGAGCCAGTTCCTTAAGTTTTGCATCAACCAACTCAGAGGTTTCCAGAGCGTTGGCTCCCGGTTTCAGGAAGACACCAATCGGTACGGTCGGTTTGCCGTCAAACGTTGCATTGAAATTATACGTTTGCGCACCGAGTTCAACGCGAGCGACATCTTTCAAACGCAGAGCGTCACCTTCGGATTCCGCGCGCAGAATGATGTTGGCGAATTCTTCAGGTTGGGAAAGACGTCCTTTCGTGGTCACCGTGTAAGTGAATGCCTGGGCATTTTCCATCGGCTCCTGTCCGAAACGACCGGCTGCGAATTGTGAGTTTTGCGACTGAATGGCCTGATAGACGTCACTTGGCGTCAGTTGGTATTGAGCCAGTTTGTTCGGGTCCAGCCAGATTCGCATAGAGTAGTCTTTGGCACCGAACTGTCTCGCTTCCCCGATACCAGGAATTCGCGCCAGTTCATCCAAAACGTTAATCAGACCGTAGTTGGCGATAAAGACCGTATCCAAGCTGTAATCATCGGAATAGAGCGAGACGATTTTAAGGATGTTCGAGGTCTTCTTGTTTACCTGAAGCCCGGCTTTTTGCACTTCCTCGGGCAGCTTGTTCAGTGCACTTTGCACCTTGTTATTGACGTTGATGTTGGCTTGGTCAATATCGGTTCCGATCTTGAAGGTGACGGTCAGCGTCAGCGTTCCGGAAGATGAAGTAACCGAGTTGATGTACAGCATGTCGTCAACCCCGTTGATGGCCTGTTCAAGAGGGGCGGCAACGGTTTCTGAAATCGTCTCGGCACTGGCACCCGGGTAAGTGGCCGTTACGGCAACTTGCGGCGGTACGATCTGCGGGTATTCCGCGATCGGCAATGATTTCATCGCCAAATAACCTGCAATGATGATGACCAGTGACATTACGCTGGCCAATACAGGGCGTTTGATAAAGTAGCTAGAAAGCATGTGGAATCCTTTTAATTAACGCTCTTTGATTTTTGTCGTGTTATCCAAGTCAATATCGAGTTTTATTTCGATGGCTTGTCGGCTGGGGCTTGACCTGCGTTTTCAGGCAAAATCATGACCGGGGTTTTCGGGCGCAGTTTAATCAGGTTGTTCATGACAACGAAATCCCCGTCTTGTAGCCCCGACTCAACCAACCAGTTCTGCCCTTGTTGAATTCCAAGTTTGACAGGAACCAGATTGGCAATGCCGTCATCCACTTTATAGACAAAAGCTTGCTGACCCATTTGTAGTACGGCTTTCTGCGGGATGACAAAAACGTTCTGGCGAACGGAATCGGTGACTCTCAAACGTACAAATTCCCCCGGAATAATCTGCTTCTGTTCATTCTCGAACAGGGCACGCGCTTGCAGGCTACCGGTATTAGTGTTGATTTGAGAATCGATATAGTCGATTTTACCGGTCGCTTTGACATTGTTGTGACTATCCAGTAATTGAGCTTTCCACTCCGCATTCGGCAACAGTTTCAGCTTACCTTGTTGAATCAGTTTTTTCTGTTTTACGAAGTCTGCATCCGGGATGGCAAATAGCACGTGAATTTGATCAAGTTGAGTAATACTGGTCAGCAGACTGTTGCTACTGTTGGTTCCCACTAGACTTCCCAAGTCTTGTTTTTTCATTCCGGTGATACCGGAAAGTTCAGCACGAACTTGTGTGTAATCCAAATCAATTTGCGCTTCGTTTAACGCCGCTTGTTGTCCTTCCAGTTCCGCTTTGGCTAATTCAAGGTTGGATAGCGCCGTATCTACTTCCTGAGCACTAACGGCTTTGTTGCGATATAAGCCTTTAACACGATTATATTCACGCTCCGCCTGATTCAGATTGGCTTTTGCCACACTGACTTGAGCTTTGGCTTTTAAAACCATCGCACGATATTTGCGGTCATCGATTTTATAGAGTAGGTCGCCAGCTTTGACGGTTTGACCTTCCGTAAAAAACTTTTTCTCCAAGATGCCGTTTACTCGAGCATAAACATCCGCTTGTTGAACTGCTTGAGTTCGAGCCGTGTACTCGGTATAAGCCGGCACGTTTTGTTGGCTGACTGCTTTGGCAACAACCGGCATAGCTTGAGGTTTTTGTCCTTGTTCAGCCGCGGTTACCAGCACGGGAAAACAAGTTAAAAAGCCGATGGCACAAGCAACTAAGCGGTTTTTTTGAGAGGAAAGTGCTGAAAACATAATCGATTCCTTGAGCAAAATAAGTGATTTAGTAGTAAAGTGTAGCACACACTACACTTTTCTTTCAATCGCTTGGTATACTTTAGTTTGCGTTACAATATTTTTAATAATTTGAATGATTTTTGAGTATTTATGAATCGGAATTCTTTACATACTGTCACCGAACCTTCCAATAAAAGAGGCTTGGCAAGACAACAAAAATTCTTGGAAACCGCCCAAGAGCTATTTTTAACTCAGGGCTACGCCGGAACCAGCGTAAATGAAGTGGTTCGCCTTTCCGGCGGTTCTTTGGTGACCCTTTATCGAATGTTCGGCAATAAGCTCGGCCTGTTTGAAGCGGTTTTTCGTAAAAAAACACTTGAGTTTTTTGGCGAAATGGAAGAGGGAATTCACTGGAGTGAAAATATTGAAAGCAGTCTTTTCTACTTTGGAAGGCATTTGCAGAGCATTGTGCTAAGACCGGATGGTTTGGCGATCTATCGTCTGGTTTTAACGGAGAACAATGAAGATCAACAAGAGATACAGCGTATTTACTATAAATACGGTCCTCAGGTTGGGATTGAAATGTTAGCCAGTTATTTAAGAAAACAAGTCAAAGCCGGGAAACTGACTTTACTCGATGAGACGATTGCAGCGACTCAATTTATCGAGATGGTTAAAGGGCCTTTTATGAATCGTTTGCTTTTTGGCGAAACCATCGTTCAAGATGAACTGGATTTGGCGCTTGAGCAAGCGATTTTGCTCTTTTTAAAAGGTGCGGAAAAGTCGCTTGATCGTTAGTAACTGCTTCTGCTTTGCATACACTTGTTCCTTTATTTTTGGCCAACTGATCCCATTATTTTTTTTACTCTAACAGCCACACTTATTAGTAAAAAATGGCGGCCGAAATTACGGTTTGGTTTTGATTTGAAAACGTTACTGGATGGCTAAAAAAACAATATAAACAGCAGCTTAAGGAAGGCTAAATTAAAATAAGATTTTTCATAAGATAAAAAAAACTAGTGCTATTTATTAGTCGGTCTGCCGATACACAATGTATATTTAAAATATTCATCGATCGATAGGAAGGCTAATCTATGAGTAGGGCATTTTTGAAAGCATTCACTAGCTTCATTCTCACCTTTTTGCTGATTAGCGTCATCATTATCGCCTTCTTGTCTTCCTACCTTTTCTTCAGCAATGAAGCGCAAAGAAAACTCATTGATATTGAAAATCAAAAACTGGTTCAGTCCGGACAAAAAGTGTTCAGTTTAGGCGTTGGTGAAATGGTTAACGGCACTTTATTTTTGGCGGATGCTATCAAACAAATCAAAACAAAAGTTCCCCCCGATTTGATGGTTAATACAATGACTCAGGAGTCATTGTTGAAAAACTATATTCGTTACGGAGAGAATATCGATCAGATTCGTTTCATTGATCTAAACGGTGACGAGCTTATCCGTTTTAACCGAATGGAAAATCAAATTAACAAAGTAGCCTCGGATGATCTACAGAATAAATCGGAGCGTTATTACTTTCTAGATGCCGTTGAGCTCGAAGCGGGTCAGGTAGCCATTTCAAAAATTGATTTGAACATCGAAAACGGCCAAATAGAGATTCCGTTTAAGCCGACTTTACGTATTTCCGCCCCCGTCTTTGACAGCAACAATCAGCGTATCGGTGTATTGGTTGTGAATTATTTGGCGAATCATTTCCTCAACCGAATCCAATCTTTAAGTTCAGTAGAAAACCAGAAAATCTGGATGACGGATAATCAATTCGACTGGTTAATTGCGCCGGAAGGCCAGCAACCATGGGCCGGACAGTTGAATTTGCAAGACAATAATCTGCGTGTTTTTCTGCCTGACTTATATCAGAAATTGAGTCTTAGAAAGGAAACTAAGATTGCTTGGCAGGAGAATAACCAAGCTTTTGAGATCATAAGAATGGATTTGATTGACAATGATTCTATGGATCAAAGCAGAATATTCAGTCGAGCCAAGGATTTTTATCTGATTGCCGGATTCGACCTGCCGACAAATTGGCAGACCCGGTTATTGGACGGCGGACAATTCAGTAAGTTGGCGCAACTGTTATTGATCGGCGGATTGATTTTTTCATTTATTCTCAGCTTCATTAGTTTCAGACGTTATCAATTGCAAGAAGAGACGGATTTTCAGAAAGAATTAATTTCGCAGTTTTTCGATCGAGCTCCCGATGCAATGATGATTTTTTCGCCGAACGGCGACGTGATCTATGCAAACAAAAAGATGGCGGCATTGACCGGTGAAGAAGAGGCAGACGGCGAAGAGCAAGAATCGTCAGGATTCGATTTTGCTACGCGAAAACAGCGGCAGCAGCTTGGCGGAAAAGTGTTGGCAGCCGAAAAGGATTTGAAAGATTCTCTTGTCGTTGAATCTGACTTGTCTACTCGATACTTCAATCGACAAGGGTTTGTGATTCAATCCGCCGGTGCCGGTGATCAATACTTTGGTTTGATTCTGACTGAAGTGACCGATCTTAAAGAGGCACAGCACCAAGTCATGGACAGTGAAGCGAGAGTCAGGCACCTTTTGGATTCCGCTCCGGATGCCATTTTACTTTCCAATAAAGCGGGCAATATTCTCATGTCTAACCGAAAAGCGCGGGAAATGTTTGAAACCTCCGAAGAAGGCTTTAAAGGTATGACGATCGATTCATTGGTGCCGCACCCCTATAAGACCGGACACAAAGCGATGCGCCATGAGTACTATAAACATCCGCAGCAGAAAACCATGTCGGAGCGACCGAACATTCAAGCGCAAAGTGTCTGTGGTAGAACCTTCTATGCCGAAATCAGTTTGAGTCCGATTAAGCAGGACGGTGATTATCAAGTGATCAGTATTGTCAGGGATATTACCGACCGTAAACGTTTGGAAAGTCATTTGAGACAGTCGCAGAAAATGGATTCTTTAGGGCAGTTGACCGGCGGAATTGCCCATGACTTTAATAACCTGTTGACGACCATTATCGGCAATTTGGATCTAGCCAAACTCTGGATTGACAAAAACCGACCGGAACATGGCGAACCGCTACAGAACCGATTGGATACCGCACTGAATGCTTCTCTGAAAGCGGCCAAATTAACCCGTCGTTTGCTCTCTTTCTCGCGTAAAGAACCTGTTTCGACCCAAATTGTCGATATCGGTGAATTGATAGAGAAAGAGTTGACGTTATTTAAATCAGCGAGCGGTAAATTAGTGGAGTTCCATTTTAATCGGGATAAAGATATCTGGCCGACTCAAATTGATCCTGAGGAGATGACTAATGCTCTGATTAATTTGATCAGTAACGCTAAAGATGCGATGAAAGAGGGCAGCGAGGTATTTATTTCGGTTGAGAATTATCAAGTCGAAGAAAATAGTTTGGAAATCTTGGGGGTAGAGATTCCGGTTGGTGAATATGTCGCTTTGGCGATATCGGATACCGGTACCGGAATTCCGGCAGAGATTATGGATAAGGTTTTTGAGCCGTTCTTTACCACTAAGCCCAAACATGAAGGTACAGGGTTAGGTTTGTCACAGGTGTTCGGTTTTATTAAACAGTCGGAAGGTTATATCAAAATTTATTCGGAAGAGGGGCTCGGCACTACTTTTAAACTATTTTTCCCCAAATACCGACAGGCGGGTTCGTTAGCGCAAGTTGATGAGGTTGATGACGAAAGCAAACTGCTTGGAAAAGAGGTGTCTTCGGCTTTGGAGAATGATGCGGAATATCCGTCTCAAGGCGATAAACCCGATTTAGCAGATAACCAGTCGAAAACGATTTTGATTGTTGATGACGAGCCCGATTTAAGAATGCTGGCCGCGGAATACTTGAAATCGGATAACTTTAATATTCTGACGGCTGCAAATGCTGATGATGCCTTGGCGGTATTGGACAAATCTAAAGTGGATATGGTGCTTTCCGATATTGTGATGCCGGGTAAAAACGGTTTTGAATTGGCTAAAGACATTATCAAACTTTATCCGGATATGAAGATTTTATTTAGCTCGGGCTTCCCGGAAGATGCCGTCAAACACGCCAATTCGATCAATAAAGAAATTACCATGCTGGATAAACCTTATCGTAAAAAAGAGCTATTGAATGCGATTTACCACTGCCTCGAGGATGAAAAGGCTTAGATTGCATTGAATCGTATTAGGAAGGCTGCAATTCGGCATAGCGAAAAGCAATTTTAAATTTTAGTTGTAAACTCAAAAGTAAAACGATGGAAATCAAAATACTCATTATAGATGATGATCAGAATGTTGGCGATTTGGTCAGTGCCGCCGCCGAGCTTGAAGAGGTTTCGTCTCATGCCCTGCTTACCTCTTTATCTCTACAGGCAGTGAATATTAATGACTTCAATCTGTTGTTTCTTGATTTGATGATGCCGGATCGAGACGGAATCGAGACACTTCGAGATCTATTGGAAATGAATTATCGAGGTCACATCGTTTTGATGAGCGGTTTCGATAATTCGGTTTTGGGGACGGCAAAAGAGTTGGCGGAAGAGCACGGTTTGCATGTTTTGAAAACGCTCAATAAACCGTTCCGCATTACCGATATTAGCGAAATTATCGCCGAGGCCAAATCACTCAAGAAAGCCGAGCATAATCATGCAGCTCATGCAAAGGTAAATAGTCTTCATCCGGCTCATATCGAAAGTGCGATTGAAGAAAAACGTTTGGAAATCCATTACCAACCTCAGGTTGACTTAATCACGCACCGTTTAATCGGTGTGGAAGCGCTAGTCAGAATTCGCTCCAACGAGGGGGAGTTGATCTACCCCGACCGTTTTATCGAGGTTGCCGAAAAAAACAAATTGATTCAAAGCCTTACCAAGTCGGTGATTGAGCTGGCTTTGCGCGATTTCACCGAATTACACGGTTTATATAACAAATTGACCTTATCAATTAACCTTTCGACTCAGGATCTGGACTCGCTGGATTTTATCGGTTGGTTGGAGTCTCGTGTAAAGGAAGTAGGAATTTCAACCGGAAAAATTATCCTTGAGGTCACTGAAACCGAACAGATATGGTCTTATTCAAACGCGCTGGAAGTGCTAAGTCGATTACGTTTGAAAGGTTTCAAGATGTCGATTGACGATTTTGGAACCGGCAATGCCGTGCTTGAGCAGATCAAACGTCTGCCGGCGACCGAACTGAAAATCGACCGCACTTTTGTCAACGATATTCAGGCTAATCATAAGTCGCTGATTCTGATTAAAAATACCGTCAATATGTGTCGGGAACTCGATTTGGATGTGGTGGTTGAAGGAATCGAGAACCAAGAAACGGAAAACTTGTTACTTGATCTAGGTTGTAAAATCGGACAAGGCTATCTGTATTCCAAGCCGTTGCCTTTTGCTGAGATCAAGCAACTGATCGAAGAACGTATCTCTGCTATGCCGATCGATACATTGTGTATTTCCAGTATTGATGAAGGAGTGCCGGTTCAGGTTAAAATCGATGCAGGAAGCCATTTTGATAAGCAACCGCTTGATATGGAGTTGCCGGAGATTAATAGTGCGGCGGCTAAAAAAGCCGTGCTTGGTTTTATCGTGCCGTTAACCGGTCAATTTACATTTATTGGAACCAGCCAGAAGGTGGGAGCCGAACTGGCCTTCCATGCATACAGACATGGCGACTTAGCCATTCGATTTTTTGACGATGAATCCAATCTAGATAACTATTTGTCACTGGTAAAAGTCATGCTGCCGAAAAATACAATGGCATTAATGACGCCGGCTTTTGCAATTAACGATCTGGATAAATTTATTAAAGGGGTTGGAAAACATACGATTCCGGTGATCGCTCCGTTTAACGGCAGTGAAGCTTTGCGTACGGCATCGGCTACGCCGGTGTTTAATATCAAGCCAGGATTCGATAGTGAGTTCAAAACGATTATCGAGTCTCTGGATTTGGATTTCGGCACCCATCTATGTATTTTGCCATCAACCAAAACCGCCCAAGTCTACGCTCGCCTATGTGAACAAACCGGTAAAATCAGGGTGTTGGGTTATAAGCCGAGTGAGTTGGATAACTTGATTCGAACCATTAAGCAGGTTCGACCACAGAGTGTTATTTTTGTGGGGGCGGCTCGAACTCTGATTCGTTTGATAGAGGGCGTCAATGATAATCACGTCCACTATTATGCGACCTCTTTAGTTGGTGTCGGAGTCTTGAAACAAGTGCTTGCCCGCCGCGCTAAATTGAAATTGACGGTAAGCGAACCGATGTTGGATTATCAAAGTGATGCTTCAGCAGCCGTGGAGTTTCGGGCAGAGGCGGCAAAAATGAAAGCGCCGTTAAAGTATTTGAATTCGATCAGTTTTGAAAGTTATCTGGCAACCAAACTGGTATTGGAATTGTGTGAAAAAGAAAACGTTATGAATGCGGTTGATTTATGCTCCAAATTGGAAAAGCTGTATGGCTATGATCTTGGTATCGATACGCCTTTGACATGGAATCAAGACAAGCGCCAGCTAACCGACAAAGTTCATTTAATCGATATTTAACTCTCTTTAGCATGCCGTAACGAAAAGCCTTAGAGGTGTTTCGTTGCGGCGTTGAAATTTTGCCTGTTCATCATGCTTAGAGCCACTATTCCTGCGAGGAAGCCAAACGTCAGTGCGTAAATATGGGTTAAATAACCGCCATAGGTAAACAGGCTGAAGGTCAAGATGCCAATCACAATTGCGGTTATTGCGCTGAACGCAGAAGCTTTCTTTTTAAGAGCTAGCCACAAGATGAGGGGGGCAAAGGCGGAGCCCAGCATTCCCCAGGCATCCAATACTAAACTGAAAACCGTCTGGTTATTACTCAATGCAATGAATACTGCGACTCCGAGTACGACTACCGTTGCCGATTTTATCAGCCAGATCGATGAAGTCGGTTGAATACTGAAGTCACGACTCAGCGAAGCCGAGCAGGCCAAAACAAGTGAATCGACAGTAGACATGGTTGCGGCAAACAGTGCGGCTAAAATCAGACCGACAAACACTTCAGGCATGAGTTTATCTGCCAGCATCGGTAGCGCTAATTCGGCATCAAAATCACTGATTTCCGGAATCAGTAACCGGCTTAATAGCCCTGCGGCGATGGTCAAACCGTAAAACAGAGTAAACCAGCTGTAATAATAGAACATCATCTGCTTTACGCTGTGTTTGGGGGAAAGGCTGATGAAGCGGATGATGATATGAGGTTGTCCGGCCACCCCGGCGCCACCGAAAATCCAACCGATAATGAACAGGCCGGCACTGAGTAGCGTACTGTTAGCCGGGAACCAATCCATATAGCCGGTGGAAACATTGTTGAGTTGCTCGAAAATATCGCCGTTTCCAATGACGGCTAAGCAAGCAAACCCAACCATAAATCCCATTCCTAAAAGCATGACGATGGATTGCGCCACATCTGTCCAGATTGAGGCTCTTAAACCGCCGGCGAAGCTGTAAAGAAAGATCATTCCCGCAGCGATGATAATGCCCGCTTCAGGCGTCCAGCCTAAAATAACTTCGGTTGCTTTGGTTCCGGCCTTGAGTTGTGCGGCCGCATAAACGGTTAAAAATAGCAGGGTAATGGTTCCGGTTAGCTGTCTGAGTCGATGAATTTGCTTTGCTGTAGATGATGGGGATTGTTCGCTCACCCAATGGCTTAGCAGGCCGCCGAAGGAATGCACTTGGCTGTTTTGTCCGACGGCTTGTATTCTGCCGCTGGCTTTTCTTTGTATGAGGTAGTCTCCCAAAATCCATCCCGCCATTAACCAGATTGAAGAAAGCCCCATTGAGTAAGTTGCGCCAATCATGCCGATAAACATGAAGCCGCTGTTATTGGTCGCCACGGCAGAGAGCCCGACGAATAGAGGATGCATGCTTTTGCCGGCGACTAAGTAGTCCGCCGAGGTCTGCTTGCTGACGAAATAGCTGGAAATCCCGATAATAAAGAACAGGGTGAGGAAAGAGATAAACGAGTAAAGAATCATGGTTAATTTTTACTGTGGCTTTGGTATTGGGCCAGCAACGCCTCAAATTCAGGCAATTCGATTAGGTTTCGGAAAGCCTCGTCGCTTTTGATTTCTTCGATGCTGCCGTCCGAGCGCTGAATATTTTGTTCCAAATAATTTAAGGCTTCGGGTATCTGGTTCAACATGGCATAGGCACCGGCTAGCTGATAATAGGCGTGGGCATTATCTTCGTCAATCTTGAGGGCATTTTGACAAAGGTTAATCGCCCAGATCGGTTCATTGAGTTCCAAAGCGGCATCGGCTTTATAGGTTAAGGCTTCGGCGTTATTTGGATCGATTTCTAGAATCTGGTCATAGATGGAGATTTTATTGTTAACCAGATTTTCTTGAGCTGCTTTTAACCATAAGGTGTGGATGTCCTGATGTTGTTCCAGTTTTTTCTGCGCATATTGGATGCCGGCCGATTTTTTATTCAGCGACTTTTCCATCTTATCGAGTCGTTCTTCGTAAGTGGCAACGATTTCATTGACTTTGCTGTCAGCCAAATGATGCACTTTTTCTTTGATGTCGCGGATAGACGTCCAACCCAGCATGACCAGCACCGAACTGACGCCGGCAATCAGATAGAAGAAATAGGTGACGGTGTCGGTCGCATAGGCGGTGACTCTATCCACGGTGCGAACCTCTCTGTCCACGACCTGTTTAGTCAGCGAAATTTCCAAATTGTGCATATCGTTGCGCAATGATTTGACCTCATCGACCAGATAGCGTTCGATAAACGGGTTGTACATCGGTTCTTTCAACTGTTCGATCTTTTTAGAAATGATTTCCGCATCACCCTTTGACTCAGGCGGAGCCGTTTCGGCATGAACTGTAGAAGAGGCGAATAGGCAAAGTAGAGCCAAAAGAAACGAGCTTAGTGTACGCATATTGCTTTTCCGTGATTGTGAACTTCAATTAAGCGTTGGTGCAGTGCTTTGACGGTTTTTTCATAATCGGCATCGTTGACAAAAAACTGCATTTCGACTTGGCGAGTATTCTGGTGAATGGCTTCAATGTTGACGCCGTTTTCATACAGAGTACCTACCGCATTGGCTAGAAAGCCTTTGATGCGCATATCACTTCCCATGGCCGAAGCCAGCGACACTTTGCTGGTTTGAATAACGGCAGCAGGCAATGCTTGTTGCAATTGTTTGGTTAGGCGATTGACCTTTTTCAGCGACGCGTCGACATAGAGAGTGATGGTATTGGCGTTATAGTCTTTATTGACTACTTTGCATTTAAGGCGCTCGCTGATTTGAAGTAGGCTTTGTTCGTAATGGAACTGGTTGCCGACCATATCCTGATCAAAAATTTCTACGGCCAGCAGGCGTTGCATCCCGGCAATGATCTCCACCTGTGGTGAGTCGCTGACATAATCTTCGGTAATTAAGGTGCCGTGATGTTCCGGTTCAAAAGTGTTTTTGATTCTCAATGGAATCTTTGACTTGCGCAGGCCTTGTGCGGCACTGGGGTGAATCGCTTCCATGCCTAGGTTAGATAACTGGTCGGCAATGTCATAGTTGGTTTTGCCGATTGGCACCACATTGTTTTCTCCAACCAGACGCGGGTCGGCACTGCTTAGGTGATACTCTTTGTGAATCACGGCTTCGCTGGCTTTCATCAGGACGGCAATTCGACTGAACGTAATTTCACTGTAGCCGCGATCATAGGTTTGCATCAGATTTTCGGTGCAGTGTGTATAACCGGTGACGATAGGCAGTTCTTGGCTGAAATCGATCTGACCGAGATTTTCTTGAATCATTTCATCCAGAGAGGCCGGGGTTTCTGTTTGCCAGCCGGTCAGGTCGATAAAGCGGGCGTTAATTCCCTCCGCTTGCAGAAGATGCGCCAAATTGTAGGCGCTGTGGGCTTCACCTAAACTGGCCAATAATTCACGAACGGTCAGCAGGTGGTCCTGCAAAGAGAAGTGGCCGTGATTACAAAGTTCTTGTAGGTAGCTGAGCAGTTGTTCAGTTTCTTCAACACGTTTGAGGATAAAGGTGTTGGCCTGAGATTCCGAACCTGCATCCTTGAATAAACGATGATTCCATTCTGTGAACTTTGTTTTCAGATCCTGCAAGGCTTCTTGCCAATCTGCATCGGTGTCATCATTGGCGAACAAGCCGTATATTCCGGGTTTACCGGTTTTTTTGTGTTCCAGCAGATCATTGGTGACGCCGCCGTAAGCGGAAACCACAAAGATGCGCTGATAAGGATTTTGCGGGTAGAGAATGATGTTATCCCGAACCGCTTCATATTCAGACATGGAGGTGCCTCCGATTTTTTCCACGCTCAGAGAGGGCGTATTTGAATTTTCCATGATTCCTTTGTTGATCAAAACGACTGTGTTTGATTGTTTTATTGTTTAATAGCTTGAAGCAAACCGGGAATTTCTCCCGGTTTGATGATAAGGATTACGCGTCTTCCGGCAGGTTGTAAGAACCGTCTTTGTCATGGGTCTCGCGACCGGTTACCGGTGGGTTGAAGACACAGACCGTACGTATCTGCACGCCTTTATTGGCGCGTAGAATGTGTTGGTCATGGTTATTCAATGCATAGACCGTTCCTTCACGAATCGGGTGGGTGATTCCGGTTGCTTTGTCATAAATCTCGCCTTCGCCTTCAATGCAATAAACCGCTTCCAAATGGTTTTTGTACCAAAGATGGAGTTCCTGATTCGGTTTGATCAGGGTGTCATGCAGAGAGAATCCCATGCCGTCTTTAGCCAGTAGCAGGCGACGGCTGTTCCACTGTTCGCTGTCAACGTCAGCGTCCGTACCGATAATGTCGTCGTATAGGTTTTTAACAATCATTTTATTTATCCTTTGTTAATTACTTTATCAATGGATTTCTCAAGAATATCGAAGCCCTCATTAATCAGTTCTTCACTGATAACTAAAGGCCCGAGGAACTTAATGACTTCGCCATCGGCACCGGCAGTTTCTATGACCAATCCGTCTTCAAAAGCTTGTGAGCAGATATGGGAAGTTAATTCAGACTGCTTAAATTCTGCACCCCAAATCATGCCATGGCCTCGAATTTCTCGAATGAGATATGGATAATTCAACGCCAACTGTTCCATACGTTTTTGTACCAGGTCACCTTTGGCCTGAACTTCTTTCTTGAATTTGTCGTCTGCCCAGTAAGTCTTCAAGGCCGCCGTTTGCGCAACAAACGCCAGATTGTTACCTCGGAAGGTTCCGGAGTGTTCCCCCGGACTCCATTTGTCCAGTTCCGGCTTCATCAGCACCAGAGACATCGGGTGTCCAGCACCGATGGATTTGGATAGGGTGACAATGTCGGGTACGACACCGGCACGTTCGAAACTGAAGAATTCGCCTGCGCGTCCGTTTCCGACCTGAATGTCATCGACAATCATCAGTATGTCGAAGTCATCACAGATTTTTCGCAGTGCCTGCAGCCACTCTTCTCCGGCAACGTTGATACCGCCTTCGGCCTGAATGGTTTCCAGCACTATGGCAGCCGGCAGCTCGGTACCTGACGAATCGTCTTCCAGAATTTTACGCAGATAAGCCATGGTATCGACCTTGTCTCCCAGATAATTATGGAACGGTACCTGATAGGTATAGCCCGGCACACCATAGTTATCGTCATGGTAGTAGCTGTTTCCGGTAATACTTAAAGATCCCATCGACATGCCGTGGAAGCCGTTGGTGAAGGACATAACCTGTTTGCGGCCTTTGACTTTACGTGCAATTTTCAGTGCGGTTTCAATCGCGTTGGTACCGGTTGGGCCGACAAACTGCAGTTTGTAATCCAGGTTACGCGGTTTCAGAATGTTATTGACGAATGTTTCGATGAAATCACGTTTGGCAACTGTGGCCATGTCCAATGCATGTCCGATACCGTTGTTTTGCAGGTAATCGATGACCGCACTATTGATGATTTCATTATTGTGGCCATAGTTAAGAGCACCGGCACCGGCGAAGAAGTCGACATAACGTTTGCCTTCCTCGTCCCAGATTTCGGCCATTTTTGAGGTTTGAAATACGGTTGGAAATGAACGTACATAACCACGCACTTCCGATTCGTACTGATTGAATATTTCTAAAGACATTTTTGATTACCTATAGTTAGATTTTTTAAAATAGTGTATTTATTAAGTTTTCGTTGTACGCCGCTCTGACGGTGTACAGTTCCTCTTCTTCATGAGTCTCTGAGCCGAAATGTTTACTTTCTAAAAACGGCGTGACTTCCATGATTAATCCGTGTTGTTTAGCAAAGCTTTTGAACAGGTTTTGTGATGCTTGGTTTGACGGGCTGATGGTGCAACACACTTCACGAACAATTGGGCGGTTAGCCTGATTTCGAATTAAATGATCGATTAATTTTTTTCCAAGCCCTTGACCTCGAACCGTTGCCGAGACGGCGACCTGCCAGACAAACAGACTGTCTTTTTTGTCGGGACGGAAATAACCGGAGATAAACCCAACAACCTCGCCGTTACGTTCAGCCACAACGCAAGTATCCGCAAAATGGGTCGCTTGCAAGAAGTACAAGTAGCTCGAGTTTAAATCGAGTGGCGGAGACTGCTTGATTAAATTGTAAATTGCAATGCCGTCGTCAATTTTTGGGGTTCGAAAATGAATTATGTTTGTAGTATCGGTCTCCATAGCGAGTTCTTTTGAGTGTTATTTAAGTTGATTAAATCAACCAATCGCAGGGTAAATAGCGTGATATGTGCAAACAAAGATGCACAGTAGACTATGGTGTTGTTCGGCTTTTTCCAGATATAGTGATGTCTGGTGAAAAGTTCGCACCATACGATTGATTCCTCGGGACGTATCCTCTGGATTAGACTTGACCTAAATCGGTCTAAATAAGATGGGCGCCTAAACGCAGTAGAAATTGTATTGAATACAATTAAAATTAAGATAATTAACTCGTTGAGTTATGAATTCGTGCCACATGATAACAAATGAGAATTTAATTTCAAGTGGCGGTTTTTTAAGGAGAAATTTAATTTCTCGTTGAATGGCGGTTCAAGAATTGCTGTCTAAAGCGCGTAGTAAAATCTGATAATCCAGATTGTTTTTTAATAGATCTCGACCGGCTTGAATGAGCTTGTCTACTTGGGGTTCGGTGAGGGTCAGGCTGGTCGGGATCAGATTGAATTCCTGTTTGAGTTCAGGTGTTTGCAGTTGTTGAAAGCCTACTTGTATAAAGTGCGGTTCCACTTTATGAAAAAATGTCGATAGTTGTCGGCTCCAGTTGTTCAAACTCTCTTCAAACAGATATTTGGTGGCTGCGTTGTAACGGTGGATTTGAATGTCGGTCATTGCATTGACACTCTGCATCGTTGTCGGAATTTTATTGGATTGATTAATACTTTTTCCGGTTTTCGTCGAAGCATCCACCGAGATCACGACAATATGTTTGGTGCGTTGCTTATTAACCGATTTTAAGAAGTTTTTTGGGCCGCCTGATAGCTCAATCGCTTCATAGATGGCGCGTAACCCAAGATTATCGGTAATGCCGCCATCGACCAGATGCAGGTATGGGTAATGCGTTGTAGCGTACTCTTCCAAGCCTTGAACGGCTTGTGAGAGTTCTTCATTTTTGTCGGCATGCTGTTTGGCGGTCGCCAGTCTTTTGGTTGAACCGTTTTTGCAGGGTTGATAATTCTTCAGTACTACCGGGTTAAACAGGACCGGAACGGCACTGGAGGCGGCCACCGCCTTGCCGATAGGCATATCTCTGATGTCCGAGCAGATAATATCAAAATATTCTTGTACAAACGAAAAACGTACGCCGTTAGCGAGATCCGAGGCGTTGATCAAGATCAATGGTCTCCCCGGTTTATTCAAGTCTTTAAAGGTTTTGCCGCCAAACAGTTTGAGGTTGTAGTAGTCGATGGCCAATTGAGTTCGACCGGTTTCGGAGAACCATCTGAGCGGGTTTAAAACGCCGCTAATCAGTTCGGCTTCGATATCGGTTATTAATATATGTTCTCTGAAATCCTTGAAAGTCTTTTTGCCGTGTAGGCCGTAATAAGCGGCAGTGAATGAACCACCTGATACTGCGCTAATAATATCGACCTCGTCTAATAGAGAACGGTTTGCATTGATTTTGGATTCCTCCAATTCTTGTAGAACACCGTAAGCCAATGCGGCTGCACGAGTTCCTCCCCCGGAAAACGCCAGTACCAGAGTGATATCCCCTTGTGGTTTGGCTTGAATCACCGATTTGACCGAATAGTTGTCGTCTACTTGCTTAGCGCCGACTTGTTGAGCACTATTGGTGATAACGCCGTAGGAGGAACACCCAGCGAACAGGCTGACTATAACGAGGATAAACAGCGTTTTTATGAGTTGTTGTATTGGCAACATAGTTTTATCGGTTGGTAGTGAAAAGGGGAATTATCGGTGAGTAATCTTACCATGCTTTTTTACGGTTATTGGTTTTAGGCGTCAGTGAAAAATATTTCATTTTTTTCTTCATAAAATCGTGATCTGGTCGATACCTTTGTTAGAGGTATCTATTGATGAGAAAAAATAAACCGATGACGCCGGCGGTTAAGTACTTTTTCAAACATTTGGAAAAAAAGTCCGCTCAAATTCAGGAAGCCCTGGAGCATGAGGCCAGTTTGAAGCAGGCATTGCCTTTTGATGAGGTGGAAGTTTTTTTTAGAGAGTTGATGACCCAGAATATTTTTATTCATACGGTCGGTATGAACGGCAAGCATGAATCAACGATTTTGGCCAAGGCCATTTTTAGTATGAACAAGGTGGTTCGTGTTTATTACAGTACCAGTTTTGATGAAAATCAGACCGGCTTTATCAGAATTCGTCCGGATCAGCATGAACAGAAGATCATTGTCGAACGCTTGCACGGTTACCGCCCCAAAGCGGAGACCTTGTATGTCAGTGCCGATGAGTGCCATGTAATCCGATTTATGGTGCGTTGGTTGATGCGCCGTATCGACTGGGATAAAACCAAGCTGGCGAATTTGGATCTGTATAAACGTTTTCAGTTTGAGCGTCAGCAAGAAGTTGAAGCACAAATCGCCGAAGCGGCGGCTAGGCAGGAAGAAGAAGAAATCCAACGAGCGCTTGAAAAACATCGTCGGAGCGGTTTCAAAGAACGGCGTAAGGCTAGAGTGCGATAATCGGTTTTACGGAATCGATTCTACAAAAAAAGCCCGTTTATTTTTTGGCGGGCTTTTTTGTTTGTGTCTGTTTATTCTAGTGAGAGCGGTGCACAGCGAGGTCTGCCAAAGCTTGTAGAGCCGTTTTGAGTTCGCTATCTTCAAGAACGCTTAGTGCGGCTTTGGCGTGTTCGGCTTCAGCTTTGGCGACCTGTTGGGTGTAGTCGATGGCACCAGAAGCTTGAATGATTGCCGTGACTTCATCCAAGAGTTTGATACCTTCGGATTCAATCGCGTTTCGGATGACGGTTTTTTCTTGGTCGGTACCGTTTTCCAACACATAGATAAGCGGCAAGGTCGGTTTACCTTCGGCAAGATCGTCACCGATATTTTTGCCCAGTTCGTCTTCATCGGCCATATAGTCTAAAGCATCGTCAATCAGCTGGAAGGCGGCACCCAGATGCTTACCGTAAGCAATAAAGGCGTCTTCCAATTCCGGCTTGTTGCTTAAGATCGGCCCCAGATGAGTGGCCGCTTCAAACAGTTTTGCGGTTTTACGATGGATGACTTCCATGTAACGCTCTTTGGTGGTGTCCGCATCATGGCAGTTTAGCAGTTGGAGAACTTCACCTTCGGCAATGACATTGGTGGCTTCGGACATGACTTGCATGATTTTCATGATGCCGGGTTCAACCATCATCTCAAAAGAGCGGGAGTAGAGGAAATCACCAACCAGAACACTGGCAGCATTGCCCCAGACTTCGTTGGCGGTTTTGTTGCCGCGTCGGGTGTCGGAGTCATCGACAACATCATCGTGCAATAAAGTCGAAGTGTGGATAAATTCGATAACGGCAGCCATTGTTAGATGGTCTTGGCCTTGATAACCACAAGCGCGAGCACTTAGCAACACCAGTAGCGGGCGTAAACGTTTGCCGCCGCTGTTAATGATGTAGTGACCAATTTGGTTAATTAAAACAACATCGGAAGACAACCTGTCTAAGATCAACTGATCAACGGCTTTGATATCGTCTTGTATGAGGGCACGAATTTCAGATAACGTCATGATTAGATTTGGCTTTGCGCCTTCCAGAGATTATAAAAAACACGCTATTTTAGTATGAATAAAAAGCGGGCGCTAGTACTTCGCTTCAGATTCGGTTTGCCATAATTCGGTAATTGCTAAATCTATCAGGCCGGGCTTTAAATTCCAGGCTTTAATACTTATATATTTATCAATATGTTAGCTTTTTATTTGACTTTTTTAGAGTGAATGGCGAAATAACCGAAAAATAATGTGAATTTATTTTGACCTGGACAGTAAAAGTCATTATAATTCCGCTTTCGCTAAATGGCGGCTTATTAAAAAGATTATAGATATCCGGGAGATATATTAAATGTACGCAGTAATTAAAACCGGTGGTAAGCAGTATCGCGTTAGTGAAGGTCAAGTATTACGAATCGAATCTCTAAATGCAGAAGCAGGTGATACGGTTGAATTTGACGAAGTATTAATGGTAGGTGAAGGCGCTGACGTTAAAGTTGGTACGCCTGTTGTTGAAGGTGCTAAAGTAACGGCAACTGTTGAAGCAAACGGTCGCGGTAAAAAGGTCACTATCATTAAGTTCCGTCGTCGTAAGAACAGATCTAAAACTAAGCAAGGCCACCGCCAAAACTACACTGAAGTTAAAATCGGTAAGATTTCAGCTTAATTGAAAGCTTAAAAGAATTAACTAAGTAGACTAATTGAAACAAAACGGGCGTTACTTCTGAGTAGGGGGTAACTCTGTTAACAAAAGGACTGTACCATGGCTCATAAGAAGGCAGCAGGTAGTACTAAAAACGGTCGCGATTCTAACGCCAAACGACTTGGCGTAAAAGCATTCGGTGGTCAGCAAGTTTCAGCTGGTAGCATCATCGTTCGTCAACGCGGAACTAAGTTCCACGCTGGTGAGAATGTTGGTCGCGGTAAGGATGATACTTTATTTGCAAAAGCAGACGGTTCGGTTGCATTTGTAACTAAAGGTAAGCCAGTACGTACTTACGTAACAATCGTAGCTGAATAATATTTAGTTTTGCATTGTTGATGAAAAACGCCCCGCTTGTCGGGGCGTTTTTTGTTGTAGAGACTTGTAAATTGAAATGGTCATTCGAAAGAATGGCCGAACTTGCCGCTATGCCTATTCTCTGTTCTGTCCATCGTATTTAGATTTACTTGAACACTGGCCTTAACGGCATTTGTTTTTCCATATTCCGAAAAGATCGTTTCATTTCATTTTCTCTAAAAATCCCCATTTATATATGTTCTATCGTTGAACAAAAGCTCTGCTAAAATAGCGGTATTTTAAATTTTCATATTTCTCAACCCAAAGGAATGGATTCATGCAGTTTGTAGATGAAGCACAAATTCAGGTAGAAGCCGGTCGTGGCGGTAACGGAGTCGTGAGCTTTCGTCGTGAAAAATATATTCCTTTTGGTGGTCCCAATGGTGGTGACGGCGGTGATGGCGGTAGCGTTTATCTTGTTGCCGATCGTAACCTGAATACCTTGGTCGATTTTCGCTTTACCAAACAGTACAAAGCGCAAAACGGGCAAAGCGGAATGGGACAGCAGAAGACTGGTGCGGCGGGTGACGATTTGGTGATCCCCGTTCCGGTTGGTACTTCTATTGTCGATATTCATGAAGACCAAGTGATCGGTGATCTGACTGAGCACGGCCAAAAAATACTGGTTGCTCAGGGCGGACGTCATGGTTTAGGTAATATCCACTTCAAAAGCAGTAAAAACCGTACCCCAAGACAGTGTACACCGGGCGAGCCGGGAGAAGAACGTGAGTTGCGTTTGGAACTTAAAGTGTTGGCGGATGTCGGTCTGCTTGGCATGCCGAATGCCGGTAAATCCAGTTTGATCAGTGCCGTTTCCGCTGCGCGCCCTAAAGTTGCAAACTATCCGTTTACCACGCTCTATCCTAATTTAGGGGTGGTCAGTATTTCGCCGGAAACCAGTTTTGTGATCGCGGATATTCCGGGGTTGATCGAAGGCGCTTCCGAAGGGGCCGGTCTGGGAATTCAGTTCCTTAAGCATCTGTCGCGTACCGGTCTGTTGTTGCATATGGTGGATATCGCTCCAATCGATGATTCCGATCCGGTAGAAAATATTCGCATCATTCAGAAAGAGTTGGAAAAATACAGCGATGAGTTGGCGGGTAAAGATCGTTGGTTGGTATTAAATAAAACCGATCTGTTGCCGCCGGACGAAGCAGATGAGGTCTGTCAGCAGATTGTTGATGCAATTGACTGGCAAGGTAAGGTGTATCAGATCTCTGCTGTGCAGCGTGATGGTACTCAGAAGCTAATGAATGATATCGCTTATGCGCTGGAACAGAACCGCTTGGCGGCGATGGAAGAAGAGGCACCGTTGCGAGCGACTGCGCGTGCCACTATCGAAGAAGATTTCGACTTTTAATCTATTTTACTGAGTTGGGTTTGTTAAAGATTCATGCAACGTTCCGAGTTAAAAAACACTAAACGCTGGGTTGTCAAAATCGGCAGTGCCTTGCTGACTAACGACGGTCAAGGCTTGAATAAAGAAGCTTTGGCGGATTGGGTTCAGCAGATGGTTGAGCTGAAAAACCAAGGGGTTGAGGTTATTCTGGTCTCCTCCGGTTCGGTCGCTGAAGGAATGAAGCGCCTGGGGTGGGCTAGCCGTCCTAAGTTATTGAATGAATTGCAGGCGGCGGCTTCAGTTGGTCAGATGGGCTTGATTCAGGCTTACGAGAGCAAGTTTGCCAAGTATGGCATTCACAGCGCACAGATTTTGATGACGCATGACGATCTGTCTAGCCGCAAACGTTATTTGAATGTGAAAGGTGCCATGGAAACCCTGCTTGAATATGGTGTGGTGCCGATCATCAATGAAAATGACACTGTGGTGACCGACGAGATCCGTTTTGGGGATAACGATACTTTGGCGGCCTTAACGGCAAACCTGATGTCTGCGGATGTGTTGGTCATTTTGACTGACCAGCAAGGTTTGTATAATGACAATCCACGGGAAAATCCAAATGCGGAGTTGATTTCAGAAGCCCATGTGAGCAGAAAAGATATTGAAGCCATGGCTAGCCCGGAAGGCGGCGCGCTCGGTAAAGGCGGTATGTACACCAAAGTAATGGCGGCCAAACGTGCGGCTCGTTCCGGAACGGCAACATTGATTGCCTCGGGGCGTGCGGAAAATATTTTGCCAAGGTTGTTCAACGGCGAGCAAGCCGGGACCTTGTTGATTCCTGACTTACAGCCTTTGCCTGCTCGTCAGCAATGTTTAGCCGGTCATCTGCAAGCCAAAGGGACGCTGGTATTGGATCAGGGCGCAGTTGAAGTATTGCGCAATTCCGGTCGCAGTCTTCTGCCAATCGGCGTCAAGCAGGTGAAAGGCCATTTTCAGCGCGGTGAGATGGTGGTCTGCGAAGACGAAAGCGGAAAAACCATCGCCCGCGGTTTGATTAATTATGCTTCAGCCGAGGCTGATAAAATCATTGGTAAACCGAGCAAACAAATCGAATCTATTCTAGGATTCATCGAAGATGAATCTCTTGTCCATCGCGATAATCTAGTCCTCTGCGACTAAAATTGCATGATTCTGATGGAGTCATGCTGCATTCAAAACTTTCATTTTTCTTCATATAAACACTTGAATCTCAAAGAATCGTCCACATATTGTTGACACAAGATATTTGATGAATACAATGATTAGCACTCTAAGGTTAAGAGTGCTAATTTCGATTCGAGTGATTGGTCTTTCTATTTACAGTCTCTCGAACATTTTATGTACGACTACGAAACAAGAAACTTTTTTAGGAGAAAACCCTATGAACATTAAACCATTACAAGACCGCGTTGTGATTCGCCGTGTTGAAGAGAAAAAAGAGAGTGCGGGAGGAATCCTTCTTCCAGGTTCGGCACAAGAACAACAAAACATGGGTGAAGTGGTTGCTGTAGGCCCTGGTAAAGCTTCTGATTCAGGTTCTATCATCGCGATGACCGTTAAGGTTGGCGACAAAGTTATGTTTGGTCAATACTCTGGACAAGAAGTGAAAGACGACGACGGTCAGCCGCTATTGATTATGCGTGAAGACGACATCGTTGCGATCATCGACTAACTGTCGATCGTAATTGTCCTCTAGATAACTTGAATAGATTTAAAAGGAAGAAGAAAAATGGCAAAAGATGTTAGATTTGGTTTAGATGCTCGCGAGAAAATGGTTGAAGGTATTAATATTCTTGCAGATGCGGTAAAAATCACTTTAGGACCTAAAGGTCGTAACGTAGTTTTAGAAAAGTCTTTCGGTGCTCCGACTGTGACTAAAGATGGTGTTTCTGTGGCGCGTGAAATCGAACTTGAAGACAAGTTCATGAACATGGGTGCGCAGATGGTTAAAGAAGTCTCTTCGCAAACTAACGATGTCGCGGGTGACGGTACGACAACAGCAACCGTTCTTGCTCAAGCGATCGTTCGTGAAGGGATGAAGTCAGTTGCAGCGGGTATGAACCCGATGGATCTTAACCGCGGTATTCACAAAGCGGTAGAAGCTGTGGTTGAAGAAATCAAAGCGATGTCGGTTCCATGTGAAACTTCTGATGCGATCAAACAGGTTGGTACTATCTCTGCAAACTCGGATTCTGCGGTTGGTGAAATGATTGCTGAAGCGATGGAAAAAGTGACTACTGAAGGTGTGATCACGGTTGAAGAAGGTTCTTCATTGACTGATGAGTTGGTTGTGGTTGAAGGTATGGAATTCGATCGTGGTTACCTATCACCACACTTCTGTACAAACACTGACAAGATGACTGCTGAACTAGAGCAACCTTTTATCCTGCTTTATGATAAAAAGATTTCAAACATCCGTGAACTTCTTCCTACTTTGGAAGCGGTTTCTAAGTCTGGTCGTCCTCTATTTATCGTTGCTGAAGATGTTGATGGTGAAGCACTTGCAACATTGGTTATCAACAATATGCGCGGTATCGTTAAGGTAGCGGCAGTTAAAGCACCTGGATTTGGTGAGCGTCGTAAAGCGATGCTGCAAGATATTGCGATTCTAACTGGTGCAACCCTGATTTCCGAAGAAGTAGGGCTGTCGCTAGAAGCCGTTACGCTAGACATGCTGGGTGAAACCAAGTCGGTTGTAGTTGGAAAAGATTCTACTAAACTGATCGACGGTATCGGTAGCAAAGATGATATCGAAGCGCGTTGTGCACAAATTAAAGCACAGTTGGAAAATACAACTTCCGAATACGACAAAGAGAAACTAAGCGAGCGTCTTGCGAAGCTTGCCGGTGGTGTTGCAGTACTTAAATTAGGTGCGGCTACCGAAGTTGAAATGAAAGAGAAGAAAGACCGTGTTGACGATGCTCTGCATGCTACGCGTGCTGCGGTGCAAGAAGGTATTGTTGCCGGTGGTGGTGTTGCGCTGGTTCGCGCACTGTCTAAAGTACAGGTTGAAGGCGATAACGATGATCAGAACGTGGGTATCCAGATTGCATTGCGTGCCATGCAAGAGCCTATGCGTCAAATCGCGGCAAACTGTGGTCTTGAAGGTTCTGTTATCGTCAACAAGGTAATGGAAGGTGAAGGTAACTTCGGTTTTGACGCGCGTAAAGAAGAGTACGTTGATATGGTTGAGGCGGGGATCATCGATCCGGCTAAAGTAACTCGTTCTGCTTTACAAAACGCAGCGTCTGTTGCCGGTCTAGTATTAACTACAGGTGCGGCGATTGCGGATCTGCCTTCAAAAGATGATGGTGCGGATGCGGCAGCAGGAATGGGAGGAATGGGCGGAATGATGTAATTTTCTGCTAGGGCGTTCAAATTTAAGTGTTAACTGCGTTGAATTTGAACTTCCAGTGCTCATGGACTTGAATGTCCACTGCGCGCTGGTTTCAAGTTCGCCTTGTTCTCCCTTTAAATTTGTACCGCCTAGCTAGAAAATTTAATTTCTGTTTAAAGGGTTTTGCTAATACCGCAAAATAGACTCGATAAATTCAGAAATAAATATCGTTTTATTCCTATTTCTCAAGCCCGCTTTATGCGGGCTTTTTTGTATACAGAGAATGGGCTATGGAAAATTAGTATGGAAAAACATCCTGTTTTATATTCTTATCGTCGTTGTCCTTATGCGATGCGGGCTCGAATGGGTATTTATCTGTCCGGCATTCAGGTTGAGCAGCGGGAAATCGTGTTTTGGGATAAGCCGTTAGCCATGCTACAGGCGTCGCCTAAAGGAACGGTGCCGGTTCTGATTTTGGCGGATGGTCAGGTTATTGACGAAAGCCGGGATATTCTGTTTTGGGCAATAAAGAACTCTGCTAAGAGTGATTTGTCTTTATGGAGCGCAGAGTTGGACTCTCTCATCAATTCTTGGATAGATAAGGTTGATGACGAATTTAAACCTTGGTTGGATTTGTATAAATATGCAGATCGTCACCCCGATAAGCCGCAAGTCTATTACCGAACGCAAGGCGAACCGTTCTTAAAGGAAATAGATGAAGTCTTGAGTCACGCTCCCTATTTGCTGGGCGACAAGCTGAGTTTAGCGGATATTGCCGTTTTTCCGTTTGTTAGGCAGTTTGTTAATGTGGATAAGGCCTGGTTTGAATCGGCCGACTACAACAAACTAAAACAATGGATTTCCATTATTACAGAGAGCGATTTCTTCAAAGCGATTATGAAAAATCGGCCGGTATATGAGGCTGGACATCAACCTTTATGGGTTGACGAGCCGGAGCTAATTTCTCGCGATCAATTCACAGAAAAGGCGCTAAGAGGTTGATCTATAAGAATATAACGAAATATTGATATACATCGTGCGGATTACTATTTGTAGTATTCTAATAACTCGTACAACAATTCACACAACCTTTTTAAGGGCTTAGGTGGTTTAACTGTTCTAGCTTCAGTTGGATTTGCTCGGGGGAGATGCGGTGAGCTTGATTAAGTCTCGATTTGTATTTGTATTGATCATGCTGATGATACTGTTTGTGCTATCGGTATTGATTTGGTTGCGTTACGATTCGAGTGTCAAGCAATTCGAAGCCTTGCAGCTGACGTTAATGGAACAGCAAGCCGAGCAAGCCGCCAAAAGTATCGATGAAATTGTCTCTCATATTCGTCATCAGATGTCGGCGATCAGTCTGGATGGATTATGGTTGCATGATATTAATCTGTTCTCCAAGGATATTACCGTTCAGGAATCCTTGGCCAATAAGTTCCGGCTCTACTTCCCTAAAATGCACTCTTATGTCATCACTAATGCGCACGGTGAACAGATCGGCGGAGACTACGATTTTTTCATAGAAAAAGTTTGCCAGCAGGATATCGAGCATGTGGCCAGCATGTTTCATCCGGAAGTGGATTATTTCGAATATGAACCTTATATCCACCCTAAAGCCGAGGCTTATCATTTTGACGTCATGATGCCGGTCTATGTTAAGAATCGGGAAATGATCTTTTTTATGTCTTTCAGTGCCGAGCTGTTAAGAAAAACTTTATCCGAACATATGATTTCCAGTCATGAAATGTATTTAGTGCGTAGAGACGTCCCGGATTTGATAGAGGTTTCCAGTGAAGCGGTACGGGATAAACTGACTCGGCCGTTTCAACTGTCGCAAACGGAGTTGTCGAAGATTAAAGTGGCCGTGGATGTACCGCATACCAAGTGGCAAGTGGTAGTGGTTGAGAATGAGTCGGTACTTGAAGAATACCAGCGTGCGCATTTGATGGAAATGATCGGCATTTTTGTGGTCTTGGCGCTGTTCTGGACTAGTGTGCTTTGGTTGGGATTACAGCATGAAATGTCTCGGGGTCGATTGCTGTCCAAACTGAATTACATCTCGCATCATGACGACTTGACCGGTCTGGCCAATCGTCGCAAGTTGCTGTCGGAAATCAAATATGCGATTGACGATGCCCGTTATCGTGGTTCTCTGAGTGCGCTGATTTTTTTGGATTTAAATGATTTCAAAGAGATTAATGATTGTCATGGTCATGAAGTCGGGGATGCGGTGTTAATCGCCTGTGCGAAACGGTTATCGGAATTGACCCGCTCCGGTGATTTGGTTGCCCGTCTGGGCGGGGATGAGTTTGTCGTGCTATTGAGTGATTTAAGCTCCTCCCCGGATAAGGCGCAAAAAGTCGTTACAGAGACGGTTAGACGGTTCAGGCAGAACTTATGTCAGGGTTATATGGTCAGTCAGGTTCATGCCCGTTGTCAGCCCAGTATCGGTGTACAGTTGATTACCAAAGAGGATATGGATGCGGTCAAACTGTTGAAGAAAGCAGATAAAAAAATGTATGAAGACAAGCAACGGATTAAAAAGAGTTCGGACGCAGACGAAACAGCATCAGAATCGCAAAAATAAACAGATACAAGAGGGGTTGGAGCAGATCGGCTTTGACCAGCAAAGCGTAATGCAGAATACCCAGAAAGGTTAAGGTGTATATGCTTTTATGCAGGGTTTTCCAGCGGGTTTTCATGATCCGTTGAGCCTTGGCATTTGAGGTGATTGCCAAGGCAAGTAACAGAGTAAACGAGAGCATGCCAATAGCGATAAAGGGCCTTTCCATAATATCGAGCAGACTCTCCTCCACAGAGAGATTCATTTCAAAAATAAAATAAGTGCTTAGATGCAGTAGCGCATAAAAAAAGGCGGCTAGTCCTAGGATTCTGCGCATTAAGTGTGCGGCTAGGTAGGTTTTATTCCAGTTGATTTTTAAGCGCGTTTGCATTGGCGTGACGGCTAAAGTCAGGAAGAGAAAGTAGATCGCCCAATCCCCGGTTGCATGCTCAAGGTATTCGACCGGGTTGGCTCCAAGTTGATCGGTCAAGAGTTTCCAAATCAGCAGCAATGCCGGAATCGAACAGAGTAGAACTAGCAGGATGATTTTTTGAATCTTGTTCATGGTGTGGTCAGAAAAACTTTTTTAAATCCATGCCTCGGTAGAGGTGGGCCACCTCATCGGCATAGCCGTTAAACATTAAGGTCTCCTTTTTGAAAAACGAACCTAGCGGGCGTTCCTTGGCTTGCGACCATCTGCGGTGCGGGACATTCGGATTAACATTGGAATAAAAACCATATTCGGAAGGGGTGGCTTGCATCCAGCTGCTGATTGGCTGTTTCTCAACCAAACGGATTTTGACAATGGATTTGCTGCTTTTAAAGCCGTATTTCCAAGGTACGACTAGGCGTATCGGGGCGCCGTTCTGGTTAGGCAGTTTTTCGCCGTAGATTCCGGTTGCCATCAAGGTCAGCGGATGCATGGCTTCGTCCATCCTGAGTCCTTCGGTGTAAGGCCAATCCAGAATGTCGTAACGTTGACCGGGCAAATTTTTCCGATCTTCAATACTAATGAATTCGACATACTGGGCTTTGCCGGTCGGTTCGACTTTGGCCAACAATTTTGCCAGCGGGAAACCGATCCAGGGTACCACCATTGACCAGCCCTCGACACAGCGGAAGCGGTAGATGCGTTCTTCCTGTTCAATCGCCAGCAGGTCATCCATATCAAAAGTTTGCGGCTTGGCGCAGAGACCTTCCACTTCTACTTTCCAGTCATCGGTAATCAGGCGGTGGGCGTGCCGAGGCGGGTCGGATTTGTCGGTGCCGAGTTCGTAGAAATTATTGTAATGTAAAGCGTGTTCCGGATCGGTCAACTTAAGTTTCGGCTGGTAGTCCGGGTTTTTGCTAAAGTCCAGTGCATAAGCGGCTAGAGGGCTGGCGAGCAATCCGGCAGCGGTCATCTGCTGAATGAACTGGCGGCGATTCAGATAGAGGTTTGGATCGGTGACATCTTTTTCTTGTAACTTCATGGTATCCCCCGGCATATTTGGTTACAGGTTATCAAATGAGACCGTTTGAACGATAAAAACTTTCAAATCTTTAACATTTAGAACGGATTAAGGGTAAAAATTTTATTAACTAGCCACTAACTAGTAAAATAACGCTTTTGCAAATGAACAAATTAACAGAGAAAGAAATGTCACAGATAAAAGTCGGAATTGTAGGTGGGACAGGTTATACCGGTGTTGAGTTGCTGAGATTGTTGGCAAATCACCCGGAAGCACAAGTGCAAGCGATTACTTCACGGAGTGAAGCGGGGGTGCGTGTCGACGAGATGTATCCGAATCTACGAGGTTTTTATGATTTGGCATTTTCCGAGCCTGATGTTGAGGTTTTGAGAGCGTGTGATGTGGTTTTCTTTGCCACGCCGCATGGTGTTGCTATGAGTATGGCGGAAGAACTGACTTCTGCCGGCGTCAAAGTAATCGATTTAGCAGCAGACTTCCGGATTACCGACCTGGATATCTGGGCAAAATGGTACGGTTTTGAGCATAGTTGCCCGCAGATGATGGAAAAGGTTGCTTATGGGATGCCTGAGCTGTTCCGCGAAAATGTGAAGCAGGCAGAAATTGTCGCTAATCCAGGCTGTTACCCGACCAGTATTTTGCTGGCTTTAAAACCGTTGATTGATGCGGATGCCATTGAGTTAAAAGGCATTATCGCCGACGGTAAATCCGGAGTGAGCGGAGCCGGTAAAGGGGCTAATGTGGCGATGTTGGGTGCGGAGATGAGCGAAAGCTTCAAGGCGTACGGCGTTGCCGGTCACCGTCATTTGCCGGAGATGAAAGACAAACTACAGATTATGGCTGGAGAAGAGGTGGATCTGACCTTTGTGCCGCACTTGGTACCGATGGTGAGAGGTATGGAGTCGACTATCTACGCAACTCTGAAGGAGGATTTATCCCAAGAGCAGTTGCAGGCGCTATTTGAACAAACCTATGCGGACGAGTTTTTCGTTGATGTGATGCCGGCTGGAAGTTTGCCGGAAACCCGGATGGCTAAGGGATCGAATATGTGTCGTTTATCTGTTTTCCGTCCGCAAAACGGTAATCTTGTGGTGGTGACTTCGGTGATCGATAACTTAGTCAAGGGGGCGGCAGGTCAAGCGGTACAGAATATGAATATCCTGTTTGAATTGCCCGAAAACAGCGGTCTATCACAAGTCGCTCTGATGCCTTAAGCTGCTCGTTTCTGGATGGTAGGGCTTGCATAAAACAGCGCAGAGCAAAGCGCTGAATTTTGATATAATTTTGAATCGGCTACATTGTTCAGGTGCTAAACCTGAAATCATAATTACATAAGGAAACAGATATGTCTGATATTCCACAACCTTTAGATTTTACCGAAGCGGCGGCAGCAAAAGTCAGCGGGTTGATCGAAGATGAAAACAACCCGAACTTGAAATTGCGGGTTTATATTACTGGTGGCGGTTGCTCTGGCTTCTCATACGGTTTCACATTTGATGAAAATCAGGCGGAAGACGATACGGTTGTCACTAAAGGCGGAGTAACGCTATTGGTTGACTCGATGAGTTTTCAGTATCTGATCGGCGCTAAAATCGACTATTTGGAAGATTTACAAGGTGCACGTTTTGTCATCGAAAATCCGAACGCGACCACGACCTGCGGTTGCGGTTCGTCATTCAGTGTTTAATCGACACGTAAAATAGATTCATTTATCAGCGCCCCGGTCAATTTATCGGGGCGAGTTGTTTAATAAAGACAGTTTTCAGGACAGTATTATGCAATACATTCCAGGTTTGGCAGGGGTGCCAGCGACAGAGTCAAAAATCTCTTATATCGACGGTCAAAAGGGGCTATTAACTTATCGGGGTTACGATATTAAAGAATTAGCCGAATTTTCCAGCTTTGAAGAGACCACGCTATTGCTGTTATTCGGTCATTTGCCGACCAAAGATGAGTTGCAACGTTTTGATCTGTTGCTGCGTGAAAATCGTCGTGTTAAATACAATATCCGCGAAATTATGAAGAACCTGCCGTCTACCACTCACCCAATGCACATGTTGCAGGTGGTTGTCGCCAGTTTGGCCGCGTTTTATCCGAGTACCGAATATATGAAAGGCGCTTCGGAAAACCAGGATTACGTAAACGATGTAACCATTAAAATCATCTCTCACATGGCGACGCTAGTGGCGAATTGGGAGCATATGCGTAACGGTTACGATCCGATTGAGCCGCGTAAAGACCTTAATTACGCGGAAAACTTTCTCTACATGTTGACCGGAGAAGAGCCGGATCCGGATTGGGCGCGACTGTTGGATGCGATTCTGATCCTGCACTCCGAACATACCATCAATGCATCCACTTTTACGACCATGGTAACCGGTTCGACCTTAGCGAATCCTTGTTCGGTTATCGCTTCCGCCATCGCTTCTTTGTCTGGGCCTCTGCACGGTGGAGCCAATCAGAAAGTGATCGAAATGCTGGATGAGATTGGTGAGCCGGCTAATGCTCGAGCTTATGTTGAAGAACGCCTAGCTCAAAAGAAAGTCGTTTGGGGAATGGGGCACCGTGAATATAAGACTAAAGATCCACGAGCATCAATTTTGCAAAAGCTTTCCGATGACATTTTGGCTAAGAAATCGGATGCGGGAGAGTTGAGCCAGGCCTTTGAAACAGCCAAAGAAGTTGAAAAGGTCTGTTTGGAATTATTGGCGCATAAGGGTGTCTATCCAAATGTGGATTTCTATTCCGGTATTCTCTATAAAGAGATGGGGTTTGATCCGGGGCTCTTTACGCCAATCTTTGCCGTAGCCCGTTCGGCAGGCTGGATGGCGCACTGGCGTGAACAGCTGCAGAACAACAAGATCTTCCGTCCAACCCAGATTTATGCGGGTTCAGGTACTTCCTGCTATATTCCGGTAGATCAGCGCGGTAAAGGCGAAAACGATCTACTTTAATCCTGTTGATTAATGATAAGAAAAAGCTCGGTTCGTTCAGTTTGAATGACCGGGCTTTTTTTATATGAATTTATATGGATGTTTTAATAAATTACGGATGCCAGATGCCACCCAGTACGGCATCTCGAGAAGCTCCGGTCACTGCAGATAGTTTGACCGGTACTTCAGCTATTCTTTGCTGTGCTAGCCAGGCACACATCATCGCTTCAACTGCATTTGGGTTGATCTGTTTGTCTAAGGCGGAACAGACTTTATGTCCGGATAGATGGGTTTGAATTCTGGAGATTAAGTAAGGGTTGAAAGCGCCTCCGCCGACAATCCACACCGGTTCATTCTGCTGGGCAATCGATTTGATTTGTCTGGCAATGGTCACGGCGGTTAATTCGGCTAAGGTGGCGAGCAAATCTAATTCATTGATCTCGATTTGTGCGTTGCCGACAATTTCTTGAACCCAGTCGAACTTAAAGGTTTCCCGGCCAGTGCTTTTCGCGGGCGGCATAGAAAAGTACGGATGCTGAATAAGTTTATCCAATAAGATCGGATTAACCTGTCCTTGACTGGCCAAGTCGCCGTCGCGGTCAAAAGGCATGTCGAAAGCGTGCTGACATAAATCATCCATCAATGCATTGCCGGGACCGGTATCCCATCCTAGGATAGCTCGCTCGGAACCGTTTTCCGGTACATAGCTGATATTGGCGATGCCGCCGATATTGGTAACAAAACAAGCTTGTTCGGTAGCAAATATCTGCTGATGAAACGCCGGTGCAAAAGGGGCGCCTTGTCCGCCAAGCGCCATATCGTCTACTCGGAAGTCGGCGACGGTAGTTATTTCACTTTGTTTGGCGATAAAAGCGGGGTGGCCGATTTGTAAGGTCATGGGAATCTGCGGAGCGTGGTAAATGGTCTGCCCGTGACTGCCGATGGCCGTGATTTGCTCAGCGGCCAGATTGTTTGCTTCCAGCAGGGTTTTAGTGGCCGCCACAAACAGCTCGGCGATTTCTTTTTCCAGCAGGCACAGCTTTTCCAGATGGATGGTTTGGCTGCGGTTCAGTTCCATCAAGGTGTTTTTTAAGTCGGAGGGCAGTGGAGTTTCCAGAAAAGAAATGAGTTCAATTTGCTGTTCCTGAATAGAAACCAGTGCGGCATCCACTCCATCGGCACTTGTCCCAGACATTAAGCCGATAAAGTAGCTTGGAGCCACTACTCGAAACTCCGTGCAATTTGCGTGCTGCTGTCAATGCGATCCAGTTGAGCCAGCAGGAAATTACTTTTTTGCGTGAATTCAGTTTTGTACTTCTTGGGAACCGGCCCGGCAGCAGGGAATTTAACCTTAAGCGGGTCCACGTGTTTGTTGTTAATACGGAACTCGTAATGCAAGTGCACGCCTGTTGCCAAACCGGTTTTACCCATATAGCCTATTACGTCGCCTTGTTTAACGAATTGGCCTTTCTTATACTTGCCGAATTTGTTTAAGTGACCATACACTGTTATGTATTTACCTGCATGTTGGATTTTGATATAGCGGCCGTAACCGTTCCCCCAACCGCGGGCAATGATTTTACCGTTACCGGTTGCTCGAATCGGTGTGTTTAACGGGCCGCCGTAATCAACGCCGCGGTGTGAGCGCCATTTTTTCAGGACCGGGTGAAAGCGTCTAGGGTTAAATTTTGAGGTAATTCTGACGTAATCAACCGGTGCTCGCAGGAAAGCCTTTTTAAGATTTTGGCCTTTCTCGTTGTAGTAACCGATCACTTCTTCTTTATTGCGTAACACGAAAGCGTTGTGTTGGTCGGTGCCATTGTTGGTGGTGATTTGAGCGGCAAGAATGTTGCCGTCACCAATGTATTCTCCGTTGAGATACTTGGTCTCATAGATGACTTTGAAGGTGTCGCCGCTACGTAGTTCACGGCCGAAGTCGATATCCCAAGCAAACATGTCGGCCAGGTTCATGATGCTTCGGGCGCTCAAGCCGGCTCTTTGTGCTGCCGGATAAAAAGCGCCTTCAATGGTGCCGAATGCGGTTTCGGTTCGAATCTCTACCGGACGTTTCTTTTCGGAAATATGGTAACCGTTATCGGTTTTTACCAATTCGTAAGCCAAAGTTTTAGATTTCGGATAGAGAATTCTTTGCAGGTTGCTATTTTTATCCACCCAGACGGTTAGCTCGTCGCCGACTTTCAGGTTGGTTAGCAGGTTACTGTTTTTGAGTCGGCCGATTTGATAGGTGGTCTGCGGAGAAACCTTGGCCTTATCGAGCGCGGTGCTCAATGAGTCATTTCTACCAATCTTGATTTTGTGCGGCTGCCAGCTTTGCTCGGTACTATCGGCGTCAGCTTCGGCTCCTTGGTTGTCATTGTCTTGACTTAAAGGCGGCAGCGGTAAGGTGGTTTTTTCAAGCGGGAAGTTGGCGATGGATTGGGTCGGCAGGGCACCGATGGCCGCAGTTACAGTAATCAGGGTTAAAGCGAGTTTTGAAAGTTTGGTCACGTCGAGCCTTCTTCTCTTGAATAAACTTCATAAAAGGTTTATTAAATTGAAGAACATTATAAACATTCCATCTGGCGGTTGTAAGGGCAAGTTATTGCCAAACCATGAATTTTGTATCGAAACGGGCAGGGTATTTCAGCTTTCTTTGATCTGCACGGTAATGTCGCAACCGTACTCTGTCGGCTCAACAGCGATTAGCTGGTGTTTATTGACTTTGACCCAGCTGCCGATGTCTTTCTCCGCGCCCGGATCGGTGCAGGCGATCTTGATTTGTTCTCCGGCTTGGCCTTTGCGAACCTGTTGCTGTAATTTGATGACCGGCATCGGGCATTTTAAGCCTTTTGCGTTCACTAAAACCGGGGAGTTGCTGGCGGATTGACTCATACTGATTGAATTCCTTTAAAAACATGGCTTTTGACGCATTAAAAGCGAACAAAATACGTTATAATTGGCGGATTTTTCAAGCATAAATGAGCAGATGCCTTTTAATCAAGTTAATTACAAGTTAATTAGGTTTGAAATGGCGGTATTACTCAACGAATTCTTTTAAAGAGGTTTTAGACTGTGGCGGGACAAGCAGCAACAGATATTCGCACCTTTCAGGGGTTAATTCAGACTCTACAGGCCTATTGGGCAGAACAGGGCTGTGTGGTCATGCAGCCCTACGATAATGAGATGGGGGCAGGGACTTTCCACCCATCAACATTCCTACGTTCTATCGGACCAGAGCCATGGCGAGCAGCTTATGTTCAGCCTTGCCGTCGTCCGACCGACGGCCGTTACGGTGAAAACCCAAACCGTCTGCAGCACTATTACCAATTTCAGGTCATGTTAAAACCTTCGCCGGACAATATTCAGGAGCTATATCTTGATTCATTACGCGTGATGGGGGTTGACCCGCTAGAGCATGACATCCGCTTTGTAGAAGATAACTGGGAATCTCCGACCTTGGGTGCCTGGGGACTGGGCTGGGAAGTGTGGATGAACGGAATGGAAGTTACCCAGTTTACCTATTTCCAACAGGTCGGTGGATTGGAATGCCGTCCGGTTACCGGTGAGATCACTTATGGTTTGGAACGTATCGCCATGTATTTGCAAGGTGTGGATTCCGTGTATGACTTGGTTTGGGTAGACGGCCCGGAAGGCAAAGTGACTTACGGCGATGTATTCCATCAGAACGAAGTCGAGATGTCTGCATATAACTTTGAGAAAGCCGATACCGATAAGCTGTTCCGTACTTTCGATGAGTGCGAAGAAGTGTTCGCCAAATTGGTTGAAGATAAATTGCCTCTGCCTGCCTATGAAATGGTGTTGAAGGCTTCTCACTCCTTTAACCTGCTGGATGCCCGTCACGCGATTTCGGTTACCGAGCGTGCTCGTTTTATCGGTCGCGTTCGTACCATGGCGCGCCAGATTGCCGAAGCCTATTATGAAGGGCGTGAAGCCTTAGGTTTCCCGCTAGTCAAAGAAAACACTCAGGAGGCTAAATAATGAGCACCAATACTGAAACATTTTTAGTCGAAATCGGAACCGAAGAACTGCCTCCAAAAGCCCTGAAGAAGTTGGCCGGTGCATTTGCCGAAGGCATTGAGAACGGTTTGTCAGAAGCTGAATTGGCTTATGGCGATGTAACTATCTATGCTGCCCCGCGTCGTTTGGCCGTTATGATTGCCGAGACGCAAACTCAGCAAGCCGACAAAACCGTTGAGCGTAGAGGCCCGGCCAAAAAAGCGGCATTTGATGCCGACGGTAACGCCACAAAAGCTTTACAAGGATTTGCACGCGGTTGCGGTGTAGGTGTCGAAGACCTGATTGAAATTGAAACCGATAAAGGCGTTTGGATGGGCTATAACCTGGAACAGAAAGGCCAAGCGGCTGTAGAACTGCTTCCGGAAGTGGTTAATCAGGCTTTAGCGAAACTGCCGATCCCGAAACGTATGCGTTGGGGTAGCTCGGATGTCGAATTTGTACGTCCGGTTCACTGGGCGTTGATGCTACTAGGTTCAGAAGTCGTATCGGCAACGATTCTCGGTCACCAGACTGCTAACACCACGCAAGGACACCGTTTCCATGCGCCACAGAAAATCACCATTACTCAACCGGAAGAGTATGCCGCTAAATTGGAGGCGGAAGGTTATGTTATCGCTGATTTTGAAAAGCGTGCCCAGCGTATCCAGCAGCAAGTGGTTGAAGCTGCCCAGCAGGCTGGCGGAACGGCTGTGATCGATGCCGATCTTCTTGATGAAGTGACCGCTTTGAACGAATGGCCGAATGCGGTAGTCGGTGAATTTGAGCAGACTTTCCTAGCGGTGCCTTCGGAAGCATTGATTTCGGCGATGGCTGGCCACCAGAAGTATTTCCACATGTTGGATGCTGGAGGCAAGTTGATGCCAAACTTCATTACCATCAGTAACATTGAAAGTTCTAATCCGGCTTCGGTTAAGTACGGTAACGAACGTGTCATTCGTCCGCGTCTGGCGGATGCTAAATTCTTCTGGGATCAAGATCGCAAGCAGCCTTTGGATGATTTTCTACCTAGATTGAAAACTGTGGTATTCCAGCAGCAGCTGGGTACACTTTTCGACAAGGTTGAGCGATTGGAAACGCTAACCGTTAAAATCGGTAAGCCGCTGGGTGTGGATGCAAGCGATTGCGAAAGAGCAGCGCGTTTATCCAAGTGTGATTTAATGTCGGAAATGGTTGGCGAATTCCCTGATCTGCAAGGGGTCATGGGACGTTATTACGCCTATGAGCAGAACGAAAATGCCGATGTGTCCGATGCGATCGATGCGCAATATCAACCTCGCTTTGCCGGGGACGAGCTACCTTCTTCCGGGGTCGCACAAGCGCTGGCGATTGCCGATAAATTGGATACCATCACTGGTATCTACGGGATTGGCCAAGTGCCGACCGGAGACAAGGACCCGTTTGCATTACGTCGCGCCGCTTTGGGTATGCTGCGTATTATGATCGAGAAAGATTTGGATTTGGATCTTCGTCTATTAATTCAATTCAGTCTTGAATTGCACCCGGCGGTGAAAGCGGACGAGAATTTGGTCAATGATATCTATGACTTTATTATCGGACGTCTGCGTGCTTACTACGCTGATCAAGGCGTGTCTGCGGAACAGTTTGAGGCGGTACGCGTTTGTCGTCCTGCACATCCGATCGACTTTGCTAAACGAATCGATGCAGTTCAGCAGTTCAGTCAGATGGAATCGGCGGAAAGCTTGAGCGCAGCGAACAAACGTATCAACAACATCCTGAAAAAAGTAGACGGTGATTTGGCCGAAACGGTTAATGCAGACTTGTTGACCGACGGTGCGGAACGCAATCTTTGGAATGAGCTGGACGCGTTGCGTGAAACCGTTAGCCGACAGATTGCCGGGCGTGACTATGTTGCCGCGATTGCCGAACTGTCGAAGATCAAAGATGCGGTGGACAGCTTCTTCGATGAAGTTATGGTTATGGTTGATGACGAAGCGGTTAAGCAGAACCGTTTGGCATTATTGAATCAGATCTATCAATTGTTCTTGCAGGTTGCCGATATTTCCCGACTTTAATTTCGAGAAAGACCTGACAGGAAAGGAATGCTCCCGCCTGGATTAATTCTAGTGCGGGAGTTTTTGTTTAGAGGAATTTATGAAAATTATCGTTTTGGATCGCGACGGAGTGATTAATGAAGATTCGGATGCGTTTATTAAATCCGCAGACGAATGGATTCCGGTACCGGGTAGTATCGAGGCGATCAAACAATTGAAAAAGTCGGGGTGGACGGTGGCCGTGGCGACCAACCAGTCCGGCATCAAGCGCGGTTATTATTCGCGCCAGACGTTGAGTGGCATGCACCGGAAGTTTGTCGAGCTATTGGATGGCATGGCGCTCGACTGGATCAGCTATGCGCCTTACCTGGGAGAAGATCAATCGCCGGCCCGTAAACCGGGAACCGGGATGCTGCAAGCCATACAGCATCGATTCGGTTGCGAGTTACAGTCAATGCCGATGGTGGGCGATACGCTGGCGGATATTAAAGTCGCCAAAGCGATGGACATGCAGCCGTATCTGGTGAAAACCGGCAAAGGTGAGCGCACTTTGGCAACGAATGACGCTTTGCTGGAAGGCATTCCCGTCTATGAAAATTTACAAGCCGTTGTGGAGGCGTTGTTGAAATGAAACTTATTTTGTTTATCAAATCCTTGTTGTTCTCGATCGGACAGATCAGCAGTATGATCGTATTTTCCCTACTGGGACAATTGACCCGACCATTTTCAATCGTCACTCGTTATCGCTTTATGACGCAGTGGGCGCATTTTTGTTTGTGGTGGGTAAATGTCACATGTGGATTAAAGTATCGAGTACATGGTGCCGATAATATCAATAGCGAAAACGCTGGCTTAATCCTTGCTAGACATGAGTCGTCCTGGGAGACTTTTGCCTTGCAACAAATTTTCCCGAGACAAGCCTATGTGTTAAAACGCGAGCTGCTGAGAATTCCGTTTTTCGGTTGGGGGATGTCGTTGCTGAATCCTATCGCAATTGACCGCTCTGCTGGCCGCAAAGCACTGAACCAGTTGTTGAAAGAAGGGACGCAACGTCTGGCGGATGGCGACTGGGTAGTCATCTTTCCGGAAGGCACTCGTATGCCGGCGGGCGAGCTCGGCAAAATAAATGTCGGTGGCGCCATGCTGGCTTCGAAAGCGAAAGCACCGGTGTATTTAGTCGCCCACAATGCGGGTAAATTCTGGCCGAAAAACAGTTTTATTAAGAAACCGGGTGTAATCGATATTTATATCAGTGAGCCGTTGGATGTAACAGAGTTGTCTGTTGCCGAAATTAACCAAAAATTTGAGGATTGGTTGAATCAGTATTCGATTTCCGAAGCTTCACAGGAAAAGGCGGGAGAGATTCAACAGACGGAGTAAATGAGCAAAATCGCGACGCTTTTAGGAATCATCATCGGCTCGATCATTTTGATCTTGAGCATGATCGATTACCAACAAGGCCAATTCATCTACGCTTTTCTTAATTGGCAAGGGCTCGCTCTGGTTTTGGGCGGAACCTTTGCCGCTATCTTGATCAATTATCCTCTCAATCAAGTTCGCTGCGTTTTTTACGGTTTAGGTAAGGTTTTGGTTGCCGAACCCCCTAGCTATTCCGATATTGTCGAAGAGATGGTTCGTTTGAGCCATATTTCCAAGCAGAAAGGCCTGCTCGGGGTGGAAAAAGAGATCGATATGCTCGACGATCCTTATCTGCAATTTGCGCTTACCGAAATGTTGGTCTATCACGAGACCGAAACCCTCAGACAAAGTTTGGAAAACCGCCTGATCAATATGCGCTTGCGCCACCTGCGCTGTCAAGAGGTCTATGCCAATATGGCTTCGTATGCCCCGGCTTTCGGCATGATGGGAACGGTGATGGGGCTGATTATCATGATGACTACTCAAGTGGTGGATAGCGGTAATCCGTACGGCGGTGGTGAAGCTCAAGATATGTTGGGGAGTTTGCTTAACGGCATGGGCTTGGCTCTGGTGACGACGTTCTACGGCGTGCTGTTCTCCAATCTGGTGTTTATGCCGATTGCCGGTAAATTGAAAGTGCTGACCGACGCCGAAGTGCTCAGGAACGAGATGATTATCGAAGGCACGATTGCTCTCAAAGATACCGAGCCGACCTTGCTGGTCAAAGAGAAATTGCTCGCTTTTCTGAACGAGAAAACCAAGCAGAAACTGGAAAGCTTACGCTAGCCGGAGGTTTGCATGTCTTTACTGCTACTCTCACAACTCACCAGAACAAAGAGTGCGCCAGATCGGGGTTTGGTTGAAGGTTTAAGTGACGAAACGGAAACACAACCGAATCGCAACCATGCCTGGCTGCTGAGTTACATCGCCTTGTTCACCTCATTATTGGCTTTCTTCATTCTCACTATCAGTATGCTTGAGCTGGAAACATCGGCCCCGAAAAGAAGTTATCAGGAACTGATTGCAAATTTACATAAGCAATTTGTGTATGAACGTAATCGAGCCGGTATTCCTTGGCTGCAAATAGATGACAGTACCACTAAGGGCATCAAAATTACCTTACCGGCCGATCTAGTCAAAGGCGAAGCTCTGTTTGATTCGGCACAAGCGAAAATCAACCCCCGTTATCTGCCTTATTTGAGAAGCATGCTGGAAGTGGTCGATGCACTGAATGTCGGCAATTTACGTCAGCAATATCGAAAACTGGTGCAGGCTGTGGAGATGCCGGGTTATCGACTCAAGTTTATGATTCGTGTAGAGGGACATACCGATTCCAATCCGATGGCTGCGACCGCGCGCTTTAAAAACAACGTAGAACTGAGTACTTATCGGGCTTATGCGATGATGGAGTGGATGCGTATTCATCTAGGTTTGCCGCGTGACCAGTTTGCGATTGCCGGTTACGGCAGCTTTCACCCGCTGGTCACTCCGACGACCAGTGGAGAAAATCGCCGTATTGAGATTTATCTGCAACCGCAACTGGTTAAGCTTGCGCAAGATCTCCCTCTGTCTCAGGAGCAAGAATGAGTTCGCCGGTTTTGCAAAGAGCAAGAAGCTCTTGGCTTTTGGCTTTTGGTGATGTCATCACTTTGTTGCTGACATTTTTTATCGTGGTGGTGGCCATGAATAAAAGTGATCAGAGTAAAATTGATGTTTGGGTTGACCAACAGTTAAATGCCAGTTATCAAACATTGGCGGATCAGGTTGGACAAAACGGTTATCGGATGATTTCCGTCAGTCGCGAACCGCGCGGCGTTTTGTTGACCGTACAAAGTGATGACGCTTTTGAAAGCGGTGCTTTCAAACCGAGTATGAAGCTTACTGAAGAGTTGAGTCGTATTGCCGAATTACTGCCGACGACACGAGTTTTAGATATAAAAGCGGATGAGGCAAATCGAGCGGTCATTGATCGTGCTGCAGAAGACGGTTATCAGTGGTTGGCCGAAATCTCGGTGATGGGGCATACCGATAGCGACTGGATTGATCCCGAATCGACGTTAAGAAATAACTTCTTTTTAAGTACCTTACGAGCGGAATCGGTCATGTATCTGTTACAAAATAGCAGCGGCTTGCAACCCGAACTGTTTTCCATTGCCGGTTTCGGGGAGTGGCAACCTATAGAGAGTAGCGAAAGTGAATCAGGTAAGAATCGGAATAGACGTGTAGAGATTCTGATCACCGCAGGTTTTTTTAAAAACGGAAACTCATAAAAAACCCCGACTTAATGGGGGCTTTTTAAAAAGTCAGCGGGTGCAAGGTTATCAAACCTTAAAACGCGAGACGACCTGGCTAAGTTTTTCGCTTTCCTGGCTCATGGATTGAGCCGCGGCCGTCGTTTGTTCCACCAAGGCGGCATTTTGTTGAGTGTTGTTGTCGATTCCGGCAACGGCCATATTAACCTGATTAACTCCCTGTTGTTGTTCGAGAGAGGCTGTGGAAATTTCGGCAACAATGTCACTGACTTTTTTAATCGAGTCCTGAATTTTTGAGAGTGAATCAGAGGTCAGTGCCATTTTATCAGTACCTACTTGAATACTCTTCACACTGTTTTCAATCAGGTTTTTGATATCTTTAGCGGCTTCTGCCGATTTACCAGCTAGGTTGCGCACTTCTCCGGCAACGACGGCAAAGCCTCTACCGTGTTCACCTGCTCGAGCTGCCTCGACTGCGGCGTTCAGAGCCAATAAGTTGGTTTGGAAAGCGATGCTATCGATCAATACGGTAATGGCTTCAATCTGTTTGCTGGAGTCATGAATTTGCTGAATAGCTTGCTCGGTTTCATCCATAATTTGTCGGCTTGCTTGCGCTTGATCACTCGCCGTTTTGGCTAGGCTGTCGGCATTTACCGCGTTGTCAGTATTCTGCTTGATGGTCGAAGTTAACTGCTCTATAGAGGCTGCGGTTTCTTCCAGCGATGCGGCTTGTTCCTGAGTGCGGCTGTTAAGGTGACCGCTGCCTTGGCTGACTTCGGTGCTGGCATTTTTAACCGTATTGGCGGAGTTTACGACTTGTGATATTACTTTGTTTAAGGTGCTGTTACTCAGGTTGATTGCTTGTTTTAGGTTATCCAATTCCCCAAGCATTTCTTGAGTCACCGACGCCGTCAAGTCGCCTTCGCTTTGGGCCGCGATCACGCGAGAAATATCTTCGATGGCATGTTGTAGTCTCTGCATAGAGGTATTGGTGCTCTGCTTCAATGTATCGAGGTCACCATTTAATTCCGAGGTGACTCGTGCTGTTAAATCCCCTTCGCTGAGACGATTAATCACGTCGCCCACTTCGGAAATCGCCAGCTCCATGATTTGCATAGTGTTATTGACATTTTCTCTTAGGGAACCTTTTACTTTCGAGTCCAGACGAGCTGAAAAGTCTCCAGAGCTTAAACTATGCATCAGTTCTTCAAGACTTTGCATGGTGCCGGTGACACTTTCTGCTGAATCATTGACGGCATTTTTGAGATGGAGTAAATCACCTGAAAACTGTTGTTCTATTCGCTGATCGAAATTGCCTTGCGCTATGCCGGTCATTACCTCGTTGATTTGATTGAAAGCGGATTGGATCGAGCTGAGTAATGTATTGGTGGCAATCACCGAAGGGTGGTCATTGTGTTGTTCGATTCTGAGTGAAAAGTCGGAGTTTGTGGAAACGTCGTTAATGGTATTGACGACTTGATTGGCTACCTGCTCTTCTTTTCTCATGGTGATCGCGTAGTAGATTAAGACCGCAGATTCGATGACCACAAATAAAGCATGCAGGAAAGTGATCTCCCAGCTGCAATCATAGTTGAAAAGCATAATCGGCACGCCGGCCACTTCTACTGAGTTGAGTTGCAGGTAGGTTAAAACGACATGATGGACTGCTCCGACTCCGGCCGCGATCGTGACCACCAACCAGTCTTTATAAATTAGCAGAAAAGCTAGGGCGACAAAGATGTGAAAGTGCATTTCGATTCTGCCAAGCTGGGTCTGAATCAAGGTTGCGGAAAACAGCATTAATAACGCGCCGCTTAGTATGCCGAAAGCACGGGTACCTCGTAGAGCGTAATAACCAACTAAGGCAAGTACTGTGACAAAGGCTGTTGCGGTAATCGCGAAACTAAAAGTTTCATAGCCGATCGGAGCCAGCAGGGCCACAAAAGGAATGTGAGCCAATAAAATCATTAAGACTTTTTTGTCTATGCTTAGAAGTTGAGAGTTATGTTGAGTAGCCATGCCGCTTTATCCTAATATGTTTGTATTGCTTGAACTCTGTTTGATCTGTCTTAATTTATTCAGATCTGCAATGATTTTGTCGTAACGTAAATATTGATTTTGATAGACCAGTTGGATGACCCCGTCAGGATCAATTAAAAAAATATTGCCCGGATGGGCGATTTCATAATCGTTGTTTCCGAATAAGGTGCCGGTGGCAAAAAACGGTGCCTTGTAACGGCTGGCGATGCTCTGAATTGTTTGCACCGAATTGCCGGTTAGTGCAGTAAAGTTGCTGCCGAACTGATTGAAGTAATCATTCAACATCGTTGTTGAATCTCTGTTGGGGTCCATAGTGACAAAGATAAAATCCAAGTCACGGTTGTCAGTTTGATGATTGATGTTGAACATCACGCCCACTTGGTTATGGCAGACATCATCGCAGTTCAGATAGCCGAAATAGAGAAATACATATTTGCCTTTATGCTGCTCTAAACTGTGAGGGTTAAGGTTGGTATCTAAAAGCTCAAAAACAGGCGCGGGAGTACTGACCTTTCTTCCGTAGAACTCTCCCGAGCTCAGCCAATAGAAGATAGCTGGAAGTACAATGATTCCGCCCACAGATAATGTCATTAGAAAAATGAAAATGGGCGATTTTGTCATTCTGATTCTTTGGCTCAATCTGTAGTGGCTGTAATAGACCTATAAGTCCAGCGTATGTCTTGATAAATTTTGTGTTGATTAAGCAATGTTAATGCCTATTAAAGTGCATCGCAATAAAAATTACGTATTTCCTAGTGGTAATTGCCAGTTAATTGGTGTTTTTCCGTTGCTTCGCAGGTATTGATTGGTTTTCGAGAAAGGACGGCTACCGAAAAAGCCACGATAGGCTGATAGGGGGGAAGGGTGTGCGCTTTCAATCACTAGGTGTTTGCTACGGTCAATCATTTTGTCTTTCTTTTGCGCATAGGCTCCCCAGAGAATGAAAACGGTGTGTTCGGTACGTTGGTTGATCAAACTAATAACCGCATCGGTGAAGGTTTCCCAACCACGGTTTTGATGAGAGTTGGTTTTACCGGCTTCTACGGTCAAAACGGCATTCAGCAATAGCACGCCTTGCTGGGCCCAAGGTTGAAGGTAGCCGGTATGTTGATTATCGACCTGTACATCTTCAAGTAATTCTTTGTTGATATTGAGCAGAGATTTAGGCAATGGCTTAACATCCGGTTGCACTGAGAAGCACAAGCCGTGAGCATGACCCGGTGTTGGGTAGGGGTCTTGGCCGATAATGACAACTTTTACATCATCAAGAGGGGTTGAATTCATTGCATTGAACCACTGCCCGGATTTCGGCAAAATCTGTTTGCCAGCCGCTTTTTCATCTAGCAAGAACGCTTTTAATTGCACCATATATGGTTTGGAAAATTCTGCTTCTAGGTAATTCAGCCAGCTACTGTCAAGTTTGATTTTTGAATTCGGGTTAATCATGTGTGAACCTGATGTTTTGTTGCAGATATTGTACTGTGGTTTCAGCGTAAAATTGCTATTTCACTGTTATATATAGGTGTATTCTTGAGGATTGAGTGTAGTTGACCATGAATGGCGGCTGGCTCAGCAAGAAACGTTAAGCTTGAATATTCCCTAATAGAGTCTGCCGATAGGCGCTCTCTATGCTTGTCTCGATTTAGCATAAGAATATGATATTATCTTCAATAAATTTTTATTCATTCCATCGCTAGGAGCCCTCTCTGTGAGTGAAAACTACAATGCATCCGAAATTGAAGTCTTAACCGGTTTAGACCCTGTCCGAAAACGTCCTGGCATGTATACCGATACCACTCGCCCAAACCATCTGGCGCAAGAGGTCATCGATAACAGTGTCGATGAGGCGTTGGCCGGATATGCGTCGGAAATTACGGTGACTCACTATGCGGACGGTTCCATGGGGGTGCAGGATAACGGCCGCGGTATGCCGGTAGATATTCATCCGGAAGAGGGCGTTCCCGGGGTGGAAGTAATTATGACCCGATTGCATGCGGGGGGGAAGTTCTCCAATAAAGCTTATAAGTTCTCCGGTGGTCTGCATGGTGTCGGTATCTCGGTGGTCAATGCCTTATCGAAAAAGGTAGATATTGAGATCAAACGTGATGCCAAGTTGCATACCATCACTTTTGCCAATGGTGATCTGGCTAAACCGCTGGAAGTGGTTGGTAAAGTCGGCAAAAAGAATACCGGTACTTATGTTCGTTTTTGGCCGGATGCGCAGTTTTTCGACACGCCGAAATACGCCTTAAGCCGATTGAAGCACCTGTTACGAGCGAAAGCGGTTTTAAGCCCCGGTTTAAAGATCACTTTTGTTGATGAAACTAACAATGAGACCGAAGAGTGGTTTTATGAAAATGGCTTGAAAGACTATTTGAACGACGCTTTGGATGGGCAGGATCGTCTGCCTATCGAAGGTTTTATCGGCGAGAGTCAAACCGAGAATGAAGGGGTTGAATGGGCGATTACCTGGTTGGTTGAGCCGAACGATAACTTGATGGAAAGTTATGTCAACTTGATTCCCACGCCGCAAGGTGGAACCCACGTTAATGGATTGCGCTCCGGAGCAACCGATGCGATCCGCGAATTCTGCGAGTTCCGGAATTTGATTCCTCGTGGAGTGAAGATTACCCCGGAAGATGCTTGGTTGAACGTCGCTTTTGTGTTGTCCGCCAAATTAAGAGATCCGCAATTTGCCGGTCAGACTAAAGAACGTCTCTCTTCACGCGAATGCGTACCTTTTATTTCCGGGGTGGTAAAAGATGCATTGAGTTTGTGGCTTAACCAGCACACCGAAGTGGCGGAAAAAATTGCGGAAATCGTCATACAAAACGCTTCAAACCGCAGTAAAAAAGCCAAAAAAATTACCCGTAAAAAGATCACTTCCGGTCCGGCGTTGCCAGGTAAGTTGGCCGATTGCACCGAGTCCGATTTAACTATGACCGAACTGTTTTTGGTGGAAGGGGATTCGGCCGGTGGTTCCGCAAAACAGGCGCGAGACAAAAACTATCAGGCCATAATGCCGCTGCGAGGCAAGATTCTGAATACCTGGGAGGTCGATGCTGGTCAGGTGTTGGCTTCTCAAGAGATTCACGATATTAGTGTCGCCATCGGGGTGGATCCCGGTTCGGATGATTTAAGCGGACTGCGTTATGGCAAAATCTGTATCTTGGCGGATGCCGATTCGGACGGTTTGCATATCGCTACTTTGATTTGTGCTCTGTTCGTCCGTCACTTCCCGAAGCTGGTTTCAGCCGGTCACATCTATGTTGCCATGCCGCCGCTGTATCGTATCGATGTCGGTAAAGAGGTGTTTTATGCTTTGGACGAAGGCGAACGCCAAGGCGTGCTGGACCGTATAGAAGCGGAGAAAAAAACGGGCAAAGTACAAGTGACCCGCTTTAAAGGGTTAGGGGAAATGAATCCACCTCAATTACGCGAGACCACCATGATGCCGGCGACACGTCGACTGGTACAATTGAATCTTGACGCCGAACATGAAGTGACCGAAATGATGGATAAATTGCTCGCTAAAAAACGCGCTCCGGATCGTAAAGCTTGGCTGGAAGATAAAGGAGATCTGGCTGAAGTTTAAGTTTCAGCCAGTCCCTTTTACTGTCAAATTATTTGTCTAAAACCATAAGCTGACACCGGCCACAAAACTGGTGTTTTGTGGGTCTTCGCTGTAGTCTGCTGTTGCGCCGAACTTTTTGTTCCACTCAATACCCACATAGGGCGCGAATTCACGCTTGAACTCGTATTTCAAGCGTAAACCGAGCGTCACCGATGACAGTCCTGAACCGTGTTTCATTTCCGGGATCTCGTCACTGTAGGCTTCCGCTTCGATTTCCGGCGTTAGAATCAGTCTTTGCGTGATTAACAGTTCCTTTTCTGAACTGGCCCGGATGCCCAAAACGCCGTCGCCATCAATGTAAAGATGCAAGTTACTTTCAAAGAAATAGGGCGCCATTCCCGCTATGCCGATGACCCCCCAGTTGTGAGTCTCCTCTTCGTGAGTGTCGTAACCTATCCCGATTTGCGCATCCCAATAGGGGGCGATACCCTGACTGTAAACCAGTCGGTTTTCACTCTCGTTTTCCGAATTGACTCGTGAGCCTTCCGAGGTGAAAGCAATGCCGCGAATGCCCTGCTTGATCCAAGCATCAAACTCCCAATTGATCGGATTGTCAGTTTCATCTGATACCTCAAGTTTGTCAAAAGCAAACATGCTGACGACCGGTTCATCCATCATGCCGGCTTGAGCGCTCTGTAAAGAGAACATGAATCCAAAAAAAGTACGTGGTACAGGGTGCTGTAACCATGAAGCTGTAATGTTAAACATTTTAATTTCTCCTTTATCTTTAAGCGCTTAAGCGACGATCACTTTTCTGAACATACCGGCCATGTGGTAAAGCATATGGCAGTGGTAAGCCCAGACGCCTTTGGCATCGACAGTGACCCGGTAGCTTATGCGAGCACCGGGCTGGACTATGACCGTATGCTTTCTAGGCAAATAGTTGAGATCCCCGGTTTCCAAGTCGCTCCATAGCCCGTGTAGATGCATAGGGTGGTTCATCATGGTGTTGTTGATAAAGGTGATGCGAACACGTTCTCCATATTTAAAATGAATCGGATCCGCTTCGGAGTATGGCACGCCGTCTATCGACCAGAGATAACGCTCCATATTACCGGTTAGGTTCAAAATGATTTCACGATCCGGTTTGGGTTCATGACGGGTCGGATGAAGATTTTTTAAGTCTGCGTAAGTCAACACCTTGCGGCCGTTATTGCGTAAACCGACGCCCGGATCATCCAAACGATAGCGTGCATTTTCGGCGCGCATATTGGTGTGCGGTCCCCACTTTATCTCCGCCTGTTCGACAGGCCAATCAGCCACTTCGGTATTGGCATCATATTCGGCCATTTGAGCTGAACCTTGATTCATACCGTAATGCTGAGAGTGATCCATCATTGGCATATCATCATTCATTGATTGATGTTGAGAATGATCCATTGTCGTCATGTCATGATTCATCTGCTTATGTTGGGAATGATCCATCGCCGGCATGTTATGGTTCATCTCCTGATGCTGGGTGTGATCCATTGCCGGCATGTCATGGTTCATCTCCTGATGTTGAGAGTGATCCATTGCCGACGTCTCATGATTCATGTCTTGATGTTGAGAGTGATTCATCGCCGGCATATCATGATTCATTCCCTGATGTTGACTGTGATCCATTTCTGACATTCCAGACATTCCTGCCATATGCCCATGATGAGCCATGGCCATATCTGTGTGAGTCAAGATTGGCAGAGGATCCATCTCCGGCGTTTCTGCCAACTTGGAATTATTAGTGGTTAGACTGCCGATGGCAAAGCCGGAGCGATCAATGGCTTGCGCGAAGACAGCGTAGGCTTGCTCTTCCTGAGGTTCAACCAGTACATCGTAGGTTTCTGCGACGCCGATGCGGAATTGATCGATTTCCACTGGTTGGACCAGATTACCGTCCGAGGCAATCACCGTCATTTTCAAACCGGGAATATTGACGTCGAAAAAGGTCATGGCTGAGCTGTTGATAAAACGGAGCCTGACTTTTTCGCCGGGCTTGAACAAACCGCGCCAATGGGTTGCTGGATTATGGCCGTTCATTAAGAAAGTGTAGGTTGCACCACTGACATCGGAAAGATCTCTGTCCATCATCGACATTTCATTCCACATTTTTCGGTCGTTGAAAGCTGCCGTAAAGCCTTTTTCTTTGACCTCGCGGAAGAAATCTCCCAGTGTTCGTTGCTGATAATTGTAGTAGTCCGGCATGCGTTTGAGGTTTTTAACCACCTCATGCGGATCTTCATCGGTCCAGTCGGACAGTTGAATCACAAAATCTCTCTGATATTCGTATGGATCCGATTTTTTGGGCAGAATGACGATGGAACCATACAGACCGTTTTGCTCCTGAAAGCCGGAATGACTGTGATACCAGTAGGTACCATGTTGCTTTACTTCAAACTGATAGGTGAAAGTTTCACCGGGTTTGATGCCGTCAAATGTCAGCCCGGGAACCCCATCCATTTCAAACGGTAATATGATGCCGTGCCAGTGAATGGAGCTGTCTTCCGGCAAATGATTGGTGACGTGCAGGGTCACCGTGTCTCCCTCCCTCCATATCAATGTCGGGCTTGGCAACATATTATTAATGGTTGCTGCGAGTTGCGGCGTGCCTGTGAAATTGACGACCGCTTCACGTATCTCCAGATGGAACTCGGTGCCTGAAAGTACATTCGGTTTTATGGCTTTAGCTTGGGAATCTATTTCATTAGGTACCGCGGCGAATAGTTGGGACGAATGTAGCCCGGCATAGGCGGTTGCACTGCCAATTACGGCGCCTTGAATAAAAGTGCGACGAGAAAACGCAGTGCCCGGCGTATGCTGCATGTGGTTAGCATTTTTTGTTTTCATTGCTTAACTCCAAATTTCTTTAAATACAAAACGGCTGTACGTATACAAACGACAGCTCTTTCAATGCGTATTACAGAAAGTTAAGCGAGTGGGGGCGGTGTTTCCGGGGAGACGGTTCTGCTGATCAGATTAGAGTTAAAGGGAGTAGCCGAAAAGTGGCTGAATACAATGCTGGTTAATTCAATGGTCAAAGGGGTCAATACTTGCGAGAGATGGAGGTGATTACATAGGTTAGAGTCGCAATTGAACATCTTGCACTGATGAACTCCGGATTCACAGCAATCGTGGTTATGCTCCAAAGACGTTTGGCTTGTGTGCATCTGATGATTATGATGCTGCTGGTGTAATGCGGTTGATTTATGTTGCATGGCTTGATCGGCAAACGAGCTGTTAGACGAAGACACCATCAAGCCTTCAGCCATAACCGGCTGAATCAGCATAGATAGTAATATCCAAAATAGGGTGAATCGTTTCAATAACTTCATTAGCCGATTTAGTAAGAATCTGTTTTTTAATAATTTATGCCAGACTGGCCGATAATTCAATTGATTATTTTTGATAGGCCAATTTCATTAACGGAGAATTTTGTATCGGTTTAACGTTCGAGCCGCTTTCTTCCCTACCAGTAGAGGTTGAGAATCAAGTAGAATGACTGGTTTTTAGCAGATTAATTTAATAGGGTGCTTTATGTTGTTACGTTGGGTAGCGTTGGCTGTTCTATTTGTACCGTTATTTGCGAATGCGGCGCAAAGCGAGGCGATTAAGGATTATCATTTTAGCTATTATCATGATGTTCAAGGTTCACTCGAAGCGCTAGAGGCGTTCACGAAAACGGAACGGCGAGAAGCCTTTTTAGGGGTCAGTTGTTCTATACAGTCGCCGTTGCCGTTGATCCAAGTCATTCTGCTTAATGACGAGGTGATTAGTGAAACGCCGAAATTACTGGAATTGAAATTGACGATTGACGGCAAAGCGTATGACTCGACATTTAACGGCATATTGAATGTGGTCGATACCACGGAAGAGTACTCCAATAAGATACGTTTGGAGATTCCGGCTGTCAGAGGAAGTTCTTTACAAGCCTTGCAAGCAGGTTACCAAGGGTTATTAGATGCGTTGCAAACCGGCAAGAGTGTCGTCATCACGTTGTCGCATCGCACGATCGAAGCTCAGCAGTATCATTTCTCTTTATCCGGTTTGAAAGATGGTTTGAGTGAGAATATTTCACTCTGTTTTTAAGTTTGCCGTTAACCGATGAGAAAAAAGCCCGGCTAAGACCGGGCTTTATCGTTATTACAGGTTAAAAATCTGCCCATTCATCCGGGTTTGAGGGTTTTGGTTTGCTCGGTGCGGGTGAGCGAACGGGCGCTTGTTTTATTTCAGCCGTTTGTGTTTTTGCTGGATTGGCTTGGCCCGTCTTTGGCGCTGCTCTAGTGTTGTGAGGTGTTTTGCTGCTTTGCACTTCGTCGTTTAGTTGATCGATAATGGTCAATATCTCTTGAGAAAGATGATAAACGCGCTCTTTCTCTTTAGTGGCCAACTCCATGTCATCAAGTTCTTTAGCGTCGATGACTCTACCGATCGTACTATGGAATTCACTATGCAATTTCTCCAGTTTCTGCATTTTTTCTAGGTGCATGAATTTTTGTCCGGAGCCGTAAATCCATTGGCCTAACGGGCACACATTCGGTTTACGGGCATTTTCGCTATTGATGTCGGTTTCCTGACCGGCAAGTAGCTGTTCCAGTTTGGCATTCCAGGCATTGTGTTTGATCTTGGCATCGGCAAAATCGACTTCCATGTGTTGGGCGTCATGCAAGCTAGTGTCAATTTTGAATCGACTAATGAAGTCAACTTGGTTGTGTGATTCTTCGTTCATATTACCGGCGGTTGCGGACAGCTCCTCTACCAAAGCGGCATTTTGTTGGGTGACGTCGTCCAGCTGACGGATGGCAATATTAACTTGCTGAATGCCTTTGGTCTGCTCGTCGGTTGTAGACGCTACGCCGCGCACGAGCTCTTCGACTTCATTGATACTACTTACCATCTGTTCAAAAACGGTATTGGTCTCTTCAACCAGCTTGGTTCCGGTTCCGATCTGTTCTGTTGCCGAACCGATCAGGTTGGAAATATCTTTGGCAGCTTCAGCCGATTTTCCGGCCAAGGTGCGAACTTCTCCCGCGACCACAGCAAAACCTCTACCGTGTTCGCCTGCTCTGGCGGCTTCTACTGCCGCGTTCAAGGCTAGAAGGTTGGTTTGGAAAGCGATGCTGTCGATCACGGACGTGATTTCGCCTATTTTATTGCTTAAAGCGGTAATGTCATTCATGGCACCAAGCGTCTTATTCATCACCTCGATTCCGCTTGAAGCTTGTTGTGCAGTACTTTGCACCAACTGGTTGGCTTGTAACGCATTATTGGTGGAGTTTTCCAAAGTGGCGGTAAGTTGCTCCATACTGGCTGCAGTCTGTTCCAGTGATGCAGCCTGTTCTTGAGTACGCTGCGAGAGGTCTTCACTCGCCATGGAGACTTCTTTAGACATGCCACCGATCTCTTTAGCTCCTAAATCGACTTGGGATAGGGTCATTCCAAGATTGTTCAACGCATTGTTGGTTGCCATCTGCATTGCCAGCAGTTCGCCTTTATAAGTACCTTCAAGACGAGCAGTTAGGTCTCCGGAAGCCATACGGGATAGCACATCATTTAGTTTCTGTGAAATTCCCGAGAAGCTACTCATAAGCAAATTGATGGAAGAAGAGATGTTCTCCTCAAAACCGCTTAGGTTATCCATTTTGATTCGGTTCGAGAGGATGCCTTCCGAAGCGCTGGCAATGATGTCTTGGATATTCTCTTCAATAGCCAGCTGTTCGGTCATGTTTTTCCATTCGGTGACGGTGCCGATTCTATTCTTGTCGTCGTCAAAAATCGGGTCAATGATTAGATCCAATGTGATTGATCCGATTTTAAGGCGCATTTCATGAGTGCCGCTTAGGCTATCGATCAATTCCGCTTTATAGTCAGTTTCTTGGAAAAATAGATCAATGTCCCGACGCAATAGTTTTTCGCTGTCGAAGTTGGACAAATGCGCTTGCAGTTCGGGTTCAATCGTTTTGAACATCTTCTTAATGGCATCGTTCATAAAGATGATGCTGCGGAAACGGTCGGCCACGATGACATTGGATGAAGTGGATTTCAACGCACTTTCGATTCGTTTCGAGGTGGCCAGTGCAGCTTTGACATGATCCAAGTCGGCCCCAAGCTTAATCTGCATGGATTTAAGTCGGCTAAAAATGGAAGAGACTAGATTAGAGCCGCGGCTATCGATTTGATTGTTAAAGTTACCTTCGGAAATTGCGGTAATGGTTTTAGTCACTTGCTTGAGGCGTTTACCATTTATCCAACTGCTAAAGATGATCAAGCCCAATAAAATAACATCTGCGATTTCAAAAAACAGTTTCGGAATGATTTCTGTAATTGCAGGTAACGTAATCGGCAGTAAAGTGGTAATTAGCAGCAGGACTGACAGAAAAAGAGCGATGGTGGATTGGTTGAGTTGTAAGATCGGATTGAATCGATCGGTAATTTTTGCCGGCATGCCGTTTTTTAAAGTCAACTTATTTTGAGCGACGGCACGGTAAGCTTGTTCGGCCGCTTGAACTTGTTCACGGCTCGCGGCCATTCTGACCGACATATAACCCTTAATTTCGCCATTTTCGAAGATGGGTGTGGCATTGGCAACGACCCAATAATGATCGCCGTTCTTGCGGCGATTTTTAACGATTTGCGACCAAGGTTTGCCGGATTGGATCGTGCTCCAAAAATCTTTGAAAACCGCGGGTGGGACATCCGGATGGCGCAGAATGTTGTGAGGTTGGCCGACCAATTCTGTCCAAGCATAACCACTGGCTTCTATAAAAGCCTCGTTGGCCGAGACGATATTGCCGTGTAAGTCCGTTTCGGAAACAATGGTAATACCTTGAGGAAGCTGATATTCGTTTTGGGTGACTTTGCCGTTATCGCGCATGTCGATACCTCATAAAATTGGAGTGGGAGTACGGAATGCAACATCCAATTGAAACTAAGAAGTAAATCTGGATAAAAGAGTTTTCTTGGTTAGAAGGTGTTGAATCGGTACTTTCCTATGTCATGTTTTTGTTTAATGCTTTTTGTTTCCGTATTTTTCGGTTTGCAACAAGAAGCATTTTCAGTAAAAAAGTGACAGCACAAAGTATGCCTGTTTTTTAGACAGTCGGGCGCTTGCCCATATCTATAAGTCTTTGTTTATATTTTAAAAAGTCTTCGATTGCTTGGCGTTCAAAGTCGGATGAAGGGGTTAAGCTAAGTTTGAGGTAGATTTCGTCATCCAGGTTATGACGATGGGTGACAGTGGTGTTAATCACCAATTCAGTGAATTCGCCGAAAGCGGGTATTTCCATTTTTAGTTCAAGTTCGGTGCCTTCTTTTGCACCTCTTGGCGTTAATACACCGGCTTCATGCACAGAGAGATCTTTTAGTACTGCCTCGACAGTAGCATTTTTTGCGATAAGAGTGACTTTTCTCTCGGTTTTATAGCTTGTTTTTGCCATTAATTTGTTTTGCCTGTCTGTTCGCATAGGGGCTTATGATGAGCTTTATAAGCACTGTTTGTGCCTGAAAGCGTTCATAGAGAACGAATTATAAGGCTTTATCCGTTAGTTGTTAATTGAGCAATTGCGGATGGTCGTTCAGATAGTTCAAAATCTTCTGCAACGGCATTGGCTGGGCAAAGATATAGCCTTGCATAATGTCACAGCCTTCTCGGTTTAAAATATCTTTTTGAATCGTGGTTTCGATCCCTTCTGCGATGACTTTGAGCTGCATCGATTTTGCCAATTGAATAATGCTGCGACACATTTGTAGATCGGAATGGCTGGTGGCTACGTTATCGATGAATGATTTATCGATCTTGATGGCTTCTATCGGCAGAGCTTGCAGATTTGCAAGACTTAGGTAGCCGGTTCCGAAATGATCGATACAGGTATTAACGCCCAGTTTATTTAAACGTTTGATCGTTTTACTGGTCTCGGAAAAATTTTCGGCCAAAATGTTTTCGCTGGCTTCAATATTAAAAGCGTGGCCGCTGATGAAGTTCTTTTTAATTACGGCTTCGACAATATTCGGTAACGAACTTTTGAATATCTCCTGAGTCGATAAATTGATGGATACCGGAATCGATTGAGTTAAATTGTTCTTTATCAGAGCGATGTCTTTGGCAACCTGATTGATGACCCATTCATCAACCAACTGGCTTTGTTGGATATCTTTGAGGTCATTAATAAATTCACCGGCAGAGAGGACTTTTCTCGATTCAGGGTGATGCCAACGGAGCAAGGCTTCCATACCTGTGACTTTTTTATCTTGGAACTGTAATTGGTAATGCAGTTCGAACTCGTTATTTTGAATGGCATTTTCCAACTCACCGGAGGTTTTGATCTTTTTATCAACCTGCTTTTGGGTTTGGATGTCGTAAAACTCATAGGTGTTTTTTCCGCGTGTTTTGGCGTGATACATGGCGGCGTCGGCATGGTGCAGAATTTCAGTGACGGTTTTGCCGTCCTGAGGAATCAGAGCAACTCCGATGCTGGCGCCAATATGGACGGCTTTACGTTCCGATTGAAAGGGTTCATTCAATCGGTCGATAAAGCGTTTAAGAAACCTCTCAAGTTGCTCGATAAATGCTTTTGATGAAAGGTTCTCTTCGGTCTTGACAAGAATGGCGAAACCATCGCCGTCGAAACGGCTGATGAGATTAGTTTTACTTTCAAAGGATTGCATGCGCTTGGCGAGTTCTTTGAGTAGTATATCTCCCGTTTTATGGCCGAAGGTTTCATTGATTGCTTTGAAGTTGTCTAAGTCAACAGAAAGCAGGGCGGAAGGTTTGCAGATTTTATCGATTTTAAAACGATCCAAATGTTTGGAGAGTTGATCGATAAAATACTGGCGGTTGATGAGCCCGGTTAAAGGATCGTGTCGTTCTTGACTCAGGTTTTTCTGGTCTCGGGTTTTTAAATCGGTAATATTGCGGGCGATACCTCTAAAGCCTTCCAACTCGTGTTCTGAGTTGAATAGCGGGTAGCCGCTAAGCAGTAAAAAAACGGTTCTGCCTTTTTTGTCTCGAAAGGCCACTTCCAAATTATTGAAAGTGTCGCCGAGCATCTGTTTCTGTTTCCAAATCAGTTTACTGTTGTTGGCGATGCTTTCGTCAAATAGGTCGTTGATGTTTATATTGGATAATTCGGAAACATAAAATCCGAGCAGCTCGTCGGCCTGTTCGTTGGAGTAGATGAAATAACCTTTCCTGTCGGTTTCCCAAATCCAATCATGGGTACTCGCTAATAGAGACTGATAACGTTTTTCAAGACTTTCTTCTTGTTGCTCTAACGCTCTGGTCTTGATCCTCAATACCAGCCAACTCGTTAGGGTAACAAGCAGGGCGGCAAAAAGGGTATAACTAAGCGTTTCATAGAAGGTTTCATTGATAAGAGATGTTTTTTTCTGTATCACTAATCCCCATTTGTCGGGAATTAAGCTGGCGTATACGGTAAAAACGGTTTCTCGGGATTTGGATCGAAAAATATGCAGTCCGTTAAAGTTCTCTTGGTCTTGGTAAAGGGAGGCACTTAGCAGATAAGAGGTTTGCATATCAAGAGGCACGTCTCCCGAGGTGGTTAGAATCTCGGTTTTGTTGTTTTGCGGATTCTTGCGGGTGAGAAACAGTGTTTTGCCGTTTTCTTGTAGATCAAGGTTTTGCCAAAGCGACTGGATTTGGGTTAATGCTTTTTCACTTTCCTGTTGATAGCGACGCTTGCTTTTAGCCCGAACTACCGGTTGGAGAATCTGGCTTAAAATGGCGGATTGCAGTTTTAAGTCTTCACGTAAATTTTGTTCGGTTTGCTCCATGGTTTTGGAATAAATCGGCAGATAGGTGAATAGGCTGACAAAGGTGATGGCAAAAATAAGAGTGAATAAGACAAAGCCGGTCTTGAGCGAAGCATATTTTATTTTAGCCATAACGAATAACCCTACATAAGTTATTGATTAGAATATCATTTAGTGGTTGATGTTAGAAATTAGTTCGCCACGCCTTTAACGAGCCTAAAATCGGTTTTATTTTTTGTTTTCCAATCCGGGTTGGCGGATTTCTTCAAGGAAAGTTGGATAATGATCTCTGAGATGGGCATCGGTTTTGAGTACAGATAACCTTGCACGATATGACAACCTTCGGCTTCAAGGAGCGCTTTTTGTTGTTCGGATTGAACACCTTCGGCAATGATTTTTTTATCCAGGTTTTGTGCTAATTGAATGATCGATTTGCAGATTTGTAAATCTTTGCTACTGGTGCCGATACCGTCGATGAACGACTTGTCGATTTTGAGTGCATCGACCGGCAACTTTTGTAGGTAGGAAAGGCTGGAATATCCGGTTCCGAAGTCGTCAATGCTCGAGCTGATACCGTGATCTTTCAAGGTATTGAGGATTTCTATAGTTTTGTCGATGTTTTTCAGTAAACCGGTCTCCGTCACCTCAATTCTTAAATCTGCCGGAACCAGGTTGTATTGTTTGATGCAGTTATCGAGCATCTCCGGCAAACGCGAGTTTTCCATTGTCTTTGCCGAAAGATTAATGGAGGTAGGGATCGTCGTATTGGTGGTCGATTTCAATTCGGCGAGATCTTTGGCGGTCTGTTCAATTACCCATTCGTCAATGGCTTGAATATGGTTCGAATCGATCGCCACTTGAATAAATTCGTCCGGCGTGACGATGGCGTGACGAGTCGGATGAGGCCAGCGTATCAAGGCTTCCATGCCGTATATTTGGTCGGTTATACTGTCAATCTGCAGTTGATAATAGAGTTGAAATTCTTTGTTTTCAATCGCCTGTTTCAGTTCTTTGGCAACCTGTTTACGGTGATCTTCCTGTTCCCGCATGCTGGCGTCGAAATAACGGTAGCGATTCTTACCGTCTCTTTTCGCTTGGAACATTGCGCTATCGGCATGGCTAAGAAGTTCGGAAGTGGTTCTGCCGTCTTGAGGGATCATAGCAATACCAGCACTTGCCGAGACCAGGGCGTTGTGTCCTTCTACCTGTAGAGGTTTATTGACCAGGCTCAGCACTTCACTGACAAAGCTTTCGAGCCTTAGTTTGAATTCAGTCATTAACATTCGGTTAGGGCTGATGACGAGAATGACAAACTGGTCACTCGATAAACGAAAGATGATGTCTTTTTGGGCGACGTAGCTGCTCAGTCTATGAGCGATTTCCTTGAGTAGCGCATTGCCGACTTCATGGCTTTGGTAATCGTTGATATCTTTGAAGTCATCAAGATCGATGAAAATCAGAGCCGACAATACCAAATCTTTGCGTTGCATAACCTGATTTAGATGCTGATCCAGTTTTTTTACCAAACTTTCCCGGTTCGGTAATTGGGTCAACGCATCGTAGTACACCATGCTAATAATCGAGTCCTGTTTCTGCTTCTGTTCAGTCATGTCCCTTCCGGTTCCGCGGTAGGCGGTGACTTGTCCTTTCTCATCTTTGTAAGCTTGGGCATTTAACTCGAGTAATACCGGACGCGCTTTGCTGGAATTGAAATGAACCTCTTGGTTGGAGATATCCACACCGTTGGAGATGTACATTTCCAGGTTCTGTTCATCCTGCTCTTTGCTGTTTGGATATAGAAAACTGTATATCGGCAAACCGATCATTTCTTCTGCTGGATAGCCGAAGATTTTTTCGCTGTTTTCGCTGCAATAGCTCAGAGTGCCGTATTTGTCGATTTCCCACAGCCAATCATTGGCGTTTTTGACAAACTGTTGATATCGGTTTTGGGCGTGATCGATGGTTTTCATTGTTCGATGGCGCCAGATAGAGACCGTAAACAATGAAAACAGTAAACCGGCTAGTAGGGCAGCGGTTATGTATAGCCAGACGGATTCTATATATTCCAGAATTGTCGGAGCTCGGTAGCTGGCGACAATTTGGAATTGCTCGTTGTTCGCAGAAATTTGTTTTTGCAAAATTGACGGCTGATTAAGTGCTTGCAGATAATTAACCGGTATTTTTGTCAGCAGAGAAACAAGCAGGCTTTGAGACGGGGTGTTTTGCAAGTCACCAACCGATATTAGACGGTTGTTTGATGAGGGTGTTTTTTGTGTTCTGTCGGTTTGTTGGAATAAGGCAAGAGACAGATTGGAATCGTTTCCAACCTCTTTTTGCCAGATGGCATGGGTTTGAGACAAGACTTCTTGGGTCCGTTGCTTTTTGGACCAATTGCTTTTTATACGGTTGACCGGAGCCATCAGGCTATTGAGATAATTTTTTTGAGTTTCCAAAGCATGGTTCAACGACAATTGCAGGTGCTCTTTTTTCTGTTCGTAGTGCGACCAGACAAATAGACTGATGACCATACCTATGGTTAAAAAGAGTGCGATAAAAATCGGCAAAAAACTAATTTTCGGTTTTAGGCCATGGGACATATAAAAAAATTATCCGTTCTGAGTGAAACATTGAATATGGTAAATTTTACTAATTGTAGCATGCAAAAAATAGGCCATGAGCGAAACACCTCAAAAGTTCAGAGAAAAGCTTGCAAGTCGATTCGGATTTGACTGCGAAGTCATGAAGAACAGCTGAGTACGATTGACTTATCGGCTACAGCAGGTGGTTGAAAGTAGTGGCTTCGCGGTGAAGACGATTCATGTGGATAGGCTTGGTATGCCTGATGCAACCAGTTTATCCACTCTTCAATCACGGTAAAGTTGCCGTTTTCAACCTCTTGAATGATCTCTTGGGCGATGTAGTTGCGCAGAATCAATTGTGGATTGCTGTTTTGCAAACGCTGTTTACGACCGGTTGCGTTTTCATTGGCAATCCGTTGTCGGTATTTTTCCTGCCACTGCCGCCACGCCTTTGAATTACCGATGAAGGCTTCGAATTCGCTATGTTCTTCGGTATCAAACTTTTCCAGCAGCGTAAAGAAATAGTGAAAATCCAAACTGGATTGGTCCATTAAGATTAGGGTGTCGGCGATCAAGAGTTTGTCCTCGTCAATCGGAGCATTAAGGCCGAATTTATAGCCCATTTTCATCAGGTATGTTTGGTTGAAGCTATCGATATAGGTATTGATCGCTTGCTCAATCTCCTCGGCGGAAACCAGTTGGGAAAAGGCGTTTGCCAAAACCTGACAGTTCCAGAGGCCGATATTGGGTTGCTGGCTGTAGGCATAACGGCCTTCCGTATCGGAATGGTTGCAGATGTGATGAATGCGACAGTCATCCAGAAATGCGTAAGGCCCGAAATCGAAGGTTTCGCCGGCAACGGACATATTGTCGGTATTCATGACGCCGTGACAAAAGCCGACGCTCTGCCAGCCGGCAATCATTTCGGCGGTTTTGCGGGTAATGGTTTTGAGTAATTCGGCAAAACGCTGCTGTTCATTATCAATCTCGCTGAGTTCCGGGTAGACGGTTTCAATGACATAGTCGGCCAGTTGTTTAAGTTCCTGCGTGTGGCCTCTTTGAGCCAACCATTCGAAGTGCCCGAAACGAATATGAGTTTTAGCGACCCGAATATAGCTGGCGCGCGGTTCCAACTGTTCACGTCTGACCTGTTCGTTGTTTTTACACAGGCTGATGCAGCGAGTAGTCGGGATGCCCAAGGCGTGTAATGCTTCGCCAATCAGATATTCCCGAACTGCGGAGCGCAGTACGGCTCGGCCGTCGCCGCGGCGAGAATAAGGCGTTTGCCCGGAACCTTTTAAATGCAGGTCCCAGTGTTGGCCTTGTTGGTCTTTTACCTGACCCAACAATACGCCGCGCCCGTCACCTAGGTCGGGATTGTAATAACCGAACTGATGACCGGTATACTTTTGGGCCAGAGGCTGTAATCCGTTGGGAAGCTCTATACCGGAGGTCAGGTTTAACATGGATTCGTGGCTTAAATTCAACCCCAAGTTTTTACACAGTTTTTCATTGACATGAATCAGCTCGGCATTCTCCAGCGCTTCCGGCGTTACTTCTGCATAGAAATGTTGCGGAAAACGGTTGTAGAGTTGGGTGAATCGGTTGTTGGCGGTGCTTTCGGACATTCATCTATCACTGTTAGTTGGGCGAACCGTTATTTTATCGGTAATTCAAACTAAAGTAGAGTGATTTACTGGGTTATTTGCGTTTATGCCGGAGAAATAGCGGGTTTGCTTGTCCGTCGAGAAAGAGGCTGTACTGCGGATAAGATGATGCTTTGTTTATGCGGCTTTTGTGTTAAATTATTTCACAAAATAAAATAACGGCATTGAGTTGCGATATTTCGTCGTCATCTTATTACGGTATTTTGGAGGAAACGATGAAAATCACAGTCTTGGTGGAAAATATTAAGTGCGGCGGCTGTGCGAATGGCATTCAGCAGAAACTGCTTAAAGTTGACGGGATTTCCGCTGTTGAGGTGGATATCGAACAAGGTTTGGTTGAATGTGAGATGGCTGCCGATAGCGAAGTAGATACTGTGTCCGCGGAAGTGAAAAAAATACTGCATTCAATGGGCTACCCGGAAAAAGGCAGTGTTGAAGGCTTACAGGCGGCAGGTGCGAAGGCGAAATCTTATGTTTCTTGCGCGGTTGGTAAGATGACGGCAGAGGACAAAGACGACTAGGGCGTCAAGATGATGTGTTTCAATTAAGAAAAGCGACAAATTAAGTAACGTGACGAATCAGTGTCAGGAGAGGATAAGTGACCCAGCAGACCATAAACTATGAAGGCATAGAGCAAAAAAGTGTTGCTGAATTTACTGAAAAGGCATATCTGGACTACGCCATGTACGTCATTCTGGATAGAGCCTTGCCTCACATCGGCGACGGTTTGAAGCCGGTACAACGTCGAATTATTTATGCCATGTCTGAACTGGGCCTGAAAGCCTCTGCCAAATATAAGAAATCGGCGCGTACCGTCGGGGATGTTTTAGGTAAATTCCATCCGCACGGCGACAGCGCCTGTTATGAAGCAATGGTGTTGATGGCGCAGGATTTCTCTTTTCGTTATCCGCTGGTGGACGGACAGGGCAACTGGGGTTCGATGGATGATCCTAAATCTTTTGCCGCCATGCGTTATACCGAAGCGAAATTGTCTAAATTCAGCCAGTTGATGTTGCAGGAGATCGGTCAGGGAACGGTCGATTGGACACCGAACTTTGACGGTTCTCTGGATGAACCTTTGGTTTTACCCGCTCGTGTTCCGCATGTACTATTGAATGGTACTTCCGGTATTGCCGTCGGGATGGCGACCGATATCCCGCCACATAATCTACGAGAAGTCGTAGAGGCTTGTATCGCCATTCTAGCGTCACCGAAAATCACCACTGAAGAACTGCTTGAAATCATGCCTGCGCCTGATTATCCGAATGGCGCACAGATCATTACTCCGAAAGCCGAGTTATTGAAGTTATATGAAACCGGTAATGGCGCGATTCGTCAGCGAGCTAGCTACCATGTCGAAGACGGCGTGAATGTCGTGATTGATGCTTTGCCGTATCAGGTTTCCGGTGCCAAGTTGATGGAGCAGGTAGCCGCGCAGATGCGTGCCAAGAAATTACCGATGGTGGTCGATCTGCGTGATGAGTCGGATCATGAAAACCCGGTGCGTTTTGTGATCGAACTGCGTTCAAAGCGTGTTGACGTCGAAACCGCAATGTTGCATCTGTTTGCAACCACCGATTTGGAAAAAAGCTATCGCGCCAACTTTAATGTCATTGGTCTGAACGGCCGTCCTCAGGTTAAAAACTTAAAAGCCATGTTGCAAGAGTGGCTGATCTATCGAACGGAAACGGTTCGTCGTCGTCTGCAATACCGTCTTGATAAAGTACTGGCACGTTTGCATATTTTGGACGGGATGTTGATCGCCTTCTTAAATATCGACGAAGTCATCGCCATTATCCGTGAAGAAGACAAGCCCAAGCCTGCACTGATGGAACGTTTCGGTTTGACGGATATTCAGGCCGAGGCTGTTCTTGAATTGAAATTGAGACATTTAGCTCGTTTGGAAGAGATGAAAATCCGTACCGAACAGGCGGAACTGGAAGCCGAACGTAAAAAATTGGAACAGACTTTGGGCAGTGAAGCGCGCCTGAAAACATTGGTGAAAAAAGAGCTGATGAGCGATGCCGAAGAGTATGGCGACGACCGTAAATCGCCGCTGGTCGAAGGCCGTTCTGCACAAGCTTTGAGTGAACAAGATTTATTGCCGTCGGAGCCGGTGACGGTAGTGCTTTCCGAAAACGGTTGGATTCGTGCCGCCAAAGGTCATGATATCGACGGCAAGGCGTTGGGTTATAAATCGGGCGACGCGTTTTGTGCCCAAGCAACAGGGCAAAGCCGCCAAATGGTCGTGTTCATGGATTCGACCGGGCGTTCTTACTCGCTGCCTGCTCATAGTCTGCCATCGGCACGCTCGCATGGTGAGCCGTTGACCGGCCGATTGAACCCGCCGGCCGGCAGTGCTTTCACTCAAGTGGTGATGGGGCAGCCGCAAGATAAAGTTTTACTGGCTTCAAGTGCGGGTTACGGTTTTATCACGCAGCTGGAAAACCTGTATGCGAAGAATAAAGCCGGTAAGACCTCGATCTCTTTACCTAAGGGCAGCGAAGTGTTGATGCCGAAATCCGTTGCCGACAATCAATGGGTGATGGTGGTGACTTCAGAGCCGAGAATGTTGGTGTTCAAGGCGGAAGAGTTACCGGAATTGGCGAAAGGTAAGGGCAATAAACTGATTCAGTTGCCTAAAGGAGAGCAGGTGCAAGCGGTTCACTGTTTCAATGAGGGAGAAAAAGTCATTGTTGAAGCCGGCAAATATCAGAAATCATTTGGCCCGACCGCAATTGAAGAGGCTTTTGCCGCCAGAGCCAAGAAAGGGATTATTTTGCCGAGAACCTTGAAAAAGGCGACGAATATCTTTACTGATGAATAGTCGGTAATTCGCAGCGGGCATGGAGCGAATTCATGCTCGGCTGTGTATCTTATAACCTCAAACCTCAAACCTCAAACCTCAAACCTCAAACCTCAAACCTCAAACCTCAAACCTCAAACCTCAAACCTCAAACCTCAAACCTCAAACCTCAAACCTCAAACCTCAAACCTCAAACCTCAAACCTCAAACCTCAAACCTCAAACCTCAAACCTCAAACCTCAAACCTCAAACCTCAAACCTCAAACCTCAAACCTCAAACCTCAAACCTCAAACCTCAAACCTCAAATTTGGTACGGCTGTTGCTAAGGTCACTACTACTTGTTGTTCAGTCAAAAATCTGACTTCGCCGGTTAATTAACATTTAAAAGTGATTCTATGTTTGCAAAGCCAATTGGTATTTTAGTCATTACCCTGAGTTTCTTTGGTGGCTTCCTGTTGATGGGAGGTAACCTGGTTTCACTTTGGCACCCGTCTGAATTGGTCATTATCCTGGGGATCGCCTTAGGTGGTTTCATGGCAGCGACTCCAGTGCACGTCTGGATGAGAACCTTACGCTTCTTAGGGCGATATTTTGCAGGAGAAAAGGTTTCCAAGAAGTTGTATGCAGATACCTTGGGGCTGCTGGAAGAGTTAGCCCGACTGTCGCGCTCTTCCGGGGTCTTGGCCTTGGAGAAACATATCATCAGCCCGGAGAATAGTCCGATTTTTGCCCACTATTCCCGTGTCATGAAACATAAAGAGTTGAAGAAATTTATTATCGATAATTTCAGTTATTTGCTTCTGAATCCACCTGCGAGCCAGAATTTTGACCGTCATCTGGAAGATCAGATCTATGATATTGTCGACTCGATGGGAGAGGTTCCTAAAGCGGTCGGGAAGGTTGCAGATTGGCTGCCTGGTTTCGGTATCGTGGCCGCCGTTATGGGGGTGATTCTGACCATGGAACTGTTAGGCGGCGAAATGGATGTGGCTAAAATTGGTACGGCAATCGGTGCCGCTTTGGTGGGAACCTTGACGGGTGTATTTTTCGCGTTTGCCGTTCTGGCTCCATTTGTTCACGCGACGGAAGTTATGATCCGTCAGGATAAGTCGTTATTCGAGATGACGGCTTCCTTTTTGTCCGCCTACTCCAACGGGGTGTCTCCTAACTTGGCGGTTGAAATCGGTCGTCAGCGTGTGCCGCCGGAATTTGAAATCCCACGTGATGATGCGGAATAGGATATGTTATTACTGATGATTGAGGTATTTGCATAATGTCCCGGCGTCGTGGTGGTCATGATGAAGGTGGTGCTCACGGAGGTTCCTGGAAGATTGCCTTAGCGGATCTAATGACCGTATTGATGGTGTTCTTTCTGGTGATGTGGTTGACCTCGGTGATCGATCCGAAAGACCGCGAGGCTTTTGTCAACAGTATCTCCGGTGAACCGCCCATCGGTGCCGAGATTCAGGACGATCAACTATTGCCGCCGCAGGAATCCTTGATCGACTTGGAGATGAAGCCGCCGGCGACCAAAGAAGATATTGAAGAGGCGTTGAAAAACGTCGATCCTAAAGACATCAACATCGAAGAAACGCCTGAATTCACGACCATTACGTTGCGTTCCGATAGCTTTTTTGAGAGCGGGCGCGCAACCATCAGTGACAAGACGCGTGAAAACCTCGAGATTTTAGGTGAAACCCTGATCGGGCGGAATCAACCTGTGATTATTACCGGTTATACCGATAATGTACCGATCAGCAATTTCCAATTTCCGTCCAACTGGGAACTTTCTGCCGCCCGTGCGGCAACGGTTGCACGTACCTTTATCTATATGGGCATGAATGCAAAACGCATTACCATTTCCGGTAAGGCGGATAATGATGAAGTGACCTCCAATGCGACCGCTTACGGACGTTCTCTGAATCGTCGAGTCATTATCCGGGTAGATAAACGGCCGGAATCGGCATTGCAGCTGTAAACCGTTCTAAACGAACCCTACAGCTATTTAGTTTTCGAACCGCAGTGCCGGCAATTTTCGTCTTTCTTCAAATTCAGTGTTCTGATCATCATGCTATAAGCGTCGATGATCATTAATTTGCCGGTTAAGGTTGGCAAGTTCAATAACGCTTTTACCGCTTCAATCGCTTGCATCGAACCTACCATGCCGACCACAGGAGATAAAACGCCGTTTTGACTACAGGTTAGTTCCTGACCGGAATCTTGAGGGTAAAGGCATTGATAACAGGGACTGTCTGCTTTTCTGAAATCATAAGTGGACAGTTGTCCTTCCCAGCGGATCGCGGCACCGGAAACCAACGGTTTCTTGTGTTGGTAGCAAGCACGATTCAAAGCAAATCGAGAAACGAAATTATCGGTACAGTCTAAGACGATGTCCGCCTCTGCAATCAGGTTCGCAATTTGTTGTTCACTTAATTTTTCCGCCAAGGTGTCGATTTGGATGTGTCGATTCAGCGCCTCAAGGTTTTGTTTCGCCGATTCGACCTTGGCTTGACCGATATTGACTTCCCTGTGCACAATTTGACGTTGTAGATTTGAATCATCCACTGCATCGAAATCTACCAGTGTCAAATGACCGATACCCGCGGCGGCAAGATAGAGTGAAGCCGGCGAACCCAAGCCGCCGAGACCGAAAATGACAGCATGCGATTGCGACAGAGTGAGTTGGCCGTCATAGTCGATCTCCGGCATCAGAATCTGTCGGCTGTAACGGGATAGTTCGGCATCATTCAGTTCGGTTTTTTTCTCGGACATCTTATTTTCTCACTGCTGCAGATTCGGTTTTTGAGCTAAGGTTATTCTTGGATTGCCGCCGTAATCCGTGCATAAACGGATGTTGTGGTAATCGTGATCGACAAATAATTGGGCGATTGCCTGTGCTTGATTATAGCCATGTTCGATGGCAATCCAAGCGCCGGGGTTTAAATGTTGAACAGCTTGCTGAATGATCATTCTGATATCGTCTAACCCGTCTGTCCCCGATGTCAGAGCTGTTATCGGTTCAAAGCGCACATCGCCTTGTTGCAGATGTGGATCAGCTTCTTCAATATAAGGAGGGTTGGAGACGATACAGTCAAAGCGGTAATCGTTGACGGCGCTGAACCAATTACTATGTAAGAATTCGACATCCAAACCGAGACGGTCGGCGTTTTCTTGGGCGACGGCTAAGGCCGCGGGGCTCATGTCCAGTGCCGTGACCGAGGCTTGCGGCAACTCCGACTTTAGTGCTAAAGCGATGGCTCCCGTACCGGTGCCCATATCTAAAATCTTGGCATCAGGGGCTAATTGCAGATCCAAGACTGCTTCAATCAGGGTTTCGGTGTCCGGGCGCGGAATCAAGGTGTCCGCAGTGACTTTCAGTTCCAGTCCCCAAAATTCACGCCAGCCGGTTAAGTGGGCAATCGGTTTGCCTTGGCAGCGCAGCGCCAACAGATGGTCAAAACTTTTCTGTTGCTCAGGAGATAAGATTTGATCCGGCCAAGTGAATAGATAGGTCCGGCTTTTTTGTAGGCAGTGAGCTAAAAGTAGCTCGGCATCTAGTTGCGGGGAGTCGGTCTGGCCGGCATCGATAAGTTGCTGTTTGGCAGAGAGCAGAGTCTGTTCGATACTGGCCGGCATGTTGAGTCTATCTTCTGAGTGACTTAGCTTGCTTCATTCAGCGCGGCAAGCTGTTCGGCTTGATGCTCCTGAATCAGCGGTCCGACTACTTGATCGAGTGAACCGGCCATGACTTCATCCAGTTTGTAGAGCGTCAGATTGATGCGGTGATCAGTTACGCGCCCTTGCGGATAGTTGTAGGTACGGATTCGATCCGAACGGTCACCGGTACCGACCAGACTTTTACGTTCCTGGGCGATTTCTGACTGATGTTTTCTCTCACGTTCATCCATAATGCGGGCTGCGAGTAATGACATAGCGCGGGCACGGTTTTTATGTTGGGAACGTTCATCCTGACATTCAACCACCGTACCGGTCGGCAAGTGGGTGATACGAATCGCCGAGTCGGTTTTATTGACGTGCTGTCCACCGGCACCGGAAGCGCGGAAGGTGTCGACACGCAAATCTGCCGGATTCAGTTCAACTTCTTCCACATCCGGTGCTTCAGCCATGATAACCACCGTGGCCGCCGAGGTGTGGACACGCCCCTGAGTTTCGGTGGCTGGAACACGTTGTACTCGGTGCGCACCGGATTCAAATTTCAGTTGCGAGTAAGCACCATCACCGATGATACGGGCGATGATCTCTTTATAGCCGCCGTGCTCACCTTCATTGCTGTTGATAACCTCAACCTGCCAGCCCATCTTTTCGGCAAAACGGCTGTACATTCTAAACAGGTCTCCGGCAAAGATCGCAGCTTCGTCACCACCTGTTCCGGCACGAATCTCCAAGAAGATATTGGAGTCGTCTTTGGCATCTTTCGGTAGCATCATCATTTGCAGATCGTCTTCGTAAGCGGCAATCTGTTTTTCCAATTCAGGCAGTTCTTCCTGTCCCATCTCTTTAAGGTCGGGATCGCCGGACTGAATCATCTCTTTGGCCTCGGCCAAATCGCCTTCGGTGGCCACGAAGGCATTAAAGGTTTCGACAATCGGTGTGATTTGGGCGTGCTCTTTGGTCAGGCCCATGAATTTCTTCTGATCATTGATGATTTCGGGGTCGGAAAGCAGAGCGTTGACTTCGTCTAAGCGTTCGACTAACTGCTCTAATTTACTACGAATTGAATCTTTCACTGCGGTTACTCGTTAAATGTATCTTAATCTTAAAATATCAAAATGATAAAAGGGCAGGCAAACGTTGCTAAGGTTTGTGCGGATTTTTGTTTTCGTCGGCAAGCAATAAAGTGGCGGCAGCTTCAATAAGCGCTTTGTCACCTTCAATGCCGGCTTGATTCAGTTGTTTGGTTGGTGTGTGGATCAAACGGTTGGTTAGCTGATTGGCGAGGCGTTTGATAATCTCTTCGGCGTCGACGCCTTGTTCCAGTTGGTTGAGCGCGTGTTCTAAGGCGGCTTCTTTGATTTCCATGGATTGCTGGCGGAACGATTGAATGACCGGTTTAGTCTGTTGCGCGGCATTCAATTGATTGACAAAGTGTTCGGCTTGTAAAGTGATGATCTCTTCGGCTTCCAAAGCGGCACTTTGACGGGACTGCTTGTTGCTCTCGATAATCTCTTGCAGGTCGTCTACTGTGTATAGATAGACGTTATCGAGATCGCTGATACTCGGTTCAATGTCTCGTGGTACGGCGATGTCGACCATGAAAATAGGGCGATTCTTACGTTTTTTTAAAGCCTGTTTGACGGCGTCCAATTTTAAAATCGCGTGTGGACTACCGGTTGAACCGATCACAATATCCGCTTCATGTAGGTGATGCTCGATTTCGTCAAGCTGAATGGCATAACCTTCCACACTTTCTGCCAGAATATGTGCTTTTTCAAAAGTACGGTTGGCAATGATCATATTGCCTATATGACTCTCTTTCAGGTGGCGTGCCACCAGTTCAATCGTTTCACCAGCACCGAGCAACAAGGCTGTCTGTTGCGACAAGTCACCGAAAAATTGCTTGGAAAGCGAAACGGCAGAGAAAGCGACCGAAATCGGGCTGTTACCGATTGCCGTATCGGTGCGAACCTGTTTGACGGTTTTGAAAATGTGCTGGAACAGGTTTTCCAAAACTTGGTGAATGCTGTCTGCTTTGTGAGCGTGATTGTAGGCGTCTTTAATTTGCCCGAATATTTGTGGTTCACCAAGTACCAACGAGTTGAGGCCGCTGGCAACACGCATGATGTGTTTAACCGCTTCCAAGTCGTGGTGAATATACAGATAAGGGTTCAGCGTTTCCGATTGAAGCTTGAAAAAACCGTGCAGCCACTCTTTGATTTCCGGTTCATGGGCATCGTCTTTGAGTATGCAGTAGAGTTCGGTACGGTTACAGGTCGAGAGAATGATGCACTCGGATACAAAGGCATGTTCTTTGAGCTCTGAAATGGCCTGCAAAGAGGAGTCTGGCGAAAATGAAACCGTCTCACGGATATCGACCGGCGCTGTTTCGTGGTTTACACCAAGAGTGCATAGTTTCATAGAGTTAAGACTTTAAAATTTTAGAAGCTTCAAACGTTAACAAGTCGCTATGTTATTTTTGTGCGACCAAAGAGGCGTAATTTTGCTAAAAATTGACTGTAATTGCAAGTTTTAGCGAAAAAAACTGCGGTTTGTATAATCGGTTGACCATGACTTGTTTTTAGACGAATTCCGTTTGCATACTAAAGGTTGTCCACTGGCCGATGGATTAAATAGTGGGTAGATTCCGAACATTTTGTTTTCAAATATCCTAGAATGATTGGAAATACTTTTTCGACTGGCCTACCTGTACACAGGTTATGCTTTATAAAATTTCGGGGAGTCCCTATTCAAATGGGTTGGCAGGCTATCAATCGACACCGTTCTTTCGCTTATGGCAAAGAGGTGCAGCAGAAACAATTAAACAAGTTGAGTTTTCAATCCATTGCCGCGGCGTTTATGCTGCCGGCGATGGGAGTGTTTATGTCGGCTTGTTCATCGACTCCGGATAAAGGGGCGGTTGAAGAGAAAAGCGTCGCCGAAAAGAGTGACGTAAGTGCTCAATCGGCAATCAGCGAAAACTTGTTGAATATTGATTCGCAGACCATGTTCGAAATTATGGCTGCGGAAATGATGTTAAAAAGAAAGCAGCCGCGCGCAGCTTTCGACACGTTATACCCGATTGCCGAACGGTTGCGGGATGCCGGTCTGGCCGAACGAGTTTTCCAAATCTCAATGATGACCTATGATGTACCGAGAATTGAGAATGCGACTTATCTTTGGCGTGATATCGAGCCTGAATCAGCCGTGGTCTGGCGAGCTTCTTTTATTATGTCGTTGCGTAGTGGCAAGGTTGAACAGGCTTTAGATGAATGGAAGCAGTTCCAAAAGCTTTCCGGCGACAATCTTCCCAGTGATCTGATTTCATCGGCAACCAAAGTCGGTAGCGCGGTTGCGGAAGAATACGGCATTCCTTTTTTTCAGAAATTAATCACACTGTATCCGGAAGAGTGGGCGTCCCACTATGCATTGGGCATGGTTTGTACGGCGTACAATAATGCAGAAACCGGTATCCCGGCTTTGAATCAAGCCAAGAAGCTAATGGCAAAAGAGGACGGCGGCGAGTCGGAAGGTTTGATTTATAACCTGTTGTCCAAACTGTATCTCATAGTTGAGCCGCCGGAGAAAGGTGTTGAGGCGCTTAAGCCTTACGTACAGAGACATCCGGAAGATTTGTTAGTACAAGAACGCCTAGCTAGACTGGAAGTGCAGGCGCAACGCTACGAAGAGGCGGAAAAACGCTACCGATATATTGTGCAACAAGAGCCGATGGCACACACCTCCATCTTTTCGCTGGCACTGTTGCAGATGGAACGGGAAGCTTATGCCGAAGCTGAACAGAACTTGCTTAAAATCTCTAAGCAGAAAGGTTATCAGTCAATCGCTTATTATTATTTAGGTATTTTGTATCAAGATCAAAACCAGTTCGGCAAAGCGAAAACCTATTTTAATCAAGTTAAAGCATCTTCTTATCTGACTGACTCCAGGCTGCATCTGGCCGAGATATTGTTTGCCGAAGGCAATAAAGTCGAAGCATATCAAACTCTGGATAGCTTAAAACCGGATAATAAAACCGATAAGGTCAAGGTGCTTCGAGCTAAAGCGATTTTTGCCACCAGCGAAGACGATTATCGGAAAGCGATTGAAATCTACAATCAGGCGCTTTCGATTGAACCGAACAGTGTCGCCATTTTGAAAGCCGAATCCCTGTTGTTTTATAAGCTTGAAGAGTTTTCCGATTACGAGACGGTTTTGCTGAAAGCCTTAAAGATTGACGGCCGTGACAGCGAAGTGTTGAATGCCTTGGGATATTATTATGTCGAACGAAATATTAAGTTGGATACGGCATTTGTTTTTTTGAAAAAGGCGCTGGAAATCGAACCGGATAGTTATTTTATTATGGACAGTATGGGTTGGTACTATTTCCGGGTCGGTAGCTATGATCTAGCTCTGGACTATTTGCAAAAAGCGTTCGATGGCTCGAAAGACGACGAAGTGTTCGCTCATTTAATCGAGGTGTATTGGGTTAAAGGAGAGCACGAAAAAGCGCGTGCTTTGTGGCAGGAATATAGACAAGAATTTAAAGATAATCCAAAAGTAGAAAACATAATCAAAGACTTAGAGAGAGGCGGTACTCGCTAGTGAACGTAATATTTAATTTTTTTTACAAACTTTACGTTTTTTGCTTGAACTTCGAAAAAATAAATGGATAATACGCACCTGTCTTTAACGACACCGATATTAAAGGACTGTGGCCAAGTGGTAAGGCATCTGGTTTTGATCCAGTGTACCGCAGGTTCGAATCCTGCCAGTCCTGCCAATATCCTACCGAATTCTCAAGTCATTTTTTCCTCGAACAGGAGCGCCTTAAATGGCTAAAAAAAATGTAATGATTTTTGCTGGTAACGCAAATGTCAATCTCGCCGAGAATATCTCTCAATATTTAGATATCCCCCTAGGAAAAGCTGACGTAGGCCGTTTTAGTGATGGCGAAATCATGGTCGAGATTAAAGAATCCGTTCGTGGTCAAGATGTCTATGTACTACAACCGACTTGTACGCCTGAGCCAGCCGTCAATTTGATGGAAATGCTGGTGATGATCGATGCGCTTAAGCGTGCTTCTGCCGGGCGAATTACAGCGGTTATTCCTTATTACGGTTTTGCACGCCAAGATCGTCGCCCTTATTCTGCACGTGTGCCGATTACGGCTCGTTTGTCTGCTGATATGATTACTGCGGCGGGTGCTAACCGTGTGGTTACGGTTGATTTGCACTCCGATCAGATTCAAGGTTTCTTCGATATTCCTGTTGATAATATCTACGGTTCTCCTCTGTTGGTCGAAGATATGCAGAAGAACTACGATTTAGAAAACGTCACCATTGTCTCTCCGGATATGGGTGGTGTGGTTCGTGCGCGAGCGGTTGCTAAAGCGATTGATGCGGATATGGCGATCATCGATAAGCGTCGTCCGAAAGCGAATGTCGCTCAGGTGATGAATATCATCGGTGATATCGAAGGGCGTGACTGCATTATTATCGACGACATGGTCGATACGGCCGGTACTTTGTGTAAAGCAGCCTCTGCTCTGATGGAGCGTGGTGCGAACAGTGTTTCGGCTTATGTTGTCCATGCGGTACTGTCCGGTCCGGCGGTTGAGAACATCGAATCTTCCGTTTTGAAAGAGTTGGTGGTAACCGATTCGATTCCGGAAAGCGAAGATGCGCGCAACTGCGAACGTATTCGTCGCGTTTCGATTGCGGAAATGCTGGGCGAAACCATTCGCCGCGTCAACTCGGAAGAATCTGTTACGGCACTGATGAACCACTAGTCGAAAATAGAACGCTTGAGACTAAAAGCACTCATGGGTCTGACCCTTGGGTGCTTTTTTGTTTATGGATGTTTATGGATGTTTTATAAGGATTTCATCGGCATAGCGTCTATTTTTTAGTAAAAAAACTGGAAAAAACTCCACGTTTGAGTATAATGCCCGCTTCCCCTGTGTTTGGTCGCGAACATGGGACGATTAAAATTAGCGATTTATACATAGAAATTAATCACTTAAATATGATTGAATCGCGCTATTCGGAGAATAAAAATGAGTCTAAATTGGACAGCAGAAATCCGTACTGAAGAAGGGAAAGGTGCGAGCCGCCGCCTTCGTCATGCGGGTCGTGTACCAGCAATTATTTATGGCGCAGGAAAAGATGCAGTATCTGTTTCTTTCTCAGCTAACAGCGTTAAGAAAGCTTTCGAAAACAACGATACTTTCAACTCTATTTTGAACGTTGACGTTCAAGGTGGAACTGCAGAGTCAGTAGTTGTTAAAGACGTTCAGCGTCATCCAGCAACGGGTGAAGTTGCGCACATCGATCTACAGCGCGCTGGTGCAGATAACAAATTGGTTAAGAAAGTACCTCTTAACTTTGTTGGTAAAGCTTCATCACCTGGTGTTAAGCTTGGTGGTCTAATGTCTTTCCTACAAGCGACTGTTGAAGTTAGCTGTCTTGCGAAAGATCTACCGACTAAAATCGACGTTGATGTTTCTGGTATGGAAGCTGGAACAAGTATGCGTCTTTCTGAGCTTACGCTACCTGAAGGTGTTGTTATTACAGCACTTACTCACGGTAACACTGACTACGACCAAGCGGTTGTAAACATTGGTAAGCCTAAGCGTAAAGGTTAATGGTTGCTGAGTTTACTCACAACTGATTAATCACCAAAGAGAGCCGGCGTTTATGTCATCTGTTCAACTTATTGTTGGTCTGGGGAATCCAGGCGAAAAATATGAGCAGACCCGACATAACGCCGGTTTTTGGTTTGTGGACGAAGTTGCTAGACAGTACGGTGTAGAATTTCGTCCAGAAACCAAATTTCTAGGTTTGGCGGCTCGTGTCCAATCCAATGGCTTGGACTTCTGGCTGTTGAAGCCTTCCACCTTTATGAATCGTAGCGGTCAATCTATTCAGGCTTTAGCCAAGTTTTATAAGATTCCGGTTGAATCGATTCTAGTTGTGCATGATGAGCTTGATTTGCCTCCCGGCAGCGCTAAGTTGAAGCAAGGTGGCGGTCATGGCGGTCATAACGGTTTGAGAGATACCATCGCGGCTTTAGGCAAAAACTTTTTACGCTTAAGATTGGGTATCGGTCATCCGGGACACAAAGATATGGTGGTCGATTATGTGCTCAAGAATGCATCTAAAGCAGATCGCCAAATGATCGATGATGCGAGCTATCAAGCCACCAAAGTAATTCCAGATTTAGTCAAAGGCGACTTGGCGAAAGCGATGCAAGAGTTGCATACCAAAAACTAGTGCGAGGCTGTTTAGCGCTCGTCGCCTTTCCAAAAAAACTTCCGATTTCAGGAGAAACACAGCATGGCAATTAAATGCGGTATTGTCGGTCTGCCTAATGTAGGTAAATCCACTCTTTTCAATGCGTTGACCAATGCAGGAATTGAATCTGCCAACTATCCTTTCTGTACGATTGAACCCAACGTCGGTGTGGTTCCGGTGCCAGATCCTCGTGAAACAGCGCTTGCTGAAATCGTAAAACCTGAACGTACGCTATCGGCAACGGTCGATTTCATGGATATCGCAGGACTGGTTGAAGGGGCTTCAAAAGGTGAAGGGCTTGGTAACCAGTTCCTGCAAAATATTCGTGAAACAGATGCCATTGTTCAAGTGGTACGCTGTTTTGAAAATGACGATATTGTTCACGTTGCCGGTAAGGTTGACCCTATTTCAGATATTGAAATCATCAATATGGAATTGGTGCTAGCCGACTCTGAATCACTTGAAAAAAATGCTCAAAAACAGGCGAAATTGGGTAAAAGCGGCAATAAAGAAGCGCAAACTCGCCAAGCTCTGTATGAGCGTGTTTTGGAAGAGATCAAAGACGGTAAGTTGATTCGTCTTGTCGAATTGACGGACGATGAAAAACTACTGTTGCGTGATCTACAGTTACTGACCATCAAGCCGATGATGTACATCGCAAACGTTAATGAAGACGGTTTCGAAAATAATCCGTTGCTGGATAAGGTTGAGGCTTTAGCAGTTGAACAGGGTGCCGTCGTCGTTCCGGTTTGTGCCGCAATCGAAGCAGAAATCGCCGAATTGGACGATGAAGATAAAGCGGATTTCCTGGAAGAGATGGGACAGGAAGAGCCTGGGCTGAACCGCGTTATTCGTGCGGCTTATGAGCTATTAGGCCTGCAAACTTATTTCACTGCCGGTGTTAAAGAAGTACGTGCTTGGACCGTCAAAAAAGGCGCTACCGCTCCACAGGCTGCCGGAGTGATCCACACTGACTTTGAAAAAGGCTTTATCCGTGCCGAAGTCACCGCCTATGAAGACTTTATCGAATACAAAGGTGATGCCGGCGCTAAAGCGGCCGGTAAGCAACGTCTAGAAGGGAAAGACTATATCGTTCAAGACGGGGATGTGATGCATTTCCGCTTCAATGTCTAAAATTTTGGTTTTTTAGCGCCTAGAGCAAACACTATACTGCGTTGTTAAATGGACACCTACTAATCGTAGGCTTACATTTAACCGCCTTGTCTAGCATTTACTCTAGGTGCTAAAAAATTCAAAATTCATTTTTAGAAACTAACAATCTGATCCTGTAAAAAAATTGTCAAAATCTGACGGTCTGATGTTGACAATTTTTATATGCGTTCTATAATACGCGCACATTTTGGCTACATAGCTCAGCTGGTTAGAGCACATCACTCATAATGATGGGGTCCCAAGTTCGAATCTCGGTGTAGCCACCATATTTTAGAAACCCGTATTCATGAATTTGAATACGGGTTTTTTATTTTTTTGCTACTATGCTCGCAGCCTTTCCAAAAAATTCTATTTAAAATTCAATGTCTGACGCTATTAAGTACCATTTGATTACAAACGCCCTTTTAAGAAAAATCATAAGAGGTCTCGAATGTATTCAATCTGGGGGTCAATATTGGGAGAAGAAAGTGAATGATTGATTATGTTTGTGGGGCAGCTACAACCTTTATCGCTAATGGGTGTAATGATTGATGCTTAAGCAGCTTCAAATTAGCGGTTTAATCGGACGAAATTGCGCCTGATGGAGGGAATATCTATAAGATTCCTCCCGGAGAATATACTTCTGAAAAGGATTTAACAGTAGGAAAAGTTCGAGATTTGGTAAGTGGAACCGCTAAAAAATTGTCTTAAATAGCCCTGTTCTTGCGACTAGGTCGCATTCTAGAAGCTGGACTGGGCTTGATAGAGTGAAAAAATAATCTAAGTATAAAAAAGCTCGGTATTTTCCGAGCTTTTATGAATGATTTTGTTATTACTCATAGGTGATAAATTCATTAGACTCTTGGGTTAATAGCCTGAGTAACTTTGGATGTAAAAATAGCTTATCTCTACCCATTGTAATTTCTTGTAAAACGCCTATCTTGCACAGTTCTTGTAAGTAGATTGAAGCTGTTTGTCTTTGAGCTATTTCCGCATCTATGAGGTTTTGTATTCTGCAATAAGGTTGATTGAAAAGAACTTCTAAAAGCTCATAGCTATATTGCTTTGGCATTTGAGTTTTTATGTATTGCTTTGTGTGTAACATTAACTTATCAAGAGCATTTATTTTTTCAAGAGTCCAAATAGAAGTATCTTCTACGGCATTTAGCATGAATAAAATCCATTCTTCCCAGTTTTGGTCTTTAGTGACGGATAATAACAGTTTGTAATAGTCGTCCTTATGTTCAATGATGTATCTACTAAGATATAAGATAGGTAAATCAATTAAATTTTCTTGTAATAAGAACAAGCTGTTTATTACTCTTCCAGTACGTCCATTTCCATCGCTAAAAGGGTGAATAGCTTCGAATTGGTAATGTGAGATAGCTAATTTAATCAATGGATCAAGGTCTATGTCAGAGTGTATAAATCTTTCCCAGTTGGATAGTAACTCTCGTATGACAGCTTCTCCTTCCGGTGGCGTATAAATTGTTTCGCCTGTTCTGCTATTTGCTAAAACTGTGCCGGGAAGTTTCCTAATGTTCATATCCTGATCTTTTATTGTGCTACAAATTTTAATAGCAGTATTAGTGGTCAGCGGTTTTTCATGTATGTTTGTATAGCCTTTGAATAGAGCTTTTCTATATCTAAGAGCTTCTTTTGTTGCTGGGTCAGCGCTGTTATAGTTATCAGAAAATTGGAATAGACTGTCTTTCGTAGTTACGATATTTTCAATTTCTGAAGAGGACTGAGCTTCCAGTAGGGGAAGGGTATTTATTAGGACGGATTGGTTTGGCATTTGTTTCGCAGATTGATTTAACTGTGCCAACGCCGTTCGTGCTGACGTCACTTTTTTTAGAATAGGTTTTGTTTCTATATCCTGCGCTATGGGCAGTGTGGGAATTTCGTTATATGGGATTTCTGGATTCCAAGCCATATTCAATACCTCAAGGTTTAAGTTCTTGTCATTTTGAGGGTTATTATGTTTATATTTTTTAGTTTTGTAAAGATATTTTGAGATTGTGTTTGTTAAAGTCAAAAATCTAAATATATTTAAACTGTATATTTAGATGATCACTATATGGTAAGAACATGTTCACTAAGTTTAGTTTTCTAAACATGTTTAAGTAGTATGTTTAGATGATCACTATATAGTAAGAATATGTTTATTAAGTTTAGTTTTCTAAACGTGTTTAAGTAGTATGTTTAGATGATCACTATATAGTAAGAATATGTTTACTAAGTTTAGTTTTCTAAACGTGTTTAAGTAGTATGTTTAGATGATCACTATATAGTAAGAATATGTTTATTAAGTTTAGTTTTCTAAACGTGTTTAAGTAGTATGTTTAGATGATCACTATATAGTAAGAATATGTTTACTAAGTTTAGTTTTCTAAACGTGTTTAAGTAGTATGTTTAGATGATCACTATATAGTAAGAATATGTTTACTAAGTTTAGTTTTCTAAACATGTTTAAGTAGTATGTTTAGATGATCACTATATAGTAAGAATATGTTTACTAAGTTTAGTTTCCTAAACATGTTTAAGTAGTATGTTTAGATGATCACTATATAGTAAGAATATGTTTACTAAGTTTAGTTTCCTAAACATGTTTAAGTAGTATGTTTAGATGATCACTATATAGTAAGAACATGTTTACCAAGTTTAGTTTTCTAAATGTATTGTGTGATTCTGTGGCCGCTAAAATTTAGTTTTTAGTAAACTTAAAGTTGTCGGTATTAGGGACGGTATTTTTCTTTTTTCTGTGTAAATGTCAGTAAAATCGATTAGCTGGCCTGTTTTATTTGTGGCCGGTGTAGCCACCATATTTTAGAAACCCGTATTCATGAATTTGAATACGGGTTTTTTTGTGTCTGTTGTGTATGCGTTTTCTTCTAAATCTCTAGGTAAGCGAGAAAAGCCGAATAAGCGGCTAAAGCTTTTACTCTTTATTGTTGAGGTTTGGTATGATTTCTGTTCATATTAGGCTCTGAGATGGTGGAGATTTTTATTAATGGTGGTAGATGCCGAACCTAAACCGGTTGTTTTGTGTGTAGATGATACGCCAACCAACTTGATGCTGTTGAACTCGCACCTTAAATCATTGTATCGAGTCAAGCTGATTAATAATGGTGCGGATGCACTGGCTTTATTGGAAAGAGAGAAAGTCGATCTGGTGTTGTTGGATGTGATGATGCCGGAGATGGATGGCTATGAAGTTTGCCGACGTATTCGTAATAGTCAGGAGCATCGTCATTTACCGATTATTTTCATTACTGCCAAGACCAGCCCGGAAGATGAAGAGCAGGCATTGTCTGTCGGCGGCAACGATTTTATTGCCAAGCCAATCAATCCAACCACCTTAAAAGCCCGTGTCAATAACCATCTTGAATTGCAGAAATACCAAGAGATGCTCGCCGATAAAAATCAGCGCTTGGAAGCGGAATTGGAAAAACGCCTGACCGATATTTTCAGGCTGCAAGACGCGACCTTGTCGGTGATGATTTCTTTGGCTGAATTCAGAGACGAGTGTACCGGCAATCATATCAAGCGTACCCAAAACTACATTACCGAATTAGCTAAAAAAGTCTCGGAGTCTTATCCCGATTTAGGATTGACGGAGCATCACATCAATCTAATCAATAAATGTTCACCTTTACACGATATCGGTAAGATTACCATCCCTGATGATATTCTTCTCAAGCCAGGAAAGTTGACGGACGACGAGTTTGAAATTATGAAAACCCATGCCCAGCGCGGTGTGGATATTTTAAATTCGGCATCAGACAGCATGGGACTCTATGGCGAATTCTTGAGCATGGCGAGTGAAATCGCGTTGACCCATCATGAAAAGTGGAACGGCAGCGGTTATCCGCAGGCTTTGCAGGGCGAAGAGATTCCGGTCTCGGGGCGTATGATGGCGATTGTCGATGTCTATGACGCTTTGCGCTCGGAACGTCCTTATAAACGGGCTTTTACCCATCAGGAAGCGCTTGAAATTCTTGAAAAGGGACGAGGTTCTCATTTTGATCCTGATTTTTTGACTTGCTTTATGGAAATCGAAGCTTTAGTGGATGAAGTTTCCGAGCGTTTGAAAGATTAATAATCCACTCCATTTCCGATAACCACAAGGCAAACATTCATGAAGCAGATCAAAAGCAAGGTCGCGAGCAAGTTAAATTTAATCCTGATTTTAACGTCGATCATTTCTCTGCTTTTTACTCTGTTGGCCATTCAGTGGATTTGGCAGCAAAAAGAGTATCTGAATAAACTTGAAAGTACCCATTCCCTGATAGAGTTCAACCATTACCTCTCTTTTGAAGCTCAAAGACGTGTAATTTATATTCGTGCCCAGCGATCGGAAAATCTTCAACAAATTGATGCATTGGTTAAGCAGACTGATGATGTTTTTGCCCGCCATTTACAATCCGTTTATTTGCGAGATTTCAAAAGCTCTAAAGATAATCTCATCCAATATATGCAGCATTTTCAAGAAACACGGAACCTGCTGTCCGATTGTGCTGATGCTGATGATTGCCATCGGGCTCTAAGGGATTCTCAGCGTTATCTGAGCCAAATTCAGGATGAATTGGCTACTTCGCTAAACAGCCTGTTTTATAAAACGCCGATTGTTGATCTGCATTTGACCACTAAGATGGGATTGTTTGCTCTCTATTTCGATTGGCGTAATTCACAGCATCGACTATTTCTAGTATTACGTTTATTCCAGGCGACCGGTGACGAGGAATATTTGCACGAGCTGAATACGGTCTATCAGTTAGTCAAAATTCAGCAGCAAGAGATCCAGCAATATTTGACGAATTACGAACAGCTCTATAATCACAATTTGGTCAACGGTATTCATGCCGATTTCGATAATTTCCAGAAGCTGGCAAAAGAGGTGATTGTTCCGGTGACGGAAGAGAAGGTTCCGGTCATTACCGATAAGCCTTTCGGTGACAGTTACGGTAAACCGATGATGTTGAGCATGGATCGAACTCTGGAATTGATTTTTGCAGGGATGATCGGCAAGTATGGCGAGCAGTATGAAAGAAATGTTTGGTTATTCGCATTGATCTTGATTTCCGTAATTCTTGTGCTTTATTTGGTTATTTGGGTGGTGTTAAAAACCCGCAAAGAGGTATTTGATCCGCTGCGGGAAAAAGACGCCATTTTGGAAACGGCGGCATTGGGGATTATTCAGATTAACTCCAAAGGAATTATCCAGCGGGTTAACCCTGCGGCGCTGCAAATGTTCGATTATGGCGAAGAAGAGCTGCTTGGCGAAAACGTTAAAGTGCTGATGGCGAGTGATATTGCCAAACAGCATGACGGTTATATCAAGCACCAGATGATGACCGGAGAAAATCGAATTATCGGTACCGGCCGTGAGGTGGAAGCTCAAAAAAGCAATGGGGAAGTGTTTCCGGTGCATTTGGCAATCAGTCGAATCGAAACCGGAAAAGAGACGCAGTTTATCGGTTTTGTGACCGATATGTCCGACCTAGAAAAAGCACGCAGCGAAACCGAGCTGAGAAGTCAGCTTTTGGCCGCCTTGAAAAAGGCAACCGAAGAATTTGTGGCCGACTTTGATGATCAGAATAATATCTGGGATGATCTATTGCGCTCTTTGCTGAATATCACCGAAAGTGAATACGGTTTCATTGGCGAGGTACTCTTTGAAGAAGATGGCAAACGCTGCCTGAAACTGCATGCCTTGACCAATATATCCTGGGATAAAAAATCGGAAGAGTTGTTTAAGAAACTCCGTAGTCAGAATATGACACTCTGTAGTGCCGAGACCATGATCGGCAGCGTGATGTATGAAGAAGAAATTGTCATCAGTAACGATGTACCGAATGATCCGCGCGGCGGACATACTCCGCCTGGACACCCCGATTTATTGCGTTATATGGGCGTGCCGATTTTCCAAGGCAAAGAAATTGTCGGAGTTTACGGTATAGCCAATCGTGCAGGCGGCTATACCGAAGCGATGGCGGAATTTTTGGAACCGTTCCACAGTACTTGTGGGGTTTTGATCAGCAGTTTACGCCAAGCTCAAGAACAAGAACGTCTGGTTAACCGTTTGCATGAAGCGCGAGAGCAAGCGGAAATTGCCGCACAAACCAAAGCGAACTTTTTAGCCAATATGAGCCATGAAATTCGCACGCCGATGAATGCCATTATCGGCATGACTCATCTCGCGTTACAAACCGAATTGGATGCTCAGCAACAAGACTATATAGAAAAAGTTCACCGTTCCGCCGAATCCTTACTGCGCATTATTAATGACGTGTTGGATTTTTCCAAGATTGAATCGGGAAATTTGGAAGTGGAAAATACTTCCTTGATCATTGAGCAGATCGTAGAAGATTCCATTTTGCCGGTTCATCATTTGGCGGAAATCAAGAATCTGGAAATTTTGGTTTTTTGGGAGCATAACTTGATTAGCCGCTGTCAACCTGATTTGACCGGAGACCCGGTTCGAATTGTGCAGATTCTGATTAACCTGTTGAGTAACGCGGTTAAATTTACCGAATTCGGTTTTATCAAATTAAATATCGGCTTGGTTGAATCCGGTTCAGCTCAATGGAATGTATCCTTCAAGGTGACAGATACCGGAATAGGGCTCAGTGAAGCGCAGATGGGTAAACTTTTCAAAGAGTTTACTCAGGCTGACGCTTCGACAACTCGTAAATACGGCGGTACGGGGTTAGGTCTGGCAATTTCCAGAAATCTGGCGCGAGCCATGGGCGGTGATTTGACGGTGACAAGCAGCTTGGGAGAGGGCAGTGTTTTTGAATTGGTGTTGCCGTTAAATGTGGATGAAAACCTGTCCGATAATAACCTTTGCAGTCATTTTGAGTTGCAGACGGCGTTAATCGTGGATGATTTGCCGGAAGCCGGCGAGCAGGTCAAGACCCAGTTGAAACTGTTTGGTGTGCAAGGTAAGGTTGTCAACAGTGCCAAGCAAGCGTTTGCCTTTTTGGAACAGCAGGCAGTACCGGATTGGATTTTTGTCGATATGGTCATGCCGGAAATGGACGGAATCGAACTGATAGAAGCTATCAGGGGAAAATATCCTCAGTTGGCATCGCGTTGCGTTTTGATCTCCTTTTTTGACTGGAACAACTTGCAAGAGTTGGCTTTCAAACATCGCATCGAACATTGTCTGCCAAAACCGATTCCACCTAGAGATTTGGAAGTGTTATTAGGCCTTGAGCAGGAGGAAGTGCGTCCACGTGTCGATACGGATTCTTCGCTGCCGCCGGATTTGTCCGGCAAACGGGTTTTATTGGTAGAAGACAATTTATTGAATCAGCAGATCGCCAAAGAATTGCTGCTGCCGACTAGAGCGGATATTCAGATCGCTAGTAACGGCGAACAGGCGATTCGAGCTTTGGCCGAAACCGAAGAGCGTTATGATTTGGTGTTGATGGATATTCAAATGCCGGTTTTGGACGGGATTGAAACCACTAAGCGAATACGTAAGCTCCCGAGTTTTGCCGAGCTTCCGATTGTTGCTATGACCGCGCATGCGTTTGATGAAGAAAGAAACCGCTGTTTGCAGGCGGGGATGAATGAACATATCTCTAAGCCGATTATCCCGGAAAAACTTTATGCGTTGATCCACTCTATTCTTAATGTCAAACAGAGGGTTGAAGAAAAACACAACGGCCAAAAAGGAGACTCTTCTTCTTTGCTGGAACAGCGTTTACGGCAAATTGAAGGTTTTAATTTTGAACGTGCCAATATGGCCTTAGGTTCGGTCGATGGGCTGCTTGAGAAGGCGTTGTGTGATTTTGTTAGAGACTATGCCGATGGGGCGACGCAATTAAACGAGCTGATGGCGGCGGCTGCATATGACGAAGCTGAACGTCTGGCACACAGCCTGAAAGGGTTGAGTGATACGGTTGGATTGCCGGAAGTATCGACAATGTTTGGCCAACTTGAGATGCAGTTGGCTTCCTGTGAAAATTTGCAAAATCTCCGGGTTACCGAGGAGCAGCAGATTCGTTATCGGTCGCTGATCGATTCGGTCAAGCAGGTTTGTAAGCAAGTGGCAGAGTCTTCTCCTGCCAGTGGTGAAGCGGATTTAACATCTGAACAATGGCTGGAAATTAAACAACGGTTGTTGAAACTCTTGGAAGACTTTGACGGAGAGGCATTTACGGTTTGGCAGGAAAATCAGGCTTTGGTCGCCCAGCATGTCTCTCGTCAGCAATATTTGCAGTTATCGAGTTATATTGAGAATTTTGATTTCTCCAAAGCCTATGACGAGTTGATCAAGGTTTAACGGGAAGTCTGTGGTTGAATGTCAGTTTTGATCGAATAATGAATGCCGAAGAAGGAATTGTGTGAAAAAAAGAGTCTTACTGAGCTTAACACTGGCTGCATTTAGCTTGAATGTGTTTGCATTTTCCGAACCTTGCCAGCTTGTCGCGCAGATGGCCGGTAATCAGGAGTACGAGCAGAAACCGCTGCGCATGGCTTCTATGGTTAAGCCAGAATTAATACCGGGTGGTTGGCATTTGCAGTTCTTGGAGTCTCACGGAGCATGGTTTATTTATCAGAGCGAGCAGGCATGGATCGGTAAAGAGCAATGTGCGCCTTTGCAAAAACAAATTGACGGCAAAACGATAGAATTTATGCCGGTACTACTCAATAAGCAGAGCGGACATAATGCGGTGATTACCGGCACGTTTATTATCAGAGTCTATCGAAAGCAACATCTGCAAAAAGTCATGCAGCAGTATGGTTTTAAGATGCTGAGTCCATTACCCAATCCGCGTTCTGTCATTGTTGATGTAAAACCGACCGCTTCTTATGATCTGTTGATCCGAGATTTGGACAAGGATAAAAATATCGAGCTGGCCTTGCCGCTGTTAAGCGAGCCAAGGCTGAGAAAGTGATTTAGTAAGCAACTTTGCTTTCTTTAACCATTTTATAGATGTCGATGCGTTTTTCATTACCCAGCGCTTTCAATCCCTGGTTAATCGCTTTTTCCAAGTTGCCTGGATAGAACTCTTCCAGTGTCAGGCCTAAAATCGGTTCGGCAATGATCTCTCCTTGGCTGTTGTAAACCAATGTCGTAGGCGCAACTTTGACACCTTGTTTCGGACCGTAAGTTTTCATTTCCAAGTTGGTGCCGTCAAAGTCTTTCATCATCCAATGCGCCTTATCCAGAACAACCTGACGGAATTCCGCATAGTCTTCTATATTGGTGGTTTCCAACAATGGATGCAGAATGTTCTCTTCCAGTTTTTTGCAGTAATTACACCAGGTAGCGGTATAGAAAATCACCACCGGAATATTGTGTTTGGCTGCGGTATTGGCGGTTTTCTGTAGGTCAACGGCCAATGGCAAGATTTCTCCCGCTTTAGCGGTGGGAGCGGCAGTCAGCATAAATAAAGATAAGCTTAACAGTACCGATTGATAGATGATTTTCATGACCAACTCCTATAAATTAGCGGTAAATTTTACGCGGCACTTCCGGGTGACCGGAATGTCTGCAATGCCCGGCACTCTCTTTAACGAAAAACTTCATTCGCTTTAGTTTCTCGTAAGAGGTGTTTAGGCCTTTTTGATAATGGCTACCGCAGTTCCAGTGGCCGTCACGCAACAAGGCGATACGTTGGCTCAGGTTGTGGCGGTATTTAGGGTCTTCTAAATAGAGATAGACTGCGTTTCCGTTCATGGCGTATTTTAAATACGCGGTTTCGGTTGAATAGTAATGTTTCTTTTTGTTTTCAAGGATTAGATCTATTTTTTTGATTTCCCCACGAGCCAATTGATAGCTTTCTTCACGAATGTATTCGACTTGCTTGCCGTGCAGGTACTCTCCGCCAAGAATATTGACCATCACAATATTGCCGTTTGCCGGATTGTTGTACAACGCTTCCAGGCGCTTTTTCTCGGCCATCTCTTCCTTGTGGCGTAACTCTCTGGCACGTGCATCGGCTTGAATTTGTGCCAGACGCTGTTCTTCTCGGTATTTTTGTTGTTCAAGTAAAAGCTGTTGGCGTTCTTGCGGCGAAAGCTTGTTCCATTGCTCTTCATTCATGCCTAGTGGGTAGGGGCTGGCACAAGCGCTCAGTAGGGAGAACAGAAAAGCAAGGAATATCAGCTTTTTCATTTGGGAATCCTTTTTATCAGATCACTTTTTGATTAGGAATAAACCGCCGACAACTAAGAGCCCGATTTGTATCCAGTTTTGATAATCCGATTCGATCGGCAAAAGTAGACCGAATAAAATCAAAACAAAACCGATTGCTCTTTGTTTCTGCTGTCTATTTTGTTCATTGATTCGAGCTTCAAGGCGTTCAATCTGTTCCGATTGGATACTCAAGCCTTGATGCGATAATTTGTGCAAACTGCTGTAGAGTAGACCGGGAATTTCCGGTGCTTGTTCCATCCAAAACGGCAGATTGTTCTTAATTTTTTTCGCCATGCCTTTCGGGCCGACACGCTCTTGCATCCAGTCTTCAAGAAACGGTTTGGCGGTATCCCATAGGTCGAGCTCGTCGTCCAGTTGACGTCCGAGTCCTTCAATGTTCAACAAGGTTTTCTGTAGCAGTACCAGCTGTGGTTGAACTTCCATGCCGAAACGGCGCGCCGTTTGGAATAGACGCATCAATAATAGACCGAATGAAATATCTTTCAAAGGACGATCCCAAATCGGTTCACATACCGAGCGGATGGCGGATTCCAGTTCATTGACCCGTGTGTCTCTCGGCACCCATTCCGATTCAATATGCAATTCGGAAACGCGCAGATAATCGCGGTTGAAGAAGGCCAGAAAGTTTTCTGCCAGATAGCGCTGGTCTTCCGGTGTCAGGGTGCCCATAATTCCGAAATCGATCGCCGCATAGCGACCGTCCGGAAGTACAAAGATATTGCCCGGATGCATATCCGCATGGAAGAAGTTGTGTTTGAAAACTTGTGTGAAGAAGATAATCACGCCTTTGGCACTTAGATCCGTCAGATCAATGCCCGCTTCAATCAGTTGATCGACTTCACTGATACGAATACCGCGAATACGCTCCATGGTCATGACGCTTTCCGAGGTTAGATCCCAGTAAACTTCCGGAACATAGAGCAAATCCGAACCGTCAAAATTGCGTTTCAATTGGCCGGCATTGGCGGCTTCTCGCATCATATCCAGTTCATCAAGAATGGTTTTTTCGAATTCGGCTACCACTTCGACAGGGTGCAGGCGTTTGGCTATCTTGACTGCGGCTTCAATCAGTTTCGCCAAACTGAACATGATCGAGACATCCTGTTGAATAACCGGCTTAATGTCCGGACGCACGACTTTGACCACGACTTCCGTTCCAGTATGCAAAGTGGCTTCGTGGACTTGAGCAATGGAAGCGGAAGCGATCGGTACCGGATTGAAGGAGGCAAAAGCTTCTTCGACCGGTTTGCCCAAACCTTGTTCGATCATTTGCTGTGAATGTTTTTCATCAAAGGGCGGGCAGTCATCCTGAAGTTTAGCCAATTCGACAGAGATGTCGTAAGGCAGAAGGTCTTTACGAGTAGAAAGCGCTTGGCCGAGCTTGATAAAGATCGGTCCTAATTCCTCAAGTGCCAGACGGATACGTTCTCCACGTGAAGCATTTGAGCGACGGCTCCAGTTCCAAGGTAGCAGGGCGTTGAGAAAAATCAGCCAAGCATATTTGCTGTCTGCAAGAATGAGTTTGTCGATTTGGTAATGAGTCAGCACCCGGTTGATTTTGATAAGGCGGAGGAATTTTTTAAGTAGTTTCATAAATCGTCTTTGTTTCTAGTGAACGCGGCTTTGCGTCTTATCAGTTGTCTGCTTTGTCAGATAGGTTGGCGATTCTGCCAGCGATGTCATCAACCTGTTGTTCAAGTTGTTGCACATTCTTGATAAAGTGCTCAACCTGGTGTTTTGCAGGTAGGGTGTTGATCTCAAACTGTAGATACTCTTTGAGCGTTTCTCCTGCATAGGCTTTGGTTTGCTGTTTGCGTTCCAGTATGGCGCGCACTCCGTGGCCAATTTTAAAAGCGACCAGGTCACCGGTGTAATGGGAGAGGTGTTCTTCCCAATCGACTTCCAGCTGGTTCAGCGCGTCAATAAAGGCTTGTCCGGTTTCACGATCACCGTCAGTTACTTCGGCTTGCAAACACTCGCCCAGTGGTAAACCGAGCAGAGCCGTGATATCCAATTTGAGCGTGCTATCAGGATGTCCGGCCAGCATATGCTGCAAGGCAACTTCACGACGGTTGATCAAACAATAGAGTGACTCATTAAACGGCGATATCTGCAGTCCGATTACTTTGCTATCTAAAGCGTCAAAACCTTGTCCCTGTATGTCATCCAGACGGATGGCCGCATTGATTGCCGATTCCAAGGCTTTGGAAAAACTGATGTTCAATATATTGGGCGCTTTATCCATTTTTCTATTTCTTTTTTAAATCAACGTGCTGTGAAACTTTTACGGTTTATGCGATCGCATTTAGTATTTCCAGCCACGATGCAGAGCGACAATGCCTTCATTCATATTAATATATTCCGCTTTGTCGAAACCGGCATTTAGCATCATCTGTTTAAGGGTTTCTTGATCCGGATGCATGCGGATAGATTCGGCTAGATACTGGTAGCTCGCTTCATCGTCGGCAATGAATTTGCCCATTTTCGGCAGGATGTTGAAGGAGTAGAAGTCGTATAGTTTAGCCAGCATCGGCTGGGTGACTTTGGAAAATTCCAAGACCATGAGTTGGCCGCCCGGTTTTAATACTCGATAGAGTTCTTCAAGGGCTTTGTCTTTATTGGTGACGTTGCGTAAACCAAATGCGATGGTGGCGATGTCAAAAGTGTTATCCGGAAAACCTAAAGCCTCGGCGTTAGTGATGGTGTAATCCACATTGCCGCTAATGCCTTCATTGATCAGGCGGTCACGTCCGACACGCACCATGCTCTCGTTAATATCGGCTAAGACAACCTTGCCGTTTGCGCCGACACGTTTGGCGAAAGCCTTGGTTAAGTCTCCGGTTCCACCAGCTAGATCCAATATGGTATGCCCTGGGCGTACGCCGCTCAATTCAATGGTTTTGCGTTTCCAAAGCCGGTGAATACCCATCGACATGACATCGTTCATAATGTCATAGTTGCCGGCCACCGAGTCAAATACCCCTTTGACCTTTTTGACTTTCTCTTCTAGCGGGACTTCTGAAAATCCAAAATCGATGGTTCTTTTATTTTGACTCATGGCTGGTCTCTTCAATTAAATTAACTGTGGTTGGTTTGGTTATGTATTTGCTTTTTCAATTTTTCCAAATCCGGATGGCTGTGTCCGGCACGCATTACGCGGCGTAAATAATCGACCCAGTAGTCTTGCTTGTTTTTGCCTAGATCATATAGGCGTTCCCAAGTATAGAGTCCGGTATCATGGCCGTCGTCAAAATGCAGTTTAATCGCATAGTTGCCGACAGGTGTAATGTCGTCGATATTGACGTCGCCTTTATCCAGTTGCAAGGTTTCCTGCCCCGGTCCGTGCCCGGTCACTTCTGCCGATTGCGAGTACACTCTCAAGAACTCACAACTGAGCTCGAATGTTTCTCCACTATCGAAGCTGACTTCAAGGTACTTCGACTTCTGGTGCAGTTTGATATCGGTCGGATGCGGCATCTGCTTCCCTTTGTTTTACAGGATATATTGCGACAGATCCTGGTCGACTGCCAGTTCGCCTAAACGTTCATCGACCATCGCTTGGTTAACGATGATACGGGCTCCCGGCATGGTCGGCGCTTCGAAAGAGACATCTTCCAGCAGGCGTTCCATTACCGTATGCAAGCGACGGGCTCCGATATTTTCGGTACTTTCGTTAACTTGATAGGCAATTTCCGCCAGACGCTGAATGCCGTCTTCGGTGAATTCAATATCCACTCCTTCGGTTTTCAATAGCTCAATCTGCTGTTTGGTCAGAGCGGCTTTCGGTTCGGTCAAAATGCGCACAAAGTCCTCGACTCGCAGTGACTCCAGTTCAACACGGATCGGCAAGCGGCCTTGCAATTCCGGAATCAAATCGGACGGTTTGGCTAAATGGAAGGCGCCCGAAGCAATAAACAGGATATGGTCGGTTTTGATCATGCCGTATTTGGTGGAAATAGTGCTGCCTTCAATCAACGGCAGCAGGTCGCGCTGCACACCTTCGCGCGAGACATCACCGCCGCCGGCATCCTGACGTTTAGCGACCTTATCGATTTCATCGATAAAGACGATACCGTTCTGTTCAACATTCTCGATCGCCTGCAGTTTGATTTCGTCTTCGTTGACTAGGCGAGACGCTTCTTCGTCAATCAGCGCTTTCAACGCTTTTTTGATCGGCAGTTTGCGTTTCTCTTTTTTACCCTGTCCCATGCCTTCAAACAGGCCTTGCAGTTGCTGGGTCATCTCTTCCATGCCCGGTGCTCCGAGAATTTCAACGTGAGAAGGGGCAGCAGTCAGATCGATTTCAATCTCTTTGTCGTCCAGATCGCCTTCGCGCAAACGTTTGCGGAATTTTTGGCGGGTTTCCGCCATATTGTCATGACTCTCTTCTTCACGACCGCGGGCAGGCGGCAGCAAAATATCCAGAATGCGTTCTTCGGCTTTGTCTTCTGCTTGACGTTGCACCTTTTTCATGGCGTTTTCACGTGTCATTTTGACGGCGCTTTCCGCTAAGTCACGGATGATCGAATCCACATCGCGGCCGACATAACCGACCTCGGTAAATTTGGTGGCTTCAATTTTCAGAAAAGGCGCGTCGGCCAGCTTGGCGAGACGGCGGGCGATTTCGGTTTTACCTACCCCGGTCGGCCCGATCATCAGGATGTTTTTTGGAGTGACTTCTCCTCGTAGCTCTTCCGCAAGTTGACTGCGACGCCAACGGTTGCGGAGTGCTATGGCGACCGCACGTTTCGCTTCGGCTTGTCCGACAATATGGGTGTCTAAGCTATTAACGATCTCTTTCGGTGTCATCATGTTCAAAAAGGTCCTTGAATTTTGTGTACAAATAATCAGCTCATTATAAAGGAAAAGCGATAGGAAAGGCCTGTAAAAAATGCCTGTTTGGCTGCTTTGCAGTCAGTGTAAAGATGTCGCGAGAATTGCCAATAGCCGGCTGGCGTGATAAATTCCTGCAAATACGTTTTAAATGCAGAAATTAAGGGAAAACATGTCAAGCCATTCAGTTCTAAAGTTCACCAAAATGCAGGGCTTAGGCAACGATTTTATGGTGGTGGACGCAATTAATCAGGATATCACCTTTAGTGTCGATCAGGTGCAGGGTTGGGCCGATCGCCATTTCGGAATCGGATTCGATCAGTTGTTGGTGGTCGAACAAGCGACTCAGGAAGGGGTCGACTTTCGCTACCGCATCTTCAATGCCGACGGTTCGGAGGTGCAGCAGTGCGGTAACGGTGCTCGCTGTTTTGCCCGTTTTGTTTTTGATAAAGGCTTGACGGATAAAACCGAAATCGTGGTTGAGACGGCTTCCGGCGTGATTGTGTTGTATATCGAATCCGACGGTCTGGTAAGAGTGAATATGGGCAAACCTAACTTTGAACCAGCAAGTTTGCCGTTTCAGGCTGATGAGAAAGAATCCGAATATGCTTTGCAGGTGCTGGGCGAAACTTTGTTGATTGGTGCGGTATCGATGGGTAATCCGCACGCGGTGTTAGCGGTAGATAATATCGACAAGGCCCCGGTTGAGAAGTTCGGCGCGGCGGTGGAGTCTCATGAACGTTTTCCGGAACGGGTCAACGTCGGTTTCGCTCAAAAAGTGGATAAGAGCCATATTCGTTTGCGCGTTTACGAACGCGGAGCGGCTGAAACATTAGCTTGCGGAACCGGCGCCTGCGCGGCTATGGTGGTCTTGCGTAGCTGGAAACAGGTTGGCGATGAAGTGACGGTCAGTTTGCCGGGCGGAGACTTGATTATTCGCTGGGACGGAAACGAGCATTCGCCGGTTTGGATGACCGGTCCGGCCATTACTGTATTTGAAGGGGAAATAAACCTATGAGTTCATCAGCCGTGACCGGTCCGTTAAGTCAAACCAGCGTTTCCGCAGAAGAGGTTGCTGATTATTTGAGCCGAAACCCGAAATTTTTTCATGTTTTTCCCAATTTATTGGATTCCCTGAGTATTCCGCATCCGAAAACCGGGCAGGCCGTTTCTCTGTTGGAACGTCAGGTGCATCAATTGCGCGAGCAAAAGGAATCGCTACAGATTGAAGTCGATACCATGGTGGATATTGCCGGGGAAAACGGCCAACTTTTCCATAAGGTTCAAGCTTTCACTAGAGCGATGGTGGCAACACAGAGCGAACAGGCTGCGGTGGATTGCATCTATGAACAGATGAAAAACGAATTTTTGGTCGATCAGATCGCCATGCTCTCTTGGGATGTGCCGTCAACCAGTCTGCATGGTTTGAGTCAGCTTGGTGTTAGCCAGAGTTGGTCGAATGCGATGAAATCGACTTTGAGTTTCGGTAAGCCGGTTTGTGGATTGGTGGAAAACGATTGGCAAAAAGGATTGTTTCAAACCCATGAACCCATGCAGTCCATCTGTTTATTGCCATTGGGTGACGAGAGCAGTAACCGCGTCTGGGGCGTACTGGCGCTGGGCAGTAAAACGGATCGTTTCCATCCCGATTTAGGCACCTACTTTTTAGCGATGATGGCTGAACTGGTCAGTGCTCGCCTTAATCATCTGTTTAAGTCTTAATTGTTATGTATAGCGGACTTCTGGAATCGTTTTTCAAAAACCTGCAAGTGCAGAACAAGTCTCCGCATACGGTAAAAAATTATCAGCGTGATATTGAGGATTTTCTCGGTTTTTACTTGGCGGATGATTTGAGAGGTGATTCGGATGAAGAGGTTAAAGACTCCAAAGAGGAAGAGCAAGCGGCTTTACGCAAGCGAATCGATTCTTTCCAGGATTGGAGCGCGATTGATTCGCAAAGCATTAAAGCATTTTTGGCTTACCGCGTGCAAAACGGGATCAGCGCGCGTACTCTTGCCCGGCAATTGTCGGCATTGCGAACTTTTTACGATTACCTGATTGAAAAAAATCTGCTTCATAAAAATCCGGCCAAAGGAATCAAGGCGCCTAAGCAACCGCAGCCTTTACCGAAAAGCGTTGATGTCGATTGGATGCAGCGCCTGTTGGAAGTGCCACTCAAGACTTGGCAGGACATTCGAGATCAAGCGATGTTTGAATTACTTTATTCGGCAGGGTTGCGTGTATCCGAGTGTGCCGAACTTGATCTTTCGCCCGGGTTAGATGAATTTCAATCCGGCTGGGTTCGTGTATTGGGTAAGGGGCAGAAAGAGCGTTTGGCTCCCGTGGGAAGAAAAGCGGCCGAAGCGTTGCAGAATTGGTTGGCGGTTCGCGCCGATTACGCCAAAGAGGATGAACAGGCCGTTTTTGTCAATCAAAGAGGCAATCGTCTAAGTGTGCGCTCTATTCAAAATCAATTGGACAAGCGAACCATTTTGGCGGGTCTGCCAACCAAAATGTCGCCGCACCGTCTGCGTCATGCGTGTGCGACTCACGTCTTGGAGTCGAGCGGTGATTTACGGGCGGTGCAAGAGATTCTCGGTCACGCTAACTTATCCACTACTCAAATCTACACTAAGTTGGATCTACAACATTTGGCTCAAGTCTACGATCAAGCCCATCCAAGAGCTAAAAAATCCAAATAATATTTATCAGCAGTTGTAATCGACTTCTTTCAATTTTTGACAGAGGATTTTCTGCCTTATTCAAGCTTAATTCCTTTAAAATAAGCGAAATTATGAATTAACAAGGATGCTTATGTCTTTTCACGGAACTACGATTTTATGCGCCAAACGCGATGGTAAGATGGTGATCGGTGGCGACGGTCAGGTAACGCTGGGTCATGTCGTGATGAAGGGTAACGCCCGTAAGGTGAGAACCCTGTATAACGGAAAAGTGATAGCCGGCTTTGCCGGAGCGACGGCGGACGCCTTCACGCTTTTTGAACGCTTTGAAGGTCGTTTGCAAACCCATAACGGTCAACTGATGCGCGCCGCGGTAGAGATGGCTAAAGACTGGCGTACCGATCGAGCTTTACGTAAGCTGGAAGCGATGATGCTGGTTGCCGATGTCGATAACATGCTGCTGATTTCCGGAACCGGAGATGTCATTGAACCGCAACACGATTTTATCGCCATCGGTTCCGGCGGGAATTATGCGCACGCGGCGGCGCAAGCTTTAATGGAAAATACCGATCTGCCGGCTCGTGATGTCGTTGAAAAAGGACTGACTGTGGCAGCAGAACTGTGTATCTATACGAATAATAATTTTACGATTGAAGAATTAGCAAAGGATTAAGCTGATGAGTGAAGCTAATAAAGAGCCATTAAAAAATCCGCAACAGCAAGGTGCTTTGGAACGTTATTTTGAAGGCCTATTATGGAACAGCCGTTTCATTGTTCTATTGGCGGTTATTGCCAGTTTGATTATGGCGATCGGTATTTTTTATGTGACGGCGGTAGATGTCTACTACACGATTGCGCATTTGGGGCACTATCATGAGTTAAACGATGCCGACCGAATGGAGTTGAAAGCGATGACGGTCGCGCACGTTGTTAGCTCGGTTGACGGTTTCTTGCTGGGTACTGTGATGCTGATTTTCTCTTTAGGTTTGTATGAACTGTTTATTTCGCCGATTGATGCGGCAGAAGGCAAAAATTCAGCGAGCAAGATTTTAATGATCAACTCTTTGGATGACCTGAAAGATAAGCTGGCAAAAGTAATCTTGATGATCTTGATTGTTATGTTCTTTGAACAGGCGATCTTCTTGAAGCCGACCGGTCCGCTGGAATTGTTGTATTACTCTTTAGCGATCATGTTGGTGGCAGCAGCGTTGTATCTGTCTCACAAAGCTTATGAGAAGCACTAAGATTTAATGCCAATCAATGAACCCCGCTTTTGCGGGGTTTTTTGTATTCGGAATAAGCTTGAAATGTTATAGTGGTTGGATAATTACTTATTAATTTAAATGGCTGGAATTTTTATTCTTTTTGATGGAGGAAACCATGCAAGATTTTATGAATGATATTGATATGAGTTACTACTGGAATTTGGTTATATCCGGTGCATCGAGTGTGTTGTTGGCTATCCTGATTTTGGTTGTCGGGCTTTTTATCGCAAGTAAAGTTAACAAGATGATCTGCAATACTGGCGCACGCTATGAAAACTTGGATGACACGCTATTCCGATTTTTGGGCAGTGTTGCGAAGTATATTATTCTCGCCTTTGTCGGGATTGCGGTATTAAATCAGTTCGGTGTACAAACGGCATCGATTATCGCTTTGTTGGGTGCGGCCGGTCTGGCGGTTGGTTTGGCGTTGCAGGGAACGCTTTCCAATTTAGCGGCTGGAGTCATGCTGTTGATTTTCCGCCCTTATAAGGTGGGCGACTTTATTGATGCGGCAGGCCGGTTCGGCAACGTCAAAGAAATTGACTTGTTTACGACCGTGTTACAGACGTTCGACAATCAACAGATTATTATTCCGAACAGTCAGATTTGGGGCGAGCAGATTATCAATCACTCACATCATCAGATTCGTGGAGTGGATATGCATTTTGGGGTGGCTTATAAAGAAGATACCGCTGCGGTTCGTCAGGTAATCAATTCGGTTTTGGACGCGCATCCGCATATCCTCAAAGAGCCGGCTCCGTTTGTTGAGGTGGAAACGTTGAATGACAGCTCGGTCGATTTTTTGGTGCGTCCATTCTGCGAGGGTGAGCATTATTTTGAAGTGCTTTATTCCGTACCGGAACAGATTAAAAAAGCGTTGGATGAGGCGAATATCGAGATTCCATTCCCGCATCGCAAAATTATTATCGAGAAAGAAGATTGATAATCAGAGATGGTTTTCTAGGAAGAGATGCAAGTCTTTTCCTAGTCGACTATTTCTCAAACAGAGCATTAATGAGCGTCAAAGTCTTTGCTAATGCTCCGCTCTGTTGGCTAAAACAGTAGTGGGCTTGATCCGCCATCTGTTTGGCCGACGACTGATCTGAAAGCAGTTCTTCCAAAGTGCCGGCTAAGGCTTCGGAGTCTTTCACTAATTTGATTGCATTTTGTTCAATAAAAGGTGCAAACATCGATTCTAAATTAGCGAAATTTTGTCCGGAAATAATCGGTTTTTTTAAGGCGGCAGGTTCCAGGATATTATGCCCGCCGAAAGGTACCAAGCTGCCGCCGACAAAAGCGATATTCGCTACGGCGTACCACAACATCATTTCGCCTAAGCTATCGGCCAGATAGACCTGTGTCGAAGCTGTTAACGGTGTTGAATCCGTTTTACGTTGCCAGTTTAAACCGTTTTCGGCGATAAGATTTGCGACGTCATCAAAACGTTCGGCATGTCTGGGAGCTAAGATGAGTAAAGCATCGGGATGGGTTTTTAGCAGCAGTTTATGCGCATTGAGAATAAGTTCTTCTTCAGATTTACCTTTGCCCGGATCGGCATGGGTGCTGGCCGCTACCCAGATCGGCCGCTGTTCACAGTGATTACCGGTTCGCCACTGTTCGGCTTTTTCTTTCAGGTTTTGCTCAATAACGAGATCCGATTTCAGATTTCCTAACACCTTGAGCTTTTCGGTTTTGACACCGAGTTGGCGAAAATGTTCAGCATCGGACTCTGATTGAGCGCTGATCCAAGTCGTTCGATTAAGGGTTTCTTCAATCAGTTTGCCTCCCCTTTTTTGATAAGCTTTGAAGGAACTTTGTTTTAATCGAGCATTAATTAGAACGACGGGAATACCTGCATCATGACACGCTTTGTAAAGGTTCGGCCAGATTTCGGTTTCAACCATAATGACCAGTTTAGGATCAAGTTGTTTTAGAAAACGTTTAACGGCAAATGGATAATCGAACGGTAGCATCTGTTGCTGAACCGGGACGGGAGCGAATTCGTGGGTGTGTAGCGCACCTTGAATAGAGCTATTCGTAAGGGTGATTGGTAGCTGGGGGTGTTGTTGTTTTAATTGCTCCAGTAGAGGAAAAATAGAACGGGTTTCGCCAACCGAGACGGCATGTATCCAAATGCCGCCTTTTTGAAAAGGGGATGAGTTGAACCCGAAACGGCCGCGTAAGCAAAACGGTATTTCGGGCAAACTATGATCTTTCTGGAGAGCTCTGTTATGTTTTCTACAGCGTTTCCAGACGTAATAAGAGATTAGTGGCAGACCGATTGCGGTCAGAACTCGATAAGTGAAAAGGTTCATGAGTCGTTCTGCCCGAGCCGGTTAACCATTTACGTCGTAAATTTGAATAACGCCGACAATTTCATTTTCCTCTTCGACCAGTAGGGAGGTGATTTTATGATCGTTCATCAACTCTTCGGCTTCGCTTAGTCGAGCCTCAGCACTGATGGTTTTCGGGTGTAACGCCATCAAGTCTTTTGCCGTCAGTTGCATGAAGTTGGCGGCATCGGTTTCCATGTGACGACGTAGATCACCGTCGGTAATGATGCCTTCGCCATTTCCGACAATACAGAGTCCGAGGCGTCCTTCGTTCATGGCGTGAATGACTTCGGTAGCCGAGGCATCGGATGGGATAAACGGCAAGTTTTGACTTTTCATTTCATGTCTGACGCGGGTCAGTAGTTTGCGACCCAGACTGCCGCCCGGATGGAAACGTGCAAATTCATGCGGTTGGAAGTTTCGTGTCTCCATCAAAGCAACCGCCAAAGCGTCTCCCATAACCAAAGTTGCTGTGGTAGAAGAGGTGGGGGCCAATTGGTGAGGACAAGCTTCTTTGGGAACCGCAATGTTCAAATGGAAGTCGGAATTTTTCGCTAAAGTTGATTGCGGTCTTCCGGTCATGGAAATAACGATATTACCGTTATCTTTCAAGAAAGGCAGTAGGCGAATCACCTCTTCTGTTTCACCTGAATTGGATAAGGCTAGAAACACGTCTTTTGGCGAGACCATGCCTAAGTCACCATGAAAAGCCTCTCCCGGATGCATAAAGAAACAAGGTGTGCCGGTGCTGGCAAAGGTCGCCATGATTTTTTTACCGATCAGGCCGGATTTTCCCATGCCGCAAATCACGACGCGTCCTTCGGTATTGAGAATGGCTTGAACGCTGCCGGCAAAATCGTCGTCGATCAGGCTTTTCAAATGCAGGATAGCTTCGGCCTCAATATCAAATACTCGGTGTGCAACTTTGGTGTAATCAATAGACATCTTTATGTAATTTCCGGTTGGTCACTATTTATTGAAATTAGCGAGTATTTTATAAGATTGATCAAGTATTTGTATTGTTGTTTGATTGTTAAATTTACATGGTTGTTTAAATATGCGATATTGCCTATGAGATGCTTAAAATATAAAGGTACTAGAGTCCCTAGTTTCAGGGAGCGTGGATGGAATGGTCTTGTTGTTGATATGGACAGTGTTATAGGTGGTTTTGTTTTCTGTTCATAATGTGATTTCAAAGATGAGTCGTCGTGTACCAACAAGGTTTTGAGTTTACTCGGTTCGACTTTTCGGTTTGTCGATATTCTTTGGTAAGCTCAGAGGTGGATCTCTGTAGAAATTCTTGCAGATTTATGACGTGCCAAAGAGTTCTTGTCGCGGGGTTCACAAAATATTAATAAAAACAAATTGTTTGGCGAGCAGAATAACAATATGGGCTTGCTTATTGCTGAGGCAACGATATAGAGCATGAATATAAACTCTCCATCCCCTGGAATCTCAAGGGTTGTAGAACATGAGAATCTTATCGTGAGAAAGCAGCAGCGGAATTTGTGATCATTTGTGGTGCTTTTATTGAGATGGTTGCACTGATTTGGGTCTTCGAAGATCAGGTGTGTTTGGCTGGCAAGATCGTAGTCAAAACTTGAGTTGATGTGGTAACCCTATTTTTTACTTGCGCGTTTTGAAAATAGAAGACGAATGAGTGATTTGGCAAAGAAATTCCGGTTTAGGTAGTTATCGGTGAACCATTTAGGTTTTTAGAGGCTATGTTACACCCCAAAAGAAGAGTTGATTAATCTTCAGCTTTTTCAATTCTTAACGATCGTGCGATGAAGAACGGTCTGTCATGTACGAAAAATGTCATTTTTCACTGAGAGGTAGTGGATGAAGTATTATTGCGAAACCAAAACATCAACTGAGTTAACCAGAAAAACCTTGGCTTTAGTGTTAGCTGGCGGAGAAGGGAGTCGTTTAAAAGACTTAACCCGGTGGCGAGCCAAGCCTGCCGTGCCGTTTGGTGGTAAGTATCGAATAATCGACTTTGTTCTTTCTAATTGCGTTAATTCCGGTATTCGCAAAATCGGCGTCTTGACCCAGTATAAATCTCACTCTTTGATTCGTCATATTCAACGTGCCTGGAGTTTCATGCGTTATGAGGTCGGGGAGTTTGTTGAATTGCTTCCGGCTCAACAGCGTGTGGATAAAGACTGGTATAAAGGGACTGCGGATGCGCTCTATCAGAATCTGGATATCATGCGTCGCCATACACCTGAATATGTAATGGTGTTGGGCGGTGATCATATCTATTCGATGGACTATAGCAAAATGTTGTTGGAACATGTCAATTCCGGTGCCGATGTCACGATCGGCTGTATCGAAGTGCCACGTATGGAAGCGACCGGGTTTGGAGTCATGTCGGTCGACGAAACCTTTAATATTACCAAGTTCACTGAAAAACCGGCTGATCCGGATCCGATGCCGGGCAAGCCGGATATGGCGCTTGCTTCTATGGGGATTTATATTTTCTCCACCGAGTTTCTGTTCCAAAAGCTGATTGAAGACAGCGATAACCCGAATTCATCCCGTGACTTCGGTAAAGATATTATTCCGTCGATTATCGACGAGTGGAAAGTTCAAGCGTACCCGTTTGTCGACGAAGCCGATGAGCCTGTATATTGGCGTGATGTAGGGACAATAGAGTCTTTCTGGAAAGCGAATCTGGATCTATGTTCAATTGAACCGGAATTGAACTTGTATGACCGTGATTGGCCTATTTGGACCTATCAGGCGCAGCAGCCGCCGGCAAAATTCACTTTCGATGACGAAGGTCGTCGAGGAGAAGCGATTGATTCTCTTGTTGCCGGCGGTTGTATTGTTTCCGGTGCTCGAATTAAACGTTCGGTTATCGGTAGCGGTTCTCGAGTGCACAGCTACTCGTTAATCAAAGATACGGTCGTGTTGCCTCGAGTAGAGATTGGCCGCAATTGCCGTATCCAGAATGCAGTGATCGATAAAGGGGCGGTTATTCCTCCGGGAACGGTCATTGGCGAAGATCCGATAGAGGATGCAAAACGATTCTATGTTGAAGAATCTTCGGGGATTGTCTTGGTTACCCCGGAAATGCTTGGGCAGAAACTACATACTTTACGATAAGAATTAATAGGGAACAGGTATGAAAGCCACAAAGTTGAATGTCGTTATTTGCTGGCATATGCATCAGCCGCATTATCGAGACGGTTTAGATGGCAATTATCGATTGCCATGGGTTTATTTGCATGCAATTAAAGATTATTCGGACATGGTGTGGCACCTGGAAAATTGCCCGGCAGCCAAGGTGGTGGTTAATTTCGCCCCGGTATTGTTGGAGCAGCTACAGGATTATGAGACTCAAATGCGTTCTTGGCTAGATAGCGGCCAAGCCATGCAGGACCCTCTGTTAAACCTATTAGCAGGCGTTTCGCCGATTCCAAAAGATTTTGATGGCCGTGAAGAGATAATCGAAGCGTGTCAAAAAGCGCATGCGCCGACCATGATTAATGTCTTGCCGCATTTTCGCGAAATGTTGGATATGGTTAAGTGCCGAAAAGGGCACAATTTGTTGGATAAACGTTGCGTCACTTATCTAACCGAGCAGTATTACGTTGATCTTCTTGTTTGGTATCACTTGGCTTGGATGGGCGTTAGTTTACGTCAGACCGATTCCCGAATTGTCAAACTGATGGGAAAGAAAGGCGACTTTACCGACGAAGACAAACGAAACATCATTGAAGTTATGGCGGATTGTATTGGTTCGATCATTCCGCGGTATCGTAAATTGATGGAGCAAGGGCAAATTGAAATTTCTATGACGCCTTACGGCCATCCGATTGTACCGCTTTTGATCGATTTTAAAAGCATGCGTGACGCTTTGCCGCATGCGCCCGCTCCTGAGCATAAAGGCTATCCCGACGGTTATGAACGTAGTCGATGGCACATGCGTAAAGGGATTGAAATCTATAAAGAGAACTTTGGTTGCAAACCGGACGGAGTCTGGTTATCCGAAGGCGCGATCAGCAGTGAAGCGGTGGGTCTGTTGGATGAGTTTGATATTAAATGGACGGCTTCAGGCGAGGGAGTATGGCGTCATTCCTGTGAAACGTCCAAAATTGATTGTCATGATTTAAATAGCAAAAAAGCGCTTTACCAACCTTTGAAGCTAGACAAACATGAGTGTGCGATGTTTTTCCGTGATGACGGTTTGTCCGATATGCTGGGCTTTCAGTATAAAGACTGGCACCCCAATGATGCGGCTAAAGATTTTGCTCATCATATGCAAAATATCGCCAATTTCTTAGGTAAGGATGCCGATAAACATGTGGTGTCGGTCATACTTGACGGTGAAAATGCCTGGGAGTATTACCATGACAATGCCTGTCATTTCTTGAATGCACTTTATTGCGAGCTTACCGAACACCCGAATGTGAATATGACGACCTTTTCCGATGCACTGAAAAATGGTGTGGAAACGAGACAGATCGATGTATTGAAGGCCGGAAGTTGGGTTTATGGTTCTTTTTCGACTTGGATTGGCGATAAAGATAAAAACCGCGGTTGGGATCTTTTGGTAGAGGCAAAACAATGTTTTGATGGTGTGATCGAATCTGGAAAATTGACCGAAGAGGAAATGCAGGCTGCCACCGAACAGTTGGCTATTTGTGAAGGGTCGGACTGGTTCTGGTGGTTTGGCGATTACAATCCCGGAGGGAGTGTAAGAGATTTCGATAACCTATATCGGCGACACCTGACACGGTTGTACGACTTATTGAAACAAACGCCACCGGAAAGTCTCGCACACCCGATATCGCATGGCGGCGGTGAAATGGAAAATTCCGGTACGATGCGCAGAAATTGAGATAACAGGATGAGAGGTTAAGGTACGTGAATAATCGACAAGCTGGTGTTTTACTTCATCCGACAAGTTTACCGAATTGTAACGGAAAATTAGGCGTTTTGAATCGGGAGGCTTGGAAATTTGTAGATTGGATGGTGGAATCCGGCTTGACGTTATGGCAGATGCTACCCTTGACCGAGCCACATCAAGACCTGTCGCCGTATCAATCCGTTTCTGCATTTGCCCTGAATCCGGCGTTGCTACCCGATGACTGGCCGGAGCAGTTCAATCAAACCACTTACGCTTTGTATATGGCTAACCCGCCTTTTTGGCTCAGAGATTACGCGTTGTTTATGGCTATTAAGGAAACCCAGCAGGGGCGCGGTTGGGTTGAATGGCCGGATGAATTGAAGTTTCGAGAAGCGGAGGCTTTAACGCAATTCGCTCAAGATCATGCTGAAAAGATCGAACGGCTCAATAAACAACAGTTTATGTTGTCGAGAATCTGGAAAAAACTCAAAAAATATGCCAATGATAAAGGCGTCGGATTATTTGGTGACATGCCTATTTTTGTCGCCTATGACAGCGTCGATGTCTGGGCCAATCCTAATCAATTCAAATTGGATGAAAACCTGAAGCCGACCGTGGTAACCGGCGTGCCGCCGGACTACTTTTCCGAAACCGGGCAGCGTTGGGGAAATCCGCATTACGATTGGAAAGTCATGCAGGCCGATGGGTTCAGTTGGTGGAAGTCTAGAGTTGAAGAGACGTTTTCACAATTTGATCTCATTAGAATCGATCACTTTAGAGGTTTGGAAGCGGTATGGGAGATCGATGCTTCTGAAGAAACCGCGATTAACGGCACTTGGGTAAAAACGCCGGGTGAAGCTCTGCTTGACGTTTTGCAAGAGGAGTTTCCCGACTTACCGTTGGTTGCCGAAGATTTGGGAGTGATTACTGAAGAAGTGGTTGAATTAAAAGATAAATACCAGTTGCCGGGTATGTCGATATTGCAGTTCGGTTTTAACGGTTTGCCGGATAATCCCCATTCGCTTTATGAGCAAGTTGAAAATTCGGTTACCTATACTGGAACGCATGATAACGATACTTCTTTAGGCTGGTTTGAATCCCTGGATCAAAATACTCAAAGTTGGGTGCTGGATCAGCTTGCCGCAAATATAGAAAAATTGAACATTCCCGAATTATTAGCCGGTAATCAATTTGCGGATGAGTACGCTGAAATGCCATGGCCGCTGATTTATGCCGCCATGAACAGTATTGCCGATAGAGTCATCATTCCAATGCAAGATCTGCTTGCGCTGGGAACCGAGCATCGGATGAATATTCCGGGTACAACCGAGGATAATTGGTGTTGGCAGTTCGAATGGGCGCAGCTTCCGAAAGATTTGGCAAAGCTCTTGAAATCGGTTGTCGAAAAAACACAACGAATGCCCGCTTGAAGGTGAAAAATCCGCATGAATAAACAGAAAATTACAGGTGAGAAACATTTATGGTAGAACTTAACAAAGATATCGATAAATTGCTATTGAGCAATATTAAGGTTCTGTCACAAGGGCGCCATCATGATCCGTTCTCGTTTTTAGGCCGACACCCGATTGCGATCAAGGATGAGTCAGGCAAGCCGGTACAAAAATGGCGCATTGCCGTTTGGCTACCAACCGCCGAGAAAGCCGAAGTTGAAGGCTTTGAGCTTGAACGTATAGAAGGAACCGATCTGTTTTTTATCTGTTTAAGCGAAGAGGATAATGCCAAAGTATCGACTCATTACACGGTGAGTTGGATTGAAGCGGACAATTCGGTGCATGAGGTCATTACCCCCTATACTTTTATGCCGCATCTTGGCGAACTTGATTTACATCTTTTTTCGGAAGGTCAGCACTGGGAACTTTATGATATTTTGGGTGCTCATTTAGTCAGCATAGATGGTGTTGAAGGGGTTAAGTTTGCAGTCTGGGCGCCTTCGGCCGAACGCGTCTCCGTCGTGGGCGACTTTAACGGTTGGCACGGTTTACGCCACCCTATGCGGGTTAATGGCAGCTCGGGGGTGTGGGAGCTGTTTATCCCGGGATTGCATGCCGGCGATATCTATAAGTTCGAAATTCGTAACCGCAATACCGGACATTGTTTTACTAAAACCGATCCTTACGCCAGATCGATGGAATTGAGACCTAAAACCGGTTGTATCATCGAGCGCTCGGATTACCAGTGGCAAGATGCTAGCTGGCTTGAGAAAAAGCAGACTTTTGACTGGCAGAAGTCGCCTATCAATATTTATGAAGTACATCTAGGTTCCTGGCAGAAAGATGATGACGGCAATTTCTTGAATTACCGAGAAATTGCTCACAAGTTGGTTGAGTACGTCAAATGGATGGGCTTTACTCATATTGAATTATTGCCTATTTCGGAGCACCCTTTGGATCAGTCTTGGGGTTATCAGACCAGCGGCTATTTTGCTCCGACCAGTCGCTTCGGTTCACCGGAGGATTTTTGCTATTTCATCGATCATTGCCATCAGAATGATATCGGCGTCTTTTTGGATTGGGTGCCGGCTCACTTTCCGAAAGATGAGTTTGCTTTAGCCCGATATGACGGCAGCGCCTTATACGAGCATGAAGATCCGAGAATAGGTGAGCATCAGGATTGGGGAACCTATATTTTCAATTTCGGCCGCAATGAAGTGCGAAACTTCCTGATCAGTAATGCCCTTTATTGGCTGAAAGAGATGCATATCGACGGTTTGCGTGTGGATGCGGTTGCGTCCATGTTGTATTTGGATTATTCCCGCAAACAGGGAGAATGGATTCCTAATAAATACGGCGGTCGTGAAAATATTGAAGCGATTGAGTTTATGAAAGTGCTCAACGAGCAGGTGCATGTTCAGTGCCCGGGAGCGGTGGTGATGGCAGAAGAGTCTACCTCATGGCCAATGGTTTCTCGCCCGACTTGGATGGGCGGATTGGGCTACTCGATGAAGTGGAATATGGGATGGATGAACGATACTTTGGAGTATTTCGAGAAAGAGCCGATCTATCGCCAGTTCCATCATAACGAACTGACATTCAGTCAGATGTATGCCTATACCGAGAACTTTATTTTGCCTTTATCACACGATGAAGTAGTTCATCTTAAAGGGTCGCTGATCGGAAAAATGCCGGGAGACGATTGGCAGAAAGCGGCTAACTTACGACTGTTGCTGGCGTATCAGGCATTGAATCCAGGTAAGAAATTGCTGTTTATGGGCGGAGAGTTCGGTCAGTGGCAAGAGTGGAGTGAAGCTCGCGGTTTAGATTGGTATCTATGTGATCAGCCATTGAATAGAGGTGTTCAGCTGTTTTCAAAAGCGTTGAACGAAGTCTATAAATCGAATCCGGCACTTTATCAATATGACTTTGAACAGCAAGGCTTCCAATGGATTGATTGCCATGATTATCAGCAGTCGGTTTTGAGCTTTTTGCGAAGCTCTGATAATGAGCAATTGGTTTGTATCTTTAACTTTACGCCGGTGGTGCGTAACCATTACCGGATCGGCTTGCCGGTGGAAGGCGGTTATGAAGAGCTGATCAATTCCGATGCCGAAGTTTTTGGTGGGAGCAACGTCGGTAATGCAGGCTACGTTGAAAGTGAGCCGGTACCTTGGATGAACCTGCCGCACTCGGTGGAACTCACTTTGCCTCCATTGAGTGTCGTGGTGTTAAAGCCGGCAAAGAATGGTTAATCAAAATATTACATAACTGAAAATACAGAGAAATAACAATTATGAAAATACTTTTTGCTACTTCTGAGGCGCACCCATTTATCAAAACGGGTGGTTTGGCGGATGTATCCGGAAGTCTGCCGAATGAATTTGTCGCTATGAAGCATAAGGTAAGGTTGGTATTGCCTGCCTATCGATCAGTAATGGAGAAGTTGCCTAAAAAAAGTTACCGAAAAGTTGCGGACCTAACCGTTAACGGTTGCGGTAAAGCCTTGGGATGTCGTATCTTGCAATTGAAAGCCGGTGCTATGAAAGGTGTGGATTATCCCGTCTGGTTGGTCGATATCCCGGAGCTTTTTGATCGCGAAGGCAATCCTTATCTGGCCGCTGACGGCAGTGACTGGTGGGATAATGGGGAACGTTTCGGGGTATTTTCAAAAGTGGTTGCCGAGTTGGCCATGGATCGAGCCGGTCTGAAATGGCAACCGGATGTGGTGCATGCCAATGACTGGCAGACCGGTTTGATTCCGGCATTGTTGAGTCTTGAAGAACAAGCGCCGAAAACCGTTTTTACTATTCATAATATGGCTTATCCAGGAAATTTCCCGCACGCTTTGTTTTCCATGCTGGAGCTTCCAGAACAGTTGTGGGGAATAGATGGAGTCGAGTTTTGGGGACATTTTTCCATGCTTAAAGCCGGCTTGATGAAAGCGGATTGGGTGACGACCGTCAGCCCGACTTATGCTAAAGAGATCTGTTTTCCGGAATTTGCCTATGGTATGGAAGGTATTTTGCAAAGTCGACAGGCAGAAGGGCGTTTGGTCGGAATCATTAACGGTATCGATTACCATGTCTGGAATCCTGAAGTCGATGATTTGATTGTAAAAAACTATTCTGTTCACAAAGGGCGCACCGCCGGGAAGTTAGCGAATAAAGAGGCGCTGTTAAGCGAACTTTGCCTGCTGAGAGGTGAGGAAGAAAAACGCACTAAGGCTCGATTGGATGCTTGTCTGGATAAGCCGTTGATCGGACTGGTGGGCCGGCTGGTTGAGCAGAAAGGAATCGATCTGGTACTAGAGGTTATGCCTGAAATCATTCAGCAGACTAATGCCAACTTTGTCATTGTCGGTTCCGGAAGTAAATATTATGAAGAGCAGATTAGACAATTTGCTAGAAAATATCCGTCTCGGGTATGGGCATTTATCGGTTATTCCGAATCGCTGGGTCACCGAGTGGAAGCCGGTGCGGATATGTTTTTGATGCCTTCGCGATTTGAGCCTTGTGGATTGAACCAGATGTACAGTCTAGTTTACGGCACGCCACCTATTGTGCATAACACCGGAGGCTTGGCCGATACGGTCGTGAATGCGACTCATGAAAATATCAAAGAGGGTACGGCAACCGGATTTGTGTTCTATGATCCAAGTTCGCATGCGCTGAAATCGACGATTTTGCATGCACTGCATCTGTTTGCCAAAAAGCGAACCTGGCAAAAAATCCAGAAAACAGGGATGCATCAATCGTTCAAATGGAAACAGAGCGCAAAACAGTATTTAGAGCTTTATTTGGAGAAATAAAATGTCCACCCCTTTAGAAGCAAAAAGAATGGAAGTGATCCGTGGCATGTTGCAACACATCGGAATGGACAAAGATGATATCGAAATGGATTTTTTACGATATCTGTGTCATACCATTGGTCGCAATATCAACTCCGAAGATTATTACTTGTATAAAGCGCTGTCTTATACCGTCCGTGACAGGTTAATGACGCATTGGAAAAAGACCTGGGAAGCCTATAAAAAGCAAAAAATTAAAAAGGCCTACTACCTGTCAATGGAGTTTTTGATTGGTCGCTCATTGTCCAACAATCTGCTTAATTTGGGCATTGAAACGGAAACCGAACAGGCTCTGTACGATTTGGGTTTAAAACTGGAAGAGATTGAAGATGCCGAGCGTGATGCCGGTTTGGGAAATGGCGGTTTAGGACGTTTAGCGGCTTGCTTTATGGACAGTTGTGCCACCTTGCAGCTGCCTGTTATGGGTTACGGCCTACGCTATGAATACGGGATGTTCCGTCAGTTAATCCAGAACGGTTATCAGATTGAAGAGCCTGATCATTGGTTGGGAGTCGGGCCTTACCCTTGGGATGTCGAGCGAGCGGAATATACCCGGGTTGTTAAGTTTGGCGGTGAGACACGGCATTATAAAGATCCGTTATCCGGTATGTTAACCGTTCACTGGGAACATGCGGAAATCGTCGAAGCAGTGCCGTTTGATGTACCGATTCCCGGCTTTAAAAACAATACCGTAAACACGCTACGCTTATGGTCCGCACAGGCACAAGAGGGGTTTGATCTTTCGGAATTTAACGCCGGTTCCTATCATGAGGCGGTTGCCAAAAAAGCCGAAGCGGAAAACATTACCATGGTGCTTTATCCGAATGACAGCAGTGAAAACGGTAAAGAACTGCGTTTGAAACAGCAGTATTTTCTAGTCTCTGCCAGTCTGCAGGATGTGGTCGAACAATGGAAATTGCAGAACGGCAACGACTTCAGTGATTTCGCCGAATATAACGCCTTCCAATTGAACGACACTCACCCGAGTTTGGCGGTGGCTGAACTGATGCGTTTGTTTATCGATAAAGAGGGCTTGGAATGGGATGAAGCCTGGAATATCACTTGCGAAACCATGGCTTATACCAATCATACTTTGTTGCCGGAAGCTTTAGAAAAATGGCCGGTCGCCTTGTTCGAAAGATTGCTGCCGAGACCTTTGGAAATTATTTATGAAATCAACCATCATTTTTTGATGAAGGTAGCCATGAAATGGCCGGCGGACAACGAACGCCAAAGACGCATGTCGATTATTGACGAACACAATAACGTATCGATGGCTTACTTGGCGATTGTCGGTAGTCATTCGGTAAACGGCGTGGCAGAGTTGCATTCCACTTTGTTGAAAGAGGGCTTATTTAACGATTTTTATCAACTGTGGCCTCATAAATTCAATAATAAAACTAATGGCGTTACCCAAAGACGCTGGTTGGCGATGTGTAATCCGGGTTTGAGGCAGTTATTGAAAGAGCATATCGGAGAGGGTTGGATTACCGAGTTAACGGAACTTCAAAAAATCGAACCTTTGATCGTGGATGAAACCTTTCAAAAAGCGTGGTATGAGGTTAAACAAGAAAATAAAACCCGTTTGGCTGACTTGGTTGAACGCAAGACCGGGGTTAAATTAAATGTCGAGTCGATGTTTGATGTTCAAGTTAAGCGTATTCATGAATATAAGCGCCAGTTATTGAATGTCTTGCATGTGATTCACCTCTACTCTCGTATCAAACGAGGGGATCTTGATAACTGGACGAACCGCAGCGTTATTTTCGGCGGTAAAGCGGCTCCGGGTTATGCAATGGCCAAGCAGATCATTAAGTTGATCAACAACGTTGCACAAATTATCAATGCCGACCCGGATGTCGGAGATAAGCTAAAAGTCGTGTTTTTCCCAAACTACCGTGTTTCCGCAATGGAGGTCATCTGCCCGGGAACTGATCTTTCCGAACAGATTTCAACGGCCGGTAAAGAAGCTTCGGGAACCGGGAATATGAAGTTCATGATGAACGGTGCTTTGACGATCGGTACTCTAGATGGGGCTAACGTAGAAATTCGCGAAGCGGTTGGCGATGAAAACTTCTTCTTGTTTGGTCTTCATACGCAGGAAGTGGAGAGTCTAAGACCGCATTATAATCCGCAAGTTTGTATCGATAATGATTATAACTTACAGGCGGTGATGGGGCTGCTGGAGTCCGGCCATTTCAACCAATTTGAACCGGGTATTTTCGACGGCATTATCGGATCCTTGAAAAGCCCGGCCGACCCGTGGCTAACCTTGGCGGATTTTGCCAGCTATGTTGCTGCACAAGAGCATGCCGCCAATGCCTATCAAAATAGAAACGAATGGGTTAAGAAAAGTATTATCAATAGCGCGCGAAGCGGGATTTTTTCGACGGATCGAACCATGCGTGAATATAACGAGGATATTTGGAAGTTAGAGCCTATTCAAGTTCCTGAATAGAGTGACTTGACGAGATTAAAGACCGTCTCTGAATGGTTTTAGAGACGGTTTTTTTATGCCTTTTAGAAATGGTACCCAAGATGCAGGCTATGGATATCCGTGCCCGGATTTGGCATTTTAATGCTGGCGTTCGAGATATGCAGATAACGGTAGCCTGCTTCAAAACCGTCTTTTTTGATACCCAGCCCGAAAATGCTGCCAAACTGGAATTGGGTTGATTTGTTTTCGTCTTCAATCATGATGTCATTAAGCAGGTGCGGACCGCCGCCCATTTCGATGAAAGGGGTGTAAGCCATGTTTCTCATCTGATAGTGAAATACCGGAGAAAGTCCGATAATGGAGCCCGAGGTAGTTTCAACTCCGGCTTTATCCGAATCCGACGTCCATCGATGAAAGCTTAAATCCCAGCGCCCGACGATCTCCCAATTTTCAGATTCATAAACTTTTTCATCCCAGTCGGCACCAATTGCCAATCTCGTATTGGTCAGACTCACATCTTTTCCTCTATCCAAGCTGAAGGTTAGCTCGTCTAAGTCAATATGATTACGTGCTACACAAGGTGCTTTGCCGGCATAGCATGAGTAAGCCAGAGAACCAATCGCACCTAAAATGGCAAAAGTCTGAGGGCTGTTATTGGATTCCGCTGCATAACTGGCTGACGGGACAAGTGTATTAAAGAGGCTGACACTCCCGATCATAATGGAAAAGAGTGCAGAAAAACGGCTTTTAGAATGTTTCATTAAATGGATTCCTGATAAACTGTACGCCAATTTTAATATATTTGATTGTTTATTTATTGTTCTTCTAAAGTGTTTGGTAAAAATTCGATGTCTGATGCCTCTCAAGCTTCCTTGCAGTCTTTTTCAAAATCTAAAATCCTGATTGTCGGTGATGTGATGTTGGATCAGTATTGGAGCGGTAAAGCGGGCAGAATTTCTCCCGAGGCTCCGGTGCCGGTGGTTAAGGTTGCCGATGAAGAGATGCGTGCAGGCGGCGCAGCTAACGTAGCGTTGAATGTGGCCGCGCTGGGAGCCCAGGCTTGTTTGTTAGGTGTATTGGGTAAAGGTTCAAACGGCGACTTGGACGAGCACGGTCATCTGTTGGATAAGTTGATGCAAACGGCTCAGGTTAAGACCGATTGGGCTTTATCTGCAAGCGGTACGATTTGTAAACTCAGGGTGTTGAGCCATCATCAGCAGTTGATTCGTATGGATTTTGAAAATCCGGTTCCGGAAGCCCCCGCTCAAGCGTTGGTTGAATTAGTTGATAAACATATTGCCGATTATGATGTTTTGGTGATTTCCGACTATGCAAAAGGTGCTCTGCAATACGTGGAGCAGATCATCGAAGTGGCAAACCGCCATCAAACACCGGTACTTGTCGATCCGAAAGGACAAGATTTCAGTCGTTATAAAAACGCTTCTTTAATTAAACCGAATCAGAGTGAATTTGAAGCGATTGTCGGTACGGCGCAAACCGATGAGCAAGTCATTGAAAAAGCGCAAGGTTTAATGGGGGCGTTGAATCTAGATGCGTTACTCGTTACCCGTAGCGAACATGGTATGGCTTTGGTGACCAATAAAGATAAGCCTTATCTGCTGCAGTCCAAAGCGCAAGAAGTCTATGATGTGACAGGGGCTGGGGATACGGTGATGGCGGCTTTAGCAACCGGTTATGCCAGCGGCTTGTCATGGCAAGGCTCAGTTCATTTAGCGAATCAAGCGGCCAGTGTTGTGGTTCGTAAAGTCGGCACCTCTACCGTCTCCAAAGCGGAGTTGGATGATGCGATTAAAGCGGATATGCGTCATCAGGGTTATGTGGCGCCAAATGAGGACGAGTTGCTTGAATTGATCAAGCTGGCGCAGAAGAATGGCGAGAAAGTAGTCTTTACCAATGGTTGTTTTGATCTGCTTCATAGTGGTCATGTGCGTTATTTAAATGAGGCCGCTAAGCTCGGTGACCGTTTGGTGATTGCCGTTAATTCCGACGAATCGGTTAAAAAGCTTAAAGGCGATTCCAGGCCAATCGTTCAGCTTGAAGGGCGGATGGAGCTTTTGTCCGCTCTGAGTTGTGTGGATTGGGTGGTGGCGTTTAATGAAGAGACGCCGGAAAGGTTAATCTGTAAATTGACTCCTGATGTATTGGTAAAAGGCGGTGACTATAAACCGGAAGAGATTGCCGGAGCTCAATGTGTTTGGGATGCAGGCGGTCAAGTGGAAGTACTGTCGTTTTGGGACGGTTATTCAACTACCCGTCTAGTCGATAAAATTCAAACGGATGACAAAGAGTAGTTGTTGAATCATGGCGGTTAAAATAGATTTTGAACATGCTCAGGAAGAGAGTCGAAAAGCCTTCCAGTCGGTGATAGATCAAGCGGGTTTGGTCAATGATGTGGTTCGCTTGGTTGTCGAGTCTGTCGATCAAGGGGGCAAAGTGTTGTGGCTCGGAAACGGCGGTAGTGCCGCGGATGCTCAACATATGGCGGCAGAACTGATGGTGCGCTATGTCAAAAATCGCCAGCCGATTGCCTCTATCGCACTTACGACCGATAGCTCAATTTTAACCGCCCATAGCAATGATTATGAATTTACCTCAGTTTTTGCCAGACAGATAATCGGGCTGGCAAAAAAAGGCGATGTTGTCATCGCCATGTCAACATCCGGTAATAGCGAGAATGTCGTTCAAGCGGTTGAACAAGCGCAGATGCAAGGTTGTGTCTGTATCGCCTTGACCGGCAGAGAAGCGAGTCGATTATCTGAGTTGGCGGATTACTGTTTACAGGTTAACTCGACGGAAACCGCTCGTATACAAGAGGCGCACAATTTCTTCAATCATTTGGTCTGCGAAGGCTTGGATCAGGTTTATTCCTAATTTCCCAACTGTTCACAATGGTATAATTATTTATTTGTTCTTGATGTTAGAAAAGAAGAATTTATGTGCGGAATAGTTTGCGGCGTTGCAGAAAGAAATATCGTCCCGATTTTGCTGGAGGGGTTAAAGAGACTGGAATACCGAGGATATGATTCCTCGGGGATAGCCATTCTTAATCCTCTCCAATCCGGAGAGCCTAGAATAGACCGAGTCCGCACCTTGGGTAAAATTGCTGCACTGGAAGCCAGTATCGGCAAACAAGAAGTTTTTAACGGTCATATCGGGGTCGCGCATACCCGCTGGGCCACTCACGGCGTACCGGCCGAAAACAATGCTCATCCGCATATCTGCAATAAACAGGTCGCCGTAGTTCATAACGGCATCATCGAAAACTACCAAACGCTCAAAGCCACCCAGCAGAAACAAGGTTATCTGTTTACCTCCGAGACCGATACCGAAGTCGTCGCCCACGCCGTGCATGCGCAACTTCAAGCAACCGATTCTTTACTGGAAGCGGTGCAAACCGCCATCGAAAGTTTTGAAGGTGCCTATGCACTCGGAGTCATTGCTCCGCAAGCTCCCGATACTTTAATTGCCGCCCGTAAAGGCAGTCCATTGGTGATCGGTGTCGGAATCGGCGAAAACTTTATTGCCTCTGACGTATCCGCACTGCTGCCGGTGACCCAAGACTTTATTTTTCTGGAAGACGGGGATGTGGCCGAACTGACCCGTTCCGAAATCAAAATCTTCGATGCTCAAGGGCAACAAGTAGAGCGTGAAATCAAGCGTTCCCAACTGAACGCCAACTCGGTTGATCTAGGCGAACACCGCCACTATATGCATAAAGAGATTTTTGAGCAGCCGCAAGCCGTGATCGACACACTCGAAGGGCGTATCACTCAAGAACACGTTATGGTCTCCGCATTCGGCCATCAAGCAGAAACTATTTTTAAATCCGTGCAGCAGATTCAAATAATCGCCTGCGGCACCTCCTATCATGCCGGTCTGGTCGCCAAATACTGGTTTGAAGATATTGTCGGCATGCCCTGCGCTGTTGAAGTCGCCAGCGAATATCGTTATCGCAACCCCGTCGTACTCGACAACACCTTGTTTATCACCATCAGCCAATCCGGCGAGACCGCCGATACCTTAGCCGCGCTACAAAAGATTAAACATATCAAGATCGAAAAGAATATTCCAACCCTGACGATCTGTAATGTCGCCGAATCCAGTCTAACCCGAGAATCCGATCTCACCTTCTTGACGCATGCCGGTCCGGAAATTGGTGTCGCTTCCACCAAAGCCTTCACTACCCAGCTGGTAGCCCTGTCGTTATTGATGACGGCCATAGGCAAAGTCAAAGGGCTGCTTGCGGAAAGTCGAGAACAAATCATTGTCCAAGGGCTGCAAAAACTGCCTGGACTGATCCAAAACGCCTTGCAACACGAAAACACTATTAAACAGATCGCGCAATCGTTTGCGGACAAAGAGAGTACCCTGTTTTTAGGACGCGGCACGATGTACCCGATCGCAATGGAAGGCGCGCTAAAACTCAAAGAGATCAGTTATATTCATGCCGAAGCCTACCCGGCAGGCGAGCTCAAGCATGGTCCCCTTGCTCTGATTGACGAAAATATTCCGGTCGTGGCGATCGCTCCTAAAGACGACCTGTTGGAAAAGCTCAAATCCAACCTTCAAGAAGTCAAAGCACGGGGCGGGCAGATGATCGTATTTGAAGACGAGGATTCGGATATCAGCTCGGAATCGGAGTTTAAAGTAGTGAAGACTACTAATAATGTTGGTAGAATTACGGCCCCGATTACTTTTAATATTCCGTTGCAGCTACTGAGCTACCATGTCGCTCTAATTAAAGGCACCGACGTCGATCAACCAAGAAATTTAGCTAAATCTGTAACCGTTGAATAAGAAGAAAAATTATGAAAGGCATTATCCTTGCCGGTGGTTCCGGCACTCGACTTTACCCCATTACTAAAGGTGTTTCTAAGCAGTTGGTTCCTATTTATGACAAGCCGATGGTTTATTATCCTTTATCTGTTCTAATGCTATCAGGAATTAGAGAAGTACTGGTTATTACTACCCCAGAAGATCAAACTTCATTCCAGCGTTTGCTTGGTGATGGTGCAGAAATTGGAATGCGTTTTAAATATGTTGTTCAACCTTCACCAGATGGATTAGCACAGGCATTTATTTTGGGTGAAGAGTTTATTGGCGAAGACGATGTCTGCTTAGTGCTTGGTGATAATATTTATTATGGACATGACTTGACCAAAACGCTCTCTAGTGCAGTTTTGAATGCTAAAGAAGAGTCTAAGGCAACGGTGTTTGGCTATCATGTTCATGATCCTGAACGTTATGGTGTGGCTGAATTTGATCAAGACGGCAATGTAGTTTCTTTAGAAGAAAAACCTGAAAAACCTAAATCTAATTACGCAGTTACCGGTTTATATTTTTATCCAAATGATGTCGTGAAAAAAGCTAAAGAAGTCAAGCCTTCCAATCGCGGTGAGCTGGAAATCACTACTGTGAATCAAATGTACCTTGAGGAAGGCCGACTTAAGCTTGAAACCATGGGGCGAGGATTTGCCTGGCTGGATACTGGTACTCATGAGAGTTTGCTGGAAGCGTCTGCCTTTATTGAAACCATTGAGAAGCGTCAAGGACTAAAGGTCGCTTGTATTGAAGAGATTGCTTTTGAAATGGATTATATCAATAAAGAGCAGCTTATTAAGCTTGCACAGCCACTCAAGAAAAATCAATATGGACAATATCTTTTACGAAGAGCCGAAGAAGGTGCGCTTTAAGATGGAGTTTATTAAACAGTTTATTCCGGAAGTTGTGTTGATTAAACCTATAATTTTTGGTGACGATCGAGGTTACTTTGTCGAAACTTTTCGTCAAGATAAATTTGAAGAAGCACTCGGCTACAAAGTTGATTTTTGCCAAGACAATGAATCAAAATCCTCTAAAGGTGTTTTGCGAGGGTTGCATTTTCAACTACCGCCTTTTGCACAGAGTAAATTAGTTCGAGTGATTGCAGGCAAGGTCTTGGATGTGGCGGTTGATATTCGTAGGGGTAGCCCAACTTACGGCCAATATGTGATGGCAGAGTTGAGTGCTGATAACAAACATCAGTTATTTGTACCACGCGGTTTTGCACATGGCTTTGTCGTTCTTAGTGATACTGCGATTTTTTCCTATAAAGTCGATAATTACTATGCCCCAGAACAAGATAGAGGGTTGGCGTTTGATGACCCTGATTTAAATATTGACTGGCATCTTCTCAAAGGCATGCTTCAGTTATCTGATAAAGATAAAAAACAACCTAAATTAGCGGATTTACCTACCTGTTTTGAATATGGTGTGAACTATTATGAGTAAGTCTGTTCTCGTTACAGGTATGGATGGGCAGCTTGGTCGAAGCCTACAAGCTCTTGTTAAACAAAAGGTATCAACGGGAGATTTAAACTTCCAGTTTATTTTTGTCGGGCGAAACCAATTAGATTTAGCCAGTAACGAATCTATCGAGCAATTTTTTCAAGATAAGCAATATGATGTCATTATTAACTGTGGCGCATATACTGCAGTCGATCAGGCTGAATTCGAACAGGCGCTTGCCGATCAAGTCAACCATCTCGCCGTTAAAAAACTGGCAGAGATTGCTAAACAACAAAATAGCCAACTCATTCTCATCAGTACGGATTATGTTTTTAATGGTCAAAACTACAAGCCCTACGTTGAATCCGATTCAACCGATCCTCAAAGTGTTTATGGAAACACCAAGCTTAAAGGTGAACAGGCCTTTTTGAAAGTTAATCCCAAGGGCTGCATTATCCGTACCAGTTGGGTGTATTCCGAGTTTGGCAGTAATTTCGTTAAAACGATGTTGCGCTTAGGTCAAGAACGTAGTGAGTTAGGGGTGATTTTTGATCAAGTTGGCACTCCGACCTATGCGATGGATTTAGCTGAAGCTATACTCGATATTCTTTCCAGTGAACAAGCAAATGAAAAACTAAAAAGAACATCAGTAGACGATAAGATTTTTCATTTTTCAAATGAAGGTGCCTGTAGTTGGTATGACTTTGCTAAAGCGATTTTTGAGGTGAGTCAGATTGAATGTTCTGTCAATGCTATTGAAACTAAGGATTACCCAACACCTGCTAAGCGCCCGCATTATAGTGTGATGAATAAACATAAAATTAAGCAGACGTTCAGCCTTGCCATTCCCTATTGGAAAGACTCTTTAAAATCATGTTTAAATAAAATACAGGAAGAACGTTGATGAGTTCAAAAACAATTCTAGTCACTGGTGGTGCCGGTTTTATTGGCTCTGCCGTGGTGAGAGAGTTAATCAATAACACCCAACATAAAGTGGTAAATGTCGATAAGCTCACCTATGCCGGTAATCTAGAATCGTTAAAAGAGGTCGATCTATCTGAACGTTATGCTTTTGAACAGATTGATATTTGTGATGGGCTGGAAATCAAGCGAGTATTTAACTTTTATCAACCGGATATTGTGATGCACTTGGCTGCAGAGTCTCATGTTGATCGTTCTATTGATGGGCCAGGTGAGTTTATTCAAACAAATATTGTTGGTACTTATACACTTTTAGAACAGGCACGAACCTATTGGTCGCAATTAGAAGGTGATAAAAAAACAGATTTCCGTTTTCATCACATTTCGACAGATGAAGTTTATGGGGATTTGCCGCATCCTGATGAAGTTAAAGATCTGCAAACAGATAGTTTACCTCTTTTTACCGAGATGACGGCCTATGCTCCAAGCTCTCCTTATTCCGCATCTAAGGCAGGAAGTGACCACTTGGTGAGAGCATGGCAAAGAACGTTTGGTTTGCCAACGCTTGTAACAAATTGCTCCAATAACTACGGCCCGTTCCATTTTCCAGAAAAATTGATTCCGCTGGTGATTTTAAATGCACTGGATGGAAAGGAGCTACCTGTCTATGGTAAAGGTAACCAAATTCGCGACTGGTTGTATGTGGAAGACCATGCCAGAGCCTTAATTAAAGTGGCAACCGAGGGGAAGGTTGGTGAAACCTATAACATCGGTGGCCATAATGAAAAACAAAATATCGAGGTGGTGAAAACCATCTGTTCTATATTAGACAAGCTTGTACCTAAAGCTACTCAATATGAACAACAAATTACTTATGTAGCAGACCGTCCTGGGCACGATATGCGCTATGCCATTGATGCAAGCAAGATTCAAAAAGAATTAGGTTGGACACCGCAAGAAACCTTTGAATCGGGTATTCGCAAAACCGTGCAATGGTATTTAGATAATCAAGAATGGTGTCAGCATGTGCAAGATGGTAGTTATCAACGTGAGCGTCTAGGTATTTAAATATACAGCGCTTAGAGAGTTGGACACACTATAATTTTGATAATTATATGAATTTAAAGAAACAGTTGATAAATGGTATGGTCGGTACTCTATCCGTACGCGTTGTGGGTACTGGCTTAGCTTTTCTTTTATCGGTATTCTTAGCTAGGACTCTTGGGGCGGACGGTTTTGGTCTTTACTCCTTTGTCTTGTCTTTAATTATATTTTTTTCCATTCCATTGCAAGCAGGTTTTCCTAATTTAGTAGTAAGAGAAACAGCAAAAAATCATGCCAAACAAAATTGGCTCTCTATAAAGGGGTTAGTGTTTTGGGTTCTTAAGATGTTTTTAATCTATGTTTTGGGAATCGGATTATTAATAGCGTTGTTATTTACTTTTGATGCTTACGTTGATTTCTTTGAAAACGAGAGGGCTTCTCTTTTTTTAATGGGTTTTGTCTTGGTGCCTTTAATACCTCTACTACTCATTCAGAATGCCTTGGTTAGAGGTTTAGGGCGAGTGGTTCTTGGTATTATCCCGGATGTAGTCATTAGGCCGGGACTTACCCTTGTTATAGCCGTTTTTCTTTTTTATGCAATAGATGGCTTGAATCCGTCAACAGCCCTTATCTCGTATATCGTTTCCATTTTTATTGCAGTACTCTTGAGTTTAATTTTTGTCTGGCACTTAATCCCTAAAACGGAAAGAAATTTATGCTCAATTAATGAAGAGTTAGATAAATGGAAGCAAGCAGCCTACCCATTATCCGTTGTGGGCGGTCTGCAATTGATGTACAGCTACATCGATATTATTATTTTAGGTTTCTTTCATTCAAATGAAGATGTTGGTGTGTATCGTGCAATTGGACAACTCGGGATGTTAGTTGTTTTTGGTTTGTCTGCTATTAATCAAATGCTGCACTCGCATTTTGCAAGACTTTATGCCAACAATGAAATGGATAAATTACAGAAAATTGTAACATACAGTTCTTTGGCCATATTTGCTATTGCAGCAATTCCATCGTTAATCTTTATTTTTGCCGGTGAGTTTGTCTTAACTATAGTTTTTGGAGATGAATATGTTGCTGGTGTTTTGCCATTAATAATATTAACCCTAGGGCAGTTAGCAAATGCCATTTTCGGTTCAGTTGGGGCTCTTCTAAACATGACGGGTCATGAAAAAGAAGCTATGAAAGGTATGTTCTATAGCTTGGGTGTAAATATAACTTTGTCATTAATATTGATCCCCGCTTATGGGATGCTTGGTGCTGCTATAGCGACCGCAGTTTCATTGTTTGCGTGGAATGTAATCTTGAGACATTATGTTAAGAAACGACTAAATATTGAAACTATAGGTTTCATTCAGCTATATAAAGATAGAAGGTGTTAAAGTGAAAGTATTGTTAATTGGTATGGATGGAGCTCATATTGATGTATTTAAGAGAGGCTGGACACCTTTCACAACAGCTTTAATTGAGAAAGGAAATCAATTAAAGCTTAAAAATGATCTAGTTAGTCGAGGCTGGTTAGAAATTGCAACTGGTAGACATGCGGCGATAACTGGCGCGATGTATGACAATCCCGTAACAAATGGTTCTTACGATTGGAACCTCAAATTTAGTATTAATGATATTCCTGAAATCAATAAAAAAATTAAACCAATATGGCAAGAGCTCAGTGAAAAGGGTTATAAAGTGGGCGTAATGAATTTGCCTACTGTTTTTCCCGCACCAGAAGTGAATGGTTTTTTTGTATCAGGTGGAGGCGGAGGAGCTCCGGTTGTTGAACAAGCAATTCCTGAGCTGTGCTTTCCTGAGGAGGTATTACCCGTTTTACAAAAAAATGATTACATAGTGGATGAAAGAACTGTGCAATTAGTGGTAGAAAAAAAGCTCGATACTCCTGACTTGATTTTTAAGGAATTGGCTAGAAAAAATAGTAAAAGGACTTTATCTTTCATTGAATTGGCCAAAAACTACCAAATCGACTTTGGTTTTGTTGTATATAAAACATCTTCGGTTACCGCTGAAACAATATTGGCTCCGGAATGGAAAAAAGTGCTTGATGATGAAAAAGATATAGACCAAGGAACAATTGACGCCTTGAAAGATTACTATCAAAAATTTGATTCAGAAGTACAAAAACTTAAAGAGGCATTTCCAGAAGCAGAGTTAGTTTTTGTGTCGGATCATGGAACGGTCGCAAGGACTCATACCGTCAACTTAAATATTTTCTTGCAGCAGTCGCAATATCAATATCCTCTTGTTACCGGTAGGTATCGTAAGACTATTATTGAAAAACTAAAAAAAATAATACCATTTAACCTCAAAGTTAAATTACAAAAATTGAACTCAGTTAAGAAAGTTATTGAGTCAGTGGCAAGCTTTGATACAAAAAACTCAGTAGCTTTTTGTCATACAAAAAATGATTGGAATCATGGAATCTTCATTAACGATGAAATTCGTTTTGGTGGCCCTGTACAGAGTGAGGATTTTAGAGCTATTCAGAGCGATATCATTGAATCATTCAATTCTAATCCAGAAGCCAAAAAGCATGGTTTACATGCGTATTCCATAAAAGAAAATATAAACGATTCCCTTAGTTTTTTTCCTGATATTCTAGTGAGTTTACCGAGTGGTTATTTAACAAATAATGCATCTAAAAAGTTTATTGCAGATTTTAACCGCCCAAATGGTATTAGTAGTCTATCTTCTGTTTTAAGAGGAGATATTATTTCTATAAAATCTCACGAGCCTCTTGCTGTGGATTGTGGTGATTGGGGTGTTGATGATAAGAGCTTATACAATGGACGTGATTTGACAGCCATTTATGATCTAGTTTTGAAAAAATTTGGTATTGCAAAGGAAAAAGATGAAAAGGTGATAAGTTATGAGCCATAAGGTTATTGGTATTTTGACTTTGCAAAACTCTAATAATTTTGGAGCGATGTATCAAGCTTATGCTCTTTCCAAATATCTTAAAAATAAAGGAAATGAAGTTTTCATTTTGGATTATGAGATGACAAGAGATAATGCTTCTATTGTTGATTATTTGAAGCATCCTTTCGCATTCATACAAAAGCTTTTTTATAAAAGAGAGTTAGTTTTTAACAAGCTTTTTGGTGGGAAACCTGTAACAGAACTTGCTACTAGAAAGGCAAAATATAATGAAATATTTGATGAATTTCGAAACCAAAACTTAAACATTACCGCTTTCCAGTTCAATTATCCAAAGCTAAAGTCAAACTTACCTTCAGCAGATATTTTTATTTGTGGCAGTGATCAAGTCTGGGCTGCTGATTTTCTATTTACTTCTCCTGCATTTTTACTAGGTTTTGTACCAGAGAATATCAAAAGAGTTTCGTATGCCGCTAGTTTTGGTAAAAATAAATTAGAACCATATTTAGAAAGTATTTTTACAAGAAATATTAATATGTTTGATGCAGTCTCTGTTCGAGAAAGGAGCGGCGTAGCTATTGTTAACTCTTTGACAGAGCAAAAAGCGGTTCACGTCCTAGATCCGACTTTGCTTCTCGATAAAACTGATTATTCTGACATTATTGATTACTCTGTCGTTCCTGAAACTCCTTACGTTTTAGTTTATAAGTTAGAAAAAGATAGGCATTTAAGTGACTGGATGGATAAGTGTATTAATGATATTTGCGACAGTTTTGGTTGGTCTGTAGTTGCGGTATCTACCAATCTGACACATCCTTTTGATCAACGTTGGAATGAAATCACACCTACACCAGGGCAGCTGCTAGGTCTTATTGAGAAGTCTTCATTAACTGTTACTAACTCATTTCATGGAACTGTATTTTCAATTTTGTTACAAGCTAGGTTTTTATCTTTTGCACGAGACGCATACAAAGATAAGCAAAACGTAAGAATGGAAGAAATGCTCAACGGTTTAGGTCTGGACAAGTTCTACTGTGGTCCTTTCATTGATGAAAAAGAGGTGCTTTTGAAAATTAATGAGTCATTTGAAATTGAAAAAGTTTCTCAGAAATTAAACAAAATGAGAAAAATTTCTAAAGAGTTTTTAGATAAAGCCATTCAGTGACCGTCATGATAAAAATGCTAAGCAAAATTATTTCAATAATTAAGAAAGAAGAATTTAAATTAGACGAATCGTTATCTAGTGTTTACCTTTTAAACTTCTTCATTAGTAAGTTTTTTGCATATCTTAGATTCATAATAATCTTTAAAAGTTTCAAAATAGGATTTGTGGGTAAAAGAAGTCGTGTCTTAGCTCCAAATATTATTTCTTATAAAAAGAATTTGTCTATTTCTGACGATTGTCATATTGATGCTCTTTCGGTTAATGGGATTTTGTTAGGCAGTAATGTCTCCATTCAGAAAAGAGTAGTAATAGAGTGTTCCGGTAGCTTGAAATTTTTGGGTGAAGGATTAACGGTCGGAAATAATGTAGGAATAGGGTCTCACTCTTTTCTAGGCTGTGCCGGAGGAATTGAGATAGGGGATGATACAATAATTGGTAATTTTGTTTCTTTTCATAGCGAAAACCATAATTTTGATAGGGGTGATGTTCCAATAAGGCTACAAGGTGTTAATCGCAAAGGGATTAAAATTGGCAAAGATTGCTGGATTGGAGCGAAGGTAACTATTCTAGATGGTACTATTTTAGGTGATGGATGCATTGTGGCTGCCGGGGCTGTATTGAATGGCAAGTCATATCCTGATAATTCAGTTATAGGTGGCGTACCCGGAAAAATATTAAAGAATAGGTTTTAAGGAAGCTAGTTTGACAATAAATCTCAATAGACTTTTTATTCTTTGCTTATTCTATTTGGCTCCTATTATTGATGCTGTTTCGGGTTATTTGATTTTAAGTGAATTAGTTTCAGAAGGTGGAACCGGTTCACCTTCTCAGGTATTTAGACTGCTTGTACTTATTATTATGTTGTTTATTCTGTTACAGAATAAACGCTTTGTTTACATTGCTAGTTTCTTGATTGGATACTTAATTCTAATCGAACTCTATTTCTTTATGGTTCATCAAAATATTTACGGTGTGGTGATAGGCTTGATTTATGGTAATAAAATCAGCTACTTGCTAATGATTTTCTTTACGTTATATTTGCTCATAAAAAAACATTTATTATCTCCAATCAAATTACTTATGCATGTTAGAAACTATGTTGCGATAACCGCAGTGATTTTGGTAGGTTCGTTTGTTTCTGGTTCGGGTTTTCATACTTATGGAGAAGGTACGTTTGGTGTAAAAGGTTTTTTTGCCGCTGGAAATGGTTTGGGGATCTTTATGGGCGCGGGCTTACTTTTGTCAATTTATTACTGGAATCTAACAAGAGAAAGGTATTCACTGGAACTATCGTTGTTGATTTTGTTTGGCACAATTGTTATAGGAAGTAAAACTGCTCTTCTTCTAAGTTTAGTTGGTTTTGTGTCCATAGTAGTTTTGCTAGGAAATGCAATTTTAATTCTTTCAATGTTCTTTTTAGCATTAATAGTTATTGGAACTTATTTTAATGAAATAATTAAGTTGTTTGTTACTGTTTTTGATGTAATTCTTTTCAGATTAGAAAATAGTGATTCGATTTTGTCTTGGGTTTTTAGTAACAGAGATAACTATTTTATTGAAGCTATTGATACTGTTTCTTTTGAAAATTACTTACTTATAAGGCTCTTTATAGGTTTTGGAGCTTATATTTCATTTAGAGATCCATATGGTTTTTATTCTACTATTGACATTCTAGAATCAGATATAGTCGATTTATTTTTTATGTATGGGGCTATCATGGTAGCGTTTTACATCGTTTTTGTTATTAAGGGGATTTACCAAGGGATTCTTTACCGGAACTTCTTTTTAACTTTGATCTTTACTTTGCTGATGGGACATTCTTTTATGGCCGGCCATGTTATCTTCAATGGAATGTCAGGAGTTTTAGTGCCAATCTTGTTTTTACTTTTGTTAGTGATGAAGAAAGATATAAGATGCAGAAAATAGTATTCATTCATCTATTTAATGACAGAAGCGGAAGTCCAAAAGTTTTATCGCAAGTTATTAAGGCTTGTCGTGAAAAAGGTATCCAGACAGAAGTTCTCACGAGTGCTCATAAAGATGGGTTCTTAACGGAGTGTGCAGATAGAACTAGTCACCTGTTCTACAGAAGAAGTGAAAATAAGATAATGACACTTATTTATTATCTAATTAGTCAGATTCATCTTTTTTTTGTTTGTCTTAAATACCTTAACCAAGATGTTGTTTTTTATGTGAACACCATGATGCCTTTCTCTGCTGGAGTTGCAGGGCGATTGATGGGAAAGGAGGTCATTTTCCACGTACATGAAACATCCATCAAGCCGAAAATTTTAAAGCAAACGCTTAGATTTTTTATTGAATATACGGCTCATAAAGTTATTTTTGTTTCTAGGTATTTAAAGAAAAAAGAAAGCTTTAAAAGCCCTGAACAATTAGTGATTTACAATGCAATTGAAAAGCCTGATTTAGAGCATGAGGATATAGATCCATTTGAAGGCAAAGCTTTTAATGTTTTGATGGTTTGTTCTTTAAAAGAGTATAAAGGGGTTAAAGAGTTTATTTCTTTATCGCAAAATTTGTGTAATCTAAGCTTTACTCTTGTACTGAATGCAGATAAATCAGAGGTTGATGAAATTTTTGAAAGCTGGAAAGTGCAATCGCCTAGTAACTTAACAGTTTATCCGAGACAATCCAATCTTAACCGTTTCTATATGAATGCATCTGTTGTTCTTAATTTATCGAGACCAGACGGTTGGATTGAGACTTTTGGCTTGACCATTGTCGAAGCAATGTCGTTTGGAAAGCCTGTTATAGTACCTCCTGTTGGCGGGCCCGCCGAAATAATTACTGATAGTGTTGATGGTTATTGTATTTCTTGTTATGAATTGCAAAATATCCAAGATAAATTAATCGAACTTTCCGCTAATCAGACTCTCTACGCCTCAATGTCAAAGTCTGCGTTTCGTAGATCTGAAGATTTTACGGTTGAAGAGTTTCAGAAAAATATATTGAATGTCATACAAAATAAAAATGAGAAATGAATTTTGGAAAAAAAGATCGTAATTACAGGTATTAGGGGCGTGCCAGCGTCTCATGGAGGTTTTGAAACGTTTGCTGAAAATTTAGCAGTATATTTAGTTGAAAAGGGATGGGATGTTACGGTTTATTGTCAGGAAGATATTAATGAATACAACGAAATTACAGAAACTGACTGGCAAGGTGTGCGCCGAATTCATGTACCTGTGAAAGGAGATGGTGCCAAAGCGACGGTGATTTTTGACTTTTTATCTGTAAAGCATGCAGCTAAGCAATCAGGGGTTATTTTAACGCTAGGTTATAACACCGCTCTATTTAATTTAATGTTCAAATTTTATAAAAAAACTAATCTTATCAATATGGATGGTATTGAATGGAAGCGTGATAAGTGGAAGTGGTACGAAAAAGCTTGGTTATACTTGAATGAAAGATCAGGGTGTTTGATAGGGAATCATTTGATTGCAGATCATCCGGAAATAAAAAATCATCTTACTACACGAGTAAAGGAGTCTAAAATCACGATGATTCCTTATGGTGCGAGATCTGTAGAAAACGCCGATCCAAAGTTGTTAGATCAGTTTAATATTGAATCAAATTGTTACGCTATTGTTATCGCTAGAGCAGAACCGGAAAACAGTATTTTAGAAATTGTTAAGGCTTTTTCTAGTAAAACGCGTGGAAAAAAGTTAGTCGTACTGGGTAAATATGATACTTCAAATGACTACCATCAAGAGGTCTTGAGTTCAGCAAGTGATGAGGTCTTATTCATTGGCGCTGTTTATGATCACGCCACTTTGGATGCTTTGCGTTATTTTTCAATGTTGTATGTGCATGGACATACTGTTGGTGGAACCAACCCTTCTCTTATAGAAGCTTTAGGGGCCGGTCAGGCTGTTCTAGCCCATGATAACCTTTTTAATCGGTGGGTTGCAGGCAGTGAAGCAGAATACTTTTCAGATGAATATTCGTGCTCTGAATTAATGGACTCTCTGTTGGACAATCAAGAAAGGTTGTTAAAAATGTCAAAGTCTAGTCGTTCTAGATTTAATAAGAACTTTACTTGGACGCAGGTCCTAGAACAATATGAAAGTTTACTTTTGGATTATGTTTGAAGTATTGTACAAATAAAACGGATTTAAAAAGATAAAAGCTTGAAAGGGTAGTTTTTATTTTTTAGTGGTTATGATTTAGTAGGCATTTTTGTTTATAAAACCTTTAAATATAGTCAAAATAATAATTTTAATGTCCAGCCACAGCGACCAGTCATTTATATAATGAAGGTCGTATTCAACCCTTTTTTCCATCTTTTCTAGAGTGTCAGTTTCGCCTCGCCAGCCATTTACTTGCGCCCAGCCGGTGATGCCTGGCTTTACTAAATGTCTTTGCATGTATTTTGGAACCAATTGTCGGTATTCTTCGTTGTGTGCGATTGCGTGAGGTCTTGGCCCGACAATACTCATTTTGCCTTGAAGCACATTTATGAATTGAGGAAGTTCGTCCAGACTCGTTCGTCTCAAGAAACCGCCAATTGGCGTGATGCGAGTATCGTTTTTAGTGGCTTGTTTAACTACAGAGCCGTTGTCCAAGCAGGTCATCGATCGGAACTTGTAAATATTGATTTGCTGGCCATTTATTCCATAACGCTTTTGTTTGAAAATCACGGGGCCGGGTGAAGTTGTTTTGATCAGGATACTGATCACGACAAGTACAGGGCTGATTAAAAGAACGATGATAAGTGAAAGTACAATATCTTCGATTCGCTTTAATAAACGAGCGGTTGAATTGTTTAGGGGGGTGTCGTACACACTGATAGCAGGAATACCTTTTAAATCTGTCCACTTTGCATGCATTAGGTCGAAAGAGAATAGATCCGGAATATACTTAACGATGGCGGTCGTATCCGTTAAATCGTTGAGAAGTTCTTTGATTTTGTTTTCAACTCGAAGAGGTAGGCAAATATACACTTCGTCAAATTCATTGGCTTTAGCGTCAATGTATACTTGGTCGACATCGCCCAGTACTTTGATACCATCGATTTCGCTGTGGTGCAGTTTAGCATTGTCATCATAAAACCCGACCACTTTATAACCCATCCAAGGGTTGGCTTTTAAAACGTTATGCAAATGCTGACCCACTTTGCCGGCACCGATAATCACCGCTTTGCGTACATTTTTGCCCTGCATTCTGTATCGGCTTAAAAACATCCGGACGAGTAAGCGGTAACCGATTAGAAACAATGGGGTGATTAATGCCCAAGTTGTGACGGCAAGGCGTGAAAAGTTTTGTGCATCTTTGTATAGAAATGCAATGACAATCAAAATAGCCCAGGTTAGTGCCCACGCTTGCAAAATTAACTTGATACTATTGAAGAAAGGTCTGCCGCGCCAATTTTGATAGATACCCACAAACTGTGCGGATGTGACAAAAACAAAGCCACCTAGAACCCCCATAATGGTATATCGGTCACTCCAAGGGTAAGAGGCTAACATCATGACCAGATAGAGCACGACAAAAGGCAGGATTAAATCGGTAATACGATGTGTCCAGACGAATCCCGAGGAATCAGGTTTAATGGCATTGTACATATAAAGTAAACTCTTGTTTCTGAAAACACGAACTATAAATTTGTCGAGGTCATATTATACAAAGCTTTTAGTTGTCAGCGAAAATGATCCTGATTAAATTTTTGGTAATTCGATGCGTTTTAGTACTTACTCATGAGCAGTTGCGCAAAAATGCGTGATTGTGAGCACATATTTGTACTAGATTGTTTAAAATGGCATGCAAATAAAAGCTAAAAAATAGTATTGGGTATTATGGATAATTCTAATTTGAAAACAAATGACTCGGTAAATGATGAGATTGATCTTTTTGAACTGTGGAAAGGATTGATTGAAGAAAAAAATATCTTTTTTGGAGTTTTGCTTACTGTCGTTTTGGTGGCTCTGGCTTATGTGTTTCTTGCAAAGCCCTGGTATGAGTCAAAAGCCTATTTATTGCCACCGACTAATGAATCCATTCAAGAAATGAATGCATTGAACCTGTTGACCGAGAGTGATTTTTATCAGGCAGACGAGGTTTTTGATGCGTTTCTACAAAACTTAGTTTCAAAAGAAGTGTTGAATCAAGTGTTTGAACGTTATGGCATTGCTGAACTATATAATAAATCTATCAAAGGTTACAAGGATGTGGAGCGAATAGCTCGAGTTAACTTAGCATTTGAAAGTTTTTCAAAGGATATCAGGTTGGTTTTGCCAAAGAAAAGTAATCAGCTTGATTCAGTTTTGATTGAGTTGAAATTACCTATAGAACCTGAAGAAGTGGCAAATATTTTGAATGAAGTCTTGAATTTGGCCCAGCAAAAAACCGTTAAGGATTACGCCAATGAAATCAATTCGGAGTTGCATATAAGAAAGCAAAGAATGCTTAACCGTTTGGCTAACTTGAGAAAAATTGAGAAGGATCGACGTCTAGACCGTATTCAGATATTGCAGGAAGCAGCTAAAATTGCACGCGTTTTAGAATTGTCTGAGCCAATGATGTCCGGTCCGGAAGTGAAGATTGATGGTGTTGCAGTCGCTAATCAAGGGATGCCACTATATTATCTTGGTTATCGCTTGCTGGAGGCTGAGCTGAGTGCCTTAAAAGAGAGAGAGAATGACGATCCTTTTATTCCAAAACTTCGTGAAATTCAACAGGATTTAGCCGATCTAGAAAGTGTGACAGTCAGTTCTGATCGTTTCTCTGTGGTGAAAGTTGACCAGAAAGCTTTACCGGCTTCAAAGCCGATCAAACCCAAGAAGATGTTGATAGTTATGGTTGCCGTTGTTCTTGGCTCCATGTTGGGTGTGTTTGTTGCCTTGATTCGTAGATCACTTAAAGTACGCAGTGACCGATTAGAAAAAACATCAGGGTAATTCTTATTCTTTCATTTACTTAATGCTAAATAAGCATTAAGTAGATAGTGAAAGTCTTTTATTTAGAGCTTTTCAGTTCGAAGAAAAGCTCTGTTTTGCAATATAAGCTATTTACAGCTAGTAATAGCTGTACCTTATTTTTGATACGCTATTTTTTAATGCGCTGATTAAATAATTCCCTCAGAACTTTGATTATTTTACTTTATCTTTTTTTCTTAACGTTTTTTCTATTTAAATCAGGAATTAACTATTTATCTGCGTATTTATGCTATGCATAAAATTGCGTATATAATGGTTTTTGTGCTATTCTCTGTAATTAGTCATTATACGTAATGATTCTGTGTAAAATTATAAGAGGATAATCAAAATGAAATTGAAACCATATTTATCTATTCCTTTATTTATCTTTATATTGACCTTTAACCATTTGGCCTTAGCGGCTCCGGTTAATGTGAACACGGCAACAGCAGAAGAAATTTCCTCGTCACTGTCTGGTATCGGTCCAGCAAAGGCTGAAGCAATCAAACAATATTGCCAATCAACCAAATGTACAAAGCCTGAAGATTTGCTTTCGGTTAAAGGTATTGGCGAAAAAACGTTAGCCAAAATTTCTGCGGATTTACGTTTTGATGAGAAATAGATCACGTAGTCGATTTAACTCGAGAAGCCTAGCTATATTGCTAGGCTTTTTGCTTTTCAGTAGCTTGAGTTTCTCGGTAGAAAGCAGTGATGCGTCTATCAATTCTAAACGACTGCTGCTGACCGAGTATGATGCAACGCAAAATCTTGACGGTTGGGTAATGAGCGAAAAACTGGATGGGGTGAGAGCTTATTGGGACGGCAGTCGCTTATGGTCAAAAACGGGTAAGCCGATTTATGCGCCACAATGGTTTTTAAACCGTTTGCCAACATTTAAATTAGACGGGGAGCTCTGGATAGGGCGGCAACGCTTTGCGGAAGTCGTATCAATTGTTAGGGATCATAAACCTTCCGAGCAATGGCATAAGGTGATCTATTGTATTTTTGATGTGCCTGATCAGCCGCGAGGGCTGTTCGAACGGCTCGCCTTGCTTGAAACTTTTCTACAGAAAAACCCGAATCCTAATCTGCAAGTGATTGCGCAAGTTCAGATCATGGATCATCAAACTATATCAAAAGAATTAGATAGAGTGACGAGTTTAGGTGGGGAAGGCTTGGTGATTAGAGATGCGAAAGAGCCATACCAGACCGGACGGCAATCGACTATTCAGAAAGTGAAACTCAAGCAAGATGCAGAGTGTATCGTACAAGGTTATACGCTAGGTAAAGGTAAATACCAAGGCATGGTCGGTGCACTTGAATGTGCTCTTTTGGATGAGCAAGTCGAGAGGTTATTTCCGAAACTGATCAATACAAATATCAAAACAATTCGTGTCGGTAGCGGTTTATCAGACCAACAAAGACAAAAACCTCCGAAAATCGGTACTGTTATTACATTTCAATATATGGGAGTGACTAAAAACGGCTTGCCTAGATTTCCGGTATTTCTGAGAGAGAGGGTTGATTAAGGTTGCCTTTATAAATTGGCAATTATCGATAGGATATAAAAAAACCCGAGTCCGCAATGCAAACTAGGGCTTTTAAGAAGTATTTTGCTTGATTAGGCGTTCATAAAAGTTTCGATTCTATCTAAAGCTTTAGTCAGGTTTTCCATGCTGGTCGCGAACGAGATACGCATATGTTTGTCCGAGCCGAATGCGGAGCCCGGTACGACCGCGACAAGCTGCTCAGCAAGCAAAGCTTCAACAAACTCGGAATCGGTCTCGTAACCTTTCATCTGCATTGCTCCGCTGATATCCATAAATGCGTAGAAAGCGCCGTCGGCATGGATGCATTTAAAACCGGGTATTGAGTTGATCCGATCTACGACATACAAGTGACGTTTTTTAAATTCCACCAGCATGGTCTGAATGCACTCTTGTGAGCCGTTCAGAGCGGCTACCGAAGCTGCCTGAGAGATCGAACATGGGTTAGAGGTACTTTGCGACTGTACTTTGCGCATGCCGGTAATTAAATCGACGGGTCCGCCGGCATACCCGATTCGCCAACCGGTCATGGAGTAGGCTTTGGAAACGCCGTTCATGACTACGGTGCGTTCATAAAGATCCGGGCACACTTCTAAAATATTGGTGAATTTGGCATCGCCTAGCATGATGTGTTCATACATGTCATCCGAGGCAATGATAATATTTGGATGTTGTTCCAGTACTTGGCCGATCGCCGCAAGTTCTTCCGCCGAATAAACAGCGCCTGTTGGATTTGATGGGCTGTTCAATACGAATAGTTTGGTTTTCGGCGTAATGGCTGCCGCAAGTTGATCCGCTGTGATTTTGAAGCCCTGTTCGATACCGGCGTTAATTACAACCGGTTCGCCGCCGGCCAATAATGCCATATCCGGGTAAGAAACCCAGTAAGGCGCGGGAATAATAACTTCGTCACCGTCATTGAGAATGGCCTGACAAAGATTGTAAAAACTCTGTTTCCCGCCTGAGGAGACCAAAATCTGATTCATTTGGTAGTCAATGCCGTTGTCACGTTTGAACTTGGCAATAATGGCTTCTTTTAAATCGGCGGTGCCGTCAACGGCGGTATAACGTGTGTCGCCGTTTTGAATGGCGGCAATTCCTGCGGCTTTGATATGATCCGGCGTATCAAAATCTGGCTCACCCGCCCCAAGACTAATAATGTCTTTTCCAGCTCGTTTTAATTCTTGCGATTTGGCTGTAATAACCAATGTTGGGGACGGTTTAACTCGGTTGACACGATCAGATAAGTTAGCCATTGATTGAATTTCTCCACAGGATTTTGAACAGGTATAATGTTTGGCTCTTGCTAAGTTAGTCTAAAGACTGACTACATAGTTTGTTTTTCCTCATTCTACTGGATTTTCAACCGATTTTTAAAGGAAATGTTGTGTCAAAAGCATTTGAATTAGTTTCTCAATATCAGCCCAGCGGAGATCAGCCGACGGCAATTGCCGAATTGGTCGACGGGATCGAAAACGGGGAAGCTTATCAAACACTTTTAGGCGTGACCGGTTCCGGAAAAACTTTCACCATCGCCAATGTAATTAAAGCCATTCAACGGCCGACCATTATTCTCGCCCATAACAAGACATTGGCGGCTCAGCTTTATGGGGAAATGAAAGGTTTTTTCCCGAATAATGCGGTGGAATATTTTGTCTCTTACTATGATTACTATCAGCCGGAAGCCTATGTTCCCGCTTCGGATACCTATATAGCAAAAGATTCGTCAGTCAACGAGCAGATCGAGCAGCTTCGGCTCTCTGCAACCAAAGCCTTGATGGAACGCGAAGATGTGATTTTGATCGCGACCGTCTCCGCCATCTACGGTTTGGGTGATCCGGAAATGTATCTGAAAATGATCCTCCAGTTGCGTTTGGGCGATGCGATTTCCCAGCGCGATATTCTCACTCGTTTGACCTCTATGCAGTACACCCGTAATGATGTGGAGCTCTGGCGAGGTACTTTCCGGGTGCGAGGCGATGTGATCGATATCTTTCCGGCCGAAGCGGAAGAGTATGCCGTACGCATTGAATTGTTTGACGACGAAGTGGAGAGCATCGCTTGGTTTGATCCATTGACCGGAGAAGTGCTTTCTCGTCCATCCCGGGTCACGGTTTATCCGAAGTCGCACTATGTGACACCACGTGAACGTGTGCTGGAGATGGTTGAGAAAGTAAAAGTCGAATTAAAAGAGCGTCTGGAACAGCTTCGCTCTATGAACAAGTTGGTTGAGGCGCAAAGGTTGGAAGAACGAACCAAACTGGATATCGAAATGATGGTCGAGCTTGGCTACTGTACGGGGATAGAAAACTATTCCCGTTATCTATCCGGGCGAGAAGCGGGTATGCCTCCACCGACCTTGATCGATTATTTGCCGAAAAATGCGTTGCTGGTGATTGATGAAAGTCACGTGACTATTCCGCAAATCGGCGGGATGTATAAAGGGGATCGCTCCCGTAAAGAAAACCTGGTCAGTTACGGTTTTCGCCTGCCGTCGGCTCTAGATAACCGCCCGCTGATGTTTGAGGAATTCGAAAGACTGATGCCGCAAACTATTTTTGTTTCGGCTACGCCGGGGAATTATGAGGCGGAACATTGCTCGACGATTGTGGAGCAGGTGGTACGTCCTACCGGGTTACTGGATCCGGAACTGGAAATTCGTCCTGCCACCACTCAGGTGGATGATCTGCTTGGTGAAATTCGTTGGCGAGCCGAGGCGGGGCAGCGTGTGCTGGTGACCACTTTGACCAAACGCATGGCGGAAAATTTAACTGAATATTTGGAAGATCATCAGGTACGGGTGCGTTATATGCATTCCGATATCGATACCGTCGAACGTATTGAGATCATTCGTGATCTCCGCCTGGGAGAATTCGATGTGCTCGTTGGAATCAACCTGTTGCGTGAAGGTTTGGATATTCCCGAAGTTTCTCTAGTTGCCATTTTGGACGCCGACAAAGAGGGATTCTTACGTTCCGAACGGTCTTTGATCCAGACAATCGGTCGTGCCGCCCGTAATGTGAACGGTAAGGCGATTTTGTACGCAGATAAAATCACTAAGTCGATGCGTACCGCAATTGACGAAACGGAGCGTCGTCGAGCAAAACAGATGAAGCATAACGAGGCACACGGCATTACTCCGCAAGGACTGAATAAAAAGGTGAATGACATCTTGGAAGATTCTCCTTATGCGAGCAAATCGAGCAAATCAAAATCTTCATCCAAAGCTGCCGAGCCGAATCAGGATTATAGTCTGCGAACAGAGATGAAACCGGCCGAACTCGCCAGTCATATCAAGAAGCTGGAAAAACAGATGTATAAAGCCGCAAAAGAGTTGGATTTTGAAACGGCCGCCCAGTTGCGTGATGAAGTGAAAACTCTGAAAAGCAATATGGTTGGGATTGGGGATTTAAGTTAGAATGACTGCAAATATTCATGTATACGCTGATTTCTGTATGATCAGCGTTTTTAAAAAAACAAAATAAAGTGTTATCAAGTGGTTAAGCGACAAAAATTCGGAATCGGCTTTGCTTTTTTATGTACTCTTCTCTTTACAATGCAAAGCAATGCCATTGCGGCAGAACCAAAGCAGTTGGAAAAGCAGGCGGATAGTTTCCAGCAAGGTTTACTTCAGGTTCAAAAAAACGAATTGGAACAGGCCTTAACTACTTGGCGTAAGCTTTATCAATCGGATGCGTTGATCCCTGAATTGAAAAGGGCTCTACAGAATAATATCGGTGTGGTTTTAATGAAGCTGGGGCGCTTTGAAGAAGCCAAGCAACATCTCGATCAAGCTTTGAAAGAGGATGCTCAGGTTGCGACAACGATTGAGAATTTGAATAAGTTGTACGCTTACGATGCGCAAAAGGCGTATAAAAAAATATTTAAAGACACAAATGTGGTGTCTCCGGACGGGCAATTGCTTTATTTTGACATCAAGCGTGCTGAAATTCCTAATGATAAGGTGATTACCGATATTCGTTTTGCTGATTCGGTACGTATGGTAGAGCAGGCCACGGAAGCTTGGCGTAAAGCGTGGAGTGATCAAAATATTGAAACTTATCTTGGTTTTTATGATGATGAAGACTTTATTCCTCAAAACGGAGGATCGGTTTCGGCATGGAAAAACGGCCGATATTCGAGTGTCACCGGGCCGAAATTTATTAAGGTTCAAACAGACGACGTGCGATTCTCGCCAATTTCTAAAGAGATGGTGAGGGTTGAGTTCTTCCAGCGTTATCAATCGGATCGTTTCCAGGACGATATCAAAAAGGTTCTGCTTTGGAAAAAACGCGATACCCAGTGGAAAATTGTTCAAGAGGTTGTGATTTATGGCAACAGTTAATCGTTTCCGCCAACTTTTGAGTCGGTGCCGGCAAGCTCTCATCTTGTCGGCGATCCCGGTGTGTTTAGCCTTTTTGCCTGTAAAGAAAGTCATCGCCGATCCGGTTATTGCCACTGAACAGAAACTATTATCCGGTTTGGCGTCTATTAATGACCTGCAAATGGAACAAGCCTTGAATCAGTTTGCTGAACTAGGCACGGAGTATCCAAAGTACAAATTAGCCCAATTGATTTCCGCGGATCTACAGGCCTCGAGAGCCGGGCAGCCGGGTTTGATGCAAGAAATGCATCAACGTCACCGTGAGTCGGTCGATAAACTTTTGGAAGAGGCTCAGGTTCGCTGGCAATTTGCCCAAGAGGCGGATAAATCGCCAACGAATTATGATGAGTTTGTTTTAAAAACCGCCAACCAAAAACATCTTATTTTAGTCAGCCTTCAAGAGAGTCGTCTGTTTCTTTACGAACGCAATACAAACGGCGAGATGATTCAAGTCGCCGATTATTACGTCACGATGGGGCGAAAAGGCAGCGGTAAACAGAAAGAGGGCGATTTAAGAACACCGATTGGCGTTTATCATATGGTCGATCTGTTGCCTGGTTCCACCTTACCTGACTTGTACGGAGTGGGCGCTTTACCTCTGAATTATCCGAATGAGTGGGATAAAAAGAACGGCAAAACCGGTTCGGGTATCTGGCTGCATGGTGTGCCGAGTGATACTTATATTCGACCGCCTAAGGCGAGCCGAGGATGTGTGGTCTTGAATAACGGTGCCATGGAGAAACTCATGTCCCAGTATGACCTGCCGTTTTCAACACCTGTTGTGATTGCGGATCAAAAGGCATCTGTGTTCGGTTTCGTTGAGAACAAGCAGCGTATTTTGACGGACGTTAAAGCTTGGTTGAGGGATAACCACTACCAAGTGCCTTGGGAACAGGTCAGTGTTTACCGTTATCCGAATGAGAAAAATCTTTACTATGTGACTTTCCCGGGACAGAAAAAGAATAGCCTGATTCACCAGTTCTGGGAGCGTGGGGTTAAAGGCGATTGGAAAGTCGTGCTTGAATCCCAAGATACGATCGAAACCAATATTAAACGTGGTTAAACGCGCTCTTTTGATCCAATTAATTACGGTCAATTTCTGTAAATTAACTTACTTTTGCGCCGTAGCTTGAGTGCTTTCTAAAAAAGTCGGCGCGCCTTCTTTTACTTTGGTCAAGGTCCACTCTTCTACATCCCGCCACATATTATAGATTTCGGTATTGGACGGCATGGAGCCGGCCGCCCTTAACTCCAAGGTGAGTACCGGGATTTTCAGATATTCGCCTGCATAACGCCCGAGAGAACCCGGGTAGGTTCCCAGTTCTCGGTGTTTTAAGGCACCGATTTTATTGGGTGTTGCATGGTCCGGTCCGTCATAATCGATTAAGCCGTAAGGGGCGTGTACCGAAATGATGGCATCCGGATTGAATTCGTCAATGAGTTTGACCAGCCACTGGTTTTCCGGTTCGGAACTGGCAGAAGGACCGGGATAACGGCGTTTATTCTTTTTATAGTATTTTTCCCAATAAGGAATGGCCAATTCGTCCCAGTCAGGGGAGGGAAAGTTTCGATTCAAGTCGACATTGTTGGCATTAATTCGCGTTGCAGGATTACGGAATAAGCCGTCAGGATTCGCCAAGGGCAGAAAAAGCCAGTCCTGCCGGTTTTCGTTTGTATGCTGGAGCATATTCAGCATCCATAGGTAGGTAATGCTGATTGCGGAATATTCATCTCCATGGATGCCGCTGATAAATAGGATGCGGCCCTTCGCCTGATCGGATGATGTCTCTACGGCTTGATTGGATTTGAAGAGTCGATAGGTCAAAACCCGGCCATTAACGCTTTTAAATGTTTCGTCGATTTGCAAACCAAGGTTTAGGCAACCGTCATATTTAATCGTCCTCAGCTTGGCAGACAGCTCTTTACAAAAAGCTTGCACCTGTTGTTTTTCATGATCGGAACGAATAGCGTTGTCGATTTTTTGGCCGATAGGCTTTTCTTCTGAAAGTGGCTGTTCGTTGGTAATGTTTGAAGCTGGGATCGCACTTAATGTTGTCGGTGTATTGTCTTGATTGACATTTGTTTCGATTGTCTTCGCTTGAGTTTGCGGTGACTGGAGCTTGTCGGTCGAGGAGATATCCGCTTGACTGGCATTGTCTCCAGTAATGGTTTGACTTCCTAAAGAGGGCTTTGATGTTGGGGGGGAGGATGCCGATACGGAGGCATTCTCCGGTTTTTGTGTAGATGGCGTGAATGCGAATACCGCAAAAGCACTAAATCCCAACAGGATGACGAGCTTGGTGAGTGTATTGTGCATCGACGGTTACATTTGCTCTTCTTGTTTCAAACTGAAAGAGACTGATGAAGAGGATGACTCGTCAAGCTCTTCTTCCGGAGGGGGTAATTTACTGTTCAGTTTGATATTCAGGCGCAAATCGTTCATCGAGTCGGCACCACGCAGCGCATCTTGGTAAGAGATCATGCCGCTTTCATACAGATCGAAAAGCGCTTGGTCAAAGGTCTGCATGCCTAAAGCACTGGATTTTTGCATGACTTCTTTGATTTCGGAAATCGCGCCTTTAAAAATCAGTTCCGAGATACGCGGAGTGCTGATCAATACTTCTACCGCGGCGATCAAACCTCCGCCGATTTTCGGGATCAATCGTTGCGAAACCACGGCTTTTAAGTTGAGGGAAAGATCCATCAATATATGATTGCGATCACTTGCAGGGAAGAAGTTGACGATACGGTCTAATGTCTGGTTGGTATTGTTGGCGTGTAGTGTCGATAGACAAAGGTGCCCGGTTTCGGCAAAGGCGATGGCGTGTTCCATCGTCTCTTTGGTACGAATTTCCCCGATCAGAATAACATCGGGAGCCTGACGTAGGGTGTTTTTCAGGGCATTGGAATAACTTTCGGTATCCACGCCAACTTCACGCTGAGTGACGATGCTTTTTTTATGACTGTGCATGAATTCGATTGGATCTTCAATCGTGATGATGTGGCCTTCTAAGCTTGAATTGCGAATGTCGACCAAACTGGCCAAGGTGGTTGATTTACCGGAACCGGTTCCCCCTACAATCAGGATCAAACCGTTTTTATCCATAATGACTTCTTTTAGAACAGACGGCAGTCGTAAATCTTCAAAGTTGGGGATTTCGGTTTTAACCGAGCGGATAACCATACCGGCCGAGCCGCGTTGCACAAAGACGTTAACACGATAACGGGCTATACCGGCGATGTGGTAAGCGAAGTTACACTCCTGATTTTCTTCAAAATCGGCAAGCTGGTGTTCGTTCATCAATTCATTACAGAGCTCTTTGACCAAATCCGGGGTGAGTTTGTCTTCCGTCAGATTAACAAGGTCTCCATCTCGTTTCATGGTTGCCGGCCGGCCGGCGGTAATAAATAGATCCGATCCGCCGTTGTTGGAAAAATAAACCAGTAATTTATCCAGTTCCGAAAGTTCTTCTAAATGACTCATACCCGTTCCTCAAGGTTTGAAATTAGGCAAATGCCGCTTTATTTTCCGCTTTCGCGCGCGCATTCTCTTTGGTGACCAGATTTTTCTGTAGCAAGTCTTGTAAATTCTGATCCATGGTTTGCATTCCGATTTGTCTGGAGGTTTGAATGACGGAATACATCTGCGGTACTTTGGCTTCGCGAATCAGATTGCGGATAGCGGTATTAACTACCATGATTTCGTGGGCGGCTATACGACCGCCACTGGTTTTCTTAAGCAGTGTTTGTGAAATAACCGCGCGTAGCGATTCGGAAAGCATGGAGCGAACCATCTCTTTTTCGTCCGCCGGGAAGACATCGATAATACGGTCAATGGTTTTGGCCGCCGAGCTGGTATGCAGGGTTCCGAATACTAAGTGACCGGTTTCCGCCGCGGTCAGTGCAAGACGAATCGTTTCCAAGTCTCGCATTTCCCCGACCAGAATGACGTCCGGGTCTTCACGCAGTGCAGAGCGCAGGGCGTTGTTGAAGCCTTTGGTATCACGGTGCACTTCACGTTGGTTGATCAGACTGCGAATCGGTTGGTGAACGAATTCGATCGGATCTTCAACCGTTAGAATATGGAAAGGGGAGCGTTTATTGATGTAATCGACCATGGCGGCTAGCGTGGTCGATTTACCGGAACCGGTCGGGCCGGTTACCAGAACCAAACCTCGCGGGAAACTGGAAATACTTTTGAAAATTTCCGGTGCCTCCAAATCTTCCAGGGTCAGAATTTTGCTGGGAATGGTTCGGAAAACGGCACCGATACCGCGGTTTTGTTGAAATACGTTAGCCCTGAAACGCGCGACGCCGGGGATTTCAAATGAGAAATCGGATTCCAAGTCTGCCTCAAAACCGCGGCGCTGTTCGTCACTCATGATGTCGTACACCATGGTTTGCAGCTCTTCGCGTTCGAAATTGGGCGCGTCGATTCTTTGTACATCGCCGTCAATACGGATAATTGGAGGTTGTCCGACGGAAAGGTGTAAGTCCGATGCACCTTGCTGGACGCTGAATTCTAATAGTTGGGTGATATCCATATTAATTTATACCTCCAAGGTATGGCATTTTGAACATATTATAAAGTGCAAATTTAGCATAACCTGAGCGAAACCGTCTCTCATTTAAACGGAAAAATTGGCACATTATTCAAATCCAATTTTATGTACAGTCGGTTCGATACCGGCTTTTTTATATGTTTTCCAGCGTTCGCGGCCCATTTGGATCAAGTATTCAGATTGATCCAGAATCTCAATGGTTCTTTGGTACTGGTCATGGTTGAGCGGAAATTCCGGATGCAGATTAATCAATACGTCTTGGCAAGGAGCAGGAATCTGTTCACCGTATAACTGAATAGGTGCGGAAAGCTCTTTCTCAAACGCATGGTGGAGAAAGCTTTCCGGTTTAATTCCCCAAAGCGTTAAATCGTAGCGTTGCGCTTCTTGTTTGTTGGCAAAGCGAACATCCACTCGTCGCTGTTGTTTCCAGATCGTATTCAGCAGCTTGCTAAGGAAAGCTTCGCGTTCGGCCGGCTGAGAGCTGTTCAGAACATAAAACAGCACATCAGCCTTTTTCTCTACCTGCGAAGTGGCAGTTTGATTCATATAAATCAGCCTTGTTCGGCCTGTTTCAACAGGTAATCAACCAGAGCGGGAACCGGTCTGCCGGTTGCCCCTTTATTGTTGCCGCTCACCCAAGCGGTGCCGGCAATATCCAGATGCGCCCAATCAACTTCCTTGGTAAATCTCGCCAAAAATTGTGCGGCGGTAATCGTTCCGGCTGCTCTTCCTCCAATATTGGCCATATCGGCGAAGTTGGATTTTAGTTGTTCGTCCCATTCCTCACCTAGCGGCATTTGCCAAAAACGGTCATAGGTGTGCTCGCCGGAATTGAGTAACTCGTTAATCAATGCTTGGTTATTACCGAGTACCGCTGATACATGATGGCCTAGAGCAATGATGCAGGCACCTGTCAGAGTGGCCATGTCGATCACTTTATTCGGTTTATAAGTTTGTTGTGCATAGGTCAGTGCGTCACAAAGAATCAAGCGACCTTCCGCATCGGTATTTAATATTTCGATAGTCTGCCCGGACAGAGAGGTGACAACGTCTCCCGGTTTGATGGCATTGCCTGAAGGCATGTTTTCGGTTGCCGGAATAACGGCGACGACATTGATCGCCGGTTTCAACTCGCCAAGTGCTTTGAACACACCTAAGACAGTTGCCGCGCCACCCATGTCATATTTCATCTCGTCCATGGCTGCGCCGGGTTTGAGCGAAATTCCACCGGTATCAAAAGTGACCCCTTTACCGACTAATGCGATAGGGGCATCGTCTTTGTTGCCGCCTTGGTAAGATAAACAGATCATTTTTGGAGGGGTCGAACTTCCTTGTGCAACCGCCATGAAAGAGCCCATCCCCATTTCAACCATTTGTTGGCGATCTAAGATGTTAGCTTCAAAGCCGTACTCTTTGGCGAGTTGTTCGGCAGTTTCAGCCAAGTAGGACGGTGTGCAAAAATTGCTTGGCATATTTGCCAAGTCTTGAGTTAATGCCATGCCTAGAGCAGTAGATTGACCTTGTTGAACCGCTGCAAGCTGTTCCGCACACGGGAAAGTCATCGCATTTAAAGTCGGCTCTTTTGCTTGGTGTTCCCCTCTGCTTTCGTGTGCGTAATCATAAAAACTTTTCTGAAAGCTCAACGCATTTTGCATGACTGACCAAGCTGATGAATCGGATGATATATTCGCCGGACTTACTAGTGCCAAAGCATTGACGGCAGATTCCGTTCCGCAATGATCAAGTGCGTCTGCGGTTACTTTCAGAGCGTTTAAATATGCTTTTGGAGTCAGTTTTTCCGGGTCGCCGATACCCACTAGCAGTAATCTTTTTAAATCAAAACCGTTGGGTTTGATTAGTAGCAGGGTTTTACCAGGTTTACCTGAAAAATCGTTGCTTTCAAATAACTCTTTTATAAAAGATGCTAGAGAATCCAAGTTAGGAATCAGTCCTAGATTCGGCGGTAGGTCTCCACTGTCGGTTACCGGTAAAATGAGTGTATCGATGTTAGATGGGTTAGTGTCAAAAGAGAATTGAATGGTTTTCATGTTACAAAATGCCTTTATTATTATTCTACCGTGATCGCTTTTGTCATCTCACAATGTCGGTCAGGTATAATGCCTTTTTATACTTATTTTAGAATTCAGCCGACAGCTGAAAAAACCAAAGATTGAGTTGTTTGATCCCTATTCTAATTGAGTGAGCTTTTTTTTGCGAATCCTCGATAAATATATATTAAAAGAGTTAACGCTGACCTTTTTGGCGGTGTTAATTGTCTTATTGTTGATCACTTTCGGAAGCGAAGCAACACGCCTGCTAGCGCAAGCGATGCAGGGAAAGATTCCTTCTTCCGTCGTGTTGCAGCTGCTTTTTCTGAAAATCCCTCCTGCTTTGGAGATTATTTTGCCTTTGGTCGCATTGTTGGCGGTTATTTTGGCTTTTGGCCGGCTCTATCAAGATCAAGAGATGGTTGTTTTGCAAAGCTGCGGGATTGAGCCGCGTTATTTTAAGAAAAAAGTGTTGGTTTTTCTGATTCCCGTGGCTTTCCTGATGGCTTGGATTAGCCTTTATGTCACTCCATGGACTTACCATCAAGAAAGAAGCTTGATCAGTCAAGCGCAAACGGTTTCGCCTGTCACCGGATTGGTAGCCGGGAAATTTAACCCCTTGCCGAACAAGCAGGGGGTGATTTATGCCAAAGAGATTAGCGAAAACGGCGAGTTAAGCTCTATTTGGCTTAAATTTAATTCCAAAGAGAAAGATCTGATTTTGATTGCCCCGAAAGGGCGTTTTGAATGGATTAAGGATCGTGTTGTTTTGGTTATGGAAGACGGTCTCAGTTATCAGGGCATGGAGTCCGGCGGGGAGATCAACATTCAAGCGTTCAATAAATTTGAGGGCTATCTGCCCGAGCTGACCCCGGTTGAAACTCGGGCAAAAGTGTTTGAAAAACCGACTTCGGAACTATGGGCCAGTTCAAATGCAGAAGAACAGGCTATTATGCAATGGCGCTTGGTTACCCCAATTGGGGTTTTGATTTTGGGGTTGATCGGTTTGAAGATGAGTCGCACCGGACCTCGTGAGGGGCGTTTTGCGAAGATTTTTATGGCTTTGATGATTTATATTTTATTCAACCAGTTGCTGGTCGTCGGGCGGGATGGAATGACTAACGGGGATTGGCCGTTATCGATCGGGCTTTGGCCTGTTGTCGCCCTGTTTGCCTGGTTTGCTTTGTTTGATCTGAAAATCAAAGCTCGTTTAACCCGAATGACACGTAAACCGGCAAAATTAGAGTCGGTCAATGGAGAACGTTCGTGAATCGTATAGAGCGTTATTTAGGTTCGGTCGTTTTGATGCACTCTTTGTTGGTGATGATGGTGCTGATGGTTATTTTTGCCTTTTTCGAGTTTATGAACCAACTTGGTGATGTCAATGAATCTTATACCTTGGGACACGGTGCGCTCTATACTTTGCTGAAAATCCCTGTTTATGGTTATGAGGTTTTTCCGATTGTGTTGTTGATCGGAACCTTGATGGGATTAGGCGGCTTGGCGAATCATTCTGAATTGACCGTATTGAGAGTAACCGGTTGGTCGATTAAACGTATTTTGTTGGCTGTTTTGAAAACGGCTTTGTTAATGTGGTTATTCATGTTGGCTATTGGTGAATTTGTTGCGCCGGAAAGCGAAGCCTATGCGAAAAAAGTCAAGGCTGAAGCTTTAAACCAGAGTCTTTCGATCGGTTCAAGCAGCGGTCTTTGGTTAAAAGATGAGCAGCAGTACATCCATGTCGATCGGGTGATCAGCAGTGAAAAGCTGCAAGGTATCAAGATCTATCAGTTACGCGGAAATGAGCTGGTTACGGTGACCAGTGCGAAAACCGCAAATTTTGTCGATGGCTGGGTCTTTCAAGATGTAAATCAGCTCAACGTCAATAAGACTGAAATCGACAATCTTCCTTCTTTAATTGAGATAACTTCAACGGCTCAATCAAGTTTGAAAAGAGAGTTTGCTTTGCAGCCGGAGGATCTGGTTAATTTAGATATTGAGTCTCGCTACTTGAGTGCATGGGCCCTTTATAAACAGATCGAATTTTTGCAGCAAAACGACTTGGATGCGAGCCCTTATCTACTCTCTTTTTGGCGCAAGTTAGGCATGCCTTTAGTGGTGATTGCCATGATTGCGGTGGTGTTTCCGTTGGTATTCGGCTCAATGCGTCAGGTGAATGTGGGGCAGAGGATTTTTTTAGGTGTATTGATTGGAATGGGATTTCATCTGATTAACCAGCTAATCGGGAATATTGCGGTCGTTTATCACTTTCCGATTTGGTTGGCCGCCTTAGCCCCGGCATCATTCGTTGTGATGGGGGCTTGGCATTGGTTGCAGAAAGCCGAGTAGGCCGGATAGGTTCAAGAAGCGTTGATGATGGCTTCTATTTCTTTGACTTTTTGTTGTACTAGAGCTGCATTGCCACGTGTTTCTACGTTGAGTCGCAGTAGCGGCTCGGTATTCGATAAGCGGATGTTCATGCGCCAGTCAGAAAACTCCAAGCTTAACCCATCGGTGTTATCGACAACCGGGTTTTCATTCTCGTATTTTGCCTTTACGGCATTAACTATCTTAGCGCTGTCCTGAACTTTGTAATTCAATTCACCGCTGCAAGGGTAGGCCTGCACACGAGCTTTGACCAGTTCGGAAAGCGGTTGACCGGTTTTGTGCATCAACTCCACAATCAGTAGCCATGGAATCATGCCGCTGTCACAGTAAAAGAAGTCTTTGAAATAGTGGTGAGCGGACATTTCTCCGCCATATACCGCATCTTCCAGGCGCATTCTTTCTTTTATGAAAGCATGGCCGGTTTTGGATTGAATAGGAATACCTCCCGCTTGTTTCACTTGTTCGATGGTATTCCATGTCAATCTTGGATCATGGATGATTTTTTGGCCGGGATTTTTCTTTAACAGGGTTTCTGCGAGCAGACCGACTAAATAATATCCCTCAATAAACTCCCCGTGCTCGTCGAACAGGAAACAGCGGTCAAAATCACCATCCCAGGCGATGCCTAAATCCGCTTGTTCGGAAATAACCGTTTGAGCCGTGATTTGACGGTTCTCAATAATCATCGGGTTAGGCACCCCGTTGGGGAAATCACCATTCGGCTCATGGTTGATACGGACGATATCAAAAGGCAACTTTTCCGCAAGTTGGTCAAAAGTCGGTCCGGCTGCTCCATTACCGGCATTGACCACGATTTTGTATTTGGGAAGAGACTCGGCGTCTATGTAACTTAGCAGGTGTTCAATATAAGCGGATTTATCAGACTTGTCGTGAACATTGCCTTTTTCAGAGGAAAGGGGTGAGAATGCTTGTTCAATAATGCGTTTTTTAATAGCGCTTAAACCGGAGTCATTACTTATCGGCTTGGAATTTATTGAGACCAATTTCATGCCGTTGTAGCCTTTCGGATTATGGCTCGCAGTTACCATAATGCCGCCATCGGCTTGATAGTGTGAGGTTGCAAAGTAGACTTCTTCAGTGCCGCACAGGCCAAGGTGAAGGATGTCGACTCCTGAATCGGTCAAACCATTGCATAACGCTTGGCAGAGTTCAGGGCTTTCAAGGCGAATATCGTGGCCGACGACCACTTTTTTGGGCTGGAATTCACTGGCGAATGCCCGGCCAATAGCATAGGCCAGTTCTGAGTTTAGATCTTGTGGAACGATGCCGCGAATGTCATAGGCTTTGAAAGCTGCAAGTTTATTCATAAGTTTCAGTATCGCATATATGGTTAAAACGCCATATTGTAGTACTGTTTATCTGCCAACACCAAAATATGTGAATCCTCTCTCTTGAATCCAATATTTGTTGTAAAGATTACGTCCGTCCAGAATAATCGGTGTATTCATTTTTTCGGACAGACTGGACAAGTCAGGAGACCAAAAAGCTTTGTATTCGGTAAGCACACATAAGGCATCCGAATCATCGGTGGCTTCGTACATCTCTTCATGGAAGCTGATGAGTCTTTGTTCTTTAATTGTCAAATGTTTCTTAACCCACTTTTGGGTTTGCTTTAGTGCAAAAGGGTCATAAAGTTTGAGTTTGCAGCCTTGATGAACAAAGGCATTGATCAGGGCAACACTAGCAGCGCTGTCGACCACGGTGGTATTGGGTTTATAGCCAAGCCCCCAAAGGGTAATGGTTTTGCCTTCCAGATTGCAGTTGAAGTGTTGCCACAGCTTGCGGAAGAAAAGTTCCTTCTGGTTGTCATTGATCTCAATAACCGACTGCAACAAGCTTTGCCCACCGTTTTGCGAGCTTTTCGGTAGTAGGCGTTGGATGCGTTCCAGATCACGAGTGAAGTTGTCACCGCCAAAACCAATACCAGGATAGAGATAAGCGCGCCCGATACGTTTATCCGCGCCAAGTCCCATGCGTACCTCTTCGATATCGGCCCCGGTTTTTTCAGCGATGGAAGCGAGTTCGTTCATCAGTGAGATGCGGGTTGCCAACATGGCGTTGGTTGCGTATTTTGTCAGTTCGGCTGAGGCTGGCGCCATTTCGATAATGACATCTTTATTGCGGTTGAAAGGCGCGAATAGATGGCGCAGTTGTGATTTAATTTTGTCACTGTGGGTGCCGATGATAATGCGGTCCGGTTTGGTGAAACTGTGAATGGCACGTCCGTCGGAAGCAAAATCAGGGTTGATTGCATATTCCAATTGCGAGATCGTGGCCAAGTCATTTACCACGCCGATTGAAAAGTTGCTGCGGATAATTAAGGTGCTGTCTTTTAAGGCATTTTTATGAAGTTCCGCGGCAATGCTCTTGCCTTCACCGCAGTCATCCGGACCAAAAGCGATAAAGTGGGCTTCGGCATCTTTATTCCATTTATTGGTGATTATTAAGCGTCCGGTTTCCAGTTGAGAGTCCAATAACTTGCTCAGGCCCGGTTCGGCTTCATCGCCTTTTCGTTCTCCAATCAGGGTTACGTTGTTACCGGTTTCGGCTAAGCAGCCTGCACAAACCATGGCTCCGATCGTGCTACCAAAAACATTAATTTTCATCGTTAATATCCCAAATTGTTTCTAAGATGCCTTGCGTGGAAGCGTCAAATGCTGATGAGTCTTTTTGCTCGATTTTTTCCAGAATTTCCAAGGCGATTTTTTTACCAAGTTCGACACCCCACTGATCAAACGGGTTGATATCCCAGATAACCGATTGAACAAAAACTTTATGTTCATAAAGGGCAATTAACATTCCTAAGTGTTTAGGGTCCATTCTTTCAAACAGCATGGTGTTGGATACCTGTCCGCCCGGATAATCTTTGTGCGGATCGTCGTTAGCCTGACCGATCATTAAGGCTCGGCTTTGTGCCAAACAGTTGGCGATATTCAAATTATGGTGGTATCGATGACGTTCCGTTTTTCCGGCAGGTTTGGCAAATAAGATAAAGTCGGCCATGACTTTTTCCGTACCCTGATGCATCAATTGATAAAAAGCATGCTGAGCGTTCGGTCCGACTTCACCCCATAAGATCGGGCAAGTGCGGTAATCAACGAATTCGCCTTCGCGAGTAGTGTGTTTACCGTTACTTTCCATCTCCAGCTGTTCTAAGTAACTGGCTAAATATTTCATGCGTGAGTCGTAGGGCAGAATGGCCTGACCGGCCACATTTAGAAAATTGATATTCCAAACCCCCACTAAGCCGAGCATGACCGGAATATTATCTTTTAGGGGCGTGTTTTTGAAATGCAGATCCATTTCGTGTCCGCCTCTCAGGAATGCTTTGAAGCCTTCCATGCCTTGTTGAATGGCAATGGTTAGGCCGATAGTCGACCATAACGAAAAACGGCCACCGACCCAGTCCCAGAATAGCAGTTGGTGTTCCGGAAGAATTCCCCACTCTTTCATTTTCGGGGCGTTGGTCGAGATCCCAATAAAGTGCAACATCGTCCCCGCTTCACTATGGGAGTGTTGTTCAATCCACTCTCGAGCCGTTTTGGCCAGCGATAAGGTATCGATGGTGGTAAACGATTTCGACGCAACAATGAATAGTGTAGTCTCAGCGGATAAAGTTTTTAACAAACGTTGAAGCTGGGTGCCGTCAAGAGTGGAAACAAAGTGTAGTTCTGGTGCGTGCGGGGAGCGTTGGCCTTTGAGTGCGTGGGTAATCATCAAAGGTCCTAAATCACTTCCGCCCACGCCGATATTAACGACATCGGTAATGGCTTTACCCGAATAGCCGCGAAGCTGTTTGCTGTGGATTCGATCGACAATTTCTTCCATCGATTCCCATTCCTTAGAGACTTCCGGTTTAGGGGTTTCTATATCTCTTAGGAAAGTATGACCGGCCGCGCGTCCCTCGGTATGATTGACTTTTTCACCGGCAAAAAGTTTTTCGATCCATTCAGATAGTTTTACCTCTTCGGCGAGGTTCAATAAAGCTTCGCGATCCTGTTCGGTGATGTTCTGTTTCGAGTAGTCAAATACCAATCCCGGCAAGCTGGCGGTAAAGTTTTTGAAACGATTCGGGTTTTCATCAAACAAGCTGGCAAGGTGGCGCGATTTAGCGTTTTCGCTCAGCTGGCAAAGGGTTTTGAACGAGTTATAGTTTTTCATTGCTGTACTCTTTTAACCATTCTTTAAATTGGGCACCCAGTTCATCGTGTTGCAAAGCGAACTCAACCGTTGCCTGTAGATAGCCGAGTTTATCCCCGCAATCATAGCTTTTACCTGCCAAGCAGTAGGCATCGACTTCATGAACTTCCATCAGTTGGGCAATTGCATCGGTCAGTTGAATTTCATTTCCCGCGCCCTTAGGAGTGACTCTGAGGAGGTTTAATATTTGGTTGTCTAATACATAGCGGCCGGTTACGGAAAGGTTGGATGGTGCGTCGCAAGCCTCTGGCTTTTCAACAATAGCGGCCATTTTTTTCGATTCCGAAGGCGCAAGGTCGGCACCCATGCAGTCCGCGATACCATATTTATCGACTTCGGATTCGGGTACCGGTTCAACCATGATTTGGCTATTGCCGGTTTTATCAAAGGCGCGAACCATGTTTTTTAGGTCTTCCGATTCGTTATTTAGAATAACGTCCGGCAGAATAACGCCGAAAGGTTCGTCGCCGATGATGGGGGCGGCGCATAAAACGGCGTGCCCTAAACCGAGTGCCTGTGGTTGTCTAACCGATATGATATTGGCTTCGTCGGGGAGAATGTGTCCAACCTTTTCAAGCAAGGCGGTTTTGTTTTTAAAAGCTAGGGTTTTTTCCAGTTCGAAGTTATGGTCGAAATGGTTTTCGATGGCACCTTTTGAGGAGTGAGTAACCAGAATAATATCGGTAAATCCGGCTGAGACCGCTTCTCTAACTACATATTGAATCAAAGGCTCATCTACCAAGGTGATCATTTCTTTCGGAATGGCTTTGGTTGCCGGTAAAAAGCGCGTACCAAGTCCGGCAACCGGGATAACAACTTTCTTGATGGATGATGACATATTAATTCCTTGTTTGATTCTTTATCATTTAACGTTTTAGGTAATGTTTAGGTACTTTAGCGGTAAATATCGTGTAAGTAAACATTCGTAACCGGTGTTTTTTCACGTCGGTTGACCCAATAAAATGCAAAGAGCAATATGCAAGCCAACTGTCAAATAGCGTTTTTATAGGATTTCTTGTTTTTAGTCGCACAAATATGGAAAAAATATGCCCTAGTTTGGTTTGCTGTTGCCAGTTCCAGTTTTTATCGCTAATTCCATCATGCGAGTAACATAACCGATTTCATTATCATACCAAGCCAATACTTTAAGCTGGGTTCCGTTGACGACCATTGTCGACGGAGCATCAATAACGGATGAGCAAGTTTCTCCTTCATAGTCTACCGAAACCAAAGGGCGTTCTTCATAACCGAGAATATCTTTTAAATAGGTTTCTGATGCTTCTTTGAAAAGTTGGTTAACTTCTGCGCTATTCGTCTCTCTTTGCATTTCGAGTACAAGATCAGTCAGAGAGGCATTCATAAACGGAACCCTGACGGCTAATCCGTTGAGTCGCCCGTTCAGTTCAGGAAATATGGTGCCAATTGCTTTGGCCGAACCGGTTGTGGTTGGGATTAAAGATTCGAAGCTGGCGCGGGCGCGTCTTAAATCTTTATGGCCGTGATCGACCACTTTTTGCGTGTTGGTTCGGTCGTGCATGGTGGTAATCATGCCGTGTTTGATGCCGATTTTTTCATGTAATACTTTGATGACGGGAGCAATGCAATTGGTTGTGCAGGAGGCAGCGGTGATGATGGGATCTTGATTAGCTGTGAATATATCGTCGTTGATGCCCATGACGATATTTTTAATTCCTTCATTCATCGGAGCGGCGACAATCACTTGAGGTATCTTCTGAGAGAGGTAGGGTTGTAGTGATTCGACAGTTCTAAACCGACCGGTACACTCCAAAACGACATCAATATTCAACGATCGCCAGTCAGTATCGGCAATATTTCTGTTTTGTGAATAGCTGATCTGTTTATCGTTTATTAAGATGTGGCCGTTTTTTTCTCTCGCTTCATGCTGCCAGCGCCCGTGAGCCGAATCGAAGTTGAGAAGATGGGCGGAGCCATGTGCATCAGTCGCGATCTCATTAATGTGGACAAACTCTATTTGGTCCCAGTCAAATGCTTGTCTGAGTGCTAGACGCCCCATGCGGCCGAAGCCGTTGATAGCAACTCTTATTGTCATAAACCTAAACTACCTAATTAATAATGTATACATAATATAAATACGGTATTTTAATTTGTGAAATATTTTTGATGTGTGACGCTTTTATTAACCCATAATGAGGTTTTACTGTCTCATGCGGTTATTCTATGAACATAAGCGAATAAACTAAAATTAAAAAAAACTACATTTTTTTTACAAAAAAATCTTGCACAGGCAATTTATTTCCCTATAATACGCACCCATACAGAGCAACGCTCTGCTGACTATTCCCCAATAGTTCAGTTGGTAGAACACCGGACTGTTAATCCGTATGTCCCTGGTTCGAGTCCAGGTTGGGGAGCCAAATTTTAAAACCCGCGTCGTTTTTCGAAACCCGCGGGTTTTTTATTGCCTGATTTTTATCTAGTTCCGGATTAAAGTGATTTCACATAATTTAATGGATTGACATGCGCAATAGTTTGCTTGATAAAGCGTTACGCTCGATTGTGTTTTGAATGAAAGATTTTATATCCAAGCTTGGATCGGTAAAGAAAAGTCTTCAAGATTATGTAATTTAACGAGAGAAATTGGTACGACCGAGTGGATTCGAACCACCGACCCCCACCATGTCAAGGTGGTGCTCTAACCAACTGAGCTACGGTCGTACAATAGAAAGGTCACAAGTTATAAATGGTACCAGTGGGCGGACTCGAACCGCCACGCCCGCAAAGGCAACGGATTTTGAATCCGTCATGTCTACCAATTTCATCACACTGGCAAATCTTGTGTGGCGCGAATTATAGTGGAGGTTTAATGGCGGTGTCAATCATTATTACGAATCAAATGTTAATCGCCTTAAATTTTAAAAATATATTAGTGGTGCTTATACGTATATTTGTAATATTAAGGGGTGAATAGAAAATCTTGCTTTGAAAAAGGTGTGGAAATAATGAATACTCTGCGCAAAATTATACTTATATCTTGGTAGCGATCGATTTGGAACGGGTTTCAACAAAATTTTATGCGAGCGAAAATGCGGTAAGAGCTTGGTTATTAAGCTTTTTATTTTTAATTGGATTCTCGGCAACACTGTTTTATCTTGATGACTTCAATGACTCGTCTTTTGGCTGGGGAGTTCAGATTCTAGTTATGATCGCGCTGGTTTTTACAACCGTGTCCTTTGTTCATAGAAGTTTTGTACAACAACGAGAGCGCGCTATCTTCAAGGCTGTAGTTGACCTGTCTCTTGAATTTACCTATGTCAGAACGGTAGAAGGCAATTACGAATATGTGTCGCCAGCCGTGTTTGATTTAACGGGATATACTCCGGAAGACTTCTATTCAACGCCTAATTTTATGGATCGTATTATCCATCCTGACGATTTGCATTTATGGGATCATCATGTACACCATGTCAATGACGACGGCAAGCCGGAAAAACTTGAATTCAGGGTGGTAACTAAAGAGGGTGATTTACGTTGGTTTGAGCACCTGTGCGGGCCTGTTCATAACGAAAAACAGCAGTTGATAGGCGTTCGTTCAATCAATATCGACATTACCGAGAGGAAGCAAGCTAGTCTGAAGTTGGAGCGATTAGTTAATTACGATGCGTTAACCGATCTGCCGAACCGTCGTTATTTGAGTGAATATATGTCCCGTTTGATTCGTAAAGGGTTGGATGAAGGTAATGTCGAAGAGTTTGCTGTTCTATTTGTTGATTTAAACCGTTTTAAATACGTCAATGATGCACATGGCCATTCAGCCGGGGATGAGTTGCTTAAACGAGTGGCGGAACGTTTTCATCAAAGCTGTGTTGAGTCTAATAAAGCGATGATTGCCCGTTTCGGTGGTGACGAGTTTGTTTTTGTGACCAAGCAGTGCGCTTCTCCATCGGAGATTCATACCTGCATGAGTTTGCTGAATCAGCTAATGGAAAAACCTTTTGAAGTGCATGGACATAAAGTGAGCATTGGTTTGAGTGCAGGTGTGGCGATTTACCCTAAGGATGGTGTCACCCCTGAAGTATTGATTAAAAATGCTGACGCCGCGATGTTCAGAGCAAAGGCTCAAGGTTTAAGCATGTCTCTGTTTTCGGCAGAGATGGTTGAGCACGCTTCGGAGATGGTTGACATTCAAGGTCGGCTGAGAAGTGCCTTAAACAAAGGGTTGATCAAGCCTTATTACCAGCCTTTAGTGGATTTGAGAACTAATAAAATCATGGGGGTTGAGGTCTTGGCACGCTGGGAAACTTTGGATGGTTTAATCGGACCGTCACCGGGTGTTTTTATTCCGGTTTCCGAAGAGACGGGTCTAATCTGGGCGTTGAGCGAGTCGATGATTGCACAAGCAGGGCAAGATATTATCGCTTGGCAAAAACGAGGAGTCTGCATGAAGTATTCCGTAAATGTATCGGCTCGCCAGTTCTCGGATGATAATTTCTGTCATCAGGCAATCGAGCAATTTGAAAGAATGGGGATTGATCCGGCTTCAGTTCAGATCGAGTTGACTGAGAGCGTGCTGTTGAACAATATCGACCGCAGCCTGGAAAAAATCGAACAGCTCCGAGATAAAGGCTTCTCTATTGCGTTGGACGACTTCGGAACCGGTTTCGCCTCGTTACATTATTTGACTATGTTTCCTTTGGATACACTTAAAATTGATCGTGCCTTTGTCACTAATATTCTGGAAGACAAGCGTCAGTATTACATTGCCAAATCCATTATCAACCTAGCTCGAGAGCTTGAACTGACGGTTGTGGCCGAAGGCATCGAAACTGAAGAGCAACGTCAGCTGCTGGCGGATTTGGGTTGTGATATCGGTCAAGGTTATCTGTTCAGTAAGCCGATACCACCGGCATCAATCGACGATTTACTCGCGGCATAACCGTTGGAGGCATTTTAGGCGGCTTGACTGCCGGGCAGCGGATAAGCAGTTGAAAATAAAGGCTCAATCAGCGAAAATAGCGACCCTTTCAGATTTGTGGATAAACGGGTGGTTGTGTTTTCGTTATCAACCGGCCTTTAGTGATTTTAGTGAAACGCCAAGACTTCTTTTTCAATCTTCCGGATGAGCTGATTGCTCAGCAGCCGGCCCCCAATCGTCGCGATAGCCGTTTACTTGTCCTGGATGAGGATAAGCTGGCTGATGCGCAATTTCCGGATATCATCTCTTACCTGCAGCCTAATGATTTACTGGTATTCAATAATACCAAGGTTATTCCAGCACGCTTGTTCGGTCAAAAAGAGACCGGCGGAAAAGTCGAGCTGCTCATTGAACGAGTGTTGGACGATAAAACTTTATTGACCCATATCCGTTCAAGCCGATCTCCTAAAGCGGGCACGCTTTTAAATATTGAAGGCGCTTTTGATGTCGAGGTTCAAGGTCGGCAAGAGGCCTTGTTTATTGTCAAAGTCATGGCCGAACAGAGTGCGTTGGAGCTGGTCGAGCAGTACGGGCATATGCCTTTGCCTCCCTATATCGAGCGTGCCGAGGATGTCGAGGCTGACAAGGAACGGTATCAGACGGTTTATTCTGAAAAACCGGGAGCGGTAGCGGCTCCAACAGCCGGATTGCATTTTGACGAAGCGTTGATGGATGAGATTCGAGCCAAAGGCGTCGAAATCGGCTTTGTCACTTTGCATGTCGGCGCTGGTACTTTCAAGCCGGTTCAGGTTGATGATATCGCCGAGCATGTGATGCACTCGGAATATCTCGAGGTTGATGGGACTGTTGTTGAACAGATTCGCCAAACCCGCGCTAAAGGCGGGCGGGTCATCGCCGTTGGCACCACCTCGGTTCGCTGTCTGGAGAGCGCCGCTAATTTCAGTCAGTCAGGCCAGATCGAACCTTATCAGGGGGAGACGGATATTTTTATCACCCCGGGTTATCAATTTAAAGAAGTGGATGTGCTCCTGACCAATTTTCACTTGCCGGAATCCACATTGATTATGCTGGTTTCTGCCTTGGCCGGTTATGAAAGAACCATGCATGCCTACATGCATGCGGTGGAGCACAGGTATCGATTTTTTAGTTATGGGGATGCCATGTTGGTGTTTCCAAAACAGAGTGATGGGAATTAAGAATGGAATTTGAGTTAGATAATATCGATGGACGTGCCCGTCGCGGGCGTTTGAAGTTTGCTCGTGGCGTGGTCGAGACGCCGGCGTTTATGCCGGTGGGCACCTATGGATCGGTAAAAGGTATGACGCCTGAAGAGGTTAAGGCGACTGGGGCTCAAATTATTTTGGGTAACACCTTTCATTTGGCATTGCGTCCGGGAACGGAAATTATTGAATTGCATGGCGATCTACATGACTTTACCCATTGGCAAGGTCCGATTCTGACGGATTCGGGTGGTTTCCAGGTTTTCAGTCTTGGCAAAATGCGAAAAATTAAAGAAGAAGGCGTAACCTTCTCAAGCCCGGTGAACGGAGCCAAAATTTTTATGGGGCCTGAAGAGTCCATGGAAGTGCAGCGTAAGTTGGGTTCAGATATCGTGATGATCTTTGATGAGTGTACTCCTTATCCGGCCGATCATAAAACCGCACGCGAATCGATGGAGTTATCCTTGCGTTGGGCAAAACGTTCCAAAGACGCACATGGGGATAATCCTTCGGCTTTGTTTGGTATCGTTCAAGGCGGCATGTATGAAGACTTGCGCAAAGTTTCGGTGGAAGGGCTGAAAGAGATCGGTTTTGATGGTTATGCCATCGGCGGTTTGTCGGTTGGCGAGCCGAAAGAAGAGATGATGGCAACCCTAGATTTTACCGAGCCGCATATGCCGAAAGACAAGCCGCGTTACTTGATGGGCGTTGGTAAGCCGGAAGATATTGTGGAAGCGGTACGTCGCGGCATCGACATGTTTGATTGTGTGATGCCTACTCGTAATGCCCGTAACGGCTTTTTGTTTACTCGTGAAGGCGTGGTTAAAATTCGCAATGCCAAACATAAAACCAGTCTGGAGCCGTTAGATTCAAAATGCAGCTGCTATACCTGCCAGAACTACACTCGCGCTTACTTGCATCACCTGGACAAGTGTAAAGAAATTCAAGGCGCCCGCCTGAATACGATCCATAATTTGCACTATTATCAGGACTTGATGAAAGGGCTGCGTGAGGCGATCACTAACAACGAGCTGGATCGCTTTGTGGAAGAATTTTATAACGGAATCGGTCAACCGGTTCCGCAACTCGACTAAAGACTGGCAAACAGTCGAATTTAAGGCGCAAATGCTTAGATTTTTGAGTTAAGCTATGCCACAATACATCGATCAAAATATTTACGGCGAATTCGATTTCTGCCTGAACTTTAATTATTAGGAGTAATAACTATGAGCTTTTTTATTAGTGACGCAATGGCCGAAGGCACAGCAGCTGCGCAAAGTGGTGGTTGGGAAGGTTTGATCCCGTTGGTTCTTCTGTTTGTGGTTTTCTATTTCTTGTTGATCCGTCCTCAACAGAAAAAAGTGAAAGAGCATAAGGCATTGGTTGAAGCGCTAAAGAAAGGCGATGAAGTTGTTACTTATGGTGGTTTAGTGGGTGTACTTCGTGGTATTGGTGATAACTTCTGTGAAGTAGAAATCGCGGATAACATCGTCGTCAAAGTTGAGCGTCAGAATATTGCTCGCCTGCTACCAAAGGGTACTATTAAAGGCGAATAATTTTTGCTGTAGTGGAAAGCTTGTTTGAGCTTTCCTGAAGGGGTGCCGGGGCCATATGTTCCAGCACCCCTTTTGTGGTTTTAGAGAAGCCGAATTTTAGAAAAAATTGGAATGAATGCAATATGTTTCAAAATCAACAAAAAATCATAGCGAACCAGTACCCGGCATGGAAATACCTGTTGTTGGTTGTGGTTACCGTGATAGGGCTGACCTACGCGATGCCGAATATGTTCGGAGATGATCCGGCGGTACAGATTTCGCCGGTAAAATCTGTTGAATTCAATTCGGAAACGCAGACCAAAGTGGCTTCCGTTCTTGAACAGGCGAATCTGCCGGTCAAATCTTCCGTATTTGAAGGAGGACGATTTTTAATCCGTTTTGAGAACACCGAAGACCAGCTCAAGGCCAAGTCGTTGTTGAAAGATGCCTTGGGGCGAACCGCGGTGGTTGCGCTTAACTTGGCGCCGGCAACACCTGGTTTCTTGCAAGGTCTGAATGCTCAACCTATGTACTTGGGGCTGGATCTGCGCGGTGGGGTGCACTTCTTGATGGATGTTGATATGGAAGAGGCGGTATCGAAAGCCTATCAACGTTACATCGACGAGGTCAAAGGCGTGTTGCGAGCACAGAAGATTCGCTATATTTCTGTTGAGGTTGAAAACGAAGCGCTTGAAGTGAAGTTCAAGGATATGCCGACATTGCAGTCCGGGCTGGAAGTGATGAAGAAGGAGTTTGCCGACCGTTTCACCTTTACGACTGATGAGACGACCGCTGCGCCGAAAGCCTTGATGCAGCTATCTGCAACGACCATTGCCGAAACCCAAAAGTATGCTTTGCAACAAAATATCACGACCTTGCGTAACCGTATCAATGAACTGGGTGTGGCTGAGCCGGTTATTCAGCAGCAAGGGGATCGTCGCATTGTGGTTCAGCTTCCAGGGGTACAAGATACCGCGCGTGCTAAAGAGATTCTGGGTGCGACGGCGACCCTTGAATTCCGTCTGGTAGAAGAAGCGGGAGACCCTTATCGAGCGGAGAAAACCGGATATGCGCCGAATGGTTCGGTCCTGTATAAATTCCGTGACGGTCGTCCGATTCTATTGAAACGTCAAATCATCGTCAGCGGTGAAAACGTCATTAATGCTCAATCCGGTATCGATCCAGAGCAAGGTTCGTCAATGGTTTCGGTAACTTTGGATGGAGCGGGTGGACGTAAAATGTTGGCGACGACTAAACAGAACGTCGGCCAACGTATGGCGGTTCTCTATATTGAAAACCGAGTAGAGACGGTTGAAGAAAACGGCCAGGAAGTTAAAAAACGCATTACCACTAAAGATGTCATCAATGCCGCGGTTATTCGCGGGCAGTTCGCCAATCGTTTCCAGATCACCGGTTTGGATTCTCCGCAAGAAGCGCAGGATTTAGCACTGTTATTGCGTGCCGGGGCGCTGGCGGCACCGATGGAAATTGTCGAAGAGCGTACCGTTGGACCAAGCCTTGGTCAAGACAATATCAATCAAGGTTTCATGTCGGTTGTGGTCGGTTTTATTCTGGTTCTGATTGTGATGGCGTGGCGCTATAAAGTGTTCGGAATGGTTGCCAATGTGGCGCTATTGTTGAACCTAGTCATTATCGTTGCGGTATTGTCGATGTTGCAAGCGACTTTGACCTTGCCGGGGATTGCCGGGATTGTCTTGACGGTCGGGATGGCCGTGGATGCCAACGTGCTGATCTTTGAACGTATTCGGGAGGAGATGAAGAACAGTTCGATTCAATCGGCGATCTATGCCGGTTATGAGAAAGCGTTTGTCACCATTGCCGATGCCAATATTACCACGCTATTGGCGGCGATCGTTCTATTCAGTTTCGGTACCGGACCGATTAAAGGTTTTGCGATTACTCTGTCTATCGGGATTATCACCTCGATGTTTACTGCAATCTTGGGAACTCGTGCGGTTATCAATTTGATATACGGCAACAAACGAGTTGAGAAGCTGTCAATTTAGGGTGAAGTCATGAGTACAGAAAGAGCAACAACAAATATTAATTTCATGGGACAACGCCATATTGCGATGGCGTTCTCCATTTTCTTAATCATCGCTTCCTTTGCAGGATTGTGGATGAAAGGTTTGAACTTCGGTATCGACTTTACAGGTGGAACTTTGATTGAAGTGTCCTATCCGACCCCGGTCGATTTGAAGAAAATGCGTACCGATCTGACCGAAGCGCAATACGAAGAAGCCGTGGTGCAGCATTTTGGTTCGGCAGAAGACGTGCTGATCCGCATTGCTCCACGTGAAGGATTGAATTCTGCGCAGTTAAGTAACCAGGTAATGGATGCTCTACAAGCGGCCAGTGAAGAAGAGATTACTTTGCGTCGTGTTGAATTTGTCGGCCCTCAGGTGGGGGATGAATTGACCGAAGACGGAGCCTTGGCAGTGCTTTATGCTCTGTTCGGGATTTTGATCTATGTTGCATTGCGTTTTGAGTGGCGCTTTTCGGTTGGTTCGGTTGCGGCCTTGATTCACGATGTCATTATTACGATCGGGGTCTTTGCTTGGACGCAGATGCAGTTTGATTTAACCGTTTTAGCGGCCATTCTGGCGGTTATCGGTTACTCATTGAACGATACCATCGTTGTTTTTGACCGTGTACGCGAGAATTTCAGAACCATGCGTGAAGGTTCTCCGGTCGAGGTGACTAACGTGGCGGTTAACCAGATGTTATCCCGTACCTTGATGACGTCGATCACCACCTTGATTGTGTTATTGGCGCTGTTCTTCTTGGGTGGCGAAATCATCCACGGTTTTGCAACCGCATTGATTGTTGGTGTCGTTGTCGGTACTTTCTCTTCCACCTATGTCGCCAGTGCGGTTGCAATCTTGTTAGGTGTGTCTAAAGAAGACTTAATGAAAGCACCAACTGAAGGTGTGGACCGTGAAGCCGAGGAAGCAGAGCTACAGCGAGCTTTCCTGGAGCAGGAAGCTAAACGTGAAGCAAAACTGGCCAAGCAAGGTAAAAAATTGGATGAAGACGAAGAGTGATCTTCTGTCTTATTCTAGGAAAGGCCAGCTTTATGCTGGTTTTTTTTATAGCTGTTGAGTAGGAAAATCCGTCCAAATTGTATGGACGGATTCATGGTTTGATACAAGTTAAGGGAACGATTAAGCATAGCTAGCAATAACTGTAATAAACCGTTCCTGTACTTGCACAAGCCCTTTGCTTATCTATCGAAAAAGATTTCCATAAATAAATTGCCGGAACAGAGGTTTAAGCGAAAAATTAATTCCATCCGACAGAGCTTAGGCTAAATGGCTTCTTGATTATTGTCTAATCAATTAATTTGACGGTATTGATAGACAGAAGCTATTTGTTTAAATAAGTCTTTATTGGAGCCGGTTTTGCGTTAAACCGTGTCTACTTGTATAATTGCCCCACAAATTTAAGAGGCCGTTTGCACAGTTATGTCATTACAACTTGAAAGTAATAAACGTCGTACTTTTGCGATTATCTCCCACCCGGATGCAGGTAAAACCACGGTAACCGAAAAACTGCTGCTATATGGTGGTGCGATTCAGATGGCCGGAGCGGTTAAAAGTCGAAAAACCGACCGTGCCGCTACCTCGGACTGGATGAAAATGGAGCAGGAGCGTGGGATCTCGGTAGCTTCGTCGGTTATGCAGTTTCCATACAAGAATGTGATGATGAACCTGTTGGATACTCCCGGGCACGAGGACTTCTCGGAAGATACTTATCGTACGCTGACTGCAGTGGACTCTGCTCTGATGGTCATTGACGTGGCCAAAGGGGTAGAGGATCGTACTATTAAGTTGATGGAGGTCTGTCGTCTGCGTACTACGCCAATCCTGACGTTTATCAACAAGCTTGACCGTGAAGGCCGCGACCCGATTGACCTGATGGATGAGGTCGAAGATGTATTGAAGATTAACTGTGCGCCGATGACTTGGCCGATCGGTATGGGGAAACGTTTTAAAGGGATTTACCATATCTATAACGATACGGTTCGTTTGTTTGCACAGGCTGACGGTCAGAACGCCTCGGAAGGTGAGTTAATTGACGGGCTGGACAATCCGCGTTTGGATGAGATTTTGGGAGACCAGGCCGAAGAGCTACGTGAGGAAGTTGAGCTGGTCCAAGGTGCCAGTCATGAATTTGATCTGGAGGCTTTTTTAGCGGGGGAACTGACTCCGGTATTTTTCGGTTCGGCGGTCAATAACTTTGGTTTACAGGAATTGCTGGACGGTTTTGCCGACTATGCGCCGTCGCCTAAGTCGAGAGAAACCGAAACCAGAACCGTTGAACCGACCGAGGGGGATTTGACCGGTTTTGTATTCAAAATTCAGGCGAATATGGATCCGAAGCACCGTGACCGTGTTGCCTTTATGCGCATCGTCTCCGGTAAGTACGAAAAAGGGATGAACCTTAAGCATGTGCGTATCGGTAAGAACGTGAAAATTGCCAAGGCGATTACTTTCTTGGCTAATAAACGTGAACATGCCGAAGAGGCTTATCCTGGCGATATCATCGGTCTGCACAATCACGGTACTATTAAAATCGGCGATACCTTTACGCAAGGCGAAGAGTTGAAATTCACCGGGATTCCAAACTTTGCCCCGGAACTATTCCGCCGTGCCCAGTTAAAAGACCCGATGAAAATGAAAGCGTTGCAAAAAGGTTTGACTCAGTTGTCGGAAGAGGGGGCGACACAGTTGTTCCGTCCGGTTAATAATAATGACTTAATTTTGGGTGCTGTCGGGGTGCTACAGTTTGAAGTGGTAGCGCAGCGACTGAAAGATGAATATAACGTGAGTTGTATGTTTGAGCCAGTGAATGTGAATACCGCTCGCTGGGTGATTGGTGATCCGGCGGAGATCGACAAGTTCAAGAAGAAAGTTACTGAAAACGTGGCTTACGATGCGGCAGATCAGCTGGTTTATATTGCGCCAACCCGAGTCAATCTAAGTTTGACGGAAGAGCGTTGGCCGGAACTGAGGTTTGTAGCAACACGCGAACACTAAGTTTTTGATCTTCTGAAAAGTAAAAAAGCCGAGCTGAACTAATCAACTCGGCTTTTTTATTGTGACTTTGATCGTCGTTTAGATTTCACTAATTAGGAACGTCACGCGACGATTCATGCGTTTACCTTCCGCTGTTTGGTTGCTGGCAATCGGTCTTTCTTCACCATAACCGTAAGTGACAATACGTTTACTTGAGATGCCGTTGTCCATTAAGTGTAGGGCTACACTTTTAGCACGGTTTTCGGACAGTTGCTGGTTGTACTTGTTAGAACCGTCAGAATCGGTGTGGCCTTCCACATAGACTTTGGTGTTTGGATAACGGTTAAGTGAGTCGATGACCGGCTTTAAACGCGACAACTCATAAGGATCCAATTGAGCCGAACCGGAACGGAAATTCACGTCTTTGACATTAACCTCAACATACTCCTGATCGCCAATTTTAACGGCATTGACATCGGTATTCGGATCCGATGCGGTACCTTCTTTGACATCACCATAGAGTTGACGTGCGGTATAACCCGCTAGAGCACCAATTGCAATTTTTGCACCGGTATTCTCTACCCCAGCCGAGTTGGCAGCAAGAGCTCCACCGATAGCAGCGATGGCGGTAATGACGTTGCGCTCCGTCTCGCGTTCTTCGACAGGGCGGTTAGGATCGTTTGCACAGCCTGCGGTAATCGAGATTACGGTTGCGGCTACAGCGGCGCTAATAAATTTCTTTTTCATATTGAACTCCATTTCGAAGTTGTAATTTAAATGAGATGTGAGAGGTTATGGATACTTTATAGAGGATTTGTTCGAATCTCGCAAGGGCTTTGCGACTTGATGCAAGTTATTTTCACAATTCCCTTAGGTTGTTGAGAATTGCTTAAGGTTGTCTACAGGGTGGTTTGTCCCTTACAGCAAGACGATGGTTGCCAGCCCCAAGAAGACAAAAAAGCCTAGAGAATCAGTTACCGTAGTCAGCATTAAACCTGAGGCTAGGGCAGGATCGATTTTCATCCGTTGTAAAATCAATGGAATCATCGCGCCGGCAAAAGCGGCGGCAAGTAAGTTAATCAGCATGGCTGTCGAGAAGATTAAGCTTAATGCGGTATCGTTAAACCAGAAGTAAACCGCGATTCCGGTTAAAAACGCCCAAATCAATCCGTTGAATAGTCCTACTGTTGTCTCTTTAATTAATAGGGAACGACTGTTGCTGCGTGCCAGTTTACCGGTAGCTAGGGCGCGAATGACGATAGTGGCTGTTTGAGTGCCGGCAATGCCACCCATGCTGGCAATAATCGGCATCAAAACAGCCAACGCCACGACTTTTTCAATAGAGGCGTCGAAAAGCCCGATGACGATCGAGGCAAAAATAGCGGTCAGCAAATTGATGCCCAGCCAGAAGGTACGACGTTTGGCGGCTCGAGTGGCTGGAGCGAAGATATCTTCCTCTTCATCCAGACCGGCACTAGCCATTTGCGCATGCTCGGCTTCTTCACGGATGATGTCAACGACGTCATCAATGGTGACACGGCCCAGTATTTGGTTGCTTTCATTGACCACGGCGGCCGAAATTAGGTCGTTTTTTTCAAAGTTATGTGCCACCTCTTTGGCGGAGGTAAGCGCCCGGATTCCCGGGATATTGGTTTGCAGTAGCTCTTCAACCAAGGTGTCTTCATCATGGATGAGCAGGTCGGTCAATCGGATGGTTCCCAAGAAATGCCCTTCACGATCACCGACAAACAGTTCCGCAGTGGCTTGCGGTAATTTCCCAAGTTGGCGCAGGTAACGTAGCACAACTTCTATGGTTACGTCGGAACGGACTGAAATAAAGTCGGTACTCATCAGACCACCGGCGGTGTCTTCAGGGTAGGTCAGTGCGGTTTCAACGGCGTTTCTGTCTTCTTCCGGAAGAGATTCAAGTAGTTTTTGTTGTTCCGGGGCATTGAGAGACTGAGCGATATCGGCGATATCGTCGGTTTCCAAATCTTCTGCGAGTTGCGCGATATCTTTTTCGGCGAGGTTCTCAAGCAGGTTGGAGGTAACTTCATCGTTGGTGTGAGTAAGGATTTCACCAAGAGGTTTGTCACTAATGGCTTCCCAAATGATTTGACGTTCTTTGATCGGTGTCGCTTCAAGTATTTCCGCAATTTCTTCCGGAACAAGGTGGGAAAAAAGATCGTTAACTTGGTCAAGGTGATTGGCTTCAACAGCAGCGAGTACCTGTTCGGTCAGCTTTGCCTTGTCAATGGCTGGATTGTTAGGTCGCATGGCCATCCTCTGTTGAAAATGATGAAGTCAAATAAGATGTATTGATTGTAATCGGGTGTATTGTAGCAGGAGGATGTGTAACTTTTGTTTAAAATCGAGATAAACTCGGTAGAAATCTGGATTAAATGTGGATATGGCTTATTTTAGTTATAAAAAAGCCCAACTGGGTTGGGCCTCTTTGATTGAGAAAAAAGTCAATCTTATGCGGTCATGTTTTTTACGCCGCCAGATTTGCGATTGTGGTCGCTGATTTTTTCTTTATGTTTTACGATTTGACGATCTAGCTTATCTACTAGGCCATCGATGGATGCATACATGTCTTCACTTTCATGTTGAGCAAATAAATCCGCACCAGAAACGTGAACATTCGCTTCCGCTTTTTGAATCTGTTTCTCAACTGTTAATACAACGTGAACATTAGTCACGTGATCAAAGTGACGTTCAAGTTTTTCTAGTTTCTCTGAAACATATGAACGAAGTGCATCGGTAACATCGATGTGGTGGCCAGTAATATTAATTTGCATAGTATCGCTCCTTTATTTTCTATGATATTGCGATCTGCTCGATTAAGCACTCAGTAATTGCTAGTGATTTGAGTTCGATCTCAGTATAACATCATGCTCTTTTTTTAACAGTGGAGATTTGATGATCCTGAGCAAGTTTTTAAGTGGGTTTGACTCTGTTTTTAGCTGAAATAGGATTAGGTTTTTTTAAGAAATTAGTGCGAGCGGAAGTCGGCTAAACGTTATTTGAATTGGTTTGCGATGCGCTATTGTAGGCAAGGTTAAATAAAGTGTTCCCCAAGATAGACTCGCTTGACGTCTTCGTGATTGAGTACGTCTTGCGGTGTGCCGGATGCCAAGATGGTACCTGCGTGAAGAATGTAAGCTTGATCGCAAACCCCTAAAGTTTCGCGAACATTATGATCGGTAATCAATATACCGATGTTCTTCTCTTTCAGATGGATAATTATGTTCTGAATGTCTTTGACGGAAATCGGGTCTACGCCGGCAAAAGGTTCGTCCAATAGAATGAATTTCGGTTGCATCGCCAAAGCTCTGGCAATTTCTACACGGCGTCGTTCTCCACCTGATAAGGCTTGCCCCGGTTGTTCTAAAATATGGCCGATTTGCAAGTCGTCTACCAAGTTTTCAAAAAGCTGATTACGTTGTTGGTCGGAAAGTTCGGCACGCATTTCCAAGATGGCCATAATGTTTTCCGTTACGGTGAGTTTTCTGAAAACGGAGGCTTCTTGCGGTAGATAGCCGATCCCCAGTTTAGCTCGTTGATGGATGGCCATTTTAGAGATCTCTTGATCGTCGATATAAATTTCGCCGGCATCATTTAGAACCAGGCCGGTCATCATATAAAAGGTCGTGGTTTTGCCTGCGCCGTTAGGTCCGAGCAAGCCGACAACTTGGCCGCTGAAAACGTCGATATCAACCGAGGTGACCACGGTTCTTTTCTTGTAGCTTTTTGCAAGTCCGCGCGCGTAAAAGTGAGCCATCGATATCCAATTATTTAGAGTTGTTGTTTTTCGCAGGAGCCTGGGTCGGCGTAAACGTCACCGAGATACGCTTTTTCTCTTCCGGCGTGCTTTCGGCTTGCAAAGTTTGCTGTTCAATATCGTAAAACAATTTTGGCCCTTTGATCAGGTGTTTGCCGGGTTGTTCGACTTCTGCATCGCCGATCAACAGCACGGTTTTGGCTTGAGTGTCATATTCAATTTGGTTAGCTTTACCATATATCCAAGACTGTTCTGTGGTGTTAAAGCGTTTAAAATGGGCTGGTTTTCCAGTGGTGATTGCTTTGTTCAGCGTGCCTTGCGGGTGAAAGACTTCAATTCTGTCGCCGCTTAACGTCAGGCTGCCTTGGGTGACGATCACGTCGCCTTGATAAATACTTTTTCCCTGTTTTTCACTGGCATTCAATTGATTAGCTTGAATGTTGATAGGCTGCTGTTCGTCGGGAATAGCCGGTTCTTGAGCGTAAGCAGACGAACAGAAGAAAGCTAGAGAGAGCAAGATATAAAATCCGGATTTTACTGGAGTGATGGCTCGCTGCATTCTGATTACCTTTGCTGGCTTGGCTCTGTTTGTTTTGGATAAAAGACGCTATTCACATTGTTATCCAATTGAAATTCCTCGGCGGTTAAATCGGCAAACAGGCCTTTACCTGAAATTGTGGCGTCTTGCATCTGTATATTGACTGCTTCCGGAGTCGAAACCGTATGTTGATCGACATTATAAAGCAAATGTTCGGTTTGTAATTGACTGAAAGCCGCAGAATTATTTTGTTTTCTTGTCAGGACGACATTTTTTTCAAAGGTGATAAATTGATCGTCTTGACTATGGCCTGTTTGGCTATTTAATTCAATAATTGAATCTTGTTCGATCAAAAAGGCATGCGGATTGTTAAATTTACTGGACTTGCCTTCGTTTTTATAAACCAGTTGAGTGGCTTTGATGACCGTCTGTTGTTCCGGTTGATTGGGAGTGATTTTCCAAAGAGTGCTGTCGGTCGTTTGCCAACTAAAGTCTTTTTCTTGAACAGGCACGTTTTGGGCAGATTTCTCAAATATGATTTCCGGGTTGGTTAGCCAAATAGCGACTGCGGCCAGTAATATGGTCAGCAGAATAACGCGGACTTTGGATAGATTCATGTACAGCCCGCCTTAAACTTACAAGTCTCTTAGGTAGAAGTCCATGTGCTGTTGCCATGAACCTTGGGTGCGCATGATGATTTCACAAACCTCTCTGACACAGCCACGACCGCCGTCATATTTAGAGATGTAGTCCACTCGCGATTTGACTTCGACATCGCCGTCGGCCGGAGTGATCGAAAGCCCGACTCGCAGTAGAATGGGGAGGTCTAGAATGTCATCTCCAACGTAGGCAATTTCATCCAGATTAAGATTTAGATCTTCGACTAATTGTAAAAAGGTCGGAAGTTTGTCTGGCACGCCTTGAAAGACATGTTTTACTTTCAGGTCTCTCATGCGGTTGGTGACCAACTGTGACTTACGGCCGGTAATAATGCCGATCTCGACATCGGATTTTTGTAGCATGACCATGCCGTGTCCATCTCGAGTGTAAAACGATTTGGATTCCATGCCGTCGTCACTGTACGTTAGACGATTATCGGTCATGACGCCGTCAACGTCTAAAATTAACAGTTTAATTTTGGCTGCCTTGGCGGCCAGCGCATCAGAGATGATCATCGGATGTAAGCCTTTTTATTTTTGAAGGCTATACTTTAAGCGCCCGTAGAGCGGAAGTAAAGCAGTACTAAGAAGGCAATAAAAAGTGTGCCGAGGATAATTCCTTTACCTTTATGAATGACCGCTTTGCCGTTACGAGGCAGAGCCATAATCAGCATGAGTAGCGTTAAACCGATCATAATCGGCATATCGATCGTCAATACTTCTCGGTTGAGTAAAGATGGAGCCAGTAAACCCGGTACGGCAAAGACGGCCAAGATGTTAAACAGGTTGGAACCGACGATGTTACCGATCATTAAATCCGCCTCGTTTTTACGCGCCGCAGCAATGGCAGCAGCAAGTTCCGGCAGACTGGTACCGATAGCGATGATCGTTAAACCGATAACGACGTCCGGAACCTCAAAGAAGTGGGCAATGTCTTCGGCGCCGTAAACCATCATTTTGGCACTGATCATCAAAATGATTAAACCGCCAATTAGGTAAAAAAGAGCTTTATTGCGTGATAACAGTGGCATATCTTCTAACTCTTGCTGAGTCTCTTCTGCCATTGGATCGGATTTTTTCATCGACTTGTTGGTTTTGATCATCCAGAACATGACGATTATCAGGGCGATGACCAAAATAATACCGTCACTGAATCCTAAGTGGCCGTCTAAAACCAATAGGTAGGCTCCGATGGTAACGGCAAGCAGAACGGGAAGCTCACGTTTCAGGATGGAAGATTTAACGACGATCGGAGCGATGATTGCGGTAATCCCCAATACTAATGCGATATTCGCGATGTTGGAGCCGACTGCATTACCGACTGCCAGACCTGGGCTATTGTCTAGAGAGGCTAAGGTAGCCACGACAATTTCTGGCATTGAAGTTCCAAAACCCAGTACGACGACACCAATCACAAGAGGAGATATAGAAAGATGCTTGGCGGTGCTTGCTGCACCTTCGATAAATACATCCGAACTCCATACTAACAAGACGAGTCCGATGATTAAAATTGCACTGGGTAGTAATAGGCTGGATAACATTCTATACCTTGATCCTAAAAATTAGGCGGCGATTATAACTAAAATTGCAGAGGAAATAAAGAATGCTTATGATTGCATATAGACAGCTTTGTTTCAACTTTGTCAACAATGTGCTTGGTTTTGTTTGAAAAAGGCACTTTGTTAGAACGGGTTGTTTATTTCATTTCAGGTTTCTGTACACTTAACCTGTTTTCGAAAATGGAGTTAATGCAAGTGGATAATTTACAAGTGGGTGCCTACGGGTGGGATCACGAAAGTTGGGTTGGTAATTTTTATCCAGAGGATATGCCTGCCGAATGGCGGTTAGATTTTTATGCTAATTCATTCCGAACAATATTGGTGCCTCAGAGTGTTTGGAGTCTTTGGGATGAAGAGCAGATAGAAGAAGTTGCCGAGGCCGTAGAAGGTGAGTTCGGTTTTTACTTTGAATTGAAAGGGCGTCCTTCAGCCGAGCAGTTAAGTCAGTTAGCGCAAATAACCAAGCAATTCCACAAGTTGGCTCAGGGAATTGTCTTGTTTTCAGAAGAGTCGTTTTCAGAGCAAACGCTTGGCGGGTTACCGGTTACTTTGTTTTCTAAAACACAACGGTTAAATGGATGGTGTTGGCAGCATGAGGGCTGGAGTTGTTCGGGAAACCCTTGCGGAGTTGTTCAGTTATTAACCTCGGATGCAAAACTGCAAGCGGCTTTATTGAAAGATTTTATGGCCAGTTTGCCCGAAAGTAATCAAGGCGCTCCTTTTATTGTGTGTGATGAGCAGCTTGATATGACTCAGTTAAATAGTCTGAAAGTGATTGGGGAGTTGTTGGGCTACTAAGGAGAGTTCAATATATTCAATTTTTTTATCTGTAAATCAGATAAAATGTTCCCAATTTTATTAACGGCTGAATACGGCATAATGAAGTGGCAGGGTATGAAAGTTGGCTGTATTTTTAACTTCATGCGTTATCCCGCACTTTTATAAAACTTAATTATTCGTGATTGGAAAATAATGACTCGTTCAATGCAGGAAGACACCTTAATCGAAATAAAAAATCTGACATTCTCGCGTGGGGAACGAAAGATCTTTGATGGTATCTCTCTGTCGATTCCAAAAGGAAAAGTAACGGCAATCATGGGGCCGAGCGGGACAGGTAAAACAACTTTGCTAAAGTTGATCGCCGGGCAGTTGACCCCTGATTCGGGTGAAGTCTGGGTAGAAGGTCAGAATGTTCATGAATTAAGTCGAAAAAAGCTTTATGAGTTGCGTCGCAAGATGGGAATGTTGTTTCAGAGCGGTGCGTTGTTAACGGATTTAAATGTATTTGATAATGTGGCTTTTCCTTTGCGTGAGCATACCAAGTTGCCGGAAACGGTGATACAAGCTTTGGTGCTGATGAAGTTGCAAGCCGTTGGCTTACGAGGTGCACGGGATTTGATGCCTGCGGAGTTGTCCGGCGGAATGTCTCGACGAGTGGCTTTGGCGCGCGCAATTGCTCTCGATCCGGAGATGATTTTCTATGACGAACCTTTTGTCGGGCAGGATCCGATTACGATGGGGGTGTTAGTCGAACTGATCCGCAAACTGAATGACAGTCTTGATTTGACTAGTGTCGTGGTGTCTCACGATGTGAATGAAGTCTTGTCGATCGCGGACTACGTCTGCGTGATTTCCGAAGGTAAAATTATTTCCAAAGGAACTAAGCAAGAGATACTTGAAGGTGAGTCCGAGTATGTTAATCAGTTTATTAAAGGCTTGCCTGATGGTCCGGTACCGTTCCATTTCCCGGTAGAGCCTTACCTGTAATCTAGGAAGCCTTTTATGCAAAATCACCCAGTTAAAACTTCCGGATTTATTAACTTGTTGCAAAGCGTTGGTAAAAGCACGCTTGCCGCTCTCTCTTCAACAGGCAAGGGCGCATTTTTTATATTGTCATTGATTCCTGCGCTGCCGTATTCGTTTTGGCGCCTGGATTTATTAGTCAAGCAGATTTATGTGGCCGGAGTCCTGTCGCTGCCGATTATTTTGACGGCTGGTTTGTTTGTCGGCATGGTTTTAAGCTTACAAGGCTATAATGTTTTAGTTGATTACAACTCCGAAGAAGCGGTCGGTTCCATGACAGCTTTGTCTTTGTTGAGGGAGTTAGGTCCGGTGGTGGCTGCGCTATTATTTGCCGGAAGAGCCGGTTCCGCATTGACGGCCGAAATCGGTTTGATGCGTTCGACCGAGCAGGTCTCCGCCTTGGAAATGATGGCGATCGACCCTTTGAAGTATATTTATGCGCCGCGTTTCAGCGCGGCTCTGATTGCGTTACCGCTGTTAACCCTGTTATTTATCGCTTTGGGAATTATTGGCGGTTACATGGTTGCCGTGACTTGGCTTGGCATTGATGACGGCGCTTTCTGGTCGCAAATGCATAGTCATGTTGATTGGCGAGACGACGTGTTAAACGGTATTATCAAGTCGATCGCTTTTGCGGTATTGATTTCGATGATTTCACTGTTTCAAGGGTTTAACGCCATTCCGACTTCGGAAGGGGTCAGTAATGCAACGACCAAAACGGTGGTTCATAGCTCGTTGGGTGTTTTAGGTTTGGACTTTGTGTTGACGGCATTAATGTTTTAGTCATTTTACCGGTCGATTTACGGAATAAAATTAAGGGAACTGTTCATGAAACGACAAGCAAAAATAGAGATTTGGGTTGGGGCATTTGTATTAATGAGTATGGCTGCCTTGATTATGATTGCGTTTCAAGTCAGTAATTTCAGTACCTGGAAAGAACGCCCAAGTTATCAGGTAAGTGCCTTGTTTGACAATATTGGCGGCCTCAAGGTGAGAGCGCCGGTCAAAATGAGCGGCGTGGTTATCGGGCGAGTGACCGATATCAGTGTTGACCCGGTCAGTTTTAAAGCCAAGGTCAAGATGAATATTGATCAAACCTATAATCAACTTTCGGTAGACAGTTCGGCTTCGATTTTGACCTCCGGTCTGTTGGGTGACCAGTATGTCGGTATCGAGATTGGTGGAGATGATGAGGTGTTGACGGATGGCAGTCAGATGGAATTCACACAGTCGGCACTGGTTTTAGAGGATTTGATCGGGCAATTTTTAGTTAAGTTTAGTGATAGTGGAGAATAACCATGCAGTTGCAAGTAAAAGCAATGAACTTAATGGGGCTTCTATTTAGTATGCGTTTTTTACAAATTGCCTTAATTAGCGGTTTGTTAGGGCTTTCCAATTTGAGTCAGGCACAAGGAATTCCACAGGATGATCCTGAAAAGATGGTGACAGCTTTATCTAACCGTGTAATTTACGAGTTAAATACCAATCGAGAAGTGTTTGAAAGAGAGCCTAGTCAGGTAAAGCTGTTCGCAACCAATTATGTGTTGCCCTATATTGATACCGAAAAAATGGCGCGTTATGTTATGGGTAGAAATTGGCGTTCTGCTTCGCCTGCCCAGCAGGATGCCTTTGTGAAAGCTTTTACTAATACCTTGATTCGTTCTTATTCGCAAAGCTTGCTTAAATTGAAGATCGAATCGGTTGCTGTTTTGCCTGCTCAGGTAGAAAAGCCGGGACGAGTGACCGTGGCTTCCTCCGTCAAGCAGGCTGACGGCAATAAATCGGACGTGATTTATCGTGCCTATCTAGACAAAAAATCCGGTAAATGGATGCTATATGATGTCTCGGTTGAAGGGATTAGCATGTTGTTAAACTATCGAAAAGCTTACGATTCGGACATCACTAAAAAAGGTCTGGATGCTGTCATCTCGGAAATGCAGTCTAAGAATGCGGCATTTAACGGGTTGAGTAATGGGTAATTCTGGATCGACTCCGTTTGCGGGAGAGTGGTTTAGCGGACAGGCTAAACTGGTTTTGCCCGAAAATTTAGATATTGAAATCTTGCCAAAGTTGATTAAGCAAGGCGGTTGGTTGTCGTTGCCGGTTAAAGAGGTAGATTTCAGTCAGGTTAAAAAAGCGGACAGCGCAATCCTGTCTGTTTTGCTACTTTGGGCTCAGGCAGCCCAAAACGCCATCAAAGTGACTCACTTTCCGAGTCAATTGCAGACGTTGGTTGAACTGTATGACATGCATACAGTGATTGACGCAGATTAATTTCCTTTCTTAAAGAATTCCAAGGACCTTGAACGATGACTTTAGCCGTTGAGTTTAATAGTGTTGTTAAAAATTATGCAAACCTACAGGCGTTAAAAGGTGTCTCTTTTGGTGTTGAAGAGGGGGCGTTTTTTGGTTTATTAGGGCCAAACGGTGCCGGAAAATCTACTCTGATTAACTCGATGTCCGGGCTGGTGGTGCCGGATTCAGGCACGATTAAGGTTCAAGGTTTTGATGTGATCGATGATTATCGTGAAACCCGTCGAACACTCGGCTTGGTGCCGCAGGAACTGATTGCCGATCCATTTTTCAATATTCGCGAGTTGTTGGAATTGCAGTCCGGTTATTTCGGCATTAAAGGAGCTGAGCAAAAACGTTGGATTGATGAACTTTTGGAACGCCTTGCTCTGGCTGACAAAGCTAAGGCGAACACGAATCAGTTATCCGGAGGCATGAAGCGTCGCGTATTGATTGCTATGGCGTTGGTACATAAGCCTAAAGTGCTGGTGCTGGATGAGCCGACAGCCGGTGTTGATGTTGATTTGCGCCGCACGCTGTGGGATTTTACCAAGGAGCTGCATCAGCAAGGGCATACCATTATTTTGACCACGCACTATCTGGAAGAGGCCGAAGCGCTTTGTGAAAAAGTGGCCATTATGCAGAAAGGGCAAGTTCGGGCGATTGATGATACACAAGCCTTGCTGATGAGTATGCATCCGTATCGTTATTTGAGGGTCAAAGTATCCAACCCGGCTGCAAAATTGATTGAGCCTTTACAGGCCTGTCTGGTTGATAAAGAACCTTCGGGTTTCGTCTTCCAAATAGATAAAAACAGCTCAATGACTCAGGCAATGGCTTGGATGGAACAATCCGGGCTAGAGCTTGTGGATGTTAGTAGCCGTGATGCTACTTTAGAAGAAGTGTTTCTGGATCTGACGACAGAGGAGGTTAAATAGATGTTTAATTTCACAGGTTGTTGGGCGCTTTTTATCAAAGAAATTCGTCGTTTCTATTCAGTTGCCGTACAAACTATCTTTGCTCCGATTGTTTCCACTTTGCTGTATTTGCTAGTGTTTGGTCAGGTTATCGATTCACAAATCGAAATCTATAGCGGTTTATCCTATAGTCAGTTTTTGATTCCCGGTCTGGTGATGATGGCGCTGCTGCAAAATGCGTTTGCTAATACTTCTTCCAGTCTCATTCAGTCGAAAATGCATGGCAATTTGACCTTTGTATTGTTAAGCCCCATTTCACCGTTTGAACTTTATTTAGCTTTTGTTGCCGCATCGATCGTACGCGGCGTCGCGGTGGGTATCGGGATATTGGTCGTCGGTATGTTATGGTTTGATCTGACCTGGCAGCAGCCTTTCTGGGTGCTGTTGTTTGCCGTGCTGAGTGCGGCGATGATGGGTGGTTTGGGTATGCTGGCCGGAATTATTTCCGATAAATATGATCATTTAGCCGCTTTTCAGAACTTTGTCATTATGCCGTTGACGTTTTTGAGCGGTGTGTTCTATTCAATTCATGCTTTGCCGGAATTTTGGCAGCAGGCTTCTCACTTTAACCCGTTCTTTTATATGGTCGACGGATTCCGATACGGATTCTTTCAGCAGTCGGATGTCTCGGTTTATTTGAGTTTGGCGGTGACAACGGCGTTTGTGGTTCTGGTTTCTTCGATAAATCTGATTTTATTGCATAAAGGCGTTAAAATACGCCAATAATTTTAAGCTGAGCTTTTGTTGCAAGGACAATTCTAAGCCCTATGTTGGCTTGTCCCGCTACCGAAAAAGCAGAATTAGGAGTAGATCAATGTCACCTGAAGTCATTCGCAAAATGATTCAAGAAGTGATCCCGGATAGCCAAGTGGAAACGAGTGGCACAGACTGTAGTTTCACTATTATTGTGACCAGTCCGGCGTTTGAGGGTAAATCGCCTTTGCAAAGACATCGTATGGTCAATGATATTTTTAAGGCTCAGTTTGAAAGCGGTGAGTTGCACGCGCTTTCGATCAAAACTAATGTGTCTTAACCCGTAAAGAGAGTAAATGTCGATATCGACAGTTAAATTAAAGCCGTAATTATGGATAAACTTGTAATTGATAATCAGGGGGAGCTTTCGGGTTCCGTAGAAATTTCCGGTGCGAAAAATGCCGCTTTGCCTATTTTGATGGGTAGTTTGCTAGCCGAAACCCCCTTAAAGTTATCAAATGTTCCTCATCTGATGGATGTGACTACCACGATCCAATTGCTAGGTTCGATGGGTGTTGAGGTCATGTTTGATGAAGAGTTGAAAATCGAAATTGATGCTTCCAATGTGACTTCTAAAGAAGCGCCTTATGAGCTGGTGAAAACCATGCGAGCTTCGATTCTGGTATTAGGTCCGCTATTGGGTCGTTTTGGTGAAGCCAAAGTCTCTTTGCCGGGTGGCTGTGCCATTGGTTCCCGTCCTGTGAATATCCATATTAGCGGTATGGAGCAGATGGGTGCGAAGATTGAGGTTGATAAAGGTTATATCATCGCTAAATCGAATGGACGTTTGCAAGGGGCCGATATTACCATGGAGCCGGTTACGGTGACCGGTACGGAAAACTTGATGATGGCTGCGGTCTTGGCGGAAGGTGTCACCACTTTGCGCAATGCGGCTAGAGAGCCGGAAGTAACAGACTTGGCGGCATTCTTGGTTAAAATGGGCGCCAAAATCCGCGGCATCGGTACTGACACTCTGGTTATCGAAGGTGTAGAACGTTTGAATGGTGTGGAGTACGAGGTTATTCCGGATCGAATCGAAGCGGGTACTTATCTGGCGGCGGCGGCGCTTACACAGAGTAAGTTAACCGTCACTAAAGCGAATCCGACTCATTTGGGCGCGGTTCTGGATAAGTTCCGCGAAGCCGGAGCAGAAGTCACTACAACGGCCGACACTATCACTCTGGATATGCGTGGCCGCAAATTGAAGCCGGTCAATATTGTGACCGATCCTTATCCGTTGTTTCCTACGGACATGCAGGCGCAATTTCTGGTGATGAATGCGTTGGCGGAAGGCGAGTCCACCATCGAGGAAACGATCTTTGAAAATCGTTTCATGCACGTTTCCGAATTGGCGAGAATGGGTGCTGACATTCGTGTGGAAGGCAATACGGCTCATATCAAAGGGGTTGAGATGTTACATGGCGCGCCGGTCATGGCTACCGACCTTCGAGCTTCGGCGAGTTTGATTCTGGCTGGACTGGTTGCCGAAGGTGAAACCGTGGTCAATCGTGTTTATCATATTGACCGTGGTTATGAATTAATCGAAGAGAAGTTTCATAAAGTTGGGGCTCATATCTATCGTTTAACCGACTAGAACGCCGATTTAAAGAATTTAAAAAATCTTAAAAGTTTAAAATGATGAATGATCAATTGACTATTGCCCTTTCCAAAGGGCGAATTTATAAAGATACTTTACCGCTTTTGGAGGCCGCCGGAATTGAACCGTTGGAAGATCCAAGCAAAAGCCGTAAATTGATCCTGCCGACCAATCAGGAGAATGTACGTTTGCTGATTGTTCGTGCAACGGATGCTCCGACTTACGTGGCGCATGGCGCCGCGGATATCGGAGTGGCGGGTAAAGATGTCTTGATGGAAGCGCCAAGCGATAACCTGTTTGAATTACTTGATCTACAGATTGCCAAATGTAAATTAATGGTAGCAGGCCCGGAAAACGAAAAACCGCATGGTCATCGATTGAAGATTGCAACCAAATATTTGAAGTCTGCCCAGGCTTATTACGCCGAAAAGGGTGAGCAGGTAGATTTAATCAAACTTTACGGATCGATGGAAATCGCTCCGTTGATCGATTTGGCTGATCGTATTGTCGATTTGGTGGATACCGGAAATACATTGAAAGCAAATGGTTTGATTCCTTTGGAGCATATCGCGGATATCAGTTCGCGCCTGATTGTGAATCAGCATGCTTATAAGACTAAATATGATCAGATCAATCACATTGTTCAACAGTTTAAAACAGTAATAGAGAAGTAAAATGTTAAATATTCGTCGTTTATCTGCCAATGCAGAAGGGTTTAGAGAAGAGTTAGATCGTTTGCTTGCATGGGAAACGGTTTCTAACGAAGAAGTAAATAATATCGTTAAAGAAGTTGTTGAAAACGTTCGTACCAAAGGTGACGAAGCACTTCTTGACTACACGGCTCGTTTTGACCGTATGCAATTGAACAGCGGTGCCGAGTTAGAAATTTCAAAAGATCGTCTGCAAGCGGCTTTGGAAAGAATTCCAGCCGATCAGCGTGAAGCTTTGCAGATTTCTGCGGATCGCGTGCGAGCATACCATGAAAAGCAAATTCAAGAGTCTTGGACTTATGAAGAAGCGGACGGAACCATGCTGGGTCAACAAGTGACTCCGTTGGACAGTGTTGGTCTTTATGTTCCTGGTGGTAAGGCAGCATACCCTTCATCTGTAATTATGAACGCCATTCCTGCTAAAGTCGCCGGTGTTGAAAAGTTGATCATGGTGGTGCCGACTCCGGACGGCGAAGTCAATGATATGGTATTGGCTGCTGCTGCAATCTGTGAAGTCGATGCGGTTTATACTTTAGGTGGTGCTCAGGCAGTTGCCGCTCTGGCATACGGAACCGAAACCGTTCCGGCAGTAGATAAGATTGTTGGTCCGGGGAATATCTTCGTAGCCACCGCTAAGCGTATGGTATTTGGTACGGTTGGTATTGATATGATTGCCGGTCCGTCGGAAATTCTGGTTTATTGTGATGGTAAAACGGATCCTGACTGGATTGCGGTTGACCTGTTCTCTCAAGCAGAGCATGATGAAGATGCGCAGTCTATCCTGGTGACCCAAGATGCCGAATTCGCAGAGAAAGTGTATGCAAGCATGAACCGTCTGTTGGGTGATATGCCGCGTGAAAAAATTATCCGTACTGCTCTAGATGACCGTGGTGCCATCATTGTTGTTGACAGTGAAGAGCAGGCGATTGAGATGATTAATATCATCGCTCCGGAACACTTGGAATTATCCGTTGATGATCCTAAAGCGTTGTTGCCGAAAATCCGCCATGCAGGTGCGATTTTCATGGGACGTTACACTGCTGAAGCGCTGGGTGATTATTGTGCTGGACCTAACCACGTTCTGCCGACTTCACGTACGGCTCGTTTCTCGTCTCCATTGGGTGTATATGACTTCCAGAAACGTTCCAGCTTGATTATGTGTTCTCCGGAAGGCTCAAATTATCTAGGTAAGATCGCCGGAACATTGGCAGATGGAGAAGGTTTGCAGGCGCACGCTATGTCTGCGCGTTACCGTGTAAAAGATTAGCCGTCTGTATTCATGGGAAAACCACCAGTGTCTTCAAAGGCCTGGTGGTTTTTTTTTTGTAATGGTTCCAGATAGGAGAGAGAGATGAATCGGGATGAACTGAGCGCTTATTTATCCGAGTTTTTGGAGATTGACGGTTATAAGGACTATGCCCCAAACGGTTTACAGGTTGAAGGGAAGGCTGAGATTAAAAAGATTGTCACCGGGGTCACGGCTTGTCAGGCGTTGATTGATCAAGCAGTCGCAGTCGGTGCGGATGCAATTTTGGTTCATCACGGTTATTTTTGGAAGTCTGAACCGGATGTAATCACCGGATTTAAGCAAAAGCGCATTAAGGCACTTTTGCAGCATGATATAAATCTTTTTGGCTATCACCTGCCGTTAGACGGGCATAACGAACTGGGTAATAATGTTTTGCTCGGTAAATTATGGGGGCTTGACGAGATTACGCCGACCGCTGGTTTGGTACGTTTAGGCAAGCTTCCTGAGGCTATGCCGATGGCCGCTTTCAAGCAAATGGTAGATGATTCATTAAACCGAGAGTCTTTGCATCTTGAAGGCGGGCCGGAACAAGTGCGCACGATCGCTTGGTGCAGCGGAGGAGCGCAGGGCTATATTGATCAGGCTATAGAGTGGAGTGCTGACGTCTATATTAGTGGTGAGGTGTCAGAGCAAACTACACACTTGGCAAAAGAGTGCGGAATCCATTATTTGGCAGCAGGCCATCACGCGACCGAACGCTTAGGAATCAAGGCGTTAGGTGAACATTTAGCGGAAAAGTTCGGCCTGGAAAACGTTTTTATCGATATTACAAATCCGGTTTAGATGAATTTTATGGCTTCGGATAAAATTTTTCTATGACTTTAAGTTTTTGAAATTAAAGTAATTTATAATTTTATTTATGCATCATAAAAGATATTTAATATGTGCATAAATAGATACTGATTTAAGTTATGGGCAAGCTTGGGTAGAATATTCGGACTTTGCTTGTAGAAAAGGGAAGACAATCACATGTCGACAGAAGAAAAAAAAGCAACTAATGTGAACATACAGCGCCGTAAAATTTTAACCGGCGCAACTGGCGTCGTTGGTGCGGCTGGTGCTACGTTCCTGGCGGTACCTTTTGTTAGCTCTTGGCAGCCAAGTGAGAAAGCAAAAGCGGCCGGTGCTCCGGTTGATGCGGATATTAGCCAGCTTCAGCCCGGCCAAATGTTAACGGTCTCTTGGCGAGGAAAGCCTGTATGGGTGGTGCGTCGTACAGAGGATATGCTCAAAGGATTGAATGCGCTGGACGGCGAGTTAAGAGATCCTGCCTCAGCGGCATCTGAGCAGCCTAAATATTGTCAAAATGAATCGCGTGCGATCAATGACGAGTATCTGGTTGTTGTCGGTGTATGTACTCACCTTGGTTGTGCACCGTTATATCGTCCTGCTATCGGTTCGCCTGATGTCGGTGCGGATTGGCAAGGTGGGTTTTTCTGCCCTTGTCACGGTTCCCGTTTTGATTTGGCCGGACGCGTATTCCAGTCGGTACCGGCACCTACGAATTTAGAAATACCTCCTCACCGCTATCTATCTGATTCCGTAATCAGAATTGGTGAAGATCCAACGGAAGAGGGAGCAGTATAATGTCTGATATTGAAAACAAGACTTCAGTAAAAAAAGGAACCTTGCTGGCTTGGTTTGACGCGCGCTATCCATTGGTTAGTACGTGGAATGAGCATGTTGGTGAATACTATGCACCGAAGAACTTCAACTTTTGGTATTTCTTCGGCTCTTTAGCTTTGCTGGTGTTGGTTAACCAGTTAGTTACCGGTATCTGGTTGACAATGAGCTACAAGCCAAGTGCGGCGGAAGCCTTTAACTCGGTCGAATATATTATGCGTGATGTTGAATGGGGATGGTTGATTCGTTACATGCATTCAACCGGTGCTTCTGCATTCTTCATCGTTGTCTATCTGCATATGACCAGAGGCTTGCTGTACGGCTCTTATAAGCAGCCTAGAGAACTGGTGTGGCTGATCGGTATGTTGATCTTCTTGGTGTTGATGGCTGAAGCCTTTATGGGTTATCTGTTGCCTTGGGGACAAATGTCGTATTGGGGTGCGCAGGTAATTATCTCGCTATTTGGTGCGGTTCCTGTCATCGGGCCGGATTTGGCTGTCTGGGTTCGTGGTGATTTCGTTATCTCTGATGCAACCCTGAACCGTTTCTTTGCTTTGCATGTTATTGCTCTGCCGCTGGTATTGTTGATTTTAGTCTTTATGCACATCGTAGCACTGCATAAGGTTGGCTCGAACAATCCGGACGGTGTAGAAATCAAGAAGGTGAAAAACGCGCAAGGTTTGCCGATGGATGGTATTCCGTTCCACCCTTACTATTCGGTTAAGGATTCTATGGGTGCGGTATTCTTTATGGTATTGTTTGCCTTAGTGATGTTCTATGCGCCGGAGGGTGGTGGCTACTTTATTGAACCGCCTAACTTTGAACCGGCTAACCCGCTGAAGACTCCTGAACATATTGCGCCGGTTTGGTATTTCACTCCATTCTATGCCATTTTGCGTGCGGTGCCTGACAAGTTCTTAGGTGTCGTCGCAATGGGTGCGGCTATCATGGTCTTGTTTGCCATGCCGTGGCTGGATCGTTGTAAAGTAAAATCGATTCGCTATCGCGGGGTTTCGTTCAAGTTGTTGTTGACCATGTTATTAGTCAGTTTCTTAATACTGGGTTGGTTAGGAACCCAGCCGGCAACGCCTGAATTGACCAAGCTTGCGCAGATCTTTACTGCACTGTATTTCATGTTCTTCTTGATCTTGCCGTTTACGTCCAAGAATGAAAAAACCAAACCTGTTCCAGAGAGGGTGCAATAGATGAAAAAGCTAGTTACGATTTTTAGTTTACTTTTATTGCCGCTGGTTACTCCGGTTCAAGCCGCAGGTGGTCCAAGCATCGAGTTGAAACCTGCGGAAAATAATCTGCGTGATCAGGACTCTCTGCAACGTGGAGCGGTTCTGTTCTCAAACTATTGCATGGCTTGTCACTCTGTGAAATACATGCGTTATAACCGTATTGCTCGTGATATCGGTTGGACGGATGAAGAAGTGGTTTCCAAAATGGCTTATGGATTGAACAAAGTTGTGGATACGGTTGAAACCCGCATGCTGGATGGTGTGGCTATGGATGTGCTCGGTACCGAGCCGCCTGACTTGTCGTTGATGTCTCGTTTGAAGGGAACGGATTATATCTACACTTTCTTGACGGATTATTATCAAGATGAAAAGGGTAACTGGGACAACCATGTCTTGAAAGGCACCTCTATGCCGAACGTGTTGGAAGGAATTCAGCGTCATGCCGAGCCGGAAGAGTATCAGCAGGCTGCGCGTGATATCGCTAACTTCCTGGAGTATGTGGGTGAGCCGGCAAAATTGGATCGTTTGGATCTAGGTTGGAAAGTCATTGCCTTCTTGTTAGTGCTGTTGCTGTTGACTTACCTGTTGAAAAGAGAATACTGGCGCGATATTAAATAATTTGTTGTCGGTATCTGTTCTAAAACCCGCTTAGTGCGGGTTTTTTTATGCTCCAAATGTTTGGCTGGGGTTTAAATCAAATGGGCAAACCTAATTAAAGGTATTAGAATGATCTGGCAAATCTAGAGGAAGAACGATACACGTTATGGCCAAAATAAAAACTGCCTATGTCTGTACCGATTGCGGTGCGGAGCATGCCCAGTGGCAAGGGCAATGTCAATCTTGCAATGCTTGGAACACGCTCAAAGAGTTTAAGCTCGGTTCTGGTAAAAAATCGTCCGCTGGCAGTAAAGGTTATGCCGGAGTCTCGGATAATCCGGTGCAATCCATTCACGAAGTGGATTTAGCCGAAGTGCCGCGAATCGCCTCGAGTATGAGTGAGCTTGACCGAGTGCTTGGAGGAGGCATTGTTCCGGGATCGGTAGTCTTGATCGGCGGGGATCCGGGTGTTGGTAAATCCTCTATTCTCTTACAGGTGATGTGTCAGTTGAGTACGCAGCATAATGTGCTCTATGTCACCGGAGAGGAGTCTTTGCAACAGGTGGCACAACGTGCCAAACGCATGGAATTGCCTGACGAGAAGTTGCGTTTGTTTACCGAAACGGATGTAGAAAGTATCTGTGCGGCAGCCGAGAAAGAGCAGCCTAAAGTGATGGTGGTGGATTCCATTCAGACCATGCAGTTGGCCGATGTGAATAGCGCGGCCGGTGGAGTTTCGCAAGTTAGAGAAACGGCTGCTTTTCTGACCCGCTATGCCAAACAAAATAATATTGCCGTGTTTTTGGTAGGGCATGTGACTAAATCCGGTGAAGTGGCAGGACCTCGCGTGCTAGAACACATTGTTGATACGGTGGTGTTTCTGGAAGGACAGTCGGACAGCCGTTTTAGAACTTTGCGTGCGATCAAGAACCGTTTTGGAGCGGTGAATGAATTGGGTGTGTTCGCGATGACCGAAAAAGGCATGAAACAGATTAAAAACCCGTCGGCTATTTTTTTGACCAGAGGAGAAGAGCCGGCTCCAGGGTCGGTCGTCATGGTCATTTGGGAGGGGTCTCGTCCGCTTTTAGTTGAAATCCAAGCTCTAGTGGATGAATCGCCGTACGGGGCGCCGAAAAGGGTTACTGTTGGCCTAGATCAAAATCGTATTGCGATGTTGTTGGCCGTGATGCATCGTCATGGCGGTATTCAGGCCAGTGACCAGGATGTTTATGTCAATGTTGTTGGTGGGGTCAAAGTCTCCGAGACCAGTGCCGATTTGGCTTTACTGTGCGCCATTCTTTCCAGTATGCGCAATCAGCCTTTGTCACCGGAATTGATTGTGTTTGGTGAAGTCGGATTAGCGGGTGAGATTCGACCGGTGCCCAGTGGGCAAGAACGAATCATCGAGGCAGCTAAACATGGTTTCAAGCGTGCTATTGTGCCGATCAATAATGTGCCTAAAGGCGGCGTGCCGGGAATGGAAATTGTCGGGGTTAAAAATCTACAGCAGGCTCTGGATATTTTATAGCCTGGGATGGCATAGGAATTTCTGCATAAAGTAAATTATTGCTGTAGCTAGTTTATTGAATGCAGGAGCGCTGTGTATGTTGGTAAAATGACGCAAATTTTTACAACTCAAGATGGAGAGTTTATGCAATTATCAAAATTAACGAGCGCGTTATTGTTGGCTTTAGCGGCCCCTTCGGCAATGGCATCCGGATTTGCTTTAATTGAGCAAAGTGCAAGCGGTCAAGGTTTGTCCTATGCCGGTTCGGCAGTTAACACTGAAGATTCCAGTGTGATGTGGTTTAACCCGGCCGGCCTAACCGAGATCAACGGTAATCAGGCAATTGTCGGTGGGCATGTCATTCTTCCGAAAGCAGACTTTACTAATGATGGTTCGTTAATTTTTGTCGACACTCCGGGCGAGCAGGAAAATTTTGGTGGCGACGCTAATGGCGCTACGGCTGGGTTTGTACCGAATATTTATTGGAAAGGGGATTATCAAGACTACTCGGTAGGTTTGGGAATCAATGTCCCTTTCGGACAGCATATCTCTTATGATGAAAACTGGGTCGGGCGTTATCATGCAACCGAGACGGATCTGAAAACTTTGAATATCAACCCGTCTATTGCCAGAAAAGTGAATGATAAATTAAGTCTCGGTTTTGGTCTGAATGCACAGTATGTCGATGTTGTACTGGAACAGAAAGTCAATCAGTTGGCGCTCGGGTCTATGGACGGTAATGCCAAGGTAACGGGAAGTAGTTGGGCTTTCGGTTACAACTTAGGGTTGCTCTATAAAGCATCGGAGGATTTGAATATCGGTCTTAGTTACCGTTCGAAAATTACTCATGATGTAGACGGTAAGGTGAGATACGGCAATATTAATAACACAACCGATTTGGGAGCATTAAATCCTGCCTATGCCGGATTGACTGTAGCCGATATTCTGTACAATGCCGATGCGTCGGCCACGGTTAATTTGCCGGCATCCGCTTCATTGGCGGCTGATTACAAAATATCGGACAAGACCCAGTTACTTGCCAGTGCAACTTGGACGGGGTGGTCTGCTTATGACGAGCTAGTTGTCGAATTTGATAACGGATCACCTGATTCCGAGTCTAATCAGAATTTTGACGATTCAATGCGCTATGCATTGGGTGTAAGCCATCAGCTGAATTCAAAGGTGAAACTGAGAACCGGGGTCGCTTTGGATCAGACACCGGTTCCGAATTCGGAATCGCGTTCTCCTAGAACACCGGATAATGATCGTAAATGGGTCTCCGTCGGTTTGGGATATAAAGCCAATAAAAACCTGAATGTGGATATTGCCTACAGCTATATCTTTGCCAACGAATCCAATGTCGATTATATGACTTACTCAAGTTTGGGAGACTCTTTGTTAAAAGGTTCTTATGACTCTTCGGTCGAGATATTCAGTGCTCAGGTGGTATGGAAGTACTGATGGTTCTATCTGTTTTTTGAGAGGATTGATAAAAGCCTGCGATTGCAGGCTTTTTAGTCTCTAAAAGAGAAGACAGACATTACTATTTACACCCAGTAGGGTGAATTTCTCTCCTAAATACTCTCTACAGAGACTAGAATAGAAAATAAAGATTGCTATTGGGAAGGCGTCGTTTTGAGTTCCATTGAGTCCAGTATAGAAAAGCTCTACAGTTCACTGCCTATTGCAACGGCTTTGTTTTACCGTGACGACGATGGTAATTGGCTGAGGACATGGCAGAACGCTTCCGCAGAATCCGTATGGGGGCATTTTGATATTGATCATCATCCGTTATTTAAAATCGAGATGATCGACGCTTTATCCAAAGTCGTTACCTCAACATTCGACTTCCCCATTTCTAATGCAGTCGAAAATTACCAATTTATCGCCACCCCGATTCAAGAAAAATTTGTGCTGGTTCAGTTTTTTGTCAAACCGGCTTCCGCTGAAGTTACTCCTGAAAAAGGAAGCGATCTGTACCCTAAAGTGATCAAGTCTGCCGGGTTAGGAGTGTTCGATTGGAATTTGGAAGAAGATCAGATTCGGTTCAATCAGCGTGTCTATGATATTTTCGGAATTTCCAGCGCTCAGCTAGGCCACTCTTATCAGGAAATGTTGGCTTTTATTCATCCCGAAGATATAGACTCGGTCAAGGACGCCATTGAAGAACATCTGGATACCGATTGGCCGCTCAAGGTAGAATTTCGGGTCATTGATCACAGAAATCAACATCAATGGATTTCGATGCGCGGGCAAGCGGAATGGGATGGCAGTTTGCCGATTAGGTTGACAGGAAGTCTGGAAGATATCTCTGAACGTAAACATACCGAGCTGGAGTTAAAACAGCGGGAAGCGTTGATTGAACAGATGATTGATGCCTTGCCGATCAGTATCTATGTTAAAGATGCGCAAGGCTGTTACCGTTTCTTTAATGCGGAAGCGGAAACCCAAAACAATATGTTGCGCAATCAATTAATCGGGCGCACCGATTATGAAGTTTATCCGATGCCGGCTTCATTGAAAAAAGCGGAAGTCGATAAAACCATCCAGCAATCCGAAAGATTGTCGATTTTCGAAAATGAGACTGACGACGGCAACGGCTGGTTATTAATCGGCAAAGTGCCGATTAGAGTCTTGCAGCCGAATAAACCTTATGAAACCTGGTTGCTCAGCTTTTCCTTAGATATTACCGAACGTAAGCAGATGGAAGAGGAGCTTAAAGAGGCTCGAGCCATTGCCGAGGATGCCGCTAAGGCCAAAGCCAGTTTCTTGTCCATTATGAGTCACGAAATACGTACGCCATTGAATTCGGTGATTGGTAATGCCGGGTTGCTACTTTCCGAAAGGCTTGATGAGAACCTTGCCGAACACGTGGAAATGATTAAACGTTCCGGCGAGCACCTGTTGTATTTAATTAACGATATTCTTGATTTTAATAAGTTAGATGCCGGTAAAGTCGAACTGGACTTGAGTCCGTTTGATATCCGTCAGCAGGTCAATACTGTTATTGAGATGTCGGCCACCAATGCCAAGCTGAAAAATATCTATTTGAAATCAAATATTAGTGATGAGTTGCATGAACATTATCTGGGTGACGATGGACGCTTACGTCAAGTTTTGCTGAACCTGGTAGGCAATGCGCTTAAATTCACCACGGAAGGTGGCGTGATCGTGAATGTAACGCTTTCAAAGATGAGTAATAACGTTCGTTTCGAAGTCGTGGATACCGGGATCGGTATTGCCGAATCGAATATTCCCAAGCTGTTTTCGGAGTTTTCGCAAGCAGAATCTTCAACCTCAAAAAACTATGGTGGAACCGGGTTGGGCTTGGCAATCAGTAAGAAATTGGTTGAAGCTATGAATGGTCGTATCGGTATTGAAAGCAAAGAGGGCGAGGGCAGTACTTTTTGGTTTGAGATTCCATTCACACCAGCCAAGTCTGAGGAATCCTCTGGTTTGGTTGAATCGGTCATTTTGGCAGATGTTGAGAATTTATCGATCTTAGTGGCGGAAGACAATCTGCCGAATCAGTTCCTGATCAAATCGATTTTGACCAAGCTGGGTCATCGGGTGATTATCGCCAATAATGGTTTGGAGGCGGTACAGAGCCTTGAGCAGCCTGAAAACGAGTTTGATTTGGTGTTAATGGATATGCAGATGCCGGAAATGGACGGTTTGGAAGCGACCCGTAAAATTCGCAGTGGATCGGTTTCGCCAATCAGAGAAATTCCGATTGTTGCTTTGACGGCCAATGCCTATGAGGACGTTTATGAGACGGTGATTGCAATCGGCATGAACGACTGCCTGACCAAGCCAATCAATATTGATCAGCTTAAGCAGGTATTAAATAAATGGGCTAGATCGTCTGAGCGATGATCAGACGATTTTCAGGTAAGTTTGCCACTCGGTAAATAGTTCTTTTGTTGTTGCCGCCACGGCTGAACGTTTAACAACTTTAGGGGTGACAACGCTTTCATTGTCTAAAGTGCAGCTATAACCTCCGGCTTCATCCAAAATCAGCCAACCGGCAGCGTAATCCCAGATATTTTGTGCTCCATGCAGGTAAATTTGACCGCGTCCTGCCGCGATCCAGCACCAGTCCAGAGCAACGGAACCAAAGCTGCGTTGCGATGAGTAGGGGCATTCAATGGCAATTTTGCTCGCCATTTCCGCGGATAGACGTTTGAAGTCGATAATACCGCTGGTCTGCTTGATATGTTGTTTCATGGTTTTGGCGATCAACGGGCGATTATTGAGGGTCGCCCCTTGTTGTAAGCGTGCGGCAAACATTTCGTCCCGACTCGGGTCGTACACCAGTCCGGCCACTAAACGGCCGCTGATCATCAGTGCTAGAGAGACCGAGTAGAAGGGCACGCCGATCGCAAAGTTACTGGTTCCGTCTACCGGATCGAGAATCCAACAGCCACTTTGACTATTCATGGCCGCTTCTTGCTCTTCGGCTGGTGACTCTTCACCTAGAAATGCATACTCAGGCCAGTTTTGTTCCAAAAAGGCTTGCGTCTGTTTTTGCATTTCGGTATCCGCTTCGGTCAGTAGGGAGCCGTCTTGTTTTTCTTCGGCGACGACTTGTTCAAATCTGGCAAGCACTTCTTGTTTGGCAAGGGTGGCAATGCCTTGTTGAAGCTTCTGCCATTGGCTGTCGTCTTGAAACGGGTGCGGGATGGAATCAGTCATAGATTGCCTTTTTTCTTTTAGTATCGGGTTTGACATAAGTGCTTAGCCTGATCATCTCAATGGCATTGGACGAAGTTTCAACGACCTCTAAAACATAATCATCGACCTTAATACAGGTGCCAGGCTCAGGAAGTGCTTCGAGTTCCTCCTGTATCAGGCCGTTCAATGTTTTCGGTCCGTTTGTCGGCAAGCTCAAGTTGTACTCTTTGTTGAGGTCGCGAATGAATTCACCGGCATCAATTGTCATGGTGCCGTCTTCGTGCATGGCTACCGATTCATCCTGTTTTGAATTGGCGTCGGTTGAGAGTTTACCGACGATCTCTTCCAGCAGGTCTTCCATGGTCAACAGGCCTTGCAGGTCGCCATATTCGTCAACAATCAGAGCCATGCGGCGTTTCTGTTCATTGAACTTTCTGAGCTGGATACTTAGCGAAGTAGTTTCCGGTACAAAGTAGGCCGGACGAGTGATTTTGATAATGTCTTTCAGTTTAACTTCGTCGCGCATCAGGATTGGCAATGCCCGGCGCAGGTTTAACACGCCGATCAGGTCTTCGTCCAATGAGCCGCGGTAGATTGGAATGCGTGTGTAGGGCGAGCGTTGGATAGCGTTAAGGAACTGCTCAAAAGGTTGGTCAACATCGACTGCATACATGTCTTGTTTAGGAATCATGACGTCTTCTACTGTGACGTTCTCCAGCTCCAAGACGCTGGATAGCATTGAGCGATACTGTTCCGGTAGTTGACTGGTGGCTTCATAAATTAAAGTCTGCAATTCTTCATGGGTCAGGGCATGCGCGTCTTCCACATTGTGAATATTCACTCGGAACAAGCGCAGGAAACCGTTCGCAAAGAAATTGACCAGCCAAACGATCGGCGACAGGATTTTAAGTAACGGCGTCAAAACATAGGCGGCTGGATAAGCGATTTTTTCCGGATAGAGCGCGGCCAGTGTTTTTGGGGCGACTTCTGCAAAAACCAAGACAACCATGGTTAGTAGCCCGGCTGCCAGGGCGATACCGGCTTCACCGATCAGTTTCATGGCAATAATGGTTGCGATCGATGAGGCGAAAATATTAACAAAGTTATTGCCCAGTAGGATGACGCCAAGTAAGCGATCAGGCGATTCCAGTAAATTCTGAGCGAGTTTGGCACCTTTGTGTCCGGATTTGACATGGTGCTTCAGGCGATAGCGGTTAAGCGCCATCATACTTGTTTCAGAGCTTGAAAAAAGGGCGGAAAGAATGATGAGCAGGACTAGGATTCCAAATAGAATCGAGACGTCTAAAGAGTTCAATGTTTTTCAAATATGTTATGAGTGGAAGAAAATTATACCTTATTCATATCACTTGAAAAAAGCATCAATTTTAGAATGCCGGATTTGCGGCATTAAATAATAAATTGCAAAATAATACTGGTGCCGATATAGCTTAAGATCAGCAGGAAGTAGGCCCAAATACTATATCGAGCCGCAGTCTGTCCTCGCCATCCGTATTTGCTGTGTCCAAACAGGAATAGGCCGTAAACAAACCAAGCCAGAATGGCAAAGAAGGTCTTGTGAATCAGATGTTGTTCAAACAGATTTTCGACAAAGAATACGCCGCTAATCAGTGCGAAGGTCAGAAAGATAAAGCCGATTCTCAATAGTTGAATCAGGGTGCTTTCCATCACCTGTAGCGGCGGTAACGCCAACATCAGTTTGGAAAGTTTTTTGGCTTTAAAGTTTTTTTCCTGAATCGAATAGAGGATCGCTTGCGCCGTGGCAATGCCCATAATGCTATAGGCCGCCGTTGAAATCAGGACATGGCTGCCCAGTTCCAGTGGCAAAAGTATCGGTTCATCCATAATCATTGGCAGCAAAGTGCTGAGGCCAGCTAAAGGGTAGATGAAGATGCCTAAGGTTTCGGTCGGTTTGTTCAGGTGGGTAAACAGTAGGATCGCACTACCCAATAAGGCAACCAAAGATAGGCCGTTGCCAAGGTTGAAGTGGATATAGGTTTCTGCCCAAATCGTATTGTTCAATGCATAAGCGTGCAATAGTACGGCGATCAGTACAATTTTAATGATTCGTGAATGGATTTCGGATTGAGTCGGGTTCTGGATCTTACGCCAGATATAGCTACTGGCCCAAAAGTATAACAAGCTTGCAAGAACTGCGCTGATAGCGGTTGCTAACATTCTAAAATCAATCCTAAAGTTTGGTTAAGTATCTGCTTCTTAAGTGTAAAAGAATAGCAGATTGGTCATTAATACGCATTATTCTAACTCAGTTATTGAGCGATGCGATAAAAAGAATGTTGCCATTCTACTGGGTTTGGCTATGGAATGAAAAGCCTGACTTTACAATCACCCATTATCGGTTTGTTTCGGATATAATGTGGGGTTCAATTTTATATCGGTTGTAAGAAGGTGGAGCGTCACTCGCTTTGCTGGCTGTAACTAGGAGTTCACATGTTTGACAATCTTTCGGAACGCTTAAATAAAACGCTCAAAACCATTAAAGGGCAAGGGCGTTTAACTGAATCCAATATCAAAGATGCTTTGCGCGATGTGCGCCGTGCGTTACTGGAAGCGGACGTTGCCCTACCGGTTGTCAAATCGTTTATCGATTCGGTTAGTGATCGGGCGGTTGGTCAGGAAGTTTCCACCAGCCTGAACCCGGGACAAGCCTTCATTAAAATCGTCCGTGAACAATTGACTGAGGTCATGGGAGCGGAAGCCGAGCCGTTGAACTTCAATGTGGAGCCGCCGGCTGTCATTATGGTGGCCGGTTTGCAGGGGGCGGGTAAAACCACCTCGGTCGGTAAATTGGCTAAATGGCTGAAAGAGCGTGAAAAGAAAAAGGTCATGGTGGTCTCTGCCGACGTTTACCGTCCGGCAGCAATCAAACAGTTGGAAACTCTGGCTGAACAGGTTGATGTCCTTTTCCATCCTTCTTCGGCAGATCAGGATCCGGTAGAGATCGCTAAAAGCGCGCATGCCGAAGCGAAAAAACAATTTGCTGACGTACTGATTCTGGATACGGCCGGGCGTTTGCATATCGATGAAGAGATGATGCAAGAGGTGCAGCGTTTGCACGCCAGCATCAAACCGGTTGAAACCTTATTTGTTGTTGATTCGATGACCGGGCAAGATGCGGCTAACACCGCTAAAGCCTTTAATGATGCGCTGCCGTTGACCGGTGTGATTCTGACCAAGACTGATGGTGATGCCCGCGGCGGTGCCGCTCTGTCTATTCGTGAGATTACCGGCAAGCCGATTAAGTTTATCGGTGCCGGTGAGAAAACCGATGCGCTAGAACCTTTCCATCCGGATCGTATGGCGGGACGAATCCTGGGGATGGGGGATGTTCTGAGTTTGATCGAGGAGGCGGAAGCCAAAATCGATCATAAAAAAGCACAAAAGTTTGCTCAGAAAGTCCAGAAGTCGGGTCAATTCGACTTGGAGGACTTTTTGGAACAGCTTCAACAGATCAACAACATGGGGGGGGTCGGCGGTTTGATGGGCAAACTACCGGGAATGGGGCAGTTAAAAGACCAGCTGGATGGTGATGTTGCTCAAAAAGAATTTAAGCGTCTAGAAGCTATCATTCATTCGATGACGCGCAAAGAACGTCAGTTTCCGGCGGTGATCAAGGGCTCGCGCAAACGTCGTATCGCTGCCGGTTCCGGTACTTCGGTACAAGACGTTAATAAATTGTTAAAACAATTTACGCAGATGCAGAAGATGATGAAGAAAATGAAAGGCGGCGGCATGAAAAATATGATGCGCGGCCTGGCCGGTAAATTGCCTCCGGGAATGGGCGGCATGGGTGGCTTGCCTCCCGGAATGCGTTAAGCTCCAGTCCGTCAAACGATTGTTGACCTGAAAAACCTCCGACTTAATGGAGGTTTTTTTGTTTTAGAAATGAATAACTTATCTTGCAGAATAATGGGTTGATGTTTGTTTGATTGTTATGTATAATCCCGCGTCTCTCGAACTGCTAACAGGTTTGAGAGTTAACAGAAGAATTAGTTGAGGGGAGTTCCTCTCATCGCCTGATTAAATTTAAAAGGAAAATAAAATGGTTGTTATTCGTTTAGCCCGTGGTGGTTCTAAAAAGCGTCCTTTCTACAAAATGGTAGTTGCAGATCAGCGTTTCAGCTCGACTGGTCGTTTCATTGAGCAGGTTGGTTTCTATAACCCTATCGCTCGTGGACAAGAAGAAAAAATCCGTGTTGATCAGGCGAGAGTTGATCACTGGGTTGCTCAAGGCGCTCAAGTTAGCCCACGCGTTAAAAACGTTCTGAAAAACGCTTAATCCCGAAATACCGACGAAACTGACACGAGAATAGATAACTTATGTCTGAAAAAAAATTGATCGTCGGTAATATCAATGGGATTTTTGGCGTTCAGGGTTGGGTGAAGATTTTCTCTCATACCGACCCGCGTGAAAATATTCTCAACTATTCGCCTTGGTGGATTAACTGCAAGGGCGAGTGGAAAAAAATCAATATTGTTGATTCAAAGGTTCAACAGGGCGGTAAAGCTCTGGTGGCTAAGTTAGAAAATGTAAATGATCGAGACGTCGCTCGTGAATACATGGGGTGCGAAATTGCAATCGATGATTCGCAACTTGACCGTTCCGATGATGGTTATTTATGGGTCGATTTGATCGGTTGTGAGGTTTTTCTTGAAGACGGCACCTTAGTCGGAACCGTTAAGGATCTGATTGAGACCGGCGCACACGATGTTTTACGTGTGAGCGGGGAACATGAAGAACTGATTCCGTTCGTGATGAACGAATTCATTCTACGTGTGAATACCGACGAGAAGAAAATCGTAGTCGATTGGGAACTGGAGGAAGGTACTCCATCCACCTGATATTGTCAGGTTCAGTTGGCTTGTGGGAGTTCATGGCTAGACAGGTTGTGCAGGTAATGGTTGTTCCATTACCTAGCGACCTAACATCGCCATGGGCTTGCACAAGCCAACCCATAGGGCGTTCCCAGAATGCCCCACAGCTGCGTTGCAACGCTTGAAAATGGAATGGCCATTATCTGCGCATTGCGCCTTGATATGGAACACTCTGAGAGCGCTGAACTAGACAATATTAGATGGATGGAGTACTTGTGAGATTTGATGTCATTACCCTGTTTCCGGAAATGTTCAGTGCATTGACGGAATCGGGCGTGAGTCGCAGAGCAAATCAATCGGGTCTGTACCAGCTCAAGACGTGGAATCCTCGAGATTTTACATTTGATAAACATCGAACGGTTGATGATCGTCCTTACGGGGGCGGGCCAGGAATGGTCATGATGTATCAACCGCTCAAAGATACGCTGACAGCTATTGAGCAAGAGTGTGCTAGCGAGCAAAAGCCTTATGTGATTTATCTATCACCGCAAGGCCAGCCGCTGACACAAGAAAAAGTTGCCGAGCTGACTCAGCATAAAAATCTTACCCTGCTTTGTGGGCGCTATGAAGGTGTTGACGAGCGACTGATTGAATCGTCGGTAGACGAAGAGATCAGTATTGGCGACTTTGTCGTCAGTGGGGGAGAGCTGCCGGCAATGATGTTGATGGACGCGGCGATTAGACTGCTTCCGGGTGCTTTAGGGCACGATCAGTCGGCAGAACAAGATTCATTTTCCGATGGATTGTTGGATTGCCCGCATTACACTCGCCCGGAAGCGGTGGATGGCATGTCGGTTCCTCAAGTACTGCTTGAGGGTAACCATGCGAAAATTGACGCTTGGAGACACGAGCAGAAATTATCGCGTACCCAACAACGTCGGCCAGATCTACTAGCTGGAAAATAATAGTAAACAATTAGGGTTCAACCTCTGACCACCTGTTTGGTGAATGTTGGATAAAGTTAAGAGGCGCAAAATGCCTCAGGCCAAAATGAATTGGCCACAATCGGAGAATCGTAAAATGAGCGATATCATTAAGCGTATTGAAGCGGAACAAATGACTAAGGAAATCCCTACATTTGCTCCTGGTGATACAGTAATTGTACAAGTTAAGGTTAAAGAAGGTAAAAACGAGCGTCTTCAGGCTTATGAAGGTGTTGTTATTGCTAAGAAAAACCGTGGAATCAACTCAAACTTCATCGTGCGTAAGATCTCACACGGTGTGGGTGTAGAGCGTACTTTCCAAACTTACAGCCCGTTAGTAGAAAGCATCTCTGTTAAGCGTCGTGGTGCGGTACGTCGTGCGAAGCTTTACTACCTACGTAACTTGTCTGGTAAAGCAGCTCGTATCAAAGAGAAGGTATAATTCAATAGTCTTTCAGACTATAAAAATTCACCTTTTCAAAACGCCCTGTAACCAATGGTTATGGGGCGTTTTTTGTATTGGCTATTTATCTTTTTTTGTCTTTAACTAACTCTATAGCAACCATGGCATATCCCAAAAAATTTAAATCGGTCACCTCTTTTGTTCTGTTGATGTCATTCGCTTCCATGGTGATTGTGATTGCTATGGTGCTGTTTACTTTCAATGTGTAAAGAAGTGTTCTAAATGTAAAGGTTAAAAAATTTAGGTTTTTGCTTGAATGCTTTAGTTTATAAGGCATACAGCAAATTGAGGGTACATTTTAAACGGTTTACATTTTAGACAAAACTATTTGCAGAGTTGAACGGCTGGCTTTACATGTGTCGTCAGCCGATTCGATAAAATTACATGCTTAATTTTTAAGCAGCATAATAATTTTAAGAAGAGTTTAAAGGTAGTTCAAAGATTGTTAAATGATCGTTAAACTCAGTTTGAAAAGTTATCAAAATCAAGAGCTGTCTCCCAGCCATCTGAAATATAGTGAAAGACTTTCGTGACTTCGTAATGTTCGTTATCAAGTTCTAGCTTAGAACCAGAAAAACAGACATGACCTTTCATTTTTAAATTGCCTTTAGCTTGTCCTTTATTTGCTCTGATTAAAGCGTTCTTTGCTTCAGTCATCGCATCATCATCATTTAGCCATTTACCTTGCTTGACTAGCTGTGGCGAACCTTCACCATAAATAACGGAAATAGATTTATTTAATTTGGTATTGTGATAAATAGCTTTGCAGCTTTTATATAGCGTTTTATTTGATCGTGTTATTTCAGAAGTGATGCATTTATTAATATCAACGCTAATATACGGCACTTCTGTTCCTTTCTGCATGAAGTACAGCGTATTATTTTTAATATTGAATACGGCGTTATGTTCACGCGCCAACCGATTAAGAAATCCAAGGTCTGATTCGTTTGCCTGTTCAAACCTGCTACCGACATCAATGTTTGTTCTAACTTCCAAATCGTGCCTAACGGCTATTTCCCAAACAACATCACCAAGTGTCATATCAATATAGGTTTGAAAACGGCGCTGCTTTAGGTCACCGCTGAAGTTAACGCCAGTCGCATTGATTGTAAGCTGTTTGTTATCAGTGATTTTTGTTGACTGCACATAAAACAATCCTGCAAATGTGAGATTTTCTCCCCATCCAAGAAAGACTTTTATCTTGTCGTTATAGTCAGGCCGTTTAAATTTTTTACTGGTTACCAATACGAGTTCGTCGGCATTATCTTTGTCATTGTCTGTCAGTTCTAAGCTAATAAAGTGCTTGCGAACCGATGCTGTCACATCTTGATCATTTACGACAATACGATAATTATGGTGAATATCGGCTACCACAACGATTCCTCAATTTTAGGGATAGCAATAACAGGCAGATTGACGACATCGCCAACTGATAATACTGGATTAATCAAGCTAGGGTTCGCCTTCAGTACCTTGTCAAAAAACTGCAAGCTACCGTATTGCTCAAGTACCACTTCATCTAACCGTTTATTAGGTTCAGTAATCGTGTAGCTGTCATAGTCAGTCGCCATAAACCACCTCTAGCGATACCTCAAATTCTTGTTTTAAAAAAGCACCATTGCTTAAAAAGCTAGACTGGTCTGTGTTTATGTCATTAATTAAAACAGTCAAGGCGCGACCATCATCAAATGCTAATGTAACGGGGTTCTTTCTTGCGGCTATGGCCTCAAGATTGTCTAAAGCCTGATTGGATTTTTTAATTAGCTTCCCGGCCAAAACAATAGACTGAGAGTATTTACCGGTAGCCTGCCAATCATCATGAGCATTGATAAGTTCAGCTTTTTTAAATCCATAGCTAAAATGGCGCTTGATATTGGTTAAGTCCGTACTATTCGTTTCAAATAAAAAGTCATCTAAAGCACACAACACAATTAAATATCCTCATCTTTTAGACTGGTTGCCGGAGACGTCTGTTTACTCATAGCCTGCACAACGGCACGCTGAACATCAGTATTACTGGACGGATTATTAACCGTGACATTCACGTTATTATTCTGTTTAATCTGATGCGGAGTTTTTTGTCCGGGAGCCATCTGTTGCGGCGTTAATTTCTGCTGTTGAGGCATAGCAACATGAGACATTACTGTTGCCTGTTTGTTTTCGCCAAACCCAAAAAACGATCCTATTTTAGAAACGATACTGCCGACACCATCCCAACCGGTTTTAATGAATGAGAAAAAGTTTTTTAATTTGTTCCAAGCACCATCAATAAAATTCGTAAACGGCTCAAAGTTTTTATACAAATAGACAGCTCCAGCAGCCAATGCAGCAATACCAACCACCAAAAGACCAACCGGGTTAGCCGCCATAGCCGTGTTCAAAAGCCATTGAGAAGCCGCCGACACTTTTGCGCCAATACTTAAACGGTTATAGCTCATGCGCAATAAGTTGGAAGCGGCCAATTGACCTAAGAATGAACTACGCAAAGTCAAAGACGCCATGCTTACCAGTATCTTGGTGATCGCCACAACTTTCAGTACAGTTACCAGTGTAAATAAACCAAACAGCACGCCGCCAACAACCGAACTTAATACCGGAAATTCGGTAATTAAACCATCAATTCCTATCGCCAAAGAACCGATCACCGATGCTAATCCCAAAGCGGCAGGCATAAATAGTTTTCCTACCGTTGCGCCAAGATTGCCGATTTGTTGACTAAGTAGCGTAAAGCCTTTGCCTTGTTGCATAGCATTCGCCATTTGCTCGGTTATGCCAGTCCCTTTTTGCATTTCGCTATTAATCGTCTTTTGGCTTGCAATAAGATCATTAGACTTATCGACTAACGCAGTAATGATTTTTACCGCCTCATCACTGCCAAACGCAGACTTTAACGCATTCAGGTTTTCGACTTTTTCCAAGTCGCCAAAATGCTCTTTAAGGCTCTGCAAAATATCGGACATCGGCAACATTCTGCCTTCCGCATCGGTCATTTGAATACCTAGCTTATCCTGAGCATTCCCCACATTCATTAAAAACGCTCGGTAGCTAGTGGCCGCTTCGCTGGCCGAGTCAAACGAACCTTTGGCGTTCCCTAAGATAGAAAGTTGCTCAGACAGACTAACGCCAAATTTGGTCGCCACTGCACCAAGCGTCGATAGTCCGCTTGATAAATCCGAACCGTCCGTTCTAAAGGCTTGTACTGAAGCTGAGATAGCCGCACTAAACTTCGTGCCAAAATCAAAGTCGCTGCTAAATTGATTACGATAAATGCCATAACCTAAAGCAAATAGCTTTGTCATTTGTGCGGTGGTCGATTTTGTCGCCGTGGCGGTTAAGGCTGACAGCCTGGTGAAATCAGCCACACCTTCGTCAGTCAAAGAAGCAATGCCGCTTTTAATATCGTAAGACGCACGAATAAAATTAGATGTGGTTGTCCCGGCAAATTGGTTGCTGAATCGTTTACCTGCATCGGCTATTTTATTAATGCCATCAGCACCAATGCCAAGCGAAGCCATCTCGCCTTTGGCCTGTTCTACATCGAGTGAAACATCCAACGGTTTTTTAATCGCAAAGCCAGTGCCGATAATGCCGAGAATAGCGTTTCTTTGCGCCATCAACTGTTTTTTATGGGTATTAAATTTAAAGCTGATAACCGCATGACGTTTTAGATCAAGCATTTCTCTATTAAGGGCTTTGATTTTACGTTTGGAATCATCCGTGCCAACCGTTTTTAACTTAATGCGTTGCTGTCGTAGCTCCTTGAGTTTGTCGCTTAATCCACCGACACTTTTTATAGACGTACTGATAGACGATTTAAGACTTGAAGATACCGATCCACCAATGACAATGCCTAATCCAAATGTTTGCGACGACATGTTTATTACTCGCTGTTAAATTAACTATGTAAGAATTTTGTTTGGTCTTAAATGCCAAGCTATAACCTTGCTTTTGCAATCAGTTTTAGCTTGGTGTTTTTGTGCCTGTGTATTACGAATTTATACTACAAGCTGATTTCTTTAATGATTCGTAAAGACTCATTCACATAAAAGACATAATCGCTTAAATTAAGATTATCAACCTCTGAGAAAGGTTGATTTAAAGCGCGGCCAATTAACGCCTTTCCCTGTCTTATATCCGTCAAAGTCCCTACTCTTATAAAAAAAGCGATAACGCTTTTTGCAACTTTTTATATTGTCTTGATCGTAGATTGCGCACTTCGTCTTCTGGCAATTGTGACGCACTGACGATCAAGAAAATTTCACGATCTGCATCGTCTGCAATTTTTTGCGCAGCAGTTAGAGTCGCAACAAAAGGCTCGGTTACTGTGACGCTTTTGTTTTTATCACCGACAAGGATGTCAAAGGTAATGGAGGATTGATCATCATCAAGTTCCTTAATCTTCATTACGTCAATAGCGCCATTGTCTTTTTCGGTTGTAGCAGTTGTAGCTTTGGTCATCTTTATGTTCCTTTTTTAAAACGTTTTATTACAAAATGTGATTGCGAAGTTTTTCGAGGTGATCTACGCCATCAATCAGTGCAATCATGTTTTCAACATCAAGCTCGATCTGTTTAACACCGTCGACTTCAAGCGAATAATAGTCGCAATACACCTTGAGTTTGCGTTCGGTTTCTTTCGCGGTTTCCCAGTTACCATCATCAACGTCAAATTCACCTTTGACGGTTGCCACCACAGGGTATTCTTCGGCTCCTTGTTTTAGAGAACCTTTCATGACCAATTGCGGTTTTTGTGAGTTCATCGACTTATAAACCTGTGCATGATAAGTGCTTAAAATGACTTCACATTCCAACGCCTTGAATACGCCAGTACTTAAAGATCGCTCAAAACCGCCCTGATTGATGGTTTCTCGCACCTGTTCAACTTTCGGCAAGGTGACTTGTTTCGCCGTGCCCAACATGCCAACACCGTCGATAAATACCGTTTGGCCTTTTAGAAATTGAGGAATGTGTTTCATTACTCACCTCCGTTGATGTAATTGATTAAAACGTCGTTCCATTCATCCGAGTAAGTCAGCTCAATATTCAGCTCACGCACACTCGGCATATCGCCGACTTTGACGGTTAAGTAGAACTTGCCAGCGGTCACCGTTGCCTTGGTGTTTTGCTCAGGGTCAAAGTAGGCTTCAAAACCGATTACGACATCGTTGCCTTTCAATTCGTTCATAAAGGTAACAATCGAATCCTTTACCCAGATCAGTTCGCTCGCTTCACGGTCACGCGCCCACTTAGAACTTTCCATAATCGCTTTTAGCAATCGCTGGAAGGTACGCACACGGTCAAGGCTCTGCCATATCGGGTCGATGTCGGTAGTTTCAAAACCGTAAGTACGCCAGCCAATATCTTGCAGAATGGTAGCGACACCGGCTTGGCGCATGCGTCGTGCTTCGCAATCTTGGCCGTCAAGAAATTCAACCACCCGATCTGTTGCGCTCACGCCATTTACCACGCGGTTAGAGTGCGACTTGGCAAAGCCATAGGTTTTTGCATCCCAGTAAGCGATCACGCCTGCATAGAGAGCCGATGCGGTAACGTCAACACCGTCAGCCGTGTACATACCATGCGTCAACAAAGTTGCACTTGAGCCAAAGTTAGCCGCCCATGCAATCACATCAGCTTCAATATCGTCGATATTGTCAGGAATTGCCGTCGACCATGTCGCTTTAGCAACGGCATCCATTTTGGTCGCAATGGCTAGGTCTGTACTCAATACCGGCGCGATAATCAAACCACCCAACAAAGCAATACCTGTCAAACCCATTGAGCTCTTAAATAGATCAAGCGCGGTAAGTTCATCGTCGACTGCACAAAGGTTTAACAAAATGGGGCAATTCACGCCTTGCAGATTGATACCTTTAAGACCGTTTACCACATCGCCATCAATGTTATTGGTTGTACAGAATGCCAAAGCGTCTTCAGCGTTATTAAAAGCCTGTAAGCCGATATTCGTCGCACTGTTACCTAGCACGCCGATAGGTGTCGATGATGACACGGTAATCGGTCTGGCGGCCGCTACGGAAAGCGAGCCATTAATGCCGTAATTTAAGTTCATTTTTTACCTCTCAAAATAAGTTGACTAAAAGTTTGTGAAATACCGTAAGCCCTTACCGCATAAAACATGGCATTCACTCGCCATGATTCAATTTCTAATTCAACTAGACATTCACGAAAACGATCATCACAATCTTTTCGGTTTAAGCCTTTGGTTAAATAGTAGTCATGTACCAGCGTCGCTTTCAGATAGCGGCCAATCGGCGGAAATATCGGCCATAAAATACGTGGCACAGTCGCCCCGTCACTGATAAAACCTTGCGGTACGCTATAACCGGCACAATCAACCTGATTCAGTAATTTGTATTTAGGTCTATGCCACCACTTGAGCGGTAACATAACCTCAACATAAATGCAGCTAGGCTGGTAATTCATAATTGACGATAATCGCTTCGACTGCTGCTAAATCTTGCGCTGCGGCCAGTTGATCGTGATAGGCTTGACGTTGTCCGGCAATGGATGCGGCCAGTGCGGCAAAGGCATCGGTCTTGGCAATGACGCGCTTCGCCACTTCTTTAACCGTTAAACCACGCGATTCTGCAATCGCCGATAGCGTTGGCGTGCTGACGGTATTGTCTGCCAAAATCGCACGCGCCTCGAGCTCTTGTCGATCAAATGTCAACTTCTCAAAATTAGGGTACGGCTCAATCTCGGCATCAATAAACGCTTGCGCTTTGCTATCGATTTCTGCTGACTTGGTTTTTGACAATTCATTCAATGATGGAGGTGGTAAATCCACAAAAACCGGGCGACCATTTGCATCGGCACCGAGATTTTTACCCACTGGCGGCTGTTGACGCCAATATGAGGACTGTTCTGTTTCAGACAGTTCAACGGCATCGGCAGGCCATGTTCCAGCTGATTCATAAGTCGATTTAAGGTTTGATGGGTAAAACCCGTTCGTTGCTGCGCTGTAATAAATTTTCATATTAATTCCCAATTGCTATATAAAACACCGTTCCTAGACCGACTGTACCTCCTGAATCATTTCTCCACACGAGGTTAGCACCTTGTTGAGTAATGCTTGCAAATGCAACCGTGTTTATGTCTGTTTCTGTGTTTGCTCTATCGGTACCAATAACTCCAAAACATGTAGTTGGAAATGTTATTGGAAATGTTATTGGGTCGACCCCTGAGTTGCCAGTTGATCCACTTGTATAAGTTTTCCATTGGAGAATAAAGCCGCCCATCCATGTTGGAAAAGCTAGATAACCGCTATATCCAAGTGAGGCAGAAAACCCCCATCTCATCTTTTTAGGCGTCACTGCGACTGTGTCATCCGATCCATCATCGGTCTCATCTTGCGTTGCAAACTTGACAACGCTTCTGACTGTTTCACTAGCTGCAGGGCTTGCTGATGTATATACCACTCTCCACGGCTCCCATGCCGGGTCTTGACCAACCCGGAAATAAACATCTTCATCCACGCTGCGGATTACTTGGAATATTCTTGATGTGCCAGCGTATACGCTCACGCTGTTCTGAGTACGGTTTGTTGGAATATCTCCAAGCGTTGACCCTGTTGTCTGATAGTCTCCTGTTGGGATATCGAATCGGTTAATATCATCTAGGATTGGAGCATAACCGACTTGGCATCCAATCCCGAACGCTGATAAAACATCATGCACTCGCTTTGCAGTCATTGCTTTTTGATTATCATCACCGGCTTCGGCTTCGTCCTCATCTGCTAACTCAACGACCCCTTTCTTTGTTTCAGTCGCTTGCTCAGTTTTATTTTCTAGCTGTTCTTTCAAATAGGCGGTACGGTTTCCGAGCTGTCTTGTCGGTAAGTTATCAATACCTTCGGCACCGCCTTGTACGTCATCGGTTTCTTCAAACTGATAAATTCCTTCTTCCCATTGCGGTGTTTCGTCTAAAAATGCCATTACGCAATACCCCTCTTATAATTTCCGTCTCGCTTGATTACACCGTTGTGTTTTGGTAACGATCCTGTAAAGTCAAACCCCCAAAGAATGCTTCTTGTAGGCTTTGATTTTTGTAATAGCTTTCGTGCTAAGTCGGCTTGCGAGTTACTTAGCAAGCTTTTGCAGATAACTTTAAATTCATGCCATCCAAGTGACTTGGAACGCAGCACAAAGCCATCACGTCTCAGTGTTCCGTCACGCTTCTTTTTGTTTCGCCCTTCAAGAATTTCACTGTCACCAAGCCCAGCTTTAGCCAAAGATAATTCAACCGCATAGACAGAGCCTTTATAGCGGTGGATTTCAATAGCGGTTCTTAAAACGTCACGTTTAATTTCTTCCGGCCAGCTTTCATCCCAAGCGTCAACTGACAGCGCCCATGCCATAAAAGGCGCTAATGAAATATCAATCGTGTCAGGATTAAACAATGTGCCAACCGGAACCGCAAAGCTTGTCGATTTCTGAGCGATCTTGTCTAAAGCAAGTTCAACTTTGGTCGCATTGTTCGGCAATAAATCAGACATGTTAAACACCGTTATTGAGCGTGATTGCCGTACAGTACGCGGCTTGCGTTGCACCAACTATAATGTCGTTAAAATTGTTTAACTCTACGTGTTCAACACCTTCAACGTGTAGAGCTCCTGCAATCGCAGTGGAATAAACGCCATAACCCAAGTTATGCAATTTAAATACTAGCGATGTCAGTTTGTTCAACGCCTCTTGTCGTGCAAGTTCAACACCGGCACCGTCATAAAAATACAGGGTTGCGTCAATTTCATAGCTGATGATCTCTGCGCTCTGAATCAATGGGACATCATTTAATGGTCGGACTTTTTTTGATGACAAAGCGGTATTAACATCGTCAATCATTTGTTGCGATGCCAAGCCGTTATCAATATCACTTAGTATCGTCAATAGCACTTCACCGCCAATATCCGTTGTTTGGATACCAATCGCTTTGATATTAGCGTTTGCGGTCATAGCGTGATATTTATAGGAATCTTCCGACCCGGCAGTACTGAATTGGCCGGGAGACAATAAAATACGTTCAAGCAACCGTTCGTCTGACTCATAAGTCGGTTCAACTGGTGGATTGGCATTAGGGTCGCCTGCATCAATTAGTAAGCGTTCTACAAAATAAAACGCCGCTAGGTTGTCTAAGTCTGCACCTCTGGCATAAGCCAGCATGATCGACACGGCTCTGGCGTTAAAGCTGGTGCGCAACAACACTTCTCGGTAACTGAATGTCTGCAATACGGGTAAATATTCATCCGACTCTAATTCTTCGTAATCCGGCACGTATTCTTTGAATAGAGCCAAGTTGTCGGCCAGCACGTTTTCATAGCTGAGCATTTCGACGACTTTCGGTTCTGGAAGTTTTGATAAATCAATTGACATTTGGTTCTAGTTCCAAGTTAAAACTGCATTGCCCGGTAGTCGCATTAAGGTTAAATCGCAAACGCTTAAAGCGGACTCTCGGCTCCCATCTATTAATGGCTTCGTATATATAGCGCGTCGCTAAAACGCGCCACTCACTGTTAAACTCACGATCTCGCAATAAAAACAGGTTGCTGCCAAATTCGGGACGCATAACACGCTCACCAATACGCGTGGTTAAAATACGCTGAATGCTCTGTGCAATACTGGCGTAATACCGGCCAATATTGGCATCGCCATTTACCTCTATACCTAATTCATTAATCGCAATATTTAGGCTGGATAGTTGTAGTTGTTGTAGCACTTGTTAAACCCTGTTATTCGACTGTACCGTTGCCTGCTGGTGTTACAGCTACAGCACTCGATTGAATATGATCAACGACTGCATTGGCAATGGCATTCGCCAGCACTTGAATCTGGGAATATTCGTTAGACGTTGCAAATCCAGCAGCTGCTAAATTTGCGATAATCATGTCTTCTAGTTCATTGCTATTTAAAGCCATCTTAAAACCCTATTTACCAGCCGTTACGGTGGTTGAACAATCCGCATGCGGATTGCCGGTAAACATACAAATATGATTTCCGGTTACCACACCTTTTCCGCCGTTCAACTTGATGTCTTGCGAATCGACATTCACTGTTTTCGCTTTTACCACGGCATTGACGCACTCAACATTGATGTCGCCAACACAATTCACTTTGAGCGTTTTCGATTCTGTGTCGTACTCAATGCGTGTGCCGTCTTCATAATCGGTAATATCAATATGGTCGTTTGCACCGTCAGGCTCTTTGCAATCGACATTAAAAATACTGCCTATGACATATCTATTAGCCAGTACGACGACTTGCTGGCCTTTTCTTACCGACACAAACTTACGTTTAAAACTGTTTGCTTGCTGAAGCAATGGAAGCCAATCGGTAATCCGGCCAAGCATATTCACTTTTACCAGTGATTTATCGCTGTCAATTTCTTCAACCGTACCGGCACCAATTAAATCGTATTCAGTCATTTCTAATGCTCAGTTCGTTATGTTGAGGCCAGTTTAGCCAAGTTTTTTTTGCACGAAAAAGCACATGCCGCTATGTGGAGTGAGCAAGAAAAAAATAACTAGCAAAATAGCCACAACATCGAAACAAACGCAGAACTCGGCGCACAGAGTGGTAAGCCGAGAAACATTTTGATCGGCGCACAGAGTGGTAAGTCGAGAAACGCACAACACAGGGTTAGCAACATGAGTGAAGCGACAGCAAAAAAACAGAAAGGCACATTGACGATTGTTGAAGTGTGTTCCATCGATAAAGACGCGATGAGCGACAAGATCAAGATTTCACCTGTTGGCGTTGCCACAGGGTTAGATCGCCGCCGCTTTAACTTGGACGGTAAAAAGCTATTGGAAGAACACGAGAAGCACGGCCTTAAGTTGGTGCTTAACGTCGATCACGGTATTACCTCTAAGTATGGAAGTGAGGCCGCTGGCTGGTTTGATGATCTTGAAGAACGTGAAGACGGTATTTATGCCAGCTTATATAAAAACGATTTAGGAACCGAGTTGATTGATTCAGATAAATACAAGTATCTGAGTCCAGAGTACTTAATGGATGAATACGGCAATCCTGTGATTATTGTCGGCGTGGCATTGGTAAATCAACCCAATCTTTTAAACGAATCTTTAAATCATATCAACCCGGAGGAAACGGCAATGGATGAAGATCAAAAGGCAGAGCTTGAAGCACTGCGTAAACAGAATGAACAGCTTCAAAAAGATAAGGAAGCGCAGGCAGAACAGCTGCGTGAAATCAAGGTGGATAACGCCATCAATAAAGGCGAGTTGAACCCGTCTAAAAAAGAGTTTGCGTTGGCTCTGGATGAAAACGCAATCGACGGTTATTTGAAACTGGAAGCGAACAGTACTAGCAAGATCGAAAAAAACAACATCGACAAAGAACAGAATGGCAATGACGACGATCCAGAAATGGACAAATTGCTAGGAAACGTAGGCTAATCATAAAACGCATTAAACGTAACTAAGCAACGGAGAAAAAAGCATGGATTACACATTAGAAAATATCCAGCGCCTTGATAAAGGAATTAACAAAACCTTCAACACGGCTATGGATGATGGCGCAAATAAAGAATATTTGGAACTTGCCACGGAAATTCCAAGTAAGAACCGCACCGAAGTATTCGAGTGGTTGGGTGACTTTCCGGGCATGAAGGAATGGATTGACGCACGTCAAAAATCGGCCCTAACCGATTACGAATACGAGATCGCTAAAAAAGACTGGGAAACCTCTTTTTACGTGACTCGTGACGATGTTATTTTCGAAAGTCTTGGTTTGGTAAAAACCAAAGTCGAAACCATGTTGCATGCTTTAGATGATCACTACATCGAAATCATTTCAGAACTGATTACCGCTAACGGTAACTGTTACGATGGCGCGCCGTTTTTTGGCGATCATATTGTGAATGTGGACGGGGTTGATACCACCTTTACAAACGATAGCACCTATACATTTACCAAAGACAATGTATTTGCGGTTATCGCCGCCATGAAGGCCATCAAAAAGCCGAATGGTCGTTCAATGCGAATCAAGCCAAGCATGGTTTATATCGCGCCTGATCTTGAACAAGAAGCGGCGATTATTTTTGATAGCGCAGTCAGCAATGGTGATACCAACGAAGCACAGAATAAGCTCAAGTATAAAGTCATTGATGATATGGCTCCTGGTACTTGGTGTGTGGTCGATAACACTCGCCCGGTTAAGCCATTCTTGTTGTTGGTGGTTAAAAAACCGACTCAAGTTGACCGCTTGACGCAAAACCCGTTAGAAGGAAAGAAAATCTTCTACGGCATCGACAGCATGGATAACGCCGGTTATTCATACTGGCAGTTAGCGCATTTCTGTGACGGCACAGGTCTATAACCTTGACACAGGAAGAGCTAAAAGCGCGTTTGCAGATACGAGCCAAAGCTTACATTAGTGACCCGGAAACGGTCACCGATGAACTGCTTGGAATTGCAGTGGGTGAAGCGATTGAAATAGCCGGGGAGTCAACAGATGCCCCGGTAATATTAGATATTGCCTTTTACCGCTATCTTCTGCTTGTCGAGCAAAACGGCGTGGAGGAAGAACAGTTTAAAGCCTATCAACAGGCTTTAAAACAGATCAATGACCCAGCTTCGCCAAACGCTCAAACGCAAGTCAAATCAATGCAACGCACCAACGATTATTTATAGGTGAATCATGTCGGTTGATATTTCTGCGGCTGAAAAAAAAATACTGGATGTTTTACCCGATGTCACGGTATTGGCCGGAGAGATCAACGCACAAGGTTCTTACCTTATTTTTGACTCAATTAAAGTCAATGAATCGAGTATTGGCGATATGGATTACCGGTTTAATCTGTTTATTGCCATCTCATCACGAACAAAAAATAAACGGCTCGCCTATCAACCCGTAAGCGATGCCTTGAGCCGTTTAATTGAAGACTTCGAAAAGACACAAAACATCGAAGTCGGCACGATTAAGCCATACGGTGCTAAGAGCTTAATCATCTATCAAATTCCATTAACCGTGCAGGGTTTTGAAAGTCCTGACACCAGTATGTAGGAGTGCTGTTATGAGTTGGATTACAAATGCAGTCAGTGGATTGTTTTCCGTTGTTTCTAAGCCGTTAGAAGAATGGCAAAAGCGCAAAACGCTTAAAGTCGAGCAGCGACACGAGCTTGATGTCATTGATCACGAAGCCAAAAAAGCCGCCGCTCAAGTGGCGTTAAAAATGGCTGAAAACGGTCAGCAACAAGACTATGACTTAGACAAGCTATCTATGGAAAACATGAATAAATCATGGAAAGACGAACTGGTACTTGTGGTGTTTTTAGCACCGATGATTATGGCGTTTTTCCCGAATACCGCACCCTATGCTTTAGAGGGATTCAAAATTATCGACAAAATGCCGGATTGGTATATCGCCATTATTATCGGCATGGTGGTGGTGATCTATGGGCTACGCGGATTACTTAAAGCTTACTTGACGCGCAAGGCGGCCATTAAAGCGTCTGATAAAACGCCTGCGCCAACTTCAACTCCAGCAACACGACCAAGACGATAAAGGGGATTGAGCGGCATGGAGTTTATTAACGTTTTAAAGGACAACGTCGTTTTTATTAACTTTGCGTTGTTATGGCTAGTTGTGCCGCTTATCAAAATCGTCAGAGAAAACAATAAACGCAATCAGAGCATTGAAGACGACCTGAGAAAAATTGTCAGGTTGACGGTGCAGATGCAGGAGTTTCAAGAGCGCGCAGAACGCATTGAAAACGCCATTTTGCACATCACTGACGAAAAAGACATGAAGGCAGTCGTGCAAATTTTAAAAGGGATGACGAAGTGATTCACGCACAAGCAAAAGAGCTTTATCTATCAGGTAAAAACGTGACGGACATTGCCAGCGGGCTTGGCGTTTCTCGCACAACGATCTATTCGTACAAAAACAAAGATAAAGAGGCTGGCATTGATTGGGATGAGTTGAAGTTTTTAAAAGCGACCGATTCCGGCGAGGCGCAGAAAAACGAGGAAGACTTTGTCGCACTATTGATCTTCCAGTTTGAAAACGCATTAGAAAAGCTCAATGAAAAAGAGCCTGAAGAACAGGTCAAAGTGATCAGCCAGTACATCAATACTTATTACAAGCTGAAGCAACAAAAAGAGAATCCGAAAGTCAGCAAAGCCGAAGTTGCTAAATCGGTATTGAAGCAAGTCAGTCAAATTGCGCTTGATAAACAGGCGACAAGTGTAATTAGCTTTTTAAGCGATCACGCCGATCAAATTGTCAGCGCGGTAATTAGTCGTTAATACCTGCTCCTTTTCGGTTGTAGGGTTGTAGTGGTGGTATTGAATTAAAATGAATAAACAGGAAATTGCAGAATTATCGGATTATTTAAAAAGTCTGCCACGACTAGCCGACTCTGATAAAGAGTCTCGTGTCAAACGTGCGCTGGATGATTACTGGTTTTTTGTGCAAACCTATTTCTCCCATCATATCGAATACGCCACCACTGAAACATCCGAGTTCAGAAAGTTTGTACAAACCGATTTAGAGGGCGTTTTAGAAATCGAAAAGCATGCGTTATTTACCGCTTATCGTGGTGCGGCTAAGACCACCTCCATTACCCAGTTGTTCACGCTTTGGAGATTGGTTAAAAAGCTATTTCGGTTTGGGGTGTTAATCAGTTCTACCGATGCCGTCGCCGAATCTATCTTTGATGTCTATAAAACCGAGTTGACGGAAAACCAAAACTTTATCCATGACTTCGGTATTGAATTACCCAGTACTCAAAGAACCACCGAGTTAGTCATCGATGTTGACGGCCATCTGTGCAAGTTGATCGGGTTAGGTGCAGGCGTGAAATTGCGTGGTTTGAAGTATTTAAGCTATCGACCTGACTATATCGTACTGGACGATATCGAAAACGATGAACAAGTAGAAAGCAAACACCAACGTGACAAGCTGGAGCGTTGGGTTAAACGTGCGGTGATGAAGCTGCCGAGCAGAAAAAAGAAATACAACCTGCTTGTTGTCGGTACGGTGCTGCATAACGACAGCTTGTTAAAACGTCTGGAAGCCAGAAATGACTTTGTTAGTTTTAACTTCCCGTTGGTAATTCGGTTTCCGCATGATGTCGATAATCAGGACAGTATTGACGGTTTGATTCTGGACGACCCGGAAATCGACGGCTTTGAAGTCATGCAAGAGTATTACGAGGATAAAGACTCGTTCATGTCTGAGTATCAAAACGAGCCGATCAGTAAAGACGGTTTGCTGTTTGAAGGTTATGAACTGGTTGAACGCCTACCAAAGTGCGAGGCGTATTCGCTTGGATTAGACCCGTCAATGGGTAAAAAGAAAGGCGACTATTTCGGCGTTGCTGTGCTTGGGAAAAAAGGCGACAAGTATTACGCCAGTGTCAAGGGTTACCGCATGAGTCCGGTAAAATTGATTGGTCGCATTATTGCCACCTACGCAAGATACAACAAACTAGCACCGACCACCATCGCCGTTGAGACCGTGCAGTTTCAAGAATTTTTTAAAGATGTTCTCAAAAAAGAGGCGTCCGAAATCGGCGTGCCTCTTGCCGTCAAAGAAGTAAGGAATACCGCGCCGAAGGCGTTGCGTATTGACTCCATAGCGCCGTTGATTAACGACGGCACGATTTTGATTTCTGCGGCTGACAATCTATTGATAGAAGAATTGGAAACATACCCAAGTGCTGCACATGATGATTTGCTTGATGCGCTTGAAATGGCCTATCGAACATTTAGGCATGCCTTGCAAATCAACTACAAAGAAGTGCGAGCAAAGCTCAAGAAAAAAGGATTTAAAAAGTTTAAAGGCAAGTATTCGTAATATCAGCTTTTAAATAATGTTTAGAAGATGTTTAACGGCGTTAAGAAACGTTTAACTGTTTATATGGTATGCCATGACAGCATAAAAATAAAAAAGTCGCTCAAATCGGCTTAAATTTGATTAGAGAGTAGAATTATGAAACCGAAATGGAAGTGGCTTGGAAAGCTAGGAAACCAGAAAAAATCGAATAACGCGGCAGATACAATCAGCAACACCGCAAAAAAGCCACGCGAAAAGTCGGTATCCTTGCAAATCGCCGACAAGCACGAGCCGTTTGGCACACTATCCATAGACAAAATTAAACAGGTGTTGTTAGACGAAGATTTTGCCGAGATGCAAAGTCTGTTTTTCTTTATGATGCGCGATTTGAAAATCTCCAGCGCCGTGCTAACGCGTCACCAGCAATTGGTCGGCACGAAATATAAAATCATGTCAGATAACCAAGCCTTCATTGATTGGATTAACAACAAGCAAGCCAAGGTGCCGATCAAGTCATTGGTAAGCAATGTGGCTACCGGAATCTATTACGGCGTCTCGCTGACCGACGTGAGCTATGAAGTTAAAAACGGCTTGCTGGTGCCGAAATTTGAGATTATTTCGCCGCGCTTTATGTACGCAGATACTTCCATGCAAGAACTGAAGACCACGGCTGATCATGTGTACGTCAAGCAAGGCGACAAAAAACGTTTTATCAAAGACTTTGAAGATGATCGTGTGGTATTTCACAAGCACGCCATTGATATTGGCGAGATCACCGACTTCAGTTTAGCTTCTAAGCTGGTTTGGTATTTCTCGCTTAAACACATTGCCTTATCCCACAATCTGCAATATTTCGATAACGTCGCCACGCCACCGCTGATTGCTAAAACAGACGGCGACGAAGACGACCTGATTGATGCATTGTATGATCTGAAATCAGCCAGTGTCGGCGTGTTTGTCAAAGACGATGTGATTGAGTATTTAAGCGTCGAGAACAAAGCCGACTTTCTCAACTTTATTGAATACATTGATCGCCAGATTGCCACCTTGATACTCGGGAATACCCTATCCACAGGAGAGGGGAAAGCCGGCAGTTATTCGCAAAGTCAAACCCATGAAAACCGCCAAAAAGACGTACTCAAGTTTGATGCCGGGTTGATTGAAGATACCATTGCAGACTATTTAAACGCATTGGAACGGCTCAATTTTGCCAACCCGAAAGGCGTTGAGTTTAGTTTTGACATCAAAGAAAAAAAAGATCTTAAAGAACTGTCTGAAGTGGTTAAAAACCTGACTAACTCCGGCTACGAGTTAGATAGTGAAGACATTGAAAGCCAGTTTGGTTTTAGAGTCATTGGTAAGTCAGACGCCGCGCAGTCCAGCCAATCCAATAACAGCGTTGTGAGTACCTATGATCGTGAACAATGCAACTGTGCAAGCTGTGCGTCATTGCACAAGCAGACGCACGCGCAACGTATGCCGGTCGATGCTTTAGACCAACAACACCCGGCAACTGAAGCGATTGAAACCGAGCTATTAAACAGTGTTTTAACGGCGCTTAAACAAGCCGATAGCTATGAGCAAGCCTATCAAGTGTTGCTGGAGCTCTATGCCGATATGCCGCTTGAAACGCTTGAAAATGCACTGTTTAAGGCAATGGCTAACTCTGAGATTTTAGCCAATGCGGAAGTCAATCAAGAAACCAATGGCGAGGCAAGCGCATGAGCATTGCCTTTGACTTTAACCTTGAGCCAAAAGCGGCGCTCGCCTATCTTGAAGGCAAAGGTTATCATCTTACATTCAACTATGATGAGATGATCGGTTCGGCGCATCATAAAGCCTTTACCGTAGCCAAAGTGACACGGCTTGATCTGCTGAACGATATTTTTACCAGTTTGCACGAGGCTTTCCAATCCGGGCAAACCTTTAATGATTGGAAAAACGCCATTAAGCCGACTCTGCAACAAAAAGGCTGGTGGGGCAAAAAAGAAATTGCCGACCCGAAAACCGGCGAGCTCAAGGAAGTTTATATCGGCAGCCGTCGGATCAGAACCATCTTTAACACCAATATGCGTGTCGCTTACGGGGTACAGCGTTATCAAACCATGCGCGGCCTGACTAACGCGATTTATTGGCGCTATACCTCTATGTTGCTAGCCAATACCAGAGACGGCCACGCAGCACTTCACGGCACTATCTTGCATCGTGACGACCCGTTTTGGCAGGTGAATTATCCACCGAACGACTGGAACTGTAAGTGCAAGGTACGAGCCTATTCGCTCAAGCAATTGCAAGCCAAAGGCTTAAAGGTTGCTGGTACAACACCGCAAAATATTGCATCTAAAGACTGGGCTTATGATGTCGGTGCAGGTTCGAGAGTTGCCGCGCTCTCTAAAATGGAGTTAGGCACCGGGCTGGCACAGTTACAGCCAAATCCGCAATTGGATAAGCTTACCGACGCACAGCTTAAAGCGCGTTTTTACAAGACGCTAGGCATTGCCGAAGGCGGACATTATGTTGACGTTGTTAATGATCCGATGTCGGTTGGCGATGATCTGTTTACAAATTTCAAAACCGGTGCGGATAAGCTCAGAAAACAACAGCGTCACTTATACCTAGACGAACTGGCGAACACGATAGCCGACCCGGACGAAATCTATTTGGAAGTTGAAAACCGCACCGGGCAAAGCAAACTGGTTAAAAAGATGCTCCGCTATTTTGAGGCTGAAAACGGCGATAAAAAGGCATTTATGGCGTTATTTACCTATGAACAAGATAAAACTATCGGCACCAGTATTTATGTTGTGAATCCGGGGATGATTGAGAAAAAGCGAGTTCAGAAACTGATCTATCAGAAAGGACAATGATAAAGGGGTAACCCAGTACGTTTAACCTTTACATTGCCGCTAGGTTCGGCCATCCATGACGTTAAACATGCCCCTTTAGTAAATTTATTGTAATCATAGGCCGTTGCAAATGCAAATCAACATAACAGCCAATAGTAGAGAATTGGAAGCGGAATTTAACCGACTTGTGGCACTCGGCCAAAACCTTGAACCGGTTATGGCCGAGATTGCCAATTATCTGCTCAATATCACCGAGGAAGCCTACGAGTCGCAAACTAGCCCGATTGACGGCTCGGCATGGGAGCCGTTGAGTGATAAGACATTACAGTACAAAACGGGCAAACCGCTGTATGAGTCAGGCAAAATGCAAGACAGCACCAGCGCCTTTCATACGGTGAACTCGGCTGGTGTTGGCCTAAATGCCACCGCAAACGGCTATCCGTACCCAATCGTACATCAGTTCGGTAGCGATCATGTATCCGCTCGAACCTACCTGCCAATTACTCAAGACGGCAAGATTCCAACTAATGTTAAAAACGGCATTCTTGACCTCGTTGTCGATTATTTCAGCCAATAAAACGCTATTTTGGGCTTGATCACTATTCATATAATCCGTTATCAGGGTTTTTTGTGTCTTCCGTCAAAGGTTGTTACACTTTGGCTTTATTTAGTCTTGCAATTTGGAGAGGGGTTATGAAAAAGTGGTTATTTTTAGTGTTGTCTTTACCGTTATGGTTGGCCGGGTGCTCAAGTGATACCGTGCCTATGCCGCCAGTTGATCAGGCGCAAAGCTATAACGTGATTAAAACCGAAAGCTACCCGACGCCACCCGATAAACAAGGCTTAACGGTGGTGATCTACTCGCAGGATGCCAAAACCTTTGAACAACGCGCGCAAACGGTGATTAAAGCAGCGCAGACATTCGTCAACGATAAAGGCTTGTATGAAGTGACTGTCAAACTGAATGCGTCTCCGACCATTAAACCGTTTGATCTGTTGGCTATGGCTCAGTATAACCCGCATAAGCAAAATACGTGGGGGCAAGAACAGCAGTATGTATGGGACGTGTCGGCGAGTAAGCACACGGTTGCAGACGGCCAAATTATTGAAGACGGCAAAGCCTATCCACTCAGTTATCTATCAGTGAAAAGTTATCTGAAACAATAAAAAAAGCCCGTGTTTACGGGCTTTTTTATAATGGGTTGTTGCTGTTTAAAAAAGCGTCTATGCCGCGCTTTCGTCATGCAGTTGCCTGTTTATATTTTAAATCCTGTAATCTTGGCAACAGTTTATTTTCTTTATACCGAACATACATATCCCAATATGCAGCATCATCCCAAAATTTCTTGCGTGCATCTTTATTTCGTTCAATAGATTTTTTTAGGTATCTAATTGACCTTTTCTTTGCTTGATGGAAGGTCGTGTCTAAACTACGCTTAATAGTATCCAGTGGGGCTTTATTGTAACCTTGTATGAAAAAAACTTTTTCCACATCTTTGGGGTCTTTAATGTTTCGTAAGTACAAGAAGTTACCCAGTTTAAGGTAAAACTTGTACTTCGACACGATAATTTCTGAGCGCGAAATCCTTTCGTTTTCGTTCTCATGAACGAGTATGGTAATCTTCCAAAACACTTTTTGTTTTAGCTTATTAAGTTCTTCTTTCATTTGTCTCTTTTAACCTCGTTTTAAATATGTGCAACCGTTACAACCGTTGCAACTGCCTTATAGTTTCGGTTGTGACGGTTGTATGAGTTGGTAGGTGAAAACGCCGCCTGCCTTGTCACTTTTCCAGTAGGTGCCGTCGTATTTATCCAGCCATGCACGGGCGGTTTTGTCGTCTTTCTTTTTGCCAGCGGCTTTAAGCAGTTGCGTTTTATTGAGTGGGCTTTGCTCGGTTAGGGCTTCGGTCACGCTTTCAACAAACGCCTCAAGCTCTGCGCTCATAGTGACCTGTGTTTCGTCTAGTTGCGTCATGGTGAGCGTTTCGGCGTCTATACGAAAAGCGGTGTTGATGATGTTCGCACGCTCTTTTTTGACCTTGAGGTGCAAGTTGATCTCACCCTCTTGGCCGTCAAGCTTGACGACTTGATACATATTGTCGATGGAGTTGCGAATATTGTTTGAGCCTTGATAGTTTTTGCCGTCTTTATTGCTGTGATGCAAGATTATGACGGTGGCACCGGCTTCGCGTAAGTTCATTAGCATGTTCATGGCATCCATCGCCTGTTGATCGTTATTGACGTTACAGAAGTTTCTCAGGCTGTCCACGAAGATCACCCAGTCTTGATAGACGTTGCCAACGGCTTTTTCGTTAAGTTGTGTCAGTAGCTCGTTTGGCGTGTGCCGGCACTTGCCGCGCTGAATGTATTTAAGGTTTCTGTGGCGTTTTACCAGTAGCTCATTGACGTTGCGTTCTTTAAGTACGCTTAGAGGGTTGTCAAAGTCTAAATACAGGGTGTGCATACCCGTGCTGGCGCAGTGGTTGGCTAGAGTAAAAGCAAGCCAGCTTTTACCGTTGCCGCCGTCTGCATAAAACAGAGTAATCAGTTTTTTGGCTAAAACGCCATCAAAAACAAAGTCGATTTTCTCGTTGAAATCGGTAGTTGTTAGGCTGGATTCAGCCAAGAAGTCGAAGTGTGCGTTATTCATGATTCGTATTCCTTTAATGACTATCGCAGAAGTGTTTAAAGTCATCCATTTCTTTTTTACTGGCGAAACGCACACGAATTTTATATATGGATTCACCGTCAAGGCTTAACTTAACAATGTTGTCAACTTTTCCGTCTGGAATACCGATTCCACCCGGTTGCACCTCTATACGATTAGCACTTGAATACACTGATTTAGAAAAATAAATCATAAATCTAGCCGCGCTATAGCAGACTTTTACAGACATTCCATTCTGTAATTCAAAATAATCATTTTTGTTTGAATTAGGCCGGTTCATTGAACATATCCTTTTGGTTACGGTGTCTTTTTTTCAAAATTCTGGCGACTTCTTCGTCGGTGTAGTCGGCGGTTTGTTGCCATGTTGGGTCGCACTTGACGGACTCTATCGTTGGAAATGTATAGCCACAGTCTTGGCATTTTCGATAGCGTTCGACTACTTGGCTTTTGTCCGTGCCGACGACTTTGGTTTTTTCACTTTCACACTGTGGACACCACATAGCTTTTCCTCACATTCGGTTAATGGCGTTGATAATGCCGTTGGCTTCTTTTTTGGTTAGGGCTTGTAGGCCGATAACCGTTTTGCCGAAGTTGTTTTTAATGAACTTTCGTAAAGCGCTTTTTTCTGGGTTGTTGGCCTTTTGTTGCCAGATCGCCTCAATATGGCTGATCTGTGCTGGCGTGGCATATTCGGCTAGCGATTTGCGTTTGCCGTGCAAATAATCCAGCAAAATTTCTAGCTGAGTAATGCTTAACCCGGATGCGCTGCGCTTACCGTTAAAGTTGGTTTCCAGCATGCCGCGGTAGGTCTCTTCGTCCATCTGCTTGTACATAGGCGCTTGATGGATTTTTGAGAGTAAGGCTTTGCGGTAATAGGCTTGTTTTGATGTCAGTTTTGCCATCTGTATTCATCTCGTTTAAGTACGTTTTAAGCTGGCTTTAAAGCTGGTTAAAGCCACTTTAAAACGCACTTGCCACCGAAGCGGCAGGTGCTATTTATGGCTAGGTTAGGTAACCGCGTTCCATCGCTTTCGCTAGGGTTAATGCACGGCGGCCAACTTGACCAGCCCACTTGCTGTCTAGCATTTCGTGCGCGGCTTCTTGATAGTCAAGCTGTTGCAGTGCGACTAGCATTTTTTTGAATTGCATAAACTTTGTCATGCCAAGGTTAAACGCCATATCGACGACAACGGCTTTGCGGACATCGTTTAGCTCTGCGAACCACTCAAAGCTTTGCAGAGCCTTGTCTGTTAGCTCAATATCTTGGCTTAACATGGCTTCGGCTTCAGGCGGTGTAATGCCTACATCATCAAGATTACGACCATAGCCGATAGTCAGCTTGCCAACGGTGTCTTGATAAGGCTTTAGGCGTAATCCTTCGTGTTCTTTAATAAACTTTTCAGCTTGTTTTAGATAGTTAGTGTTCATTTTTATTTACCTCTGCTAGTTCTGTGTTTTCTTCAAAAGCGTCAAGTGCTAGATTTGCAATGTCTTGCCAAGACAAGAAATAAGCACGACCATCTGGATGTTTAATGATTGGTGATTGATTAGCTGAAATTGATATTTCAAACTTTTTGCCATCAATATCAAACTCACCAATACGCATGTGAATAAAGAGGCTTTCTTTATCTTTTACAGTTCCTACTTGAGCGACGCACATAGACACCTCCTATAAAGTTGCGATATCAAGTGGTATGTTTTGATATTTGCCTTGTTCATCACGCTTGTATAGACGAATGTATTGCTTGCTGCCGATGACGGTGATTGAATCTTTAATCAGGTTCATGGCTTCTTTCCATTTGCCTGTTTCGTCCTTGATCTCCATTCGCAATAGGCCAAAGATTTTTGCTGTGCTGATATTGCCGTTTTCATCGATGTCAAAAGCGGTGTTTACCAGTGTGATTAGGTTGGTGTTTGCCTCGGTTGACCATTCTCTGACAAGGTCGTCAATAATCTCTTTAGCTACGGTTAGTTGCTCGTTAAAGTTTTTGTGCTCTTTAACAGAAATTTTGAGTTGATATTCGCCGTCAAATGTTGGTAGGGTGATATTTCCTTTTGAACCGCCGATTTTGATGTCGTGTTTTTCAGCCTGAAGATCAATAAACGCCATTACTTCGCCGATTGAATAGTATTTGAAGTCTTTTATTTTGTCTGAGTGCGATTCCCATCCATTGACGATCTCTCTCACAAGTTCGTCTCGTTCAAGATCAGACGGTTTAATGTTTGCCAATGGCACTAAGTCGCCTTTTGCGTTTTGCATGTACTTGATACCATTGATTTCTTGTATTTGAGTTTCCATAGAAGTTCCTTTATTTACATTGATTAAAGCTGAGGGTTCCAAATAGCATCAGCTTGCCAGTTTCCTGTTTACAGCTCTGCCGTCATATAGGTGCCGGCAGGTTTGGCGATGCGGTTAAGCTGGCTGCTTGATTCTGGTTTTTGAATATAGAAAACGGGCTTTTCTTGGTCTTCATCAATGACCACTCGTTCGATGGTGGCATCGGCTAAAGTACTGTCTGCAATGAGATAAGCCGCTTTTAGCTTGTGACGGATGTCAACGTTGTTGCGTTTCACTTTTAGGTCGGTAATGGTTCCCATGTCAGACTCCTGTATGTTGGTATTCGTTTTTGAATTGATCGCCGGTTAGCTCAAGAGCTTGCCCGGTTGTGTCGCTTCTAAAAGTGACGTAAACCGTGCCTGTTCGGTCATTTTCAATGTGGATGATGGTTACAAGATGGCCGTGAGTTCGGTTCTTGTATTGCTTGTGTAGTTTTAGCTTTACCATGTCTTTCTCTCCCGTATGGATTCGATTTTGTGTTTGATAGTCAGGTCGCCGTTGGTTGTTTGTAAAATCACGTTTTGATTCGCTACAAGGCTGTCGTGATTAATAACCTTGTGGTTAACCCAGAGAAAAGCTTGAAAAGGTCGGCAGTCAATAACAATGCCGTCTTCATCAAGATCAAATTCCAAAAAATCTTGACCGTTGTCTTCAAAGGTGACGGTTTTAATTAGCATTCATCTTCTCCTTGATTCATTTGCACAGAGGCAAGGATAAAAATGCCGCATAGAAAAATAAGTGTTGATAGCGTTACCATGAGATGTCTCCTTTTAGTCCAAGATGACGGATTGCGTCGCCATTTGGATGTGTGTTGCGTTGAGTGTTTCTTGTTGCAGTTGGCTATAGCGTGTTGCCTTGCGGAAAATGCTCATGGAGCGCCTAAAGTCGTCTGTATAGCCTTTGATTTGGTCGCCGAAATCGCCAAACAGGGTTTCGCGATCTTCTTGTGTCAGCCCTTGCATTTCCCATTTATTTGAGATGCGAGAGTAAAGCTGTAATAGTTCGCCGTTACGACCCTTTAAGTTGTTAATCAGCGCGTAAGTACCGCTTAAAATGATTGGCACACCGCTAAAGTCGTGAATGCGGCGAAGCGCTTCTAGGCTTTTTGTGGTGAGGTTTTCGGCTTCGTCAATCATCAATAATCTTTCTGACTTTTTGAAGCGGTCAACAATCATGTAGAACAGTTGTTCAACCGTGCCGACGGGGTTTTTAGTGCCTAGTTTTTCAAGGATTTTTAGCAATAGGCTTTTGGTTGACATCATCGGGATGACTTCAACCAATGCCGCTTCCGGGTGATCGGAAGCATAGCTCTTAACCGCCCATGTTTTGCCGCTGCCTTGTCTGCCGTAGATCACGCCCATTTCTTGGTTGATAATGGTTTCATCGCAAGTGAAGTGTGCCATTCTCAAATCCGTCGTCTGCACGATTTCTTGCTTTGTGTTTAACTGTTTTTTGACGTGGTAGTTGTCAATAAAGTCGTCAAATTTTGAGAGGATTTCATCGCTCAAATTTTCGGTCTTTCCAGTTTTAACGAGGCTTACCGTGCCTGTACTTACGCCTAAAGAGCGTGCTATACTGGAACCTGTCAAGCCTGTTTCTTTCATAAACTTTGCGAGTTTTGTCATAGGTTTTGATCTCCTGTGTTAGAGCTGTTTTGCAATCGTTTTATTTGCGGTAAAGCGATTGTGTAATGGGCGTTTTTACGCTCATTACAGAATGGCTCTAGCCAGTTATTTTGGTTCGTTATCCGTTTGCCAGTTTGATAATGGCCGCCATCGGGTCGAACCCTGTTTTTTGTTTTTGCTGTTCGATTTTCTTCTTGGCCGTTTGGTTGCCGACTTCCAAATCAATGAATTCGTCTCTGACTTGGTTTTGATAACCTTTGAATCCTTTTTGCGCCTGTTTTGCCGCGCTCTTAACGTCTTTAACGACACGTTGCTTGTATGATTTCTTGCTGGCTTTGATCTCTTCGATTGTCTGGCTCTGTCTGAAAACGTTTTTGTCTTGGATTTCGCCGATAAACTTGCCGTCTTTAAATAGAAACAGCTTGGTGCTGTCGTCGATGTGTTCGCGTATTTCGATTTCGTCGCCGATAGTGACTTGCTCCCACATGCCAAACGATACAAAGTAGGCGTTGTTGTGGCGTACGCCTTCTTTTGAGACTTTGCGCGTGATCTTCTTGCCAAGCGTGCGATAAAACTCTTGCAATTCTTGCTCTGTGGCCGGTAGGTGCTGGGCGCGTTTGTCTTCCTCTTTGTGAGCAAGGAAGTTATCGACCCAGTTTTCCAACTCCCAGTGCCACATAAAGTCCGCTTTGATGTTGGTAGCCACGCCGGATAGCTTTTCTAGCTTGGTGCTGGACTGGTTTTCCAACTTTTTCCGCTGTTCCGTGTCATGGCCGACGAAGCCCGGTAACGCTTCAAAGAATGAAGAATGCTGTAAGCTTCTAAACGAGCGTTCAATCGTGCCTTTTTCATCACCACGAGCCTTTCCGGTAGCGATGTACTCAATGCCGTTGTCTTCTAGCGTGCCTTGTAGGTGTTCTGAAACGTAGTCCGCACCGTTATCGCCTTTAATGATTTCAGGCTTGCCGATAGTTGCTATCGCTTTGTATAGCAAGCGTGCGTTGGCGTATGAGTTTGAGCTGTGATAAAGCCCGGCAATACTGGCTTTTGTGCAGTTGTCGATAATGCGAATGAGCTGGCAGCGTACAAGGTGGTATTCGCCGTCTGTATCGCGGCTTAAATAGTCGCGTACACCGTCTTGATTGACCGGTACTTTCGCCATCACGTCGATTTTGGTTGCGTCCACTTCCCATTGCTGGTTTGCATAGTCGAAATCACGCCCAAAACTTGGCTCTGCATAGACAAACGCGTCCATACCTAGGTGTAAGTAGTCTTTAATAATCGGTCTAGTGCTGATTAGGTGTTTTACGGCACGATTAAACGACGATTCGCTGATATTGGACGTTGGGCGCTTAATATTGATCGGTAGACCGTTTTTCTCTGCGTATAGGTAGCAATAAAAACCGTATAGCGTTGTATTGTGTAGGTTTCCAGCCCCTAAAATGGCTTGCTCTACCAGTTCGAGATCGGCTTTAAAATCTTTGCCGCCGCGCTTGTCTTCAAGACCGGAGCGGCCATTGTCTTTATAGGACTTAGCCCAGCGCTTTAGTTTGGTTTGTAGCGTATTTGGCTTGATGTCTGAGCGATGGCGCAAAATCAACGCCTTTACAATAAGCCCAAGCGGATAGTTGGACGTATTGTAAAAACTGATCAAGGCGATCTTTTCATCAACGGTCGGTTTAGATAGCTTTTCTATTGCAGGCAAAGCTTCAGGCGCAAGCGTTTTAGCTGTTTTTACCTTGCGTTTTGGCTTGGCTTTTGATGGTTTGGCAATTTTCTGATAACCGTAAGAGACACCACCATTGCCGCCACCATTATTATGGGTGACTTTGGTGATTGAATAAGTATCGTCGCCTAAAACAATTGAGCTTAACCCTTGCTCAATTGCTTTTTTTGTGTTGCGTTGGATAGTGCGGTTAGTTACGCCGCATTCCTTGCTTAATTGCAGACTGGTTAGCACCATTTATTAAGCCGCCTTTTCTTGTTTTTTTAAATCGTCTGCTGATTCAATGTAACCAAGCTCAATAAGTTTATTGACGATAGCGACATAACCAGTTCGGCCAGAAAGGGCGTTACTTAGGCATGAATCATTAATGTCATGCTTTTTACAGAAATGTCTTAGAGTTCCCCAGTCCTCTCTGATTTTTTCAGATACTGTCTTTTCTGTTGCGCTCATTTTTTATTTCCTGTGTTATGATTGTTTAACATTTGAGATCAGTTTATACATTTTGCATAATTCAAGCAAGTAAAAATTATGCGAAATGTTAAATACATGGAAATATTTTTATGATTAGTGCAAATGATGTGCTGGACAGACTACAAAATGCATTAAATGTGGACAGTGATACAGACTTGGCAGTTGAGATGAAGGTTAAAAGGCCTACGCTTGGCTCTTGGAGACAGCGCGACAGCATACCTTATGCAGAATGCATAAATATTGCAGAGCAAGAAGGGTTGTCTTTAGATTGGGTATTCACTGGCGAAGGAGAAATGCATAAAGTCTCAAAATCAGGCTCTACCCAGCAATGTAATGATGATGTAGTCGAAATAGTCGAGTATGACGTAAGACTATCTGCTGGCGATGGCGCTTTCAGCGATGGCTATGATCTTGAATTGTACAGGCATCCGTTTCCGATTAAATGGATAAGAGACAAAGGGCTAAACCCTGAAACGCTGACTTTGCTTAGAGTGTCAGGCGACTCTATGGATGACTTGTTAAAGCATGGTGATGTAGTGATGGTCGATACAAGCAGGACGACACCGTCTGAGGCAATGCCGTTTGCGGTTAGGTTCTGTGATGATCTGCTAGTTAAAACGGTTCAGAGAATGGGGGACGGTAGCATCGCGCTAGTTAGTAGAAATAAAGCATATGAAACAATCGTGATCAGTAAAAACAATCCGCCTGAAGAGTTCCAAATTATCGGCGCTGTTGTCTGGCATGCTCATAGCTGGATTTGAAAAAAAAGCAGGCAATATCTACAACTCTACAACTCTGATTTCAATATTTAACCAACCTTAAACCACTCTTAAATGCAGATTAAACAGATGGACACAGTCTAGGCAAAAATGTCGCCACCTGCATAATAGTTTGCAAATAATGTCCAAAATCCTTTAAATACGGCTGTTTCAAGCTGTCGCCACTATGTCGCCACCCATGTCGTCAGGCTAAAAAACGCCCAAAACTCAAACATACAATAACGCTAAATCAATGACTTACGGCACGCCAACCGCTAAATGGTACATTTTGAACGAATTAAATGGTACATTTTGAACGACGATTTACACAATGTACTAAATCAAAATAATCAGGCGAATACTCAGCAGCGAATTCAGATAGCTTTTGCTGTCGAGCAAAAACGTCTGACTGATCTATTACAGGAATACGCCTACTGGGATGAGGCTCACGATAAGTTGATCAAGTCCGCAGAGCTAGATGAAGAGTGGCTGGCAAGTAATGTCGGTGAATATCTATATGAGGCTTACGGTGTCGAAATTGTATTAGCCGGTATTGCGGTTGATAAATGGTTGAATAAACCACAGGTCAGTCTGTATCGAGGGCAAGAATATCAGTACGATTTCAATGAACTGCTCGACAATGGTCTGCGTATCTTCATTCAGAAAAAGCAGGATGATAACGAAATAAGTCCCTATTTTGTTTACGACAAACGTCTTTATATGATTAGTGTCATGAGTTTTCACTCCGAAACCACCGAAGAGCCGGTGAAGGATGGTTCGTACTTACTATTAGCCAAGCCGATTGATGAAAATTTTTTGGCTGAATTGGCCGATTTATATAAGTTGCCTGAATTGAAGTTTGCCTTGGCGACAACTGCTTATGATGAGTTTTCTTCTTTGTCTTTCGATAGTCCTATGCAACATCAGCTTAGGGTGCTTTACTGGGAGCACGAAAGTTATTTCTCTTATATGAGCGGCTTGATCGCTTTTGTGGCTCTAGTCGGTTTGGTTAATGTGATCTTTGCCCGCTATGTTTTTTTACAGGAAAATAATAACCGTAAGGTTCAACAACAGCAGCTAGTTGAAGCGGCGAATGAAGATTATTTGACCGGGATTTCGAATCGTAGGGCTTTTATTAAGGCTGCCGAGAATGAAATCAAAAGGGCGGCTCGAAATCATAGCGGTTTGACCCTCATGTTGTTGGATTTGGATCACTTCAAAAGAGTGAATGATACTTTCGGTCACCAGGTTGGTGACCGAGTGTTGCAAGCTATTACCCAAGCGATTAAAGCCAGTTTACGTCAGTACGATATTTTTGCCCGTTTTGGAGGTGAAGAGTTTGTGGTTTTATTGCCGGATAGCTCTGAAGCTTTAGGTGTTACCATTGCTGAACGGATTTGTGAGCGCGTTGCCCAAACTAAAATCGACAGCGGTACGGATATTCCGCTGTATTGTACGGTCAGTATCGGTGTAGTTTATCGGGCCGAAGACGAAACCTTAGATAGCCTGATGTCCCGGGTTGACAAGGCACTGTACGAAGCAAAAGATAATGGACGTAATCAGTATAAGGTTGCTTAAAGAGGGAATACGTTACCCTGAATCGTTTTCATTTAATGCGGCCGGAGATTTCACTGTCTTATCGAGTCGGCTATACTGAGCAGCATGCCTAACAACAAACCTTCTAAAGTCATCGTTACTTTGCACCCGAAAATGGATGAGTTCTTAACTTATCTGATGCTGTCGGAAGGCTTAAGCGATAATACTATTTCAGCTTATCAACGCGATTTGAAACTTTTTCAGAAGTGGTTAATCGAGTCTAATAAATCATCCGCCGACAAAGCTGTTCAGGAAGATATAGAGGACTTTCTCTATCATTTGCAGTCGGAAGGGCGTAAAGAAAAATCCAATGCCCGGCTGCTTTCCACACTGAAAAGATTTTATCAGTGGGCATCCAGCAACGACTATTTTACTGTCGATCCGACCGCTTTGGTCAGAGCGCCTAAACTGCCCAAAAGTATTCCCAAAGTCATTACCGAACAGCAGGTGGAAAAACTGCTCTATTCGCCGGATGAATATACGCCCTTAGGTATTCGCGACCGCGCCATTCTGGAACTGATGTATGCTAGTGGACTTCGGGTTTCCGAGCTGGTTGACTTGCCGTTTGAGCAGGTGAACCTATCGGCCGGTTTAGTGCAGGTAACCGGTAAAGGGAATAAAGAGCGGATTGTACCGATAGGTGAGGTGGCCATTGAGTGGATTGAAAAATATATCAATGAAGCACGGCCGAGCCTAGTCAAGAAGAAGTGGGTATCGACTCTGTTTGTATCGAGAATTGGCCGGCCGATGACTCGGCAGACTTTATGGCATCGCATCAAGAATTTGGCATTCGATGCTGGCATTCATGTCAACTTATCGCCGCATACTCTGCGCCATGCGTTTGCTACCCATCTGATTAACCATGGTGCGGATCTGCGAACCGTTCAGCTGTTGCTAGGGCATAGTGACCTTTCCACTACCCAAATTTATACTCATGTCGCCAAAGAGCGCCTGCATCAACTTCATCAACAACATCACCCGCGCGGTTGAAACATCGCTATAAATGGCTCTGCCTTCAAATTTCCTTCATCATCTTCCCGTTGTCTTGCTGTATGATGTCAACACTTAAAATCCATTAGGGCTAGTTTAAATATGACAAATCTATATAAGAAAATCGGAATTTCTATCGCTTCTGGCTTAGTCGGTCTAGCTGTGCTGCAGCCGGTTAACGCCGCTGGTGATATTTCTAAAGTTGAACAGCGTGTTCAGCAGTTGGTCGGCGCTGATGCTGGCCAAGCTAAAATTAGCGAAACTAAAATTCCCGGTCTTTATCAGGTGCAACTAGGTTTAACGGTTGTCTATATGTCGGCGGACGGCAATTATTTAATGAACGGCAATATGATCGATCTGGCGAATGATAAAAACCTGACACGTTCGGTGCAGGCCGAGACCAGAAAAAGCATGCTGAGCAAAATCCCGGAATCCAGCATGATTCTGTATCCAGCCAAGGATGAGAAGCATACCATTACCGTATTTACCGATATTGACTGCCCGTATTGCAAAAAATTGCATAAAGAGATTCCGGCCTTGAATAAAGCCGGGGTAACTGTGAGATATATTGGCTACCCTCGTGCCGGACTGAATTCGCCATCCTATAATAAAGCGGTTTCGATCTGGTGTTCGGCAGATCGTGCCAAGATGATGGACGATGCGATGAAGGGAATGTCGCCGGAAGCGAAAAGTTGTGAAAATCCGGTGCGTAACCATATGATGCAAGCGCAGATATTTGGTGTGAACGGAACGCCGAACATTATTTTCGATAACGGAAATATGGTACCGGGTTATGCGCCGGCACAAGAAATTATCAAGATGCTGAAAGAGTCCTAAACACGCTTAAGTACTCTTTGTTGATAAAATGAAAAGCCTGTTGCTCTTGTTGTGCGAGAGAAGTGGGCTTTTTTATTGCCCCGTCAAAATCACTTTGGATATGTAAAGCATAGAAAGTAGGGTTTTTAAATTATCTTATGGAAAGCAAAATTTCTATGTATAAAATCTTTGCGTTACTCCGATTCGAATCAATCAAGCCAGCCATTATTTTTTATCTCGGCGCATGTTTAGCGCTGATTTCTATACAGAGTCTAGCCGGTCATAAAATAGGCTGGCTGGAGCCGGTTTTATTGCAGGCGAGCTCTGCTAATGAATTTGTGCTGGAAGCTAAAATCGATAGTGGTGCCGATCATAGCTCGTTACATGCAACGCAAATACATTACGAGGATATTGAAGGGTTACGTTATGTGAGTTTCACTACGGTTAAGGGTTTGATAGAGACTCAACCCGTGGTAAGAGTTGCTAAGATCAAAACCAAGGATGGTGGCGTACAGGAAAGAGCGGTGATCAAACTCAAAATCTGTCTTGATGGCGTGGTCAGGGAAGTGGCAATGAACTTGGTTGATCGTTCGCATTTCAGTAAAGCGCTGCTGCTAGGGCGCTCGGCTTTAGGTGGTTTTTTGATTGATGTTAGTCAAACGCATCTTTCGGATATCGACAAATGCCGTGGTAAGTTCTAGCTCGATCGGTTTTTTTAACACTCCTTGCCATTGAGAGTCGGCCAAATTTAGACTATTTTGAACCTCTTTGATGCTTAACTACTCTGCGCCATATGCCATGCACAGCCAGCCTTTATTTTGTGCATCCGCTTTTGAGTAGCGTGCTTGTAAACCAACGGGTAAGGCATTCGCATGGATGTGGCGATAGCCGAGATTCGCATAGAAAGTCTCCAAATGAGCAAGCGGAAAAGCAAAAATTTGCTCGCTCGAATTCAGGGTATTGTGTACGGCGCGGATTAGCTCGCTGCCGACACCTTGGTGACGACATGACTCGATGACAAATACCCCTCTCAGCCAAAAGACGTTTTCAAGCTCCGTGTTCACCAGTCTAGCGGCGGCGATAATGGTTTGGTTGTTTTCCAGCCAGAAACTCCGGTCACCTCGTCCCGCTTTGGCTTCACCGTGCTGTTTCAGGAAATGATTGAAACGCGGCAGATCGTCAACTTCGACTTGTTTGAAACGGTATTTTTGCATGGTTTATCTGATTAGCCCGTTTGCTAAATTGTTCGGTTTAGTGGTGGGGTTTCGTTGTGCTGTCTTGTATTATAGGCGCAACCAATCCTGTGTATATAAATTGAATGGAACCAGTGATGTCACGAGTGATCTGCCCACAATGCCGGCGAGCGCAAAAAGTCTGTATCTGTGACTTTATTAGCCCGATAGATAATCGGATTGAATTGGGGATTTTGCAGCATCCAACCGAAACGCAGCAGGTCAAAGGCACCGCCATTATTGCAGAGTTGGCTTTTCAACATTGCCAACTTTGGGTGGGCGAGAGTCTGACGGAATTACCTGAGCTCAGAGCCTGGTTGACTGACGGCGTGCCGGTGCGTTTGTTGTATCCAAAAATAGAAGGGCAGCCAGAGTCGTATCAGGCTTATTCGATAGATGAAGTTCGCCAAGATCTGCAAGCCGGAAGGGAGTGCAAGATCTTGGTATTGGATGGCACTTGGCGCAAAACCTATAAGATGATGCAACTCAATCCAGAGCTTCGCGCTTTGGATAGGGTGGAGCTGGCTCCGGGCAATCCTTCGGACTACAAAGTGCGCAAACAGAAAGACGCACAATCGCTGTCGACCATTGAGGCGCTGGTAGAACTGTTTGCCCAAATTGAAAATGATGCAGACAAGTTCCAACCGGCTCTGGATGCCTTTGAATGTATGCAACAGCAACAGCTGGCATTTAGAAAAGTGTAAATATGTATAATAGGCAAACAAATTAATCATGATGGAAATATAAGGTTCGTCTGTGACCCGTTCAAATCCCAACCAGGCACCGGCAATGCAGCTGTCCGGGCTTTTATCTGTGAGCAATGATTCATTGACGCTTAAGCAAATTCTGTTGGTTTTGCTGGCTTTGCTTGTGCTCTATGTTTTTCCGGCCTATTACTACCCGCTGATTGATATGGATGAAGGCGCTTATGCTGCCGTTTCCCGGGAAATGGTCATTAATGGTAACTGGTTGACGACCATGTTGAATGGCGAACCGTTTTTCCACAAACCGGCGTTGATGTACTGGACGCAATCTATCGGCTTGGTTTTGTTTGGCGAAGAGCGTTTTTCCTACCGTTTTCCATCGTTGATAGCCTACTCACTGTGGCTGCTGGCCAGCTACCGTTTTGTAAAACGCTATTTCGATATTGAAACCGCTTGGCTGTTTATCTGGATTAGCCTGTTTGCGGTCGGTGCCCTGATCTCATTTAAAGCCGCCATTCCGGATGCTTGGCTGATTCTGTTTATCTCTTTAGGTATCTACAAAGCTTATGACTTTATTCGTGGCGGTGAAGACAAAGTGTTGATGTGGGCTTTTGTGTGGACAGGTTTTGGAATTCTGGCCAAAGGACCGGTGGCTTTAGTTGTCGTAGCCGGCAGTATCTTTTTTTATTTGTTATTGGAACGAAACTGGAGAACCTTGGGCAAAACCATTTTTTTCTGGAAAGGTTGGTTATTATTGCTGGTGGTAGTGACGCCTTGGTATCTGCTGCAAGTCTATCTGTTCGGTCAAAAGTTTATTGACGAGTTCTTTGGTGTACACAATGTTGGCCGTTTTATGAACGCGATGGAATCGCATAACGGCAGTGTGCTCTATTATGTGTTTGATTTGATGTTTCTAACCTTGCCGTTTCTGCCGCTGCTATTCAAATCGATAATGCCTTGGTTCAAAGATAGCAAGCAGCCAAGTCCACAGCGCATGCTGCTGATCTGGTTTTTGCTGGTATTGATCTTCTTCACCATTGCCGCGACTAAACTGCCACATTATCTGATGTACGGGGTTCCGCCGGTATTGATTATGCTGGCTTACTACTTCAAAACAATGCAGATTAGATGGGGACTTGGAGCGACCTTGGTCGGTTTCGCCGCGTTGTTGATCGCGTTACCGCAATTGATTGAATTTGCCGCCAAGGATGAAAAAGATCCGTATCACTATGCCACTTTGCATGAGGCATCGTTATACCTGCCGGATTTCTACTATATATGGGCAGGAGCCATGTTGCTGATTGGTCTGCTGTTGATGCTGGTGAAGTGGGATAAGACCGTTAAACTTTTTCTGGCCGGGGTGATTTCCGCTCTGACCTTTACTTATGCTTTGTTTGCTTATGCGGTGAACCTGCAGCAGACGCCGATTATTGGCGCAGCGCACTATGTAAAAGAGCATAATCTGCAAGTAGTCACCTGTTGTATCGAGATGCCGAGCTTCAATATTGAAGCTCAGCAATTCACCCCGATGAGAACACCGGAAGCGGAGGAGATTGCATTCGGTAAGAAACATGAACTGGAAAAGCGTTTCAGCAAAGTGGAATGGCTGTATATTAATCGTGGTGTAGCGGTAGCTAAAATTATCGAGGAATAGACTGTGAGAACCCAGAGAGTGAATGGTATGAATATCCGTGGGCATTTATTGGAAGAGCTGGTCGCGGAGCATGACTGCAGTGTCGATCTGTCTCTGGTTGTTCCCTGTTATAACGAGCAGGAAGCAATTCCGGTCTTTCTAGCCGAGGTTTTACCAATTCTTGAAGCCTTGAAGATGACCTATGAACTGGTTTTCATCAATGACGGTAGCTCGGACAATACCTTGGAGGTGCTCAAAGAGAGCAAGCATGGTGTGCCGGAAATTCGTATTTTGAACTTCTCAAGAAACTTCGGCAAAGAAGCGGCATTGACCGCCGGAATTGATTTTGCCAATGGCCGCGCCGTGATTCCGATTGACGTTGATTTACAGGATCCGCCAAATTTGATCACTGAGATGGTCAAAGTTTGGCAGGATAATGAGGTTGATGTAGTGTTGGCAAAAAGAGCGGACCGCAGTAAAGATACCTTTATGAAACGCTGGAGTGCCAATATCTTCTATCGCCTGAACAACAAGATCTCCTCCAATAAAATTCCGGAAAATGTCGGTGATTTCAGGCTGATTTCCCGACGCTGTATTGAAGCGATTAAAACCATGGGCGAGACTCAGCGTTTTATGAAGGGCATCTTTTCCTGGGTCGGCTTTAAAACCATGACCATCGAGTATCAGCGTGAAGAACGCGCCGCCGGCGAAGCCAGCTTTAACGCCTGGAAGCTCTGGAATCTGGCGCTAGAGGGCATTACCAGTTTTTCGACCGCTCCGTTACGCGTTTGGTTGTATGTTGGCGTGATTGCCTGGTTTTTGTCGATCTTCTACGGTTCTTGGATCGTTTTGAAAACTTTGATCTATGGTGCCGATTTGCCGGGTTACGCTTCACTGTTTACCGCAATTATCTTCCTGGGCAGTACCCAGCTGATTGTGCTCGGTGTTTTGGGCGAGTATATCGGCCGCATCTATATGGAAAGCAAAGGGCGACCGCTCTATATAGTTGAAAAAGAGTATTAGATGACACTTCACGAGCGTCTAGCGGGCTGCATATGCTGTTTTCTTCGCTCTATTATCCATCTCGTGACGAAGCCATCTAAAGTTAATTTTTATGAAAAAGCAGTTTAGTCTTTATACCTTAATCGGTGTATTCAATACCGGCATACACTGGGTTGTGTTTGCGCTTCTCTACTGGCTTGAGTTTTCTCAGGCCAGTGCCAACTTGGCAGGTTTTTTAGCGGCATCGCTGTTTTCGTTCATCGTCAATTCCAAAATCACCTTTGAGGCAAAGCTGCATTTTGGACGCTATCTGGCGTTTATGTTTGGTATGGCTTCCATCAGTCTAGCAGTCGGCTATATGGGGGACAGCTTAGCCCTACACCCGATTATTACGCTGGTCCTGTTCTCGTTTATCAGTTTGGTCGTTGGTTTTCTCTGGTCTAAACTAGTGGTATTCAAGAGTTAAAGCTGTAATTCCCAAGGCTGTTTTTGTTGGTTTTTTCTTGTTTATCACTTAGTTGGCAAACCAACGCTGCTCCAATTTTTTTCCCATCTTAATGAATCTTGCTTCGACGGCATGGTTGAGCCACAGTGACAGGTAGAGGGTGAATAGAACTGCTAGCAGATAGGCTATTGGAACGTAATAGAGCGGAATGCTAGTGATGCTTTTGACATCGACTGTACCCAAGGTGATGACCCAGGCGAGGACGATAAACGGGAAGTGAAAAAAGTACATCGGGTAGGCCACTTCGGAGAGCAGACGCCAAATTTTCCAACCTAGAATGTTCTGTTTGCAGCTGCTGAATAAACTGTTTGCTTCTTTGATTTGATAATAAGAGAGTAACACCAAAACAAGAATCGCTGCGCTGAAAATAATACGGTGCATGGTGACCATGAACAGGTTCAGATTTTCGTTGAAGTTTGTATAGTAGCTGGAATCCTGATAGTAAACCGGAAAGCGCATGCTCCAGTAAATTAAGGTCAAACAGATTGCCCAGACCAGCGCCGTTTGCCAGCGGTTAGCCTGCAGAAAAGGTTTGGAATATTTCCACAGCAAAACCGCCCACAGCATGCCGAAAAGCAGCGGCGTGATTCGGCTTTCAATGATGTAGTACATGGTATCCATGTAGATTTTACCCTGTGCCGAATTCATGAAGTCATACCAGTGGGTCTGGTAGATCAGCGGGGTCTGCCAAGCCAGATAAAAGCGCAGTCCGATGGAGGCCAAAATCCAGACCGTCAACCAGAGCAGGGGGCGACGGCTCTTAGCCAGTACCAGCAGCATGAACGGCATAATCAGGTAAAACTGCATCTCGATCGACAGGCTCCACTGCACAGGAATAATGCCTTTGCTGAAGATGTTTTCCACAAATAGCAGGCTGTACCAGCCTTCTTTGAATAATTTCTCGATATCGCCCAGCCCGTACAGTAATAGGGCGACCAGAAACAGCGGGTAGATACGGAAGAAACGGTGCAGGTAAAAACGGCGAATATGGATATTCTGTTTTTTATCCCAAACTTTCAACAGGGCATAGCTCAAAAGGAAGCTACTGAGCATGAAAAAGATATCTACCGCTTTATCGAAACCGAGAATGATGCTCATCCAGGCGGGAATGCTGTTGATAAACTCGTTGAGCTTTTCGGGTTCCTTCTTGAATAGAAAAAACACCGCGAAAAAGATATGGAACAGAATCACCATCAAGACGCTCAAGCCTTTGAGGAAATCGACTTCCAGAAAGGCTTTATTGGGTTGATGGATAATCTCTGCGGCGATATCGATCGGCTTTAACAGCCATTGACCGAAACGCAATAGCAGAGTAATCGGGTTGAGACGGCTCACAGATAATTACAGCTTGAGACGTTTGAACAGGGTTTCTGGAATAGTGCGGATAATCAGCATAATGCCCCACCAGAACCAAGGCGTGTACAGGGTTTGCCGTCCTTTGGCAATTGCTTTGATAATGCTGTTGGCAATGGCTTCGGGTTTTGCCCATAGCGGCCCTTTATCGAATTCTGCGGTCATTGGCGTGTCAACAAAGCCCGGTTTAATATCCAGTACATTGACGCCGCTGTCATATAGGCGGTTACGCAAGCCTTGCAGAAAGGTGGAGACCAGACTTTTTGCACTGCCGTAAACATAGTTGGATTGGCGACCACGGTCACCGGCCACACTGGTAATAACGGCCAAGGTTCCGAATTTCTGTTCTTCAAAGCGGTTAGCCAGCAAGGTGAGTAACGCCACGCTGCTCAAGGCATTGGTATTGATCTCTTGCATGGTCAGCTCAACACTTTGCTGGCACTCAGCTTGATTAGGCAGGGTGCCGTGAGCGAAGAGCACAATGTCGACCTTGGGCATTTTGCTGTACAGATAATCAACCATTGCAGCATGACGGCTGTGATCGCCGAGATCGATCACATATTCATAGACCTCATTGGCGCCTCTAACCTTGGCGTCTTCGGCAATGGCAGGCAAGGTTTCTTGATTACGGGCGACCAGAAACAGGTTATGTCCCTGTTCGGCATAGAGTCGAAGTGTGGCTTGCGCAATCGCGGAAGTCGCGCCGATAATCACAATGTTCTTTTGCATTCTTATTCCTGAATCTTTGGCTGTTTCTTTTAGTTTGCTAATTTTAGTTGAATTCGATTCTACCTGTTGTTTAATCGCAGCCGTTCAAACCCAAACGTTGTGCTTGGTGCGAAACAAATTTGTCTAGCGCACCGTATTGCTCGCGCACGGCCTGAAATTCTTGCCATTGCGGGTAGCTGCGTTTGAAGGTGGTTTCACTCATTCTGGCGTCTTTGGTCAGATAGATTTTGCCGCCATGCGCCAAAACGATCTGATCGAGTTTATCCAAAAACGCCAAAGTATCGCTTTCCAGTTTGAAGTCCAAGGCGAGGGTATAGCCTTCTTCTGGGAAGCTCAGATAGTTATCGTTTCCTTGGCCGAAGACTTTCAGTACCGCCAGAAACGAGCCTTTTTTAGCGTCCGAGATCGCGCGCAACACTTTCTGCAAACCTTCATGCCCGGCGGCTTTCGGAATCACGAATTGGTATTGAACAAACCCGTTTTTACCGTACATTCGGTTCCAATGCTGGATACCGTCCAGCGGATAGAAGTAGGGGGCGTAATGCACCAGCCGGTGGGATTCCGGCGAACGGATGCGTTGGTAATAGAGTTCGTTAAATGCTTTGATACTCAAGCTGTTGAGGGTGATGCTAGGTAGGTCGAACGGAATATTGAGTTTGCTCGGTTTGCCGATTTCAAATAGCTCTTTTCCTTGTTTAAGTACGCTTTCGGTGAGGGCATGTTCTCCAAGCATGACTAAAGACCGGCCCAGATTATCCCCTTTAGCCAGGCAGTCGATCCAGGCCACCGAATAGGTCGCGTCCTCGTGGGCTTCAAACTTGGCTAATGTCTCTTGCAGGTTGGCGGTTTTAAAGGTTGTTTCATTGATATAGGCGGAGGGCACTTTCAGCAGTTTGAAACGGGCGGAAATTATGACTCCGGTCAATCCCATACCGCTGCAGGTCGCCAAAAACAGTTCGCGGTGCTGTTGCGACGAGCAAGTAATGGTTTCGCCGCTGGCCAGCATAAGGGTCAGCTCGATCAACTGGTCGCTGAAACTGCCGTCCAGATGATGGTTTTTACCATGAACATCGCTGGCGATGGCGCCGCCGACCGTAACATGTTGGGTTCCGGGGGTGACCGGGAGAAACCAGCCGCGAGGCACAAACAGGCGCAAAATCTCGGCAAAACTGGTTCCGGCATGACAATGCAGTTCGCCAGAGATTTCATCGAAGCTGATAAATTGATCCAGCGGGCTGACATCCAGCACTTGGCTGTGCAAGCAGCTATCACCATAGCTGCGCCCCAAACCGCGAGGCAGGCAGCTTGATTCCGCCTGCAAGGCAGATTGTAGCTGACGGGTGTCGCGAATGGCTGTCAGCTCTGTATCAATAATCGGGTAGCGTCCCCAGCCGCTTAACTTCATGCTGCGCTTCTCATTTGAATACATATCGTTTGTCGAGTTGATATTTTACATAGTAGCCGATAGCCAAGCCAATGACGCCGCCTATATAACGCATTTGTTGGGTCTGGAAGATAGCATCAAAGGCGAACTCGAATCCCCAGAAGATGACAGTGGTGGCGACCCCCATCAATGTATAGAGGTAGAAGGTTTTGGAACCATGTTGAATCGATTCTGTTTGGTAGCGGAAAATATATTTTTTGTCTAAAAAATATTTGACCACCAGACCGACTCCGGTGCCGATGAAAATCCCCAGCCAAAGTTCATAAGGACCTTGGTAAATTCGGAAGGTCAGATCCTGGCTCCAGATATTGGTGACAGTGGCGATGACCGCGAAAATCGTGTACATTATGGCAAGCTTCATAAGCGGGTGAATTATTCTCTTTTGTTTTCGTTAACCCTGCTTTGACAAGGCTGCAAATATTCCATCTAACAACAGGTTAAACGCGGTACCCAAGCCCATGAATTCTAACACTTCTAGACAGCGGAAATTAAGTAAAAACATGGGGAAAAAACCGGACTGGATGGCCTTGTTGCTGTTAATGCGACCGAAGCAGTGGGTCAAAAACGGTTTTGTCTTCGCACCGTTGATGTTTACCGGCTTGTTTCTCGACGGGGTGGCTGTCAGCCAAACGGTAATCGCTTTTGTTCTATTCAGCCTTGCCTCCTCCGCCACCTACGTATTAAATGATTTGAAGGACATTGAGAGTGACCGTCGTCATCCTGTGAAGTCCCTGAAACGGCCGTTGGCGGCGGGTTGGGTCACGGAGTCGCAGGCCAAGAAATTACTGGCGGTGTTGTATGTGGTGCTGGCTACAGGGCTGTTTCTGCAGCCTTATGTGATGGCCGTCATCATCGGTTATTTGGCGCTTAATTTCGCCTACAGCTACTACCTGAAGCATCAGGCCGTACTGGACATTTTTACCATCGCAATCGGTTTTGTGCTGCGCGTCTATGCCGGAGCCGTGGCGATCTCGGTTCCGCTCTCTTCGTGGATGTTTGTTACCACACTCTGTTTGGCTCTGTATCTTGCCGCGATCAAACGCCGTCAGGAGTTGGTGCAAACCAGCCAAGAGGGCAGAAAAGTGTTGGAGAATTATTCGGTTTCGTTGGTGGATCGCTATGCCGAAATGTCGGCAACCGGCGCTTTGATGTTTTATAGCCTGTTTGTTATGAATGCCCGTCCGGAAATGGTTGTGACCATTCCGTTTGTGTTGTTCGGTTTGTTCCGCTATTGGTATGTGGCGGAAATTCAAAAAGGCGGGGAGTCGCCAACCGATGCATTGTTGAACGATAAACAGTTGATTCTGACCGTCATCGGTTGGATTTCGGTCAGTCTTTGGGCGCTATGGCCGCAAACGCTTTCCGGCGGGGGCATGTAAATGGAATACATCTATTTGATTACCCCTTTTGTTGCCTGGTTAGTGGCTGGCGTCAGTAAGTTTATTATCAATTCAATCCGTGCCGGCAAACCGGCTTTCGGCTTGATCGGTTATGGCGGCTTGCCAAGCAATCACAGTGCAATTGTCAGCAGTATGGCGATGTTGATTGCGCTCAAAGAAGGGATTCAGCATCCGGCTTTGGGAGTCGCTTTGACTGTTGCATTTATCGTCATGTTGGATGCTAACAGTCTGCGCCGTCAGGTTGGTAAACATGCCGAGGAGATTAACCGGATCACTGAAAATGAATCGGCACTCCGCGAGCGAATTGGTCATACCCGTATCGAAATTTTGGCCGGTATTCTGGTCGGCTGTCTGGTCGCTTTTGTCTTGTTTAGCTTGCTGGATAGCGCTCAATGAGCCGTTTGAGTCTGTTTATCAATCAGCTTAGTGTTCAGCAACGTCTACTGCTGGGGCTGTTTGTACTGTTGAAAATCGGCTTGATTTGGCTGCTGCCTTTGACCGGTGACGAAGCTTACTTCATTGTCTGGGGGCAAACGCCAGCCTTAGGTTATTACGACCATCCGCCGGCAGTGGGCTGGCTGTTGGGCGCGATGAGCTGGATCGCCGATGATCTGCTCTGGTATCGTTCATTCGCTTTTGTCGCCGCGCTGGTAATCAGTTATTTGCTTTTCCAATTGGTTCTGTTGCACGCCAATAACAGCCAGCTGGAGAGCCGTAAAAATATTGCGCTGTGGGTGGCGATGGCGTTCTTCATCTCGCCGATTTCGTTAATGTTTGTGGTGACCGCCAATGATACGGTATTGGTGTTTTTCTCCATGTTGGGCGTGTATTTCTTTGCCAAGAATATCCAGCAGCATCAGTGGCGTGATGCCTGGTTAGCGGGCCTGTTCTTGGGCTTGGCGTTTTTGTCCAAATACTTCGCGGCCTTCATGCTGATCGGCTTGTTGGCCTATTCGTTATGGAATTGGTCGAAAGTGCATAAAGGCCAGTTTGCCTTAATGCTGCTGCTGGTGCTGCTGGCAATTGCCGAAAATCTCTATTTCAATGCGACGCACTGCTGGAATAACATCCTGTTTAATTTCTTTTCCAGAACCGAAGAAGCGCAGTTGGCACCGCAAAATGTACTCAACTTTATGCTGATGATCGCTTTGATGCTGTCTCCGTTGGGGCTGTGGTATCTGTATCGCAATCGTCAAGTAGCTGGGCAGAATACAGCAGGAGACGGGCTGAATATCGTTTCCATGGCGTTGTTTGCCAGTTTGCCTCTGTTGCTGGTGTTGATTGTCGTCAGTTTGAATAATCCGATCGGCCTGCACTGGCCATTGATTGCCGTGACTCTGTTGTATGTTCTGTATATGCAGTTGGACGAGCAGCAACTTTCTAAGCTGTATGTGTTTAATGGCTATTTTTCAGCCATTGCGGCTGCGGTGCTGATTGTCGCGCTGTTCAATGTCGAAACGCTGATTTCAGATTCACAGAAACAGAGGGTGGCCGTTTATACCCAACCGACTGAGGTTTGCGCGCAACTGCCGAAAGACAAAACTCTGTTCACCTTGGATTACAGTAGCCAGTCTTCTCTTGCTTATCATTGCGGAAACGATGATATTCACGTTTTTGCCAGTACCTCGAAATACGGCCGGGAAGATGACAAGTTGACCAATTTTAAAGAGCTTGATGGGTACGATTTGCAGATATTTGTCGCCAAACAGAAAGAACTGAATAAAGTTAGCCCGTATTTTAGTTCGGTGGATATCCGAGAATTGCAGATCGGCGATAGCGCGACCTACTATCTGCTGAACGGCAAAGGCTTTAATTACGCGCTGTACCGAGAAAAAGTCTTGCTGCCGGTCAATGAGAAGTTTTATACCGCTCCGGATTGGTTAAAGGCGCTTTCTGTGGATTGCGACTTTAAGCGCAAATACGACCTACCTTAGTATTTGGATTGTTTTGTATTGGTAAGGCTTGCCGCATTGTCCTGCATGTTTAGGCAATCGTGGATTTACTGCCTCTGTCTGCAATGTCTCTAACCAGTTTAGGAACCAGATAACCGGCCAGCCGGGTTTTTAGCTGATTGTGAATGGCAATAGCCCGCTTTTCTTCCACTTCAAAATGAGCGGCGCCCTGCACGCGATCCAACAGATTCAGATAGTAGGGCAATACCCCCTGTTCAAACAGTTTGTGACTTAACTGTTCCAACACCTCATTATCATCGTTGATTCCTTTAAGGAGTACCGACTGGTTCAGCAGGGTGATGCCGACCTGTTTATATTTTTCAAATAGACGGTGTGTCTGTTCGCTGAGTTCATTCGGGTGATTGCTATGAATCACCAGTACAGTATTCAACCGGGTCTGTTGCGCCCATGCCAGGAGAGCCGATTGTGGAGCCTTCTCTGGCGCGACTACCGGTGTTCTGCTGTGAATACGTAAAGTTCTGACGTGCTCTATCAATTCGATTTGCTCAATCAGTTGCATCAGGCTTTGTTCGTTCAATGCCATCGGGTCGCCGCCGCTGAGGATTACTTCATGGATGGACGGTTCAGTCCTGATATAGTCTAACGCCGTCTGCCAGTGACGCAGATTGGCGTGTTCCTGATAAGGGAAATGGCGGCGGAAACAGTAACGACAGTGAATATCGCACTTAGGGCTGGCTATCAACAGTACCCGACCATGGTACTTGTGAATCAGGCCGGGGGTCGGGTTATTGTCCAAATCGGCAACCGGATCACTTGCGAAACCTGCGCTTTGCATTTCTTCATGCATGCTTGGCAGGATTTGCAGCAGGAGCGGATCTTGCGGATCTGAAGGATCGATCTGTCCCAAAAAGTGTGCTGGTGCTTTAAATGCAAAGTCGGGCTCGGAAATCATCACACTATCAGCTTGAATTGCAAACGGCTGAAGAGCGGAGTAGGGGTTGTTGACTGGGTCTGACATTTTTGAATTTTTAAAATTTTCGGTTTTGCGATAGAATACGGCGATTATTTTAAGTGATATATTCAGGTAAAGATATGGCAACAGTCAGTACAGCAGATTTTAAAAACGGTTTGAAATTCTTAATGGATGGTCATCCGTGTTCGATTATTGAAAATACGATCGTGCGTCCGGGGAAAGGGCAGGCGTTCAATCGCGTTAAATACCGTAACTTGATTACCGGTCGTGTTGTTGAAAACACCTTTAAATCCGGTGAAAAGGTTGAGGCGGCTGACGTTGTTGATACGGATCTGCAATATCTTTATAACGACGGTGAATTCTGGCACTTCATGGATGCCGGTACATTTGAACAGTATCAGGCTTCCGAAGCGGCGGTTGCCGATATCAAGCAGTGGTTGGTCGAGCAAGATATGTGTACCGTCACATTGTTCAATGGCGATCCGATTTCGGTTACTCCTCCAAAGCAGATCACGCTGGAAATCGTTGAAACCGATCCGGGTCTTAAAGGCGATACGCAAGGAACAGGCGGTAAGCCGGCAACACTTTCTACCGGTGCGGTTGTCCAAGTGCCGCTATTCGTTCAGATTGGCGAAAGTGTGGTCGTTAACACCGAAAAAGGTGAATACGTTTCCCGCGCGAAATAAGTCTGCTTGCGGCGTTCAATGATGTCAGCCAAAATTGACATGCTAAAAAAACGCTCTGATCTGTTGAGGCAGGTCAGGGCGTTTTTTTATGACCGTTCTGTTATCGAGGTAGATACGCCGATACTGTCGCAAGCCGCGACACCGGATGTTCACTTGCCGTCGTTGAGTACTCAGATTGATGTGCCCGGTCAGTCAGGTTTGCAGAGCTATTATCTGCATACTTCGCCGGAATACCCGATGAAAAGGCTACTCTGCGAAGGCAGCGGAGATATTTTCTATTTGGGCAAAGTGTTCCGTAACGGTGATTTAAGTCCGAGGCATCAAATCGAGTTCACTATGTTGGAGTGGTATCGACTCGGTTTTTCCATGCAGGATTTGATTGGCGAAGTGGTGGAGCTAATAAATCAAGTTTTACCCACAAGTAGGGAGTTTGAATTACTCTCTTTCCAGCAGGCGTATGCCAAGTATGCTGGCATTAAAGATGTGTTGGGGGCTGATGCCAGCAGTTTTAAACAATGCTTAAAAACTCATGGGGTGCCTGAAGTTGTCGGAGTTGAAGCGGACGATATAGATCTATGGCGGCAACTGGTTCTGACCGAGGTGATTGAACCGCAACTCGGTCGGGATCAAATCTCGGTGATCACTCTGTTCCCCGCCAAGGATGCCGCGTTGGCCAGAATCAATCCGGCAGACCCTAGAACGGCGGAACGCTTTGAGGTATTTGTCGACGGCATGGAGCTCGCTAACGGCTACTACGAGTTGGCCGATGCGGAGATTTACCGTCAGCGTTTCAATGAATCTTTGCAGGAACGTAAACGTTTGGGCTTGCCAGCAGTCCCGCTGGATGAAAACTTGTTAACCACTTTAGGCGCTTCACCTTTACCTGATTGCAGCGGAGTGGCTCTAGGTGTGGATCGCCTGTTTATGCTCCAGCAGGGGTATCAATCTATCGATCAAGCCGTATGTTTTAACACTACCGAGGCTTGAAGCTACCACCGATCAAGGCTGATAAGGAATCTCCATTACTTCCCGTAAATAGCTGAGCATCTCCGGACTGTCCCAGATGCTACCGGCATTGATGCTGTAATGAATCTTGCCGTTGGCATCGATTAAAAAACTGCTCGGGTAAGCAAACACTTTCCACTGTTGCGAGACCTTGCCGTCGTAATCCATCAGAATCGGAAAATCGACTTGTATTTGTTTGACGAATTCCTGCATGGTTTCCCGGGTATCTTTATAGGACACCGAAATCATCGCAAAACGGTCTTCGTCCAGCTGTTTGAGAGCTCGGTTCATGGATGGAATTTCCTCAACGCAGTGCGGACACCAAGTCGCCCAAAAATTCACCAATAACGCTTTGCCTTTGTAGCTTTCCGGTACTTGAATGGTATCGCCTTTCAGTGTCGGCAAGCTAAAAGCTTGCATCGCTTTCGGCTCGTCGAGTTTGACAAAACCGGCGATGATTCGACTTTGCGGGATCTCATGGCTGAGCGGGTCCAGATTCATCACTTGATAGTTCAGCTGTTTGACTCGTTCGATTTTGGCATCCGTAACGGCAGGGATTCGGATAATGGCATCTTCTGCCATCTGGCGAATATCTTGAAATTTATAATAACCATCGGTGGCAATTGGTACCTGTATGGTATTGACTAGGCTACCGCCCATTTTTAGCGCTTTGGCCGTCATGCCGATGGTGTTGGCTTGGGCGCCGTGCTCGGGTTGCAAGATGGTGATGGGTAGGGCGCTGTGATAACTGATCGGAAATAACTCCGGGATTTCACCGGCTGCCGGTGCATTTACAAACAGGCTCGGGTACAGCAGTACCACGTTCTTTAAACGTTTCAGTTGTGATTTGCCAGCGGTTTCCTGCCATAAATGTAGACCTCTTAAAACCGGAACCGATGCCACATCCAGACTGACAATGACGATCTCTTCGTAGCTTTGACTGGCTAGTTCCATCAAGTCTTTAACAAATCGGCCATCCAGTCCACGGATCCTCATGCGGCTACGATCGATAAAAAGCGCTTCGGCGGTATCCAGATACCACACCGAACCACTTTTCGTCAGACCTTGGATGACCGTTGCATCACCATTATTCGGCCAGGCATTCTCATTGATCCATAAATAGAGTCTGCGATTGTTTTGATCATCGGCCGGTAACGTGGTCAAGCCATAGGTTTCGTCACCGATCTCAATCTCTTTGTGGGGGAGTTCCTGCCAGAGTTCACGGTCTTGATAGCTCCATGGCTTATTTTGATCCGCCTTTTCTGCCGAACCGGCTAGCCCGGGTAAGCTATGCATAAGGAGTAAAGAAAAGAGGATGGCCGTTAATCGTTTCATGAAAAACTCTTTTTAGTTAATAGTTTGGCTATTTTAAGGCTTGCAAGTCTGTCAGGGAAAGGGGGACAAACAAAAAAAGATAGGGTTTTACGCTAGCATTAGGGCTTGACAGAGGGTGTATACTAAATGCAATAAGTTGATTATTTTTGAATTTTATATATTGCAAAGCCTCTGTTTGTTGCAGAGGTTTTTATTAGGAGACCTTCAATGTCTGAAATCCCTGTCACTAAACGTTCCGTCATGGTTTTATTCTCTGACTCAAAAAGCCCAAGTTGCCACCGTGTGCGTTTGGTTGCTAAAGAGAAAGATATCCCTATGGAGGTTGTTGAAGTCGATCCTGATAATCTGCCGGAAGATCTGTTGGAGTTGAATCCTTATGCGACGCTGCCAACCTTGGTTGACCGTGATTTGGTGCTGTATGATCCACAAGTCATTATTGAATATTTGGACGAACGTTTCCCTCATCCTCCGTTGATGTCGGTTGATCCGATCTCTAAGGCGCGTGCCCGTCAGATGTTGCGTCAAATCGAAACCGAATGGTATCCGTTGGTGAATACGATTTCATACAGTGCAGATGAAGAGGCAGTTAAAACAGCGCGTCGTGATCTTCAGGAGCGTTTGATTCAGTTAATTCCAGTGTTTGATCACAAGCCATTCTTTATGAGTGACGATTACTCTTTGGTTGATATCAGTATGGCGGTGCTATTGTGGCGTTTGCAGTACTTGGGTATCGAGCTTCCTAAGAGTGCCAAACCGATTTTCGATTATGCAGACAAGATGCTGTCCCGTGAGATGTTTGCCGAAAGCTTGTCTGAAGACGAGCTGGATATGAGAGACGTAATCTAGGTTGTTGTAGAGGTTACTTTTCTATGATTTCTAATCGCCCTTATCTGATTCGTGCCATCTATGATTGGATTGTGGATAACGAATGGACGCCCCATTTCCAAATTGACGCCAACTACCCTGGAGTTCAGGTGCCGCGTCAGTTTGTGCAAGAGGGGGTGATTGTTCTGAATGCACATCCGCAAGCGGTATTTGGTCTATTGATGGACAATGACGGTTTTTCTTTTAAAGCCCGCTTTCAAGGTGTGGAAGAGTCCGTCTATTTTCCTCCGGAAGCGGTTTTAGCCGTATTTGCTCGCGAGAATGGACAAGGCATGCCGTTCCCGCCGGAACCTTATCCGGACGAGGCGGATGAAGTGTCGGAGTCACAAGCCACTTTGACGGCGGTCGATTCAAATTCGTCCAAGGCGGATGAATCGAAACCGGCAGCCAGCCGTAGCGAGAGCTCTGCAGAGAGCAAAAAACGTAAGAAACCGACATTATCGGTAGTCAAATAGAACGGTAAGCCGTTTAATTTTGGAATGGAGTCAATATTTTGATTTCGCTAAAAGCCTGCTCAATCGCAGGCTTTTCTTTTTCCAGAAACAGTAATTTCAGATTTGGACCGGCGTCCATGGTGAAATAAACTTCAATGCCTTGTTCACGGAGCTGCCAAACTTTGTGCATGGCGGCGACCGACTCCGGTTGCCAGTAGAGAATTGGCGGCCAAGTTGCAATCATGGTGGCATGCATGCTCAGGGCGTTGTGTTCGGCGGTTTTACCAAGTAGAGAAAAATCTTTGTCGCTTATCGCTCGGATCACGGTTTGCACATCTTTATTCGCCTGTTGCGGCCATGCTTGATAGAGCGCGCAGGTTTCAACCGTATTTTGCATGCCTTGAGTTGAACTGACCGGCTTCTGTTTGACGTCGATTTCCAAAAGGCCAACACAGAATTCAGGCCATAAAGTTGGGAGTGGCTCGGCATAGCTATCCATACCATCGCTTTGCTCCCCCTGATGCCACACCGCAAAGCCGGAAAATAGTGAGCGGCTGGCACTGCCGCTGCCCATGCGAGCCAATAATGACAGCTGTTTGTTGTCGAGCTGCCAATCAAACAGCTCGTTGAGCGCCAATACCAAAGCGGCATAGCCGGAAGCGGACGAGGCCAAACCGGCGGCGGTCGGCACCGAGTTGCGGGTATTGATCTTGAAAAAGACAGTGTCGTCGGCTCGGAAATGGTCGAGAAATTCCGAAACCCGTTTGGCAAAACGGTTATCGGCGGTTAGACGTTCCCCATTCAAATAGACTTGGTCTGTAGACGCTTCCGCTGGCAAGCAGCTTACCTTGGTCTCGGTACCCAGTCCGGGCAGGCTAATAGAGACGCTGCTGTTGGTCGGTAGGTTCAATATCGGCTCTCGTTTACCCCAATATTTGCTCAAAGCGATATTAACCGGAGCCGAGCCTTTACCTAATGTTTTTTTGGCAATTAACTTGTTCAGAGCCGTGGTTTGGCCTATCACCGCGTCCACAAACTGCTTTTGCAGAATCTTTTTAGGGGTCGGTTGCGAAGTCTGATTTTTGATGTCTTGTTTCATAAGGCTCTGCTTTCTCAGCTGGCGATGTCGTCGATACTTTGAGTAGCGGCACCCTGTTGAGTAATTTTAATATGGATATGTTGATATTGGCGGAGCGTATTTTCGCTGCTGGCTGAACAGGCATTTATTTGGCCGATTCCCAATACACAGTCTCCCAGTCCCGATCCCGATATTTTAGCGGCATGAATGCCGACACAACCGTTCAGCGCCTGAATAATCGATTCCAGCGTAGCATCACTAACCCCGAGTTTGACCAGAAGATGTTGGTAGGATTTACACTCTTGGCAGAAATCTTCGAACTGTTCTTTTTGCAGATATTGGTAGGCTGTACGGGTCACTTTTGCCATGGAACGATACAGCATCTCCAGTTGCTTAGGCTGCTGTTGCCATTGCTCGGCAACTATTTCCAGAACTTCAGCCGTCGGGGTTTTATAGCCCGAGTAGACCAAAACTAGATCGAGATGATTGTTGACGGTTTCGATAATCGGTTCGGGCTGTGATTCCGATTTCGGTTGGAAGTAAACGATTCCGCCGGCCAGACTGGCGGCCAGATCGGTACCGGAACCACGACCTTGAATATCAAGAATGATTTTATGGCCGATATTAAAGAGTTCGATACGGTTCAAGGCACTATTGCAGATGTTGTTTAAACCGCTCAACATGGCGGCTAAAACGGCCGCCGAACTGCCCAAACCGATTGTTGAAGAAAACTGGCTTTCGATGTGAATGTCCAAACCAAAATCGAGATGTTTTTGAAATGCCTGTAGGGCAGCAATGACAAACTTCAATTTTGGATGCATCGAGATTTTTTCAAGCTGGGTATGATGTTCTCCCAATGCCGAATAAATATGGATGGCGTGATCATTGCGTCGCGTCCATCGGATGGTGACGAATTGATCGACCGCACACGCCAGAGCCGGGTGGCCGTAAACCACGCTGTGTTCGCCTAAAATCATGGTATTGGCCGGTGCCTGGCTTTGCCAGCTTTGAGAGTTATGGGTCTGTTGTTTTGAGGTCATAATTCGCACCCGGCACCCTGCAAGTCGAGTGTAATTGCTTGGTAAGCATAACCGTAGTTTGCACAGAGCTGACTTGGTGCCTGTTCGCTGAAACAGAGAATAATCCCGGCAGCTTCGCCGCGGACACTCCCCGAACCGCAGATTTTGGCCGCCGCATGTGTCGTTCGATTGAGTTTATCGATAAACCCGGCAACGGTTTTAGGCACCACGCCGATCTGTTCCAGTAGTAACTGGTTTTCCCTAATCGCTTGATGGAGCTGCTCTTTATTCTGTTGTTGAAGGGCATCCGTAATGATATCGGTGATATTAGCGAAATTATCCCAGAGTATTTGGTTTTCGGCATATTGGCGAACATGGGAGACCGCTTCTCCGGTAGAGCTGAGCGGGGCGCCGCTATCGATTAACCAAGCTTGCATCGGATGTGTTTGGATTGGTTCCACGGGCTGTTGCAAACGGTATTTGATGATACCGCCATGCAGAATGCTGGCCGGGTCCAAGCCGCTGGATCTGCCGTGCTGGCGAGATTCAATCTCTCTGGCCAGCGACAATTGCTCGGAGAATGTCGGTTCGATGCCGTGCTGGCGATATAACGTTTTGAGAAGGCTGATAATCACTGAGGCGGAACTTCCTAATCCCCTACCGGTGGGGATCTCGGAATGAATGTTGACCGACCAGATCCCGTTCTTCAGGGAGTGCGTTTCGGCAAACAAGTAAAAGCTGCACAGGATCAACTCAACAGGCGAGTTCAGAACTTTGTTAATGGCAAGTTCCCCATTTTGAAAAGCACGATAACGCTGTTCAATTGCTTGGCTTTGAGTCTGATACTGCTGTTTATTCAGTGTAAGGCTTTGCTGGAAATCATCCAGTTCAATCGAAATTTGTAGAGAGTTGCCCTGTGTAAATCCGCATTCGCAGTGGCTGTAGAGTTGGATCGCCATACTCAAAGCTGGGCCGTTGTATAGCACGGCATGTTCACCGGATAGAATCAGTTTTGCAGGTGCCGAGCAGCGATAGGTGGTCGTTTCTGGACTATTCATTGCAGTAACACTCAAACACATGCTTTTCTACCGGTTTATGGAGCGGTTACGAATCGTTCAGTGCGCTGTTTTCGTAATAGCGTTTATGGTCTTGAATCCCGGCTAAACGGTATGGTCCTCGATTGTTAACTGGGAATACGGTATTGTCGACACTGAAATCGGTCTGGTGGTAAAACTCAAGGTACTGTTGATAGCTTAGAGGTTTACGTTGTTCGATCTGTTTGTTGTGGTCTTCGGTCATCAATACGGCCTGATAACCGGATTGCATGATGCCGGTAAAAAATTCAGCCACACAACCGGAACCGTAACTGAAAAAGCTGACGCGTTTCCCTTCGATATTGTCGCGTACATTATCGAGTAGGGAGATAAAACCGACAAACAGGGACGCGCTGTAACTGTTACCGACGATGCGATTGTAAATCTGACTCGGTAAAGTCTGCGCTTCGAACTGGGCTTTCTCCAGCTTGGCACCAACTTTTTTGACTAGGGTCTGATGCGCTTTTTCCGCCATTTTGGTGAACGGGATGTGGTAGCAGAAGTAGTCGATATCTTTGAAGGTGCGCCCGGTCTGCTCGGTAAAGTGCTCCCAAGCGTGCTTTAGGCTATTAAGGTAGACTTTGGTTGAGTATTTGCCGTCGACCAGTGCTGTAGCACGGTGGTTCGGACGCCAGAAATCCATAACGTCGTCGGTGTAGTAGCCGGAGCCCGGTTCGATTTCGATAATGCGCGGCTTAGAGGTAATGAGCATAGCGACTGCTCCGCAACCTTGGGTCGCTTCGCCTGAAGTGTCGACATCATACTTGGCGATATCGGCGGCGATCACCAGAATTTTCTCTTTCGGGTTGGCTCTGACCATGGCGGTAGCCATTTGCAGACCGGCGGCTCCGGCATAGCAGGCATGCTTTAACTCAACGACACGACAACGTTTGGAAAGTCCGAGCAGACCGTGCAGGAAAACACCGGCTGATTTCGATTGGTCGACACCGGTTTCGGTGGCGAACAGAACAGCGCTGATTTCATCGCTATCCATTTGCTTTAGGATAGGTGCGGCTGCTTTCGCGGCTAGAGAGACGACATCTTCGTCCGGCGGTGCAATAGACATCTTTTCTTGCCCTATACCCACCGTATATTTTTCAATTTCGGTACCTTTTTCGGCAGCAAAGGTGTCGAGACCCAAATAGAAATCTGCCGTTGCAAAATGGATTAAATCAATGCCTACTTTCATATTCTAAAGTGGTGTTAACTTCTTTGTTGTTCTTGTCTAACAGAAGTCTAAAATTGAGCTGGATACGCTCAAAACTATCCTAATATCAAAGACTTGTTTAAATGTAAGGCATCGCTTTTTTCGATGCCGAGCAAGAATTGAGTGGTTCTGAACTCTTGCTTAAATTGTTCTATTTTTGCTACGACCTCTGCCGTAGACTTTTGTGCCGGTTCCAGCAATGGCGCTGCTACGCCGCACAATCGGCCGCCCATTATAACAGCTTTTGCCATGTCTATGCCGTTTCGTATGCCTCCACTGGCGATAAAACTGGCGTCTTCCTGATAGGCTTGCGCAACTTGTAGGCTCTCCACGGTGGTCAGTCCCCAATCCTGAAAGCTGAAACCCAAGTCATTGTCGGAGCGATGGGCTTCGATACGGCTCCAGGAGGTACCGCCACGGCCGGCCAGATCAAACAGTTTGATGCCTGCCGACAGGCCGAGTTCAATATCTGCCGCAGATAGACCGCTACCAACTTCTTTAAGGATGATTGGCACATCAATCTGTTCGGCCAAATGGGCGATCTTTTCAATCAGGTTGGCAAAGTTGGTATCGCCTTCCGGTTGAATGACTTCCTGTAGCGGGTTGAGATGCAGGTAGAGGGCATCGGCTTGTAAAACGTCGATCGCACGTTTGGCTTCATCCATTCCAAATCCGTAATTAAGCTGTACCGCACCCAGATTGGCGATCAGCGGCACGTTCGGCGCATACTTGCGCAGTTCAAAGCTGGCTTGAGCTGCAGGGTCAACAATCATGGCGCGCTGCGAACCGACGGCCATCGGTACTTTGCAAGCTTCGGCCGCTTCAGCCAAATGGCGGTTGATGTTTTGCAGATTGCCGGCTGCTCCGCCGGTCATGGATGCAATCAAGAAAGGAAAGCTGATTTTTTTGCCGAGAAACTGGCTACCGGTATCGACATCGGCAAAATTGATTTCCGGTAGGGCGCGGTGAATCAACTTGATTTGCTCGAAACCACCGTTACCGCGTTCCACTTGCGGGTCTTCAAGAACCGCTTCTATGTGGTCTTGCTTACGTTGGGTTAACTGTTTACTGCTGCTCATTTGCTGCTAGCTGTGCTGCGCACGTTCAAGTTTGATGTGGGCTTCCATCAATTCACCCGGGTTGGTTTGTGCGGCGAGCAAGGAGAGTTCGCCACAAAAAGCGGTCGCACCGGCAATACAAGCCAAGCGGCGTGCATTTTCCCCCGGAGCGGAATCATTGTCGGCACAACCAAGCATTTGCAGATTTTCAAGCACAAAGTCCAAACCTTTACCGTTACCAACCGTGCCGACAATCAGGTTAGGCAAGGTGGTCGAGAAGTAGAGGTCGCCTTCTGGCGTCACTTCTGCATGGTTGATGGCCTGAGAACCTTCGACGATATTAGCGGCATCCTGACCGGTGGCTAGATAAAAACCGAGTAGCATATTGGCAACATGCGCATTAGCGGAGCGCAATCCGCCGGAGACGATGCTGCCGATCAGATCTTTTTTGATATGTAGATCGACTAGAGCTTGCGGAGTGGTTTTTAAGAATCGTTTACAGAATTTTTCCGGAATGGTCGCTTCACAAACTACATATTTGCCACGGCCGAGAATACCGTTCACGGCCGAGACCTTTTTGTCGGTACAGTAGTTGGCCGAGATCGATACATACTGTAAATCGGTATATTCGGCCAGAATCCACGGCAGCAGTTTATCGGCGGCATTTGTGACCATATTGTGGCCGGAGGCGTCACCGGTTTTGAATTCCAGACGCAGGTAGATCAAGTTACCGACCACTTGATAATGGGTGTCGATCAGTTGCGCAAAACGACTGCTTTGCGAGACCACTTCTTGCATGTCGTTGTGGCGCTGTTGCAATTGCTGTAGACGTTGCGCTGCGATTCCGGCATTGGGTGCTTCCAGCAGAACGGAACGGGTCATGCGTTCATCGATAACCGTGACCCGAATTCCGCCGGAGTGGGCTGCAACTCGTGCGCCACGAGCGACTGAAGGCCATAGTGGCGTTTCGTAAGTCGCCATCGGTACCATTAAATCATCGGTTTCCACATCGCCAATTAGCTTGAACGGACCGACCGCCTGCATTGGAATTTGGGCAAAATTTTGAGTTGTTTGATCTGTCTGATTCTTCATAGCGGCTATTATAAATGAGCAGTTGCACGTAGGTGCAGAAAAATCAGGTTATTCCTTGAAAGCCAAGAATTTAACCTTATTAATAGTGCAGAGTCAGCAGGTAAAATATAGAAAGCTTAGACTCGATCGATTTGTTTGAACAAAGGAAATGAAATGACTTTAGCGACCGCTCGCCATATTTTGGTAGATACAGAAGAACAGTGTAATGATTTGAAACAGCAGATTGAAAATGGCGCTGATTTTGCAGAGATAGCTCAGCAGTATTCAAACTGCCCGTCTGGGAAAAGCGGTGGTGATCTGGGGCAATTCGGTCCGGGAATGATGGTGCCGGAGTTTGATAAAGTGGTATTTAGTGCCGACGTGGGTTCCGTAGAAGGCCCGGTTAAGACTCAGTTTGGTTATCATTTGGTAGAAGTGACCAGCCGTTCTTAATAGCAAAATTGCTTGAGTATTTTGCTGCTGAGAGGCAGCTCGACGGCAATAAAAAAGCCGGTAGCGGATCACTCTGCTACCGGCTTTTTTTATTGCAGGTAAGGCGCTAAAACCAATAGCGATTTATAGCATCCCTTTTCTCTGTGCAAGGTAACCGATCAGATAGTAGACCAACAAGATCACAAAAGGCAGCAGCACCGGGTTGGCACTAGCTAGCCAACCACTGACAAACGGTGTGGCGATAGAGGTTAGAAAGCTGAAACCGAAAGCGCAAAACAGCACAAACAGCGTAAAGCGCAAAAACAGCTTTAAGCTGCCGATCTGTTGTTTGACAAGGCGCATGATGTCATCTCCATAGATGACCAGCAAGGTTGCAACTATCGAGAGGACTATCTCATTCAAGTAGCCTTTCATCCATGAAGAAATATGTAGCACGATCTCATTTAACCAGCCTACGATATCCATATCTAATCTTTACCTTCAAGCTTCTGTTAATTTAGTTCGGGTGGAAAGTGAATTTCTGGCCACCAACGGTCGCCTCATACATCAGACCACCTTT